>NZ_SLWR01000007.1 GCF_004345665.1 Kribbella antiqua
GGACGACGCCCCGGCCCCTTCTTCACACGACGAGATGAAGACAACACAACCTCCCAATTCAGGACGAAGTGTTGCAACCGTCAGTAGAAACCACCTTGCCGCCAACTGGTCAGTTTTCAACTGCCGTTGACAGACAGCCGGACAGATCGGCACAGGTGCCCGGGCGCGCATTGGAAAGTAGTGGACGGTCTGAACTCGACTACGGATCAGAAGGTTGGCAATTCGCGTCGCGGCGTGCGAAGCATCAGCCGATGGAGCCCAGTACCCTGCCGATGTGTCGACTGAGCTTGTGATCGCAGCCGTGGGTGTTGGCGGCACACTGATGGCCTCCGCCCTCGCCTTCACGGCCCAGGTAACTCAGTTGCGCAGCCAACACAAATGGTCAAGACAGGAGGCGGAAGCCTCATGGCAACGCGAGCGCGAGGCACGCCTATTCGAGCGCAGGCGCAACGCATCTACGGAGTTCCTCAGTACCTACGAGCGGTACTACGCCGTCTTCTTTCCGTACGTCTGGGACCTCGATCGCACGATTCCCCCGCCTGACTATGACACCTTCGACGAGCTGTCTGAGCGAGTGAGTACCGTGGAGATCTACGGCTCAATCGCTGTCGCTGACCGCGCACACGAGCTGGTCTCGTCCCTGAGCAAGTGGACGAACATCCGAGCTGACGAGCGAGAAGGGGCCGAGAAGGCTCTTCACGAGGCTCGAAAGAGGTTCACCGCGGCGGCGCGCGCCGACCTGGGAGTATCTCAATAACCCTGGCCAGGCGTGCCATCAGTGTGCCATTCCGGGGGGCCGATCGAGGGTGGTCCAGGCCGGAGTCGGCCGGTTGGGCCAGAGTCAGAAACGTTCGCAGGCGCCTGGGCGGAGCGATTCCCAAGCTGACGTTGTCCCAGGTGTCCCACTGTCCCATGTGCCGCTCTGACCTGGGCAAACACCTGGGACAGTCGCGCGCCAGCAATGTCCCAGGTGTCCCAGCCCGCAGGGGCTCGGTCGAGCGGCTGACGTGCCCTCATGTTTCAGCACTCCACGCAGAACGGCTGCAACACCAGGGGGGCGGTGCAGCGGGTCCGTGAAGTGGCCATGAGACCGACACACCGCGCGGGCACAATACGGGCACAGACAGCCGTAGACGGCCGGTGCTGGTCGGACACATCCGGAAGTGGCCGGACAACCCTGGGCGATGCCTCGCAACGGTTGTTTCCGCAGGTCAGAGCGTTGTTGCCTGCTATGGAGAGCGGAGGGTGTGGGATTCGAACCCACGATGACGGTCACCCGCCATACCGGTTTTCAAGACCAGCGCACTCGGCCACTATGCGAACCCTCCAGGCGACGCTTGGCCGCCGATCGTCGAGGATAGCGCTCCTTGATGTGGGAGTGCGTGCACGGGGGGCAGCAGGTATGGTCTGCGGAGGGCGGGTGGGCCGCCTGGGGTACGGACGGAGGTGAGGGCGATGTCTCGGCTGTTCGAGGACATTGCAACCACCGTCCGGTCGGCACGCTGATCAGCTGACTGACCGGGCCTCCTGCCGACGCCGCGCGGGCGTCGGCTGTCCAGTCGTTCCGTCATGCCCTCTGGAGCTTTCGCATGTCATCTCTGCGTACCTTCCTGCTGCCCGCCGAGCTCGGGCCGGACTTCCGCAAGATCTGGCCGGCCTCGATCATCTCGAACCTCGGCGACGGCGCGATGCTGGCCGCCGGCCCGCTGCTCGTTGCCTCGATCACCCGTGAACCGGCCGCGGTCGGCGCCGCCGCGTTCGTCCAGCAGTTGCCGTGGCTGCTGTTCGCCTTGCTCAGCGGGGCTCTCGTCGACCGGCTCGACCGCCGGCTGATGATCGTTGCCGCCGATATCTTTCGCTGTGCCGTGCTTACCGCATTGGGCATCGCAGTGTTGCTCGAGACCTCGCCACTGTGGGGCGTCTACGCCGCGTTGTTCTTGCTCGGTACGGCGGAAACGCTTGCTGACAACGCCTCCGGTGCGTTGCTGGTGAGCGCCGTACCGAAAACGCAACTCGGTAAAGCTAATGCACGACTGTTCGCCAGTGGCACCGTGCTGCAGCAGCTCGGCGGTCCGCCGCTTGGCGCGTTGCTATTCGCCGTGGGTGCCGGTGTGCCGCTGGTGTTCGATGCTGTCACCTTCGCCGCCGCGGCCGCCCTCATCGCGCGGGTCGCCGTGCGTCCGCCACTTCCAGCCGCGCGTACGGCGATCTGGACCGACGTACGCGAGGGAGTTCGCTGGCTGTGGCACCACGCTGGCGTGCGGACGCTGGCGTGCTCGATCCTGGTCATGAACATCACGTTCTGCGCGGCGTTCGCCACCTGGGTGTTGTACGCGCGTGAGCGGTTGGGGCTGAGCGAGACGCAGTTCGGCCTGCTGGTTTCGGTCGGCGCAGTCGGTGGAGTGCTGGGCATGCCGGTCTACCACCTCCTGGAGCCCCGCGTCGGCTCACTCACCCTGCTACGCGCCGGACTGGTCATCGAGACGACGGTGCACCTCATCCTCGCCCTGACCCGAAGCCCGTGGGTCGCCGGCGCGACCATGGCCGTCTTCGGCGTACACGCCGTCGTGTGGGGCATTGTGTCCACCACTGCCCGGCAGCTCGCTACTCCGGAGCCGCTAATGGGGCGGGTGAACAGCGTGTATCTGCTCGCCTCGGTAGGCGGAGCGGCCATCGGCTCGGCACTGGGCGGCGTACTGGCGCAGCGGTACGGACTGGCGGCTCCGTTCGCCATTGCCTTCGTCGCGATGGTGCTGATGACCGCTGTGGCCTGGCGGCCACTACGGCACGTGTCGGTACGCCGTACTGCGGCAACTCCAGGCTGATAAGGGTTGGCTGCGTCCAGTAAGGGCTTGCTAGTGTCCATGAAACCCATGAGCGCATTCACCTCCCTCGGCCTGCCCAACACCCGTGGCCGGGCGCCGCTGCTTGTCGGTCTGGCGATTGACTCCTTCGGTGGGGGCTGCGCCGGGCCGCTCCTGCTGTTGTTCTTCGTCAGGGTCGCCGATATCCCACTGGGTACGGCGGGGTTGGTGCTGACCCTTGCGACGCTGTTCTCCATCGCCGTACCGGCTGCTGTCGGCGTAGCGATCGACCGGGTCGGTGCACGGAACTTGGTGGTGGGGGCGCAGTTCGCGCAAGGACTGGCGTTCACCGGGTTCTTCTTCGGTCGGTCGTTGTGGCTGCTGTTCCTGTGTGCGCTGGTGACGATGTGTGGTCAGCGCGCGTTCTGGTCCGCCATCTTCAGCCTGCTGTCGGATGTTGCCGACGAGGGCGACCGGGACAGGTGGTTCGGCCTGGGCGGCATGATGCAGGCTGGCGGCTGGGGGCTCGGCGCACTGGTTGCCGGCGTACTGCTGGCCGCAGGTGGGACGACACCGTTCCTGATCGCGATGGCAGTCAATGCTGTGACGTTCTACCTCGCAGGGCTCCTGCTGCTGCGGCTCCGCATCTCGCACCACAAGTGGGCTGCGCGGGAGAGCGGTCCGGCACCACTGCTCCGCAAGGACAAGCCATTCCTGGTGCTGATCGGCGCCAACACGCTGCTGGCGCTCTGCACCATGCTGTTCGGCACTGGACTACCTGTGTACGTCGCTGAGGCGCTACCTGTGGCGAAGTGGTGGGTAGGCGTGTTGCTGGCGGCCGTGTCCGTCGTACTGGGGACTGGGCAGACTCTGGTCGTGCGGCACACCGAGAAGCGCCGCCGTACCAACGTGCTGATCGTCGCTGGTGTCACTTGGGCTGTGTGGGGTGTGTTGATGGCATCGCTGCTGCATGTACCTACTGCGCTGGTGGTGCCCGGTCTGATCCTGGCTACCGCGGTCTTCGCGTTTGCCGACGTACTGCACGCTGCAACCTCGAACGCGTTGGCTGCGGCCGTGGCGCCGACTGTGGGGCATGGGAAGTACCTGTCCTACTGGCAGTACTCGTTCACTTTTGCCAGCGTGCTGGTTCCGGGCTTCTTCGCGCAGCTCTTCGAGATCCGCCATGAGTTCCCCTGGCTGGGGATGTCCGCCTTGGCGCTACTCGCGGTCGCCACGATCTTCACGCTGGACCGGGTCCTCCCGCACTCGACCACGCAACGCCGTTGAACCCCGGTTTGCGGCGCTCGCGACACCGGAAGACTGACGGATCAGCCATCGTTGCGTCCTTCGAACACGTGTTCTAATGTGTTCTGCATTCGCGGTTCTCCACCACCCGGATCGTCCGGCCGACCGAACCTCCCACCTCCGATGTGGACGGCCACCGGACACCGCCGCCCGGGCAGTGAGGGCCCGGGCTGTGGAGATCCGTACGACCTTTGGTACTGCTGATTCGGCCTCGATCCATGGATCCTGGCCAGGAACGAGGTGATGCTCAACGGAAGGACAGCGGCATGCTGCTCGAACACCGCGGCCGACGACCGGTCGTGCCCGAATCCGCCTATGTCGCACCGTCAGCGGTGCTCTGTGGTGCCGTCGTGCTCGGCGAAGGCAGCAGGGTCCTGCACGGCGCGGTACTGACCGCGGAGAACGGCGAGGTCCGTCTCGGTGAGAACAGTGTGGTGATGGAGAACGCCCTGGTGCGCGGCCGGGCCGACCATCCCGCCCTGCTCGGCGACGCGGTTCTGGTAGGTCCCCATGCACACGTGAACGGCGCCACGGTCGAGGACGAGGTCTTCATCGCCACGGGCGCCGCGTTGTTCCCCGGTTCGGTCGCCGGCGCGGGCGCGGAACTCCGGATCAACAGCGTGCTGCAGGTGAACTCGCGGCTGGAACCCGGCGCGGTCCTCCCGATCGGATGGATCGCGGTCGGCGACCCGGCTCAGCTCTTCTCGCCCGACCGGCACGAAGAGCTCTGGCCGATCCAACGCGACCTGGACTTCCCCGGCACCGTGTACGGCGTCCCTCGCGGCACCTCCATGCGCGACATCATGGCCCGCCAATCCACCTTCTTCGGCGCCCACCTCGACGACACCCAACTGCCCGACTGACAGCCTCGGACCGGCGTTTCAGGTCGTGGTGAGGGTGTGTACCTCGAAGCGGCGTACTTGGGCGGGTGGGGTGGACGCGCAGGTGAGACGTGCGTCGACGGTGTCGAGGTGGATCGAGAGCTCGACGCTGATGAGACCTGTAGGGGCGGCGAGGTCTACCCGCCATTGATCGGCCGCAACCTGGCGAGCAGCGGTGGGACGGAGGTCGTCGACGGCCAGGGAATGACCGGCCGCGCGGGCAAAGTGCTGCGCTGCTTGGACTGGTGGGATGAATGCGCCTGATCCGCGGAACAGGTCAGGGACGACGAGCCCTTCGTCGTAGTGCTTGGCGAGCTCAACGGCGCGGGACGCTGGAACATGCCCGTAGAACAGCCCATGCGGCAGTACGACGACGTTAGCAGCGAAGCGATCGCCGCCGACGTGGCTGCACTCCCAGGTGCGCTGCGGATAAGCCGCCGACAACGCGGCAGCCACCGGGCGTCCACGCACGGCACAACACGCGTCATGCCGCCCGTGCGCGCACACCAAGTAGATCGGCTCCCGGCTGACCCTTCCCAACCCAGCACCACCGCCGAGTACTTCAAGCAGGTGGTTGTCCGACGGCAGGTCACCCCAGCGGATCGACTCGTGGCCTGGCCGGCTATCGACGAGCGCCCACCGACGCGGCACCGACTGGTCCGTTCGCCCATACCGCCTGATCAGCGCCGGCCGATACCCGAGCCGCCCACACCTTCGCGCCACCTCAGCCGCAAGCCTTCCATCCGCCGGCCCCTCAGCATCGCGGAGGGCGTGCAGGGCGCTGCGGGGCCACGCTGTGCGGCATTCGATCAGCAGCCAGCGTTCGGCCGGAGGTGCCGTGGCGACCATGGAGTCCTCGCGCTCGGCCGCGAGCGCCGCACAACCCGTCTCGGCTCGATACCTCTTCTCAACCACAGAACCACTTCACCATAATGTTGCTCGCAGCAACCATAGGCCAGACGCGGCACGTCAGCTGGACGGCGTGACGAGAACTGCTTCGGTGAGCAGGCGGCGAACCAAGACCAGTTGGTCCTGTTCGTCCAGCCCAGGGAGATCGCCGACCTTGTGATCACCGCCGGAACACAGCTGGGTGACCGCGTCGGCCGTGGACGCCGGCAAGGTGATCGTGCGATCGGGAAGCTGAAGTACGACGGGATCGCCCGCCACGACCCGGCAACGAAGCCCAGCGCGCAGCCGGACCGTCGTACCGACAGCAAGAGACGCGATGGAAGCTGCGTGAGCCAAGGGCGGTAGCGGCGCCGGTCGGTTGCTGGACCAGGTACGGCGGCGGAGGCGTGCTGCCAGGTCCTCCGGTGATGCCGACTGGATCTGCTTGACGAAGAGATCAGCAACCTCCGGCAGCACAGCACTGACCTGCGCTGGATCACCTGGATCGAAGCCGAGCGGCAGTGCGGCACGCAACGCCGCCTGGTTCGCGGCGAGCGCCGCGAGCTCCTGCACGAGCAGGTAGCGCGTCATCGTGTGCAGGCCGACAGTGAGGTGCGCACTGACCCCGCCCAGCGCCTTCGCCGAGTGCAGGAAGCCACGTGGTACGTATAGCGCATCACCAGGACGCAGTACGTCGTCAATCACCGGAGCCTTGTCACGGGCGGCAGCCGCTACGGCCTGCGAGTGGTCCGTCCACGGCTGGTTGCGCAGTGGATCCACGTGTACGGGCTCGTGCACAGTCCAGTGCTTCTCACCCGCTACCTGCAGCACGAAGACGTCGTGTACGTCGTAGTGCGCCGAGAACCCCTGTGACTGCGGCGGGGTGATGTACGCGTTGATCTGCACTGGATGACCCGCATCCATCGACAACTGCGTCGCGAAGTCAACCAGCGCAGGCCAGGTCCGGTGCAGTGCCTGCAGTACGACGGTGTGCCCGCCGGCGAACAGCGCAGCCACCTTGTCGTCACGCACCTGGTCTGCGATCTCCGCACCAACCCCACCCGACCCAGTGAACTGCCCGTCCCCCACTACCGCCCCGTCCTTGGCAATCCGCAAGAACGGCGTCCGTAGCCCCCGCCGAGACAACAACTCATCCGCAGCCCCCAAACTGAACAAGTCACCAAACGGCCCGCCCAATCCGCCAGGCCCGGAACCCGCCTCGTGCAGGTCGCCCAGTGCGGAGCGATCGCCGTGCGAGCCGTCGCCGGGGTGGTGATTGTAAGAGCCGCCCAGCCCGGGACGGTCGTCGTCGGAGACGACAGGTCCGGGGTGGTGGTCGTGGGGGTTGTCCGGGCGTGGGTCAGGGCTGTGGAACCCGTCAGCGACGTTCGGCTGGAGGGCGTCGTACGGGTGGAAGTCGGCGTGGCGGGAGAGGAGGGCGTGGGAGCCCCAGTAGGTGGTTGCGAATTCGTTCAGGTCGCCTGCTACACAGCGCCGGAGAGCCGGGCGTTCGTCCGGCAGCGGCCCGGTCTCCGGCACCGCCCTCACCAACTTCCGGAGCTCCCGCTGGCGCCGCCGTCAGCACCGCCGTCGGTCACGCTCGGGTCAGCGCCACCGTCAGCAGGTCCTTCGGAACCGCCTCCAGCGCCGCCATCGGCACCTCCGTCGGCGCCACCGTCGCTGACACCAGGCGACGCGCCGCCGTCCGCAGGACCCTCACCAGCCCCACCATCCGCACCACCGTCAGTACCGCCCGGCGTGGCGCCGCCATCGGCAGGACCCTCACCGCCCGACCCATACCCACCGGCTCCACCGTCAGCGCCACCATCGGTAGCGCCCTGCGTAGCACCGCCGTCCGCGGGACCTTCAGAGCCGAAGCCGCCGGCCCCACCGTCCGCACCACCGTCAGTGCCGCCCGGCGTCGCTCCACCATCTGCAGGCCCCTCGGAACCGAAGCCGCCGGCTCCACCATCCGCACCACCGTCAGTGCCGCCCGGCGTCGCTCCACCGTCTGCGGGACCCTCGGAACCGCCGGCTCCACCATCCGCACCGCCGTCGGTTGCGCCCTGCGTGGCGCCGCCGTCTGCAAACCCCTCACCCGAGCCGAACGCGCCAGCTGTTGTGTCGTTGCCCTCGCTCGAGGATCCGCCGGCTGAGCCTCCGTACTCGCCGGCGCCGCCGTCGGCGCCTCCGTCCGTCGCACCCGGGGTCGCGCCACCGTCCGCCAGACCCTCGTCGCCTTCGGACGAGGTCGTCATGTCGTCGTCGTTGAGACTCATCTGCTGCTCCCTTCGCACTGGCCAGGAGAGTGCCGGACACGCGGCAAGGGCACTCTGCGTTCATCCTGTGCGCAAAGTGAAGACGGACTAAACCCCGCCAGGGTTACAGCGCTCACTCGGTTCGACGGCGAACCAGGCACGCCCGCATCGAGCGCTCAGGTCAGCAGATCGCGCCAGACCTTCACGAAGCCGTCAGTCACCTCTTCAGGCCGCACAGCGATCCGCAACCAGTCCGGCCCCAGCCCCGGGAAGGTGTCACCCCGCCGTACGGCGTAACCCCGCTCCCGCAACCGTTCCCGCAGTACATCGGCCCCGTCAACCCGCACCAACACAAACGGCCCCCGAGCCACCCCATACGTCACAACTCCAGCCCTGCCGCCGTACGACGCAGTCCCCACCACGGCACGCGTGTCGCCGTACGACGCACCTCCCGACGCGCCCGCGGTGTCGCTGTACAGGGTGGGGGCGAGGGCGTGGAGGAGGTGGGCTCGTTGGCGGTCGGTGTCCAGGGCGGCTTGGGCTGCTTCGGCCAGGGCTTGCTCGTTGCTGCAGGCAATTGCTGCGGCCAGCGCAGGAGTGGACACCGGCCAGTGGGGCTGGACGGCGGCCAGTTGCTCGATGATGCCGGCGGACGCGATCACGTACCCGACGCGCAGCCCCGCCAGCCCCCACGTCTTGGTCAGGCTGCGAATCACCACCAGGCCGGGTATGGACGCGCCGGCGAGCGACTCCGGTTCGCCTGGGACCGCGTCCATGAATGCCTCGTCGACCACGAGGATGCGATCGGGCCGAGCCAGTTCGCGGAGGTCGTCGGCGGGGTGCAGCACGGAGGTCGGGTTCGTCGGGTTGCCGATGACAACGAGGTCCGCGTCGGCCGGCACTGCCCGAGGGTCGAGCTCGAAGCCGTCTTCGGGCCGCAGGATGACCCGGTCGACCAGATGCCCGGCCGAGCGCAGTGCCGCCTCGGGCTCGGTGAACTGAGGATGCACCACCACCGCATGCCGCGGCCGGAACGCGCGCGCGATCAGCACGAAGGCCTCCGCCGCTCCCGCGGTCAGCAACACCCGCTCCGGTGGCACGTTGTGCCGCGCGGCGACCGCAGCCAGCGCCGCCTCCTGACGCGGGTACGCCGCCAGGTCCGTCAGGCTCCCGGTGATCTCCTCCACCAACCAGGCCGGCGGCGTACCAGCCCTGACGTTGACAGCGAGGTCGACGAGCCCGTCGCCAACCTCGAGATCACCGTGATGCTCCAAATCAAACCCATCCACCACCCCAGGAGGCTAACCGCTCCCCCACCACCCACACCCCCACGTCTCACCCACGCACCTCACCTTTCCGGAGGATTTTCGGCGCCAGCCGCAAACTTTCCTCCGATGATCGGCCCGCCCAACGGGCCGGGGCCAAGGGAGTTAACGGGGGGTGACTGTGTAGCGGCGGTTTTGGAGGGAGGGGTTTTGGTGACGGACGGTGGTGAGGCGGTCGGGGGTGAGGGTGGCTGTGGCGTGGCCGTTGGAGTCGCCGACAGCGGCCAGCGTGGCGCCTTGCGGGTCGAGGATTTGGCTTAGGCCGCAGTACTTCTTGCCGTTCTGAGCCGCGGCGGCCACGTAGCAGGTGTTTTCGATGGCTCGGGCAGTCAGGAGCGTGGTCCAGTGGTGTTCCTTCAGGGGGCCGCGGACCCAGGCGGCCGGTACGACGAGGACCTCGGCGCCGGCGTCGACGAGGGCACGGGAGTGCTCCGGGAAGCGCAGGTCGTAGCAGGTCATCAGGCCTAGCGAGAGTCCGCCGATCTTGACCACCACCGGCGCGACATCACCTGGCGTCAGCTGGTCCGACTCCTTGTAGCCGAAGGCGTCGTACAGGTGGATCTTCCGGTAGGCACCCAGCAAGGAGCCGTCCGCGCCGACCGCCAGCAGGGTGTTGTACGGGCGCCGCTCGTCGCAGCTGCGCTCGAACATGCCCGCCACGATCGCCACACCGTGCTCGACCGCGCACTTCCGCAGCGTGCCGACGAACTCCCCGTCCAGCGCCTCCGCCGCCTGCGCGACCACGCCGTCCTCGACCGAGAAGTCGGCCATCATCGCTTCCGGCAGTACGACGAGATCCGGGTGCTCGGACGCCGCCTCGGCGACAACCTGCGTCACGAGGTCGCGATTGGCGGCCTTGTCGGAGCTACTGGCGGTCTGCACCACGGCGATCTTCACGCTTCCATGGTGCCGCACTTGAACCCAGAAAACCTCGGGCGGCGAGGCGGCGGGGATGCGAGACTGCGTCCGTGGATTTCGACGCGTTGATACTCGCCGGAGGAGGCTCCACCCGGTTCGGCGGGGTGGACAAGGCGATGCTGGTGCTGGACGGTGTCACCCTGCTCGATCGAGTGCTGACGGCAACCGCTGACGCAACCACAACTGTCGTAGTCGGCTCAGTCCGCACCACCTGCCGCCCGGTCGAATGGACGGTCGAGGATCCACCCTCCGGCGGCCCAGTAGCAGGGATCGCGGCCGGCCTGACCCACGGCACCGAACCAATTGTCGTGATCCTCAGCTGCGACCTCCCCTGGCTGACCCAAGACGACGTCACCCACCTGATCGAAGGACTCAGAGATCATGACGCCCACGGGCTCCGAGACACCGACGGCCGCAACCAGCAGCTCGCCACCGCATACCGCCGTACCGCAATCACTGAAGCAGTACGACGTATCGGCGACCCAAGAGACAAGTCAGTACGGCGCCTGGTCGCCGACCTGGACATCGCCTGGTCCGACCCAACACACGCCGGCGACGACGTCGACACCTGGGCCGATCTAGATGACTGAGCTCATCGCGAAGCTCTACCCAGGCAGCGAGATCGTCCAGCGCACCGGCGGCCAACTGAGCACGGTCTACGAGGTACGACGTACAGACGCCGACCCGCTGATCGTCAAGCAATACGCACCCGAATGGCGTTGGAAACAAGCAAAAGAAGTCCACGTCTACGGACTGCTGAGCGGGCAAGACGTCCCACAAGTCGTCCAAGTCGGCGATGGCTACACCGTTCTGACCAAGCTCGACGGCGTCCCGCTGTCCGAGGCCGAGCCGCCCGACTGGCGAGCGTCGTACGAGCAGATCGGGCGGTTGCTCCGACGAATTCATTGCATCGGGCAACCGTCGTACGGCTATCTCACAGACGAGATCCTCGACCCGCTGCCGGACAACGACCAGTACATGCGCCGCCAATTCACCAAGAAGCTCACAGAATTCCAAGGTCTCAAAGGCGATCCCGCACTCCACCGACGCATCCGCGAGTACGTCGAAACACACGCCGAGCTGTTCAAAGCCAATCTGGCACCGGCCCTGTGCCACAACGATTTCCACGAAGGCAACGTGCTGGTGGATCCGGAGACCTGGCGCGTGACCGGATTCATCGACGTCGAGAACGCGATCGCCGCCGACCCACTGCTCGATCTCGCCAAGACGATGTCCTACTCAATCCGAGGCGACGCCACGAAACTCCAAGGAGTCGTCGATGGGTACGGCGACCTGCCGGAGGACTGGCGCGAACGCACCACGCTGTACCGGCTCTACCATTCGCTCGAGCTATGGGACTGGTTCGCCTCGATAGGCAACGCCGATCCCCTCGACAGCATCGCGGACGACATGGCCGAGATCGTCAGCTGAGCCGGTACGGTGGGCAGCATGCGTGCTGTGGTGTGTGAGGGTGGTGCCGGCGGGATCGAGGTCCTTCGGATCGGCGAGATCGAGGATCCGAAGCCGGCCGTCGACGAGGTCGTCATCGATGTGGTCGCCGCGGGCGTGAACCGGGCCGACCTGCTGCAGCGGCAGGGCCACTATCCACCGCCGCCCGGCGCGCCCGGGACGATCGGGCTCGAAGTGTCCGGTGTCATCTCCGCGGTCGGTGCGGAGGTCGAGGACTGGTCCGTCGGTGACGAGTGCTGCGCACTGCTCGCCGGCGGTGGGTACGCCGAGAAGGTCGTCCTGCCGGCGCCGCAGGTGATGCCGGTGCCTGAAGGCATCGATCTTGTCAGCGCGGCGGCGTTGCCCGAGGTGGTCGCGACGGTGTGGTCGAACGTGTTCATGACCGCGCACCTGAAGGAGGGCGAGACGCTGCTCGTCCACGGTGGTGCGTCGGGCATCGGGACGATGGCGATCCAGCTCGGGGTGGCGCACGGCGCGCGGGTGCTGTGCACGGTCGGCAGCACCGACAAGATGGAGTTCTGCACCCGGCTCGGCGCGGATGTCGCGATCAACTACAAGGAAGCCGAGTGGGCGTCGGTGGTGCGCGAGGCGACCGGCAAGGCGGGCGCCGACGTGATCCTCGACATCATGGGCGCGAAGTACCTGCAGGACAACGTGAAGTCACTCGCGTACGACGGCCGCCTGGTCGTGATCGGCATGCAGGGCGGCGCCAAGGGCGAACTCGACATCGGCCGCCTGATGGCTCGCCGCGGCTCCATCACCGCGACCGGCCTCCGGTTCCGCTCGGTCGAGGACAAGGGCCGCATCCTGGCCGAGGTCGTCGGCCACGTCTGGCCCCTGGTCGCCGAGAAGAAGGTCCGGCCGATCATCCACACCACCTTCCCCCTCGACCAGGTGGCGCTCGCGCACCAGACCCTCGAGGACTCCACCCAGATCGGCAAGGTCCTCCTCACCATCTGAGTGCGGACGCCCAGCACTCACCAACCGCGTGGTCGCCGTACGACGGGGATGGGCTCCCGCGGACGACCTGCGTTCAGGCTCACGCGCGCCTGGACGCGGCCGGCTCGTCGCCGTTGGTGAGTGCTGGAGATCCGCGTCATGCCTCCACTGGCATGTTCGCGGCCAGCCACTCCGGGTCCGGCGCGACCAGTTGGATGACGTCCAGCCACGTGCCTTCGGGGTCGCGGACGAAGAAGTGGCGCTGGCCGAAGACCTCGGTGACCACCTCGGTCTCGAGCCGCACGCCGGCCTCGGTGAGTGACTGGGCGACCTTGTCGGTGTCCTCGACGATGAAGCCGAAGACGTTCGTACTCTCGGTCAGCGCGGACACCGCGGCCGGAACCGTCGCGTGGCCGCGCTGACAGATCGCGAGCTCCCAATCCGCCTCGCCCCGGCGCAGGGTGATGAACCAGCCGAGGTCGATGGCGATCTGTACGTCGAGATGCTGCTGATAGAAGGCGGCGACCTCCGCCGGTCGGTCGGTGACCACGGTCGCGCCGAATGCCGCGGGTTGCATACGTTCTCCTGACTACTACAGCTGTCGTTGTTGTGTACGACAGTTGTAGTGGACGCTGCTACGCTTGTCAACATGCCCCGGAACCCCGAACGCCGTACCCAGCTCGCCGACGCCGGTCTCGCCGTACTCGCGGAAGCCGGAGCGCGCGGCTTGACCCACCGAGCGGTCGACGCCGCGGCTGGATTGCCCGCCGGTACGGCGTCCAACTACTTCCGCACCCGCGACGCACTCCTCGGCGCGCTCGGCGAGCGGATCTTCGAGCGACTCGCCCCCGACGAGGCCGTCCTGGAGCCGCTGTCCAAGCGGGAGCCGACGATCGATCTGATGATCGACTACGTGCACTACATCGTCGAGCGGCTGCTCGGCCGACCCGAACTCTCCCTCGCCCTGCTGGAACTGCGACTCGAAGCGGCCCGTCGCCCCGGCCTGCACGAGATCCTGTCCCGCACTCTGCGCCACGGTTTCGACGCCGACGTCGCATTCAACGCGAACGCCGGCCTCCCCGGCGGCGCCGAGGAGATCCGCCTCCTGCACTTCGCCATCGACGGCCTGGTGCTCGACCAGCTCACCCCCGGCACCGGCCGCCCGTACGACGTCGACGCCATCACCGCCCGCCTGGTCCGCCGCCTCGTCCGCAGGGACGACACCAGCATCATTTGATGGGCTGACCAGTCAAATGATGGGTTCCCCGCTCGAATACAGGCGGGGAACCCACAAGCTGGTGGGGTAACCCACCAAACGGCCAGCGCCAGGAACCGCCGCGCTTGGTCTAGACCGTTGACGAGAGCATACTCGGTATGCATACTCAGTATTCATGTCGATCAAGCATGGACTGCTGGCTCTGCTTCGGGAGGATCCGAAGTACGGGTACCAATTGCGCGGGGAGTTCGAGGCGGCGACCGGGGCGACCTGGCCGCTGAACATCGGGCAGGTCTACACCACCCTCACCCGCCTCGAGCGCGACGGACTCGTCCGGCCGGCGTCGGGCGAAGGCGATGGCGACGGCCGGTCGCTGTACGAGATCACCGACGACGGCCGGGCCGAGCTGGCCCGGTGGTTCGACACCCCGGTCACCCGGGAGTCGCGACCGCGCGACGAGCTGGCGATCAAGCTCGCCCTGGCGCTCGCCGTACCGGGTGTGGACGTGAGCGCCGTCGTCCAGCGTCAGCGGATGTCGACCATGCGGTCGCTGCAGGAGCTGACTCGCCTCAAGCGCGGCAACCGCGACGGCGACATCTCCTGGCAGCTGGTGCTCGAGTCGATGATCTTCGCCGCCGAGGCCGAGATCCGCTGGCTCGACCATTGCGAGTCGATGCTGTTACGCCACCGCGCAGCCGGCGGTACGACGCCGGCCGCCAGCCGAGCCGGTACGACGCCAGCCGCAGGCCGAGCCGGTACCACGCCGGCCGCCCACCGCACCAACGACGTACCGGAAGAGCAGGCCAAGCGATGAGCACGATTCTCGACATCCGTAATCTGACCAGGACCCACGGGCAAGGCAAGCAGGCCGTGCACGCCCTCCGCAGCGTCGATCTGTCCGTGGAAGCCGGTGAACTCGTCGCCGTGATGGGCCCGTCCGGCTCCGGCAAGTCCACGCTGCTCACCTGCGCCGGCGGCCTCGACCAGCCCACCGCGGGCGAAGTACTTGTCGACGGCAACGACCTCACCACCCTCAGCCGCAACGCGGTCGCCGCCTTGCGCCGGCGAAGGATCGGCTACGTCTTCCAGGACTTCAACCTGATCCCGGCCCTCACCGCCGCCGAGAACGTCGCGCTCCCGCTCGAACTCGACGGCACCCGCACCCGCGCGGCCCGCAAGTACGCCGAAGCAGCACTCCAGGAGGTGGCCATCGATGAACTCGCGGACCGATTCCCCGAAGACATGTCCGGTGGCCAGCGGCAACGAGTCGCGATCGCCCGCGCCATCGTCGGCGAACGTCGACTGCTGCTCGCCGACGAGCCCACCGGTGCTCTCGACTCCGACACCGGCGAAACGGTCCTCCAGCTCCTCCGCGACCGGTGCGACCAGCACGGCATCGCCGGCGTACTCGTCACGCACGACGCCCGGCACGCGGCCTGGGCGGATCGCGTCGTCTACCTGCGCGATGGCGTGCTGGTAGGCCAGTCCGGTCCGCTGCCCGAGGCCGACGCGCTGCTACAGGAGAGCCACTGATGGGCGGGTGGGGTCCGCCGCTGCGGATCGCCCGCCGAACCACGCGAAAGTCCCTCGGCCGCACGTTCCTGGTGGCCTGTCTGATCGGCCTCCCGGTCCTCGCGGCGACGTGGATGGGCGTCGTGTTCAAGACGTCCAGCCCGGAAGGCGAAAACCTCGCCAGGATCGAGATCGGCCAGGCCGACGCTCGGCTCGACGTCACGCAGTACGGGAAGCTGGCAGCACTGCCAGGCGAACCGTCGTTGATGTCGAGCGAGCCGGCGCCGGCCGAAGGCGCCGAGCAGCCCGTCCGGGTGCCGGCGACCTTCGACCCGACTCCGTTGCTGCCGGGCGGAAGCACCGTAGCCCGCGCGTTCGTCGATGCCGGGATGGTCGAGATCCGCGGTCCGCAGGCGAACACTTCCGTCAGCCTCGTGGTCGGGGACGGCACCAGCCAGTTGACACAAGGCACGGTCAAGCTCGACCAAGGCCGCCTCCCGGCGACGAAGAGCGAGATCGCGGTCTCACCATCGCTCGCGAAGCAGCTCGGCCTCGGCGCGCCGACCGGAACTGTGACGAGTGCGACCGGCAAGAGCTATGCGGTCGTCGGCATCGCCCGAACGATGTCGACCCCAAGTGCCGAGACGATCTTCGCCGCCCCCGACACCGCCCTGCGCGCCGCCGACCCGGGCACCTCCGTCCGCTACCTGGTCAAGCTGCCCGCATCGGCCGACGCGAAGACCCTCGCGAAGCAACTCCCGGACCAGGGCCTGTTCTTGTTGCCGCGCGCAAACATCGTCGACCCGCCACCGGATCCGTACGGCGGCACCAGCGGCGACCTCGGCCCGTACGCCGCGATGGCGCTGGTGATCGGCTTCGGCATCCTGGAGATCATCCTGCTCGCCGGTACGGCGTTTGCGGTCGGCGCGCGGAGACAGACCCGCGAGCTCGGCCTGGTGATGGCGGCCGGCGGTACGCCCCGCGACGTACGACGGATCGTCCTGTTGCAGGGCTTGTTCGCCGGTCTGGTGGGGGTGATCGGCGGGCTCGCAGTCGCGACGGCCTTGGTCCTCGCCGGCAAGCCGGTGTGGGAGGAGATGACGTCGGCGATCTTCACGGGCTGGCAGATCCCATGGACGAGCGTCGTACTGATCGCGCTGCTCGGATTGCTGGCTGGGCTGGCGGCGGCCGTCGTACCGGCGATTGCTGCTGCGCGGCAGACTCCGATGGCTGCGCTGGCTGGACGTTTCGCGACCACCACTGGTTCGGCGCGGGTCCGCGTGCCGGCCGTGGTTCTGTTAGTGGGCGGAATGGTCTGCGTGTTTATCGGCAGCGGGCTGATCGCCGCGGCGCTGAAGGAGGCGCAGCGGTCGAGGCCTGAGGCGACGGTCACGCCGACCGGACCGATCGCGCTCGTATTGCTGGGGATCACGGCGACGATCGCCGCGCTGGTGTGGATGCTGCCGAGTCTGGTTGCCAAGTTCGCCGGGTTCGCGCGGGTGCTGCCGCTCAGCGCGCGGCTCGCCGTTCGCGACGCGGCCCGGCATCGTCACCGCACGGGTCCTGCCACCGCCGCGATCATGATGGCTGTGGCCGGGACCGCCGCTGTCGCCTTCGCGGCGTCGAACGGGATCGCCGCGGAAGCCAAGGGATACACCCCGATCGCGAAGCACGGGGATGCGGTGGTCCACTTCGAGAACGTGCCGTACTCACAGAGCACCGAGCAGAAGGTGGCCGCCTTGCTACCGGTCCGGCACACGTACCGGCTGGCCACGGTTTCGTTGCCCGACGCAAAGACCAACGAGTGGGGCTATCTGCCCACCCTGTACGCGATGAGTCCGGTCGACTCGCAAGGAACGTCCTATTCGCTGGGTTTGCTGGCGGTCGACCCCGCTTTCATCGCCCGCTTCGACGAGTACGGCGCCAAGGCGGCAGACGAACTGCGAGCCGGGAAGGTCGTCCTCCCGAACTGGAACGGCCAGAAGGTCGACCTGTACACCGACGGCGAAGCTGGGGAATCATCACCTGCCCGGACGCTCGACGCGGCGGCGACCGGTGCACCGCCCAACATCAGCTTCCTGCGCGACAACGCACTGATCAGCAACGAAACAGCCGCGAAGGTCGGCACGGTCACGACCTTCGAGGTTCAGTACGAGTTGACGCGGGAGCCGACCGAAGACGAGTTGGCTGCGGTCGCGCGGCTGCTGGGCAATGACGACGTACTGAAGGTCGAGCGCGGGTTTCAGAGTCCGGCGCGGATGTTCATGATCGGGATTCTGGTCGCGGCGACCGTGGTGACGCTGCTCGGTGTGGCGATCTCGGTGTCGCTGTCGGCGGCGGAGGGACGTGCGGATCTGGCAACGCTGGCTGCGATCGGTGCGCAACCTCGGCGGCGGCGGAACCTCGCGGCGGCGCAGGCGTGGGTGCTTGGGCAGTTCGGCTGTCTGCTGGGCGTCGGCGTCGGCGCTTTGTACGGCTATACGGCCCATGCGGCGTTCGGATCGCCGCGGTTCATGGTGCCGTGGACCGAGCTCGGCGGGATCGTCATCGTCGTACCGCTGTTCGCTGGAACGCTTGCCTGGCTGATGACGCGGTCGCGCCTACCGATGGTGAGCCGGATCGATTAGCGCCTCGTCGAGGGCTACGGGTGCGACCAGCGGGGTGCTGGTGACTCGCCATTGGCCGCAGGCGCAGCGCTGGTACACGACAAGGCCTTCACTGATGTGGTGGGAGGACGCCACGCTCCAGCGGTGACGGTGGGCTTTAAGGCTGGCTGTCATGAATCCATCGTGTTGTAATGCCATTATGCATCTCAACCCTTACGGCGCCGACGCGGTGCTCCTCGCCGTCAACCTGGTCACCCGACCCGCGACCACGCCCGAGGAGCTCGCCGCACGGTGTGAGGAAAGCGGTGTCGAGAGCCGCCTGGTGCGTGAGCGCCGGGTGACGGCTGCGGACCTGGCCGCCGTACGGGTCGCGCTGGACGAGTGGCTCGAGGTGGTGGATGCGAAGGACGAGCAGCATCGCGTTGAGCTGATCAACGCGATGCTGGCCAAGTACACCGAGCATCCACGGCTGACAAACCATGCCGGCGACGGGTGGCACATGCACTACCGCCCGGACAAGGTGACGGTCGGCCGACTGGTCGCGACGCTCATCAGCACCGGTACGGCGCTCCACCTGGCCGGCCGTGGCATCACCCGGCTCGGCCGCTGCGCGACAGACGGCTGCGAGAACGTGTACGCCGACCTCTCGCGGACCGGGAAGCAGCGGTACTGCAGTCCCGCCTGTGCCAACCGTGACGCCGTACGACGGCATCGCGCCCGGCACTAGGCAGTTGTCCACAGGCCGAGCGGGGCTTGTCGTGGATCCGGCCTAGGATGGGCAGATGACCGAGAGCAGCAGCGAGGGCCAGGAAGTTCCGATGGCCGGGGCGCGGACCGAAGACGGCAAGGTGCTGATCGTCGGGCCGGACGGCATGGCCGTCGAGGGGCCGCCGCGCTCCGACCTTGACGACGAGCCAGGCGATGACGAGCCACGCTCGGTGACCGAACTGGTCGAGCAGCCGGCCAAGGTGATGCGGGTGGCGAACATGATCCGGCAGTTGCTCGAGGAGGTGAAGTCCGCACCCCTGGACGAAGCGTCCCGGCAGCGTCTGAAGTCGATCCACGAGGTCTCCATCAAGGAGCTCGAGAGCGGCCTCGCGCCGGAGCTGGTCGAGGAGCTGGAACGCCTCACCCTCGACTTCACCGACGACAGCGTGCCGACCGAAGCCGAGCTGCGGATCGCGCAGGCGCAGCTGGTCGGCTGGCTGGAGGGCCTGTTCCACGGCATCCAGACGGCGTTGTTCGCCCAGCAGATGGCGGCCCGCCAGCAGTTGGAGCAGATGCGCCGCGCACTCCCCGGCGGTCAGCATCTGCCCGAGGACGCATCCGCGTTCCCCGGCGCACCGCAGGCCAACAACAGCACCGACGGCCCCGGCAGCGGCGGGATGTACTTGTAACCTCTTAATTCAAAGGCTGAAACAACTCTTCGAGGACGGCGGCGACGCCGTCCTCGTCGTTTGCCGGGGCGATTTTGTCCACCACAGCGAGCACTTCGGCGTGCGCGTTGGCGACGCCGTACGACGTGCCGGCCCAGGCGAGCATCGGCAGGTCGTTGATCGAGTCCCCGAATGCAATCGATTCGTTAGCCGAAATCCCTTGTGTGGCAGCGAAATCGGCCAACATCGCCGCCTTCGACACCCCGCTCGCGGAGATCTCCACCAGACTGTGACCGCCACTGTGGCTGGCCGTGACCCGTTCTCCGACTACGGGCACGATCTTCGCCAGCAGATCGTCGGCATGCCAGCTGGGGTGGCGGACGAGCAACTTCGCGGCCGGTTCGGACAGCAGGACCTCGATGCCGGCGACCAACGTGTCGTCCGGCCGCGGCCAGCGATTCAGGTAGTTCGGCTCCTGTCCGTAGCGATCCGAGCGCTCGATCGCGAACTCCACATCGGGAATCTCGGCCCGGATCGCCTGCGCCACCTCGAGCGCGACACCGGGATCGATCAGCCTGGTCCGGATCGCCCGGCGGCGTACGACGTCGTACAAAATGGCGCCGTTGGCAACGATCGCGACACCGTGGTCGCCGACCAGGTCGGCCAGGTCGTGCAGCCAGCGAGGTGGACGGGCGGTGACCATTACGAAAACACTTCCCGCCCGTTGGGTGGCGAGCACGGCTGATCGGGTACGAGCCGAAATGGTTCCGTCGGTGCGTACTAAGGTTCCGTCAAGATCTGTGGCGATCAGACGGGGTCGGCGCAGGTCATCAGGGGCCGTCACCTGACCACCGTATCCGGCGCCGATGAGGAATCCTCACTACCCTTCGAACAGCGCCCGCGCAAGCGATTCGACCTTGTTTTCAGACGTTCTTGACCAAGGTGATTGAGTCTGCAACAACGTCATCAGACCGTTACGGCAGGATGCTGCAAAGGCAGCAAGTTCCCCTGCGCAGCACGGTTTACGCATGATTTCATGCGGGGGGTTCGCGGGGAACCGGGGGCGATTCGACCGCGTCGTAAGCCTGTTCAGGATCAGCGCGGCTGATGCAGCCCACCACACCCGAAGACACCCGAACGCTGCGAAACCGTTGAGGAATTGGCTGCAACCAAAACCTCGGCGGCGGCGTCAACAGTTATGGATCGGTGCGCCTCCTTGCGGGGCGAGACATGGTGGGCCGGCAACAGGTCGTCGGTCCATCAGCTACTGGATCTGTGTGGTCGAGCGTCGTTCACCGCTCGTTCACGGGGATCCGAATACTTGGGGAGCAACGATGACCGTCAACAGCGCCAATCTAGCGGGATCAGGGGGCAGCAGTTCCCGAGCCGCTGTCGACACATCTTCCAGCATGGAAGGGGCAATGACCGGCTGCATCGCCCGGCCGGATATTTTCCAGCACCGCCTGATGGAAGACCCGCCGCCCGCGTCCGCCACCCGGCGCACCCGTGAGCGGTACGAGCAGCTGGTCCGGGAGGCGAAGGCCTTGTGTGCTTCGTGTCCGCTGTTCACGGACTGCCTGTACAGCGCCGTCGCCCAGCACGATGTGAGCGGCTTCGTCGCCGGAACGACCGCGGCACAACGCCGTTCGATGCGGAACCTGCTCGACGTCGAGGTGCAGGCCGACGACTTCGACCAGCTCGCCGGAGCCCGTGGGACCCGCCGGCCGGTCAGCCACGAGGAAGTGCTGCGACTGCGGACGCAGTACCCCAACGACAGCCTGGAATCGCTGGCCATGCGGCTGGGGTGCTCACTGTCGACGGTGAAGCGTCACCTGCGTCGCGCCCGGCGCGGCCAGAGCCCGGCCGTGAAGACACCGCGGCCGCGGCCGCAGGTGAGCGCCGTCCTGGACGCCTTCGACACCGTGGTCGACCAGCAGCGCCAGCAGCGCCGCACCGGCAGCAGCCGCGTCGCCTGAACCGATACTCGGCCCGCCAGCAGACTATCGGTCAAGACGAAGGCCCGGAAACCCTGCATCAGCAGGGATTCCGGGCCTCGGTGCTTCTGGCAACTTCCTGTGAACTGGCTGGCAGCCAAGTCGTGGCCCTAGGTAGCTACTTCAGAACCAGCGGTTGAGTACGGCGGCCACGCCGTCGTCCTGGACCGACTTGGTCACCTCGTCGGCCTTCGCCTTCACCTCGGCCGGCGCGGACTCC
The DNA here is from genome assembly GCF_004345665.1 of Kribbella antiqua. Lineage (GTDB taxonomy): Bacteria > Actinomycetota > Actinomycetes > Propionibacteriales > Kribbellaceae > Kribbella > Kribbella antiqua. The sequence goes on from NZ_SLWR01000007.1 coordinate 21,713, forward strand.
ATCGCGACCCCGAGGCCGGCGTACGTCAGCATCTCGATGTCGTTGCGTCCGTCCCCGATCGCGACCAGTCCGGCCGGGTCGAGGTCGTACTGCGCCAGCGCGACCTTCAGCCCGGTCGACTTGTCCACACCCTCCGGTGCGATGTCCAGCCAGGCCGTCCAGCCGACGAAGTAGCTCACCCCGTGCAGGCCGAGGCGTTCGGCCAGGTGGACGAAGTCCGCCTCGGACTGCTCCGGGTCCCGGATGATCAACCGGGTCACGGGCTCCGGTGCGAGCTCGTCGTGGTTGACCACCCGGATCTTCGCGTCGTAGCCGAGGTCGCCGTCCGGGAACGGGGCGGTGACCAGGTAGCTGCCGTCGTACTCCTCGACCGCCATCCGCGCGTTCGGCGCGTGTTCGCGGACCGAGGCGATCACCGTCGACGGATCGAAGGTGCGCTCGTCGACGACCTCACCGCTCGGGTGCCGCAGGGTGCGTGCGCCGTTGCTACAGACAACCAATGCGCCGGCGGGCAGGCCGAGCAGCTCCGCGACCGGTCGCGTGGTCGACCAGCCCCGGCCGGTGGCCAGGATCACCGGTACTTCCGCGGCCGCCCGTCGTACCGCATCGATGACCGCCGGTGAGAGCTGCTCGTCGTGGTCGAGCAGCGTCCCATCGATGTCCAGGGCAACGGCTGTCGGCCTGGCTGTCATTTGCCAACCGGTGCGAGGTACTCGCGGCCGCCGACGTACGGGCGCAGTGCCGTCGGCACCCGGACCGAACCGTTCGACTGCTGGTGCGTCTCCAGGATGGCGACGATCCAGCGGGTGGTCGCCAGTGTCCCGTTCAGCGTCGCGACCGGCTGGGTCTTGCCGTCGGCGTCGCGGTACCGGATGTTCAGCCGGCGGGCCTGGAAGTCGATGCAGTTCGACGTCGAGGTCAGCTCGCGGTACCGGCCCTGCGTCGGCACCCACGCCTCGCAGTCGAACTTCCGGTACGCCGAGATGCCGAGGTCGCCGGTCGCGGTGTCGATCACCCGGTAGGACAGCTCCATCTTGTCGAGCATCTCCTTCTCCCAGTTGAGCAGCCGCTGGTGCTCGTCGGCGGCCTCCTCAACGGTGCAGTAGGAGAACATCTCGACCTTGTCGAACTGATGGACGCGGATGATCCCGCGGGTGTCCTTCCCGTGCGAGCCGGCTTCCTTGCGGTAGCAGGACGACCAGCCGGCGTACCGGATCGGGCCGCCGGACAGGTCCAGGATCTCGTCCATGTGGTAGCCGGCCAGCGACACCTCCGACGTACCGACGAGGTAGAGGTCCGGGTCGGCCAGGCGGTAGACGTCGTCGTGGGCGCTCAGGTAGCCGGTGCCGCCCATCACCTCGGGCTTGACCAGGGTCGGCGTGATCATCGGGGTGAAGCCGGCCTCGACCGCCTGCTGGATGGCCAGCTGGAGCATGCCGAGCTGGAGCAGCATGCCGACGCCCTTGAGGAAGTAGAACCGCGAGCCGGAGATCTTCGCGCCGCGTTCCATGTCGATCGCGCCGAGCAGCTCGCCCAGCTCGAGGTGGTCGCGCGGCTCGAAGCCCTCGGCGGCGAAGTCGCGCGGCTTGCCGATCTCCTCGACCACGACGTAGTCGTCCTCGCCGCCGACCGGGGCCTCGTCCGAGACCAGGTTCGGCAGGTCGCGGGCGAGCTGGTCGAAGCGGCGCTCGGCCTCGTTCGCGGCGGCCTCGGTCGCCTTCACCTCGGCGGCCAGCGTCTTGGTCCGCTCCAGCAGCGCGGCCCGCTCGTCGCCCTTGGCCTGCGCGACCTGCTTGCCGAGCCCCTTCTGCTCGGCCCGCAGCGTTTCGAACGCGGAAATGGACGATCGACGCTCACTGTCGGCCACCAGGATCTGGTCGACCAGGTCCGTACTCTCACCGCGCTTGGTCAGGGCCGCACGCACGACATCGGGGTTCTCACGGAGCAGTTTCGCGTCAATCACACGACGAGAGTAGCGGGGCGTGTCAGGAGCGGCGAAGTGTATTCGGGATGATGAGGTTGCGCATAGCGACTGACGAGGGGGGAACCGAGCACGTCTTGACGTCCTCCCCGCCCTGACGAGTGGGGATTCCAACGACTACGCGGAGGTAGCGAGTTGAGGTTCACGCTTCGGCGAGACCCGTGGTGGCGTCGCTCGGCGTGCGCTGACGGCCCGTCCGGCCGCGATGTTGATGGCCGCGTTCACGTCGGCGTTGGCCTGATGTCCGCAGGCCACGCACCGGAAGACCGCTTGGTTCTCGCGGTTCTCCGGTGCGCGATGCCCGCAGACGCTACAGGTCTGCGACGTGTACGCGGGGCTGATTTTCTCGACCCGGCCCGGCGCCTTGTCCTCCAGCCGGGTCACCAGTTGGCCCCAGCCGTTGGCCAGGATGCCGCGGTTGAGCCCGGCCTTGGCGCGGCGTCGGTTCGCCAGGTAGGCACCCGGTCGTGCGGGGTCGGGCTTCGGCTTCGGGCGACGCGTCATCTGAGGGATGCGCAGGTCCTCGACGCGGACGACGTCGTACCGTCGGGCGAGGTCGGTGCTGGTCTTTTCCACCCAGTCCTTGCGCCGGTCGCCGGCTCGGGCCCGCAGTTTCGCGATCGCAGCCTTCACCTTCAGGCGCCGCTGCGAGCCACGGCGGCACCGGGCCAGGCGACGCTGCAGTTGCTTCAGTCGGACCTGTTCCCGGTCCGACAGCCCGGGGCAGGCCAGAAGTTCCCCGGTGGACAGGGCCGCCGAGACGGTGACGCCCCGGTCTACGCCGACGACCTCGCCGGTATCCGGCGCGGGGATCGGCTCCGGGATGACGGCGAACGCGATATGCCAGCGACCCGCACGGTCGCAAGTGATGCGGTAGGACTTCGCGTCGGGGATCGCACGGGACAGCCGGACCTTCACCCAGCCGACCTTCGGCACCAGCACCCGCGCCCGCTTCCGGTTCAGCTGCTCAACCCGGGACGCTTGCGGGCCGACGATCCGGATCCCTTCGTGCAGACCGGCCTTGCGCCAGGTCGGTCGCCGGTGGGTGCCGGCATAGAAGTTCCTGACGGCCTGGTCGAAATCCCGCAACGCCTGCTGTTGCACGGTCTGCGATCCGGCACGCAGCCAGCCGAATGCGGCTCGGGCTTCGGTCAACTGCCGTGCCTGCTCGACATACCCCGGTGTCGCGGCTTTGTCGCGGGTCCACATCGACCACTGCTCCAGCGCCAGGTTCCACACGTACCGGGCGTGCCTGCACTGCTCCAGCAACGCAGCTTCCTGCGCAGGAGTCGGGTACATCCGGAACCGGGACACGCCACCTACCCAATCAGCTGCGACCGACAATCCCTGATCATCGAAGGGAGGCAATCGCGGATCCAGCCCACCCCGAAAGACAGGGTTCCCCCGCGACCAATCCGATGAACCACCATCCACCCAGTCCGGTCGGCCGTGTGCTCACGGTCGTCCTGGGTGCGCTGCCGTTCACCGTGATCACCCTGCTCGTCTTCAACCACTGGGGTCCGCTGGAGCGCTGGGACCTCTCCGTCGCCGCCCGCGCCGCGTCGTACGGCGCTGCGCACGAGAGCATGGTCGATACCTGGCAGGTGATCGGCGCGATCGTGATCCCGTGGACCTCCCGTGCGGTGATCGTGATCGTGGCGGCCTACCTCTGGCAACGCCGGGCTCGGTCGCTGACGATCTGGCTGCTGGTCACAGCCGGTGCCGAACTCGGGCTGGTCCAGGCGGTGAAGCACATCTTCGACCGGCCCCGTCCGGCTCAGATGCTGGTCGAGAACGACGGCTGGTCGTACGTCTCGGGTCACGCCACCGCCGCATTCGTGATGGCCGGCGCGCTGGGCGTCGTACTGCCGTCCGTCCGGGGATGGCGGCGGCGGTTCCGGCTGCTGGTGATGCTGCCGACGATCGCGGTGGTGTGGATCGCATCGGCCGACCGGATCGCGCTGAACGTGCACTACGTGTCGGACGTGCTCGGCGGCTGGGCGCTCGGGCTGGCCATCCTGACCGCGACGTCGATCGGCTTCGGTCTCCGGCCCGGCTTGCGGCGACGGCGTCGCCGTACGCCCGTGGATGAGAACGGTACGACGGTTCCGCCGCGGGCTGCGGTGATCGTGAACCCGATCAAGGTGGGCGACGGGGTGGCGTTCCGGCGAAAGGTGACCCGGGCGCTCGCCGTACGCGGGTTCGACGATCCGCTCTGGCTGGAGACGCGCGAGGACGACGCCGGGAACGCGATGGCGAAGCGGGCGATCGAGAACGAGTCGGACCTGGTGCTGGTGGCGGGAGGCGACGGTACGGTCCGGGTGGTGTGCGCGGCGCTGGCGCACACCGAGATCCCGGTCGGGGTGATCCCGGCGGGCACCGGCAACCTGCTGGCCCGGAACCTGCATATCCCGCTGGACCTGGACGACGCGCTGGAGCGGGTCCTGGAGGGCCGGGACCGCCGGATCGACCTGGTCCAGGTGCACGGCGACGACCTGGACACCGACCGGTTCGCGGTGATGGCCGGGCTTGGGCTGGACGCCGCCATCATCTCGGGCGCGCCGCCGCATCTGAAGAAGCAGATCGGTTGGACGGCGTACATCGTCTCGGCGGCGAAGAACATCAACCACCCCTCGGTGAGAGTCCAGATCACGCTGGACGACGAGGAGCCGATGGATCGCCGGGTCCGGACCGTGGTGATCGGCAACGTGGGCATGTTGCAGGCGAACATCCCGCTGCTGCCGGACGCACGGCCCGACGACGGCCTGCTCGACGTGGTGGTGATCGCGCCGCGGCGGGTCACGCAGTGGCCGATCGTGGCCTGGCGCCTGATGACGCGGACGACGCGTCACGACATGTACGTCGAGCGGTTCACCGGCCACAAGGTGGAGATCGTCGCGGCGGTGGACGTCCAGCGCCAACTGGACGGCGACCCGATCGGTCCCGGCCGCTCCCTCAGCGCCGAAATCGAAGCCGGTGCGCTGGTCGCCCGGGTCCCGAAGCGTCGTTAGCCCTCGACTGTTGGGCCGGATTCCTTCCGGAGGGTTTCGATCGCCTCGTCCTCTTCCGGGGACAGCTTCGACTCGCTCGCGAACGCCCGGATCTCCTTGGCGTACGTACGCGCGTCCGCCCGGCTGTTGATCGACGTCAGTACGACGCCGTCGCCGTTGTCGTCCAGCAGCGCCATCGACCAGGACAACTTGCCGCCGGTGTCGCCGAAAGCGTCGTACCGGACGACGGCCAGGTGCTGGAGGGTCTCCCGCAGCTCGCCGCGGGTGACCTCGAGGTCTTTGCCCAGCTTGCGCAGCTCGGACCGCACCGTGCCCTGCTTGGGCTCCGGCTGTTGCGCCTGCGGCTCCGGCTCGGGGGTGGGTGTCGCGGGCAGGTTGGCCGACTTGGACGTGCCGGACTGAGCTCGGAGGGCCTGGATGGCGAACACCAGGGCGAGCACCGCCACGAACAGGGCGGCGATCCCGAAGGCACCGGCTAACGTCGAAGACACGCACGGAAGCCTAAAGCATCGGCCATCATGCCTGAGTATTCAAGCGATTGCGTAGAGTGGCGAACGGTGTTCTCGGTGGACCGGCGAGGTGGTGTCCGCGCAGGCCACGTAGATTCACGGCGTGACACATTTGCCTGACCAAGGTCCTCAACCGGGCGTCCATGATCTGGGATACGCGCGGCTCGACACCGATCGGCTGGAGCGGACCGGCGACGCTGAGGTCGTCTACGGCGCCGGCAAGACCCCTGCCCAGGTGGTGGAGCTCTTGCGGACTCTCCACGCCACGCACCCGTCTCACGCCATACTGGCGACCAGGCTGACGGTGGAGGCGCAGGAGGCCGTTGCTGACGCGCTGCCGTCCGCTGTGATCGACCCGGTCGGGCGTACGGCGGTCGTCGGCCAGCCGCCGGCACTGCGGGGGACTGTGGCGGTGGTGTCGGCTGGCACGTCGGACGCTCCGGTGGCTGCCGAGGCGGCGACTACCGCGTGGGTGTTCGGCGCTGAGGTGGATCTGATCACTGATGTGGGTGTGGCGGGGCTGCACCGGGTGATGGGGGTCCGCGAGCGGCTGGACGCGGCGGACTGCCTCATCGTGGTGGCGGGCATGGAGGGTGCCTTGCCGAGTGTCGTGGGCGGTCTGGTCGGCGTACCGCTGGTCGCCGTACCGACGTCGGTTGGGTACGGCGCTTCGTTCGGTGGCGTGGCGGCGCTGCTCGGGATGCTGAACTCCTGCGCGCCGGGTGTCACCGTGGTGAACATCGACAACGGCTTCGGAGCCGGTGTCTTCGCCGCCCGGGTGGCGCGCCAGTCGGTCCCACGCGAGACCAAGGAGTCTTGATGAGGATCGCCTGGATCGACTGCTCCGCCGGCGCCTCCGGCGACATGCTCCTAGGCGCCTTCCTCGACGCCGGCGCAGACCTGACCACCGTCAACGCCGCCGTCGCCGCCGTCGACGCCAGCCTCTCGGTCACCGTCGAGCGAACCTCTCGCCACCAAATAGCCGCCACCAAAGCCACCGTCCGGGTCGATGGCACACCGCACCCGGAGAACTTCCCCGCCGCGGGCCACGGTCACGGGCACGCCGAGGAGCCCGCGGCTGACGCCGCCGGCCTGGCTGGGGGCGAGCAGGAAAGGGGTGCCGCCAGTACGGCGGCGTCAGCCGGCAGCACCGAACTGGAGCGCGGCGACCTCACCACCCCGTCCCTCACCCCGAGCGCCGGGGAGCGGAGCTCCGAGGCCGTTGGGCATGGGCACGGTCATGGTCACGGCGATGAGGCCGGTCACTCTCATGGCGAGACGCGGGCTTGGGCTGAGGTGCGGCGGTTGCTTGAGGGTGCTGAGTTGAGTGACGCCGTGCGGGCTCGGGCTCTGGATACGTTTGCTCGGTTGGCTCGGGCTGAGGCTGCGGCGCATGGGGTGGAGCCGGATGCGGTGCACTTTCACGAGGTGGGGGCGCTGGACGCGATTGCGGACATCGTCGGCGTCGCCGCTGCCTCGGTGTCGCTCGAGCTCGACCGGATCGTGGTTTCCACCATTGCCCTCGGCGGCGGCCGCCAGGTTCGCGGCCAGCACGGCGGCATCCCGGTCCCCGGTCCCGCCGTGCTCCACCTGCTGTCCGAGGCGGATGCGCCGGTCTTCGGCGGCATAGCGCCGTACGAGATGACCACTCCGACCGGTGCGGCGCTGCTGGCTTCGCTTGCGGACGAGTTCGGCCCACTGCCCCATCTGCGGATCGAGCAGACCGGGGTGGGAGCGGGCGGCCGCGACCCGGTCGAGGTGCCGAACGTCGTACGCGTCGTGGTGGGTGAGTCGGTCGAGGGCTCGTCCAGCGAACTCGTGTACGAGACCAACGTCGACGACCTGGATCCACGGATCTGGCCGCAGGTCCTGGCCCGGCTGATGGAAGCCGGCGCCGCGGACGCCTGGCTGACTCCCATCCTGATGAAGAAGGGCCGTCCCGCGCACACCCTGTCAGTCCTCGTCGGCAGCGCGAACGCCGAAGTGGTCCGCTCGGTCATCCTCTCCGAGACCTCCGCGATCGGGCTGCGGGAGTTCGGCATCCGCAAGCACGCCGCGGACCGCGAGTTCGCCAGCGTGTACGTCGACGGCCAGCGCATCCACGTCAAGATTGCCCGGTACGGCGGTCAGGTCGTCAACGTCCAGCCCGAGTACGACGATGTGGCGGCCGCGGCCACGGCGCTGAGCAAGCCGGTGAAGACCATCCTCGCCAAGGCGATCGCCGCCGGCCACGAACTCTGGGGCTAGCGGCCGCTGTAGGCAGGCGCGAAGAACACCAGCAGCGCCAGATCTTCGGTGATGTCGGTGAAGCGGTGTTCTTCCTCGGCCGCCACGAACAGGACGTCGCCCGGACCGACCAGTTCGGTCCCGGTCGGCGTCACCAGGGTCGCCCGCCCGGCCGTCACGACGTAGATCTCGTCCTCGTGGTGCGGCGCCTGGTCGTCGACGCCGCCGGCAGGAATCGAGTAGGTGCCGACGGACAGCGAGTCGGTGCGTAGATGCTCGGCGAAATGGTTCGGCCCGTCAGGTGTGAAACCGCCCGCCCCCACCAGTTTCTTCACGCGCCGAGATTAGCCTTCTCCGGCACGGCTTTCTGTTTGCGGCGGGGCCAGTCGTACGGCCACCACTGCGCACCACCGCGACGGGCCCACACGATCAGGCCGATCAGTACGGCGAGCTCGATCGCCGGACAAATCGTGTCCCGCAGCCGCGCGCTGAAGAACTCCAGCGAGTCGGACAAACTCGCCGCCACCTGCCGCGCGTTCGGATCTCGCCCGGGCACATAGGCGATCGCGAGCATCGTCGTCCGCACCACCATCAACCCATCCACCTTCGACGCCGCCACCGCGGCCAGCGCGACCCAGGCGATCAGGTCGTACCAGGGCAGCGAGTACATCGCGGTCAGGATCCACGCGATCGCATAGATCGCGGTGTACCGGATCGCGGCCGGCGTCGGGTCGTCGGGATGCGTCTGCGGCACGATCGACTTCGGGAAGACCTGCGTCAGCAGGATCGCGACCATGATGAGCCCGACCCACGCGAGGATCGCCAGGACCGTCCGCACCAGCCCGTTCGGCAGGAACAGCGTGAAGAAGCTCAGCAGCACCTTGTGCGGCGTGCCGGTGGAGATGAACGACGTCTGCGAGCGGGCCTGCTGGAACGCCTGCAGGCCGACGACGGCGTACAGACCACCCATGGCGAGCGCGCCGCCGCCACAGAAGATCAAAGCCTTACGGCGATCCGCCCGCAGCGCCCACAGCATCGCCACCCCGACCAGGCCGATGGACAGCTTGGTACAGCCCGCGACGCCGAGCAGGATGCCGGCCAAGAACACGTGCCGCCGGAACAGTACGAGCGCGATCACCGCGAACATCACCGCGATCGCGTCGTTGTGGGCACCGGCCAGCACCGTCCACAGGATCAGCGGGTTCGCCAGGCCGAGCATGATCACCCGGCGCTTGTTCGGCAGGTTCGGCCCGACCAGCTTCATCAGCAGCAGGCCCGTCACGACCAGGCTGATCGCGACGGACAGCTGCAGCATCCACACGGTCAGCTGGATCGAGTCGCCGCCGATCAGCGACGAGATCCACTGGATCCAGGTGGCGATCGGCCCGTAGACACTCTTCGCGCCCTGCCACGGCCGCTCGGTCGCCGCGATCACCGGGTCATAGCCGAGCCGGATGGTGTCCGCCGGCGCGGTCGTGTACGGGTTGCCGCCGAGCGACATGATCCGCCCGTACGCCGCGTAGATCAGGACGTCGCCGGACGCCATCGGCGGGACCAGCGTGATGGCCGCCGTCGTACCGATGCCTAGGGCAACCAATCGGTCGATCCGCGGCGCCCAGCCGAGTTTGAGCGCCTTGGTGGCGAGGAAGACGCCGTACCCGCCGAGGAGGATGCCGACGTACACCAGCGTGGTGACGAGCCAGTCGTTCGGCTTCGTGTCGAACCAGTACGACGGCAGCCACGCGTGCCGGTTGGTCAGGGTCAGCACCACCACGGACGGGCCGAGCAGGCCGGCGGCGACGATCAGCGCCGTACAAGCGAGGTAGAGAGCGACCGCGCGGCGACCGTAACGGTCTGCCAAATCAACGGGGCTCATTGCGCGGACTTCCGCGGGAACAGGCTGCGCAGCGACGGGCCGGCGTTGGCAGGCAGGGCGTTGCGGGCGATGAGGGCGCGGCGGACATGCAGGTACTGCTTGGCGCGGTGCAGTTGACCGCGCAGGTCAGTCCCGGTGGCGCGATGCCGTACGTCGATCGGCACCTCGAGGATGCGGAACCCCTTGCGGCCTAGGTCGATGCTCAGCGACGTCTCGACCCCGAACCCGGGCGCGAGCGGCACGGCAGCGTCGAACGCCGTACGAGTGAGGCAGCGCTGACCGGACAGCGGCTGCTCCGGCGCCCAGCCGGTGGCCTCCTCGATCCCGGCCCGAGCGAGCTTGACCACGAAGCCGTGACCGCCGGCCTTCGACCCGTCGGCCCTGAGCTGCGCGGGCAGCGTGCCGATGGTCATGTCGGCCGCGCCGGTCTGCACCGGCGCGATCAGCGGCGCCGCCGCGGTCGCGGAGTCGGTCAGGTCCGCGTCCAGGAAGAGCAGGTGCCGCGCGCGGGCGCCGTCGCGCTCCGCGACCGCGGCCGCGCCGGTCTCCATCGCCGCCGCCTTGCCCCGGTTCCGCTCGTGCCGTACGACGACCGCGCCGGCGCGTTCGGCGGCTTCCGCCGTACCGTCCGTGGAGCCGTCGTCGACCACCACGACCAGGTCCACGCCGATGATCTTGTGGACCGCGTCGACCGTGGCCGCGATCCGCTCCGCCTCGTCCTTCGCCGGAATGACACAGGCGACGGCACGCTCGAAGGGCTCGGAGTTCAGGTCATGACCGGACACGGACGGAAGCCTAGTTCCTCCCCAGCCAAGAGACGTCCTCAGTGCCCGCCCCTGTGGATATCTCGTCCTTTCGTACGACGCCGCGCCGGCAGCCATTTGATGGGTCCACCCGTCAAATGGCGGGTTCCCCGCCCGCATACGGCGGGGGAACCCACAAGCTGGTGGGTGAACCCATCAAATGGCGTGGGGCAGGTCGGGCGCGGGGGCGCCGCACGGGCGAGGTCGGCCGGGGCGGCTCCGGGGGTCGGCCAGGGGGTGGGGGATATCGGCCAGGTGGCAGATGTTCGGGGGCGGGGGGCGCGACAGGATTCAGGTAAGCGGACGCCGAGGGGGTGTCCCGGAACCGGAGGTACTGAGATGACGCGCAAGGTGACCGCCAACATCACGCTCTCGCTGGACGGACGGGTGAACGGCGCCGGTGGCGACTACGACATGAGCTGGATCGTGCCGCACGCGATCACGGAGACGTCCCGCGACCACATGACCCGGGTGACCCAGCCGGCCACCACGGCCCTGCTCGGCCGGAAGAACTACCAGGGCTTCGGCGGCTTCTGGCCGGCGGTGGCCGACGACGAGAACGCGGCGCCGCAGGACCGTGCGTTCTCGCGGTGGCTGAACGAGACCGAGAAGGTGGTCTTCTCGTCGACGCTGACCGAGGCGCCCTGGCAGAACAGCAGGATCGTCGACGCCGAGCCTGCCGATGTGGTGAAGCAGCTGCGGGCCGAGGAGGGCGGCGACATCGTCGTACTGGCGAGTGTCAGCGTGATCAAGGCATTGCTGGCCGCCGACGAGATCGACCAGCTGAGCATCACCCTGGCGCCTGAGCTGGTCGGTGGCGGCGCGCGGCTGTTCGAGGACGGCCTGCCCGCGACGTCCTGGAAGCTGACCGACTCCACCCCGACCGAGTCCGGCGCGCTGTGCCTGCTGTACGACCGGGTCCGGTCCTGAACTTGGAGATCCGGGGATATTGTCGGACAATCAGACAGATTGACCGACATCCGGCGGCGACTGCCGTAGCTTGGATGAGGACGACCCGGAGGAGAGGGCAGGCGGCGTGAACGAGCGGAGCGAGTTCGCCAGAAAGCACAGTGCGCTCGGAGTCTCATCGGCGCCCGGAGCGAAGCGAGGACGCCGATGAGCGACAGGGCGGCGTACGGCGTCGACAGTGAGGTCGGGCCGCTGCGGACGGTGATGCTGCACCGGCCCGGTAACGAACTGCGCCGGCTCACGCCACGCAACAACGACAAGCTGCTGTTCGACGGCATCCCGTGGGTCGGGCGGGCCCAGGACGAGCACGACGCGTTCGCGCAGGCTCTGCGCGACCGCAACGTGGAGGTGCTGTACCTCGGTGAGCTGCTCACCGAGGCACTCACCGACCCTGAGGCCCGCTCGATCGCGGTCACCGGCGCCACCGAGGACCTGCGCCTCGGCGACACCCTTCGCGACTACCTCCACTCGGCTCTCGGCGCCCTGGACCCGGCAGGACTCGCCGAGGCGCTGATGGCCGGCGTACGGAACGACGAAGTTCGCGTAGGTGGCCTGGTGACGTCGTTGCTGGCGCACGAGGACTTCCTGATCGACCCCCTGCCAAACCTGCTCTTCACCCGCGACTCGAGCGTCTGGATCCGGGACGCGGTCGCGGTGACCTCACTCGCGATGCCGGCCCGGAGCCGCGAGACGCAGCTGACCGAGTTGATCTACACCTTCCACCCGCGCTTCGCCGGGGCCGACAAGGTCTATGACCACCAGCTAGAGCACGTCGAGGGCGGCGACGTACTCGCGCTCGGCCCTGGCGTACTGGCCGTCGGTGTCGGTGAACGAACCACCCCGGCGGGTGTCGAGCGCCTGGCCCGGCGAGTCTTTGCCAAGGACCTGGCGCACACCGTGCTCGCGGTGCCGATCGCCCAGCAGCGGGCGACCATGCACCTCGACACCGTGTGCACGATGGTCGACGTCGACGCCGTACTGATGTATCCGAACATGGCGGAGGAGATGCGCGCGCTCGCGGTCACCACCGACGGGGACCAGTTGCACGTGGCCGAGCCTGAACCGTTCCTGGTCGCCGCGGCGAAGGCGCTGGGCATCGACACCCTGCGGCGGATCGATACCGGTCTAGACCCGGTGACGGCCGAACGCGAACAATGGGACGACGGCAACAACACGCTCGCCCTCGCGCCGCGCGTGTGCATCGCGTACGAGCGCACGGTGGAGACGAACGCGCGGTTGGAGGAGTCCGGGATCGAGGTCATCCGCATCTCCGGCTCCGAGCTCGGCTCCGGCCGCGGCGGCCCGCGCTGCATGTCCTGCCCGGTCCTGCGCGACGGGGTCTGAACGTTCACTTGACCAGGCAAGTAAGCCTGACGACACGCGGAGTGAAATCGGGGCTTGTGGGGCGACCCCGATCTGAGTACTCTTCCTGTCTAGGCCCAGGCCCTGTTGCTCCCCCGTCAGCAGGACTTGGGCCGTCCACGTTTAGCAGCACATAGACCAAGACCCCGGCCGCCTCACCAGGCGACCGGGGTCTTCGGCTCAGAGTGGTCTAACGAATCGTCAGCTGCCGGCTGGCCAGACCGGCCCGGGCAGCGCGCTCCTCGGTGGTCAGCGGAGCGTCGGCCGCGAGCGCCTTCTCCAGCTCGACCGCGAACTCGCCCGCCGGCTTCTCCACGTCCGCCGCCTCAGCGTCGGCCGGGAGCTCCCACACCGGCGCCAGTACGCCGAGCGCCCGGAACGAGCCGATCAGCCGGCTGCCCTCCGTCAGCGCCGACGAGCCGGCCGCGTGCAGCCGCGCCAGCGCGTCCAGCAGGGTGTCCTCGCTGTGCGGCATCACCCAGCGCAGGTACCGCCGGTCGCCGATCTGAGTCCAGTACGCCGCCTCCACGGACCCCAGCCGCACCGTCGGAGCCGCGGCCGCGTTCGCCCGCTCCAGACCCGCGGCGACCTCACCGGTCGGGTCCTCGACGTTCTCGCTGACCCAGAAGTCGAACCCTTCGTGCACCTTGACCTCGATCGGCTTCGAGGTGTCGATCAGGTCCTGCAGCCGGGGGCCTTCCTTCATCAGGTCACCCAGCTGGATCGGGTTGCCCGGCTCGGTCGTCAGCGCGGCCGTGATCGCGTGCCCGAGGTCGCGGCTCGGGTCGCCGGACGACGCGTGCGTCTGCAGCCCGATCCAGATCGACTCGTCGTCGCGCACCAGCCCGGGCATCGCCATGGGCAACAGCGTGACGAGGTTGACCACCTTGCCGGCGTTGTCGCCGGTCAGCACGACTTCCGCCGTACCGGCCGGAACGATCTCGCGGAAGGCGATCAGGTCGCACTCGGACGGCAGGCCCTCGAACGGCCGCACCACGAACGTGTCCGCGGCCTGGGCACGTTCCCGGCCGTGGCACTGCTTGAACCGCTTACCCGAACCACACGGGCAGGGTTCGCGCGGGCCGACATCGACCAGGTCGGCCGGATCCAGCGTGACGGTCGTCGTGTTCTTCGGGCGCTGCCGCGACTTCTTTCCCATGGGCGCAGTCTTGCAGCCACCCCCACCCGACGGCCAACTCGCCGATCGGTCAGTTGGGAATGATGGCGTGGACCGTGCGGTGGGTGTCGGCGGTGCGTACGTGCCACATCGAGGTGAGTACGTCGACGATGGCCAGGCCGCGGCCGCCGATCGACTCGGGGTGTGCGTCGGTGATCCGCTGCGGCTCGGTCTCGCCGCAACCATCCGTCACCTCGACGTGGATACCGGCGCGGTCGATCCACCACGCGGCGCGGACCTCGCCGGCGGGCAGGGGTGGTGCGTACCGGATCGCGTTCGACATCAGCTCGGACAGCACCAGCTGGGCGTCGTCACTCGCGGTTTCGGTGACCCGGTAACGCTTCAGGTAGGCGGCCAGACGGCGACGGGCATCCGCTACCGCGGACACTTCATGCGGCAGTACGACGTCCACAACGCTCACGTCGGCAGGCAAGGTCGCAGAGGACAAGCAGGGTCTCCTCGATCATCGGAACAGCCACAATCTCTTCTGCCCACTTCCAGCCCGGGAAAACACAGACAGGTATTCCGTTACATAGCGACGCCGTAGATCACACGTTTAGCCAACAAACCGAGACGAAATCGACGGAATTGAACGTTGCAATAACAGGTCGCATTCACATAACCCCGCGCCGTGTTCACCCACGGTGACCCACGGCACAGCCCGCTCAGGCCTGCCGGCGGGTACGGCGCTTCGGCGGGAAGGTGAAGGACGGGAGCGGTGGTGAGGGCGGCTCCGCAAGGGTTCGCAGAGCGGCTTCCGGGTGGTCGCTGATGATCGCGTCGACGCCGATGTCGCGGCAGTGGTGGACGTCGGGGGCATCGTTGACGGTCCAGACATAGACCTGGTGGCCGTGCTTGTGCGCCCGGTCGACGTACTCGGGATGGGCGGTGACGAGCTCCAGGCTGGGGCCGGCGCACGAGACGCCGGTGGGCAGCGAGCCGTCCCGGAACCGTAGCGGAACGCGATCCATCAGCAGGACTGTGCGCAGGCCGGGCGCCATCACGCGCAGGCGGCGCAACGACAGCCAGGAGAAGCTCATCACCCGGACCGGGGACTCCGTGCCGACCTTCGGGTGCGCCCAGCCGTAGCGGTCCAGGGCTTCGACCAGCCGGCGTTCGACGAGTCCGGCGTACCGGGTCGGGTGTTTCGTCTCGATCGCGAGCTCGAGTGGGCGGCCGGCGTCGCGGACGGTGGCGAGCAGCTCGTCGAGGGTGAGGACTGTCAGCAGGTCGGGGCTCGGCAGCTCGGCCTCGTCGTCGAGCTCCGCCCAGGGGTTCTTCCAGGAGCCCCAGTCGAAGGATTTGAGTTCCTCCAGGCTCATCGTGGACAGCACGCCGCGACCGTTGGAGGTGCGTTCGATCCGGCGGTCGTGGACGCAGACGAGATGTCCGTCGGAGGTGAGCCGGATGTCGCACTCGAGACCGTCCGCGCCGGCTTCGACCGCCCGGCGGTACGCCGCCAGCGTGTGCTCGGGACTGACCTCGCTCGCGCCACGGTGGGCCACGACGGCTGGGCCCTTCCCTCGAAGGAAGCTCTGTCCCATGGGGACAACTCTGACACGCACTCAAGTCAGCAAGTCACGCAGGCTCGCCGGGACCGGAAAACGGTTACTACTACCGGTCAGGGACGATTGCCGCATGGAGATGCGGGCGGTGGTCCTGGATGGTCCGATCGAGCCGGAGGAGATGGTCGTACGACGGGTCCCGGTGCCCGAGCCCGAGGCCGGCTGGGTCCGGGTGAAGGTGGAGGCGTTCGGGCTGAACCGGTCCGAGTACCACCTGCGGGCCGGGATGGCGACGAACGCGCGGTTCCCGGTCATCCCCGGGATCGAGGCGACCGGCACGGTCGACGCGGCACCGGGCGGTGAGTTCGAGCCCGGGCAGCAGGTGGTCGCGATGATGGGCGGGATGGGACGCGAGTACGACGGTGGGTACGCCGAGTACACCGTCGTACCGGCGTCGAGCGTCATTCCAGTGCGGACCGATCTGGATTGGGCGACGCTCGGGGCGTTGCCGGAGATGCTGCAGACGGCGCACGGTTCGCTGCACACCGGGCTGGCGATCGAGCCCGGTCAATCGTTGCTCGTCCGCGGCGGTACGTCGTCGGTCGGCGTGGCTGCGGCGGTGCTCGCAAAGGAGCATGGGCTGACCGTGTTCGCCACCACCCGAAATCCCCAACGGACAAAGGTGTTGCAGGACCTCGGCGTCGATTACCCGATTGTTGATGACGGCAACGTCGCGGCAAAGGTCCGGGAAATCCTGCCGACCGGTGTGAATGCGGCCCTCGAACTCATCGGCACCAATGTGCTGCCGGACACCCTGAAAGCGACGGCCGTGCACGGGACCGCGTGTTTCACCGGGATGCTGAGCGACAACTGGACGATCCCGGACTTCTACCCGATCGGGTATCTGCCCAACGGTGTGCGGCTGGCGGCGTACGGCGGGGAGAGCAGTGACCTCCCCGCCGGCGCGTTCCAGCGCTATGTCGATCTTGTTGCTAACGGCAAGCTTCCGATCCGGATCGATCGCGTCTTCACGATGGAGCAGATCGGCGAGGCCCACCGCGTCATGCAGGACGGTGGAGCCGTCGGCAAGCTTGTCGTCCGGGTCTAAGCGGTTGCCTCCTGTAGTGACGCCGTACGACCGGCCGGGCGGGCCAGGCCGTAGTGGTCGCGGAGCGTCGTACCGGTGTAGTCGGTGCGGAACAAACCGCGCCGCTGCAGGATCGGCACGACCTCGTCGACGAACGCGGTCAGCCCGGACGGCAGCACCGCGGGCATGATGTTGAATCCGTCGGCCGCGTCCGCCTCGAACCAGTCCTGGATCGCGTCCGCCACCTGCTCCGGCGTACCGCTGAAGGTTCGATGCCCACGGCCACCACCCAGCCGGCCGATCAGCTCGCGGACGGTCAGCTTCTCCCGCCGGGCCAGCGTCACGATCAGCGTGTAGCGGCTCTTCGCGCCCTCGATCTCGTCCTCGTCCGGCAGATCGTCGGGCAACTGCTGATCGAAGGGCAGATCCTCCGGCTTCACCCGCAACGTGCGGGCCAGCTGCAGCCGCGCGTACTCGGGCCGGATCAGCTCGTCCAGCTGCTGCTCGAGCCGCAGCGCCTCCTCGACCGTCCCGCCGATGACCGGCACGATGCCCGGCAGGATCTTGATCGTGTCCGGATCCCGGCCGAGTGCCGCCGTCCGCGCCTTCAGGTCGCGATAGAAGTCCTGTGCGTCCTCCAGCGTCTGCTGCGCCGTGAAGACCGCTTCGGCGTACCGGGCGGCGAGGCCCTTACCGTCCTCCGACGAGCCCGCCTGGACGATCAGCGGGTGACCCTGCGGCGAGCGCGGCAGGTTCAGCGGCCCGCGGACCTGGAAGTGCCGGCCGACATGGTCGATCGGCACCACGCGGTCATTCAAAGCCCAGACACCGGACGACTTGTCGGCGATTGCAGCATCGTCCTGCCACGAGTCCCACAGCTTGTAGGCGACCTCGAGGAACTCGGCGGCCCGGTCGTACCGCTCGGCATGCGCCGGCTGATCTGCCAGATTGAAGTTCTTCGCCGCCTCCGGGCCGGCCGTGGTGACCACGTTCCAGCCCGCCCGTCCACCGCTGACATGGTCGACGCTGGCGAATCGCCTGGCCAGGTTGAACGGATCGTTGTACGTCGTCGACGCGGTCGCAATCAGGCCGATCCGCGACGTCGCCGCCGCGATCGCGGTGAGCAGCACGGTCGGCTCGAGCGAACCGGCCGGCCGCCGCCCGACATCACCGAACAGCACCGGCGAGTCCGCGAAGAAGATCGAGTCGAACTTCCCCCGCTCGGCGATCTGCGCCAGTGACTGGTAGTGCTGAACGGACGTGTTCGCGAACGGATCGCTCTCCGGCAGCCGCCACGACGCCTCGTGGTGTCCGGTGCTCATCAGGAACGCGTTCAAATGCAGCTGTCTGGTCACAGCGAAACCCCCAATGCCTCAAGGAGCGTCGAGCGCATCTTGGCGAATCCTGGATCGGCCGGGCTCCGTGGCGCGGCCAGTTCAACGTGCTCCTCCGCGACGATCCGCCCCTCGTCCAGCACGATCACCCGATCGGCCAGCACGATCGCCTCGTCCACGTCGTGCGTCACCAGCAGTACGGCGGGCTGATGCGCCGCGCACAGCTTCCGCAGCAACACATGCATCTTCAGCCGCGTCAGCGCGTCCAGCGCCCCGAACGGCTCGTCCGCCAGCAGCAGCTCCGGCTCGCGCACCAGCGACCGCGCCAACGCGACCCGCTGCTGCTCACCACCGGACAGCTCGTTCGGCCACGCCTTCTCGCGCCCCGCGAGCCCCACTTCCTCGAGACTCTTCCGGCCACGCTCGTCGGCGCCGGTCAAGCCGAGGACGACGTTCTCCAACACCCTTGCCCACGGCAACAACCGCGAGTCCTGGAAGACAACCGACACATTCGCCGGTACGACGAGCTCCCCGGAGCCGGCGACACCGGCGTCCAACCCTGCCAATGCCCGCAGCAGCGTGCTCTTCCCGGATCCGCTCTTCCCGAGCAGGGCGACAAACTCGCCGGGTGCGATGTCCAGGTCGACACCATCCAGTACGGCGCGTTCGTCGTACTTGCGGGTCAGTCCCCGAACCTGGACGGCGGCTGTTAAGAGTCCAGCGTGCGGCGCCATGACAAGGCCCTCCTTTGGATGAGTCGGACGAAGCCGTCGGAGAGCAGGCCGAGGACGCCGTACAGGACCAGCCCGACGATGATGATGTCGGTCTGACCGTAGGTCCGGGCCAGCTCCATCATGTAGCCGATACCGCTGGTGGCGTTGATCTGCTCGACGACGACCAGGGACAGCCAGGCGCCGGTCACGGCGAACCGCAGGCCGAGCAGGAACCCGGGCAGGGCACCTGGCAGGACCACCCGGCGGATGAAGTCCCAGCGGGACAACCCGACGGTCTGGGCGAGTTCGACGTACCGGGCGTCGATGGTGCGCAGACCGTTGTGGGTGTGGATGTAGATCGGCACGAACACGCCGAGCAGGATGGTGATGACCTTCATCGACTCGCCGATACCGAGCCAGAGGATCAGCAGCGGCAGCAGCGCCAGCGACGGGATCGCCCGCTTGATCTGAATCGGCCCGTCCAGGACCGCCTCGCCGATGCGGGACAATCCGGAGAGCAGCGCGAGTACGACGCCCAGCACGATGCCGAAGGCAAGACCGAGCAGCGCGCGCTGCGTGGACGTCCAGAGGTTCGACTGCAGCCGGCCGTCGGCGATCAGCTCACCGGCCGTGGTGACCACGGTCCACGGCGCGGAGAGCACCCGCTGGTCGATCCACCCGGTGGCGGATCCGATGCTCCAGATGACCAGCAGGAGTACCGGTCCGAGGGCGGTGCCGAACTTGATCGGCTTGCCCGGGCCGAGCCTGCGCCGTCGTACGACGGGAGTCCCGGCCACCTGCTCCCGGCGGATGCCGGGGAGTGTCGTAGCGCTCATTTCGCTCCACCTGCCTTGATGGCGTCCGCGGCGACGGTCTGGAAGCGCAGGTCGTAGAGGTCCTTCGCCTGGATCACCGGGTTGCCGGTCTCCTTGGCGAGCAGCTCAATGGTCTGCTGCTGACGCTCGATCGCGTCACTCCAGTCCGCCGGAATGTCCGGGTGACCTGCGTTGTCGACCAGCCACTGGCCGTCGGCCGCGGTCAGGCCCTGGTCCTTCACGTAGTACCCCTCGATCCACTCCTTGGGGTGCTTGTCGATCCACTCCTGGGCGACACCCCAGGCAGCGACGTACGCGCGGATGGCGGCCGCCTTGGCCGGGTCCTCCAGCGAGGACTGCAGCACGTACAGGTGACCGGCGTCATCACGCAGACCGTGGTCGATCGTGGTGGCGCCGTCCTTGCCGTACTTGGTCAGGTAGCGCTTGATCTGTACGCCGCCGATCGGCGCGACCTCGACCTGCTTGGACGCGAGCGCCTGCGAGTACACGTCACCGGTGCTGGGCAGCTCGATCAGCTTGACGTCTTCCTTGGTCAGGCCGGCCTTCTGCAGCACCTTGAGGATCAGCGCACCCTGCGCCTGGCCCGGGCTGTAGGCGATCTTCTTGCCCTTCAGGTCCTGCAGGGTCTTCACGCTCACGCCCGGGGCGATGCCGAGCTTGTAGATCGGGTGGTTGATCGGGTCCTGGCGGAACTTGGAGGCGACGATCTTCACCTTCAGCCCGGTCCAGGTCGCGTGGATCGGCGGGATCTCGGCGACCGAGCCGACGTCGAGTGCCTTGGCCCGGAACGCTTCGGTGGTCTGCGGACCGCCGCTGAGGTTGGCGAACTGGACGTACTTCGACACCTGGTCGATCTGGCCGGACAGCTTGAGCGCGACCTGAGTCTGCGGGTCACCGACGACGATCTTGGTGCCGTCCGGCACCGTCGTCGGCAGTGCGGCGTCGAGGGACAGCTTGGCGGCGCCGTTGCCACCTGCGTCCGCGGCGCCGCCGCAGCCCGCCAGGAGGGCGACGGTTGCGGTGGCGGCAGCGATTACGGCGTAGGTGCGGTTCTTAGACATGATGAGTGGCGGCTTTCGTGGGATGAGCGGTGACGTAGGTGCCGTCGTGGTAGAGGAGCGGGTCGTGCTCACGGCGTTCGCCGTGGGTGGCCAGCCGGGCGACGACCAGGTAGTGGTCGCCGACGGCGAACCGGTGCTCGACCTGGGCCCGGAGGAAGCTCGGGGCCTCGTCGAGGACGGGCTCGCCGGAGCGGAGCCGGGACCACCGGGTCGGCTCGGCGAACCGATTGATCCCGCTGGTGGCGAACCGGCCGGCGATCGCCTGCTGGTCGGCGGACAGGAAGTTGATCACCAGGCTGTCCGCCTTGGCGACGGTCGGCCAGCTGGACGCGGACGTGGCGATCGCGAACGACACCAGCGGCGGCAGCAGGCTGACCGAGACCAGGGAGGTCGCGGTGAACCCGACCGGACCGTGGCCGGCGTCCGCGGTGATCACCACCACTCCGGCGGCGTGCCGGCGGAACACCGAGCGGTAGACGTCGGCGTCGACGGTCCGCTCCTCCAGATGGTCGGGAACGACGGACAGGGACGGGCGGTCGGACGGGTTGATCGCATGGACTGACATGTCTCTCCCTCGGAACGGGGGCAGGGACGACCGGCAGCGGGCAGCAGGAAGCACCACAACCGGGCGGGGTGTGGGAGGCGGTTCAGAGAGCCTCGTACGGCGGAACGTCCGCCGGGGCAACGCGGAAGCGGCAGAGCCTTCAGCGAAAGACCGCAGCCTTCAGCGAAGGATTGCAGCCGTCAGCAACAGATCCGCGGCCGTCAGCGACAGGTCGCGCTCGCCGTCCGCAGGAGATCGATGACGCGACGGCGGGTGAGCAAAGTCGTCGTCATGTCAACGACTCTCTCATCAATGTCGACCCAATAACTAGACAATCTCGACATCTGGGACACCTGTCCGCAAATGCCCACCAGCTGAAACGACACGCCCCGGCTTGCCGGGCTGCCAGCGCGCGTACGGCCTCACCTTGAGCACGCACCAACCACTTTGCTCGGCGAATGATGGTCGATCCGTGCTCAAGGTCGACGTTCAGTTCGCCACGAGGTGCCCTCACATACTTGGGCGGGCGTGCGTTCTACTGGCGTGATGGCTCGGGAGAAGGTTCTGTTGCCGCCGTTCCAGGCGCTGGTCGACGCGCACTGGCGGGACGTGGCACGGCTGGCGCGTGCGCTGGCCGGGCCGGTCGACGGCGACGACGTGGCTCAGCGTGCCTGGGAGAAGGCGTTCACCGCCTATCCCGGGCTGACCTCGGCGAAGAACCTCCGCAGCTGGCTCCTCACCATCACCGCCCACTGTGCGACCGACATCCATCGGGCCCGCAAACCACAACGCCCGCTCGACGACGCCCCGCCGATCGCCGTCGACGGCCCCGAAGCCGCGGACTGGCCCGACCCGGACCTCTGGCAGGCCGTGAACGCGCTGCCCGAACGCCAGCGCTTCGCCGTCACGCTCAAGTACGTCGGCGACCTGGACCACCACGGCGTGGCCGCCGCCCTGGACACCACGCCCGCCGCCTCGCGCCGGCTCGTCAGCGACGCGCTCGCGACGTTGCGCACGAAACTCGGAGTAGAAGATGACTGATCTCGAGAGCCGGCTGACCCGGCTCACCACACCTGGCCTCAAGCCACCGACGTTCCCGGACGCCGACGTCGCCTACACCCTGCACGACACGCCCATCGGCACGCTGCTGCTCGCCGTCGCTCAAGGTCGAGTGGTCGCCAGTTCGTTCGGCGACGAGGAGACCATGACGACTCGCCTCGCCCGGGCCGTGTCCCCACGCGTCCTCCGGCAGCCCGCCGCACTGGACGACGTACGACGGCAACTGGACGAATATCTCGCTGGTCGCCGTCACGAATTCGACCTGGAGGTGGATCTCGCCCTGGCGACGCCGTTTCAGCGGATCGTGCTCAGCGATCTGCCGGTCCACACCAGCTACGGCCACACCACGACGTACGGGCGACTGGCCGGTGAGATCCACAAACCTCGCGCGGCCCGGGCGGTCGGTACGGCGCTGGGCGCGAACCCGGTGTGCGTCGTACTGCCCTGTCACCGGGTGATCGGCTCGAGCGGAGCGTTGACCGGATACGCCGGTGGGCTGGACGCGAAGCGGTTCCTGCTGAATCTTGAATCGAAAAGCTGACGTTTCCCGCCGCTTGCTGAATGGATTTACACTAAAAGAACAAAGGAGCAGATCCCCAGTGTGGAGTGGGGATCTGCTTCTTGTTTTCCCTGCCCTGTAAGGGATCCCGGCCGGTCAGGAATTTTCCGGTAATACGTTTGAGAAGGTTTCTGACGCGTCAGTTAATTTCCCGGCTGGTGGATCTCGAGGATGAGCCGGCGACGGCCGCCCCATTCACGTTTGTAGACCTTGTAGTCCTCGATTCCGGCGGCGGCGCAGAGCCGGCCGTAGCTGATCTCGTCGTGGATGAAGTGCACGCTGCTGGTGCCGAAGTGCTCGGTGGTGACGATCCGGTGCTCCGGCCCCTGCCGCATCCCGTTGGCGATCTCGGCCGCGGTCGCCGGACCCCAGACCGGACCTTCGATGATCGCCATGCCGCCCGGCTTCAGCACCCGGGAGATCTCGCAGATGGTGGAGATCTGCTCGTCCTCGGCGAACAGTTCGTGGAACGCGGTCCACAGGCAGATCACTGCGTCGAACGAGTCCCACTTGTACGGCAGGTCCGTCATCGAGCCGACCGCCCACTCGATCGACAGCTCTTCCTCGGCTGCCTTCGCCTGGCCGGCCTCGATCAGGTTCGGCGAGATGTCCAGCGCGTGGACCACCTTCCCGGATCGGGCCAGCGGCAGCGCGATCCGGCCGTACCCGCAGCACAGGTCGAGCACTGTCTCGCGCCCCACCAGGAGCTCCTCGACGGCCTTGATGGTCGCCGCGTCCCGCTCGGGCGTCGTACGCGCGGCCAGACCGTCGGCCCCGAGTTCCGCATACTCGGCCCGGCTGCGCAGTGCGGAGTTCAGCATGGGCGCAAGTATCTCGGCCCGTGCGGGTCAGTGCCAGTCGTCAGCCCGGCGCCGCACCCCGCCCACGGTCATTTGATGGGTTCACCCATCAGTTTGTGGGTTCGCCGCCGGCATGCGGGCGGGGAACCCGCCATTTGGCT
The DNA here is from genome assembly GCF_004345665.1 of Kribbella antiqua. Classification (GTDB taxonomy): domain Bacteria; phylum Actinomycetota; class Actinomycetes; order Propionibacteriales; family Kribbellaceae; genus Kribbella; species Kribbella antiqua. Next base: position 45,286 of record NZ_SLWR01000007.1, read on the forward strand.
GGTGGACCCATCAAACGGGCTGGGCCGGGGTGGGGCGGCGTACTCGGCCGAGGAGGATGGCGGCGAGCATGGAGATGACGATGGAGGTGTACGTGGCGCCGAGCCAGCCGGGGACGGGCTGGTGGTTGAAGATGCGCTGCTGGAGGTCGAGCCAGAACGGGGACCAGCCTTCGACCGTGCCGGGGTTCACCAGTTGGTAGGCGACGAAGCCGATCAGCCAGGCGACGGCCGGCTGCCAGCGGAAGCGCGCCGTACCGGAGACGTCCCAGTTCCGCTTGCTGACCACGAAGAAGTCGGCGATCGCGACCGCGAACAGCGGGACGAAGACCGAGCCGATCAGGTAGAGGAACTGCGTGTAGTTGCCCAGGTCAACCAACAGCGCGAGTCCGGTGGCGAGCACGCCGATGCCGACCGAGATCCAGCGCCGGTCGACGTGACCGATCAGGTTGTGCGCGGCCATCGTGGTCGAGTAGACGTTCGCGTACGCCTCGTCGACCTCGTCCACCAGCAGGACGAACAACGCGATCGCACCGGCCGGCAAGGTGACGAGCGCGGTGATCACGTCCGTGCTGTTGGTCTGCAACGTCGCCACCGCGAAGACGCCGAGTGCGTAGTACACGATCGCGGCGATCCCATAACCGAGAGCCGACCCGGCGAAGGCGGCCTTGTTCGTGCGTGAGTGCCGGGTGTAGTCGGCGGCCAGCGGCGCGAACGACACCACACCGGCGGCAGCAAGATCGACGGCCGGCCAGAAGCCGAAGACACCGTCCTGCGGAAGGTCGTGGACCGGCTTGCTGAGGACCTGCACGAAGAGGTACACGGACGCGATCAGCACCAGCCAGACCATGAACTTGCGCAGCAGCTTCACACTGCCGAGCGGCCGGACCGCCATCGTCGTCGCGATCAGCCCGGCCAGTACGACGAACAACCAGCGCCAGCGCTCACTCGTCACCGCGACCGCGGCCTGCGAGATGACGATGATCTCCATCGTCGCCCAGCCGATGTTTTGCGCGATGTTCAGTACGGTCGGCGCCATCGAGCCGCGGCGGCCGAACAGACCGCGCAGACTGGCCATCGCGGGCGCACCCGTCTGCGAACCGAACACGGCTGAGCCGCCGAGCACCAGCGCACCGATCCCGCAGCCGACCACGACCGCGAGCAGACCTTGCGCGAGCGAACCCGTATACGCCGCGACCAGCGCACCAGTCACCGGGCCGAACAGCGAGATACCGAGGTTCCCCCAGAGGGTGAACTGGTCCAGGAAGCCGAGAGTCCGTGGAGCGTCCGTGGTCAGGACGAGCGGCGCCTCGGTGTTGCTGGCAGGACGAACAGCAGTACTGGTCATGGTGACCCGCTCCCTACGCCGGCATTACCCGGTCAGGTTCAGGCGGTCGGCGACCCTCGCGTCGCCCTCTCAGCCCGCGCTTGGTGCGAGCTCCCGCAGAGGTTTGTTACCGCGTCAACGATAGCGCTTCACTGCGGACTCGGCGCGGCGGCTGCTCGCTGGATGAGAGCGGCGAGTTCTGGGCCGTTGGTCAGCGGTGGCATGTGTGAGCCGGTGTCGAAGGTCCGTGCCTCACCGTGAGCCAGCTCGGCCAGTCGCTCTGTCCACTCGGCGGGTGACAGCTGGTCATGCCTGCAGCGGACGATCACCACCGGTGCCTTCACCCGACTGATCACAGCGGCCAGGTCGTGCTTCCTGGCTGCCTCCGCCGCCCGGGCAATGGCCGAGAACCCTGTACGCGCGTATTGCGGAGTAACCAACGGGATCAGGCGTGGTGACTCCGGCAGCGCCGATCCGAGCCAGCGGGCCGTCAGGTCGAGCCAGCTCGCGGCGTGGATGTCTCCGGTCGGTCCCGCGAGTACAAGAGCGTGGACGAGCTCAGGGTAAGCAACAGCCGTCTCCACCACGATCTGGCAGCTGGCCGAGTGCCCGACCAGTACCGACCGCTCCCGGATCTTCTCGGCCAGCGCCGCACCGAGGGCCTGCGGATGCAGGTCCTCACGCGACCCGGCCGGCTCGCCGTACCCGGGCAGCGTCATCACTTGGTACGGCGTCGTCAGGTGCTCGACGGTTGGCGCGTACGACTCCCGACCGAGGCCGAGGCCCGGGACCAGGACGACCGGCGTACTCACTCCCAGGGTGGCCTGGCCGGAGCGGCCTGGACGACGGCGTTGGGGACATCGGGCTTGAGCTCGCGGTAGCCGAGGAACAGGCCGACAGCGAGGATCAGGAGGCCGATGCCGCCCCAGCCGTAGGCGGTGGGCAGTCGGTCGATCGATTCGTCGACGGCGCCCATGCCGGTGGACAAGACCATCACGAACCAGACGAGGATCGGGACCAGCGAGACACCGACCAGGAGGAGTCCGCCGAGCTCGGCGGATTCCGGCTGGCGGCCGGCCTTGCGACGGGACAGCACGTCGCGGGTCCACATGCCGATGGCGGCGGCGCCGACCAGCAGGAGCAGCAGCTGGCCGATGGTGTCGATGACATCGGTGCGCAGGGGGTGGTTGAGCGGCGAGCCTGGGGCCTGCGAGATCTCGCGGAGGGCGACACGCTGGACCGACACGACCAGCAAGCCGTAGACGGCCGCGATGATCGTGGCGAGGAGCAGGACGCGGGCGGCTCGGGGGTCGCGGGATGGGGTTTCACGACCGTACGTCGGGATCTGGTGCTGCTGCGGGTGCACGGGGGCGCCGTACGGGTGGCCGGGGCGGTAGACGGGCGGCTGCGTGTACGTCGGCGCACCGGGCTGTGCAGGCTGGCCGTAGATCGGCTGGCCGGGCTGCGTTGCTTGGCCAGGCCGAGTTTGCGGGGGAGCGCCGTACTGGGGTGTGTTGTAGGCACCAGGCTGGGGCTGAGCGTAGTGACCCGACTGTTGCTCTCCGTGGGGGCCGGTGCCGTAGGTGCCACCGCCGTACGGCGAAGGTGGCGCGTAGTGGTGCTCCTCGGCGGGCTGCTCGGCGGGCTCTTCGCCGCGGCCGTAGGTCGGGAAATCCTGTGACGACATCGCTGCTCCCTCCCGTCGGACTCAGCTTCTCACGGACAGCTCAGGTTGCCTTGATCGTGGGCCAGGCGTTCGGGAGGCAACCACCGAGGCCTTTGGTCTGTTGCATCATGACCGGCGCGGGGGTCTTCGCCTTGGAGCAGGTGGAGTGGCCGTGCCCGAGCGCGTGCCCGACCTCGTGGTTGACCAGGTACGCGCGGTACAGGGCGACGTCGCCCGCGTAGGCCGGGACGGCGTACGTCCAGCGCTTGGCGTTCAGTACGACGCGGTCCTCGACCCGGCAGGACACCTCACCGCCGGTGTCGAGCGGCAGACACAGCTTGTCGGTCAGGGTCGGGGTGGCGAGGATGATCCGCAGGTCGGCGTCTACCTTGTCGGTCCGCTCGAAGCTGACCGGATGCATCGCCTGCCAGCCGCGCGGGTCCGTCAGCGTCTTGTGGATGGCCGCCGCGACCGCGGCACCGTTGACCGACAGCCCCTGCTCGATCTCGACCCGGTAGGTCAGCTTGTCCCGAACGCCACTCGCCTTGTTGAACCCCGGTACCACGGCCAGCTTGCCGGTGGAGACGGTGACATTCGGCTTCGACCCCTTCGGCTGCCGGGTCAGAGTCGGTGCCGGACGCAACGGCTGGGTGAACTTCTGCGTCGGCGTCGGAACCGGCGTCGGTGTGACCACCGGCACTTCCACCGTCGGCAACTCAGCGCCGGCCACTACCTCGGCCGCAAGACTCCGCCGGTCCATCGCATCCGGATGCGCCACCATCACAGTCCCCAGCACAGCCAACGCCGTCACCGAAAACCACTGCGCCTTGTACGACATCTTCCGGCTGTGCCGCCCACCCTGCGACTTCCGCGCAGCCGCAACCGGCCGCTGGCCAGTCCGACGGGTGGTCATGTCGCTTCACCCTACAGACCCCAACCCACTACCTGAAAGAGCAGTCTTCGATCAGGCGATTCTGGCGGCCGGGTCTGGTCCGATAGCGGGTTATGCGACGGCCCTTTGTTTGGGGCTAGCGGTGAAACAACCCGCCATCGAGTCGGGTGGATGGGGGCTCCGCCCGGGATGTGGCCGGTTTTGTCCGGATGGCGGGATTCTCGCGCCGGAACCGGGCGATCGCCTCTGGTTGGGACAAGAAGTGGAGAGCTCGGACATCTGACCAGGTGTTCACGGTCCCGGTTTGGTGGTCGAGGTTCCGGCGCCTGCCGCAATCTGCCCGGATGTCGGACCACCAGTTGCCTAGGGCAACTAAATCCGGCGCCTGCCGGACGAAGCTTCCGCGGGACAGCCAAGCCGGCCCGGCAGTCCGGCGACTCCACCCCACCAGCCCCAACACGACCCAGCCACAGCGAACCCCAATCAGCCCAGGCTCCGGGCGTAGCACGCGTGGGGGATCAGGCTGTGCGGGTGCGGAGGAATTTGCCGAAGTGGGGGACGGTGAAGGCTACGGTGCCGCGTTCGGCGGAGAAGACCAGGCCCTTCTTGATCAGGCCGTCGCGGGCGGGGGAGAGGGATTGGGGTTTGCGGTTGAGGGTGCTGGCGACTTCGGCGGTGGGGACGGAGCCATCGTCGACGCCGATGCCTAGTTCGGCCATGGCGCGCATGTATTCGCGTTCGGCCGGGGTGGCGCGCTCGTACCGGGAGCCGAAGAAGCCGACGGTGAGTTCGGCGGATGCTTCGGGGGCGGCGACGGCGACGTCCGTGATGGTGATCGGTGAGGTCGGGGCGTGGTCCCAGGTGGCGTGGGCGAAGGCCTGGACGAAGTACGGGTAGCCGTCGGTCTGCGCATACAGCTCGTCCAGCGCCTCGTCGTCGTACTGGACTCCTTCGCTCTCGGCGGGGACCATCAGCGCCCGGTCGCACGCGTCCCGGGCCAGGCGGTCGACGCGGATGTAGCGGAAGAGGCGCTCGGAGTAGGACTTGCTGGCCGAGAGTACGGCGGGCAGATGCGGCAAGCCGGCCCCGACGACGACCAGTGGTGCGCTCTGCTGCGAGATCTCATGGCACGCGGCGCACAACGCGGAGAGGTCGTCGGCGCTGATGTCCTGCATCTCGTCGATGAACAGCCCGACGCCGACGGACAGGTCGCCCGCGAGATCGGCCGCGTCGGTGAACAGCTCGATCAGGTCCATCTCCAGATCACCGGAGTCGGCCCGGCCCTTCGCCGCGGCCACATCGACCGGCGGGTGCCAGCGGATGCCTTTCCGGTCGTTCGCCGCGGTCCGCAGCGCGAACGCCTTCAGCACCGAACTGAACTCGTCAACCTTCTCGTCGTCCCGGTGCCGGTGTCCCAGCTCGCGCATCGCCGTGTGCAGCGCCTGCGCGATCGGCAACCGGATGCTCTGGTCCGGCCGTGCCTCGATCTTCCCGGTGCCCCAGGCCCGCTTGATCGCCTGGCTCCGCAAGGTGTTCAGCAACACCGTCTTACCCACACCCCGGAGCCCGCTCAGCACCAGGCTCCGTTCCGGTCTGCCTGCCGCGACACGTTCGAGAACCACCTCGAACTGCCGCACCTCGATGTCGCGTCCGGCCAGCTCAGGCGGCCGCTGACCGGCGCCGGGCGCGTAGGGATTCCGGATCGGATCCATGCTTTCACTGTATGAGCGCATCTAGCGTTTTCCTTAGATTTCGCTAGCCACCCCGAGAGCGTGTCGCGACCACTGTCTACAGCTTTCTAGTTTTTTTCCTAGATTTTGGTAGACGAGTCGAGACACCATCCGGCCCGGCGGCGCACTATCGTCCAACCATGGTTGGGCGGGTGGAGTGGGCTCGGCAGGCGGGGGCCCTGTACGAGCGGGTGCATCAGCAGTACGTCGGGGGTGCGCGGAAGCTGGAGGCGCTGATCAACGAGTTGATCGGCGAGGAGGAAGGCATCAATTACCTGAGTGCGACCGCGAGGGCGAAGGATCCCGAGTCCTTTCTGGCCAAGGCGGCCAAACCCAACCCGGACGATCCGGCCCGGCCGAAGTACGACGACCCGCTGAACCAGATCACCGACCTGGTGGCGGCCCGGGTGATCACGTTCCTGGTCGAGGCGGTGGACCGGGTGTGTGAGGTGATCGAGGCCGAGTTCGAGATCGTCGAGCACACCGACATGGGCGCGCACACCCGGGCGCAGGGCGTGTTCGGGTACGCGAGCAAGCACTACCTGGTCCGGCTCAACGCGCATCGCCGGGAGCTGCCGGAGTACGCCGTACTGAAGAATCTGGTGATGGAGATTCAGGTGCGTACGGCGGTTCAGCACGCGTGGGCCGAGTTCGAGCACGACATCCGGTACAAGCTGGACATCCCGGCGGACCGCAAGGCCGAGTTCGACCGGCGGTTCCTGCTGGCGGCGGCGTTGATGGAGCTGGCCGACAACGAGTTCACCGAGATCGACCGGCTCTACCGCGAGCTGGCGGCGTCCGAATCGGACAAGGCGCCGCGCGACCTCACCACCGCGACACTGACGACGTACCTGACCCGGCGCTACCCGGACGCGCCGCACGCGAAGACGAACCACTACGCCTGGATCCTCAGCGTCCTCGCCCAGCTCGGCGTCACGACCGAGGAGCAGCTGACCGACCTGCTCACCGGCATCGACAGCGCCGCGGTCCAGTCGGCGATGACCCACCGCTTCCCAGCCGGAACCGTACGACGCCTCGACGACGACCTGCTGGCCGCGAAGGGATCGGCGTACGTCGACCTGTTCCCCGACGAGGAGCGCCGCCAGAAGATCCTCCGCGGCCGCCTCAAAGCCCTCGCCCGCGCCGGCATCACCGAGTCTTGACGAGATCCTCTGCGACCGAAGCAGCAGTACGACGTGCCCACGCGCCGGTGGTGATCAGGCCGAGCACGAGCACCAGCAAGCCGCAGCCGGCGATGATGAACCAGCACAAGCGGGCGGCGTCGACGAAGCCGGTCTCGAGTGCGCCGGTGAGTCGCGCAGTGAGGACAGTGCCGGCAATCGCGACACCGAGGGATGCACCGACTTGGCGACTGGTCGACGCGATCGCGGCCGCGACGCCGGCCTGTGACCGCGGCATCCCGGACACCGCGGCGTTCGTGATCGGCGCGTTCAGCATCCCGAAGCCGAGGCCGAAGAGCAGGTAACCGCCGAGCAGCTCCACGGTCGAGGTCGACAGGCTCAGCCGCGACAACACCAGCCCGGACACCGTAAGCATGCCCCCGGCAACCACCAGCGGCAGCCGCGGCCCGCGATGCCCAACCAGCCAGCCCGACACCGGCGCGAACACCACCGTCATCGCCGCCATCGGCAACGTCAGCAACCCGGCATGGAACGCCGAGAATCCGCGCGCCGACTGTAAATACAGGGAATTCAGGAACAGGAACCCCGACAGCGCCGCGAATCCGGCGACCGCGATCAGCGTCGCTCCCGAGAACGGCGCACTCCGGAAGAACCGCGGCTCCAGCAACGGCTCCACCCGCCGCCGCTCGTAGAGCACGAGCCCAATCAAAGCAACGACGGTCAGGACGAAACACCCGATGATCAGCGGCGATCCCCAGCCCGCCCGCTGTCCCTCGATGATCCCGTACGTGAGTCCGCCGAGCAGCAGCACGACCAGCACCTGCCCGACCGGATCGATCCGCCGCGGCACCGCGGCCCGTGACTCCGGCACGAAGAGAGCAGTCAGCACCAGAGCGGCCAGCGCGACCGGCACGTTGATCCAGAAGATGTACTGCCAGCCAGCCGAGTCCACCAGCGCCCCACCGACTACAGGCCCGACGGACATGCTCAGCCCGACCACGCCACCCCAGACCCCGATCGCCTGCGCTCGCTCCCGCGGATCGGTGAAGGTGTTCGTGATGATCGACATCGCCACCGGATTGAGCATCGACCCACCGACCGCCTGCAGCATCCGGAACGCGATCAGCAGGTCTGCCGACGTCGCGAACCCGCACAACAGCGAGCCGACGCCGAAGAGCACCAGCCCGAGCTGAAAGGTACGCCGCCGCCCAACCCGGTCGGCGGTCGAGCCGGACACCATCAGCAGGCTCGCCAGCACCAGCGTGTAGGCGTCGATGGTCCACTGCAGTTTGGAGACGTCCGCGTTCAGGTCGGACCGGATGGCCGGTAGCGCGAGGTTCACGATGGTGGCGTCCAGCCCGACGATGAACAGGCTGAGACAGCAGATCCCGAGTACCAGCAACCGTCGACCGCGACTCAACTCAGGCACCGGACTCCTCTCGTTGAACACTGTACTAGCCAGATCTCAGCCCTCGGGATACCGGCATGGACCACAGGCTGAAAAGCGTTGGCGAACTGTCGGCGGCGCCGCCTAGGCTTGATCCATTCGCCTGGTCAGGTGCCTTCTTCACTCCTTCTATGCCTTCTGTGGGACGTCATGTCGCTGCGCCTCATTCCGTTCGCCGACCCGGGTGTGCCGGACACCCGGTCCGGTCTCCGACTCATCCTCTGGCTGGAGCACCAGCAGCTGCGCGGCCAGGCCGTGGCAGTGCTCTGGGGCCTGCTGTTCTTCGGCGGAATCGCCGCTTCCCCGATCGCTGTCGGTCTTGCCGTCCAGGCGGTGATCGACAAGTCCTGGTCGAAGCTGTTCCTGTCCGGTGCCCTGCTGCTCGCGTTCGGCGCGGCCCAGGCCGGTGCCGACTCCTTCTTCCACAAGGCCGTCGTGACCAACTGGATCAGTACGGCGTCACGCCTGCAGCAGCTGCTGTTCCGTAAGGCCGCGGAGCTGGGCTCGCTGCTGACCCGGCGGATCGCCGCCGGTGAGGTCGTCGCCGTCAGCAGCGGCGACGTCGAGAAGATCGGCTGGTTCGTCGAGGTCCTCGGCCGGTTCACCGCCGCGCTGCTGACCTGTTTCGCCGTCGTTGTCGGGCTGCTGCTCTATGAGCCGCAGCTCGGTCTGATCGTCGCCATCGCCGTACCGGTGCTGGCGTTCTCGATCGTGCCGCTGATGGGTCCGGCCGAGCGCCGGGCCGATGCCCAGCGCGCCAAGGGTGGCCGGGCGACCGAGCTGGCCGCCGACACCGTGGCCGGTCTGCGGGTGCTGCGTGGCATCGGTGGCGAGCAGCTGTTCCTGGACCGCTACCGCTCGGCCTCGCAGGACTACCGGGCCAGCGCGGTCCGCAGTGCTCGCATGTGGTCGCTGATCTCCGCGCTGCAGGTGCTGATGTTCGGGCTGTTCCTGGTGCTGATCGTGTGGATGGGTGTCCGGCTGGTGATGTCCAACCGGATCACCGTCGGCGAACTCGTCACGACGTACGGGTTCATCACCTTCATGCTGGTGCCGCTGCACACGTTCGAGGAGACGGCGAGCGCGTTCATCTTCTCGAAGGTGTCGGCGCGCCGGGCGGCTCGGGTGCTGTCGCTCAAGCGGACCGACGAGCACATGGGCACCGCCGAGGCCCAGCTGCCGGATGGTGACCTGCTCGACCCGGTCTCCGGTCTGCACGTGCCGGCCGGCAGCTTCACCGCGATCGTGTGCGGCGACCCGGACGCTGGTGGCCGGTTCGCCGACCGGCTGGGTGGTCACAGCCCGCACGCAGAGGACGGGCAGGCGTCTGTGCTGCTCGACGGCGTCGCGCTGGACGACATCCCGCTCGAGTCGGCGCGCACCGTCGTACTGGTGCAGGACAAGGACCCGGTGCTGCTGTCTGGCACGGTGCGGGAGCTGTTCGACGTGCCGGCGAGTGGTGCGGTCCCTGCTGTGGCTGCGCTCGAAGCGGCGCAGTGCGCGGACATTCTCGACGTACTGCGTCAGTCGTTGCCTGCAGGTGTGTCGGACCCGATGCAGGCCGTGCTGACCGAGCGTGGACGTTCACTGTCCGGTGGCCAGCGGCAGCGGGTGGCACTGGCTCGTTCGCTGTACGTCGACCCGCCGGTGCTCGTGCTGGACGAGCCGACCAGTGCGGTGGACGCGCACACCGAGGCCCGGATCGCCGACGGGCTGCGGCTGCTGCGATCCGGCCGGACCACTGTGGTGTTCACCTCCAGCCCACTGATGCTGGACCGCGCGGAGCGGGTGGTGTTCGTGCCGGACGGCCAGGTCGATGCCGTTGGCACCCACCACGAACTGCTGCACACCAACCCGCGCTACCGCGCGGTCGTCACTCGTGAAGACGAACCAACCTTCGAGGAGTCGGCGTGAAGCGCCCTCTGTACGACCCGGCGGCACCGCAGGAGATAGAGCGCCTGCCCGTCGCCGGCAAGGCAACCGTTCGCGCCTACCTGAAGACCCTGTTCCGCCGGCACCGCCGTGCGTTCGCCTGGCTGACGCTGGTGAACGCAGCGGCAGCGCTGAGCGGCATGGTCGGGCCCTGGCTGCTGGGCAACGTGGTGGAGAAGCTGTCCCGCGGCGAGCGCGACGTCGACCTGCCGTACGTCGTCATCGGCTTCGTCTGCGCGCTACTCGTCCAGACGGTGTTCGTCCGGCTCACGCGGCTGCGCGGCGCCGTACTGGGTGAGGAGATGCTGGCCGACCTGCGGGAGGACTTCCTGGTCCGGGCGGTCGGGCTGCCGCCTGGCGTGCTGGAGCGGGCCGGGACGGGTGACCTGCTGTCCCGGATCACCACGGACGTGGACCGGCTGTCGCACGCCATGCGGGACGCCGTACCGCAGCTGACCATCGCGGTGATCTGGGCGTCGCTGCTGATCGGTGCGTTGATCGTGACCGCGCCGGAGCTTGCGATCGCGGTGGTGATCGCGGCGCCGATCCTGATCTTCGGCGTCCGCTGGTACTTCCGGCGCGGGCCGTCGGCGTACCGGTCGGAGGCGGCCGGGTACGCCGCAGTCGCCTCGGCTCTGGCCGAGACCGTCGACGCCGGCCGCACCGTTGAGTCGCACCGGCTCGGCGACCGCCGGATCCAGCTCGGTGACACCCGGATCGGTCAGTGGGTCGCCTGGGAGCGGTACACGCTGTTCCTGCGGATGGTCCTGTTCCCGGTGATCAACATGACCCACTGCGTCGCGCTGGTCGCCGTACTGGTGATCGGCGGCGGCTTCGCCATTCAGGGCTGGCTCACCGTCGGCGCGCTCACCACAGGTGCGCTGTACATCCAGATGCTGGTGGAGCCGGTCAACATGATGCTCCGCTGGTACGACGAGCTCCAGGTTGCGCAGGTGTCGCTGGCACGGCTGGTCGGGGTTCGTGAGGTCGAGGCGGCGGCAGTCGGTGACGAGACCGAGCCCGAGGGCCGGACTGTGCTGGCGGACGACGTACGGTTCGGCTATCTGGAAGGCCGGGACGTACTGCACGGCGTCACGCTGACTGTGCAGCCGGGTGCCCGCGTTGCGCTCGTAGGCCCTTCAGGAGCAGGGAAATCCACACTCGGCCGGTTGCTGGCAGGCATCTACTCGCCGCGGGTCGGCGACATCACCTTGGGTGGTGCCGCGCTCGACAAGATGTCGGCCGAGCAGGTCCGCAGTCATGTGGCCCTGGTCAACCAGGAGCACCACGTGTTCGTGGGCAGCGTCCGGGACAACCTGCGGCTGGCCAGGCCGGACGCGACCGACGCCGACCTGTGGGAAGCGCTGCGGTCGGTCGACGCCGACGGCTGGGTCGCCGGGTTCGGCAACGGGCTGGACACCGAGGTGGGCTCCGGTGGGATCTCGCTGACGCCTGCACAGGCGCAGCAGGTCGCGCTGGCGCGGCTGGTGCTGGCGGACCCGCACACGCTGGTGCTGGACGAGGCGACCTCGTTGATGGACCCGCGGGCGGCTCGGCATCTGGAGAGGTCGCTGGCCGGCGTGCTGGAAGGCAGGACCGTGGTGGCGATCGCTCACCGGCTGCACACCGCGCATGATGCGGACGTGATCGCCGTGGTCGAGGACGGCAAGATCGTCGAACTGGGCGGCCACGACGAACTGGTGGATGCCCAGGGCCCCTATGCGGCGCTTTGGCGTTCCTGGCACGGGTGACAGATGTGCGGCGGTCAGCTGATCCGGCTGACCGCCGCACCCTTCAGGGCGTGGCCGCCAGTGAGGCGGTCTCCCAGGCGAAGCCATCCGGGTCGGTGAAGGCCCCGCCGCCGATCGTGAGCCGGTGCGACCCGGTGCCCTCAGGTGAGACGCCGAGGTCCTTCGCAAGCGCGCGCCGCTTGTACAGCGCCAGCTTGACGGGACTCGACGCGAACTCGACGTACATGCGGCCGAAGCTCTTCCCCACGGCAAGGCCCTGGTCGACGTAGAACTTCTTGCTCGCGGCCACGTCCGCGACCCCCAGCAGGACCACGAACTCGTCGATCTGCTTGCTGGCAGGGCCGGTGTCCTTCTTGGCCGAGGTCGCGACCTTCCAGATCGCACCGTCCGGCGCCTGTACGACGCCGCCGTACCCCCAGAGCGACTTCGTGGCGGGCTTGAGCGTGGTGGCGCCGGCCTCGAGCGCGGCGTTGATGAGGCTGTCGACGTTGGCCGGCTGGGACACCGTGAGCGCCAGGGTGAAGCCACGGAAGCCGGAGGTGGGTGCTTCCGAGGCCCGCAGGCGCAGCTGCGTGTCCAACCCGAAAGCGGCGGTGTAGAAGCGGTTGGCGGCCGTGATGTCGGCCACGTCGAGGGTGACGAATTCGATGGATGCCATGTCCATCACGCTATGGCGGCTGGGCGATCGGAGCTTCTTGATTCCTGACCAGTTGACCGCTGACGTGTGAGGATGAAGCGTGCTGACGGACTTCTTCTCGCTGCCCACGACGATGGCCCTCGACGTCGACGACGAAGGCCGCCTGCTGGTCCTGTACGACGGGACCGGCACCAGGCAGATCAACGAAGTGATGCCGGACGGGTCCTGGCGGGCGCTCACCGCACTCGACGACACCGTCCGGACTGCGCGGTTCGTCCCGGGCAGCAGCCGGGTCGTCGTCGAACACGACTTCGGCGGCAGCGAGCGCGGTCAGCTGTCCATGCTCGACCTGGATGACCAGAGTGCGCCGCCAGCCCTCGTGGCGCTTGTCCACGACCGCGCGTTCAAGCACAACCCGGTCGACGCCAAGCCGGATCGCGTGCTGTACACGACCAACCGGCGCAATGGGACCGACTTCGACCTGGTGGCGCGGGCGCTGTCCACCGGAGTCGAGAGAGTGGTGTACGAAGGCGGCGGCTGGGTGATGGGCGTCAAGCCGTCCCCGGACGGCAAGTGGGTCGTGCTGTCGCTGGCCAGTGCCCCGGCGAACTCCATGCAGCTCCTGCTCGTGGATACGACCAGCCGAGCCGTCACCGAGCTCACACCGTACGACGCTCACAACGACCAGCAGGCGGTGTCGTGGCTGCCGGACTCCTCCGGGTTCGTCGTCTCCAGCAACGCGGGGCGGGACCGGTTGGCGGTACGGCGCTATGACCTCGACGCTGCGGCCTGGTCAGACCTGCTGGTGGACGACGAGCGCGACCTGGCCGGCTGGGTCTGCCCGGACGGCGAGCACCTGCTGGTGGCGGTGACAGACGACGGCGTCGTGTCGTTGGAGCTGCACAAGCTTGCGGACGGCGCACTGGTCGCGCCACTCGATCTGCCTGCGGGCGGTACGGCAGCGCGGGCCATGATGACTCCGGACCCGCTGTGGTCGCCCGACGGCTCCTTCGCGGTGCTGACTTACGGCTCGTCGGTCGAGCCGCCGACTGTGTACCGCTACACGCTGGCGAGCGGCGAGGTGGTTGCCATGCGACCGCCTGGGATGCCGGAGCTGCCCGCTGAGCTGACGCATCCGGAGAGCTATCGAGTGCCGTCGTTCGACGGTGAGCAAGTGCCGGTGTTCGTCTACCGTCCGACCGGGCCTGACCTGGGTTCGACCATCGTCCACGTGCACGGTGGTCCCGAGGGCGCGGCCATGCGCAACTGGAACCCGGTGGTCGCCGCACTCGCTGCAGAGGGCCACACGGTCGTCGTACCGAACGTTCGCGGCTCAGCGTCGTACGGGAAGCGTTGGTACTCGCTGGACGACCGGGAGCTGCGGCTGGACTCGGTCAAGGACCTGGCCGCGATCCACGCCTGGCTGCCGTCGATCGGCCTCGACCCTTCTCGTGCGGCGCTGTGGGGTGGTTCGTACGGCGGCTACATGGTGCTGGCCGGTCTCGCGTTCCAGCCGACGCTGTGGGCAGCCGGTGTGGACATCGTCGGGATCGCCTCGCTGGTGACGTTCCTGGAGAACACCTCTGACTACCGGCGAGCGACCCGCGAACGCGAGTACGGCTACCTGGCCACCGACCGGGACTTCCTCGAGGAAGCGAGTCCGCTCAGCCGAGTCGACGACATCCGCGCACCGCTGTTCGTCATCCATGGCGCCAATGACCCGCGGGTGCCACTGTCGGAGGCCGAGCAGATCACCGAGGCCTTGGCCAAGCGAGACATCCCCTGCCAGCTGCTCGTCTACTCAGACGAGGGCCACGGCCTCGCCAAGCTGGACAACAAGCTCGACGCCTACCCGAAGGCCTTCACCTTCCTGCGGGAGCACCTGACCACAGCGGAGTGAGGGTCCGCGCGGCCGCATCGAGCCGCACCGGCAGTCCCAGCGGTACGGCCAGGTTCAGCGCCTCATGCCCGATCGCAACACTGTCCACCATCGGTACGCCGAGTGGCTCGAGCCGCTCGGCGACCACCACCTCGATGTCGCTCGCTTCGCTGAAGTCCCCGACCACGATGCCGGTGACCTGGTCGAACCAGCCGGCTCGCAGCAACTGGGTCAGCAACCGGTCCACCCGATATGCGTCCTCGTTGACGTCCTCCAGTACGACGACACCCGCGGGCGGCGCGTAGGTCGGCGTACCGATGCTCGACGCGAGCAACGCGAGATTGCCGCCACGCAGGCGTCCCTCGGCGACACCATCGACCACAGTCAACGCACCATCGAGCAGGTCGGTGACGCTCTGCGGCTCGAACAGCAGCGCGCGCAGCCGTTCGCGTCCGACCGCGTTGCCCAACTGCTCCACCCCGGCAGCCATCGGTCCGTGGATCGTGACGAGCCCACGCGCGTTCAGCGGCTCGTGTAGCGCAGTGATGTCGCTGAACCCGACGAACCACTTCGGCAGCGCCACCAGTTCGTCGAAGTCGACGTACTCGAGCATCCGCTGCACGCCGTACCCACCACGGGCACAGAACACCGCCGGAAAGCTGGAGTCCAGCCAGGCGTTCCGCAGGTCCTCGGCGCGTGCTTTGTCCTCAGCAGCCAGGTAGTCCAGCCCCTCGTGCCCAGCCAGCACCGACGGCATCACCTCGACCTCAAGGCCCCACTCCTTGAGGTACTGCGTCCCGATCTCCAGCCGCTCCGGCCGAATCGGCCCCGACGGCGCCACCACGGCCACCCGGTCTCCAGCCACGAGTGGCCGCGGCACCCTCACGTCAGTCACGCCGAAGACGCTACCAACTGACCTCGATCGTGGCGGTCTTGGAGACCCCGTTGACAGTGACCCCCAGCTGGACTGTGCCCGGACGCAGCGCGGTTACCTGGCCGGTCGAGGGGTCGTACGACGCCACGGCCCAGAACGGAGCGGTGCGAGCCGGACCGATGTGCAGCAGCGACGAGCCCCACCAGTCGGACGACACCGGGTAAGCCACGGGCACCCGGCGAGCCTCCTGTACGAAGGTCGCCGCAGCCGTGCCGGTCTCGCCACGGTGGAGCGTCGCGGGAGCGGTGAGCTCGAGCGAGTCCACATGCGGGCGCATCTCCACCTGGAACCAGGAGCGCTCAGGCGCCGACCACTGCCGCTCACCGGCTGGGGCAGCACCCGCCTTGGGGTCGATCCCGACCAGCGCCCATCCGGTGAAGCCGCCGTCGTCCGGTGCGGACGCCGGGCCCTTGCCTGAGTTGCCGGTCAGCGGCAGCAGTACGCCGTCCGTCCGGCTCGCCGCGAAGGTACCGGCGTGGGCCGCCATGTACGCCGCACCCTTGCCGGTCGAAGCCCGGAAGTCCGCCAGCCACTTGACCAGCAGCTGAGCTTCCTTGCGGTCGCCGAGCTGCGAGTTGGCGGTCGGCGACGGGTCGTTGATCGGGTGATGCGCCATCACCACGACGTTGCGGATCGACTTGCTGGTCGCAGCCTCGTCCAGCTGCTTGCGAAGGTCCATGATCTGCGCGAATCCACCCGCTCGCAGCGACCCGAGCGACGAATCACGCAGGATGAACCGCGTCCCCTTGTGGTCGAACGTGCTGGTCGGCGGCCCGAAGACCTTCGTCCACTCGGACAGATCGCCGGGCCCGTAGCTCTCGTGGTTGCCCGGCACGTAATGCACCGGCACCTTGCCCGCGACTTCCTCGTCGATGATCTGCTTCGCCAAGGCGATGTCATTGGCGAAACCGCGGTCGACGAAGTCACCGTTGATCACCAGGAAGTCCGGGTTCTGCGCGAGTGCCTCGCGGATCGTCCGCCGGGCCTGCTTCACGAAGTCGGAGTTCGGGTCGTCCGCGGTGAACTGCGCGTCCGACATGACAGCGAAGCGCCACCGGCCGCCCGTTGCCACGGTCCCGTCCGTGACCACGAGCGGGTCGACCACCTTCGCCGCGGGCGCCATGTCCACCGGCGGCGCACCGCGCAGGGTCAGGTCGTCGACGATGATCCGGCCCGAGTACTGCCGGGTCGGCACCGTCTCCACGACGTAGATCCGCCAGAACCGCAGCGGCATCGCCAACCCCGGCGGGATGTCGGCCTCGACGTACTTCCAGCCGGTCCAATCCACCGACGCCGCGATGTTCAGCGTCTGCGGCGAACCGCCGGCCGCGGTGTAGGCGTTCGCCCGCAACCACGCACCCTTGCCGTCGCCGTAGACCCACGCTCCCAGCTTCTGCGGCTGACCAGGCAGCGTCAGCTGCGGCGTCACCGAGAGGTACGCCGCCCTCGTCGCCGTAGTGCCCGTCAGCGAGTAGTCGAGCGCGATCGCCTGCCCACCATCGTGCCCCTCCGCCGCGGACCGTGACGCCGTCGCCGCTCCGGCCGGTACGGCGTTCGCCGCCCAGCGCGACAGGTCGTCGACCTCGTCGATCACCGTGCTGCTCAGGCCGGACGTAACACTGAGCTGCGTGGTCAGATCGCCCACCTTCGCGGTGATCACAGTCGACACGGCGTCGTTGCTGAGGGCATTCACTTCGAATCCATTGCCTTTAGCAACCACCTTGACCATGGCCGGGTCGTAAGCGAGCGTCACGTCGCGCGGTTCGACCCAGGTCGAGAAGCCGTCGGCGTCGTATCCGTCGATCGAGAAGTTGCCCTTGGAGGTTGCGTCGGACAACGACACCTGCCGCGTCGACGGCGCCAGCCGGATCGGCGTACCGAGAACCGTCAGCGGGAACCGGCCGAGCGCCGTACCGCGAACTGCCGACACCACTGCATCACCAGCCTTCCGGCCAATCACCACACCCTGCTGGTCGACCCTGACATTGCTCCCGGCGAACCAGTACGGCGTACCCGTCGCCGGCGCGTAGGTTTCGTCGTGGCCGGTCGCGGTGAGGACACGGCTGAGACCGGTCAGGACGCGGGAGCTGCGGGACAGGTCCGCGTCGGCGTCCTCGGCCGAGGTGCCGGCAGCCTCGATCTGGAAGCCGGTGAGCTTGCCTGAACCCTTGACCGGAAGCAGACCGAGTCCGTTCGGAATTACCCGCTCACCGCCGTCGGATGGATCGTTGACCACCTGGGGCGACGCCTCGCCCGGCGAGCGGGCCAGCATCGTCGACGAACCACCGCCGTCCAGGTTCAGGGCGTCGTCGGCGCCGAGGCGGATCATCAGCTGGCCCATCTCCTTCAGGGACAGACCCCGCGAACCAGTGGCGCGTCCGTCGACCGTGAGCAGGATCATCCGGCTGCCGTCGGCGTCGAAGCCGACCGCGGTCCGCGGCGCGAGGTCCGCATCCGGAACGTCGGCCGGGACCACACCGTCCTTGGCGAGCTGGTAGTTGCCGCTGACACCCACCGCGACGTCCGCCGCGTCCGGGCGTACGCCGTACTGCACCTCGACCTTGTCGCCGATTTCGAAGGCGGCCAGCGACTCGGCGCCGGCCTCGCGGCCGATCAACGCCTGCTCGTTCGCGGCCAGTGGAGTGGTGCCCGGAGTGGTCGCAGACGAGACGACGACTCCGTCGCGAAGGATCACCTCGCGGACGGTCGGGAGGCCGTCGACGGTCCTGGTGCGGGCCGCGTCGCCCCACTCCGGCGTGTAGAGGCCGATGCCGCCGGAGTTGACGGTCGGCGAGTTGAGGTTGGTCAGCTCGAGCTTGGTCGCGTCATCGTCGGTCGCGCTGCCTTGCAGGAAGAGCTGCGCGATCCGGCCGAGGCCGTCCTTGCCGATCACCGCGGTGTCGTTGTGCCCGGCCGCCGGTGCGTTGATCAGCCGGCCGTCGCGTTCGATGCCGACGCCGAGCGGCGCGGTGGTGTCGTTGATGTCGAAGAAGTCACCGTTGACGCCGGCGATCGCGCCCTTCCGGGCGAGTTGCTGGCTGAGCGGCGTACCACCGGAGACCTTGCCGGTGTTGACGTAGTCGACGGTCACGCCGTGCTTGTCCAGGTCGGCGGCGAGGATGTCGCCGCGGAGCCAGCCCTTCGGATCCAGGCGCTCGAACGACGTGTAGTTCACGCCCGGCGCGACCGGGCTGTCCTCGCGGCTCGCCACCAGCCCGTCGCCGGCGATCGCGGCATCGGGGATGAGCTGCGGCTCGGCCTGCGGTTGAGCGAAGGCCGGAGTCAGGGCGGCACCTGCGAGCAGGCCGCCCACTCCGAGCGCAGTGGTCAGAGTTCGGTAGAGCGACATAGCAGCCTCCCCAGCGTGGACGGACGCGGCCATCCGACGCCGTGCGCTCTACCGCCACATGAGACACAGATGTACGCCGGTCAACCGACCGGTGACAAAGTAACGTCTCCCAGCTTCAATCGGAAGGTTTTTCTCACTACTGGCCGCCGGCGAACCCGGTCTCGTAAGCAAGCACCACGGCTTGGACGCGATCGCGGACGCGCAACTTGGTCAGCACCCGCGCGACGTGCGTCTTCACCGTCGTCTCGGCCACGACCAGTTCGGCGGCGATCTCCGCGTTCGACAGTCCGCGCGCGATCAACCGCAGTACGTCGAGCTCGCGCTCGGTCAGCGAGGCCAGCTCCTGGGGCAGACCCTGCGGCTTTGCGGGCTCGACGAAGCGCTCCACCAACCGCTGAGTGATCGCCGGCTCGATCAACGAGTCACCGGTGGCTGCCGCGCGTACGGCGGCAATCAGCCGGGTCGACGGCGAGTCCTTGAGCAGGAACCCGGCCGCACCGGCGCGCAGCGCGCGGTAGACGTACTCGTTCTGGTCGAACGTGGTGAGGACGATGATCGTCGGCGGGTTCGGCTGGCGCCGGATCGCCTCGGTGGCCGACAGGCCGTCGAGTTCCGGCATCCGGATGTCCATCAGGATCACATCGGGCTCGGCCAGCTGGGCCTGACGGATCGCCTCGGTTCCGGTGTCCGCCTCGGCGACCACCTCGATGTCGCCCTCGGCCTCCAGGATCACCCGGAAGCCGGTGCGGACGAGGGTCTGGTCGTCGGCGACGAGCACGCGGATCTTCTCGGACACACCGCGATTGTGCCCGGCGGGTCATCCCTCTGGCGACTGCCGTCATCCCTGCGGAGGACGCCAATCGTCCTGCCGCCAGACGTGGTTGACGCGCGCCGGAATCTACCGTCGCAGCATCAGGGTCCAGGGGTGACCCGGAGGGAAAGGAAAAGCGATGAACGCAATCTTCAGGGGGATCCGGCCCTTCGACTATCTGCTGGCCGGCCTCATGACCGCAGCGGGTGCGTTCCTGATGTACGAGAACATCTCGCTGACGGACGAGGATCTGCCGCACCAGCTCTCGACGACCTCGTGGGCGATCCTGCCGGTCTTCCTGCTCGTCACGCTGCCCGCGTTCGGCTGGATCACACGCTGCGGCGTCGTCATCCCGCTGGCGTTCGCCCTGGCGTACGCCGTCGCCCGGTTCGCCGGGGCCTGGCGGAACCACGTGACGGGGCTCGCCGGCCTCGTTGTACTGCAGGTCGTCATGCTGGTCAGGGACGCGTCGATCGACACCGTCGCGGGCGGCCTGGCGATTGCCCTTCCGGGCATCGCGCTCTTCTACGGCATCGGCGTGCTCGTGCAGAATCGAGTCACCAAGCAGTCCGCGCGTGTCGCAGTGGTCAACGAGCGCGCGGCCGCCTGAGGGGGTCAAGTGATGAGTGAGGCCAATCAGCAAGGACACAGTCGCGGCATCAAGGTCCGTGACTGGCTAC
Source organism: Kribbella antiqua (assembly GCF_004345665.1). GTDB lineage: Bacteria > Actinomycetota > Actinomycetes > Propionibacteriales > Kribbellaceae > Kribbella > Kribbella antiqua. The sequence continues at coordinate 65,460 of NZ_SLWR01000007.1, forward strand.
TCGCGGGAGGCCTCACCGCGCTCGGCGTCTACCTGATGTGGTCCAACATCGGGACGTCCGACGATCAGGTCCGGGCAGCCATCGCGGAGGGGTCGATGGCGCACCCGATGAGTTCGCATTCAGTCTGGATGATCCCGGTCTTCGCCGGCGCCGCGATTCCGGTGCTGTGGTGGCGGCGCAACGTCGTCGCCGTCACCACAGTCTCCGTCGTGGTGATGGCGCTGCATGACGTCATCTTCGGCTGGGTGACTCGCTGCGGCGCCGGCCTCCCACTCGCGTTCGTACTGGCGTTTCTCGGCGCACTCGTGTCCGAGCGCGCGACTGCGTGGATCATCGCCGCGCTCGTCTCCTTGCTGACCGTGCTCGTGCTGGTCGTGGATGCCACCACCGGTCCGGGCGCCGTACTGCTCGCTTTGCCCGTCCTGGCGGTCGTCTTCGGTGTCGGCCGGGCCGCCCGGCACCGGACCGCGCTGAACCGCGAGCTCGAGGTTCGCGAAGCGGAACTGCGGAGGCTCCGCGACGAACGTGCCGCGCTGGAGGTCGCGGATGACCGGGCGCTGCTTTCCCAGCAACTCGACGGACTGCTGCAAGAGCGGCTCTCCCAGCTGACGACGGCTGCGGAGTCGGCGGACGGGCTCCCGCCGGCGCAGGCGAAGGCGGTGCTGGAATCCATCGAGTCCCGCAGCCGGCAGACCCTGGACGACATGCGTGAGATCGTCGGTCTGCTCCGCGGCGACGACGCGGCCCTGGCGCCGGTGCCGACCGTCGCCCACCTCGACACGCTGCTCGCACGGCTTCGCACCGGACGCTCGCGGCTGACCGTGACGGGCAACCCCCGGGTATTGCCGGCGTCGGTCGAACTCTCGGCGTACCGCATCGTCGAGCACTTGATCACCGCGCTCGCCGACCAGGCCGACACCCCGATCGAGGTCGCGGTGCGGTTCGAGGCCGATGCCCTCGAGATCCGGGTGAACGGCCTGGTGGACAAAGCCGCGGATCTGAAGGCGGCCGTCGCCCGTGCTCGGGAGCGCGCCAAGCTACTCGGTGGCTCGGTCGACGTGAAGGTCGCCCGGGGCCGCGCGGGCGCCGTGCCCCAGTTGCCCGTCCTCGGCTGATCCGAGGGGGTTCGGCGCGTGCACAGACTGGAGCGGGTAGGGATCGTCGTCCTCGTGGCCCTCGTCGCCGCTCTGCCGACGGCGATCCACGGCTGGCCGACCACGGTCGCTGGGAACGCCTTCACCGCACTCTTGCTGGCGAGCGGGCTCACGCTGCTGTGGTGGCGGGAGCATCCCCGTCTGGTCGCCGTTCTGGGCGGTGCGGCCTGGCTGCTGGTCGCTCTGCTCGGCGATTACGGCTGGTTCCCTGACACCGCGTTCGCGATCATGGCGCTGCTCGCGAGGTGGCAGCTTTGGGTTGGCCCGGCCGCGCCGCGTGGGTGGTCGGGTTCGGTCTGGTGGTGTATCTGTTTGTTCTCTGGCTGATCCTCGGCAACACCAGCGCGGTCGCGTTGGTGATGTTCAGCGTTCCCGGCTTCTTCGCGGGCACGATCCTGCGGCTACGCCGGGAGGCAGCCGACGCGCTGGCCCAGCGCGGCCGGGAGCTGGAGGAGGAACGCGAGCTCTTCGCCGATCTCGCCGTACGCCGTGAGCGGGCCCGGATCGCGTCGGAGTTGCACGACATCGTCGGCCACGCGATCAGCGTCATGGTCATCCAGGCCGCGGCGGGGCAGCGGCTGGTCGACCATGACCCGGACCGGGCCAGACAGGCCTTCGCCGCCATCGCGGAGTCGGCGCGCCAGGGCCATGACGACCTGCAGCGGCTCGTCGAGCTGCTCGGCGGAACAGAAGTCGGAGGCCCGGATCTGTCGCTGATCGAGGAGGTAGTGACCCGGGCCGCACGTGGCGGGCTGAACGTGTCCTGCCGGTTCGAGGGAGAAGGCGATGGCCTGGCCGCTCCGACCGCCCAGGTCGCCTTTCGCGTCGTCCAGGAGAGTCTGACCAACGCGCTCCGCTACGCGCCGGGGGCGGCCGTGCGGGTGCTGGTCAACGGGGCAGGTCGGGAAATGATCGTCAGCGTCGAGAACGATCACTCGATCCAGGAGCGGCCAGGTCTGGCCGGCACGGGTCATGGGCTGGTCGGGCTGCGGGAACGTGTGCAAGAACTGGGTGGCCGGCTGGTCGCCGGACCGACCCCCGGCGGCGGCTGGCGGGTCGAGGCGACCCTGCCGGACGGTCGCCGGGTTCGAGGTCGCCGAGGGTGACCCTCGAACCCGACGTGCCAAGTTCGTCGCGGGTGTCGTCAGGCAGTGCTGACGGGGCGGCCCGAGGTTTGCCAGGCGTGCATGCCGCCGTCGAGGTTCACGGCCTCGCGGCCTAGCTGGTTCAGGTACTGCGTTGCCATTCCGGAGCGGCCGCCGACCGCGCAGACGCACAGCACCTTCTGGTCCAGCGGCACCTCTCCGACCCGCTCCTGCAGCTCACCGAGCGGGATGTGGTTCGCACCCTCGATGTGTCCGCGGTCCCACTCGTCCGGCTCACGCACATCCAATACGAACGCCTCGGCCAGCAAGGCATCGTCCAAGTCGGCCACCACGACCGACGGAATCTCCTGGTTCTGGAACATGCCTAAATCATGGCAGAGCTCACAACCCGCCCACCTTCCACCTGCAGATCTCAGCCGATGCAGGCAACTCGGGCACGCCGGTCCACTCGAGTGAAGTCACCTGGCCTGCGGAAAGGGTTGGCCAGCACCCAACTCCTTTCACTCGACACAGTGGCTTCGGTGGCGAGGGCTTTCGGCGGGCACGGTGGCTTCAGTGGTGAGGGCTTTCGGCGGGCACGGTGGCTTCAGTGGTGAGGGCTTTCGGCGGGCACGGTGGCTTCGGTGGCGGAGGGAGTGGTGGGCGGGCGGTGGGAAGGCGGTTGCCCGAGGCGTGGATCGTGCGTTGACACGCACCCGGCCGATTGCCGAATGTCAGATGAAGGAGGCGACGGTCGTTGGCACTGATTCAGGGCATCCCCGGCGAGTTCGGACCGCAACCTTGGGGTGAGGCTGTGCTGCGCAGCTGCGAGCTGCTACTCCGGATCACCCGCCGGCCCGCCAATCACGAAGTACGTCTGCCCGGTCTCGCCACCACCCCGCGCCACGTCGTCGAGGACGGCACCGGCAGAGCCCTGACCTGGCGCCGCGACGGCGACGACCTGGTCGTCCGGCTGCCCCACTCTGACTCCGTCTCCGGCGCCTCGATCGTCCGCGTCGCTCTGCAAGGCAAGCTGCGGATCGTCCCGCCCGACACCGTCACCGCCCACGCTGACGGCGTCTGGGTGCTCACCCCGACCGGTGCGACGTCACACCTCGTCGCCCGCCGCTCCGCGGACGTCGCTGTACGGGTGTTCGGGGATGCCGACGGGGATTCGCGGGTTGAGCTGGCGCACCAGTCGTACGTCGTACCCGATCTCGGTCGGACCGTCGGGCCGTTCGCCGTGCCGGCTGGGCTGGTGGTTCCGTTGACGGTCGAGGCAGCTTCGGTACGGCGGATTCTGGTGGCGCCGGTGGGGACGGTGGTGGCGTCGATTCATCCGGCCGACGGTGGAGTGTCGGTCGTCGTGACGAACTTCGGGCGTACGGTCGCGCACGGCGAGGCGGTGCTGCCCTTGCCTACCGGGCGCTGCCGATGGGCCTTCGAGGACCTCAGACCGGGTGCGTCCGTCAGCTGGCCGGCGGCCGTCAGCGGATCCGGCGAACTCCGGGTCCAACTCGATGCCGGCCGCCGCTCGGCATCAGCGCCGTACTTACTTCAGTAGCTTCGACAGTCGGCGGTCGGCGAGTGGTTTGCCGCCGGTCTGGCAGGTGGCGCAGTACTGCAGGGACGAGTCGTGGAAGCTGACCTCGCGGACGATGTCGCCGCAGACCGGGCACTTCTCACCCTTGCGGCCGTGCACGCGCAGACCGGACTTCTTCTCCGACTTCAGATCCTGCACGGCGAGCCCGGCCGACCGGTCGACCGCGTCCTTGAGGGTGTCGCGCATCGCCTCGTACAAGATCTGCAGCTCGTCCTCGGACAGGTTGGACGCCGGTTTGAACGGGCTCATCTTGGCGACGTGCAGGATCTCGTCGGAGTACGCATTGCCGATGCCGGCGATCACCGACTGATTCCGCAGGACGCCCTTGAGTTGCACGCGGCCCTCGCGTTTGAGGATCTCGCTGAAGTCCTCCAGCGACAGCGTGAACGGGTCAGGCCCGAGCCGCGCGATCCCGGGCACCTCGGCCGGGTCGCGGACGACGTACACCGCGAGCTTCTTCTGCGTGCCGGCTTCGGTCAGGTCGAAACCGGAGCCGTCGTCCAGCACCGTGCGCAGCGCGATCGGCCCCTTGCCGGGCCGCACCAACGTGGTCGACTGCTCCTCTTTCCAGCGCAACCACCCGGCCCGGGCCAGATGGATGACCAGGTGCACGCCCTGCGCCTCGATGTCGAGGAACTTCCCATGCCGCCGTACGTCGTCGATCAGCAATCCGACCAGGCTCGAGATCGGCGGGTCGTAGGTCTTCAGCGCACTGATCGCCGTGATGTCCGCGCGTACGAACGCCCGCCCGACGGCTCGCTCCCGCAGGAACCCCGCCAGCGACTCGACCTCCGGCAACTCAGGCACCGTCCCAGTGTGCCTGACGCCACGGACATTTTCCGGCCGAAGCCTCGATCCACCGGCCCGCGGATCGGGGCTTCAGGGTGGGAACAGGGGGTTCGTGGGGTGAACCCGCAGGTGTTTGTTGACGGTGGGCGGTAGCGTCTTAGGGCAAGAGAGTAGGGAGGCCCTGATGGGGTTTGTGAAGACGTTGGTCAAGGGTGCGGTCGTCGCCAAGCTGGCGCAGATCGCGCAGCGCGAGCTCAGCAAGCCTGAGAACCAGCGCAAGATCAAGGACGCGTTCCAGAAGGTGCAGCAGCGTCGCGGCGGGGCGCACTAGCGATTCGTTCTGGCCAAGCTTCAGCCCGGCGGAGCGCGGAGGTTCCGCGCCGCCGGGCTTGAAGCGTGCGATCAAGCCGGCAGGTGAGCCTGGAGCGTGTAGGTCGCGGGCAGGCGGTGGGGATTGCGGGTCAGGCGCCACTCGCCGGCCTCGTCCACGGTCATCAGACCGGGCAGCGCGTTCCACGGCGAGCTGTCGTGTTCGGTGAGTGAGTCGAAGACCAGGCCGGCGTTCTGCAGCCCCGTGATGATCTCGCCCAGGCCGTGGTTCCACTCGTGGGTCGTGTTCGCGGTGAACTCCACGTCGGTCTCGACGTACGTCCCGCCCTCGTTCCAGATGATCCCCTCTTCGGTCTCGAAGTAGGGATGCTTCAGCACCGGATCCTCCGGCGCCGAGTCGAGCGCCCACAGCATCGGGTGACCCTCGCGCAGGAACAACCGCCCACCCGGCTTCAGCAGGCCGGCGACGGTCCGCGCCCAGCGCGCGATGTCCGGCAGCCAGCAGATCGCGCCGATTCCCGTATAGACCAAGTCGTACGACGCGCCGAGCACCTCGACAGCGTCGTACGCATCGGCGACATGGAAGTCGACCGGCAGCCCGAGCCGATCCGCGAGCGACTGAGCCTGCTCGATCGCCGGCGGCGAGAAGTCGAGACCGCTCATCCGGGCGCCGAGCCGGGCGAGCGAAACCGTGTCGGTGCCGATATGGCACTGCAGGTGCACACCCCGCAGCCCGGAAATGTCGCCCAGCCTGGGCACATCGAACCGGACCACGCCGCTGAGGTACTCCGGATCCGCCTCGAACTGCTTCACGTGGTAGTCGGGTGATGCCACGTGAGCCGGCACCCGTTCGTCCCAACTGGCCCGATTCACATCCCGGTAGTCAATCACGGCCCGACCCTCCCATACCGTCCGTTGCCCCCGCCCCCTAATTACCGCCGTCGGAGCAGGTGAAAGTCCAGGGCGTGAAAGACCGCCGGGGAGGAGATCCCCGGCGGTCTTATGGGTTGGGTCCCGGTGCCGTGTCCCGGTGGCGCCGGGAGCAACCTGCTCAGGCCGCGTGCCGGCCGTGGTGAGTGAGGGTGCGCGCCCGGTGGATGGCGTGGATGGTGCCGGGGGTCGACGCGGGCTTGTGGTTGAGGGGCTGGGCCGCGCCGCCGAGGGCGAGCAGGTCCAGCTTGGTCCGGGCCAGATCACGGTCGTCGGTCACCCAGGAGCCACGTGTGCCGGTCGCGAGACCGGTGGAGTGACGCCTGTTGCTGAGCTCGAGGGCTGCGATCACGGCCAGTGCGAGTACTGCGAGAAGAATCAATCCGGTCATGGCAGTAATCATGCTACCAACCAGATCCAGCCACCATTGGCAGTATTGACAGAGTTCCACAAATTTCTGCCATACTGGCGGAATGCTGGAAAAGATCGCCGTCGTCCTGATGGAGGACGTGGCCCTGTTCGAGTTCGGCGTGCTGGCCGAGGTGTTCGGCATCGACCGGACCGATGACGGTGTGCCCCCGTTCGACTTCAAAGTGTGCTCGACCCGGCCGGGCGAACCGCTGCAGACCAGCAGCCACTCCCAGGTGGTCGCGCCGTACGGGCTGGAGGAGCTCGAGGACGCCGACCTGATCGGGATCCCGGCGACCACCTGGCGGCACGAGTACGACGAGCGCATCCTCGAGGCGCTCCGTCGAGCCGAGGCACGTGGGGCGATCCTGCTGACGGTGTGCTCCGGCGCATTCGTGCTCGGCGCGGCCGGCCTGCTCGACGGGCGGCAGTGCACGACCCACTGGCGCTATGTCGACAAGTTCACCACGCAGTTCCCCACCGCGAAGCTGGACCCGGATGTGTTGTTCGTCGACGACGGCAACATCATCACCAGCGCCGGCACCGCGGCCGGCATCGACGCCTGCCTGCACCTGGTCCGGCGCGAGCTCGGCAGCGCGGTCGCGACCCGGATCGCCCGCCGGATGGTCGTCCCACCACAGCGCGACGGCGGTCAGCGCCAGTACGTCGAGGTCCCCGTGCCCGAGTCGACGGGCGAGAGCCTGCAGCCGGTGCTCGACTGGATGGTCGACAATCTGACCATCGACCACACGATCCCGGCGCTGGCTCGGCGGGCGCAGATGTCGGAGCGGACGTTCGCCCGGCGGTTCGTCGCCGAGACCGGGACGACGCCGCTGAAATGGGTTACCACCCAGCGCGTCCTGCGGGCGAGAACCCTGCTGGAGCAGACGCGGATGGGCATCGAGCAGATCGCGTCGGAGTCAGGATTCGGGACGGCTGCGCTGTTGCGGCACCACTTCCGTAGAGTAGTCGGCGTGCCGCCACAGGATTACCGCCGTACCTTCCGAACCGCAGGCTGATGGTCGAATACCGCAACGCCGTCGCGGCCGATGCCGACGACGTGATGAAGTTCTGGGCCACCGCCGCTGAGGACGCACACCGTCCACCGGACTCGTCCGACGCCGTACTGCGGCTGATCGCACGCGATCCGGACGCCCTGATCGTTGCCGTGGACAACGAAGCCGTCGTCGGCTCGATCATCGTCGGCTGGGACGGCTGGCGCTGCCATCTGTACCGGCTGGCCGTCGCCCCGACCCACCGTCGCCAAGGCATCGGCCGGCAGCTCATCTCACTGGCTGAAGAGCGATTCACGTCGTACGGCGGAACGCGTGCGGACGCGATGGTGCTGGACGACAACACTCAGGCCCACGGCGCCTGGCACGCTGCCGGGTACGCGCCACAACCCGAATGGTCTCGCTGGGTGAAGCCTTTGAGCTGACGGGACGAGCCGGGGGGCGACCGAAGCGAACGAACGAGCGTGTGCCTCGTCGAGGGGCGTTGGTGCCTTTAGCGGTGGTCCAGTCGTTCGCTGGCAAGGCGGAGGAGGAGAGCAATGCGGAGCATTGCGCGACGACGACAACGCCGCCAGCGGGCGTCTGGGGCGCCGCTAAAGGTGCCGAACGTTCCTTGACGAGGCACTGGTATTGGAGCGACTCGTGGTAAGGCCTCCCCGGCGGCTCAGTTGGGACGTCGTGCGCGTCCTTGCCGTAGCTGCCGTTGTGTTTCATCACACGACTTTTCAGGGCCCAGTCCTGCATCCTGAGCTGGGCGAACCGTTGTACAGCTACCCGATGCAGGTCGGCGCCAGCACGCTGCTGGTGATCAGCGCGTACTTCATCTGCGTCACCATCCGGAAGGGCTCCACCGGGCTGTGGTGGTGGTCCCGGGTTTCCCGGCTGCTGCCGCCGTACGCGGTCGCGGTGTTGTTCACGTTCGCGATCCTGGTGTTGTTCAGGCCGGCCGAGTGGGGACAGCCGACGACGCGTGATCTGTGGGCGAACCTGTTGCTGACGGCGTCGTTCGACCCCTCGGTGAGCTTGATCGACGGTTCGTACTGGACGTTGCCGCTGCAACTGATGGCGTTCACGTTCGCGGCGCTGCTCTGGCCGGCGGGCGTTGGCGTAGGCCGGCGGATCAAGGTGTTGCTCTGGGCAATGATCGTCGTACCGGTGATCCTGCAGTGGAACGACCGGATCCTGCATTCACCGCTCTGGATCCAGATGGCCTGGAACGGCCTCGGGCTGCATCGGCTGCAACTGTTTGCCATCGGCATCGGAATCTGGCTGTGGGCACAGCGCCGGATCGGCTTGCCGCATCTGGCGTTGCTTCTCGTCGCCACTATGTATGCGCAATTCGCCCACACCGCGGACCTGCACTCCTCGGTGGGCTTCGGGCTGCTCACCGCAGTCGTCGTCCTGGCGACTCGTGGTCCGGACTGGCTGGTGTTCACCCCGGTCCGCAGGCAGATCCAGTTCCTGGCCAAGATCTCCTTCGGCGTCTACCTGATGAATCAGGAGGGCGGGTACGTGATCGCCTACTGGCTGATGAAGCTGGGGGTTGGGCGGCTCGGGCAGATCATGGGCACAGTGGCGGCAGTCGTCGTACTGGCGTGGCTCTTGACCAAGTACGTCGAGCAGCCGGCGTACAAGTTCTTGACGACCACGGGCGCTCGGTGGCTGGCCAGGATCAGGCGGCCGCTGCGTCGTCGGCGTCGGCGAGAGATACTTGACATCGGATACCCGCCCGCTAATACTCGATTTCGAGTAATTGAGATCGGGGAGGTGTCGGATGGCCCGGCGGAAGGTGAGCAACCCGCTGGCGTTCGCCGTGCTCGGCAGCCTGGTCGAGCGGCCGATGCACCCGTACGAGATCTCCACGTTGCTGCGGGCCCGCGGTAAAGACCAGAGCATCAAGCTGAACTACGGCTCGCTCTACTCCGTCGTCTCGGCACTGGAGAAGAACGGGTTCATCGAGGCGCTGGAGACGATCCGGGAAGGCAACCGGCCGGAGCGGACGGTGTACCAGATCACCAAGAGCGGCCAGGAGGAGTTCGCCGACTGGTTGACCGAGCTGATCGGGACGCCGGCCCGCGAGTTCCATCCGCTCGAGGCCGGTCTCGCCTACCTCCCTGGCCTGCCGCCCGATCGGGTGGCCGAGCTGCTCGAGCAGCGGCTCAAGGCGGTCGACGCGGAGATCGAGGAGATCGTCGCGGCTCATGAGCAGATGGCGTCGATCGACTTCCCGCGCATCTTCTGGGTCGAGTCGGAGTTCCGGCTGGCGCTGCTGAAGGCCGAGTCGTCGTACGTCCATCAACTCGCCGAGGAGATCCGGAGCGACCGGCTGGACGGTTCGGCGTTCTGGCGGAAGGCCTGGAAGCTGTACGAGGAGGAAGGGATCGCTCCAGTCGATCAACTCAAGGATCCGGTCAAGTACTTCGGGACGGAGTTCGCCTGGATGCAGGCGATCCCGCCGGAAGCCAGATAGAGACGGCCCTCGACCCCAGGTGCGGCAACACCACGGGGTCAAGGGCCGCAGTTCCTCGAGTCGGTCCGCAGACCTGGCACCCAAGGCGCACTCATCAGGATAGCCAGCCGCGGATCGGCTCCCATCACCACAAGGGAGTCAGCACATGGCTACGGATGCCCTCGAAGCGGTCGACCTGGTCAAGACGTACCCGGCCGGCCGCAAGAAACCACGCCTGCGCGCGCTCGACGGTCTCACCTTCAGCGTTCCGGAGGGCGTCGTACTGGGTCTGCTCGGCCCGAACGGCGCCGGCAAGTCCACCACCGTCAAGATCCTCACCACCTTGTCCCGCGCCGACTCCGGCACGGCGCGCGTGGTCGGGTACGACGTCAATCGCTCGCAGGAGCAGGTACGACGCTCGATCGGCTACGTGCCGCAGAAGTCGAGCTCCGATCCACTGGCGACCGGGGTCGAGAACCTGGTGCTGAGTGGACGGATCTACGGGCTGTCGCGGTCCTTGGCGGTCCGACGTGCTTCCGAGTTGCTCGAGCGGTTTGAGCTGACCGCGGTCGGCGATCGTCCGGTCAAGACGTACTCCGGCGGGATGCAGCGCAAGCTCGACGTCGCGCTCGGGCTGGTGCATCGGCCGCGCGTACTGTTTCTCGACGAGCCGACGACCGGGCTCGATCCGGAAGCGCGCGCGGAGCTCTGGAACGAGGTCGGCCGGCTGTCGGGTGACGAAGGCCTGACCGTGTTGCTCACCACGCACTATCTTGAGGAAGCGGACTGGCTGGCCGATCAGCTGGCGATTGTCGACCATGGCAAGGTCGTTGCCGAAGGCACCCCTGAGGCACTGAAGGCGGAGCTGCGCGGCGACTCCGTGCACGTCGAGCTGGTCTCTCCGGACACGGATGGTTTGGTGCATCGGCTGCTGTCCGATCTGCCCGGCGTCGGCGAGATTGTTGTCGAGGGCAATGTTTTGCGGGCGCGTGTCGACCACGGCGCGACCGCGGTTCCCGCCGTACTGGGAGCCCTTGAGGACAAGGCGGTTCCGGTGACGGCGGTGACGGTGTCGCGACCGTCGCTGGACGATGTGTATTTGCGCTACACCGGCCGATCTTTCCGTTCCGTCGAAGGGGAGGCGGCGTGACTCACACCACCTTGATCACCGGCCGCTGGCTGCGGGCGCAGTACCGGCAGCCGGCCTTGATCGCCTTCACGTTGGTCCAGCCCGCGATCTGGTTGCTGCTGTTCGGCCAGCTGTTCCGGGGGGTGGTGAACATCCCGGGGTTCGGCGACTCGTCGTACATCGCCTTCCTGACGCCGGGCATCGTGATGATGACCGCGCTGATGAACAGCGGCTGGAGCGGTACGACGTTCATCGCCGACATGGAGCGCGGCGTGATGGACCGGATGCTCGCGTCGCCGGTCAGTCGCGGCGGGCTGATGGCGGGCCAGCTGATCAGCAACGCGACCACGACGGTGATCCAGACCATCCTGGTGTTCGCGATCGGCTTCGCCGCGGGTGCTCGGTACGACGGTGGTGCCGGTGGTTATGCCATCACTGTCTTTGCGGCGATGTTGGTCGGTACGGCGTTCGGGTCGCTGTCGAACGCGGTCGCGCTGCTGACTCGGCAGGACGAGGCTCTGATCGGGATCTTCCAGTTCGTCTCGCTGCCGCTGACGTTCATGTCGTCGATCATGATCGATCCTCGGGTGGCCCCTCACTGGGTCAACGTCGCGGCTCGCTTCAACCCGGTCGACTGGGCCGCTCTCGCCGCGCGCCAGGCGTTGTCGGCCGCTCCGGACTGGTCGTCGGTGGCCCGTCACGGGTTGTATTTGGTCGCTTTCACGCTGATCGTCGGCTGGCTTTCCACTCGAGCCTTCCGCACCTACCAGCGCTCGATCTGACGGGTCTCTTGCATTCCATAGCCGCCGCCCCCTCGGTCAACAGCTCAGCCACCTCCGGCGTACCGAACTCTCGCCATCACAACCTCAGCCGGCGAGGGCTTTGGTGTACCAGGGTTTGATGACCTCGTCGATGATGGTGAGGCGTTCGTCGAAGGGGAGGAAGGCGGACTTCATCGCGTTGATGGCGAACCAGCGGAAGTCGGCCAGGCCGTAGTCGAAGGCCTCGGCGAGCAGGGCGAGTTCGCGGCTCATCGACGTACCGCTCATCAGGCGGTTGTCGGTGTTGACGGTGACGCGGAAGCGGAGTTTGGCGAGCAGGCCGATCGGGTGTTCGGCAAGCGACGTGGCCGCGCCGGTCTGGAGGTTCGAGCTCGGGCACATCTCGAGCGGGATCCGGCGGTCCCGGACGTACGCCGCCAGTAGGCCGAGCTCAGCCTTTTCACCAGTTTCGTCGTACGTGATGTCGTCGATGATGCGGACGCCGTGGCCAAGCCGGTCCGCGCCGCACCACTGGATCGCCTGCCAGATCGACGGGAGCCCGAACGCTTCGCCGGCGTGGATGGTGAAGTGGGCGTTCTCGCGCTGCAGGTACTCGAACGCGTCCAGGTGCCGGGTGGGCGGGTAGCCCGCCTCCGCCCCGGCGATGTCGAACCCGACCACCCCGGCGTCGCGATAGGCGACCGCGAGGCGCGCGATCTCCATCGACCGCGCCTGGTGCCGCATCGCGGTCAGTAGTTGCCGCGCGACGATCGGGCGTTCGGCGTTCGCCATCCCGTGCTCGAAGCCGGCGCGCACCGCCTCCACCACCTGCTCCAGGCTGAGCCCCTCGCGCAGGTGCTGCTCGGGCGCGTACCGGATCTCGGCGTACACCACCCCGTCCGCGGCCAGATCCTGCACACACTCACTCGCGACTCGGGTGATCGCCTCGGCGTTCTGCATCACCGCCACGGTGTGATCGAACGTCTCCAGATACCGCTCGAGCGACCCGGAGTCCGCCGACTCCACGAACCACTGCCCCAGTTCGGCCGAGTCGCTCCGCGGCAACTCGTGCCCGATCTCCCGCGCCAACTCCACGATGGTCTCCGGCCGCAAACCACCATCCAGATGGTCATGCAACAAAACCTTCGGCGCCTCGACCAACTGCTCCGGACTGATCATCCCGCCATCTTGTCAGGCCAACCGCACAACCACCCGAACAGCCTGGGAGAGGTACGTCAGGCTGCGTGGATTTTGAACACTGGGACGCCGGGGGCTACGTGGAGGAGGACCTCGAGCGGGGAGTCGGCGCGGACGTCGCCGCCGAAGAAGGTGCCTACTTCCCAGGCCCACTTCTTGAGGTAGAGGCGGAGGATTTCGGGCTTGTCGGCGTCGGCGAGCTCTTCGGCGCGGAATGTCTCGATCTTGCGGCCGAGCTGGAGCCGTCCCTCGGTGTTCGCTCGCAGGTTGCGGACCCACTGGGTGTGACCGCGCGGGGCGACCAGGTAGCGCTGGCCGTCGAGGACGAGGAGGTTGACCGGAGTACTGCGCCAGTCGCCGCTCTTCCGGCCCCGGACCGACAGAACGCGGCTGCCCATCAGGCTGATGCCGAGCTTGGTCAGGCGGGCGACGATCCGGTTGAAGATCCGCATGCTGCCCTCGCCGGCAGTGACCAGGCGCTTCTCGTTGTACTCCTGCGTGAACTCCATGGCGGGATGCCTTTCTCGACTCTTTGCGAGAGCGGTGCTCTCTGTTGTGATCAGTGAACACTGGAACAGTGCTCACTGTCAAGAGCACTGCTCTCGGTTTTGTGGCAGACTGGGTCGCATGAACGCCGGACGCACCGCACGAGACCGGGCCCGCGCCGAGCTCACCCACGAGATCAAGGCCGCCGCCCGCCGCCAACTCGCCACCGAAGGCGCCGAGCGGCTGTCGCTGCGCGCCATCTCACGCGAGCTCGGCATGGTCTCCTCGGCGCTCTACCGCTACTTCCCCAGCCGGGACGACCTCCTGACCGCCCTCATCATCGACGCGTACGACGCTCTCGGCGCGACCGCGGAGGCGGCAGCCCAGGAATCGGAGAACGACTACCCCTGGGACCCGTTGGCGACCTGGACGGCTGTGTGTTCCGCCGTACGGGATTGGGCTCGGGCGAATCCGCATGAGTATGCCCTGATCTACGGGTCGCCGGTCACCGGATACAAGGCCCCGCAGACGACGGTCGAGCCGGCGAGCCGGGTGCCGATCGTTCTGCTCGGTCTGCTGAGCCGAGCTCACGCCGAGGGCTGGCTGTCTCCGCTCCGCAGCGCTCCCGAGGTCGACGGTGTACTGGCTGATCAAGTGGATGTGCTGGCCGAGTTGGCCCCCGGCGTACCACGGAAGACGCTACTGCGGGTGGGGATCGCGTGGACGCAGCTGTTCGGGATGATCAGCTTCGAGCTGTTCGGTCAGCTGGTTGGGACGATGGATCCGGCGGACGAGTTCTTCGCGGCGGCGACCAGGCAGATGGCTGAGTTCATCGGCCTGCGAAGGCTCGCGGCAGTGGGAGAGTGACGGCACGCCGGACCTTGCGGACGTACTGATCGCGGGGGATCGAGATCGCGCCGAGGGTGGCGAGGTGGTCGGTGACCCACTGGATGTCGAAGACGCGGTCCTCGGCGTACTCGTCGTCCAGCAGCTCGATCAGCCCGGCAACGGCCGCCTTCGACCCGTCGGTCTTGTGATGGAACATCGACTCACCGGCGAACAGCCCGCCGATCGCGACGCCGTACAGTCCGCCGGCCAGCTCGTCGCCATCCCATGCCTCGACTGAATGGACCCAGCCGAGCCGGTGCAGTTCGGTGTACGACGCGATGATGCCTTGGTCGATCCAGGCGCCAGTACGACGTGGGTCGGCGCAGGCGCGGATGACCTGGTCGAACGCCGTGTTCACGCGGATCTCGTACTTGCTCCGCGCCCGGCGCAGCGAGCGCGTCGGGCGGTAGCCGGCGACCTCGATCACACCGCGGTCCACCGGCGACCACCAGAGCAGCGAACCGCGGTGGTCGGGCATGGGGAAGAGCCCCCGCCGGTACGCCGCAAGCACGGTGCCGGGCTCCAGATCCGCCCCACCCGCAACCACGTCCTTCGGCCCCGCCACCTCCACAGGCGGAAACTCCCACAAAGAAGCAAGCGGTTCCACAGGCACACCCCCATCCTGACCTACCCGGCGGCCCAGCTTCCCTCGCCCCTCGACTCAACCGATCATCGGAAACAAACCTGCGCCCAACGACCAGAACTATCCGTAAAGCCCTCGCGGCACCCACGTGGACGCGATGGTGCGGCGGTTCGGGGTTGGCCGGGGTTTCTCCCGAGTGGCGGGATGTGGGGAGGCACGTAGAGTTGAAGCACGCCCAGCCTCCGACGCGGGCGGGGTCGGAAGGAGCACCGTGGCCGGAGTAGCCAGGTTTGTCGCCAGTAGTCTTGCGCCCGCCGCGCAGCGGTTCGCTCCACAGGCCGCAGCGGGTGTGCTGCGTCAGATCCTCGAGATCGCGATCGACGGCTACCAACGGTTCCCCGGCGCCGAGCAGATCGCCGAGTCGAAGCTCGGTAGATCCGGTGGTGACGCCCAGCTCGCGATCGATGCGGTGATCGATCAGCACATCCGGCTGGCCGGCGTACAGGGTTTCGTCACCAGCGTCGGCGGTCTGGTCACGCTGCCGGTTTCACTCCCGGCCAATCTCACCGGCATCGCCGTCGTACAGGCACGGATGGTGGCCGCGATCGCGCATCTGCGTGGGTACGACCTCGACGATCCGCGCGTCCGGACCGCGGTGATCACCTGCATGCTCGGTGAGGAAGGCGTCCTGGACCGGCTGAAGAAGTCGAGCCTGCCGACGTCTCCGCTGGCGATCGCCACCGCGCCGGTGTTCGACCCGGAGCTGGACCGCCAGGTGTCCGGCGAAGTGGTCGCCGAGCTGATCGCCCGGATCAGCGGCAAGCGAATGGCGCTGACAATCACCCGCCGCGTCCCATTGCTCGGCGGCGCGGTCGGCGCCGGCGTCGACGGCTGGTCGACGTATCGAATCGGCGAGTACGCCGACAAGAGTCTGGTCCGCCGAATCCGACGCCCCATCGAACCCTGAACCCAGGACGACGCCCGGCAGCACCCCACGCCGGCATCCGGCCCCTCCGTCGTACGCCGCTCATCAAGAAATGTCGGTGGGCTGTGTCAGGATGCGCGAGTGAGTACTCGGCGGGCTGAGCTCGGGGAATTTCTGAAGGCGCGTCGCGCGCGGGTGTCCCCCGAGGATGTCGGCCTGCCTGCCGGCGGACGTCGTCGTACGCCGGGTCTGCGCCGGGAGGAGCTCGCTCAGCTCGCCGGAGTGGGAGTCACCTGGTACACGTGGCTCGAGCAGGGCCGCCCGATCAACGTCAGCGGTCAAGTGCTCGACGCCGTCGCCACCACCCTTCGGCTCAGCTCGATCGAGCGTGAACACCTCTACCGCTTGGCGGAGGCGACGCCGGTTCGGGCGCCGCAGGCGAGCGCATGCGCGAATGAGAACGTCTTCACCGAGATCCTCGCCGCGCTGGATCCGCTGCCGGCGCTGATCACGAACACCAGGTTCGACATCATCCAGTCGAACCAGGCCGCCACCGATCTCTTCTGGGACTGGCACACGCTGCCCTGCATCCACAAGAACCTGCTCTGGTGCATCGTCACCGAGCCGCGCGCCCGGCAGCAATTGCTGAACTACGACCAGGAGGTTCCCTACCTGGTCGCTCGGCTGCGATCGGCGTACGGCGAACACGTCGGCGACCCGGATTGGGAAACGGACCTCGCCCGGCTGCGCAAGCTCAGCCCGGAGTTCGCCGCGCTGTGGTCACGCCACGAGGTCGCCCCCTGCACCCCACGCCCGCGCCACCTCCTGCATCCGGCCGCCGGCGAACTGCACCTCACCGTCACCGAACTCGCGCTCCCCGCCCACCCGGACCTGGTCCTCTTCGTCGACACCCCCACCGACGAGCAAACCCGCACCCGCCTCACCCGAACCCGTAGAGCCCCAGCACCCGCCTGATGCGCACCACCCACAAACTGATCGTCAGGAATTTGTCGGATCTGGGGTGAGGCGTTCGTTGCAGGGGTGAAAGGCGGCCGGAGGGTGGCCGTCGGGACAAGGAGTGAAGAGATGACGAAGTACCTGATCTCGTTCGAAGACGGCGCGATGGACTTCCCCGAGGAGGACCTGCCCGCGGTGGCCGACGCCGCCCATGCGGTGGTCCAGGAGGCCCAGGACGCCGGCGTGCTCGTCTTCACCGGCGGGCTGGATTACCGGCAGAAGCACGCCGTGGTGGACACGGACGGGATGATCACCGATGGCCCGTACCCGGAGACCAAGGAGCTCATCGGCGGCATCTTCGTCGTCGAGGTACCAACCTTTGAGGCGGCCCTGGAGTGGGCCGCGAAGGTCGCGGTCGCGTGCCGCTGTGCGCAGGACGTCCGCGAGTTCTTCCCGTTCCGGCGTACTGACTTAGAGCGCTGATGCAGGGCCTCAGCCGGCGAGGGCTTGGACCACCCGGCTGACGGGTGGCTTGCCGAGTTGCCCGGCCATCCAGACGCTGGCGGCGACCAGGCGATCGAGGTCGACGCCGGTCTCGATGCCGAGGCCGTCGAGCTGCCAGATCAGGTCTTCGGTGGCGAGGTTGCCGGTGGCGCTTTCGGCGTACGGGCAACCGCCGAGGCCACCGGCTGAGCTGTCGACTGTGGTGACACCTGCGCGGAGGGCGGTCAGCGTGTTGGCGAGGGCTTGGCCGTAGGTGTCGTGGAAATGCACGGCCAGCTTGCCGACGCCGACCCCGGCCGCGGCGAACGCCTCGATCAGCGCCGTCACCTGACCCGGTGTCGCCACGCCGATCGTGTCGCCGAGGGACAGCTCGTGGCAGCCGAGCTCGACCAGCCTGGCGCCGACCTTGACCACCTGATCGATCGGTACGTCGCCCTCCCACGGGTCGCCGTAACACATCGAGACATACCCGCGTACGGCGAGACCCGCGGACAGCGCGCGCTGGATCGTCGGGGTGAACATCGCGAACTGGTCGTCCAGCGTCGAGTTCAGGTTCTTCGCCGCGAAGGTCTCGGTAGCGCTAGCGAAGATGGCGATCTCGCGGACGTTCGCGGCCAGCGCCCGATCCAGCCCGCGTTCGTTCGGTACCAGGACAGGCGCCCGTACGGCGTCCGGCAGCTCCAGCGCGGCGAGCAACTCCGCGGCGTCGGCGAGCTGCGGGACCCATTTCGGGTGCACGAAGCTGGTCGTCTCGACGGTCGTCAGCCCGGCATCCACCAGCCGCCGGATGAACTCCGCTTTGACCGCCACATCGACGATCGCTGACTCGTTCTGCAGCCCGTCGCGGGGTCCGACCTCGTAGATCGTCACCCGGTCCGGCAGTCCGTCGGCCCTGACCAGTTGCGGCTTCCGCATGTGTGTCGCCTCCGTCGCGTCCGTGGGCGAGCCGGGAAGGGGTCTCCTCCACAATGGCTCGTGATGACAACTTTGGCTGACATTCTGCGCGGGATCGAAGCCGGGGTCTTCCCCGCCCCGGACCTCGGCATCACCGTCGTACCGGCGCCGTCCCCGCGGGAGGCCTGCGTGGTCGCGCTGACCGGTCACATCGTGGTCGCGGCCGATGTCGACGCGGCGTGGGTCGCGGAACGAGTACCGCCGGGCGATCTCTCGGCGCCGCTGAACCCGCCGTTCCTCTCAGCCCTCGAAGAAGCCACCGGGCGGCGCGTGAACGGGATCGACGCGATGCTGCTCGCGCCCGCCATCGCCGACCCGGCTGAACGCGCCGCCGCCGCGGCCGGCCTCACCGAGCTGACCGACCACAACCACCCACGCGTCGAGCGGGCTTGGCGTTATCGCGACGAGGTCCAGGTGTACGGCGACGAGTACGGCGGACTCGTGCTGACCGGACGCGGCCTCGCCAACCGGCTCGAATGCGCGGTCGAAGTCCCGGACGACTCGCGCGGCAAAGGCCATGGCCGCCACCTCGCCCGCGCGGCCCGCGCCCTGATCCCACCGGGCACTCACATCTGGGCCCAAGTCACCCCCGGCAACGCCGCCTCCCTCCGAGCCTTCCTCGCCGCCGGGTACAAACCAGCTGGCTCCGAGGCCCTCCTCGTCCGCTGACCCCACCGCCGTACGGGCGCGGTCGCTCAGGCGGTTCGCGGGTGGCGGTGGTAGGTGCGGGGTTGATCGGCGTAGAGGTCGCCTCGGTAGAGGCCGTGGATGATTTCGGCTTCGTAGCCGGCCAGTTCGGGCATGCCGAGGGTGCGGGCGACCTCGAGTTCGGCGTGGGCGTCGTACGGGACGCGGACGAACTGGATCGAGAACGGGGCCGGGGTGGGTGAATCGGGAACGCCCTCGAGGATGGCGTAGACGGGCGTGGGATCGCTCAGGCTGTTGCCGACCGAGCCGATATTGAACAGGGTCCGGCCGAGATCGTTCTCGTAGAAGGGGTCGTGGGTGTCGGCGTAGCCGACCACGGTCGGGATTGGGCCGTCGCCGGTCGCGTCGGCGTTCTCGAACCCTTCGATGTCGGCGAGCACTGCTTCCAATGCGGTCAGATTCCCGTGAACGTCCAGATCAGCGCGATCCGCTCCAGCCCCATGACCCTCATGCTTTCATCCGGCGATACTCAGCCGACAACCAATCTCCACTACCGACTGCCGCTCGGGCCTGCGGGCTCGGGGATCCGTTCTGGGACGGGGGATGCCGGGCCGCCCATTGGGCGGCCGCCGGGGGAGCGGCCGCTGGCTGGGCTGCTGCCGGCGGGACCGCCGCCGGACGCAACGCTGCCCGAGCTGTACGACGAGCTTCGCGCACCAGACTTCGAACCACCGCGAGAAATCGGCCCGAACGACGACGTGGGGGTGACGGATCCGCCGCCCGCCTCACCGGCCGAGTGAGCTGCGGCGCCGGCGACTCCGCCGGCCAGCTTGCGGCCGCCGTTCAGCGCCGCGCCCGCGGCAACGATGCCGATGCTCGCAGGCCCAGCCGCGACGGCCCCCGTCGCACCACCACCTGCCCCGGAGCCGGAGGCCCCGCCACCGCCCGCGCCGCGTCCCAGAGCGGAGCGGCCGATGTTGAGCGCGCCGGTCGCCAAGCCGCCTGGATCGGCGACCGAGCTCCCCATCCCTGCGCTCCCACCGGCGACCGCCGCGGTCACCGGCACCATGAAGCGCAGCAGAGCCGGCAGCGCGAAGATCGCCAGCAGCAACATCATCAGCCCAGTCGTCGTCTGCACGAAGCTGTTTTTGGACGTGATCACGCCCTTCTCGTTCATCTTCATCGCGGCCGCGTAGATGAGCGCGGCAGCGGGCTTGTAGGCGATGAACGCCAGCGCCCAGCCGCAGTACTTCTTGAACCACGTCTGGCCCACTTCGGTATTGGTGGCGGCCGCGGCCAGCGGGAACGTGCCGGCCAGCAGGATCAGCATCGCGGAGCGAACCACCATCAGCACGACCTGGATGAGCGCCGCGAAGATCACCACGACACCCGCGAACATCATGATCAGGCTCGGCGCCGGGTTCCCGGTCGCCATCGAGAGACTGCCCTGCATCACCAGCGAGCCGAGTCCGGCCGAGAAGGCCTGCTCACCGGGCGCCACCTGTCGGACCATCTCCTTGGCGAAATCGTCCGACCACTCGGCCAGCAACTGCAGCGTCGCCGTACCGGCCGCTCCGACCGCGACAAAGATCATCATGGCCTTCAGCAACTCCTGGAGCGGCTTGGCGCGCTGCTCCCAGGCCATCCGGATGGCGGCGATCAGCATCGCCACGGTGAAGACGACAGCGGAGACCCACAAGACGTTGTCCTGCAGGAACTTCACCGAATCGCTGCTCTGCCAGGCTTGGCCGGATTCGGTGGCCAGTGTCGGACTGGGCTTCTCGAAGAAGAAGGTGGCGACGGCGTTGATGCCCTCGGTCGCGCCCTTGCCGATGCTTTCGGCGACCCCTTGGAGCGCGTTCGTCGCGGCCGCGCCGAAGCCGCTGGTGATGTGGCAGCCGAGGTCTGTCGGGCGGCACATCAGACACCACTCCAAGCGACGAAGTCGTTGAGGTTGCGGTGTTGGGAGTACGGCGCTCCGACTGGTTCGCCGGGTGGGGGTGGCTGCAGGTGCCAGTCGTTGGCGTGCCAGATCAGGGTCAGGGTGAGGCTCATGTACGCCGACTCGACCGGGACGGCCAGCATGATCGTGGCGCGGTCCTGGTCGGCGTCGAGGATCCGGTAGCCGGCGAGCTGGCTGGCCTCGGAGTCCGTGCTCGGCTCTTCCTTGGTCAGTTCGCGGATCAGGGCCTGGGTGTTGGGGCCGGGGACCATCAGCTTCTGGACGGTGGGGATCGCCTGGCGCTGGTCGGCGAGAGCTGCGACCGCGCTGTAGGCGGCGAAGACCGCGCCGGTGGGCGAGTGGGCGAAGCACCGGCGGAAACCGTCGGTGTCGGTTTTGGCCGGGCCGTAGCTGGCCGACCTGGGTACGACGACTCGGCGGCTGACGTCCCAGCCGTCGACAGACGGCGCCTTCGACGGGATCGCCTGATCGCCGTCGGGAAGCGCACAGCCGCCCGATCTGGCGCCGTCGCCGGCTGCGCTTGGATTTCCAGAGCTCGACGGAGTCGCAGCAGGATCGCTCGGCTCGCCGCTGCCCGCGACCGATCCGCCAACGCTGCCCGAGCCGTCGGCCGCGGACGACGCCGTACTCGCGGATGCGGCTGTTGGGTCGGTGGTCAGGCCGGTGATGAGGAGGAGGGCGCCGCACAGCAGTACGGCGGCGATGACAATGCACGCGGCGATGAAGCCGCGGCCGAACGGTGACTGGTCCTCGGTCTCACTCATCTCGCTCCCCGATCTGCCGGCTGAAAACCTCATGGATCAAGGCTGGCAAAGATCGTCAGGTCGCCGCGGAAGTTATCCACAGGCAGGGGGTGCCCAGAGGGGCGGATGAGGCTGGGGATACCGTTGGGAAGGTTTGCGGTTGTGGGTCGATCTGTAGCCAAGGGGTCACCCCGTGTAGCGAAGTGACCTAGTCAGCTAATAGAGTCCGCCCATGACCATCGCGCCTTCGCTTTGCTCGCCCCTAGCGCTCGCCGATGCAGAACCCACTCGCGCCGCCGAACCCTGGGAAAGCGACGTCATCAGTGCGTACGGACTGCTGCGTGAAGCAGCGGCCGAACTCGATCAGCTGATGCGGCATTCCCTCAAGCGCAGTGGTCTGCAAATGGCAATGTTCGAACTGTTGCTGCGGCTTGCTCGCAGCCACGGTGAGAAGCAGCGTCTTACGTCCCTTGCCCGGGAGCTGACCGTCACCACCGGCGGCATCACCCGGCTGGTCGATCGCGCCGAAAACCTCGGTTTGGTACGTCGGGAACCCTGCCCCGACGATGCCCGCGGTTCGTTCGCGGTTCTCACGGAGGAGGGAAAGCGCCGGCTGCGCGAAGCACTGCCGGACCACCTCCTGGAGATCGACAGCCTGTGGATGTCCCAACTGGCGGACGAGCGGGAGGTCGTGCTCGGCAAGCTTCGCCGGGTTCGCGACAACGCCCGCCGCTGGCCGAACGGCCGGCCGAACCTGGGACCGATCACTCCCGAACGCATCTGAATCTGAACAACTGGAAGTACCGCATTACCCGCGACTAACGGATGGGGCGCTCGGCTGGTGTCGGGCGCCCCGCCGCGTAATGGTTGAGAGGTGAAGCAGACACCAGCCAGGGGCGGGACCAAGTGGCGCGGAGCGGTCGGCGGCGTGCTGGCCGCTCTGGCCGGGTTGGCAGTCGGCAGTGTCGCGGCCGGATTGCTGGGCACGCGGCAGACGCCGGTGGTCGCGATCGGCTCGGCGTTCATCGATCGAGTGCCGCCGTGGTTGAAGGACCTGGCCGTCAACTGGTTCGGCACCCATGACAAGACAGCTCTAAGAGTCGGCATCCTCGTCGTGTTGCTCGCGCTCGCCGCAGTCGGCGGTGTTCTCGCCGTACGACGCTATTGGGCCGGCTCACTCGTCACCGTCGTACTCGCGGGGCTGGCGGTAGCCGCGGCGGCAACGCGGGCCGATGCCGGACAGACCGGGTTCGTGCCGTCAGCAGTCGCCGGTCTCACGGCGCTGGGGATTCTGCGTTTGTACTCGCGGCGGCTGGAGCCGCTGCTCGATACGCCCGACGACGGCGTGAGCCGACGAGGATTCCTGCAACTGTCCGCCGGTGTCGCGCTCGGTGCGGCCGCGATCGGCGCCCTCGGCAGATTGGTGGGCGGCAACCGCGCCGCAGTGGCCGACGCGAGAAAAGCGCTGCAGATTCCACAACCGCCGAGTCGTGGCGCCCCAGCCGGCGTACAAGCAGATGGCGCCACCTCGTGGGTGACGTCCAACGATGACTTCTACCGCATCGACACCGCGCTGTCCGTTCCGCAGATCCTGCCGGAGGACTGGAAGTTGCGCATCCACGGCATGGTGGAACGCGAGCTGGAACTGACCTACGACGACCTGCTCAAGCGCGAAGTCGTCCACAAGTGGGTCACCCTCACCTGCGTCAGCAACGAGGTCGGCGGCGACCTGATCGGCAACGCGTTGTGGTCCGGGGTGCTGCTCAAGGACCTGCTGGAGGAGGCTGGTCCGTCCACGGACGCCGACGCGATCCAATCGATGTCGAAAGACGGCTTCACCGCCGGTACGCCGCTCCCGACGCTGCTCGATGATCGGCAGGCGATGCTCGCGTTCGCGATGAACGGCCAGCCGTTGCCGGTCGAGCACGGGTTCCCGGTGCGGATCGTCGTACCAGGGCTGTATGGCTATGTGTCGGCGACGAAGTGGCTGACCGATATCGAGGTAACGCGGTTCGACCGGTTCGAGGCGTACTGGACGCCGCGCGGGTGGTCGGAGCTCGGGCCGATCAAGTTGTCGTCGCGGATCGACGTACCGCGGTCGAAGGCGCCGGCTGGTCAGGTGACCGTGGCCGGGGTCGCGTGGGACCAGCACGTCGGCGTGTCCAAGGTCGAGGTGCGCGTGGATGGCGGCCCTTGGCAACAGGCGACGCTGGCGACGGACGCGTCGGTCGACACCTGGAGGCAGTGGCACTGGACCTGGAACGCGACGCGCGGAAACCACGTTCTGCAGGTACGCGCGTTCGACGCCAAGGGCAAACCTCAGATCGAGGCCTCGGCTCCGCCGGCACCGAACGGCGCGACCGGGCTGCACACGGTAGACGTCAAGATCGGCTAGTCACAGCCGACAGCACCATCGGCAGGAACGTGCGCTCCAGCGAACCGGACGGCACCTTCCGCGGCTCCAGCAGACTCTGCGACCGAGCCCCCTCATGCAGAGCCATCACCAACCGGACGAACTGCTCGGGCGGCACAGACCACGTCAGACCACTCTGGGAGACCAGCTGGGTCAACTGACCCCGGAACCGAGCTCGCCATTCGTTCAGCGCCCGCGCCGCTTCCGCATTGCGCAGCGCATGCAGCGTGAACTCGGTCGAGATCAGATGCCAACGCCGCTGGTCCGGCGGCGCGTCGTCGAGCAGACCCAGTACGGCGTCCAGCAGAGCGACGGGTTGATCCACATGCTCCGGCAGCAGCGCACTGATCTGCTCGAGCAAACGGTCGGTGGTGGCCTGGAAGAGCGCAAGGACCAACTCGTCCTTGGAGGCGAAGTTGGAGTAGAAGGCGCCGCGGGTGAACCCCGCCCGGTCGCAGATGTCCTCCACCGACGCCCCGTTGAAGCCACGCTCGGCGAAGACCTCGAGGGCGCCTTCGAGCAGGCGGGCCCGGGTGTTGGAGCGGCGGCGCTTGGGCGGTTCCATGATCATAGGATACAGTTCTGTATTGAATACACAACCGTATTGAACGGAGCCGGGATGGAGCTCGTAGCTCACGCGATCAGCGTGCGCGGTCCACATGCGCCAGTACTGAATGCGACATCGGTGCGCGTCGCCGACCATCAACTGGTCCTGCTGGCGGGCTATCCCGGTCCTGGGCACGTGGCTGCGTCGCTCGCATTGTCCGGACGGCTGCAGCCCGACACAGGTCGGGCGCGGCTGGACGGCAACCCCGACGCCAAGCTGCTTCGCCGCCGGGTCGCCGTGGTCGACGCACCCGGCATCACCGAGCCTGACGATGCACTGCCGGTTCAAACGGTTGTGGGCGAGGAGTTGGCCATCGCTGGTCGCAAGGCGGGCCGGAAGGCAGTGCTGGATTGGCTGACTGAGCACGGCGCCGCCGAACACGCGGACAAGCGCTTTGAGCACCTGCCGGTCGCTGCACGGACCAAACTGCTCGCCGAGCTCACTGTCGCTCGGCCTGACGTCAAGGTGGTCATCCTGACCATGCCTGACCGCCATGGCGAGGATCCGCAGGAGTGGTACGACGTCGGCCGCGACCTGGCGTCCCGCGGGTACGGCGTGATCATCACCTGTGCCGATGCGTCAGCCCGGCTCCTCGGCGTACCGGCTGCCCAACTCGGCTCCCTGAATCAGCCGGAGCCCATTCAGATACTCGTAGAGCTAGAGGAGAACAAGGCGTGACCGCGCTGCGGATGGCGTTGAGTGAGCTCCGGCGGTTGACCGCCGGCCGGTTGCCGAAGCTGGCGGTGATCGCGCTACTGATTGTCCCGGTCCTGTACGGCGGCCTGTACCTCTACGCGAACCACAACCCGTACGGCCGCCTCGACAAGGTGCCGACCGCGGTCGTGGTGGAGGACGAAGGTACGACGCTCTCCGACGGCGAGAAGCTGGACGTCGGAACACAGGTCGCCGGCGAGCTGGTGAAGTCGAAGAGCTTCGACTGGCACGAGGTCGACCGTACGACGGCGACGAAGGGCGTGTCGGACGGAACCTACGAGTTCGCCGTGGTGTTGCCGAAGACTTTCTCAGCAGACCTCGCGTCGAGTGCCGAGTTCACTCCCAAGCAGGCGAATCTCGAGCTGATCACCAACGACGCCAACAACTACATCGCCCACACGATGGCCAACCAGGTCGTCGCACAGGTGACCAAGACCGTCGCCTCCGAGGTGAGCGAGACCGCGGCGAGCAAGTTGCTGGCCGGGTACAGCACGATCCACACCCAGGTCAGCGAGGCTGCCACCGGTGCGGCCCAGCTGCAGAGCGGGCTCACCACCGCAGCGTCCGGCGCCGCCAAGCTCCAGACCGGCGCGACCCAACTCAACACCGCACAGAAGCAGCTCTCCGCCGGCGCGACCAAGCTGGCGACCGGCGCGAGCAAGCTGGACACCGGCCTCAGCACCCTGCAGCAGAAGACCAGAACCCTTCCCAAGCAGACCAAGGCGCTGGCCTCCGGCGCCGATCAGGTTGCCGATGGCAACGAGAAGATCGCGACCACCGGCCGCCAGGTGGCGACCGCGTCGAGCACGCTGGTGAAGGACTTGAGCACCCTCGACGGCGATCTCGCCACTCGGCTGAAGGCACAAGGCTTCACCCAACCCCAGATCAACCAGGTACTCGCGGAAACGGCCAAGCTGCGCGCACCGGTCGTCACCGCGAACACCAAGATCCAGTCGACATCCAAGCAGCTCAACCAGCTCGCCACTGGGGCCCGCAAGGTGTCGAACGGCGCCGCCGCACTTGCGAAGGCGACCCCTGCTCTGACGAGCGGCATCAGTACGGCGGCCAGTGGCGCGAACCAGCTCAACACCGGTGCGCAGCAGCTCGCAGCCGGCGAGAAGCAAGCGGTCACCGGACAGGGACAACTGCTCACCGGCGTGACCAGCCTGAACACCGGAATCACCAAGCTCAAGACCGGCGCGACGGACCTGCACACCGGTCTCGAGAACGGCGTGAAGCAGATACCGAACCCGTCAGCCTCCCAGCGCAAGGCGGTCGCCGAGACGCTCGGCGCACCTGTCACGCTACAGAACGTCTCGCAGGCGACAGCAGACAGCTACGGCGCCGGCCTCGCGCCGTTCTTCCTCAGCCTGGCCTGCTGGATCGGCGCGTACGTACTCTTCCTGCTGGTCCGGCCGCTCTCACCACGGGCGCTTGCCGCGCTGCAGTCGCCACTCCGGGTCGCGCTCGGCGGTTGGTTGCCGCCGGCACTCTTCGGCGCGATCCAGGCGACGCTCCTGTTCACCGCGGTCTCACTCGGGCTCGGCATCAACGCCGCGCATCCGTGGCCGACCGTCGGCTTCCTCATCCTCACGTCGCTCACATTCGTCGCCATCCTGCACGCGTTGTCCGCCTGGTTCGGTGCCATCGGCAAGTTCCTCGGGCTGGTGCTGATGGTGATCCAGCTGGTCAGCGCCGGCGGCACGTTCCCGTGGCAGACGATCCCGGCGCCGCTGTACTTCTTCCACCACGTACTGCCGATGAGCTACGCGATCGACGGCGTACGCCATCTCATGTACGGCGGATCGGGCACATCGCTCGGCCGGGACCTACTCGTCCTCGGCACCTGGCTCCTCGCCGCCCTCGCCGCGTCGACCATGGCCGCCCGGAAGCAGCGAGTGTGGTCGGTGAAGAAGCTGCAGCCGGAGATTGCGCTCTAGGCCGTCAGACACGGCCTAGCTATTCATGAAAGTGACGGTTTCGGTCAGGAGGCGGTCTGTGGTGGGTTGGTCGAAGAAGGTGATGAGGGCTTCGTAGGCGCCGGACTCGGCGGCGGCCTTGTCGACGATGTAGCCGTAGTAGCCGTCGGTGTAGCCGACCACTCGGGTAATCGGGTGCATACTGTCCGCCTGCAAGCTGGCGCCGTGTACGGCGAACAGCTCGACCGGCAGATTGATCCAGCACACGTCGCCCATCGTCACCACGCTGACCGGGAGCTCGAGCATCGGCGGCAACGCGGCCGTCGCCATCAGCGCCTGGCCGCGCGCGCCGTCCAGCCGCGTCTGGGCGATCCGCCCGGAAGGATTGTCGACACGTCCAGGCACCGCACACGCCGCCGCCGTGACGATCGACGCCGCCTCATCGGCTGACGGCAGGTCCCGCACCGGCAGCGAGATCGTCGTACGACGGATGGCCGGTGCGGACTGCGACAGCTCGAGCCCTGTACCGGCCAGCGCCTCACGGACCCGTGACGCGAGCAGGCCGCCCAACCGGGTCACCTCCGTGGCCCCGCGACCCTGGCGGGTGAAGCGTGGGCTCACATCGCCTGCGGCGCCTTGGAGGTAGCCGACGACAGCCGGACCGAGGGCAGCCCGCGCGGCGCCCGGCCAGTCCGCGGACCAGCGCAGGTTCTCCGGTCCGTACGTGGTCGGGTGGCAGGCGAAGTCGAGCAGGACCGCGGCCAGCGATCCGTCGAGCGCGTGCAGCGCCAGCGTTCCGGCAGTGTTGTCGTGCGGGCCGTGCTTGCGATGCCGGTTGGCGCCGACGCCGGTGACCTCGACCGACCGCCATGAGGCCGTGACCGGGCGACGGGGCAGCGAGGCTTTCGCGACCGCGGCGATCAGGGGCTCGTAGAGGTCGGGCTCGCGTTCAGCCGGGATGACCGGGTGGATCTCGCCGGACCAGCCGGACGGACCGGAGTGGGTGTGGGAGGCGGACACCACCACTCGCGACGCCGGGATGCCTGCCGCGGCTGCGGCGGCCTCGGCCAGCTCGGTGCAAAGATTCTTGCCTACGGCAATCGCATCCAGGCTCAGCCAGAGTACGCCGGGGTCGTCCGCCGTACCGAGCCAGATGATGGTGGCGCGGAGCGGGTCGGCGGTTCCGGTCGAGTAGGCGATGCGGGCGGCATAGCCGTCCATGCGATGGCCGGGCGATGGCGTGACGTCCAAGGACGTCGCAGCCAGGAGGAGTTCGCTCACGTACACGCTCCAGCGAGTTGTACCGGTGCTGGCAACATAGTCCGCTCGCACCGGCGGATCGAGGGGATGAGTCGACGTTCGAGCTGATTCGGGCAAGATCGACTAGACCACTCGCACGGTCTACAAAGAGCACACTGGGTCCACGAAGTGGGATGTGATCCCTGCCTGGCTTGGGTGATCGCCGTACGTCGGCGTACGACAGCAGTCCGGCTTTGGTCTAAAGGCGCCGGTGGGTGATGATCAGGTCGGCGTACGGTCCGGGCGAGTTGGTCGCCAGGCGTTCGGCTCCGTCCAGCGAAGTGCCGGCAGCCTTGATCAGCTGCGCGCGTGGGGGTAGGGCTGCACGCACTGGGGCCAGCAGTTGCTCGTCGGCGCCGTCGAACAGTCCACCAACATACGCGACCGGGACGGGTCCTTCGCCTGCCAGCGTTCCGGCCGCTGTACCGATCGTCTCGGCGATGTCTCCGGCCGCGCGTACGACGAGTTCGGCCGCGACCGTGTCACCTTCGGCTGCACACCGCAGTACCTTCGGAGCGAACCGCGCGACGTCGTCCACCAGCGTCGGCGACTTGTAGAGCAGCACTGGGTCCAGAGTGGTTTCCGCCAGCTTCGTCGCCGGCCCCCGACCGTCCCGAGCCCGTTGTACGGCGACCAGCCCGGCCCGGCCGATCGCGAACGCACTCCCGGAGTCGCCGAACAGGTAGCCGTGGCCGTCGACCTTGTGCCATGACCCGTCGCGGTCCACGGCCAGACAGACCAGTCCGGTGCCAGCAGCAACCACTACGCCGTAACCGTCTGGCAACGCGCCTGCGTGTGCTGTCACCATGTCCTGCGTCAGCCGGACCTCGTCGGCCCGTAGTAGCTCCGCGACATCCTTGGCGAAGCTTTCCGCGACCTCGCGGGCCGCGGGGAAGCCAGTCAGGCCTAGTGCGACGACTTCGACGTCATCCTGCACTCCAGCGGCGTCGGCGGCCGTGCGGATGGCGGACAGCATCTGCTGCAGGTTGTCAGGCCCATGGATATGGCCGGGCCCTTGACCGACGCGACCGCCAGGCACGACGCGCAGCCTGAGTGCGGACTGCCCGCCGTCGATCGCGATGCGGCTCATGCCGCCGAGCTTAGGCGTCTTGTGCGGGGTCAGGTGACGGCTGGTTTAGTGCGGCGTCAGGTGGCGGCTGGTTTAGTGCGGGGTCAGGTGACGGCTGGC
Organism: Kribbella antiqua; assembly: GCF_004345665.1. Taxonomy (GTDB): domain Bacteria; phylum Actinomycetota; class Actinomycetes; order Propionibacteriales; family Kribbellaceae; genus Kribbella; species Kribbella antiqua. The sequence continues at coordinate 95,100 of NZ_SLWR01000007.1, forward strand.
CAGGGTGGTGACGGGTGGGCCGTAGAGGCCGAGGCTGGGGCGGAGCCAGTCGTTGAGGATCGGCTCCTGCTGGGTCAGGTGGTCGGCGAGCTCGGTGCGGCTGAGCTCGAAGATGTGGGCCGGGTTGCCGGTGAGGTCCACGATGGACTGCATCAGGCGGCCGGCCTGCTCCTCCCACAGGATGTCGCCGGTGTCGATCTGGTCCGGCCGGACCAGCAGCAGGTCGATGTCGCTGTCGAGTTCACCGTCGCCGCGCGCGATCGCGCCGTACAGGCTGGCGTGTACAGGCGGGATGCGCCAACCGCCGATCTCGTCGGAGAGCCGGCTGGTGAGCGTACTGCGGAGGTCGGCCAGGAACTCGACCGCCGGCGCGACGAGGTGCTTGCGGTTGAGGTGGTAGAGCAGCGAGTTGCCGACATCGTCCACATGCACCAGCCCGGTCGTCGCCAGCCGCTGCAGCACCAGCCGCACCCCGGCCACACTCCCCGTGCCGGCCAGCTTGTGAACCTCGCGCCCCGACAACCCCCGCTCGCTCCGCGCCAGCACCTGCAACACCGGCCCATCCAACGACGGCACCACAGTGCTGATCGGATTCCTGAGATCCATAACCTCGCCCACACTAGTCATCACTCGAAGACACAGCGTAACCATCCCCTTGCCGTGGGCAATCAAGTGGTCAGGCCGGCGCGGGGGTGGTGCGGAGGTTGGTGGTGAAGGCGTAGCGGTCGCCTCGGTAGGTGGCGGAGGTGTATTCGAAGACGCGGTCGTGGCGGTCGAAGCTGACACCGTGCAGGGCGAGGCAGGGCTGGGTGGTGGCGATGTCGAGCCAGCCGGCGGTCTTGGTGTCGGGCAGCATCGGTTCGAGTCTCGACGTACCGCCGACGAGGTCGATGCCGTAGCGGGACATGAGCAGGTCGTAGAGAGAGCCGGTGAGGTCGTCGGCGTCGAGGCCGGGAACGTAGGTGGCCGGGAGGGTGGTGCGTTCGACCACCATCGGTACGTCGTCGGCGAGGCGGAGCCGGGTGAAGCTGATGATCGGATCGCCGACCGGGATGCGCAGCCGACGGGCGGCGGGGCGCTCGGCCTTGTGGTGGCGGAACTCGAGCATCGTGGTGCCCGGGCGCATGCCACGGCGGCGGATGTCCTCGGAGAAGCCGATCAGGCCGAGCCAGCGGGCGACCTTCGGGCGGGTGATGTACGTGCCGCTGCCGTGACGGCGGACGAGCAGTTCCTCGATCACCAGTTCGTCGACCGCGCGGCGCAACGTCATCCGGGCGACGTCCCAGCGGGCGGCCAGCTCTCGCTCCGGCGGCAGCGCGGCACCCTCGGGCAAGGTGTCGATCAGGCTGAGCAGTAGCGCCCTGATCTCGGCGGCCTTCCCGGGCAGCGAACGATGCATTGGTCTTGCCTACACCGCCCCGCAAGCCCCGGAAAGCCCTTCCACCACGGTCGAAAGGCCACGGCTGGCAGCAAGACGCCATAGACCACTTCCATCCCCGGCTCCTCAACCCCTTTGGTGGGTTCACCTACGTCGTTGTGGGTTCCCCGCCCGAATACGAGGGGTGGACCCACAACTTGGTGGGTGGACCCATCAAATTGCCCAGCGGAATGCGGGCGGCTGGGGGCGGGGCAAAAACAAGCACGGTTGATTCTTTTTGTTCGGCGTGCCAGGCTCGGCTGCAAACGGCGATCCAGGGAGTGCAGCGGATGCAACTGGACGAAGTGCTGGCGGATCTGTGGGCGGAGAGCGCCGAGCTGGACCGGCTCGTCGGTGGGTTGCCGGCCGAGGGCTGGGCCACGCCGACGCCGGCCGAAGGCTGGACGATCGCGCATCAGATCGCCCACTTGGCCTGGACCGACGAGGCCGCCCACCAGGCCGCCACTGATCCGGAGGCTTTCAAGGCGTCGCTGGAGAAGGCGGCCGCCAACCCGAACACGTACGTCGACGAGGGTGCCGCCGAGACGGCCGCCCTGCCGCCTGACCAGTTGCTGACGTACTGGCGTGAGACCCGAGCGGAGGTGGCGGAGGCTCTGAAGAAGGTGCCAGCCGGCGAGAGGGTTCAGTGGTACGGCCCTCCCATGAGCCCGACCTCGATGGCGACCGCCCGGCTGATGGAGACCTGGGCGCACGGTCAGGACGTGTTCGACGCGCTCGACATACAGCGTCAACCGACCAACCGGCTGCGTCACGTCGCTCACCTCGCGATCCGCACCCGCGACTTCGCCTACCTCTTGAACAACCGCACTCCACCGGCCGAGCCGTTCCACGTCGAACTCACCGGCCCCGACGGCGACACCTGGGCCTGGGGTCCGGACGAAGCCCAGCAGCGAGTCACCGGCCCGGCGCTGGACTTCTGCCTGCTGGCGACCCAACGCCGTCACCGCGACGACCTCGCCGTACAGGCTGATGGAGCGGACGCGGAGGAGTGGCTCGGCATCATTCAGGCCTTCGCCGGTCTGCCCGGCAAGGGCCGCGAGCCTGGGCAGTTCAGATGACCCAGCCCATCCGGATCGGCAACGCGTCGGGCTTCTACGGCGACCGGTTCAGTGCGTTCGAGGAGATGCTCACCGGTGGGCCGCTCGACGTACTGACTGGCGACTACCTGGCCGAGCTGACCATGCTGATCCTCGGCCGCGACCGCCAGAAGGATCCGGACCTCGGGTACGCACGGACCTTCCTCAAGCAGCTCGAGACCGGACTGGGCGTTGCCCTCGACCGCGGCGTCAAGATCGTCAGCAACGCCGGCGGCCTCAACCCCGCCGGACTCGCCGCCGCCATCCAAACGCTCGCCGGCAAACTGGGCCTGCAGCCGAAGATCGCGTACGTCGAAGGCGACGACCTCCTCAGCAGAGCCGAAGAGCTCGACCTCGGCACACCCCTGACCGCCAACGCGTACCTCGGCGCGTGGGGCATCGCCGAAGCGCTCCAAGCCGGCGCGGACGTCGTCGTCACCGGCCGCGTCACCGACGCCTCGGTGATCGTCGGCCCCGCCGCCGCACACCACGGCTGGAAGCGGACCCAGTACGACGAACTCGCCGGCGCCGTCGCCGCGGGACACGTGATCGAGTGCGGCTGCCAGGCGACCGGCGGCAACTACGCGTTCTTCGGCGAGATCCGCGACCTCGGCCGGCCCGGGTTCCCGATCGCGGAGATCCACGCCGACGGCAGCAGCGTGATCAGCAAGCACGACAACACCGGCGGCGCGGTCACGATCGACACGGTCAAGGCGCAGCTGCTCTACGAGATCACCGGTGCCCGGTACGCCGGCCCGGACGTCACCACCCGCATCGACACCATCGAGCTCAGCATCGACGGACCCGACCGCGTCCGGATCACCGGCGTCCGCGGGGAGCCGCCGCCGCCGACGTACAAGGTCTCGCTCAACAGCGTCGGCGGGTTCCGCAACGAGGTGGACTTCGTACTCACCGGGCTCGAGCTCGAGGCGAAGGCTGAGCTCGTCCAGCGGCAGCTCGAGCAGGCGCTGCCGACGCGACCGGCCGAGCTGAAGTGGACGCTCGCCTGGACGGAGAAGCCGAACGCCGACTCCGAAGAGGAGGCGAGCGTGTTCCTCCGGTGCGCGGTGAAGGACCCGGACCCGAAGGTCGTCGGCCGCGCGTTCTCCGGCGCCGCGGTCGAGCTGGCGCTGTCGAGCTACCCCGGGTTCCACGTCACCGCTCCGCCGGGCGACGGATCGCCGTACGGCGTGTTCAAGGCTGGGTACGTCGACATCCGCGAGGTCTCGCAGGTCGTCGTACTGCCGGACGGGTCTCGCAAGGTGATCGAGCCGGCGGCGGAGACGTTGGCGCTGACCGAGGTCGAGGAGGACGGGCTGCCGATGCCGTTGCCGCAGCTCGCGTCCAGCGGGCGGCCGCGAACACGTGAGGTCCCGCTCGGCCGGATCGCCGGGGCGCGATCCGGCGACAAGGGCGGCGACGCGAACGTCGGAGTCTGGGTGCGGCAGGAGAAGGCGTGGCGTTGGCTCGCGCACACACTGACGGTCGAGCTGTTCCAGGAGTTGCTGCCGGAGACCAAGGACCTGACGGTCACGCGGTATTTGCTGCCGAACTTGTGGGCTTTGAACTTCGTCGTCGAGGGGCTTCTGGGTGAGGGCGTGGCGTCACAGGCACGCTTCGATCCGCAGGCGAAGGCGGTCGGCGAGTGGCTGCGATCCCGGTACGTCGATGTGCCGGAGGTGCTGCTGTGAACGACTTCCGGGAGTCCGTCCGGCGGTTCATGGCGGCCGAGGTACTGCCTTACTTGGACGAGTGGGAGCGGGCCGGGGAGTTGCCGCGGGATCTACACGAGAAGGCCGGGAAGCTCGGGCTGCTCGGGGTCGGATTCCCGGCAGAGGTCGGCGGTGGCGGTGGATCGCTGCTGGACACGATCGCGGTGGTCGAGGAGATGCACTACGCCGGCGGGTCCGGTGGGCTGGTCGCCTCGCTGCTGACCTGCGGGATCGCGCTTCCGCACATTGTTGCTGGGGGCAACGAGGAGCAGGTCGAACGATGGGTGCGGCCGACCCTCGACGGCGCGTTGATCGGCGCGCTGGCGATCACCGAACCTGACGGCGGCTCGGATGTCGCTGCCCTCCGTACGACGGCCCGCCGCGATGGTGACTGGTTTGTCGTCAACGGCGCGAAGACCTACATCACGTCGGGCTGCCGGGCGGACTTCGTCACCACCGCTGTCCGCACGGGCGGGCCTGGCGCGGATGGGATCAGTCTGCTCGTGATCGACAAGAGCCTGCCGAGATTCCAGGTGTCGCGGCGGCTGGAGAAGCTCGGTTGGTTGTGTTCGGACACGGCCGAGCTCTCGTTTACCGACGTACGCGTGCCTGTTGGCAACCTGGTCGGTGCGGAGGGGTCCGGGTTTGTCCAGCTGGCGGTGAACTTTGTGGCGGAGCGGTTGACGCTCGCCGTACAGGCGTATGCGGGAGCGCAGCGGGCGCTGGATCTGACTGTCGAGTGGTGCCGGGCGCGGGAGACGTTCGGGCGACCGTTGATCTCGCGGCAGACCGTGCAGCACACGCTCGCCGAGATGGCGCGGCGGATCGACGTCGCGCGGGTGTACGTGCATCACATCGCCGAGCGGGCAGCCCTTGGCGCGGACGTGATCGCGGAAGTGTGTTTCGCGAAGAACACTGCCGTCGAGGCCGGCCAGTGGGTGTGCGACCAGGCGCTTCAGCTGCACGGCGGTCTCGGCTACATGCGTGAAGCCGAGGTGGAACGCCAGTACCGCGACCAGAAGATCCTCGCCATCGGCGGCGGGACGACCGAGATCCTCACCGGCCTGGCCGCGAAACGACTGGGGTTCACCGCATGAGCAATCGTGAGGCGATGCTGGAGAAGCTGGCTGCACTCGACGCTGAGCACGCAAAGGCGCTGGCGGGTGGTGGGGAGAAGTACGTCGAACGGCACCACAAGCGCGGCAAGTTGCTGGCGCGGGAGCGGATCGAGTTGCTGCTCGACCCGGACTCGGCCTTCCTCGAGCTGTCGCCGTTGGCCGGGTGGGGCTCGGACTTCACCGTCGGCGCGAGCCTGGTCACCGGGATCGGGGTCGTGGAAGGCGTCGAGTGCCTGATCACGGCCAATGATCCGACCGTCAAGGGAGGCGCGAGCAACCCCTGGACGCTGCGCAAGGCGTTGCGGGCCGATGAGATCGCTCGGGCGAACCGGCTGCCGGTGATCAGCCTGGTCGAGTCCGGCGGGGCGGATCTGCCGACGCAGAAGGAGATCTTCATCCCGGGCGGTGCGATGTTCCGGGACCTGACCCGGTTGTCGGCCGAAGGGATCCCGACGATCGCGCTGGTGTTCGGCAACTCGACCGCCGGCGGCGCGTACATCCCCGGCATGAGCGACTACGTGGTGATGGTCGACGGCGGCGCGAAGGTGTTCCTGGCCGGACCGCCGCTGGTGAAGATGGCGACCGGGGAGGACGCGGACGACGAGTCGCTCGGCGGGGCGTCGATGCACGCGCGGATCTCCGGCCTGGCCGACTACTTTGCCGTCGACGAGCAGGACGCCATCCGCCTCGGCCGGCAGATCGTGTCCAGGCTGAACTGGCGCAAACTCGGCCCGCCACCGTTGCCGTCGTACGACGAACCGCTCTTCGACGAGGACGAGTTGCTCGACCTCGTGCCGCCGGACCTGAAGACGCCGTTCGATCCGCGGGAGGTGATCGCCCGGGTGGTGGACGGGTCGGTGTTCGACGAGTTCAAGCCGCTGTACGGGTCGTCGCTGGCGACCGGGTGGGCGACGGTGCACGGGTATCCGGTCGGCATCCTGGCGAACGCGCGGGGCGTGCTGTTCAGCGAGGAGTCGCAGAAGGCGGCCCAGTTCATCCAGCTCGCGAACCGCGCGAACACGCCGCTGATCTTCCTGCACAACACCACCGGCTACATGGTCGGCCAGGAGTATGAGCAGGGCGGCATCATCAAGCACGGCGCGCAGATGATCAACGCGGTGGCCAACTCGAAGGTGCCACACATCTCGATCCTGATGGGTGCCTCGTACGGCGCCGGGCACTACGGGATGTGCGGTCGCGCGTTCGATCCGCGGTTCCTGTTCGCCTGGCCGTCGGCGAAGTCGGCGGTGATGGGTCCGCAACAGCTGGCCGGCGTACTGTCGATCGTGGCGCGAGCCGCCGCGGCCGCGAAGAACCAGCCGTACGACGAGGACGGCGACGCCGCGATGCGCGCGTACGTCGAAGGCCAGATCGAGGCGGAGTCGCTGCCGATGTTCCTGTCCGGACGCCTGTACGACGACGGCGTCATCGACCCTCGCGACACCCGAACCGTCCTCGGCATCTGCCTCTCCGCCATCCACTCCGGCCCGGTCGAAGGCACGTCGTCCTTCGGCGTCTTCAGGATGTGAGGAGCGGATGATCACATCGGTGCTCGTCGCCAACCGAGGCGAGATCGCTCGGCGGATCTTCCGCACGGCCCGCTCGCTCGGGCTCTCCACGGTCGCCGTCCATTCGACGGCCGACGCCGCGATGCCCTTCGTCGGAGACGCGGATGCAGCGGTGCACCTGCCGGGAAACGCGCCTTCCGACACCTACCTCCAGGGCGAGTTGGTGATCGAGGCGGCGTTGCGGGCGCGTGCCGATGCGGTACACCCCGGCTACGGCTTTCTGTCGGAGAACGCCGGGTTCGCGCAGGCGGTGATCGACGCCGGGCTGACCTGGATCGGGCCGCCGGTGGACGCGATCTCGTCGATGGGCTCGAAGATCGAGGCGAAGAAGCTGATGGCGGCCGCGGGGGTGCCGGTACTCGCGGAGCTCACTCCAGCGGAGGTGTCGGCGGCCGATCTGCCGGTGCTGGTGAAGGCTTCCGCGGGTGGCGGCGGGCGTGGGATGCGGGTGGTCTCGCGGCTCGAGGATCTGCCGGGCGAGATCGAGGCGGCGTCGGCGGAGGCGTTGTCGGCGTTCGGCGACGGGACAGTGTTCTGCGAGCGTTATCTCGAGGCCGGCCGGCACATCGAGGTCCAGATCATGGCGGATCAGCACGGGACGATCTGGGCGGTCGGTGAGCGCGAGTGCTCGATCCAGCGCCGCCACCAGAAGGTCGTCGAGGAAGCCCCCTCGCCGCTGGTCGAACGCATTCCGTCCATGCGGGCGTCGTTGTTCGACGCGGCCCGGAAGGCGGCGGCCGCGATCGGGTACGTCGGCGCCGGCACGGTCGAGTTCCTCGCCGACTCGGCTGGCGACTTCTACTTCCTGGAGATGAACACGCGCCTCCAGGTCGAGCATCCGGTCACCGAGGAGACGACCGGCCTCGACCTGGTCGAGCTGCAGTTCGCGATCGCAGCCGGGGACCGGCTACCGGCTGACCCTCCGCCCACGGTCGGCCACGCGATCGAGGTGCGCTTGTACGCCGAGGATCCGGCGCACGACTGGCAGCCGCAAACCGGTCGCCTCCATCGCTTCGCGGTGGTTTCCGGAACAAAAACTGCACCTGGAGCCTGTTGCAGAATTCCCCAGCGTCCGAGCTTGGTGGGGACGGACCGAGGGACGTACGCCGAATCCGCAGGCCGAGTGGAGCGCGAGCGCCGCATCGGCGAGAAAAGTCGCGGCGTGTTGGTGTGGACAGAGAGACCGAGATCTATTTTGCAACAGGCTCCTGGCGACCGAAATGTTCCGGAAAGCGGCTGGCTTGGGCCACGGCTGCGGGTCGATTCCGGGGTCGTCGACGGGTCGGAGGTGTCGCCGTACTACGACGCGATGCTGGCCAAGGTGATCGCATCGGGGTCGGACCGGACGACGGTGGCGAGACGGCTCGCGGGTGAGCTCGAACGCGCCCGGATCCACGGGGTCGGGACCAACCGCGGCCTGCTGGTGTGGATTCTGCGGCATCCCGCGTTCCTGGCCGGGGACACCGACACCGGGTTCTTCGAGCGCCACGGGATCTCGCCGGCCATTGATGCCGAGGTAGTCAAGGTGTCGGCGCTGGCGGCGGCGTTGGCCGATGCCGCCGGCCGCGCGCGGGGCGTGCCCAGTGGCTGGCGGAACCTTCCGTCTCAGCCGCAGCGTAAGAGCTACCGGGTGGGTGACACCACGCATGAGGTCGCCTATCGGCTGACCCGTGACGGATTGGTTGCTGATGGCAACGTCAAGCTGTTGAGCAGCACCCCGGATCAGGTGCTGCTGGAGGTTGACGGCGTACGGCGGTCCTTCGACGTGGCGGCGTACGACGGGCTGGTGTGTGTGGACTCGTCGCTGGGGTCGGTCGCGTTGACGCCGGTGGAGCGGTTCACGGATCCGTCTCACCAGGTGTCGGCGGGGTCTTTGCTGGCGCCGATGCCTGGCGTCGTGACGCGGGTCGGCGTACAGGTGGGTGATGAGGTCAAACAGGGGCAGCCTTTGCTGTGGCTGGAGGCGATGAAGATGGAGCACACCATCTCCGCGCCGGCCGATGGGGTTGTCGCCGAGCTCTGTGTTGCAGCAGGTCAACAGGTCGAGGTCGGCGCCGTACTGGCCGTAGTTGGGGAGGACGCATGAACTTCATCGAGTCCGAGGAACGTCAGGCGCTGCGGAAGGCGGTCGGTGAGCTCGGCAAGAAGTACGGGTATGAGTGGTTCAACCGGCAGGGGCGGACCGGTGGGCACACCACCGAGCTGTGGCTGGAGGCGGGCAAGCTCGGGTATCTCGGGGTGAACCTGCCGGAGCAGTACGGCGGTGGCGGTGGCGGCATGGGTGATCTGTCGATCGTGCTGGAGGAGCTCGGCGCCGCGGGCTGCCCGCTGCTGATGATGGTCGTCTCGCCGTCGATCTGCGGCACCGTGATCTCCCGCTTCGGCACCGACGAGCAGAAGCAGCACTGGCTCCCCGGCCTGGCCGACGGTTCGACGATCATGGCCTTCGCGATCACCGAGCCCGACGCCGGTTCCAACTCGCACGAGATCACCACGACCGCGCGTCGTACCGACGAAGGCTGGTCGCTGTCCGGCCGGAAGGTCTTCATCTCCGGCCTGGATGTCGCTCGCGCCGTCCTTGTCGTCGGCCGGACCGAGGATGCACGGACCGGGAAGCTCAAGCCCGCGCTGTTCATCGTGCCGGTGGACGCGCCTGGCGTGGAGTTCCAGCCGATCCAGATGGATCTGATCAGCCCGGACAAGCAGTTCGCGCTGTACCTGGACGACGTACGGCTGCCGCGCGAGGCGCTGGTCGGGGCGGAGGACGCGGCGCTGCTGCAACTGTTCGCCGGCCTCAACCCGGAGCGGATCATGGCCTCGGCCTTCGCCATCGGGATCGCCCGCCACGCGCTCGACAAGGCGGTCGCGTACGTCAAGGAACGGCAGGTCTGGAAGACCCCGATCGGCGCGCATCAGGGCCTCGCGCATCCGCTTGCGCAGGTCAAGATCGAGCTGGAGCTGGCCCGCCTGATGCAGCAGAAAGCCGCCGCCTTGTACGACGCCGGCGACGACGGTGATGGCATCGCCGCGGGCGAGGCGGCGAACATGGCCAAGTACGCCGCCGGCGAGGTCGCGGTCCGGGCCACCGACCAGGCGGTCCAGTCACTCGGCGGCAACGGCATGACAGTCGAGTACGGCGTCGCGTCGCTGGTCGCGGCGGCGCGAGCGACCCGGATTGCGCCGGTGAGCCGGGAGATGATCCTCAACTTCGTCGCCCAGCACAGCCTCGGGCTACCCAAGTCGTACTGAGCTCTTCCGTATTACTCCCGGGTAAGCCACAGTTCCTGCCACCACGCGGCGGCGCAGAGAGGATCAGGACAGATGATCACCAGCGAGTTCCCACCGGTCGAGATCCTCGACGTACCGATTCACGATGCCGTGCTCGGCCGGGCGCAGGAGTACGGCGATCGCCCGGCGCTGGTGGACGGCGTGACGGGCAAGGAGATCAGCTACGCCCAGCTGGACGTGATGAGCCGGCGGGTCGCGGCCGGGTTCGCCGAGCTCGGCATCCGGCACGGTGACGTGATCGCCCTCTACAGCCCGAACACAATCCTTTACCCGGTTGTGTTTTACGGCGCGACGCGGGCCGGCGCGACGGTGACCACGGTGAACGCGCTCTACACCGCGGACGAGCTGCACAAGCAACTGGTGGACTCGAAGGCGAAGTTGCTGGTGACGATTTCGCTGTTCCTGCCGGTCGCGACCGCGGCCGTCGAGGGCACGGACGTGACGGAGATCTTCGTCTGCGACGCGGCCGAGGGGTATCGCTCGGTGATGGAGCTGGTCGCGTCGACCGGGCCCGAGCCGGAGGTGACGATCGACCCGGCCGAGGACGTCGCCGTACTGCCGTATTCGAGTGGGACCACCGGCGCGGCCAAAGGTGTGATGCTGACGCACCGGAACATCGCGACGAACATCGCGCAGGCCGAGGTGATGATCAAGGTCGCCGAGGACGAGCGCATCATCGCGATCCTGCCGTTCTTCCACATCTACGGGCTGACCGTGTTGATGAACCTGCCGCTGCGGCTCGGCGCGACGGTCGTCGTACTGCCGAAATTCGACCTGGATCAGTTCCTCAAGACGCTGGAGGCGCAGCGGATCACCCGGGCGTTCGTGGCGCCGCCCGTCGTATTGGCGCTGGCCAAGCACCCGGCCGTGGACGGCGTGGATCTGTCGGCGCTGAAGTATGTGATGTCGGCGGCGGCTCCGCTCGATGGTGAGCTGGCCGAGGCGTGTGCGAAGCGGCTCGGGTTGCATGCGGTGCTCCAGGCGTACGGGATGACCGAGCTGTCGCCTGGGACGCACTCGGTGCCGCAGGACGACCAGGAGCCGCCGCCCGGTGCCGTGGGCAAGCTGTTCCCGTCCACCGAGATGCGGCTGGTCGGTGCCGATGGCAACGACGCGGCGGAGGGCGAGATCTGGATCCGCGGGCCGCAGGTGATGAAGGGATACCTGGGTCGGCCGGCGGAGACCGAGGCGACCATCGATCGCGACGGCTGGCTGCACACCGGCGACATCGGCCGGATGGACGACCGCGGCTACTTGTACGTCGTCGACCGGGTCAAGGAGCTGATCAAGTACCACGGCTACCAGGTGCCGCCGGCCGAACTCGAGGCCGTGCTGCTGACCGACGAGCGGATCGCCGACGCGGCGGTGATCGGGGTCCAGTCGGAGGGCAACGAGGTGCCGAAGGCGTTCGTCGTACCGATGCCGGGGGTGCAGCTGACCGAGGACGACGTGATCGAGTACGTCTCCGCGCGAGTCGCGCCGTACAAGAAGGTTCGGCAGGTGGAGTTCATTGAGGCGGTGCCGAAGGCTGCCTCCGGCAAGATCCTGCGGCGTGAGCTCAGAGCCCGGGAGGCTGCCGCTCGTGAGTGAAGCCCTCAAAGAACCCCAGCAGGATCGCAGCCGGGCCACCCGGCAGCGGTTGCTCGAGGCGGCCGTGGAGTCGCTGGCCGAGGTCGGGTACGCCGCGACGACGGTGTCGGTCGTCGCGGCCCGGGCTGGGGTTTCGCGGGGTGCAGCTCAGCACCACTTCCCGACGCGGGCGCACCTGTTCGCGGCGGCGGTCGAGTACATGACCGAGGTGCGGCTGGCCGAGATCAGGGCACAGGCCGCCGCACTGCCCAGTGGACCCGGGCGGACCGAGGCGATCGTCGAGATGCTGGCCGACGTGTACACCGGGCCGCTGTTCCGAGCCGCGCTGCACCTGTGGGTGGCAGCGTCGACCGAGGAGACGTTGCGGAAGCAGATCGTCGGGCTGGAGGCACATGTCGGCCGTCAGGCGCACAGGGCGCTGCTGGAAGTGCTCGATGTCAGTGAGCGGACTCCTGGCGTGCGGGAGACAGTGCAAGGTGTGCTGGACATGGCACGCGGGTTGGGGCTGGCAGACCTGCTCACCGATGACAGCAAACGGCGGCAGGGGATAGTGCGGCAGTGGAGCCGCATCCTCGATCAGGTTCTGCTCGCTCCGGGAGTGTGACCGAAGGCCCGCCGGAAGGTGTCGATGAATGCACTGGTCGAGGCCCAGCCGCACTGGTGAGCCACCCGGGTCACCGCGTCGCCCTCCGCCAGTAGACGTAGGGCCTCGTGCAGCCGGAGCTGCGTGCGCCACTGCGGGAAGGTCATGCCGAGGTCTGCCTTGCAGAGTCGGCTCAGCGTGCGCTCACTCGCTCCGATCTCCCGCCCAAGCTCCGTAAGGGTTCTGTTGTCGGCAGGGTCCTCCCGCAGCAGCTCGCACACCGCTACCAACCGTTGGTCGCGCGCTGTGGGTAGATAGGTCGGCCGTTGCGGGGACCGCTTGAGTTGATCCAGCAGTACGGCGCGGAGCCGGTCACGCTCATCTGCCTCGCCTTGCGCGGTTGTGTACGCCAGGATCAGCTCTCGCAGCAGTGGGCTGACGACAAGGGCCGATGGCATGTCCAGCCCGAGTGGGTTGTCGGTGAGACCCACAGTGTGCAGTGCGGTCTCGCCGTACGCGCGGTGTTGGTGCAGGGTGCCGGCCGGGACCCAGATCGCTCTGGTCGCCGGTGCGATCCAGCTGCCGGCGTCGGTGGTGACGGACAGGACGCCGCGGCCGGCGTAGACGATCTGGTGCTCGTCGTGCCAGTGCGCCTCGATGCCGCCTCCGGCCGGGATCGGCCGGAAGCCGGTGTTCGCGGACCGGCGTCTGTTTGCGGGATGGCGTTGGCGGGTTTCCGGCATAGGTTGGCATTTTATCGGAAGTCAGACAGGTTGTCCGCCGCGCAGGATCGATGCCGTGAGGAGACTTCGACCGATCGGGCTGATGGCGATCGGGCATGCGTGTGTGGATGTTTACCAGGGCGCCGTACCGTCACTGGTCCCGTTTCTGGTCGCCGAGCGGGGTCTCGGCTATGTGGCTGTCTCGGGGATCACGCTCGCGGCGACGCTGTTGTCGTCGGTGGTGCAGCCGGTGTTCGGCGTACTGACCGATCGGCGGCCGCTGGCGTGGCTGATTCCGGTCGCGATGACGACGGCGGGTCTGGGGATCGCGCTTCTCGGCGTCGGCCACTCGTACTGGGCCGCGTGGCTGGCTGCGGCGTTGTCTGGGCTCGGTGTGGCGGCGTATCACCCGGAGGCGGCGCGGATGGCGCGGGCGGTGAGTGGTGGGAGCCATGTCGGGATGAGCTGGTTCTCGGTCGGCGGGAACGTCGGGTTCGCGCTGGCGCCGGTGCTGGTCACGCCTCTCATCGCTGCGGGCGGTCTGGCGCTGACGCCGGTGCTCGTCGTGCCCGCGCTGGTCGGCGCCCTGATCACGTCGCTCGCAATCCGAGGCGCGGTTGCGGGGGTTGGTAGGCCGCAGCGAGCGGGGAGCGACGACTGGCCGTCGTTCCTGCGGTTGTCGGCGATCATGGTGTGCCGGTCGATCGTCTTCGTCGGGCTCGGCACGTTCATCGCCCTGTACGCCGGTGAGCGGGTCGGCGGCGGTACGACGACCGGCGGGGTGGCGCTGTTCATCCTCTTCGCGGCCGGCGCCTTCGGCACGCTGCTCGGCGGCCGGTTCGCCACCCGTTACGGCCGGGTCCGGACGATGCGGACGTCGTACGCCGTCGCCGTACCGGCCATCGCGGGTCTGGTCTTCGTCCCCGGGCCGGCGTTCTTCGGCTTCCTCGCGCTGACCGCGATCGCGATGTCGATCCCGTTCTCGCTGCACGTCACCCTCGGCCAGGACTTCCTGCCCGGCCGCGTGGGCACCGCCGGCGGCATGACCCTCGGCCTCGCAGTCAGCATCGGCGGCATCGCCACACCGGTCCTCGGCACCATCGCCGAGGAGTGGTCCCTCCGCGTCGCCCTCACCACCCTGATCGCCCTCGCCCTCACCAGCTCACTCATCGGCTATGCGCTGAAGGAACCGGTCGTCGAATGACCAGCCGCGCGCTCGGCGATGCGGTGGTCGACCTTGGCGGCTAGGTGGTTGGGGGAGCATTCGGCTAGGTGGTCGCGGACCAGTAGGTGGATGAACGAGTACTCGCCGCGGCCGGTGCGGGCCAGGACGTAGCGGTCGGCGGCGTAGCGGAGGAAGGCACGGCGGCGCCAGGGCAAGTAGCCGGTCCACCGCAGCAGGAAGTCGTGGAGCAAGCGGGAGAGCGGACCGGCGAGCACGGGGGCTCGGCGACGCCAGGCCTTTGCAGCAACGGCTCCGACAAGTACGCCCACCACCGCCTCGAGTGAGGGCGACGCGAGGTCGGCACCGAGCGCTAGAGCCAGCAGTACGGCAAGCAGCGCGCCGCCGAGCACCCAGGGGTCCATCCGCCAACCGTGCCCGCGACTGGTGGCGATCGCGTGGTGGACCAGGTGATCGCTCGGCAGGTGCTTCACCACTCTGATGCCCTGAGCAACGATCAACCCGATCGCGAGACCGCTGGCGAAATCGCGGGGTGCGGCACCGAGCTCGAGAGTGAGTGCACTCGCGACGACGACCACGAGCACCCGCACCGCGAGCAGACCCCGCCGCCGGTTGTTGTCAGACACGATCAGCTCGATCACGTACGACGCTGCGATGGCGGCGGCCTCGGCAACAAGCGCCAGCCAGGGTGGCAGCAGCTCGACCAGTCCCATCACCGCGACGACCAGGATGACGGCTGTCGCCGTACCGACAGCAAGGGTGACTGCGAGCAGTGGTGCCCGGTGCAGCTTGCTCTCTGGTGGTGAGGACTCCTGCCAGCTGTGCGGCCGGATGTGAACCAGCAGGAGCGCCGCCGCAGCCACAGCCAGCCCAGCTAGTACGCCGTACTGCGCCATGGTGGCGAGAGTCGCGCCGGCAGTCAGGGCGGCGAACAGTGTGGGAAGGAAAATCACGTGTGCGAGGTAGTCCACCTCATGCAGCGACAGTCCGTACCAGCCGTTGGGCACCAGCCACCTTGGTACGGCGGTCCGGTCGCCGGCGCGGCTGCGAGTCCACCAGGCCAGGCACCACAGAGAGCGGACGGCGGTGCTGGGGTCGTACTGACGGCTGGTCAAACGGTCTCGGGCCAGCACCTCGGAGATGTACGTGTCGAACAGCTCGCGGCGGAGGTCGGCGACACCGCCTGCGACGACCTCCTCGGGTTCGCGGCCCTGGTAGGCGAGGATCATCACGTTGAGCATCAGTGGTGAGTTGACCAGGTCCCAGAGTGCGTCATCCTGCTCGATCGCGGCTCTGGCGCCGTCCAGCTCGGGTCCTACTGCTGCGAAGTAATCGAGGACCTGCTGCCTCGTGAGTGGCCTGATATGCACAGCGCCGTACAGGCTGAGCTTGTGGGTCAGTAGCTGGTAGTCCTGGGTGCGGCAGGTGATGGCCAGCTTGCCGACCAGATAGCGGCGGCGGAGCTCCTCCAGCACCGGTGCGAGCTTGTCGCGGTCCGCTTTGACGATCTCGTCCAGGCCGTCGAGCAGGAGCGCCAGGCGGCCGCGGCGCAACCACGTGCGGCCGACAGCGGGTGGGATGCCGTAGCGAGCGTTGAGCTCGTTGAGCAGCCAGCGGACGAAGCCTGCGAGGTTTGCGCTGTCCAGTGGGTCGTCGTCGGCTCTCCGGGACTGCTGAGCCGTCCAGCCGGCCAGGTCGATCAGGACGGGGATCGGCTTGTTCACGTCGGCATGTGCTTGTGCGGACAGGGTGCGAGCCAGGTCCAGGAGCAGGGTGGTCTTGCCGGCTCCTGGAGCGCCCAGGATCAGCATGGAGTCCTGCAGCTCGTCGAACACGCTGGCGATGTCAGCGTCGTCGGGGACTTGGCGTGGCGTGCTGTCGAGCGGCTGGACGAGCAGGTCGTACGGGCGCACGACGGCCTCGGGCAGTTCGTCGAAGGCCAGCTCGATGCGGGTGCGGGAGGCGAGTGAGCCGGCGACGCGCTGAGAGAGGTAGCGGTCGACGCGGGCTAACGCGTTCGGGCGGTTGCGCGGCTGGTCGGCCGAGCGGGACACCGTCGGGAGTCGGCGGCTGCGGACTTCGAAGAGCGCGGTGATGATCGCGACCAGCCAGAGCAGACCGATCAGCGGCCAGGTCCAGGCGACGTACGGCGCGAGGAAGCTGGGCGCGGTGCCGCCGGTGCCGACGTTGATCGCGATCGGCAACAACACCAGCGTGAGCGACACGGTCACCACGAGCACGACAGCACGCAGCACACCGTCCGGAATCCTCACCCCCCGGAGCGTAGCCGCCCCCTAGCCCACCGTGCCCAGCCCGCGTGCCGTCTCCTTCCCCAACCCCAGCCCCGGTCCACCAGACAGACAGCGCGCTTCCCCACCCGCCTCCTTTCTTCTCCGGTCCACCAGACAGACCAGCAGTGTGGGAATTGATTGCACCTGACGTAAGTTGGCTGGTGCTATGACTACCGAGCGGACCGACCAGACGGGTGTGGGGCTGCGGTCGGAGCGTGGGCCGGTTCTGCTGGCGGTGATGCTCAGCGTTGGGCTGGTCGCGATCGACTCGACGATTCTGGCGACCGCGGTGCCGTCGGTGGTCGAGGATCTCGGTGGATTCACCCAGTTCCCCTGGCTGTTCTCGATCTATCTGCTCGCCCAGGCGATCTCGGTGCCGATCTACGGCAAGCTCGCCGACCTGCGCGGCCGCAAGCCGATCATGCTGCTCGGGGTCGGGCTGTTCGTGCTCGGCTCGGTGCTGTGCGGGTTCGCCTGGAACATGCCGGCGCTGATCGCGTTCCGGCTGATCCAGGGTCTCGGCGCCGGCGCGATCCAGCCGATCGGGATGACCATCGTCGGCGACATCTACACGCTCGCCGAGCGGGCGAAGGTGCAGGGCTACATCGCCAGCGTGTGGGGGATCTCGGCCGTCGTCGGTCCGACGCTGGGTGGCGTGTTCTCGGACTACATCTCCTGGCGCTGGATCTTCTTCGTGAACGTGCCGCTCGGCGTCGCGGCGGCCTGGGCGCTGTTCCGCCGCTTCCACGAGAACATCACCAAGAAGACGGAGCACCGGATCGACTACGCCGGCGCGATCCTGCTCGCGGTCGGCGGCTCGCTACTGCTGCTCGGTCTGCTCGAGGGCGGCGTGATGTGGACCTGGGACTCACCGACCAGCATCGGGATCCTCGCCGCGTCGGTCGTCCTGCTGACCGCCTTCATCCTGGTCGAGCGCCGCGCCGCCGAACCGATCCTGCCGCTGTGGGTCCTCGGCCAGCGCGTTTTGAACGCCGCGAACTCCGCCGCCCTGCTGATCGGCGTGCTGCTGATCGGCCTGTCGACGTACGTGCCGCTGTACGCGCAAGGCGTCCTCGGTACGTCGGCTCTGGTCGCCGGCTTCGCGCTGGCCGCGATGACCCTCGGCTGGCCGCTCGCAGCGTCGCTGGCCGGCCGGATCTACCTACGGGTCGGGTTCCGTACGACGATGCTCGGCGGCTCGATCATCGTCGTACTCGGGGCTGTTCTGCTGCTCACGGTCAACGCGCGCAGCGCCGTACTTCAGCTGGCAGCGGCCTGCTTCATCATCGGTCTGGGGCTGGGCTTCTCGGCATCTCCGTCGGTGGTGGCCGCGCAGTCGTCGGTGGACTGGCAGACGCGAGGCGTGGTGACCGGTGCGAACATGTTCGCCCGCTCCGTCGGCAGTGCGGTCGGTGTCGCTGTCTTCGGCGCGGTAGCCAACGGCGTGGTCGCAGCACGACTCGGCGACAGTCACGCTGACCTAGAGCAGTTGCCGGGCGAGGTACTCGCGCCTGCCATTCACGACGTGTACTACGGAGCCGCAGGCGCTGCAGTACTCCTGGTGGCCGCCGTACTCTTCATGCCCAACCGCATCGTCGAGCGACCCCTCAGCTAGTCAACGCAAGCAACTCGTCGCGGCTGCTGACTCCTGTCTTGCGGTACGTCGAGCGCAGGTGATCGTTGACGGTCAGTACGGACAGACCGAGCCGACGCGCGATCTGCTTGGCCGCGAGACCAGCTCCGACGAGGTCCAGCACCTCGGCCTCGCGGTGCGTCAGGCCACACCAGGCAGCGAACGCCGGGAGCACCTGACTCACGTCTGCCGGCTGAACGACGACGGTCACCTCCACCGGTTCCGCAGGTGTCCTGGTACCGCTGATGACCAGCCACCGACCGTCCCGCGTTCGGACCCGGGACAGCGCGTCCGTACGACCGGCAGTCGCTGCCTGGGCCACCTCATAGACCACCCGGCTTGCGTCGTCGACAGTCACGCCCGCAGGACCTCCGGACGTCAGATCTCCCAGCCAGCACTCCGCCTCCGGACTCACGCTGAGGAGCCGCCCTGCGCGCCCCACCAGGATCGCTCCGGCAGGCCGTGCCTCGTGTTGGCCGTCAGTACGGCGTACTTGGTGTCGCCGGAGCGCAGCACACAACGGATCCGCGAGCTCGGCCGCCACGGCGGCGTCCGCGTCGGTGAACGGCTGCCACCTGGAGTCGCGGAACAGCGACAGTGCGCCCCAGTACTGATGTCCGTCGACCAGCGCCAGCCGGAGCTCCGACAGATAGCCCTCGGGACGCAGGATCTCGTGCAGCCGAGGACTCGGCGGCTCCGGTACGGCGTGCAGCGCGAGTACACCCGCATGTCCGGGCCGCCGGATCAGCTCGGTGTAGCGGTTGAAGTCCAGCTCCATCGTCTCGTTGTGCACCAGCCGCTCGGTCGGCACCGTGAGCCCGTGCTGAGAAAACATCGCACACCGCAGACCGGTCACCGGGTCGACTGCGAACAGGCAGTAGCCGTCGAAGCCGACAGCGTGGTGCACCGACCGCATCACGGCGTCCGCGAACGGGCCGCCAGGCAGACTCTCCTGCGCGGTCTCCGCGATCTCCCACCTCGCGGTGCGGATGGTATCCCCCATCCATTCATGGTGGCAGTCCGGCGACATCCCGAGAAGTGGGGAGTGCAGAGCGCGGTGCCGGGCGCCGACACTGCCGGTAGTCAAAAGGATGAGGGGGAGCCATGAGACTGCTCTGGCTGCCGTTGGCCGCCGTACTGGCGATCATCTCGGCACCGACAGCGCAAGCGACGACACCTGGGGTCAACGGCCGAATCGTGTACTCCGCTGAGACCAGTGCGGGTCTGCAGCTCTTCACAGTCCGTCCGGATGGCAGCGACGTACGGCAGCTGACCTCGGTCGAGGGCGACGCGGCCCACGCGGACTGGTCGCCGGACGGGCGGCGGCTGGTCTTCGAGTTCGGCAGTGAGACGCACGCCGGAGTCATGCTGATCAACCGGGACGGGACCGGGCTGCGCGACCTGACGCCCACTGGGTTCCAGGGCAACCCGTCGTTCACTCCTGATGGCAAGAAGATCGTCTTCGACTCCGATGAGGGCATCGCGATCATGCGCGCCGACGGCAGCGGCCGGCGGCAGCTGACCAGCACCCCGTTCCCAGGCACCGGCTACGACACCGACGCCAACGTGTCACCGGACGGGAAGTACATCACCTTCGTCCGGGTCAAGGTGCCCGACAAGGAGCACGCTCTGTTCTCGATGCGGATCGATGGCAGCGGCGTTCGCCAGTTGACGTCGTACTCGCTGGATGTGGGGGTCAAGCACGACTGGGCTCCGGACGGGTCGCGGATCGCGATCATCGCGAACGCCGACCACCAGCCACCGGGTACGTCGGCCAACGTCGCCACGATCCGCCCGAACGGCACCGGACTGCGGATGCTCACGCACTACACGGGCGGTGAGGTCAATGCGCTGACCGGGTCGTACTCACCGGATGGGCGCTGGATCGTCTACCGCCTCGAGAACCACGGCAAGTACTCCATCGCCAAGCTCCCGGCCACAGGCCACGGCTGCTCCCAGACCATCCTCTCCCTGCCGGTCGCCCCACGCTTCATCGACTGGGGTCCACGAACCTGGTGATCTAGGTTGCGTGTATGCGTGGGGTTGACTGTGTGGGCGCGTTGATTCGGGATGAGCAGTGCCGGGTTTATGTGCAGCGGCGTACGGCGGAGCGGCGGTTGCTGCCTGGGATCTGGGACATCGTCGGGGGACACCTCGAGACGGGCGAGACGCCGGAGCAGGCGCTGGCTCGTGAGGTCGAGGAGGAGACCGGGTGGAAGGTCCGCGACATCGTGTGGACCGTCTCCGACTGGGAGTGGGAGCACGAAGGCCGCGTACGGCGTGAGCTCGACTACCTGATCGCGGTCGACGGGGACCTGAGCCGGCCGCGGCTCGAGGAGGGCAAGCACGACGCGGCTGCGTGGGTCGGCCCGGACGACCTCGAGCTGCTGATGGTGAACCGCACGGACGGCGACCGGCGGCTGCGGGACATCGTGGCGCACGCGGTCCGGACCCGCTTCACCGACCGGCTCCGCCTCGAACCACTCACAGGTCCAGGCGAGGTCCTGCCCGGACACGCGGCGGACCTGGTCGCGCTGCATGCCGACCCACGGGTCGCTCACTGGTACGCCGAGACCTTGTCCGAGGACGACGCCGTACGGCGTGCTACCCAGGCTCAGGCCCATTGGGAAGCCGACGGCGTGAGCAAGTGGATGGCATACGAGCGCGAGAGCGGAGTGCTGGCCGGACGCGGTGGCTTATCCCGGATGCCGGCCGACGGCACGGTGACTGCGGCCATCAGCGAGTTGGCCGGACCGGACTGGGCGACCGACCGGCTGGAGCTCGGGTGGGCGCTGGTCGCGTCGGCCCGTGGTCGCGGACTCGCGACCGAGATCGGGCGGGCAGGACTGGAGTTCGCGTTCCGCACGCTGGCGGCTCAGGCAGTGATCGCGTTCACCGAGCGGCACAACTTCGCCTCCCGCGCGGTGATGGAGCGTCTCGGGATGACGTATGCCGGAGAGATCAGGACCGAGGGTTTGGTCGAGGGGTCCGACGAGGTCCGCCCGGACGCTCCTTTCGCCGTCTACGTGACCACTGGACCTCAAGCGGACATCTAACGGTCCAAGCCGGTCAGGAAGCGGGTCAACAGGTCCGCGAAGGTCTGCCTCTCGTCGTCGGTCCAGCCATCCATGGCGGCGGCGAAGCGCTCCCGGCGGTAGGTGTGCACCCAATCGAGCTGCCGGCGGCCGTCCGCGGTCAGGACCAGGGTCGTACGACGCCCGTCCTGCTGGTCAGCCTCACGTCGTACCAGGCCTGCTGTCACCGCGGCGGCTACCAACTTGCTCGCCCGTGGCTGGTCGACGCCGAGGGCCGCCGCGACTCCGTTGACGCCGAGTGCGTCCGGCTCGGCCGCCTCGATCGCGTCGAGGACCTCCTGGACCGGGTCGGGTCCGCCTGCCTGCACGGCGAAGGTACGACGGGTCTGGCGGCGGCGGATGGTGATCATCGCCGTTTCCACCGCGGCCACCGGGTCAGGCTTGTCCACAACCGCTCCCTTGTCCACAACCCGCTCGGGATATATGTTCATTGACATGTATATGTCAGATGACAACAAGCCTATCGGGTGGTGGCTGAAGGAGGTGGACCGGCTGCTGGAGGCGTCGTTCGAGCAGGTCCTCGCGGCGGACGGGCTGAACCGTCGCCAGTGGCAGGCGCTGAACGCAGCCGCCGGACCTGACTCGATCGCCACCGCACTCGCGCCGTTCCTGACCGGTGATCCCGCGGAGCTCGCCACGGTCACAGACCCCTTGGTTGCGCGCGGCTGGCTCGATGGCGAGCGACTCACGGACGAGGGCCGGGCAGCGCTCACGGCGCTGACGGAGAAGGTCCAGCTCCAGCGCCGGCGGGTCACGTCGGGCGTCTCCGACGAGGAGTACGTCGCGGCGATCGGCGTACTCCGGCAAATGGCTCAGAACCTCGTCGACTGATCACCTCGTGTGACCAGTGGGCCAGAAATGGCTCCGCTGTGTGACCACCCAGGCGCGGTGGTCACACAGCGGAGGCCGGCCACCTCGACGGGGGTGGCTCCTGGTGAGGTGTCAGGAGCCACACGGTGTCCTACCGCCCAGGACACGTGCCCCGGTCTGGCCCGAGGTGTCGGCCAGGAGGTGGTTTGGAACGGCTGGGCGGCGGCGATACAGGGAACTCAACCGCCAAGCCCAGCCGGGTCGGTGGGCGGTGCGGTCCGGAGTTGAGGAGGACTCCGGACCGCACCTGGGTTTCGTCCGGTGCTGAGGATTGCTCCGGACCTTCCAGATGCTGCTCCTGGACGTGAGGAGACTCCAGGTGCAGCGGTACCGGGTCTGAGGAGGACCCGGAAGCTTCAGGTTGCTCAGTCGGTGCTGTCGAGTGGACCGAGTACGTCGTTGGTGACCCGGAGACCGGCGAAACGCCTCCGCATCGCCTGCTCGTAGCGGGCCGCCAGGGGCGCCTCCGCGACGTACTGCGCGATCACATGCTCGCCGAACCAGACCCGCACCCTGCGCCGGTGCTGCCTCGACGTCATCTCCGCGATGGTCACTACCTCTCACCCCGTAACTCTCAGGCCTTGCAACCAGTTGGACTTACTGGTTGTCATGGCAGTAATGGTGCACGAGCCCAACGTGACCGCTCTAGGACCTGGACCGGACCTTTGCCGGACCTCTTCCGGACCTCTCGCGGACATCTGGGGGACAGCACCTTGTCGTGGGGCATTCAGTCGAGACAACGTCTGAACTGACGTGAACGGGAGGAACGATGGCGGGTAGGTACACGCCAAAGACGGTCCTGGCGCACCTGATCCAGCGCCGGAACCAGACCTACTCCGAGATCGTCGCCGAGTTCGTCGAGCTGGGTGGAACCATCACCGAGCGGCACCTGCGGCGCCTCGCATCGGGCGAGCGCGCAGGGACCACTCCTCAGACCCGGCGCACCCTGCAACGCATGTTCGGCAAGCCGGTCGAGGAGCTCCTCGCCCCGTACGTCCCCGAGCAGGCCGCCCAGGTGGTGCCGGCACCTGCCGCGAGTGGACGGATCACGACAGGTACTGAGATGGAGGTTCTCGACATGGCTGCCAGCCGAGCGAGGGCGTTTGCCCTCGCGGCCCAGTCCGGTCTCGGAAGCGAGGCCATGGAACAGGTGTACGACGACGTGCGCCACGTCGCGAAGGCATACCCGCAGCGCCCGCTGCCGGAGATCCTCGGCCAGCTGGTCGAGACCCAGGATCTGGTCTTCGCCCTGCTGGAGAGCCGGCAACGTCCGGAGCACCTGCGGCAGCTGTACTTCCTCGGCGGTGTCACCGGCGGTCTGCTCGCCAAGGCATCGCACGACCTCGGCAACCCCCACGCCGCCCTGACCCAGGCGCGGACAGCATTCCTGTGCGCCGACAACGCCGACCACCACGGCCTGCGCGCCTGGGTGCGCGGCCTCCAGTCGCTGGTCTCCTACTGGGCCGGCAACCCGCACGACTCCGTCCGCTACGCGCAGCTCGGCGCCGGCTACGCCGAGCAGGCGAACAGCACCACCAGCGTGTGGCTCCCGGTGAGCGAAGCCCGGGCCTGGGCCGCGCTGGGCAACCCCGAGGCCACCCGGCACGCGCTGCAGCGCGCCGAGGACGCCTGGAACTCGGTCCGCAACGACGACCTCGACGAGATGGGCGGCCTGTGCACCTTCGGCCGCAACCGGCAGCTGTACTACGCCGCCGACGCGCTCGCTTGGCTGCCCGGTGAAGTGGAGCAGGCCGAGCGGTACTCCAGCCAGGCAGTCGACGCCTACACAGACATGAACCACCCGGAGTGGGCCTTCGGCGACGCCGCCGGCAGCCAGGCCGCGATGGCCATCACCCGGATCGCGAGCGGCGAGCTGGACGGGGCTGCCGACGCGATCGCGCCTGTGCTGGGCCTGCCGGCCGAGCGCCGGATCAACGGCGTGGTGCACTCGGCCCGCCGGGTCCACCAGGCGCTGCGGCAGTCCGGGAACGCGGACAACGCCCGCGAGTTGCAGGAAGAGATCGAGATGTTCACCCGGACCCCGATGCAGACGTTCCCCCGGTAGCCTGCGCCAATGGATCCACTGTCCGGTGAACTGACCACGCTGCGCGAGTTCCGGACATCCGATCTCGAGGACTACCTGGCCATCGTCGGCGACGACCGGGTGACGGCGTGGCTGTCGTTCGACAGCCGCGACCGGGCCGAGGCCGAGAAGGCGCTGACCGCGATCGTCGAGCGCTCAATGCAGGAGGACCGGCCGGACTACCTGCTCGCCGTCACCCGCCGGGACGGCGACAGCGTGGTCGGCTTCGCCCGGCTCGGGCCGACCGGGGTCAAGGCCGCCCACCTCGGCTACGCGATCAACGCGGACCACTGGGGTCGTGGCTACGCCACCGACGCGTCCCGCGTGATGCTGCGGCTGGCCTTCGGCACTCTCGGCCTGCACCGGGTCAGCGCGGCCATCGGCCCGGAGAACAAACCCTCCATCACCGTGGTCAAGCACCTCGGCTTCAGCTACGAGGGCCACATCCGCCACCACGTCTTCACCAACGGCGACTGGCGCGACTCCCTGCTCTACTCGATCCTGGAGCACGAATACTCCGGCTGAGCGCCAAACGTTCATCCGCTGGTCGACTGAAGCCTTGACTTCATTTGTCAGGACCAGCAAATTTGCTCGTCATGTCGAAGCAGCAGGTGCCGGAGTGGGCCGATCCTGAGGTACGGGAAGAGGCGCTGGACCCGCAGGGCGTGTCCCGGCGGAATCTGATCCGCGGCGCCGGGTTGCTGGGAGCCGGCTTCGCCGCCGCGGCCGTGGGTTCGTCCGAAGCCGCCGCAGCACCGAGTACGTCGTACGTCAGTGATCCTGAGCTCGTCTATCTGGTCGGGGATCACCATGTGCACAGCCGGTACAGCCACGACGCGAAGTACGACTTCAGTCAGCTGGCGCAGCGTGGGGCGCAGTTCGGGCTGGACTGGATGGCGTTCACCGAGCACAGCAACTTCGGGCATGCCGACAAGGGCGCCGCGGCCGAGAACGCCGAGGTGCTGAAGGCACGGGACGAGAACCCCCGGATGCTGATCTTCCAAGGCGTGGAGTGGTACATCCCGGCCGCCGAGCACGGCACTGTCCTGGTCGCTCCCGGCCCCAACAACGTGGCGTTGCTGCAGCAGTTCGAACGCGAGTACGACGGCAAGCTGACCGGGCGAGCGGACAGCACTCCGGCGAACGAGCAGCACGCCATCAAGGCGCTGCAATGGCTCGCGGCGCAGAAGCAGAGCGGGTACGTCGACGACGTATTGGTACTCGCCAACCACCCGCTGCGGCTGGGCATCGACGCGCCCTACGAGCTGCGCGGCTGGCGCGATACCGGTGTCTGCATCGGCATGGAGGGTGCACCCGGCTCGCAGGGTGACGCCGACCCGGCGTGGGTTGCGTACCGCGGGTCCACCAATGCGCAGCGCGGCGAGTACGTCAACGCGCCGAGCGCCAACAGCTTCCCGGGCTACCCAGCTGACGCCTACCGCACGTACGGCGGCTTCGACTGGGCTACTGCGACGGTCGGCGGGCTGTGGGACTCCCTGCTGGCCGAGGGCACGCTGTTCTCGATCACCTCGAACAGCGACAACCACCGGACCATCTGGGACACCTGGAAGGACGGGGAGTTCCCAGCCGGGCAGAACTTCGACAGTCTCGGCTGGAAGCCGTCACCGACGGACTCCGGCGTTCCGCAGCCTGGCAGCGACTTCTGGCCTGGCCAGTTCAGCCGGACCCACGTCGGCGTCACGCGGTACGGGTACCTCGAAGTGATGGCCGGGCTGCGTGCCGGTCGCGTCTGGGTCGACCACGGCCAGCTTGTGGACGGCATCGACGTACGGCTGGCTGCGGTCGGCTCTTCGCAGCGTGGCGTGACGCTGGGCGGACGTCTGCGGGTACGGCGTACCGATCGGCTGGAGCTGCGCGTGACGGTGACCAGCGCGACCCGGCCCAACTATCACGGTCTGCTCCCGAAGCTTGCGCATGTGGACGTCATCCGTGGAGTCGTGACCGGGCCGACCGAGACGAAGGACAGCTGGAAGGCGCCGGACACGCGGGTGATCGAGCAGGTCGATGTACGACGGTGCACCGGGACCTACGAGCTCCGCATCCCGCTGGGGAAGGCCGAGCGGTCGCACTACGTCCGGGTGCGGGGTAGCGACGGGCGGCGCAACGGGCCCGGGTACCTGGGCAGTCACATCGACCCGGCCGGACCGATCCAGCACCCGCCGAACGACGGTGACCCATGGCTCGACACCTGGCTCTACACGAACCCGATCTTCGTGGATGTGAGCTAGGAGCACACTGGGGGTATGGCCGCCACCATCGCAGGACCGCTGGACCCGTTGAGGGACGGGCTGGCGCGGATGATCATGACCAAGGTGGCGGGCCCGGACCCGTCCGCTGAACGCAGCCGAGTCCACAACACCCCCGGACCCCGGTGGTTCGCTCCGGATCGCCCGATCCGCCGGGTGCACGGCGACGCCTCGATGTTCGCCGGCGGACTGCGGGCGCTGCTGTTGCAGTCGCTGCATCCGCTCGCGATGGCAGCCGTGTCCGCACACTCCGGCTACCGCGGCGACCCGTGGGGCCGACTGCGACGTACCAGCTACTTCCTGGCCATCACGACGTACGGCGCGATCTCCGACGCGGAGGAAGGGATCGCACGGGTCAAGGCGGTGCATGAGCGGGTGCGCGGGACCAGTCCGGACGGTGTGAAGTACCGGGCGTCGGACCCGCACCTGCTCAAGTGGGTGCACATCGCCGAGGTGGACAGCTTCCTCGCCGCACACCAGCGGTACGGCGTGAAGCCACTCAACGCCGAGGAGCAGGACCTGTATGTCGAGGACGCCGCACTCGTCGCCCGCAAGCTCGGAGTGGTCGACCCGCCGACCACAGTCGCTGAACTGCGGCAGGCACTGGACGAGTACCGCCCGGAGCTGCGTGGGACGACGGAGGCTCGGCAGGCCGCGCGGTTCATGCTCGTGCACCCGCCGGTCCCGTGGGCCGCACGCCCGGCGTACGGGGTGCTGACGGCCGCGGCGGTCGGGCTGTTGCCGTGGTGGACCCGGTGGCCGCTGCGGCTGCCGTACCTGCCGCTGGCCGAGGCAACCGTCGTACGGGCGGCCGGTGAAGGGCTGACCTGGACGATCCGGTGGGCACTGACCTCGCCGATCCTGGGCGATATCGAGGATTAGCGACCGACGCGCCGGTAGGTTGTTCTCGTGCCGCAGCGTCCGCATCGACCACTCCCACTGGCCACGCCGGCCGGGGTCGAGGTGCTGACCAGGATCCTGACCCAGGGGCCGATCCCGCGGGTCGAGATCGCGCGCCGGACCGGGCTGTCGCAGGCGGCCGTCACGAAGGCGGTCGCACCGCTGATCGAGGCCGGATTCGTCACCGACCAGCCGTCCACTCCGATCGAGGCGGAGAACCAGCTCGGCATCGGCCGGCCGGTGAGCCCGCTGACGGTGGTCGCGAACAGCGTGTCGGTGATCGGGCTCAAGGTGACGCCGACGGCCCTGATCGGCGTGACCACGGACTTCACCGCCGGGATCCAGACCGTCCGGCACCAGCGGCTGGACGACACCTCGCCGGACAGCGTGATCGAGCGGCTGTCGGACCTGGCGAAAGAACTGATCAGCTCGCTCAAGACCGCCGGTCCGCTGATCGGAGTCGGCGTCGCGGTCTCGGGTGACGTCGACGGCCGACACGGTGTGGTGCGCGACTCGCCGTTCATGGGCTGGCGCGACGTGCCGGTCGCCGAGTTGCTGGGCAAGCGGCTCAAGGTCCCGGTCGTGGTGACGAACGACGTACGCGCGCTGACGGTGGCCGAGCACTGGTTCGGCGTCGGGGTGGACGCGGACTCGTTCGCGGTGGTGACGATCGGCTCAGGGATCGGGTGCGGCCTCTACATCAACGGCGAGGTGGTGTCCGGGGCGTACGGCGTCTCCGGCGAGCTGGGGCATCTGCCGCTGGCGCCCGGGAAGCTGGTTTGCACCTGTGGACGGCGGGGCTGCGTCGAGACTGTGGCTTCGTCGGACGCGATCCTGGCCCGGACCCGCGAGACGACCGGGCGTGCCGATCTGGACCTGGCTGGGGCGATCGAGTTGGCGCACGCGGGGGACAAGCACGCGCGGGAGGCGTTCAACCGGGCCGGCGAGGTGATCGGGTCGGCGCTGGCCGCCATGGTGAACTTGGTCGGGCCCGAGCTGGTCGTGATCGCAGGCGAGGGCGTGGCGGAGTACGACCTCTACGAGGAGCGGATGCGGCAGGCCTTTGCGGACCACGCTTTTGGCGCCGCTGGAGCCTGTCGCCTGATGCTGCGCTCACACACGTTCGACAACTGGGCCCGCGGTGCCGCGGCTACCGTCATCCGCTCGTACGTCCGCGGCGAACCCCCGCTCCAACGCTGAAGCGGGGGTCCTGTACCGGCGCTGTGTCAGGTCCGGGCGGCGGCGAGGATCTTGCGCCAGACCTTCTTGTAGGACTCCAGTCCGTCGGCGGCCAGGGGACCGGACGGGCCGGCGGTGATGGAGACGCGCTCGGGGATGGTGCCCCAGACCGGGATGTTCTCCTCGGCGTACTGCTGCATCGCTTCCTGGTAGCTGCGGGTGTAGGTCCGCGCCGAGCAGATCACCAGGCCGACCGGGATGTGGTCGGGCACCAGGTCGAGCACCGCTTTGACCCGGGGTGTCTCCACGCCGCCGATGCGGGTCGGCAGGACCACGATCCGGGCCCGCTCGAGCGCCTTGTTCAGCAACCGCTCGTGCGACGGCGGCATGTCGACGATGCCGATGCCCTCCGGCGGCACCTTGTCCAGCGCCTTGTTCAGCAGGCGCTCGGTCGGCGCCTCCTCGATCTCGATCCTGGCCAGGTGGTCGTCCTCGGAGTCGGCGACCCAGTCGGCAGCGCTGCCTTGTGGATCGGCGTCGACCAGAGTGGCTGTGCGACGGTTGGAAGATGCCAGCGCGGCCAAGTACACCGACGTGGTTGTCTTACCGACCCCGCCCTTCAGTGCAGCTGTCACGATGATCATGGGACCGAACTTACCCGGTTTTGTCCGATTTCCGGCGTGTCATCGGCGTTGCCTGCCCACTTCGTGATAGTTGCCCCCGGCGCCGAACAAGCTCAACCACGCTTGAGAACGCCTAGCAGCCTCAGTCAGCCTGTTTGCGGATCACCTCGATGAGGGCGCTGAGGCCTTCGGGGCCGTGGCCGGCGGCGTCGGCGCGGGCGAAGAGGGTGGCCAGGGCACGTGGCATGCCGGTGTCCAGGCCGACTTGCTCGAAGGCAGCGGCGGCGTGTTCGCTGCCGACGGCCTGCATGTGCAGATTGTTCTCAGCGCCCGGGTATTCACCCTTCTCCAGCTCGGCAGTGAGGATCTTGAGGAACCCCATCGGCCCGTCGTCGGTGAGGTCCGCGAGCAGACCGGCGGCGTACGGCCTGAGCTGCTCGGGGCTGACACCGGCCGTACCGACCAGAGCGGTCGAGTAGAAGTAGCTGACCAGCGTCGTCCAGAACATGTTCAGCATGGCTTGGTAGTAGAGCATCGCCAGGCCTGGATCCGCGCCCATGTAGTCGACCCGGCCCAGCACCGACAGGGTCTCGCGGTGCTGGTCCACAACGCCTTCGGGACCGCTGTAGAAGGCATAGGCACCCGGCTGGCCGATCCCTGGTGGCGGGACCATGATGCCGCCGGTCACGAGGGTCGCACCGCGCTCGGCCGCCCACTCGCTCGCCGTACGCAGCCGATCCGGGCTGTCGGAGCTGAGGTTGACCAGCACCCGGCCGGTGAGGTCCGCCTCGGCCAGCGACTCGTTCATTGCCGCGTAGTCGACCTGGCTGATCACCACGAGGTTGCTGGCGGCCACCGCTTCGGCCGCGGCCGGCGCCACCACTGCGCCACTCAGGCTCGCCGCCCTGCCCGGAGTCCGGTTCCAGACGGTGGTCTGGTGGCCGGCAGCAAGGAAGACCTTGGCCATGGTGGATCCCATCGCGCCGAGGCCGATCACTGTCACTGCTTCTCGAGAACTCATGCGCCGATCGTGCGAGAGCCCGCTACGGGTTTACTACGGGTATGTACTTCGGGGTGCTCGGTCCGCTGCTGGTGCGGACCGACGGCGGCGAACCGGTCGCCATCCCCGACACCAAGGTCCGGACGCTGTTGCTCGACTTGCTGGTTCACCGCGGTACGCCGGTCTCCGCGGATCGCTTGATCGACGACCTCTGGGGCTTGCGGCCGCCGCGCAACGCGACTGGCACCCTCCAGGCCCGCATCTCCCAGTTGCGTACGGCGCTCGACCGGGCCGAGCCAGGCAGTCGCGCACTCGTCACCCACGGACCGGCCGGCTACACCCTGACCGCTGAAGTTGTCGACAGCAACATCTTCGAACAGCTAATGGCGAGCGGCCGGCTCCGCGAGGCGCTCGACCTCTGGCGCGGACCGGCGTACGCCGACGTCGCCGACCACGAGTTCGCCCGCGCTGCTCGTGACCGTCTGGAGGAGCTCCGCCTAGTCCTGCTGGAACAGATCGCCGACCTCCCCGGTCTGACCGAGCTGGTACGTCTTCACCCGTTGCGGGAACGACTTCGCGCTCTCCACATGCGCGCTCTGTACCGGGCCGGCCGTCAGGACGAGGCTTTGCGCTCGTACGACGAACTCCGCATGGCTCTGGCAGACGAGCTCGGCGCTGATCCCGGACCGGAGCTCGTCGAGCTGCACGCGGCGATCCTGCGTCATGACGGATCCCTGCAGCCCATACGACTGCCCGCTCCACTCAACGACCTGATCGGCCGCGGTGAGCTGCTTGAGGAAGCGTCCACGCTGCTAGAGCGGAACCGCCTGCTCACCTTCGTGGGACCAGGAGGCGTAGGCAAGACCCGACTGGCTCTAGAGCTCGGTCGTCACCAGACCGGCGATGTGCGGCTGGTCGAACTCGCCCCGCTGCGGCAGGGCGACGTACTGGAAGCACTGGCGGCCGCACTGGACCTCCGTGACGAGTCGGGCGACCTGCTGCCGCGTCTGGCCGAGTCGCTGAGCTCTCGGCAGCTCCTGCTCATCCTGGACAACTGCGAGCACCTGGACGTGGCAGACGTCGTACGGCGCTTGCTGAGCTCGGCACCCGGGTTGCGGGTGCTTGTGACCAGCCGGGAGCCGTTGGGACTGCCTGGTGAGCGGCTGCTCGGCGTACCACCCCTGGAGCTGCCGGCGGCAGCCGAGCTGTTCGCTGCGCGGGCCGGGGTAGATGCTTCAGAGCAGGTCAAAGCAATCTGCCGGCGGCTGGACGGTATCCCGCTGGCGCTAGAGCTCGCGGCTACGCGCGTACGGGCGCTTGGAGTGCAAGGGCTAGCGGATCGGCTGGATGACCGGTTCCGGTTGCTGTCCGGTGGTCGCGGCGTACCGGAGCGGCAGCGGACGCTGCGGGCCACCATCGACTGGAGCTGGGACCTGCTGGACGACGAGGAGCGGGCGATGCTTCGGCGGTTGGCTGTGCACGCCGGTACCTTCTCGCTGGAGGCAGCCACCGAGGTCGGGCAGAACGACGCACTGCTGGCTCTCGTCGACAAGTCGCTGGTCGTCGCGGTGGATGGACGATACCGGCTGCTGGAGTCTGTGGCGGCGTACTGCCTCGAGCGGTTGGTGGAGGCTGGTGAAGAGGTGGAGACCCGGCAGCGGCATGCGGCCTTCTACCTCAGGCTGGCTGCGCAAGCAGAGTTGCGCGGACCGGACCAGCGCAGTTGGTTGCACCGGCTCGACCAGGAGGCAGCCAACTTCCGTGCCGCCCTGGACGCGGCTCCCTCACTCAAGCTGGTCAATGCGCTGGCCTGGTACTGGTACCTCCGCGGGCGCTTGGGCGAAGCACGCCGCTCCATCGCCGCGGCACTCGCCGTACCGGGCCAGGACGCCGCAGACCGCGCGACTGCGACTGTCTGGCAGGTCGGAATGACTGCGACCGATGCCAAGGGCAGCAACCTCACCGCAGCGGCTGAGGAGGCGCTGACGCTCGCCGGCGACGACCCGCGGGCGCTGTGGTTCCTGACCATGACGCAGTGGGCGTACGGCGACCCCGTCGTACTGATGCAGCGGACCGAGCGGGCGATCGAGCTGTTCACCTCACAGGGTGACCGCTGGGGCCTCGCGGCTGCGCTGAGTACGCGCGCACAGCTCAACATCGTCCACGCCGACCTGCATGCAATGCTGCGGGACGGTCACCGGAGCCTGGAGCTGTTCGACGAGCTCGGCGACGACTGGGGCCGGCTGCAGGCGACGTACTCGCTGATCGTGGCGGCCGAGATCAGCGGCGACTACCCGACGGCAGTCCGCTATCTCGAGGACGCCGTACGCCGTGCGGAGGACCTCGGACTCTGGACCGAGGTCTCCTTCCGGACCGCCGGCCTTGGCCGCATCGCGTACCTCACCGGCAACTACGCGCGGGCCGATGAACTGCATGAACGTGCGCGGCGACTGGCGATCGAGCAGTCCAACAAGTCGGCCGAGGAGTACGCCGAGGTCGGCCTAGGCCTGACCGCCCGCCGCCAGGGTCGCCTGGACGACGCCGAGGCCCACTTCACCAAGTGGCTCGACTGGCTCACCCAGATCGGCGGCACCCCCGGCATCGCCTTCATCCTCACCCAACTCGGCTACATCGCCGAACAACGCGGCAACTTCACCAGAGCCCAAGCCCTCCACCAACGCGCCCTCGATGCAGCCCGAACCGTCGGCGACGAACGAGCCATCGCTCTCGCACTGGAAGGCCTGGCCGGCGCCACGGAAAACCCCGACCAGGCCCAAGCCTTCCTCACCAAAGCCGAAGCCCTCCGCGCAAAGGTAGGCGCACCCCTCCCACCCGCCGAACACTTCGACATCAACCGCATTCGATCCCGCCACGACGACAGATGAGTACTGCAAACTGTTGGAGTTTGTAGTTACTTCCCGAGCCAGGCATTCACCTTGGACTCGTTGTCCTTGACCCATTTTTCCGCGGCCTGGTCCGGCGTGAGCTTGTCGACGGCGATCATGCGGGCGACATCGTTCTGGTCTTCGTTGGTCCACTGGAAGTTCTTGACCAGGGTGTACGCCGGGCTGCCGGAGTCGGCGAACTTCTTCGAGACGATCTTGTCCAGGTCGTACGGCGGGTAGTCGCAGGCGATCTTGGCCGGGACGGCGTCGCAGCCGGCTTTGTACGGTGGCAGGTTGATCTTCACCAGGTTCATCTCGTTGAAGAACCACTGCGGCTGGTAGAAGTACGCCAGCAGCGGCTTCTTGTTCTTCTCCGCATCCCGGAACGCCTGGATCAGCGCGGTCTCGCTCCCGCTCTGCACCACCTTGTAGTTGAGCGACAGGTTCTTCACCAGCGCCTCGTCGTTCGTCACGTACGACGGATCGCCGTCCAGCAACTGTCCCTTGCCGGAAGACTCCGAGGTCTTGAACAGAGCGGCGTACTTGTTCAGGTTCTTCCAGTCCGTGATGTCCGGGTAGGTCTGCGCCATCCACGGCGGCACATACCAGCCGATCACGCCCTTGACTCCGGTGGAGCCGGCCTCGACCGCGACCTGTTCCTGCTCGATGTACTTCTTCTTCAGGTCCTCGTGACCCCAGTTCTCCAGGTTCACGTCGACCTCACCGGTGCCGAAGCCCTGCCAGGCGATCTCTTCCTTCAGGTTCTTCTTGACCACCTTGCAGCCGAGGTCCTTGGTCGCCACGTACGCGACCACGGCCGCGTTCGCCTCGTACCCGACCCACGGGCTGACGGTCAGGTTGAACGTGCCGCACTCCTTGCCGCCGGTGGTGGCCGGCGTCTCCGCACCGACCTTCTCGCCACCGCACCCGGCCAGCGCGAGCGCGACGGCCGTCAGGACACCGGCGTACCGGAGTTTCTTCACCGCTTTTCTCCTCTACCTTTGAATTGCCCCGTACGACGAGCCGCGGCCTGCGTGACCCGGTCAAGCAGAACGCCGAGTAGGACGATAGCCAGTCCGGCGGCCAACCCCTTGCCGTACAACTCGCTCTGCGCGAAGCCGGCGGCCACGCCGTACCCGAGGGCACCCGCCCCGACCAGGCCGCCGACGACGACCATCGACAGGACGTAGATCAGACCCTGGTTCACCGCCAGCGTGATGGCCCGGCGAGCCACCGGCAGCTGCACCTTGCTGATCACCTGCCAGGTGCTCGAGCCGACCGAGTTCGCCGCCTCGACCGTCGCGACCGGCACCGCCTTGATGCCGTCAGCAACGATCTTGGTCGTCACCGGTACGGCGAAAACGACAGCAGCCGCGATCGCGGTGAACCGGCTGGTGCCGAAGAGCGCGAGGAACGGCACGAGATACACGAACGGCGGCATCGTCTGCCCGGCGTCGAGCACCGGCCGAATCCAGGTGTCCACGCGGTGGTTGCGTCCGGCCCACACACCGAGCACGAGACCGACCGCGACCACCACAACCGTCGCGAGCACTGTCGAAGCCAGCGTGATCATGCTGTCGTGCCAGACTCCGGTTGCCACCAGCAACAGCAAGCACACCGCGGCCGGCAGCGCTCCACGCCAGCCCCCGAGTACGGCGGCCAGCGCGACGACCACCGCGGTGACGAGCCACCATGGCGACCCGGTGAGCAACGCCTCCAGCGGGTTCAAAAGCCCGTTGGTGACGGCGTCGCGGACGCCGTACGTGAAACCGCCGAAGACGTCCTGCACCCAGGTGGTCACGTCCGAGGTCACGACCGCGATCCGCGAGCCGACATTCGGCGAGGATGGGAACTCGGCCGCCCACACGTAGGTGCGAGAGAACCAGATCGCCACCAGCACACCGACCGCGCCCGCGCCGAGGAGGACCTTGCGGCGGATGCTCGCCGTACGCCAGGGCCGGTCGCCGGCCGCGGTGGTGACGCGGTCGAGCACGATCGCGAGTACGACGATCGCCAGGCCGGCATTGAAGGCAACGCCGACATCCAGCGTCTGCAGGGCCTTGAGCACGGTCTGCCCAAGACCAGGTGCGTCGATCAGTGCGGCGACGGTCACCATCGACAGCGCGGCCATGATCGTCTGGTTGATGCCGACGACAACGGTCGATCGCGACATCGGCAGCAGCACCTTGGTCAGCGTCTGCCCGCGCGTCGACCCGAGCGAACGCGCCGCTTCGACGCTCTCCGGCGGGACCGAACGGATCGCGTGCGCGGTCAGCCGGACGGCCGGCGGCGCCGCGTAGATCAGCGTCGCGATCGTCGCCGCGGCCGGCCCGATCGCGAAGAACAACGTCAGCGGCGCCAGGTACACGAACGTCGGCAGCGTCTGCATCAGGTCCAGTACGAGCGTCGCGACCTTATAGGCCCGATCCGACAACCCGGCCCAGATGCCGAGCGGGATCGCAACCAGCAATGACAGCAGGACGGCGGCGATGGTCAGTGCGAGCGTGTCCATGCTCTCCTGCCACAACCCCTGCAACCCGACGAACCCGAGCCCGGCCGCCGTCAGCACCGCGACCTTCCAGTTGCCGAAGGCCCAGGCCAAGTACGCCGACACCGCGACCACACCGAGCCATCCGATCACCGGCACCGGCCGGTCGAACGACGGCTGCGAGATCACGTCCTGAAGCAGTACGACGAAGTGGTCGACCGCGATCCGGATCGCGTCGAAGAAGGCGTTGCCCTGACCGACGTCGTCACGGTGCTCGGTCAACCAGTCGTGGAAGCCCGTCGTCTCCTGGCCGCCCAGGACGAGCGTGTTGACGCCACGGAGGACGAAGTACGCCGCGACCCAGACGAGCAGCAGTACGCCGACGACCACGCTCCGGCGAGGTCGTCGTACCTCGATCTCCATGTCGCTCGTGATGGCAGCCATCAGTTCGTGTCCGCGACGACGGCGAGGATCTCCTCGTCACCGATCACGCCGAGCAATTGGCCGCCGGCCACCACCTTCACCGGGCGATCCGCCTCGAGAACCAGCCGCGTCGCCTCCCGGACCAGGACGTCCGGGCCGAGCTCGGGCCCGTCCAGGGGTTCGTCGGGTCGCGGTTCGCGGCAGATCCAGCGCAGGGTGAGTACGTCGGCCCGCTGCACGTCGCGGACGAACTCGCGGACGTAGTCGTCGGCCGGGGCGCCGACCAGTTCGTCGCCGGTGCCGAGCTGGACCGCGGCGCCGTCGCGCATCAGCAGGATCCGGTCGCCGAGCTTGAGCGCCTCGGACAGGTCGTGGGTGATGAACACCATCGTCTTGCCGACCTCGCGGTGCAGGCGGACGACCTCGGTCTGCATCTCGCGCCGGATCAGCGGGTCGAGCGCCGAGAACGGCTCGTCGAACAGCAGTACGTCGGGGTCGTTCGCGAGCGCGCGGGCCAGGCCGACGCGTTGCTGCATGCCGCCGGAGAGCTGCTCGGGGTAGAGGTGCTCGTTGCCGGCCAGGCCGACCAGGTCGATCACCTCCTGTGCGCGCCGGCGGCGGTCGGGCTTGCTCTCGCCGCGGATCTCCAGGCCGTACGAGACGTTGTCGATCACCTTGCGGTGCGGGAGCAAGCCGAAGTGCTGGAACACCATCGAGAACTTGCTCCGCCGCAGGGTCCGCAGCCGCTTCTCGTCGGCGGCCCGGAGGTCCTCGCCCTCGAAGATCAGGCTGCCGGCGGTCGGCTCGATCAGCCGGGTCAGACAGCGGACCAAGGTCGACTTGCCGGAGCCGGACAGGCCCATGACGACGAAGACCTCACCCGGAGCGACGTCGAAGCTGAGGTCGCGGACGGCCGCCGTACATCCGGTCTGGTGGTAGAGCGCGGCGCGGTCCAGAGCGGCCAGGTCGGGGCGACGCGGCACGCGCTGAGCCTTCGGACCGAACACTTTCCACAGGCCCTCGATCGACAACAGCGCGTCGCTGTCCTGGACCCCGGGATACTCGAGCTGAGCGGTCACTGGATCACCCTCGCATCCCCGCGCACGGATTCGTCGTGAACCGCGACTGTATCCAACCCACAGTCCCCCGGCGCGGTCCCGGGTGTCTGAAAGGTCAACTAGGGGTGTACGGCGGTGCCTCGCCCCAGCCCCAGTGTGGGACCGGGGCCTTCGGGGGCGGGGTCGCGCCGGGCTGCGAGTTGGCGAGCGCGATCCGGGTGCCCCACTCGACGTACGCGACGAAGGCCGAGCGGAACTCGGGATCGTCGGGCAGGCCGGCCGGGTCGGCGCTGGCGGCGATCAGCGCGGCCCAGCGGGACCGTTGCTCTTCGGTCAGCGCGAGACCGAGGTGGTGGGACAGCATGGCCGGGTAGCCGCCGAGCTCGTCGGTGTACCGGCTGTGACCGCGGAAGACCTCGCCCAGCCAGATCGCCACGTGCTCGCGATGCTTGTCGCTCATGTGCGCGAACACCGGCGCGAGCAGCGGATCGGCCAGCACCTTGTCGTAGAAGACCTCGGTCAGCCGCAGCAGCGCCTCGTGCCCGCCGGCCCATTCGTACAGCGTCGGAGTCGTCATGTAATCATGTAATCACGAGAACAGGGCATCGGCCACGGCGGCCAGCTCCAGCTCGATCCGGGTCGCTCCGTCCGCGGTGAACCAGAGCACGTTCTGCAGGATGCGGCCCGCCGTCCACCCGAGCGCGCGGTCGCGGTCGATCCCGGTCACCTCGAGCATCAGGTCGAAGCGGTCCCGAATCGCGCGCCGCAGATCACCCGTCGCGACCAGGTCGTCCCATCGGTTCCACAACACCGGGAACACCTCGAACCCGGGATCCCCGGCCAGCGGCTTCGGGTCAATCACGAGCCACGGCTGCCGCTGTGCGGCCATCACGTTGTAGTAGTGCAGATCCCAGTGCAGCAGCCGGTCGCCGGAGTCCGGCAACAACTCCTCGACCTGCGCGACGAAACGCCGTACCAACCGCCGCTCGGCCGGATCACTCAGCAACGGGATCAGGCCTGGCGCGTCGTCGACCATGGCGCCGGCAACGTCTTCGAGCCGACGGATCCCAGGAGGCGCGGGTACGGCGCTCAGCCGGGCCAGGAACTCGGCCAGGATCCGGGTCGCGTCGACGTGGTCGGGCAGATCGTCGAGCGTCCGCGGCTCGAGCCGTTCGAGC
The DNA here is from genome assembly GCF_004345665.1 of Kribbella antiqua. Taxonomy (GTDB): domain Bacteria; phylum Actinomycetota; class Actinomycetes; order Propionibacteriales; family Kribbellaceae; genus Kribbella; species Kribbella antiqua. The sequence goes on from NZ_SLWR01000007.1 coordinate 133,351, forward strand.
AGCAGCGTCGAGGTCGCATAGTCGTCTTCGAGCACCTCCACGACGTCGTCCCGGTTCCAGGTCCGCAGCGCGAGAGCCTCGCCCTCGCTCTCGTCGTTGAACGGCTGAAGCTTCAGCATCGCCTGGCGACCGTCCCGCCGTACGACGGGAAGGATCAGCGAGGCTTCTCCGCTCAGCGGCTCACCGTCGACCGTCAGCTGCCACCGATCGACGTACTCCGCGACTGCGCCCGGCAACCCTGCGAGCCACTCGGCCGACTTCTCGCCGTGGTTCCTGATCAGCTTCGCCGGAATCTCGATCACCCTCGGCACAGTAGGTGGTTCGGCGGCGATGTGCTTGGGTTTTCCTCGTGAGCGAGATGGAGCGCCGGGACCGGCGGGTGCAGCGTGTTGTCGCGGGCATCTATCTGGGGATCCCGGTGGTGCTGCTGGTGGTCGTTGCGTGGATCAGCACGGCCGGGTCGCCGTTGCTGTGGCTCGGCTGTGTCGTGCCGGTCGGGATGCTGGTGATCGGCTGGATTCTGCGGCGGCGGCATCGGTACCAGCCGCGGTGGTGGGCTGGGATCGGTGCGCTGTTCGGCGCTGTCACCGGGCTGGTCGTGACGCTTTATCCACTGGCGGTGGGCGTTTGGTGGCCTGCGTTCCTGGCATTGCCGGCGCTGCTGGTGGGGATCGTCGCGGGTTCGGCGCTGGCCCGGTACGCCGATCGGGTGTTGCTGGTGCCGGTCGTGCCGGAGCTGGCGGATACGCCGTACGAGCTGATCTTCCGGCTGGGTGGGCTGCAGCTGACGGCGGTGCTGCTTGGCGCGGACAGCGTGACGATCCAGAGCCGGCCGGTACTGCGCTCACAGTCCACGGACGCGCGGACCTACTCGCTCAGCGCGATCACGGGGGTTTTCGAGGTCGCGCTCAGTGGGGTGGAGCGGCTGAAGTTCCCGATCGCGATTCCGCACCCGCCGGTGGTGACCGCGGGTCCGGCCGTCATCGTCCAGGCCTCCGGCGACGACTGGGTCCTGCCGACGAACCAGGCCTCGACCCTGATCGAGCTGCTCAATCGCCGTCGGTCCACCGCATAGCCAGCGCGAACCCGAGATCGTCGTACTGCGCGCCGGGGAAAACGTCGCCGTACAACTCACGGAACTGTGCGCGGGACAGATACCGATCACTCGCCAGATGGTCGAGCCACGGCTTGCTGTGCCAGAACCGGAACTCGAACCACGCATCCCGCCAACCCAGCCGCCTGATCTGGCGGGGCAATCCCAGCCAGGCACCGAGCAGATACATCGACCGCGGCGGCGTCGGGTAGAGATCGCAGACGTTGTCCACCACCGCGACCGTGCCACCCGGCCGGACCAGCGACTTGAGGTGCTCGAGACCGGCCCGGTAGTCCGGCAAGTGGTGCATCATCGTGTGGCTGTAGACGAGGTCGAAGCCGTTGTCGTCCACCGCGAATGCGTCGGCCACCCGGTAGTCGAGGTTCGGCCGCGGACGCTTCCGCTGGGCGATGGCGATCATCGGCTCGCTGAGGTCGACGCCGAGCACGTGCTCGTAGCTGTCGGCCAGTCGCTCAGCCGTGTGCCCCGATCCACAGCCCACGTCCAACGCGCGTTCACCACTCAGCCCCAGCCCGGCAACCCATGACGTGTGCTGCCCGGGTTGCAGGCTGACGAAGCGGTCGTAGTCCTCGGCGAAGCGGTCGAACGATGCTGGGTCGGTCATGTCGCGTACGACGCCGTACGCAGGGTGATGGTTCAGGCGGTTTCGCGTTCCTTGCGGGCGGTTTCGGCCTTCTCGGCCTGCCAGCCGTCCTCGTTCTTGCCGAGGCGCCAGTAGCCGGAGAGGGAGACGCGGTCGCGGGGAAGGCCGCGGTCCTCGAAGAGGTTCTTGCGGATGCGGAGGACGAAGCCGGCCTCACCGTGCACGAATGCCTGTACGTCGCCGGCCGGGAACTCAAGCGCCTCGACTGCCGCGACCAGACCGTCACCGCGGGCGGCGTTGCTCGCCGTACGGTGGAACCACTTCACGTCCACCTCGCCCGACCCGCCGAACTTCTGCTCCTCGGTCTCGTCCTCCACCTCGACCAGCACGGTCGCCCGCGCCCCGGCCGGCAACTGTTCGACCGCGGCACCGATCGCCGGGAGCGCGCTCTCGTCACCCACCAGCAGATGCCAGTCGGCCGCCTCGTCCGGCCCGTACGCGCCACCCGGTCCGTTGAACCACAGCACGTCACCCGGCTTCGCCGCGGCGGCCCACGGCCCGGCGATGCCTTCGTCGCCGTGGTACACGAAGTCGATGGTCAGCTCGTGCGTCTCCGCATCGAAGCTTCGGACTGTGTACGTACGCATGGTCGGCCACTGCTCCGACGGGTACGTCTCGCGGACCACGCCCATGTCCAACGGCTGCGGATACTCGACGCCTGGCTTGCCGAACAGCAACTTCACGTAGTGATCAGTGGTGCCGTTGTCCACGAACTCGTCGGCGGTCAACACGACCCGGATCATGTGCGGAGTGATCCGCTCGGTCCGGCGGACAACCGCGCGCTTGCAGACGCGGTTACGGCGGGGTGCAGGGCTGGCCACGTGACCACAGTCCTCTCAAGTTAGGTTTACCTAACTCAGGCTAGCCCATCACTCCAACGACGCTACGTTCAACGCCAGTTCACCCACTGGCTACATACAGCCCGTGTCCATGACGGCTACTGTCCGCACGCTGGAGTCCATGAGCCTGGTCTTCGGTACGCCGCGGCGCCCGGCGTACACGATCCCGCGTAAGGACCGGCTCGGCCGCTCGATCTCGTACGACGATCTCCCGGACGGCAGCGCGACCCTGTTCACCGGCCCGCCCGGCATCGGCAAGAGCCTCGAGCTGGATCGGGCCGAGGCAGTGGCCGAAGAGCGGGGCTGGACGGCGATCCGGGTGGAGGCCTCCGAGGACGACTCGCTGGAGAACCGCCTCACCCGAGCGATCAACGACGACCTCAAGAAACTCCACAGCCGGTACGGACGGCTGGGCGAACTCCGGCAGACCGTCCGTGGCCTGACCCGGCGTCCCCGCAACACCCAGTTCGGCGCGGAGATACGGGCTCTGGGCGCTCCGCTGCCGGTGCAGTTCATCGCCAAGCATCAATGGGACGCGACCGCCCACGACAACATCGGCACCACGCTGAACGACTTCGCCGACCAGCTCGCTGCCCTCGCCCGGCGCGGTCCGCGCCAGGGTCTCCTGCGGCGCCGCACCGGTCGGCAGAAAGCCGATCCGATTCTGCTGATGGTCGACAATGTCGACGCAGGCTCCAAACACGACCTCGCCGGGCTCAACGAGCTCGCCGCACATCTGCGACGGCGCGGCCTGCCGGTGCACCTGATCGCCGCTGGCGGCGCCAAGGCGGTCACATTGCTGATGGCCGCGGGCGAACCGGAGAAGGATCCGAACGAGGATGAAGAAGAGGCCGAATCCGACCAGGAGCCAGGCATCGGCACCACGGTCACGAACCAGTTCGACATCCGCGAACTCGCCCCGCTGACCGACGACGAACTCCGGCCGGCGCTGACCGAGCCGCTCAACCACGCGCGCATCCCCTACCACCACGACGCGATCGACGAGCTGCTGCGCGCCGCCAACGGCGACCCGAGCCGCCTGCGCGATCTCGCCGAGGGCACGCTCGCGCTGACCGATCCGCGAACCGGCTTCACCGTCGACGTAGCTAGGGCCGCGATCGAGCGGGTCAGTGCGCGGGCCGCGGACCTGTACCAGGGCGCCTGGACCAACTGCGACGACGCTCAGAAAGACCTGCTGGCCAAGGTCGCCGCACAAGGCCCGAACGGGCTTTGGATGCCGGCCGAGACTCAGCCCTCCGGCCCCGGCCACTGGCAGGTGATCGACCGGGCGCGCCAGAACCTGGTTGCCCGTGGCATCCTTCGCGAGGATGGCGAACGCGTCCACCTCGCCGATGCCGGGCTCCAGAACTGGGTCAATGCCCACCTCGGGCAAACCCCGGCGGCCGCACAGGGCGCACCGTCCACCAGCTCGGCGCGGGCAGTCGGCCAAAGCGCCGGGCCATCACAACCGGCGCTCGACCAGGCGAAGGTCGACCAGGTTCTCGACAGGCTGCGGAGTCCCACCGACCCGGTCCGCCGGACGGACAAGGACGGCCGTCCGATCTCGCTCGATCTGCGGATCCCCGATGGAACCTCGGTCCTGTTCACCGGGGCACCGGGCATGGGCACGAGTCTCGAACTGGATCGTGCCCAGGCGCTGGCCGACAAGCAAGGCTGGACGGCGATCCGGGTGGATGCCTCACCGCGCGAGCCGTTGGAGTATCGGTTCGTTCGTGCGATCACTCAGGATCTCGATACGTTCCGCGAGCGGTACGGACATGCCGCCGCGCGGACAACGAAAAGGCTCGTGGGTGACCTGGCCAGGCGCACGCGGAGCGCCCAGAGCGGGGCGGAAGGGCGGGCCGGCATCCCCGGAATGTTTCAGATGGTCGGCAAGGTGCAGTGGGACTCCTCGTCTCAGGACACCGTCGGCAGCACCTTGCTGGAGTTGGCGGATCACCTCGGCAAGGTCGCCGCGAAAAAGGGCGAACCGATCATGCTGATGGTCGACAACCTCGAATCCGCCTCCGATCACGATCTCAAGGCGCTGACCCAGCTCTCCAAGCGGCTGGAAGAAAATCGCACGCCGCTCTTCCTGATCGGGGCCGGCGGCGAGCGCGTCATCTCGCGGATGATGAAGGCCTCCGGCGGGCGATCCGGGGCCGAGACCACGGTGATGGAACGCTTCGACCGCCGCAAAGTCGAACCACTGGCCGACGACCAGCTCCGTCAGGTCCTCGCCGAGCCGCTCCGGGACGCCGAGATCCCGTACGACCAGGAGGCGGTCGACATCTTGGCCAAGGCGGCCAACGGCAGCCCCCGCCGGCTGGGCGACCTTGCTGCCAACGCTCTCGAGCTGGCCGATGCACAGGCCGGACTCACCGTCGACGTGGCGAAGGCTGCGATGGCCCAGCTGAACGAACGATCGAGGGTCCTGTACCAGGCCGCCTGGAACAGGTGCACCGACGCCGAAATGGAGCTGCTCAGGAAGGCCGCCCTCCGCGGTTCCCGCGGGTTGTCGACGCAATCGGTGGCGGCAGCGGACGGGCCGGGGCGGTGGGACCTCGACAACGCCGCCCAGAACCTGATCTCCCGCGGCCTGCTCCGGAAGAGCGAACACCGCATCGAGGTCGCCGACCCCGGCCTCCAGGACTGGCTCCAAACCCGCCTGGGCCACTCCGCCGCCCACGCCGGCGTAGCCCTCCCCACCGCCCCGACCGCCGCCATGAGCCAACGAATCATCAGCCAGGCCACGGTCACCGGCTACGACAAAGGCCTGACCAACGACGACAACAACCGAAAATTCAACCTCAACCGCTGAACTCCAACTCGTTGACGTCCGCGACATAAAGGCCCCGGCTCTCTGCGGCCTAGATCATCGCCTCTGCTCGGCGATCAGATCGCTGACGATGCCCCCGGCCACCCGCGGAATTCGCGCTGGCCTCTTCGGTCGCAGCGGTGGCCGCGCAAGTCCCTCAGCCACCAGCCTCTGCAGTTTGGTCGGTCCGGGCACCGGCGCGTCCCCGTCTTCTGCGCCCCTGTCTACTGCGTCCACGATCTCTCCTTCAACTGTGTCTCCACCACTGTGGAGGCACCTGGTGGGTGGTGCGAAGGGCAGATCGTGGGGCAGGTTGGGGCAGATTGGGCTTACGGCCAGATGGAGGTGATCCATTCGGGGTGGTCGATGAAGGGGTTTCGGTTGTGTTGGTAGGTGGTGTAGATGACCTCGTTGCGGCGCTTCTCGAAGGTGTCCGGCGGGTCGGCGGCGGCCCAGGCCTTCAGGACTGACAGTTTGCCGATGTATGGCGCAGTGCCGTTGCCGACCGAGTTGTTGAGTTCGAGGTCGGCGAAGCCGTCGTCGCCGGAGTAGCGGACGGCCATGTAGAAGATCATCCGGGCGACGTCGCCGCGGACGGCCGCGCGGGGGGCGAAGGAGTCGGAGTCCGCGGTGCAGCCGGAGCACTGGGAAACCGCCGTACCGCCGTTGTCGAAGTCGAGGCTGCCGCGGGCCGCGTTCACCGAGACGTCCTCGGGGCGGAGGTGGTGGATGTCGGTACCCGGGCCGGTCGCCGTACCGAAGTCGCCGTGGGACTTCGCCCAGACGTGCTCACGGTTCCAGTCGTCGGCGTCACCGCCGTTGAGGCTCTTGCTGATCGACCGGCCGGAGTAGATCTCGATCACGTTGTTCGTGTTGGCCGGGTCCTGGTCGGTGTCCTTGAGCGCGTTCCAGACCTGGTCGTAGCTGAGCTTGGTCTGGTTGGAGATGATCGTGTGCAGCGCGGACTTCAGCGCCGCGCCGGTCTTGCCCTCCGCGCCGGCGTAGTAGTCACCGGGATCCGGATCCGGGTCCGGCGAACCGCCGCCGCTGAACGCCGTCGTGCTCGTCAGACCGGCGTGGGAGAAGTACGCACTCAGCTTGCCGGTCACGGTGATCTTCTGACCGAGCAGCCCGGGGTTGCTCTGCAGCCCGTACGACGACCTGAACGCCGACGTGATCTGGACGTACAGCATCGACGACGTACTGGTCTGTGACGCCGAGTCGGCAAGCGCCAGCGCGTAGTCGTTCGGGAAGTTGCTCCGGACAACGGTGTTGGTCGCAGTCGGCTGCCCGACCACGTAGCCCTCGACGGTGGCGGTCGAGCCGTCCTGCCGGCCGATCGCCGTACTGACGGTGATCGATGCGGTGGTGGCGGCCGTCGACGCTGTCACGCCGAAGCCGAGCAGCGCGAGTACGACGGTCAGGATGAGGGCCGGACGAAGTGCACGGGAACGAAGCACGGCATCTCCCAGGGGCGGTTGGGGACCGGTCGCCGTTCAGTCTGCCCTGGTTATCCGCTATCCGAACTTCAAAAGCACTAATTTCAAGTGAAGAGTTCCAACCTCTATCCGTGGCTCCTGGCGCGGATAGAGGTTGAATCGGTGGGGCGGGGAGCGTGTGAGTGACGCTCGCCGCCCCACCTAGGTGCATGGGCCCCCATCAGCCCGCGACGCGTCGCCACGGGCTGCTCTGCCCATCCACCAGTGAGGCGCTACTGGCGGGCAGCACCCCACCGACACAGAGGGAGGTCACGCGGTCCTCCGGACGTGGCGTGAGGCGGACGCCGTTAACGGACCGTACTCAGATCACCACGCCTTGTCCATGGATCCCGGAAACTGTCTCACGCTACTGACCGGTCACTGAACGCACAGCGGACTGGTCTAGCGCACTGTCATTTCAGCCAGGCTGCCCACGCGGCGAGAGCCTCCGACGGATCGCGGCGGCCGACACCGACGCGGAAGCGGTCCGTCGGCGTCTCGGTCAGCTCGGATCGGTAGATGCTCGACGGCAGCAGCAGTAAGCCGGCCCGTTCGACCAGCTCGGCGCACATCGCCTCGACGCCTTCCGGACCGAGATAGCGCGGGAAGCAGACACACCCACCGTCGGGCGGCGTGAACTCGAACAGGTCCGGGTACCGCGCGAAGAACTCAGCGAACAGCGGCAGGTTCTCCGCGACGATCCGCCGGTTCCGGTCCAGCAAGTGATCGCGAGCTCGCAGCGCGATCAGCGCGAGCACCTCGCTCGGCGCCGAGTTGCAGATCGAGGTGTAGTGCTTGGCACGTTCGAGCTTGTCCAGTACGGCGTGATCCCGGCAGGCGATCCAGCCGATCCGCAGCCCGGGCAGCCCGTACGCCTTGGACATCACGTTGAGGGACAGCGCCGTACCCGAGAGGTCTGTTGCTTGTGGCAACGATGGTCGGTCGAGCTCGAGGCCGCGGTACACCTCGTCGCTGAACAACGTGATCCCGCGCTCGTCGCACAACCGAACCAGCCGCAGCCAGGCCTCGAGCGACGGCACAGCTCCGGTCGGGTTGTTCGGGAAGTTGACCGACACCATCCGCGTGTTCGGCCGAAGCGCGCGCTCCACCGCATCGACGTCCAGCGCCCAGCCGTCCTCGGCACGTAGCGCGACTCCGGACACCTCACACACAGCCAGCGGGATCGTCTCGGCCGCCTGGTAGTTCGGCGTCAGTACGACGAGGTGGTCGGACGGCTCGAGCAGCGTCCGCATCGCGAGGTAGATCGCTTCCTCCGCGCCGGCGAAGCACAAGATGTCCTCGGGCGCCGCATCGTCATAGGTCGCGGCGATCTCCGCGCGCAGAGCGGGCAGCCCGCGCGTCTCGGTGTAGCCGAGGGCCAGCGACTCCCACCGCTCGCGACCGTCGTCATCGGCCAGCGCGAGCAACTCGGACAAGCTGTGCGTCTGCGCGTCCGACGCGGTCAGGTGGTAGCGAGCGTTGAACTCCCACCGCGCGAAGTACGTCTCCAGCCGGAAGTCGGGCAGGGTCGGCATTTGGCCAAGTCTAGGCGGGTACGGCGACCCGGTTGTCGGTGCGCTGGGCGCGCTTGAGGCCGATCAGCAGCAGCCCGATCGAGATCGCGCCGACGATGGCGTAGGTAACTCGGCCGCCGATCCCGTCCCAGGTCGTGTGCAGCGCGACGGCGAGCGCGTACATGCCGAGGAAACCGAGGAAGTGCTTGCCGGTCGGAGCGATCACGAAGCGCCAAAGTCCCCAGCAGGTCAGCCCGGTCCAGGCCGCGTGCCCAGCCGGCGACAGCAGGCCGCGGATGAACAGTGTCTGCTCGGCGGCCCCGACGTTCCCGCCCGACTGCAGCAGCGCGACGAACGCGTACCCCATCGTCTCCAGTACGGCGAACCCGGTGCCGACCGCGACCCCGATGACGATGCCCTTGCCGAGCGAGACCCGGTACCGGTGCCCGAAGAACACCACCAGGATCGCCGGCACCACCAGCTTCGCCGCCTCCTCGATCAGCCCGACCCGGACCATCGGCAAGGTCCCGAGCCGGCGCATCGCGTCGTACTCGAGCAATCCGGCGACGACCACACCGACGACGCCGCCGAACAGCAGGCAACCGCCGAGCGTGGGACCGTCGATCAGCCAGCGGCCGGACCGGCCGGCCGCGAAGGTCACGAAGGTCAGCGGTACGACGAGCGCGCCGAGCAGGATCATCGTCGGGAAGAGGTTCGGGTTCCCGGTGTCGGTGAGGACGCCGAGGACCAGGAGGTAGAGCGCCGCGCCGATCAGGAACGTGCCGATCCACGCCCACCGGCGGGCGACCTGTTGTGCCGTCATGGGATGAATCATGGCTGGCTGACCTGCTCGCTGTCTTGCGTGTCGGTTGGCGCACGTCGGCCACGGCTGGGAGTTTGGCGTGATTGCGCCATGTCGCAGGGACGGCAGTGCTGGACAGGGCGGATCCCGGCGCCGGGATTGCAGACTCAACCGGAAGAGGTGCCTGCCCGCTCGACCTCTCGAAGGAGCCCCTTATGTCCTCCCTACGCATCGCCCTCGCGGCAGCGCTGGTGCTCGGTGCCGTCACCGCAGTCCCGGCCTCCTCAGCCCCGCCCGCGAAGGTCACCGGTACGGCGGTCACTCTGATCACCGGCGACGTCGTGGAGGTGAGCGACGCCGGCGCCGGGAAGAAGGCGGCCAGCGTACGGCCGGCGGCCGGGCGCGAGCGCATCTCCTTCCACACCATCGAGGTCGACGGCGGCCTCCGCGTGCTGCCCAGCGACGCCGTACCGCTCGTCTCGGCCGGCGTCCTCGACGTCGACCTGTTCGACGTGGACGAGCTCATCGCCGACGGCTACGGCGACTCGGCCGCCGGGGAACTCCCGCTGATCGTCAAATACTCCAGCGGCTTCCGCAGCAGCCAGTCTCTAGCCGGTACGACGACCACACGGCAGCTCGACTCGATCGGCGGTGCGGCTCTGGACGCGGCCAAGGATCAGCTGCCGGAGCTGTGGAAGTCACTGGTCGGGCCCAGCGTCCTGAGCAGTGGCGTCAGCAAGATCTGGCTGGACGGCAAGGTACGCCCGGTGCTGGACAAGAGCGTGCCGCAGATCGGTGCGCCCGCCGCGTGGCAGGCCGGCTACGAGGGCTCTGGCGTCCAGGTCGCCGTACTGGACACTGGCGTGGACGCGACGCACCCGGACCTGACAGGCAAGGTGAAGGAGGCGCAGGACTTCTCCGGCAGCCCGTCCGGGACCGTCGACCACTTCGGGCACGGCACGCACGTTGCCGCGACGATCGCCGGTACGGGTGCGGGCGCCGGCGGTACGCGCAAGGGTGTCGCGCCGAAGGCCGATCTGCTGGTCGGCAAGGTACTCGGCGACGACGGGTACGGCTACGACTCCTGGATCATCGCCGGGATGGAGTGGGCCGCGGCCGAGGGCGCGCGGGTGATCAACATGAGCCTCGGCGGTGACGCCACCGACGGCACCGACGCCATGAGCGAGGCCGTCAACGACATCACCGCCCGGACCGGCACGCTGTTCGTCGTATCGGCGGGCAACGAAGGCCAGGACGAGTCGATCGGTACGCCGGGAGCCGCCGCATCAGCGCTGACAGTCGGAGCCGTGGACCGCACGGACGCGCTGGCGAGCTTCTCCAGCCGCGGCCCGCGCCTCGGTGACGCAGGACTCAAGCCGGAGATCACTGCGCCCGGCGTCGACATCATCGCGGCGCGGGCGGCCGGCACCACCATGGGCGACCCTGTGGACAACCTCTACACAGCCGCCTCCGGTACGTCGATGGCCGCGCCACACGTCGCCGGTGCGGCAGCCCTGCTCGCGCAGCAACACCCGTACTGGAAGGCCGACCAGCTGAAGAACGCGCTGGTCAGCACCGCGAAGACCCAGCCGAACCAGACTGTCTACGCCCAGGGCGCCGGCCGGGTCGACCTCAGCCGGGCGGTCTCGCAGCAGGTGTTCGCGACGGGCGTCGCCGACTTCGGCCTGCAGACGACCACCGGCGCGAGCAGCAAGACCGTCACCTACCGGAACGACTCCGGGACACCGGTGACGCTCACCCTGTCCGTTGCCGTAAGCAACCTCGACGCGGGCAAGCCGGAGACGGACGCGTTCGGGCTTCCGGCAAGTGTCACGATTCCGGCGCACGGCAGCATCGACGTACCGGTGAACCTGGATGCGGCCAAGCTCGACCGCGGTCTGCACAGCGGCTGGATCGTTGCCACCGGCACCAACGGCGTCGTCACTCACACCGCCGTCGGGGCACTGCGGCAAGGGCCGAAGCACACCGTCACGCTCCGCGCGGTCGGCCTGGACGGCCAGCCGACAGGTGTCCCGGTCGTCTCCCTGTACGGCGACAACTCGCGCTCGGACACGCTCGCTTGGATCCCGAACGGCTCCAGCTACACCGCGGAAGTCGAGGAAGGCACCTACCTGCTGCACTCGCTGGTCGAGAACGGCGATCCGCAGAACGAGCAGGTCAGCCTGTTCACCGACCCCAACATCGTCGTCAGCAAGGACATCGAGGTGCTGATCGACGCGCGCAAGGCGGCTCCGATCACGATCGAGACGCCGAAGCCGTCGGAGCAGCAGGCGGTGCTGAGCTACTACGTGCACCGCGTGTACGGCAACGGCCGGTCGATCAGCCACGGCGTGATGCACTTCAGCACGGTCAAGCAGGTCAACGTGACGCCGACCAAGCCGGTGACGAACGGCACCTTCGAGTTCTCGTCCCGCTGGCAGCTGGTCGCGCCGATGGTCCAGGCGTCGGTGCAGGGGGTGACCGGGCCGCTCGACATCAACCTGCTGCACCAGTCGCCGTCGTACGAAGGGAAGAAGCGGTTCCCGCTCGTGTACGCCGACTCTTCGCTGAAGGGTGTGAAGGGCGCGCTGGCGGTGATCAACTCCAGCGAGGACGGCTGGGGCAACGGCAGTGAGCAGGATCAGATCGCGGCGGCCGCGGAGGCCGGCGCTGCGGCTGTCATCATCGTGCGGCCGGCGGACTGGTCGGCCTGGACAGTCTGGCGGCCGACCGGCGATCGCGAGCCGATCCCGGCGATGGTCACCACAGCCAAGGACGGCCTCAAGCTGATCAACCGCGCTCGCCAGGGCGGGGCAACCATCGACCTGACGCTGACCACCTCCAGCCCGTACCTGTACGACGTACAGCAGGTGTCGAGCGGATACATCCCGGCGAAGATCACCTACAAGGTCACGCCGTCGAACAGCGCGCGGATCACCACCCGGTACGCCGACAACGGTGGCTTCAACTGGACCAAGGAGCAGCGGTTCGGGTGGCGGCCGTGGCAGGAGTACTCCTGGAACGACTCGCAGCGGTTCGTCGAGACGCCGAAGGTGCGGGAGGAGTGGGTGACGTCGGGTGACTCGCTCTGGCAGCACCGGGTGCACCACCTCTACACCTGGGACACGATGAACCCGCTCGCCGGTGGGATGACGTCTGTGCCGCGTTCATACAAGAGCGGCCCGTCTAGCGAGACGTGGTTCGGTCCGGTGGTGCGGCCGGCGGCGGCGCCTGGAGTGCTGTCGACGCGGACCGGGGACCGGCTGTCGCTGCGGATCCCGTCGTTCGTAGACGCCGCCGGGCACTACACGGTCGGCGAGACCACGTCGCGCTCGGCGGTGCTGTCGCGAAACGGTGCGGTCGTGGCTGAGTTGCCGGACGCCTGGGAGGACGTGGTCACGTCCAGCGGCGACGCGTCGTACAAGCTCGATCTCTCGACTGAGCGGATCGACGAGGATGGCGAGTGGAACTGGGGGACTCGCACGCAGACCTCCTGGGAGTTCCGCTCGGCCAAGCAGCCGGAGGACAAGGCTGTGCCACTGTCGCTCCTGCAGGTCGACTACACGGTCCCGACGGATCTCACCGGCCGGGTATCCGCCCGCACGCATGTCGTCGGCTTCAAGGTCCACCAGCAGGCCGGCGCAGCCCGCCCGACCACGCTGCAGGCCTGGGCCTCCTACGACGAGGGCAAGACCTGGAAGCAACTCTCGGTCGTAGGTGCTCTAGGCAACTACCTCGCCGTGGTCCCGAACGCCCACGACACGGTGTCGCTGAAGGTCCGAGCCACGTCGGCTGACACAGCGGTCACCCAGACCGTCATCCGCGCGTACGGCGTGCGGTGACTCAGATCCAGCCGCGTTTGGCTGCTTGGAAGGCCAGGCCGGTGCGGGTGTCGACGCCGGCCAGGGCCATCATCCGGTCGAGCCGGCGTTGGACCGTACGACGGCTGATGCCCAGCTGGGAGGCGATCGACTTGTCCGGCACACCTGCGACCAGCAAGGAGAGGAGGAACCGCTCGGAGTCGTCGAGGCCCTCTGTGTCGCCGGAGTCCCCGGCGTGGAGCTTCACCGGTGTCGCCTGCTCCCAGTGGCTCTCGAAGAGTGCCAGCAGCGCGTCGAGTAGCTGACCGCGACCGATCACCGCGGCAGTGGGTTCGCCGATGCCCAGCTCGTCGTCCCGGACGAGCGGGCAGACGGCGGTCGACCGATCCACGATGGCCAGCCGCACTGGCAGCGTCGGCAGGGTGCGGGCCTCTTCGCCCCAGCTGACGCCCTCGGCGATGGTGTCGAGCTCACCGGGGGTCTCGAGCAGTGCCCGCTCGTAGATGGCGCGATACCTGACGCCTCGGCTCAGAGCGCCGTACTCCTCGGTGTTCTCGGCGCCCTGCATCGCCAGGGGGTTGGCGCGGCAGAACCAGAGGATCTCCTCCCGTGCGGACTCCTGCAGGTCGCGCAGGCGCTCGCGGAGCGGCTTGGCGCCGACGATCACCTCGACCAGGTGGTGGGCGTCCCGGCGACTCGCGCTGGCCCGGAACTCCTCGCTGAGCGCCGCCACGGTCTTGCGGGCCGCTTCGAGTGACTCCTGCCGGCGGAGCAACGTCGTACCGAGCGCAACGTCGGGTGGGAGTGGGCGGAACACGGCCTCATCCGCGTGCACCAGCCCTTTGGCCTGCAGCCGCTGCAGCACCTCATCCGCCTCCTGCTGCGTCAGCTCGGCCACTTCGGCCAGCTCCGTCGACCGGGCAGCAGCCAGGCCCACCAGCAACCGGTAGGCCTGCTCCTCCCGCCCATCAAGCAACGAGCCATCCTGCATCCGTTCGCCCCCTCCCGCGCGTACCCGCCACCCAACCACCCATTCCAACGTTGGCGCGACCAATTTCCCTGTCACAACCGCGCCACATCATCACCCCCCGCACCTGACACCACAGTGCCATCACACCTGGCCTGAGCCCGCGTCCCTCCCCGGTCAGCCGTTCGCGGACCTCGCCGCCGCCGAGCCTCCGCCATACAAGAGAGACCCACCATGACCCTCACCGACTACGCCGGCCTAGCCGGCCTGTTCGCCGCGGCCGTCCTAGCCCTCTGGATGCTCCTGGGCGCCCCCGACCTCACCCACACCGCGCCCACGCACCTCGCCCGCCACCGCGGCACTCCGACCCTCCGCCTCCCAAAGCCCACCCACCCAGTACGCGCAACCCGCACAAGCAAGTAGCTCAGGTAGGGATTGATCCATCGACGGCCAGTGCACGAGCGCTGGTCTCGCGGTGGAGGCGCTCGAGTTTGGTTTGGTCGTTGCCGACTGCGCTGAGGTGGGCCTCGGTGGGGACGATCACGGCTGCGATTCTGCGGCGCTTCACCGACCTGATCAGCGCGTCGAAGGCAGCTGGGTCGGTGGGCAAGTGCTCCACGAATACCTTGCACAAGACGACCCCTTCCCGTTCGGCGACTGCAGTCAACTGGTCGTGAGCTCGAGCCAGTTGGTAGCAGGTCATCGATCGGTACTGCCGCAGATACCCCACCGCGAGGGTTGGATCCATGTCGTAGTCCTTCGTGGTAGACGGGGCCGACGCCGGTGTCAGGGTCTTCACAACGCCGGCCCCGCCGATCAGGAGAACGACACCAATCTCAGCCGCCAGGCCGACCAGCCGACAGATGCAGAGACCGTGCACTGAGCAACACCCTGTGCAGAACGTGTGCACTACGGAGCAAACCTCCCGGCGAAATGGCTGTTCGCTCCGCCATCTTCCGACTACTGTGAGTGGTTCGGTCCGGAATGGTGAAGAGGCTGCATGAGTACGCCCAACGAGTTGCTCGCCGCGCTGTTGGATGAAGCTGCTTGTTCACGGAGCGCGCTTGCCCGCGACATCCGCACGCTGGCCACGGCGCGAGGGATCAGGGATGTCCGCTGCGATCATGTTGACGTCGGCCGGTGGCTGAACGGGATGGTGCCGCGCGGCGAGAAGCCTGCGCTGATCGCCGAGGCACTTGGCCGACGCCTCGGTCGTGCCTGTCATTGAGCGATCTCGGCTTTACCGGCGGACAGCCGTTGACGCTCGCGCTGTCGTTCTCCGAATCGCGCGACGCGACGATCCGAACCTCTCGCATGCTCTGGACAGAAGACTTGAAACGCTCCGAGTTCCTCCGCATGGCCGTCAGTGCGGGCACGCTGACCACCCCGATGGCGCGGTGGCTGGTGTCGCCGCCGGCCGATCCGCCGTACGGGACGAGTGGTTCGCGACGGGTCGGCGCCGACGACGTCGCCGCCGTACGAGCGACGCTGCACATGTTCGAGAGCCTGGATCATCAGTTCGGCGGTGGGCACGCCCGTACGGCGGCGGTCCAGTACCTCAGCGACGCGGTAACGCCGCTCCTTCATGCGAGCTACACGGATGCGGTCGGTCGTGAGTTGTTCTCGGTCGCGGCTCAGTTCACGTACAAGACCGGCGCGATGGCGTACGACGTAGGGCTGCATGGTCTGGCACGTCGATACTTCGTCCAGGCGCTGAGTCTGGCTCACGCGTCGGGGGACCGGCCGCTGGGTGGCAAGGTGCTGGCTCTCATGAGTCATCAGGCCAACTACCTCGGCGAGTGTCAGGAGTCCGTCGATCTGGCGCGAGCCGCCGCGCTCGGAGCAGGCAGCCGCGCGACTCCGCGGGTTAGGGCGATGTACGCCGCCATGGAAGCCCGGGGACTGGCGAGTATCGGGGACAAGCGCGCCTGCCTACGGATGATGAAGCAAGCCGAGGCGAACTTCGCGCAGGCGTCCGGGGCTGACGAACCGGATTGGATCGGGTACTTCGATCTAGCTGAGCTGCAGGATGAGCTCGCCCACTGCTTCACGGCTCTCCGTTCGCCGCGAAATGCCGAGCAACACGCGACTCTCGCCCTGGGCCAGTCTTCCGACCTGCATCCGCGCAGCCGCACCTTCTGCCGGATCTCCCTTGCCACCTCGTACCTCGACGCAGGCGACGTTCCGCGTGCGTGCGACACGGCGGCAGAAGCGGCCGCTGCCGCGGGGAGGATCAAGTCCGCGAGGGTCCGGAAGTACGTGCGGATGTTCGACCGTCGGCTGAATGACTTCGGGCGCCAGCGATCGATCACGGACTTTCGCGAGCGGGCACGGACGATCTTGGCCGTTGCGTCCTGAACGGTCAGGTGCCGGGCGTCCACGACCGGGGCGCCTCCGGATCGCGGAGTGAGGCGATGCGGTTGTTGGCTTCGGTTCTAAGGCGGGGTTCGCGGGTGAGGCGGCTGAGGAGCCAGGCGGTCATGCGGAACTCGCGGAGGGCGGCGTACGTCGTGAAGCCTGACCAGGTGCGGATGTCCCAGCCGTAGGCGGTGACGAAGGCGTCGTACTCGGGGTCGGAGTACCAGCCGAGTCGCTGGTAGACAGCCGGTACGACGAGGTCCCACTCGCGGGGGCCGAGGCTGAAGCGCTCGAGGTCCAGCAGTACGGCGATCCCGTCGCTGCCGCGGATCGCGTTCTTGCGGTTGGCGTCGCCGTGGATCACGCAGACCGGCAGGCCCTCGCTCACGCGTGCGTAGTCAGCCTGAAGCTCTTCGAGTCGCTCGGCGAGGAAGCTCCGGTCGCTCGCGTCCAGCGCGGGATCGGCGGCGGCCAGATGCTCAGCCAGCCGGACGAACGGGTCCAGCACGGGGATGTTGAAGTCCGTCGGCACCGGGAGTGTGTGCAGGCGACGCAGCAGCTCCGCGAGTTCCGCCGTACTGGCCATGGACGCTTCAGGAACCTCGTGCCACAAGGTGACGACATGGCCGTCGACCGCGACCGGTTGCGCGATCGACTCCAACGGCCTCACCGCCGGCACACCCTGAGCCGCGAGCCACCTCCCGGTGCGAACCTCGCGGAGAGCCCTCTCACCCTCCGCGGACGTCGCTATCCGGGCAACAGTCCGACCCGGCAGACGAAAGACCGCGTTATCGGCAATCGGCCCCAGAAGCTCGGCTCCGGGCTTATCGAGGCCAAGCTGCGCGGCAACCGTCCGCACCACCGCGAACGCCGCCGCCCGCTCAACCGCCATGCCTGCAGCCTACGCAGCTCGGCTAGGTCAGCGGCCGTAGAGGGTGATTGTGGTGTCGCCGAAGATGGTGGGGGTGGTTTTGACGGACCAGGTGATACGAGCTTGCGCGGGGAGAACCATGGGGACGGTGCTGACACGGTTGTTGTTGCTGGCGGGGAGGGACGGGCCGATCGAGCCGTAGGCCAGGCCACGACCGTCGGCATCCAGTCCCGGGAGCAGGTAGAGCACAGGGATCCAGACGCCGCCGGCGTCCTGCACCTCAAGCCTGATATCGAACCAGGCGCCGTGCTGGCCCATCTTGCCGGGTGGGCGTACGACGGTGACTGCGAGCCAGAGCGAGTCGACCTGGGTCGGGTCGATCGGGCCGGAGGATCCGTCGGTGGTGACGTCGGTGTTCTTCAGAGTCCACAGCAGTTGGGGCGGCACCCGCTGATCCTCGCACTCGATCGGTCCGCGCCGATCCCGCGAACTGTCGGTGGTGGGTGGGACGGTAGGGCGATGACGGGGATTCGGATTGCTGTTGCTCAGCCTGTGATCAGTGCGGACGCGCGGGTGAACGGGGAGACGGTTCGGCGGTTGATGCGGAAGGCGGCGGCCGGGCGGGCTCGGGTGGTGCAGTTTCCCGAGGGGCTGTTGAGCGGATATGCGAAGGAGCAGATCGCCGACTGGTCGCACGTGGACTGGGACGTCGTACGGGAAGAACTCGAGCTGATCATGGCGCTGGCCGCCGAGCTCAAGGTATGGGTGGTGCTCGGGTCGGCGCATCCGCTCACGCCGCCGCATCGGCCGCACAACAGCCTGTACGTGATCTCCGACGCCGGCGAGATCGTCGACCGGTACGACAAGCGGTTCTGCTCGCACACCGAGATCAACCACTTCTACACGCCCGGCTTCGACCCGGTCGTGTTCGACGTCGACGGCTACCGGTTCGGCTGCGTGATCTGCGTCGAGATCAACTTCCCGCAGCTGTTCAGCCAGTACGAGCGTCTCGGCGTCGAATGTCTGCTGTTGTCGGCGTACCCGGTCGACACGGTCTTCGAAGTCAAGGCCCGCGCGTACGCAGCGATCAACTGCTACTGGGTCTCGATGTCGCTGCCGGCCCAAACCCGCGACCTGATGCCGTCTGGTCTGATCACCCCCAACGGCACCTACGCCACCCAGGTCACCGGCAAGTCCGAGCTCGCCATCGCCACCCTCGACCGCGACGACCCCGACCTCACCATCCCTCTCCAGCACGCCCGCCCCTGGCGCACCACCGCCCTCAAAGGCGACATCTACCGAACTCGAGCCGTCACCGACCCCCGCTCCCAGAACCGCACCACCGCCTGAACCCTCACCCGCGCAAGGATGGCGTGCATGCGTACGCGACGGCTGGTGTTGAAGGAGCGTGACTGGGCTGCGGCGGAAGGGTTTGCCGAGCAGCAGGGGTGGACCGAGGAACCCGTCGAGGACAGCGGGACGGGGCGTAAGTACCTCGTGTCCGCACAGCATCCTGAGCGCCTGTACGGGCGTTGAGCGGGTGACAACTGACACACCGGAAAGCAAAAAATCCCGGTCGGTTGACCGGGACTTTCTGTGCGCGAGGGGGGAGTTGAACCCCCACGCCCTTTCGGGCACACGGACCTGAACCGTGCGCGTCTGCCTATTCCGCCACCCGCGCGCTGGTTGCATCTGCAACCGAGGAAGAACAGTAGCACGGGTCCAACGGAAGGTTCACATTGCGGGTTCGGTCGAACCTCCCGATACGATCGATCGTCGTACCCGGTGTGTGCACCAGACCGGTGGACGCGGCGTACGGCGTGCCTGCTGAGGGCGCCGGACGGCAGGCACGATCGTTGGCAACAGCCGGCGACCGACCGTGGAGGAGGAGGCGTGCGACCGCTGCAGCGCTTCGAGCGACGCCTGGAAGGCATCGTGAGCGGTGTCTTCGCGCGCGCATTCAAGGGAGACGTGGAGCCGATCGAGCTGGCGGCAGCACTCAAGCGTGAGATCGACAACACCGCGCGGATCCTGTCCCGGGATCGGCGACTGGTCCCGAACCACTTCGTCATCGAGCTCAGCCCCGGGGACTTCGAGCGGCTGACCGCCTACGGCCGGACGCTGAACAACGAGCTGGCCAACGAGCTGCGCGACCACGCGGACATCCAGCGGTACACGTTCTCCGGGCCGATCGAGATCGAGCTGACCCAGCACGACGACCTCCCGACCGGTAAGTTCGCGGTGGTCAGCAAAACGGTCGGGACGCCACAGCGGCCCAGACCGGAGCCCCAGCCCTACCAGCAGGAGCCCTACGTGCCGCCGAACGACGGCCAGACGGTGCTGCAGAGCGCCCCGGTCCCACCGCCCGTGCAGCAGCAGCCACCGCGCCGCGGTCACCCACAGGTGATGCTCGAGGTGAACGGCCGCCGCCGGCCGGTCAACCCGCCGGGTGTGGTGCTCGGCCGCGGGACCGACGCGGACATCCAGATCAACGACCCGGGTGTGTCCCGGCGGCATGCGGAGATCCGGCTGATGCCGGAAGGCCCCGAGGGCATCCGGGTGGTGCTGGTCGACCTGGGCTCCACCAACGGCACGCTGGTGAACGGCCGGCGGACCACCGAGGCCGACCTGGTCGACGGCTCGACCGTCCGGATCGGGAACACCACGATGACGCTGCGCCTGGCGGACGAGCCGCTCGCCCAGCCGCCGAGCAGCGGGTGGTGACTGACCTTCCATGTCGGAACTGACCCTGACCCTGATCAAACTGGGGTTCCTGGCCCTGTTGTGGATGTTCGTCCTCGCGGTGCTGTCCGTGATCAGGTCCGACCTGTTCGGCGCGAAGATCGACAGCCGTACGGCGGCCTCCCTGGCGCCGAACAACTCCCGGACGCCGAAGGCCGCCAAGCCGGTCAAGAAGCGCAAGGGCCTGCCGGGTTCGGTGACGATCGCGGACGGACCGCAGGCCGGCGTCGGCGCGACCCTGGTCGAGGAACCTGTGATCATCGGCCGCGGCTCGGACTGCCAGATCCGGCTCGACGACGACTACTCGTCCACCCGGCACTCCCGATTGTTCCTGTCCGAGGGCCAGTGGTGGGTCGAGGACCTCGGCTCCACCAACGGCACGTATCTGGACGGCCAGCGGGTCACCCGCCCGGTCCCGGCCGAGATCGGCGGCTCGATCCGGATCGGCCGGACGACGCTGAACATCGCGAAGTAGGCCTGCCCCATGACCTTGTCGCTCGATTACGCCGCACTGTCCGACGTCGGACGGGTGCGCCGCAACAACGAGGACTCCGCGTACGCCGGTCCGCACCTGTTGCTGCTCGCCGACGGGATGGGCGGCGCCGCGGCGGGCGAGGTCGCCAGCGCGGCGGCGGTCCAGGTGGTACGGCGGCTGGACAAGCCCGGCATCAGCGGCGAGGACATGATCGAGGCGCTGGCCGGCGCCGTACACCGGGCCAACGAGCGGCTGTCGGAACTGGTCGAGGAGGACCAGGAGCGCGAGGGGATGGGCACCACCGTCACCGCGCTGATGTTCGACGGGCAGCAACTCGGGCTGGCCCATCTGGGCGACTCCCGCGCGTACCGGATGCGGGACGGACAGCTCTACCAGCTGAGCCATGACCACACGTTCGTCCAGTCGCTGGTGGACGAGGGCCGGATCTCCAAGGAGGAGGCCTTCACCCACCCACACCGGAACCTGATCCTGCGCGTCCTCGACGGCCGGCCGGATTCGGATCCGGACCTGGAGATCCTCGACGTCCAGGCCGGCGACCGGCTGATGCTGTGCAGCGACGGCCTGCCGGACTACGTGAGCGACGACGTGATCGCCGCCTCCATGGCCGGCGGTACGCCGGACTCGGTCGTGGTGGAGCTGATCACGCACGCCCTGGAAGCCGGCTCCAACGACAACGTCACCTGTGTCGTCGCGGACGTGGTCGAGACACCGCCGACGAGCGGGACGACGCCGCAACTCGTCGGCGCTGCCGCGGAGCTCGCTCAGGGCAGCACCGGCCGGGGCGACACGACGATCGCCGTACCGGGTGGTCGTGGGCATGGCGGTGGCGGCGGCGGCGCGGTTCTCGATCCGGAGGAGCTGCGGTACGCGCCGCGGGCGCCGAAGCGATTCCCGTGGTTGCGACGGATCGCCGTACTGCTCGTGATTCTCGGGCTGATCGGCGGCGGCGGCTGGTTCGCGTACAGCTGGACGCAGAAGCAGTACTACGTCGGCACCGACGGCGATTACGTGGCGATCTTCAAGGGCGTCGATGCGGACATCCCCGGGATCGCCCTGTCGAAGGTGTACGAGCAGCAGACGCTGCAGGTGGACAAGCTGCCGACGTACAGCCGCCAGCAGGTGGAAGGCAACATCCAGGCGGACGACCTGGCCGGCGCACGGGCGATCGTGAGCGAGCTGCAGCGCGCCGCCGATGAGTGCGCCAAGCCGACGCCGAGCCCGACACCGACCACCAAGCCGTCGACAACTCCCAAGCCGACGGCTCCGGCAACGAGCAGACCGGCGACGGCCAAGCCACCCACGACCGCGCCGACGACCGCGCGACCGTCGACAACTCCCTCGAGTACACCGGGCTCGGTCGACCCGAACGACTGTGACGGCGTCCGATGAGCATCGCGTCCACGTCCGTCATCCAGATCATCCCGCGCACCCGGCGCGGGGTGGAGTTGTGGCTGCTCATCGTCGCGATCGCCGTCGCGGTCGGCGCGTACGTGAACATCGGCCTGACCGTGCAGGACAAGATCCCGGCCAGCACCGGTTACTACGCTGCCGGCATCGGGCTGCTCGCGCTGATCGCCCACTTCGCGTTGCGCTATCGAGCGCCGTACGCCGATCCCGTCATGCTGCCCTGTGCGGTCATCCTGAACGGTCTCGGTGTGGCGATGATCCACCGGATCGATCTTGGTCTGGCCGCAGTAGCGGAGGCGAACGGGCGGACCCCGAAAGCACCAGCGGCGCCGCAGCAGATCACCTGGACCGCGGTCGGCGTCGTCCTCTTCCTCGTGGTCATCCTGGTGATCAGGGATCACCGTCGGCTGCAGGCGCTGACCTACACCGCCGGCCTGGCCGGTCTGGTGCTGCTGGTCCTGCCGCTGATCCCCGGCCTCGGCGTGAACCTGAACGGCGCCCGGATCTGGATCCGGCTCGCCGGGATGTCCTTCCAGCCCGGTGAGTTCGCCAAGGTCTGCCTGGTGATCTTCTTCGCCGGTTATCTGGTGGTGAAGCGGGACGTACTGACGCTCGCCGGGCACCGGTTCCTCGGACTCGACCTGCCGCGGGCCCGTGACCTCGGGCCGATCCTGATCGCCTGGGCCGTCAGCCTGGGTGTGCTGGTGTTCGAGAGCGACCTCGGTTCGTCGCTGCTGTTCTTCGGCCTGTTCCTGTTCCTGCTGTACGTCTCCACCGAGCGGGCCGGCTGGCTGATCATCGGTGGCCTGCTGTTCGCCGGCGGCGCGTACTTCGCGTACCAGACCTTCGGCCACGTGCACCGCCGGATCCAGGACTGGCTGGACCCGTTCTCGATCGACGGCGGCCAGGTGGCGAGCGGGCTGATGGGCCAGGCCTGGGGCGGCGTCCTCGGCCGCGGTCTCGGCCAGGGCCGGCCGGAGCTCACGCTGTACGGGCAGAGCGACATGATCATCTCTTCGTTCGCCGAGGAGCTGGGCCTGACCGGCGTGATCGCGATCATCCTGATCTACACGCTCATCATCGAGCGTGGCCTCCGGACGGCGCTCGGCTGCCGCGACATCTTCGGCAAGCTGGTCGCGACCGGTCTGGCGATGTCGTTCGCGCTGCAGGTCTTCGTGATCGTCGGCGGTGTCACCGGCCTGATCCCGCTGACCGGTCTGGCCACTCCGTTCATGGCGCTCGGTGGTACGTCGCTGGTCGCGAACTGGGCCATCATCGCGCTGCTGCTGCGGATCAGCGACCAGGCCCGGCGGCCGCAGACTCCGGCCGCTCCCGTGTCCGACGAAACGATCGCCATGGCGGTGCAGAAGCAGTGAATTCAGCGATCCGACGACTGGCCGTGGCGGCGATCATCCTGATGCTCGCGCTGATGGCGAACTCGACGTACCTGCAGGCGTTCCGGGCCGGTGAGCTGAACGGCCGCAACGACAACCGGCGGGTCCGCGACTCGCAATTCTCGATCGACCGAGGCCCGATCCTGATCGGCAACACGCCGATCGCGGAGAGCGAAGCGTCCAAAGACCGGTTCCAGTTCCAGCGCACCTACGCCTCCGGCCCGGCCTACGCACCGGTGACCGGGTACTACTCCTATCTGTACGGCCGGGGCGGGATCGAGCTGACCCAGAACGCCGAGCTGAACGGGTCCGACCCGTCGATGGCGTTCCGCCGCGTGGTCGACGTACTGACGAACCGCCGCCAGCAGGGTGCGAGCGTGACGCTGACGCTGAACGCCGCCGCGCAGCAGGCCGCGTACTCCGGTCTGGCCGGAAAGACGGGTGCGGTCGTCGCGCTCGAGCCGAAGACAGGCAAGGTGCTCGCGCTGGTGAGCCGGCCGTCGTACAACCCGAACGAGCTGGCCAGTCACGACCTGGACAAGGTCGCGGCGGCCTGGAAGCGGCTGAACGCGGACGACAGCAAGCCGATGTCGAACCGGGCGATCAAGGAGCTCTACCCGCCGGGGTCGACGTTCAAGCTGGTCACCGCGGCCGCGGCGCTGTCCAGCGGCAAGTACACGCCGGAGACGAAGGTGAACTCGCCGGCCCAGCTGCCGCTGCCGCAGACCACCGTGCCGCTGGTGAACGAGAACGGTCAGAACTGCGGCGGCAGCAACAACGCGACGCTGACGATCGCGCTGCGCTACTCCTGCAACACCGCCTTCGGCAGCGTCGGTATGGACCTCGGCGCGGACGCGATGGCCGAGCAGGCCGCCAAGTTCGGCTTCGGCGAGCGGCAGTTGCCGGAGCTGGGCGCGGTCGCCAGCCAGTTCCCGGGCGACCTGAACGCGCCGCAGACCGCGCAGTCCGCGATCGGCCAGTTCGACGTCCGGGCCACCCCGCTGCAGATGGCGATGGTGGCGGCCGGGATCGCGAACCAGGGCGACGTGATGAAGCCGTACCTGGTCCAGAACGTGAAGACGGCGGACCTGAAGACGGTCGAGGAGACCAAGCCGGAGTCGCTGCATCAAGCGGTCACCCCGGAGGTCGCGGCCCAGCTGACCCAGATGATGGTCGACGTGGTCGAGAACGGCACCGGCAAGCCCGGCCGGATCAGCGGCGTCCAGGTGGCCGGCAAGACCGGTACAGCGCAGACGTCGAAGGACCGGCCGCCGTTCGCCTGGTTCACCGCGTTCGCCCCGGCGAACGACCCGAAGGTCGCGGTGGCGGTGATGATCGAGGACGCGAACATCCCGCGCAACGACATCGCCGGCGGCACCCTGGCCGCCCCGATCGCCAAGAAGGTGATGGAGGCGGTGCTGGGCCAATGAGCGTCGTACGGAATGATCGGCAGCGTCTTTCCGACGGGGGTCCGCGGGTGGCAGCCGCTACCGTGGGCAAATTGAGTGTGTTCCAAACAGGTTGGAAGGCAGAGTCATGACATCGCAGGCACGTCTCGTCGGCGGCCGGTACGAAGAAGGCGAACCGCTCGGCCGCGGCGGCATGGCCGATGTCCGCAGGGGCGTCGACAACCGGCTGGGCCGGGCGGTCGCGATCAAGCGGCTGCGGGTCGACCTGGCCAGCGACGCCACCTTCCAGGCCAGATTCCGCCGGGAGGCCCAGTCGGCCGCCTCGCTGAACCACCCGACCATCGTGTCGGTCTACGACACCGGCGAGGAACCGGACCCGAACGGCTCTGGCGTCACCATTCCGTACATCGTGATGGAGCTGGTGACCGGCAAGACCCTGCGGGACCTGATCCGCGAAGGCCGCAAGATCATGCCCGAGCGGGCGCTGGAGATCACCTCCGGTGTGCTCGAGGCGCTCGACTACAGCCACCGGGCCGGCATCGTGCACCGCGACATCAAGCCCGGCAACGTGATGCTGACCCCGCACGGCCAGGTCAAGGTGATGGACTTCGGCATCGCCCGGGCGGTCGCGGACACCTCGTCCACGATGACCCAGACCGCCGCCGTCATCGGTACGGCGCAGTACCTCTCGCCCGAGCAGGCCAGGGGCGAAACGGTCGACGCCCGCTCCGACCTGTACTCGACCGGTTGCCTGCTGTACGAACTGCTGACCGGCCGGCCGCCGTTCGTCGGTGAGTCGCCGGTGTCGGTGGCCTACCAGCACGTCCGGGAGCAGCCGCTGCCGCCGTCGTCGTTCGACCCGGAGATCCCGCCCGAGGTGGACGCCGTCGTACTGAAGGCGCTGGCGAAGAGCCGCGAGGAGCGGTACCAGAGCGCTTCCGAGATGCGGCAGGACATCCACCGGGTGCTCGCCGGACAGCAGGTGACCGCGCCGATGGCCGCCGTCGCCGAGACCCGGGCGATCCCCAACGCCGGGTATGCCGCGACCGCGGCGACCCAGGCCTACCGGCAGACCGGGGCGGACGACATCCTGCCGCCGGACGACGGCATCGACGAGGCCGAGGCGGCCCGGGCCCGGCGCAACCGCGGCCTCGCCTACTTCCTGCTCGGCCTGGCGATCGTCGCCCTCGCGGTCGGCGGCTACGCCCTGTTCACGAACCTGGGCGGCGATGGCAAGGGCGGTACGGCGACCACCACGCCGCCGGCCAAGGTCGCAGTACCGGATGTGACGGGCAAGTCGTTGCAGGCCGCGACCGCGCTGCTCACCCAGAAGGGCTTGAAGGTCGCATCGACCACTGAGAAGAGCGACACGGTCGCCAAGAACCTGATCATCCGGCAGACGCCGACGGCGGACACCCAGGCGCAGCAGGGCTCCACGGTGAACGTGGTGGTCTCGGCCGGGCGGACAGCCTTCCCGGTGCCCGATGTGGTCGGCATGTCGGAGGCCAAGGCCCGCCAGGCGCTCGAGGACTCGGCCGGGAACTTCAAGGTCAAGGACGAGACGGTCAAGCAGGACAGCTCCGAGGCGGCCGGCACCGTGCTGTCGATCAGCCCGGACCAGAACAGCCAGTACCCGTCCGGTACCGAGTTCACCCTGACCGTGTCGACCGGCAAGGAGCTGGTCGAGGTTCCGAACGTCGTCACCGTACCGGCGGACGACGCGGCCAAGACGCTGAAGGAGCTCGGCTTCACCGTCGGCTACAAGGAAGGCAACGACCCGAACTCGGTGGACCAGACCGTGATCGCGCAGAGCATCCAGGCCGGCAAGAAGGTCGCGAAGGGCACCACGATCACCATCACGGTCAACAACCTGCCGGAGGAGAGCCCGACGCCGACGGAGACGCCGTCGGGGACTCCCGAGAATCCAGGTGGCACACCACCGATCATCGGCGGCTGAGCCCGCACGAAGCCCCCGCCATCAGCGGGGGCTTCTGTCTTTCCGGGCTAGCTGACGATCGGGGCCAGGCCGATCGAGCGGTCGACGGCGTCGGGGTCGCCGCAGGTGACGAGCCAGTTGGCCAGCATCCGGTGACCGCCCTCGGTCAGCACCGACTCGGGATGGAACTGCACACCCTCGACCGGCAGATCGCGGTGGCGGGCCGCCATGATCACGCCCGCCTCGGTGCGCGCCGTCACCTGCAGTACGTCGGGCACGGTGTCCTCGGCGATCGCGAGCGAGTGATACCGGGTCGCGGTGAACGGCGACGGCAGACCGGCGAGCACGCCGGCGCCCTCGTGGAACACCTGGCTCGTTTTCCCGTGCAGCAACTCGTCCGCGCGGCCGACGACACCGCCGTACGCGACTCCGATCGCCTGCAGGCCGAGGCAGACGCCGAAGATCGGGATCTGGCCGCCCTTCTCCTGGATGATCTCGACACACGCCCCGGCCTCTTCCGGCGTACCAGGGCCGGGCGAGAGCAGCACACCGTCGTACGACGTGACGTCGTCAGGCGTGACCTCGTCGTTGCGAAGCACGGTGGTCTCGGCCTGCAACTGCTGCAGGTACTGCACCAGGTTGTAGACGAAGGAGTCGTAGTTGTCGACGACAAGGATCCGCGGCATGCGGTCCATTGTGACAGCTACCGGCCGCTGGCCGTCGGGCTGACCGAAGGAGTGCGGTCGAAGCCGGGGACCGTGGCGCTCTGCAGGTCCAGCGTGCCCTCGTACGCCGGCATCGCGATCGACGAGTCGGTCTTCACCTCGTAGCCGAGCTGGAACTTCACCACGTAGTCCTGCAGGTTCTCGATGTACTGCGAGTCGTCGAGCGCCTTCTGCAGCTTCCGCCGGTCCCCGATCGCGGTGATCTTATACGGCGGCAGGTACGGCACGCCGTGCAGGACGACGGAGTTGCCGACGCACTTGATCCCGGTGGTCGAGATCACCCGGTGGTTCTGGATCGAGATCGCGTCCGCGCCGCCGGCCCAAAGCGCGTTCACCACCGCCTGGATGTCCTGCTGGTGGATCACCAGCCAGTCGGCGTCGACGTCCGGGTTGTCCTTGACCACCTCAGGCGGCGCGTCCTTGAGCGTGACGGTGAGGCCGGGGCCGTTGACCGGCGTCGTACCGACCTCGTCGGACAGGTCCTTCAGCTGCTTCGCCAGCTTCGGGTCGATCGAGCCCTGCTGGGCCTGCAGCTTCTCGATGTCCTGGGTCAGCGCGGCGTGCTGTCGGACCAGGCTGGCGCTGCGGCGACTCTGTTCCTCCACCAGTCCGGCGAGCGTAGTGTTGCGACTGGGCCGCAGGTCCGTGCCCCGGGCGTTGGTGGCGCTGGTCGCGAACAGCAGACCGGCGCACAGCAGCGCCACCGGCGCGGCCGCGCGCCACAGCGAAATACGCCTGAACCTACGCACCCGTGATCTCCATATTGCTCTCTGCACTACGCTAACCCGGGACCGGACCCGACGGGGCCCGGGACAGGGTGGCCCTCAGCGCTCAGCTTATGCGTCCTTACAAGGAGTTCAGTCGTGCCCGAGTCGAGCAGTCGTAACAAGAAGAAGACCGACAAGGTCAAGGTGGAGAAGACGCCGAAGAAGCCGCGCACCACCAGTCGCGTCTGGGTGGCGCCGCTGATGCTGGCGTGCTGGCTGCTCGGCCTCGCCTGGCTGGTCGTCTTCTACATCGCCGGCGACAAGATCCCGGTGATGGACGACCTGGGCAACTGGAACCTGCTGATCGGCATGGGCCTGATCGCGGTCGGCTTCGTCGTCTCGACCCAGTGGGTCTAGCCGTACGAGGCTGAGCGCCACATCGCAGCCGGTCGCGCCTCCGTGGCGCGGCCGGCTGTGCATTGACCACGCCTAGCCGGTGATCGGGCGACCCGAGCATCGGGTAATCACAGGGCTGAAGTTATCCACACCCGTATCCCCAGCTGTGCACAGCTTTTCGCGGATTTGTCCCCAGGTTGTCCCCGACTTCTCCACGATCCCCGCCCGAAAATCCCCAAAATCTGTGGATAACCAACGTTTGAGCCACCCCAGTTTCCACAACGTTCACGGAGCCGTCGACGGGGCGGGGCGCCGGGCGTAACGTCGAAAACGCCGACCAGCGGCCAGAGAGACGGGGAGGGTCTCACAATGTTCGTTCAGGTCATTCAGGGACAGGTGACAGACGCCGAGCGCGCACACGCCGCGTTCGACCGGTGGATCGAAGAACAAGCACCCGAGGCGACCGGTTGGCTGGGGACAACGGCCGGAGTCACCGACGACGGGCAGTTCATCGCGCTGGCACGATTCGAATCCGCCGAAGCTGCCCGGCGGAACAGCGAATCGCCGGGGCAGGACAAGTGGTGGCACGAGTTCTCGTCGCTGCTCAGCGGGGACGCCACCTTCCACGACACCGAGGACGTGGTCCTCGACATCCAGGGCAATCCCGACTCCGCCCACTTCGTTCAGGTCATGCAGGGCCACGGCAGCAACCCGCAGCGGGCCCGGGAACTGATGGAGCAGGACCGCGACGAGTGGGCCGCGTTCCGGCCCGAGATCCTCGGCAACGAAGTCGCCATGTACGACGACGGCGACTACACGATGGCGATCTACTTCACCAGCGAGGACGAGGCCCGCGAGGGTGAGCGCAAGGAGATCCCGCCGAAGCTGCAGGCCGAGATGGACGAGATGAACTCGCTCGCCGCCGGCCCGCCGACCTTCTACGACCTCAAGCACCCCTGGCTCTACTCGCCCAACTGAGCCTGACGAGGTCACGAACCGGCCGCGCCGGCACCTGCCCCGCGGCCGGTTCGGCGTGCCCTCCGCGTCTACGTAGAGATATATGTAGACATCTACGTACCTCCTACGTATAGTTCTACGTGTAGGAGGAGACCAAACGATGCCCAACAAGACGATCTACGTGTCGGACGACGACCTGCCGCTCTACAAGAAGGCCCAGGAGCTGGCCGGCAACCTGTCCTCCGCGATCTCGATCGCACTGCGCAAGTACGTCGAGATGGAGGAAGGCCGGCTCGAAGGGTACGACGAGATCACCGTGCGGGTGGGCCGGGGGACCGGCCGCAAGCAACGGTTCTCCGGCGTACTGCTGGCCGAGGGCGGCCGGTCGAACAAGTCCGGCTACGAGGCCTTCAAGGTCTATCGCAGCCGGACCGGCAAGTACGTCCTGCACGCCGACCGCCGCAACCAGTTCACCCTGAACGCCGACGACGAGCGGTACCTGACCGGCTGGCGCTCCTGGGTCGGCAACTGGAGTTCCGACCAGTCCTGGAGCGTGGCGCAAGGCGAGTCCACGCTCCAGGTCTTCGAAACCGTCGAGGAGCTGCGCGACCTGATCCCCGAAGATCTCTACGCCCTGGTCGAGGAGGCCGAGAGCCACCCCACCGTGGAGGACCTCGACATCTGATCCCGGTAGTCCCTTGACCAAATAGCCCTGATCCACCACCCCGGCGCTTCGGCCACCCAGCGAAGCAGACCGGCCGGATCAGCACGCCCTGAATCTCCTCCTCACCTCCCATTGAAGCCACTGGGCCAGGTTCACCCTGCCCCGAAACCCTTACCGAGGAAGACATGTCATCTCTGGCAATCGACGTCCGTGGACTGCGCAAGTCGTACGGCGACAAGCTCGTGCTCGACGGCATCGACCTGAACGTTGCCGAAGGCACCATCTTTTCCCTGCTCGGCCCGAACGGCGCCGGCAAGACCACCGCGGTGCAGATCCTGTCCACCCTGATCGCCGCCGACGCCGGCGAGATCCGGGTGGCCGGCCATGATCTGCACCAGAACCCCGAAGAAGTCCGCGCCGCGATCGGCGTCACCGGCCAGTTCTCCGCGGTCGACGGCCTGCTCACCGGCCGGGAGAACCTGATCATGATGGCCGACCTGCACCACGTCGGCCGCCAGGTTGGCCGGCGCCGGGCGGACGAGCTGCTCGAGCAGTTCGACCTGGTCGAGGCCGGCCAGAAGATGGCGATGACCTACTCAGGCGGCATGAAGCGCCGCCTCGACCTGGCCATGACGCTGGTCGGCAGCCCGCGGATCATCTTCCTGGACGAGCCCACCACCGGTCTCGACCCGCGCAGTCGGCACAACATGTGGCTGCTGATCCGGCAGCTGGTCGCCGACGGCGTGACAGTCCTCCTCACCACGCAATACCTGGACGAGGCGGATCAGCTCGCCGACCAGATCGCCGTACTGGATCACGGGCGACTGGTTGCCCAGGGCACCCCGGAGCAGCTGAAGCGACTGGTGCCGGGCGGGCACATCCGGCTGCGGTTCACGGCGCCGGAGGAGTTTGCCCTGGCGGCGCAGGTGCTGCCGTCGGCCGCGCAGAACGAGGAGTCGCTGGTCCTGCAGGTGCCGAGCGACGGAAGCGTGCACACGCTGCGGTCGCTGCTGGCCCGGATCGACGACGCGTCGCTCGAAGTGGACGAGCTGACCGTCCACACCCCCGACCTGGACGACGTGTTCTTCGCCGTCACCGGTCAGCCCACCCACGACACCACCGACGAGAAAGTGACGAGCAAATGAGCACGGTTTCCTACCCGATGGCCGACACCGCCACGATGCTGCGCCGCAACCTGCGGCACGCCCTGCGCTACCCGGGCCTGTCGCTCGGCGCCCTCGGGATGCCGGTCGTCATGATCCTGCTGTTCGGCCTCGTCTTCGGTGACACCTTCTCGGCCGGCCTCGGCGGCGCGAACGGCGGCTTCGACTACATCGACTTCCTCACCCCGGGCATCCTGCTGATGTCGATCGCGTCCGGGACGATGTCGCCCGCGGTCGCCGCCTGCATGGACATGACCGAGGGCATCGTGGCCAGGTTCCGGACGATGGCGATCTTCCGGCCGGCCGTGCTGACCGGGCACGTGCTGGGCAACGTGATCCTGACGATCGTCAGCCTGGCCCTGGTGGTCGGCTTCGCCCTCCTGATCGGCTTCCGCCCGAACGCGTCGTTCGGCGACTGGCTGCTGGCGAGCGGGTTGCTGATCGCGCTGACCGTCGCGTTGACCTGGTTCGCGATCGCCCTCGGGCTGACCAGCAAGACTCCGGAGGGCGCGAGCAACGTCGTACTGCCGATCAGCTTGCTGCTGCCCTTCCTGAGCAACACTTTCATCCCGCTGGAGTCGATGCCGAGCGGCATCCGCTGGTTCGCCGAGTACCAGCCGTTCACCCCGATCATCGACACCCTGCGCCACCTGCTGCTCGGCACCCCGATGGACAACGGCGACGGCTGGGTCTCCCTAGCCTGGTGCCTCGCCATCGCCGTAGTCGGCTACTTCTGGTCCCAAAAGAACTACAACAAGGGCACCGTCGCCTGACCCCCAGGCCTTTCCGGGAACAAAGTTTGCGCTCTGTGCGGATTAGTTTCCGAAAAGCGAACCTCCTTGGCTCGGCGCGCCAAGGAGGTTCGCGCGCGTCCGGACGTGGGCGGGAACCAGCAGGTCGCAGTCCGAGTTGGTGACCGGCTCGTCCGCCACGACCCGGAGCGGAAGCACGCCGGTCCAGTACGGAAGGTCGACGTCCTCGGGCTCGTCGTTCGCCTCGCCGGAGCGGGTCTTCACGGAGGCTTCGGTGAGCGACAGCGCGAGTACGGACGTCTTGGCGAGTTCCTTGCGGTTGGGCGGGCGTACGGCGGAAGAACGGCCGGGGACCAGGTGGTCGACGATGCGGTTGAGGCCGTGGAGTTTCTCGTCCGGGTCGGTGACGAGACGCGGTACGCCGAAGATGACCGCCGAGCGGTAGTTGACCGAGTGGTGGAACGCCGAGCGCGCCAGGACCAGGCCGTCGGTGTGGGTGATGGTGACGCAGACGGTCTGCTGCGGTGCGGCCACCACGCTGCGAGCTGCGACCGAGCCGTGGAGATAGAGAGTCCCATCAGGCCCGCGGTCGAGGTCCACGCCGTACGCCGTCGGGAGTACGAGCGGATCGCCGTCGACCACGACGCCGAGGTGGCAGAACATGCCGTCGTACAGCACGTCGTACAGGGCCTGGCGGTCGGTGGCGGCACGCTCCTTCGAGCGACGCAGCGAGGTCCGGTCTGTGGATGAAAGCACGGTCATGCAACAAGCGTCATGGATGAGTGGCATGCTGGCACGGTCCATTCCCGTGCGAATCAGGTAGTCCATTTGTGGAGAGTTCGCTGCCGCTGATCCTCGACCGGACAGCTGGTCTGCCGTTGCACCTGCAGCTGGCCGAGCAGTTCCGCGCCGCGATCCGGGACGGCCGCCTGCAGGCCGGGCACCGGCTCACGTCCACCCGTGACCTCGCTCGCGAGCTGTCGGTCTCCCGGTCCGTGACCCAGGCGGCGTACGACCAGCTGCATGCGGAGGGCTGGATCGAGGGCCGCACCGGCGCCGGTACGTACGTCACCGATGTAGCTCCGCTGCAGCCCGCCGTACGACGTCCTGTACGCCCGCCGGCTGTCGAGAAGCAGCTGCTGACTCTCCGGCCGGGCATCCCGTACATCAGCGCGACGCCGGACCCTGGCTGGCGCCGGGCCTGGCGTGAGGTGTCGACACAGTCCCCGCCACGTGGGTACGACGAAGCGGCCGGACTGCCGGCACTCCGCGAAGCACTGGCCGAGCACGTCGGCCGGGTCCGCGGTATCGCCTGCGGCCCCGAGAATCTGCTTGTCACCAACGGCACCGTGCACGGTCTCCGGCTGCTCCTCGCCGTCACCCGCCGGCCAGGCGACCGGATCGCGATCGAAGACCCCGGCTACCTCAACGCCGTCGTCGCCGCCCGCGACCACCATCTCGAGATAGTCGACGTCCCTGTGGACGAGGACGGCCTGCGGGTGTCAGAGCTTCCGTTGGAGGTGCCGGCGGTCTACGTCACGCCGTCGCACCAGTATCCGCTCGGCGGCCGGCTACCCGTTGCCCGACGCAACGAGTTGATCCGGTGGGCACGCCGTACCGGCGCGATGCTGATCGAGGACGACTACGACAGCGAGTTCCGGTACGACGTCGCGCCGCTACCCGCCCTCGCACAACTCGACTTGGATCGCGTCGTCCATCTCGGCACGCTGTCGAAAACCCTCAGCCCTGCGCTGAGACTCGGCTGGCTGGTCGCCTCCGACACGATGATCACCCGCTTGGCCGACTTCCGCGCCGAATCCGGCGACTGGCCCGCCTGGCCGATGCAGGCCGCCCTCCTCGCCATGCTCCGCGACGGCTACCTGGACCAGTCGATCCGCCGCAGTCGCCGCCTCTACGCCGACCGCCGCACCCACACCTGCGCCACGCTGGCGCCGTACGGCCAAATCATCGGCCAAGACGCCGGCCTCCACATCACCCTCGTCCTCCCCAACCACGTCGACGACCACCAACTAGCCGCCGACGCCCTCCAAGCCGGAGTAGTAATAGCCCCGCTCTCCGAATACCGCCGCACAACCCCCGGCCCACCCGGCCTGGTCATCGGCTACGCCACCCCATCAACCCCCGACCTCCACAAGGCACTCGACATCCTGGTGCAGGTCTTGCAACGCCACGAGCCCCCTCGAACGTGAGCGCCGGCTACGCCGGGCGCGGCGCGCGGAACTGATCCAGGTCGAGCTCGACCTCCATCCCGTTGAGCACCACCACGATGCGCGGCTGCTGAGCTCCTGTCGCGTGCAGGTAGTCGGCCAGGGTCGACAGCAACATGTCGTGCCGGCGTTCGAGGCGGGAGACCACCGCCTGGCCGACCCCGAGCTTCTCCGCGACTTCGACCTGGGTGAGGTCACCGGCTCGACGGATCATGGCGAGGTTCTCCGCGTAGACCCGGTCCAGCTCCCGTGCCTCGGCCTCAACCTCGGCGACCCCAGCGGCGATGTCTGGCCTGGCCAGCAGTTGGTCGAGTCGTTCGTTGCCGCGCACAAAGGTTCCCTTGTTGTTCATGACCGGCCTCCACCCGTGCCTCGAGGTCATCGAGCCAGACGCCGAACTCGGTCGGCCAATCGATCTGCACGCAGGAACTATGACACCCAAGACATATGACTTCAAAAGCATATCCACAGGCAGTCCATCAGGCAATGGCTTTGCCCGGTCGGCAGGTCAAGGCTGACGCGGATTGTTCCTCTGGGGTGGTTGTACGACGGGGGCGTCACCCGTCCAGGTGAGTTCGGAGAGCCACATGGTGCGGCCGGGTGGGTCGAGGCCTACGGCGGTGGGGTTCCAGGCGTGGTAGATGAACCAGTAGCGGTCGTCCTTCACCAGGACCATGTTGTGGCCGGGGCCGGCGGCGTCTGGGGAGCTTGCGAGGATGGGGTCGCCGGATTTGGTGCAGGGGCCGGTGGGGGTAGGGCAGAGGGCGTGGCCGACGGCGTACGTCGATTTGTCGTAGGCGTTGGCGGAATAGAAGAGGTGGAACTTGCCGTTGCGTTCGACCATGTACGGTGCCTCGACCAACCGACCCTCCCACGGTAGGTCCTGCTTGATCAATCGCTGCGTCGGGCCGACCAGCGTGAGGCCGTCAGGCGACAGCTGAGAGACGTAGATCCAGGTGTCGACGTCGATGGCGTTGCCGTCGTTCTTCCAGTAGAGCCAGCGGCGGCCGGAGGAGTCCTGGAATGGTGACGCGTCGATCGACCCACCCTCGACTTCCTGACAGATCAAGGGTCTGGGCGATTTGTCGACATATGGACCTTCCGGGCGGGACGCCACCGCGACGCCGATGCATTGCCGGCCAGACGCGTCGTGCGAGGTGGCGTAGTACATGACGTAACGGTCAGTCGCATGTACGGCGACCTCCGGCGCCCACACCTTGCCCGGCGTCGTCCACGGAGGCAGCGACGGCAACGCGTCACCGACCTGCTCCCACGAGACCAGGTCGGAAGACTTCAAGGTCTGCACGTTGCCGAGCGCACCGTTGGTGGCGAAGGCGAGGTATCCGTTGTCAACGGCAATCACCTGCGGATCCGGGAAGTTGCTGTCATAGACCGGATTGGTGAAGCCCACCATCATTCACTTGCTTTCGTAGAAGCGCAGATAGTCGAAGGTCGCCACCGGTGCCGGGTTCGCGCCGGTGAACTCGCCGTGGGCATACAGCCCGAGCCGGGCGGGAGCAGACAGCACCCACGACGCGCCCCACGTCCAGTTCTTGCCGTCCACCGAAGTACCTGCGCGATAGACGTGCTCACTCGCGGCATTCTTGTGGTACGCGAGCCGCATCCACAGCGTCGGCGCCGATCGCCCGATCGCGGCGGCACCGTACGACGTCGCGCCGTCGGACGGCCGGGCCACGAGCTCACGCCCGTACTCCGTCTGCCGAGTACGCCAGATCGCGACGTTGCCGAGCCGGGCGAAGTCGCTGTCGTTGAGATAGGCGATCATCCCGGCCTGCTGGTAGTTGCGGATGTCGCCCTCGCCCAGGTCGAGGTGCAGTTTCGTCTCAGCGATCCAGCTGTCCCGAGCGGGCGTCGTGTGGAAGAGCAGACCGGCGTTGTTCCCGCCGCCGACCAGGTCAGCGTTCTCCAACGGCCACGACAACTTGCCATCAGCAACGACCGCCTTGTCGTCCTGACGCACCCACGACCATGAAGCACCCAAACCAGAGGAGAACTCGTCACCGGCCAGCAGGTCTCCGGTCCGCGGTACGTCGGCCATCCGCGTCGCCGGCGCCGCCACCGTACGCACGGTCAGGTTGTCCACCTCAGCCGAGCCCAGCCACGAAACCGGCGCCGACGGCAACTTCAGACCAGGCACGACGAGTTGTGCCTCGGCGTACACGTCTCCCAGCCCGGCGTCGTTCAACCGCGCGGTCACGGTCGAGCCGGACACCTGGACACTGAGCTTGTTCCACTGGGTGCGATCGAAGTCCGCGGGCAACGCAGCAGATGCCGTACGACGACCAGCGGCAATCGTGACCTTGTCACCAGACACCGAAGCAACCACCGCTCCACCACCAAGGACGGTGGTGAAGGACGAGCCGATGCGGACGTCGGCTTCGACCCGCAGCGAACCGCCAGGAGCCGCCTGACGCGTCCGACCCGCGCCAGAGATCAAAGCCGTCGGACCACCAACCGCATCACCAGGCTGCCGAGCAGCGCCAACCAGCCCACCGGCCGGGTCGGTCGAGTCGATGCCGAGCGCCGATCCGGTCGTCGGTGCAGGCACCGGACCATCCGACGGACCGAGGCCGGCGCGGGTTCGCGGCCAGCCGTCGATCCAGTCGATCCGGTCGATCAGCATCGGCCGCCGGTTGATCCCGAACGGGTCGGTCAGCCACGGCGTACCGCGGTCGATCGCGTGGTAGACGATGTGGTCCTGTCCGGCCGCGTCGGTGATGAACGCGTGGTGGCCCGGGCCGATCCACTTGTTGCCGTTCTGCGTGATGACCGTCGTACCGCCGACGCGGGACTCGTTCATCGAAGCACCGGAAGCGTCCAGGAACGGGCCGCGCGGTGAGCGGGACCGGCCGCCAAAGACCGAGTAGCCGGTGGTCGGGCCGGCGCAGCAGTTCATCGACGACCCCGTCAGGTAGTACCAGCCGTCGCGGTAGACGACGTACGAACCCTCATACCTGTCGCCAACCGTCACCTGGGTTGGCGAGCCGACCGCGTGGAGGCCGTCGGCGGAGAGCTCGGTGACGGCGAGGCCGCCGTAGAACCCGCCGTAGTAGAGGTACCGCTTGCCGTCGGCGGCGGTGAGCATGGCTGGGTCGATGGTGCCGAAATAGCCGCCGTTGCCATCCGGCTTCGGCGTGACGACCGGCCCGTCGGTGGCGGTCCACGGTCCCGCTGGGGTCGGGGCGGTGGCCACACCGATCGCGGGATCGCCGCCTGCGTTGGCAAGCGTGTCGGTGACGGTGAAGTACATGACGTACCGGCCGCCGAAGTACCTGATGTCAGGCGCCCAGAAGAATGAGCCGGATGCCGCCCAGGCGGGCTTGGTCTGGTCGTTGAAGACGGTGCCGAGGTACTCCCAGGAGCTGAAGTCCTTGGTCCGGGCCATGTGCATCAGCCCGAACGGGCCATTGGCAACCAGTGGGTCGGAGGTCGCGTACGCGTACCAGTAACCGTCGCGCCCCTGAATCATCGACGGATCGGCAAAGGTATCGGCAAAGCTGGACGAGATGGCGTTGGTCGTCGTCACAGCTGGCGCGGCAACAGCAGCCGTTGTACCGGCAGCCACCGCAGCGACAGCACACAACGCGGCAGTCAGTTTGGAAGGCACGGGCGGGTCCCCTCTCGAAAACGGATGTCAAACTTTGATGCGCAGCAGATGCCACGAGGCCGGGGGCAACGTGGTGGTGCAGTTGCCATCGACAACTTGTGTGCCGTCGACGGCCCGGGGTACCACCCGGTCCGGTTCGGTTGCGGTGTTGACCGCAGTACGGTCGTCGTCGTACAGGGCGAGGTGTTCGACCAGTCGGAGCCCGCGGGCCAGCGGGATCTCGAGGTCGACCTTGTCGGTCTCGCTCCGGTTGACGACGAAGATCGCCACCTCGCCCGTGCTTTCGTCGTACGTCGCTGTGCTCCACAGCGCGGGGATGCGGCCGAACGCGGCGGTGTCGACGTCGGGCCCGCCGGTGACCGCGGTCTGCAGAACCGTCGGACCGGCGTACTTCGCGGTCAGCGCGAACGGGTGGAAGATGGTCTGCCGCCACGCGGGACCGCCCGGCTCGGTGCGGATCGGGCCGATGACGTTGACCAGTTGCGCAAGGCAAGCGATCTTCACCCGGTCGGCGTGCCGCAGCAGCGTGATCAGCAGACTGCCGACTACCACCGCGTCGTCGACGGTGTAGGTGTCCTCGATCAGCGGGCTGACCTCGCGGATGTCGAGGCCGAGCTCGCCGGGGAAGTCCTGCTGGTACCAAACGTTCCACTCGTCGAATGACAAGGTCAGTTGCTTGTCGCTGCGTCTGAGCGCCTTCACATGGTCGGCGGTCGCGGCTACCGCCGTGATCATCCGGTCCATCTCCTCGGAGGCGGCGAGGAAACTGGCCTGGTCGCCGTTCTTGGGTTCGTAGTACGCATGCAGGCTGATGTGATCGACGAGGTCGTACGTACGCTCGAGAACGACGCGCTCCCATTCGCCGAAGGTGGGCATCGCGGCGTTGCTCGAACCGCAGGCGACGAGTTCGAGACCTGGCTCGACGCGACGCATCGCGTTCGCCGTCTCCTCCGCGAGCCGCGCGTATTCCTCGGCGGTCTTGTGGCCGATCTGCCAGGGGCCGTCCATCTCGTTGCCGAGGCACCACACCTTGATCCCGTACGGCGCCTCGTTGCCATTGGCAACCCTGCGGTCGGAGAGCTCGGTGCCGGCCGGGCGGTTGCAGTACTGGAGCAGCTCGACCGCTTCTTTGATGCCGCGGGTGCCGAGGTTGACCGCCCAGATCGGCTCGACGTCCGCCTTCCGGGACCAGGCGACGAACTCGTCGGTGCCGAACTGGTTCGGCTCGATCGCCCGCCAGGCCAGGTCGAGCCGGCGCGGCCGCTGATCCTTCGGGCCGACGCCGTCCTCCCAGTCGTAGTTCGAGACGAAGTTGCCGCCGGGGTAGCGGACCGCGGTGACACCGAGCTCCCGGACGAGCTCCAGCACGTCCTGCCGGAAGCCTTCGGCGTCGGCGCTCGGGTGCCCGGGTTCGTAGATGCCGGTGTAGACACACCGGCCCATGTGCTCGACGAACGAGCCGAACATCCGCCGGTCGAGTGCTCCGGCCACGAACGCCGGATCGACCACAAGCCGCGCCACGAGCCCTCCCCGATCGTCTTTACAACGTTTACCGTGGATTTCTACAACGATTGACATGCGCTGTAAAGGGTTCGGCCCGCGATG
Source organism: Kribbella antiqua (assembly GCF_004345665.1). Classification (GTDB taxonomy): domain Bacteria; phylum Actinomycetota; class Actinomycetes; order Propionibacteriales; family Kribbellaceae; genus Kribbella; species Kribbella antiqua. The sequence goes on from NZ_SLWR01000007.1 coordinate 172,785, forward strand.
GCGTGACACACTCGGGCACCAAGCGTGAAACGGAGGTCTGTGGATGGCGACGAGGCTCAGTGACGTGGCGGCGCGTGCCGGGGTGTCGGTGAAGACGGTGTCGAACGTCATCAACGACTACCCGCACATCACCTCGCAGACCCGGGCCAAGGTCGAGGCCGCGATCGCGGACCTGGATTACAAGCCCAACGTCAGCGCGCGCTCGCTGCGCAAGGGCCGGTCCGACTTCATCGCGCTGGCCATCCCGGAGATGGCCTCGCCGTACTTCGCCGAACTGGGCGCGGCGATCAGCCGGGCGGCCAAGAAGCGCGGCATCACCGTGCTGATCGACCAGACCGAAGGCGAGCAGGCGGCCGAGAAGCTGGTCCTGGACGGGATGCGCGGCCAGCTCATCGACGGCATCATCTTCTCGCCGATCACCACCGCGCCGGCCCGGATCGGCGCCGCCGGTACGGCGAAACCCCTGGTCCTGCTGGGCGAACGGCCCACTGGCGGCAACTTCGATCACGTCGCGATCGACTCGGTGCAGGCGTCGTTCGACGCGACCACCCATCTGATCTCGATCGGCCGGCGCCGGATCGCCGCCATCGGTGTCGGCGGTGGTGCCGGGACAGGCGCCGTACGGCGGAAGGGTTATCGGAAGGCGCTCAAGGCGGCCGGGCTACCGCACGATCCTTCGCTCGAACTGGCGGGCACCGGGTATCACCGGCCGGATGGTGCGGCCTCGATGCGGGAGCTGCTGGCCCTGCCCGAGCCGCCGGATGCGGTGTTCTGCTTCAACGACCTGCTCGCCTTGGGTGCGCTGCGGACGCTGGCCGACGCGGGGCTGTCGGTGCCGGACGACGTCGCCGTGGTGGGCTTCGACGACATCGAGGACGGGCGCTACCACTCGCCGTCGCTGACGACGATCTCGCCCGACAAGGAGTGGCTTGCCGAGAACGCGGTCGAGTTGCTGCTCGAGCGGATCGCCGGCAACTCCGACTCCACGCGTCGCGACCTCACCGTCCCGTACACCTTGGAGATCCGCGAGTCGACTACCGGTTAGGGAACCCGGCCAACTGCTTGGCCAGCCCGACCTGCGTCCGCTGCAACTTGGCAGCCAGCCCCAGTACGACGTTGCGCAGCGGGCGGACTCTTTGCGGCAGGTTGGCGAGGCGGGTCAGTCGGTGAGCCAGAGCGATTACCCGGACCGCTTCGGCGCGGCTATTGGTCGCGTAGGTGTCGAGGTCGGAGTCGTCACCCTGGATTGCTGTGGATAGTGCGTCGGCCAGAGTGATCGCGTCGCGCAGGCCGAGGTTCATGCCTTGACCGCCGGCCGGGCTGTGGGTGTGCGCGGCGTCGCCGGCCAGCAGCACGCGACCGGCGCGGTAGTTGTCCGCCACCCGCTCGTGGATCCGGAATCGCGAACCCCAGATCGCTTCGGTCACCTTCGGCGCAGTCTGCTTCGGACCGCGGGCGGTCAGCAACTGCTGCGCGTACGCGACATCCGGGTGCTCGGGCGCCTCGTCGACCTCGGCGACCAGCCGGAACGACCCGTCCGGCAGTGGCGCGACCACGAGCATCCCGACTGTTGCGAAGTACAGGCCGACCTCGTCAGTCGGCAGGCCGCCGTCGACGCGGATGTCGACCAGGCTGAACGACAGCGGCAACACGTTCTCGGGCATGCTCAGCCCGGCGAGCCCGCGGACTGTGCTGTTCATCCCGTCGGCCGCGACGACGTACTGCACCTTGATCACATCACCGCTGTCGAGCGTCACCTCGGCGCCGTCGGCGGTCTGGCTCAGACCGACTGCGGCGTACGGGCGGAGGACGGTGCCGCCGAGCTCCTCGAACCGTTCGAGCAGGACCTGCTCGGTCAGCGACTGCGGAATCATCAGCGTGAACGGGTAGTCGGTCGGCAGGCCGCGGAAGCTGACCGGGACCAGCCGGCGGTCGCCGTCGCGGACCGCGAAGTCCTGGAGCTCCAGGCCGAGCTCGATCAGGCGCTTGGTGACGCCGATCCGCTCCAGCATCTCGAGCGTCCGAGCATGGATCACACACGCACGGGAGGTGTTCGCCCCCTCGGCCTGATTGTCGACCACCACAACGTCGTGGCCGTGCTGCCTGAGCGCGGCCGCTACCGCCAGTCCGACCGGGCCTGCGCCTACCACTACGACATCTGCATTCTTCGGGATCATCATGGTCCCCTCCTTATGTCAACACCTGTTGACTTTTACTGTACGGGCGCTCAGCAGGAAAAGTCAACAGGTGTTGGCATATGCTGTCGCCATGGCTGAACGGAAGGGCGACCGGACCCGGGCGGCGATCCTGGCCGCGGCGCGGGAACGGTTCGCGGCGGACGGGTACGAGCGGGCGACGATCCGGGCGATCGCGGCCGACGTGGCGATCGACCCGGCAATGGTGATGCGGTACTACGGGAACAAGGAGAAGCTCTTCGCCGCGGCGGCCGAGTTCGACCTGCGGCTTCCCGATCTGAGCGCCGTACCGCGGGACGAACTGGGGGCGCGGCTGATCGGGCACTTCCTGGATCGCTGGGAGGACGACGAGACGCTCAAGGCGTTGCTCAGGGCAAGCGTCACGAACGAGGCGGCGGCGGAGCGGATGCGGCAGTTGTTCGCAGCGCAGCTCGGGCCGGCGATCGCCAAGCTCACCGGCCCGGACGGGGCGCCCTCACGGGCTGCGCTCGTCGCGACCCAGACGTTGGGGTTCGCGCTCTGCCGGTATGTGCTGGCGCTGGAGCCTATCGTTCAGATGCCCCGAGCAACCGTCATCGCGTGGCTCGGCCCGACACTTCAGCAGTACCTGACGGGACCTTAGCTACGGGCTTTGTTGCGGCGGCGTTTGACGTCCTGGAGGAAGATCCAGGCGACCGCGGCACCGGTGACGAAACCGCCGAGGTGGCCCTGCCAGGAGATGCCCGAGAAAAGGAACGAGATGACCGCGGTGACGGCGACGTAGCCGAGGATCCAGGTGACGTCCATGCCGTGGGCTCGCCCGATCACGAGCAGGGCGCCAACCAGGCCGAGGACGGCGCCGGACGCGCCGAGGGTCGCCGATCCGGGCGCGGAGAGCAGCCAGACCGCGACGCCGCCGCCGAGCGCGGACAGCAGGTAGAGGATGACGAACCTGAGCCGGCCGAGCATCTGCTCCAGCGGCGGGCCGACCTGGTAGAGCATGAACAGGTTCGCGAAGATGTGGAAGATCTGTACGTGCGTGAACGCCGACGTGAGCAGCCGCCACGGCTCGGAGTCCACCAGCGCCGGGACCAGGACCAAGTCGTTCAGGATCCGGTCGCTGCCGGTGCGCACCGCGATGAAGACCAGGATGTTCATCGCCAGCAGGGTGATCGTGACGACCTGTGGATTACCGCGCGCGACGCCGCCGAGCGATGTCCGGGTGCGCGGGGTCGACTTCACGCCCTCGTTGAAGCAGTTCGGGCACTGGAAGCCGACCGAGGCACTCTTCATGCACTCGGGGCAGATCGGCCGGTCGCAGCGCTGGCAGCGGACCCCGGCGGGCCGATCCGGGTGCCGGTAGCAGACGGTCTCGGTCACGCGGTGGGTCCTCCCCAGGGAAAGCCGAGTCCCGGGCCGGGTGGCGTACCCCGGCCCGGAACTGGAGATTTGGTCAGGCGTCCTTGCGCTCGACGGTGACGCTGTTGATCACGATCGGCTCGACCGGCCGGTCACCAGGAGCGGTCTTCGAGGTCGCGATGTCGTCGACCACCTTCTTCGACGCGTCGTCGACGACCTCGCCGAAGATGGTGTGCTTGCGGTTCAGGTGCGGCGTCGGGACGACGGTGACGAAGAACTGCGAGCCGTTCGTGCCCTTGCCGAACTGGATCCCGGCGTTCGCCATCGCCAGCAGGTACGGGCGGTCGAACTGCAGCTCCGGGTGGATCTCGTCGTCGAAGGCGTAGCCCGGCGAACCGGTGCCGGTGCCGAGCGGGCAGCCGCCCTGGATCATGAACCCGTCGATCACCCGGTGGAAGGTGAGGCCGTCGTAGAACGGCTTGGTGCTGGGCTGACCGGTCTGCGGGTCGGTCCACTCCTTGGTGCCCTCGGCCAGGCCGACGAAGTTGCTCACCGTCTTCGGCGCGTGGTTGGGGAACAGCCTGATGACGACGTCACCCTTCGACGTGTTCAGGGTCGCGTACAGCTCTTCGGCCACGGTGTTTCACTCCTCCGTTGATGCGGCGTTCGGCTTCGATCCTGTCACGCACCTCCAACAAACCCTCCACCGACCGGCCGATCTCGCTACCTCTCCGCTGCGAGCAAGAGAGGGGTGAGGGTAGGGATGTGACTGATGAGACGGAAGTGATTGAGGGGGAGGGGCGATAAGGGCGGGTTTGTCGGCTGGGTACGTCGTACGATGCAGACGAAGCCGGATTTGTCCAGAGAGTCCATAGCCGCCGATGGGCCAGATGGCTGCCCGAGGCGGGCGGCACCGAGGAGGGAACCGTGGGTTTGTTGAAGTCCAAGGGCCGGGTCGAGACCGCGAAGGACCGGGTCCGGCCACTTGCCGAGTCCGCGTCGGAGAAGATCGGGCCGGCCGTCGGTCAGGTCCGCGATCACCTCGCGCCGGCCGTGGGCACCGCACGGGAGAAGGTGTCGCCGTACGCCGAGAAGGCCGTCGAGCGCGGCGCGCACCTCGCCCACCAGGCGGTCGAGAAGGCCGGACCGGTGATCGACGACGCGCTGGCGAAGGTCGGGCCGGCTACCGAGCACGCCGCCGAGCGGGCGCGGGAGAAGTTCAGCGACGACGTGCTGCCGAAGGTGAGCGCCGCGCTGGCGTCGCTGGCAGCCGCCGCCGAGCCGGTCGTCGAAGAGACCACCCGCCGGGGCAAGGCCACCAAGGCTGCTCTCAAGGGTGAGATCGACGTACCGAAGAAGAAGAGCCACCGGCTCCGCAAGGTCGTCCTGTTCGTGGGCTTCGGTGCCCTCGCCGCGGCGGCCGTGAAGAAGCTGCTGACCCCGCCGGAGCCGGCCTGGCAGTCGACCCCGACCAGCGGTCGCGACTACAGCTCCGCCCCGACCGGTACGACGTCCCGCCCGGCCGAAACCAAGCCTGAGACCAAGCCGGAGACCAAGACCGACGCCACCGTGTCGTCCAACGGCAAGACGGACGCCCCGAAGGCAGAGTCCGCGAAGACGGAGTCGCCGAAGACCGACGCCCCCAAGGCCGAGGCCGCCACGGAGGAGACCGACGTCAACGCGTCGGCCAACGGCGCGGCGAAGAAGACGACCAGCACCCGCAAGTCGACCGGCTCGGCCAATCCCAAGCCGTCGGACTCCTGACCAACTCGACCGCAACGGCGAAGGCCGCGATCCCCACCGGGGTTCGCGGCCTTCGTTTCGCCTGACGGCACCTTGCGCGTACGGCGTCAGTCCGAGGGTCAGTTCGAGTTGGGCTGAGTCTCGTGCTGAGTCTCTTGTTGGGGCTTGGCCATCGTGTAGCGGCCGGCCGACAGCAACTGGGTGGCGTAGCGGTGGGTGATGCATGGGTAGGTGCCGCCGCAATGCCGGCAGACGGCGTGGTTGCGGTGCAGCCAGGGCAGGATGCCGAACCGCTTGATCCAGGTCAGCGGCTCACGGTCGGGTGCGTGCAACTTCAGCGCCGAACGGGCCGCGCCCTGGATCTCGGGCGCGGACCAGTCCTCGGCGCTCTTGTCCATCAGAGCGCTGAGGTCGGGGTGAGAGGGTGCGGTGTCGCGGGTTTTGGTCATCTATCGTCTTCCGGGGCAGGGTACGGGCGAGTCCGGCCGTCTCGACTGAAGCGTCCGCTTCAAACGTAACGATCCGATCGCTGTTAGCGACCCTAGTCCCCGGAAGGCGCATACCGCGCGTTCGCACGCGTCGCCTGAGGTCAGATCTTCGTCAGGTTTCCCAGCGTGCCGAGCCGCTCACCTTCCGCCGGGTAGCCGGCGCTCGAGTGCCGGTCAGGTCCAGAGGGTTTCGAGGGTGATGCGGGCCTCGAGTTCGAGCAGGTGGCGCTTGAGCGGGATGCCGCCGCCGAAGCCGACCATCTTGCCGCCGGCGCCGACGACGCGGTGGCACGGGACCACGACGGCGATCGGGTTCCGGTTGCAGGCAGTCCCTACCGCCCGGGCGGCGCCGGCATCACCGACGATCTTGGCGACTTCGCCGTACGTCTGCATCTCGCCGTACGGGATGCGGCTCAGTTGGGCCCAGACGGCCCGTTCGAAGTCGGTGCCGCCGCGGACGGACAGCGGGATGGTGAACTCCTTCAGCTCACCGGCGAAGTACGCCTTGAGCTGCTCCTGCGTCTCGGTGAGGAGTGGATCCTGCTCGAGGTGACGGTCGACGCGGCCGAAGTTCAGCCGGCACAACCCGTCGTCGTCCACAGCCAACGAGAGGTCACCGATCGGCGAATCGACCACTGCCCAGCGCATGCCAGCATTGTTGCTGGTGCCACCGACACTTTTGCTGGTCGGTACGTTAGGTTCTCGCGTGCTCACGCGGGGTTGTGCTATTTCTGGTCCATGCCGAGCCAGCCGCCGCTGGACCGCTGGTTCAGCTCCGAGCGGGGGATGGGCCTGGCCGCATCGATCCTGATCGGGGTCGTCACCGTGACCGTCTGGGCGACCGCCTGGTCCGACTGGTACTCGTACCAGGCCCTCAAGCGGTACGCCGACGATCCGGACCGGCTGGACGAGGCCGACCTGATCTCCGGCTCGCTCGGCATGGTCAGCGCACTCGTCCTGCTGGCCGCCGCGGTCGTGTTCATCGTCTGGCTCTGGCGGGTCCGCTGGAACGCGGAGATGTTCTGCCGCGGCGAGCACCGGTTCACTCGCGGCTGGGTGCTCGGCAGCTGGATCTGCCCGGTGGTGAACCTGTGGTACCCGAAGCAGGTCGTCGACGACATTGTCGCCGCCAGCGATCCACGAACCCCACCGCAGACGCTCGACCTGCGCGAGATCCCCGGCACGCAACTGGTGTGGGCGTGGTGGCTCACCTGGGTGGCCGGCCTGGTGTCGGGCAACATCGTGCAGCGCGGGGTGCTGGGTGGTGCGACCGAGGTCGGAGATCTGCGGACGAACGTCGTACTGTCCACGATCTCCGCGCTGTTCACGACCGCGGCCGCTGTCCTCGCGGTGATCCTGATCCAGCGGATCGACGAGCTGCAGACCAAGCGTCCGTGGGTGCCGTGGTGGGCGGTGGGTGAGGCGCAGACCGGGTTCCAACCTCCTGCGCGGTAAACCATGCCGTCACGGACCGTCGGGTACGTCGTTACAAGTGGTGATGGGCGTACGAAAAGAACACGTTAAGTCGACACCCTCCGTGCTGGGGCCGACTCCCGTCGCGTACCTACTTCGTGGTATCAATGTGGCTCGGTCATGCGGGGGCAGGATCTGGCCGAAACGCCGAACAGACGGAGTTCCAGCAACGCGAGGGACGAACGTGAGCCACCCGCAGCCAGCAGTTCTGTCTGCTGTTGAAGACCATGAAGACTGGCAGCCGCACGCAGCTGAGGAGTTCCAGCAGATCGGGACGGTCGGCAAGATCGCGATCGGACTGCTGGGCGCGTCGACGGTCACCCATCTGCTCTCCACTTGGTCCGACTGGAACACGTACAGCGTCGTCCACCGCTACCTCGGCGGGCTGCCCGGCGTCGACGACGCGGACCTGAACCGCGCCGACGCGATCGCCAAGGTCACCGCGGTTCCGAACGTGATCGTCTCCGTCGCCGCCGCGGTCGTCTTCGTCATCTGGTTGTGGCGGGCCCGGATCAACTCCGAGGTGTTCTGCCAGGCCGACCATCGCCGTAGTCACGGCTGGGTGCTGGCCAGCTGGTTCTGCCCCGGACCCAATCTCTGGTACCCGAAACAGATCGTCGACGACGTCTGGCTCGCCAGTGATCCGAAGACCCCCGTGTACGCCGACGACCTGCGCCGGTTCAGGACTCCCGCCCTCACGTCCGTGTGGTGGGTGACCTGGATCGGCGCTCTCGCGTTCGACGTCGTCATCCGCCGGTTCCTGATGTGGATGGAGGCGACCGTCGGGTCGCTACGCGGGATCGCATTGGCCGGTACGGCGTCACTGGTGCTGACCGCGGCGTCGGCGGTGGCGGCGACGCTGGTGATCCGCAAGATCAACGCGATGCAGACCGGCCGAGCGTGGGTCCCGTGGTGGGACCAGCAGCCGAAGCTCACGGCGGTTCCGTCGTACGAGGTCAGCCAGGTCCCGTCGTACGCGAACGACGACACGGACGAGCAGCCGGCCATCTCCGAGCCGATCGCGACTCCGGCGCCGGCGCTTGCTGCTGTGCGAATGGAGCGTCAGCCGGAGCTGCAGATGGCTGGTGGCGCGCCAGGCCCGTTTGGGAACGGTGGGTTCCCAGGTGATGGTGCCGCGGCTGCGGAGTTCCCGTCGGGCGGCAGCCCGTTCGCCGCGCCGGCCGCCTACAACGGCGAGGCCGGCTTGAACGGTGACTCCGGAACGGAGGAGCCGCCGAAGTGGAGCCCGTTCGCTCCGGTCGTGCAGAGCTGGCAGGACGACGAGACCGGACCCAAGACCGAGCAGTTCGACGCGGTCCAGTCCTGGCAGGAGCCGGTCGCTGAAGAGCTCCCGAAGCCGAGCTGGAGCGAGTACCTGAACTCCGGCAACGACGACCTGCTCTCCACCCCGGCGCCGAGCAGCTGGCAGGACGAGACTCCGCCGCTGACCGTCGTGCAGCCGGAGCCGTACTCGTACGAGCCGCAGCCGGCCGTCGAGCCGTCGTGGGCCAGCAGCTACTCCGAGCCCTACTCGTACGACAGCACCTCCGACTACCTGACCTCGACGTCCTCCGCTCCGGAGGCCGCAACCGCACCCGAGCCTGAGCCCGCGCCAGTTGCGCGCGCCGGCCGCCGGGCCGCTCGGGTCGCGGTGGACAGCCCGTCGGCGATCCAGCCCACGGTCTCGTCGCACGACGTGTACAGCCCCTCCTCGCACACTCACCCGTCGTCGCCGGTGTCGGCGTCGTCCGGGTACTACGAGCCGGCGGCCCCAATCGTCTCGCCGGTCGTCTCCCAGGCGGACGACTACCTGACACCGTCGAAGCCGCTGCCGCCGGTGCCGTCGTACGGGCCGGAGCCGTCGTACTCTTCCTCGACGGAGCCGTCCTACAGCTCGTACGAGTCGTCGAGCTACGAGTACAACTCGGGCAGCGCCGACGACTACACGTCGTACGAAGCCTCGAACTACCAGGCGTCGACGGACCACGGCTACTCGTCCGACTACAGCAGCAGCAACTACGAGACGTCGTACGACTCCTACAGCCCGACCTCCTACAGCGGCTCGGAGTACAGCGGCCAGGAGACGTCGTACGAGAGCTACAGCCCGAACTACGCGTCGGAGTCGTACGGCGACTACAACAACGCGACGACGGACTACTACTCGACGCCGGAGCAGCCGGCCGGGGAATACGAGCAGTACTCGTACGAGCAGCAGCAGCCGGCTCCGGAGCAGACCGACCAGACCACCAACACCCCGCGCACCCACCCGCGCCGTCGCTGGGTCTGATGCAAGAGTGTCCCGCGCCGGAGATGACGTGCGGATAGTCGGCGCGGGACACTGAGCGAATGCGATTCGCCTTCAGCACCCTCGGTTGTCACGGAGAGCCGCTCGAGAGCGTCCTGGAGCTTGCCAAGAGCAACGATATTTCCGGGCTCGAGTTGCGCGCCGCGGACGACGAGTTCACCCATGTCGGACTGACCGCCGCGCAGCGGCGGGAGTTGCGGACCCGGATCGAGGACGCCGGGCTGGAGATCCTCGCGGTCAGCAGCTACGTCAAGCTCTGCGCGGTCGAGGACCAACCGCTCGAGCCCCACCTCGAACTCGCCTTCGATCTCGGCGCCCGCGGCGTCCGGGTCTTCCCCGGCGATGAGGTCACCGGTACGGCGGACTCACCCACGCCCGGCGAGTACCGCGCCCTCGACCGGGTCACGACTGCCCCCAGGGATGTCCACATCCTGTTGGAAACCCACGACTCGCACTCCGCCGGCCGGAAGATGGCCGCCCTCTGCACCCTGCTCGACGCGAACGTCCCGGGCCACAACACCAAGGTCATCTGGGACAGCGCCCACACCTGGTCCCACGGCGAAACCCCCGCCGAGTCCTTCGCCCTGCTCGAACCCTGGCTCGAATTCGTCCAGATCAAGCAATCCGACTCCACCCAAAACTTCCGCCCTGTCGCCATCCCCGACGGCGACTACCCCATCCAGCTCCTCCTCCAATCCCTAGCCGGCACCCCCCACCCCCTCTCCCTCGAATGGGAACTCAAGTGGCACCCCCACCTCCCACCCCTGGAGGAGACCCTCCCGGCCACCCAGGCCTGGCTGGACTCGGCCGCCCCCTAGGGCCGGCTGTGGACGGTGCGGCGAGGAGCGAACTCCTCGGCGTCGTGGTCCAGTGGATGGCCGGAGAGGTGCCAGCTCCAGCTTTGGGTGGGGGTGATGCGGAGGTTGGTGGTTTCGCCGAAGCGGCCTTGGCGGGGGATGACTTCGGCGGTGCCGTAAATGCGGAGGAAGCGGGGGGACCAGGGGTTGGTGGAGACGAGGTCGTCGATGACGAGGGCGACCTGGGTGTGGCCGGCGCGGACGTTGCGGACCTTGCGGGTGCTGTCCGGGTCGATGCCGCCGACGTAGAAGTAGGTGCCGTCGTACTCGAAGCCAACCGGCACGACGTCCGGCTGGCCGTCCGGACCGACGGTCGCGATCCGGGCCAGCGGCTGGGATTTCAGGTAGGTGAGTTCTTCTTCGGTGAATGCCATGTCTGCTAAAGTACAACGAGCGTTGTAATTTGACCAGGAGGAGATCGTGGCGCGAGCTGCCAAGCGGCAGGAGGTGCTGGCCGGTGCGTTGACGGTGTTTGCGCGGGACGGTTACGCGCGGGCGAGCATCGACGTGATCGCGGCTGAGGCGGGCGTATCGACGCGGACGCTCTACAACCACTTCGGTGACAAGGCCGGGCTGTTCCGCGCGGTGATCCAGGAGAGTGCGACCAAGGTCGCCGCCGCACAACTGGCGATCGTCGAGCAGTACCTCGGCGAGATCACCGACCTGGAAGCCGACCTGATCGAGTTCGGCATCGCCTGGCGGACCCCGATGCCGGACTACGCCGAGCACTCCTCCCTTGTCCGTCAGGTCAACGCCGAAGCCGGCCACATTCCGCAGGAGGCGATCGACGCCTGGCAGGAGGCCGGCCCGATCGCCGTACGACGTGCTCTCGCCGCCCGCCTGACCGCCATCGCCGAAGCCGAACCCGGACTGCTGCGGATCGACGACCCGATGCGCGCCGCCCTGCACTTCTCGCTGCTCATCTCCGGCGCCAACCCGTCCTACCGCGGAGGATCCATGACCCCCGACGAAGTCACCGAAGCCGTCACCACCGGCGTCCACGCGTTCCTGCACGGGTACGCCGGCTGATGCGCTACCGACTGTTCGGCCCAACTGGCCTGCGAGTCTCCGAGCTCTTCCTCGGCACCATGCGATTCACCAGTGTCGAGCAGGCGCTGCCGATCGTCGACCGGTACGCCGATGCCGGCGGCAACATGATCGACACGGCGGACGCCTACGGTCCCAGCGAGGACATCCTCGGCGAGGTGCTGACCGGGCGTCGGGACCGGTTCGTACTCGCGTCGAAGTACACGCTGTCCCGGGACAAAACCGACATCAATGCCACCGGCAACCACCGGAAGAACTTCCGCCTCGCGCTCGAGTCCAGCCTGCGCCGGCTCCGGACCGACTACCTCGACATCTACTGGGTGCACTACTGGGAGCGGCACACCCCGATCGATGAGACGCTGCACGCCCTCGACGACGCCGTCCGGGCCGGAAAGATCCTGTACGCCGGTATCTCCGACGCACCAGCCTGGATCGTTGCCCGAGGCAACACCCTGGCCGAGTGGCGGGACTGGTCGGCATTCGCCGGCCTGCAGGTCCCATATAGCCTGCTCCAGCGAGACATCGAGCGTGAACTGCTGCCGATGGCCGAATCGTTCGGTATGACCGTAGCCGCGTGGGCACCCCTTGCCCATGGCAAACTCGCCCGGCCCGCTGATGCAGCCGCCGACGAACGCGAGCGAAAGGTTGTCAGCGTCCTGGCAGACGTCGCCGGCAAGCTCGATGCGACGCCCGCCCAGGTCGCCCTCGCGTGGACGCGAGCACGTTCGCGGGCGGTGCATCCGTTGGTGGGTGCCAGTTCCCCCGAGCAACTCGCGGACAACCTCGCCGCGATCGAGCTAGCCCTGCCGGAGGACGCCGTACGACGGCTGGAGGCGGCGACGGACTTCACCCTCGGCTTCCCGCATGACTTCATCACGCCGGACCTGCTCGACCCCGCCCGGATCGAGGGCCGTTGAAGATTGAAATAATTGGCCTAGGCCACAATCTGTGCTCAGTTTTGTGAACAGGCATGACGTCGGGCGGGGGACGGTCGTCGTACTGGGTGGAGTCCCGACGGGGGACCTGAGCGGTAAGGACATCAGGATGAACTTCTGTATGCCTGAGCGGTGGTCGCGGTGAGCCCGCGCGCGGTGGACAAACGAGCCCGCCCCGGAAACGAAGGCACTTTCGCCCTCCCGGGTGAGCTGACGGCAGCCGGAGCACTGGGAACCGCCGGTGCGACTGCCGTGCTCGACCGACCATCGGATCAAGACGCACCACAACAGCTCGAAACCGCCGAGAGCTGACAACGCGCCGGGTGGCTAGCGCCGCCACCCGGCGTCAGCCTCGCAGCATGAGGCAGACGTCGCCGAATTCGTGCCAGAGGTAGCCGCGCTGCAGTGCCGCGTCGTACGCGCGTTGGACTGTGTCGTCGCCGACGACGGACTCCAGCAGGAGCAGATGGGACGCGTCGGGCGCGTGCATGCCGGTGATGAGGCCGTCGACCACGGAGACCGGGTGGTCCGGGCCGAGGACCAGGTCCGTCCAGCCGTGGGCAGCAGTGACCGAGCCGTCAGTGGCAACGGCTGACTCGATCGCACGCACCGCTGTGGTGCCTACGGCGATGATGCGACCGCCGTTGGCCTTCACCCAGTTCACCAGGCGAGCGGTGTGCGCCGGTACGTCGTACCGCTCGGGCAGAGGTGGTTCGTGGCTCTCCAGCGAGGACACACCGCAGTGCAGCAGGATCGGCGCGATCAGCACGCCCTGCGAGGCCAGGTGACTCACCAGCTCGAAGCTGAAAGGCCTTGCAGCGCTGGGCATCTCAGCACTTCCGGGCTCGCGTGCGAAGACAGTCTGGTACGACGCGAGCGGCCACTGCCGGCCGACGTACTTGTACGTGATCGGACGGCCGTGACGCTGCAGATAGCCGAGCACGTCCTGCACCGGTGGCTTCGCGACCCACAAGCGGTTGGAGTCCGACTCGTACGGCGACAGCAGTGTGAGCACGCCCTCTGGCAGTTCAACCCGGTCGCCAGCCGCACCACCGAACACAGGCGCGCCATCGCTGCGCAGCTCGACCACCCAGGTGCCGTCGTCGAGCGCAGTGGAGAAGTGCACGACGACCGGAGCCACGCCGGCACCGGTGATCCACGTGCCGTCGACTGCCGCGGGCAGTGTGCCGGAGGTGTTCACCAGCAGGAGGTCACCCGGCCGCAGGTGTTCGCCGATGCGGTCGAACCGGGTGTGCGTGACGGTCGACCCCTCCGCGACCAGCAGCTTCACCTGATCCCGCGACAGCCCTCTGGCCTCAGGCGGTTCGGTGGCGTTCAGCGAGTCGGGCAGAACGAAGTGGGTGTGGGGATGCACCCTCACAGCGTCACCGCCGGAGCGAACTCCGCTGCCCGGTAGCGACCACTCGCCGGACGGCTGTCCAGCAGTTGCAGAAACGCCGGTACGACGCTTGCCGGCTCAGGGCGATCGGAGATGTCTTCACCGGGGAACGCAGCCTGGTGCATCGCCGTACGGAGGTCACCGGGGTCGACGGCGTACACGGCCAGGGACGGGTGCTCGGCGGCGAGCACTCTGGTGGCGTGGTCGAGAGCTGCTTTGGCAGAGCCGTAGCCGCCCCAGCCTTCGTATGCTTCGACAGCTGCGTCGGAGCTGATGTTGAGGACGATGCCGGACGCTGCGGTGAGTTCTGGGAGCAGTGCCTGGGTGAGGGCGATCGGTGCGACCACGTCGGTCTCGTAGACGCGGCGCAGCTCGTCCAGGTCGGCTTCACCCAACGGCTGCAGCGGACTGGGCCCGAGGTAGCTCGCGTTGTTGATCAGCAGGTCGAGGCGCCCGAGCTCGGTCACGGCTTCCACGAGGTCCGCCCGGTGGTTGGCATCGGTCACGTCGCCGGCAAGCGGTACGACGTCGGCGCGGTCGGCCAGCGCGTCGGCGGCGTCCTTCAGTGCGTCGGCACCGCGGGCGTCGATGATCAACGCCCAGCCACGGTCGGCCAGGCCGTGCGCGAGCGCCAGCCCGAGCCCGGCGGACGCGCCGGTGATGAGAGCGACAGGACGGTTGGACAGTTCAGGACTCATGCCGTTCACTGTCATACTTCAAGTCGACTTTAGGTCAAGAGCACCGCGACTGAAGCCAACGTGCCGTCTGCCGACCTGCCACGCGGGGGTGCGGACGTCGACTGTGGGGAGTGTGCGATCGACTGTGACCGCCGTGAGCGATCAGAGCAGAATGCCCGGGTTCATCACGCCGTCCGGGTCGAGCACTTTCTTCACCGCCTGCAGGGCTTCCGCCGCGAGGGGGCCGATCTCGGCTGCGTAGGCGTCCCGGTGGTCGGTGCCGATGCCGTGGTGGTGCGTGATCGTGCCGCCGGCTGCGGCGATCGCTTCGCTTGCGGCCGACTTCGCCGTACGCCATTGGGTGACGGGATCGTCGGTCTGGGCGCAGAGCACGGTGAAGTAGAGGGATGCGCCGGTCTCATACACATGCGACACATGGCAGAGCACCAGCGGTGGAGTGCCCTGCGCGGACAAAGACTTCACCAGCGCTTCGGTGACCGCTGACTTCAAAGCAGGAACGCGAGACCAGAAGGTGGCTGTCTCGAGGGTCTCGACCAGCGCGCCCTCGTCCAGCAAGGGATCGCGCAGGTACGGCGCTCGATACCGTCCGACTCGCCACAGCTCGCCCGGACCTTCGCCGAGGTTCTGCCCACCGGCCGCGGTCAGCACCTCGGCCGTCAAGGCGTTGTACGGCCCGTCGAAACCGACGATCGCCAGTACGCCGCCGGACCCGCCACCCAGCACATCCGGATCGGCCAGGTTGACCGCCGTCTCGGCCTCGTCGGACAACCGCAGCACGGTCGGCAACGGACCGTCCTGCGCCAGCCGCCGGATCGCGGTCAGCCCAGCCGCGAAGTCCTCGAACCGCCAGCCCTCGAAGTGCCGCTCGGTCGGCCGCGGCCGGATCCGCACCACCACCGACGTGATGATCCCGAACGCTCCCTCCGACCCGAGCACCAATTGCCGCAGATCCGGTCCAGCCGCGGACATCGGCGCGCGACCCAGCTCGATCGTCCCGCGCGGAGTCGCCAGCGTCAGCCCGACCACCATCTGATCGAAGCGCCCGTACCCGGCCGACGACTGCCCACTCGACCGCGCCGCCGCATACCCACCGATCGAAGCGCCCTCATACGACTGTGGAAAGTGGCCCAGCGTGTAACCGCGCTCCGCCAGCAACGCCTCGGCGGCAGGCCCACGCACGCCGGCCTGCAGTGTCGCCGTCCGCGACACTTCGTCGATAGTGACCAGCTGATCCAGCCGACGCAGATCGACGGTCACAAACCGCCGCGAAGCAGCCAGTCCACCGACCACCGACGTACCGCCTGCGTACGGAACCACCGCCAGATCGTGAGCCGCACACCCAGCCAGCAATGCCAGTACGTCGTCATGCGAGCCCGGATAAATCACAGCGTCCGGCATGTCCGAGGTGTCGCCCGCACGATGCCTGAGCAGGTCCGGAGTCGAGTATCCGCGGGTATGACCCCACCGCGTCTCGAGGTCGGTCTTCACTTGATCGACACCGACAACACCCTCGAGAAACGCCTGCTGCGAGGGCCTCAGCCCCGGCCGGTCCACCGGATCCACAGCAGCCGTCGCAGGACGTCGTACGCCGAGATGCTTCAGCGCCTCGACCGCCGCCGACGGGAGTGCGACCGGGTGGGCGGGATCGCCCCAGCGGCCGGGAGTGAGTTGCACCACCGGGAGGTCCGACTCGGTCATGGAAGTCTCCAAAATGCTGGGCGCGCGCGGTAGCGTCCAGGGGAGGTGGAACCCCCTGGCTTCCACCTCCCCTGGATCGTTCCGGGACGCCGAAGTCGCTGATACACTCTGACGTGTGATGTCTCAGCGTAACAGCGAACCCGACTCCGAGACCAGCACGCGTCCCACCCCCGCGAACGCGATCGGCGAGGAGCGGATCCTGGACGCGGCCTACGAGCTGTTGCTCGCGATCGGCATGCGCCGGATGACGATGGCCGATATCGCCCGGCACGCCGAGGTCTCCCGCGCGACGCTCTACCGCCGCTGGCCGAACGTGCAGGCCGTGGTCGCCGCGCTGATGACACGCGAGTGGACGACCGCGCTGGTGTCCGCCTTCCAGCCGGACACAGCGGATGCTCGCTCCCGGCTGGTCGAGGGTGTGGTCGAGGTCGTCGCGAACACCCGGGTGCACCCGTTGATGCGCAAGATCATCGAGCTCGACCCCGAATTCCTCACGCCGTACCTGCTGGAGCGCCGCGGCAGCAGCACGGTCGCGCATCTCGCGCTGCTCGAAGAGGGCATCAAGCTGGGGCAGGCCGACGGTTCGATCAAGGACGGCGACCCGGTCTGGCTGGCCCGGCAGATCATTCTCGTCTCGATGGCCTCGGCGGTGTCCGGGCCGGTGATGGCGGAACCCGATGAGTACCCGAAGCTCGACGAGGAGCTGCGGGTGATGCTCACGAGGTACCTGACGCCATGATCAGCGTGGGCAACGCCAGCCTGAACGCGGCTCGCCGCGCCCGCGAGCTCGACTGGCTGGAGACGACCGGCAAGGTCGACGTCCTGGTCATCGGCGGCGGGGTCACCGGCGCCGGCGTCGCCCTGGACGCGGCCGCGCGTGGCCTGACCGTTGCCCTGGTGGAGAAGCACGACCTCGCGTTCGGCACCAGCCGGTGGAGCTCGAAGCTGGTGCACGGCGGGCTGCGGTACCTCGTGTCCGGTCACATCGGGATCGCGTACGAGAGCGCGGTCGAGCGCGGCATCCTGATGAAGACGACCGCGCCACATCTCGTCCACCCGGTCCCGCAGATCGCGCCTTGGTTGCCGCAGGCAAAGTTCGCGCAGGCAGCGATGTTGCGGAGCGCGTTCCTCGGCGGCGACATCGTGCGCACGTTCGCGCGGACCAGTGGCGACTACCTGCCGCACTCGCGCCGGATCAGTTCGGCGGAGCTCCTCCGGTACGCGCCGACACTGCGACCGGACGGCCTGCGCGGCGGATTCCTGACCTGGGACGGCCAGCTGTACGACGACGCGCGGCTGGTGGTGGCGATCGCGCGTACCGCGGCGCTGTACGGCGCCCGGGTGCTCACGCGGGTCGCGGCGACCGAAGTCACCGGCCGAGGCGCCGTACTGGTTGATCAGTTGACTGGTCATCGGGTCGACGTCGACGCGACCATGGTGATCAACGCGGCCGGGATCTGGGCCGATCAGGTTGCCTCAGGCATCAAACTCCGGCCGAGCCGGGGGACGCATCTGGTGCTGCCGCAGTCGGCCTTCGGCGGGCTGTCCGCCATCCTGACCGTGCCGGTGCCGGGGGAGCTCCGCCGGGTCGTGATGGCGATTCCGGCGCCGGACGACCGGGTGTACGTCGGGCTGACCGACGAGGACGCGCCCGGCCCGGTGAGCGACGTACCGCGGGCGACGGAACCGGAGATCGACTTCCTGCTGGACACGATCAACAGCGCGGTGCGGACGCCGCTGACGCGGGCGGACCTGCTCGGGACGTACGCCGGTCTGCGTCCACTGCTCGACACCGGCCATCATCGCGGCGAGGACAAGACGGCGGACATCTCCCGGCGACACGCGGTGATCACGAGCGAGGACGGGCTCGTGACGATCGTCGGCGGGAAGCTCACGACCTATCGGCGGATGGCGCAGGACGCACTCGACACCGCCCTGCAGTCGTCGGGTTCCGCCGTACGGCGGCCGTGTCTGACGCATCGAATCCCGTTGGTGGGAGCGGCTGATAGGGCGCAGTTGGCGGCCGTCCGGGCGCCGTCGCGGTTCGTGCAGCGGTACGGCGTGGAGGCGCTGGACGTGATCGCCGGGCCGGCATCGTTGCTGGAGCCGATCGCGCCTGGGATTCGGACGACATTCGCCGAACTGTTGTTCGCCGTACGGCATGAGGGGGCGCTGACCGAGGACGACGTACTGGACCGTCGGACGCGGATCGGGTTGTCCGCGGCGGACCGGGAACTGGCGCTGCCCGCCGTACGCGAGGCCTTCGCTGCTGTGTGACTCCACCTGTGGATAACAACGGTCCCCTGGCCGGGTTAACCTCGCTGCAGGGGAGGTGGACGAGGTGACGCAGCCGTATCCGGGGCCGCATCCGGGGGCTCCCGCGCCGTATCCCAGCGCGAACGGGTCTTCGGCGCCACATCCGGGTGCGCCAGGGCCGTATCCGGGGCCGTATGGGGGACCGCCGGTGCAGTTCACGGGGCCACCAGTGCGTTTCGCGGGTCCGCCCATGCCGCGGTATCGGCCGTTGCGGAAGATCGCGCTCGTCAGCATCGTGCTGATGGGACTGAGCGCGGTCGCCGCCGTGGTGCAGGCAGCGCTGATGTGGGCGTCGTACGACGACGTGAAGCGGCTCGTCTACGGATTGCTGTCGGAGGAGGAGATCGACCGGGCGGTCGAGTCGTTCACCGGCACCAGCGTGTTGCTCAACCTGGTCAGCTACGTGCTGCTCGGCACCGGTGTCGCCTTTCTGATCTGGCTCTGGCAGGCGCGGGAGAACACCGAGTTCCTCCGCTCACCCTTCGCGCCGAGGCCCGTCGCCGCGCCGTACGGACAGCGGACCGGCCCGCATCGGCACTCGCAGGGGTGGCTCGTCGGCTCGTGGTTCTGCCCGATCGTGCAGTTCTGGTACCCGCTGCAGATCGTCCAGGACGTCGTCAAGGAGAGCGAGCCGGCGGAGCAGCCAGGGATGTACCGGCCGAGCGGGGCCCGTGCACTGCTGTACACCTGGTGGGCGACCTGGGTGGGCTTCTGGGTGATCGTGGTCGGGGGTGGCAGTCTCGCGTTCGTCAGCTTCATCGTGTGGATCGTCCGGCTGGTCGACGCCGCCGACGCCGCCGACGCGACCGGCAACTACGTCGACATCTACGACCTGCAGGACTTCATGGTCCGGGTCGCGCTGGCGGTCGACATCGGCTTCACCGTGGCGACAGTCCTCCTGATCACCTCGGCCGTCGCCGCGTCAATGCTCTTGCTGCAGGTCAGCCAGTGGCAGCATGACCGCGCCGCCAACATTCCACCGCCTGGCGCGGTACTGCCTCCTCCTCCACAGCCGCCGGAGCCCCCGCAGTACGCGCCGCGCTACAACAACCCCGGCCCGACGTTCCCCCGTCGCTAGATCGAACCCTAGATCGAGCACAGTACGGCGGTCGCGTCGTCGTACCGCTTGCCCCGGAAGCTGTGCGCGGCTTCGTCGTACGCGCGGACGCGAGCGACGAGCTCGCGGGGACCTTCCGTGGTGAGTACGTCGACCAGGTCCGCCCAGCTGTGCCCGTACCGCTCGGCATACCGCGACGCGCCATCCGTCAGTACGGCGATCACCTCGACGTCGGCGCGATCCGTCGTACCGGTGACGGCTTCGTAGGCCGCTTTCGGCTGGGTGCTCGCTACCCAGAAACCGCCGGGCTGGTTGCGGAGGCGGCGGACGGTCGCCAGCGATCGGTCGGGGAGGAGTTCGATCCGGTCGTCGTGGTGGACGTCGATGTCGCCGGCCGGTGACCTGACGACGACGGGTGAGTCGGCGAGGACGAGGTGCTCGACGACGTCCGGGCGTACCCGGACCATCGCGACGGTGGACGACGGGCTGTCGGGGTTGGCGAGGTCGCAACTGTCGGCGTGAACGGTGCCGACCGCGGCGATCGCGTCGGCCAGAAGGTCCGCAAGCGGAGCGGTCGATCGGCCGAGCAGCGGCGGCGCGAGCTGACCAGCGAGCTGCCCGACCAGCCAGGCGACTGTGTGCTCGCAGCCGGACTCGACTCCGGCGGGCGCGGTGGCGCCGTCCAGTACGACGACGAAGTCCGGACCGCTCAGCACGAGATCCTCGTTCACCACGGGCGGCCGCCGGTCAGGCGCGGGCTGGCTGAACAACCGGATCTCCACCCACCCAGTCTCCGCCACTCTTTGGTGGGTTCACCTACCAAATGGTGGGTTCCCCGGCGGTATTCCATGGGCCAACCCACAAGCTGGTGGGGACCCACCAAATGCGATTACTCGCGGGCGGCCCAGCTGTCGGCTAGGGATTGTTCGAGGGAGATCTTGGGGGACCAGCCGAGGTGCTTGCCGATCAGCGTGATGTCCGCCTGCTGCCAGGCCGCCGGAGGTACGCCGTCGCTCGGATCCTCGACGATCTTGGCCGGCTGACCGCTCAGCTCGAACAATTGACCGGCCACGTCCCGTGCCAGCGTCGCCCGCCCGGTGCCGACGTTCAGCACCGGCGGCAGCTTGGCGTCCGCCAATGCCACTGCCAGCACCGCCTCGGCGACGTCCCGGACGTCCACGAAGTCCCGCCAGACGTCCAGCGCCCCGGCCTCGATCGTCTGCCGGGACCGCAGATCCCGGATGACGCGACCGGTGAGCGTGCTCTCGGGCGCGGCGGGACCGATGACGTCGAACACCCGCAGCACCACCGCGTCGGCGCCGTTGCGCTGGGCACGTACGACGAGTTCGGTGCCGGCCAGCTTGGTCAGGCCGTACGGCCCGGCCGGTGTGGGCTCGGTCTCCTCATCCTGGCTCGTGCCTTGCGGCGCACCGCCGTACTCCGCGGCGGAGCCGAGCTGGACGAAGCGGGCGTGGCTGGCCTGGTCATGGAACGAGGCGAGCAGGGCATCGACGGCGATCACGTTCGCCCGGACCAGGGTCGCGGGGTCGCCGAGCGTGGCGCCGGCCGCGTTCACGATCACGGTCGGCTTGTACATGCCGATCTGGGTGTCCAGGGCGTACGGGTGCATCGCGGCCAGGTCGCACAGCCGGTACGGCTCACCCCGGCTCCGGCTCAGGCCGCGGTACTCGATCCCGCGGTCGGCGAGCAGTGCGCAGATCCTGGCGCCGAGGAAGCCTCCCGCGCCGAACACCATCACCCGCTCAGTGCCGGTCATGCTTCCATCGTGCGCCCCGGACTTGTCGGTCGGCTGAACGTTGTCCGTCGTACCGATCACAGAATTGTCGGCGCCGGATGCAAGGCTGAGACCTTCCGACGAGCCGAAGGACGACGTATGGCGGACCGAGCGCAGGGGCGACCGGCGGTGCCCACCGAGTCGACGATCCGGGACTGGGACGACGCCGACCCGTCCGGGCAGACCTACACGCGGGTGCTGTTCGTCGATTCCGATCTGACCGAGGTGCACAACCGCGGCGGCGTCTTCGACGAGTGCACGTTCCGCGGGGTGCGGTTCAACGCCTCGACGCACACCGACGCCGCGTTCGTGAACTGCACGTTCGTCCGGTGCTCGTTCTTCGACACCACGTTCACCCGGTGCAAGCTGGTCGGCAGCTTCTTCGACGACTGCACCTACAACCTGATGAAGGTGTCCGGTGGCGACTGGTCGTTCGCCGGGCTGCCAGGCGCGGATCTGCGCGGGACGGAGCTCACCGGTCTCAAACTCCGTGAGGCCGACCTGACCGGCGTACGCGCGGGCAAGGCCGTGCTGCGGGATCTCGACCTGTCCGGGGCCTCGCTCCAGCGTGCCGACCTGACCGGCACGGACCTCCGCGGCTCCGACCTGTCCACCCTCGACCCGCTCACCGTCACGCTGAAGGACGCCCGGGTGGACGTCACCCAGGCCATGGTGATCGCCACTGCCCTGGGCCTGGACGTGCGCCCGTAGCGCGGGCCTGTGGATATCTCCACGTAGTCGCGCGGTCATCCCCCGTTTCATCCACAACCTGTGGATAACCATCCGGATAACTTCGATCACCACCCGGGTTCACGCGCGATCGGGGTCGACGACCGGGCGACCGGGACGGGGACCGGGCGGGGTACTGGGCGGGGCATCAGCTGTCCGCGCCGGTGCCGAGCCGACCGCCGACCCGCTTGTACGACGAGCAGCGCGGCGTGCTCCACGACGTACGCCGGAGCCACCAGGTGGCGAGCCCGGGTGATGGTCTGGAGGCCCGCGGCGAGGCCGACGCCGGCGAACGCGCCGAGCGTGTTCGCGATCAGGTCGTGCAGCTGGCACGAGCGGCCGAGCTGCGGGATGAGCGCCTGGACCGCCTCGACCGCAGCCGACAGCCCGATCCCGGCGGCGATGCCGTCGGCCGGGCGGCCGCTCGCCAGCGTGAGCATGCCGGCGGCCGGGACGAACAGGACGACGTTGAGCGCGCCCTGGATCGAGGTGAGCCCACCGGTCGTGGTCAGGTGGGTGCCGCACTGTCCGATCACGCCCAACCGGAGGGCGGTCGGGCTGAGCGTCGCCGCCAGGACGAGCGCGAAGGCGGGCGGCACGCAGAACGCCGCCAGCCGGGGGACGAGCTCACCCGGCCGCCGCAGCGACGAGAGGGCGATCGGCAGCGCCATGCCGGTCAGTACGAGCCAGGTATCGAGTAGGTGCGGGATGCCGCGATAAGTCTCGAGCACGCGTCCGGAGCCTCCTGTGGTCGACCGGCTGACTCGATCTCTTCCTCGTCAGATCACTTCCTGACAAGACGATCAGCTGTCGTATCCGCCGCTCGCCAGGGGAATCCGGACATCTGCACGGATCCGCAAACGCTCCGTGACAATCCGAGCACAAACTGTCACGAAAGGAAGGTGCTCAGGGCAACGATCATTTGCTTGCCCAGCGGCTCGACTCAACCGGGCGGCTCGAATCCTGACGCTGGAATCAACCGATCGGTCAAGACCCGTCTGATCAACGTCTACGCCAAACTCGATGTCCCCGACCGCGCTTCCGCCGTCGCCGAAGCCTTCCGCCGCGGCCTGCTCAGCCAGTAGGCCGGCGCCGGGCAACGGCGGCCGCTGAGGGCTCGTCGCCTTCGGCGTGGAGGCCTGCGATCACGCCGTCGATGTCGGCGTCCGGCCGGTTCTGGCTGAGTTTGAACTTGGCCTCGATCCGCTTGATCGCGATCTCGACTCCGACGATCGCCCGCAGTTGGCCGGTGATGAACTTCTTCGGAGCGTCGTCTACCGACCACGGCTCCGCGCGTCCTGCCTCGTGGTGGTCCGACAGGCGCCGTACGACGTCCTCGACCCAGGCCGGGTCGTCGTACACGGTCATGGTTCCGTGGACGTGGGCGGTGATGTAGTTCCAGGTCGGGACGACGCGGCCGTGGTCGCGTTTGGAGGCGTACCAGGTCGGCGAGATGTAGGCGTCCGGTCCGCGCATGATCACCAGCGCGTCGCCGATCACCGTGCGCTGCCAGTGATCGTTGTTGCGGGCAAGGTGTCCGAGCAGGACGTTGCGGGAGCGGTCGTAGACGAACGGCAGCATCGTCGCCACCAGGCCGTCCTCGGTCATCGTGACCAGATCGGCGGCGCCGTGGTGGGCAAGCAGCTCGTGGACCGCTTCGTCGTCAGGGGCGAAATGCGTGGGGACGTACACCGGCACAGTCTGACCGCCGCCAACCAGACCCCAACAGGTCCAATCCGCCGCGAGTCGACCAGTCCACCTCAGTGAACGACCTCGTGCTCCCACTCAGCCCGGGGCTGAGTATGAAGACGTTGACCGCCCACGCGTCGAGGTGGCCGCGTGTCGACAAGTCGGCGCCGGCGAGCGCGTCGGCTGCCGCCTTCACGGTCTGCTCGGATCGAGCGATCAGCCCGACCGTCAGGCCCTCGCGCGCGAACCGCTGGGCGACCGCGAGGCCGATCCCGGCCCGGCTCCGACAACTACAGCTCCGGGCATTTCAGACTCGTCCCTGGGTGGCGCGGAGTTCGGCGGCTTGTTCGTAGTCGCGGCGCCAGTCGCCGGTGGGTGGGAGGATCACGCGCTGCGTGCCGGCCGCTTCGTACGCCGCCAATTTGTCGACTTGAGGCGCTACCACGGTTGCCTTCAGCGGCGGACGGCCCAGCTCGGCGGCCTGGCGGTTGATCTCGGCGAGGCTGGCGGCGACTTCTTCCGGCGACATCGCGATCGTGGCCCAGCCGTCGCCGTACTGCGCGGCCCGTCGGAACGCCGCCTTGCCGTTGCCGGCGACAACGATCGGCGGCACGTCTGAGCCCGGCGCGAGGGTGGCTTCGAGCCCGTCCTCGAGCACCGTCGGCTTGCCTGCGATGAGATCAGGAAGGACGGCAAGCGCCTCGTCCGTCAGCCGGCCGCGGTCCTTGAACGACCTTCCCGCAGCGCGCCACCCGATGTCACCGTGCGCCGGATTGCCCGTGCCGACACCGAGCACGAGCCGATTGCCGGACACCAACTGCAGCGTGTTCACCTATTTCGCCGCCCACGCGACCGGCCGCAGCGCTAGCAGCATCACGTTGAACCCCACCGTGATCCGCTCCGTCACGGCCGCCGCGGTCGCCAGTACGACGGAACTGTCCAGCATCGGCGCACTCGCGATCAGGTGATCCGTCGACCACACCGAGTCCAGCCCCACCTCCTCGGCAAACCGCGCACTCTCCCGCACATCCCCCAGAATCGCCCGCCCCGCCTCCGGCGACGACGTCGGCAAAATGACCCCGATCTCAACTGTCATACCGGCACCAACCTCAGGCCCCTCGGGCTCTATTCCGCCGGTCCTCGGCTGTGGAAGCCCTTGACGGTGTGCAGAACCGGCGCGGTTTCCACGCTGTTCACGCCGGGCAGCCCGGCGACCTCTTCGGTGAGATAGCGGTACAGGTCGAGGGAGTCATGGCAGATGACCTGGGCAACGAGATTGGTAGGGCCCGTCGTGACCGCGACGAACGAAACCTCGCGATGTCCGGCGAGACTCTCGGCGGTAGCCACGAGCGCAGCAGGCTGGACCGCCATCCACAGCCGTGCCTCGACCCGGTAGCCCAGCGCCGCCGGCGGTATCTCCACATCGAAGGTCAGCACACCTGTACGGCGTAGATGATCCAGCCGCCGGGCGACGGTCGACTGCGACCAGCCGGTCGCCCGTACGAGTTCGGCGTACGTCGCACGCCCGTCGGCCCGGAGGCCGTCGAGCATCCGGTGATCCGGCGCCTCGAGGACGACCTGCTCGGTCAGCAGGTCCGGTTCCGGTCGACGGAGGCGTGCGCGCTGTTCCGCTCCCAGGTGCTCGATCGCGCCCCATCGCGGCGGGTGGAACGAGCCCGGTAGGAGTTCGTGGGCGCTCACTCCGAGTACGCCGCGGCGACGGGGAAGGTTCTCGATCAGCAACTGATCCGCACTCGACGGCTGGCAATTGCAACTGATCTCGGTGCCACCGGACAGGACATGAATCCAGTAGGTGTCCGTCCGACGCGCCAGCGCCGCTGCAATCGGTACCGCGGCATCAGGCGTGCACCGAATGCGGATGGTCCACGAGCGATAGCCGAGGCGGAGTCCGTTGGCGGTGCCGACCACGCGCAGTACGCCGTTCCCACGCAGCCGCCGATACCGGCGGGCAATGGTGTGCTCCGAAACCCCCAGCACCTCGGCGACGGCACTGAAGGGCACACGGCCGTCGACCTTCAACGCGTGCACCAGCCCTCGGTCCACGTCGTCGATGGTGACGGATTCAGCCACTGCATGACTGTATCGCGCTAGATATCCCCAGACTTGTCCACAGATGTGCACAGACAGCGCCATCGGGCGGGGAGTCGATCCGGGGCGGCGACAGGACCACCCTCACGTCGTGCTGCCCGCCGTTGTGTGGACCGGTCTCGTGGCAGAGGCGACTGCGACAGCGGTGGCCAGTGGGTCGCTGACTGGTCGGCCGAGGATGTCAGCGAGGTCGGGGCTGGTGCTGCCCAGGAAGCCGTGCCGGATGCCGGTCGCGATCGAGGCGAGCATCGGCGGCTGGAACGTCAGCAAATCCCCGTTGAGGAGTCTGCGCCGGTACTCGGCAAGGCCGATGGTCCGGTGGGCGACTCCGAGCCGGTCGGCTACGTCCGCTACCGTGATCGGCGTACCGGTCAACTCAAAGGTGTGCCCGCTGTGATGCGCCGGATCCGCCGCGATGATCGCCGCGGCCTCGGCGAGGTCCGCACGGGCGACCGCAGCCAACGATCCGTCGCCGAACGCGGACTCGACCCCGTCGGCGCTCCACATCAGCAGTCCACCGAACAGTTCGGCGTACAGACCGTTGCGCAGGATCGTCCACGGCAGGCCAGACGCGCGTACGAGCTGTTCGGTCGCACGATGCGCCAGGGCGAAGCCGAGATGGTCGCCGGCACCGGTCAGGCTCGTGTAGACGACATGCCCGACGCCGTCGCGGGCGGCAGCATCCAGAACCGCCGCGTGCCGCCTGACGACCTGGTCGTCCTCGGCATAGCCGGCGGAGATCAGCACCAGCGTCGATACACCGGCAAGGTCAAGGCCGGCGGGGTCGTCGAAATCGAGCCGCCGCATCCCGTCGCCCGGCGTACGACTGCCACCTGTCGCAGTCGCACCGCGGGCTCGCAGCGCCGCCAGAGTGGCCGAGCCGAGGTTCCCATTCGCTCCGGTCACCAAGATCATGTCAGTCCCCAGTCTCCCGTCGTGGTTCTCTTCGGTAACTAGGCTTGATCCTGATTCGCACACGTACCGGCCACAAGGAGGCAGTTCGGTGTCACCTGCGCACACTGAGGTAACCGCCCAATCCGCCGACATCGATCCCTGCGGCCGCGCAGACCACCCGGACTGCGGGATCCGCGATGTGCTGGACCGGATCGGCGACAAGTGGTCGGTACTCGTGATCGTCGAACTCGCCGGCGGTCCGCGCCGATTCCGGCAACTGCAACGCGCGATCGACGGCATCTCCCAGCGCATGCTCACTCTCACCGTGCGCAGGCTGGAACGTGACGGACTCGCTCCGCACCGTCTACCCAACCGTCCCAGCCCAGGTCGACTACCGCCTCACCGACACCGGCGCCAGCCTCACCCACCTGGTCAAAGCCCTCGCCGACTGGTCCCTCACCCACCGCCCCGCCATCGCCGAATCACGCCACCAGTACGACGAACTCCACCCCGACAACGACATCCGCTAACGGGTCCAGACGCAGCCGGCATGACTTCTGGTCAGCGGCAAGTGCGTGATCGCCGTCGACCCTGTCGGGTTCGCCAATGAGTCGTGGAAGTGGGAGTGGGAGCACCGCTGGCCACGGTGGCCACGCTGGCTGGACAAGCGACTGCATCCACGCGGGCCGGAGCAGGCATAGCTCCCCAGTCGGTGCTCCGCGGCGATGTCAAGACGGCTGGACCGGTGCCGACTATGCGTTGACTGCTCCGGATGGCGGGGCGGCCGACTGAGGAGGCACGATGAGCAAGCTCAGGTGTGACATCTCGATCTCGCTGGACGGTTACGTCGCCGGTCCCAACCAGACCGAGGAGAACCCGCTCGGCGAGGGTGGCGAGCGACTGCACGACTGGGTGGTTCCGCTGGCCGCCTGGCGCCGATCCCACGGCGAGCAGGGCGGCGAGGAGAACGAGAGCACAGCGGTATTCGAGGAGGCACGCGAGAACATCGGCGCCGGGGTGATGGGCCGCAACATGTTCGGCCCCATCGGCGGTGGTGACTGGGGCGACGAGCAATGGACTGGCTGGTGGGGCGACAACCCGCCGTACCACTATCCCGTCTTCGTCATCACCCACTACCCGCGCGATCCGGTGGTGATGGAGGGCGGCACCACATTCCACTTCGTCACCGACGGCATCGAGTCCGCCCTCGAGCAAGCAAAGAGGGCCGCCGGCAACAAGGACGTCATGCTCTGGGGCGGCGGCGACGTCGCCCAGCAGTACCTGGCAGCAGGCCTCCTGGACGAGCTCGAGCTACACGTCGTCCCAATCTTCCTCGGCGCCGGCTCCCGCCTCCTGGACAACCTCGCGGACGCCAATGTCCGCCTGGAACAACTCCGAGCCATCGAGGCCCCCGGCGTCACCCACCTCAAATACCGAATCTCGCCGCAAGGATGAGGCGGGTTCTCACATCCGGGATCTGAGTACGTCGAACTCGCAGCCTGGTGAGGATGGGTCGAAGCCGTGCTCGACGAGCCAGCGGGACGCCCGCAGGCTTCGCAGCGACCACCACGCGCGGATCACGTCGAGGTCGATGTCGGTGCCGTAGCCGGCGAGGAGGTCGTCAAGGTGCTCCTCGTGTCCGAGCGTCAAGCTGGCGAGGTCGTACATCGCATCGCCCTGGCTCGCCTCGGACCAGTCGATCACGCCGGTGACATTGTCGCCGTCGACGAAAACATGGCTGATCTGCAGGTCCCCATGCGTGAACACCGGTGTCCACGGCCGCAGCGCAGCCTCGGCAATCTCGCGATTGCGCGTGACCAGGTCGGCGGGAAGTACGCCGTTCGTGATGAGCCACTCGCATTCGCCGTCGAGGTGCGCTGCGATCTCATCGACGCTCCGACCGCTCCATGGCGGCAGCGGCGCGTCGTGCAGCATCCGCACGGCGGCACCCGCCGCAGCCCACGCCGCCGGCGACGCGGTCGACGGTTCTCCCAAGCGGCCGAGTGCCGTCCCGGGGACGGCGGCAAGCGCGAGTACGTGCGGCTTCCGCCACAGCACCTCCGGAGTCGGAATCGGCGCCATCCCCAGAGCCTCGACCTCGACGTCGATGCGCGCCTGATCAGCGTCGACCTTCAGAAACACATCACCAACACGCAGCGTCGCCCGCTCGCTATGCGCAACAACAACCTCAACCTCCTCCACGCCGGCCATTATCGAGGCGACGACCACCAACGTCACCGGATTTCTCGCGCGCTACAACGCGGTCGACCGCGTCCCGCTGTCAGTCGACCTCGTGCACACCACCGACCGAGCCCTGAGTTGTACGACGCGCAACCGGGACCACAGCGCGGTCACCGCGCGCGGCCGCACGGCGAAGAATGGAAGACTCGTCGATCGTGTATCAGCTTCCGGTGCAGAACGCTGACGGGTCCGCGCTCCTGAGGTTCGAGCGGCTCCGCGAGGACGAACTCGATGGCCTAGATCCATCAGTGCCGCTGACTGCTTCCCTCGTTGTGCTCTGGTGCGGTCATGAATGCCTCATGGTCTTCAACCGGTATCGGCAAGCCTGGGAGTTACCAGGTGGCATGCTCGATCCAGGCGAGTCACCTCGCGAAGCCGCGGTACGTGAGCTTGCGGAAGAGAGCGGACAGCGCGCAGACAACCTCGAACTCGCCGGGGTGGCAATGATTCGTGTCGCGCCCGACGACCGACTTGAATACCTCGCGATCTACCGGGGACACATCGAGTCGCCGCAGCCCTTCACGCCGAATGACGAGATGTCTGACGGCGTGTGGTGGAGCCCAAGGGAGGCGCTGGCCGATCTGTTCCCCATAGATGCCGCGCTCGCAACGCTCTGCCTCTGACGCGTGGCTCGACCGGTTGAACCCCGTTGATGACCGGTCGAGCCCGCTGGAACGTTCTCGTTGGGGCACGCCTAGAGCTGGGTCCCACCCGCACGACTGCGCCCGCCCAGGCGCCGAGGTATTCACCCAGTTGTGAGACGGACTTTCAATGGCCTGTTGTGCCGTCGATGGCCTCTCGGATGATGTCGGCGTGACCATTGTGCCGCGCGGTTTCCTGGATCATATGGACCAGGATCGCCCGCAGGTTGACCTCCGCTCCCCACGGCGTCGTGACCACGTCGTCGAGCCCGCCGGCGGCCACGACGGCCCGGGCCCGCTCGCAGGTCCGTAGGTAATGCCCGACCAGGGCGTCGGCCGTCTCATCGGGACCGACGCGAAACTCCGCATCCGGGTCACCGTCGCCCGGGAACAGATCTGGCTCCGGCAAGCCTCCATAGATCTTGAGGAACCAGCCATGCTCCGTCTCGGCCAGATGCTTAACCAACCCCAGCAGGCTGAGTCCAGACGCCGTCATCGGCCGCCGAAGCGACTCGCCCTCGAGCCCTTCCAGCTTGCGCAGCAGGGTGGCGCGGTGGAAGTCGAGCTGCTGCGTCAGCGAGCCGCGCTCGTCAGCCAAACGATCCGGCACGGCCCGCTCCACAGGCGACGTAAATCCCATGCGCCCGACAATACGATCGACGTACGACAACACCTGCTGCCCACCGACCCCGAACGCCGGCGACGGCTGCTGCTGTTAATCTCGGTGGTAGGGGAGGGCGTCTGCCAATTGCGGCCAGGCGCGTTGCCCAGAGGGAGGGGAGATGCCGGACATTATGGTTCGCGTCGAGGCTGAGGACTACGACGCCTGGCTGAAGACGCATTACGATCACGTCGACGATCGTCGCTCCTATGGAATGACCGACGGCCCGGTCTATCGAGACATCGACAACCCGAATGCGGCGCTGTTCCACATCCACGCAGAGGATCTCGAGCGCGCGATGCAGTGGTTCCGCACGGACACATTCAAGGAAGCCACGAAGAGGGCCACAGTCTTCAGTAGGGACTTCTACTTGGCCGACAAGCAGCAGCCCCGTCGGTAGCCGTAATCAACGGTTCGCCTCGTGGGATGGCCCGCCCGTTTGCGCCGTCCCTAACCCTCCGATGGCTCGACGCGGACGAATCGGCGAGAGTGGCTGAGATCGACCGGGAGAGAGCACGCGGGGAGCAGGCAGCCTCTGAACGAAGCCGAGCGTGACGGCTCTGCGTGCCGTCAATCGCGCTCTGACCTGCATGAACGCGGTGGTGGAGACGAGGGGACTTGAACCCCTAACCCCCGCCTTGCAAAGGCAGTTGTGCCGCTCCCGCTCGCCTGAGCGCTAGATCCCTCAGTGTGGACTTGGCTGGTTCCACCCCGTGAGCGACCGGCCGACCCCGTTGCCGGGGCACGCGGAGGGCACGCCGCGCGGCAAGCTGCCCTAGTGACCGAAGGTCTGACCATGGATACTCGGAGAGTGTCGAAGATGATGATGATGCTTGCAGCGGGCGAAGGTTGCTATGAGGCACCTCGCGCAGCCGCGCTAGCTGGCGTGCCACTGTCGACGGTCTATGACTGGTCACGGAAGGGTGTCGTCACGCCATCCATCTCACCCGTTCGCGAGAAGCTCTGGTCCTATGCCGACCTGATCCAACTACGGATGGTGTCGTGGCTTCGCCACCCGAAGGAGGCCGACGACGGCGCTAAGGTCCGTGCGACCCCGATGAGCGAGGTGCGCACGACGCTCACGTTCATGGAGGCGCATGGTCTCGATCTGTGGTCGGGTGAACTAGGGACGCAAACAGCGACAGGGCTGAGCGTCGACCGCACGGGGAAACTCTGGATCGAGCTCCCGACAGGCGAGTTCGTCGATACGGCGGGGAGACAGACCCTCAAGCTTGGAGCCGATTACCTCGACCTGCTCAAGCCGTACACAGTTGCGGGCCTAGTCGGACCGCACCTACTTCGCCCGAGAAGTCACCTTCGCATCGT
This sequence comes from Kribbella antiqua, assembly GCF_004345665.1. Lineage (GTDB taxonomy): Bacteria > Actinomycetota > Actinomycetes > Propionibacteriales > Kribbellaceae > Kribbella > Kribbella antiqua. Next base: position 204,419 of record NZ_SLWR01000007.1, read on the forward strand.
GCCTCTCAAGGTTGCTGGGGAACCTCACGTCGAGCGCTCCCGGATCACAACCAGAACTATCGCGGCGCTTCACGAGCGGGGTTTCAACGCTGACCGCATCGCAGCCATGTACGAGATCGAGCACGCGGCCGTAGAGCAAGCCATCGATCTCGAAGCTCAACTGTCGAGTGCCGCAGGGATTGCAGCCTGAGGTGACAGAGCGGCTGAGGTTCGCATTGGACCAGAACTTCCCGCCGTTTGTCCTGGACGTGGCCGAGTACTTCCCAAACACGGAGCTGAAGCCGCTGTTCAAGATCGAACCAAGGCTCTGTGACCTAGATGACCGGCGGCTGATCATCTACCTCCATCAGGCTGGGTGGCACGGTCTTATCAGCAACAACTACAGGATGCTGTGGGTACCGCCGGAGATCGCGGCCATAGTCAAGGCGAGGATCGCCGTGTTCGCGATAGAGGGGCTCGGCGACGACCCTTTGAGAGCCACAGGATCCGTTCTCCTGCACCTGCCAGCAGTTCTCAAGCGTGTGACGCCAGGCAAGGCACAGGTCTTTAGGACCGGCAAGCCGAGGTCTCCTCAGCCGGATGATGCTTGGCAGTACTTTGAAGAAGCGGCGCATCGTCGGCGCGCCGATGTGTCTGAGCTCTATGAGCAAGTGAAGGTGACCGATGAGGAGTTAGACACTCCCATCTTTGAGTGACCCTCTCCAGACTTGCCGCGTCCTCCTGACAGCTGCAAACCCAGGTCAGCGCGGCGCAGGTCAAGAGTCGAACTTGTTCGATCCCGTAGGGACGCTCTGCGCTCTTGACGTGTGTCGTGGTGGCCGGACAATCGAGCGGCCAGGGGGACGGGGCTAACCGGCGGTCAGACGCCAAGCACGCCGGTCATTGGCAGTTGGATCGCGTGGACGGGGAAGCGTCCTGCTGGTGGGCACCAGCGAGTACGGCGCCCCGGCGCGCCCGCAGTCCGGGGCCGCGCGCCGAAGGCGCGCCTTGATCCATAAGAGCCAAACTCGGCAGAGAGACCGGGGAGCTAGGCGGAGTGGCCGAGCGGCACAGCTTCGACCGTCCGCCACTCGTACGTGCGGTCGTCGCGGTGCATCTCGATTAGCGACACGGAGTTAGGGCACGCAGCCTCTGAACGAGGCCAACGGCGCCGGTGCTGCGTGCTGTGAATCGCGCTCTGACCTGCATGAACGCGGTGGTGGAGACGAGGGGACTTGAACCCCTAACCCCTGCCTTGCAAAGGCAGTGCTCTGCCAGTTGAGCTACGCCCCCGCGGGGGAGGTCAGCGGCCCGGGGTGACCGGGTCGACGGCCTCGGCCCAGAGGTCCTTGTCGGCGCGGGACTGCTGGGTCTTCTTGTAGGCGAAGTATCCACCGATGCTGGCCACCAGCACCAGCAGGATCTTCTTCAGCACCGGGACTCCTCGGATCGGGGTTCGCGATCGTGGTGGTGGGCCTAACTGGACTTGAACCAGTGACCTCTGCCTTATCAGGGCAGCGCTCTAACCGTCTGAGCTATAGGCCCGCAACTGCGGGGTTGAACCCGGGAGAGATTACCGCACCAAGTGCCCTACTCCCAAACCGGTTCCAGCCGGGCCGCGAAACGGTCCGGCTGACCCATCAGTCCTCCGATGCCAGCGTCACTTCCAGGCCGCCGAGCAGCGTGGCGGCGATGTTGTAGAGGAAGGACCCGAGCGTCGCCAGCGCGGTGATGATGAGGACGTCCGCGCAGGCCAGCAGGGTGGTGAAACCCATCACCTTGCCGGTGTTGATGTAGTTCTCGATCCGGAACGGCTCCGCCGCCGGCGTCCCGAGTACCTCGGTGACGGTGTTGTTGATGTTGTCGAACACGCCGGCCGCGCCGATCGCGGACCAGACGATGAACACCGCCACCCAGGTGACGATGCCGAACGCGATCGACAGCAGGAATGACGTCTTCATCACCGACCACGGGTCGATCCGCGACATCCGCAGCCGTGCCTTGCGGGTCTGCGGCCGGGTCGAAGTCTTCGGCGCCTTCTCGGCCCTCGTGGTCGGCTTGCTGGAGGTCTGGTCCGGCGTGGCCGCGTCCTTGACCGCGGCCGCCTTGTCCAGCACCGCCTGCCTCGCCGCATTCACCTTGTCACCGAAGGTTTCGGTCTTCTTCCCAGTCACCCCGTACGACGAAGCGGCCGCAGTCGCACCGGACGGCGTCCACGGCTGGCCAGGAGTGCTCGGACTCGGCGTGACCTGGCCAGGGCTGACCGGACTCGCCGGGCGTGCGGTCGGCTGAGCGACAGCCGGGCGTACCGGCGGCTGCTGCGGCGGCCGAACCGGGGCGGAAGGCTGCCCCGCGCCAGACTGAGGCCGCGGTTGCGGACGGAAGTCGCCCGGTCGCTGTCCGTTCGGCGTACTCTGCTGGCCGTTGCCGCTCGGAGCGGTGGTGGAACGACCGTTGGAGGCCGGGGTGCCCGGTGTGGTGGACTGCTTGTTCCCGCCCTGCGATGGCCGCTGGGTCTCAGGGTTGTCCGCCGCACCTTCGGGCCAGGTCGGCCTCGCGCGGTTGGTCATCAGTTACCCTCCTGGCCGGCATCGTCGTCTTCGACGGTAGCCGCGCCGTCGACGTCCGTCGAACGCTGGTCAACACTTTGGACGCTCTCAGGGGTGGATTCGGTTGTCGATCCGTCCACATCCTGGGCAGTTTCGGAGGTAGTACCCGTTTCGTCGGCTTCGGATTCGTCCCCGTTGCCATTGACGGTCAGATCGGTATTCCGGGCGATCGCGACCACCGCGTCGGACTCGCCGACTCCGGCGAACCGGACCCCCATCGTGTCGCGGCCCTTGACCGGCACGCTGTCGACCCGGCTGCGGACGACCTGGCCGCTGGCCTTGATCGCGAGGACCTGGTCGTCATCGACCACGATGATCGCGCCGACCAGCGAGCCGCGCTCGTCGTTCAGCTTGACCGCCTTGATGCCGAGCCCGCCGCGGCCCTGCTGCCGGTACTCCGACACGCGGCTGCGCTTGGCATACCCGGCGTCGGTCACGGTGAAGACGAACTGGGTGTCCTCCTCCGAGCCGGCCCGGATCACCGACATCGACAGCAGTTCGTCGCCGGAGCGGAACTTCATCCCGGTGACACCGGAGGTGGCCCGGCCCATCGGGCGGAGCTGCTCGTCGTTCGCGGTGAAGCGGATCGACTGACCTTTCCGCGACACCAGCAGCAGGTCGTCCTCGGCGGTGGCCAGGTCGGCGCCGATCAGCTCGTCGTCGTCCTCGCGGAAGTTCACCGCGATGATGCCGCTCTGCCGGGCCGAGTCGTAGTCGCGCAGCGGCGTCTTCTTCACCAGTCCGCGCTTGGTCGCCAGTACGAGGTAGTCGGACTGCTCGTAGTCGCGCAGCGTCAGTACCTGTGCGATCTCCTCGTCCGGCTGGAACGAGAGTAGGCCGGCCACGTGCGAGCCCTTCGCGTCCCGGGCGGACTCGGGCAGCTGCCACACCTTGGCCCGGTAGACCCGGCCCTTGGTGGTGAAGAACAGCATCCAGTGGTGGTTCGTGGTGGCGAAGAAGTGGCTGATCTCGTCCTCGGCCCGCAGCTGAGCACCGCGGACGCCCTTGCCGCCCCGGTTCTGGGTCCGGTACAGGTCGGTCTTGGTCCGCTTCGCGTAGCCGCCGCGGGTGATGGTGACGACGACGTCCTCGTCCGGGACCAGGTCCTGCACGGACAGGTCGCCGTCGGCCGCGATGATCTCGGTACGACGCTCGTCGCCGTACCGCTCGACGATCTCGGCGAGCTCGTCCCGGACGATGCTGCGCTGCCGCTCCGGGCTGGCCAGGATGTCCTCGAGGTCGGCGATGATCGCCTCGAGCTCCTGCAACCGGTCGACGATCTTCTGCCGTTCCAGGGCGGCCAGCCGGCGGAGCTGCATGTCGAGGATCGCCTGGGCCTGGACCTCGTCGATCTCCAGCAGCTGGATCAGCCCGGTGCGGGCCCCGTCGACGTCCGGGCTGCGCCGGATCAGCGCGATGACCTCGTCGAGCGCGTCCAGCGCCTTGACCAGACCGCGGTAGACGTGCGCCTGCTCCTCCGCCTGGCGCAGCCGGTACCGGGTGCGCCGCTGGATGACCTCGATCTGGTGGTCGATCCAGTGGCTGATGAACAGGTTCACGCTGAGCGTGCGCGGTACGCCGTCGACGAGCGCCAGCATGTTGCAGCCGAAGGTGTCCTGCAGCTGCGTGTGCTTGTAGAGGTTGTTCAGTACGACGCGGGGCTGCGCGTCGCGCTTGAGCACGATCACCAGCCGCTGGCCGGTCCGGGACGAGCTGTCGTCGCGGATATCGGCGATCCCGCTCATCTTGCCGGTGTTGACCAGCTCGGCGATCTTCTGCGCCAGGTTGTCCGGGTTGACCATGTACGGCAGCTCGGTGACGACCAGGCTGGTGCGGCCCTTGGCGTCCTCCTCGATGTCGACCACCGCGCGCATGGTGACCGAACCTCGGCCGGTGCGGTAGGCGTCGTCGATGCCCTTGTAGCCGACGATCAGGGCGCCGTTCGGGAAGTCCGGGCCCTTGATGTGCTGCAGGCAGGCCTCGAGCAGCTCCTCCTGGGTCGCGTCCGGGTGAGCCAGCGCCCACTCGACCGCGGCCGCGACCTCGCGCAGGTTGTGCGGCGGGATGTTGGTCGCCATGCCGACCGCGATCCCCGACGAGCCGTTCACCAGCAGGTTCGGGAACCGGGCCGGCAGGATCACCGGCTCCTGCGACTTGCCGTCGTAGTTGGGCCGGAAGTCGACTGTCTCCTGGTCGATGTCGCGGACCATCTCCATCGCCAGCGGTGCCATCCGGCACTCGGTGTACCGCATCGCGGCGGCCGGGTCGTTACCCGGCGAACCGAAGTTGCCCTGGCCCTGGATCAGCGGCGCCCGCATCACCCACGGCTGCGCCAGCCGGACCAGGGTGTCGTAGATCGCCGAGTCACCGTGCGGGTGGTACTGACCCATCACGTCACCGACGACGCGGGAACACTTGTTGAAACCACGGTCCGGCCGGTAGCCGCCGTCGTACATCGCATAGAGGATGCGGCGGTGCACCGGCTTGAGGCCGTCGCGGACCTCGGGCAGTGCGCGGCCGACGATGACCGCCATCGCGTAGTCGAGATAGGACTGCTGCATCTCGGTCTGCAGGTCGAGAGGCTCAACCCGGTCGTGGCCCGGCGAGGTGGGGGTCTCGGTCATGAAAAGCTCGTCCCGTTCGGTTCAGACGTCGTACGTCGGTAGTGGCTGCTGCGAGGCGGAGTCGCCGGCCCGGGTCGGGGGCCGGCCTCCGTCAGATGTCGAGGAAGCGGACGTCCTTGGCGTTGCGCTGGATGAAGCTGCGCCGCGCCTCGATGTCGTCGCCCATCAGCGTCTGGAACGTCTCGTCGGCGCGGATCGCGTCGTCCAGGGTGATCTGCAGCAGTACCCGGTTGGCCGGGTCCATCGTGGTGTCCCACAGTTCGTTCGCGTTCATCTCGCCCAGACCCTTGTAGCGCTGGATCGGGTTCTCCTTGGGCAGCTTCTTACCCGCCTCGTAACCGGCTTCGAGCAGGCCGTCGCGCTCGCGGTCGGTGTAGGCCAGCTCGTCCGCGGAGTTGCTCCAGCGGATCTTGTAGAGCGGCGGCTGGGCGGCGTACACGTGACCGCGCTCGATCAGCGGCCGCATGAACCGGAACAGCAGGGTGAGCAGCAGGGTCCGGATGTGCTGGCCGTCGACGTCGGCGTCGGCCATGATCACGATCTTGTGGTACCGGAGCTTCTCCTCGTCGAAGTCCTCGTGGATCCCGGTGCCGAGGGCCGAGATGATCGCCTGGACCTCGTTGTTCTGCAGGACCTTGTCGATCCGGGCCTTCTCGACGTTCAGGATCTTGCCCCGGATCGGCAGGATGGCCTGGAACTTCGGGTCCCGGCCGCCCTTGGCCGAGCCACCCGCCGAGTCACCCTCGACGATGTAGACCTCGCACTCCTCGGGGTTGGTCGACTGGCAGTCGGCCAGCTTGCCCGGCAGACCGCCACCGCCGAGCAGGCCCTTGCGGTTGCGGGCCAGGTCGCGCGCCTTGCGGGCCGCGATCCGGGCGCTCGCGGCGGCCGTCGCCTTGCGGATGATCTCGCGACCCTCGGCCGGGTTCTGCTCGAACCAGGCGCCCAGCTTGTCGTTGACGATGCGCTGGACGAAGCCCTTGACCTCGGTGTTGCCGAGCTTGGTCTTGGTCTGGCCCTCGAACTGCGGCTCGGCCAGCTTGACCGAGATGATCGCGGTCAGGCCCTCCCGGATGTCGTCACCGGTGAGCCTGTCCTCCTTCTTCTTGATCATGCCCTGGTCCTCGCCGAACGAGTTGACCAGCGAGGTGAGCGCGGCCCGGAAGCCTTCCTCGTGGGTGCCGCCCTCGTGGGTGTTGATCGCATTCGCGAAGGTGTGCACCGACTCCTGGAACGAGCCGCTCCACTGCAGCGCCACCTCGAGGCTCATGCTGTTCTCACCCTGCGCCGCCTCGAACGAGATGACGTCGCGGTGCACGGTCTCACGGATACCGGTCAGGTACTTCACGTAGTCGACCAGGCCGTTGTCGTACTTGAACGACTGCTCGACCGGGTTGCCGTCCTCGGTGTGGTCCGGCCGCTCGTCCCGGATGACGATCTCCAGGCCCTTGTTCAGGAACGCCATCTCGCGGAACCGGGTGGACAGCGTCTCGTACGAGTACGTCGTGGTCTCGAAGATGTCGCTGTTCGCCCAGAACGTGATCGTCGTACCGTGCTCGTCGGACGGGCCGACCTCGGCCAACTCCTCGTCCGGCACACCCATGGTGAAGGACTGGGTGTACTCCTTGCCGTTCTGCTTGACGTCGACCTTGAGCCGGGTGGACAGCGCGTTCACCACGGACACACCGACACCGTGCAGACCGCCGGACACCTTGTACCCGCCGCCGCCGAACTTGCCGCCGGCGTGCAGCACCGTGAGTACCACGGTGACGGCCGGCTTGCCCTCGGACTCGACGATGCCGACCGGGATACCGCGGCCGTTGTCGACGACCCGGATGCCGCCGTCGGGAAGCAGGGTGACCACGATCTTGTCGCAGACGCCCGCCATCGCCTCGTCCACCGCGTTGTCGACCACCTCGGTGACGAGATGGTGCAGACCGCGCTCACCGGTGGACCCGATGTACATACCGGGCCGCTTCCGGACCGCGTCGAGGCCCTCGAGGACCTGGATCGCACTCGCGTCGTACTCCCGCTCCACGGTGTTGGAGGGCATCGGGACTTCTGCTGCGACGGTGCCGATGGGGTCGGCGGACTGGTTGGCGTCGATCTCGGTCGGCTCGTCGGTCACCGGTGGTTGTCCTCCTCGGACCCCGCATTCGCGAGGCATCGCGGCACAGTGGAAGCCGCCCCCTACAGTGTTATTAGAGGTGCGGCTCGCTCTACACCCTTCATTCTACCTGTCGACCGAAGCAGAACCTGCCACCAGGCGCCCGAAACTGTGGATAGGGCGTCTTTTCGCCCTCCTCGCCATGTCCCCTCTCGCGGGTGGGGGGCCAGAAAGCGCTCACGGGCGCTCAGTGGCGTTTCACCATCTTGCGGATGGCGATCCGGGCGACGGTACGGCGCGGACCGGTCCAGACCGGTGGGATTCGCCGGACGAGGTGACCGTCGCGCACCCACGGGCCTTTAGGATCGCTGCCGTGGAAAGTCTCGACGACGTCATCGACGCCATGATCGCCGACCGGGTGATCCACCGGCATCGGCGCAAGTGGCTGATCGCGATCGCCCTCGTCGTCGTCCTCGCCCTGGTGATTCTGGCCACCGGCGGCTGGAAGGAAAAACAGGGCCGCACCGTGCCGACCGTGACCGCACCGACGACCGTGACCGCCGGCAAGTGGGAGTACAGCTTCACCAAGGCGGAGATCCGGCGGCAGAAGAAGACCGAATACTCCGACGCCGAGGCCAAATTGCGGGTGTACTTCGACCTGAAGAACATCGACGACGAAGAGCACCAGAGCGACAGCCTGACCGGGGACCTGCTCAGGTGGGTGCCGGGCAACGGAGAGGATCTGGTCGACTCCAACGGCGCCACTTGCCGCGGGGAGCTCAACTGGGTGCTGGTCTACGGACTTCCGCCGCAGAGCTGCTACACCGAGTTCAAGATTCCGGCCGACTTCAGCGCCGACATGGTGGAGATCGGCGTACTCGGCGAGAAGTACGAAGGCGACGACAGCCTGTTCGGCGCGAACGACGACCCGTACTGGCACAACGAGGCGCCGGTGGCCGTCGTACAGGTGGAGAAGCCGGTCGTCGTCGAGGACAAGGCGGGCGACTGATGAAGCTCTATCGCCCGGCCACGATCCTCGTCGGCGTACTCTTCGTGATCCTCGGCGGCATCACCCGGCTGGCCGCTCCGGACCAGGTCCACGACCAGCCGAACATGATCGCGGTGCGCGGCAGCATCGGGGAGCCGGTCAAGTACGGCGGCGACTCGACGGTGACCGTCGTCCGGATGAAGGTCGCCAAGGCGGTCGTCGAAGAGAACCACGAGGACAAGCCGTTCGAGACCGACGGCGTCTTCGTCGCCCTCGAGTGGGACACGGTGCGTGGGGCCAAGGCCCCGGGGAACATCGGCGCGACGCTGACCGCGGACGGCGGCACCGTCTACACCCCGATCGGCGGGCTGACCGACTCCGGGATCGACTTCCCCGACCCGGGCTTCGCCAAGACCGGGAGCATCATCTTCGAGGTGAACCCGACCGACTTCAAGGGGCTCAAACTGATCCTCCGGCCGAGCATGTTCTGGAACGTCCTCAACACGTACGCCGAGATCGACCTCGGCGTCCCGAGTGAAGCGGTCGCGCAGCAGATGGTCGACGAAGCCGCGAACGAGTACGTACTGCGGAACTCGGTGGTCCGGGTGGCGTCGTCATGAGACTCGCGAACCACGCGGCCCGGCTGGCCGCCCAGATCTCGCTGCTGCTGGCACTCCTGGCCACCAGCGGCTATCTGGTCGTCCGGACCTACCTCGGCGACGAGGAGACGGTCTACGAAGCGGGCAACGTGATGGAGATCGCCGGGGACGGCGGTCCGGTGACGATCGACAACGTCAAGTGGAAGCTGAACTCGCTGCAGCCGTACACCCGGATCGCCGACAAGGACGGCGAGGAGATCGGGATGGGAGTCATCCCCGGCTCGGTGCTGATCGTCGCGATCGTGACGGTCACACCGCTGGAGGGCCTGTACCTCAAGGACAACGGCTTCTCCTGCTCCGCGAGCCTGCGCGACGATCGCGGCAACGTCTGGAAGCCGGCCATGAACACCTCGGACTGGAAGCTGCCGACCTACTGCAGTGACGACGAGTTCCCGATGAAACTCAACACGCCGCGCCAGATCGCCCAGATGTACGTCGTCCCGAAGTCGGCGGTCCCGCACCTCGTCGGTATCACCGTCGAGGACAGCACCGCGCATCGCCGCGTCCTCATCACCCCCTGAGGAACCCGACCGCCGGAGGCGGTGGCGTTCAGACCGCCGCCTCCACAGCCTTCTTCTCCTCGGCTTCCGCCGCCTCGGCGCGGCGCTCGTTGCTCACCGAGATACACAGGTCGAAGGCGGCCGCCAGCAACGCGATCCGCAAGGTCTCGAAGAGGATGCTGCTGATCAGCTGCGCGATCTCAGCGTTCATCAGCCCCCACCGCTCACCGTGGACGCCGATCAGACGGCTGACCGCGACGTACCCCCAGTCGTCACCGAGCAGCCAGAGCGTGTAGACCATGCAGACCACGCCGAGGAACACCGGCCCGACCCGGACCAGGAGCCGGAACGCGTTCAGCGTCGGGTAGAACTTCTCCCGGAATCCACCGAGCAGCAGATTCGGAGCCTTGTTGGTGAGGGCAACGATCCGGCTCTGCGGCTGCTCCTCGGCCTCGACCCGGCCGCCGAACCGGCGCTCCAGCCGGGTTCCCTTGAAGACTCCACCGCTGGACAGCACCCGGTGACCGAACACCACGGTCGTGATCGCCAGCCAGGTGAGTGGCTCGGCGACCCCGAGCTTGAACAGCGGCCAGAGGGACTCCCAGAAGAAGCCCCAGAGGAACTCGATACCGGCCGGGACCGGGATGTGGATGCCGGCGAAGAAGTCCTTCACACCGCCCCACCAGTCGAGCGACCAGTACCAGAAACTGCGGTCGCGGAACCAGTCCTTGCCGTCGCCGATCGCGAACGGCACCACCACCACGGTGAGCAGCAGGAAGAACGATTCCGCCCAGACCTGCACGAACTTGGCCGGCCGGCTCGGCCAGCGGTCGTCGACCGCCTCGATCAACCGGCGGAGGACCAGCAGGACGACGATGGCCGGCAGGTACTTGTGCCAGCCGTTGTCGGCCAGGTCGAAGAACCCGCCGCCGGGCTGCAGACCGCGCTCCACCAGGTTGCTGACGTTCAGCTGCGAAACCTGCTTCTCCAGGAAGCCCCAGGCCGACCAGACGGCGACCAGCGGGAGGAGCGTGGCCGCCAGCAGTTCCATCAAGCCCTGCTGGGTCGGGTCCGACGTCTCCTCCGCCTTGTTGCTCGCCGCGTCCCGCCAGCGGTACAGCGAATTGGCGCAGGTCCGGATCATGCCGACGTACGCCGCGATCTGCATCAGGATCCCGGCCGAGAACACGCCCACGCCGATGTCGGAGTGCGCGTGCGCGGACAGCCAGATCGCCATCTCCATGCACGTTTTGAAGCCGACGTACCCGGCCAGGTACCAGGTCGTCATGGGCAGCAGGTTGCGCCACCAGAGCCGGAAGGTGTCTCCGATCAGGTGGACCATCTCGCGAAAACCGTCGACGATCGTGCGCATCGCGCCTGATCCTAGACGGGCCCCGGGTCGCACCGGCAATCAACTCTCACCAGGTGACCGCGGGCCGGTCAGCCGTAGGTGTCGCGGGGGCCTCGGCCGCCTCGGATGGTGCGGGGGCCCTTGCGCCAGCTGGGGGTGTGGGGGCCCTGGACGTTGACCTGGGTGACGGTTCCGTCGCCGAGTTCGGCGTTGAGGCGTCGTACCAGGTCTGGAGCGAGCATCTTGAGCTGGGTGGCCCAGGCGGTCGAGCTGGTCCGGACGGTGAGCACGGTGTCCTGGTAGCTCTCCGGCGTGCAGTGCTGGGCCATCTCGGGACCGACGATCGACGGCCAGCGCGCCATCACGCTGTGTACGGCGACGTCGACCTCCCAGCCCTGGTCGCGCATCAGCCGGCCGAGGGTGTTGGTGAGCTTCTGCGGATCCCGGTCGTCCGGGCGCGCGCTGCTGATCTGGGCGCCGTCGATGCGCGGCCGCCGGCGGGTCCGCTTGACCGGTTGGACCGGGCTCATGCCCTTGAGCCGGCCCGCGAGTGACTTCGCCAGGTCCAGCCCCTGCTTGTCGTGCTCAGGTTCTTGAGCGGCCTCGTTCTCAGGGCCGCTCTCAGAGGAATTTCCGGCTTCAGGCACGTCGAACTGACCCGTCGCCCACATCGAAGCGGGCTCCGCTCAGCTCAGCGGGCACGTCAGCGCCGACCGCCGCGGTCACCAGCACCTGCTCCGCCGGCGCGACGAGCTCGGCCAGCCGGTCGCGGCGCTGCGTATCCAGCTCCGCGAACACGTCGTCGAGGATCAGCACCGGCTCACCCCCATCCGCTCTGAGCAGCTCGTACGACGCCAGCCGCAGCGCGAGCGCGAACGACCAGCTCTCACCGTGACTCGCATACCCCTTCGCAGGCAAGTCCCCAAGCCCGAGTACGACGTCATCGCGGTGCGGACCGACCAGCGACACCCCGCGCTCCAGCTCGTCCTGTCGCCGCTCCTGGACCGCGTTGAGGATCACCTCGGCCAACTGCTCCCTGGATACCACGCCAGGCTCGAGGGCGACCGACGACTTGTACTCCAGCCGCGCGTCATGCTTGCCCCGGGCAACAGCGTCGTACGCGCTGGAGACCAACGGGCGCAGGGATTCCAGCAACTCGAGCCGGGTCGCGAGCAGTTCGGAACCGGCCCGGGCGAGGTGCGAGTTCCACACCTCGAGGGTCCTCAGCTGTCCCTCGGCCGCGCTCGACCGGTTCTGCCGGCGTGCCATCGACGCGCTGCGGAGCAGGGAGTTCCGCTGCTTCAGCACCCGGTCGTAGTCCTGCCGTACGCCCGCCATCCGCGGCGACCGCAGCGTCAGCAGCTCGTCCAGGAACCGGCGCCGCTCGGACGGATCGCCCTTCACCAAGGCGAGATCCTCGGGTGCGAACAGCACTGTGCGCAGCAGTCCGAGCACTTCCCGCGGCCGCTGCACTGGCGATCGGTTCACCCGGGCCCGATTTGCCTTCCCAGGATTGATTTCCAGCTCGACGATCACGTCCCGGTCGTACTGGCTGCGGATCTCGGTACGCACGATCGCTCTGGTGGCGCCCGCGCGTACCAGCGGAGCGTCGTTCGCGACCCGGTGCGAGCTGAGGGTCGCGGTGTAGTGGATCGCCTCGACCAGGTTGGTCTTGCCGTGGCCGTTCGGCCCGACGAAGGACGTCACGCCCGGGGCGAGCTCGACCTCCGCCTGCTGGTAGGACCGGAAGTCGAGCAGACCCAGGGCGGTGACATACACCTCAGTGCTTGATCGGCGGTGTCGCGTACGACGGGTCTTCGGCGCCCTTCACCGCGTGGCCGCCGAACTGGTTGCGCATCGCGGCGATCGCCTTCATCGCCGGCGAGTCGTCCTGCCGGGAAGCGAACCGGGCGAACAGCGACGCCGCGATCGCGGGCACCGGTACGGCGTGGTCGATGGCGGCCTCGACCGTCCACCGGCCCTCACCGGAGTCTTCGGCGTACCCGCGGATCTTGTCCAGATGGGTGTCTTCCTTCAGCGCGTTCACCATCAGGTCGAGCAGCCAGGACCGGATCACCGTGCCTTCGCGCCAGGATTCGAACGTCTCCGGCACGTTGTCCACGATGTCCGCGGCCTCGAGCAGTTCGAAGCCCTCGGCGTACGCCTGCATGATCGCGTACTCGATGCCGTTGTGGACCATCTTGCTGAAGTGACCGGCGCCGACCTTGCCGGCATGCACGAAACCGAAGTCGCCTTCGGGCTTGAGCGCCTCGAAGATCGGCATCAGCGTGGCGACGACGTCGTTCTCGCCACCGCACATCAGCGCGTAGCCGTTCTCCAGGCCCCAGACGCCGCCGGACACCCCGCAGTCGACGAACTTGATGTCCTTCTCGGCCAGTTGCGCCGCTCTGCGGGTGTCGTCGGTCCAGCGGCTGTTGCCGCCGTCGATCACGATGTCGCCGGGGGAGAGCAGGTCGGCCAGCTCGGTGATCACCGGGTCGATGGCCTGCACCGGCACCATCACCCAGACCACCTTCGGCTGGTCGGAAGCGGTGAGCTTGCCGACCATGTCGGCCAGGTCCTTGGCGTCGGAGATGTCCTGGTTGTGGTCGAATCCGACCACGGTGTGGCCTGCGTTGCGGATCCGCTGGCGCATGTTGCCGCCCATCTTGCCGAGACCGACAAGGCCGAGCTCCATCGTGAATCCCCTTGTTCTGTTGGCTTTCAGCTGTTCAGGCGGACCGGCATCAGCACGTACCGGAATTCGCTGATCGGTTCACCGTCGAAGTCCGTCACACCGGTCAGTTCGGCCGGCTTCGTCGCCTGGGTGAAGGCCAGGTGGGCGACCGGCGTACCGATCGCGTTCAGGCCGTCAAGCAGGTACGTCGGGTTGAAGCCCACGGTGACCGGTTCGCCGGCGACCCGTGCCTCGATGGACTCGGACGCCTGAGCCTCGTCACCGCTGCCGGCATCGAGCGTCACGCCGTCCTCGCTGAAGGTCAGCCGCACGGGCGCGTTCCGCTCCGCCACCAGGGCGACGCGCTTGACCGCCTCCACCAGCGTCGCGGTGTCGATCCGGACCCGGGTCGCGATCGCGGCGTCGGTCGGGATGATGCCGCGCACCTTCGGGAACTCGCCGTCGAGCAGCCGCGTAGTAGCGCGCCGGCTGCCGCCGGAAACCTCGCCTTCGAAGCCGACGATGCCGTCGCCGGTGCCGGGCGCGGCCAGCGACACGATCACATCGGAACCGGTCATCGCCTTGGCGGTCTCGGACAGTACCCGAGCCGGTATCAGCGCGGCCGCGGACGCGTCGGGCGACTGCGGATTCCACTCGAGCTCACGGATGGCGAGCCGGTAGCGGTCGGTGGCGAGCAGCGAGATCGTGGAGCCCTCGATCTCGACCCGTACGCCGGTCAGCACCGGCAGCGTGTCCTCGCGACCGGCCGCGGTGACGACCTGGGAGACCGCCTGGGCGAAAACGTCGGCCTTCACGGTCCCGCTGGCCGCTGGGAGCTCCGGCAAAGCCGGATATTCCTCGGTGGGAAGCGTCTGGAGCGTGAACCGCGAACTGCCGCAGGTGACTTGTGCCTTGGCACCGTCCACGGCGATGTCCACAGGCTGGTTCGGAAGACTCTTCGAGATGTCGGCGACGAGCCGGCCGGAGATCAGGCACTTGCCGGAGTCGGCCACCTGTGCGGGCACGGTGACGCGGACCGAGGTCTCGTAGTCGAAGCCGGACAGGGTGATCTGCCCGTCCTCGGCTTCGACCAGAAGGCCGGCAAGGATCGGGACGCTGGGACGACTGGGCAAGCTGCGCGCGGCCCAGGCCACCGACTCGGCCAGTACGTCGCGCTCGACGCGAAACTTCACCGCTGGGTGCCTCCTGATTCGGCTGTGTGCCAGGCAGATCCTGCCACGGACAAGTGTGCTGTGCGCCAACCGGGCGTGACGTGGCGCTTCGGGCGGGTCGCGTCGGCGTCGTTCCTGTGGTTCTGAAGACAGCCTGACAGGTCCGTCCAACCGGCGCGAGACCGGGGTTTTCCCCAGGTTGGGCCGCACGATCGTTTTGTGGACTGGGAACTCTCTACAGATTCCATAGGGTTCTTAGCACCGGTGGATAGTGTGGAAAAGCCGCGACTTCGCAGGTCAGGTGCCGTTTTGCCCTGTGTACGGCTTGTGGACGGTTCCAGGTCGTGCTGAGGATGCCTGGGTACGACGGATTCTGTCCCCACAGCGAATCCACACACTTGACCGAGGTGTCCACCGCAATACCCACAGTTATCCACAGCTGTGTCCCCAGCCTGTGAGCTTCCTACTGCTGCTTTGCCTGGTGCTTGATCCGGTTGGTCAGCTCGGTCACCTGGTTGAAGACGCTGCGCCGCTCCGACATCAACTGACGGATCTTCCGCTCGGCATGCATCACGGTGGTGTGGTCGCGGCCGCCGAACTGCTGGCCGATCTTCGGCAGCGAGAGATCGGTGAGCTCGCGGCACAGGTACATCGCGATCTGCCGCGCGGTCACCAGCACCCGGCTCCGGCTCGATCCGCACAGGTCGTCGATCGACAGGCCGAAGTACGACGCCGTCTGGCCCATGATCATGCTGGCCGTCACCTCCGGCTTGCTGCCTTCGGGGATCAGGTCCTTCAGCACGATCTCGGCCAGGCTCAGGTCGACCGGCTGCCGGTTCAGACTGGCGAACGCGGTGACCCGGATCAGTGCGCCCTCGAGCTCACGGATGTTCGTCTGCACCTTCGACGCGATGAACTCCAGCACCTCCGGCGGCGCGGTCAGCCGCTCGGTGGCCGCCTTCTTCCGCAGGATCGCGATCCGGGTCTCCAGGTCGGGCGGCTGGATGTCGGTGATGAGGCCCCACTCGAACCGGTTCCGCAGCCGGTCCTCCAGCGCCTCCAGGCGTTTCGGCGCCCGGTCGGAGCTGATCACGATCTGCTTGTTCGCGTTGTGCAGCGTGTTGAAGGTGTGGAAGAACTCCTCCTGGGTCTGGATCTTGCCCTCGAGGAACTGGATGTCGTCGATCAGCAGTACGTCGACATCGCGGTACCGGCGCTGGAACTGGGACGCCTTGTCGTCGCGAATCGCGTTGATGAAGTCGTTGGTGAACTCTTCGCTGGACACGTACCGGACCCGCGCCCCGGTGTAGAGGCTTCGGACGTAATGCCCGATGGCGTGCAGCAGGTGGGTCTTGCCGAGACCGGAGTCGCCGTAGATCAGCTGTGGGTTGTAGGCCTTACCCGGCGCCTCGGCGACCGCGACGGCCGCGGCGTGCGCGAAGCGGTTCGAGCTGCCGATGACGAAGGTCTCGAACGTGTACTTCGGATTGAGCCGGGCCTCACCTTGTGCCTCGGTGGCGGGCTGGGCCGGCGCGGATCCGTTCGGCAGCGGCTGCCCGAACTGCTGGGGCTGCTGCTGGGGTGCTCCGAACTGCTGAGGTTGCTGAGTTGTGTACTGCTGTCCGGCGGGCTGGTCGAAGCGCTGACCGCTGTGGTGCGCCGGCGGCTGCTGGCCGATGCCCTGGTTCGGTGGCTGACGGAACTGCTGGCCAGTCGTGTCCGGATCGGTCAGCGCCGACTGAATCGTCGGCTGGAACGCTCCATCCGTCCGAAGGGGCTCCCGTACGACGGGCTGCGGCGGCGCCTGCGGCTCGCGCAGCTCGGGGTCGAGCGAGGGGTCGACGGTCACGGCGATCCGGATGTCCCGACCGAAGCTCTCGGTCAGGATCCGCTCCAGATCCGGCCGCAGCCGCGTCTCGAGCTGACCCCGGGTGAAGTCGTCCGGCACCGCGACGATCGCAGTGCTCTCATGCAGCGTCACCGGCCGCGAGTTGGTCAGCCACGCCCGCTGATTGGGCGGCAACCCCGCCAGCACCCGAGCCCAAGCCTCCCCAAGGTCCATCACAGCCCCAGCCCCCGCAGGAGCCTCAGCCACCCGAGCCTCGGGCGCCCTCGTCTCAGGGACTGGCCGCTCAGGGACCCGCTGCTCGGGGCCCCTCGCTTCGGGGACACGCTGGTCAGCGGCCCGGTGCTCGACGGATCCGGGCTGCTCACCGAGTCCTCGCTGTTCGGCCCGGGGTTCGGCGAGCCAGGGCCCGACGTCCTGGACTTCAGCGATTCGGCGCTCGGCCGGCTGAGGGTCGTCGCGATCCACACGTCCATCACCTTCGTTCCGCGCAACTCCGGTAATTTCTCCGCGCTCGGCGCCCCACTCGCCCCGCACCACACTCCGGTCTCCACCCGCAAACTCATCAGCCCCACCGCCGGTCGCATTCCCGCGATCAGCGCGCGGCTCGCCGCCGTTCCCCCAGACACCGCCGTCGGAGTTCTGGAAGTCGCCACGGACTCCGACCACCGGCGCACTCCCAGCCCACGCACCCCGATCGATGCGCTCGTCTCGCACGCCATACCTCTCATCACCCCCAGCACGACGCTCCCCGCCGTACTGGAACTGACTCTCATCCACAACATCGAAAAGAGTCGGGCTGGCAGCGCTCTGACCAAGCGCACTCTGCTCACTGGCGCTCGGCCCTGGAGTGCTCGGGCCCTGTGCGCTCTGATCCTGTGCGCTCTGATCCAGTCCGCTCTGCTCACTGGCGCTGCGCTCGCTGGCGCTTGGCTCATAGGCACTCAGGTCCGGAATGCTCGGCCCCGGAGTGCTGAGACCTGGGGTGCTCAGGTCTAGAGCGCTGAGGCCCGGTGTTCCCTGGCCGGGAGCACTGAGGCCCTGAGTGGTCTGGCCGGGCCCGTTGTCGCCGGGAGTGCTGAAGCCATGACTCTGACCTTGCGTGCCCTGCTCGTGGGCGTGGAGGTCAGGAGCGCTGTGGCCCGGGGCGCTCTGCTCGGGAGCACTCGGACCGGGCACGACCGACGTCCACGCTTCGTGTCCTTCACGGCGAGGGCCGGGAAAGCCCAGGCCGGAAAAGCTCGGGTCCGGAAGGCTAGGGGTGGGGGCGCTCAGACCAGAGGTGTGAGGAGTGGCGGCTGGGAACTCGGTGGCGGCTCGCTCCAGCTCCGACCGATAGCCGTCAGCCGGGCGGTACTCATCCGTCGGGCGGTGTCCGTCAAAGGAGCCGTGCCCGGAAAGGCCGGACTGTCCGTCGGAAGTGGGGCTGTGTTCCTCAGACGAGATGTTGTGTTCCTCAGGGGTGCTGTTGCTGTGGTCGTCGAGCCCGTGGTGGGGGTCGAAGTGGCGCTGCGGCTCCTGCGGTTGGTGATCCGCGGGATACCCCGTTCTGGCATCGGCGCTGACATCCGCCGTGAAATCCGCACTGGCGGATTGGTCCTCGACCACGCGTTGCTCCCCGAATCCATCGCTGCGGTGGCCGGCGCGTTCCGGGCGAACCCGGGCGGCGCGACCTTTAGACCCAACACCGTGCGGCTGCCGGCGGCGCCGCACTGTCCACACGGTTGTCCACAGTTGTGAACGACGGGTGGAGCAGGTTGGTTACCGGTTGCGGGGTGCGGGACCTCTGGTGTGAAGGGTTGACGCTAACAAGTCCGCCCAGCCTGCTTCAAGCCGTCATCCACAGGCTATGGAGCCCAAATTGGGGGCAACTTGCGGCGTGTCGGGTAGACGCCGGAGCGTAGTCGTGTCGGGGAAGTCGCCCTCGGTCGCCCTGGGGACCAGTGTGTGACGGCCAGTTGACCGATCGTGTGCCCACTATTCTGTCCACAGGCCTGTGGAACGCCTGTGGACAACTATGGGGACGGCTGGTTTGACCTGTCCACAGGCGGCCACGTACCGTGGATCGGTCGGTGTTGAGCCGGCCGTTTCGTGCTGCGCTCCCTGCGGGATCCTCTGGTTCTCCGACGGTGTGCAGGACTGCGCCAGCGGCAGATCTATCAGTGGATTTGTCGACAATCGTGATCTCGAGTAACCGGAGTCATTCCAGTGAGCAAGCGGACGTTCCAGCCGAACAACCGTCGCCGGCACAAGAAGCACGGCTTCCGTCTTCGGATGCGTACCCGTGCGGGTCGCGCGATCATCGCCGCCCGCCGTGGCAAGGGTCGCCAGCGCCTCGCGGCCTGAGCGACCTGATCCGACGGTGACCACCTCGTGTTGCCCGCGTCGAACCGATTGCGCCGGTCCGACGACTTTCGCCGCGCCGTCCGTGCTGGACGGCGGGCCGGGCGACGTGCCGTGGTGGTCCATCTGCTGTCGCGGGACGACCAGGCGGGCGACGTCCTGGCCGAGCCCGCTCGTGTCGGATTCGTGGTGAACAAGGCGGTGGGCAACGCGGTTCTGCGGAACCGGGTCCACCGCCGTCTGCGTGCCGTGATGGCCACGCGGCTCCCGGACCTGCCGCCCGGCAGCCTGACCGTCGTCCGTGCCCTCCCGTCGTCCGCCTCGGCGTCGTACGACGAACTGGTCGCGGACGTCGACGGCGCGCTGCGGCGATTGCTGGGCCCACGATGAGGATCAATCCCGTGAAGAGCGGGATCATCGGTTTCCTGAAGTTGTACCGGACCTTCATCAGCCCGATGTACGGGCAGGTGTGCAGGTTCTACCCGAGTTGTTCGGCGTACGCCCTGGAGGCGGTCGAACGCCACGGCGCGGTGCGCGGTAGCTGGCTGGCGGCGAGGAGACTCGCCCGCTGCCACCCGTGGAACCCCGGCGGCTACGACCCCGTTCCACCCATAGATGTCGACCAGCGCGGAGATTCCGTCTCCGCCAACCAGCCCGGACCGTCGGCCGACGCCGGGCCTGTGCAGCGAGGTGCTTGAGTGACTCTTCTGGCCATCCCTGAGCTCGCGTTGTGGGACGGGATCGTAGACGTTTTCAACGCGATCATGACCCCGCTCTACTGGGCGGTGTCGGCGCTGCTCGTCGGGTGGCACTGGCTGCTCGGCCTGGTGCTCGACCCGAACGGCGGCTGGGCCTGGGCGCTGTCCATCGCCGGCCTGACGATCGTCATCCGCACCCTGCTGATCCCGCTGTTCGTGCGGCAGATCCGCTCCAGCCGGAACATGCAGCTGCTGCAGCCGAAGATGAAGGAGCTGCAGAAGAAGTACGGCCATGACCGGGAGAAGCTCGGTCAGGAAATGATGAAGCTGTACAAGGAGACGGGCACCAACCCGTTCTCCTCGTGCCTTCCGCTGCTGCTGCAGTCGCCGATCTTCCTGGCCCTGTTCCGAGTGCTCGACTATGCGTCGAAGGGCAAGACGCACAGCAGCATCATGGACCCGCACGTCGCGTCGCTGCAGCACGCGAAGATCTTCGGCGCGGAGATCTCGCAGACCTTCCTGAAGGCGAACGGCGACGGCGCCGGCAACGTCAAGGTCGTCGCGATCGTGCTGATCATCCTGATGACGGCGACGATGTTCACCACGCAGCTTCAGCTGATGCGCAAGAACATGCCGAAGGAGGCCCTCGAGGGCCAGGCCGCGCAGATGCAGAAGATCATGCTGTACGTCTTCCCGATCTTCTTCCTGATCGGTGGCTTCAACTTCCCGATCGGTGTGCTCATCTACTGGTTTGTCTCGAACCTGTGGACGATGGGCCAGCAGTTCTACGTCATCCGCCGCAACCCGGCCCCGGGCACTCCGGCGTACGACGCGATGGAGGCCCGCAAGCGCGAGCACAACCTGCGCGCGGGCCGGCCGGCCGACGCGGGCCTGGCGAGTGCCGACGGTACGACGGACACCGACACCGTGACGGATCGCCGTCCGGCGCAGCGCCAGCAGCCGAAGCGCCAGTCGCGCAGCGATCGCCGGACCTCCGCTGCTCAGCCCGCTTCGAGCGGTACGACGGCGTCCGAAGACGCTAAGGCCGCGAGCAACGGCCAGACGTCGACCAACCCCCAGCAGGGTGCGGCGAAGCAGACTCAGGCCGGTGCTGCCAAGAAGCAGCCGGCCGGCAAGAAGGGCACGACGGCGAAGCGCCAGCCCGCGGCCAAGTCGGCCGCCCAGAAGAAGGCGGCGCAGAAGAAGTCCGGCGGATCACGCTGACCGGCCGTCGCCGGTTCCCCTCTCTGCTTGTACACCTGGGTCCCCGTGGGGCGGATCTCGAGATTGTGAAGGAGTCGCCGTGACCGACGGCACGCAGAACACCGAGGCGGCGGAGCAGTCCGCCGGTACCACCAGCGAGCGCCTGAAGGCACTCGAGGCGGAGAGCGACATCGCCGCCGACTACCTCGAGGAGTTGCTGGACATCGCCGATCTGGATGGCGACATCGACATGGACATCGACGGTGACCGGGCCGCGGTGTCGATCGTCGGCGCGGAGTTGAACAACCTGGTCGGCGAGAACGGCAAGGTGCTGGAAGCCCTGCAGGAGCTGACCCGGCTGGCCGTCTACCGGGAGACCGGCGAGCGGTCGCGGCTGATGCTGGACGTGTCGAACTACCGCGCCAACCGCAAGGCCGAACTGGAAGAGGTCGGTCGCAAGGCGATCGAGGAGGCGAAGGCGACAGGTACTCCGGTGCGCCTCGACCCGATGACTCCGTTCGAGCGGAAGGTCGTACACGACGTTGTGGCGGCCGCCGGCCTGACCAGCGAGTCCGAGGGCGAGGAGCCCCGCCGCCGCGTCGTGGTCCAGCCGTCCTGACCATGCTCACCTCAATTCCGTCACCAGCCGAGGCAGCTGGAGTGGTTGGCTAATGACGGGAGACGTTTCACGTGAAACGCCGCCGCTCGTGGAGAAGTTGTTTCCACGGGCGGCGGATCGGCTTGCGGCGTACGCCGATCTACTCGCGACCCAGGGCACAGTGCGCGGCTTGATCGGTCCGCGCGAGGTGCCGCGACTCTGGGACCGGCATCTGCTGAACTGTGCCGTGCTCGAGCGGCTGATCCCGGAAGAGTCGACGGTCGCCGACATCGGCACCGGAGCCGGCCTGCCCGGGATCGTGCTCGCGCTGGTCCGGCCCGACATCGAGGTGTCGCTCGTCGAGCCGCTCCTCCGGCGCACCACTTTCCTGGAGGAGGCCGTCGAGCAACTCGGCCTGAGCAACGCGACCGTGGTCCGTGCCCGGGCCGAGGAGCTACCGCGGGGGTCGTACGACGTGGTGACTTCACGTGCCGTGGCGCCCTTGGGCAAACTGGCCGGGTGGTGCCTGCCGTTGTGTGCCGAGGGGGGACTGATGCTGGCGATGAAAGGCGCGTCCGCCGAGGAGGAACTGGACGCGACCGAACGCGAACTCGAGTCTCTCGGGGCCGAGGTCTGGCACATTCACCAACTCGGCGTCGATGAACTGGCCCAGCCGACGACAGTCGTGAGTATTGTGGCCGGACGTGCTGCAGGGGGATCCCGGCACGGAAGACGCGGGAGGTGAGCGGGTTGGTGAGTCGTGCCCTCGGATGGCCGGACAAAAGCACCGGTGAGCCCAGAAAGTCCCATGCGATCGGCTGGCCCTCAGACCACGACACTGCCACCCACCTGATCACCCCTGATCCAACCGAGCCCCTTGCACCGGTCGGCCCGCCGGCAATCGAGCAACCGCCGGTCGCACCCAGCCCATCGCTCGCGGACCACGGCCCTACGAACGTCAGGCCGGCCTCAGAGGCTCCCGTCCCACAGCCTCCAGCGGACCAGGCGCCGAGCGATGTCGCACCGGTCGAGCACGGGGTTGAGTTTCGTCCGCCCCTGGAAGGTGCTGCGTTGAAGGCCGCTGCGGCGGGTCTCGATCTGGGATCGCCGAGTGGTTCGCCGCCGGTTTCACGTGAAACGGAACCGCGGTCAGGAGATGATGGTGTTTCACGTGAAACGGCGGACCTGGTGGACACCGATCGCGACTTCCCCGAGTCTCCACGACCTGTGGATGACGACCCCATGAAACTGCCCTCGCACACGGGAATTCGTCCACAGCGGCCTGTGGATGAAGCTGGGGGCAGACCCGCCCCTACCCCTACTGACATCCTCTTCGGGCCAAGTCCCGCACCTATCGGAATGGGCGCTATGACTGCCGCACAGATCGCCGCGCGGGCCACGTCGGACGAGCTTCAGCGACGACTCCTCGAAACTCCGATCGCCGCCGCCACCGAACGGACCCTGCTGGTGAATGAAGGACGCACGATGGGCCGCGAGTTCCCGTTGCCCGCTGAAACCCGAGTCTTCGTGGTCGCCAACCAGAAGGGTGGCGTCGGGAAGACGACGACGACTGTGAACGTCGCCGCCGGCCTCGCGCTGTACGGCGCCCGGATCCTGGTGATCGACCTCGACCCGCAGGGCAACGCCTCGACGGCGCTCGGCATCGACCACTCGGAAGGCACCCCCGGTGTCTACGAGGCGATCATCGAGGGCGAGTCGCTGGGTAAGCTGCTCCAGCCCTGCGCCGAGCACCCCGGGATCATGGTCATCCCGGCCACCATCGACCTGGCCGGCGCCGAGATCGAACTGGTCAGTATCGTGGCGCGGGAGAGCCGCCTGAAGCGCGCGCTCGACGCCCACCTGGCCGAGACAGAGGCCGCGGGCGAGAAGTACGACTACGTCTTCATCGACTGCCCGCCGTCGCTCGGCCTGCTGACCGTCAACGCGCTGACCGCGGCGCGTGAGGTGCTCGTCCCGATCCAGAGCGAGTACTACGCCTTGGAGGGACTGTCCCAGTTGCTCCGGCACATCGACATGGTGAAGTCACACCTGAACCCCGGCCTCGACGTCTCCACGATCCTCCTGACGATGTACGACGCACGCACCAAGCTCGCCGGCGAGGTCGCCGCCGAAGTCCGCGGTCACTTCCGGGACGCCGTACTGAGAACCGCCGTTCCGCGATCGGTCCGGATCTCCGAGGCGCCGAGCCATGGACAGACGGTGCTGGCCTACGACCCGGCGTCCGCTGGAGCTCTCTCGTACCTCGAGGCTTCCCGCGAGATCGCGATGCGCAACAACGCCTGAGCTGAACCGACCGCGCCGGCCGAGCCTGTCTCGGCCGGCGCTTTGCATGTCGGGCGTCGCGAGCCGCGGTGCCTCCCGGACTGAAGGTCTCACCGTTTCACGTGAAACGCGGGGCGTTGTCCACAGGCCTGCATCGTGGAGACAGGCGGGACCAGTTACGGTTGCTCAGGCAGCAAGTGCTGTTGAGTGCGGCGGGCGGCGTTTCACGTGAAACGACGGCCGCTCGCATGAGGCGGCAGCAGGAGAAGTTCCGAAGAACGTCAGCAGTACTCGATCGAGGGAGCGCGATGAACACCCGACTCGGACGCGGACTTGGTGCGCTGATTCCCAGCACTCCTGCTCCCGGCAGCACGCCGACGCTTGGCAGCAAGTCCAGCTTCATCCCCGGTGCGCCACCGGCATCGCCCAACGGGGCCGAGCCCGAGTTGGCCGCCGTGCCGGGTGCGGAGTTCGCCGAGATCGAGGTCGACAAGATCACCCCGAACCCGAAGCAGCCGCGTTCCGTCTTCGACGAGGAAGCGATGGACGAACTGGTCCACTCGGTCAAGGAGATCGGCCTGCTGCAGCCGATCGTCGTACGCCGCCTGGAGAAGGACAAGTACGAGCTCGTGATGGGGGAGCGCCGCTGGCGCG
Source organism: Kribbella antiqua (assembly GCF_004345665.1). GTDB lineage: Bacteria > Actinomycetota > Actinomycetes > Propionibacteriales > Kribbellaceae > Kribbella > Kribbella antiqua. Next base: position 228,710 of record NZ_SLWR01000007.1, read on the forward strand.
CGACCCAGCAGGCCGGCCTGACTACGATCCCGGCCATCGTGCGCGACACCTCCGACGACGTGATGCTGCGGGATGCGCTGCTCGAGAACCTGCACCGCAGCCAGCTGAACCCGCTCGAAGAGGCGGCCGCCTACCAGCAGATGCTCGACGACTTCGGTTGCACGCAGGAAGTACTGGCGACGCGCATCGGCCGGTCGCGGCCGCAGATCTCCAACACGCTCCGACTCCTGAAGCTGCCGGCCTCGGTGCAGCGGCGGGTCGCCGCCGGCGTACTGTCCGCGGGCCACGCACGCGCACTCCTCGGACTGCCGAGCGGCGACGCCATCGAGCGCCTCGCCCAGCGGATCGTCGCCGAGGGTCTCTCCGTCCGAACGGTCGAAGAGATCGTCGCCCTGGGCGACATGAACGCGGAAGACGACGCGCCCACCCAGCGCCGCCGCAACAAGCCGGTCGCTCCGCGCCTGGTCGACCTAGCCGACCGCCTCTCCGACCGCTTCGAAACCCGCGTCAAGGTAGACCTCGGCAAGACCAAGGGCAAAATCACCGTCGAGTTCGCCTCCCTCGACGACCTGGAACGCATCGTCACCCTGATGGACCCAAACACCCCCAACCAGCAGTAGCCCCCACCGCCCGAGCCCCGGCGCACCTCACTCGCGGGCGGAGGTTGTTTGGTCCACCGAGTAGAAGCTGCCGGCCGGGCACGCGCGACGGCGGCGCCGGACGGGCATGCGGGACGGGCAGGCGGGATGGCGGCTTCGGGACGGGCACGCGGGACGAGGACGCGGGAGGGGCACGCGGGACGGGGGCTTCGGGACGGGCACGCGGGACGAGGACGCGGGAGGGGCACGCGGGACGGGGGCTTCGGGACGGGGGGTCCCAGGGGGGCCGGACGGGCAGGCAGACCTGGTGTGCGCAGCGCAAGTGGTGACTAAAGCACGGATTGCCTGGCGCGCTGACCGTGGCTGCGACGGCGAGCCGACGTGTTCCGGAGGAGCGTGGCAAGGTGGCGAGACCTTAGGGGAGTGCTCACCGCGAGGAGGCCCGGGGAGCGCCGAGCCTGCGCTCGAGACGCCGAAGCTCGCTGTACGTCAGAAACTGACTCAGGTGTGAGCGCCGGCTGGCGGGGCGAAGCCGGACCGCGAGTGCGAAGCCGGACTGCCGGACGACGCCGGGCCTAACAGTGTGCGACGTGAGCGGCTGCCCGGAGGAGGCGTGGCTCGGCGACTGTGGCTGCCGCGTGCAGGGGGACATGTCCCGGACGAGCGTGGCAAGACGGCGAGAGGTGTGCTCACCGCGAGGGGATCGGGGGTAGTACAAGCTGCCGCCGGCGTGCGGGCGGCTCGGCGGGGGCGAAGCCGGATCGGGACCCGTCGGGCGACAGGGCGAAGCCAGCTGGGCGGGGCAGAGCCGGGCTCAGGGGTTGCAGCGTCAGTGGCGATCCGAGAACGGAGGGCGTGGCGTGCTGCGGGTAGCTCAGCGAGCTTCGCGTGCTGTGGATGAGCCTCGGCAGCAGTGTGTGCGCTGGGGGGCGAGCCGCGCGGGATTGGCGCAGAGCGGCCGACCGGAGTGATAGGTGGGACAGACCCAGGATGAACCGGCGGCAGAGTATGGCGGTGCAGCGGTCGGAGGGCGGGGATGGCTCGTGTGTGCAAGCTTCATAGCGGCAGGAGTGAGCCGGGCGGCAATCGGTCGGGGTCTGGCGCCGGGCTCGGGGAGCTGGGGTCGGGGGAGCTGGGAGCAGCCTGAGGGTGGCTTCAGCGGGCTTCGGGGTCCTGGGATGCGCGTCGGCAGCCGTGTGGGGGCTCGTGGGGTTGCGTACGGCGAGGGGAACCGCCGCGGAGCGACCAACTCCGAGTGAGAGGTCGCGGGGCAGGCGCCGTGGGGTATGCCAGCCGGGCATGTGTGGCGCACCGGCTGGTCAGCGTTCCGCGATGGGAGCCGACGCCGTGATCGCCAACGCCCATGAGCTTGCGGAGGCCGACTCTGGTGCCGCAACCTCCTGCTCACCACCACCTGGGTGATGTGCCACCACCACCTGGGTGATGGGGCGGGACCGCCCGTTGCGCGGAGGTTGGCAGCGGCAGGGTGAGCTGACCGGCAAATCAGTCTGAGTCGGGAGCTCGGGTCTGGAGCGGGGGTGAGGGTGTCGGTGATACAGGGAGCGAGGGCGACCGTGGAGGTAGGAGCTCGGGTGCTTCGTGCCGAATCGGTGCTGCGGACTGCGGCGGGTGGAGGAGTGGGGACACCGGCCGGGTGAGGATGCCGGAGCTGAGCGATACGTGGGACACGGGTTGGCAGTCCGTGGGGACGGCCGGGTAGGCCGCCGAGGTTGGGGTTGGGCTCTGAGTGTTGGCGAGGTTGATGCGCAGGGGCGGCGGCCACACCCCACGGCGTGCCCGGGCGGGTGGGATCAGCGGGCGTGTTGTGAGGGCGTGCAGCACGTGTTGGGCGTTGGTGCGGATGTGGGGGTGGGTCGGTGGCGTGTAGGGCGATCAGGGTGGCGATGGGGACGTCGTCGACCTGGTGGATCTCGGTTTGGTGGTCGGGGTGACTCAGACGTCGATGTATGCGCCGGCTTCGGGTCTGCGTGCTGGCGGAGGATCCAGCCGTTGCATAGAGACGAAGTCGCTCGCAGGGGCGGCTCTCCTCGCGTAGGCACTGTGGAACGTAGTAGGGCTGAGGGTTGCAGGTTGCTCAGGATCGCGCTGACAGAGGAATTTCGGGGTTCTTGCTTTGGGCAACCAAGCTCGGAGGACTCACGAGAATTTGTCGACAAAGAGACTTAGGGATTTGCGGTGGATGTTTCATGTGAAACATCGGGCTTGGTGGCTTGATGACATAGATGGCGGGGAGGTCAGCGGCGGCGGTGATACCGCGGTAGAGGTCCGGGAAGGGGCCTCGAAGTAGGCGTCCAGACGAAGGCCAGCTGACAGTAAGAACGTGACGGCGTCGTTGGGTGGGGAGTTCGACGATGTCGGCCTGGCGGAACTCAGCGGCGATGCCCGCGTACGCGGACATCGCCGGCCGGCGAGGCCTCGAAGGGCTTGAGGGTCGAGCTGTCGGACGCGAAGAAGCTAGGCGGCAGCCGGGAGACCGCACCAAACCGGATTTAGCCCCGGGTGAGTTCGTGGGTGGTTTTGCGTTCTGCGTAGAACGACAGGAACGGGATGGTGCCGGCCAGGGCCATGATGACGAGGCGGGGGAAGGACCAGCGGACGCGACGGAAGAGGTCGAACGTCGCGAGGAGGTAGACGACGTACAGGAAGCCGTGCGTCGGGCCGATGATGTTCATCGCCCCCGGGTCGTCGGCCAGGTACTTCAGCGGCATCGCGACGAACAGCAGAAGCAGCAGCATCACGCCCACGACGTAAGCGATCACCCGGTAGCGGGTCAGTGCACCACGGACGGCCGGCGTAAGGGCGGACGTGGCGGAGTCAGCAGGTGAAGTCACGCTGAAACGGTACCGCTCGGCTCCACAGACTCCTCGCCCGCATCGGCTTCCTCATCAACCGACCGGTGCGCATCGAGCACCATCCGCGCCCACATCCACAGCGTGAAGGCCGCGAAGATCCACCACTGGAACGCGTACGCCACATTCCGCCACCCGGCGTGATCCGTCGGCGGAGAAGGCGCCGGTACGACGACCGGCCCCGGCGACGGCATCGCGCCGGACTCCACCGACGCGAGTACGACGAACGCGTCGTAGATCCGGTAGTCGACCATGTCCACGATGGTCGGGATCCGCAGCGACTGCAGCACCCGGCCCGTAGCGGCATCCCCAGAAGCATCCTGAGCCTCCGAAGCGGCGACGGCGCCGGTCAACGAAACCGGGCCGGCAGGAGCGCGCCCAGAAACGTCAGAGACCGACGGAACCCATCCACGGACAACCATCACCGCGCCACCACCAGGCAGCCGGACCGGACTCACCACCCAGAAACCGTCCCGGTCTCCCTGACGCCGGTCGGAGATGAAGAGCTGGTCCGCAGCCGGTCCCCACTCGCCGGACACCGTCACCCGCCGCCCCACAGCCTTGGCCGGCAGACCCTCGTCGATGGAGAACAGCGACTGCAGTGCGACCGGTGCCGCCGAGGCTTGCTTGGCCGTCGCCGCCGCCGTCTTCGAGCGGTACACATCCAGCTGCCACACGCCCATCACCGACATCACCGCGGCGATCGCCAGCGCCAGCGCAAGCAGCCCTAACCACCGAGGCGTCAGCACGGTGCGCCAGAGGGACATCAGGACCTCAACGAGCCGCGGCAGCAGCCAGCAGATCGCGGCACAGCACGCCCAACTCGATCCCCGCGGCCTCAGCGGCCAGCGGCACCAGCGAGGTCTCCGTCATCCCCGGAGCCACGTTCACTTCCAGGAACCACGGCACGCCGGCCGCATCGACGACCAGGTCCGACCGGGACAGATCTCGCAGTCCCAGTGCCTCGTGCGCCGTCACAGCCGCCTTGGCACAGGCCTCCGCCACGTCCGCATCCAGCCGAGCCGGTACGACGAACTGGGTCGCCCCGGCCGTGTATCGCGCCTCGTAGTCGTAGAACCCGGAATCGGGCTGGATCTCCACCGCCGGGAGCGCCCGCGGCCCGTCGCCGGTGTCCACCACGGTCACGGCGACCTCGGTCCCGTCGATGTACTGCTCGATCAACGCGACCGGCCCGTACGCGTAGCAGTTCACCATCGCCGACGGCAGCTCATCCATCGACCGTACGATCGACGCACCCAGCGCCGAGCCACCGCGAGCCGGCTTCACCACCAGCGGCAGCCCGACCTGCCCGACGACAGCCTCCATCAGCGCGGCGGCACCCAGCTCACGGAAGGTGTCGTGCCCGAGCACCACCGACGCAGGAGTGTGCAGCCCGGCCGCTCCGACCATCGTCGACGCCACCGGCTTGTCGAAGGCCGTCCGGCACGCGGCCGCGTCGGCGCCGACGTACGGAACGCCGTACAGGTCGAGGACCTGGCGCAGGGCACCGTCCTCGCCGGTGACACCGTGCAGGACGGGGAAGACCGCATCCGGCGGATCGTCGCGGAGGCGTTCGACCAGGTTCGCGTCGACGTCTCGCTGCTCGACCTCCACGCCGACGCTGCGCAGGGCGTCGGCGACTCGCCGGCCGGACCGGAGCGAGACGTCCCGCTCGTGTGACAGTCCGCCGGCCAGTACCAGCACTCGACCCAGATCACTCATCACAAATATCCCGATCACTCGTGGGCGACTCCGGCTCGGTCGCCGGTCCCGAGGCCCACAGGAACGGTACCGCTACCTCGTCAGGGACCCCCGTCCGCCCGCAGTTCCATTGACGCAACCTTTGCGAAGGCAGCTACGTCAGCTCCGGCCCCGGCGCGTCGTACTCGCGGCCATGCCCTGGTGTCAGCGGGCCGAACGTCTGCCGCAGTTCGAGCTCCTCGTTGATCACCGCGGCCAGCCGGCCGACTCCCTCGGTGATCCGCGCGGGTGTCGGATGACAGTACGACAACCGCATGCATTGCGAGCCGAAACCGTCCGCGAAGAAGGCGGTCCCGGGTACATACGCCACTCGCGCGGTCACCGCACGTGGCAGCATCGCCTTCGCGTCCAGCCCGTCCGGCAAGGTCAGCCAGACATAGAACCCGCCGCCCGGCCTGGTCCAGGTCGTTGCCGCAGGCATCTTTTCGGTCAAGGCCGCCAGCATCGCGTCGCGGCGCTCCCGGTACATCTCCCGGAACTGCTTCACCTGCCCGAGCCAGTCGTGCCGGCTCAGGTACGCCGAGATCGTCTGCTGGCTGAACACCGGCGGGCACAAGGTCGCCGATTCCTGTGCCAGCACAAGCTTTTCGCGTACGGCGTGCGGCGCGACCGCCCAGCCGACCCGGAACCCCGGCGCGAACGTCTTCGAGAACGAGCCGAGGTAGATGACGCCCTCGCGATCATCCGCCCGCAACGCCCGCTGCGGATCACCGTCGAAGCCGAGCAGCCCGTACGGATTGTCCTCCAGGATCAGGAGATCGGCTCGCTGGCAGATCTCCAGCACCCGCCGCCGGCGCTCGTTCGACAGCGAAACACCGGCCGGATTGTGGAAGTTCGGGATCGTGTAGAAGAACTTGATCCGCTTCCCGGCCGCCCGGACCGCCTCGATCGCCTGCTCCAGCGCCTCCGGTTGCACACCGTCGTCGTCCATCGCGACATGCACGACCTCGCACTGGTACGCGCGGAAGACACCGAGCGCACCGACGTACGACGGCGCCTCGCAGATCACCACGTCCCCCGGGTCGCAGAACACCCGCGTCACCAGGTCCACCGCCTGCTGGCTGCCGACCGTGACGACGACGTCGTCCGGATGCGCGTCGATGCCCTCCAGGCGCATCACGTCGCAGATCTGGTCCCGCAGCACGGGGTCGCCCTGGCCGGAGCCGTATTGCATCGCGACCGCGCCGTTGTCGGTCACCAGGTCGCGGACGGCGCTGCCGACCACGTCCAGTGGGAGGCCGCCGATGTTCGGCATGCCGCCGGCCAGCGAGACCACCTCGGGCCGGCTGGCGACGGAGAACAGGGCCCGGATCTCCGACGCGGTCATGCCCTTGGTCCGTGCTGCGTACCGGTCGACATAGTTGTCGAGACGGGTCTGCCGGACATCGGGCAGGTCAGCACTCACGGAGCCACTCCAACGGGGGTGTATCGAGGGGAAGTCACCAGGTTACGCCGACTGGCCCAAGCGCGCCTGGGCTGTGGATCTGCGTGACCTCTCACTACCATGCCTTATAGGGGCAGGTTCGACCATGCCGTGATCTGGCTGCTGAGACGGCCACGCGGTGCGGTGCGGCCTGAGAGGTGGATGCGGAAGGCGGAACGGGATGAGCGTGGGCAAGACAGCCGGATGGACGCTCGGTGGACTGCTTCTGGGCGTGCTGGCCGGGTTCGCCGGCGAGCTGCTCCGGCGGCAACCCGCCGCGAAGGTGCAACAGCGGTACGTCGCACCGGAGGCGGCTGAGACTCCGGACGCGAGGAGACCGGCACCGCAACCAGAACCAGCGACGCGGTGATACCTACCGTGACGAAAGTAACACTCCGTAGGTACCGGACGCACTGATGGCCCGACGGCTCGAACCGCTCACGCTCGCCAACATCGACGAGCTCCCGGTGCCGTGCCGTGACTGTGTGTTCTGGGAGCTCGACCCGGTAGCGGCCAAGCAGGCCCACCGGACCGGCGACACCGGCCTCGAGAAGGAGGCCTGGCTGTCCCAGCTGCTGCTCGACTGGGGGACCGCCGGTGTCGTCCTGTACGTCGACGACGACCCGGCCGGCTTCGCCATCTACGCACCGGCCGCGTACCTGCCCAGGGTCCAGGCGTTCCCGACCGCGCCGGTCAGCCCGGATGCCGTCGTACTGGCGACCGGGCGGATCCTGCCGCGGTATCTGGGGCTCGGGCTGGGGAAGATCCTCGTCCAGGCGGTGGCCAAGGACGTGCTCAAGCGTGGCTTCCGGGCGGTCGAGGCGTTCGGCGACTCGCGGTGGGACGGGCCTGGGTGCGTGTGGCCGACCGAGTTCCTGCAGGCGGTCGGCTTCGGCGTCGTACGGGAGCATCCTCGTAATCCGCGGCTGCGGCTGGATCTCCGCTCGGCGGTGAAATGGCGCAGTGAGATGGAGGCGGCCGTCGAGCGGCTGATGGGCGCGATCCGGCCCGAGCACTCTCCGCCCGCCCCGGTCACGGTCCGGGACGCCCTCACGCGCACACCGTCATGATCTGGCGTTTCCTCGGCGACGTGATGATGGTGCTGCACGGCGCCTTCCTGCTGTTCTTCGTGATCGGTGGCTTCCTCGCCTGGAAATGGCGGAAGCTGATCTGGCTGCACCTCGGCATCGTGGTCTGGAACCTCGCCATCGTGCTGATCGACTACGACTGCCCGCTGACCGGCTCGGAGAAATACTTCCGCCGCCGGGGAGGCGAGACCGTCTACGAGAGCGGCTACATCAACCACTACCTGGACGGTCATCTGTGGCCCGAGGGCGCGACGCCGGTCGCCGAGAAGGTCGGCTTCGCGCTGGTCCTGATCGGGTACGCCGGCTTCTTCGTACTGCGGCACCGTCGCCGCAAGGCGGTCGAACACGCCAAGGTCAGGGACGACTCAGTGGGACCCCGGACGTGAGCTGAGCGCTCCATCCCCATACTGGAAAGCGTGCTTGTCGACGAGTACCTGACCGACCTGAGCCGCGCGCTCGGAGGTCCGCGCCGTCGAAAGGCGGACCTGCTGGCCGAGGCACGCGATCACCTGACCGACGCGACCGAGGCCTTCGAGGCTGAGGGCCTCGATCGAGAAAGTGCCGAAGAAGAGGCCGTCGCCGACTTCGGCCGGCTCGACGAGGTAGTCCCCGGTTACCGCGCCGAACTCGCGGTCAGCCAGAGCCGCCGTACGGCGCTCTTGCTCTTCCTGGTGCTGATCATCCAGCCGATCGTCTGGCAGGAAGGCGTCTGGAGCTGGAATCAGGAGCCGGCCGAGCCGAACGCGCTGAACGACTTCCTCCAGAGCTTCGTCCGGACCGTCGGCATGGTGGCGATCGCCGGCGCAGTGCTGGCGGTGATCGCGGCGGGTATCGGCATGCGCTACTCGGTCGTCCGCGAGCACGTGAGTCGCGCGACCGCACTGTTCGCCCTCGCGAACTCCGTGGTGATCAGCGCGATCGGGGTCGGCATGGCATCGACCAGCACCCATCCGGTCGCAGCCCTCGACTATGCGGTCGTCGGCGGTTTCGTCGTACTGCCGCTGGTCCTCGTCGGTCTTCAGGCCGGGCGGTGCCTACGCCTGTCCCGGGCGTAGCACGCCTTCCACCACAGCACGGAAGGTCAGCCACTCCTGCTTGCCTGAGGCAAGCATCTTCTGGCCGGCCGTGGTGAGCTGATACGTACGGCGCTTCCGGCCGCCGACCGTGCTCCACTCGCTGGCCAGGTAGCCGGCCCGCTCGAGTCGCCGCAGCGCCGGGTACAGCGTCCCGGTCGGCAGGTCCAGTTCGCCGCCGCTGCGCTCCAGCAGCGCCTCCATGATCGCGTAACCGTGCAGCGGCTCGTTCTCGACGACGGCCAGGATCATCGGGTCGAGGTGTCCACGCAGCGCATCCGCCTTCATGTAGCCAGTCTACTCATACGCCTGCTACCGTCGAGAGGCGACATGTAGCTGATCTACTTATCAGGGAGTACGGCGATGGCAGTGGACACCGAAGTACGACGATCAACGCGGAAAGACGGGTGGCTGCACCGGGTGTCCGGCTGGTCAATGCGTCACGCCGGCCTGGCCGTGGTGCTCTGGCTGGTCGGCCTCGTCGCCGTGACTGCGGCATCGACCCTGATCGGCGACAACTACCGCAACGACAACACGCTGCCGGGCACCGAATCCCAGCGGGTGACCGACATTTTCCGCGAGCACCAGCCGAAGGGCGACACCGCGTCGGTCCAGATCGTCCTGCGCGCCGACGGCGGTCTCGCGGCGGACAAGCCCCGGATCGCCTCGATGCTCGCCGTCGTCCGGGACCTCCCGCACGTCGCCTCCGTCGCCGACCCGTTCACCGCTCCCGGATCACTCGCGCCGGACGGGCGTACGGCGTACTCGACGGTCGCGCTGGACGTCGTCACCGCTGACATGCCGGTGGAGGACGTACGGACGATCATCCACAGGGCTCAGGACTTCGCTCGCCCCGGGCTGCAGGTCGAGGTCGGCGGTGATCTGGCGAGGTCGGCATCCGAGGGCGGAGGCGGCGCGTCGGAAGGCGCCGGCATCCTCGCCGCACTGGTGATCCTGGTGTTCCTGTTCGGATCGTTGCTTGCGGCAACGCTTCCGCTGCTGACGGCGGTGTTCGCCGTCGGCAGCACGCTCGGTCTGCTGGTGCTGGGCTCGCATCTGTTCACCGTGCCCGACTACACCGCGCCGGTGATGATGCTGGTCGGCCTCGGGGTCGGGATCGACTACGCGTTGCTGATCTTCTCCCGCTACCGCCACGAGCTGCTGAAGGACGACACCGACCGGGCGAGCGCCGCGATGGTTGCCCTCGACACCGCTGGGCGTTCGGTCATGTTCGCCGGCTGCACAGTGGTGATTGCCCTGCTCGGTTTGCTCGCGCTCGGGCTTGGCGCTCTGCAAGGCGTTGCGCTCGGTGTGACACTCACCGTGCTGATGACGATGCTGGCCGCGGTGAGTCTGCTGCCGGCGCTGCTGACGTTGTTCGGGAAGCGGATCGAGCGGAGCGTTCGCAAGCACGCGGCGAAGAAGCGCCGTACGCCGGGAGACGGGTGGCGGAGGCTGGCGGCCGTCGTACAGCGGGGTCCGTGGGTTCCGCTGGTGCTCGGGACGGTTGCGCTGGTGGCGTTGTCGCTGCCTGCGTTGGACATGAGGCTCGGGTTCGCGGATGCGGGTACGGACGATCCGGCCAAGACCAGCCGGAAGGCGTACGACCTGCTGGCTCAGGGATTCGGCCCTGGCTTCAACGGTCCGCTGGTCGTGGTGACCGAAGGCGACGAGGCAGCGGCCACGGCGGCGAGCAAGACGATCAGCGCTGACCCGGATGTCGCCGCGGTGACCCCGCCGCAACTGATGCCGGACGGGAAGATCGCGACCATGCTGGTGTTCCCCAAGTCGGCGCCGCAGGACGCGGCTACCAGCCAACTCGTCGAGCGGCTCCGCGATGAGACCCTGCCTCCACTCAAGACCAATGCGACGTACCTGGTCGGTGGCGCGACCGCGGCGGCGGACGACTTCGCCTCGGCGGTCAGTGCGCGGCTGCCGATCTTCGTCCTGGTCGTGGTCGGTCTGTCGGCGCTGCTGCTGATGGCGGTGTTCCGGTCGATCCTGATCCCGTTGAAGGCGGCGGTGCTCAACCTGCTCAGCATCGGCGCCTCGCTCGGGGTGATCACGCTGGTGTTCCAGCAGGGCTGGTTCGGTGCGCAGCCGGGGCCGATCGAGGCGTTCGTGCCGGTGATGATCTTCGCGATCGTGTTCGGGCTGTCGATGGACTACGAGGTGTTCCTGGTCTCCCGGATCCACGAGGAGTGGCGTCGTACCGGAAACGCTCAGGAGGCGGTTCGTGAAGGGCTGGCGAACACCGGCAGCGTGATCACCGCGGCGGCGGCAATCATGATCGTTGTCTTCGGCGCCTTCCTGCTCAGCCCGGACCGGATGCTGAAGCAGTTCGGCCTCGGCCTCGCCACCGCCGTACTGCTCGACGCCGTACTGATCCGCTGCGTCATCGTGCCGGCGGTCATGCGCCTCTTCGGCGACCGCGCCTGGTGGCTACCTCGCGGTCTCGGCCGCGTGCTGCCGAAGGTTGAGCTAGACGGTTAGCTGGCCGAAGCGGAGCATGCCGGTGGCCGCGTCCTGCTCCGGTGGGAGGTAAACGCGCTGGATCGCGACCACGATGGCCTCGGCGATCACGTCGCGGAAGGCCGGGTCGGCGAGGCGAGCCGAGTCGTGCGGGTTGGTCACGTAGCCGATCTCGAGCCGGACCGCGGGCATCTTCGTCCGGCGCAGGAGGTCCCAGGTCTTGGCGTGGGTGCGGCAGTTCAGCAGGTCGGTACGCGCGACGATCTCGCGCTGCACCAGACCGGCGAACTGCTCACCGACGCTCGACGACGCGCCGTGCAGGTCGTTGCCGTAGAAGTACGTCGCGACGCCCTGCGCCTCCGGGTTCATCGAACCGTCGGTGTGCAGGGACACGCACAGGTTGGCGTCGGTCTCGTTCGCGAACGCGGCCCGGGCCAGCTCGTCCGGCCCTTGATCACGCCCGCGCGACAGGTACGCCCGTACGCCGGTCGCGCCCAGTCGGCCCTCGATCCGGGAAGCCAGGTCGTACGCGACATCGGACTCGCGCAGGCCGTAGCCCTCCCAGCCGTAGTCGAAGCCACCATGGCCCGGGTCGATGACGACCGTCTTGCCCGAGAGGCGCGGACCCGCGGCCCGGACTGCCTCGGAAGCGCGCAGAGCGTCCGGCCGGCCCCCGGTCGCCATCGGGCGGATCCGCTGCAGGGCCTTAAAGGTGGACGGGCCGCACGTGCCGTCGGCCGGCAGGCCCATGTTGCGCTGGAACTCGGTCACCGCGCGCTGAGTATCCGCGCCGAAGATTCCGTCGACGCGAGCGACGGCGAAGCCCAGCTCCTGCAGCTTGGCCTGCAGCGCCAGTACGTCGTCACCGGTCAACGGATGCGATACGACGTACGTCAGAAGGCGGTCGCCGAGTCGCCAGCGGGCGTCGTCGAGCGCCCGGTAGGTCTGCGGGCCGACGATCCCGTCGATCATCAGCCCGCGTTGCTGCTGGAATCCCCGGACAGCGTGCGCGGTCAGTTCGTCGTAGACGTCGTGACCGCCTGCCAGCAGGCCGAGCCGCTGGAGCTTGCCGATGATCTCGGCGACGGCCTCACCGCTGTCGCCTACTCGGTACACGCCGTGCGGGGCTTCCATCAACTGCTCCTTGCCGTGGCGGACGGGTGTCCTGCGTCATTCAGGAGGTGAAGTCTGCCAATTCCTTCAGCAGCGCAGCCTTCGGCTTGGCGCCGACGATGGACTTGGCCAGTTCACCGTTCACGTAGACGTTGATGGTAGGGATACCGGTGACGCGGTAGTTGCTCGGGGTGACCGGGTTCTCGTCCACGTTCATCTTCAGGAAGGTGATCTTGTCCCCGTGGTCCTGGTTCAGCTCCTCCAGGATGGGGGAGACCTGGCGGCACGGTCCACACCACTCGGCCCAGAAGTCCACCAGCACCGGCTTGTCGCTCTTCAGCACGGTCTGGTCGAACTCGGCGTCGGTGACGGCGTTCATCTTCTCGCCCACGGGCGTAACTCCTTCAGTGATTGTGAGATTCAGACGGTGACAGGCTCGGTGGCAGCCGCGGCCGCCGCGGTCGCCTCGTGCTCCAGGGTGGCCAGGAAGCGCTCGGCGTCCAGGGCGGCCGCACAGCCGGTGCCGGCGGCGGTGATCGCCTGCCGGTAGGTGTGGTCCACCAGGTCGCCGGCGGCGAAGACGCCGGGCAGGTTGGTCTCGGTGCTGCCTTCCCGGACCAGGACGTAGCCCTCCTCGTCCAGGCGGACCTGGCCCTTGATCAGCTCGGACCGCGGGTCGTGCCCGATCGCGATGAACAGGCCGGTCACCGGCAGCTCCCGGGTCTCACCGGTCACGGTGTCCCGCAGGGTGACGCCGGTCAGCTTGTCCTCGCCGTGGATCTCGGCGACCTCGGAGTTCCAGGCGAAGTCGATCTTGTCGTTCGCGAACGCACGGTCGGCCATGATCTTGGAGGCGCGCAGCTCCTCGCGGCGGTGCACCAGCGTGACCTTCTTCGCGAACCGGGTCAGGAAGGTGGCCTCCTCGACGGCCGAGTCGCCGCCGCCGACGACCGCGATCTCCTGCTCACGGAAGAAGAAGCCGTCACAGGTCGCACACCAGGACACGCCGTGCCCGGACATCCGGTCCTCGTCCGGCAGGCCCAGCTTGCGGTAGCCCGAGCCCATCGCCAGGATCACGGTCTTGGCGCGGTGCTCGGTGCCGGCGGAGTCGGTGACGACCTTGATCTCACCGGTCAGGTCCACGGCGACGATGTCGTCCGGCACCAGTTCGGCGCCGAAGCGCTCGGCCTGGGTCCGCATCTCGTCCATCAGCGCCGGGCCCATGATGCCCTCGCTGAACCCGGGGAAGTTCTCCACCTCGGTGGTGTTCATCAGCGCGCCGCCGGCGGTGACGGAGCCCTCGAACACGAGTGGTTCGAGCCGGGCGCGCGCTGCGTACACGGCGGCGGTGTAACCGGCCGGTCCGGAGCCGACGATGATGACGTTGCGGACTCCTGCGTCGCTCATAAAGGCGTTCCTCGGTGTCGTCGAGTTCTGGTACGTCGTACTCAACGGATCCTAGAGGCCGACCATTCCCACGGTACCCATCGCCGGGCCGATCCACGTCACGACCGTCTCACCGATTGCGCAGGGTCACCGTGGTGTCGTAGAAGGGGTCGGCGACGCCGCCTGATTCGTTACATCCGGTGACCACGAAGAGCTGGACGTCGCGGGCCGATTCGCCCTGCAGGCCGATCACGGTGGCGCGCTGCCCGTTGACCTTGGCGGGCTGGACCAGCCGGAGCTGGGGGTTCGGCCGGCTGGAGGCGAAGGTACGCGCGCAGGCGATCTCGGCGGCGGAGCCGTGCAGAAGCGGATTGCTGCTGCTCTCCAGCCAGCGCTGCGCCTGCGGGCCGACGTCTTTGGTGGTCAGGGTCGGTACGCCGGTCGGCACGTTGGTCGGGTTGATCCCCGCCGCGCCGCCCGGAGCGTCGTCCTTGGTGGCGAAGACCACACCGACGCCGATCGCCGCGATGACCACGACCGCGGCGGCCGCACCCAGCAGCTTGGGCAGGTGCCGGCGCGGTTCCTCGCGGATCTGGACCAGCGAGTGCACACCAACCGTCGAAGAGCGCAGCACGGACTCCGAGACGATCACCGCGTCGAGGTGCTCGGCGACGTCGGCCGGCATCGGGATATCGTTCCGGCCCTCCTCGGCGAGGTCCTCGGACAGTTGCACCAGGGCGTCGAACGTCTGCTGGCAGTCGGGGCAGGCTTTCACGTGTTCACGAGCACGATGCGCCTCGGGGGCAGGCAGCAGGTTCTCGATCAGGTCGGCGATGGTGTCCGTGTCCAGGTGCTCGAGGTGCTCACTGGTTGGCAGACCCGAATCAGTCATCGGGAAGTCGCCCCCTCACGGGAGGAACGCAGTGTGGTCATCGGAGTACTCCGGGTCGAGGCATGGAGGCGGGGTCGCAGGTCGGCGACTTCGCTTCGACGGAGTACCCAGTCATTCGGTTCCCACCGCTTCGGCGGCGGTTTTTTCCGGTACGCCGGAATCGTCCGAACCGCCGCGCGTCGTCTGCCAGTGACGGAGCAGTGGCAGCAGTTTGGCCCGGCCACGGGCGCAGCGGCTCTTCACCGTACCCGGCGCGCAGTCCAGGATGGCGGCCGCTTCCTCGATCGAGTAGCCCTCCATGTCGACCAGGACGAGGGCGCTGCGCTGGTCCTCGTTGATCTGCTTGAGCGCGTTCAGCACGTCGAGGCGCCGTTCGCGGACCTCCGCCGGGTCTTCCTCGGCCGGTCCGGCCAGTTCGGCGGCGCGGTCCTCGTCCTCTGGCAATGGGTCGGTCGCGCGGACCTGGCGCCGGCGGATCCGGTCCAGACACGCGTTCACCACGATCCGGTGCAGCCAGGTGGTCACCTTGGCGTCGCCGCGGAACGAGTCGGCCCGCCGGAACGCCGAGATGAACGCCTCCTGCAGCGCGTCGGCCGCCTCCTCGGGCTCACCCAGGGTGCGGATCGCGACCGCCCACATCCGGTCCCGGTGCCGGCGGACCAGGAACCCGAACGTGTCCGGGTTGCCGGCCACGTGCAGCCGGAGCAGCTCGTGGTCGTCCATCTGGTCGTAGCTCACCGGCCCAGCATGCTGCACAGGCTGGGCGATCGGCTCGGCGGTGCCGATGCGGGACACGTCGGATGTCATTTGCTGATCGCGACCTCCGAGATCTCGCCCCGGTAGCCGCTGTCGGCCTTCGGCAGCTTGGTCAGCCAGACCAGCACGTACTGCGTCTTGACCGGCGACGACGGCGTCAGCGTCGTGGTTCCCTCGGGCTGGTCCTCCTTGGTGGCGACCGGGGTCCAGCCGCTGACCGTGGACGGCGACTGGCTGGTGTCGTCCTTCGGGATCATGATCTGCAGGCTGGTGTCGTCACCATCGAGCGTGACCGCCACCTTGGACACGGTGGTCGCCGTACCGAGGTCGTAGATGATGCCGACGCCCGGCTTCACACCGCCCAGCTCCGGCTTGTTCTTGTACGACATCGTCGTCCAGGTGGTGCTCTGCTTGCCGTCGTACGTGTTCGGCACGTCCTCCGGGTGCTCCTCGCCGTTGCCGTCCGGCGGCGGGTCGAAGTCCTTGGCGCCGACGATCTTGGCCGGGCCGCCCGATGCCGCGGTCGTGCCGGTGCTCTGCGGAGCGGTGGTGGCACCGCCGGAGCCGGAGCCCTGGTCGTTGTTCATCGCGCCCTTGAGCAGGAACTGCGCCATCGCGATCACCGACAGCAGCGCCAGTACGGCGAGCAGGATCAGGATCCGGCCACCCCAGGAGCCCTTCGGCTTCCGCTCCTCGGGCGGACGCCGGCGACCGTAGCCGTTGTCGGTCGGCGGGGGCGGCTGGCGTCGCGACCGGGGCTCGGCCGGAGCCGAGTACGCCGACTGGACCTCGTGCCCGTTGGACGACTGGTACGGCGTCGGGTCCAGCGCGGGCGGGGTCTGCTGCGGAACGACCTGGGTGGCGTCGTCGACACTGCCGTTCTGCCGGGCGATCGCGACCGTCTCGTCCATCTGGCTCGGCGGCTCGTGCGAGCTGCCGACGACACCGGACAGCGCAGCGGACAGGCCTGCGGCGCTCGTGATCGGCGGGGCGTGGTGCCGCGGCGGGTCGCTGAGCAGCCGGTCGCTGATGTCGTCCAGCGAGCGCGGCACGCCGGCGCGGACCTGACGCGGGCTCAGCAGTCGGCCGTGCTCGACCGGAGCGGGCTGCAAGCCCCACGCCGGAGCAGGGCCTGGCCAGCGGCCGGTAAGAGAGGCATAGAGCAGCTCACCGAGGGCCCGGACGTCCTGCTCGGGCGAACCCGGGCCGGTCGACCGGAGCGCGGCCTCGGTGGCGAGGCCGACGACCTTGATGGCTCCCGCGTCGGTGACCACGACCGTGGACGGGCTGATGGAGCCGTGCGCGTTGCCGGTGCGGTGCAGGTTCTCGAGCGCCTCGGACACCTCACGGGCGAGCCAGCCGGCCTGCTGCCCGGTGAGCGGGCCGCTGCTGAGCATCCGCTCCAGCGGGCGGCCTCCGGCCCACTCACGGACGCAGTACGTGACGCCGTCGTGCATGTCGCAGTCGAGCACGCGGAGGAAGCGCGGGTCGGCCGCGGCGGCGGCTCGCCGCGCGGCGTCGAAGAGCAGGTTCGTCCGGGGGTCGCCGACCGGCAGGACGTCGACGACGACCGCGCGGCTGAGCACCTCGTCCACTGCCCGCCACACCCGCGCACCGTCGATCTCCGCGAGTAGCTCGGCGATCCGGTAGCGTCCGGCAAGCAGGGCACCAGGACTGACGGTCTGGTTCGACACGGTGTCTCTCGCCCTCCTCGATGCCCTGCGGCCTGATCGCCAGCCCCCATGCTAGTGCCCCCGTCAGGAACACAGGTGTGCACGAGTGCACAAGCTGGTTGGTTCAGCGGCGGCCCGGCAATTTTGATGTGACCATCGACACCACGTCGGTCACCTCGTGGATCCGCAGTACCCGGGCCACCCCGGCGTACACCGGAAGCATCACCGCGGCCGCGACGGCGAGTTGGAGGATGGCGCCGAGCGGGCCGGACCAGTCGATCGCGGCGTCGAGCACCCACAGCGCGGCACGGCCGAGGCCGGCGCCGATGACCGCGGCGATCACCATCGCGAGCAGCGGCAGCCCGATGCCGGCGCCATGCACCCGCGGCACCTTCCGCCGAAGCACTGGCCGGGAGATCAGTACGGCGACCAGGTACGCCAGCGCGTACGCCGCCCCGAGCACGACACCGCTGAACCGCAGGTGCTCCTCGTCCAGCAGCACCCGGACGCCCACGACGGCCGCCACGATGTTCGTCGCCGCGATCACGCACTGGAGGAAGAACGGTGTCCGGGTGTCCTCGAACGCGTAGAAGGTGCGCAGCTGGAAGTACTGAATGGTGAAGGGCACGATCCCCAACGCGAGCGTCATCAGCGTGTACGACATCAGCGTCAGGTTGTTCTTGCCAGAGCCGTACCCGGCGATCACCGTGACGATCGGGTACGCGAACGCGACCATCGCGGCAGCCGCCGGTACGACGATCGCCAGCGTCTGCCGGATCGACCGGGCGGACAGCCGGCCCACCTCGGTCACGTCGCCATCGGCCGCGAGCGCCGACATCTGCGGCAGCGCGGCCGTCGCCAGCGACACGGTGACGATGCCGTGCGGCACCAGGATGATCAGCATCGCCGTGCTGTAGGCGAACAGACCCGCCTTGGCGCCGGGGTCCGTCGAAGCACTGCCCGCGATGGCGAGCTGGGTGACCACCACGAGCGTCACCTGGTTCACGGCGACGAACAGCACGGTCCAGATGCCAAGCCTCGCCGTGTGACCCAGCCCGGTGCCACGCAGACCGAACTTCGGCTTGTATGTGTGCCCACTCGCCTTCAGATACGGCAGCAGCACCAGCAGCTGTACGGCGATCCCGATCGTGTGCCCGAGACCGAGCAGCAACTCCTCGCCGTGGCTGTAGGTCGGCGGGTTGTCGCCGGTCCGGTAGACCAGCAGGAACACCACGATCGATGCGCAGGCGACGATGTTGTTCGCGATCGGCGCCCACATCATCGGGCCGAACCGGCGCCGCGCGTTCAGCACCTGGCCGACCAGCACGAACGCGCCGTAGAAGAAGATCTGCGGCAGGCAGAGCCGGACGAACATCACCATCGACGCCCGCTCGGACGCCCGGGAGGGGTCGTGCAGCTCCTTCGGCAGGTAGAGCTCGGCGATCGCGGGCGCGAGCAGTACGCACGCGACCGTCACGACCGCGAGTACGACGAAGCCGAAGGTCAGCACCCGGTTGGTGAAGTCCTGGCCGCCGTCGTCGTGGTTCTTGATCGCCCGGACCAGCTGCGGGACCAGCACGGTGTTGAACACCCCGCCGGCCAGCAGGATGTACAGGCTGTTCGGGATCGTGTTCGCAGCGGTGAAGATGTCGCCGCGCAGCGCGGTGCCGATGGCGGCCGCGAGCAGGGCGATCCGGACGAATCCGAGCAGGCGGGACAGCACCGTTCCGGCTGCCATCACCGCCGCGGATCGCAGGGTGCGGTCAGCCATCCTTCGAACCGACTCCTTCTTTCAGGGACGCCGGCACGTCTTCCGGTACGCCGTTCATCCGCGGCTCGGGCCGGTCCGGGGTCGTCGCCTCGGGATCCAGTGGCGCCGGATGCAGTGGGTCTGGGGTGTCTGCCTGCGGTGCGGGATTCTTCCGCTCGGTCCGGATCCGCCGGTAGATGCGGACGAACGACGTACCGAACAACAAGGCGCAGGCGGCGCCGACCAGAATCCAGCCGACGCTGCCGTACTGCGCGGCCTGGATCACCAGCTCCTGGGGCTTGCCGACCGGGTCCCCGGCGGCGGTGACTACCTGGACGTTCGCGCGGATCAGACCGTTCGCCTCCGCGCTCGCGGCGATCGGGTACGTCGCCTTGACCTTCGGACCGAGCACCTTGGTCTGGACCGGCTTGATCCGCAGGTCGGTCCGGTTCGCCGGCGTCACCACGATCCCGACCCGGACGGAATAGTCCAGGTTGTTCGTGATGGTCAGCGGGAAGGTGCCTTTGCTGCCGGCCAGGTTGACCTTGATCTCGCGGTGCAGTCCCTTGTCGTCGACGCTGTTGACCAGATGCACCTTGGCCAGTTGCTGGTTCACCGAGGAGGTCTCGATCGCGGCGTAGCGCTGGCCTTCGTCGGGGAAGTCACGCCAGCCGGTCGACGCGGACCGGGGCAGCGCCCGCTCCATCGACTCGCTGAGGTTCTCCGGGGCGGAGAGAAGCGACCGGAAGGTCAGTGTCGTGTCGGTGAGCCCGTGGACGGCGTCGACCTGGTTGCCGTTCAGCACAGCATCCGTGCGCGGCACGTTCGGTGCCTTGGTGGTCTGCGGGTTCTTCGCCGTCGCGACCACCGTGCCGACATCGGTCTGGTTGATCCACGGCAGCGACAGGCCACTGGCCAGCGCAGCGGTCGCGCGGCCGTCGGCGTCCCAGCCACGCGGCGGCAGCGCGACGACCGAGACAGTGCTCGCGCCACTCGCGGCCAGCAGCGCAGTCTCCGCTGCGAACCGCTGCCGGACCTGGAGCGGGCTGTCGGCAGCGTCCGGGTCCGGCCCGCCGGCAGTGAGCGCCGAGTCCGCGATGACGGTGCGAACCTCGCTCTGCGGACCTTCCGGAGTCAGTACGTCGTACACCGGGGAGGGCGTGAGGTTCGGTCGGGCGGCTGTCGTCCAGGACGAGCTGCTGACCAGGTTCAGGTCCTGGTCGGTGGAACCGCGGAAGCCGGTCGACGCGGCGGCGAGGTACTTGCTGCGGGCCGAGCCGCCCTCCAGCCAGAGCCCGTTGGTGAAGCCGGCCGCGACGCTGGACCCGGCCGCCAGGTTGAACTCCTCGCTGGCTGCCCGGGCGTCGCCGACGATCTTCTTCAGCGGGTCGCCCGCCTCGATCAGGCCGGCGACGTCCGGGTCGCCGTACGGCAGAAGGACGACCTGGTTGCCCTTGGCACGGCTCGCCTCGAACGCCTTGAGCCACGCGGCGACCACCTTCTGGCCGGTGCCTGTCTTGGTCATGTTGTCGGGTCCGGTGACGACGTACCCGTTCTGCAGTTGGCGGGCCTCGTCGAGCATCGAGGGATCGACGAGCCAGGTCACCTTGCGCCGGTCGCCGATCGCGAGCAGCCGGCCGAGGTCGCCGTTCGGCGCCATCGACTCGGCGAGCGACTCGTTCGCGAACCTGCTGCCACCCAATTGGGTAGGTCGATGGCGCAACGGAATGACGAGGGCCGTGTTCACCTTGCCGGGCAGCGGCTCGGCGCCGATCACCGGCATCAGGGTGCGCGCCCGGCCGGCGGTCGCCCTGTCCTTACCTTCCGGCTGGCCGCGGAAGACGACGCCGACGACGTACACACCGGTGTTCTTGGTGATGCGCCATTCGTCCCACGGCACCGTCAGGCTGAACTGCACCGACGCCTTCGGCGCCAGCGGCTCTTCGAACTGCTGGAAGGTCGGCGTCTCCGGGTTGGTCAACCGGGTGCAGCTGTCCCGCTCGTTCATCGCCACGTCCTGCTCGGTGTCGATGTCGGCGACGTCGTCGTTGCTGGTCAGCCGTTCGCGGTCGATACACGCGAGTACCTGTGGAGCACGGAATGTCGTCGTACTGGTGTTCGTGATCCGGCCCTTGATCGTCACCGGGTCGCCGGGCTTCGGCGCGACCGGAGCGAACGAGTCGATCGAGACGTCGACCACCGGCTCGTCCGCCGGCGCCGCGGGCGCCGGAGCGATGCCGAGAAACGCTGCCGCCGCAGCGATCAGCAGGCCCGCACCTGCCGCCGCGGAGAGCCTCAGTCGCCGTCTGAACACGCCGTCACCGTAACCTAGTTCCCCGTGTCACCATTTGCCGACCAGTCAGGCTCCGCCGGATCGTTGTCCGCCATCCAGCGGCGGGGCGTCCAGGCGCTGCTGAAGATCGCTCCGGTGATCGACGAACTCGGTACCCGGTTCGCCGCCGCCGGGCATGAAATCGCCCTGGTCGGGGGTCCTGTCCGGGACATTCTCCTCGATCGGGGGAGCAAGGACCTGGACTTCGCCACCTCGGCGCATCCGGACGTGGTCGAGCAACTGCTGGCGGGCTGGGCCACCCACATCTGGGACATCGGCAAGGCCTTCGGCACGATCGGCTGTCGCAAGGGCGACTGGGTTCTGGAGATCACGACGTACAGGTCGGAGTCCTATGATCCCGACTCGCGCAAGCCGAAGGAGATCTCGTACGGCGACAGCCTCGAGGGCGACCTGGCCCGGCGCGACTTCGCGATGAACGCGATGGCCGTCCGACTTCCCTCGCATCAGTGGGTCGACCCGTACGGCGGGATCGAGGACGTCGCGCACAAGACCATTCGTACGCCCGGCACCCCGGAGGATTCGTTCTCCGACGATCCGCTGCGGATGATGCGGGCGGCCAGGTTCGCCGCGCAGCTCGGGTTCACCCCGGACCCGGCCGTGGTGGCCGCGATGACCGCGATGGCCGAGCGGATCACGATCGTGTCGGCCGAACGGGTCCGCGACGAGCTGGTCAAGCTGGTCTGCTCCGACCACCCGCGGATCGGCCTCGATCTGCTGGTCTCCACCGGGCTGGCCGATCACGTGCTGCCTGAGTTGCCCGCGCTCCTGCAGTTGCAGGACGAGCACCACCGGCACAAGGACGTGTACGAGCACTCACTCACCGTCCTCGATCAGGCCATCGATCTGGAATCGCGTCTCGATGTTCCGACGCCCGATTTCGTCGTTCGGTTCGCTTCGCTGATCCACGACATCGGGAAGCCGAAGACCCGGCGGTTCGAGGGCGAGCGCACGGTGACGTTCCACCACCACGACGTGGTCGGCGCGAAGCTGGCCCGCAAGCGGATGAAGGCGCTCCGGTTCAGCAACGAGCAGATCGACCAGGTCAGCAAGCTGATCGAGCTGCACCTGCGCTTCCACGGCTACGGCACCGGCGAGTGGACCGATTCCGCCGTACGGCGCTATGTCCGCGACGCCGGCGACCAACTCGACCGCCTGCACATCCTGACCCGCGCCGACTGCACCACCCGCAACAAGCGCAAGGCCGACGCCCTCCGCGCGGCGTACGACGACCTCGAGGCCCGGATCGAGCGGCTCAAGGAACAAGAGGAACTGGACGCCCTCCGCCCCGACCTGGACGGCAATCAGATCATGGAGATCCTCGGCATCCCCCCGGGCCGCGAAGTCGGCGAAGCCTACAAATTCCTCATGAACCTCCGCCTGGACCAAGGCCCTCTCGGCGAAGATGAGGCCCGCGAAGAACTCCTCCGCTGGTGGTCCTCGCGCTCTTAGATCTCCTGCGCCGGCACAGCCGCGTAGGCCTTGGCGATCACGTCAGCTGACGGCTGGTGTGGCTCGTACCGCGTCGTGCCTACGGCGGCGACGGGGAGGGCTGGGTCGATGGAGTTGGTGAGGTAGGCGGCGTCGTACGTCGATAGGTCGGTGAGCCGGACCGGGATCGTAGTGAAGGTGGCGAGGCCGCGTTGGAGGACCTGTTCGCGGATGCCGGGGAGGGCCGGGGCCGACGGGAAGACGATGGTGGTGCCGCGGGCGAAGCAGATGTTCCAGATGGAGCCTTCGGAGATTTCGCCGTCGGCGGTGTGGAAGACGGCGTCGTCGTACCCGGCGAGTTTTGCCTGGCGGCCGTAGTACACGAGGTCGAAGGTGCCGGTGTGCTTGAGGTGCGGGACCGCGCGCTCGTGCTGGAAGGCAAGCAGTCTCAAGGGTGTCGCGCCGGGGTCGATCGGTGGGCTCATCCGGATCAGGAGGTTGGGCTCGGCGTCGTCGGATGCGAAGGCATTGACCCTTATAGAGAGGTCGCCGGAGCCGGCGTGGTCGAGGGCGGCGCGGAGGTGAGAGCGCACGCGGTCGGCGGAGACCGGCCGACCGAACACCTCGCGCGAACTCCGGTCCAGTCGCTCGAAGTGCAGGTCGAGACCGTCCACCCGGCCGTCGCGGACCTGCATCGAGGTGAAGTGGCCGTAGCTCGTTGCTCTCAGCAACCCCGGGTCGACGGACCGCAGAAGCTCACCGTTCAGCAGCAGCGATTCGGTCACACCACCAGTCTGACCTGACCAGTCCACTCGTCGTTCTGGTCTACCCTCGCGCTGTGGACGTCTTGAGCATTGTCGGGTGGGGCGGTTCCGCGCTCGTCGTACTGTCGCTGCTGCAGACCCGGATCCTGCGACTGCGGGTGCTGAACCTGGTCGGCTGCGTGATCCTGATCGGCTTCAACGCCGCGATCGCAGTCTGGCCGATGGTCGGGATGAACGCCGTACTGGCCGTCATCAACCTGATCCATCTCTGGCGACTACTCGGGCACCGGCACGACGAAGCGGAATACACCGTCCTCCAGGTCAACGGGACCGACGCGTATCTCGGCCATGTACTCACCTCTCACCAGAAGGACATCAGCCGCTTCAACCCCAGCTTCGCCGCGGACAACAGTCCGTACGCCTTCCTGGTCCAGCACGGCGACCGCACCGTCGGTGTCGTCCTCGCCCACGACGCCGGCGACGGCCGGGCCCAGATCGACCTCGACTACGTCTTGCCCAAGTACCGCGACTTCACCCCTGGCGAGTTCGTCTACCGCCGCAGCGACGTCTTCACCGACCACGGCTTCCACCAGGTCCTGGCTCCACCCCGCATGCGCGACTCCAAGCCCTACCTCAACAAACTCGGCTTCCACCCCGAAGGCAACCACCTGGTCCTGGACCTGCCGAATCCCTGACCTTTGGTGGGTTCACCCACCATGTGGTGGGTTCCCGGCCCGGATTCCGTGGGGGAACCCACAAGTTGATGGGTGAACCCACCAAATGCGGCCGGATCAGAGGTTCTTGGCGTAGCAGAGGGAGGCGGGTTCGTGTTCGAAGGGTGGGTAGGGCGGGGTGGGGGTGTAGCCGTGGCGGGTGTAGAGGGCTATGGCTTCGGTTTGGCGGGTGCCGGTTTCGAGGCGGAGGCGGGTCAGGCCGGCGGTGCGGGCGGCGGATTCGACCGCGTCGAGGAGGATGCGGGACAGGCCCCAGCCGCGGGAGGACGGTTCGACGTACATGCGCTTGATCTCGCCGAGGCCGGGGCCGACCGGCTGCAGGCCGACGCAGCCGGCCGGGATGCCGTCGAGGCGGAGCAGGATGAAGGAGATGTCGGGGTGGAGCGCGACCAGCGGCTGGTCCTCGCCGTACATCGCGGCCAGTTCCGCCTGCTGCGCCGAGGCCAGCGTCAGTACGGCGGGATCGGTGTTCGGAACCGCCTCCAGTTCCACTCCCTCGATCAGTTCCGCTCGCTCCGTCATAGTTCCAGACGGTAGCAACCAGGTATGACGCTCCTGTTTCGCAGTTCTCTCCACGCGCCAGAACGCCAGTGAGGCAACCCACCGAGACCGATCGGTCGCGGTGGGTTGCCTGCAGAGGCTAGTTGTAGAGGCGTACGTCGGCGAGGGTCCACCAGTTGCCGGCGGCACCGGTCGACGTGATCCGCAGGTAGCGCGCGTTCACCGGTCGTACGTCGATCGTGGTCAGCTGCCCGGATGACGTCCCGGTCGCGATCGTCCGCCACGTCGTACTGTCGTTGCTGATGGCAACCTCCCAGCCGCGGGCGTAGTCGCCGAGATTGCCGCCGCTGTCGAGTGCGACCCGGCGGAAGGCCCGCGCCGCGCCGAGATCGACCTGCACCGACTGCCCGGGCGCCTGCGCCTCCTTGCTCTGCCAGATCGTCGAGCCATCAGCATCGATCGCCAGCCCTGCCTCGGCATTGTTGACCGACGCCGTCGCCGTGGCTCCTTCCAACGACACTGGATTCAGCGTCGACACGGACAGCCGCGGCCAGGTGAAGGTCGCGATCGCGCCGCCAGGCAGCTCGTAGTCGAAGTACTGATCCCCGACCGCCACCGCAAACGAGCGCGGGTCGTCATTCTCGTTGTGTACGACGAGCGCCGTCGACCCGTCGGGATTCCGGAACGCCGCCGACATCAGCTGCCCGTTCCACCCGGTCGTCCCGTACGACGTACTCCCGATCCGGACCGCACCCGGCTTCACGAACTTCGACAGGTGGCCGATCGTGTAGTACTCGGCGTCCGTGCTGACTGTGCCGTCCGTCTGCAGCGTGACCAGACCGGTGCAGGTGTCGCAGCCGCCGAGGTGCGGACCCCCGGTGGAGTCCAGCGCGATGTTCCAGTTGACCACCGACTTGGCCCAGTTGCGGGTAGTGCCGAGCATCAGGTTGCGGGCGTGCCAGGTGAGCGTGCCGCGGAAGATCTGCGGCGGAGTGTCGTTCGGCCCGTGCGATCCAGAGCACTCGGAGAACCAGATGCCCTTTGACGGAAACGCCTTGTGCAGTGCGGTCTGCGCCGACGGGTCGCCGGAGTAGCAGTGGTACGCCGTACCCGCGATCCAGCGAGCGGCCGATGTCCGCAACAGCTTGTACGGGTAGTCCGTCTCCGGGTCCTCGCCAGGCGGAGTCGAGGCGATGTCGCCGGGGTGCGTGGTCCAGTTGTGGTCGTAGCCGAGGATCTTCGTCCGCGGGCTGGCCTTCAGCAAGAGTGGGCCGAGAGCCGAGATGACCGCGGCTTCCTGGCGGACCGGCATGTCGGTGCCCGGGTACGCGCTCGGGTTGCGGTTCTGCGGCTCGTTCTGGATGGTGAGGAAGTCGATCGGTACGTCGGCGGCGGTGTACGCCTGCACGAACTTCACCAGGTAGCGCGCGTAGGCGTCGTACACGGCCGGGTCGTCCTCGAGGCGGCCGCCGACCAGGGAGTCGCCGGTCTTCATCCAGGCCGGCGGACTCCACGGGGTCGCCATCACCTTCAAAGACGGGTTGAGCTGCTTCGCGCGGCGCAGCAGCGGCAGGATCTGCTGCTCGTCGTGGGCGATGCTGAAGTGCTTCAGCGCGAAGTCGGTCCGCCCGGCGGGTACGTCATCGTACGTGTAGTGCTCGGCCTCGGCGGTGAAGTCGGACGAGCCGACCGGCTGCCGGAGGAAGCTCACCCCGATCCCGGCCCGCGGGTCGAACAGCGAGCGCAGGGTCTTCTCGCGGTCGGCGGCGCTGAGCCGGTAAAGCACGTTCGCCGACGAGTCGGTGATCGAAGCGCCGAACCCGTCCATGGTCTGGTACGACGTCCTCGGCTCGACCGTGATCGTCGTACGCGGGCTCGCGCCGGGCTGGAAGTTCACCGGCGCCCGCTCGTGCAGCAGCTCCGCGCGGTCCGGCGTGGTCACCCACACGTGCACCTGGTTGTCCGGTTGTGCCGCCGCCGGCCCGGTCAGTGAGCCCAGGGCCAGGGCAAGGGCGGCTCCGATTGCCTGTGTTCTCATCGCACTCCCTCGATGAAACAAAACTGCAACAAACGGCCACAGGAAACGCCTCTGCCTGACCCATGTCAAGACTCAGGAGCGCTCAGCTAGAGTGCTGAGCGTGAAACAGGGCGATGTAACAAAGCGGGCGACAGTGCGGGACGTCGCCGCGGCCACCGGGGTGTCCATCGCGACCGTCTCCCGTGTGCTCAACCAGCAGGGCAGCGTCGCGCCGGAGACCCGGCGGCTGGTGGAGCAGGCGGTGCAGGAGCTCGGCCTGCGGGCGCCTGCGCCGCGAGGCGGTACGGCGAAGCCCGTCGACGGCGCGGTCTATGTGCGCTGCCCCTACCTGCTGACCGACTACTTCGGCCTGATCGTGTCCTCGATCGCGGAGACGCTGAACCGGCACGGCCGGCAGGTGATCCTCAACGCGGGCGAGGCCGCAGCCCACGACCAGGTGCTGTCCCGATTGCCGGCCCAGCGCGAGATCGGCGGCGCGATCCTCATCCTCCCGCCGGAGCCAGCCGAAGAGCTGGTCCGCCTGAGCGCCCGCCGCTTCCCGTTCGTCGTGGTCGATCCACGTACGACGCTCCCGCGCGACATCGCGTCCGTCTCAGCCGCCCACCATTCCGGCGCCAGGCAGGTGACCGCCCACCTCACCTCGCTCGGTCACACCCGCATCGGCGTGATCGCCGGCCCGCGCGAATGGCTCGCCGCCGACGCCAGGTTGAGCGGTCACGCGGCGGCTCTCGCGGACGTCGGCATCCTCCCTGACCCCGCACTCGTCCGGCATGTCGAGCCGACGAGCCAGCACGGCTACCGAGCCGCGGTCGAACTCCTCGACCAGCGCCCCACCGCCTTGGTCGCCTTCAACGACAAGACGGCGATCGGCGCGCTCCAAGCCGCCGCCGACCGCGGCCTCGACATCCCTGGCGATTTGTCGATAGCGGGATTCGACGACATCGACCTCAGCCGCGCGACCACACCTCAACTGACCACGGTCCGGCAGCCGTTGGAAGAGATGGGCCGGATGGCGGTCAGCCTCCTGATCCGGCTACTCGAGCGACAGCAACTGGAGGCCCTGCACATCGAACTGGCCACTGAACTGATCACCCGCGCCTCGACCGGCCCAGCAAACTAGAGCTTGCGGAGCACTTCCAGCGCTGCGAGTGCGTGGTCGACTAGTTGGCCGGCGGAGGTCGGGCGGTCGGCTTCCTTGAGGCCCGACCATTCGATGGCGTGGTCTTCGACGTACGCGAGCCAGGCATGCACGGTCATCCGCTCCACGGACGCCGGCTCGAACGCCTCGTCGTTCACCTCGAGGAGCTTCAGGACGCGCGTGGTCAGCGCGGCGCGGGTCTCGGCGTACACCTCGACGACGTAGTCGTCCCCGCCCGCCGCACCGCGGACGAAGGAGATGTACGCCGCTCGCCGCCGCGTGATGAACGCGACGAAGGACAGCAGCATCTGCTGCAGTTGTTCGTCCGGCGGCAATGACTCGTCCGGCTTGGTGACCCGCAGCAGGCGGCGGCCGGCGGCCGACATCACCGCGACGTAGTAGTCCCGTTTGCTCGGGAAGTAGTGGAACAGCAGGCCGCGGGAGATCCCCGCCTCACCGGCGACGGCGTCGATCGACAGTTCGTGGATCGGCTGAGTCCGCAACATCATCAACCCGATCCGGATCAACTGTTTGCGGCGGTCATCCGCGGTAAATCGCTGACTCACCTATTGAGCATTGCTTAGCGGCTGAGCTACGGTCAAGCCAACCGAGGGGAGTCTTAATGGGGTTCGAACCATCCGCCCGTGCACAGGAGCTGATCGTACGGGTCGAGGAGTTCATCCGGACCGAGATCGAACCACTCGAGGCGGAGCTGCACACCGCGATCCGGGCGGCCGACGACCCGTGGCAGCCGCAGCCCGCCTTCAAGGAACTCCAGGCCAAGGCCCGCAAGCTCGGCCTGTGGAACCTCTTCCTCCCGCCCGCCGAACCAGGCAACGAGCAGTACGGCGAAGGCCTGTCGAACCTCGACTACGCCCCCATCGCCGAACTCACCGGCCGATCCTTCCTGGCGCCGTACGTCTTCAACTGCAACGCACCGGACACCGGCAACATGGAGATCCTGCTCCGCTACGGCACCCCTGAGCAGAAGCAGCAGTGGCTCGAGCCGCTGCTCGACGGGACGATCCGGTCCGCGTTCTGCATGACCGAGCCGGACGTCGCCTCCTCCGACGCGACCAACATGGAAGCGACAGCGGTCGTCGACGGCGATGACGTCGTACTGAACGGGCGCAAGTGGTGGAGCACCGGCGTCGGCCATCCCGACTGTGAGCTGCTGATCTTCATGGGTCTCACCGATCCCGACGCCCACCGGTACGCGCGCCACACGATGGTCCTCGTCCCTCGTAACACCCCCGGCGTGAAGGTGGAGCGCCTCCTCCCCGCGATGAGCCGGTACGACGAGCCGCACGGCCACGGCGAGGTGTCGTTCACCGACGTCCGGGTGCCGGCGAGCAACATCCTGATGGGACCGGGGCGAGCCTTCGAGATCGCCCAAGGACGGCTGGGCCCGGGTCGTGTCCACCATTGCATGCGGCTGATCGGCCTGGCGGAGAAGGCGCTCGAGCTCGCGCTCCGACGCGGCACGAGCCGGACCGCGTTCGGGAAGCCGCTGGTCAACCTCGGCGGCAACCGGGAGCGGATCGCCGACGCGCGGATCGCGATCAACCAAGCCCGGCTGCTCGTCCTGCAGACGGCGTACTTGCTCGACACCAAGGGGCTCGCGGGTGCGCTGAGCGAGGTCAGCCAGATCAAGGTCGCAGTACCGCGGATGGCGCAGGATGTGATCGACATGGCGATCCAGTTGCACGGCGGTGGCGGGCTGTCCGACGACTTCCCGCTCGCGGCCGCGTGGACGAGTGCGCGGGCGCTGAGGCTGGCGGACGGGCCGGACGAGGTGCACCGTGGAGTCATCGCCAAGCTCGAGCTGGCGCAGTATCTGGCTCAGGACCCGCAGGAGGCGAAGTGAGCCGTGTTCTCGTCACCGGGGGAGCCAGCGGACTAGGTGCTGCCCTAGTCGCCCGGTTTGTTGCTGAAGGCCACCAAGTGGTCAGTACGGACGTCGCCGCCGACGCTCCGGACGACAGGACGCCGTACCTGAAACTCGATGTGCGGAGTGCGGAAGACTGGGCCAAGGCGGTCGCCTGGTGTGAGGAGAACTGGGACGGTCTCGACATCCTGGTGAACAACGCCGGGATCGCGACCGGCGGCCGGATCGACGTCGAGTCGCTGGACGAGTGGGACCGGGTCGTCGACATCAACCTGATGGGTGTGGTCCGCGGATGCCGCGCGTTCACGCCCGTGTTCAAGCGGCAGCGCTCCGGGCACATCGTCAACACCGCGTCGGCGGCCGGGCTCGTGCACCCGCCGATGATGAGCTCGTACAACACGGTCAAGGCCGGGGTCGTCGCCCTGTCGGAGACGCTGTCGCACGAACTCCACCCGTACGGCGTGACCGTCTCGGTCGTCTGCCCGTCGTTCTTCCGCACCAACCTGGGCGATTCGATCCAGGGCGACGACACCGCGATGGGTGCGACCGCGCGGCAGCTGATCGAGAAGTCCCCGCGCTCGGCCGACGACATCGCGGCGGGCGTGATCACCGGGATCAAGAAGAAGCAGTTCCTGATCATCCCGGACCGCCCGGCGCTGATGGCCTGGCGAACGAAGCGCTTCGCACGGCCACTGTACGAACGCCAGATGCGCAAGATCGCCACTCGAGCCCGAGAGCGGGCCGAGGCATCCGGCGACCAGGGATGAGTGTGGCGGATGGCGCCCGGCCGGTCCGGGACGAAGATGCCTTCGACGTGCCCGCGGTCGACAGCTGGCTCCGCGAGCGGACGCAGCTTCCCGCCGGCCTCCCCGAGGTCAAGCAGTTCTCCGGCGGCGCATCGAACCTGACCTATCTACTGCGGTACGACGGCCACGACCTGATCCTCCGGCGTCCACCGGCCGGGACGAAGGCCAAGGGCGCGCACGACATGGGCCGCGAGTACCGGATCCAGGCCGCCCTCAAGCCGGTCTTCCCGTACGTCCCGACGATGGTTGCCCACTGCAATGACACCGCGGTGATCGGCTCCGAGTTCTACGTGATGGAGCGGATCGCCGGCACCATCCCACGCAAGTCCGAGCTGGGTGTGGAGCTGACCGCCGAGCAGACCAGGCAGCTCTGCTACACCGTGATCGACACGCTCGTCGACCTCCACCAAGTCGACGCCGGCCAAGCCGGTCTCACCGACCTCGGCCGCGGCGACGGGTACGTCGTACGCCAAGTCAACGGCTGGTCCACCCGCTACCGCAAGGCCAAGACGTGGAACGTGCCCAGCTACGAGCGCGTGATGACCTGGCTTCAGGCCAATCAGCCTGCCGATGTCCGTACCTGCGTTATCCACAACGACTTCCGGCTCGACAACGTCGTACTGGCGCCGGATGATCCGCTAAAGGTGGCCGGAGTGCTGGACTGGGAGCTTGCCACGCTCGGCGATCCGTTGATGGACCTTGGCAGCGCGCTCGCGTACTGGGTCCAGGCCGACGACGACTGGCAGTTCCGCCGGTTCCGCCTGCAGCCGTCGGATGCACCCGGCATGCTCAGCCGGGACGAGATCGTGCAGTACTACTGCGAGCGGTCCGGGCTGAAGCCGGAGAACTGGGCCTTCTACGAGGTGTTCGGCCTGTTCCGGCTGGCGGTGATCGCGCAGCAGATCTACTACCGCTACCACCACAAGCAGACCCGCAACCCGCGCTTCAAGAACCTCTGGCTGCCGGTCAACCTGCTCGAGCGGCGCTGCCGCCGGATCATGAGGGGCTGAATGCCGACCATCTACCTGATCCGGCACGCGCAGGCGTCGTTCGGGAAGAGCGACTACGACCGGCTCTCGCCGCAAGGTGAGCAGCAGGCTTCGCTGCTGGGCAAGGCTCTGGTCGCGCGCGGGGTTCGGGCCGATGTCGTCGTCCGCGGCTCGATGCGGCGGCACGCTCAGACGGCCGCGTTGGCGCTTGCCGATTCGACCGCGGAGGTGGACAAGGGGTTCGACGAGTTCGACCACGAAGAGGTCATCGTCGCCCACAAACCCGCCTACCGACGGCGCGCGGTGATGCTGGCCGACCTGGCCCGGACCGGGCATCCCGGCCGTGCCTTTCAGGAGATGTTCACGGCCGCCACCGAACGCTGGACGCTCGGCGGCGACGGCTACACCGAGAGCTTCACGGACTTCTGCGACCGGTCCGAGGCAGCGGTACGTCGTACTGCGGCGCGGCTCGGCAAGGGCGAGACGGCAGTCGTGTTCACGTCAGGCGGGCCGATCGCGGCGATGGTGAGCCGGTTGCTGTCCGGTGGCGATGAGCTGTGGCCGCGGCTGAACCCGGTCACCATCAACACGGCGATCACCAAGGTCCTGTCCGGTCGCAGTGGGCTGACTGTCGTGAGCCACAACGAACACGCACATCTCGACGGCACCGAACTGCTTTCTTACAGATGAGGCTTCCATGAGGCGGAACATCCTGATCACCGGGGCGAGTGCAGGGCTGGGTGCGGAGATGGCGCGGCAGTTCGCCGCCAAGGGCCACAACCTGGCGTTGACCGCCCGCCGCGACGACCGGCTGCACTCACTGCGCAAAGAGTTGATCGCGGATCATCCACAGCTCGAGGTGGTTGTCCACAAGCTCGATGTGAACGACCACGACCAGGTCTTCGAGGTCTTCCGCAAGGCTGATGCCGAGCTCGGGCAACTCGACCGGATCATCGTCAACGCCGGGCTCGGCAAGGGCGCGCCGCTCGGCACCGGCCGGTTCGACGCGAACCGGCAGACCGCGATGACCAACTTTGTCGGCGCTCTCGCTCAGGCTGAGGCCGCGATGGAACTCTTCCGGGCCCGGAACGCCGGTCACCTCGTCTTCATCTCGTCCGTCTCCGCCGTCCGAGGTCTGCCGAAGACGGTGACGACGTACGCCGCGACCAAGGCCGGCCTGGCGTCGCTGGCCGAAGGGCTGCGGCTTGAGCTGCTCGGCAAACCGATCAAGGTCAGCACGATCTTCCCCGGCTACATTCGGTCCGAGATGAACGAACACGTCGCGAATACCCCGCTGATCGTGGACACGGCCGTCGGCGTACGGGCGATCGTCGCCGCGATCGAGGCGGAGAAGCCGAAGGCGTACGTTCCTTCCTGGCCGTGGAGCCCGCTCGCGCGGGTGTTTCGGTACGCACCACTGCCGTTGCTGAAGAGGATGATCTGAATGCGTTGGGGCCTGACCGTTCCACTGACCGGTGTACCGCTGCGGGACCACCGGCCGCTGATCGCCGAACTGTTCGATCTCGGTTACACGGACCTGTGGTCGGCCGAGGTGGCCGGCGCGGACGCGTTCACTCCGTTGGTACTCGCGTCCGAGTGGGACAGCCGGCTTCGGTTGGGGACGGCCGTCGTACCGGTGCACACGCGGGGGCCGGCGGCGCTGGCGATGAGTGCGGCGGCGCTGGCCGAGCTGGCGCCGGGGCGGTTCGTGCTCGGGATCGGGGCGTCGTCCGAGACGATCGTGACCGGGTGGAACGGGATCGCGTACGACCCGCCGCTGGCGCGGACTCGCGACGTACTGCGGTTCCTGCGGCAGGCGTTCGCCGGGGAGAAGGTGGACGGGGAGTTCGACAGCTTCACGATCCGGCGGTTCCGGCTGGAGAAGGCGCCGGAGGTGCCGCCGTCGATCATGCTCGCGGCGCTGCGGCCGCAGATGCTGCGGCTGGCGGCGAGGGAGGCCGATGGTGCGATCACCAACTGGTTGTCGGCGGACGACGTACGCCAGGTACGTGCCGAGCTCGGACCGGACAAGGAACTCGCCGCGCGAATCTTCGTCTGCGTCACCGAGGACGCCGAAATGGCCCGCAACATCGGCCGCTTCCTGATCGCGACCTACCTCACCGTCCCCGGCTACGCCGCCTTCCACGACTGGCTCGGCCGTGGCCCCGCGATGAAGGAGATGCGCGAAGCCTGGTCCACCGGCGACCGCAACGCCGCCATGGCCGCCGTACCCGTCGAGGTCATCGACGACCTGATTGTCCACGGCACACCCGAACAGTGCCGTGACCACATCAACCGCTATGTCGCCAACGGCCTCGACACCCCGATCATCGCCACCCTCCCAACCGGCACCGACCTCCTCCACACCGCCCGCGCCCTCGCCCCCCGCTAGTCAGGGATCGACTGGGGAGTCTGGCCGGTCGATTCAGGTGGGTAGCGCTCCCCAAACCGCTAGCGGGCGGTGACCTGGAAGGCGCGGACGCAGAGTGGTTCGGTGCCGAGTCTGTGGATCACGATGACGCCCTGGACGGTCGAGCCTTTGGTGGTGCCGGACAGCGGGATCACGAAGGTGGTCTGCTGACCGACCGGGGTGCCGATGGTGAGCCTGGTCGGCGGTTCGAGCTGCGCCAGCATGAGGGTGGGGAT
Organism: Kribbella antiqua; assembly: GCF_004345665.1. GTDB lineage: Bacteria > Actinomycetota > Actinomycetes > Propionibacteriales > Kribbellaceae > Kribbella > Kribbella antiqua. The sequence goes on from NZ_SLWR01000007.1 coordinate 262,851, forward strand.
CAGCTGCTTTGAGCTCTGGCAGGCGAGTGCGGCTGCGGCCGTGGGGTTGTTCGCGTTGAGCTGGGCAACAAACCGCCGGGCCAGCTCGCCCACGGTCCCTGACGGTTTCGCCGGCGTGCTGGCGGGTGGCTTGGTCGGTGGCTTGGTCGTCGGTGGCCGGATCGTCTTGGTCGGCTGCGGGACCGAGCCCTGTGGCGTCGGTGAACTGGCCGGTGGCGCGGCCGACGTAACCGGGTCGGGAGCCGAGGAGGTCTCCTTCTGGACCAGACGGTAGGCGAGGACACCACCAACGCCCAGCACCGCGATCAGCAGCACCAGCATCAGCACGATGACCAGCCCGGCCCGGTTCTCCCGGGGAGGCTGGCCGTAGTTCGGCGCCGCCGGTCCACCAGGGCCATAGCTGCCCGGTTGGTAGCCTGACGGCTGGTACGGCTGCGACTGCCTGCCGGGGCTCTGGCTTGGACCCTCCGGCGGTGGGTTGCTCACAGCGCTCAGTGTGACAGCGAGAAGCGGGTCAGCTCAGCCGATGTTCTTCGAGCCAGGTCGTCGCGCGGCGTTTGGAGGCGCGGGAGAGCCAGGCGTCCTGGATCACCTCGGTGAGCTCCTGCTTGGTCAGCTCGCCGATGCGGCTGCCGCGGAGTAGCACCGAGGGGTGGCCGTCGAAGTGGGGCGTGGTGAAGAACGGGTTCGACTCGTCCGACACCAGGGCCTGCTTCTCTTCCTCGGACTCGACCCAGATGACGATCACGTCGTCGTACCGCTCACCGGTGTCGGGGTCGAAGGCGTCCGGCCGCGGGTTCCGGAAGAAGACGAACGACTTCCCGCCGACCTGGTAGACCGGCCGCTCGGTGTCCCGCTCCGCCCAGACCGTGACATGCGGCATCCCCAGCGCCACCTCATGCACGTCGGCAACGCGCGCCTTCCTCGACCTGGCCACGGTCCCGAGGTTAACCAGCCGGGATCCAGATCGTGAAGGTCGAGCCGGAGCCGAGGCGGCTGGTGACGGTGATGTGGCCGCCGTGGGCCTCGGCCAGGTGTTTGGTGATGGCCAGGCCCAGCCCGCTGCCGCCCGTCGTACGGCTGCGGGACTGTTCGGCGCGGTAGAAGCGGTCGAAGAGGTGCGGCAGGTGTTCCGCGTCGATGCCGGTGCCGTTGTCGGTGACGGTGAGGTTGTAGCCGTCGCCGGTACGTCGTACGCCGACCACGACCTGGCCGCCGGACGGGGTGAAGCGGATCGCGTTCGAGACCAGGTTGCCCAGTGCCTGGCGGATCCGAGCGCCGTCGACCGATGCGAGAGCAGGGCCAGGCGCGTCCGCGGTCAAGGTCACACCGGCGGTCTCGGCGGCGGGGCGGTGTGCGCTCACCACCTGCTGGGCCAGCTCGGACAGGTCGCGCGGAGACGAGTGGATCCGCAGCATGCCCGCGTCTGCGAGGGCCAGGTCCTGCAGATCCGCCACCAGGTGTTCGAGCAGCCCGGTCTCCTCCAGCAGGGACATCACAAGTTCACGATCCAGCGGTACGACGCCGTCCTCCGACGCGACCAGATAGCCCTTGATGTTGGCGAGCGGGGTGCGGAGCTCATGCGCGACATCGCTCACCATCGCCTTCCGCTGATGATCGTGCCGCTGGATCGACTCCGCCATCGCGTTGAACGCATGCCCGAGCCGCGCCACCTCGTCCCGGCCCGAGACCGGCACCCGGGCCGCGTGGTCGCCGTTCCGCATCCGCTGCGCCGCGCCGGTGAGCGCCACGATCGGCCGCACCAGCCGGCGACCGGCGAAGAGCATCACCAGTGCCGCGATCAGCAGCACGCCGAGCGCGGTCGCCGCGGTCCGCAGTAGTCCCTCACCGGAGAACACGTTGAACGTGCTCTTCGCACCCAGGTAGAGCTTGGCCGACGGAGCGACGTACGGCGTGAGGGCCTGCGACCGGGCCTCCTTCGTACAGTCGGCAAAGGCCTTCGTCATCAGGGCCTTGTCCTTGGGCAGCACCGTCCGCAGGCCGTTGTCGGCGACGAGTTGGTACGGTTCGCCGGTCTTGTCCAGGCACTCGACCGCGCGGCGGATCTCGTCGTCGTTCACGATCTTCGCCTTGGCGCTCGGCGCATAGAGTGCAGCCGGCAAGCACGGGTCGGATGCCGCCTGGCCGGGCTTGAGGACCTGCAGCGTGTTCTCGCTCTTGACCGTACTCACAGGCTTCCCGGACTTCTCCGACTCGACGACGACCTGCGGCGCGACGTTCCCGTCTCCGCGCGCGACTGTCGCCTTGCGACCCGAAGCGTTGTAGCAGGCGGCGGCCTTCTCGGCGAGCTGCTCGCGGTCCCGGCGTTCCTCGTCGCTCATGCCCCAGCCCGGGTAGAGGAGGTACGGCGCGGGGCTGGCGACGGAGGTGACCATCGCGCCGGACTTCTCCATCAACGTCGTACGGGAGACAGCGCCGGTGAAGACCGCGCCGCCTTGGTTCCTCGCGTCGACGGTTGCCGCCGGCACCGAAGGGAGGTCGGGACTGGCGCCGAGCACCCGGGCCGAGTCGGCGATCACGGTGCCGTCAGGCTCGGTCAGCGCGATCCGCCGGCCGGTTTCGTCGGCGAGCCTGTGGACGAGTTTGTCGACACCGGACCAGGTCGGATGGTCGGCTGCGTACGCGGACAGCTTCGAGTAGATCTCGCCGTCGACCTGCAGTTGGCCGGTGTTCGCATCGATCTCGCCCTGCAGCTGCTCCGAGGTGCTGTACGTCGCGATCAGCGCGGTCGCGATCACCGCACCAAGTGCGACCGCGAGAGAGAGTCCGAGGAAGCGGACGAGCACGCTACGACGCATCAGGCACGACCTTGTCTGCCAACTTGTAGCCGACGCCGTACACGGTCTTCAGGTACGACGGAGTGCCGGGAGCCGGCTCGATCTTCTTCCGCAGGTTCATCACGTGTACGTCGATCGTCCGGTCGAACACGTAGTGGTCGAACCCGAAGGCGTGCTCGAGCAACTGCTGCCGAGTGAAGGCCCGCCCGGGTGAGGCCGACAGGCACGCCAGGATCTTGAACTCCGCCGGAGTCACGTCGACCAGCCTGCCGGACAGCCGGACCTCGTGCCGCGTCGGGTCGATCTCCAGTTCGCCGACCCGATACACCTCTCCCTCGGCCCGGCTCCTCGTGCGGCGCAGCACGGTCCGGACCCGGGCGACCAGTTCGCGCGGGTTATACGGCTTGGTCAGGTAGTCGTCCGCGCCGAGGTCGAGGCCGAGCAGCAGGTCGTCCTCAGTGGAGCGGGCGGTCAGCATGATGATCGGCACGTCACCGTCAGCTCGCAGCACCCGGCAGACGTCGAGGCCGTCGACCTTCGGCATCATCACGTCGAGCACCAGCAGATCAGGGCTGCGCCGGCGGGCCTCGTCGATCGCGGCCCGCCCGTCGTGCACGACGACGGTGAGATGCCCCTCCCGCTCGAGATACCGCCGGATCAGCTCCGCCTGCTTCAGATCGTCTTCGGCGACGAGAATCCGGGCTGGCATACCCCTCAATGTCGCCGAATTTCATGAGAATCCGATGAAGATCGACTGAGAGCACCCGGTGCATATCGGTCCTTCACAGGTTCTTCACAGCGCCGGCGGCACGCTCCACAGCCATGAGAACCTCACGGAAAGCACTCGCCCTCGTGGCTGTCCTGGCCCTGGCCGGGTGTGGAAACGCGAAGGAGCCCGCTGCGACGGGTGACCAGAACAGCGACAAGAGCCCGCTCGCGGAGTACATGGGCGAAGGCTTCAGCAGCTCGGCCGGTGGCGGGATGCGGGTGGCGATCCGTGGTGGCGAGCAGCCGACCGAGGCGGAGCTGGCCAAGCAGCGCAAGGTCGAGGACGCCACCGCCGCGTGTATGAAGGCGGCCGGTTTCGAGTACGTCGCCGTACCGCCGGACGCGCAGCCGAAGAGCAAGTTCAACGACGCGTTCAACCTGCCGGCGGACAAGTTCGCCCAGCAGTATGGCTACGGCATCAGCACCATCGACTGGTCCAAGGCCATGTCCGGCGCCGACGACACCAACCCGAACACCAAGATCCGCAACGCCCTCTCGCCGAAGGCCCAGAAGGCGTACGACGTCGCGCTCAACGGCCCGAACGCGAACGGCCCCGGCGCCGTCGTGATCGCGCCCAAGGAGGGCAGCGGCCCGACGAACAACAGCAGCCAGAACCTCGGCTGCCGGGGCAAGGCGGCCGAGGAGGTCTACGGCAAGAACCCGAAGGCTGAGATGGACAAGTACGAGTCTTTGTTCAAGGACATCGAGGCGCTGATGAAGCGGATCGAGTCCGACCAGCGCGTGGTCGACGCGACCAGCGCCTGGTCCGACTGCCTCGCCGACGCCGGCCACAGCGGCTTCAAGAAGATCGACGAGCCGCGGCAGAAGGTCAGCGAGAAACTCGGCCAGCTGACCGGCAACCAGCCGAACAGCAACGGCAAGGTCGTCAAGGGCCCGCCGTCGTTCGACAAGGTCGACGCCGCGAAGCTCGCCGACCTGCGGAAGTTCGAGATCGCGCTGGCCACCGACGATCAGAAGTGCCGGGCCAAGGTGTACGACGACGCGTACAAGAAGGTGCAGTACGAGCTGGAGAAAGAGTTCGTCACGCAGCACAAGGCCGAGCTCGAGGCGTACCGCGACGGAATGGCGAGCCGGTGACCGCATCGCCCAAATCCCGGCGCCGGGTCCTGGTCGGGGTGTCCGCGGTGGCGACGGTCTCGCTCGGAGTGGGCGTCGCCGCCGGCACCCGGATCACCTCGCCCGAGGACGCGGCCGCGAAGACGGCGGCTCCGAAGGCATCCCAGATCACCGTGCCGGTGGAGAAGAAGGCGCTGTCCAGCAAGGTGGTCGGCCGCGGTGACGCTTCGTTCGACGGCGCGGTGAACATCCGGGTCGAGACCAGCGGGCTGACCACGGCGCCGATCGTCACCGGCAAGGTGCCGGCGGTCGGGTCGACCCTCACCGAGGGCAAGGCGTTGCTGGAGATCACCGGCCGCCCGGTGATCGGGCTTGCCGGCGTACTGCCGATGTATCGCACACTGTCGCCGGGCGGCAAGGGTCCGGACGTGCTGCAACTCGAGCAGACGCTGGACCGGCTTGGGTTCGATCCGGGCGATGTGGACAGCGAGTACGACAGCGACACAGCGGAGGCCGTCGAACGGCTCTACGAGAAGGCCGGGTACGACGCTCCGGTCGCGGACGAGCGGCTCACCGAGGCGGTCGACGCCGCGAAGAAGACCGTCGACCAAGCGAAGAACGCACTGCGTCAGGCCAAAGCCGCTCTCAAGCAGGCCAAGGCCGCCAAGTCTCCGGACACGTCCGTCCAGCAGGGCGCGGTCGACGACGCGGAGGAGAACCTGAACGACGCGCAGGACGCGCTCAACGAGGCCGAGTTCAAAGCTGGTACGCCGTTACCGGTCTCCGAGATCGTCTACGTGAAGACGCTGCCGCGCCGGGTCGACGACGTGAAGGTCGAGCGTGGCGGCACCGTCAACGGCGTGGTCATGTCAGCCAGCGGTGCCTCGCTCGTGGTGACACTGAAGGTCGACGCACAGACCGCCGAGCGCCTGAAGGCGGGCATGGCCGCGACTCTGGATCTCGGCGACGGTACGGCGGTCGCCGCGAAGGTCAAGCGAGTGACGCGCAACGGTGACCAGTACGACGTCGTCGTCGCGCCGAACAAGCTGACCGCGCGGCAGCTGACCCTGCTGCGGGATGCGAACGTCCGGGTGACGATCCCCGTGAAGAGCACCAGCGGCAAGGTCCTCGCCGTACCGGTGGCCGCGGTGTCGTCGGGATCGGACGGCGGATCACGCGTCGAGGTACTGCGGGACGGAAAGGTCGAGCTCGTCCCGGTGAAGGTCGGGCTGTCGGCCGATGGTTATGCACAGGTCACGCCGACCGGCGACGTCAAGCTCTCCGAGGGCGACCAAGTGGTGGTGGGACGATGACCGCGACAGCCGTCGCACTGCCGGCTCCGGTGGTGGAGATGATCGGCGTACGACGGTTCTTCCCCGGACCGCCGGAGGTCCGGGCGATCCGGGATGTCGACCTGACGATCGGGCAGGGGGAGTACCTGTCGATCGTCGGGCCATCCGGGTCGGGCAAGTCGACGCTGCTGCATCTGCTCGGCCTGCTCGACAACCCGACCGGCGGCGTCTACCGGCTCGACGGTGTGGACACGATGAGCCTGAGGGAGCGGCGTCGCGCCGTACTGCGGGGTGAGCGGATCGGGTTCGTGTTCCAGTCGTTCCATCTGCTCGACCACCGGACCGTGCTGGAGAACGTCGCATTGTCGATGGTGTACGTCGGAGTGCCGCGGCGGGAGCGGTTGGCCCGGGCGCGGGTGGCGCTGGAGCGGGTCGGACTGGCGCACCGGATGGAGTTCGCGCCGACCACGCTGTCCGGTGGTGAGCGGCAGCGGGTCGCGATCGCCCGGGCGCTGGTGGCCGAACCGAGTCTGCTACTCGCGGACGAACCCACCGGCAACCTGGACAGCGCCAACGCGGAGGCGATCCTCGAAGTGTTCGACGAGTTGCACCACGAAGGGATGACGCTGGCCGTCATCACCCACGACGACCACGTCAGCCGCCGGGCCCAGCGTCAGGTCCGCATCGTCGACGGAACCCTCCAGTGGTGACCCCACAGACCGGCCTCCCGGATCCCGCCGGCGGGCCGACCACGTCGCGGCGCAGCCGTCGCCGGCTGCGTCCGCGGCTCGCCCTCGCCGGCCTCGTCCGTCGCGCCGGGGGGCGGCGGAGCGCCCCCGCCGTCCGCGATCTGCTGGACGAAGCGCTGGCGGGCGTTGCGGCCCGGCCGACGCGGTTGATCCTCACCACCCTGGGGACGGTGCTGGGGATCGCCGCGCTGGTGGGAACCGTCGGGCTCGGTCAAACCGCGGCCGGGCAGATCACCCAGCGATTCGACTTGGCGGCGGCGACGCGAGTCGTCGTACAGCCTGATGACAAAGGTGGGCAGGAGGGTGAAGCCGCGACTCAGCTGCCGTGGGACGCGCCGGATCGTATCGGGCGGCTCAACGGTGTGGAAGCCGCGGGCACGGTCAGCGCACTCGACGTCGGCGACGACCTCGTCCGCAGCGTGGCCGCGCTCGACAGCCAGAAGGACGGCTATGCGTTGCAGGTGATGGCAGGCTCGGCCGGACTGTTCGACGCGGTGCGTGGGGTGCTGAAGACCGGGCGGTTCTTCGACGCGGGGCATGACCAGCGCGGCGACAAGGTTGTTGTGCTCGGCAAGCATGCGGCCGAGCGGCTCGGCATCAACCGGGTCGACTCCCAGCCGGCGGTGTTCATCGGCGAGGAGCCGTACACGGTCATCGGCATCCTCGACTCCGTCACCGGCCGGGCCGAGCTGAACGATGCCGTGATCATGCCGAACGGCGCGGCCAAGACGGCGTACGACCTGGAATCGCCGGACGCGGTCGAGATCCGCACTCAGGTCGGTGCGGCCCAGTTGATCGCCGGGCAGGCGCCGGTCGCGATCGAGCCGAACAATCCCAGCGCTCTCCGCGTCGACGCTCCGCCGAAGCAGGGCGCCGTACGCAAGGGTGTCGAGTCGGACCTGAACGCGTTGTTCCTGCTGCTCGGTGCCGTCGCGCTGCTCGTGGGTGGTCTGGGCATCGCGAACGTCACGCTGCTCTCGGTGCTGGAACGCATCTCCGAGATCGGCCTGCGTCGAGCTCTCGGCGCTGCTCGGCGGCATGTCGCCATGCAGTTCCTGGTCGAGAGCGTGATCGTCGGCTTCCTGGGTGGCTTGCTCGGTACGGCGGTCGGCGTACTGCTGACTGTCGGGGTGTCGTGGGTGCGGGACTGGACACCGATTCTGGACAACAGGCTGGCGTTCGGGTCACCCCTGCTGGGTGCGTTCATCGGCCTGGTCGCCGGCACGTACCCCGCGTGGAAGGCCTCCGCCATCCAGCCCATCACCGCGTTGCGCGGCACCTGAACCGCCGGCGCTGAGCCGCGCGTAGACCAGCGCGGTCAGGGCAAAGCCGACCACGATGAAGGCCAGCACCGGGTACGACTTCCCGCTGTCGGGCAGGATCACCGCGCCGAGCGCGGCTGCGGAGACCTGCCCGACATTGAAGATCATGTCGTAGAGCGAGAACACCCGGCCGCGGTAGACGTCGTCGACACCCGTCTGGACGAGGGTGTCGACGCTGATCTTCACGCCCTGCGCGCAGAAGCCGGTGAGGAATCCACCGACGATCATCGCGGGCTGGGTGTAGAGGCCGAGCGGCATCGCGGTGACCACGGCGGCAGCCACGAACAGCAGCGTGATCCACTGGCGCAGAGTCATCACCCGGGTCGCCCACGGCGTTACGAGCGCGGCGAGGAACAGGCCGGCGCCGACCGCGCCGGTCGCGATTGCGAGCGCACCGAACGCTTCGTCGAGGCTGTCGGGACCGTAGAAGTAGTTGCGGTACAGCAGGATCATCGCGACGGTGACGAGGCCGAAGAAGAACCGGAGCGAGCCGATCGCGGCCAGCCCGAGCGCGGGCTGCTTGCGCTGCTTCAGGTGCCTGCCGCCGTCGATCAGGCCGTTGGCGATGGTCCGGATCGCCTCGAGCACACCTGGCTCGTCGCCGTTCAGGTCGGGGCCGAGCTGGTCGCGTCGCAGCCTGAGCGCGAGCAGGGCGGCTGCGGTGTAGACGACGACCGTCAGCGCGAGTACGGCGAGATCCGAGTCGACGAGTAGCTTCACCCCGGCACCGACGCCTCCGCCGACGAGGAAGGACGCCGTACCGGAGGTCGGGGTGACCGCGTTCGCCATCACCAGCTCGTCACGGTCGACGACATGCGGCAGGCCGGCCGAGAGTCCCGAGAGCAGGAAGCGGTTCACTCCGAGAGTCAGCAAGACGGCCAGGTAGAACGGCACGCCCGCGTTGCCCGCCGCCACGATCACGCCGACCACGATGACGAGCCCGGCCCGCGTGAGGTTCGCCCCGAACAGGATCTGCCGCCGCGACCACCGGTCCAGCAGCACGCCGGTGAACGGTCCGAGGACCGAGTACGGCAGCAGCGCCACCGCGAACAACCCCGCGATCGCGCCCGCATCCGGCGCCCGCTCCGGCGAGAACAACACGTACGACGCCAGCGCGACCTGAAAGACCCCGTCCCCGAACTGCGACGTCAGCCGCACCGCGAACAGTCGCCGGAAATCCCACCGCCGCAACAGCGTCACCAGATCCCGGACAAACCGCACCCCCGCAGCCTAGCCGGACAGTTCCGCACCAGGTGGCCGGACCTCGCGTGCATGCTGCTCCGTCCCAAACCAGACTCGGCACGTCACACGAGCGCCGAGTCTGCTGCCTACCACTTTTGTAGCGGCTTCGAATGTGACGGAATCCCCTTGTGGATAAGGGGATTCCGGCCTTGGCTGATTTGCCTCGGCATCCAATCGAACATATGCTCGGATACATGTTCGACGATGACCTGGATGAGCTCGACACCGCGGACCTGCTGGTCGCCGCGGCGCAGTTCGTCGACGTCCAAGAACACGCGGCGGTGCGGCTGCTCGAGGCCGCCCTCGCCTACGCCGACCGGCACGCCGTCATCGACCACGCCCCCGACCGCGGCGAGGTGCTGCCCGGCACCGAACGCTTGAAGGTGTACGGCGGTGACGGCTGCCCCGGGGTGGCCGAGTTCGCCCCGGTCGAGTTCGGCGCCGTCACCCGGATGTCCACCGGCGCGGCCGCCTCCTTCATCGGTGAGGCGTTGGCGTTGCGGCACCGGCTGCCCAGGATCTGGGCCGCCGTGCTGGCCGGGAACGCGGTCGCGTGGCGGGCCCGCAAGATCGCCCACGCCTGCCTGTCGCTGTCGCTGGAGGCGGCCGCGATCGTCGACCGCCGCGTCGTCGGCATCGTCAACACCGTCACCCCGACCAAACTGGCCACCATCGTGAAGGCCGCCATGTGGGAGGCCGACCCCGACCTGGCCAGGGCCCACGCCGAGGCGGTCGCCAAAGCCCGCGGCGTCTACGTCGGCCCCTCCGACGACCACGGCACCAAACGGTTCTGGGTCCGCGCCGCCGCCGGCGACGTGATCCGCTTCGACGCCACCATCAACGACATCGCCCACGCCCTGAAGATCCTCGGCGACCCCGACTCCCTGGACGAGCGCCGCGCCAAGGCGATCGGCTGGATCGCCGACCCGGCCGCCGCCCACCACCTCCTCCAGGTCGCCCGCTACCTCGCCCGCACCCGGCCCCACATCCCCGACAACGACGACAACCTGTCCACGACACCCGCCCGCGGCGACAGCGACCACACCACAGAGGACACCGGCCCCACCGAGCCGCCGGACGACTGGCCTGCCGAGGACGACTACCCCAACAGTGACCACTGGCCCGCGCCGAACGACCGACCTACTGGCCACGACGAGCCGGTCGACGCCCTCGCAGGCCATATCAATCAGGACGCGGAGACCGACACCGACCCTCGCTGTGACCCCACCGACGATGCCGTCGTCAGCGAAGACTCTTGCGCACCCGACAGCAGCAGCCCGAGCGGCGAGCCCACCAGCACCGGCCCTGACAGCAACGCGGAGACCGACGACGACGCTCGCGCCGATGCCTCGGACCCGGCCCTTCCGGCCGATTGGGCCGTTTCCGATGACGATCCGGGCCCGGAGGGTTGGGACGACCCGGATCACCACGGCACGGCGGCCGACTCCGGTGCATCAGGCATGCCGCCGTACGAGTCGGACGCGTTTACGCGGCGGACCCTGGCGGGCTCACTTCCGGCCAGGCTCGCGGCGCTCAAGCAGCACGCCTACAGCCACGGCCTCGCCGCCGACACCGGGCAGCGCGCCAACCGGCACACCCTGTACGTCCACCTCACCGACAAGGCACTTGCCACCCGCAACGGCGTGCTCCGGGTCGAAGAACTCGGACCGCTGCTGCTCAACCAATTGAGCGAACTGCTCGGCCACGACCAGATCGTCGTCAAGCCCGTCATCGACCTGGCCGAACAGGTCAATGTCCACAGCTACGAAATCCCCGACCGCATCCGCGAACGCGTCCGGCTCCGGCACCCGGTCGACATGTTCCCGTACGGCGCGGCCGAGGCGACCACCCGGATGGACCAGGACCACATCACGCCGTACGACCGGACCGGTCCACCAGGTCAGACCGATCCCGACAACCTCATACCGCTCGGGCGACTCCACCACCGCGCCAAAACCTTCGGCGGATGGCAGAGCCGCAGGCTGCCCACCGGCGGCATCGAGTGGACCAGCCCGCACGGGTTCCGCTTCCACGTCGACCACACCGGCACCCACCCGGTGCCACCGGTCGGTACGCCGGTCGATCTGTGATGACGAGAAGGCCGCGGAAGAAGGCCTGAGGTTCACCTTCTGTCTGCCGCAGAGCGGCGCTTCTGCCCTGGTAGATGCCATCGTCCTTTCGCTATCGCAGTACAACCGAGAGCAGCGAGCGTGGCGGGATCTGTGAGATGCCGGCGCGAGGGATGTTCGACGCGGTCGGATCCTGCCGCGCAGCTCCGGCGTGGTCTAGGGTCTCCGGGGTGGCGAAACTTGGGGATGCTACGACGCGGCTGGTGGTACTGCGGGGGAACTCCGGATCCGGCAAGAGCACCACGGCGCAGGAGGTACGGCGGCGAGTCGGGCGCGGGGTCGCCTGGGTCGAACAGGACTACCTACGCCGGATCCTGCTCCGCGAACACGATCGCGCCGGCGCCCCCAACATCGCCCTGATCGACCAGACCGCCCGCTACGCCCTCGACCACGGCTACCACGTGATCCTGGAAGGCATCTTCTACAAACCGACGTACGGCGAGATGCTGCACCAGTTGATCGCGGACCACGCGGGTGTGACAGGCGTTTACTACTTCCAGCTCTCCTTCGAAGAGACGCTTCGGCGACACGCCACCAAGCCACTGGGGAAGGCCACCCCGGAGCAAATGCGCGACTGGTACCAGCCGAACGACCTCCTGGGCGTCGAGGGCGAGCAGATCATCGAACCCTCCAGCACCCTGGATCAAACCGTGGACCGCATCATCACCGACCTCACCTGGACCACCGGCGGCGCCGTCGCCCAACGCCCCTGCGGCTGCTCACCCACCTGCTCCCTCGCCACCTAACCGCTCGGCTGCCGTCTCCCCACGCTTCCCCACCGGCACCACACCGGCGACCTTGCCGAGCCCGGTCAGCGGCATGTTCCCGTAGATCGTCTCGGTGTTCCCGGCCGGCACGACGTACGTCTCATGCCAGATCCCAGCGGCCCCGCCCTTGAACGACTGCCGAAAGTAGTCCACCCACGCCGGCCGATGCGTCCGCCCACTGTCATTCGCGAACGCCTGCAGCTTCTCCACGGACTCCCAGTACTGGATCAAGGTGACACCGCGCCACGTCGGCATCGTCCGGAACCCAAGCAGCCCACTAGATGGATCCTTCGACAGCTCCCGCAACATCGGCCCCATCGCCCGAACCACCGGCAACCAAGCCCGCACCGCCCGCAGCGAGTTGATCCGCATCCCAATCAGAAACACGACGATCTCCCCGTCATACGCCGCCGTCTGGCGCCCCTCCACCACACCCATCCGTCCCACCCTTCAGCTCGTCAGATAATCGGCCACTACCCGCGGATGCCCGAGCATCGGGAAGTGGGCGCCTGGTAGTTCGTCCGGCGTGAACCCGAGACGCTCGTGTCATCCGCCGCATGAAGTCTGCCGGAAACAGCAGGTCGTCCCGCCCGATCGCGTCTCGTCCGTCAGCGGCTGCCAGTGCCACGGCGTACATCCTGCTCCGGGGATCAGCACGAACGTCATGCCTCTATGGTGGCCGGATGGAGCGTAGGTCTTTTCCGCACTTCAGTGTGATTACGTTGCGGTGGAAGGACAACGACGTCTACGGGCATGTGAACAACGTGGAGTACTACAGCTTTTTCGACACGGTGATCAATGATTTTCTGATCCGGGTCGGTGGGCTCGACATCCACGATGGCGGGGTGATCGGGCTGTGTGTGGACTCGCAGTGCACGTTCAAGAAGCCGCTGGAATTTCCGGGCACGGTCGACGCCGGATTGCGGGTCGGCAAGCTGGGTAACTCGAGCGTGCGGTACGAGATCGGCTTGTTCCGCGCGGGCTCGGACGCGCCCGCCGCGACCGGGCGGTTCGTGCATGTGTTCGTCGGCCGGGAGGATCGCCGCCCGGTGCCGGTCCCGGATCGCATCCGCGCAGCACTCGAAGGGATCACCGGATGATCGTGCGAGGCGCCGTACTGCGGGAAATGGGTCTGCCCAGCCCGTACGCCGAATCCCGGCCGCTGCGGATCGAAGAGGTCGAGCTGGCGCCGCCCGGGCCTGGTGAGCTGCTGGTCCGGATCCGCGCCGCAGGACTGTGTCACTCGGACCTGTCAGTGATCGACGGCTCCCGGCCGCGCGTGATGCCGATGCTCCTCGGCCACGAGGCGACCGGTGAAGTCGTCCACTCCGAAGCCCCAAATTTCACCGCAGGAGACACGGTCGCGTTCGCCTTCGTGCCCGCCTGCGGTGAGTGCGGCCCCTGCGCCGAAGGTCGCGCCGCGCTGTGCGAACCAGGCGCCGCGGCCAACAGCGCCGGCACGCTTCTCAATGGAGTACGGCGTCTGGACGGCGTGCATCACCACCTCGGGGTCTCAGGCTTCGCCGACCACGCGGTCGTCTCGGCGCGCTCGGCGGTGAAGATCGACCCGACCCTGCCACCGGAGATCGCCGCGCTGTTCGGCTGCGCGGTGATGACCGGCGTCGGCGCGGTGGTCAACACGGCCCAGGTGAGAGCCGGCCGGAGCGTCGCCATCTTCGGCCTGGGCGGCGTCGGCCTGTCGGCGCTGCTCGGCGCGGTCCTGGTCGGTGCACACCCGGTGGTCGCGATAGACGTCGTACCGGAGAAGCTCGCGCTCGCGCGCGACCTCGGCGCCACTCACGCGATCGATGCCCGCGACAACGACGCGCTCGAACAGGTACGGGAGGCAACAAGGGGCGGCGCCGACTACGCCTTCGAGACGGTCGGCAGCGCGAACGTGCTCGAGCAGGCGTACGCCGCCACCCGCCGCGGCGGTACGACGGTCACCGTCGGACTGCCGCACCCGGCGCAGATGTTCAGCGTGCCGGCCGTCAGCCTGGTCGCGGAGGAACGCACGGTGAAAGGCTCGTACCTCGGCTCGTCGATCCCGAGCCGCGACATCCCGCGCTACATCGCGCTCTACCAGGCCGGCCGGCTCCCGGTGGACCGGTTGCTGACAAAAACCGTCAACCTCGACAACCTGAACGAAGCCTTCGACGAACTCGCCGCCGGGGCGTCGATCCGTCAGGTGTTGCTCTTCTGAAGGTTCTCAGCGGCCTTCAGGAACGTCTGCTCCTCCCGAGCCCGCGCCTCGGGCGTGAACTCGGCGCCGAAGTCGTCCGGGCCGGCGACCTGCCGGATCTCCAGCCCGCTGCTGTTGCCGTCGTCGGCGGCCAGGCAGCGCCAGCCCCACTCGAGCGCTTCCTCGCGGGAGCCGACCTCGATCAGGCAGAACCCGGCGATCAGCTCCTTGGTCTCGGCAAAGGGGCCGTCGACGACCCGCTGCTTGCCGTTGCTGAGCTGCATCCGGAAGCCCTCGGAGCTCGGCAGCAGCCCTTCGCCGGCGAGCAGAACGCCCTTCTCGGCCATCTCCGACATCACCAAGGTCATCTCGGTGAGGCTCTTCTCGCTCGGCATTTGCCCCGCCTCGGACGCCTCGCTGGCCTGGAACATCATCATGAACCGCATCGGAATCTCCCCTCCTGGTGACCCTCCACCCCAGCAATGATGGCCCCACCGCAGCTCAGCAGACGAAGGTTAATTCCGCCGAAAGTCATATACAGCGGGGCAACGTTCGGGGCAGGCTACGGACAGTGCGCGGAGGCGCACAGCAAGTGAGGCACGTCACACAGTGAGGCTAGGACCCCTATTTATGCATAGCCGTTTCCGCCGAACCGGTGCTCTGGTGGGCGCCGGTGCCGTTGTCTTCGGTGCGCTGGCCGTGGTGGCCGGCAACCAGGCCGACGCCCGGCAACCGGAACCGACCCCCATCGACCAGATCCTGGGCCAGGAGCTTCAGGGTAAGGCCGCCCTCGGCAAGGTACAGTCGCGACTCGCCGAGCTGGCCGAGCGCAACGGGATCCCTGCTCCGCAGCTGGAGCGGATCCTGGCGACCGACAAGACCAGCTGGCTGGACAAGGACGGCACGCTCTTCTACCGCGAGCCTGTCGCCGGAGCCACCTCCAGTACGTCGGAAGCCTCCCCGAGCTTCGCGACCGCGGCAGTCACCGGCGCGACCGGTCCGGCCTTCGAGCTGCACAGCAAGAAGGGCTCGAATCGGACCATCTACCTGGACTTCGACGGCCACACCATCACCGGTACGGGGTGGAACACCGACGGCAAGCCCGAAACGGTCAAGGTCCCCGCCTACGACACCGACGGGAACAAGAGCAACTGGAGCACCGCTGAGCAGGACGTCGTACACGACGTGTGGGCTCGGGTCGCCGAGGACTACGCGCCGTTCGACGTGGACGTGACCACTCAGGCGCCGCCGGAGTCGGCGATCACCCGGACCGATGCGGCGGACCAGCAGTACGGGACGCGCGTACTCATCGACCCGAGCAGCTGGTACCAGTCCAGCTGTGGTTGCGGTGGCATCGCGTACGTCGGTGTCTACGACCGGACCAGCCAGCACTCGTACTACCAGCCCGCGATGGTCTTCACCAAGGGCGTCGGCACCGGCGCGAAGAACCTCGCCGAGGCCGCGTCGCACGAGGCCGGTCACAACGTCGGTCTGAGCCACGACGGCACCTCGTCAGTGAACTACTACAAGGGCCACGGTGCCTGGGCGCCGATCATGGGCGTGGGCTACAACAAGGCGATCACCCAGTGGAGCAAGGGTGAGTACGCCGATGCCAACAACAAGCAGGACGACTTCGCCGTCGTGGCGGAGAACGGCCTGGCGCTGCGGGCCGACGACCACGGCGATACCACCGCCACCGCGACGGCGCTGACGCTCGGCAGCTGGAAGAAGGGCATCTACGCCAGCGACGCGGACAAGGACGTCTTCCGGTTCGATGTGTCGGCCGGCAAGTACACCATGCACGCCATGCCCGCTCCGGACGGCGCGAACCTGGACATCCGGCTTCAGCTGCTGAACTCCGCCGGCACGGTGATCGCCACGTCCAACCCCGCCTCCGGTCAGAACGACGCGTCCACACCGACCGGCGTGTCCGGACGTATCGACAAGGAGCTGGCGAAGGGCCGCTACTACCTCCGGATCGAGAACGTCGGGTACGGCGACCCACTCGACACCGGCTACTCGACGTACGGCAGCCGCGGCGCCTATACGGTCCGCGTCAAAGCAAGCTGAGCTACCCGGGGCCGTCGATCCCACCGAGATCGACGGCCCCGGGTCCTTCCTAGAAGAACCCCTGCGGTTGGTCGGCCTCTGGCGGGCCGACCAACCGCAGGTTCCTAAGTCAGCTTCGCCAAAGCCAGCTGCGCCAGCGCCGCCGCCTCGTCACCGAGTACGGCGTCGTCGAAGCGCACCACGCTCGAGTGGTTCGACGGCCCGTCCTCACCCACATCGTCCGGCCGAGCGCCGAGCATGATGAACGAGCCGGGCACCTCGTCCAGCACCATCGAGAAGTCCTCCGACCCCATCAAGGGGTTGTCCAGCGGCGTCACTCGATCCACCCCGAACAGCTGCCCCAGCTCGGCAACGGTGTCCACAGTCGCGTCGGGATCGTTGATCGTCACTGGGTACTGCTTGCTGAAGTCGACATCAACTGTGCACCCGTACGCCGACGCGATCCCCTCGGCCAGCGCGGGCAACTCCCGGGACAGCTGATCGAAGGTCTCGTTCGACAGCGTCCGTACTGTCGCGCCGAGCTTCGCCGCGTTCGGGATGACGTTCACGGCGATCCCGGCCGCGAGCTGGGTCACTGTGATCACCACGGGATCGAACACGTTGATCTTGCGCGTCGCATAGGTCTGGAGCGCCAGTACGAGCTCTGCCACCACCGGCACCGGGTCGACGGTCGTGTACGGCGATGAGCCGTGGCCGCCCTTGCCCTGGACGGTGATGTGCAACTGGTTCGAGCCGGCCATCATCGTCCCCGGCCGGGTCTGGAACAGGCCCTTCTCCGCCTGCGACCAGACGTGAACGGCGTACGCCGCGATCGGCTTGTCACCGGTGGCGGCGAGCAGGCCTTCGCGCAGCATGTACCCGGCACCGCCCAGCCCTTCCTCGCCCGGCTGGAACATGAAGATCACGTTGCCCTGCAGCTCTTCGCGATGCGCGCTCAGCAGCCGGGCCGCACCGACCAGACCGGCCGTGTGCAGATCGTGGCCGCAGGCATGCATGTTCCCGTTGGTCGACATGTACTCGAGCTCGGTCTCCTCGACCACCGGGAGCGCGTCCATGTCACCCCGCAGCAGGACCGTCGGCCCGGGCTGACCACCTCGCAGTACGCCGATCACCGACGTCAGCTCCTTACCGGTGCCGATCTCCAGCGGCAGCCCGGCCACGGCATCGAGCACGAGCGCCTGCGTCTTCGGCAGCTCGAGGCCGACCTCGGGGATCTGGTGGAGTTCGCGTCGCAGCCCGATCAGGTCAGGTGCGATCGCGGCGGCTTCCTCGACAAGGTTCATCAGTTCGCTCCCTCGAAGGCCCACTGCCCGATGTTGGCCACGGTGCCCGGCCAGAACGGGGTTGCGCCACCCACCGCCACCGACTTGTTCGTCGCTGCCACGGCGTAGTCGGAGTAGAGGGTGAACACCGGTAGATCAGCCTGCCACACCTTCTGCAGCTCGTCGTAGGTCTTGTGCCGGGCCGCGGTGTTCGCCTCGGACTTGCCGGCCGCCAGCAGCTTGTCGGTCTCGGGCGAGTCGTAGCCGGTCAGGTTGAAGGAGCCGTTCGAGGCGTACATGTTGGATACGTCCGGGTCGATGTTGAAGGTCAGCCCCATCAGCACCATGTCGTGATCCTTCGCCCGCGCCTTGGCCAGCGTGGTCGGGAAGTCGTAGTTGGTCTGGACGACGTTCAGCCCGATCGCCTTGAAGTTCTGCAGCATGATGTCGGCCGAGCGCTCGCGGATCTTGTTCCCGGTCGGGACGACGAAGTTGATCTTCCGGCTGAAGTCCCAGCCCGCCTCGGTGAGCAGCTTCTTCGCCAGCGCCGGGTCGTAGGTCAGCGTCTTCAGGTCCTTGTCCAGGAACGGGCTCTGGCTGGTGTACGGCCCGTCGACCACCTCGCCGTTGCCGAGCAGCAGTTCGTCGACGATCTGCTTGCGGTTGATCGCGTGCGCGAGCCCCTGCCGCATCCGCGCGTCCGGGAAGGTCTTCACGTTGAACTGGATCGTCTGGAACCCGATCGTCGGGTTCACCGACGTGTCGACGTCCTTGATCCCCTGCACCGTCTTCAGGTCCTGGAACGGGACGTTCCCGATGCCGCCGCCGGAGTTCATCATGATCGACCCGGTCTGCAGCTCACCGGCCAGGTTCGGGGCCGGCATGATCTTCATGATCAGCTTGGCGATCTTCGGCGTACCGGCGTAGTAGTCCGGGTTGGCGGCGTACTCGATACTCGCGTTCTGGGTGTACTTCGTGAACTTGTACGGGCCGCTGACCACGTCCGGGAGCTGGGCGAACTTGCTGTCGTCGATCTGCGCCGGCGCGGTCTTCGCCAGTACGTGCTCGGGCATGATGATGATCTTGGTGCCGATCATCTCCTTGACGTAGTTCGGGTCCGTCGGCGTCTTGGTAGTGAACACGACCGTGGTGTCATCCGTTGCCTTCAGCCCCGGTACGGCGGTCTGCCCCTTCGGCAGCTTGCCGGTTCCATCGAGCCCGGTCAGTGGCGCGATGTTGCCACCAAGGGTGGTGAGCGAGTCCTTGTTGGCGATCAGGTTGATCGTGTAGACGACGTCCTTCGCGGTGATCGGCTGTCCGTCGCTCCATTTGGCGCCGGTCCGCAGCTTCACGGTGAAGGTCTTGTTGTCCTTGCTCTCGATCGACTCGGCCAGCTTCGGGACGAACTTCAGCGGCTCGGGCTGGTCCATCAAGGTGTCCATCACGAACCGCGTCGCGAACTGCCCGGCCACGTCAGCCTGGTTGATCGGGTTGAAACTGGCTGGCGGGTTGACCGTGCCGACGTACAGCGTGTCACCGGCCGAGCCGCCGGCATCGCCCGCACACGAGGATGCGATCAGCAACAGCGGGGTTATCGCTATCCAGCTGAGCCGTCTTGGTCTATTCATGGGAGGTCCCTTCTCGGGCAGTGGGGGCGGGGCAGGTCTAGGAGCGGGACTCCATCGAGTCGCGGAGGCCGTCGCCGACGAAGTTGATGGCGAGGACGGCGAGCAGGATCATCAGGCCGGGCGGGATCCAGATCCACGGCTGGCTGGACAGCACGGTGATCGACTGCGCCTCGCTGAGCATGTTGCCCCAGCTGGCCGCGGGCGGCCGGACTCCCATCCCGAGGAAGCTCAGCCCGGACTCGAGGATGATCGCCTGGGCGACGCCGAAGGTCGCGTTCACGATGATCGGCGACAGTGCGTTCGGCAGGATGTGCCGGAACAGGATCCGCGGCGTCCGGTAGCCGAGCGCCACCGCGGCCTGGACGTAGTCGGTCTGCTTGATCGACAGCACGCTGCCGCGAACCAGCCGGCCGATCATCGGCCACGCGAGGACGCCGATCACCACGATGATGGTGAGCAGGCTCGGGCCGAGCACACTGACCAGGATCAGGATCACCATGAAGTACGGGAACGACATGAACACGTCGGTGATCCGCATGATCACCTGGTCCACCCAGCGGCCGTAGTACCCGGCGAGCAGACCGAGCAGTACGCCGATCACGACGTACACGACGACTGCTCCGACGCCGACGCTCATCGACACCCGGGCGCCATAGATCAGCCGGCTGAGCACGTCCCGCCCGACCGAGTCGGTGCCGAGCAGGTGCTCACTCGACGGCGACGCCTCGAACTTGTCGAAGATCTGGTTCGGATTGTGCGGCGCGAGTACGGGCGCCAGCGCGGCCATCAGCACCATCAGAACGACGACCACCAGTCCGGCGACCGCCATCCGGTGCTTGAGGAACCGCCGCAGCATCAGCCGAGCGGACGACCGCCCGGCCTCCGGTTCAACCCTCTTATGCATAAGCGACCCTCGGGTCCACCACCGCGTAGGCGATGTCGGTGAGCAGGTTGGCGGCGAACACGGCCACTGCCGCGATCAGGTTGATGCCCATCAGTACGGCGTAGTCGCGAGCGCCGATCGACTGGATCGTCAGCAGCCCGATCCCCGGCCACTGGAAGATCTGCTCGGTGACGATCGCGCCGCCGATCAGCGCGGACAGGTCGACGCCGATCACCGTCACGACCGGGATCAGCGCGTTCCGGAGCGCGTGCTTGTTGGTGATCACCGAAGTACCGAGGCCCTTGGCCTTCGCGGTCCGGATGTAGTCCTGGCCGAAAGCGTCGATCATGCTCGACCGCACGTACCGGACCATGTTCGCCGCGATCGCCGTCGCGAGTACGACGACCGGCAGGACGAGATGGGACAGCCGATCGGCGAACCCACCGCCGCGGCCGAGGGTGAGCATGCCGCCGGTCGGGAACCAGCCGAGCGTCAGCGCGAACACGTAGATCATCGCCAGGCCGAGGAAGAAGTGCGGCACCGAGATGCCAAGGAAGGACGCGCCGACGACGCCGTAGTCGACGACCGTGTTGCGCCGCCGGGCCGCGATGATGCCGATCGGGATCGCGACCAGGTAGGCGACGACGAGCGACGTACCCATCAGCAGCAGGGTCGGGCCGATCCGGTCGCCGATCAGCTGAGTGACCGGCTCGCGGTTCTGGAACGAGACGCCGAGGTTGCCGTGGAGCAACTGGGTGAGCCAGTTGACGTACTGGACGAAGATCGGCTTGTTCAGCCCGAGCTCGGCCTCGGTCCGGGCGACGTCCTCGGGGGTCGCGGTCGGTGAGAGGAACAGGTCGGCCGGGCTGCCCGGGGCCAGGTTGATGATGAAGAAGTTGATCACGGTGACGCCGAGCAGGACCGGGATACCGATCAGCAGCCGGCGGATCAGGTAGGCGATCATCTGCCGGCCGCCTCCAGTGGGAAGTGGCAGGCGACGCCGTCGGCCAGCGGTGGGCTCTCGGTGCGGCAGATGTCCTTCGTATACGGGCAACGGGTGTGAAAAACACAGCCCTTCGGTGGGTTGGCCGGGCTCGGTACGTCGCCCTCGACGATGATCCGCTGCCGGTCCCGCAGCCGTGGGTCGGGCTCGGGATACGCGTCGAGCAGGATCTCGGTGTACGGATGCTTCGGTTGCGCGAAGATCTCCGCGGTGGTCGCGGTCTCCATCACCTTGCCGAGGTACATCACCACGATCCGGTCGCTGATGTACTTGATCGCGCCGAGTCCGTGGCTGATGAACACGTAGGTCAGGCCGAACTCGCCCTGCAGATCCTTCAGCAGGTTGAGCACCTGCGCCTGGATCGATACATCCAGCGCCGAGACCGGTTCATCGCAGACGATCAGCTTCGGTTCGAGCATCAGCGCCCGCGCGATGCCGACTCGTTGCCGTTGGCCACCAGACAGCTCGTGTGGATAGCGGTTCAGGTACAGCTTCGGCAGGCCTACGGTCTCGAGCATCTCGGCGGCCTTCGCGTGGGCCGCCGTACGGTCGAGTCGTTTATGCGCGATCAGGGGCTCGGCCAGCAGCTCGCCGATCCGGATCTGCGGGTTGAGCGAGGAGTACGGATCCTGGAACACCATCTGCAGCTCGGTCCGCAGCCGTCGCATCTTCGCGGTCGACAGCCCGGCGATGTCCGTGCCGTCGTACACGACCGAACCAGCCGTGGGTGCTTCCAGCCGTACGACGGCTCGCCCGGTGGTGGACTTGCCGCAGCCGGACTCGCCGACGATGCCGAGCGTCTCGCCTGGATACACGTCGAAGCTGACGTCGTCGACCGCGCGTACGTGTCCGACCGTACGGGCGATCACACCTTTGCGGATCGGGTAGTAGCGCTTGAGGTTGCGGACCTGCAGGAGTGGATCCGTCATGCCGGGACCTCCGTTTCGTCGTACAGCCAGCAGCGGACCGAGTGCTGGCTGGCAACCGGAAGAAGTTCGGGCGGCTCGGTCGCGCAACGGTCCATCGCCTGGAGGCAGCGGTCGTGGAAACGGCAGCCGGTGGGCATGTGCAGCAGGTTCGGCACCGAGCCGGAGATCGGGTTGAGCCGGTCGCCGGCCGGGGTGGTGATGTGCGGGATCGATCGCAGCAAGGCGCTGGTGTACGGGTGCTTCGGATCGTCGAACAAGGTGTAGACGTCCGTCTCCTCGACGACCTGACCGGCGTACATCACCGCGACCCGGTCGGCCATCTCCGCCACCACTCCGAGGTCGTGGGTGATGAAGATCATCGCCGTACCGGTCTCGGCGCTGAGCTCGCGCATCAGCCGCAGGATCTGCGCCTGGATGGTCACGTCCAGGGCTGTCGTGGGCTCGTCCGCGATGATCAGCTTCGGCTCGCAGCTCAACGCCATCGCGATCATCACCCGCTGCCGCATCCCGCCGGACAACCGGTGCGGGTGGTCGTCGACGACGTCCTTGGCGCGGGGGATGCCGACCTTCTCGAGCAGCTCGATCGCCCGTTGCCGGGCCTGGGCCTTGGTCAGCCCGAGGTGCAGAATCATCGTCTCGGCCAGTTGGTCGCCGATCGTCAGCACCGGGTTCAGCGAGGTCATCGGCTCCTGGAAGATCATCGCGATCGCGTGCCCGCGAACCCGGCGCAGCTCCCGATCGGGCAGCCCGACCAGGTCCTGGCCCTCGAAGAGGACCGAGCCCGCGGTGATCCGGCCGTTCCGGGCCAGCAGTCCCATGATCGACAACGCGGACACCGACTTCCCGCTGCCGGACTCGCCGACCAGGCACAACGTCTCGCCGGGCGCGAGGCTGAAACTGACGCCGTCCACCGAGGTGACCGGTCCTTGATCGGTGCTGAACTCGGTCCGCAGACCGTCGACCTGCAGCAACGGAGTAACTGACAAGCGATCCTCCAAGGGGGCGACGAGGAGCTCACACTGTCCGGGTCGGGTCAGGATAAGGGCGGTTGCGAGTGGCTCACCGACGATGTTCCGCCGTCCGCGCAGACGATCAAATTCTTGTCATGACATCGCAGAGAACTTGCGTGGCCGTTGTGACGCATGCGGGGATTTTGAGTTGTGGACGACGTAGATTTCGCGCTGGTTAACGCCTTACAGCTCAGCCCGCGGGCCGGCTGGTCGCAGCTCGAGGCGATCCTGGGGGTCGACGCGTCGACGTTGTCGCGACGGTGGTCCCGGCTGGTCGAGACGGGGCTGGTGTGGAGCTCCTGCTTCGCGGTCAGCCCGGCTGATCCGGACCGCCGCGACGGCCGGTTCGACGCCTCCGTCCACCCGCTGACCGGCGTACTGGCTCTGGTCCTGGTGTACTGCGAGGCCGGTCGTCGCGAGAGCGTCATCGACAACATCGCCCGTACGCCGTCGGTGCTGACGATCGAATGCACGTCTGGTGGTCCGGACCTGGTCCTCACGCTGTCCTGCCCGTCGGTCGCCGAGGTCGACGCTTTTGTCGCGACGGAGCTGGCCGCGGATCCCGGCGTACGGCGGACTCGGACGCACTTCACCCGGACCTTCTTCAAGGAGGGAACGAGTTGGCGGCCCGGCGTGCTGAGTCAGCGCCAGGTGAAGGCTCTGCAGGCGTTGCCGGTAACGGGGATCGACGCGCCCGCCGTACCGACGCGGCTGCACGAACTCGTCATCGGCTGCCTGGCCGGTGACATCCGCCGTTCCGCGACGGCGATCGCCGAGGAGCTGGGCAAGAGCGTCGCCACCGTCACCCGCGCGATCGGCCAGATCATGCATGCGCCGTGGGCCCGCACCCGGGTGGACTTCGCGCACAACCTGGTCGGCTACAACGCATCGGTGATGGTCTGGTTCCGCGTTCCACACCATCAGCTGGAGATGGTCGGAGCCGGGCTGGCTTTGATGCCGCAGACGCGGATGTGCTGCTCGGTCGTGAACCGTGCCAACCTCGCCGTCGCCTTCTGGCTGCGCGACCTGCGCGAACTCGACGCCATCGAAACCAAGATCGCCCGCGCGTTCCCCACCGCCCGCGCCGAGGAACGCTGGCTGCTGCCCCGCTTTCCCAAACGCCTCGGCCATACCCTCACCCCCTCCGGTCACCATGCCAAGTTCATCCCTCCAACCCGCTGACGAGAACTTTCGTCGGTGGGCGTGGTTATGGTGACGGAATGTTGTCCGCGTTGGGGTACCACCGGAGCGTGCTGGCTTATGTGCGCCGGGTGGATGAGCACGCGTGGGCGGCGTTGCGGGGTGGGCCCGTGGGTGGGGTTGGCGACGTGTTGCTGCGGAACGCGTATCGGCTGGAGGAGAGCGCGCATCCGGCGGTGCATCAGGCGGGGCGACGCGCGGCGGAGGCGCTGGGCGTGGACGCGGAGGTCGAGTTCTTCCAGGTGCGGGGGAACGGGGACGCCAATGCGTTCTACCTGCACCAGGACGGGAAGGCGATCGTCGTCTTCGAGGGCTCGTTGCTCGATCAGTTGGAGCCCGGCGAGCTGACGGCGGTGATGGGTCACGAGTTGGCGCACCGGGTGCTGTGGGATGCGGAGGACGGCGCGTATCTCGCGGTCGACCGGCTCCTGGACGCGGCGGCTGGGGACGCCCGGACGCCGGCGCAGTATCTGGAGACCCATCGGCGCTGGGGCCTGGCTACGGAGTTGTACGCCGACCGCGGTGCGTTGACGGCCTGCGGTGACCTCAGTACGACGGTCCGCGCGTTGCTCAAGCTCCAGACCGGGCTGAGTACGGCGGACCCCGAGGCCTACCTGCGGCAGGCGGACGAGCTGGATCTGAGCACAGGGAGCCGGGGCACGACCCATCCCGAGGGCGTCGCCCGGGCCTGGGCGCTGAAGAACTGGCTCGCCGGTGAGGACGTGGAGTCGCTGATCACCGGTCCGCTCGACGTCGACGCGCCGGACCTGCTGGACGCTGTGGTGCTGCGCGAGCTGAGCGCGGACTTCGCCGCCTGGATCGCGCAGACCGACGGCCTGCGTACGGACGCCGTCGCTACCTTTGCTGCTGGGTTCACGGATCGGCCCCTTGGTGAACCGGGTACGTCGTTTCCGCGGTTCGACGAGCCGCTGGCGGTGCGGCCGGTCGACGGCGCGCCGTTGCCGCGACCTCGTCCGTTGACCGAGGCAACGAAACGGTACTTGTGCTACCTGCTGCTGGACCTGGCCACGGCCGATCCGGACACCGGCGATGCCGGGCTCGTCGCCTCGCTGGCGATCGCCCGGCGCGCGCGGCTCACGTCGTACGACGATCTGGCCGATGACGAACTCGGCTGGAGCGACAAGCGCCGCGCAAAGCTCACCCAGGCCGCAGACGAGGTGGTCGGGTGAGCGCCAAGGACCTCGTTGCGTTGGCGGTCTCGCAGGGCGGGCTCGGCAACGACGCATTGCTGGCGGCGGTGCTGCCGTTGTTCCATGCGACGGCCGCGGTGCACGAGCGCGGTTTGGTCGCGCCGCTGCGCGGGCTCGACCGGATTGTTGTCGACGAGCAGGCGCGGCTCGGCTTCGGTCCCGAGGACGCCGGCCGGCCGGTGCTCAACCAGCGTGAACTCGATCTCCGCGAAGGGCCTGTCGCAGCGGCATTCGAGGTAGTCGCGCACCGGCAGTCCGACCTGGATCTCGGCGACAGCGGTGGCCGGCCGAAGACCACGGTGGTCGAGCCGGTCGCGGCCGCCATCACGGCGCCCGTGCACGTGGCCGGGTGGCAGTGCTGGGAGCACGTGGTCGGTCACCACGATCCGCTCACCGACATCTTCAGCCTCGGCCAGCTCCTGATCGGCCTTGGCTGCGGTCTCGACCTGTCCCGGACCGAGGACGTCGCCCGGCTGATCGAGGCCAGAGGCAACCTCTACGCCCTCGATCCAGGCCTGCACCCAGTCATCGTCTCGGTGGCCGCCCAGATGGCCGAGCCGAGCCGGCACCGCCGCGCTCAGGACCTCCGCTCGCTGATCGAGCAGCTCGAGAACTATCGCGACCAACCACTCGACTTCGACGTCGAGGCCATCACCCGCGGCGCGGCCGACCGTCGTACGGCGGTGCTCCGGGCACTGCGCGACCGGTTGTTCGACCTGTCCCGGCGCAACCGGCTGGTGAACTTCCGCCCCACCGCGCAGACGCTGAACCTGACCGAGTCGTCCGTCCCGCTGATGCTCGACGTACGCACGATCCGCCCCGAACAGCTGTTCACCTGGCGGGAGGACCTCGCCGCGTCGCTGCTCGGCAAGGCCCAGCCCCTCGGCAAATGGATCCGGTACGACGAAGCGCCGTACGCCGCGAACGCTCTGGACAAGCTGATCGCCACGGCCAGGCGGGACCGAGCGGAGTACGGGCAGGACCAGCTGCGCCTGATCCCGGCGTTCCTGCGGTGGCACGACCTGAAGAACGACCCGGCGACCCGGCTGGCGTCGCCGCTGGTGCTGGCCAAGGTGGAGTTGACCAGGAAGCGCGGCGTGCGGGATTCGTACACGCTGCGCATCACCGATCCGGTCGCCGAGGTCAACCCGACGCTGCGGCACCACCTGCACCAGTTGTACGGGATCAACCTCCCGGAGAAGGTCGATCTCGCCGATCCGCGCGCGATCGCGGACTTGCACGAGAGCCTCTCGCAGCAGATCAAGGCGACTGAGCCGGGACTGCGGCTGCACCTGCGGGAACGGCCGCGGATCGACCTGGTCCGGCAGCGGGCGATGCTGAAGCTGCGCAGCTACCGCCGCCGGCAGCACGGCAACACCGTGCACGAGTTCGGCGGCCGGCAGTACGCATACTCCTATCGGCGCAGCGACTACGAGCCGCTCGGCGTACAGATCTTCCGCTCGCAGCTGGCCGCGCCGGAGCTTCCGCTGAGCATCGCGCTCGGATCCGAACCGCGGCGGCCGGCGGTGATCGAGACCGACACGTACACGCTCGACACCGAGGGCGGTCCGTACTCGTGGGACATCGACCTGTGCGCGGTGTCGCTGGCGAACTTCAACTACCGCACGCTCGGCCTGGTCCGCGACTACGACGAGCTCCTCGCGACCGGGCAGTCGTGTCCGTCGTTCGACCAATTGTTCTCCGACCGGCCGCGGCCGCTCAGCAGCTCGCCGCCCGAACTGCCCGTCGCCGAACGGCATCTGGTGGTGCCCGCGGACGGTTCGCAGGTCGCGGCGATCGCGCGTGCCCAGCGGGGTGAGAGCTTCGTGATCCAGGGCCCGCCGGGCACCGGCAAGTCGCAGACGATCACCAACATGATCGCGGACCTCGTCGCCCGCGGTCAGCGAGTGCTGTTCGTCTGCCAGAAGCGGGCCGCGCTCGACGTCGTACACGCTCGATTGGCGAGCCGGCGGCTGGACGGGCTCTGCACGCTGATTCACGACTCGCAGGCGGACAAGAAGGCGTTCGTCCACGGCCTGCGCGAGACCTACGAGAGCTGGCTCACCGCTTCGGACGACCTGGATGCGCTTGCCGTACGACGGGACTCGCTGGTGGCGCGGGTGGATCAGCTGCTCGCCACGGTCTCGGCGTTCGAGGATCACCTGGCCCTCGGAGAGCCCGGCCTGCGTGACATCGTGAACCGGCTGGCCGAGCTGCGGGATCACCGGTTGGACCTGGATCCTGGCTTGCTTCCGTCGCCGGCTGCCTGGTGGCCTTCACGCTCGGTCGTTCGGAGAGTCGCACAGGACTTGGCTGCTGCGGATCCAGCCTCGGGTGGCGTGCTCGCGCGCAGTCCGCTCGCGTACGTCGTGCCATCGCTGTGGGGTGATGCCGGCGCACCTCGGCGCGCTCGCTCGCTTGAGAACCAGTGGGCTGCGGTCGCTGCCGCACTCGCGGAGTCCGGCGTCCCTTCGAGCGATTGGCTGGTCAAGGAGGCCAGGGCGCTCGGCGAGGTCGGTCGGGTGCTTGGCCCACTCGCCGATCGCGAGCTCATCTCTGTAGTCGATCCGGGCTCAGCCGCGGCGCAGCGGTTGGCAGCGGCGGTGGTGGAGCGAGAGCGCCTCGTCGCCGCGGAGCGGTCGGCCTGGTCCTCGGCGTCCGGTTGGTCCGAGCCGCTGGCACCGGCGGATGCCAAGGCGGCACTCAAGGTTGCCGAGAGCAAGGAAGGCGGCCTGCTCTCCTTCCTCAGCGGCGACTGGCGCCGGGTGAAGTCGCTGGTCAAGGACCGCTTCGACAGTACGGCGCGAGCCGTGCGGCCGTCCGTCGTGGACACTCTCACCGACCTTGTCGCAGCGCACGATGCGACCGCGGCGGTGCGGGAGCACACGGAGCAGACCGGTCGCGAATGGGGCACCGACGATCCGCGTGCGCTGTCCGACAGGCTTTCGGCGATCCGGAGCGACCCGCGGCTTGGTGATTGGCGGATCACCTTGCGGGCCGGAGTTCCAGCCGGGCTGGCCCGGATCGCTTCTGCGCTCGAGCAGGCCGAGGCGTCCACGTCCGGTCTGCTGGTGCCGCAGTACGACGAGTTGACCGTGGCCGGTGTGCGGGAGTTGGCGCTCAGGCTTGCCTCGGCCGAGTCCGTCGTACGGGCTGTCGGTCCCGCGCTGCGGGAGCTGGCCGAGGCGCCGGAGTCCGTGCTGAGCGTCGTACAACGGCTTGATGCGACGCCGGAGCAGCTCGAGTACGCGATCTGCGCGGCGGAGTGGGACCGATCCCGATCGGCCGCCGCGCTGCAAGTGACGTCGGCGCGAGTGGACTCGATCGTCGGCGAGCTGAGTCTGGTGTACGACGAGCTCACGACGGTCAACGCGGATGTCGTCGTGGCCGGCGTACGGCGGCGCTTCCTGACCGAGCTGGCTCATTCCGAGCTGAGTGCGAGCGGGATGTCGCCGGAGGACCGCGCACGGAAGAAGACCTTCGCGACTGGCCGACGGGAGCTGGAGCACGAGTTCGGCAAGGTGATGCGCTACCGCTCGATCCGGGACCTCGCCTCGGGAGCCGCCGGCGCGGTGGTGTCACTGCTTCGCCCGGTCTGGCTGATGAGCCCGTCCTCAGTCTCCGACACGTTGCCGCTGACAACCTCCTTCGACGTCGTCATCTACGACGAAGCAAGCCAGATCCCAGTAGAAGAAGCCATCCCAGCCCTCCACCGAGCCCCCCAGGTAATCGTCGTCGGCGACCAAATGCAACTCCCCCCAACCCAGTACTTCCAAGTCCGAACCGACCCGCTGGCGGTCACGGGAGCTCAGGAGACAGAGGATGAGGCTGCCGAGGACGTGGGGATTGCGTTGACCGAGGACAGCTTTCTCTCGATCAGTGCGTTGCGGCTCGCGTCGACGATGCTGACTTGGCACTACCGGAGCCGGTCGGAGGCGCTGATCTCGTTCAGCAACGCAGCGTTCTACCAGGGCCGGCTGGCGACCGTGCCGGACAGGCTGCCTGCGCATGTCGCCCCACCGTGGACGCTGCGGTCGGATTCATTTGCCCTGGCTGAGGTTTGTGACAGCTTGCTGGCCGGCAGCATCACGGCGGTCCGACTCGTCGACGGCACCTATGTACGCCGTACCAATCCGGCCGAGGCTCGGTGGATCGCCGGGCTGGTGCGCGAGCTGCTCGCCCGGCAGACCGGCAAGAGCCTGGGCATCGTCGCGTTCTCCGAGGCTCAGCAAGGTGAGATCGAACGCGCGCTGGACGAGTTGGCCGACGCGGATCCGGCGTTCGGCGCGCAGTACGAGGCCGAGCAGGTCCGGACACACGGCGAGCAGGACGTCGGCCTGTTCGTGAAGAACCTCGAGAACGTGCAGGGCGACGAGCGCGACATCGTCCTGATGAGCGTCTGCTACGCCGCCGGACCGGACGGCCGGATGCTGATGAACTTCGGCCCGATCAACACCGCCGGCGGCGAGAAGCGCCTGAACGTCATCTTCAGCCGTGCCCGCCAGCACATGGTCGTTGTCAGCAGCATCGAACCCGACGCCATCACCAACACCTACAACGACGGCGCCAACACCCTCCGCCGCTTCCTCACCTACGCCGCCGCCGTCTCCCGAGGAGACACTCCAGCCGCCAAAGCCGCCCTCGCCCCCTACAACCTCTCCAGGCCCACCGCTTCGCTCCGAGACACCACCTCCGTGGTCGAACAGGTGCGAGTGGCTTTGGAAGCCCACGGTGTCGAGGTGGAAACAACTGTGGGCGAGTCGGTCTTTCGGTGTGATCTGGCGCTGAAGCTGCCTGGCGACACCGGGCATCGCCTCGCGGTTCTGGTCGACACGCCAGACCGCCTCGCCGCCGATTCCTTGCTCGAGCGCCTGACCACGCACCCCCGAGCCTTGACCGCGACAGGCTGGCGAGTCCACCACATCCTCACCACCGACTGGACCCGCACCCCCGACACCGTGATCACCCACCTCCTGGACACCCTCAATCGCCCGATCGACAGCTGACACCGCGCACCCAGCTGAACAGTGGGCTCGCGTGCCGGGCGGCGGGTGGCCTGCGGGTCAGATGATCTCGAGGTTGGCCATCATTCCCATGTCTTCGTGTTCGGCGTTGTGGCAGTGGAAGAGGTAGCGGCCGCGGTAACCGTTGAAGCGCGTGATGATCTCTACGGATTCGCCCGGGCGGAGGGAGACGGTGTCCTTCAGGCCCGCGTCGTGTGGGCGCGGTTGGCTTCCGCCGCGGGAGAGCACCTGGAACCCGACCAGGTGGAGGTGCACGGGGTGGTGTACGTCGGCGATCAGGCGCCAGACCTCGACGTCGCCGAGGCGGGTCGTGACGTCCGTGCGGGCGGGGTCGAACGGCTGGCCGCCGATCAGCCAGCCGTGGTCGCCGTGCATGCGCCCGGCGCGGAAGGAGAAGTCACGCGCGCGGACCACGTCCGACCGGCGCCAGGTCGGCAGATCGTGGGAGAGGACGGGTGGGATGCGGCTGGGGTCGGCGGCCTTACGGGCGACGCGGAAGGCCATCACGTCGCGGGTGCGTCCCGAACCCAGCCGGTTGACGAGCCTGACGCGATCGCCGACCGGTACGCCGGAGAAGTCGACGATCAGGTCGTATCGTTCGGCCGGGGCGATCGGCAGCGACCGGTGCAAGACCGGCGCGGCAAGCAACCCCTGGTCGGCGCCGACCTGGACGAGGTCGAGCCGGCGCCCATCGTCAGTGACGGCTTCGAGCTCGTAATGCCGGGCGTTGGAGGCGTTCAGGACGCGCAGCCGGTAGCGGGCCGCGTCGACTTCGTGGACGGGCCAAGGAGCGCCGTTGACGAGGATCACGTCGCCGAGGACCCCGGCAAGGTAGGGCTCGTGGACGCCCGGCCGCGTGCGCAGGGCGGGGTCGAGGGAGGGGTAGAGAAGGCCACCGTCGCCGTCGAAGGCGCGATCCATGATCACGAGCGGCAGCTCCCGGGGCCCGGCGGGCAGGCCGAGCTCCTCTTCCATCTCGTCGCGGATGACATGGAGCCCGGCGAGGCCGCGCCAGATCGCGGGGGCGGTGAAGTCCATGCGGTGGTCGTGGTACCACAGCAGCGTCGGACGTTGGCTCATCGGGAACGTGTAGTCCCGGGTCAACCTCGTCACCACGGCCCGCGGATCGCGCATGCCTGGCATTCCGCCCATCTCTGGCATGCCGTGCATGTGGTGCGTCCCGTGGGCCTCGTCCTGCCAGCCTTCGGGCAGGACGAGGTCGGTCGGGTACCCGTCGGAGGCCGCGGTGGTGTGTCCGCCGTGGAGGTGGACGACGGTCGGCACGGGCAGCTCGTTGCGGTGCGTCACGGTGACCGGCCGGCCGCGGCGGGCCTCGATCGTCGGTCCAGGAAAGACGCCCTCGTAGGTCCACATCGGCGTCCTGACGCCAGGCAGGATCTCCACGACCGCCTCGCGCTGCGTCATCTCGTACCGGTCGACGCCGCCGGCCGTGCCGACGGGCTTCAGGATCGGCGGAAGCGGCAGCGGCGTCCGGAACGCGGGTGGCAGCGGTACGGCGCTCCGCAACTGCGCGCCGGTGGCGGCCGGATGGCGGGACAGCGCGGCCGCGGTCGACAGCCCGATGGCCGCGGTCAGGCCGAGCGCCCCGCCGAGGCCCAGCACCTGGCGCCTGGTCAGTTCACTCATCGTCGTCCTCCGCACGTGAGACCGGCCCGAGCGGCCGCCGCCACACGGCGACGAACTGCACGACGAGCCCCGCGATGGTCAGCACCCCCAGTGGCAGGTGCAGCCAGAGAGCCCCGTCCATCCCGGCGAAGTACTGCACCGTCTCGGCCGTCACCAATGCCAGCGTGGCGAGGAAGGGCCCGGCCTGACGCAGCCGAGCCCAGACCACGATCGCCGCGATCAGCTGCAGGTAGCCGATGGAGGTGGTGGCGTCGGCGCCCGCCGCGTGCAAGCGAAGGCCGTCGTACTCGCCGCTGAGGTAGATACCGGCGAACACCGGCTGGCCGAATATCGCGGCCGTGTGGGCACTGACGACCGCCCGCAGTACCCACCCGGCAGGGCTCGTTCGATGCGCGGGACCGGGCCGGGCCGGAGCGGCCTGGCGGACCCCGTCGAATCCGGTGACCATGAGTCACCCTCCTCACTCGTCGTAGAACCGGTGTGCCGCCGCCGGTCCGGGGTGGGTCACTTCTGGAGGACGGCTTCGATCTCGAGGCCGATCGACACCGTGTCGCCGACCGCGACGCCGCCGGCGTCCAGCGGGACGGTGATGTCGATGCCGAAGTCGCGCCGGTTGATCTGGGCGGTCGCCGAGAACCCGGCCCGTTGTCCGCCCCACTGATCCGGGCCGAACCCGTTCACCTCGACGGCCAGCGGCACCTGTCGGGTGACGCCGTGCAACGTGAGTTCGCCGTCGATGATCCAGCCGTCGTCGGTCCGGCGAACCCCGGTCGAGCGGTAGTCCATCGTCGGGTACTTCCCGACCTCGAGGTAGTCGGCGGTGCGCAGGTGGTCGTCACGGGTCGCATTGCCGGTGTCGACGGACGCCAGGTCGATCGTCGCGACGACCGACGAGTCCAGGAGGTCCTCGCCCGTGACGATCGTGACGTCGTACGCGGTGAACCGGCCGCGCGCCTTGCTGATCATCAGGTGGCGGACGGAGAAGGCGATCTCGGAGTGGGCCGGATCGGCCTTCCAGGTTCCGACCAGGTAGCTGGGGATCGCGACGGTCGCTGGGGTGATACTCATATTCATCTCCATGGGTGTGGCGCGCACGGACTCGGCGCGGGGTCTTCGTCAGTGGTGCGGGAGAGGCGGTCGCCGGCGGGCCGCGTTCGGCCCGTTCCCGGTGGCTTGTCACGGCTCGAGGCCGGTCATTCCCTTGCCGCTCTGGATGTCGAGGGGCACCGAGACCTGGTCATGGGCGATCAGCCAGGTCCCGTCGATCTTCCGCAGGCCGTAGGTGATCCTGACCCACATGCCGTTCGTGGCCGTCCCGTTCTTCAGTTGGCCGCTGAGGCGGGCAAAGGCGTACCCGAACGCCACGTCGTCGCCCACGGCGAGGGTCAAGTCCCGGACCTCGTAGGTCACGGTCTCGAAGAACTCGAACACGTTGGCCCAGTTCCGGGCCTTCGCCGCGACCCCGACGTGCTGGATCGGCGGCTCGACGTCGAAGGACACGACCTCCGGCGTGTAGAGGCGCTTCAAGCCCTCGAGGTCCTTGTCCTTGAGTCCTTGAACGATCTGGCCGATCTGCCGGCGGATCTGGGCTTCGTCCGTCTCACGTTGCGTCGAGATCGTCACTGGAGGTTCCTTTCGTGGTGGGTTTGCGGTTTCTCGCACCACGAAGTTATGACGCTCGGGCTATCTTGTCTAAGATCTATATTGCTATGAAGTTATGCTTTGGGAGGCATGATGGAGCTGAACTCGCTCCGGCAGTTCCTGGTGGTCGCCCGGCTGGAGCACCTCAGCCGGGCCGCCGACGAGCTTCATGTCGCCCAGCCGTCGCTGAGCCGCACGATCGCCAGGCTGGAGGACGAACTGGGCGTGCCGCTGTTCGACCGCAGCGGCCGACTCCGGCTGAACGACATGGGCAGGCTCTTCCGCGATCACGTCGAACGCGCCCTCGGCGAGCTCGAGGCGGGACGGCGTGCCGTCACCGAGGCCACTGGCGAGGGCCTGGGCGTGGTACGGCTGGCCTCAAGACCTTCCTCACCCTCACCGGGCCGTTGGCGGCCTTCAAGCGCTCCCATCCAGCCGTCGAGATCGAACTCCACTGGTCACCGCCCGAAGACATGTCCCGCCGGCTGCGCGCCCAGGAGATCGATCTGTGCGTCGCCTCGCAACCGATCCATGGCGAGAGCCTGGAGGCGACGCAACTGTTCGAGGAGGAGGTGGGAGTGGCGTTTCCCCTCGATCACCCGCTGGCGGGCCGTGCGTCCGTGACCGTCGGCGAACTCGCCGACCAGTCGTTCGTCACCGCACGCAACGGTCACTGGCTGCGCCGGCTGCTCGATCGGCTTTTCGCGGCGCACGGCCTGACCCCGAAAATCGTGTGTGAGAGCGACGAACACAGCGCGATCGCCGACCTCATCAGCGCGGGCCTGGGCGTCGGTCTCGTCCCTGCCTTCGCCCGTCGCAGCGCCACCCGCGCCCCCCTCGCCTGGATCCCCGTCGACGACCCCGGCTGCCGTCGTAGTGTGACCCTCTACTGGGGCGCCGACAGCCACCTGTCCACCGCGGCCCGGCTGATGCGCACCACGCTCGCCGGCTGGAACTGGACCACTGGCGAACCGCACTCCCGCTAGACACAGCGGTGGGAGGGACCACTATGACCCGCAGCCGTGCTGCGGACGCGCTGGTGACCACGCAGCACCTGATGCACGAGCCCGCGTGGCAGTAGGGTGCGAGCCGTGGCCGAGCTTCGCGACGTACGACCTGCACCCAGGGTGCCTGTCTGGGTTGCCATCATCGTTCTCCTCGCTGCGCTGGCGGCGACGGCCGTCGTGGATGGTGAGGCAGCGGGGACCGTTGCGACCATCGTCGCTGTCCTCGCGGGCTGGCTGGCTGCGGCGGGCACGGCCCGTCGCTGGACGATCGGGCCCTGGGGTGCACTCGCCGCGGCCGCGGCGGCGTGCGGGATCCTGCTGTTGCAGGACCCCGGCTACCGCGTACTCGGCGGTCTGTTCGTCGCCGTCGGTCTCCTCGGCCTTCCGCTCATCCTGGCGATCGCCCGGGTCAAGCGGTACGCCGACCGGATGCCTGAGACACCGCGGAGCACAGAGGCTTCCGACCTGTTCGGCAGCGGCCGAGTGGACTCCGGCCCAGACCTGTCTGATTGAGCCACATTCGTATGAACGACCAACGTCAGACCGGCTCGCGGCCGCCTCGTTGCGCGTGCCGCTGACCACGCACCTCCGAGCTTTGACCGCGACCAGGCGGCAATGACAGACAAGGTCACCCGCCGGTCTTGGAGCCGCGGGCGTTAGTCGTTGAGGGCTGGGGAGTCACGTCGCGGGGCGCTGGGCTTTGAGGGCTGGGGATCTGTTCGGGTGGACGGGCGTGGGGTGAGTGGAGATGAGACCGGGGTGAGGCCGGCGTCCAGGGCGTGGCGGAGGTCCTGGTTGGCGGACCAGTAGGTGGCGAGCTTGACGGCCTCTTCGTAGGCGTCCTGCTCGGCTTTGGTGCCGGCCATGCCGGAGAGGATCAGGTCGGCTGGGTCTGAGGCGTCGTAGTGGTGGATCAGGGCAAAGGGCGAGCGCATGGCTGTCGCGATCCGCTCGCCGCGACCCGGAACTTCTCGGCCGCGTTGACCACCGCGATCCGGTGGATGACCTTCGCACCCGAGAGTTTGGCGCGGCTGCCGAGGGCCTGGCTGAAGTTCTTGGCGGCAGGCAGGTATTCCTGGTATTCGGGCTCGGTCCGCACTGCCTTGATTCCGGGCGCGATCGCCTCCAGGCCGAGTTCGTCGATGTAGTCGTCGAGGGCGTTCTGGGTGTGGAGCTCGGTGACCGCCTCCTCGAGAACCTGATTCGCCGGACGGTAGTAGGCGTCGAGTGCCGAGGCGTACGACGTACCCGCCGCGGCGAGCAGGTGGATGTTCTCGTGGAACACCGCCCTGAGCGCCTGGCGGTACGCCTTCAGCGTCTCGAGATCGCGCTGCTGCCCGGCCCGGTCGAACATGTCCTGCAGTACGGCGATGACGCTCACGGGGTGATAGCGGAGTGACTGATCCGGCCCGACGACGCCGCGTCGGGGGTCGTCGACCGGGAGCTCGGTCACCGAGCCGTTCCACGAGCTGTGGTGCGCACCCGTCACCTTCACCGCTGCCACAGCCTGCTGCGCCATGAGCTCCTGCACGCTGGCGACCACGCCCCCAGTGTCCCGGGCTAACGGGTTTGGGACCAGCTCGGCGACATGCCTAGCGCCGCAGTGGGCTACCGCGGTTTCCGGAACATAAGTTGCGCCAGGCGCAGACTATGTTCCGGAAAGCAGCCTCTGCGGGCTCGGGAGGAGCATGAGCGGGGCGATGCGGGCCGAGTCGTGGGTTTGGAGGCGGCACGTGGCTTATCGGCGTCCTAGATCCACGACTCGGCGTGAGCGTGGTGCTGGGGTGAGGGTTGATGGTACGGCGGTTGTCGTGGAGAGCTCCGGGGGAGCCAGGCCGGAGAGAGCCGGCCTGGCGGGGTCGGGGAGTAGGCAGGCGACGGGGGCGGGGGTGTGGACGGATGCGGCGGCGGTGAGTTCGGCGTCGATGCGGGTGAGGAGGGTGCCGGCGGCGGCGCGGGAGCGCGCGGCGGCGAAGCCGGGTGGGAGGAATTCGTATCGGTCGAGGTTGCTGAGGCCTTCGCGGAGGAGGGTTTCGATCCGGCGGTGGTTGTCGGCGCCCTGAGCTGCTGAGTCGAGCTCGGGCAGTTGGGTGGAGTTGTAGAACATAGTGATCATCACCGGGAACTGACCTTCGGCGGTTTGGTTGCTCAGGACGTTGAGCAGCCCGCCGGGCTCCAGCTCGTTGCGGGATTCGAGGTCGGCGGTGAGCACGCGGACCGCGGGGACGAAGGCCGGGTAGTGGCCCTGGGCCCGGACATCTTCGATGCCGGGGGCAACTTTGTCGACACCGAGCAGGGTCAGGTACTCGTTCAGGTGGTCCTGGGCCCAGGCTTCCGCGACGCCTTCCTCGAGTTGCCGGGCGCCTGGCTCGGTGAAGGCGATCCGAGCCGCCTCCTGCGTCGCGCCCGCCGGGCCGAGAAAGTGTGAGTGCTCGTGCAGCAGCGTGGAGAAGGCCTCGCGGTAGCGGACGAGCGTCGCTCTGGGTTGCTTCTCGCCGGAGCGTTCGTACATCTGGCGCAGTGGGTCGAGGATGCAGTCGCGATCGAGATACAAGGTCCCGTCCCAGTGGGCTAGGCCGAGGATGCTCCCGGTCGTCTCGATCACCTGGCCGTTCCAGGCGGACTGGCCGGCGCCGGAGATCTGGAGCGCGGCCGCGGCGCTGCGCTGCAGGAGCTCGTCGAGTGAGGTCGGCACGCCCGCGCGCGGGGCGAGAACGTCGGCGGTCATCCGCGGAACGCCGTGGCCAGGCGGACCAGCGAGTCCGCGGATCGGTGCAGGTTGGCCTGCTCGTTCGGGTCTTCGCAGACGGCCGCGCGTTTGCGCAGCTCGGCGACCAGCCAGTCCGCGCGGGCCTGTCGCTCCTCGCGGGTCGACGTGCTGCTACCGGTGTTTTCCATGATGTCCTCCCGAGATTCGGTTTCTCGGCGGAGAACATATGGAGATTCGCCCCTCTCCCAACGGCGAACTTTTCAGCTGTGGATAACTGGCCCTCCTGTCGCGTGTGTGGGCGGTTGCTCAGCAGCAATCTGCCAGGTGAGTTGCACGGACGACGCGTGCCAGGTGAGGCCCCCCGGCAGACAGTGGAGGGCTTCTTGCGCCATTTCGCGAAAACCCTCCACCGTCGACACCAAAACCCTCCACAGTCCACACGCACACCCACCACCCAGTCGCCACCTCCTCGACGGCCCCGACTGGGATCGGTGTTCGCCATACATCCGCCCACATCAAGCAGGAGAGTCGGATGGCCCCAAAGGGCCTAGAAGAGCGTGGGAGGATCGACCTCGACGGGCGATGGGAGTGGTGCGAGCGACGGCACGCGCAAGTGGACGGCATCGTAGAAGCGGCGGGCCAAGCCGAGCGCCTCGGCGTTGTCCGGCGTGTGCAGGAAGATGGTCGGCGACCGCCCCTCACCGAGCCAGGCAACGACCGACTCGACCAGATAGTCCCACCCATCGACTGTCTCCGACACATCGTCGCGGCCGATGTACCGGACGATCGGATAAGCCGTCAGCGCCCGAGTCCGTCGTGCGACCTGAGGCTTCTTCATCCAGGCATCGCGTTCGGCGTAGCTCGTCGCCTCCCGCGAAAACAATGTCACGGTGTCGAACGGGATCCACTCCGCGTCGACCCGGGCCAGTACCTGCTCGAGCAAGCCAGCGGTACGGGGGTCGTCGAAGAAGGCGCGGTGGCGGACTTCCACGGCGTACCTGAAGGAACGGGGCGCCTGGTGCAGGAAGGCGGCGAGGGTGCCGAGGTCGGTGGGGGAGAAGGCGGCGGGGAGCTGGATCCAGACGACGTGCGTGCGTGGGCCGAGCGGCTCGATCGCGGTGAGGAAGGCGCGGAGGTCGGCGTCGACGTTGGTGAGGCGGCGTTCATGGGTGATCAGCTGGGGAAGCTTCACCACGAAGCGGAAGTCGGATGAGGTCTGGGCGGCCCACGAAGCCACGGTCGAGGGGGAAGGCGTGGCGTAGAAGGTGGTGTTGCTCTCGACCGCGTTGCACCACGAGGCATAGGCCTGAAGCTTCGATCGCGACGGCTGTGGCCACGCAGGGTGGGTCCACTGCGCACACCCCACATGCAGCCGCATGCCGCCCAACCTATAAAACAGCCCCGCAGCCGGTCGAAACCGACTGCGGGGCTGAGGGACGAATTGTCAGCGCTCGACCTCACCGCGGATGAACTTCTCCACCAGGTCGCGGCAGACGTCGTCGGCGTACTGCTCCGGCGGCGACTTCATGAAGTACGACGACGCGGACAGGATCGGGCCGCCGATCCCGCGGTCCTTGGCGATCTTCGCCGCCCGGATCGCGTCGATGATGATGCCGGCCGAGTTCGGCGAGTCCCAGACCTCGAGCTTGTACTCCAGCGACAGCGGTACGTCGCCGAA
Source organism: Kribbella antiqua (assembly GCF_004345665.1). GTDB lineage: Bacteria > Actinomycetota > Actinomycetes > Propionibacteriales > Kribbellaceae > Kribbella > Kribbella antiqua. The sequence goes on from NZ_SLWR01000007.1 coordinate 302,080, forward strand.
GTTGCGGCCCTCGAGCCGGATGAACGCCCACTTGCGGTCGTCCAGCCAGGCCACGTAGTCGGACGGGCCGATGTGCACGTTGCGGTCGTCGATCTCGTCCCGCAACTGGGAGGTGACGGACTGGGTCTTGCTGATCTTCTTGGACTCCAGCCGCTCCCGCTCGAGCATGTTCTTGAAGTCCATGTTGCCGCCGACGTTCAGCTGGTACGTCCGGTCGACGGTGACGCCGCGGTCCTCGAACAGCTTGGTCAGCACCCGGTGCGTGATGGTCGCGCCGATCTGCGACTTGATGTCGTCGCCGACGATCGGCACCCCGGCCGCGGTGAACTTGTCGGCCCACTCCTTGGTGCCGGCGATGAAGACCGGCAGCGCGTTGACGAAGGCGACACCCGCGTCGATGGCGCACTGGGCGTAGAACTTGGCCGCCTGCTCCGAGCCGACCGGAAGGTAGCAGACCAGGACGTCGACTGCTGCCTCCCGCAACGCGGCGACCACGTCGACCGGCGAGGCGTCGGATTCGGTGATGGTCTCGCGGTAGTACTTGCCGAGGCCGTCGAGGGTGTGGCCGCGCTGCACGGTGATACCGGTCGGCGGCACGTCGCAGATCTTGATCGTGTTGTTCTCGCTGGCGCCGATGGCGTCGGCGAGGTCCAGGCCGACCTTCTTGCCGTCGACGTCGAAAGCGGCAACGAACTCCACGTCGTTGACGTGGTAGTCGCCGAACACGACGTGCATCAGGCCGGGGACGCGCTCTCCGGGCTTCGCGTCCCGGTAGTAGTGCACGCCCTGGACGAGCGAGCTGGCGCAGTTGCCGACGCCGACGATCGCAACGCGGATCGAGGTCATCTGGGATCTCCTTGGGTAGGCGGTTGGTGCTGGTCAGGGGGCCGCTGTTGCCGCCGCTCGCCGTCGATCAGTTCGTTCAGCCAGCGGACCTCGCGCTCGGCCGACTCCAGGCCGTGCCGTTGCAGCTCGAGGGTGTAGGCGTCCATCCGCTCCGCGGTCCGGCTCATCGCTGCCCGGAAGTTGGCCAGCCGCTCCTCCATCCGGGCCCGTCGGCCCTCGAGGATGCGCAACCGGGTGGCCGGATCGGTCCGGCCGAAGAACGAGAACCGGACGCCGAACGTGTCGTCCTCCCACGCCGACGGACCGGCGTCGTGCATCGCGTGCGCGAAGTAGTCCTTGCCGTCGGCAGTGATCGTGTAGACGATCTTCGGCCTGCGACCGGACTCCGGCGTACCGGCGTCGGCCGTGATCAGGCCGTTGCGGAGCATCGCCTTCAGGCACGGGTAGAGCGAACCGAACGACAGCACGCGTCCCCACCCGAACTGGGCGTTGACGCGCTTGCGGAGCTCGTAGCCGTGCATCGGCGCTTCATGCAGCAGACCGAGTACGGCGAGCTCCAGGACCCCACTGCGGTTTCCCATGACCCACCTCCCTCGGGTCTAGTTTGTCATGACCTGATGTATCGGTTCGATACATCGTGCCGCCACTGTAAGCAGAGGAGGGAGCTGTGGACAAGACCTAACAAAGCCATCCTTTGTCATCTAGCTCACGGAACGCGCCGCGAAACCTGTTACGTCAGGCGTCGATCTGCGTTAATCAGCTGACACACAGCGTCGTGGTCCAGGAGCGGAGGGTCATGGCCGACAGCCATGCGAAGCACGCGAAGCACGAGCTCGAGAGCGAAGGCGCGCTGGCGCGGATCGCGCTGCGGTTCACCGCCTTCACGGAGAAGTGGCTGCCGGACGCGTTCGGATTCGTCCTGGTCGGTACCTTCGTCGTCCTGGTCTTCGGCCTGGTCACCGGCGAGCCGCTGCTGAAGCGCCCCGATGATCCGGCCGCGACCAAGGGGTTCGGCATGGTCGATGCCTGGGGCATCGGTTTCTGGAGCCTGATCACGTTCACCCTGCAGATGGCGATGATCATCATCGGCGGGTATGCGGTCGCGACCAGCGGACCGATCGCGCGGCTGATCACCCGGCTGGCCCGGATCCCGCAGAGCCCGCGGAACGCGGTCGCGTTCGTCGCCGCAGTCGCCATGCTGGCGTCGTACCTGAACTGGGCCTTCAGTCTGATCTTCGCCGCCATCCTGGCGCGTGAGGTGGCGCGCAACGTGCCGAAGGCCGACTACCGTGCGCTGGGCGCCATGGCGTTCCTGGGCCTGGGCACTGTGTGGGCGCAGGGCCTGTCGGGCTCAGCGGCGCTGCAGGTCGCCAGCGCCAGCAGCAGCCCGGCGCCGGTGCAGGAGGTCATCAAGGCGGGCGGACACGCCAGCGGGCTGATCCCGCTGAGTGACACCATCTTCACCTGGCAGGCGATCGTCGCGACGCTCTTCGTGTACGTCGTCGGCGTCGGGATGGCCTGGTTCGTCGCACCGAGTGAGGACAACGCCCGTACGGCGGAACACCTCGGCGTCGAGCTGCGACCACTGATCGGCCGGGGTTCGGCGTACAACGGTCAGCGGGAGGACAACGAGACACGCCGGCCGGGGGACTGGCTGGAGCACTCGCCGGTGTTCAGCCTGCTGATCGTCGTACTCGGGGCGGTCTATCTGGTCCGCTACTTCAGTGGGAAGAGCTTCTTCAGCGCGCTGGACCTCAACACGGTCAACCTCATCCTCTTCCTGCTCGCACTGCTCCTGCACTGGCGGCCGTGGCGGATGGCCCGGGCCGTGCGCGACGGTGCGCCCGCGGCGGCCGGCGTACTGCTGCAGTTCCCCTTGTACGGCGGCATCTTCGGCATGATCGCGTACACCGGAATCTCCGCGCGGCTGGCCGGGTGGTTGGTGCAGGCAAGCAACCAGTTCCTGTTCCCGCCGCTGGTGGCGATCTACTCCTGCGTCCTCGGCATCTTCGTGCCGAGTGGTGGCAGCAAGTGGGTGATCGAGGCGCCGTACGTGCTGCAGGCCGCCAACGAGCTCAAGGTGGACGCGGGCTGGATGGTGGTGGTGTACGACCTCGGCGAGGCCAGCGCGAACCTGCTGCAGCCGTTCTGGATGCTGCCGACGCTGGCCATCCTCGGGCTGAAGGCGCGCGACATCATGGGCTACACGTTCACCATGTTCCTCGCGTGTTTCCCGGCCGCGCTACTCGCTGTGACCCTGCTCGCGCCCCATGTGACCGGGTGACCCCTGACTTGTTAACATCCGGAGCGGATTCGGGCGCGTTACCACACCCACCGTAGTCTGTGGGGCAATGACTTCCGTGAGATCGTCGAGGATTGCAGAGTGAGTGAAGCTCGTAGAAAGGCCGCGCCGGCGCGCAAGGCCAAGAGGCACTGGGCGCTGCGAGCCCTCGGGTGGTTCCTCGGTCTCTTCTTCCTGGGCATCATCGGCGGCGTCGCGACCTTCTTCATCGTCTACCAGACGACCGAGATCCCGGACATCAACAAGGCCTTCACCACCAACACCACCACGGTGTACTACTCCGACGGCAAGACGCCGCTCGGCTCGTTCTACGACCAGAACCGGCACTCGGTCCCACTGGCGCAGATCCCCAAGCGGGTCCAGGACGCCGTCATCGCGGCCGAGGATCGCACCTTCTGGACCAACCCCGGCATCTCGCCGACCGGCATGGCCCGGGCGGCGATCAACATCGCCCGGGGTGAGCAGCTCCAGGGCGGTTCGACGCTGACGCAGCAGTACGTGAAGATCATGTACCTGACACAGGAGCGAACGGCCTCCCGGAAGTTCAAGGAGCTGTTCATCGCGACGAAACTGAGCCGCTCGCAGGACAAGAGCAAGACCCTCGAGGGCTACCTCAACACGATCTACTTCGGTGAGGGAGCGTACGGCGTCTCCGCCGCGGGCGACGCGTATTTCAGCCAGCCGGATCCGGCGAAGCTGACAGTGCCCCAGGCGGCTCTGCTCGCCACCGTGCTGAACAACCCGACCATCTTCGACCCGGAAGACAAGGACGCCACGACCAAGAAGCGTGTCCTCGGCCGGTACCAGTACGTCCTGGACGGGATGCGTCAGATGGGCACCATCACCGACGCTCAGTACGCCCAGTACAGCAAGGCCGTCCCGCCGCTGAAGAAGAAGCAGAAGAGCGACCGCTTCAAGGGGCCTAACGGCTTCCTGCTCGACATGGCCCGCAAGGAGCTCCTCCGGCTGGGCTACGACCAGGACGAGATCAGCGGCGGCGGCCTGAAGGTCGTGACCACCTTCGACGTCAACAAGCAGAAGGACATGGTCGCGGCGGCGACGGAGAAGTTGCCGAAGAAGAACCGGCAGAACCTGCACATCGGCATGGCAGCGGTGAAACCGGGGACCGGCGAGCTGGTCGCGGTCTACGGCGGGCCGGACTACCTGACGAACCAGTTGAACTGGGCAACGCTCAGGGGCCGGCCGGGGTCGTCGTTCAAGCCGTTCGCGGTGGCCGCCGCACTGCAGGACGGGAAGAGCATGTGGGACACGTTCCAAGGCGACAGCCCGATCGAGATCCAGGGCAAGAAGCTCCGGAACGAACTGAACACGGACTACGGCACGGTCAATCTGCTGAAGGCGACCGAGCAGTCGGTCAACACGGCCTTCTACGACCTGGTCGACAACCAGATGGGTGACGACGGCCCGAGCAAGGTCGTCGACGCGGCCGAAGCCGCCGGCATCCCGGCCTCGAAGACCCTGGAGGACGACCGGCACAACCCGTCCACGGTGCTCGGCCCGGATGCGTACGCTTCGCCGGTCGACATGGCGAACGCCTACGCGACCTTCGCGGCCGACGGCAAGGCCGCCCCGGTCCACACGATCAAGACCGTGACGAACGCCGATGGCAAGGTGGAGGTGTCGGAGAAGCGGCTGGAGAAGCAGATCAAGCAGGCGTTCCCCCCGGACATCGCGCGGATGGTCAACTTCGCCCTGCAGAACGTCGTCGAGAAGGGCACTGGCGAGCGGGCCGGTCAGCTCGACCGCCCGGTGGCCGGCAAGACTGGAACCGCCGGTGGTGTCGCGATCGAACACCGCGCCGAGAACGCCAAGTGTGACGGCTGCAAGGAGGGCGACGACACGTTGACCTCGTGGTGGACCGGTTACACGCCACAGCTGTCCACCTCGGTGCTGTATCGCGCCGGCAAGAGCGGTGAGTCCGACCTCGACCCGTTCAGCAGTGACCCGGCGTTCTTCGGTGGCAACTGGCCGGTGCGGACCTGGCTGGCGTTCATGGAGCCCGCCCTCGAGGGTCTGCCGGACGAAGGCTTCCCCGAGCCCGACGACGACGACATCAAGGACAGCCCGACGCCGACCTACACCCCGCCGCAGACAACCAACACTCCGACCAACACGCCGACGAGCACGCCGAGCAACACCCCGACCAACACGCCGACGAACACTCCGTCGAGTACGCCGACGAAGACCAAGCCGACGAAGACGCCGGGCTGGCCACCGATCCCGACCGGGGGCCCGACGACAGCCGAGCCCACCAGAACTCCGAACCAACCCGCTGCAGGCTAACTTCAGAAGACGGCATCCCGCACCGGGGTGCCGTCTTCGTTTGCCGCCCGCAACGGCTCCCTTTTCCTGGATGGGGCACCATTGGGGCGTGAGTTCGGCTCGGGTGGGTCTCATGGTGGGCGGTCGCGTCTGTGTTTGAGCGGACGGCGGCTGAGGAGCCCAAGCCTGGGCGGCCGCAACGGGCGCGGCGGGCTCGGGTGGACGGAGTGCGTCTGCGGCGGTGGATGCCGGCCGCGATGACCCGAGAGGTGCTCGGGTGGTGGCTGGTCACCCGAGCGGGGTTGTTCCTGTTGTCCATCTCCGCGCCGCTGCTGTTCAACCGCGGGACCGACTACCCGAAGGTCTGGCGGGCCTGGCTGCAGTGGGATGTGTGGCATCTCAACGCCGTCGCGCAGTATGGGTACGACAACGGCGAGCCGTCCGGGGCGCCGCTGGCCGCGTTCTTCCCGGGCTTCCCGTTGCTGGTGCGGATCGTCAGCTGGACCGGCATCGGATATGTTGCCGCGGGCATCGTCGTGTCAGCGGTGGCCAGCGCGGTCGCCGGGATCTACCTCGCCCGGCTGGCGCAGTACGAGTTTCCGGAGCTCAGGAACCTCGGCCCGAGCGCGGCGCTGATGTGGTTCGCCGCGCCGGTCGGCGTGTTCCTCGCCGCCGGGTACACCGAGGCGCTGTTCTGTGCGTTCGCGTTTCCCGCCTGGCTGGCGGCGCGGCAGGGCCGGTGGGCGCGGGCGGCGATCTTCGTGGCGCTGGCATCGACCGTGCGGGTGTCCGGGATCTTCCTGATCTGCGCCCTGCTGGTCGAGTTCGTCACCTCGAAGAAGCGGGATTGGCTGTCACTGCCGTGGCTGGCGCTGCCCGCCGTACCGGTGCTCGGCTTCATGGCGTACCTGAAGCAGATCCACGGCTCGTGGTTCGCCTGGCAGGAGGCGCAGGAGAAGGGCTGGGCGCGCGAGTTCACCTGGCCGTGGACGTCGCTCGTGCACACGTTCGAGGCCGCGAGTAGAGGTCACTTCGCCGGCGACCGCAGCGACTGGACCTGGATGTTCCGGGCCGAGCTGGTCACGCTGGCCGTCGGCCTGGTGCTGCTCGCATGGCTGCTCTGGCGCCGGTCCTGGGGCGAGGCCGCCTGGATCGCGGCCACCGTCGGTGCGTTCTGTACGTCGTTCTGGATCTACTCGCTGACCCGCGCGACCCTGCTGTGGTGGCCGCTGTGGATCGGCCTCGCCGTACTGGCCCAGCGCAAGCCCTGGCTCGGTCGCCTGTACCTCGCCCTCGCGGTCCCCCTGGCCGCGATCTGGGCTGCCGCCTTCTTCACCGGCCGCTGGTCCGGCTGAGCTCAGGCCCGGTTCGGCTGAGCTCAGGTCCGGTTCGGGGCCGTCATCCGCATCATCCAGTAGCTTGCCGGCACATGCGTGGCGTCGTTGATGACCTTGCCGTCGACCTCGCCGAAGGACTGCAGGGCGAGCTTCTCGAACGCTGCCGGCTCCCGGACGTACTCGCCGCGGTCGTTCTCCGACATCCACCGCGAGATCCGGCCCTGGGTCGGCTCGAAGCAGGTGTCGACGGTGATCACGCGGCCGCCGGGACTCAGCACACTCGCGGCCAGGTCGAGCAGACCGGTGCACTGCTCGTCCGACAGGTGGTGCAGCAGCCCGAGCAGCAGCACCACGTCGATCGGCGGCAGCGCCTTCGCAGCGGCTTCGTCGAAGTCGCCGCAGTGGAAGCTGGCGTTCTCCCCGCCGAAGCGCTCCTTGGCCCAGTCGATGTACGGCGCGTCGGTGTCGAACCCGTGGTAGTTCAGCGGGCTGGGCAGACGCGGAAAGTAGTACGCCGGCCCGCAGCCGACGTCCAGCACGGTTTCACCAGGCTGGATCTCCTCGATACAGCGGTAGCGCAAGCGGTCGGCACCAACGATGCGTTGCAGCAAAACGTAGGCGGGGACGTGCTTGAGCAGGCCTTTCAGACCCACGATGGGTTCGCTCCTCGGTCGGGGATTTCGATCATGATTCAGGTCTAGACACGTCAAGTCAAGCGATCTTGCTCAGTCCTTCAGTTCGTAGATGATGACCTCTCCGTGGGTGTACTTGCGAGTGGCGAGCCGGTCGAGTTTGGCCTCGGCGATCTTGCCTTTTCGCGAGTCCGCGAAGATCCAGCGGACGTCGTAGTCACGGCGCAGGGTGGCCAGCACCTCAGCGGTCGGCGCCGTGAGCGCCTTCGTCGTCAGTTCCACCCGATCGGGCCAGGGCGACGGCAGCAGGCTGTAGCCAAGCTCTCCGTCGGTGCCCTGGTTGGCCATCGACTGCTGGGTGTAGGCCCAGCCTTCCATCAGTGTTCGATGACCCCCGATGCCGCTGACCAGATAGCCACGCGAGTCGCAGATCGGACCAGGTCGGCGGCGGACCAGGCAGGCGGTGTTCGTCACGACCACGTCGTCCGGTGGTGCGTTCTGCTCCAGCCACAGCGCGGCTTGGATCTCGTCCGTGCTGTACAGCGGAAGTTCCGGGACAGGGATCTCGCGCTTCCCGGTGATCCCGTCCACCGCGTCCTGCCACTCCGACCAGGGCCGGCTGGGCAGGGCGAGGCTGACTGCGATGCATACCAGCAGGGCCAGGCCGAGACCTCGGACCTGCCGACGGGCGATCCAGACGACGAGCCAGAGGAGCACTCCGATCCCGAGCGCCCCCGCAAGCCACAGCATCGGCTTCGACATGGCGTCGGTGATCTCTGCCGGGGTGACAGGCGCGGACCCGACGTTGCCGTACTCACGGATCACCAGAGCGAGCGCCGTACCGGCCACCAGCCCACCGATAATGGTCACCCGGCGGGACCAGCGGCGGTGTCGGCTGACCGCGCCGTGCACCACGTACGCCGCTGCGACGGCGGCGAAGGGCTGCGCGCCACTGAGGAAGTAGAGCTGACCAAAGGCCGGATGGTCGACGACCAGGAACCCGGCCAGGGCTGCGATCAGCGTGCCGACCAGCCACCACATCGCCGGATCGCTACGGGTCTTGCGCTGTCCCAGACCCAGGAACGACACCGCCAGCACCGACTTGCTCACCAGGACGGACACCAGGATCGCGATCGCCCAGTTCCACGTCTGCTGGTCGGCGTTCCGGAGCCCTTCGGTGAGCCAGCCACCCGGCGCTGGAGCGCCGATGAGTCCGGTCAGTTCGGTGTATCCCGGGAATGCCCGCACCATCCCGAACAGGCGCAGCGGAGTACCTGCGCTGCTGCCCGACACGGTCACCATCGACGCTGCCAGCACACCCACCAGGGCGATTCCGGCCCCGGCGGTCCACAAGAAGAGGCGCCTGTTCCGCACCAGCAGGAACAGCGCCGCCAGGCCGGTCCCGCCGAGCAGCAGCGGCACGTTGGTGGGCTTGGAGCCGGCGGCTGCGCACACGACCAGCAGCACGAGGAGCCAGGACCGTTTCGGCGCACCGCGGAACAACACGCCGATCAGGAGAGCCGCTGCTCCGACGCTGATCGTCGTACCGAAAGACTGCGACGGGCTCAGAAAGACGAGTGGAGCGGCTCCGACGCCGCCGACGTACTCCCAGAGGGCGACCCGCGTGACGACGGTGGTCAGCGCGACCGCGAGCGGAGCGGTCCACCAAGCGCGGCTGACCTGACGCGCGAGAGCGGCCACCGCGAGTACGAGCCCGACGATGATCGGGACGAACCACAGCCTGAACAGCACGAGCCGGGGGTCGATCCCGGTGATCTGTGCCGCCGACGCCAGATGGGCGTCGGCGAACCAGTGGTACTGCATCGTCTCGCCCGCGACCTGCGGAATCTGCGGCGGGACGGAGCGGCCCAGCTCGTAGACGATCGACAGGTGCCACAACGCGTCCTGGTAGTAGTCGCCGCCGTCCGCGGGAACCTGCAGTGCACTGACTGAGGCGCCGTAGTGGATCAGGAACGTCAGCGACATGAGGATCGCCAGCGTCGCGCCCCAGGCGAACGGCAGCCGCGGCGCGTCCTGTGCCCGCCAGCAACGCCACAGCCGCGGTACGGCGGCGAAGACGACCAGCACCACCGCAGGCCACACCACCAGCCACTGCTGCTTCCCAGCGGCCGTGAACAAGGCCCAGCCGAGCAACTCGTAGGAGAGCCCGACGACGATGCCGATGCCGATGTCCTCCGGCCAGGTCCGCCGGGCCGGCGCGAAGGCGCGCAGCAGCAGCACGCCCGGCAGCACGACGCCGCCGATGAAGTAAGCGGTGTAACGGAGGATCTCGCCGTTCGTCACCCCTGTGGCGGCCAATACCCAGTACGCGGTCACCGCTGGGAGCAGCCAGACGAGTGCACCCACGAACCGTGGCCAGGTAGACCTGCCAGACCCGTCGGACATAGTGATGGAGCCTAACCGTTGCGGACGGCTATTTCGTCCAACGTTGCCCGACGGGGCATACCGGCTGTACCAGTCAGACAGCGTCTGGCACCGTCCGGCATGCGGACGCTTTGCCCGAGAGGCAACCCTGCGGCCGATTCGAACGTCGATACGGGTGAAGGGGTGGCAGTCCGGGCGGGGACCGCCACCCCTCCTCAGTTTTCTGGCGGAACCTTTCAGGGGCAGGCTCCGCCGGAGTACGAGCAGAGGGCGGTGACCGAAACTTGTCACCGCCCTCAGCTTTTACCCGTAGTTCCGGTCGATCGACTGCGACGGGGTCGGGCTCGGCTTGGTCTCCGCGACCCGCTTGTCGGTCGGGTGCGTCCCGGGCTCGACACCCTTCAGCGTCCCGAGCAGCTCGATCTCCGACAGCGTGACGCCCTCAGCACTACCGGTCAGCACCAGTCGGTACTGCGTGTAGGCCTTCGGCGACGCCACGCTGAAGGACCGGGTGTACGACGCCCATCGCCAGCTCTCGCCCGTACGGCGATCAACGGTCGACCACGTCGTGCCGTCGTTCGACCCCTCCAGCACCCACGCCGATGGCGCCGTACCGGTGGAGCCGCTCGTCAGGGTGTACATCCCGACCGGCCGGCCCTGCGGCAGGGCGACCGTGATGGTCGGCGACGCACCCGTCAGCGTGACCTGGGTCTTCCCGTTGTCGTCGGTCAGCGCGGTCACGTCCTGGCCGCCGGCAGCAACCACCGCGCCGTCGTCCGAGGTCGAGTCTCGCCACGTCATCGGGTCCTCGCCCGGAGTCGTGATCGATGGCGGCGCGTCGTTGCGGCCGCTGCCCCAGGACGACGGCTTGTCGGTCAGCTCGAACTCGATCTTGCCGCCGCTCGCGATCAGGTCGTGCGGAAGCGCGGTGGAGGTCCACTTCTTCCCGTTCACCTTGACGCTCTTCACGTAGACGTTCTTCAAGCTGTTGCCCGGTGCGCTGATCACCAGCTTCTTGCCCCCGGGCAGCCGCACCGTCGCCTTGGTGAACAGCGGCGACCCGATCGCGTACGTCGGCGAGCCCACCTGCAGCGGGTAGAACCCGAGCATGCTGAACAGGTACCACGCGGACATCTCGCCGTTGTCCTCGTCGCCCGGGTATCCCTGCCCGATTTCCGACCCCAGGTAGAGCCGGGACAGGGCCTCACGCACCAGAGCCTGCGTCTTCCACGGCTGACCGGCGAAGTCGTACATGTAGGTGATGTGGTGCGACGGCTGGTTGCTGTGCCCGTACTGACCCATCCGTACGTCGCGGGCCTCGAGCATCTCGTGGATCGTGCCGCCGTATCCACCCGTGTGCAGCGCGTCTTCCGGCGTACTGAAGAACTCGTCGAGCTTCTTGGCCAGGCCGTCGCGGCCGCCGTAGATAGCGGCCAATCCGGCGCCGTCCTGTGGGGTGGAGAACGCCATGTTCCACGCGTTCGTCTCGGTGTAGTCGTGGCCCCAGTCGCGCGGGTCGAAGGTGCTGGGTGAGTTGCCCCAGACACCGTTCGGGTCCTTGCCCTGGAAGAAGCCGATCGCCGGGTCGAAGAGGGTGACGTAGTTGCGGGCCCGGTTCAGGAAGTACTTGTAGTTGTCCAGGTACTCCTGCTTGCGCGGGTCGTTCTTCTTCGCCGCGTCGTACAGCGCCTTCGACATGTTGGCGATGCCGAAGTCGTTGATGTATCCGTCCATCGACCAGCTGAAGCCTTCACCGGTGGTGTTGGCGGTGTAGCCGTTGAACGTGGACAGGTCGAGGCCCTTGCGCCCGACGTTCTCCGACGGCGGTACGACGGCCGCGTTCTTGAGCGCCGCGTTGTAAATCGCCTGGACGTCTGCGTCTGAAAAGCCCTTGATGCCCTTCAGGTAGGCATCGGCGAAGGCGACGTCCGAGCTGGTGCCGACCATCAGGTTCGCGTAGCCCGGTGACGACCAGCGCGAGATCCAGCCGCCGTCCTTGTACTGCTGGACGAACCCGTTCACCAGATTGGCCGCTTCGTCCTGCGCGAAGAGCGAGTACGCCGGCCACACGGTGCGGTAGGTGTCCCAGAAGCCGTTGTTCACGTACGTCTGGCCGGCCACGATCTTCGAGCCGGTGGTGGTCGGGGTGTCCGCGCCGACCTTCGGTGAGGTCGGGGACGCGTACTTGATCACCGGGTCCTTGGCCGTCCCGGTGTTCTCCGAACCGTTGTTCGGGTAGAGGAACAGGCGGTAGAGGTTCGAGTAGAGCGTGGTGAGCTGGTCGGCCGTCGCGCCCTCGACCTCGATGGTGCGCAGCTTCTCGTCCCACTGGGCCTGCGCTGCCGCCTTCACCTTGCCGAAGCTGGTCGAGCCCAGCTCGAGCTGGAGATTCTTGCGCGCCTGCTCGGTGCCGATCAGCGAGGTCGCGATCCGGAGCTGGACCTGGGTGACCTTCGGGTCGAAGGAGAAGTAGCCGCCGACATTCGCACCGCCGCCGTTCGACAGCTTGCCGGAGGCAACCACCTTCTGGTCCACCACGCCGTAGACGAAGAGTCTGCCGGCGCCGGTGGACAGGCCGCTCTTGATGTCGCTGAAGCCGGTGACCACGCCGGTTGCCGGGTCCAGGGTCAGGCCGCCGCTGTTGTTGACGTTGTCGAACACGAGCGACGGGTTCCCGTCGGGGAACGAGAACCGCAGGATCGCCGCGTGGTCGGTCGGCGCGATCTCGGCGGCGTTGCCGTTGTCGAAGGTGACGCCGTAGTAGTACGGGCGCGCGATCTCGTTGTCGTGGCTGAACGCCCAGGCCCGGGCCTTGCGGTCCGCGGTCGGCGTCGCCGCTGTGGACGGCATCACCTGGAAGGTCTGCCGGTCACCCATCCACGGGCTGGGCTCGTGGCTGATCGACAGAGCCTGCATGGTCGGCTTGTTGGCCTCGTTGTTGCCCTTGGCGTAGTCGTACAGCCAGGAGGTCGAGCCGGCGTTCGTCACCGGCGTCCAGAAGTTGAAGCCGTGCGGTACGGCGGTCGCCGGGAAGTTGTTGCCACGGGAGAACCCGCCGGTCGCGTTGGTGCCGCGAGTGGTCAGGGCGAGATCCGACGGGTGCTTGGCCGCGATCGTGCGGGCCGCAGTGTCCGGGTTGATCGCCGCGGCGATCCGGATGTCGTCGATCCAGCCGCGGAAGTCGGCCGGTCCCGACGGCTTGTCGTAGCCGACCAGGATCCGCTGGATCGTCTTGCCGGCGGCAACCTTGCCGAGATCCGCCTCGACGTTGTTCCACTGGTTCGTGGACAGACCCTTCGCGTCACCCTGACCGCGCGGGCTGAGCTCGAAGCCGTGGTGATCCTTCGCCTTCAGGTCGCTGAGGTACGTCCCGTCGGAGAACGCGAGGTCGATCGCGGCGTAGGTGCTCGGGTAGCTGAGGTCGCCCTCGGTGTGCTCGGGGAAGATCTTGTACGACAGCCGGGTGTCCTTGCCGACGGTGAGATCGACGTCGGCGATCTTGTTCCAGCTGTAGCCGCGACCCTCGGCGGTCTGATGACCGGCGTACCGGAACGACTTCACGCCGGTGAAGCCAACCCGCGCGCGAGCGTTGTAGGCGCTGCTCGGTCCGGAGTCCAGCCGCGACTCGGCGGTCGGGCCGGGCGGCGGCAGCGGCGCGCCGTTCGACAGGTACCAGTCGGCTAGCTGGACGATGTTCTCCCCGTGGTTCAGGGTGATGTCCAGCTTGAAGAACTTGTACGCCGTCTCGTTCGTGAAGCTGTACTCCTTCGTCTGGAACCGGCTCTCGAAGCTCTGCCCGGTCTGGGTGTCGAGAGTGGTCCAGTTGCTTCCGTCGTTCGAGCCCTGGACAGTCCAGTTCTGCGGGTCGCGGCCGTCGGCGTCATTGGCCGAGGTCAGTGCGTACTTGCGGATCACCACCGGCGCCGAGGTCTCGTAGACCAGCCAGCCGGTCGGCTGGAAGACCAGCCACTTGGTGAACTTGTCGCCGTCGGCCGCGTTGGTGGCGATCTCACCGGACCCGGTGTTCTCGCCGTTCGCGGTGACGTGAGTGACCTTGTCCATCTCGCTGCCGCCGATGCCGGTCGGCGTCGGGCCACGTACTCCGTCGGCGCGCTCGACCGCGTCGGTGTAGCCCGGCTGCGGTTGGCCCGGTTCGAACGAGGTGAAGAACGAAGAACCGGTCACCACCGGCTGCTCCTCTGTGGTCCTGGACGGGACGGCATTCGCTGACGTCATGGCAGTAGAGATTGTCACAACAAGACCGAGAGACGTGACGAGCCCCAGTGGGCGGCGGAAGTTCATCTAGCCCCCTTGTACGGCGTTACGCGGCCCCGATGACAAGGTTGTCAGTCCGCGTCCGGGGCGATCCTGCCCATCATGATCACCCGCGGTCAAGGGTTCGTCGCACACTGTTCGCCCGTGTCCCACCATTGGTCCGCCGGCGGTAGGTTGAAGGTCATGGACGAACGTGTGCTGGTGACCGGCGCGGCTGGGTTCATCGGGCGGGCCTTGGTGGCCGGCCTGCGGCAGCGGGGTGTACCGGTGACCGCCGTGGATCGTGAGCCGCCGGACCCGTCCTGGGACGAGGGCGTGCATGTGGTGACCGGCGACCTGGCGGACCAGGAGGTGTGTATCGCCGCCTTCGAGACGCGGCCGACGGCTGTGGTCCACTTGGCCGCGCTGACGTCAGTACTGCGGTCAGTCGACGCGCCGATGCAGACCTTCGCACAGAACGTCACGATCACCCAGGTCCTGCTGGAGCTGTCCCGCGGCAGTGGGGTCGACCGGTTCGTCCTGGCATCGACGAATGCCGTGGTCGGCAACGTCGGCACGTCCACCATTACGGCGGACCTGCCGCTGCGACCGCTCACGCCGTACGGTGCCACGAAGGCGGCCTGCGAGATGCTGCTGTCGGCGTACTCGGGTAGCTACGGGATGGCGACCGCCGCGCTGCGATTCACCAACGTCTACGGGCCGGGCATGTCGCACAAGGACAGCTTCGTGCCGCGGATGATGCGGGCTGCCCTGACCGGGACCGGCGTCCGGGTGTACGGCGACGGCCGGCAGCGGCGGGACCTCGTCTACATCGACGACGTGGTGGCGGGCGTGCTGCTGGCGCTCGACACCCGGTACGACGGCCGCGCGATCATCGGCTCGGGTCGGTCCGTGTCGGTGCTGGAGCTGGTCGAGACCGTGCGTACGGTGACCGGCTGTCCGGTCCCGGCGGAGCACATAGAGGCACCGGCGGGGGAGATGCCGGCGGTGATCGTCGACATCACCAATACCCTCGGCTACGCGCCTGCGGTGTCGCTGGAAGACGGGCTGGCCCGCACGTGGCAATACTTCCGCCAGCAGTGAGGCGCCTCCTGCGAGCACATTGGCTGCTCGCTGTGTTCTTGCTGCTCGGCACCATCCTGCGCGTACTTGCGACCATCGCCTACCGGCCGGCGATCGTCTACACGGATTCGCAGCACTACCTCGAGAACATGACGGAGCTGAAGCCAGATCAGCTCAATCCGATCGGCTACGAGTTCGTCCTGAATCCGTTGATGAAGCTAGGCGGCGGGCTCACCCTGGTCGTGGTCGTCCAGCACGTCGTCGGCCTCCTGCTCGGCGTTGCCATCTACGCACTCGCCCGCCGGCTCACGGTCTACCGCTGGCTGGCCGCAGTGGCCGCCGCTCCGCTTCTGCTCGACGCCTACCAGGTGCAGATCGAGCAGAACATCATGGCCGAGACCACCTTCGCCGTACTGCTCGTAGCCATCCTCTGGCTCCTGCTCGCACATGGTGTCCCCGGCTGGAGACGTGCCGCCGTTGCGGGTCTTCTACTAGGTGCCGCCTTCGCAGTCCGCACCATCGGCATCACCCTGCTCGTCCCAGTGGTGCTCTATCTGCTCATAGCGGGCAACGCCTGGCGCAAGAACCGTCTGCGCCTCGTACGACGTACTGCCGCAGCAGCAGCCGGCTTCGCCGTCGTCTTCAGCGCCTACGCGGTGTACTTCCACGCTGAGACCGGCCGGTGGGGCTTCACCGGCGCAGAGAACCAGGTGCTCTACGGACGGACCGCTGTGGTCGCGGACTGCTCCAAGCTGCCACTCAACGAAGGCACCAGGTTGTTCTGTCCGAAGGAGCCACTCGGACATCGGCTGGGCGTCGACAGCTACGCCCACAACCACTACGGCGACCCGAACTGGCCGGGACCGCTCCCGCCCGGCACAACCAAGCAGGCGCTGGCTACTGAGTTCGCTCGCTTAGTCATCCGGCACCAGCCGCTGGACGTGACGTGGGCAGCGCTGAAGGACTTCGCCAAGGGGTTCGCTCCCACCCGGACCTCGTCGGCGGACGACGTACCGCTGTCGCGCTGGCAGTTCCAGCTCACCTATCCGAACCTGCAGGACCCCAACACGGCGAAGGTCGTCGAGAAGTACGACGGGTCGGAGCCGCGGGTCGCACACGTTCCAGCGGCCATCCTGCGTGCGTACCAGCTCAACGGCGGCTACACCTCCGGGTCGCTGCTGGGGCTCGCCGCACTGATCGGACTGGCCGCAGCTGCTGGGTTCGGTCGGGCCAGGACGTCTGGACTCCGCGCCGCTGCTCTTCTGCCTGCTGCGGCCGGTGTGATCCTGTTGCTCGGATCAGCGGCGTTCGAGTTCTCCTGGCGCTATCAGTTGCCCGGCCTGGTCTTCTTCCCGCTGGCCGGGGCGATCGGGTTGCGGGCGTTGCTCGGCAAAGATCAGGCACGCCCGGCGATGGCGGACTTCCCCGACCACGTGGATTCCCTTGCGCTGAAGGATTTCGGCAAGCCGTCGTTCGCGCCCATCGTCGTAGTGATTGCCGCTTACAACGAAGCCGCCGGGATCGGCGCCGTACTAACGAACATGCCGCGCACCTGTGCCGGTCTGCCGGTCGATGTGCTGGTCGTCGTCGACGGTGCGACGGATGACACGGCCGATGTCGCGCGCCGGCATGGTGCCTTCGTGTGCGTTGCCCCGAGCAACCGTGGTCAAGGGGCCGCACTCCGGCTGGGCTATCACCTCGCCGCCGAGGGCGGAGCGGAGTACGTCGTGACGACCGACGCGGACGGGCAGTACGACAACGACGAGCTCGAGACACTGCTCGAGCCGATCCTGCTCGATCGCGCGGACTTCGTCACCGGGTCGCGCAGGCTTGGCGCGGAGGATGCGGACAGCCGGCTTCGCTGGGTCGGGGTCCGAGTTTTCGCCGTACTGGCGTCGATCCTGACCCGGCGGCAGCTGACCGACACGTCGTTCGGGTTCCGCGCGATGCGGGCCGAGCTGGCGACCGCGGTGACGTTGCGCGAGCCGCAGTACCAGTCGTCGGAATTGTTGCTCGGGGCACTCGCCATCGGCGCCCGGGTGGTGGAACTGCCGATGACCATGCGGCGCCGGGGCGACGGGACCAGCAAGAAAGGCCCGGGCCTGGTGTACGGCGCGAACTACGGGCGGGTGATGACGACTACGTGGCTGCGGGAGTTTGTGTTGCGACGGGGTCGGCGGCCGGAGCGGCAGGCTTGGCGAACACGTACCGGTCGAACAGTACGAACTTCAGGATGAACAGCACGCCGTACGTGCCGAGGTAGGAGCCGCTGACCAGGACGGTCTGCCAGAAGTGCGAGGCGACTCGGTCCTGCACGAGGTGGTCGGTGACGGTGGTGACGACCCCGGCAAGCACCGCGGACGTCACCACGATGATTGCGTAGGGCAACAGGTCCCGGCCGGGGCGGCCGCTGTGGCCCCAGGTCCAGTGCCGGTTCATCAGATAGCTCGGCACGGTGCCGCACACCCAGGCGACCAGCGTCGCGACGATGGGCGCCGTACCGAACCAGTAACACAGCGCGAAGGCGACCTGGCTGATCACGGTGGCGACTACCGAAGCCGCCGAATACTTCGCCCACAGCAACAATCGGGTCCGGCGCACGCCGGATCCGCCGGTTACCTTGGTCACAATGTCCATCCCGCCTATTGTGCACCCACGCACCAACCGGCGTCTCCAGTTGCGGATTCATAGCCAATTGCCAGCTAATCAGTGGGGCTGGTCACGTTACTGAGCCGGATACTCGGGATAGGAAAGACTGTGAGACAGCCACGTCCCACAAGGAAGGCGGCCGAGCCGTGCGCGTATTGGTTCTGGGCGGTGACGGTTACCTAGGGTGGCCGACAGCACTTCATCTGTCAGACAGCGGCCATGAGACGGCCGTCCTCGACAACTTCGCCCGCCGGGGTTACGACCGCGAACTGGGCGTGCAGAGCCTGGTGCCGATTCAGGACCTCGACCTCCGGATAGCGGCCTGGGAGGAAGTCTCCGGCCGGCGGATTCCGTCGTACGTCGGTGATCTGCTCGACGCCGACTTCGTCTATACCGTGCTGCGCGAGTTCGAGCCGGACGCGATCGTGCACTTCGCCGAGCAGCGGGCGGCGCCGTACTCGATGATCGACCGCGAGCACGCGGTCTACACCCAGCACAACAACGTGGTCGGCACGCTGAACCTGATGTACGCCATGGCCGAGATCAACCCGGACATCCATCTGGTCAAGCTCGGCACGATGGGCGAGTACGGGACGCCGAACATCGACATCGAGGAAGGCTGGCTCGAGGTCGAGCACAACGGGCGCAAGGACCGGATGCTCTACCCGAAGAAGCCGGGCTCGTTCTACCACCTGAGCAAGGTGCACGACTCGCACAACCTCGAGTTCGGCTGCCGGGTCTGGGGGCTGCGGGTCACCGACCTCAACCAGGGCGTCGTCTATGGGCAGCAGACCGACCAGACCGTCCGGGACGCGCGGCTGGCGACGCGGTTCGACTACGACGCCGTGTTCGGCACTGTGCTCAACCGCTTCGTCATCCAGGCCGTGCTCGGTGAGCCGCTGACCGTCTACGGCACCGGCCACCAGATCCGCGGCTTCCTGGACATCCGGGATACCGTCGAGTGCATCCGGCTCGCGGTCGAGAACCCGGCCGACGCCGGCGAGTTCCGGGTGTTCAACCAGATGACCGAGAGCTACTCGGTCGCCGAGCTCGCCCAGCACGTCGCGGACTGCTTCCCCGGCCCGGTCCAGGTCGAGCAGCTCGACAACCCGCGGGTCGAGCAGGCCGAGCACTATTACAACGTGAAGCACACCGGACTGGTCGGCCTCGGCCTGCAGCCGCACCTGCTCTCCGACACCCTGATCGACTCGATGTTCGACATCGTCGCCGCCAACAAAGACCGCGTCGACCACGCCGCCCTGCTACCGACCGTGAAGTGGCGCGGCCACCTCAAGTCCTAGACGAACAAGCAGAAGATGTGGCCGACCGGGTCGGCGTACACCCGGACGTCGGCTTGCGGCTGGAAGTCCTGCAGCCGGGCGCCGAGAGAGGTCGCGTGTTCATGCGCGGCCTCCAGGTCGTCCACCTTGAAGTCCAGGTGCAATTGCATCTGCTGCTTCTCGGTCTCACTCGGCCAGGACGGCGTCCGGTAGTTCGGCTCCAACTGGAACGACAACTTGGTGTCGTTCGGGCCGACCGCGGTCGCCCACGTCGCGTCGTCGTCATCCAGCTTCCAACCGAGCAGCTCGCAGTAGAATCTGGCGAGTTGCTGCGGGTCCGGCGCGTCCAGCACTACTCCCTTGAGTGGAATCATCTTCCTCACGCTAGCGGCGGCCACCGACAAGCAGCGTCGGCAGTACGGCGAGGAAGCGGTCCCGCCGGCCACGATCCGCCTGCTCGGCCAGCCACCCGTCGGCATCCTCCTGCGTTATCAGCGCCTTCTCGACCGCCGCCGCGGCCGCTGCATCGAGCTGTCGCGCCATCACGTCGTGGTCCGTGACCACTTCCGTGCGTACGACGACCTCCACGTCGCGGAAGCCCGCGTCGAGCAGCAGATCCCGGAGGCTGCGGGCGGCGCGTGGTGCGACGGACCGCGACTCCAGCCCGAGCAGGACGACGTCGGTCAGGTCCTGGTCGTCGCTGTCGATGAGCAGGAAGCCGTAGTCCTGCCCGCCGAGCACGATCCGTCCACCCGGACGGATCACCCTGCGGGCCTCAGCCACCGTGGGCACCGGGTCCTCGAGCAGGTGGAAGAGGCGGACCGCCCGATAGCCGTCCACCGACTCGTTCTCCAGCGGCAGCTCGTCGGAATGTGCCACGTGAAACATCGCATCGGGCATCCGCTCTCGGGCCGCCGCGATCGCCTCGGGGTCGGCGTCCACTCCGGTCACCTTCAGGCCGGCCGCCGTGAGGTCGGCGACCGCATGCCCGGCTCCGCAGCCGACGTCGACACAGATGCCGCCGGGCTTGAGGTCCAGCAGCCGGTACGACTCCGCCCGGAGCTCCACTGCTCCGGGCCGCTCCTCGATCCGTTCCAGAAAGCTCATGACTCTACGCTGCAACTTCAGGTCCACCTGAAGTCAACTGTCACATTTCCGCCCGCCACACGTCAGCCTGGGTGTCAGAACCTTTCGAGCCAGGAGGCCGGAGATGAAGTTCGCCAAGACAGTCGTGTACGTCGAGGACGCCAAGGCGTCGATCGAGTTCTTCGAGCGTGCGTTCGGGTGGAAGGGCACGTACTGGGACCAGGGTGCCGGTGAGGTGGAGGCCGGAGAGACCAAGATCGCGTTCGCGAACTACGCGGTCGGTCAGAGTCACCTGCCGGAGCCGCACACGGTCGGCAAGCCCGGCACGGTCGCGTTCGAGCTCTCGCTGGTCAGCGACGACGTCGACGGCGACTTCCGGCGGGCCGTCGAGGCAGGCGCGGAGCCGCTGAAGGAGCCGGAGAAGATGCCGTGGGGGCAGGTTTCGTCGTACCTCCGCTGCCCCGACGGCACCATCATCGATCTCGCGTCGCCTGCCGGCTACTAGTCCATCGACACCTTGTCGAAGTTGGTGGTGGTGTAGCGGACGTCGACGGTCACCTCGTCGCCGACCGCAGGCGGTGCCACTGACGACGGCAGGAACAGCATGCTGGCCTGCATGTGCGGAGGCTCGGCGAACCAGCGCTGCTTGCCCTCTATCGTGAACGGCGACAGCGCCATGCCGGCCGCGTCCAGGCTGCCCTTCGCCATCGCGATCGCCCGCTGACGAACCGTGGCCGCCGCGGTCGGCGCCTCCAGGCCGACACCATGCGCGGTCCCGCCCGAGACCACCAGGATGTGACCGTCACCGCTGACCCGGCGCTGCCGGTAGCCGACCCGCTCACCGCGGCGAACGGAGTGCACGTCGAGCACAGTCGCCTGCACCGACAGCGCGCCGCGATCGCCGAGCCACAGCCCGGTGCCCATCCGCAGCTTCACGTTCTCGCCGATGTCGGTCAGCTTCTGCGACGGAACGTGCGACACCCACAACGGACCTCGCCGTACCGCCTGGGCCGCCTTGCCGAGCTCCTGGGCCTCGCGGAGGTTGGCCGACGTACCGCCGGCACCCATCGGGAAGTGCAGTGACCAGCCTTCGAACCTGATTCGGTCGAGCGCGTTGAGCAGCATCGTGTGCCGGAGTTCGCGGGCCCCGATCCCGTGCCGCCGCATCGAGGTCATCACCTCGATCAGCACCCGGCTGCCGGCCGGGATCGACACCAGGTCGGCCAGCCGGCTGACCGTGTGGATCACGTTCTTGCTCTGCGGGATTTCCAGGAACGGCCGCCACGGCGACAGTACGACGACGTCCTCACGCGGGTCGGGTGGCACCTCGAAGTACGTGCCGACCGCGACGGTCCGGGCGCCGAGGGCGCGCGACTCGGCCAGCAGGCGCTGGTTGCCGAAGCCGTAGCCGTTGCCCTTGGCGACCGGGATGATGTCGGGGTTCCACGTGGAACGGAGGTGTTCGCGCCATCGATCGGAATCGACGTGCAGGACTAAGGGCATGGTGTCAACGCCGTCTCATGTAGAGGTCGAATGCGGTGTAGAGCGCCTTGTTCAACGGCAGATCCCACTCACCGACGTACTCGACGGCCTCGCCGCCGGTGCCGACCTTGAACTGGATCAACCCGACGTGCGGGTCGTTCGGGTCCAAGGTGTCGGTGATGCCCCGTAGGTCGTACACGGACGCGCCCGCCGCGAGTGCGTCCGACATCATTCGCCACTGGATCGCGTTGGATCCACGGACGTCTCGCTTGGCGGTCGAGCTGGCCCCGTAGGAGTACCAGGAGTGACCGCCGACCCGGACCCAGATCGTCGACGCGACCAGATCGCCTTCGTGATAGGCGTTGTAGATCCGGAAGTCACAGCAGTCGGCGGGCTGGTTCGCCATCGCCGCGTGCATCTTCTCGAAGTACGGCAGCGGCCGCGGGGTGAAGTGGTCCCGCTCGGCCGTCTCGAGGTACAAAGCATGGAACGCCTTCAGGTCCTCGACGCCGCCCTGCGTCACCTCGACGCCGGCCTTCTCGGCCTTCTTGATGTTGCGCCGCCAGAGCTGGTTCATGCCCTTGAGCAGGTCGTCCTGGTTGCGGCCGGCCAGCGGGACCTGGAAGACGTACTGCGGCTGTCCGGCCGCGAAGCCTTCGCCGACGCGCGGCGCCTTCCAGCCGAGCGCCCGCAGTTGCTCGGCGACTCTGGCACCGGACGGCTCGATCGCGTCCGCGCGTACGTCGCCGAGCTTCGGCTGCTGGCCGGCGGCGATCGCGTCCTTGATCGTCTTCGCGCCCCAGCGCCGAGTCGCCACCGGCGGGCCCATCCGGACGCCGAAGGCGCCCTGCTGCTGGGTGTGCGCGGCGAGCGGGCGCAGGTACCGGCCGAGGTCGATCGCGTCCCAGTCGATCACCGGACCTTCGGGCAGATAGGCGAGGTACCGCTTCACCTTCGGCATCTGCCGGTAGAGCACCAGACCGGCGCCGACGAGTTCGTCCGGCTTGGCCGGGTCGTACCAGCCGAGCGACTCCGCCTTCCACTCGCTCTTCACCGCCGCCCACCCAGGGGTCTGCAGGAAGCTCGCCGACGGTTGCGTCGCGATGTACGCGGCATGGTCGTCGGCCGAGATGGTCCGGATACTCAAGTCACTCACGGTCGGTCAGGTTACCGGCCCGGAGCCTCAGACCGTAGCCGAGCCGGTGTCCTGCCGCACTCACCTTGAGCACGCACCAACCACCAAGAGCCCCTCGAAATGGTTGAGCTGTGCTCAAGGTCGTGCGGTCAGCGTGCCAGCAGCTGCTCCGAGAGGTCCCAGAGGCGGGTGGCAGATTCGGGGTCGAGCGCGTAGGCCGCGACGCCACTGAATTCCTCACCGGTGTTGGGCACGGCCTCGTTGTTGTCCTCGAAGTACCGGCCAGTGACGCCATCGATCAGCGGCGACGCGGCGAGCAGCACCGAGGTCGACGCACCCTGCTCAGTGGTCTTCCACTGGAACCTGTCCCAGCCCTTCTGCGCCTCAGGGTCCACATGCCGCTGCAAGGCGGTCCGGATTCCGCCTGGCATCAGTGCGTTGGCGATGATCCCGTCACTCGCCCACCGCTTGGCCGCCTCGACGGCGAACAGCACGTTGGCCGTCTTCGACTGCCCGTACGCCGCCCATTCGTCGTACGGGCGGTTGTCGAAGTGGAGGTCGTCGAAGACGACGTCCGAGCGCAGATGCGCGCTGGAGCTGACAGAGACGATGCGGGCGTTGCCTGCTTGTGTCAGCGCTTCGTGCAGGCCGACTGTGAGGCCGAAGTGGCCAAGATGGTTGGTGGCGAACTGGTGCTCCCAGCCTTCGGGGGTGCGGTTGAGCGGCTCGGCCATCACGCCGGCGTTGTTCACCAGGATGTGCAGCGGGCCGGTCCAGTTCTTGGCGAACGCCTGCACCGACTCGCGGTCGGCGAGCTCGAGCGGCGCGACGAAGACGTGGTTGTTGCCGGTCGTCTCGATGATGTCCGCCGCGGTGCGTTCGCCGGCGGCGGTGTTGCGTACGGCGAGGGTGACCTCGGCGCCCGCGGACGCGAGGGCCCGGGCGGTCTCGACGCCGATGCCAGACGCGCCGCCGGTGACGACCGCGCGGCGGCCGGTGAGGTCGACGCCGGCGATCACGTCGGCGGCTGTCGAGTCATGCGTGAAAGGAGTAGTGATCCTGCTCATCAGGGTTCCTGTTCTGCGAGCTACGCTGTAACCGGAGGAACCTCCGGATGAATCCAGTTAACTGGAGGGACCTCCGGTTATCAAGTCCGCTAGGTTTGCTGGTTCGAGGAACGGTGTGAGGAGGGGGAGATGACGGGGACGGGCGGCCGCCCGCTGCGCGCCGACGCACAGCGCAACCGGGACCAGATCCTGGCCGCCGCGGCGCGGGCGTTCTCGACGTGCGGGCTGGAGGCGACGCTGGAGGGCATCGCGAGGGACGCCGGCGTCGGCATCGGCACGCTCTACCGCCACTTCCCGACCCGCGAGCTGCTGATCGAGGCGGCATACCGGAACGAGCTCGCCGCGGTCTGCGACGCCGCGCCCGAGCTGCTCGACTCGCTCCCACCGGCCGAGGCGCTGCGGGCCTGGATGGGGCGCTTCATCGACTACATGACCCGCAAGCTGGGCATGGCCGACGCGCTCCGCGCCGTCACCGCCTCCGGCGCCAACCCGTACGCCCAGAGCCTCGAACTCCTGGTCGGCGCGATCAAGCCACTCCTGGAATCCGGCGCCGCCTCCGGCGAACTCCGCTCCGACGTCTCCGCCGAGGACGTACTCGTCAGCATCAGCGGCGTGGCCCTGGCCACCGGCAAGAACCGCGACCAGGCTGATCGCGCACTTGATCTCCTGCTGGACGGCCTTCGCTACCGCAGCTCCTAAGCTTGCGCGGTGCAGAAGGTCGCGTTGGTTACTGGTTCGGCATCGGGGATCGGAGCGGCGACGGCTCGCCGGTTGACGGCGGACGGCATGGTGGTCGCCGTTCATTCGCGGTCCAGTCGCGAGGCTGGCGAGGCCTTGGCCGAGGAGCTTGGTGGGGCTTATTTCCAGGCCGATCTGGGTGTCGATGTTGAGGCGGCTGAGCTGGTGCCGCGGGTGATGCGCGAGTACGGGCGTCTCGACGTACTGGTGAACAACGCCGGGATCAGCTGGCCGGTGCCGCATGCGGAGCTGGACGCGTTGACCGCTGACGACTGGCGCCGGCTGCTCGACGTGAACCTGATCGCGCCATGGTTGTTGTGTACGGCGGCGTTGCCGGCGCTGCGCGAGTCCGGCGGATCCATCGTGAATGTGACCAGCCACGCCGGCGTCCGGCCGAAGGGCAGCTCGATCGCGTACGCCGCTTCGAAGGCCGCGCTGAACCACGTCACGAAGTTGCTGGCCGCGGCGCTCGGGCCTGAGGTTCGGGTCAACGCGGTGGCGCCCGGACTCGTCGACACAGCCATGACAGCGGACTGGACCGCGGCTCAGGAGCTGTGGAAAACCTCGAGCCCGATGCGCCGCGCGGCTCAGCCCGCGGACGTCGCCGACCTCATCTCGGCACTTGTCCACAACACCTATGTCACCGGCGAAGTAGTCCTCTTGGACGGTGGTCTCAACCTGCGCTGATTCTGTCGGTGAGCACTCCTACGATCGCGGGATGTCTTTGGGTCGAGACTTTCGCCGGTTGTGGGTCGCATTCACCGTCAGCGCGATCGGATCGGCGGTCGGCCTCGGCGCCTTGCCGCTGATCGCCGTACTCGCGCTGGATGCCAGCACCTTTCAGGTCTCCATGCTCGCGGCGTTGTCGGCGCTCGCCGGTGCCGCGATCGCGTTGCCGATGGGCGATGTCATCGAGCAGCGGCGGAAGCGGCCGGTGATGATCACCGCGGATCTGGTCCGCTTCGTCGTACTGCTCTCGGTCCCGGTCGCGGCGGCGTTCGGCGTACTGACTTATCCACAGCTGTGCGTGGTTGGCGTCCTCCAGGCCGCCGCGTTGATCGCGTTCCAGGCGGCGAGTGGCGCGCATCTGAAGGCGCTGGTCCCGGCCGAGGGGCGGGCCGAGGCGAACAGCCGGTTCGAGCAGACGAACTGGATCTCGCTGAGCATCGGTCCGGCGATCGGCGGTGCGCTGGTCAGTCTCGTCGGTGCGACCGCAACCCTGGCGGTCGACGCGGTGTCGTTCCTGGGCTCGGCGCTCGGCATCCGGCGGATCCAGCAGCCCGAGTCGGAACCGGTACGGCGGGACGGCAAGGCGGACATCACCGCGGGGTGGCGGTACATCCTTCGCCATCGGGGACTGGCGGCACTGTTCTGGACCTCGCAACTGTTCGGCGGGCCGGTGATGATGACGTCGCCGCTGCTGACGGTGTTCATGCTGCGCGACCTCGGGCTGGCGCCGTGGAGCTACGGGGTGATGCTCGCTGTGTCGTGTCTGGGTGGGGTGCTGGGCGCGCGGCTCGCGCCCTGGCTCACCGGCCGGTACGGACTGCATTGGATGCTGCTGGTGTTCGGCGTACTGCGGACTCCGTGGCTGTTGCTGTTCCCGTTGGCGCCGGATGGCTGGGGTGGATTCGTGCTGATCACCGCGGCCGAGACTTGCTTGCTGGTGGCCGCCGGTGCGTTCAACCCGTCGTTCGCGACGTACCGGATGGAGGTCACGGAGGACGGGTTCATGGCGCGGGTGGTGGGCGCGTGGTCGATCAGCTCGCGGTGTGTGCAGCCTGCGTTCATGGCACTGGGCGGCGTACTCGCGGCCTTGATCGGTCTGCGGGGTGCGCTGTGGGTCGCGGGCGCGTGTTGTCTGCTCAGCGCCTTCGTCCTGCCGTGGCGGGCGGCTAGACCAGCCCCATTGCCTGAGCCAGTCTGACCAGGTTGCCCATGATGCCGTCGGGCTGGGCGTCGAGGTAGGCGATCGCCTTGTCCGGCGGCAGGACCAGGACCTCCACCACCTGCTCGCCGTCGTCCGGGTTGGTGGGCTCCTGCTCGATGACGACGTCCGTGACGAAGTTGGCCCAGTACGAGACCGGGTGTGGCAGGTGCGGGCGGTATGGCTCGGGGCGGCGGTGCTCGGCCCGGTGGGCGCCGAGCCAGGTCATCGGCCCGGTCAGCCGGGCGCCGGCCTCCTCGAGCAGTTCGCGGTGGACGATCTGCTCGATCGTCTCGCCGGGTTCGCGCGTTCCGCCCGGCAGGAACCGCCAGCCCAGGTCGTTGCCACAGACAACAATGCCGCCGTCGGTCCGGCCGATCACGTGCACATTGCTGATCAGCTCGTCCGGCGGTTCCTCGGTGGAGAAGCGGACGTCGAGCTCGCCCCAGGCCCAGTAGTCCGGTGCGAAGAGTTCGGGAAACCGCTCGGGCCAGGTCTGCATGCGGGCCATTCTCCCGGCTGCGCTACCGTCCCACGCATGGCGGCCCCACCACCCGACGCTGAACGCGCACGTCGTACCACCGGACGTCTCCTCTGGGGATGCGCCGCGCTAACGGTCATGGTCGGTGTCTTCCAGCTCGCCGACATCCTCCGCGAGATCGACCAGTACGGCGCTCTGGCCTGGCTCGGCGTGGTCGTCGCAGCGGTCGCCGAACTGGCACTGATCGCGGCGTACGTCGCGTGTGCGCTGGAGCGGATGACTCTGCGTCAGCGGGTCGTGGGGCAGCTCGACGTGTTCCAGGTGTCGGCCGGTGTGTTCCTGATCGCTCTGGTGGCCGGAGTGCTCAGTCCTGGTCGCAACACCACGACGCTGGCTCTGCTCCTGCCTTTTGCCATCACCTACTGGCTGCACGGGTTGGAAGCCGCAGGGACAGAGTCGGCTAGTTCAGATGAGCCCTGAGGTAGTCGATGTCGGCCTTCTGGCCGTGGTCGGCGTTCGGGGTCTCGACCACGACCGGGGCACCGGCGGCCTGCACCACCGCGACGATGTCGGCCGGATCGATGTGGCCCTCCTCGAAGTTGCTGTGCCGGTCGGCGCCTGATCCGAACTCGTCCCGCGAGCCGTTGGCGTGCACCAGGTCGATCCGGCCGGTGATCGCCAGCACCTTCTCCACGATTGTCGGCAGCTCCTCGCCGGCGGCGTGGAAGTGGCAGGTGTCCAGGCAGAAGCCGACGTTCTCCAGCCGGTCGTTGCCGGACGACTGCACCGCGTCCCAGAGCCGGGCGATCCGGTCCAGCTGACGCGCCATCGCGTTCTCGCCGCCGGCCGTGTTCTCGATCAGCAGTGGCACCGGCAGCTCGGCCCGCTCGATGCACTTGCGCCAGTTGTCGAACCCGGCCTCGGGATCGTCCTCGTCGCCGACGTGCCCGCCGTGCACGATCACGCCTTTGACGGCGATCTCGGCCGCCTTGTCGAGTGTCTGCTGCAGCAGCTTCCGGCTCGGGATCCGGATCCGGTTGTTCGTGTTCGCCACGTTCAGCCGGTACGGCGCGTGCACGTACAGATCGACGCCCGCCGCGGCAGCCCGCTCCTTCAGCGCCTCTTCGCCGTCGGCGTACGCGAGCTTCGGCGCCTTGTAGTCCTGTGGATTGCCCAGGAAGAACTGCACCAGGTCGGCTCCCCGGTCAGCCGCCTCCGCCAGCGGGTCTTCCTGATCCACATGCGCACCCAGCTTCAAGCTCATGCGATCCACCCTAGAACCACGCACCGACAGTTCCGAAGCTCCCCACCCCACCGCCCCGGTCGGTCAGGAACCCCATCCGGCCGATCGTGTGACCGGGCGTGATTCCTGTGTCGGCGGCTGGACCGGACGGCCCTCGAACTCGGTGGAGAGCACGATGTGGGTGTTCATCTCACCGTGTTCACCGAGCCGCTCGAAGAGACCTTCGAGGTGCCGCATGGAGGTGACGCGAACGCGCGGCATCGAGCAGGAGTTGCCGCTCAGCTTGTGGATCTCGAGCACCTCGGGGAAGTCCTCGGCGCGGGTCGTCTTCAGCAGGCAGCGCCCGGTGGTGCAACGCATCTGGACGAATGCCGACAACGGTTGACCGGCACGGGCCGGGTCGACCTCGGCGCGATACCCGACGATCACGCCGGCCTCCTCCAGCCGCCGTACTCGCTCCGCGACTGCCGGCGGCGACAGGTTGACCCGCTTGCCGAGCTGGTTGAACGACAGGCGACCGTCGGTCTGCAGTTCGGCGAGGATCTGCCAGTCGGTCGGGTCCAGGTCTCGCTCCTGAAAGGTCATCTCCCCAGAACACCTTCGACTTCGCCTCTCGACAAGGCCGAACGCCTTACATCAGGCCTTCAAGTCCGACGGCCGCCTTCCTAGCGTTGAAGACATGCTGATTCCCGTCGTTCTCGCCGCGGCTCTGATGAACGCCGCCATGATCGCGGCGAGCGCGGTGAGCACGATCCTGATCTCCGACCGGCTCAGCCCTGGCTTGGCCGGTCTGCCCAACACGGCCGGCGTGCTGGGCACCGCGGCCGGTGCACTCGGCGTGGGCTGGTGGACTGCCCGGCTGGGACGCGCTCAGGCGATCCGCATCGGCTACGCCGTAGGTGTCGCCGGTGGAGCGCTGGCAGTGCTGACCGCAGTTGGTGCACACGTGTCACTGCTCTTCGCCGGCATGTTCCTGCTCGGCGCCGGCAACGCTGCGAGCCTCCTGTCCCGGTACGCCGCCGCTGACGCCGTACCAGCGGCGCGACGCGGGGCGGCGATGAGCACAGTCGTTTGGGCCAGTACGGCCGGTGCTGTCAGCGGGCCCTTCCTGATGGCACCGTCGCAGTCGTTCGCCGCAGCTCTCGGCCTGCCTGTGATCGCCGGGCCGTTCCTCCTCGCGCTGGCAGCTGTCTTCTCTGCTCTGGTCGCGTCCAGCTACTTCCGTGGTGCGCACCCGGTTGAAGGCGCAGTTCCTGACCGTCCGCGCCCCGCTGCTGCTCGTCGTACGTCGGTCATGCTCGCCGCCGGTGTGATGGTCGTCGGGCATCTGGTGATGGTCGCGTTGATGTCCTCCGTACCTGTGCACACGCACCAACACGGCGAGGGCCTCGGCCTGCTGGGAGTGATGCTGTCCGCTCACACCCTCGGCATGTTCGCCCTGTCCCCGCTGACCGGTTGGTGCGTCGACCGGGTCGGCTCGCGACCCGTGATGCTCGCCGGACTCGGCCTGCTGCTCGTGTCCGCCCTGCTGGTCGCGCAGGGCGGTGCGGCACTCACACCGGCGCTGTTCCTGCTCGGCTACGCGTGGAACCTGTGCTACCTCGGAGGCAGTTCGCAGTTGGTCGCCGCGGACCAGGAGAGCAAGGTCGAGTCGTTCATCTGGGCCGTCGCCGCGTTCGCCACTGGCACCTCGCCGTGGCTCTTCACGCTCGGCGGGTTCCCGCTCCTGTCCGTGATCTCCGCGGCTCTCGCCGTACCGTTGCTGGTGCTCGTCGGTCGTCGTACGGCGCCCGAGGTCGCGAGCCGGTGACGGAGAGTCACCGGAATAGGCCTGTGGATATGGTCAAGTAGGCGTCCGGACGCTGGTATTCTCTTGGGTGTGGCCCGGTCCATCGACCGGGCTCATTGCTTGGCGCCGACGGCAAGTGTCGGCGTGGAGCACACCGCATCGCCCTCCTGCCACGGAGAGACCGTGGCCGCCAAGTCCGAAGGAGGTGGAGTTCGCGCATGCGTCGTTATGAAGTCATGGTGATCCTCGACCCTGAGCTCGAAGAGCGCACCGTGGAGCCGTCCCTCGACCAGTACCTGAACATCGTCCGCAAGGAAGGTGGCACGGTCGAGAAGCTCGACATCTGGGGTCGTCGCAAGCTTGCCTATGACGTGAAGAAGAAGGCCGAGGGCATCTACGCCATCATCGACCTGACCGCGGAGCCCGCGGTGGTGAAGGAACTCGACCGTCAGCTCACGCTGAACGAGTCGATTCTCCGCACCAAGGTCATCCGGCCGGACCAGCACTGAACCTGGGGTCGTCAGCAGCCATCGGTACTGTCGGCGCCAGCCGCTACTGATAGTTGTTGACAAAGCCACACCCGAAAGCAGGAGGAACGGCAATGGCAGGCGAAACCGTCGTCACACTGGTCGGCAACCTTGTCGACGATCCTGAGCTCCGGTTCACCCCGTCCGGTGCGGCCGTCGCGAACTTCCGGATCGCGTCGACGCCGCGGACGTACGACCGGCAGACAGGTGAATGGAAGGACGGCGAGTCGCTGTTCCTCAGTTGTTCCGTCTGGCGGCAGGCCGCGGAGAACGTGGCCGAGTCGCTGCAGCGCGGCATGCGCGTGATCGTGCAGGGCCGGCTCAAGTCCCGCTCGTACGACGACCGTGAGGGCAACAAGCGCACGGTCTTCGAGATCGACGTGGACGAGGTCGGTCCGAGCCTGCGCAGCGCCACCGCGAAGGTGACCCGGGCGATGCGCTCGGGCCCCGGCGGCGAAGGCGGCGGCGGTGGCTTCGGTGGTGGCGGTGGCAACCAGGGTGGCGGCTACGGCGGCGGCCAGGGCGGCGCCCCGCAGAACGACCCCTGGGCGACCCCCCAGGGCGGCGGCGGCCAGGCGGCTGCCCCGCAGAACGACCCCTGGGCCAGCCAGGGCGGCGGCTCGATGGAGGAGCCTCCGTTCTGATCCGATCCCGGGTCGTGACCATGTAAGACAGACCATTCCGGCACGTGTGCCGGGCTCTGGAAGGAAGAGAGCACCACAATGGCCAAGATCATTCGGAAGCCGAAGAAGAAGGTCTGCGGCTTCTGCAAGGACAAGGCGACGTACGTCGATTACAAGGACACCGCGCTGCTGCGCAAGTTCATCTCGGACCGCGGCAAGATCCGCGCCCGCCGGGTGACCGGGAACTGCGTGCAGCACCAGCGCGACGTGGCCACCGCTATCAAGAACGCTCGTGAGGTGGCGCTGCTGCCGTACACGAGCACGGCTCGCTGAGGGAGGTCCGGCACATGAAGCTCATCCTGGCGCAGGAGGTCGAGGGCCTCGGAGCCCCCGGCGACATCGTCGAGGTGAAGGACGGCTACGGCCGCAACTACCTGGTCCCGCGCGGCCTGGCCATCGGCTGGACCCGCGGCGCCGAGAAGCAGATCCTGACCATCAAGCGGGCGCGCGACGCCCGGGCGATTCAGGGCAAGGAGCACGCGAGCGAGGTCAAGAACCAGCTCGAGCAGCTCGCTGTCACGCTGGACGTCAAGGCCGGTGAGACCGGTCGCCTGTTCGGCTCGGTCACCCCGGCGGACGTCGCCGGCGCGATCAAGGCCGCCGGCGGCCCGCTGGTCGAGAAGCGGTCCATCGCGATCGCCACTCCGATCAAGACGACCGGCAAGCACCAGGTCTCGGTCCAGCTGCACCCGGAGGTGGCCGCCACGGTCCGCCTCGAGGTCGTCGCCGGCTGAGGTCAGTAGGTCCCGACAGGGCCCGCGCTCCTTCGTGGAGTGCGGGCCTTCGTCATTCAGCCGCTTCAGTTCTCTTTGGGGGAGGGCCAGCTGACGGGTTGGGGATCGCCGGAAGTGCTGGCTTCCGGTTCCTTGACGCTGGGCCAGCCGACTGGCCCAGGGTCGGCCTTGCTGCCGCCGGCGTCCGGTTTCTGGATGGTCGGCCAACCCGTCGGACCGGGATCATCAGCCGCCACAGCCATCCCCGAAGGCGCCAGCAGTACCAGCGACGCCACCACCGCCCCCGCTGCCCGCAGAAGCCGAGTCACTTCTTGTCCAAGGCGTAGACGACGTTGTCGTTGACGACGATCGCGTGGCCGCCGGCGATGCCCCAGGGGCGCGCGGTGTTGCTGGCGACAGCGGACGAGCGACCGCCCGGCGTGGTGGCGACCAGGTGGCCTTCGACGGTGCCGTAGATCGTCGTCCCGGTGATCGACTGCGGCTGGAAGTCCGTGTGCAGGAACGTCTTCCGGGCGGTGAAGTCGATCAGGCACTCGCCCCAGGCCGCGACCTTGTGGGCAGTGTCCGGGACCCAGTCCCACTCGTCGTTGTCGCCCTGCCGGACCGTCGGGCAGGTGGCGACGGCGGCGCCGTTGGCGGTCGAGTGCACGGCCGGGACCACCATGCCGGGGGTGGTGGACTTCCAGAGCACCAGCGCCTGACCCGGGCTCGCGGCGACCACGTGGTCGATGCCGCTCGTCTTGGCCGGCGGCGTGAGGTCCAGCTTCACCAGGTCCTTGCCGGGCTGGCTCCAGTACAGCGGGCCGGCGTACCGCGCGATCAGTGCCTTGTCGCCCTCGGCCAGCAGGATCGTGGACAGCCGCGGCTGGTTCGGCACCGTCTTGAGCTCGCCGCCGGAGATCACGCTGGACCCGGCTTCGGTGCCCATCTGCACCAGTGGCGACGTACCGAAGAATTGGACGGAGGATGAGTTCGGCAGCTCGAGCTCGGTCGCCTGGGCGCCGTCACCGGCCCAGTAATACAAGGTCTCCGGGGACTCGACCGCGAGGACCCGCTTCGAGTCGATCGTGGTGTAGACCGGGTTCTCCGATCCACGCGGCACCTTGTCCTGCCAGAGCACCTTGCCGTTGCTGTCGAACACCGCGATCTTGTTGTCCGGCGTCAGTACGGCGACCTCCGTGCCGTCCGGCGACACCGCCGGAGCGGAGCCGTCGGCGATGTCCACCGTCCAGCTCGCATTGGTGGACCATCCGCTCGGCACTGGCCGGCCGACGAACTGGTCCGGCCTGACGCTCGGCGCGGGCAAGGTCGGCAGTTTCGGCGACTCGGTCGGCTTGGCGACGGGGTCGCCTTTGCTGAACACGGCCAGATACAGCACGGTACCGATGACGAGAGCGCAGGCGACGACCATCGCGACGATGATCGGCCAGATCGGCTTCTGACCGCCTGAGCCCGAACCAGACCCTTTGCCCCGGCCGCGGGACTCGGTCTCGACCGCCTCGACCCGGCCGTCCGGATGGATGATCAGCGGCCAGGAGGCGCCGTCGGACTCGACCGCGGTGGCCTTCACCGGCCGGCCGAGTTGCAGGGCCCGCTCGCTGACCAGGCCGATCGCGGCCTGCCGGGGATCGTGGTGGTTGACCGGATGGCTCCGGCCGGCGATCTTCACCTCGGCGTTGTGGTCGTCGTACAGCCGGATCGTCACCTTGGGCCAGGAAGGGATCTTCTCAGCCACGACGACCACTCATTCCTACCCGGCTCCCTCGTTCGTCCGACAGCGACGCCGCCCTCAGTGGTCCAGACCGGTGTGTCAGCGAGCCACCACCCGACCAACCGGCAAAGTAGACCATTAGCATGTGCTGCGCACCAAAGGCATACCAGGTCGCCCGGGCAGCGAGCTCACGGCTCGGCTGACCCCAATAAGGGGGTAGAAACATCCTCGCCTGTGGATGGGTCACGAAAGTACACCCGGAAAGCGAGAGAATACTGTGGGCGACAGCCTGTGACGCAGCGCGAGAGGAGGGGCCATGACGCAGAATCCGTGGACTCGGCAGCAACCGCCGGCCGAGGGTCCGCAGCCGCAGGGCCCAGGCCCCTCGGAGCGGCCCGCGGACGTCACTCCGCGCGGGCCGTCAGCGCCTCAGCACGGCGTTCCGGCGCCGGCCGAGGATCAACGGCTGCCGAAGTTCGCCATTCCGGCCGCGGACACGCTCTGGTGGCTCGGTGTGCACGGAGGTGCCGGCGAGACGACCATGTCGCTGCTGTTGCCGGGGACCCGGGCGGCGAACCACCGCTGGCCCATCCCGCCACCGCCGGTGCCGACTCCCGTGATCCTGGTCGCCCGGACGCACGGTTCGGGTCTGCGGGCAGCGCAGCGGGCGGCCATCGAGTGGGCGTCCGGAGTGGTGCAGGGAGTCGCCGTACTCGGTCTGGTGCTGATCGCGGACGCACCCGGCCGGCTGCCCCGCGTGCTCGACGACTTCGCCGACATCGTCGGTGGTGGCGTGCCGAGAGTGTGGGACATCCCGTGGATCGAGGAGTGGCGCCGAGGGGAGGCACCCACCCCTGACAACACACCTGACGAGGTTTTCGAAGTCCTTGAATCCATCTACGCTCTTCGCGCGTCAAACCCTGCGGACTACCCCGCCCCGTACTGAAAGGCAAACATCCCGATGATGTTGGTACACCTGATCTCGGAGGTCGCGAACCAGATCCCGACGATTGACCCCGAGCCGCCCGGTCACGAGAAGCTCGACGGTGTGGTCACCTGGGTCAAGTGGATCGCCTACCTGATCTGCGGCCTCGGCATCATCATCGCCGGCGCCATGATGGCCATCGGCCAGCGGCGCGGTGAGGGTGGTGAGCACGCGGCCCGGCTCGGCTGGGTGCTGGCGGCCTGCATCGTGATCGGCTCGGCGACGGCGATCGTCGACCAGCTCAAGTGATCGCTCAGATCGTCACCGGAGACTGATCGCCGGTGGGACTGTTCAGCAGCGGCTCCGGCCCGGAGTCCGACGACGACGCCGGGGACGAGCGAACCGCGTTCTGGCAGGAGCGTGGCTTCGTGTCCGCGGCGATCGTCGCGGGCGCGGTCGTCGTCTGCCTGCTGGTCTGGCTCTTCCTCCGGGACTCGGGTGCGCCGGCGACCCAGCCGACGCCCGCCCCGAGCACCGTCGTACCGACCGAACAGCCCACCGACGAACCGTCTGTGCCGCCCGCCACGCCCACAGACCAACCGAGTACGCCGTCCGTCACACCCTCTGGTCCGCCCACGACCGGTGCCGGCGGCTGCAAGGTCAAGAATCCCGCCCAGACCGTCCCGCGGGTGGCGCCGCCGGCGGTCACCTGGCAGTTCGAGGCAGACATGCTCATTCCGCTCCAGCAGCAGGGAGGTCCGGCCCTGATGGACCGGTCCGGCCTGCGGTACTGCTTCGCCCATTCACCGACCGGCGCCGTACTCGCGGCCATGGTGACGCTCGGGCAGATCCGGAACCCCGGCCTCACCGAAGCGGTCCTGGCCAAGCGGATCGCGCCCGGCCCCGGCCGGACCCGGGCGCTGGCCGAAGCCCGGTCCACCGCGACCCCACGGAACCAGGACGATGCCGCGCAGTTCACCGGCTTCAAGGTGATCGACTACCAGCGCAACCGGGCGATCATCGCGATCGCGGTCCGGGTCGACGTGAACAGCGTCGGATCACTGCCGGTGACGATGGTCTGGTCCGGCGGTGACTGGAAGGCCGAACTGAAGGACGACGGCAGCTTCAACGGGTCGGTCGCGCCCGACGTGCTGAAGTCGCTCGACGGCTACGTCGCGTTCCGGGGCGCCTGATGATCGTTCTCGGCTGCTCGTGGGCGCCCTGGGACTGGGGCGACTGTGTCGCGGACAAGCTCGGCGAAGCCGCCGAGTGGGCCTTCGGCAACTTCTTCAACATGCTCTTCGACGCCATCAAGGCGGTCGTGGTGGCGGCCGTCGAGGCGGTGATGAAGGGGGTCGGCTTTCTCTGGATCAAGATCGACACCCCGGACATCTCCACGAATGGGCCGGTCGGCTGGTTCCAGGTCCACACCAACTACATCCTCGGTTTCGTGGCCACGCTCGCGGTGATCTTCGGAGCGATCCAGATGGCGGTGTCGCACCGCGGCGAACCGCTGCGCGACATCCTCAAGTCGATGCTCACCCTGGTGGTCGTGTCCAGTGCCGGGGTGGCGTTCGCCGCCGCCCTGATCCAGGCGGCCGACGAGTTCTCCTGGTGGATCATCACCGAGGCGATCGGCGCGGACGACAACGCCTTCTCGAACAAGCTGGCCGAGAAGATGATCAGTCCGCTCCGGGACAACGGCGTCGGCCTCGCGCTGACCATCATCGTCGGCATCATGATGGTGATCACCGGCATCATCCAGCTGGCCCTGATGATCGTCCGCTACGGCATGCTCGTGCTGCTCTG
This sequence comes from Kribbella antiqua, assembly GCF_004345665.1. GTDB lineage: Bacteria > Actinomycetota > Actinomycetes > Propionibacteriales > Kribbellaceae > Kribbella > Kribbella antiqua. The sequence goes on from NZ_SLWR01000007.1 coordinate 338,468, forward strand.
CGGTGTGCTGCCGCTGACCGCCGCGGCGACGAACACCGAGAAGGGCCAGATGTGGTTCAAGCAGGCGGTCGGCTGGCTCGCCGGCTTCATCCTCTACAAACCGGTGGCGGCGCTGATCTACGCCACCGCCATCAAGCTGATCGCCACTCCGGCCGCGCCCGAGAACGCCAGCATCGTGGAAGGGGCCGAGCAGACGCTCAAGGTCCTGATGGGCATCGCGATGATGCTGCTGGCGGTGGTGGCGCTGCCCGCCATCCTGCGGTTCGTCTCCCCGAGGACGTCCTGACATGTATGCCCTGATCTGTGGTGACGGTTGGCTCCAATGCCTGAAAGACGCGATCGACGCCGCGCTACCGGACGCCGTCCAGGAGATGATCAAATTCATGTTCCAGCCGATTGTGGACGCGATCGCCCAGGCCGTGAACGTCATCATGGGCGTGATCGGCACCTTCTGGATCTACGTGCCGACACCGGCCGTCGGTACCTACACCGGGCAACCGGCGCAGGGCACGGTCTCCTGGATCTGGGACCACACCCAGTTCATCGCCGTCTTCGTCGCGACGATCGGTCTGCTCGTCGGTGCCATCCAGATGGCCTGGAGTCAGCGCGGTGACTCGGCCCGGCAGATCCTCAAGTCGCTGATGACGCTGGCGGTCGCCTCGTCCCTGATCATCGCGGTGGCGCAGCTGCTGATCGAGGCCGGCGACAAGTTCTCCGACTGCCTCGTCACGAGCGCGCTCGTCGATGCCACCGACGGCTGGAAGTGCGGCATCACCAGCATCCCCGAGGGCAGCGGCTTCGGCCAGACGATGACCGCGATGCTCGGCTTCGCCGCCGCGACCACGGTGGTCGGCGGGATCGGCTTCGGCCTGATGATCACCATGGGCATCCTCACCATCCTGGCCGGGGTGATCCAGATCGTGCTGATGGTGGTCCGGAGCGCGTTGCTGATTCTGCTGCTCGGCATCCTGCCGATCGCGGCCGCCGCGACCAACACCGAGCGAGGCAGGCAGTATTTCGGCCAGGTCACCGGATGGATCGCGGCCTGGGCGCTCCTCAAACCCGTCGAGGCGGCCGTCTACGCGATGGCGATCGTGCTGACGTCCAACGAGGGCAAGGGCCTGGACTTCTCGGGCAAGGACACCGGCGCTCAGGTGATGAACACGGTCACCGGCCTCACCATGCTCGGGCTCGCCCTGTTCGCACTGCCGGCGCTGCTGAAGTTCGTCTGCCCCTTCGTCGCCCAGGTCGCTGGGCAGGCCGGGGCAGGTGCGATCGCCGCCCGGATGACCGGCATGGACAAGATCGCCGACAAGGCGCAGGGCTCGGTCGACAGCCAGAGCCCCGATGGCAGCGGTGGCGGCGGTGGCCCGACCGGTGCCCGTAACGTCGGCCGCTCCGGCCAGCAGGCGCAAAGCCCGAGCGGCTCCGGAGGGGGCGGCGGAGGCGGCGGTGGTGGCGGTGGCGGTGGTGGCGCGGGTGGTGCCGCGGGTAGTGGCGGTGGCGGCGGAGGTGCTGCGGCCGCCAGCGGTGGCAGTGGTGGTGCGGCTGCTGCCGGTAGCAGCAGTGGTGGTGCGGCTGCTGCCGCTAGCAGCAGTGGCGCTGCCGCGGCCGCTGGTGGTGCGGCTACCGGTGGTGCCGGCCTGATCGCAGTGGCGGCCAAGAAGGCGTACGACGGGGTCAAGGAAACCGGCAAGCATCTCGAAGGAGAACTCCTGCAGCCGGCCAACCAGGAATCCGGCGGCGGTGGCGGTGGCGGTGGCGGTGGCGGTGGGTCTGACGGGCCGTCCGGCAGCCGCGGCCGCGCCCGCGACACGAGCCGCGACAACGACCGGGCGCGAGCACAGCAACAGCAGGACGACCGTCGACGGGACGACCAGCGACGGAACGCACAACAATCCTCGGACGGACCAAGTGGCAGCGGCTGACAACATCCGAAGCGCACCGCGCACCTACGGCAACTGGCGGCAGCCTGCCTCGGCGGGCATCGCCGGTCTGGGCACGCTCGGCACCGGCATCATGATGGGCGGCCTGCTGCTGACCGTCTTCGCCAGCATGGCGGGCGGTATCGGCGCCGCGATGGTGATGATCCTCATCGTCGGCTTCGTCCTGCTGATGCTGATGACCAAGGACAAGCACGGCATGTCCGCGCTGGCACGGCTCTCGAACCACATTGGATGGCAACGAGCAAAGATGGCGAAGCACAACATTTACCGCTCCGGTCCGCTCGGACGGACCCCGTGGGGCAAGTTCCAGCTGCCCGGCCTGGCCGCCGCGTCCCAGCTGAGCGAGTTCCAGGACTCGTACGGCCGGCCGTTCGCGCTGCTGTACTACCCGAGCACCCGGCACTTCACCGTCGTCATCAACGCCGAGCCGGACGGCGCCTCGCTGGTCGACGAGGATCAGATCGACGTCTGGGTGGCGCACTGGGGCCAGTGGCTCGCCTCGCTCGGTCACGAGCCGGGCATCGTCGCCGCGTCGGTGACGGTCGAGAGCGCCCCGGACACCGGCATCCGGCTGCGCCGTGAGGTCGGCAACAACATGCTGGACGGCACGCCGCCGATCGCACGGGCGATGCTGACCGAGGTCGTGCAGACCTACCCCGAGGGCTCGGCCCTGATCTCGGCCCGGGTCGCGCTGACCTTCAAGGGCACGGACCGTAGCGGCAAGCGCCGGAAGGAAGAGGACATGGGCCGCGAGCTCGCGTCCCGGCTGCCCGCGCTCACCCAGAGCCTGAACTCGACCGGTGCCGGCGCGGCCCGGCCAGTCACCGCTCAGGAGCTCTGCGAGACAGTACGGATCGCGTACGACCCGGCGGCCGCCGTACTGATCGACGAAGCTCGGAGCCAGGGCATGGCGCCGGAGCTGCAGTGGACCGATGTCGGCCCGGCCGGGGCGCAGGCGTTCTGGGACAAGTACCGGCACGACTCCGCCTGGTCGGTGACCTGGCAGATGAGCCAGGCACCACGCGGCGAGGTCTTCTCGTCGGTGCTGTCCCAGCTGGTCGGGCCACACCCGGACATCGACCGCAAACGGGTCACGCTGCTCTACCGTCCGCTGGACGCCGCCACCACGGCGCGCATGGTCGAGGCGGACAAGCGCAACGCGTTGTTCCGCGCGACCACCTCGGACCGGCCCTCGGCCCGGACGCTGGCCGAGGCCCGTGCCGCGGACCGCACCGCGCAGGAGGAGGCTCGCGGCGCGGGTCTGGTCAACTTCGGCATGGTCGTCACCGGCACGGTGATGTCGGCCGAGCAGATCCCGGACATGATCGCCGCCGTCGACAACCTGGGCGCGACCGCCCGCATCCTGCTCCGTCCGGCGTACGGCTCGCAGGACTCGGCCTTCGTGGCCGCGCTGCCGCTGGGCGTCGTACTGGCGAACCACCTTTCGGTACCGGCCGGGATTCGAGAGTCCTTGTGACAGCTGGGGAGTCACCGTGAGCAAGAAGGCGAAGAAGCCGGTCGATCCGGCGCGTGGTGGAAAGCGGCCGATGCCCCGTGGCTGGGCGCGTCCGGGCGGCGGCTACTCGACGTACGTCCAGGCTCCGACCGAGTGGCGTGGTACGACGGTGCAGGTCTGCGGGCTGTGGCCGTTCTCGGCCGGCACCGGCAGCCCGATGGTCGGCGTACCGATCGGCCGCAACATCCTGTCCGGTGCGACCATGTGCTGCGACCCGATCAGCTGGTTCATGCGGGCGAAGCTGATCTCCAACCCGTCCATGTTCGTGCTCGGCAAGCCGGGCCTGGGCAAGTCGACGATCACCCGGCGGATGGCGCTCGGCCTGGCCGGGTACGGCATTCAGCCGCTGGTGCTGGGCGACCTGAAGCCCGACTACAAGGACCTGATCGAGGCACTCGGCGGCCAGGTCATCCAGCTCGGCCGCGGTCGCGGGCACCTGAACGTGCTCGACCCCGGCGAGTCCCGCGAGGCCGCGCTCCGGCTCACCGGCAAGGCCCGCGAGGCGATCCAGGCGGACGCGCACGGACGTCGTACGACGATGGTGTCGGCGCTGATCTCGATCATGCGCGCGGCGCCGCCGACGGACCGCGAGGAGACCATCATCGACGAGGCCCTCAAGGTCCTCGACGAGCGACACCCGGGTACGCCGGTGCTCCGCGACCTGCTGCAGGTCGTCCAGGACGCACCGGACCGGGTCCGCAACGTGGCGCTCGACCGCGGCAGCCTGGACCGGTACCGGCAGATCACCGAGGGGCTCGAGGCGTCGCTGATCGGTCTGGTCGGGGGCGGCCGGCTGGGTGAGATCTTCTCCGAGCAGACCGACAACCCGATGCAGATGGACCGTCCGGTCGTGTTCGACGTGTCCAACATCGACGACTCCGAGACGAACCTGCAGGCCGCCGTACTGCTGGCCTGCTGGTCCTACGGCTTCGGCGCGGTCGCGGTCGCGCAGGCCCTGGCGGACGCCGGGCTGGAGCCGCGGCGGCACTACTTCGTCATCCTCGACGAGCTCTGGCGGGTACTGCGCGCCGGCCGCGGCCTGGTCGACCGGGTCGACGCGCTGACCCGGCTGAACCGGCAGCGCGGTGTCGGGATGGCGATGATCTCGCACACCATGTCCGACCTGCTGGCCCTGGAGCACCCCGAGGACCGGATGAAGGCGAAGGGTTTCGTCGAGCGCTCCGGCATGGTCATCTGCGGTGGTCTGCCGCGGGCGGAGATGGAGAACCTGACCGAGGTCGTGCCGATGTCCGAGGAAGAGCAGAACATGCTCATCGGCTGGCAGGACCCGCCGGCGTGGGACCCGGCCACCGGCGAGGAGGCGGCACCACCCGGCCGCGGCAACTTCCTGGTCAAGGTCGGAGGCCGCCCGGGCATCCCGGTGCACGTCGGCCTCACCTCGGTCGAGCGCGAGATCAACGACACCAACAAGCTGTGGAAGACCGGCGCCGACGGCCGGCCGCTGAAGGTGGAGGTCGCCGCCGACGGCTCCGAGGCGGTCCTCGAGGAGTACAGCCTCGACGACCCGGCCTTGCTGCCGGCGCCGGACCCGAGCACCCGGGTGGTCGCCAGGACGGGAGTTGACGAGTAATGGCGAGCGGCAAGAAAAGCACCGGGCCGGGCGGGCTGTCCACGGAGTCGGTCCTCATCTTCATCGGCATCGGTGCGTTCGCCGTCGGTGTCGGCACCATCTGGGGTGCGTTGAAGGCCGCCGCGGCGATCAACAACACCCGCGGCATCCCCGGTCCGTTCGCCGCGGTGATCGACCTGATCAACGGCCGGGTCCGATGGTCCGGTGCGGCCACCGGCGTACTCATCCTGGAGTTCGTGCTGCTGGCTGGAATCGCCGGCGGCGTCTGGTTCCTGCTCCGGAAGCGGCAGAGCTCCGTCGGCCGGGTGGACAAGTCCGCGTTCCTGATGTCGAAGCGGTCGGAGATTTACAAGCTCACCCGGGAGGGTGCCCAGGAGATCGCCAACCGGCTCGGCGCCCCGCACGCCGGTCCCGGCATCATGATCGGCCGGACGGTTCGCGACAACATCGACGTTTTCGGGTCCTGGGAAGACATGCACGTCGACATCTGGGGTCCGCGTACCGGTAAGACCACCTCCCGCGCCGTCCCGGCGATCCTGGACGCGCCCGGCTCCGTCGTCGCCACCTCGAACAAGCGGGACATCGTCGACGCCACCCGGGAGCCGCGGGAGAAGAAAGGCCCGGTGTGGGTGTTCGACCCGCAGGAGGTCTGCGAGGAGCCGCCGAACTGGTGGTGGAACCCGCTCACCTACATCACGGACGAGACGAAGGCCCGCGAGATGGCCGAGCATTTCGTCGCGTCGCAGCGCAAGCTCGAAGCCCAGACCGACGCGTTCTTCGATGCCGCCGGCACCGACCTGCTGGCCGGGTTGCTGCTCGCCGCCGCGGTGGCGAAGCGCCCGATCACCCAGGTCTACAGCTGGCTCGCGGATCAGCGCAACGACGAGCCGGAGCGGATCCTGCGCAACACCCCGGGCCTGCACCTGTCCGCGGACGCGCTGTCCGGTGTCATCAACGCGCCGGACAAGCAGCGCGCCGGTGTGTACGGCACCGCGCAGCAGAGCGCCCAGTTCCTGGTCAACCGCAAGGTCACCCGCTGGGTCATCCCGCAGGGCCCGAACGACACCCGCCCGCAGTTCAACCCGCACGAGTTCGTCCGCCAGGGCGGCACGCTCTACAGCCTCTCCAAGGAAGGCGCCGGTACGGCGGGACCGCTGGTCACCGCGCTGACAGTGGCCGTCGTGGAGGCGGCCGAGGAGTTCGCCAAGGGCTGCCCGATGGGCCGGATGCCGAACCCGCTGGTCGGCGTCCTGGACGAGGCGGCGAACGTCTGCCGCTGGAAGAACCTGCCCGACCTCTACAGCCACTTCGGTTCCCGCGGCATCGTGCTGATGACGATCCTGCAGTCCTGGGCCCAGGGCCAGGAGTGCTGGGGCGACCACGGGATGGAGAAGCTCTGGTCCGCCGCCAACATCCGGGTGTACGGCGGTGGTGCGTCGGACGCCAACTTCCTCGAACGGCTGAGCAAGCTGATCGGCGACTACGACATCATTTCCAGCTCGGTGTCGTACAACAAGGGCGAGCGCGGCACCAGCCGGCAGACCCAGCGGCACAACATCCTCGAGGTGTCCGACCTCGCCGCGATGCCGCCCGGGCGGGCCATCGTGTTCCCGTCGGGTATCCCGGCGACGATGGTGAAAACCGTACCGTGGTTCACCCGCTCGGACGCCGGTGCGGTGAAGTCGTCGCTGGCGAAGTACGATCCGGGCGCGTCCGGAACCGTCGTACCGCAGGCGAGTGGGAACCCTTGGGTCGCGGCGGGTACGCAGCCACCGGGACAGGTGCCGGCGAAGCCGGCGCCGATGCCGGGCGTGCCGGTCTGGGAACAGAGTGAGGAGCAGCGTCGTGGATGGTGAACAGGAACTCTTCTACCCGCATGTCGCGGCGTTCGTCGAGGACCGGTTGATCTACCTCTACACCCGGCGGATCGGGCAGCAGTTCATCTGGTGCCCCGAGTGGTACCGGCACGCCGAGGCGCTCAGCCGGCTGGACTCGATCTGGCGCGCCTGGGAACACCTGCGGCTCGACCCGGCGACCGGGATGTCGGTCTGGTGGCGTGACCACGCGGACCCGCACATGATGGCGCTGCTCGACCCGGACGGCACGTTCGCGGCCTGCCGCGGCGCGCACACCGACTACCCGATCCCGCCGCTGCCGGTGGAGGAGCCGCCGGCCGGGCTCTTCTTCGACCAGCGCCAGCCCAACCTGCGCGGCATCTAGATGTGGAAGTGGGGCAACCTGCTGGCTTCCTTCCTCGCCGAGTTGGTTGCCCTAGGCATCTTTGCCTGGTGGGGTTGGTCGGTTGACGGTACGACGCTCGTCCGGCTGCTGCTCGCGATCGGATTGCCCGCGATCACCGCGGTGGTGTGGGGCTTGTTCGCGGCGCCGACCGCCAAGCGCACCACGCCGGCGGTGCGGACCGTGGTCAAGGTGCTTGTCTTCGGTCTCGCGGGTGCTGCGCTGTGGAGCCTCGGGCACCCCGTCTCAGCCGTGGTCTTCGTCGTACTCGTGGCCGCGAATCTGCTGATCATCCACCGGCAGGGGCTCAGCCCCGACCGTTAAAGGCCGAGGCCCTTGTGGCGCAGCGCGTTCGGGTCTTCCTCTTCTTCGAGGCGCTTTTTGCGTTCCCTGCGGCGGATGACCCGTGCTTCGGGTGCTCGCTCTGGCCGGTAGGCGGCGTCGGATGCGGGCGGCTGCCCGGGTTGCTGCGCGCTCTCTACCTCGCTCCGCAGGGCCCGCGCTTCGGCGTCGTACCTGTTGGCGACGCGATCGTTGGCCCTGGCCTGATCATCCGCGGCGACCGCGTTCCGGCGGTGCACCCGGCCTCTCGCTGCCGTCTCGTCCGCGCCGGGCGCGTCTGGTTCCACTGCCGTTCGGTCGAGGTCGTGGTTGCCGCGGGCCCGTTCGAGGCGGGCTCGGTGCTGTAGTTCGTCGGCCTCGCTGAGCCGGTGATCACGCGCCGTCTCGGCGACGCCGGCCAGGTGAATCGCCAGGGCCGTCTCGGCCGTGGCGGACTGCTGGTCGCGCCGGTTGCGGAGCCGATCCTCGAGTTCGAGTTGGTCCTGGGCGAGTTCGATCGCCTCGCGGCGCTGCCGGAGTTCCTCGTCCTCGTCGACGGTCTGCTCGTCCTCGGTGTCGGCCATGCGGCTCCTTTCTCCGGGCTCCACGATGCCGCACGCGCGGGTCAGCGAATAGCCCCTGTGACCAGCCACGCGTCGCGCCGCTCGCGGGTGACGAGGGTGAGCAGCCGCAGCAGCATGAACCCGCCGAATGCCCACCACAAGGCGACAACGCCGCCGCCGAGCCAGAGCACGCTCAACGCCAGCGGGACGTACAGCACGAGCGCTATGACCCCCGCGATCGCCAGGTACGGTCCGTCACCCGCACCGATCAGTACGCCGTCCAGCACGAACACCACGCCGTTCACGGGTTGCCAGAGCGCTGCGACGATCAGTACGGCGGCCAACGTACGTCGTACGTCGGGATCCGCGGTGAACCACGGCACGTAGACGCCCCGCAGGCCCCAGAGTGCGAGTCCACCGACCACTCCGGAGAGCAGGCCCCACCACATCATCCGGCGGGTGATGGCGCGGGTTCCTGCGACGTCACCGGCGCCGAGTGAGCGGCCGGTCAGCGCCTGTGCGGCGATGGCTATGGCATCGAGTGCCAGAGCCAGGAACGACCACAGCGTGAAGGCGACCTGGTGTGCTGCGACGGACGTCGTACCGAGGGCTGTGGCGACGAAGGTGAGCAGAACGATCGCCACGCGCAAGGTCAACGTGCGGACGATCAGTGGCACGCCCATCTGCGCTGACGCGAGGATGCCGGGCCGGTCCGGTCGCAGCTTGGCGCCGTCCCGTTTGGCACCTCTGACCACCACAGCGACGAGTGCTACGCCGGCTGCTGTCTGTGCGAGCGCCGTACCGAGTGCTGAGCCGGCGATGTCCATGTCGAGGCCGTAGACGAACAGGACGTTCAGACTGATGTTGGCGAGGTTGGCGGTGATTGCTACGACCATGGGCGTCTTGGTGTCCTGCAGACCACGCAGTACGCCGGTCGCCGCCAGCAACAGCAGCATCGACGGGATGCCGATGCAGGAGATGCGCAGGTAGGTGACGGCGTGGTCGGCGACGTCCTGTGAAGGGTCGAACGCCGCTATGGCGGCCGGGGCGAGGAGGAACCCAGCCACCGCCAGTACGACGCCCAGCAGCAGAGCCAGCCAGAGTCCGTCGATGCCCTGCGCCAGCGCGCCACGGTGGTCGCCGGCTCCGATCCGGCGGGCGACGGCCGAAGTGGTGCCGTAGGCAAGGAAGACGCAGACGCCGACCAGCGTCTGCAGGATCGTCCCGGCGACACCGAGCGCGGCGAGTTGCGGCGTACCGAGATGCCCGACGATCGCCGAGTCGGCCAGCAACATGAGCGGCTCGGAGACCAGCGCGAAGAACGCCGGGACGGCAAGCCGCAGGATCTCCCGGTCCTGCTCCCCGAGCCTCACTGCGCCGGGTGGCTTGTCATGAGCATGGGGCCTATTGTGCCTGACGCCAGCTGTGCACAAGCCGGCGGATCCGGCAGTTGTGCAGAAGGTCCGAAACTTTTTCTTCTCCACAGTTGTGCATTGGTGAAACCGCAGGTCAGGGGGATGTTGCGGATGGTTGTCCCCAGATATCCACAGGTATATGCCCAACCTGTGCACACCTGTTCCCGGGGTTTCCCACAGCTCGTCCACACCCCCTGTGGATGACTGACTACCGCCCGGCGACAAGACCGGCGTACGGTCGCGGGACGAAAGTGTCGGCGGGTTCGGCTAAGGTTCGATCAGGTGTTCGAATCCGGTTCGGGGCAGCCGGGTCGGTGGGCCGAGGAGGTCGGACGAAGTGAGCGTGGCGGAGTTCCGCGGGGGACAGGGCGGCGGCCAGGAGGAGCGCAGCCCGGAGATGGGCTTCGACCGCACGCCGCCGCAGGATCTGGCCGCCGAGCAGTGCGTGCTCGGCGCGATGATGCTGAGCAAGGACGCCATCGCCGACTGCATCGAAACCATCCGCGGCACGGACTTCTACCGCCCGGCGCACGAGGCCGTCTTCAACGCGATCACCGACCTGTACGCGCGGGGCGAGCCCGCGGACGCGATCACCGTCGCGGCCGAGCTGAACCGACGGGGCGAGATGGCCCGGATCGGCGGCGCGCCGTACGTGCACACCCTGGTCGCCTCCGTCCCGCTCGCCGCGAATGCCGGGTACTACGCGCACATCGTCCGGGAGAAGGCGATCCTGCGCCGGCTGGTCGAGGCCGGCACCAAGATCGTCCAGCTCGGGTACGCCGGCGAGGGCGAGGTCGACGATGTCGTCGACGAGGCCCAGGCGGAGATCTACTCGGTCACCGAGAAGCGCACCGCCGAGGACTACGCGCCGCTGAAGGACATCATGGAGGGCGCCCTCGACGAGATCGAGGCAATCGACTCCCGCGGCGACGCGATGGTCGGCGTACCGACCGGGTTCACCGACCTCGACGAGCTGACCAACGGGCTGCACCCGGGCCAGATGATCATCGTCGCGGCCCGTCCCGCGATGGGGAAGGCGCTCGCTCTCGACACCCCGCTGCCGACGCCCACCGGCTGGACCACGATGGGCGAGGTCGCCGTCGGCGACCAGTTGCTCGACGTCAACGGCCTGCCGACGACGGTGGTGGCGGCGACCGACGTGATGCTCGACCGGCCCTGCTTCCGGCTGTTCTTCTCCGACGGCAGCACGATCGTCGCCGACGCCGAGCACCAGTGGCGGGTCGAGGACGGCGGCCGCCCGGTGGTCTGCACGACCGCCGACCTACGTACGGCGATGTCCGCGAGTCCCGGGCTGACACCGTCGATTCCCGGGTCGGCGCCACGGCAGATCACCGGGCACGGTTTCCCGGCCGCGCTCGCCGGTGAGGACGAGCGCCGGGTGGAATGGGTCGACCCGGTCGAGGGTGTGCCGGTGCGGTGCGTCGAGGTCGACAACCCCGACCACCTCTACCTGGCCGGCAAGACGATGATCCCGACCCACAACTCCACCCTCGGCCTGGACTTCGCCCGGTCGGCGTCGATCAAGCACGGCCTGACCTCGTGCATCTTCTCGCTGGAGATGAGCCGCAACGAGATCACCATGCGACTGCTCTCGGCCGAGGCGAAGGTGCCGCTGCACCACATGCGCAACGGCAAGATGACCGACGAGGACTGGGCCCGGCTGGCCCGCAAGATGGGCGAGGTCTCCGAGGCCCCACTCTTCATCGACGACTCCCCGAACCTCACCATGATGGAGATCCGCGCCAAGGCCCGCCGCCTCAAACAACGCCACGACCTCCGCCTCATCGTCATCGACTACCTCCAGCTGATGACGTCGGGCAAAAAAGTCGAGTCCCGCCAGCTCGAAGTCTCCGAGTTCTCCCGCTCGATCAAGCTCCTCGCCAAAGAGCTAGAGCTCCCCGTAGTAGCCATCTGCCAGCTCAACCGAGGCTCCGAACAACGCTCCGACAAACGCCCCATGGCCTCCGACCTCCGCGAATCCGGCTGCTTGACCGCGGACACCCGGCTGCTGCGGGCGGACACCGGTGCCGAGATCTCGCTCGGCGAACTGCTGGCCACAGACGCGCGGGACATCCCGGTCTGGTCGCTCGACGATCGGCTGAAGCTGGTGCCGCGGACGCTGACGCACGCCTTTCCCAGCGGCGTGAAGGAAGTGTTCCGGGTGAAGCTCGCGTCCGGTCGGGAGATCAAGGCGACCGCGAACCACCCCTTCCTCACGTACGCCGGCTGGAAGCCGCTCGGTGAGCTGGTTCCGGGCAGCCGGGTGGGATCACTCCGGCACGTGCCGGCACCCCTCGAGGTCAAGCCGTGGGACGAGGACGAGATCACCATCCTCGCCCACCTGCTCGGCGACGGCTCCTTCGTCAAGCGCCAGCCGATCCGCTACGCCAGCATCGACGAGGCCAACCTGACCGCGGTTGCCGAAGCCGCGCACCGCCGCTTCGGCATCACCGCTATCCGCGATGATCACGCCGCCGCCCGCGTGACCAGCTTGCGCCTCCCCGCGCCGTACCGGCTCGCTCGCGGTAAGCGGAACCCGATCGCCGCGTGGCTCGACGACCTCGGCCTCTTCGGTCTCCGCAGCCACGAGAAGTTCATCCCGGACGGCATCTTCGCCCTCCCCAAAGAACAACTCGCCCGCTTCATCCACCACCTCTGGTCCACCGACGGCTCCGTCCGCTGGGACGCCAAGGCCGGCCAGGCCCGGATCTACTACGCCTCCACCAGCCGCCGCTTGGTCGACGACCTCGCCCGCCTCCTCCTCCGCCACAACATCTTCAGCCGGATCAAAACCGTCAAGAAGGCCGGCTACCGCGACGGCTACCACCTCTACATCTACGGCGCCGAGAACCAGTTGCGCTTCTGCGACCAGATCGGCGTCCACGGCCTCCGTGGTCTCAAGGTGCTGGAGGTCGCCGCGGCTTTGCGCGACATCCGCGGCAACACCAACCTCGACACCGTCCCCAAGGAAGTCTGGGGCCGCGTGCGCGAGGTCCTCGCCGAACGCAAGGTCAGCCACCGCGAGTTCGCCGCCGCGATGGGCACGAAATTCTCCGGATCGACCCTGTGGAAGCACGCCCCGAGCCGGCAACGCCTCGCCAAGGTCGCCGACATCCTCGACAACGCCGACCTCGAAGTCCTCGCCACCAACGACATCTTCTGGGACACCGTCACCTCGATCGAGAGCGTCGGCGAGCAGCCCGTGTACGACGCAACCGTCCTAGCCACCCACAACTTCGTAGCCGAAGGCATCGCTCTACATAACAGCTTGGAGCAAGACGCCGACGTCGTTATCCTTCTCCACCGCGAGGATGCGTACGAGCGCGAGTCGACTCGGCCTGGCGAAGCTGACTTCATTGTTGCCAAGCATCGGAACGGGCCTACTGCTGACGTCGTCGTCGCCTTCCAGGGGCATTACTCGCGGTTTGTGGATATGGCGCATGACGGGTAGGGCGCTGGGTTAGTTCGCCGCGGGTACTGACTGCTGGTGGGGTGTTTGGGTGCGGAGGCTGCGGGTTGTCAGGGCTAGGGCGAGCCAGGTCGTGCCCCAGAGGAGGCCTAGCAGGATGAAGTGGGTGGGCTTGTGGATGGAGTAGAAGGTTGCGGTGACGATGCCTGCAGCCACGGTCGTTAGTGGGGCCCACGCGGGCCAACCGGTCAAGGGGCCGCGGGCGGTGCAGACACCGACGATGCCCATGCCGGTGAACATGAGGATGATGCTCGCGACGATCGCGGGGTCGACGTACGCCGATGGATCGGCGACCAGCCAGATCGAGACGGCGATCCGGATCAGGTAGCCGGCGATCGCCACCCCGCCGCCCGTCCGGGCAAGGCGGCGCGGGGTTGCCACGTCGAGCAGCAACCAGCCGGCAACGCCCGCGATCATGCCGATGTTGATTGCCAGCCAGACCAGCTCCCAGCCGCGTTCGGCGATCGCCGGGTAGGGGAAGACGATCGCGGCCGCTCCATAGCCGAGTTGCAGTACGGCGCCGGCCAGGCCAACCGCTGATGCCACGGCCGGACCTTGGGATGAAGAGACGGCATCTCCTTGCTTCGTGGTCATTCGATCCCCCAGTCATTTTTTAGTGGTAACCACTAGTGGCTGCCACTAAAAGTAGACTACGGCGCATGGCCGGGGTCAAGCCTTCGAAGATGCAGAGCAAGGCGGCAGCGACGCGTGCCCGCATCATCCGTGCCGCGTACGACCTGTTCTGTGCGACCGGGTATCGCGCGACCACGATGGAGGCGATCGGCAAGCAGGCGGGTGTCGCCGTGCAGACCGTGTACTTCAACTTCCGGACCAAGGACGAGCTCCTGCGCGCCGTCCACGAGTGGACCGTGCTCGGCGACGATCCAGTGCCGCCGCCGCTGCAGCCTTGGCACATCGCCGCGATGCGCGAGCCGGACGCCAGGAACGCGCTGGCCAAGATCGTCGCCGGCGTCGCACAACTGAATGCAAGGATCGCCCCGATGCAGTCCGTCTTCGGTGCGGTGAGCCAAGAACCCGCCGGCGAGATCTACGCCCGCTCACAAGAACTCCGACGCCAGGACATGGCCGCACTCGTCGCCGAGCTGCGCAAGAAGACACCGCTGCGCCCCGGTCTGACACAGCGCCGAGCAGCGGATCTGCTCTATTTCCTGATGGGACCCGAGTCGTACGGCGCCTTCGTCCTGGAAGCAGGCTGGACGGAACGACAGTGGGTCACCTGGGCAAGCGAGACCCTGAACGGCCAACTGTTCAACTGAGCGGTCAGCGCCAGCCCTGGGCTGAGAGGGACTCCTGGGCTAGGAGGCGGAGGCTGGCGATGAGGGTTTCGCCGAGGATGGTGCCGATCACGACGGACTCGGCGACAGCGTCGGGAGTACGGGCGGCGCCGTCTGGCGCTGGTGAGGTGACGGCGGAGATTTCCAGTTCGGCGAACGCTTCGACCGCATCGGCGTAGGCGTCGAGGTGGCCGACGAGGTTGTCCTGGCCGAGTGAGCGCAGCGCGGCGATCGTCTCGGTGAGGGTGGTCAGTGCCGGCGCCTCGGCGTGGATGGTCCAGCCGCGGCGGGCGATCAGGTCGGTGACCTGGGCCTCGGCGGCGGCGTACGACGGTTCCTCGCTCGAGGTGCTGAGCTGGCGCGGCCGGGTGATCGCGTAATGCGCGCGCCCGATCTGCTCGTGCAGCGGCAAAGTCTTCGAGTCCAGTCCTTCGACGATGTTCTTGACCTGCGCGATCGGTACCTGCCCGAGGTCGACCAGCGCGCGGATCAGCCGCAGCCGCCGGACGTGTGGTTCGTCGTACGACGCCTGGTTCGGGCTGCTCAGCTCACCCGGCGGGAGCAGGCCCTCGCGCAGGTAGTACTTGATCGTCGGCACCGGCACTCCGGTGACCCGGCTCAGCTCCCCGATTCGCATAGCGCTTGCCTTTCGTCGACCTATGACGGATAGTATCAGTATCCATAAACGGATATTTCGACTATCCATAGTGAAGGAGCTGGGGCGGATGATCCCCCTCGTACTGGTGCTGGCGACGCTGGTGTTCCGGGCGCTGGGTGCGCTTGGGGTTCGGCGGTTCGCGACCTGGCCGGTGAGTGCGGCGCACGGGATGGCGGTGATGTTGCTGTTCACCGCGACCGCTCACTTCGTCCCGGCCGAGGTGACGGTGATGCCTACCCACGCCGACCTGGTCCGGATGGTGCCGCCGTTCCTGCCGTTCGCGGACGCGCTGGTGTACGTGACCGGCGTACTGGAGTTCCTCGGTGCGGCCGGTCTCGTCCTGACCGCGACACGCTGGGCTGCCGGATACGCCCTGGCCGCGCTGTTCGTGTCGTTGCTTCCGGCAAACATCTACGCGGCCGTCGCCGACGTACCATTCGACGGCGGCGAGGCGACACCGCTGTGGCAGCGCATCCCCGAACAGATCCTCTATCTCGCGGTCGCAGTGTGGGTGGCCCGTACGGCGCAGCTCGCATCAAAGCCGGCCGAACCGAAAGTGAGCGTGCACGCATGACCGACGTATCCAGGATCATCGCCGGAGCGATCCTGCTCACCATCGTGACGATCCAGTTCGGTGGTTACTTCATGACGAAGATCGTCCGCGGCCAGGTCCCGATGACGGACTTCCAGAAGTCGTTCGCCCGAGCCGGTCACGCGCACGCCGGCGTACTGGTGATCCTCAGCCTGGTCGCTCTCCTGTACGTCGATCAGACCGGCCTGTCCGGCTTCTGGCTCTGGATCGCCCGGCTGGCGATCCCAACCGCGGCGATCCTGATGTCCGGTGGCTTCTTCGCGTCGTCCGCAGGCAAGGACCGCACCCAGCCGAACCAGTTCCTCTGGATTCTCTGGCTCGGCGCCGCCTCGCTTGCCGTCGGCGTACTGACCCTTGGCATCGGCCTGATCACGGCGTGAAGGTGCGGGCGAGGCGGGCGCCGACCTCGGCGATCAGTGAAGCGATTTCGGGCGTCGCTTCCTCGACGGTGAAGTCGGCGCCCAGGGCAACGAGTGAGGCGACGTCCTGCACGATCAGGGAGGCGCGGTCGGCGCTGAAGCGGACCGTGCAGGCGTCCGGACCGTCCGGCTCGACGACACTGCCGAGAGGCAGTCGTCCCGGCACCTCGTCAGCCGGCAACGCCACCCTCAGCCGGACCGAATGCCGGTACTGCGCCAACGCGAACGATTCCTTCAAGTACGACGCGGGGTCGTCCCCCGGCAACTCGCGGGGTGTGAACCGATGCAGCGCGGGCGCGACCGCGGAGATCCGGTCGATGCGGAAGATCCGCCAATCGTCCCGGGACGGGTCGAAGGCCAGCAGATACCAGCGCCAGGTCAGGGAAAGCAACTGATGCGGTTCTACCCGGCGAGGAGTGTCCGTACCCCGCCGGCTGCGGTAGTCGAAGGCAACGATCTCGTGGTTCCGGCAGCATCGTGCGAGCGTCGCGAGGACGCCTGCATCGACCTGTGGAACGTCCGGCCGCGGGATCGCCTCCGCCGCTGATCCGACCGCCGCGAGCTGCGGCCGCAGTCGCGCGGGCAGCACCTGTTCGAGCTTCGCCAGCGCACTCATCGAGCTCGCCGCGATCCCCGTGATCCCGCCACCGCTCGCGCCGACCAGACCGAGCGCGACCGCGATCGCCTCGTCGTCGTCGAGTTGTAACGGCGGCAGGTTGGTTCCGGAGCCCAATCGGTAGCCGCCCGCGGTCCCGGTCGTACCCGTCACGGGGTAGTCGAGTGAGCGCAGCCGGTCGACATCTCGCCGTACGGTCCGCTCTGTGACGCCGAGGCGCTCGGCCAGCTCGCGGCCGGACCAGTCGTTGCGGCTCTGCAGCAGCGACAGCAGCCGTAACAAGCGGCCGGGCATCTCGCGACGGGTGCTCACAAACTCCAGGATGCCTTGCCTTGCGGACAAGGTGTGTCCGGAAGGGCTCCTAACGTGGGTCGCATGATGCTGACGAAGGAAACCCCCGGATACGACGAGGCACGACTCGGCTTCCAGCGACTGGACCCGCACCGGCCCTCGACGATCTTCGCGGTCACCAGTGCCGAGGAGGTGCAGGAGGCGGTCGCGTACGCCGTGGTGCACGACCTGCGGGTGGCGGTCCAAGCCTCCGGGCACGGACTTACGAAAGGTATCGAAGGCGGCGTGCTGATCACGACCGGCCGGTTCAACGGAGTCACGGTCGACGCGGAGAGGAAGACGGCTTGGATCGAGGCCGGGGCGACGTGGCAGCAGGTGATCGACGCGACCGCGCCGTACGGACTCGCGCCGCTGTCCGGCAGCTTCCCCGGCGTCGGCGCGATCTCCTACACGCTCGGCGGCGGGACCGGTCTGATGGCCCGGCGGTACGGCTTCGCGGCCGACCATGTCCGGCGGATCGAGGTCGTCACGCCGGATGGCGTACGGCGGAACGCGGAGGACGACCCTGAGCTGTTCTGGGCGCTCCGCGGTGGTGGCGGCAACTTCGGCGTGGTCACCGGAATCGAGGTCGACCTGTTCGACGTACCGACCGTGTACGGCGGCAGCCTGTACTTCGACTTCGACGCGAACCCGACGGCGCTGGAGGTCTGGCGCGAGTGGACCCGGACCGTGCCTGACGAGGTCACGTCGGCGGTCGCGCTGGTCCCGATGCCGGACATCCCGCCGGTTCCCGAGCCGTTGCGAGGGAAGTACATCGCACAGGTACAGGTCGTGGTCCTGGGCAACGATGGCGAGGGATCGATCAAACCGCTGCGGGCGATCGGTGAGCCCGTGCTCGACACGATTCGTGAGTTGCCGTACACCCAATCGGGCGAGATCTTTGCCGAACCGGTGCGGCCGGACCCGTACCGCTCGCGCAACGTCTTGCTCAGCGAGCTCGACCCCGGCGCGCTGGCGACCCTGCCGAAGCTGGCCGGTCCAGGTGCGTCGGCAATGTGCGTGATCGGCATCCGGCACCTCGGCGGGGCGCTCAGCCGAGACGCTGACAACGCCGTTGGCCACCGTGATGCGGCGTACTCACTGACTGTTCTGTCGCCAGGTGAGCAGGACACCAGCGGGCTGCACCGGCGTGTCCTTGAGCCGTGGGCGGGGTCAGTGATCGGCCGGTCGCTGAACTTCAGCTTCGGGCCGCTGACCCCGGACGAGGCCCGTGAGGCCTTCGACCCGGCCGACTACGAGCGGCTCACCGAGCTCCGGAAGCGGTACGACCCGAACCAGCGGCTGGCTCCGAACCACCAGATCTGATCAGAGCGCCGCCGTCACATCGATCTCGACCAGCTGCTTCGGGAACCCGAGCTGCGCGACGCCGAGAAGGGTGCTGGCCGTGGTGAAGGCAGGAGCGAGAGGTGAGGCGTTGAGCTGAGCCCAGACCGCGGAGAGCTCTTCGCGGACCGGGCTCGCGACGTAGATGACCGTGCGTACGACGTCGTCCGGGGTGGCGCCGGCGGCGTCGAGGGCGATCAGGATGTTGCGGATCACCTGCTCGGTCTGACCTTCCAGTCCTCCCTCGGCCAGCTCACCCGATGGTTGCAGTGGGCATTGACCGGCGAGATAGACCATCGTGTCTGCTTGGACCTTGGTCACGTGGTGGTAGCCCGGGGTTGCGTGCAGCCCGTCGGGATTGGTGCGCTCGATCGTCACCTGGTCGAGCAAACGCCACGTCGTGGGCCGTGGTCAACGGGATATTCGGCGGACGAATCGACCTGCCGGCGGCCGTTGCGCAGACCGCGTCCGCGCACCAGCCGGCCCGACGGCAGGACCATCACACCAGGTGCATCCGGATCCCACGTCGCCACCCGGTCAGCCTAGGCGCTCCTCGGTGGAGCTGGAGAACAGGTGCAGCTTGTCGGGGTTCGGCGCGAGGTGCACGACAGCGCCCTTCTCGTTGTGCAGCCGCGTGCCGATCCGCGCGATGACCTGCTGATTCGTCGTGTGCTCCGCGGTCCCGTACAGGAACGCGTCCGCGCCGAGCTCCTCGATCACCGCCACCTTCACCGGCAGCCCTTCGTCGGCGAGATCGAACGCCTCCGGACGGATCCCCAGGAAGAGGGTCTTGTCGTCCCCGGCCTTCGCCAGCAGCTTGCGCTCGATCGGTACGACGTAATCGCCGATCTTCGCGCCGCCGTCGGTGATCTCCGCCTCGATCAGGTTCATCGCCGGCGAACCGATGAAGCCGGCAACGAACAGGTTCTTCGGCCGGTCGTACAGGTTCAGCGGGGTGTCCACCTGCTGCAGGACGCCATCCCGCAGCACGGCGACGCGATCGCCCATCGTCATCGCCTCGACCTGGTCGTGGGTGACATAGACGGTGGTGACGCCGAGCCGATGCTGCAGCTCAGCGATCTGCGTCCGTGTCTGGACCCGCAGCTTGGCGTCGAGGTTGGACAGCGGCTCGTCCATCAGGAAGACCTGCGGATTCCGTACGATCGCGCGGCCCATCGCGACCCGCTGACGCTGACCACCGGACAGCGCCTTCGGCTTGCGCTCCAGATACTCCTCCAGGCCCAGCAGTTTCGCCGCGTCGGCGACTCGCTTGGCCCGCTCGTCCTTGTGCAGACCCTGCATCTTGAGCGCGAAGCCCATGTTGTCCGCGACCGTCATATGCGGGTACAGCGCGTAGTTCTGGAACACCATCGCGATGTCGCGCTCCTTCGGCGGGGCGTTGGTGACGTCGCGGTCGCCGATGTAGATGGAACCGTCGTTGACTTCCTCGAGCCCGGCCAGCATCCGCAGCGCGGTCGACTTCCCCGACCCCGACGGCCCGACCAGCACCATGAACTCGCCGTCCTGGATGTCCAGATCCAGCTTGTCGACCGCGGGGGTGTCGGTGCCCGGGTAGACCCGGCTGGCTCCCTTGAACGAGACAGTTGCCATGTCGCGCTTCTTTCCTCGCCGGCAGGAACGTGCCGGACGATCCGTCGCAAGGGCGCCCATGTCTTGGGCGTCTACAACGATGGTAGGTCGGTCTGTTGATGCATCAACTAAACCCGCTCGTGGTGCTGATCACCTTGTTTGCCGGGGTTTTTCGAGCTACGTCGTACTAGAAGTAGAGGCCGTCGGGGCGGACCGAGTCGGCCATCAGGTCGAGGAGGGCGCTCGCGGCGCGGCTCGGCGGGCGGCCGCTGGGCGTGACCACCGACAGCGTCCAACTCAGGTCTTCGCCGGTGATCGGCAGCTGAACGACCCCGGGTGCCTTGGCCGGTTCCAGTTCCGGTACGACGGCGACGCCGAGCCCGGCACGGACGTAGTCGGGGATCGTGGTCAGCTCCGGCACCTCGACCTGGACCCGCCGCGGAACCCCGAGGTTGTCGAACGCCCGATCCACCATGCTCCGGTTGCCGAACCCGCGCGGCATGTCGACGAACGGCTCGCCCGCCAGCTGCTTCAGCCGTACGGCGGGACGCGCCGCGAGCGGATGCGACGACGGCAGCAGTACGACGAACGGCACGGTCGCGATGTCGCGAATCTCCAGCCCATGCAGCTCCGACCTGGCGAGGCCTACCAGTGCGACATCCAGCCGACCGTGGCGTACGTCGTCCGCCAGGCCGCTCGACCCGGTCGGCGACGTCGCCACGTGTACGTCGACCAGCGGGTACTTCTGGTGGAACGCGCCGAGCAGCTCAGCGAGGTTCACCAGACTGAGCCGGGCGAGTGTGCCGATGCGGACGCTGCCGCGGAGTCCGATGGACGCCTCCTCGACCGTGGCCCGGGCCCGATCCAGCGCCTCGAGCGCGGCCTTTGCCTCAGGCAACAAAGCCTGCCCGGCCGCGGACAACGTGACGCGTCGCGTCGAGCGGTCGAACAGCGTCGTCTTCAGGTCCGCCTCGAGCGCCCGTACGGCGGCCGACACGGTCGACTGGACGGTGAACAGCCGCTGCGCCGCGCGGGTGAAGCTCAGCTCCTCCGCGACGGCGACGAAGTACTCGAGTTGCCGGCTGTCCATGAGGTCAATTATCGTGAATGACGATAAGACCGTGCAAGAAGTTTCGTTGGACTCGATAGATCCGGCGAGTCACTCTGGAGACATGTCCACGATGACCAGTTCGCGCCCGCTCGAGTCGAAGCGGGTCCGCTTCGCCCACGGTCCGGGCTTCTGGGTGATCGCCGCCGCCTTCCTGACCACGATGGCGTTCTCCACCGTCCCGACGCCGCTCTATGCCATTTACCAGCACCGTGACGGCTTCCCGACGTACGTCATCACCGTCATCTTCGCCAGCTACGCGGTCGGCGTGATGGCCAGTCTCTACCTCGCCGGTCACGTCAGCGACTGGCTCGGCCGCCGCCGGATCGCGCTGCTCGCCGTACTCGCGGAGGCGCTGTCCGCGGCTATCTTCCTGTTTTGGCAGGACGTGCCTGGGCTGCTGGTCGCGCGGTTCATCTGTGGGGTCGGTGTCGGTGTACTCACGGCGACCGCGACGGCGCATCTGTCCGAGCTGCGGCAGGTCGCGCGGCCGGAGGAGGACCCGAGCCGGTCGGCGCTCATCTCGAGCATGGTGAACCTCGGCGGGCTGGCCGTCGGTCCGCTCGTGGGTGGGGTCCTCGCGCAGTACGTGTCGTCGCCGCTCGAGCGCCCGTACGAGGTCTTCCTTGTGCTGCTTCTGCTCAGCGCGCTCGGGGTCGCGTTGGTGCCGGAGACTGTGGAGCGGCTCGAGGAGCGTCCGGCGTACCGGCCACAGCGGGTCGCGCTGCCGTCGGCCGCGAAGCCGCTGTTCTTCGCCTCGGCCATGGGCGCCTTTGCGGCCTTTGCGATCCTCGGGCTGTTCACCTCGCTGGCGCCGACGTTCCTGTCCGGGACGTTGCACCAGACCTCGCGTCTGCTCGCGGGCGTGGTGACGTTCGCCGTCTTCATCGCCAGCGCCGGCAGCCAAGTCGTCTTCGTCCGGCTGGCCCGGCAACTCCAGCTCCGCATCGGCCTCGTCGCGATGAGCGTCGGCCTGATCGCCGTCGCCACCGGCGGCCTCCTCCCCAGCCTCTGGCTCTTCGTCGCCGGCGGCATCATCGCCGGCGCGGGCGTGGGCCTCGTCTTCCGCGGCGCCGTAGCCACCGCCGCGTCCCTCGCCGACCCCACCTCCCGCGGCGAAGTCCTAGCCGCGCTCTTCCTCATCGCCTACGCCGGCCTAGCCATCCCCGTCCTGGCAATCGGCCTAGGCATAGCCCTACTCCCCGCCCAGGTCGCCCTCCTCATCTTCTCCGCCCTGATCCTCGCCCTCGTAAACACCGCCGTCCTCCGCATGCTCACCGCCCACCGCAACTAACCACGGTCGCCCGCCGGCCAACGCCGGAGCACAGACACACCATCCGGCGGCAGACCCAAGGTCGAGGGCAAGTAACTCGGCCTTTGCGGAACATAGTCGGCGCTGAGCGCAAACTATGTTCCGCAAACCGGCGGATGTGACCGTACAGTCGGATGGTGGTACGACGGCGGGGAGCGCTGGCTCGACTTCAGCGTCGACGCGTACGCGTCGACACTTCTCACGCTGCAAACCCCGGTGACGTTCACCAAGAGCCGCTTCTGGCTCCGTGCCGGGAAACCTTAGGATGCGCGCATGGGTGTGAGTGTGGTGGTTGGGGAGCAGGAGGCTTATCTCGCGCGGGTCGGGCGGGCGGGGATGTTGTTGTTGCCGATGATCACCGGGATCGGCGAGCAGGTGCGGGCGTGGGCTGATGAGCTGGCGGGGGAGGAAGGGATCACCGCGCTGGTGTGGGATCCGTTCAAGGGCCGCAGTACGGACAACTCGAGCCGGGAAGAGCTCAGCGCGCTGCTGCAGCAGATGGATGACGACGCCGCGCTCGCCGAGCAGTCGCAGTTGCTGGACTACCTGTTCACCGAGCTCGGATGCACGAAGGCCGGGGTGATCGGGTGGTGCCTCGGCGGCCGGTTCGCTTTGTTGCTGTCGGCAAGAGATCACCGAGTCGCGAACGCGATCGCCTTCCACCCGACGGTCCCGTCGGAGCTGGCGCCACATCATTCGTACGACGCGATCGCCGAGGCCGCGGCGATCACGGCGCCGGTGCTGGTGAGCTACCCGAGTGCCGACACGCTCGTGTCCAACGCCGACTTCCAGGCGTTGGAAACCGCCTTGCAGACAAGGGCGAGCGGCGCGACCTTCACGCAGTACTTCCCCGGCGCGGAGCACGGCTTCTCCGACAAAGGCCGCCACGACAAGGCGGTCAACGCCGATGCGTTCCGTCTCGCCTGGCCGCAGGCTCTGGCGCTGATAAAGGCGACGACCGGCGATGCGCGGTAGGCGTCGTACCGCGGACGCGTTTGAAGGCGACGCTCAGGGCGAAAGCGTTCGCATAACCGACCTGCCGGGCAACCGTCTCGACCGTGGAGTTGGTCGACCGCAGCAGGTCCGCAGCCAGGGCAAGACGCCAGCCGGTGAGGTACGTCATCGGCGCCTCGCCGACCAAAGAAGTAAACCGCCGTGCCAAGCTCGCCCGTGACACCCCGACCCGGTCAGCGAGCTCGACGACGCTCCACGGATGTGCCGGGTTGTCGTGCAACATCCGCAAAGCCACGCCGGCCACGGGATCGCTCTGCGCCTGGTACCACCCCGGCGCCTGCGACTCCGGCCGCGCAAACCAAGCCCGCAGTGTCGTGATCAACGCAAGATCGAGCCACCGATCAAGCACACTCTGCTGACCGGGAGCATCCCGCTGAATCTCGTCGATGACCATGTCCATCACGGTCCCGGCCACATCGGCCGCCGGTACGACGAGCACCGAAGGCAGCGCGGTGAGCAACCGCCGGCTGACGTCGCCGGCCAGCTGATAGGAGCCGCTGGCAACCATTGCCGCGCCTTCGACGCGGCCGCCCCAGGTGCGAACTCCGAGCCGGGCGCTGTAGTCGACAGGGGCCCCAGGCAACGGTTCACACACACCACCCGGATGGATCCGCAGCTGGGCCGCGGTGTCCAGCGCATCCCCCACGACGTACGGCGAGGGGCCGGTGAACACGGCCACGTCGCCCGGCGACATGAGCATCGGGTCGATGCCATCGCGTCGTACCCAGGCCGAACCGCGGACCATGGTGGCGAGCGAGAGCGCCGCCTCGTCGACGATCTCCAGCGCCCACGGCGGATCCATGATCGTCAGGTTGAACACGCCGCCGCGCGCACGGGTCCCGGCCAGCAGATCATCGAGCACGTCCATGCCCTTGAGTGTCTCAGACATCAAACCAAGCCGTACAGCCATGGTTCGTCTCACCCAACCAGGGTGAACTCAAGCCATGACGAACACACCGATTCTCATCCTCAGTGGTAAAGGCAAGACCGGCCGCCGCGTCGCCGAGCAGCTCACCAACCGCGGCGTCCCCTTCCGGCTGGCGTCCAGGTCGAGCGAGCAACGCTTCGACTGGTACGACGACAGCACCTGGTCCCCGACGATCGCCGGCGCCGACACGGCCTACCTGGCACCGCCGGTCGGACCGACCGGCCTGGCTCAAGCCGGCAGATTCATCAAGCAAGCCGCCAACGAAGGGCTCAGAAGGGTCGTCCTCCTGTCCGGTCGCGGCGTGGGCAGCCCCGGTCGCGACTTCGCGGTGTACGACGGCAGCCTCGACCTGGAGCACGCGGTCAAGGCCAGCGGCGCCGACTGGACCATCGTCCAGCCGGCCTGGTTCGCCCAGGGCTTCAGCGAGGACTTCCTCCGCTACCACGTCCTCGCCGGAGAGATCCGCCTGTCGGCCGGCACCGGAGCCGAGGCCTGGATCGACACGAACGACGTCGGCGACGTGATGACCGAGGCGCTGCTCGACGAGCGCCACACCGGCCAGACCTACGCCATCTCCGGACCGCGCACGCTCACCATGACCGAGGCCACCGCCGAAATCTCCGCCGCCACCGGCCGCCAGATCACGTACGTCGACCTCGAACCGCAGCAGCACGTCGCCGAACTACTCGAGCAAGGCCTGAGCGAGGAAGACGCCGAGGCGGTCCGAGACCTCTTCGCCGTGATCCGCAACCACCGCTCGGAGTACGTGTCCGACGGCGTCCAGCAGGTCCTCGGCCGCCAGCCGCGTGACTTCGCCGACTGGGCTCGCGAAACCGCCGGCACCGGCGTCTGGTGACAACCCGTCAAGGCCCTCGCGCCCACCTGAAGGCGCGAGGGCCCCGGGGATCAGTGGTGCTGCATCCACTCCTCGTGGGTCAGCTCCTGCAACTCGGCCGGCGAGGTCTTGGCCTGCACCGTGGTGCCCTGGCCGACAGCGCCGCCGCCGAACACGATGTTCGCCCAGTTGTTCTGCGCGATCAGGATCGAGTTCGCTCCGTCGCCGGTGATGTCCGCCGGTGTGGTGCTGTCGGTGGTGTCGCCGTCACAGTTCCAGTCGATCGGAGCGCTGGCCGCGCCGGCCGTCGTACGGGTGGTGCCGTTCGGGCACTTCCACTTCGTCTTGTACGCGGCTCCCAAACTGCCGAGGCCGTTCGGCTCGCTCGGGCGGGCCTCGTTGATCGAGGTCGGCTGGGAGTTCGAGTAGCCCCAGTACGTCGTACCGTCGGCCTTGAGCACGCCGCCGAGCTGGAAGTGGTAGTTCATCACGCTCAGGTAGTTCGGCTTGTAGTTCAGGTTGTCCGTGCCGCCGTGCTTGAAGCCGAGGTTGTGGCCGAGCTCGTGCACGAACGTCCCGACGTTGTAGTTGTCGGTCGCGTTCCAGCTGCACTTCGGGCCGACCGTGACGATGAACGTGTCGTTCGGGACGTTGAAGGCCTGGCCGCTGCTGCAGCCGCCGTCGTAGCTGTCGCCCCAGATCATGTAGTAGAAGATCGCCTTGCGAGCCGTGTTGAAGTTCGCGGCCTTGATCGCGTTCGTCTCGGTGGCCGCCGGGTTCAGGTCGGCGTCGTACGGGACCTCGTTGCCGCCGCCCAGGTCGTACGTCGTACCGGCGGCCGAGCCGGCATCGAGGTGGATCCGGATGCCGGTGGTGCCGTCCGGATTGCTGACCGGAGCGGTGGCGAAGATCTGCACGATCCGGTTCAGAGCCGCCGTGCTGGCGAGCCGGCCGGCCATCTAGTCCAGCTCGACGAACAGGTCCTTCTTCGTCGGATTCGCGCCCATCGCGGGCAGGTTGACGTCGATGGTGCCGTCGCCGTTGGCGTCGTACCCGCTTGTCTCCCAGGTGTCGGGCAGCGAGTCGCCGTCGGTGTCGGTGGCGAGGACGGCCTGCGGTTCGTTGGGCGGTACGGCGGTCGCCGCGCTCGGGGCGGCGAGCGCGGCGACGGCCAGGCAACTGAGCAGGGCAAACAAGGCAGGGCGGGGCCTCATCCAGATCTCCTTGAGGGCGGTGGGTGATCTGCCCGCTACCGTAGGTGATCCGGTTCACTTTGCGCGGCCCAGGAGAGCCACTGGCTCAATTGGGTCAATCCGCCGAGCGGAGCATCGCCCGGATGCCGACGGTCAGCCCCAGTACGGCGGTCACCACCGCGGCGATTCCGCCCCACAGCACCGGGCTCGAGAACACGTCACCGGAGAACAGCGTCCGTTCCGCGTCGACGACGTACGAGAGCGGATTGAACTTGGCCGCGACCTTCATCCAGCCCGGCCCGCTCTCCAGCGGCAGCAGCATCCCGGACAGGATCATCAGCGGGAACAGGAACGTCTGCTGCACCATCCAGAACATCCAGTCCTGCTTGCGTACGGCGATCGCCAGCGCGTAGCTGAACGAACCCAGCCCGACCCCGAATACCGCCAGCAACGCCAGCCCGACCAGCGCGCCACCGACATGCAGGTCGAAGGCGAACGGCGTCATCACCGCGATCACGATGATCGCCTGCCCGAACAGCGGCACCATCTCCTTCAGCGCCCGGCCGATCAGCAGCGACGACCGCGACAGCGGCGTCACCAGCATTCGCTCGTGCGCGCCGGTTTGGAACTCGAACAGCAGGTTGGCTCCCGTGGTCGACGTACCGAACAGCGTCGTCATCACCAGGATCGCCGGCACGAACCACTGCCAGACATTGCCGCCGAGTGAGCCGCCCATCGATCCGGACAGCAGCGGCCCGAACAGTCCGAGGAACACCAGCGGCTGGATCATCCCGAACAGCAGCGAGAACGGATCCCGCAGCACCGGCTTGAGTTCCCGCGCCATCACGATCCGGACGTCGCGCGCGAAATTCCGTCGCGGCTGCTGGTCCACAGCGAGGTCAACCGTGGGAACAGTGAGGATGGTCATGCTGCTGCCTTTCCGTTCGAGTTGTCCTCACGCAAGCTGCGGCCGGTGAGGTTGAGGAACACGTCGTCGAGCGTCGGTCGATGCACCTGCGCCGCCGCAACCGGTACGCCGTTCTGCTGAGCCGCCGTGATCAGTTCGGGCAAGGCGGCCGGGCCGTCTGCCACCCGAACACTGACCTCGTCGCCAACGGCAACCACTTCCTTCGCCCCCGGCAACTTCCCGGCCAGCTCGGCAAGTCGAGACAGGTTGCTGGGAGCAACGGTCAGAGCAAGCCGATCCCCGGCCAGCTTGGTCTTCAGCGCCTCGGCCGTGTCGTCCGCGATCACCTGACCGTTGTCGACGACAACCACCCGCTCGGCCATCGAGTCGGCCTCGTCCAGGTAGTGCGTGGTCAGCACGATGGTCATCGCGTACTGCTCGCGCATCCGCAGGATGTGGTCCCACAGGTTCGCCCGGTTCTGCGGGTCGAGCCCGGTCGACGGCTCGTCCAGGAACAGCAGCGACGGCGCGTGCACGAGCCCCATCGCGACGTCCAGCCGGCGCCGCTGGCCACCGGACAACTCCGACACCTTGCGTCGGGCCAGCTCGGTCAACTCGAGTGCGTCGAGCAATTCCGCCGTACGACGCCTGGCCGCGCGCCGGTCGAGTCCGTAGATGACACCCTGGCCGATCAGTTCGTCACCGGCTCGCTGGTTATGGCCCGCGCCGTTGCCCTGGCCGACGTACCCGATCCGGCGCCGTACCTGGCTGGGGTGTTCGGTCACGTCGTACCCGGCGACGGTCGCCGTCCCCGCCGTCGGGGTGATCAGGGTGGTGAGCATCCGCAGCGTGGTGGTCTTGCCGGCGCCGTTCGGGCCGAGCACGGCGACCAGTTCGCCGGGTTCGACGTCCAGGCTGATGCCGCGGACCGCGTGCACAGTCTCGGTGCGGCTCACCACGAAGTCCTTGGTGAGCTCTCGGGTGCTGATCACGATGTCTCCTTCGCTGAGGTTTGGTACTGATCACATTTCCAGCAGTAGAGGACAGGTTCTGGCCGTTACTCGTGGCAATCTGAACTCATGTCCGAAACCTCGGCTCGACTTCTCTCGCTGCTCTCCCTGCTGCAGGCCCGCCGCGACTGGCCGGGCGCGCTGCTGGCCGAACGTCTCGAGGTCAGCCCGCGCACGGTCCGCCGCGACGTCGACCGGCTGCGCGATCTCGGCTACCCGGTGCGCGCGACCAAGGGCCCGGACGGCGGCTACCGCCTCGACGCGGGGGCGGACCTGCCCCCGCTGCTGTTCGACGACGACCAGGCGATCGCGGTGGCGGTCGCTCTGCAGACCGCAACCCAAACGGTCGCCGGGATCGAGGAGGGTGCGTTGCGTGCGCTCGCCACGGTTCGGCAGGTGATGCCCGCGCGGCTGCGTCAGCGGGTGGACGCGTTGCAGGTGACGACAGTCGACAAGTACGCCGACAGACGCCGTACGCCGGTCGACTCGGAACACCTGATCGCGATCGGAAGCGCGGTCAGGGCACGAGAGGTACTGCGATTCGACTACGCGTCACCAGGAGCCAAGGACGAGGATTGGCTGCCGCCGCGGAACGTGGAGCCCCATCACCTGGTGACATGGGGCGGCCGGTGGTACCTGGTCGGCTGGGACCTGGACCGGAAGGACTGGCGGACGTTCCGGGTGGACCGGATGACGCCGAAGACGCCGACCGGTCCACGCTTCACCCCGCGTGAGCTGCCGGCGCCGGATGTGGCGTCGTACATCTCCGGCAAATTCAGTGGGCAGGACAACCGGAACTGCCGGGGCGAGGCGATCCTGCAGGCAAAGGCGTCCGACATCGCGCAGTGGGCCGGCCGCGATGCGATCGTCGAGGAGATCACGCCGACCAGTTGCCGCCTCATCCTGAGCGCCTGGTCGTGGACCGGCCTGGCCGCCACCTACGGCATGTTCGAATGCGACCTCCAGTTCGTCGGCCCCGCCGAACTGAAGACCGCCGCCGCCAAGCTCGCCGCCCGCTACCACATCGCCGCGTCGTGACCAGCGAACTCGTCGTGCCCGACGCGAGCGCCTGGCACACCTGGCTGACCGAGCATCACCAAGACAGCGACGGCGTCTGGCTGGTCCTCGCGAAGAAGGACGTGACCACGCCGACGAGCCTCACCTACGACCAGGCACTGGAGGAAGCGCTGTGCCACGGATGGATCGATGGCCAGCGGAACGGTCGCGACGAGAAGACTTTCCTGCAGCGCTTCACCCCGCGGCGGGCCCGCAGCATGTGGTCGAAACGGAACGTGGGGATCATCGCGCGGCTCGAACGGGAGGGCCGGATGGTCTCCGCCGGACGCGAGGAGGTCGAGCGAGCCAAAGCCGACGGACGCTGGGACAGGGCGTACGGCGGCGCCAGCGAGCTCGAGATCCCGGCGGACCTGGCCGAGGCGCTGGCCGCCGCACCGCGGGCGAAGGCGATGTTCGACATCCTGACCAGCGCCAACCGGTTCGCGGTCGTCTACCGGGTGACCTCGCCGAAGCGGGCGGAAACCCGGGCGAAGAGGATCGGCCAGATCGTCGAGCAGCTCGCTCGCGGCGAGACGATCTATCCGCAGAAGCGGACGCTCTGATCAGTACAGGACCGGATTGAGTGGGGAGGAGACTGTCTCGCCGGGTTGGTTGCCGGGCATCCAGTTGGCGAGGTCGCTTTCCTGGTATTTGTTCGCCGGTGGAGCGATCTCCATTGCGGCGTCGACGTAGATGATCGTCATCACCCGGCGCGGTACGTCGCTCTGGTTCGCCGGCGCGTGATGGAAGGTCCAGCCGAGGTGGTAGCTGACCTCGCCCAGCTCGTACGGCTCGGAGACCTCGGGGAACTCCTGCTCGGACAGCGCCTCTTGCAGCACGCGCTCGGACTCGTCGCTGATCGGCAGGTCCCGGCCGTGCTCGAAGGCGTGACTACCGGCGGCGAACGAGAGCGGACCCATCTCCATCGGCGTTTCCTGCAAGGGAATCCACACAGTCACACACCGATCCGTTGCGAACGGCCAGTAATACTGGTCCGCGTGCCACGGCGTCATGCCACCGCCGGACTCCTTGTAGAGCGCCTGATCGTGGTACAGCCGCACCGACTGGACGCCGAGCAGCTGCGTCGCGATCCGCGCCAGCCGCGGTGACGAGACGAACTCCAGCACCTGCTCGCTGTCCTGCCACAGGTTCGTCACCTGCAGGAACGCCTTCCCGTACGTGTCCCGCTCCTCGAGCGGCAGGTGCTGGGTGTTCAGCTCGATCACCTTGCCGGTGATCTCCGGCTCGTACGCCGCGATCGTCTCGGCGCTGAGCACGTTCTTCAGCTTCACGAATCCGTGCTCGGCGAAGTGGGCGAGGGCGGACCGGCTGAGGGTGTAGCCGGTCTCCAGCTCGGGGCGGGTCAACGTCATCCCCATAGGTTTCCGGGGCTGAACAACGATGTAAAGATCAGTGATCAAATCTTTGCGGTTCGCGCGAAGCGGTCGAGTGCGGCCAGGATCAGCTCCTGGGTCTCACCTCCACCGGCGCCATGGCCCTCCTGTTCGACCAGGTGCAGCTCGGCATCCGGCCACGCCTGAGCCATCCGCCAGGCGATGTCCGCCGGACTGCTGATGTCCAGCCGGCCATGAATGAGCACGCCGGGGATGCTCGATCTCGGGATACATGGTCAGATCACAGCACGCCGGTGTAGGTCAGCGCGAAGGTGCCGCAGGGAAACAGGAACAGCGAGGCCAGCACGATCACGCCGCGGAACCTCTGCCCCGGCCCGATCAGCTTCCGGTACGCCGCGATCAGCACCGGCACCATCACCACCTCGAGCACGAGCATGCTGCGCGGGATGATCGTGCCGGTCGCGGCCAGGATCACCGACAACGCCGCCGCCGCGATCCAGGCGCCGTACCCGATCCGGTACGTCGTACGGGCGCCGAACCGGACCGCGATGGTGTGATACCCGGCGGCCCGATCCGCCTCGAGATCAGCCAGCGTCGTCGGCAAGTACAGACCGATCGCGGCCAGCGTCCCTTGGAGACCCATCAGCCACGGGAAGTCGCTGAGATCCGGATTGACCGCTGCCCATCCGGCGAGCGGCCCGAACGCGCCGAGCGCCAGCGCGTTGACCGCGACGTCGAAGCCGGCCCGCGTCTTCAGCCGTACGGGCGGAACGCTGTAGGCATAGCCGAGCAGGACGGCCAGCAGGACGCCAAGGGCGAACACGATCCCGACGTGCAGGCTGATCCCGACCGCAGCAACCGCGGCAGCAAAGGCGATCCGCTTCACCGCGCGAAGGGTGATGCGGCCGTCGAGCAACGGGGACTGCGACTTCCGCGGATTCAGCCGGTCGCTCGGGAGGTCGTACGCGTCATTGATCCCTAGCACCGCGAGCCACACCAGCGGACCCATGACGACAGCGCCGACGATCAGCCGCGGCCAGTCGGCGAGCGGCGGTACGAGCCGATGCGTGGCGAGCAGGATGCCCACGTAGTACGGCACGATCGACACCACCCAGAAGGCCGGCCGCCCGACCGCCAGCACATCACGAACCCTCGGCGCAGCTGTCACCGTCGTGGTCACGAGACCACTCTGCGCCCGACAGGCTGTGCACGACCTCCTCCCGGGGAGTGAACCGTCTCACTCCCCGGGGGGAATGTGATCAGAGTCCCAGGGCGAGGCGGTGGTAGGCCGCGTTCCAGCGGAGCTCCTTGCGGAACTGCCTGGTGGTCGTGTTCGCGTCGATGATCAGCAGCTCCGTGCGGAGCATCTCGGCCAGATCCTCGAGCTCCTCCGCGCCGATGGCGGAGGAGAGGACCGTGTGGTGCGGACCACCGGCCGTCAGCCAGCTCTCGGCCGACGTCCGCAGGTCGGGCCGCGGCTTCCAGACTGCCCGGGCGACCGGGAGCTTCGGCAGCGGCTGGTCCGGCGGAACCACGTCGATCTCGTTCGCGACCAGCCGGAACCGGTCACCCATGTCGGCCAGCCCCACCACGACGGCCGGGCCGGGCGTCGCGTCGAAGACAAGGCGGACCGGATCCTCGCGGCCGCCGATCCCGAGCGGGTGGATCTCGCAGCTCGGGGTGTCGGCCGCGATCGACGGGCAGACCTCGAGCATGTGCGCCCCGAGGATCCGCTCCTCACCCGGCGTCAGGTTGTAGGTGTAGTCCTCCATGAACGAGGTCCCGCCCGGGCTGTTGCCAGCAGCAACCTTCAGCCCGCGGAGCAGCAGCGAGGTCTTCCAGTCGCCCTCGCCGCCGAAGCCGTAGCCGTCGGCCATCAGCCGCTGCACCGCGAGTCCGGGCAGCTGCCGCAGTCCGCCGAGGTCCTCGAAGTTCGTGGTGAACGCGGTGAACCCGCCGTCCTCCAGGAACGCCCGCATGCCGAGCTCGATCCGGGCCGCGTAGCGCAGCGAGTCGTGCCGGTCGCCGCCGGCGGCCAGCTCGGGCGCCAGCCGGTAGGTGTCGGCGTACTCCTTCACCAGGCCGTCGATGCTGGCGTCCTCGATCGCGTCGACGACCGCGACCAGGTCGTTCACGCCGTACGTGTTCACCGAGACGCCGAAGCGCAACTGCGCCTCGACCTTGTCTCCTTCGGTGACGGCGACATCGCGCATGTTGTCGCCGAACCGCGCCAGCTTGGTCGTCCGCAGCGCGTTGAAGCCGGCGGCCGCCCGTGCCCAGACACCGATCCGCTGCCGTACGGCGGGATCGGACGCGTGACCGGCGACGGTCGTCCGCGCGACGCCGAGCCGCGACTGCACGTAGCCGAACTCGCGGTCGCCGTGCGCGGCCTGGTTGAGGTTCATGAAGTCCATGTCGATGTCTGCCCAGGGCAGCTCGACGTTCGCCTGGGTGTGCAGGTGCAGCAGCGGGGTGCGTAGCGCGTCCAGGCCGGCGATCCACATCTTCGCGGGGGAGAAGGTGTGCATCCAGGCGATCACGCCGACGCACTCGTCGGACGCGTTCGCCTCCAGGCAGATCCGGCGGATCGCCTCGGCATCCTTCAGCACGGGCTTCCAGACCACCCGGGCACCGATCTCGTCGGCGGCGTCCAGTGCGTCGGCGACCTGCCGGGACTGGTCCGCGACCTGCTGCAGCGTCTCCTCGCCGTACAGGCCCTGGCTTCCGGTCAGGAACCAGATCTCGGTCGTTGCGGAACTCATTGGTCGACTCCTTCAGCGTTGGCCGTAGACGTTCTGGTAGCGGTCGTACAGGGCGTCGATGTCGCCGGGCGCGATCGGCACCAGCGGTCCACCGGCCCGGGCGATGTGCACGGTCCGGGCGACGTCCTCGCACATGACCGCGGCCTTGACCGCGGCGCGGGCGTCCTTGCCGATGCTGAACACGCCGTGATTGCGCATCAGTACGGCGGGCGAGCGGTGGCCGGACAGTGTCGCGACGATGCCCTTGCCGATGTCGTCGTTGCCGATCAGCGCGAACGGCCCGACTGGAATCTCCCCGCCGAACTCGTCGGCCATCGCGGTGAGTACGCACGGGATCGGCTCGTCCCGGGCCGCCCAGGCCGTCGCGTACGTCGAGTGGGTGTGGACAACTCCGCCGACCTCGGGCATCGCCCGGTACACGTAGGCATGGGCCGCGGTGTCGCTCGACGGCGAGAGCTCACCCTCGACCAGCTTGCCGTCCAGGTCGCACAACACCATCGACTCGGCCGAGAGGTCGTCGTACGAGACGCCGCTCGGCTTGATCAGGAAGAGGTCCTCACCGGGGATGCGTGCCGAGACGTTGCCGGCCGTCCAGGCGACCAGGTTGTAGCGGACCAGCTCCGCGTGCAACGCGACCAGTTCTTGTCTGAGCTTGTTCATCGGACCGCCTCGTTTCGGATCGCCCGCAGCCGGTGCAGTACGCCGGATCCGCCGTGTGCGACGCCGGCGAAATGGTCGTGCAGTTCGCGGTACTCGGCGTACAACCGGTCGTAACCGTCAGCGCGGGCGTCGTCGGGAACGTAGACAGCCTCGGTCCGCCGGCCCATCACAGCCGCTGCCGCCGGTACGTCGGCGTACGCGCCGGCTGCGACCGCCGCGTGGATGGCCGAGCCGAGCGCGGGTCCCTGCTCCGAGCCGATGACCGACAGCGGCCGGCGCAGCACATCGGCGTAGACCTGCATCAGGAAGCGGTTCTTCAGCAGGCCGCCCGCGGCGATGAACTCCTCGACGGCGACCCCGGACGTTTCGAACGCCTCGACGATCCGGCGGGTGCCGAAGGCGGTCGCCTCGATCAGGGCGCGATAGGTGTCTTCAGGACGGGTCGCCAGGGTCTGGCCGACGACGACGGCGGACAGGTCGTGGTCGACCAGGACCGAGCGGTTGCCGTTGTGCCAGTCCAGCGCGACCAGGCCGTGCTGTCCGACCTGCTGCTTCTCCGCGAGCTCCACCAGGTAGTCGTGAACGCTGATGCCACGTCGGTCGGCCTCAGCTTCGTATGCCGCCGGGACCGAGGTGTCGACGAACCAGCCGAAGATGTCGCCGACGCCGGACTGGCCGGCCTCGTAGCCCCACAGGCCGTCGACGATCCCGTCCCGTACGACGCCACACATGCCCGGCACCTCGGCGAGCTGGTCGGCCGGCATGATGTGGCAGGTCGACGTGCCCATGATCGCAACCATCTGACCGGTGTGTACGGCGTTCGCCGCAGCCGCCGTGACATGCGCGTCAACGTTGCCCACGGCAACTGCGATGCCTTCCGGCAGCCCGGTCCAGGCCGCAGCCTCGGCCGTCAACTGTCCGGCCAGACCACCCAGCGGCGACAGCGGGTGCTCGAGCTTGGCTAGGAAGTCCGCGAAACCCGGATCCAGCGCGGTCAGGTACTCGCGGGACGGATAGCCGGCCTCGGTGTGGATGCCTTTGTAGCCGGCCGTACAGAGGTTGCGGGACTCGGAGCCGGTGAGCTGCCAGATGATCCAGTCTGCTGCTTCGATCCAGCGATCCGCCCGGGCGTACATGTCCGGGTCCTCCTGCAGGACCTGCAGCGCCTTGGCAAACTCCCACTCGGACGAGATCTTCCCGCCGTACAGGGGGAGCCAGGCCTCGCCGAGCTCCTCCGCCACCGCGTTGACCCGGTCGGCCTGCGGCTGCGCGGCGTGGTGCTTCCACAGCTTCGGCCACGCATGCGGCCGGTCGGCGTGTCCGTCGACCTCGCACAGCGGCGTCCCGTCGGCCAGAGCGGGGAGCACGGTGCACGCGGTGAAGTCGGTCCCGATGCCGATCACCTCAGCCGCCGGGACGCCCGCAGCAGCAACAGCCTTCGGTACGGCGTTGCGGAGTACGGCGCGCCAGTCCTCAGGCGACTGCAAGGCCCAGCTCGGCCCGAGCTTCACCCCGGAACCCGGCAGCCGGTCCTCGATCACGCCATGCTCGTACTCGTGTACGGCGGTGCCCAGCTCAGCGCCGTCGGCGACCCTGACCACAACGGCCCGGCCGGACAGGGTGCCGAAGTCGACCCCTATGACGTATCCGCTGTGAGCGTTCACATCATCGCTCATTGTCAGCCTTTCCTCGGTTGCGGTTGATCAGGCGGTTTTCGTGCGGGCAGAGCTTTCCCGGACCACCAACCGGGCCGGGACCACGGAATGCTCGTAGCCCAAGTCTTCGCCGGACTCGACTCGGCGGAGCAAGATCTCGATGCTGCGCCGGCCGACCTCGCCGAAGTCCTGCCGGACGGTCGTCAGCGGTGGGCTGAAGAACTCCGCCTCCGGAATGTCGTCGAAGCCGGCCACACTGATTTGGCTGGGCACCCGGATCCGGAGCTCGGCGAAGGCGCGCAGCAGGCCGAGTGCCATCTGGTCGTTGGCGACGAACACCGCGGTGAGACCGGGCACCTCGGCCAGTCGGCGGCCGGCGTCGTACCCGGATCGTGGACTCCAGTCACCGATGAGCGGGTCCGGGATCGGGTGGCCGGCCGCGGTCAGCGCCTTGCGCCAGCCTTCGGCGCGGCCTTCGGCTTCGAGCCAATCGTTCGGCCCCGCGACATGCCAGACGGTTTCGTGCCCGAGGCTGAGCAGATGCTCGACCACCTGACGGGCGCCGTCCGCCTGATCCACGCTGACAGCAGGTTTGCCGCCGGCTCGCCCACCCTCGACAGCGACGACCGGCACTTGCGTGCTGAGACCCGCCAGGGCGCGAGCAGCGGTTCGCTGCGGTGCGACCACGACGATGCCGTCGACGCCTTGGTCGGACAGGAACTCGACCGCTTCGACCACGTGTTCCGCGGTCAGCGTCTTTAGGCTGACGATGCTGACGAAGTACCCGGCGGCCCGGGCGGCCTGCTCGATGCCGTAGAGCGTGCTGGCCGGGCCGTAGAGCGTGGTGTCGAAGCTGACTACGCCCAGTGTCCGGCTGTGCCGGGTGACGAGCGCCCGGGCAGCGAGATTACGCCGGTAGCCGAGGTCGTCGATCGCCGCGAGTACTCGGTCGCGAGTCTCGCTGCGGACGTTCGGGTGGTCGTTGAGGACCCTGGACACAGTCTGGTGCGACACCCCGGCGAGCTGCGCGACGTCGGCCATCACCGGCGCGCGCCGGATCTCGCTCGAACTCATCGCAACTCCAGTGGGCAGTGCTCCGCGCGCCGTCGGCAGGGGCGGTCGCGTGGCAATTGTGAGCGCTAACAACCCTTGTGGTCAAGGCTCGGCGGACGACTACCGAGGGTTGTAGGCGCACTCGTCGGTGAGGTTGGCGGTCGCGGGTTTGCGGGTCGGGGTGGTGCTCGGT
The DNA here is from genome assembly GCF_004345665.1 of Kribbella antiqua. Classification (GTDB taxonomy): domain Bacteria; phylum Actinomycetota; class Actinomycetes; order Propionibacteriales; family Kribbellaceae; genus Kribbella; species Kribbella antiqua. The sequence goes on from NZ_SLWR01000007.1 coordinate 375,433, forward strand.
CGCCGGGTGGGTTTGGCGGTGGGTTGCGGGGTGAGGGCGCGGGCGACGATCTCGCGCATGGCGGCGTAGTTCGGGTTGCGGCCGTTGGGGTAGTTCTTCTTCTTGTCGAGGTCGATGTTGGTGATCTTGGCCGTCTTGACCCGGGCACCGAGAGTGACGAAGTCAGCCAGCAGGTCCTGCGGGACGTCGGTGCGGATCAGCTTTTCGCCGGCCTTGGCGATGGACTGGTAGTTGGCGAGCACGTTCTGCGGGGTGGCACGTTCGACGATCGCCTTCACCGTGCAGCGCTGGCGCGCCTGCCGGGCCAAGTCCGCGCCCTGCACCTTGTAGCGGCCGCGGGCGAACCAGAGCGCGTCGAAGCCGTTCAGCTTCCGGTCCTTGCCGGGCTCGAGGTACCGGCTCGGCGGGATCTTCTTGTCGTCGTTCCCACCGACCGGGACCGGGTAGTTGATGTTCACCGTGATCCCGCCCAGCGCCTGCACCAGCTGCTCGAACCCGGCCAGGTTGATCTGCACGTAGTAATGCAGCTTCAGCCCGAGCGCCTCACCCACCGACAGCTTGAGGACGTCGGCGCCCTCGTTGTCCGACGGCCCGAGGATGTCGTGATGCAGCTTCGGGACGTTCCGGTACATCGCGTCCAGGTAGAACTCCGACTGCTCCTTGTCCCCGTCCGGATCCCAGAACCCGGTCGGATAGAGCTTGTACAGCGGCGAGTCCTTCGGGAACGGCATCCGCATCCAGTTCCGGGTCAGCGAGATCAATGCGGTGTCGCCGGTCTTGGTGTCGATGCTCGCGACCATTACCGTGTCGGTCCGCGTCCCGTCGCGCCCCTCGCCGTCGTCCGCGCCGAGGAGCAGCAGGTTCAGCCGCGGCAGCTGGGCCCACGGGTCCTTGCTGTTCGTGATCGTCGGCCGCGTCTGGCTCTTCGAGTCCCCACCCGCGAACACCTTCTGCACCAGGCTGCGCTGCGCCATCAGGTTCTGCGTCCCGACCGCCGTACTGGACACCATCGCGAAGCACACCAGCCCGACGACCGCCGACCCGAACAGCCGCGTGCCCGGGCCTGCGGTCAGCGGCCGCAACATCTTGTACGACGTGACGAGTACGACGACCCAGCCGAGCCCGGCCGCGACCAGACCGGCGATCATCCACAGCAGCAACCCCGGATCCAGCGCCCACCGGATCACGTCGTCGCGTCGGACCAGACCGGCGTACGACGCTCCGCCGTACAGCGCGAGGCTGATCGTCGTCACTACTGCGCCCAGCCGGAACCGCCGCGCGGCCAGGTACGCCGTACCGGGCACGACGGCACCGAGGACCGCAATCACCAGCGCGGCGAGCGCAGCCCCTTGCCGAAGTTTGGCTCTCCGGGCACGGCCAGGGGCACGCCTCGTGGCGCGACGCGCTTGGGACATGGGCTCCAACTCAGGGCCGGCGACAGGGCGGATGGACGCGTCCCCGGTGCGCGTCCTGTCACTGAGATTCCATCAGTGGACAAAAAGTTCGGCTGAGATCATGGTCCGGTGAGCGATTTTCAGGTACGGCGGGCGAAGCCGGACGACGCCGAGGCACTCGTCCGGCTCAGAGGATTGATGCTGGCGGCAATGGGTGTGGACGTCAGCGGACCTTGGCGGGACGTCGCCCTCAGGTGGTTCACCGAGCAGTTGGCGTCGCCGGACACCTTCGCGGCGTACGTCGTCGACGACCCGGCCGTCGGCGTGGTCGCGGGCGCGGCGGGCAACGTCTATGCGCACGCGCCGGGCCCGAAGGACCTCAGCACCCTCCGCGGTCACCTCTACAACGTCAGCACCGAGCCCGCCTTCCGCCGCCGCGGTCTGGCCCGGGCATGCGTGGCCGCGCTGCTCGACTGGTTCCGCGACGAGACCGCCGTCGGTCAGGTCGAGCTGCACGCGACGAACGACGGCATCGACCTGTACCGTGCGTTCGGCTTCGTGGACAGCCACTACCCGAGCTTGCGCCTGCGGGTGACCCGCGTAGGTTGAGAAGGGTTTTTGGGCACACAGGCAAGAACGAAGTGAGAACGCCCGCCTGGGTGCTGTGAGGAGCTCAGCTAGATGCGCCGTAGGAGTGTTGCCCGGATGACCGGGTTGGCGGTCGCGGTGGTCGTCGCGATCTGCGCGCTGTACCAACTGCCGGCCAGCCCGTTGGCCCGCCGCGGCTACGCCGAACGCCCGGCCGTACAGGCCACGACATCCGGACCGGCCGTCGTACCTTCAGAGCGCCCAGTTCCGCCTCCGAAACGTGCGCCGGTGCGCATCACCTACCCCGCCCAAGGCACGGTCTCGTACGGCGTTCTGCCCGGTGACCCGAGGATCATCGGCAAGGGTGGACGGCTGATGACGTTCCAGATCGCGATCGAGGGTGGGATCAACGGAGTCGACCGGAACGCGCTGGTGCAGTTCGTGCGGGCGACGTACGGCGCACCGCAGGGCTGGGCCTCTCATGGGCTCTGGCGGTTCCGGCAGGTCGGCCCGGGCCAGGCCGCTGACTTCACGCTGATGCTGGTGACTCCGGCGACGCGCGACATCCTGTGCGGTGGCGGCTACGACCGCTACACCAGCTGCCGGATCGGCGATCGCGTCGTCCTCAATGTCGCCCGCTGGGTGCACGGTGTGCCGAACTACGGCGCTCCGCTGACCGCGTATCGGCAGTACATGATCAACCACGAGACCGGCCACCGGCTTGGCCGCGGCCACGAGCTGTGCCCGGGACCCGGCCGGCCGGCGCCGGTCATGCAGCAGCAGACCCTCGGCTTACACGGCTGCACGCCGTACTCATGGCCGTACTTCAACGGCATCCGCTACCAGGGCCGCTTGGGTCAATACAACGACGCCGTACCTAAAGGTCGTGGCTGGTGATCCCCCGCCTACTGCGCGGCACTCGGCACGGCACCTCGCCGCACTGGCGCACAGGCCACGATGCTCCGCATCGAGACCTGCGCTCCAGCACGCCGATGCACCGCACCGAGCACCTGCTCGCTACGGCGCTGGATCACCAGCCACGAGCTACTCCTGAATGATCGCCAAGGTGTTTCCCGCCGGGTCCTTGAACCAGGCGATCGCGGGGCCCTCGCTTTCGCGGAGGATCCCGAGATCGTCGTGCTTGTCGCCGTACCGCTCGAAGGTGATGCCGCGCTCGGTCAGCTCCGTGACGGTCTTGTCGATGTCGTCGACCTGGAAGTTCAGCACGGTGTGCTCGGCCGGGACGTGGTTGTCCTTCGGGTAGACCATGACTTCGCTGCCGCCGGTGTGCAGCCCGAGCATCCCGTTCCGCTCCGTCACCTCGAGCCCGAGCTTGCCGGCGTAGAACTCCTTCGCCGCCCCGATGTCATTCGCCGAGAAACTGCTGAATGCCTTCGCGTCCTGCAACATCACGCACCTCTCCTCCCAGCGCCCCTGGACAGGCGCCTTTCTTGGTACGTCGAGGCCACAGGTGCCTCTCTCGACATGCTGCACCCGCGCGGCGGCTCGGTCTATCAGTTGTGCAGGGCTGCTTGCGGGACGACCTGGGCGACCGAGGCGGAGACGGCCGCGGACTCCAGGCCGTCGGCGACGGTGTGAAGAAGGCGGACGAGGTGCGCGGCGTCGGCTGGGCCGAGGATGCCGGTGACGACGTCGAGGACGCGGACCGTCAGGCCGTCGAGCTGGGAGAGCCGGGCGTGGCCGAGCGAGCTGACGACGAGCCGCGGGTCGGTCCGGACCATGCCGAGCGCCTCGAGTTCGGCGATGGCGAGCTCGGCTTCGCCGGACGTCGTACCGACCTGTTCGGCAACGGCGTCGATGGTGTTGCATCCGTTCGCGATCGCGCTCAGCACCAGCGCGGCCGGCATCTTCATCCCGACCGCGTCCTGCAGGCCGAGGATCAACGGGTGAGCGTGGCCGCGGACTCGCTCGACCGCATCGAGCAGGCGGAGGGCGTCACCGACATCGCTGATCAGCTGCTCGGTCTGAACTGCTGCGAGACCAGTGGGTTGCGGTTGCACGACCCCGTCAGCCACCCGTTCGGGCACCGCCAGGGCCTTCGTTCCAGCGTCTTCGATGGTCACGCGATCCAGCGTACGGAGTCCCGCCGACAGCCCGGCGTGTCTTTCCTGAGAGAACGCTATGAATCGGTATTCGAACAAGGCTTCGGTCGCCGCTGATACGCTCGCGCTCATGCGGCTGAGCGGGAAACGTGCGCTGGTGATCGGTGGAGGTGGCGCCGGGATCGGGCGGGCTGTCACCAACGCGTTCGGAGCTGAAGGTGCTGCGGTGGTGGTGGCGGACATCGACGCCGACCGTGCCTCGGAGGCGGCCGATGCGCTGCGGGAGCAGGGTTTCACGGCGTACGGCGTGGCCGGCGACGTCCGGTCTCTCACCGACATCGAGGCGATGGTCGCCGGGGCGGTGGAGAAGCTCGGCGGTCTCGACGTCCTTGTCACCGTGGTCGGCGGGCAGGTCGCGTTCGTGCCCGCGGTCAAGCTCCACGAGATGGCCGACAGGGACTGGGACACCATCTACGAGGTCAACCTTCGGTACGTCGCTCGCGCCGTACGAGCGGCCTTGCGGGTCTTCCTGGAGCAGGGCAGTGGCGGCACGATCGTCAGCGTCGGCTCGGTCACCGGCTTCATGGCCGCGCCCCAGCAGGCGGCGTACGGGGTGATGAAGGCAGGCCTGCTCAGCCTGGCCCGGACGGTGTCGGCCGAGTATGCGGCTGACGGGATCCGGATGAACGTCGCGGCGGCCGGTGCGGTCGCGACGGCGGTGGCGAATGCGGCCGGCGACGGCTCCTGGGTCGACGAGGTGCCGGTCGGCCGGCTCGGCAGATCCGAGGAGGTGGCGGCCGCGGTCGTCTATCTCGCCTCGGACGAGTCCGCCTACATGACCGGCCAGCAGCTGGTCCTGGACGGCGGCGTTTCGGTGCGCGGTCCATTCAGCTGAACCCCGGCCGGATTGGTAATCGAACAAAGGCTCGAAGAATTCGAGCCTGGTTGTTCTCGAGAAAGTTTCCCGCGACCCGGACAAATCGGAATCGGGGCGTGACCTAGGGTCTCCGTCCTCCGTTGGATCTGACGTGACGGTGAACACACGGCGCACCGGCACCGCGCTCGCTCCGCGTTTCCAGGCCGGCCACCTCTCGAAAGAACAGCCAGGAGGAACAGTGACAACCGCCACCGCCACCCAGACGTCTGAGCGCCGGCGCGTCCGAGTCTGGTTCGGTGAGCACGTGATCGCCGACTACAACGCCGAGCCGGCGTTGGCCGAGCGGTACGCACACGCCATGAGCCGCCGGTTCGCCGGTCTGCGGGTCACCAACGACCCGATGCCGGCCGTCGATCGGCTCCCCGACCCCCTGCCCGGCGAGCGCATGTGGGACGTAGCACCCCGCTGAGAAGACACCCGGTACCTTTTCGCGTTCCGTATCTCACCAGACAACCCACCCGGAACGCGGCAGGTCGAGAACCTCACCTCGATCACCAAAGGTACCGGCCAATCGGCGGCAGGCGAGCGCGGGCGCTCTGCCCCTCGCCTGCCGCCCATTTCTCCCCTGAATGCGCCTGACAACAGAAAAGACCCCGTCCGCACCGGCGATTCCCCAAGGTCCCGGTGCGGGCGTTTTTCTTTGTACGGCGATGTCGAGCGGCGCCGGCGAGTTCCGACGTACCAGGCGTTAGGTCCCCGAGACGTTGGAGAAGCTCGTGATTCTGAACAGCATGTTGCTCGGCAGCACCGACCCCGACCGCTTGAAGGCCTGGTACCGCGAAGGCTTCCACGCCAAAGTCGACGGCTACGGCAACCTCGACCTCGGCGGCTTCGGCCTGGTCATCGAACACCGCGACGACGTAGCCACCAAAACCGTCGAACCCGGACGCTTCATCATCAACTTCGCCGTCGACGACATCGAGACAGCCGCCGCCCACCTCCGCACCCTCGACGTCACCTGGCTGGTCCACCCCGAAGACCGCGGCATCGGCCACTTCGCCACCCTGATCGACCCAGACGGCAACTACGTCCAGCTCATCCAGATGAAGCCGGAGTACTACGCCAACCTCTGATGGACCCTCGGCGGGCTACGGTCCGAGACATCGTGCAGCGCAGTCGCGCGGAGGGGAGTGTGTGATGAGGTTCAACGCCGAACTCGAGTCCACCGGCAAGACGACAGCCGGCTTCGAGGTACCCGAAGAGGTCGTCGAAGGCCTCGGCGGCGGTGCGCACCCGAAGGTCAGCGTGACCGTCAACGGCTTCACCTTCCGCACTTCGATCGCCCGGATGGGCGGTCGCTACCTGCTCGGCGTCAGCGCGGAACGCCGTACCGCCGCGGGTATCTCAGCCGGCGACGTCCTCGACGTCGACGTGGACCTCGACACCGCACCCCGCGAGGTCGAGGTCCCCGACGACTTCGCCGCCGCCCTGGCCGCCAACCCGAAGGCCAAGGCTTTCTGGGACACCCTCAGCTACAGCAACCAGCAATGGCACGTAACCCAAGCCACCTCCGCCAAAACCCCCGAAACCCGCACCCGCCGCCTCGAAAAGTCCATCACCCTGCTCGCAGAAGGCCGAGCCCGCTGAGCCATCCAACGCCATGCTCGAGGATGTCCAAGCGCTCAGGCGATCACGACTAAAGTGATGATTCTGATACTATAGTGCTGATATAGAGACTATAGTAAGGATTGCGGCGTGGACTTGTCTCACCCGATCAGCACGGTGGTTCCGTCGCTCGACGGCCCCGTGCTGACCGTGCTCGCCCGGACCACGGAGCCACTGACGGGCCGCAGGATTCAGCAGCTGGCAGGTGCCGGCAGTGAATCCGGCGTGCGAAAGGTCCTTCTGCGGCTGACGGAGACCGGCCTGGTCGGAGCCTCCCAGGCAGGTGCGAGCACCCTTTATCTCCTCAACAGGCAGCACATCGCGGCCGCCACGATCGAGCAGTTGATCAACCTGCGGCAACGTCTGATCGACAGAATCCACGACGCCATCGCAGACTGGCCGACCCCGCCAGTGCACGCGAGCCTGTTCGGCTCGGCGGCTCGCGGCGAGGGTGGTCTGGATAGCGACATTGACATCTTGCTGATCCACGAGAACTACCCGGATTTACCACCAGCGGAGTGGGCCGACCAGGTGGACGACCTCGCCCAGCAGGTGTACCGCTGGACCGGGAATCGCGCTCAGATGTACGAGCTCAGCCTCTCGCAACTCGATGAGCATCTCGCCGCCGACGAGCCGATCGTCGCAGAATGGCACCGCGACGCGATCACCGTTGCCGGGGTCGACTTTCGTCACATCCGTACGTCGCAACGGGACGGGCGATGACTCCGAAAGCATCCGGCCGAACCCAGCAGTGCGGTCGCGAGCAGGCGCGCGTTCGCCTGACCCAGGCCAGGGCCTTTCTCGAGGTGGCTGAGCTCATCGACAGCGAGGAGGACGACCTCGCACATCCCGGCGTGGCCGCTTCGCTTGCAGGAATTGCCGCAGCCGACGCCGGGTGCTGTATCGCGCTGGGAGAGCGGCCCCGTGGCAAGGACCACCGCCAGGCAGTCGATCTCGTCCGAACGATCGCGGGTCATGGCGGCGCGATGGCTCGGGCGCTGGACCGGCTGCTCGACATCAAGGACGGCGCACACTACGGCATGGTGTTCGTCGGTTCGCAGAAGGCCAAAGCGGCGGTCAAGCAAGCACAACTGCTGGTGGACGGTGCCGAAGCCGTCTTCAGGAGTTGAGCGCCACTTGGCTAGCAGTAGGAGCGGCAGGTGGTGTCGGGGCCGTAGGTGCGTTTGGTTTTGAGGACTGTGGGGGCGGGGGAGAGTTGGCGGCCGTTGCGCCAGGCGGTGAGGAAGGGTTGGGGTGGGACGGTGCCGCGGCGGATCCACCAGTGGTTGGCGGGGGTGGGCCAGCTGATGCCGAAGTGCAGGTGGGGTGGAGTGACGCGGGCGCTACCGGTGTTGCCGGTCAAGCCGAGGCGCTGACCGGCACGGACCTGTAGGCCGGGCTTGATGCCGGTGGTGATCGCGGAGAGGTGTGAGCCGTAGTACCGGACGCCGTCGACGCCGACCACCGAGACGGCCAGACCGCCGCGATCCCGCCCGATGTTGGTCTTCGGGTTCCAACGATCCACCGTCGTCACCTCGTCGACCCGACCGTCCACCGGTGAAACGAACTCACACCCGACTGGGGCAAAAATGTCCGAGGCTGGATAGTCATGATGACTCTGCGACGCAGACGCCTTGCAGCCCGCGATCGGAAACACATAGACAGTCTTTGCCGACGGCAACGAAGCCGACGGCAACGATGGCGACGGCTGCGGGCGGGATCTAGTGGCGGTGCTCGTCACCGGGGGTGTGGTCGTGGCGCTGGTTGTCGGCGTACGAGCGACATCCCCAGCCGGTGGGTTCGACGTGCAGGCTGTGGACAGCGCGAGCAGACCGATCCCAGTCACCACCGCCGCGGCCGACACGAGATTGCCCACGTGGCATTGAAGCTTCGTCGCTCTGTGATGTCTAGTGGCGGGATGGAGATCCGCCCGGAGGACGTCGAGGTACTGATTCGGCATCCGTTCGGGGATTTGTGGCCGACGTTGGCGGAGTGGATGGAGCGGGGGCCTGGTCCGCGTACGGCGCTTCGGCCGGTGGCGGCGCGGTCACGGCTGACCGGTGAGGCGTTGCCGTTGTCGGTGATTCCGTTGCGCTACCGGAACGACGGGGCGTCGCTGGCGGCGATCGCTCGTGGGGAGTTCACCGATCCCTGGGCGGGCTGAGCGTTCACCGGGGGAACACCTTCCGGTCATGGGAAAAGGTGATGATCTCGCCGGATTCCGCCATCCGAGAGGACACCCCGATGGGTCACACGCACGACCACCCGCACAGCCACGGGCATGGACACGGGCACGGGCACGGTCACACCCACGAGCACGGTCACGACCACCACCACCCGAATACCGAGCTCGACGCGGCGACGCTGGCCGCGCTCGACGAGTCGGTGCCGGACAGCGACCTCTCGCCGACCGAGGTCTCCCGCCGCGCTCTCCTCCGCTCAGCCGGCATCCTCGGCGGTACGGCGGCCCTCGGCATCACCGGAGCCCAGGTCGCCGCGGCCAACGACTACGGCTGGGTTTTCCAGCCAGGCAACCGCCCGAACGTCTGGCTGGCCGGCGACCACCACATCCACACCCAGCTGAGCTCCGACGGTCTGTACCGGGTGATCGATCAGGCCCGGCACGCGGCGGCGTACGGGCTCGACTGGCTCGTCATCACCGACCACGGCGGCGCGACGCACGCCCGGATCGGCGTCGACCTGGTCAACCCGCAGATCAAGGCGGCCCGCTCCGAGCTCAAGAACACGCTGATCTTCCAGGGCCTGGAGTGGAACATTCCGGCCGCCGAACACGGCACGATCTTCGTCGCGCCCGGCAGCCGCGAGGTCGACGTACTCAAGCAGTTCGAGAACGAGTACGACGGCAGCGTGAAGGGCGCCGGGGCGAACACCCCCACCAACGAAGCGCTCGCGGTGTCCGGCATCCAGTGGCTCGGTCAACAGGTGGACCAGCGCCGGGTCGCGGACGCCCTTTTCCTCGCCAACCACCCGGCTCGCAACGGCATCGACAGCCCGCACGAGATCCGCAACTGGCGCGACGCCGACCCGCGGATCGCCGTCGGCTTCGAGGGTGCGCCCGGTCACCAGGCCGCGGGTCTGCCGTACGGGGCGGCGAGCGCCCGCGGTCTCTACGGCAACTCGCCGAACGCGAACTCCTTCCCCGGCTACCCGGCCGAGAGCTACCGCACCTGGGGTGGCTTCGACTGGATGACCGCGACCGTCGGCGGTTTGTGGGGCAGCCTGCTCGCCGAAGGCAAGCCGTGGTGGATCAGCGCCAACTCCGACTCACACCAGAACTGGAACGAGACCGCCCGTCGCCCCGACGGTTCGAGCCAGGCGCAGTTCGACCGCGACGGCCGCTACATGGACCCGGTGTACAGCAACGCGGTCAACTCCACCGCGAGCGACTTCTGGCCCGGCTTCTACAGCCGCACCCACGTCGGCGCCGATCGCCGCGACTACCTCGCGGTGATGGAGGGTCTGCGCAACGGCCGTGTCTGGGTCGACCACGGCGCGCTGGTCAAGGGCGTCGACGTCGAGGTCCGCGAAGTCGGCAAACGGTACGGCGAACCGCTCGGCGGCGCGCTGGTCACGCGCAAGGGCCGCCCGGTGGAGCTCGTCGTACGGATCACCGCGCAAACACTGCCGAACTGGGCGAACTTCGTCCCGAGTCTCAACCGCGTCGACGTGATCCAGGGCTCGGTCAACGGCCTGGTCACCGACCGCGACACCTTCACCACGCCGAACACCAAGGTCGTCCGGCAGTGGGACACGTCCGGCCGGCGCGGCACGTTCGAGCTGGTCTACCCGCTGGGCAACGCGGAGGAGCCGTTCTACGTGCGCGTTCGCGGCACCGACGGGAACCGCAGCCAGCCCGGCTACCTCGGCGCGGCGGTCGATCCGGCCGGCCCGAAGCTCGACGTGGTCGGCGACGCGGACCCGTGGGTCGACCTGTGGTTCTACACCAACCCGATCTGGGTGCTGCCCAAGTGATCGTCGCCATCGACGCGGACAGCCGGGACACGGCCGAGGCCGACCACCTGCTGTACGAGCTGCTGGACGCTATGGACCAGCCTGTCGTCGCCTGCACCCACATGGTGTCAGGCGGCGACCTCCCGCACGTCGCCGTCTCGATCATGAGCGCCGCGGACCTGGCTGACGACATTCGCCACCGCTTCAACCAGCACCACGTCGGCCTGGCGATCACCCGCCCTCAAGCGTCCGAGCCGGAGCTCGCCGGCCCCAGTCACCTCGTCCGTGGTGCGTACGTCGCCGCCGTCGAAGCAGCCCTGGGTACGGCGGGACGCGTCGTCCGCTGGCCTGGACACGAACAAGCCCGCGGCATCCTCCTCGCCAAAGAGCTCCGGATCCGCTGCGGCATCGACCACCTCGAAGCCGTCGGCGGCGTGCCCATCACCGACGACACCCTGGTCGACACCCGCGACTTCCTCCGCCCGATCCGCCGTGACAGCCGCCTGGTCCTCCAACTCCAGCCGGCCGCCGGCAACCTCCTCATCCCCTTCGAACTCCAACACCAGCAAAAGTGCTGCGCGGATCATTGACTCCAGGCGGTTGAGGAGCGCAGTACGTCGGGGAGAGTGCCGATGACGCCGAGTCGCTGAGTGCATCGGGTCAGGGCGACGTACAGATCGCGGAGGCCGCGCGGGGACTCGATCATGATGCCGTCGGCATCGACGACGAGGACCGAGTCGAACTCGAGCCCTTTTGCGTTGCGTGCGGTGAGCACGGTGACGTCGGCGAGATCCGCGACCGCCTCTTGGACCAGCTCGAGTCGGCGCCGCGATGTGATGACCCCGACCTGACCATGCTGGGTCTCGTCCCCGGCAATCTTGTGGACGTACAAGGCCTGCTCGGGGGCCGGTACATCGGCGTACCAAGGCTTTATGCCGGTCGACCGGACCGAACGTGGCGCGGGGATCGAGGGGTCGACCTCACGGAGGACGTCGCCGGCGAGTTCCATCACCTCGGCGGGGGTGCGGTAGTTCAACGTCAGCTCGGCCAGTCGCCAGCGGTCCCCGAACGTCTCGCCCAGCGCGGCCGACCAGCTGGTGCCGCCGCCGATCGCACCGGTCTGGGCGACATCGCCGACGACGGTCATCGAGCGCAAGGGGCACCGCCGCGCGATCGCACGCCACGCCATCGGGGTCAGCTCCTGCGCCTCGTCCACGATCACGTGCCCGTAGGTCCAGCGCCGATCCGCCGCAGCGCGATCGGCGAGCGTACGGTCGTCCTCAGCCTCGTACCGTTCGGCCAGTGCCTCGGCGTCGAGAATGTCCTTGGCAGTAAGGACTTCCGACTCGTCGTCCTCGTCGAAGTCGGTCGATCCCGAGCCGGACAGCACATCCAAAGAGCCTTGTGCATAAGCGATTGCGCGCGCTCGCGCCGCCTTCTCCCGGGCCGCCTCGCGTCCGTCATCGCCGAGCAACTCAGCCGCCTCATCGAGCAGCGGTACGTCGGACGGGCTCCAATCGTCGCCGTATCGCAGCAGGTGTTCACGATCCAGCACGCTCAACTGCGGTGCGGCCAGAGCCAGCCGGTCCTCATCGCCGTACAAGTCCTCGAGCAGTCTCTGCGGGCTGAGCATCGGCCAGAGCTGGTCGAGCAATGCTTGGACCGCCGGCTCGGCGACGACCTCTTTGCGCAGTTCGGCAAGGTCGTACTCGTCGAGGATCATCTCGCCGTCGAGGGGGTCGGTGCCGATCAGCTCGGCGTACTGGTTCGTCAGGTGATCGATGATCTCGGTCAGGAAGAGCGGCCGGGCCTGGTTGTGGCTCAGGTTGCGGGCGCGCGCTCGCCGCCGTACCTCTTCGCACACTGACGGGTCGAGCCGGAGCTCGGTCCGGTCGACGGTCACCCGGATCGGCCGGCTCGGGACCCACTGCCGGTCGGCAACCGCCTTGGCGATCACGTCCGCCATCACCGCGCGGCCCTTGACCTCGGCGCTCTCGGCGTCCTCGGGCCGGGTCGCGGTCAGCCCTGGATACAGCTCGGCGACCGTGACCAGGCGTACGCCGTCCTCGCCGAGCGACGGCAACACCTGGCCGATGAACCGCAGGAACGCCGCATTCGGCCCGACCACGAGAATTCCGCGCTTTTCCAGTTGCTCACGGTGCGTATAAAGCAAATAGGCGGCGCGATGCAGGGCGATAGCGGTCTTGCCGGTCCCGGGACCGCCTTGGACGACGAGGATCCCGGGCAGCTCCGAGCGGATGATCCGGTCCTGGTCGGCCTGGATCGTCTGGACGATCGACTCCATCCGGCCGGTCCGGCGGGCCTCCAGTGCCTTCAGCAGCACCGCCTCGCCCATCACCCCGGTGCCGGGTTTGGACGCGTCGGCGGCGTCGTGCTCGAGGTCGAGCTGCTCGTCCTGGACGTCCACCACCTTCCGCAGCCGGGTCTGGATGTGCCGCCGTCGTACGACGCCCTCGTTCGCCACCGCGGTCGCGATGTAGAACGGGCGGGCCGCGGGTGCACGCCAGTCGACCAGCAGGGGTTCGTAGTCGTCGTCGTGCAGGCCGAGGCGGCCGATGTGCAGGACCTCGCCGTCGACGTCGTCCAGCCGGCCGAAGTACAGCCCTTCCTCCGCCGAGTTGAGCCGGGCCAGCCGCACGTTGAGGTCGCGGATCCGGCCGTCGCGCTGGTGCAGGGCCTGGGCGTTGCGGGTACCGACGAGCTGTTCGTCGCGCTTGCGGGCCTCGGTGCGCTCGCGCTCGGCGTCGAGCGCGGCGTAGAACGTCGTCAGGTGAACCTGTTCAGCCTGGACCGGATTCGGCAATTCCAACCCCTTGTGATAAACTATGCGCCGTTGGTTCCCAGAGAATCATTTGTGGAATTTCTCTGGTAGCAGCCACAAATCCTTGAGTTTATCTTCTCCCGCACATTTTCTGTAGCGCCTCTGTTATGTGGACTGCCCGAACGGGCAGGATCTGCCGCATGGCTCGCCACTACATCGTCCCGCCGTACCTGCTCGAGCAGCTCGAGCGAGCCGTGGACGACCCCAACCTCCGTGCCCGCTATCGCCAGTCGCTGCAGCACGACGCCGTACTGCGAACCCGTCCCGCGGCCGGGACTGCCACGGCTGCTGCCGGTGGTCTGCAGCGAGCCGTCTACGACGCCGAGAACGAGACCACGCTTCCAGGTCGACCGGCCCGGGCCGAGGGCGCGGACCCGGTCGAGGACGAGGCGGTGAATCAGGCGTACGACGGGACCGGCGCGACCTGGACCATGTTCAGCGAGTGCTTCGGCCGCGACTCGATCGACGGTCAAGGGCTGGTGCTGACGTCGTCGGTGCACTACGACCGCGGGTACGCGAACGCCTTCTGGGACGGCGCGCAGATGGTCTTCGGCGACGGTGACGGCGAGATCTTCCGGGGCTTCACCGGCTCGATCGATGTGACCGGACACGAGCTGACCCACGGCGTCACCCAGTACACGGCGAAGCTCTCGTACGAAGGCCAATCGGGTGCGCTGAACGAGAGCATCTCCGACGTCTTCGGCTCGCTCGCCAAGCAGCATCAGCTCGGTCAGAGCACCGAGGCTGCCGACTGGCTGATCGGCGCCGGCCTCTTCACCGACAGCGTCCAGGGCGTGGCTCTCCGCTCGATGAAGGAACCGGGGACGGCGTACGACGATCCACGGCTCGGCAAGGATCCGCAGCCCTCGCGCATGTCGGGCTACGTCGAGACCGAGGACGACAACGGCGGCGTGCACATCAACTCGGGCATCCCCAACCGCGCGTTCTACCTGGTCGCAGCGGAGCTCGGCGGCAACGCGTACGACGACCCCGGCAAGATCTGGTACGCCACCCTCACCTCCGGCGCCCTCGCGGAAACCGCGACCTTCACCGACTTCGCCGAGGCGACCCAGGCCTGCGCCCGCAACCTCTTCGGCGACGGCTCACCCCAACTGACCGCAGTCACCAAGGCCTGGCAAACCGTCGGCGTTCTGACCGGGGCGGCCTCGTCGGAAGACCTCATGCGTGCCGCCCAGACAGAACTCGAACCGAGCACACCGCCATCGCTACCACCTGCCGCACCCGAGGGCTGAGATGCATTTGACCTCAAGCGTTGTTGAGGTACTAGCGTCACGCCGGTGACTGTTCATCCGCTCCGGCTCGCGCTGCTCACGCGCAACGTCGACGCCGGGCGGTTCGGCACGCTGGTCACGCGCTGGTTCGCCCGCGAGGCCGAGCGATCCGACGACTTCAAGCTCGACCTGATCGACCTCAGCGCCGTACCGCTGGCTGAGCTGCCGGCCCGGATCGACGAAGCCGACGCCGTGGTGATCGTCACAGCGGAGTACAACCACGCCTATCCGGGCGACCTGAAGACAGCGATCGACGCCGTACGACGGCCCTGGTATGGGAAGCCGGTCGCGTTCGTCGTCTACGGCGGCCGGTCCGGTGGACTGCGCGCGGCCGAGCAGCTCCGGCTGGTCTTCGCCGAGCTGCACGCAGTCACGATCCGCGACACCCTCGGCTTCCACGAGGCCGACTTCACGGCCGCCGGCGAGCCCACCGACCCCACCACCCCAGCCGCCGCCTCCGCCCTCCTCGCCCAACTCGCCTGGTGGTCCCGCCCCCTCCGCGACGCCCGCACCCAATCGCCCTACCCCGCCTAACCCCACCCCGCCGCCCCGGCCCACGTGCCGACCTTTGATGGGTTCACCCATCAAATTGTGGGTTCGCAGCCCGTATGCGGTTGGGGAACCCACCATCTCGTGGGTGAACCAATCAAATGGGGTCGGCGGGCTTCGGAATAGGTGGGGGCGAGTGGCGGTTGGGGATTCAAGTGAGCGCCGAACCGATGCCCCTGTCCGTGCTCGACCTTTCGCCGGTGCCGACGGGATCACGTCCGTCGCAGGCGCTGCACGAGACGCTCGAGCTGGCCCGCACCGCGGAGGCCGCCGGCTACCACCGCTACTGGCTGGCTGAGCATCACAACATCCCGAGCGTGGTCAGCAGCAGTCCCGAGGTGATGATCGCGGCCGTCGCCGCGGCCACCTCGAGCATCCGCGTCGGCTCCGGCGGCATCATGCTGCCGAACCACTCACCGCTCAAGGTCGCCGAGACCTTCCGCGTCCTGGCCGGCCTGCATCCCGGCCGCATCGACCTCGGCATCGGCCGCGCCCCCGGCACCGACCAGCGCACCGCGCTCGCCCTCCGCCGCAGCCGCGAGACACTCGGTGCCGACGACTTCCCCGAGCAGTACGCCGAACTGCGCGCGTACGCCGAGGGCTTCCCGGCCGGCCACCCGTTCGCCCCGATCTCCGCCCAACCGGACGACGTACCGCTGCCGCCGGTGTGGATCCTAGGATCCAGCACGTACGGCGGTCAGGCGGCCGCCGCGCTGGGCACGGGCTTCGCCTACGCCGGCCACTTCGGCACCTTGGATCCGGCCGAGGTGATCGCGTCGTACCGGGAGAACTTTCAGCCCTCGGATCACCAGTCGGAGCCGCACGTCATCCTCGCCCTGGCCGCGATCGTCGCCGACACCGAGGAACGCGCTCAGCAACTCGCCCAGGCGAACGCACTCTCCATGCTCCGCCTCCGCTCCGGCCGGCCCGGCCCACTCCCGTCGCCCGAGGAGGCTGCCGCCTACCCGTGGAGCGACGCGGAGCGTGCCGCCGTCGAGGAATGGTCCGGCCTGGTCTCCGTCGGCACCCCTGACCAAGTCGCCACGGACCTGTCCCGCCGCGCCAAGTCCGCGGACGCCGACGAACTCATCATCACCACGAATATCCACAACCCGGCCGAACGCCGGCAGTCCTTCGAGCTGCTCGCGAAGGCCTGGGGCCTGCGCTAGGCCCTGTCTGGCAATCCATCGCCTACTGCGCGGCACTCGGCACGGCACCTCGCCGCACTGGCGCACAGGCCACGATGCTCCGCATCGAGACCTGCGCTCCAGCACGCCGATGCACCGCACCGAGCACCTGCTCGCTACGGCGCTGGATTACCAGACGGGACCTAGACCCCAGCACCCCGGACGTGCTCGAAGATCAGGCTCGTCTCGGCGTGCACAACCGCCGGATCGGCCGTCAGATGATCGAGCACGAACTCACGCAGCGCGTCAGGCGACGGCGCTGACACATGCAGCAGGTAGTCGTTCGCACCGCTGACATGGAAGAGCGACAGGACTCCCGGTAGCTCCGGCGCCTTCGTCCGGAAGCGGTTGATCTCGTCGCGCGAGTGCGCCCCGATGCGCACCGCGACCAGGGCCTGGATCGGCTGGCCCAGGGCCGCCAGATCCACCTCCGCGTGAAACCCGCGGATCACCCCACGCTCTCGCAGTGACCGTACGCGCGTCAGGCAGGTCGACGGCGCGATCCCGGTCGCCTCGGCGAGGGCGTTGTTCGGCATCCGCCCGTCGGCGGTCAGCAGCCGGACCAGCTCCCGATCGACCTCGTCGAGCCCGCCCGGAACCGGCCGCGGAGCCGGTCCAGGGCTCCGACGATCCTTCGGCATGGCACCACTGTAGAGCTCATCCACAGAATCTACAGCGTGTGCATGACCCTGTGGATGAATTTTCTTCGGAACCATTGCCATCAATCTGCAGAAGATTCCATCCTCGTCGCCGAGTCACCCCCCGAGGAGGCAGGCCATGTTCCAGCTCGACACCCGGTCCGTGCACGCCGGTCGCGACGACCTGACCGCGCTCGGCGTTCACGTCCCGCCGATCGACCTGTCCACCACCTATCCGCTGCCCGACGTCGGTCGCGGCGGAACGTCGTACGACGAACTCGCCCAAGGCAACGGCCCGGACGGCGGCAGCCTCGTCTACCAGCGCCTGTGGAACCCGACGGTCGCCCGCTTCGAGACCGCGCTCGCGGAGCTGGAGCACACCGACGGCGCCGTCGCGTTCGGCTCCGGCATGGCCGCGCTCACCGCCTGCCTGCTCGCCACCGTCGCCGCCGGCCGTCCGCACGTGGTCGCCGTACGACCGATCTACGGCGGCTCGGACCACCTGTTGTCCACAGGCCTCCTGGGTACGACGGTCAGCTGGGCCCGGCCGAGCGATGTCGCGGCGGAGATCCGGACCGACACCGGATTCGTGATTGTGGAGACGCCGGCGAACCCGACGGTGGAGCTGGTGGACATCGCGGCGGTGGCGCGGCAGGCGGGTGATGTCCCGGTGCTTGTGGATAACACCTTCGCGACGCCGATCCTGCAGCAGCCGGCTCGGCACGGAGCGAGCCTGGTGATGCACTCGGCAACCAAGTACCTCGGCGGCCACGGCGACGTCATGGGCGGCGTCGTCGCGGCCGGCGTGGAGTGGATTGCCCGGCTCCGCCAGATCCGGGCTGTGACCGGTGGGCTGCTGCACCCGCTGGCGGCGTACGAACTGCACCGGGGACTGCAGACGTTGCCAGTGCGAGTACGGGCGCAGCAGGCGACCGCTATGAAGGTGGCGGACTGGCTCTCAGCCCAGCCCGCCGTCGAGCAGGTCTACTACCCAGGCCCGCACGAGCTGATCGGACGCCAACAATCAGGCCCAGGCGCCGTACTCGCGTTCACGGTCGCCGGCGGCTACGAAGCCGCAGCCCGAGTAGCCGCGAGCCTCCAGCTCATCACCCACGCGGTCTCGCTTGGCGGCGTGGACACCCTCATCCAGCACCCCGCCGCCCTGACCCACCGCCTGGTCACCCCCGAAGCCAAACCCCCAACCAACCTCCTCCGCCTCAGCCTCGGCCTGGAAGACCCCGAGGACTTGACCGCCGACCTGGCCCAAGCCCTCGCCCAGGTCTGAATCAGGCGGGCACCGGCGTGGGCCGCGTGAGAACTCGGTCGATGATGCCGTAGTCGCGGGCTGCGTCCGGGGTGAACCAGCGGTCCCGGTCGAAGTCGGTTTCGATCCGATCCAGTGGTTGCCCGGTGCGCTCCGAGATCAGTCGAGCCAGATCCTCCCGCGCCTTGATCGCCTGTTCCGCCTGCACCTTGATGTCGGACGCCGTACCGCCCATCCCGCCCGTCGGCTGGTGCATCATGATCCGCGCATGCGGCAGCGCGTACCGCTTGCCCGGCGTCCCGCAGGTCAACAGCACCTGACCCATCGACGCGACCAGCCCCATCGCGTACGTCGCCACGTCGTTGCTGATGAAATTCATCGTGTCGTAGATCGCCAGCCCGGCCGACACCGAGCCGCCGGGGGAGTTGATGTAGAGCGAGATGTCCGCCTTCGGGTCCTCGGCGTTCAGCAGGATCAGCTGCGCGCACAGGGCGTTGGCGTTCTCGTCCTTGATCTCGTCGCCGAGCACGAGGATGCGCTGCCAGAGCAGGCGCTGGTAGATGTGACTGTCGAGGTTGCTGAAAGGCATCTCACTCATGTCGTCCAGCCTGCGCGCACACTGCCTGTTGAAGCTCAGGAATCTGCCCGTGGCAGATCTGCCGTCCGCAGACCTGGTGAGGATGGCACACTCGGTACAGGACATCCGGAGGCGAGGAGGGCCAGACGTGTTGCTACGCCAGGTGATCGGGAACGTCTTCCGCCGGTTGCGGCGCGAGCGGGGGATCACCCTGCGCGAGCTCGCCGAGCTGGCTCAGGTGTCGGTGCCCTACCTGTCCGAGATCGAGCGCGGCCGCAAGGAGCCGTCCTCGGAGATCCTCGCCGCGATCTGCCGCGCGCTGGACCTGGAGCTGACCGACCTGCTGGCCGCGGTGCAGTTCGACCTCACCACCGCGGTCCGGTCCACGCTGCCGATCCGGCTCCAGACCGCCGCGATCCGCGTCGAGCAGTCCGCTCCCCAGCGCATCACCTCCTCGCCTAGCGCCTACTCCGCCTCCGCTCAGGCGTTCGCCCTGGTCGCCTAGCTGGTGCGCTGGTACGAGAACCCGACCGCACGCGGTTGGCGTACGACGCCTGCCCCGGACGAGGTACTGGCGTTCCACCAGAGCGTGCCCGGCTACCGCCCGACCCCGCTGACACCTGTGCCGGCCCTGGCGGCCGAGCTGGGCGTCGGTCAGGTTCTGGTCAAGGACGAGTCGCGGCGACTCGGCCTGCCCGCTTTCAAGGCACTGGGCGCCTGGTGGGCGATCCACCGCGTGCTGCAGGACCACCCCGGTCCCGTGGAGCTCGTCACCGCGACTGACGGCAACCACGGCCGCGCGGTCGCCCGCCGAGCCACCATGCTCGGCCTGCCGTCGCACGTGTTCGTCCCTGACGTCGTGAGTGACGCGGCGATCGACGCCATCCGCTCCGAGGGCGCGACGGTGACAGTCGTCCCGGACTCGTACGACGCCGCAGTCGCCGAGGCAGCGTCGTACGCCGTGGACAACCGGCTGCTGATCCAGGACTCGGCTTGGCCTGGCTACGAGGTGGTGCCGCAGTACATCGTCGACGGCTACTCCACTCTGTTCCGGGAGATCGACGTACAGCCTGACCTGGTCGTTGTACCGATGGGGGTGGGGTCTGTGGCTCAGGCTGCGGTCACGCACTATCGCAGTGGTCCGGCTGCACCCACTCTGCTCGGTGTGGAGCCCGCCAGCGCCTCCTGCGTCACCACGAGCCTTCTGGCCGGTGAGCTGATCACTGTGCCCACCGGCAAGACCGTGATGGCCGGCCTGAACTGCGGTACGGCGTCCACTCTCGCCTGGCCAATACTGCGCTCCGGCCTGGACTACGCCGTGACAGTCGAAGACGACGCGGCCCTACAGGCAGCAGCCGACCTCGCAGCGGCTGGCATCTCCTCCGGGCCTAGCGGCGCCGCCACTCTCGCCGGTCTCCGAGCGGCCCGCCTTGACCTCAGCCGCGACAGCACAATCATCCTCATCAGCACGGAGGCAGCCCACCCGTGACGGATATCCGCGTGAAGTTCGCGGTGGACGACCGCGAGCTGTCGACTCTCCATGCGCTTGCCTTTGGGGGCGAGGTCGAGGTGACGGCGTGGGGCGCGCGGCTTGCCAGGCATGCGCTGACGTGGGTAGGTGCCTTTAGCAACGACCAGCTCATCGGCTTCGTGCAGGTGTGCTGGGATGGCGGCGCCCATGCGTTCGTGCTGGACACCGCCGTACATCCTGAGCATGGCCGCAAGGGGATCGGGAAGCGGCTGGTGCTTGCGGCGGCGGAGGAGGCGAAGGCGGCCGGGTGTGAGTGGTTGCATGTGGATTACGAGCCGCACCTGACCGCCTTCTACGTTGACGCTTGCGGCTTCCGGCCGACCGACGCCGCGTTGCTCAAGTTGAGATAGCGGTCAGTCGTTCGGTCGAGATGCAGGAGATCAGACAGCGCTCCTTGGCGTCGCCGAGTAGGTCGGCGGTCCATCGTGTGAAGCCTCCGTCGCCCAGTTCTGCGCCGCCTTGGCCGATGCCGATCGCCGTACCGGAGTAGTAGTTCGCGCCCTTGGTCCGCTCCGTGTCCTCGGTGAAGCCGACCTTCAAGGCCGGCCGGACCGTGTCGTCAATCAGCTCCCGCACAGCGGACGGGCTGAAGGTGGTGAAGGTGAACTCAGCCGCGTCACCGAGTACGTCGTACCAGTAGCGCAGGTGATCGAGCAGCAGCTCGGCTTCGGTCCGCCCGGAGCCGGCGTCCCGCGCACTCGACACGAGAGCGAACAACTGGAAATGCGCGAACATCCCTGGCCCCTCCACCGCCTGCGCCCGTACGACGCGCTGGCAGGCGGCGAGGTCGACCCGCGCCTGCCCCGCACGACGTCGTACGGCGGCCTCGATCGCGAGCTCGTTGGTGGGGTCGCTGGCGACTTCGGTGGTGCGCATTGTGCTGAGCACCTGGTGCTGGTTGATGGTGGCGATCGCGGAACACGTGCCGAGCGGCGTCACCGGAGACAGCTCCACGCCCTCGAACTGCGCCGGCAACGCGTCCCACAGCCGCTGCTGGGTCTTCACCAGTTGCCGTGGATCGGTGGTCGACGGCCGTACGAAGCGATCCTGCTGCCAGCGCTGCAGCAGCCGTGCCGGCGTCACCTTGGCGGCCCGGCCGCGGCTCACGTCCAGCAGCACCGACTGCAGATCCGTCGGGCTCAATCCGTCGATCAACGCGTCGCGGCTGCCCTCCGGCAGCTTGGCCCAGACCCGTTCGTTCACGTCTCCCATCGCCCCAGCCTGCCGGATGCCCGGGTGAATCCGCTCCCGAATTAGCTCTGTACCTACTAGTATGTTCCGGACCGATCGAGAGGGGTACGACGTGTTCGCGATGCAGTACGAGATCTCGTTGCCGACCGACTACGACATGGGGATCATCCGGCGCCGGGTCGAGACGACCGGGCATCGGCTGGACGACTTCGAGGGTCTCGGGCTGAAGGCGTACCTGATCCAGGACCGTGCGAACGGCGCGATGGTCAACCAGTACGCGCCGTTCTACCTGTGGAACGACCCGGCAGCGATGGGTCGCTTCCTCTGGGGTGGCGGATTCTTCACCGCCATCTGCAGCTCCTTCGGCCGGCCGCCGGTCCGCCACTGGACCGGAGTCGAAGCCTTGTCCGGTCCTGCCGCGGACCAGCCTGCGCTGAGCGCGACCAAGCACACCCAGCAGATCCCGCCGGACGTCGATCCGGCCGACCCGGTCACTGAAGCCGTCGAGGCTCTTCTTCGCCAGACCGCTACCAAGCCGGCGGCGCATACGACGGCGATCGCCGTCGACCCGGCGCGCTGGGAGCTGGTTCACTTCACGCTCTGGGCGACTCCAGAACCGCCGGTCACCCCGGGCACGCGCTACCAGGTCCTGCACTTGTCCACACCTGGGATAAAAGACCTGCTGGCGGGGTGATTTCGCCGTATCTTTCAAGACATGAGGTACACGAGCCCACACCTTTGACGCCCTGACCGAAATCTGTCCTGGCGCATCGTCGCGTACGAGGCGCTGCAGGACTTCATCCCGCTGTATCCGCTGTACCAGCTGCTGTTCGCCGACCACGGGTTGTCGGCCGCCCAGATCTCGATGCTGTTCGTCATCTGGTCGACGACCGCGTTCGTGCTCGAGGTGCCGTCCGGCGCCTGGGCCGACACGTACTCGCGGCGCAAGCTGCTGGTCCTCGGTGCCCTGATCAGCGGTCTCGGCTACGCCGCCTGGATCGCGCTGCCGTCGTTCGCCGGCTTCGCGCTCGGCTTCGTTCTCTGGGGTACGGCGTCCGCGCTGATCTCCGGCACGTTCGAAGCCTTCGTGTACGACGAACTCGCCGCGCGCGGGAGCACCGCCAAGTACGCCGGCCTGCTCGGCCGCGCCAGATCGGCCGCTCTGGTCGCCAACCTGGCCGCGACCGCTTTGGCCGCGCCACTGTTCGACCTCGGCGGCTACACGCTCGCGGGCATCGTCAGCATCCTCAGCTGCCTGATCCAGGCCGCTGTCGCGCTGACGTTCCCGGAAGCCCCACCCGTCGAGCCCGCACAAGCAGAGGAGGACGAACCGCAACCGACGTCAACCAGAGCCGCGCTCACCGGCTATTGGTCGATGCTCCGGGCCGGTGTGACAGAAGCATTGACCAGCCGTGGCGTGCGTAGAGCGGTGGCGCTGGTGGCCTTGCTCGGCGGCTTCCTGGCGTTCGACGAGTACTTCCCGTTGCTCGCCAGAGATGCCGGCGCGTCCACCACCTTGGTGCCGCTGCTGATCGCTGGAACCGTTGCGGCCCAAGCGATTGGAGGCGCACTCGCCGGACCGGCCTACAAGTTGCCAGCAGCAACATTTGCGGTAGGCCTCGGAGCGACGGCCGCATTGATCGCCTGGGGTGCGCTGAGCGGAACGGCGTGGGGCTTCGCGCCGATCGCCATCGGGTACGGCGTGATGCAGCTCGTCATCGTGGTCGCGGAGGCGCGACTGCAGGACTCGATCACCGGACCGGCCCGAGCGACCGTGACGTCGGTGTCCGGCTTCTTCGCCGAAGTCTTCGCGGTCGCGGTCTACGCGGGATTCGCGCTGGGCTCACTCTGGTTCAGCATGTCGATCCTCGTCGCCGCTCTGACGATCCCGGTCGTGCTGACGGCGATCGTCGTACCGTTCTCGCTTCCGGCGGCGAAGAATTCGGCGTCCGCCGAAGTAACTGACACATAGCGTGGGAGGTATGAAGAGACAGGGCGCGCTGGCGGCGGCTGCAGCGGCAGTGACCGTGGTGTTGTGGGCTTCGGCCTTCGTGGCGATTCGTCATGTCGGCCAGGAGGTCTCACCCGGTGCGCTGTCGTTGGGCCGGCTGCTGGTCGGGAGTGTGCTGCTGGGCGCGTTTGTGTTCTCTCGTCCGCGCCGCTGGCCGGCGAGGAGCGACTGGAAGTTCCTCCTGCTCTGCGGTCTGTTGTGGTTCGGCGTGTACAACCTCGCGCTGAACGCGGCCGAGCAACGCCTCGACGCCGGTACGACGGCCATGCTCGTCAACATCGGCCCGTTGCTCATCGCACTGCTGGCCGGCGTACTGCTTCACGAAGGCTTCCCGCGCCAGTTGGTGATCGGCAGCATCGCCGCGTTCGGGGGCGTCGTACTGATCGGCTTGTCTTCATCCGAGGGGCGCGCCGAGACCTGGGGAGTGGTCCTCTGCCTCGTCGCCGCAGCCGCGTACGCCGTCGGGGTCGTCTCGCAGAAGCCGCTGCTCGCCCGGCTACCCGCTCTCGAAGTCACTTGGCTGGCGTGCGTGATCGGCGCGATCAGCTGCCTCCCGTTCGCTCCGGCGCTCGTACGCGAATCGGCCGACGCCAAGCCGTCGACGCTCTGGTGGATCGTGTTCCTCGGTGCGTTCCCGACCGCGATCGCCTTCACGACCTGGGCCTACGCCTTGGCCCGTACGACGGCCGGTCGGATGGGCGCGACGACGTACCTCGTCCCGCCGCTGACGATCTTCCTCGGCTGGCTGCTGCTGGATGAGAGCCCGGCTCCGCTCGCCTACCTCGGCGGTCTGCTCTGCCTGGCCGGCGTGGCGATCTCGCGCTATCGGCCGCGGCGGACGCCGGCCGCGATGCCCGCGGTGAGCACGGTCAGCCCGGACTCGAAGCCGCTGTCGAAGTCGTAGGCGAGACCTTCGGGTCCCAACTCGCCGACTACGCGGGCGAGAGTCGGTGCCTTGCCGGCAGGCAGATCCTGCACACGGGTCAGCAGGTCTGGGGCCAGGTCGAACGTCTCGGAGCGGACGGACGTCTCGCCGAGGGCGAAGCCGTGGATGAAGTCGATGATCGTGTTCACTGCCTCGAAGATCTGCCGCGGTGACAGCCCGCCGCGATCGAGCGCGCGGTAGAACGGCTCCACCACCACGACAACGACCTCGGACACCGCGGAGGTGTCGGACAGCACCTGCAGCGCGAGGTTCGGATGCGCCCGAAGCGCATTGCGATAAGCCCGGGCCGCGTCCTTCAACTGCTCCTGCCACGGCACCGCATCGCCCGGATCGGGCAGCTCCAGACCTGCGAACACCAATTCGGCGAGCCCAGCCAGTACGGCGGCCTTGTTCGGCAGGTGGTGGTAGAGCGACATCGGGTTGACCTCGAGCGTGGCGGCGAGCCGCCGCATGGTCAGCGCGTCGATCCCTTCGTCGTCGACGATCCGCAGCGCCGTGGTCAGGATCGCCTCCCGGCTCAGTCGCTCCTCGCCCAAGCGGGGTCGTCCGGAGCGCTTGCCAGCATTAACCATACGTCGTATGGTACATAAACATACAGCGTATGGAAAGGAGCCGTGATGAAGCCGTTGGCGGAGAAGGTTGCGTTGGTGACGGGTGCAACGCGGGCGGCCGGGCGGGGGATCGCGGTCCAGCTCGGCGCCGCAGGTGCGACCGTCTACGTGACTGGGCGCAGCACGCGGTCACAACGGTCGGAGATGAACCGGCCGGAGACGATCGAGGAGACCGCCGAGCTGGTCGACCGTGCCGGTGGGCGCGGCATCGCCGTACCGGTGGACCACCTGGATCCCGAGCAAGTCCGCGCTCTCGTCGACCGGATCGAACGCGAACAGGGCGCGCTGCACATCCTGGTCAACGACATCTGGGGTCAGTTCGGCGAACCCGAATGGGACAAGTCCGTCTGGGAGAGCGACCTCGACGGCGGTCTGCGACTGCTGCGGCTCGGCATCGACACGCACGTGATCACCAGCCACTTCGCGCTGCCGCTGCTGATCAAGTCCCCCAGCGGGCTCGTCATCGAGATGACCGATGGCACGAACGAGTACAACGCCGAGAACTACCGCGTCTCCTTCTTTTACGACCTCGCCAAGGGTGCGGTCAGCCGGATCGCGTTCGCCCTCGCGCACGAGCTCGACCAGTACGACGCGACCGCCGTACTGCTCACGCCTGGTTGGCTCCGGTCCGAGGCGATGCTCGAAGCCTTCGGCGTGACGGAGGCCAACTGGCAGGACGCGACCGAGCGGATCCCGCACTTCGCGATCTCCGAAAGCCCGTCGTACGTCGGTCGCGCTGTGGCTGCTCTGGCCGCGGATCCCGACGTACGGCGCTGGAACGGCAAGTCCACCTCGAGTGGTGAACTCGCGCAGGTCTACGGCTTCACCGATCTGGACGGGAGCCGGCCTGATGCGTGGCGCTACATCGTCGAGGTGCAGGACCCGGGCAAGCCCACCGACACCACCGGCTACCGCTAAAGCTTGTACGGCGGGCACGCCTCGCTGCCATCAGTTGGCGTCGGCAGCGGTCGAGCGTCGCCAGACAACGCCGCATGCGGATGGGCGGCCGCGATCGGGATGCCGGACGCGGCCGCCAACGCCAGCACCTCCCGCCGCGACGTCACCGCCCTCGCCGGATCACGCTCGTACACATAAGTCAGCTCAGGCCACCGAGCCTGCGCCGGATGCACCAGCACATCCCCGCCGAGCAGGGCCCGCTCGGTCACCACGGACTGATGCCCAGGCGTATGCCCCGGCGTCGGCAACAACCGCATCCCGCGGAGCTCAGCCTCCCCGTCCACAACCCTGAGCTGCCCGGCCTCCACGATCGGCCGGATCATCCGCTCGTACGTCGTCCCACCTCGCACATGCTCCAGCTCATCCTTCTGTACGACGTACTCCGCATTCACAAACCGCGGACGCCCACCCTCCGCGTTCCACCCCACGTGATCCAGATGCACATGCGTCAAAACCACCAGCTCGACATCGCTCTCCCGAACCCCCACCTTCTCCAGCAACTTCGGCAACCGCCCCGCCACCCCCAACCACTCAGCCGCCTCCCCACCCGCCGGCCCGATCCCCGCATCAACCAGCACAACGCCCGCATCCCCAGTCACCAAGTAACTATGGAAATGCAGCCACCATCCACCGGCCCGCACGTTCCCCGGCACGACACTCGCGGTCCAGCCCGCGTGCTCAACGCCCCACCCCGGCAACGCCTCCTCCACCCTCTCCGGAAACACCGCCACAGCATCACACAACACCGTCACGTCCATGCGCAGCTCCTCCGTTCGCCCATGGCCGATGCGCGGCCCACCCCTCCGGAAACCCCAACTCGGCAAGGCTCCGACCGCAGGCCGGAATCTCCATACTGAGAAGTTGCCGTAGCCGTGACGCCCAATCAGTGCCTTGCCCGACTCGCTCTACCAGGAATGCCAGGACGCAGAGCATCGAGTAGATCCGGTGCGGCGGCACGTCCGGGGCGGTCAGATGGCGGAGATCCGAAACATGTGCCAACTGTCGTGACGCGATCTTGTACACCAGATGCCGATTCCACAGTCGTGAATGGTGTGCGCAGATGTTGCGGACGTAGTTGAGCACCCGTAACCAATTGCCCAACGCATGTCCGTTGCCGAGGCCAGTCTGATCGACTACGTCGAGGTCCCGTGCGATGGCGTTGCGGTCTGCAGCCTTGAGGCCTCTGTAGAGATGTGCCGTCGAGCCGAAGTCCAGGATCTCAGTGACCACCCACACCGGCAGGCGCCCGTCGTACTTCTGCTGGAAATGCACGACGAAGTCCTCCGTCGAGCGTGCTTGTGCTCCGACGAGCTTGGCGACCCACTCGTCGTACCTGCTCGGTTCCCTGCCTCTCGCTTGAGTGAACTGTCCGTCGAGGTTACTGCGGTTCAGGTGGGCGTAGGCGCCGCGTTTGCCCAGAGTGAAGCTGATCATCACGCGCAACGCGATCTCGACGCGCTCGATGGCGTCGAGGACGTGAAGCTTGAGTCGTCGATCGGTGTCGTAGAGACGCACGACCGCGGCAAACGTCGTGCCCTCGACGAAGCGATCGTCGCGCTGCGCCGGGCCGAGCCGGCGACGGTACGGGTACCAATACCCGCTTAGCCGGTAGTACCCGACGACACTCAACAGATCGCTGGCCGCGGCAGGATCGTCGATGACCATGCCCCTGCTCTTCAGCAGTTGAACTTGGTCATCGAAGGACAGGTGTGGCTTGGTGTAGGCAGTCACGAGAGTCCCCAGGGAAAGGAAAACCAGCCCGTGCCCTGAGGGGCAAAGGGGCTGGCCATGTTGTCAACAGTTTACGCCTATCAGGCCGTCCAATCGCACTCCAGGTTGCTGGCTGTGGATGGCGTAAACCCCGGAAAAAGACGACCAGCCCGTGCTCGGAGAGCAGAGGGGCTGGTCTGGTACTGACAGTTTATCCGACTTGTGCGCGTTCGTCGGACTCTGCTCGCTGCTTGTGGACAAGTCAGGGGAGGAGCATCCAGGTGGCTAGGGCGGTCATGAGGAGGGCGATGGTGGAGTCTAGGTATTTCCAGGATTGGGGGCGGGCGAAGACGGGGGTGAGTTTGCGGGCGAAGAAGCCTAGGGAGAAGAACCAGGTGAAGGAGGCTGCGACGGAGCCGAGGCCGTAGATCCAGCGGCCGTCGGTGCCGCGTTGGTTGGCGAGGGAGCCGAGCAGGACGACGGTGTCGAGGTAGACGTGCGGGTTGAGGTAGGTGAAGGCAAGGCAGGTGAGAAGGACGCTGCGGAGGGTGGCGGGGGCGTGATCGGCGGGGCTGATCGAGCTGGGGCTGAAAGCGCGGCGGAGGGCGAAGGCGGCGTACAGGTAGAGGAATGTGGCGCCGCCGTACTTTGCGATGTCGAGAGCCAGCTCGCTGCGGGTGAGCAGGGCGCCGAGGCCTGCGATGCCGCTCGTGATCAGCAAGGCGTCGGACAGCGAGCAGACGAGCACCACTGGCAGGACGTGCTCGCGGCGTAGGCCCTGGCGCAGGACGAAGGCGTTCTGCGCTCCGATCGCGACGATCAGGGTCAGGGTGGTGGCAAAGCCGGCAAGCAGGGGCATGTCTACGACGGTAGGCAGCGCCCACCGCTTCAAGCCAGCTAAAGATTCTGACGTGCCATTAGCATTGCTTCATCATGCAAATCGACTCCGCACAGCTCGACACCTTCGCGGCCGTGGTCGACGAGGGCAGTTTCGACGCGGCCGCGCGACGGCTGAATGTCACACCGTCGGCGGTCAGTCAGCGCATCAAGGCGCTCGAGAGTCGCCTGGGCCAGGTCGTGGTGATGCGCGGCAAGCCAGCGCGACCCACCGAAGCCGGCGAAGCCCTGCTCCGGCTCGCCCGCCAGGTCTCGCTGCTCGAGTTGGAGGCGATTGCCTCGGTCCGCGGCACGGTCGACGCGCTCCGCCTGCCGATCGCGGTGAACGCGGACTCGCTCAACAACTGGTTCCTCCCCGCGATGCTCGACGTATCGCAGCAGTACGACGCCAGGTTCGTTGTACATCAGGAGGACGAGGAACACTCCGCCGAGTTCCTGCGCAACGGCACCGTCCTCGCCGCGGTGACCGCCGACCCGCGCCCGGTGCAGGGTTGTCGCGTCCTGCCGCTCGGCAAGATGCGCTACCTCGCGGTCGCCACTCCCGAGTACGCCGATCGCTGGCTGGCAACGAAACCGTTGCCGGAGGCACTCGCCGACGCGCCGATGATGATCTTCAACACCAAGGACACACTGCAGCATCGCCTGATCCGCAAGGTGACCCGGCGCAAACTCAACCCACCGATGCATGCGGTCCCGGCGCCCGGCGCGTTCCATCAGTCGGTCCGCATCGGCCTGGGGTGGGGCATGATCGAGGACGAGGTCGCCCAGCCCGAGCTCGTCGCCGGCCGCCTGGTGGACATTGCCCCCGGCAAGTACATCGACGTCCCGCTCTACTGGCAGCATTGGAAGCTGCAGTCCGCCATCCTCGACGCTCTCACTACAGCAGTACGACGCGCAGCAGCGAAAGGCCTCAGGTAGCTCAGTCCCACCGCATGGCCATCGGATTGTCGGGTGGGATCAAGCCTGACGACATCAAGGAAGCGCTCAACGGGTGGACGAGGTCGTGCAGCTCGGTGGTCAGTTCCTCGCCGAGTGCGCGCCAACCCTGGTCGGCCAAGGCGTCCGTCGTGTCCTCCACCTGCTGGCGGAGTTCCCGGCCGGCGACCGTTAGTGCACCGGCCGAATCGAGCAGCCCACGGCTCCTCAGATCGTCTGATGCAGCGGCCCAGTCGTCATCGCTCCAGCGGCGATTGACCTGGAAGACCTTCTTCGAGGGTCCTCCCGCGGCGGAGATCGTCACGCAGGCCTGACAAGGACTCAGCCCTGCGCCGACCAGTGCGGCAACATGCCCGTCACCTCGCGA
Source organism: Kribbella antiqua (assembly GCF_004345665.1). Classification (GTDB taxonomy): domain Bacteria; phylum Actinomycetota; class Actinomycetes; order Propionibacteriales; family Kribbellaceae; genus Kribbella; species Kribbella antiqua. The sequence continues at coordinate 405,498 of NZ_SLWR01000007.1, forward strand.
CTCCCGCAAGATCGTCGTTGCCTGCCACAGCACGAGGTGCGGCTCGTCAGGCCATTCCAACGCCGCGTTGGCCGCCGCGATCGGTCTCCCCGCGACGGGCGCCAATTCGGCAGCGCGACGAGCCACTTCGGCCGTACGACGGAGCGACGCGTCAGGGAACAGTCGTCGTACGGCGGAATCGACCGCGCGCAACCGGGCGTCGAGCAATTGTGCAGGCGAGGCGTAACCCCAGGCATCCGGCAGTGACCGAGCCACCATCGCCGGATGGAAGTTGTAGAACACAGCCGCGACCACCGACGGACCAACCGGGCCGAGTGGAGCGGCGCGGCAGCCGAAGTAGCTCATCCAGCCGCCACGCAGACCCAACGCGTCCGTCTCCCGCTTGGTGTCCGGGGCGAAGTACGTGATCGCGTGGTTTGGCTCGAGGGTCTTCCACATCCGCCGCGCCCGGTTGCCGGTCATCAGAGCGGGCGGTGCATGACGTGGAGTCCGACGTACCCGTGCAGCGGGTGCTCGAACGCCTCCGGCACTGTCCCGATGATGGTGAAGCCCAGCTCCTGCCACAGATGCACCGCTGACGAGTTCGTCTCGACCACGGCGTTGAACTGGATCGCCCGGAAGCCCTCGCGCTTAGCCCAGTCGATCATGTCCTCGCAGAGCTGACGCCCGACCCCCTTGCCGCGAGCCGCCGCGTCGACCATGAAGCTCGCGCTGGCGACATGCGATCCGGGCCCAGGACGGTTCGGGTACATGTTCGCGCTGCCGAGAACGGTGCCATCGGCATCGACCGCGACCGTCGTCCGGCTGAGGGTGGCACTCGACGGTGACATCCAGAGTGCGCGCGCCTGCTCCTCGGTGAGGTCCGGATCGTAGGCGTAGGTTTCACGGGCCGTGACGATCTCGTGGAAGAACGGCCAGATAGCCGGCCAATCGGCGTCGGTCGCGTTCCTGATCATGCGAGAAGCATCACCCGTCCAGCGGTGAGGTGCCAACCGCATTAGTCCAGAACCAATAGACTTTCTGAGGATGACTGACACGGTGGTGCATGGGATGCCGCGCTGGAGTCTGGCCGTGCCCCCGCTCGCTCTCGTTGTCCTGTTGCTGTCCTGGGGTCGTGACCTCGGCGCAGTCCTGCTGATCCTGGTGTGCGCCGGTCTGGGTGCGGCGGTGATCGCCGCCGTCCATCACGCCGAAGTCGTGGCGCACCGGGTCGGTGAACCGTTCGGAACGCTGATTCTCGCGCTCGCCGTGACGATCATCGAGGTGGCGCTGATCGTCACGCTGATGGCGTCGGGCGGTGACAAGGCCTCGTCGCTGGCGCGGGACACCGTTTTCGCCGCGGTGATGATCACCTGCAACGGAATCCTCGGGCTGTCCCTCGTCGTCGGTTCGCTGCGGCACGGCACGCAAGAGTTCCGCGTACGCGCGTCCAACAGCGCGCTGGCGGTGATGACCGCGCTCGTCACACTCAGCCTGGTGCTGCCGACGTTCACGACCAGTGCGCCCGGCCCGCAGTTCAGCACGGCCCAGCTCGCCTTCGCCGGCGTGACCTCATTGGTGATGTACGGCGTCTTCGTCTTCGTGCAGACCATCCGGCACCGGGACTACTTCCTGCCGGTCCTTTCCAGTACGCCGGAAGTCCGTCGGCACCGCGACCTCGAAGACGCCCCGGCCACGGTCGTCGAGGAGGACGACGACGAAGAGCACGCATCGGCACCGAGCACCAAAGTGGCCCTGATCAGCCTGGGGCTGCTGTTCGTCTGCCTGATCTCGGTCGTCGGCCTGGCCAAGACCGTGTCGCCCAAGCTCGAATCGGCGGTCGAATCGGCCGGCGCGCCGCTCGCGGTGGTCGGTGTCGTGATCGCACTGCTGGTGCTGCTGCCGGAGACGGTTGCCGCAGTACGCGCGGCACTGCGGAACCGCCTCCAGACCAGCGTCAACCTGGCGCTTGGGTCGGCGCTCGCCAGCATCGGCCTGACCATCCCGGCCATCGCGATCGCCTCGATCTGGCTCAGTGGACCGCTCGTGCTCGGCCTGGGTGGCAAGGAGATGGTGCTGTTCGCCCTGACCGTGGTGACCAGCATGCTGACGCTGGCGACCGGTCGCGCGACGCTGCTGCAGGGCGCCGTACATCTGATGGTGTTCAGTGCGTTCCTGTTCCTCGCGGTAAGTCCTTGAGGTAGTCGATCACCGCCTGCTGACGGCCGTGCTCGGCCCAGCCGAGCGCGTTCCCGCCGTACGACGGATCACGCAGCTCCGGGTCGGCGCCGAGCTCGACGAGCTTGCGCACGGTTTCGACGTGGCCGTTGTGCGCGGCCTGGTGGATCGGCGCGCACATGCCGATGATGTTGAGGTCGAAGCCGACGTTCTTCAACGGTTCCAGGGCTTCGGTCCGGCCGATCTCGGCGGCGCGGATCGGCAGGTAGGGGTTGCGCGCGACGGCCCGCGCGGCGAGTTCGCCGCTGACCTTTGGTGTCTCGCCGCGCATGATTGCGGCGAAAACCTCGTGGACGTCGTCCAGCGGCGCCGCACCGTGCGCGCGGAGCAACTCGGCGATCTCGGTATGCCCTTGTACGGCGGCCAGCTCGTACGGGCGATGTCCGCCGAAGATCGGGTGTTCGGTGCCGCGGCCCTCCGGATCGGTGCCTTGGGCAAGCACTAGCTCGACACGATGGAGCAGTCCCTCGTGGGAGGCGAAGACCAGCTCGTCCTCCAGTAGCTGCTGAGGCGTCGGGTGGGCCGTGGTCAGGCGCTCATGCCACGGACCGCCGTCGCCGCGGCCGAGGCCGTACTCGAGCAGCAACTCCAGGTGCACGTCGTCGTACGGCGGGGGAGCGCCGGGACCGCAGTTGTACATGGTCTGGCTGTCGTTGGGATCGGCGCCGGCGTCGAGCAGCACGCGGGCGAGCTCGATCCGGTCGCGATGCGGTGGCTGGTCGCCTTCGCCGCGGCCGAAGACACCGGTCAGCGCGGTGAACGGCGACGGTAGGCCTTGCCACAGATAGCCGGCATTCGGATCGGCGCCGTGCTCGAGCAGCAACCGCGCGATCTCGACCTGATGGGGTGCGTCGAGACGGCTGTAGGTGAGGTAGAGCAACGGCTCCCACCGATACGGCCCGCCTTCCTCCGCAGCGTGCCGGGGAAGTTCGTCCCGGACGGCGTCCAGCTCGCCGGCCACGACCTTGGTGTAAATGTTGCTGAGAGCAACTTCTGGGAAGCGGTCGAGGAGCTGCCTGGCCGCCTGTTGCCGCGCGGGATCGTCGCCGCCGTAGTGCAGCGTCGCCAGCCGGAGGAACTCGTCCGCGCGTTGCTCGGGCGTGTCGAGTGGGCCGCCGACCTCCTGGCGATGAGGCGAACGGCTGTAGCGGTCGACCAGCTCGAGGTGCCGGACGATCCGCGGCCAGCTGGGGAAGCCATAGCTGCGGGCGATCACGAGCTGCGCATCGGCCAGCGTCTGCACCGGATGGAACTCGTCAGCCAGGGCAACAGCCTGGGGATCGGCAGCGCGGACCTGTTTGAGCAGGGCTTTGGCCTGCTTGCGCAGGTGGTCCAGGTGCGGGTCGTCCGGGAGATTCCGGGTCGCCATCGCGACCTCCTCTCTACGAGCCTGCTGTCCGCGTCGTCAGGCGAGAAAGGAGGTGAACAACTACCGCACAACTCTCGTGTTCAGGTGGGCTGAGCCCTTCCCGCGGACCGGTGGCACCCTGAGTGCCTACCCGGGAAAGGCTAGCTCAGAGCGGCCGTTCCATCCACCACTCGACGAACTCGTGCGCGCGATCCTTGTCGAGGCGGACCACCCACAGGTTGCTGAACTCGCTCGGCGGCTGGGTGAGGTACGTCGTCCAGCCGCGGACGAACCCGACGCCGTCGCCGAACCCGAGCACCTGGTACTCGAACGTCGTCTCACCCGGTGCATCGGCGACCTCCAGCCAGGCGTTCACGATCGCGTCCCGGCCGAGCACCGGCTCCTCGTCCGGCCGCCGGTACCACGCGGCGTCCTCGGTCCACAACGCCGCGATATCGGCCGGATCGTTCGACTCCCACGCCTTCCGGTACTTCGCCACCCACCGGTCGAGGTGCTTCTCCCGCATACCCCCATCCTCCCGCGCGCCCCGGCCCGGGGGTGGACTGGGGAGTCTGACCTGTCAATTCAGGTAGGTAGCGCTCCCCAAACCCGCTCGGCGACCAGTCCGGGGGCGTGGTCAGGCCGTAGAGCTATTCGCCGGTGAGGCCGTCGATGCGTTCGCGGAGGAGGTCGGCGTGGCCGTTGTGGCGCGCGTACTCCTCGATCAGGTGGATGAGGAGATAGCGCACGGAGTAGTCGCCCTCGCGCGCCGGCCGGGTGAACGTGTGGTCCAGGTCATACCCGGCGACGATCTCGTCGGAGAGGTGCACGATCGCGCGGTAGTCCTCGAGATCCTGCTCGGCCCGCGCCGGATCGACCAGATCGAAGTCGCCGTCCGGGTGCTCGTCGGTCCAGTACGTCGGCTGGACCGGTCGCTGCGCGAGACAGACCTGGTACCAGTAGCGCTCGACCTCGGTCAGGTGCCGGACCAGGCCGATCAGCGACATGCTCGACGGCTCGACCGACCGCTGGACAAGCTGCTCCCCGGTCAGTCCGGAGACCTTCCACAGCAGGGTGCCGCGGTGGTAGTCGAGGAAGCCCTGCAGCAGTTCGCGTTCACCAGCGGCGGTGGCCGGATCGGTCCGGAACTCTGTGGTCACGCAGCAGAAGATAGCTCACTGGAGGGAGCTGACCTGGCGGTGCCGTAGACTGTTGACGACGGCCCGCCCAGTTCTGCCTCGGGCCGGTGTGCGCATTTACGCTGCGCCAGCAGTCGACTACCACGCGCCGCGGCCCACCGGCCGCGCCGGGCAGGACGACCACCCGACTTTTTGGAGTACTACATGGCGGCCCGCCGCCCCACGTCTACAACCACGCAAACCCAATCTCGCACCACCAACTCAGCTACCGGTTCTGGCCGCCCGCGCCGCCGGCGCGGATCCGGTGCCCGACGCAACAATCCCGACGCGGCCCCAAAGGTTGCTAAGAGCAACGATGCCGTGACGGCCGGCGGGTACGAAGAGGTCGCGCCGATGGTTGTCCCCGACAACCTCACGTTCGCGGATCTCGGCGTACCGGCTGCGCTGGTGCAGGCCTTGTCCGCTGCCGGCGTGTCGAAGCCGTTCCCGATCCAGGCCGCGACGCTGCCGGACTCGCTCGCCGGCAAGGACGTGCTCGGGCGCGGCCGGACCGGATCCGGCAAGACGTACGCGTTCGTGCTTCCGGTTCTGGCCCGGCTGGCCGCGAGCCGCGGCAAGCGCCGGCCGAACCACCCGCGCGCGCTCATCCTCGCGCCGACCCGTGAGCTCGCGACCCAGATCCAGGCGTCGATCACCCCGCTCACCGACGCGCTCGACCTGCGCACGATGACGATCTTCGGCGGCGTCGGCCACGGCCCGCAGATCAACGGCCTGCGCAAGGGCGCCGACATCGTCGTCGCCTGTCCCGGCAGGCTCGAGGACCACCTCAAAGCCGGTCACGCGAAGCTCGACGCGGTCGAGATCACCGTGCTGGACGAGGCCGACCACATGGCCGACCTCGGCTTCCTGCCCGCCGTACGGCGGATCCTGGAGGCGACGCCGGGTGACGCGCAACGGCTGCTGTTCTCGGCCACGCTGGACGCCGGTGTCGACGTACTCGTGCAGCGGTTCATGACCGACCCCGTCACGCACAGCGTCGACTCGGCGCAGTCGCCGGTCGCGAAGATGACGCACCACGTGCTGCATGTTCAGTCCGACAGCCGGCTGCCGGTGCTCGTCGACCTGACCGCGGCGCCCGGGCGGACGCTCGTCTTCACCCGGACCAAGTACGGCGCCAAGTCGCTCACGAAGAAGCTGATCGCGCAGGGCGTCCCGGCGGTCGAGCTGCACGGCAACCTGTCGCAGGGCGCGCGTACGCGGAACCTGGAGGCATTCTCCGACGGTACGGCGAAGACGCTCGTCGCGACCGACATCGCCGCCCGCGGTATCCACGTCGACGACGTCGCGCTGGTGATCCACGCGGACCCGCCGATCGAGCACAAGGCCTACCTGCACCGCTCCGGCCGTACCGCGCGTGCAGGCGCCGAGGGCACTGTCGTCACCTTGATGACCGACGACCAGGTCCGCGACGTGCGCGACCTGACCCGCAAGGCCGGCATCGCCGCGACCGTCACCAAACTCACAACCGGCGACCCGCTGCTGACCGAGCTCGCTCCGGGCGACCGCGTCTTCGTCGAGCCCCCGGCCAAGGCTCCGCAGCCGGAACGTGCCACCGTGTCCGCGGGGCGCGGTTCGGCCAGAGGCCGTCGCGGTGGTCGCGCCGCTGGACCGAGGTCGGCAGGCTCCGGCGAGCCGAGCCAACCGCGTGGTGCGAAGCGTGGCGGGCGCGCGAAGTCCCGTAGCGGCTCGAACGCCCCGACGACGTACAGCACCAGCACGCCCGGTTCGACCTCCCGTCCGGCCGGCGCCGCCGCCTTCTCTGCCAACAGCAGGCCGTCCCGCCGCGCCCGCTGACGAGGAGAAGCAATGATCAGAACGGTCCTGGGCGACATCGCACCGGAGCAGCTCGGTGTCTGTGACGCCCACGACCATCTGTTCTTCCGTACGGCGATGCTGCCCGGGCAGGAGCTGGACGACGCGGACGCGGCGCTCGCGGAGGTGCGAGCTTTCGCGGCCGCGGGCGGGCAGGCGATCGTGCAGTGGACGCCGCACGGACTGGGCCGACGGGCCGACCTGTTGCCCGGAATCTCGACCAGCACAGGGGTTTCGATCGTCGCGGCGACAGGGCTGCATCGGGCTGAGCACTACCCTCCGGGCTTCGTCGAGAGCATCCGCGACCGGCTGGCCGAGATCTTCGTGACAGAGCTGACCGTTGGCATCGGCAACAGTTCGGTCCGGGCCGGGCTGATCAAGGTGGCCGGCGGTTTCCATCTGCTGGATGCGCACGCCGAGTTGGTGATGCGGGCCGCGGCGGAGGCGCATCACGCGACCGGCGCGCCGATCGCGGTTCATCACGAGCACGGGTCGGGCGCGGACGCCGTACTGGATCTGCTGGTCGACGAACTCGCCGTACCGCCGTCGAGTGTCATCCTCGGGCACCTGAATCGCTTCCCGGATCACTACGTGCACGGGGAGTTGGCCGACCGCGGCGCCTGGCTGGCGTTCGATGGGCCGTCGCGGGCGAATCACGCCACCGATCCGTGGCTGCTCGAGTCCCTTTCCTGGATGGTCGACGACGGGTACGCCGATCAACTGCTGCTCGGCGGTGACACGACCACCGCCCGCGCCAGAGCCGCGACCGGCGAAGGTCCGGGCATCCCCTATCTCCTGACGCACCTCCGCCCGCGTATCACCCGCCACCTCGGCCAGGAGGTGGCCGACGCCATCTTCACCACCAACCCGGCCCGCGCCTTAGACGCGGAGTGGCGAGACGGCGGTACCGTTCCTGCGTGAGCGTGATCGCGCAGGTGTTCGTCGTACTGGCCGGGGTGTTTCATCTCGCGGTGTTCGCGATGGAGAGTCTGCTCTTCCGGAAGCCGAGCACGTACAAGCGGTTCCGGGTCAAGGATGACACCGAGGCGGCTGTCGCGCGGCCGTGGGCCTTCAACCAGGGCTTCTACAACCTGTTCCTGGCGCTTGGTGCGCTCGGCGGCCTCATCGCGGGCGGCGACAAGGGACATGCCATCGCGCTGTTCGCCTGCGCGTGCATGGCCGGCGCCGGGATCGTGCTGATCGCGTCCGACCGCCGGATGGCCCAAGCCGCCGCCCTCCAGGCCGCCCCACCCATCGCCGCCCTGGTCCTCGCCGCGGTCCTGTGACCCACGTTTGATGGGTTCACCCATCAGCTTGTGGGTTCGCACGCCGTATTCCGGCCGGTAACCCACAAGCTGGTAGGTGAACCCACGAAATGGGGCGCTGCGCAGCTCTGGTTGTCGCGCGGTGCTATGAAGTTCAACTGAGCTTGAAGTCAGCTAGTTGACTTCAAGTGCACTTGATGTCCGAGGGTTCTCGGCATGACGACGACAGCCGACGACCTGACCGAGCAGAGCACCCGTACCGAACCACCGTCCGGCGGCGTGCTGTCACCGCAGTACCGAGCGCTGACGGTCGGCATGGTCGCGCTGATCACGCTGGTCGCGTTCGAGTCCCTGGCCGTGACGACCGCGATGCCGACCGTCGCGCAGGCCCTCGACGGGCTCCACCTTTACGCCCTCGCGTTCGGCGGGCCGCTCGCCTCCAGCGTCGTGGCCATGGTCATCTCCGGCACCTGGAGTGACCTCAAAGGCCCGACCCGCCCGCTCTGGCACGGGACCGCCTGGTTCCTGGGCGGTCTGATCATCGCGGGCCTGGCGCCGAGCATGGAGATCCTGGTCGTCGGCCGCATCATCCAGGGCTTCGGTTCCGGCCTCTTGACGGTCGCCCTGTACGTCGTCGTCGGCCACCTGTACCCAGCCGCGCTGAGACCCCGCATCTTCGCCGCGTTCGCCACCGGCTGGGTCGTCCCCTCGTTGGTCGGCCCCGCGATCGCTGGTCTGGTCGTCGAACACACCACCTGGCGTGCCGTCTTCCTCGCCGTACCGGCCATCGCCATCCCGGCCGCACTGGTCATGCGCCCTGGCCTCGCCCGCGGCAGCGCGCACGAAGCGCGGCCAGGCCGACTGTGGGACAAGCGAGCGCTGTGGGCGGTCGCGGCGGCGGTTGGAGTCGGCCTGCTCCACTACGGCGGTCAGCAGCGCGGCGCGCTCCAGCTCATCCTGCTCGCCAGCGGACTGGCCGGTGTTGTCGCGTTCGCGCCCAAGCTGCTGCCGAGCGGTACCTTCGCGCTCAAGAAGGGCCTGCCGTCCGTGATCGCCACGCGTGGTCTGGTCGCCGCGGCAGGCTTCGGCGCCGAGGTCTTCCTCCCGCTGATGCTCACCCGCGAACGCGGCCTGTCGCCGGCCTTTGCAGGTCTGGTACTCACGGTCAGCGCACTCAGCTGGACCGCCGCCTCCTGGTACCGCGGTCGCCCGAACCAGCCGTTCTCGCACGCGGTCTTCCTGCAGGCCGGCATGATCTCGATCGTGCTCGGCATCGTGACGGCGGCGTTGACGCTCAACGAGCACGTCCCGGTTGTGGTCGGCATCCTCGGCTGGGGTCTGGCCGGGCTCGGCATGGGCACGGTCTTCCCGACCGTATCCGTGCAGGTCCTCGAGTACTCCGAGCGCGAGGAGCAGGGCGCCAACAGCTCAGCCCTTCAGCTCAGCGATTCGTTGGCCACGGCAACTGTTCTGGCCGTCGGCGGTTCCCTCTTCGCCGCGCTCGAGCCGCACTCCGCGCTGACTGCGTACCTCGTCGCGTTCGGGCTCCCCGCCGTACTGGCGCTGCTCGGCGTACAGGCGGGTCGTCGTACGGCTACTCCTTAGAACCCGTCACGGCGATGCTCGCGCCGAGGCCGATGATCATCAGCCCGCCGGTGCCGCCCACGAGCTCGAGCCGACGCGGGGAGCGGGCGAACCACTCCCGGGCGGTGCCGGCGACGACGGCCCAGACGCTGTCGGAGCAGAGCGCGATCAGGATGAAGATCAGGCCGAGGATCAGGATCTGGAGCCAGGCCGGGCTGCTCGCGCTCTTGTCGACGAACTGCGGCAGGGCGGCGGCGAAGAAGACCGCCGTCTTGGCGTTGGTCACCCCGACCATGAACCCCTGCCGGACCGTACGGCGGCTGCTGCCTGGCTTCACGCCGCTCGTCATGGCCGTCACCAGCGACTTCCGGCTCCGGAAGGCCTGGACGCCGAGATAGATCAGGTACGCCGCACCGGCCAGCTTCACCGCGGTCAGCGCGATCGCACTGGCGGCGATGAGCGTGCCGAGGCCGAGGGCGACCGCGACGAGCATGACCGCGGCGCCGATGGTGTTGCCGACCATCGTCAGCACCGCCTCGCGCCGCCCGGCCGCGAGAGCGCGACCGACGATGAACAGCACACTCGGGCCCGGTACGACGATGATGATGAACGCGGTGATCGCGAACGCGATCAGGTGATGAGCGGACGGCATCTGCCCAGAGTAAGTTCCATCACGCCAGGACGCACCTGTGAATCCGGCGGGTGGGATACATCACCGGCGCGCCGTCACGCGTTGACCGTGGATCAACGCGGCCGCTACGGTGCGGGGGACAACCTGCGGTGCCAAGAGGGAAGCCGGTGAGAGTCCGGCACGGCCGCGCCACTGTGAGCGAGCTCTGCTCGTGAGTCAGGACGCTCGGGCACCAGCAGCCTTTCGAAGGGGACGCGCACTTCCCCAGGAGGTTCAGATGGCAGCTCCTGCCCGCACTATCGCCGTACCGGCCATTTCACCCCGTCTGCTCGCGGTCGCACTGCTCAGTGTCGGCCTGATGCTCCTGCTCGGTTACCTGGTGGCGTTCGACCAGGGTGCCGTCTCGCAGTCGGGCATGTACCTGCACGAGCTGATGCACGACGGGCGCCACCTCCTCGGCGTGCCCTGCCATTAGTCGCATGCGCACCTTCGGATCGCTCCTGGTGCGCGGACTGATCGTCGGACTCTTCGCCGGCCTGCTGGCCGGAACGTTCGCGTACGTGATGGGCGAACCGCACATCGACGCCGCGATCGCGATCGAGGAAGCCGGCGCCGCGCACTCCCATGACCATGCTTCTGGCGACGCGACTCAGGCTGCCGAAGAAGAGCCGCTCGTCAGCCGCGACGGCCAGCGGGCCGGCCTGTTCCTCGCCACCTCCCTGTACGGCGTCGCGCTCGGCGGCATGTTCGCGGTCGCCTTCACCCTGCTCCGGCGGAAGCTACCGACCAGCAGTGACCCGTACGCCGCTCTGGGCCTAGCCGCGGCCGGATTCATCGGCATCGTGCTGGTGCCGTTCCTCAAGTACCCGCCGAACCCGCCGGCGGTCGGGAACCCGGACACGATCACCCGCCGGACGGTGACCTATCTGCTGACTCTCGTGATCGGCCTGCTCGCCGTCTGGGCCGGCGTCGCCGCGTCCCGCTGGGCCGATCGCCTGGTCGATCGCTGGGGGGTCGTCGCCCGCCTGGCCGTCGGCGCGGCCGCCTTCCTCGCCACGATTGTTGCGGCATATCTGTTGCTACCGGCAATCAACGAGGTTCCGGGGTCGTTCCCCGCTACGCTGCTGTGGCAGTTCCGGTTCGCCTCGCTCGGTACGCAGGCGACGCTGTGGCTCCTGCTCGGTCTCGGGTACGCCGCCACAGTCGACCCCCGGATGTCCCGACAGAAAGTAGTGGCCGCTTGATTGCGCTGACGCTCGTCGCACACGCTCTGACACCCGCGCTGCGCGGCCTGGTCCTTGGCGGTGACGTCGAGCCGGACCTGGCGAGCCTCGAAGCTGCCGGGGAGCTGAAGCTGCAGGCCGATGCGGTGTACGCCGGACCGGAGCAGGCCGCCGTACGGACGGCAGAGGCGCTTGGCCTCGCACCAGCGGTCGAGCCGGCGCTACGGGACCGTGAGTACGGCGAGTGGGCCGGCCGCGGACTGGAGGAGCTGCTGGCCGCTGAGCCGGGGCGGGTGGCCGCCTGGCTCGAGCGCCCGCACACCGCGACACCCGGCGGCGAGACCGAGAACGACGTACTGACCCGGGTCGCTGACTGGCTGGGCGACCTCGCGCAGGAGTCTGAGGAGCGCCGTACGGTCGTGGCCGTCGTACACCCGGCTGTGGTCCGGGCGATCGTGCTGTACGTACTGGACGCCCCGGCGGAGTCGCTGCGGCACATGGACGTCAGACCGCTCGCCACAGTCGACCTCTCCCTCCACGAAGGCTCCTGGTCACTCGCCTTCCACTGAGTGTTAACCACCGACTGGTTGGCTGGTCGATCATGACTCAGGCCGGGCAGCTCGACCTGTTGATCCGTCATGTCCAGAACCTGCCGTACGACGTGGCGGCCCGAGAGGTCCACGGCCACTTCTACGACCTGCCGCCGGCGACAGCCCGCGCGCTGGCCAAGGAACGGTATGAGCAGGTCGGACCGCTCGATGGAGCGCCGCCGGAACTGCGGTACGTCGCAAACCGCCGGATCCTGGTCGACGCACGCCGTACGCTCCAGGCCAAGGTCGCGGCCGGACGGGCGACGCGCGCCCAGGACACCCGGTTCAGAACGCTCGACGCGATGCTCGAGCCGGTCTCGACGACAGAGGATGTCGACGGGCGACTGGTCAAGGTGGTTCACGACCGGCGGTTCCTGTACGTCGACCCGGTGGGCCAGGGCCGGATGGTCGAGCTGCTCGGCGAAGATCTGGGTAAGGCGAAGAACGTGGCCACGCTGGTCCCGGGGCTCAACAACACGCTGGAGAAGACCGCTGCGCAGGTTGACCGGGGATACGACCTCTTGAACGAGGCCGGCCCTGGGACCGCAGTGGTGGTGTGGAAGGGGTACGACGCGCCGCTCACCCTGGAAGAGGCGATGTCGACGGAATGTGCTCGCGCTGCCGTGCCGCTGGTGTCCCGCTTCGACGCCGGCCTCGCTGTGGTGATGGCGCCGGAAGCCGAGCGGACCCTGATCGGGAACAGCTATGGCTCTCAGGTAGTCGGTCTGGCGCTGCTGGCCGGAATGGATCCGGAGTCGCCGGACGGCGTACACCCTGATCGTCCAGTGCTGATCGGATGCCCCGGAGTCGAACCGAGCGTGCACTCGGCAGCCCAGCTCGTCCCGCCGGGGAAGGTGCTCTACGTGGCGCGCACGCCGTGGGACTACGTCTCCTATGGGGAGCAGTTCGGACCGGATCCGGCCACGTTTCCCGACGCCTTCCGGTTCGAGACGCGCGGGGCGGTGCCGGTCCGTGGGCACATGAAGTACTTCCGGAAGAACAGCGAGTCCCTGCGGAACCTCGGCCGCATCATCAGCGGCAACCTGGACGCGGTCACGCGGGCCGCGCAGACCACGCCGGAGCAGGAGAGCAAGTTGCTGCCCGGAGTCTCCTGGGCCGAGTCGATGCGCAGGCTGCCCAGGTCCGAAGCGGCGGCGCCGCTCGCGAAGGTGTTCGATGGTGTCGCCGCGGCCCGCAAGCTCAGCGTGCCCGCCAAGCACAAGCCCACCGACGGAGCCCGGAACCGCCGCTCCCCGCAACGACCGGAAGGACCCGCTCGATGACGTTGGCCCAGGCCCGGGACTTCCTCCGGGCAGAGTTGCTCGCCGCGGCCGCTGCCGCCGTACCCGGTCAGGAAGGGGTGGTGACGCGCGACCTCGGACCGGTGAACCCGAACGTGCTGTCCGACGGCAGTGGACCGGAGACGATCTGCTCGATCACGGTCGAAACGGGCGATCCGGGAGTGGTCGATCCGGCCGGTCAGGTGGCGGCCGCTGCCGCCGAGCTGACCGCCCGCGGGTGGCAGGCCGAGGTCGAACCGGTCGAGCGCGGCCACCACCGCGTCTCCGCTCATCGGGACGGGTACGACGTCGCCGTCCACGGCTGGGACGGCGAGTGGCGGCTCACGCTCTCCGGCGAAACCCCTGAGATCGATACCTAGCTGGTCGCGGCTCGTTCGGCCGCGCTGCGTAGTACGCAGAACTCGTGGGCTTCCGGGTCGAGCATGACGACGAAGCCGGTGCCGTCGGGCTCGCGATGGTCGTGCTCGATGGTGGCGCCGAGCTTGAGCAGTCGCTCGACCTCCTCGTCGCGCGGCCCGTCCGGCTCCAGGTCGAGGTGGACCCGGTTCTTGGCCAACTTCTCGTCGTTGTTCTGCTCGAAGAGCAAGGTCACCGAGTCCGTCACCACGGCGGCGTACGGATCACCCGGAGCGTCGTCGTCCGGTCGCGGTACGTTGAACACCTGCAGCCAGAATCCGGCCAGCTCATAAGGGTCGTGGGCATCGAAGGTCACGGTACGAACGTGCGAAGTCATGCGCCGACCCTACTTCCGGAAACACAGCCGGTCGCCCGGAATTTCCGCGTCGACGTACGGCGTGAAGCCGGCGGCGACGGCGATCTCGGTGAGCGCGGCCGCCGTCCAGCGGTGAACGTAGATGTTCATCGGGTGACCGCCGTACCCGAAGGTCTTGTGGGTGGACTCCTCGCCGACGTGGAAGCCGAGCAGGAGGACGCCACCGGGAGCGAGCACGCGATGGAACTCGGCGAATGCCTGGGGGACCACATCGCGCGGCAGGTGGATGATCGACCACCAGGAGATGACACCACCCAGCTCGCCGTCCGGCAGCTCCAGGTCGGTCATCGACCCCACTCGGAAGTCGAGGCCCGGGTGATCCCGCCGGGCGATCTCGATCATGCTCGGTGACAGGTCGATACCGATCACCTGCAGCCCACGCTCATGCAGGAGTGCGGCGAGCCGCCCCGGCCCGCACCCCACGTCGAGGACTGGGCCCGAGGCCAGCTTCGCGAACAGGTCGAGATTCGCCGGCTCGTCGGCCGCACCGTCTTGCACGAGTTCGGCGTACGACGCGGCGACGGTGTTGTAGGAGGTCCGGATATCGTCCAGGGGATCGGTCACCCGGCCGACCTTAGAGCCGGCCGGGGACAGTTTTCGGTCAGGCCTTGCCGAGGGTCTGCTTCTGGCGGCCGAGGCCCTGGATCTCCAGTTCCATCGTGTCGCCGGGGGCCAGGTACGGGAAGCGGCCGGAGAGGGCGACGCCTTCCGGGGTGCCGGTGTTCACGATGTCGCCCGGGCTGAGGACCATGTACTGCGAGAGGTCGCGGATCAGGGCGGCCACGGTGAAGATCATGTCCTTGGTGTTCGAGGCCTGGCGGGGCTCGCCGTTCACCCAGGACTTCAGGTCGAGGTCCTGCGGGTCGCCGACCTCGTCGGCCGGGACCAGCGCCGGGCCGAACGGGTTGAACGTCTCGCAGCACTTGCCCTTCGACCACTGCCCGCCGGACTGCTCGATCTGGAACGCCCGCTCGGACACGTCGTTGGAGACCGCGTACCCGGCGACACAGGCCAGTGCTTCGGCGTCAGAGTCGACGTACCGGGCCTGCTTGCCGATGACGACGGCGAGCTCGACCTCCCAGTCGGTCTTGGTCGCGCCGCGCGGCACCAGGACCTCGTCGTACGGGCCGACGACCGTGTTCGGGTGCTTGAAGAAGACGATCGGCTGCTTCGGCGGTTCGGCGCCGGACTCGGCCGCGTGGGCGGCGTAGTTCTGGCCGATGCAGACCACCGCGCCCGGCCGCGCGATCGGCGCGCCGACCCGCAGGCCCTCGACGTCAGCGACCGGGAGCGAGCCGCTCTCGAGTGCGGCGCGCGTACGGGCGATGCCGTCGGCGGCCAGGAAGGCGCCGTCGATCTCGCCGCCAGTGTCACGGGTGACGGAGCTCAGGTCGTGAACGGTGCCGTCGGCGGCGCGCACGTACGGGCGCTCCTCACCGACCGCGCCGAGGCGCAGCAGTTCCACAGAATTCTCCCTGGTTCGGTTATTCCTGGTCGAAGATGGGTCGCAGCCTGGCCCGGGAGGCCTCGATGTGAGACCGCATCGCCGCGGCCGCGTCCTCCGGGTCGCCCTTGCGGACCGCCGTGACGACCGCCTTGTGCTCACGCAACGCCTTCGTCGCGATGCCGCCACCGTAGTACAGCCGGAACAGGTGCAGGTGGCAGTGCGTCCGGGCGAAGGACAGCCGGGCCGTCTCGTTCCCAGCCAGTTCCAGCACCAGATCGTGGAAGCGCTGGTCGTGCGCCGCCATCGCCCGGTAGCTCTCGTACGCCGGCCGGTCCGGCACGTCGGTGTAGCTCAGCATCTCGTCCTTCAGCCGGGCCAGATCCTCAGGCCCGGCCCGCTCGGCGGCGCGGCCGGCCGCCCAGGGCTCGACGTGCAGGCGGAACTCGAACAGGTCCTCGAACTCCGCCCGGGTCAGCCGGGACGACACCCGGTAACCGCGCAGCGGCTCCTTGATCACCAGGCCGTCGGACTCCAGCCGGGCCAGCGACTCCCGGATCGGCGTCTGCGAGATGCCCAGCTCACGGGTCAGCGCGTCGATGTTCAGCCGGGTGCCCGGCTCGACCACGCTGTCCATGATCAGGCCTTTCACCGTCTCGTAGACGTCGTCGCTCAGCACCTGTCGCTGGGGCAGGCGCGTGAGCTGCCCCGCCAGACCCACATGCGCATCCGTCACCGTCGCTCCTCCCGAAGCACCCAATTCTGCCCGACCCTTGACGGCTCCAGTGTGAGGGCGGCACCATCAGCTACGCAATATCCTATAGGATCGTGGAGCCGCCCCGATGAACGCCCTGCCCCCGAAGATCAGCCGGGCCGCGGCCTATCTCGTCGACCTGGAGGTCGAGACGGTCCGGACCGACGCGGTGCAGTCCTTCGTCAAACAGGAAACGATCTTCGTCGAACTCGAGACCACCGACGGGCTCACCGGGCTGGGGTACTCGTACACGATCGGCACGGGCGGGACCGCCGTACTGGCGCTGCTGCGGGACAACCTCCTGCCGCGGCTGGCCGGCGCGGATGCGCGGAACATCGAGGCGACGTGGCACGACCTCTTCGCGTCCACCCGGGCGACGACGGTCGGAGCGATCACGTCGCTCGCGCTGGCGGCCGTCGACACCGCGCTGTGGGACCTGCGCTGCCTGCGGGCAGGGGAACCGTTGTGGCGGCTGGCCGGCGGGTACCGGCAGCAGGTGCCGCTGTACGACACCGAGGGCGGTTGGTTGCACCTGACAACGGATCAGCTGGTGGCCGGCGCGCTCGCGTCGCAGAAGGCGGGTTGGCCGGGCGTGAAGCTCAAGGTCGGCAAACCCCGCGTCCATGAAGATCTCGAGCGACTGCGCGCCGTACGGGAGGCGGTCGGGCCGTCGCTGGACATCATGGTGGACGCCAACCAGTCGATGACGTACGCCGAGGCTCGCCGCCGGGCTGCGGCCTTCGAGGCGGTGGACTTGGCGTGGTTCGAGGAGCCGTTGCCGGCCGATGATCTGACCGGGCATGTCCGGCTGGCCGCATCCACGTCGATCCCGATCGCGGTGGGGGAGTCCCTGTACTCCGTCTCGCAGTTCCGCGAGTACGCCGCCGCCGGGGCCGCCGGGATCATCCAGGTCGACGTCGCGCGGGTCGGTGGCATCACGCCGTGGCTCAAAGTGGCGCATCTGGCCGAGACGTTCAATCTCGAGGTGTGCCCGCACTTCCTGATGGAACTGCATGTCAGCCTGGCGGCCGCCGTACCGAACGGGCGTTATGTAGAGCACATCCCCCAGCTGCGGGCGATCACGCGCTCGGAGCTGGAAGTCAACCACGGACACGCGGTGGCGCCGGATGTCCCCGGCCTCGGCATCGACTGGAATGCTGATGCGATCGACGATCGGAGGGTCGGATAGTGAACAGAGTTGACGCTCACCACCACATCTGGGACCTGACTGTCCGCGAGCAGAGCTGGATGGCGGGCCCTGAGATGGATCCGATCCGGCGCAGCTTCGCCATCGACGACCTCGCGCCTCAGGCCGCGGCGGCCGGCATCACCGCGACCGTCCTGGTGCAGACAGTTGGTTTGGTCGACGAGACTGTGGAGTTCCTGGAAGTTGCTGCTAGCAACGAACTGGTGGCCGGCGTGGTCGGCTGGGTCGATCTGACCGCACCAAACCTCTCCGACGTGTTGACGGGCCTGCAGCAGCGTCCAGACGGCTCGTTCTTGAAGGGCATCCGCCACCAGGTCCACGACGAGCCGGATGTGAACTGGCTCCTCCGCCCAGACGTCCAGCGCGGCCTGGCCGCGGTCGCCGACGCCGGGCTCGTCTACGACCTGCTCACCAAGACGCCGCACCTACCCGCAGCGATCGAAACCGCCCGGGCCCTGCCAGGGCTGACTTTCGTCGTGGACCACATCTCCAAACCGGTGATCGGTGATCCGCTTGAGCCATGGGCCGGTCAACTGCGCGAACTCGCCGCGCTCCCCAACGTCACGTGCAAACTCTCCGGGATGGTCACCGAAGCTGACTGGACCAACTGGAAACCCTCCGACCTCCAGCCCTACGCCGACGTAGTGCTCGACGCGTTCACCCCATCCCGAGTCATGTTCGGCTCCGACTGGCCTGTCTGCCTCCTCGCCGCCGGCTACGCCGACGTGGTCGAAACCGCGGAAGCCTTGACGGCCACCCTGACCGCCGACGAGCGCGAGGCCGTCTTCACCACAACCGCCACCCAGATCTACAACCTCTAGCTCGGGACGAACTCGACGCGGACGCCGAGGTGGCGGACGGGTCTGCGGAGCTCGAACTTCTCGAGTAGTTCGAGTGCGGTGGTGGCGACGACCTCTGGGTCCTGCGTGGGATCTGCGAGTTTGCGGCTCTTGATGGGGGTGTAGAAGGTGGTGAAGCGGACCTTCACCCAGATGCGCTGGATAGTGCGGCCGTCGGCGACGACCTCGCGGGTGACCTCCTGGGCGATCCGGCGTACCTGGGATTCGATGTCCGATCGTTCGACCAGGTCTTGCGGGAAGGTCTCCTCGTGGCTTCGGGAGACCGGTTCGCGGGGGATGTCGGTGACTTCCGTGTCGCCCAGGCCGCGGCCGAGGGCGGCATACCAGGCACCCATCTTCGGGCCGAAGCGTTTCCGGAGTACGTCGAGGTCGGCGGCGGCGAGGTCGGCGACGGTGACCAGGCCGAGTTCGTTGAGGTTGCGTTCCATCCGGCTGCCGATGCCCCAGAGTTCGCGGACCGGTCGGTGGTCCATCACCTGACGCCAGTTCTCCGCGGTCAGGCGGTAGACGCCGTCTCGCGTGTTCGTCGTACCTTCGAAGGGCGCCGCGTGTGACCGGGGCTGTTTCGCGAAGGTTGTGGCGAGCTTGGCGCGGGTCTTGTTGTCGCCGATGCCGATCGAGCAAGTGAGCGTCGTACGGTCGTGGACGGCGGCGCGAAGCTCGGCGGCGAGCTGCTCGGGGTCGTCGGTTTCGGCGCCGACGAAGCACTCGTCCCAGCCCCAGACCTCGACCACGACCGGGAAAGCACGCAGCGTGTCCATCACCTCGGTTGAAGCGGCTTCGTAGGCAGCGGGGTCCGACGGCAGGAAAACGGCCTGTGGACAACGCTTGTACGCCGCCCGCACCGGCATCCCGGAGTGGACACCGAACTCACGAGCCTCGTACGACGCTGTGGCGACGACCTGGCGCGGTTGCGTCGGATCGCCCGAGCCCCCGACCACCACCGGCAACCCCCGCAACTCCGGCCGCCGCCGGATCTCCACAGCCGCAATGAACTGATCCATGTCCACATGCAGGACCCACCAGCTCATCGCGCCCCTCCGCACTCGGCTACCTCAGGGTTACCACAGCGGTCAGAGCTGTTTGCGCATTTGCTGGGAGGTGACGGTGTAGCCGAGGGAGTTGTAGAGGTTGATGGCGGTGGGATTGTTGCCGAAGACGTTCAGGTCGAGGTGGGTGTGGCCGAGGCGACGGATCTCCTCCTCGCCGGCGAGCATGATCGCGCGGCCGTAGCCCTTGCCGCGGTGGGCGGCGTCGACCTCGAGGCCGTAGATGAACGGGATGCGCGGCTTGGTGCTGATCCACAGGCTGCCGACCGGCTCGTCGCCGGCGCACGCCATCCAGACCAGGTGGTGCTCGGTGTCGCGGCCGTCCGGCAGCAGCTTGGCCACCTCGGTGTGGGCGAACTCGATCGCCTTCTCCGGACTCAGCCCGCGGGCCGGCCCCACCCCGGCCGCGAACGACTCGGCATTACGCCGCTTCCAGACCTCGAACTCGGCCTCGGTCATCGGACGAAGGCTCACCCCAGGCGTACTCACGCCCCTGACCCTAGCCCCGATCCCCACCCCCGCGCCGCCCACAGCGGCGGCTTCGGCCAGGTCGGGTTGCCTGGCGGGGGTGCTGGGATGGTGGTGGGGCGAGTTTGGGGGCGGGGTACCAGGAGGGGTACCCCGCGGTTGCGGATGGGGTCGCGCGGCCGGGGAATGTAGAGACTCACCCCGCCCCGGGTGACTGACCGAAGTCCGAGGTGTCTGGCGATGACGTCATTGAGGAAGTCGTCGTGAGCCGGCGCAAGCCGCCCGCTGGAGCGGTGACGAAAGCGCCGGCCGGGTTGCCGTATCCGCTGATCGAGAACTGGGCGTGGCAGGACCGGGCCGCCTGCCGCGACGTCGACCCCGATCTGTTCTTCGCCGCCGAATCCGAGCGCGGCCTCCGCAAACACGCCCGAGAGCTGCTCGCCAAGTCGCTCTGCGGGACGTGTCCCGTACGGCGGGAGTGCCGCGAGCACGCGCTGGTCGTCGGCGAGACGTACGGCGTCTGGGGCGGCACGACCGAAGAGGAACGCGAACCCGTCCTCCACGCGCGCCGCGTCTGAACGCCGTACGACCACACCACCGGACCACCAGGAACCGGCGAGCTGCCGCCTGTCAGTCGAAGAGTTCTTCGAAGAAGGACTTCTTCTTCTTGCCGCGGTATTGCTCTTTTCCGTAGCGGGGGTCGTAGCGTCGGTCGCTGTCGTACTTCCGGTCGTCGTAGCGGCGATCGTTGTCGTAGCGGCGGTCGTCGTGCCGCTTCTCCTCGTAGTGCTGCTGTGGTGGCGGCGGCGCGGCCGGAGCGTTGTACTGGAGCTCGGCGTCGACGAGCCGCTCCAGCTCACCCCGGTCGAGGAAGATGCCGCGGCACTCACCGCACTGGTCGACGGTGATGCCGCTGCGTTCGTACGTACGCATCGCGCCACGGCACTTGGGACAAATCAAGCTCTCCATCCGACCACCCTAGGTGACAATTTCCCCGCAACGCCGCGCCTTAAGGGAACTCTCAGGGACTTCAGAGCGCAACTCTCAGGGAGTCGCGAGCCCGGCCAGTTCTGTCTCCTCCATGGCGCGCACGCTAGTACGCGCTACCGACACTCCTACTTGAAGCGGGTGAGGAAGTTTTTCAGGATGGGGCCGGCGGCTTTGGCGCCGGAGGCGCCGCCTTCGACGATGACGGCGAAGGCTACGTCGCCGCGGTAGCCGACCATCCAGCCGTTGGTGACGACCTTGCCGTTCTGGACGACCTCGGCGGTTCCGGTCTTGGCGGCAACGGCACCGTTGCCGGCCAGGACACGGGCGGTTCCTCCGGTGACGTTGGCCCGCATGAAGGTGCGCAGCGCGGCGACCGTTGCCGCAGGCAACGGAGAGGCGGCGGGTCCGGCTGCGTCCTTGCCCGGCACCAGCACCGGCTTCATCGCCGTGCCCCGGTCCACCGCCGCGCCGATCAGCGCGACCTGGAGCGGGCTCGCGGTGACCGTGCCCTGGCCGATCATCGACGCGGCCTCGGCGACGACGTCCTTCGGTGCCGGCACCTCACCGCCGTACGCCGGGATCGACAGGTCCAGGTCCCGCCCGACCCCGAACATCGCTGCCGCCTTCGTCATCCCGTCGGCCGGCAGCCGCCCGTGCTGTGAGATGAACGCGGTGTTGCACGAGTTGATGAACGCCTTCTGCATCGTCCCGGCGCCGTACGCGGCCAGTCCGTCGTAGTTCTTGAACGACTTGCCGAACACGTTGATCGTGTTCGTGCACGGCAGCGTGCTGTTGGCGGTCTCGCCGCTGCCCAGCAACGCCGCCGAGGTGACGATCTTGAACGTCGACCCAGGCGCATAGCGGCCCTGGAACGCGCGGTTGTAGTTCGTCGCCGTCGGCCCGTTCCCCACGGCCAGGATCTGACCGGTCGAGGCCTGTACGGCGACCAGCGACGCGGGCAGCTTGCTCGTCGCCAGCGCGGCCTCGGCAGCGCGTTGCAGGTTCCGGTCGAGGGTGGTCTTGACCGGCTTCCCGACGGTGCCCTTCTGCTGGTAGACGACCTTGATCGTCATCTTGGTCTTGCCGTCCCGCAGCGTGACCGTCCCGCCCGGCGTCCCGGCGAGCTGCTGCTGGAACGCGTACTGAAGCCCGGTCGCACCCACTTGGTCCTGCGCCGACGCCATCGGACCCGCGTTCTTCAGCGTCTCCGCGGTCGCCGTACCCATCGTCCCCAGCACCGAGCGGGCGAAGGACGACGACTCGGCCAGCGACTGCGTGCCGCCCATCGTCAGCACCCCGGGCAGCTTGCCCATGGTCGGCCGCAGCCTCTCCCACTCCGCGGCGCGGATAGTGATCGCGTCGACGAACTGACCGGCCGGCGACGCCTTCGCGCGGGCAGCGAGCTTCTTGCCGTCGACGTCCAGGTTCTTGGTGAAGGCGGCGTACGTCGCCGCTGTCGCGACGTTGCCCGAGGCGACACCGACGATGACGACCGGCTGGTTGGTGGTCAGCGCGGTGCCGTTGCGGTCCAGGATCGAGGCGCGCGCGGGTACGGCGCGGACCCGCTTGAGGTAGTTCGCGTCGCCGAGGCCGGGGTAGATCGTGTCGCCGGAGGCCTTGATCTTCCACGCGTCCGCGACCTTGACTGCGGTCGCCGTACTGGTCCATTTCATCGTTCCGATACCGCGGAGCACCGCCTCGACGGCGAGCTCCTGCGTGCACGTGCTGCCATCGGTGCAGTTCGGCTCGCCCTGCGGCGTCACCTTCACGGTGCTGGCGACGAGGGCGGTGTCGACGTCGTCGAGCCGCTTGCCGAACGTCGTCGGGCTGTCGGTGAGCGCCGCGGCCGCATCCGGCTTGCCATCTGGTGCCCAGGCCGCTATCCAGGCGGCGGCGAACTTCTGCACCACCTCGGCGGACGCCTGCTTCTCGTCGTTCGGGTCCGGCTTGCCGTCGCTGCCCGACTTGGAGTCGGAACAACCGGCGGTGATCAGCAGACTACTCAGACAGACGATCGCAGTGGTTCGCTTCACATTCCCAACTCTCGCACGACGATTGATGGACACCGGGGCACAGTCTTCGGCGTGTGGCAACGTGCCACGCTACTCAACCAGTGCAAGTACGACGTCCGTACGCCTGCGGGAGTTGGCAGATCGCTCGAGTGAATCGCCGGCAAGAGCAAGGACGAATCGCTCAGCACTCGAGCTGGATGATCCCGAACGGCGCCGCTTCGGGATCGGTGAGGATGGCGACCCGCCCGAAGTCGGTGTCGAAGGCAGGACTGATCACGTCACCACCCGTCGCCCGGACATCGGCGACAAACGCGTCCGCACCCGCAGCCGCGAAGTACGGCAACCACTGTGGCGGGCGATTCCCGGCCGGGAGCTCCGGGCGGAGTTCGCCGATGCCCGCGACCGGCTGGCCACCGGCGTACAAGGCGGCGTACCGGGGGCCGAAGTCGCGGATCTCCTCGGCCCGGTAGCCGAAGACTGCGGTGTAGAACTCCTTGGCTCGATCGAAGTCGTCGGTCAGTGCCTCGCTCCAGACGAGCGATCCGGGGTCGATGCCACGGCCTCTCCCGATGTGTTCGGCCGCCTGCCAGAGCCCGAAGATCGCGCCGCTCGGGTCTGTCGCGAGCGCCATCCGGCCATGTTGATCGATATCGCGTGGCTTGACCACGACCTGGCCGCCGTACGTCGTCACCGCCTCGAGAGTGCGCTCGAGTTGCTCGGTCGCGAGGTACGTCGTCCAGCGGCTGGGCAGGTGTTCGGTGCCGGCGTGCTTCGGGCCGACCCCGCCGAGGTCGCGGCCGTCCAGCGCGCACACCCAATAGTCCCGGGCGCCCTGATACGTGGCGTCCCAGCCGAACAGCTCGCCGTAGAACTTCATCGCCGTCGCCGGGTCGTCAGCAGCCATCGCGACCCAGATGGGGGTGCCGCCCGGCCATGGTTCGGTCCGCTCGCGCATCAGTCCTCCGCAGTCTTGATCAGCCCCGAATCCCTGATCAGCCCCCCAAAATGCCAGCAACCGAACGGTTCCGTCGAGATGAGCCGCGCGCCGTAGTGCGTAACGGTTCGGTCACCGCGCGACAAACACCCACCGGCGTATCCTGCTCACTTGTGACCCGCCTAGCTCTGCACAGCCGGCTGATCCCCGGTACCGAAGAGGCCTACGAGACCGAGCACGCCCGCGTCTGGCCGGAACTGATCACCGTGATGCGCGCGGCCGGCATTACCGACTGGTCCATCTGGCGCAGCGGCCGGGACCTCTTCCACCTGGTCGAGTGCGAGGACTTCGAGGCCGCCGTGGCACAACTCAAGGACGACCCGGTCGACCAGCGCTGGCAGCAGCACATGAGCCAGTTCGTCGAGGGCTTCGCCAAGAACCCTGACGGCATCGCGGGCCAATCCCTCCGCCACGTCTGGACCATGAGCGAGCAGCAGGACTAGTCGTACATCTCCCACACCAGTAGTTCGGCACCGGCCGGCCCCGCGGTGACGCGTGGTCCGTCGGCACCGCTCAGCCGGGCGGCATCCGCCGTACCGAGGTCGCCGGCGCCTTCCAGGCTGACCGTGCCTTGGGCAACAAAGAGATGCACGTGCGGCGCCGACGGCAACTGAACGGCCCGCCCCGGGTCGAGCCGGGCCACCGACATCCCGGCGGACTTCTGGTGGATGCGGATCGCGGTACTCGAAGCGTGCTTGGCCAGTCCGGACGCGATCGGCACCAGCTCACCGGTCGACAAATCGATCTCGGCCTGCGCGTACGACGGCTCGAGGTCGAATTGGTCCGGCCGGACCCACATCTGCACGTAGTGGACCGGGTCAGTGCCGTCATTGCGTTCAGAGTGCCGAATGCCGGAGCCCGCGCTCATTCGTTGCGCGAGGCCCGGATACACGATGCCGCGGTGTCCCCGGGAGTCCTGATGGGCCAGGGCGCCCTGCAGAACCCAGGTGACGATCTCCAGGTCCTGATGCGGATGCGTGCCGAAACCGGTGCCGGGGGCAACGGTCTCGTCGTTGTGCGCGAGCAGGAAACCGAACCCGACGTTCGCCGGATCGTAGTAGGGCCCGAACGAGAACGAATACCGCGAGTCGAGCCACTCGCTCGACGTCCGGAACCGCTCGTCCGCCGGCCGGATCTCCACACCCATGACAGACAAGGTACGAGGCGAGTTTCCGACATGTCGTGGCGGCCCGAGAGCCCGGCCTCCGGCACGTCCGCTGGGTCGGCGGCACCGTCTCGGCCGGGGACCGCCCAGGTAGCGGTGCCCGCTTCGTCGTCTGTGTCCCGCTGGTGCGCCCTACCTGACGTCCACCACCCGCAGCCAGCGGAAGGCCGAGCCGACCGACTGATACGGCGAGATGAACGCGACCCGCACGTCCACGTCGGATCGCGCGAACCAGTTCGTGTAGTAGTACCCGGTGCCGGTCGTCGTCGCGCTGGCGACCGTGCTGTACGGAACCGAGGTCTGGCCGTGCGGCCGGGTCTGCACTACGACCCGCTGACCGGCGAACGGGCCGGTGGCACCCGTCGTGTACATAGCCGTCAGGTGGCCGTACGTCGACATCTTCGTACCCGGCCGGATGACCGTCGCGTTGGTCGGGCGGGCGGACCCGGTGATGGTCGCCGGCCGGGCGGTGACCGTGACCGGGCTGACCTCACGGTCGATCGGCAGGTTGTCCGGGCCGGTTCCGGCGAGCTCGACCCGCAGCCGGTAGGTGCCGGCGGTATCCGGCTTCCACCAGCGCGTGAAAGTGCCATCGGCGGCCGGGTTGCCGAAGGACTGCGTCGAGGTCCACGACGCGCCGTCCCACCGCTGCAGGTTGGTGAACACCGTCGTCGGGAAGGCCTTGGCGCTGACACGCCACCACACCCCGATGTAGGCGCGTGTCGAAGCGATCAGCGGCGAAAGGCTCGCGAGCACCCGCGCGGTCACGGTGCCCGACCCGGCCGGGCCGTAGCCGGCGCTCTGGACCACCGCGACCTTGAACAGGACGGGTGCGGAGATCGGGAGCTGGAACCGGTAGCGCCCGGTCGTGTCCGTCCTGCCCGATCCGAGCAAGTGCAGCTGGGCGCTCTGCGCCCCGCCGCCGTACAGCTGCACCGTGCGGCCGGAGCTGATCGCGAGACTGCCGGTGGATGTGTAGTTGCGTACCACTCCGGTGACCGTGGTCTTGGTCGGGCTGGTCACCCGCGCCGGCTGCTCGATCGTCGCGGTGGTGCCGCGACGGATCCGGAACGGCACCGACACAGCCATCGACTCGGCCCCGCGCGTCACCTTGGTCACGACCCAGTCCCCGGCGCCGTTCACGAGCGGGATCGGCAGGGTCGCGGTGATCGCGATCGCCGGTGGCATGCCGGTGCCGTCGCGACCGTCGAAGGCGATCTCGCGGCGCAGTGACCCGTCGGTCTTCTGCACGGTGGCCGTCACCCCCGAGCAGTAGTCAGGCGGATACCAGTCACCGGAGTAGGCGATGAACATCGTCGCCTGTCCGTCGCCGGCCAGCAGGTCGGGCACCACGCCCTGGGCGTGAATGTCACCGAGTACCGGCGGGTGCAGGCATTCGTCGACGGCGTGGGCGGGGGTGCCTACGCCCAGAGTGGCCAGCGCCAGGAACAAGACCTGCGCGAGCGTGACAGTGCGCAACCGGGACATCGCAACCCCTCCAAGGTGGTCTTACCAACCTCGATGCACGCTCCGGCCAGAAAGTTGTCAGCCCTGCCGATGACGGCAATGAAAGAGGTACTGCGGCCGCTCGGTGGGCGGCCGCAGTACCAACCAGGGAAGGGATGAACGAGTGGCTTAGCCGGTGGGGTTCCCGTTGTCGGAGCCGAGGGTTGCTGTCACCGTCATGGACTTGCCGGCCCGGGTGAGGGTGATCTTCACTTCATCGCCCGGGCGGTGCGAACGGACCGCGGCGACCAGCGCGTCCCCTGACGCGATCGCCTTGCCGTCTACAGCGGTCACCACATCACCCGCTTGCAGACCGGCCTTGTCCGCCGCACCGCCGGACGTTACCTCGCCGAGGCGTGCTCCCTGCGAGAGCCCGTCGGAGGACGACTGCGCGTCGCCGACCTGTACTCCGAGCCGCGCATGCGTGGCCTTGCCCTTGGCCACCAGCTCGTCGATGATCGGCTTGGCCTGGTCGATCGGGATTGCGAAGCCCAGGCCGATGTTGCCGCCTTCGGATTGTCCCGATCCGCCGGCGGTCTTGATCGCGCTGTTGATTCCGACCACCTGGCCGGCGAGGTCGATCAGGGCGCCGCCGGAGTTACCCGGGTTGATCGCGGCGTCCGTCTGAATTGCTGGGAAAACCGTCGTACTGTCCTGCTCGTCGTCGCCCGAGGTGACCGGGCGGTTCAGCGCCGAGACGATGCCGCTGGTCACGGTCTCCTCCAGCCCGAACGGCGAGCCGATCGCGACCACACCTTGCCCGACGGCGAGCTTGCTGCTCTGGCCGAGGGTGGCCGGGGTGAGGTCGGTCGCGTCCGCCTTGATCACGGCGAGGTCGGTGAGCGGGTCGGTGCCCTTGATGGTGGCCGGAACCGTCCGGCCGTCGTGCAGCATCACCGTGATCTGGGCGTTGCTGCCGGCACCGGCCACGACGTGGTTGTTGGTGACGATCAGCCCGTCCTTGCTGATGATGATCCCGGAGCCGGTCGCCGCGCCCTGCGACGTCGCGACTCCGATCTTCACCGTGCTCGGCAGCACCTTCGCGGCGGCGCTCTGCACCGAGCCGTCCGGTGCCGCGGCGGGCGCGGCCTGGTTGCCGTTCAGCGGCGCCGTCACTGACGGGCTGTTCGCGCTGGATTCGTTGGTCGCCGAGTACACAGCCGCACCACCCACACCACCGGCAGTGCCGACCAGCAACGCTGTCGCCGCGACCAGAGCCAGACCGCCACGCCGCTTGGGCTTGGCGGGCTGTGCTGACTGGGAGTACGGCGGCGGCGGGCCGAACGGCCAGCTCGGACCGGGAGACGTCCCCTGATGCGTCCCTGGCGCCCCGAACTGCGGGTAAGCGCTCCCACCTGAAGGGTGCTGACCCGACCGCTCCTGCCCACCCAGCGGCGCGAACTGCTGCTGCTGATGCTGCCCGTACATCGGCAGCTGCTGCGTCCGCTCCGGCTGCTGCCCAGAATTCTGCGCAGAAGAGCTCTGGCCGGGCTGAGAGCCCTGGCCGGGCTGGTTTCGCGGCTGGTGCGGCTGGTTCTCGGTCATGACGAGTACTTTGCTGGCCGCACCTGAGAACCCCCTGAAGATCCCGTCAGAGCTACCGAAGAACTCTGTGAAGATCCCCTGAAGGTCCAGTCAGCTCGCCGTCAGACCGGTCGAGCGGAAACCTTAACCTGGGGCTTACGAAAATCTATGGTGGCGAAAGTAGACATTCGCGGATGACCGGGCTAAGGTCTTTCTCGTTGCGAAGAGAGAACAGTGCAAGCCGACGCGGACGGCCAACGACCGTCCAGCAGTACCAGCAGTACCAGCAGTACGCAGGACCGCGCTGCCGGAACCGTTCAAGGTAAGGGGTTCCGGGAGTTGCAGCAGGAACCGGCCGAGGAGTTCGAAGTAGAAGTTCAGCAGTCAGAAGTAACGCAGTACCGAAGTTGCAAGTCGCAGTACCGAAGTTGCAAGTCGCAGTACCGAAGTTGCAAGTCGCAGTACTCGGCCGGCGCAGTCGGAAGTCGGAACGCTGAGAGAAGGAGAGGATTACATCATCAGGATCGCCCGCTGTGGCTGTGTTTCGCCGGGCGGGTACCGCAGTCCCATCGTGATTGGAAGGTGGTTCTCGGTTACGCAATGTGCGATCCCCGCCGTCTCAGTCCCCGAAAGGGGCGGACCGCGGAAGTAGAGGCTGGCTCGAGAGCCAGTAGATGGTGAGAATCCAAACCCAGGGCCCCGGTGCTTCGGCACCGGGGCCCTCGACACGGAGGTGCGATGACCCCAGACCAGCACGTGGAGCAGACGATGACGCACGACGACCCCGAGAATCCGCCGACCAACCTCGACGACGAGGACTACCCCGCCTACACGATGGGACGGGCCGCCGAGATGCTCGGTACGACGCCTGGATTCCTGCGGAGCCTGGACGAGGCGAAGCTGATCACCCCGCAGCGCTCCGAAGGCGGACATCGCCGCTACTCCCGCTACCAGCTCCGTCTGGCCGCCCGCGCCCGCGAACTGGTCGACGGCGGGACGTCCCTGGACGCCGCGTGCCGGATCATCATCCTGGAAGACCAATTGGCTGAGGCACTGCGGATCAACGCGGAGCTGCGCGAGCCGGACGACGAGAGCTGACTCCCTGACGAGACAGGGGTCGAGCGGGTCCACACCCGTTCTCGGCACGTCGTACGGATGGATCCCGGACTGATTGGATGATCAGCGGGTTTGGGTGGCGGCGTGGGGGAGCCACAGGGTGAACTGGGCTCCGGCGCCGGGAGCGTTGCGGGCGTAGATCATGCCACCGTGCTGCTCGGCCGCGTGCTTCACGATCGCCAGGCCGAGCCCAGAGCCCGGCCTGCTGCGTGCCTCGCTGGACCGGTAGAACCGCTCGAACACATGCGGCAGGTCCGCCTCGGCGATACCCGGCCCGGAGTCTGTCACCGTGAGTACGCCGTCCAGCAGCCGGACCGTGACCCGGCCGACCGGCTGACCATCGCTGCGCTGGATGGCGCCCTCGGGGACGCTGTACTTCGCGGCGTTGTCGAGCAGGTTCGTCACTGCCCGGCCGAGCAGCCGCTCGTCGCCCCACACCGGGAACGGAGTGAGCTGGACGTCCCACTCCAGCCCGGGCGCGCGGCGCCGTACCTTGATCACCGCGTCCTCGACCACGTTCGCCAGCTCGATCAGCTCGGCGTTGCGCACCTGCGGAGTGTCGCGGGCGAGCTCGGTCAGGTCACCGATCAGCGTGGTCAGCTCGTCCATCTGCGCGCGTACGTCGTCCAGCAGCTGCTTGCGGTCCTCAGGACGGAGGCCGCCGCGCTTGTCGGCCTGGGCGAGCAGGTCGAGGTTGGTCCGGACGCTGGTGAGCGGCGTACGCAATTCATGGCCGGCGTCTCCGACCAGCCGGCGTTGTCGGTCCTGCGACCGTGCCAGCGCCGCCAGCATCGCGTTGAACGCCTGCGCCAAGCGCGACACCTCGTCCGAGCCGGTGACCGGAATCGGGTTCAAGTCTTCGGTACGAGCGACGTGCTCCGCAGCACCCGTCAATCGCGCGAGCGGTCTCAGACCGGAGGCGGCGACGGCGTTGCCGGCCAGTGCGGCACCGATGACACCGAGCAGCCCGACTGACCACAGCACGATGCCGAGGTTGTGCAGGGTGTGGTCGATCGGCTCGAGCGACTGGGCTACTACCAGAGCTTGGTCACCGCCGAGTGGGATCGCAATGACGCGATAGTGCTGGTTGTTGGGTGAGCCCGCCGTACGGATGCTGGCGTCGCCGTTCGAAGGCGAGCTCGCGACGGCCAGTTCGGCGGGGCCGATCGGCGGAGTGGCCGAGCGTGGGCCGACCAGCGTGCTGCCGTCAGCGGCCAGCAGGCCCATCCGGATATCGATCAGGCCGAGCGCCTCGGGTGGCAGCTGACGCATGATGTCGGGTTCGGTGATCACGCCGCTCTTGGCCGCTGCTGTCGAGCGTTGGATCAGGCTCTCGTCCAGGTTCCGGTACATCTGCTGCCGGACGGTCAGGTACGCCGCCACACTCACGAACGCGACGGCGAGACCGACCGCGACGGCGGCTAGCAGCGTGACGCGGGCGTGCAGGCTGAGCTGGTGCAGCTTCTCCTGCGCCCAGCTTTGGGTGCGGGCCGCGGTCGCCGCCATCCGGTTGCCATTAGCAATGGGCTGACCACCGGGCCGGCCACCGGGCGGACCCGGCCGCGGCCCTGGCGGCGACCCGGGCCGTGGTCCTGGCTGCGGACTTGACTGCGGGCCTGGGTGGTACTGGCCGGACGGTTGGTTCGGACGTTCGGTGTACGAGGGGTAGTCGGGGTTGGACGGGCTCACGGCGGGGTGTCTCTCAGGACGTAGCCGATGCCGCGGACGGTGTGGATGAGCCGCGGCAGGTTGTTCACCTCGGTCTTGCGGCGCAGGTAGCCGATGTAGACCTCGAGGGAGTTCGCGGTGGTGGGGAAGTCGTAACCCCAGACGGCGTCCAGGATCACCGCGCGCTCGAGCACTCGGCGTGGGTTGCGGATCAGCAGCTCGAGCAGGGAGAACTCGGTCCGGGTGAGCGGGATCGGGGTGTCGCCGCGGTGCACCTCGTGTGCGTCCACGTCGACGACGAGGTCGGCGTACTGAAGCACTTCGCCGCGCTGGCCGCCCTCGCCGGGCGTGCTGCTGCGGCGGAGCAGTGCGCGTAGTCGGGCTAGCAGCTCCTCCAGCGCGAACGGCTTGGTCAGGTAGTCGTCGCCGCCGGCGTCCAGGCCGTCTACCCGGTCGGCCACCGCGTCTCGCGCGGTGAGCACCAGGATCGGCACGTTGTTGCCCGCGGCCCGCAAGGCCTTGGTGGTCTCCAGCCCGTCCAGCCGCGGCATCATCACGTCCATCACCACGACGTCGGGCTCGACGTTGCCGATCACCGCGAGCGCCTCGGCGCCATCGGAGGCGGTCACCACCTCGAAGTCGTTGAACTCCAGCGAACGGCGCAGCGAGTCCCGGACCGCCCGGTCGTCGTCCACCACCAGTACGCGCATGATCGTGCCCCGCTCCGCTAGAAGTTCCATCATCGTGAGATTAGGCCGTCTGATTGAGAATCGCCTGAGAACCCCCTGATCGCTCCCCCAACACCTCCTGCGCACCTTAAGTTTGCGCAGTGGACGTCCTCGAATTCAGCCCGGAGCCAAACGACTACACCTGGACTTTCGGCGGCGCCGCGCCAGTACGGCGGATCAAGCCTGGCACCGCGCTGCGGTTGTGGACCGAGGACGCGTTCTGCGGGACGTTGCGCAGTACGACGGATCTCGCCAGCGCCTCGCTCACCATGCCGTTCGTCAACCCGCAGACCGGCCCGTTCTACGTCGAGGGCGCCGAGCCCGGCGACACGCTGGTCCTGCACTTCGTCGAGCTCACCCCGGCCCGCAGCTGGGGTGCGTCGGCCACCATCCCGTTCTTCGGGGGCCTGACCAGCACCGACCGTACAGCCACCCTGCAGGACCCGCTGCCGGAGCGGACCTGGATTTACGAGGTCGACACCGCGAAGCAGACCGTCGGCTTCCAGGCCCAGGGCAGCGACCTGGAGATCGCCCTGCCGATCGAGCCGATGCTGGGCACGGTCGGCGTCGCCCCGGCGGCCGGTGAGGTCCGCTCGTCGCTGGTGCCGGACACGTTCGGCGGCAACATGGACACGCCGGAGATGCGAGCAGGTGCGACCTGCTACCTCAACGTGAACGTCGAAGGCGCCCTCTTCTCCGTCGGCGACGGCCACTACCGCCAGGGTGAGGGCGAGTCCTGCGGGACCGCGGTCGAGGGCGCGATGAACGTCGTACTGATCGTCGAGCTCCTGAAGACGCCCGGACCGGCCTGGCCGCGGATCGAGAACGACGACTACCTGACCGTCATCGGCTCGAGCCGACCGCTCGAGGACGCGTGGCGGGCTGGCCAGGTCGACATGGTCGGCTGGCTCGGCTCGCTGTACGGCCTCGACAAACTCGACGCCTACCAGCTCCTCAGCCAGATCAGCGAGGTCCCCCTGGCCAACGTCGTCGACGCCAACTACAGCGTCGCCACCAAGATCCCCAAGCGCCTACTCCCAGCCACCGAGGCCTACAACGGCATCCACCAACACCTCCGCTCCCAGGCCGCCACCCTCACCTGACAGCAGGTGCGCCGAATCTCATCGAGTCCTCCGGGAGATCCCGACGCCGGCGAGGCAGAGGGCGCCGCCTGCCAGTGCGAGGAGGGCGGGGGTTTCGCCGAGGAAGAGCCAGCCGAGGGCGATGGCGACGACGGGTACGGCGTACACGGTGACGCCCATCTTGCCGGCGCTGGTTCGCCGGAGGGCGAAGGCCCAGGTGGTGAAGCCGAGCGCGGTGGGGAAAGCGGCGAGGTAGATCACCCACCAGATCGTCCCGGCGCTCGCTGTGCGGAGCTCGGCGATCAGGTCGGGCGCGAAGGGCAGGCAGACGACCGCTCCGATCGTGCACGCGAGCCAAGTCACCTCGGCGGCGGGGAGGCGGCTCAGCAACGGCTTCTGCGTGACCACACCAACGGCGTACGAGACGGCCGCGATGATGCACAGCACCACGCCCCAGGTTTCCGCCCGGCCGGTCGACGTCGACGTACCGATCAAGACGACGCCACCGAACGCGACCAGGCCGCCGATGACGAGCTGCCGAGGGAAGCCTTCGCCCAGGCCCAGACCGGCGAGTACGGCGATCAGCAACGGCGCGATGTGGACGAGCATGGCGGCGGTGCCGGCGTCCAGGCGGCGCTCGGCTGCGTAGAGGGCGACGTTGTAGACCCCGAACCAGAGCAGGCCGCAGGCGAGTAGCTGCGGCCAATCGCGCTTGGCGGGCCACCGACGTACCTGCGGCTGCCTGGGTTGGGCGAAGAGGAGTGCGCCGAGAAAGACACTGCCGAGCCCGAGGCGGGCCAGCGACAATGCGCCGGCCGAGAACTCGGTGCCAGCCTGCCGGATGGCGACGAACGACGAGGCCCACAGGACCACGGTCACGGCCGCGGCGCCGGTCGCCGCCAGGCGCTGCGGAGGAGCTTCCACGATGCTAGTCACTCGGACTACGGTAGAAAGACAATGAGAACATCGCCATGCCGAAACGAACCCTGAGAGGCGATCTTGCTTACCGAAATGAAGGCTGGACTCCTGGATGATCTCAATACCAGGATCCTGCGGGAGCTGATGGCGGACGCTCGGTTGCGGACCACCGAGCTGGCTCGCCGGCTCGGGGTCTCGGCGCCGACGATCCGCGAGCGGGTGACCCGGCTGGAGGAGGCCGGCGTGATCCGCGGCTACCGGCTCGAGGTCGATCCGGCCGCGCTCGGGCTGCCGGTCGCCGCGTGGGTGCGGCTTCGGCCTGGGCCGGGGCAGATCCCGAAGATCATCGAGCTGGCCGCCCGGACGCCCGAGGTGGTCGAGTGCCACCGGATCTCCGGCGAGGACTGCTTTCTGATGCGCGTCCAGGTCGCTGCGATCGCCGGCCTCGAGGACGTCCTGGACAAGTTCCTCGTGCACGGCCAGACGACCAGCTCGTTCATCGTCTCGACCCCGGTGCCACCCCGCTCGGTCCCGCTGGACTGATCCGCTGTCCGAAGGATGGGCCCCAACCAGTCTCAGGAGTGGTCTGCATCACTAGTCTGGTGGCGACTTCAGCGACGTTGGAAGGACCCTGACCCATGGCTGCCGACAAGTCTGTCCGCAGAGTTGCTCTGCTCACCGCCGGCGGGCTCGCGCCCTGCCTGTCGTCCGCCGTCGGCGGGCTGATCGAGCGCTACACCGCGGTGGCGCCCGATGTGGAGATCATCGCCTACCTGAACGGCTACCACGGCCTGCTCAGCGGCCGGTACGTCGACGTGACGCCCGAGGTACGGGAGAAGGCCGGCCTGCTGCACAAGTTCGGCGGCAGCCCGATCGGGAACAGTCGCGTCAAGCTGACCAACACCGCGGACCTGGTGAAGCGCGGTCTGATCGCCGACGGCCAGAACGCGCTCCAGGTCGCCGCGGAGCGGCTGGTCGCCGACGGTGTCGACGTACTGCACACCATTGGTGGTGACGACACCAACACCACCGCCGCGGACCTGGCGGCGTACCTGCACGAGCACGACTACGACCTGACCGTGGTCGGCCTGCCGAAGACGATCGACAACGACGTGATCCCGATCCGGCAGAGCCTGGGCGCCTGGACCGCGGCCGAGCAAGGTGCGTTGTACGCACGCAACATCATCGCCGAGCACTCCTCGAACCCCCGGATGCTGATCGTCCACGAGGTGATGGGACGCAACTGCGGCTGGTTGACCGCGGCAACGGCCCAGTCGTACCGGGAGTGGTGGAAGCAGCAGGAGTGGAACCCGGGCATCGGTCTGGACGCGGCCGGCTGGGACGTGCACGCGGTGTACGTGCCGGAGGCAACGATCGATCTGGACGCCGAGGCGGACCGGCTGCGCAAGGTGATGGACGAGACGGACTGCGTCAACATCTTCCTGTCCGAAGGTGCCGGCGTGGAGTCGATCGTGGCCGAGCTGGAGGCTCGCGGCGAGGAGGTCGGCCGGGACCCGTTCGGGCACGTCAAGCTGGACACCATCAACCCGGGCGCATGGTTCGCCAAGCAGTTCGCCGAGCGGATCGGCGCGGAGAAGACGATGGTGCAGAAGAGCGGCTACTTCAGCCGCTCGGCGGCCGCGAACGACCGCGACCTGGCGCTGGTCAAGGAGTGCACCGACTACGCGGTCGACGCGGCGCTGCGCGGCGAGAGCGGCGTCGTCGGGCACGACGAGGAGCGCGGTGACGAGCTGCGCGCGATCGAGTTCCCGCGCATCGCCGGCGGCAAGGAGTTCGACCCGGGCGTCGACTGGTTCGTCGGTTTGAAGGCCGAGATCGGCCAGGCCTAGTCAGCCTTGGGCTAGTCAGTCTTGCGTTAGTCAGCCTGGCGGAGGCGGTCGACCCAGCGGTCGGCCGCCTTCTCGATCTGGTCGAGGACCTCCTCGAAGCCGTCGTCCTCGCCGTAGTACGGATCCGGTACGTCGATTTCGGCGAACAGCTGGGCCTCGCCCCTCAGCGCGGCCAGGTGGCCGGAGTCCATCGCCAGTACGAGGTCACGCTCGGCGAACCACCCGGGCCGGAACTGTTGAGCCCGGTGCGCCGAACCGTCGTACCCGCGGCGGCTCAGCACCGCCGCGGCGCGCGGATCCATCGGGTCGCCCACGTGCCAGCTGCCGGTCCCCGAGCTGGTGACGACCACGTCGTCGATCCCGGCCTCGGCCAGCTTCGCGCGCAGCACGACCTCACCGATCGGCGACCGGCAGATGTTCCCGGTGCAGATGATCTCGACCCGTCTCATGTCACTTGATCTCCGCCTTGTCCGGCAGGACGATGTTCAGCAGGATGCCGACGACGGAGATGATCACGGCGCCGAACAGCGCGGACCAGAAACCGTCGACGTGGAACTGGACGTCCAGCTTCCCGGTGATCCACGAGGTGAGCAGCAGCATCGCCGCGTTGATGACGAACAGGAACAGGCCCAGCGTCAGCGCGATCGCCAGGCAGGACAGCCACTCCAGGATCGGCTTCACCACCGCGTTCACGATGCCGAAGACCGCGGCGACGATCAGCAGCGTGAGGACCCGCCGGCCGGTCGTCGCGCCCTCGAGGGTGATCCCGCCGACGAGCCAGGCCGCCACCGCCAGGGCGACCGCGTTGGCGAACAACCTGATGATCAAGTTCCACATGCCGTCGATCCTCCCACCCGGCTGGTAGCACCCAATCCCCTGACGCACCCGGAGAGGTCCCTGACTCTTGACACCAAAATGACCAAGTGATCTGATCATTTTCATGTTCCGTCCCTTGGTTGCGGTAGCCGCGTCGTCACTCCTGGCAGCCGGACTCACCGTCCCTGCCGCTTCGGCCAGCCCTTCGAGCTGCAATGCCGTGCAGACCAACTGGACTGCCCAGGCCCAGCCGCACGCTGCGCCCGAAGGCCTTCTCAACGCCTACAGCGACACCGGGAAGGGCTGGACCGGTGGCGACAGCACCTACTCGGTTCCGCTGTCTGGCAGCCGTACGGCGTGGATCTTCTCCGACACCTTCCTCGGCCCGGTCAACCCCGACGGCAGCCGGCCCAAAACCACGCCGTTCATCAACAACTCGTTCGTCGTCCAGCGCGGCTCGGCGCTGAAGACGGTGACCGGCGGTACGGCGGCCAACCCGACAGCGCTCGTACCACCGCCGGCCCACGGCTGGTACTGGTTCGGCGCCGCCCAGACCAGCAACGCCGGCAACAACCTCGATGTGGTCGCGCTGCGGTTCGAGAAGACCGGCCCGGGCCAGTGGGACTGGCGCTGGCACAGCAACTACCTGGCCCGCTTCGACAGCGCCACGCTGAAGCTGAAGAAGCTCACCCCGCTCCCATCCGCGGCCAACGTGCAGTGGTCGGCGTGGCTGCTCCGCGACAGCGGTTACACCTATATCTACGGCGTCGAGGACCTGGGCGCGTCCAAGTACCAGCACGTCGCACGAGTCCGCGGTGACGACCTGACGGCGAAGCCGTGGGAGTACTGGACCGGCTCCGGCTGGTCCTCCGACGAGACCGCGTCGGTCCGCATCCTCGAGGGTGTCGCGAACGAGCACAGCGTGACCCGGTGGAACGACGGCTACCTCCTGGTCACCCACGACACGACGGAGCTCTTCAGCAAGCGCGTCCTCGGGTATTTCTCCTGCTCGCCGACCGGCCCGTTCGTGAACCCGGTCGAGCTCTACCAGACGCCGGAGACCGGCGGGAACATCATCACCTACAACTCGCACGAGCACACGGACCTGCGCCGCGGCAACGAGCTCCTGGTCAGCTACAACGTGAACAGCCTCGTCAGCGACGAGCTGTACACCGACGTGAGCATCTACCGCCCGCGCTTCCTGACCGTCACTCTGGCGGCAGCCAAGTGAGCGCCTCGGGGGGCGTCGTACGCCGCAGCTTGCTGGACGATCTGGCGACGTCGATGCTGTCACTGATCGCGGACCGCAAGCTGTCCTCCGGCGACCAGTTCGAGTCGGTTCGATCACTTGCGGACCGCTTCAAAGTCGCCGTACCGACTGTCCGGGAAGCCTTACGGCGGCTGGAGGCCACCGGTGCTGTCGAGCTCCGGCACGGATCCGGGGTATACGTCGGTCCGCACATCGGCCGGCTGGTTCTCGCCAACCCGCTGGCGCCCACTCCGTCAGCTGATCGTCTGGTCGAGCTGCTGGAGGCCCGTGCACTGATCGAGCCGCCGGTCGCCGCGTTGGCTGCCCAGCATCGGAACGAGGCGGCGCTGGAGCGGATGGACACCGACCTCACCACGGCGGCCGAGCTGATCGCGTCCGGCGATCATGCCCAGCTGGCCGAGGTCAACATGGACTTCCACCGCAACCTCGCGCAGGCATCCGGGAACGCGACGCTGGCCGAGGTGGTCGAGTCCGTCACCGTCGTCAACGTTCGTGAGCAGTTGGAGATCCTCCGGATCCACGGCGATCGCCGTACCGACCTGGAGGAGCACCGGGCCATCCTCGAGGCGGTCCGGACTGGCGACACCGAACTGGCCGAACGCCTCACCCGCGAGCACCTCGGCGGAGTCCTTGCCGTCATCAACGAACGACTTCAGCACCCCTGAAGCTGAAAGGACCCAGCAATGCAACGCATCACCAATCGGAAAGCGCTGACCGCCCTGGCGGTGGCCGGTGCGCTCGTGCTGTCCGCCTGTGGGGGCAACGGCGGCGGGTCGAACGCCGCCAAGCCGGAGGACAAGCCGGTCGACTCGCTGAAGTTCTACAACGACAAGGGCGGCTGGAAAGACGCCTTCACCCAGGTCGGTACGGCGAGCAAGAAGGACATCGGGGTCGGGATGCAACCCGTCGGGTATTCCGACTCCAACACGTACACCGCGTTCATCCGGTCGTCGTTCCGGACCAAGGAGAAGGCGGACCTGTTCACCTGGCACACCGGCAAGGAGCTGGAGGACCTGGTCGACCAGAACCTGGTCGCCGAGACCACCGACCAGTGGACCAAGGCGGTTGCCGACGGCAACATCCCGGAGCAGCTCAAGCAGTACTTCACCTTCGGCGACAAGCAGTACTGCGTCCCGCTGAACGCCGGCTACTGGGTGATGTACTACAACAAAGCCGTCTTCAAGAAGGCCGGCATCACCCAGACCCCGAAGACCTGGGCCGAGCTCCTGCAGGTCGCCGACAAGGTCAAGGCAGCCGGTGTGAAGCCGTTCTACCAGACCAACATCCTGTTCTCCTTCGTCTGGTTCGAGACCCTGCTGGCCGGCAAGGACCCCGACCTGTACGACGCTCTGGCCGCGGGCAAGGCCAAGTACACCGACCCGGGCGTGGTCGAGGTGATGAACGACTGGAAGAAGATGATCGACGCCGGCTACTTCAGCGACCCGGGCTCGAAGACCGAGCCGCAGGCACAGCTGAAGAACGGCGACGTCGCGATGGAGAACTTCGGCACCTGGTTCAGCGGCAACCTGAACACGCTGAAGATGAAGGCCGGCACCGACTACGACTTCTTCATCATCCCGAACGTGAACCCAGCCCTGCCGAAGACCTCGATGATCTTCGAAACCGGACCGGTGTGCTCGGCGGCTCAGAGCGAGCACTCCTCGACGGTGAAGAAGTGGACCGAGTGGTGGGTCACCCCGCAGGCGCAGACCGCCTGGGCCAACTCCCGCGGCGACCTGTCCTTCAACCCGAAGGCCGAGATCAAGGATCCGGGCCTGGCGGCGCTGAACAAGGATGTCGGCGGTGACGGCTACCGGCTGATCAACCGCTGGTTCGAGGCGACGCCAGTGCCGGTCGCGAACAAGGCGCTCGAGGTGTTCGGCGCGTTCGTCACCAAGCCGGGCGACCCGATGCCGGGCCTGCAGAAGATCCAGGCCGAGGCGGACGCGTACTGGGCCAAGCAGAAGTGACTTCCTCCACTCTCCAGCGACCGGCCCCTGTGAAGCGGGGGCCGGTCAGCGAGCGTTCGGCGCGGACCGGTGCCCGGGTGGCGCCGCTGTTCGGGCTGCCGGCCGCGGCCGTGGTGGCGCTGCTGCTGTACCTGCCGTTCCTCTGGACGACGTACGTCAGCTTCACGTCGTACGACGGGCTGGCGTCGCCGGTGTGGACCGGGCTGGCCAACTACAAGGCGATGTTCAGCGATCCGGACCTGGTGGGGGCGCTGGTCAACACGCTGCTGTGGGTCGTCGGCATGGTGACGTTGCCGGTCGTGCTGGGGCTGCTGGTCGCCGTACTGACGTATGGGCATCGGTGGGGGACGTGGCTGCGGCTGCCGTTCCTGCTGCCGTATGCGATCTCCGGTGTGGCCGTCGGTGTCATCTGGGGGTTTGTGCTGCAGCCGGATGGCGCGCTTGGGCAGGCGCTCGGCTTCTTCGGACTGCCTGGTGAGCACACCGGGTGGCTGCAGGCAGGTCCGGGCAACACGCTGATGATGATCGTGGCCGTGACCTGGCAGGCGGCCGGGGTGAACGCGCTGCTGTTCGTGGTCGGGCTGCAATCCATCCCGGCCGAGCCGCTGGAGGCTGCCCGCTTGGACGGCGCTGAAGGCTTCCGGCTCTTCTTCCATCAGTTGTGGCCACAGCTGCGGCCGATCACGACCGTGGTGGTGGGGCTGTCGATCGTGGGCAGCCTGAAGACGTTCGACGTGGTGTGGGTGATGACGCAGGGCGGTCCGGGTACGTCGTCGGAGACTCTCGCGCTCTCGATGTACAAGGAGACGTTCGTGCTGAACGACTATGGCCAGGGCGCTGCGATCGCCTTGTTCCTGAGCCTGGTCACCTTCGCGGCGTCGATTCTTTACCTGCGCTACCAGTTGGGGGAGTCGCGTGAGCAAGGTTAGAACCGCGGTCCTCGTCGTACTGGGGCTGCTGTGGCTGGCGCCGGTCTACCTGCTCGTCGTGAACGCGTCGAAGTCCGTCGACGAGTACGACGCGAAGACGGTGTGGAAGCCCGCCGGGTTCGCGCTGTTCACGAATTTCGCGGACGCTTGGAGCAAGGCCTCGCTCGGTGACACGCTGGTGGCGACGACGCTGTACAGCGTGGTGTCGCCGGTGCTCGCGGTGCTGATCGGTGCCGCGGCCGGTTACGCGATCGTCGTACTGAAGCTGCGGTACGGCTTCCTGTGGTTCGTGTTCATCTTCGGCGGCACGATCTTCCCGCTGCAGATGATCCTGATGCCGCTGTTCTCCGGGTACGCCGACTCCGGGCTGTACGACACCCGGACCGGGATGATCATCGTCTACACCGCGATCAGCGTGCCGTTCTCGGCCTTTGTAATGCGCAACTTCTTGACCGGGATCGCCCGCAGTGTCTTCGAGGCGGCGGTGGTCGACGGTGGCGGGCTGTTCCGCATCTTCCGCAGCATCTACCTGCCGATGGCCGGGGCCGCGTTGGCGGCGATCTTCATCCTGCAGGCGACCTTCGTCTGGAACGACCTGCTACTCGGCCTGACACTGAGTCAGTCCGAGTCGGTCCGCCCGATCATGCCCGCGCTCACCGGCCTGCAGAGCACGTACGGCGGAGCCGCCCTGCCGACCGTACTCGCGGGTGGACTCCTGGTCTCGCTGCCCACCGTCGTCCTGTTCCTTGCCGCACAACACTTCTTCTCCCGGGGCCTCGCCCTGGGTCAGTTCTGAAAGGCGGATATGAGTCGCACAGTTGTAGTCACCGGGGGAGCTGCGGGCATCGGCCGTGGTGCGGTGGAACGGTTTGTTGCCGAGGGCGATCAAGTCGTGGTCCTCGACCGGGATGCGGACGCTCTGGCTGCTCTGTCGGACGAGTTGGGCGTTCGCGGTGTCGCCGTGGATGTCGGAGATCGTGATTCGCTGGCCGTGGCCGCGCAGGAGGTCTCGAGTGTCGATGCGTTGGTGTGTGCCGCCGGCATCCAGCGCTACGGGACGGTCGTCGACACACCTGCCTCGGTGTACGACGAGGTGATGGCGGTGAACGTCGGTGGCGTGTTCTTCGCGTGTCAGGCGTTCGTGCCGAAGGTGTCGCGCGGCGGCAGCGTGGTGGTAGTCGCGTCCGTGCAGGCTTACGCGGCGCAGAAGAGTGTCGCTGCGTACTCCATGGGTAAGGGCGCGCTGCTTTCGTTAGTACGTGCGATGGCCGTCGACCACGCGGCGGATGGGATCCGGGTCAACGCGGTCTGCCCCGGCTCGGTCGACACTCCGATGCTGCGTACGTCGGCTGCGCAGTTCGGTGGCGGGCGGTCGACGGACGACGTGGTTGCGGAGTGGGGACGATCGCATCCGCTCGGCCGCGTGGCGACACCCGGAGAAGTTGCCGAGGTCATCCACTTCCTGGCATCGCCGGCCGCGGCCTTCGTGACCGGCGCGGACGTGAAAGTCGACGGCGGGCTCACTGCGGGACT
This sequence comes from Kribbella antiqua, assembly GCF_004345665.1. Classification (GTDB taxonomy): domain Bacteria; phylum Actinomycetota; class Actinomycetes; order Propionibacteriales; family Kribbellaceae; genus Kribbella; species Kribbella antiqua. Next base: position 447,293 of record NZ_SLWR01000007.1, read on the forward strand.
GGCCGTCGTACTGCCGGAGGACGCCCGATGAAAATCGTCGACGTACGCGCGACCACGGTGACGATGCCGCTGGAGGCGCCGCTGCGGCACAGCAACGGCGCGCACTGGGGCCGGTTCGTGCGGACGGTCGTGGAGATCGAGGCCGACAACGGCCTGATCGGTCTCGGCGAGCTGGGCGGTGGCGGCCAGAGCGCCGAGGCGGCCGTGACGGGCCTGAAGCAGTATCTCGTCGGCCACGACCCGGCCCGCACCGAAGCGCTGCGCTGGATGCTCGCCAACCCGACGGCCAGCCTCTACAACAACCGCACTCAGCTGCTCGCGGCCGTCGAGTTCGCCTGTCTCGACCTGCAGGGGAAGCACCTCGGCGTACCCGTGCACGAGCTGCTCGGCGGCAAGGTCCGCTCGACAGTCCCGTTCGCGAGCTACTTGTTCTTCCGGCACGCGGCCGACGACGGGACCGGCGAGATCCGGACCGCCGAGCAGCTGGTGAAGCACGCGCGGGCGCTCGTCGACGGGCACGGCTTCAGCGTGCACAAGCTGAAGGGCGGAGTCTTCCCGCCGGACTACGAGCGCGAATGCTTCCGCGCGCTGGCCGAGGCGTTCCCCGGGCACCGCGTCCGCTTCGACCCGAACGGCGCCTTCGGCGTCGAGGAGGCGATCCGGTTCGCCCGCGGGATCGAGGACCTCGACAACGACTACCTCGAGGACCCGACCTGGGGTCTGAACGGGATGCGCCGGGTCCGGTCGAAAACCTCGATCCCGTTGGCCACCAACACCGTGGTGGTCAACTTCGAACAGCTCGCCGCGAACGTGCGCGACCCGGCTGTCGACGTGATCCTGCTCGACACCACCTTCTGGGGCGGTATCCGGCCGTGCATCAAGGCCGCCGGGGTCTGTGAGACGTTCCAGCTCGGCGTCGCCGTCCACTCGTCGGGCGAGCTCGGCATCCAATTGTCGACAATGCTGCACCTCGGCGCCGTCGTACCGAATCTGTCGTTCGCGGCGGACGCGCATTACCACCATCTACGCGACGACATCATTGCCGGCGGCAAGCTCCCGTACGTCGACGGCGCGATCGCCGTACCGGATGGTCCCGGGCTCGGTGTCGAGCTGGATCGCGACAAACTCGCCGAGTACGCCGAACTGTTCCGCGAGCTCGGCCCGTACCCATACGACCGCGACCCGGCCAGACCGGACTGGTATCCGCTGCTGCCGAACACCGATTGGGCCGACCCTTCATGACCATTCCTCGCAGCGCCGATCTGGCCAGCGATGTCCTGACCCACACGTACGACGACATGTTCAACCCGCCGGGCCTGACGAACTTCCTCGGTACGGCGCAGGTGGACCTGGACGTGTTCGCGATCCGGTCGGTGAACTTCCCGCCGTACTCGCACGGCGACTGCATCACCGGTCAGCTGTACGTCGACGGCCGGCTGGCCCGCTCGTACGGCGGAACCGTGGACGTGGCGTGGAGGCCTGACCACGTCATCCGATCCACCACCGTCGACGGGCTCTCCCTCCGCACGACGACCGCCTGCGCTCCCGGCCGCCCGGCTGTCGTTGTACAGCTCGATCTGGAAGGCACGCCCGGCCGTTCTGTCCGCCTCGGTCTCGCTCTGGACAGCACGGCGACTCGATCGCCGAGTGCTTGGCTGAAGCCGGAGCCGCCGTCGGAACCCAATAGCTTGAAGGTTGTCGACAATCGGGTTGTCGGCACGGGCGAGTCCGCGTCCGCAGTCAGTCTGCAGGGTCTCGACGTCCCGGCGGTCGCGGACCGGTCGATGCTTGAGGCACCAATCGAGCTGGATGCCGACGGGCGGGCGCGCCTCGCCTACGTCCACGTGCTGGCCGGCTCGTTGCCCGAGGCGACGGAGCACTTCGACGCGTGCATCGCAGACGTGTCGGCGGTGATTGCTTCGGCCGAACAGCTGTGGGACAAGGCGTTGGCCGACGCGTTCGACCACTCGAGTGACGGCTTCAGTGGGTCGTTGCCGGTGCTGGAGACGTCGAACGAGGCGCTGCGGAAGCTGTACTGGTGGGGCGTGCTCGGGGTGATCTGGTTCCGGCGGGACAACCCGGCGAGTGTCCTGGGACGCACGTACGACACGTTGATGCCGCGGTACTGGCAGACGACGACCTTCATCTGGGACTACAGCCTCTCCTCTCTGACCCACGCGCTGCTCGACCCGGAGCCGATGCGGAAGCACATCGAGCACTGGATCGACCTCGACATCCACCAGCACTTCGGCACCGAGTGGCTGACCGGTGGCCCGGTCGGCTACTGGTACTCGGTCAACGACTTCGCCATGACGCGGCTGGTGCGCGACTACGTGCGCTTCACTGGCGACACCGACTTCCTGGGCACTCCAGTGGGTCCCAAGCCGGTGGCCGACCACCTGCACGACTGGGCGACGGCGTGGCGCGGCCTGCGGCGCGACCACGCACTGGCCGACTACGGCGGTATCGACAACCTGCTGGAGTGCGTGAGCAGCTACGTGCACGAGGTCGCCAGCTTCAATGCCGCCAACGTGTGGTGCCTGCGGGTTGCTGCTGAGGTCTCTGGCGACGCTGACCAGGCTGCGTTGTTGCGCAAGGAGGCGGACGAGCAGGCCGGCCACGTCAACGAGCTGTACATCGAGGGCGCCGGCTTCTGGCACGCACGCCAGCCGGATGGCTCACTGATCCCGGTCCGGCACTGCTACGACTTCAACATCGTGGGTACGACGATGGCCGCCGACCTGTCGGAGACGCAGCGCACCGAGATGGTGGAGTTCTTCCAGCGGGAGTTGCAGACACCGACCTGGATGCGGGCGCTGTCGCCGTACGACGCCGATGCCGCGTTCAGCGTGCGACCGGACCACCAGTGGAACGGCGCCTATCCGGCCTGGCCGGCGGACGCTGGGCGGGCGTTGTTCGCGCTCGGCCGGGGCGACGTCGTACTGGACTGGCTGCCTGGGCTGGCCCGGTCTGCCAACCAGGGTCCGTGCGGTCAGGCTCACTTCGTCGAAGAGGCAGCGCCGGCGATGGCCGGTGGAGCGCGGAAGTCGCCGCCACAGTTCCCCTACCTGATCGACTGGTCCTGCTCGTCGTCCGGCGCCTGGGTCAGTCTGATTCTGGAGGGCGTCTTCGGTGTCGAGGTCTCACTAGACGGCACTGTCACGGCGACCCCGCAGGTCAGCGCGTTGGATCCCGACGCTCGCCTGACCGGCCTCCGAGTCGGCGGTCACATCTACGACATCACCGCCAAAGGCGCCACCGAAACCACCCCCTCCTGACCCACCCAGGTCTGCCAAATTTGGTGGGTTGGCCCACGAGGTTGTGGGTTCCCCGCTGGAATACGGGCGGGGAACCCCGGCGGATTCACGCGGTGGTTGCAACACCGGGTGGTTTTGACTGGTCGGATAGTAGCTTGTCGAGGGCTTCGGCGGGGGTGCGCCAGTGGAGGCGT
>NZ_SLWR01000008.1 GCF_004345665.1 Kribbella antiqua
GACGCCTCGCACGCACCGTCTTCAACCACCTCACCAACGACCATCACAGCCGACCTACAACCAGCCTCCCGGCTGCGGCTTGACATAGGAGAAACCCATGGACAACCCTCTCGGTGAGTTTCTCCGCGCCCGCCGTGAACAGGTCCAGCCGGAGGAGGTCGGAATCCGGCGCGTCGGGCTGCGGCGGGTGCCGGGGCTGCGGCGCGAAGAGGTCGCAATGCTGGCCGGTATCAGCTCGGACTACTACCTGCGGCTGGAGCAGGGCCGCGACCGCAACCCCTCGGTCCAGGTCCTCGACGCGCTGGCCGAGGTACTGCGCCTGGACGCGGACACCACGGACTACCTGATCGGACTGGCCCAGGAGCGGTCGCACAACGCGCCGAAGCCCAAGCCGGCCGAGGTGCCGGACAGCATCCTGGAGCTGATCGACGGCTGGCCGAACAACCCGGCGTACGTGCAGAACAAGTACACCGACGTACTCGCGGTCAACGCCCTGGCGACGGCACTGACGCCGAACTACCGGGTCGGGGCGAACCTGCTCCGCGCGATCTTCCTCGATCCAGCCGAACGGCAGCTCCGCCGTGACTGGGAGAACCTCACCGAGGACGGCGTCGCGGCCCTTCGTGCCGAGGTCGGAGCGGACGTCGACGACCCGCGGCTGATGGAGCTGGTCGGAGAGCTGTCCGTCCGGAGTGCGCGGTTCCGGCAGTTGTGGGCGCGGCACGACGTACGGCCGCGGCGTGGTCGCCTCAAACCGCTCAACCACCCGGAGGTCGGCAACATCGACCTCCGGTCCGACAAGCTGCCGATTCCTGGCACGGACGGCCTGACGCTGGTCGTCTTCCACGCGGTTCCCGGAAGCCCCGATGCGGAGAAGCTGGCCCTGCTGGGCAGCCTGACAGCGCCTCAGCCGACCAGAGAGTTGTAGAGCTTCACGGTGCGGTCGGCGACCGCGTCCCAGCCGAACTGGGAGACGGCACGTTCGCGACCGGCCTTGCCCATCGCCTCGGCCTTGGCCGGGTTGTCGACCAGGTCATTGATCCCCGCGGCCAGGTCGCGCTCGAACGTGTCGATGTCGTTCTCGTCATACCGGACCAGCGTCCCGGTCACGCCGTCGTCGACCACCTCGGGGATACCGCCGACCGCGCTGGCGACGACGGCGGTCTCGCACGCCATCGCCTCCAGGTTGACGATGCCGAGCGGCTCGTAGATCGACGGGCAGCAGAACGCGAGCGCGTGCGTCAGCACCTGCCGGACCTCCTCGCGCGGCAGCATCTCGGAGACCACGAACACGCCGTCACGGGCGGCCTTGAGGTCGTCGATGAGCGCGTCGGTCTCCGCCTTCAGCTCGACCGTGTCGGCCGCGCCGGCGAGCAGGACCAATTGGACCGATGGGTCCAGTCGCAGCCCGGCCCGCAGCAGGTGCGGGACGCCCTTCTGCCGGGTGATCCGGCCGACGAAGGTCACGTACGGGCGGTTCAGGTCGACCCCGAGGCGCTCGAGTACGTGCGTACCCGGGTCCGGGCGGTAGAAGTCGGCGTCGATCCCGTTCGAGATCACGTGAACCTTGGCCGGGTCGATGGACGGGTAGCAGTCCAGTACGTCGTCTCGCATCCCGCGGCTCACCGCGACCACGGCGTCGGCCGCCTCGTACGCCGTACGCTCGGCCCAACTGGAGAGCCGGTAGCCGCCGCCGAGCTGCTCCGCCTTCCACGGGCGGCGCGGCTCCAGCGAGTGGGCCGTCACGACGTGCGGGACGTCGTACAGGAGCTTGGCCCAGTGGCCGGCCATGTTGGCGTACCAGGTGTGGGAGTGGACGACCTGCGCGTCGCCGACCGCGGCGGTCATGGTGAGGTCGGTGGAGAGGATCCGCAGCGCCGCGTTGGCCGTCGGGATGCGTGGATCGTCCTCGGAGTGTGCGGTCGCGCCGAGGCGTGGCTCGCCCATGCAGTGCACGTCCACGTCGATCAGCCGGCGCAGCTCGCCGACCAGGAAGTCCACGTGCACCCCCGCCCCGCCGTACACGTCCGGAGGAAACTCACGCGTCAGGATGGCGACCTTCATAGCTCCCGACCCTAGGACATTACGCCACGTGTGTCGGTACCCAGAAGCGGAGCTTTCCGTGTCGTTCGTCCTCCAGTTCGCCGCCGGCGGACTCGATCACGCGGCGGGAGGCGACGTTGTCGGTGTCGCAGGTGAGCAGGGCCGGGTCGATGCCCAGGCCGGCCGCGACCGGGAGGGACTGGGCCAGCATCTGGGTCGCGTAACCCCGCCGCCGCGCCGACGGGCGTACGACGTACCCGATGTGGCCGCCGAGCTCCGTGAGGGCCGGGGTGAGCCGGTGGCGGATCGCCAGCCGGCCGAGCCACTCGTCTCCGTCGACGAACCAGAGCGTGGTCTGGTGCACGATGTCCGGCGGCAGGGCGGTGTCCGGCTCCGCATCCCGCTTGACCGCCTCGACCAGCCGGGCGAACTCGGCCGGGTCCTCCGCCTGCTCGCGGCTCCAGTTCTGCTCGCCGTCGCCGTACGCGTGCACCCCCATCCAGTGGTCGTCGTCCGGCCCCAGTTCGTCCCAGGCAGCAAGGAACGAACGGTGAACGGCAACGGTAGGTTCAGTGAGCATCGGCATCTTTACAGTGTCGCGACACCCGCAACGGCTTATGCAGCGGGGCGTCCCGGACTAAGGTGCGGACATGGCAAAGGCGCCCAGAGTTCTCGGAATCGTGCTGGCCGGTGGCGAGGGCAAGCGGTTGATGCCGCTGACGGCGGACCGGGCCAAACCGGCCGTGCCGTTCGGGGGCAGTTATCGCTTGATCGACTTCGTGCTGTCCAACCTGGTCAATGCCGGGTATCGCAACCTGTTCGTGCTGACGCAGTACAAGTCGCACTCGCTGGACCGGCACGTCACCATCACCTGGCGGATGTCCACCCTGCTCGGCAACTTCGTCAGTTGCGTGCCCGCCCAGCAGCGGCTCGGCCCGCAGTGGTACCAGGGCAGCGCGGACGCGATCTACCAGTCGATGAACCTGATCGACGACTTCAAGCCCGACATCATCGTGGTGTTCGGTGCCGACCACGTGTACCGGATGGACGCCTCCCAGATGGTCGCGGCGCATATCGAGCGCGGCAACGGCGTGACCGTGGCCGGGATCCGGGTGCCGCGGGTCGAGGCGACCGAGTTCGGCGTGATCAAGACCGCCGCGAACGGGCACACGATCGAGGAGTTCCTGGAGAAGCCGGCCGACCCGCCGGGGCTGCCCGACTCGCCGGACGAGACGTTCGCCTCGATGGGCAACTACGTCTTCAGCGCCGACGTGCTGGTCGACGCGCTCCGCAAGGACGCGGCCAACCCGGCCTCCCGGCACGACATGGGCGGCGACATCGTCCCGATGCTGGTTGCCGAGGGCAAGGCCGGGGTCTACGACTTCAAGGAGAACGACGTCCCCGGCGCGCTGGACCGCGATCGCTCGTACTGGCGTGACGTCGGCTCGCTGGACTCCTACCACGAGGCGCACATGGACCTGGTGTCGATCCAGCCGGTGTTCAACCTCTACAACAACGACTGGCCGATCTTCACCTCGCACCCGCAGCTGCCGGGCGCGAAGTTCACCGACAACGCGACCGTCGGCGAGTCGATCGTCTGCCAGGGCTCGATCGTCTCCGGCGCCTGTGTGGACCATTCGGTGATCGGCTCGAACGTGATCGTCAGCTCGGGCGCCACGATCGAGCGCTCGGTGATCATGGACAACTGCAAGATCGGCGCGAACGTGGTGCTGAAGAACGTCATCCTGGACAAGAACGTGGTCGTCCCGGACGGCGTCGAGATCGGCGTCGACCCGGACCTCGACCGCGAGCGCGGCTTCACCGTGTCCAAGGGCGGCGTCACCGTGCTCGGCAAGGGTCACCTGATCGAGCCGGGTCGCGGCGAGACGGCCGGCGAGGCCACCAAGGTCGCCGAGTCTGCCGAGGTCGCGGATGCCGGGGCCGCGGGTGCCGGGGTCGCCGAGTCTGCCGAGGCGAAGGGCGAGGTCGCCGAGGCGTGAGCGAGGCCGAGGCTCTGGAGCTCGATGCCGGAGATCCTGGGCATCGGGAGCTCTTCGACGTACCGCCTGCGCAGGGCGGCGACTATCCGGAGGTCGCGTACTTCGCGGGCAACTCGCTCGGGCTGCGGCCGCGCGCGACCCGGACCGAGCTGCTCGAGGACCTCGATGCGTGGGCTGCCCTGGGCGTCGAGGGGCATCTGGACGCCGCGCGCCCGTGGCTGCCGTACCACGAACTGTTGACCGGGCCCGCTGCTCGGCTGGTCGGTGCGCTGCCCAGCGAGACCGTGGTGATGAACTCGCTCACGGTCAATCTGCACCTGCTGATGGTCTCGTTCTACCGCCCGACCCGTTCGCGGCACCGGATCGTGATCGAGGACTCGGCCTTCCCGTCGGACAGTTACGCCGTACGCTCGCAGGCTCGTTTCCACGGGTACGACGCCGAGGACGCGATCATCCGCCTCCGGCCGCGACCGGGCGAGGACTGCCTGCGTACGGCGGACGTGGTCGAGCAGCTCGGTGGTGACGTCGCGTTGGTTCTCCTCGGCGGCGTCAACTACCTGACCGGTGAGCTGATGGACATCCCGACGATCACCGCGGCCGGGCATGCGGCGGGTGCTGTGGTGGGCTGGGATCTCGCGCACGCGGCCGGGAACGTGCCGCTGTCGTTGCATGACTGGGACGTCGATTTCGCCGCTTGGTGCTCTTACAAGTACCTGAACTCGGGGCCGGGTGCGCTGGCCGGGGCCTTCGTTCACGAGCGGCATCTGGGTGGCGATGTGCCGCGGTTCGAGGGGTGGTGGAGCACGGAGGCGGCGACGCGGTTCGAGATGCGGCCGGAGTCGCGGCCGCCGGTGTCGGCGGACGCGTGGCAGGTGTCGAATCCGCCGATCTTCTCGATGAGCCCGGTGCGGACGTCGCTGGAGATCTTCGACAAGATCGGCATCGGGGTGTTGCGCGAGCGCAGTGTGCGGCTGACGTCGTACCTGGCTGGTTTGCTGTCCGCGCTTCCGCTGCGGGTGATCACGCCGTCGGATCCTGCGCGGCGGGGTGCGCAGTTGTCGCTGCGGATCGAGGGCTTGAAGGCCGGGGAGCTGGCTTCGCGACTGCGGTTCGAGTACGGCGTGATCGCCGACGCCCGGGAACCCGACGTACTGCGGCTCGCGCCGGTGCCGCTGTATTCGACGTACCACGACTGCTGGCGTGCGGCGACCGCGCTGGCCGAGGCGGTGCCGGCGTCATGAAGGTCGCGATCGTCGGAGCAGGGCTGACCGGGAGCCTGCTCGCGTGTTTCCTGGCCCGTCGTGGGCTGTCGGTTTCGGTGTACGAGCGGCGGGCGGATCCGCGGGTCGGGCAGGTCGAGCGCGGGCGGTCGATCAACCTGGCGATCTCGGAGCGCGGGCTGGACGCGTTGCGGCGGATCGGGCTGGTCGACCAGGTGATGGCGGACGCGCTGCCGATGAAGGGGCGGATGATCCATCCGGTCTCGGGGCCGCTGGATTTTCAGCCGTACGCGGCCTCCGGTGATCGGGCGATCAACTCGATCAGCCGGAGTGCGCTGAACAACGCGCTGCTCTCCGCGGCGTCGGCCGCGCCTGGGGTGTCGGTGGTCTTCGAGCATCGGCTGGTGGAGCTGGACTCCGCGTCCGGGCGAATGGTGTTCGCGACGCCGTCGGGGAAGGTGTCGGTGTCGGCGGACGTGGTGCTGGGCGCCGACGGAGCCGGGTCCGCCGTACGGGAGCAATTGCTTGCCGAGGGCATCGTTGCCGAGGACGTCGATTTCCTTGACTACGGCTACAAAGAGCTCTCGATCCCTGCTGTGGATGGGGAATTCGCGTTGGATCCAGGCGCGTTGCACATCTGGCCGCGGGGTACGTCGATGATGATCGCGTTGCCCAACCCGGACAAGTCCTTTACTTGCACGCTTTTCTGGCCTGCCGGATCTTTCGATGCTCTGACAACCGGAGCAGAGGTCTCTGCCTACTTTGCCGAGCACTATCCAGATTTGTTGCCGTTGGCGCCGGATTTGGTGGACGACTACCTGAACAACCCGGTCGGCGTACTGGGCACCGTGCACACGTTGCCGTGGCAGGCGCATGGGCGGACGGCGCTGCTCGGGGACGCCGCCCATGCGATCGTCCCGTTCTACGGGCAGGGCGCGAACTGCGCCTTCGAGGACGTGGTCGAGCTGGATCGATGCCTGGACGACACCGGCGGCTCGTGGGCCCGGGCGCTGCGGCTGTTCGAGGCGCGCCGGCGGGAGAACACCGAGGCGATCGCGGAGATGGCGCTGGCCAACTTCGTCGAGATGCGGGACAAGGTCGCGTCGCCGGTCTTCCGGCTGACCAAGCAGATCGAGCACTTTCTGGAGCGCCTGCTGCCGGGGACCTACGTTTCGCGCTATGAGCTGGTGTCGTTTTCCACGACGCCGTACGCCGAAGTCCAGCGCCGGGTACGTCGCCAGCATCAGGCACTCGGGGCATCGGTAGCGGCCGCGGCCTGCGTACTCGCCGCCGCTTGGCGGGTTTGGAGGCGGCCATGAGCCTTTGGACACCGGAGCTGCTGACCGGGCAACCGCGCTCGGTCGGGTTGTTGCGCAACTTCGTCGACGGCTCGTTCGTCTCGGGCCAGTCGACCTTCGCGAAGCTGAGCCCGGTGACGGGTGAGCAGATCTTCGACGTGTGTGAGGCGTCCGCTGAGACTGTCGACGCGGCGGTGCAGGCTGCTCGGGCGGCGTTGAAGGGCCCGTGGGGCCGGATGAGCGAGCAGGAGCGGGCCGTCGTACTGCGGCGGGTCGCGGACGTGCTCGAGCGGCGGTTCGACGACCTGGTGGCAGCCGAGGTCGGTGACACCGGCAAGTCGATCAGCCAGGCGCGGACGCTCGACATCCCGCGCGGTGCGGCCAACTTCCGGGCTTTCGCGGACTTCGCGACGACCGCGTCGACGGAGTCCTACACGACGGTCCTGCCGGATGGCCGCCGGGCGCTGAACTACGCCGTACGCAAGCCCGTCGGTGTGGTCGCGATCATCGTCCCGTGGAACCTGCCGCTGCTGTTGCTGACCTGGAAAGTCGCCCCGGCGCTTGCCTGCGGCAACGCTGTCGTGGTGAAGCCGTCCGAGGAAACCCCGGCATCGGCGACAGTCTTGGCCGAGGTGATGGCTGAGGCCGGCGTACCGCCTGGGGTCTTCAACCTGGTCCACGGCTTCGGCCCGTCGTCGGCGGGGGAGTACCTCACCCGGCATCCAGGGGTCGACGCGATCACGTTCACGGGCGAATCCGCCACGGGTACGGCGATCGCGAAGGCGGCCGCGGATCGGGTCAAGGCGCTGTCCTTCGAGCTCGGCGGGAAGAACGCCGGTCTGATCTTCGCCGACTGCTCGTTGGACGCCGCGGTCGAGGGATCGGTGCGGTCGGTCTTCACCAACGGTGGGCAGGTCTGCCTGTGCACCGAACGCCTCTACGTCGAGCGGCCGATCTTCGACGAATTCTGCGCTCGCTTGTCCCAGCGCGCCTCGGAGCTGACCTACGGCTGGCCCGCCGACGAGGCGACGATGAACATGCCGCTGATCTCGAAGCAGCACCGCGACAAAGTTCTCTCGTACTACGACCTGGCCCGGCGCGAAGGTGCTGACGTCCTGACCGGTGGCGGCGTACCGTCTTTTGGCGACGCCCGCGACGGCGGTTGCTACGTGCAACCAACCGTGGTGACTGCTCTTGCTGCGGACGCGCGTACGAACACCGAAGAGATCTTCGGCCCGATCTGCCACATTGCCCCCTTCGACACCGAAGAGGAAGCGTTTGCCCTGGCCAACAACTCCGACTACGGCCTCGCCGCCACCGTCTGGACCCGCGACGTCAGCCGAGCCCACCGCGCCGGCACCGCCCTCGACGTAGGCATCGTCTGGATCAACACCTGGTTCCTCCGCGACCTCCGCACCCCCTTCGGCGGCATGAAACTCTCCGGCGTAGGCCGCGAAGGCGGCAGACACTCCCTGGACTTCTACTCCGAACCCACCAACGTCTGCGTGGAGCTGACATGACCGTGGTGCCTGGGAAGGCGGTGCCGCGGGGGCGGTTTCCGCATGTGAAGGTGGCGGGTGGGTTTGCGTTTGTGTCGGGGACGTCCAGCCGACGGGTGGACAACTCGATCGCGGGGGCTTCGGTGGATTCGCTGGGGACCGTCTCGTTGGATATTCGGGAGCAGACTCGGGCGGTGCTGGAGAATATTCGGGACATTCTCGGGGCGGTGGGGGCTGGGCTCGAGGATTTGGTCAGTGTGACGACGTACCTGGTGTCGATGAACGACTTCGGGGGCTATAACGAGGTATATGCCGAGTTTTTCGACGAGTCAGGGCCGGCTCGGACGACTGTCGCAGTACATCAGCTGCCGCATCCCCAGCTGCTGATCGAGATACAGGCCGTAGCGGCGATCCCGCAAAGGAGTCAGTGATGGTCAACTTGGAGTCGACGAACTTTCCGGAGTGGATCGAGGAGAACAAGCATCTGCTGAAGCCGCCGGTCGGCAACAAGCAGATGTTCCCGACCGGGGACGACTTCATCACCATGGTGGTCGGCGGGCCGAACCAGCGCACCGACTTCCACGTCGACCCGTACGAGGAGTTCTTCTACCAGATCAAGGGCACCATGCACGTCGACGTGATGACTGACGACGGGCCGGCCCGGGTGGACATCAACGAGGGCGAGATGTGGGTGCTGCCGCGGAACATGCCGCACTCGCCGCAGCGCGACGCCGACTCGATCGGCCTGGTGATCGAACGAGTCCGCGAGCAGGGCACGCTGGAGAAGTTCCGCTGGTACTGCGCCAACTGCAACGGCGTCGTGCACGAGGTCGAGCTCCAGGTGACCGACATCGTCGCCGACCTGCCACCGGTGTTCAACGCCTTCTACGAAAGCGAAGAAGCGCGGACCTGCCCCAAGTGCGGCACGGTGCACCCCGGCAAGGCCTCATGACCGTTGCCATTTGATGGGTTCACCCACCAAATGGTGGGTTCGCCCCCTGCATGCGGGCGGGGAACCCACAACGAGGTGGGTGAACCAACCAAACGGCGCGGTGGTGGGAGGGGTGGCGGATGACGGTTGATGTTCACACGCACCTGGTGCCGAAGGGCTGGCCGGATCTCTCGGTAGCGTGCGGCGGCTCCGGCTGGCCGTGGCTGCGGATCGACTCCGAGCGGTCCGCCATGATCATGGTCGGCGTGGCGGAGTTCCGCCCCATCGGCCCGCAGACGTGGGATCCGGCCGTGCGGCGTGCCGACATGGATGCCGACGGCATCGATCTCCAGGTGGTGTCTCCGACACCGGTGTTCTTTGGGTACGAGCGACCGGCGGACCAGGCGGTGAAGGTCGCGCGCATCTTCAACGATCTCACCCTGGCGACGCTTGCCGGTGACAACCGTTTCGTCCCGTTCTGCCAGGTTCCACTGCAGGATCCGGACGCCGCGTGTGCCGAGCTCGATCGTTGCCTGGCCGCCGGACACGTCGGTGTCGAGATCGGCAACCATGTCGGCGACAAGGACCTCGACGACGCCGGCATCGTTGCTTTCCTCAACCACTGTGCGGAGACCGGTACGCCGGTTCTCGTGCATCCGTGGGACATGCCGGGCGGTCCGCGGCTGGACCGCTGGATGGCCCGCTGGCTGACCGGGATGCCGGCCGAGACGCATTTGTCGCTGCTGGCAATGATCCTCGGCGGTGCGTTCGACGCGCTGCCGCGGTCTTTGCGGATCTGTTTCGCCCATGGAGGCGGGAGTTTCGCGTTCTGGCTGGGCCGGCTGGAGAACGCCTGGCACCGGCGTGGGGACGTCGTACGTGGTTGCTCTGAGCATCCACCGTCGTACTATCTGGATCGGTTCCTCGTCGACACGGTGGTGTTCGGATCTGCATCTTTACGGCTACTTGTGGATACCTTGGGGGAAGACCGCGTTCTGGTCGGCAGTGACTATCCCTATCCACTGGGTGAACGGCCGGTCGGGGAGGTGGTACGGAAGGCCGGCTTCCTGACCGCGGACCAGCAGCACAAGCTGCTGGAGACCAACGCCTTGCATTTTCTTGGTTCGGCGCAGCCTCGGGAGGTCTGATGAAGGAAGACCGATCGGTACTTTCGCGCGAAGCGCGTGAGCCTGACGAGGAACTCCGGTACGGCGACCATCCGGATCAGGTGATCGACTACTGGCACGCCAAGGAGTACCGGCCGCTGGTGGTCTTCATCCACGGCGGGTTCTGGCGGCCGGAGTTCGACCGGATGCACGCCCGGCCGCTCGGTGAGGCACTGTCCGACCTCGGCTGGCCGGTCCTGTCGCTGGAGTACCGCCGCGAGCCCGGCGACCCGGACGCCACCACCGACGACATCCGTACGGCGATCGACCGGCTGCCCGACCTGGCCGACGTCCACGCGGGCTACGTACTGATGGGCCACTCCGCGGGCGGCCAGCTTGCCCTCTGGGCGGCCACGACGCTCAACCCGGTCCGTCTGCGTGGAGTGATCGCGCTGGCGCCGGTCGCCGACCTGCTGATGGCGGACCGGCTGGGTCTCGACGAGGGCGCCGTACAGGACTTCATCGGCAGTGGCGTCCGCAACGACCTGGACCCGGTCCACCTCCCCGCCTCGATCGCCCCGGTGTCTCTCGTCCACGGCACCGCCGACACTCGCGTCCCCATCACCGTCACCGAGTCCTACTTCTCCGCCCACCCCACCGCCCGCCTCCACCGAGTAGAAGGCGCCGCCCACTTCGACCTCATAGACCCCGAATCCGAAGCCTGGCACGACGTCACTGCCGAACTCACCCGCCTGACGAGCTGACCGGGGCTTGGCACACCGACTCGGGGGTTTGACCAGGTAATAGCCTGTGCCGCGTCCCCAGGAGTTGTGTCAGGTCGGACCCGCGGCGCGTTCAGGCCAGGCGTTTGGCGGCGGTGAGGAGGCCTTCGGAGGTGGGGAGGAGGGCGGAGACGAGGTTGTCGTCGTCGCGGACGGCGCGGATGAGGTCGCGCAAGGCGGTGGTGTCGGGGTCGCGGTGGGCCGGGTCGGCGACGCGGCCGCCGGTGAGGATGCCGGCGAAGGCGACGACGCCGCCGGGCCGGAGCAGGCGGAGGGCCTCGTGCAGGTACGCCGTGTTCTCGCGCCGATCGGCGTCGCAGAACACCAGGTCGTAGTGGCCGTCGGTCAGCCGGGTGACGACGTCCAGCCCAGCGCCGGCGATCAGGCGGAACCGGTTCGATGGGACGCCGGCGTCGAGGAACGTCTTGCGGGCCAGCCGCTGGTTCTCCGCGTCGATGTCGACCGTGGTCAGGGTGCCGTCGGCGCGCATGCCGCGCAGCAGCGCCAGCCCGGAGACGCCGGTGCCGGTGCCGATCTCGACCACCGCCTTCGCGCTCGCGCTGGCGGCGAGCAGGCTCAGCGCGGCGGCCGCACCGGGTCCGATCGCGGCGATGCCGCTGTCCTGGGCGCTCGCCCGCGCACCGGTGACGACTTCGTCCTCACCGGTGTAGTCCTCGGCGTACGCCCAGGACGTCGGGTCGATGCCGGTGGCGATGATGCCCTCCCAGGTTTCTGGCCATGGTTGTGCCGCTGCGCTACTCATGCTGATCCGAAGCCTAGCGGCACGAAGTCCCGTTCCCGTGTCTCCCGCGCCGGGACTGCGCACTCTTGCTCATAACTACGCCCCAAGGATCAGATATGATCGTCTTCAGCAGGCAAGACTGATCTCTCGAGAGGAGGTACGCGAATGTGCGGTGCTGCAGGCTCACGCGCGAATGACGTCGATGCCGGCTTCCTTGAAGATGCCCAGCTGGGACTCGTCGGCCTGGGCGTCGGTGACGAGCGTGTCGATCTCGCTCAGCTCGCAGATCCGGGCGAACGCGCGCTGCCCGAGCTTGGACGAGTCGGCGACCACGACGACCTTGGCGGCCCGGCTGACGATCAGCTGGTTGATGTTCGCCTCGCCCTCGTGGTGCGCGGTGGCGCCGGTCTCGTCGATCCCGTCGACGCCGATGAACGCGATGTCCAGCGACAGGTCGGCCAGGATCCGGTGCGACAGGGGCCCGATCATCTCGTACGACTGCGGCCGGGCGACGCCGCCGGTGAGCACCATCTTGACGTGCGGCCGGACGATCAGCTCGTTGGCGATGTTCAGCGCGTTGGTGACGAGGGTGAACGCGGGCTCGCCGTGCTCGGCGGACAGCTCCGGGCGGGTCGCCAGCGTCCGCGCCACCTCGGAGATGGTGGTGCCGCCGTTCATGCCGATCACCATGCCGCGCCGGACCAGGGTGGCCGCGGCCTGCGCGATCCGCTGCTTTTCCGACGCGAAACGCGCAGTCTTGTAGCGCAGCGGCAGGTCGTACGACACCGCGTTGGCGACCGCGCCGCCGCGGGTCCGGGTGAGGAGCTGTTGTTTGCCCAGGTGGTCCAGGTCGCGCCGGATCGTCGCCGCGGACACGTGCAACTGCTCGGCGAGCTCGTCGACGTCGATGGCGCCTTTCTCGGCGAGCGACTCGAGCAAGGTGTTCAGGCGTTCATAACGCTTCACCCGGGGCTCCTCCTTCACACAATCGGTCAGCCGGATGGCGGCTGGTTGGCACCATTCGATCACGTTCGAGCAGTTTCGACCACGACAAGTGCGGAGACGACATGACCCAGACGCCATACGTGAGTACTGAGATCGCCACTCAGCCAGCCCTCTGGCGACAGGTCGCGGACCGTTTCGCGCAGTACGGTGGCGCATTGCCGAAGCCCGGTCAACGGGTCGCGGCGGTGGGCTGCGGCACGTCCTGGTTCATGGCGATGGCGTACGCCGCTCTGCGCGAGGACCTCGGCCAGGGCGAGACCGACGCGTTCGCCGGCTCGGAGTTCCCGGCCGGACGCCCGTACGACGTCGTAGTCGTGATCAGCAGGTCCGGTACGACGACCGAGGTGCTGGAGCTGATCCGCCGTACGGACCTCCCGACCGTCGCGATCACCGCTACGGCGGACTCGCCGATCGTCGAGCTCGCCGACCAGACCATCCTGCTGGACTTCGCCGACGAGCAGTCCGTCGTACAGACGCGCTTCGCCACAACCACCCTGGCGCTGCTCCGCGCGTCGCTGGGGGAGGACCTCCAGCAGGCCGCCGCGGACGCGGAGACCGCGCTGACCATCGACGTAGACGAGCTGTCCAAGCTGGAGCAGGTCACGTACGTCGGCACGCGGTGGACCGTCGGCCTGGCGCACGAGGCGGCCCTCAAGCAGCGTGAGGCCGCGTCAGCGTGGACGGAGGCGTACCCGGCGATGGACTACCGGCACGGCCCGATCGCGATCGCCCAGCCCGGCCGCGGCGTCTGGGTCTTCGGCGAGCCCCCGGCGGGCCTGCTCGACGACGTCACCGCCACCGGCGCCACGATCATCCACCACCCCGCCATCGACCCGATGGCCTCCCTCGTGGTCGCCCAGCGCGTCGCCGTCGCCAAGTCCCTGGCCCTAGGTCTCAACCCCGACCAGCCCCGCAGCCTCACCCGCTCCGTCATCCTCGACTGACTGACGTCTGCTCAGCAGTAGATGGTGCTGAACAGCGAAATGAGGGTGGTGGCTGGGTCGGCGCTCGGCAATGGGTTGTACGACAGGGTGGCCTGGATCTCGCTTCCGTGCAGTGAATAAGTCGTGTAGCCGAGCAATTCGCCGCTGTGACCCTCGACGGTCTTGCCGCACGGCAGATGGAACCGCTGGAGTCCGAGGCCATAGTCGAAGAGCGAGGTCGCTGGGACATAACCCCGCATCTCGGCGAGCGCAGCGGGGCTGATCAATCGGCCGCCCAGGAGGGCGTCGAAGAACTGGTTCAGGTCGCGGGTGGTCGAGATCATCTCACCCGCGGCCCAGTCCAGCGACGGATTCATCAGCGTGGCATCGGCCAGCTTGCCGTCGACTTCCGCGTACCCGCGGGCATGTGGCCTGGGCAGACCGGGGCGGTCGCCGGGGACGCTCGTCTGGCTGAGGCCGAGAGGCAGCAGGATCCGTCGCGCGATCTCGGCGCCGTACGAGTGATCGGTGAGCCGTTCGATCAGGAGTCCCGCGATCACGTAGTTGGTGTTCGAGTAGTGCCATCCCTGACCTGGGGAGAAGTACGGCGGATGGCTGAAGGCGACGGCCAGTAGTTCCCCGGGCTCGAAGTGGCGGAACCGTTCGGTGCCGCGCCAGCGGTTGGTCGAATAGCCGGCGTCGTGCGCGTAGTCGTAGATGCCGCTCTGGTGGTTGAGGACCTGACGGACCGTGATGTTCTCGCCGTTCGGCACCTGGCCTGGAAGGTGGCGATCGATCGGGTCGTCGAGTGACAGCCGTCCCTCATCGACCAACTGGAGCACGACCGTGGCGACGAACGTCTTGGTGACGCTGCCGATCCGGAAGTACCCGGACGGCACGGCGTCGCCCGCGGCATCGCTCTGCCGGCCCTCGGAATCGTCGACGGCGAGCAGAGCGGCGGACGCGGCGCGGTCGCTGACGAGCTGGTCCAGCTGAGCCGACGGGAAATTGGTGCCGGAGGCAAACATCAGGGTGGCGAGGGTGGCGCTCAGAATCTTCATGCGGTGACCGTATGTGCCGGACAAGCCCCACCAACATCAGGTTTTCCACCGAATCCACTTCGGGATAACCCCACCTCCGCAGGTGTCAAAGGCGTGCTGCGGTGATGGGAGCGTCGACGGTCCAGCCCAGGGCTGTGTAGAGGGCGCGCCCGTCCTCCGTTGCCACGAGTACGCCGGTTGTCGCGCCGGCGTGCTGGGCTGCGGCTGACAGGGCGCTCATAACGGTCCTGCCCAACCCGCGGCGGCGGTGCTGCGGGTGGGTCTCGATCTGGTCGAACATGGCGGAGTCACCGGTCAGCGCCGCCTTGCCTCGAGCCGCCACGGTGCCATCGGCGGCTCTCACGGTGGCGTCGATGACGCTGCCTTGTCGCACTATCTCCACTTCACGCGACGAAGGTGTGGCTGGAGTCAGGGCGGCGGTGGTCATGAGGTACTCCAGCTGCTGGACCTGCCAAGGCTTGTCCAGAGGCACCTCGCCTCGGATCTTCAGCCAGGTGTGCGGCTGGTGCTGCCGGCTCACGAGGTCGGCGTCGTACTGGTGGAGGACGTAGCGCACGAGGTGACCCGGGAGGCCTACGTCGATGCGGTAGCCGGCGGGGATCCGCACCGGAGCGGCGGTGTTGCGGGAGATGGTCCAGCCGTGGACCCAGGCTTCAAGCATGTGCGGGAACCTTTGTGGGGATAGCGCCGAGTGCGGCGGCGGTGAGGAGGGTTAGGGCTACGACCAGTAGGGCCTTATCAGTGCCTATCAGCGGGACGAGGAGGCCGGCGGTGGCTTGGGATAGGGCTGAGGTGCCTACTCGGAGGCTGGCGGCGATGGTGCTCACCCGGCCCTGCAGGGACTCGGGGCTGTACTGCTGGCGGGCGGCGAACATGGCGGGGAGCATCGGGCCCTCGGCGAGGCCGGTGGCGGCCGCGAGCAGCAGGAGTACGACGAAGCTTGTGGCGAGCGGCCAGGTGGTCATGGCGAGGCCGGATGCGCCTGCGGCGACGATGACGACGTACTCGGGGCGCCAGCGGGTTTGGAGGCGGCCGAGCAGGAGAGCTGTGGTGACGCTGCCGATCTCCAGGGCAGTCCAGAGGTAGCCGGCTGCGGACTTCGGCATGCCTACCGAGGCCATGTGCAGGGGCAGTGTGATCAGCAGGATGCCGGACGCGCCCATGACCATCGTGGTCGTGACCGTGGATGCCCGCAGCCTCGGCGTACGGGCGAGGTGAGCCAGACCGCCGAGGACCGATGGCAGGAACGGCTCTGCGGCGGCCTGCGTCGGTGGCAGCGCGGGGAGACGAGAGATGGCCAGGACGCTGAGTGTGGCGGCTACGGCGATGACTACCGCGGCCGCTTCCACGGAGACTGTCGCGGCGATGGTCGCCGCGGCAGCTGGGCCAGTGATCGTGGCTGCACCGAAGCTCGCCGCCTCGAAGGAGTTGGCGCGCGCCAACTGAGCCTTAGGCACCAGACTCGGCAGCATGCTCGTGAAGCCGCCGCTCACCATCGGCAGAGTCGCTCCGGCTACGGCGGCGAGCGCTGGAGTCATCCAGTGCGCACTGTGGCCGACCACGGCCAGCAGACTGAGCATGACCACGCCCAGCACCGCCTGGTTGAGTGCGAGCGCGGTACGGCGGTACGGCGTCCTGTCCAGCCAAGCGCCGAGCAACGGTCCGGTGACAACCGCCGGCAGTGCGTACGCGGCTCCGGTGACGCCTGCCAGCGCTGGACTGTCCGTACGCTCCAGCACAAGCAAGACGACCGTGAACGCGACCATCTCGTCAGCAAGTCTGGCCAGGGTCGCTGCCAGGTAATAGCTGAACACCTACGCCTCCCTGTAACGCAAAAAGTCTAGTTACGCGTTACACTAACAAATGCGTTACGCAGAGGAGATGTTGTGGAGATTCAAACGCCAGACCGGCAGGTTCGACTCGCGGTCGACCTGGTCAACACGCGGACGCTCGAGCCCGAGCAGTTGACGACACCCGGTGACGTCCGTGCGTTCCTGCTCGAGCATGGTGAGTCCGAGCCGATCACGCTGGACGAGAACGACCTGGCCGCCGTCCATGCTGTCCGGGAACGGATCCGGCCCGTCTTCCACGCCGACCCTGCCGAGGCTGCACGCCTCCTCAACGAACTGCTCGCCGAGTACGCCGTACGCCCGTACTTGTCTGATCACGACGGGTCGCCGTGGCATCTGCACGTGGCGAAGCCGGGCGCCTCGTGGGCCGACTGGCTGGCGGCGACGACCGCGCTCGGGTTGGCGAGCTTCGCGGCCGGCCATGGCTTCAAAGCCCTCGGCTCTTGTGCGGCCGTGGATTGCGAGCGCGTGTACGTGAATCCGGCCGAGCGGCGGCCGCGGAAGTTCTGTACGCCGACCTGCGCCAGCCGGACCCGGGTGGCGAACTATCGAGCCCGGCGACCCTGAGGTCTAACGGCTCGATCTGGGCCGGTGACAGCCTGCAGATCGGCATGACGGCCGGTGCACCCGGTGAGGCGGCCAGAACGCAGGAGATCGGCGCCGCACTGACCGACGCGGGCACCGTGGACACCTGGCGTTGGTCACCCGTGGACCTTGCCGGTACGCCGCCTGGCGTCCAGGCCAAGGTGGTTCGTGATGCGACTGCCCACACCACGACGTACGAGATCGCCATTCCGTGGACAACGCTGGGTTTGGCGCCGGATGACCGGCTGCTGTCGAGCACTGTGGTGATCAACGAGAACGACGGCACGGGACGCCAGGGCTGGCTGACCTGGGGTACCGGTGTGGCGGAGGCCAAGAACCCAGCCGGATTCAACTGTCCGGCTGGACCCGGTGGCGGCTGCAGCTGCTGTCGCTGCGAAGCCCAGGGCGTGAGCGTCTAGGATCGACCGCGTCCCCGGAAAAGGAGCAGTCGCGTGAGTCACACAGTGGTCGCGGAGCTGGTGGCGAACGTGCTGAAGATCACTGCCAAGGCCGGGGACACGGTCGGTCCGGATGACACGCTGGTCATCCTGGAGTCGATGAAGATGGAGATCCCGGTGCTAGCCGAGGTGGCCGGCACGATCGTGGAGCTGAAGGTCACCGAGGGTGAGGTCGTCCGCGACGGCGATCCCATCGCGGTGATCGAGGAGAAGTAGGAATCAACGAAAGTGGCTGTCAGCGCGTCTAGTCCTTGGGAGGCCCCGTGGAATGTCACGGCCGGGAACTTCAGGTCGGGGCGCCGCGTTGAGCCGTCGTACGAGCAACTCAGGGTAGAACCCGGGTGTTCCCGACGTGCGCAGAGGACGGTGACCGCGGCACCATGGCCTTCACGCTCATTGCCGAGAGGACCCAGGGAGGCGTTGCCGTGAAGCCGGCCGACATCTCCATGGCGCCTGCCCTGCAGCCGGTGCCGGACCCGCTGCCGTCCTGGGACGAGATCGTCCGTACCCATTCCGCCCGCGTCTACCGGCTCGCGTACCGGCTGACCGGCAACAAGCACGACGCCGAGGATCTGACCCAGGAGGTCTTCGTCCGGGTCTTCCGCTCGCTGTCGTCGTACACGCCCGGCACCTTCGAGGGCTGGCTGTACCGGATCACCACCAACCTGTTCCTGGACGGCGCCCGCCGCCGGCAGCGGATCCGGTTCGACGGCCTGCCCGAGGACGCGCACGACCGGCTGCCGGCCAAGGGCGAGGGCCCGGCCGAGAAGCTGGACTCCGACCAGTTCGACCATGACGTGCAGGACGCGCTCGACGCGCTCCCCGAGGACTTCCGCGCCGCCGTGGTCCTCTGCGACATCGAGGGCATGACGTACGACGAGATCGCCGACGTACTGGATGTGAAGCTCGGGACCGTCCGGAGCCGGATCCACCGGGGCCGGTCGATGCTGCGCAAGCACCTCGAGCACCGCGCGCCACGGAGTGGCCAGACCAGGGTCGGTGGTCCGCCGGTCGACGGAGCGTTGGGTGGTGACTTCCGGTGACGCTGCAGCACCCCATGGACAAGCTCAGCGCCGTCGTCGACGGCGAGCTGGACCACGACTCCCGGGACAAGGTGCTGAGCCACCTGGTCGGTTGCGACTCATGCCGGGCCGAGGTGGACGCCCAGCGTCGCCTGAAGGCCCGGATGGCCGCTCTGGAGCCGCAGGAGCCTTCCAGTGACCTGATGCAGCGTCTGATGGGCGTCTCGTCGTTCTCGCCGGAGCCGCGTGAAGAGATCCGCCCGGTGCTCACACCGGCCGTCTCGCTCTTCCCACAGCGATCCGCGTTCCCAGCCGGGCGGACCGGTGCCAGCCGGCCTGGTGCTCCCCGGACCACTCGATCGCGCCGTCGTACCGGCGTACTGGGTGCGGCTGGTTCCGCTGCGGCCGTTGCGTCACTGCTCGGCACTGCCTTCGTCGTGGGCGACCCGTCGCGGCAGGAGCAGCCGCCGGTGCTGCAGCCGCCGGTGGCGAGCTTCTCGTCCGACCACGCCAGTACGACGAGCGGAGCGCCGTTCAGCGACCCGGTCGCGCTGCTGAACTCCTTCAACGGGGCTGGGTACGCCGGGCTGGGCCCGACGCTGCAGCCGGTGGCCCTGACGGGACGCTGACGCGTGAGCCTCTCCCGGCTCGCCGTACTGGTCAGCACAGCACTGATCGGCTTCGGCATGCCCACGCCTGCCTTCGCGGCCCAGCATTTCGCGGTCCAGAACGAGGACTCGCCGTCGGCGATCAGCTGGCTGCAGAAGGCCGCCGCCGCGCCGGACCGGATCTCGTACCACGGCACGCAGATCATCACCGCCTGGGGACCGCAGGGCGCCAGCTCGGCCATGCTCGACATCGTCCACGCGGCTTCACAGGGGTCGGAGATCAGCGTGGTCGGCTCGTCGTCCTCACCAGGCGCTAAGTCGTTTGTGCAGCGGGCTGCGCATTCTGGTGACTCTGTGGACGGTGGGCCGCTGGCGCTGCTGCGGGCGACGTACCAGCTCGTCTACAAGTGCTGCACGGACACCATCGGGCGGGCCGCCGTACTCGTCGAGGCGCTCCGGGACGACCAGACGCTGGCGGCGCGGTTCTGGATCGACAAGGCGACCGGTCTGCTGCTGCAGCGGCAGCTGTTCAGCGCCGACGGCAAGACGATGGTCCGGGCGACAGTCTTCACCGAGCTGGAGATCGAGGACTCGGAGTTCATCGGTCACCTCCCGCCGACGACACCGAGCGCAGTCGAGTCGCTCGGCCTGGGCAAGGTCGACAACCTCCGCTCGGAAGGCTGGGTCTGCAGTCCGCAGCTGCCCGCGTCGCTGAAGCTGTACGACGTCCACCAGGACACCACCAACGGGTCGCTGCAGTTCTCGTACTCCGACGGGTTGTTCAACGTCTCACTGTTCGAACAGCGTGGTGCGCTGGACCCGGCCGCTGTCGCCGGGTTCACCACCACCCAGACGCCGGGTGTCTACCTGCGGTACGGGATGCCGTCGTACGTCGTCTGGTCGTCCGGCGGGATCGTCTACACGCTGATCGGCGACCTGCCGCCGGACATGCTCGGGCAGGTGGTCGGCTCGTTCCCGCACGACATCCCGGTCAAGCTCACCGCGATCCAGCGGATGGGCGCCGGGCTGGCCAAAATCGCGACGTGGCTCACTCCGATGGGTGCGCTGTCCTCGAAGCTGGGATAA
The DNA here is from genome assembly GCF_004345665.1 of Kribbella antiqua. Taxonomy (GTDB): domain Bacteria; phylum Actinomycetota; class Actinomycetes; order Propionibacteriales; family Kribbellaceae; genus Kribbella; species Kribbella antiqua. Next base: position 20,220 of record NZ_SLWR01000008.1, read on the forward strand.
TCAAAGGTGGCAGTGCCTCCCGGGACCCGTGACGGGCTGCCGACCGACGACCACGACGACGACGTGAGGCGGGCACCGTGACCAGCGACGACGCCGAGCCGACAGTACCGACCCCCCAGGCAGAACCCACCACCCCTCTGCCCACGGCCCCCGGCTCCCCGCCCCCCACCAACGCTGACCCCACAAGCCCCAACCCCCTCGCCCCCTCCGCTGACGCACTGGGCGCTGGCCCAGCCAGCTCGACGGACCCCCTGGGTGCCCCCGGCACCACCTCCTCCAGCCCGGGCGGCACGCTCGACGCTCCCTCCTCTCCCAGCGCCCCCGGCGCAGACTCCTCTCCCGGCGCCGTAGGCGCCGGTTCTTCGCCGTTGACGGCGTTGGTGCCGCCTGCGGTGGGAGCGGGTGCGGCGCCTCTGCCTACGCCGGGGAGTGACGCGGCGTACCGGCAGCAGACGGGTGGGAGGTCGACCAGTCAGCGGAGCTTCGGGAAGCCGGAGGACCCTGGGTTCCGGCCGGTGTACCAAGGACAAGCCTGGCCGACCCAGCGCCCGGCGTACCAGCCGAGCTACACCCCGCCCCCGCCGCTCGACTGGCACCAGCAGCAGGCCCGCGCGTACACCCCGGCCCCGCCGCCGAAGTCCAACCGCATCATCGCCATCGCAGCGGCTGTCGCCCTGATCGTCGGCCTGCTCGCCGGCGTCGGCGCGGCCGTCGGCGTCGTAGCCCTGCACGACGACAACCCGGTCGCCGAACCATCCGGCCCACCGATCGGCAACGGCACCGACCCGCGGATCCGCAGTGGCTCGGTTTCCGCCGTCGCCGCGACTCTGCTGCCGAGCGTCGTACAGCTGAAGGTCGAAGGCGCCGACAACTCGAACGCGACCGGTTCCGGCTTCGTCATCGACACCTCCGGCCACATCCTGACCAACAACCACGTCGTGTCCGCGGCGGCGACCGGCGGTTCGATCCAGGTCGTCACCCAGAAGGGCAAGACTGCGACCGCACGGCTGGTCGGCCGCTCCCCGGTGTACGACCTGGCCGTCGTACAGGTGGTCGGTCTGGACGCGCCCGCGGTGCAGTTCGGGCGCTCGGACCTGGCGGTCGTCGGCCAGGACGTGGTCGCGATCGGTTCGCCGCTCGGCCTTGCCGGCACCGTCACCTCCGGCATCGTGTCGGCCAAGAACCGCCCGGTCATCGCCGGCGGCGAGGGCGAGACGTCGTTCATCAACGCGCTGCAGACCGACGCCGCGATCAACCCGGGCAACTCCGGCGGCCCACTGGTCGACATGAACGCCCGCGTGATCGGCGTGAACTCCGCGATCGCGACCGTCCGCGGCAGCGAGGAAGGCCAGAGCGGCAACATCGGCCTCGGGTTCGCGATCCCGATCGACCAGGCCCGGCGTACGGCGCAGCAGCTGATCGCGACCGGCAAAGCGTCGTACCCGGTGATCGGTGCCGAGGTGGACATGCAGTTCGAGGGCGGCGCCCGGGTCAGCAAGGTGACCACCGGCTCGCCGGCGGCGCGCGCGGGGATCCGGATCGGCGACGTGATCACCTCGATCGACAGCCAGCAGGTGGACTCCGCGGAGGCGCTGATCGTCGCCATCCGCACCCACCAGCCCGGCGAGCATGTCCGCCTCGCCTACGAACGCGGCGGCCGCTCCCGCGAGGTAACCCTCACCCTCGGCCAGCAAATCGGCTAACGCAGTACGCCACCACCCGGCGGCACCAAGCACCACCGCCGCCACCCAGCGGCACCAAGCACCACCGCCGCCACCCAGCACTACCGCCGCCTCGGCGGCAGACGCAGTACGACGGAAGGCTCGCCGGCCGGCGGGCGTCCAGGAATGGCTGACCCGGCAGGCGGGCTGACCACCGGCGGGCTACCCTGGTCGCCGAACGAGGAAAGGTGGGGACATGTTCGGCATCGGGCCACTCGAGCTGGTGGTGATCGCGATCGTCGCCGTGCTCGTCTTCGGTCCGGACCGGTTGCCAGAGTTCGCCCGTACGGCGGGCCGGCTGCTGCGCCAGGTCCGTCAGATGGTCAGCAACGCGCAGAACGACCTGCGCAACGAGCTCGGCCCGGAGTTCGCCGACCTCGAACTGCAGGACCTCAACCCGCGGAACTTCGTCCGCAAACACCTGCTCGAGGGCACCGACGACTACGACGACAAGCCCGTCACCGACCCCGACTTCATGGACTCCACCCCCGAACGCCTCCCCGCCGGCCAGCGAGCCCCCTTCGACCCAGAATCCACCTAACCCCAGCCAAGCCGCAGGTCGATGCGCGTGGCTGGTGGTCGGTGCCGCCGACTCCACCTGACCGCAGCTGTGCTGCGGGTGGAGGTGCGGACTTGGCCCTGCGCGATTGCTGGAGGCTTTTGCGCATGACTTGGGAGGGTTTCTGGCGCTATCCCAGGAAACCCTCCCAGCTGACTCGCAGCACGAGTCCGCGAACTTGTTGGTCGGGCGGGTGGGAGCCGACGAGTGCCTGCGCCCGGCTGGGGGCTCAGGGGGTTAGGTCGGTGGGGAGTAGGTCGTAGGTGACTCGGGCGTCCAGGTGGGTGGCCAGGGGGAAGGCTTCGCGTTCGGTGCCGGCGTGTTGGAAGCCGGCTGATTCGGCGACTCGGCGGGCGGCTTGGTTGGTGGCGGCGGTGCGGATGAGCAGGCGGTGGCCGCCGTACCCGTCGGGCGAGAAGAACCAGTCGGCGACGCGGCGGATGGCTTCCGTCATCAGGCCGCGGCCCTGCGCATCCGGGTGGACCCAGTAGCCGAGTTCGCCCGCTTCGCCGTACCCGAGGTTGAAGAGGGTGAGGTTGCCGAGGCCGAGGTCCGTCTCGGCGTCGGCGAGGCACCAGTTGTAGCGGTGGCCGGCGGCCGCCTGCTCGGCCATGTCCTTCAGCCAGAAGCGGGCGTCCTCGGCCGTGAACGGCTGCGGGATGAACGGCAGGAAGTGCGCGGTCGCCTGATTGGTCCGGGCGGTCGTGATCCGCGAGATCTCGTCGTCCCGCCAGGTCCGTAGCCGGAGCCGCGGAGTCTCCAGCACCGGATGGTCGAACCACGGCCGCCGCGGCTTCCGCTCGTCGTCCGGCCCGATCCAGCCGGTCCAGGCGTCGACCCGGCGGCCATGTTCCTCGCCGAAGCCGGGAATGGCTTCGCCCATCCGGAAGCCGGTAGCCCATGCCACCCGTCTCGACGGCCAGTTGCCGACACGCGCCCACCAGTGCACGACATGGAAACCGCACTCGCCGAACCCGAAGTCGAGCGCCAACCGGACCGCGCGTGAGGCGACGCCCGCGCCACGGGCGCGGGAGGCCAGGCCGTAGTGGATGGAGGCGTTGCCGTGCGGATCCGGCTCGAGGCCGACGGTTCCGGCGTACTGACCCTGGTATTCGATCACGAAGACGAGTCGCGTCCCGATCTTCCAGGCTTCGTGGATTCCGTAGGTGATCCAGCGGCGCGCGTCGTCGGCGTCGAACCTGCGGTCCGGATCCTCGCGATGGCGCTCGAGCTGACCTGGTACGTCGTCGGGCCGTGGGGCGCGCAGCGTCACCACGCCGTCGGTCAGGACCGGATGCTCAGGAGGAATCGGCACCCTGCCAAGTCAACACCAGCTGACGGCCACCTTCAGCCGGTTTACCGGCCGACGGGGGAGAGACCGAGTTGACGGCCGAGGAGGCCGCGGGGGCGGCCGCCGAGCTTCGCCGCGATCTTGTCGAGGACCTGCGCGGCAGGAGTGTCCGGGTCCGTCATGATCAGCGGCGTACCGAGGTCGCCGCCGCTGCGGAGGCGCTCGTCCAGCGGGACCTCGCCCAGCAGCGGGATCTTGTAACCGAGCCGCGCCGACAGCGTCTCCGCCACGCGCGCACCGCCGCCGCTGCCGAAGATCTCGATCCGGTGCTCCGGACCGCAGTGCGGGCACGGCAGGAAGGACATGTTCTCGACCACGCCGGCCACCCGCTGGTGCACCATCTGCGCCATCGTCCCGGCCCGCTCGGCCACCTCGGCGGCGGCCTCCTGCGGAGTCGTCACCACGATCACCTCGGCGCTGGTCAGCCGCTGGCCGACCGAGATCGCGATGTCACCGGTGCCGGGCGGCAGGTCGAGCAGCAGTACGTCGAGGTCGCCCCAGTACACGTCCGCCAGCATCTGCACCAGCGCGCGGTCCAGGATCGGGCCGCGCCAGGCGACCACCTGGTCCCGCTTCGGCTTCAGCATGCCGATCGAGATCACCTTCACGCCGTGCGCGGGCACCGGCATGATCATGTCGTCCACCGCGGTCGGCCGCTGGTCCGCGACGCCGAACATGGCCGGCACCGAGTGCCCGTAGATGTCCGCGTCCAGTACGCCGACCGACAATCCCTGCCGCGCCATCGCGACCGCGAGGTTCACCGTCACCGACGACTTGCCCACACCGCCCTTGCCGGACGCGATCGCGAACACCTTGGTCAGCGAGTCCGGCCGCGAGAACGGGATCTCCTTCTCCGCCACGCCGCCGCGCAACTGCGTCTGCAGGGCAGCCCGCTGCTCGGCCGACATCACGCCGAGGTCGATCTCGACCCCGGTGACGCCGTCCAGCTTGCTGACCGCGGCCGTGGTGTCGCGCCGCAGGGTGTCCTTCATCGGGCAGCCCGCGACGGTCAGCAGAATCCGTACGGCGACCACGCCGTCTTCGCGTACGACGACGGACTCGACCATGCCCAGGTCCGTGATCGGCTTCTTGATCTCCGGATCCAGCACACCACCGAGCGCTGTGGTCACCTGATCAGCAGTGGGAGCCATACCCCAAGGCTACGTGCTCCCGAAGACACCGCCGACCACGGTCCGTGTGACCTACCTCCAGGAAGGCAGGCCTTACCCAGCCCAAGGTCGACAGGAGTGAGTGCTTGAGGAAGAAGTAATTATTGGGAATTTGTTGCTCGGGCTCTATATTTACTCTGTAGATGTTGACTACAGGTGATGAGGAGCCCCGGAGTTCCGCGATGAATGTTGCTCACAGCGCGCCGCACCCTGCCGGCCGCCTCCAGTTTGTCACCTCGACCAATCGTGCGTCGCTGTCCCGGATGCACAAGTCAGGACGAGCGATCCGGCTCGCGCCCGGTCTGTATGCCATCGATGCGACGCTGCCGCCCGAGAAGGTCGCTTATCATCACCGGTTCGCGGTGGCGGCTCACACGTGGCCTGGTGCGGTGATCTGCGACCGATCGGCGCTGAGCGGAGGCGAACCGGTCGAGGGCTGGTTGTTCCTCTGTCATCCCGAGCCACCGCGCACGGCTGACCTGTCACTGCCGGGGCTCACTCTGTCGGTCCGGGTTGGACCTGGCGCCTTGCCGGGCGACATGCCGATGCCCGAAGGTCTATCGCTGTCAGGACCGGCGCGAGGGTTGATCGAGAATGCTGTGACCCGTGGCCGGCCGCGTGAAGGCAAGCCCGCCAGGTACGCCGGACTCCGCATGGTGGAGGACCGGATGGATGAGGAGGCCCGGGTCGGCGGTGCCGGCCGCGTCAGCCGTCTGCTTGCCCAGTTGGATGTCATCTCGGGGCACTTCGGAACGCGTCACGTCGAGGACGTCCGCTCGCGGCTGGCGGCCTTGCTCGGCACGACCGCGAACGCGCCGCTGACATCGTCGCGGCTCGCGGCCCGGTTGGCCGGCGAGCCGTACGACGAACACCGCCTGCATCTGCTCGAACGTCTGGTCGGCTACCTGCAGACTGTCCCGCCGGTGCCCAGGCCTGCCGTCGGTGGCGAGGGTCGCTGGGAGTGGTTGGCCTTCTTCGAGTCCTACTTCTCGAACTTCATCGAGGGCACGCAGTTCGGCGTGGAAGAGGCTCGCCGGATCGCCATCGACGGCGAGGTGCCGGTGGCCAGGCCGCAGGACGCACATGATGTTGCCGCGACGTACCGGATCGCCTCGGATCCGGTTCTCTCACAGACGGCCCCGGTCTCAGGCGACCATCTGCTGGAGTTGTTGGTCGAGAGACACTCGACTCTGATGGCCACCCGCGATGACAAACGTCCGGGTCAGTTCAAGCTGCTACCGAACTACGCCGGTGGATACGCCTTCGTCGCGCCAGAGATGGTGCGGGGCACCCTGTTGCGAGGCTTCGACGCGATTGCGGCCGTGACCGATCCCTTCCAGCGTGCTGTTGCGGTCATGCTGCTCCTGACCGAGGTTCATCCCTTCGACGACGGTAACGGCCGGATTGCCCGGCTGTTTGCGAACGCTGAACTGGCTACGGCTGGGCAGGTGCGGATCGTCATCCCGACGGTTTACCGCAACAACTACCTGGCGGGTCTTGTCGGAGTCAGCAATGGCGCTGGTGACGGTCAGACCCTGGTCTCAGTGCTGGACTTCGCTCAGCGCTGGACGGCATTGATCGACTGGAGTAGCTACGAGGCTGCTGACGCCGATCTGCGTAGCGCCAACGCATACCTCGATTCCGGCGTCGCAGAATCAAGCGGCATCAGGCTCCGTTTGCCTGGCTGATCACAGCCCCGGGGCGCCGTACACCGGGAACCAGCGGCTCAGGTCCGGCTCGAAGCGCAGGTCGGAGCCGATGATCGACTTGATCTGGAGCTCTGTCGCGTTGTCACGGCGTTCGGGGCCTGCGGGGACGAAGGGGTACCAGCTGCCACGCTTGTACAGATAGATGAGCCCGAGGGACTTGCTGCCATTGCTGAAGGCCACCAGTGTGCAGAGCAAGGCGGAGCCGAAGCCGTGGTCGACGAGCGAGGTGTTGACCGCATGCAGGTCGGTCACCAGCTCCTCGAGGTCGGTGTTGTCCCGGACCAGCCAGGTGAAGCCGTAGCTGTCCGTCGTACTGGTGAATTTGCCGTTGTCGAGCGCCAGCAGCTGGTCGACCTCCTCGCGCAGTGCCGAGAAGCCGCCGCCTTCGGCCGCCTTGAAGCAGACCGAGCCGCTGCCGGTTGCGCGGTAGCCCGCGGCTGTCTCCAAGGTGATCGCGGCCGACGGCAGCGAGAAGAGCTGATCGAGGTTCGGCGGGACGGCTTTGCTCCGCCCGAGCAAGATGTCGAGAAGGCCCATGCGTCTAAGCTTGCTCGCCCAGCTCGCGGGAGAGCACACCGAGGCGGTCGAGTCGCTTCTCCAGCGGCGGGTGGGTTGAGAAGAGCGATGAGAGCGAGACGCCCTTGCCCGAGATGGCCGGCGCGAAGAAGAAGGCGTTGAACGCCTCCGCCTGCCGCAGGTCGCGCGACGGTATTCGCGCGATGTCCCCACTGATCTTGGTCAGCGCCGACGCCAACGCCGATGGTCGCCCGGTCAGCATCGCGCCGGCCCGGTCCGCGGCGAGTTCCCGATACCGGGACAGTGCCCGCGTCAGCAGGAACGAGATCGCGTAGACGGCAGCCGACACCAGGACGATCGTCAGCACGATCACCGCGGTGTTCTGATCCCGGCCGCGGCCGCCGCCCAGGCCGCCGTACAGGCCGAAGCGGGTGATCAGTCCGGCGAGGACGCCGAGGAACGACGCGATGGTCATCACGGCGACATCGCGGTGGGCGACGTGGGACAGCTCGTGCGCGAGCACCCCTTCGAGCTCGTCGGTGTCCAGCCGGCGGAGGATCCCGGTCGTCACGCAGACGACCGCCTTGTCGGGGTTACGCCCGGTCGCGAACGCGTTGGGCAGGTCGACGTCGGCGATCGCGACCCTGGGTTTGGGCATGTCGGCCAGCGCGCAGAGCCGGTCGATCACACCGTGGAGCTGTGGCGCCTCTTCCGGACTCACGATGCGGCCGCGCATGGCGTAGAGCGCGATCCGGTCAGAGAACCAGTACTGCGCGAACAGCATGCCGCCGGCAATCACGACGGCCAGTACGGCGCTCTTCGTCAACGCGATCAGCAGCGCGACGAAGCCGACGTACAGCAAGCCCAGCAGGAAGCTCGTGACCACCATCCGGCTGGTCAGCCCGCGGTCCGGCTTGAACCGACTCTTCATGAGCACTCACCTCTGCTAGCGAGAGTAGCTCGGCGCAAAAGGCTTCAGAGGGCGTGTGGGGACTCTGCACACGCCCTCTCAAACCCGGTCGTCTTCACGATCCAGATCGGCCAGCAGCGACCGCAGTTCGGAGCGGAGGAAGTCGCGGGTGGCGACCTCGCCGACGGCCATCCGGAGCGAGGCCATCTCGCGGGCCAGGAACTCCATGTCGGCGCGGGACCGGGCGTCGACGTCGCGGTCGCGCTCGTACTGGACCCGGTCGCGGGCCTCCTGCCGGTTCTGCGCCAGCAGGATGAGAGGAGCGGCGTACGACGCCTGCAGGCTGAGCGCCAGGGTCAGGAAGATGAACGGGTACTCGTCGAACCGCAGGTGCGCCGGCGCGAAAATGTTCCAGCCGACCCAGAACAGGATCGTCGCGGTCATGTAGACCAGGAACTTCCCAGTCCCTAGGAACCGGGCGATCCGCTCGGACAGCCGCCCGAACGCATCCGCGTCGTACGTCGGCCGCAGTACGAACGTCCGGCGCAGATCCCGCGGGATGTCCAGCCGGGCGGCGGTACTGCGGAGCAGCCGGCGCGGATCGGTGGTACTGCGAAGGCGGCGGTCGTCGGAGCTTCGGTCGTCACGGGGCATCGCGATCCACCTCCTGCTGTTCGGATTCGCGCCAGTCTTCGGGGAGCAGGTGGTCGAGCACGTCGTCCACCGTCACCGCACCGAGCAGCCGGCCCTCGTCGTCGAGCACCGGTGCGGCCACCAGGTTGTAGGTGGCCAGGTACTTGCTCACGGCCTGCAGTCCGTCGTCCGGCCGCAGCCCGTCCAGGTCCGTGTCCAGTACGGCGGACACCAGCTCCGATGGCGGCTCTCGCAGCAGCCGCTGGATGTGGCCGACACCGATGAACCGACCGGTCGGAGTCTCCAGCGGCGGTCGGCAGACATAGATCATCGCGGCCAGCGCAGGACTCAGCTCAGCGTTGCGGACATGAGCGAGCGCATCAGCCACGGTGGCGTCGGCCGGCAGGATCACCGGCTCGGACGTCATCAGTCCACCGGCAGTCCGCTCCTCGTACGTCAGCAGGCGCCGTACGTCCTCAGCCTCGTCCGGCTCCATCAGCGTCAGCAGCCGCTCGGCCGTCTCAGTAGGCAGCTCGGCGATCAGGTCGGCCGCGTCGTCCGGTGACATCTCCTCGAGCACGTCAGCCGCGCGCTCGGTGTCGAGAGCGGCCAGGATCTCCACCTGGTCGTCCTCAGGCAGCTCCTCCAGTACGTCGGCCAGTCGCTCGTCGGCCAGCCCAGCAGCGATCTCCTTACGCCGCTTGGGCGACAGGTCATGCAGTACGCCGGCCAGGTCGGCGGGCTTCATCGACTCGAACGCAGCCAGCAGGTGTGCAGCGCCCTGTCCCTCCTCCTGCTGGGCGAAGCCGCTCACGTCGACCCAGTCGAGCACATGCGACTGCCCACGCCGGCGGAACCGCTTGGCGCCCTCACGGACTGCCACCTTCGACAGCACCCAGTCCCGCGTCCGCCACTGCTCCATAGCCATGTCGAACACCACTGCGGTCGCACCTGTCTCCCGGATGGTGACAGTGCGATCCAGCATCTCGCCGAGCACCAGTACCTCGGTGGCCCGCTGCTCGAAGCGGCGCATGTTCACCAGGCCGGTAGTGATCACGTGCCCGGCGTCCACAGACGTCACTCTGGTCATCGGGAGGAAGATCCGCCGCCGAGTGAACACCTCCACGACCAGCCCGAGCACCCGCGGTGGCTGGGTGTCCTGCCGGAGCATCACCACGACGTCACGGACCTTGCCGACCTGATCCCCGTTCGGGTCATACACCGGGAGACCAGCCAGCCGGGCCACATAGACGCGCGACGGTGATCCGCTCATGCTCGAAGGCTAACCCGCCAGCGCACTAACGGTAGGCAGGCACTCAGCTCAGGCGCTTACGGCGGCGGATCGGGCGGTGCAGAGTGATGGGCGGCTTGCCTCGTGTGGTGGCTTTGGTCGGGATCGGCGCTTCGGCCCGCGGAGTCGCGTCGTACCGGCCGGCTGCCTCGGTGATCTCCCCAGTGGGCTCCAGCACGAGCAGGTCCGCCTCTGACTTCCACCGCTCGAGCTGCGTGTCCAGTCCGGCCGCGTTGAGCCGCTCAGTCCGCAGTACCTGGGCTGCGGCCGTCCACTCCTCGCTGTCCGGCTCCAGCCGCCGTACGGTCGCCTTCCAGCTCGCCAGCCGGTTGGTCGCAGGTTTGGCCGGTACGACGACCTCCGCAGCACCAGCAGTGGCCAGACCGGGCAGTGGCTGCTCTGCACTGTCAGCCGCATCCGCGAGTACGACGTACTTGCCGTCAACTGTCGCGAACCAGGCCGGAGCGGGCCGACCGCCGTTCCACGACAGCCAGACCAGTCCGGCCTTCTTCATGACACCGGCGATCCCGTCGGCAGCATCCGCAGCGTCGTTGGTGGTCACGGCTCCAAGACTGTCACACCCAGCGCACGGATCCCGGCCTGTGCACCAGCCTGGAAGCGGGTACGTGCACCCGCGCCTACGGCCTCACCGCCCGCTGACGACCGACCTTGAGAAGCCACCGACCATGTCCGCGGCACCGAAATGGTCGGTGGGCGCTCAAGGTGGTGAATCCGGACACACTTGGTAGGGAAGTGAGCCGGGTCACCGGGGGGTGGAGGGTTTCGCCGTACTCTGCCGAGTGACCGGCCGGTAACCCGAAAGGACACACGTGATGGCGGAGCAGGTCTTGCGGAGCAGGCGGTCTTGTCTGGCTACCCCGGGGTCGAACCCGCGGTTCCTGGCGAAGGCGAAGGGGCTCGACGCGGACCAGGTGTTCCTCGACCTGGAGGACTCGGTCGCCCCGATCGCCAAGGTGGACGCGCGCAAGAACATCGTCGCCGCGCTGAACGAGGGCGGCTGGGGCACCAAGCTCCGGGTCGTCCGGGTGAACGACTGGACCACCGAGTGGACCTACGCCGACGTGATCGAGGTGGTCTCCGGCGCGGGCGCCAACCTCGACTGCATCATGCTGCCGAAGGTGCAGACCGCCGAGCAGGTCGTCGCGCTCGACCTGCTGCTCAGCCAACTGGAGAAGGTGCACGGGCTGGAGCCCGGCCGGATCGGCATCGAGGCGCAGATCGAGAACGCGCTCGGCCTGACCAACGTGAACGCGATCGCCACCGCCTCGCCGCGGGTGGAGACGATCATCTTCGGCCCGGCCGACTTCATGGCATCGATCAACATGAAGTCCCTGGTGGTCGGCGAGCAGCCGCCCGGGTACGACGTCGGCGACGCCTACCACTACATCTTGATGCAGATCCTGATGGCGGCCCGGGCGCACGGCAAGCAGGCGATCGACGGGCCGTACCTGCAGATCAAGGACGTCGACGGCTTCCGCCGCGTCGCCGGCCGGTCGGCGGCGCTCGGCTTCGACGGCAAGTGGGTGCTGCACCCGGACCAGATCGCCGCGGCGAACGAGGTGTACTCGCCGCGCCAGGAGGACTACGACCACTCCGAGAACATCCTCGACGCCTACGACCACTACACGTCCGCGGCCGGCGGCGCCCGCGGCGCGGTGATGCTCGGCGACGAGATGATCGACGAGGCCTCCCGCAAGATGGCCCTCGTCATCTCCGCCAAGGGCCGCGCCGCCGGCATGACCCGTACGGACGTCTGGCAGCCGCCGGCTGAATGAGCAGCTGCCAGCTGACTGAGCTGCCTCGGCTGACTGCGCAGCCGCCGGCTGACTACTCGGGTGGCGGCACCTGCGCCATGATCGCGAGCAGATGACCATCGGGGTCGGGGAAGAACGCCATCCATTCCTCGACCCCGTCGTCATGCTTGTGGATCAGGTGTGGCGCGTTCTCGAACTCCACGCCCCGCCCGCGGAGTTCGTCGTACGCGACGTTGATGTCGTCGACCTTGAAGTACAGGCAGGACGGATCGCCGCCGGCGGACTCCTCCAGGGCGCTCAGGAACAGTCGCGTCCCGCCGCAGTCGAAGAACGCCAGATCCCCGAAGGTGTAGAGATGCGGCAGGCCGAGGACCTTGCCGTAGAAGTCCACCGCGGTCTGGATGTCGCTGACCGACCGGGCGATCTGACCGATCACCCCGAGCTGTACTGCCATCGCCGGACCTCCCTGTCGTCTGAGCAAGCTGTCCGCGGGCACACCACGCCAGGTCCGCAGCTCGGCCCGGCGTTCCAGGCCGAGCTTCAGCAACGCGTTGGCGACGTGGAACTTGACCGCGTCGACGCTGACCCCGCGCCGCTGCGCGATCACCCGGTTCGGCATCCCGTGCCGCACCATGTCGACCACCTGCCACTCGGCCGGCGTCAGTACGTCGGGATGCCGGGGCCGTCCGCGTGTACCCACACCCTCAAGCTAGCGCCGGCAGGCCCGAATTACCCTCCCCCGAGCCCGAGCCTCAGTGCACCCAGACCTTGTAGATGTGGATGGGCTTCGCCGGCGGGCCGTCCTGGTCCGGGTCGGCGATGCCGGCGGCGACCATCCGGTCGAAGGTGGACATCCCGGCGATGACCTGGCCGAGCACGGTGTAGTTCGGCGCGATGTTGGCATGCGAGTGGACGACGAAGAACTCGCTGCCGTTGGTGCCCGGCCCTTGGTTGCCGTAAGCAACCGTCCCGCGCGGATAGGTCTCCTTGCCCGTGACCTCGTCGGGGAACTTGTACCCCGGGCCACCCTCCTCCTGCCGGTAGATGTCACCGCACTGGAGCACGCCCAGCCGGGCGGAGTTCGTCAGCCGGAAGCACTGAGTGAAGTCGTAGAACCGGCTCTTCACCAGGTGCACGAAGTTGTGCACACCACAGGGTGCGTTCGAACGGTCCATCCGTACGACGAACGGGCCGTAGTTGGTGACGAAGTACACGTCGACCGTGCCTTTGGCGCGGGCGACCGGCGACGGGATCCGCACCGGCTTCGCCGCCGGGTTCTCCGGCGTCGGCGTGAACTCGCACCGCACAACCGGCCGGACGGGTGCGGCAGACGCGGTGGTTGTGGTCAGGGGTGTGATGAGCAGGGTGGCCACCATCAGGGCGGTGATTGGTCGCTTCATGCGCTCACCGTAGTACTCCGATCGCGCTGTGCAGAGGTTTGCCAAGTATTTGGGCAGGAACTCGCTCTCAAACGCCTGGATTGCCTAGGGTGGGCCGGTCCAAGCGGAAGGTGTGAGGTGTGAACGGCGAGTTACTCGCAGGTCGCTACCGGCTGTTGACCCTGCTGGGTCGGGGTGGCGCGGGTGAGGTGTGGCAGGCCGAGGACACCGTGCTCGCCCGGCAGGTGGCGGTGAAGCTGCTCCGCCGGATCGAGGGCGACACGCTCGACGCGGTCGAGCGGTTCCGGGCCGAAGCTCAGTCCGCCGCTCGGCTGATGCACCCGAACGTGGTCGCGACGTACGACGTGGGCGCCGAGGGCGAGCACGTGTTCCTGGTGATGGAGCTCGTGAAGGGCCCGGACCTCCAGCAGCTGATGCGCAGCTCCGGCCTGCCGAGCGCCACCCTGGTCGCCGACATCGCCACTCAGAGCGCCCGCGGTCTGGAGGCTGCACACGCGGCCGGCATCATCCACCGCGACGTGAAGCCCGGCAATCTGCTGCTCGCCCCGGACGGGACAGTCAAGATCACTGACTTCGGCATCGCCAAGGGCGTCGACACAGAAGCCACCGCCGTCGGAGTCCTCCTGGGTACGGCGTCCTACGTCTCACCGGAGCAGGTCCGCGGCGAGGCCGCCACCCCGGCCAGCGACTGGTACTCCTTCGGCTGTGTCCTCTACGAACTGCTCACAGGCGCTCCGCCTTTCACGGGCCCGACTACTGAGTCGGTCATGCGCCAGCACCTGGACGCCGTACCGCAGCCGATCCAGCGTGCCGACGTAGGCCCCGCGCTGTCCGGCCTGGTGCTGCAGCTGCTGGCCAAGAACCCTCAGGATCGCCCGTCCTCGGCCGCCGAGGTCTCCGCCCAGCTGATCGAGCCGTCGGTCGACAACAGCACGCAGGTGCTGCCCTTCGTACCGGCTGCAGTCCCAATGGCCGTTGGGAACTGGGAAGAAGAGGAGCCTGCCGAGCAGACCGGCACACACCGAGCTGAGCGGAAGGGGTTCCCGTTCGCGAAGGTGATCGTGGCGATGGCAGTGGTGCTGGCCGCCGTCATCGGTGGCCTCCTGCTCCGGGAGAGCGTGTCGAACGAGCCGCCCGCCCAAGCGGGAGGTACGCCGTCCGCACCGGTTGCCAAGGTGACCGCGACGCCCAAGCCCAAGCCCACTCCCACGCCGTCGAAGACGCCCAAGAAGTCGTCCCCGACACCGACGAAGACCAGTCAGGCCTCGCAGCTGGTCAGCCCGCAGACGCTGCAGGTGCTGGCCCAGCTCGTCCGGCAGACCGGAGGCGATCGCAAAGGCAGCCGAGCTCCCCGTGAAGCTGCCCGCGACCTGGACCAGGCGGCCCAGGCCCTGTCCGAGGGCGACACCGAGTCCGCGGCCGAGAACTTCTACGACGCTCGCAAGCGGCTCGCCGAGGCACAGCAGAACCACCGCTGGCAGAGCACCCCGCAGATCTCCGGCATGTTCGCCGCCATCAGTCAGGTCCTGCCCCGCCCCGACTCAGGGGAGTGAGGCACGCGACCTCCGCCAGGTGGTCGGTGTCACAGCGGGTGTCCCCCTCGTGCGGGGATGCTGAGAACCGCGATACTCGCGGGTAAGGCATCTCGACCCAAGGAGCCGGACGATGAGCAGGTTGCAGCAGACCGAGGGGCTGACCGATATCCAGGAGGAGATCCTGAAGACGGTCCGCGCGTTCGTCGAGTCGGAGATCCTGCCGGTCGCGACCGAGTTGGAGCATCGCGACGAGTACCCGACCGAGATCGTCGAGGGCCTGAAGGAACTCGGCCTGTTCGGCCTGATGATCCCCGAGGAGTACGGCGGTCTGGGCGAGTCGCTGCTCACCTACGCGCTGTGTGTCGAGGAGATCGCCCGCGGCTGGATGAGCGTGTCCGGCATCATCAACACGCACTTCATCGTCGCCTACATGCTCCTGCAGCACGGCACCGACGAGCAGAAGCAGAAGTACCTGCCACGGATGGCGACCGGCGAGGTGCGTGGCGCGTTCTCGATGTCGGAGCCCGGCTGCGGATCCGACGTCGCCGCGATCAAAACGAAGGCAACAAAGGACGGCGACGCCTACGTCATCAACGGCCAGAAGATGTGGCTGACCAACGGCGGCTCCAGCAACCTGGTCGCCGTACTGGTCAAAACCGATGAAGGCGCGGACTCGGTCTACAAGAACATGACGACTTTCCTGGTGGAGAAGGAGCCCGGGTTCGGCGAGGTCGACAAGGGTCTGAGTGTGCCGGGCAAGATCGAGAAGATGGGTTACAAGGGCGTCGACACGACGGAGCTGGTGTTCGACGGTTACCGGATCGACGCGGGCCAGATCCTCGGCGGCGTGCCGGGCAAGGGTTTCTACCAGATGATGGACGGTGTCGAGGTCGGCCGGGTGAACGTGGCCGCGCGCGGGTGCGGGGTGGCGCGGCGGGCGTTCGAGCTGGGCATTTCCTATGCGCAGCAGCGGGAGACGTTCGGGAAGAAGATCGCGGACCATCAGGCGGTGCTGTTCCGGCTGGCCGACATGGCGGTGAAGGTCGAGGCTGCGCACGAGCTGATGGTGAAGGCTGCGCGGAAGAAGGACTCCGGCTCCCGCAACGACTTCGAGGCCGGTGTGGCGAAGTATCTGGCCAGCGAGTACTGCCACCAGGTCGTGGAGGACTCGTTCCGCATCCACGGCGGCTACGGCTTCTCCAAGGAGTACGAGATCGAGCGCCTTTACCGTGAGGCGCCGATGCTGCTGATCGGCGAGGGTACGGCGGACATCCAGCGGATGATCATCGGCCGCCGGCTGCTGGAGGACTACAAGCTCTAGGCCGGCCGGCACACTGTGGCCGACGGGCGGGGCGGTGCCAGTCGGGCCACAGTGTGCGGCGGGGCAGGGGTCTATGAGGCCAAGTACGGCTGCTGCCTGGTAGCACCTGAACCGTGACCGGACAGCAGCCAGATACCCAGCTGGGTGATCTCATGGCGGACCGAGGCGCCGGCGCGACGAGTGGTGATGAGCCCGGCCTCCCGCAGGACGGTCGCCTGATGGCTGGCCGCGGCCGGTGAGATCTTGCAGCGCTTCGCCAGCTCAGTCGTCGTACAGCCGGAGGCAGCGGCTTCCAGAGCGGCTGCACGGGTGGAGCCCAGCAGCGAGCCCAGTGCGTCGCTGGACGGGGCCGCGTCGGCCGACGACTGCCGCAGGATGCCCGGCGCGTGCTGGATCGGGTACACCAGGATCGGCTTCAGCTCCGGATCGGCCAGCTTTGTCGGCGCCTGCCAGCAGAACGCTGACGGCTGCAGCTCGATCCCACGCCCGTCCAGGTAGAAGTCGCGGTCCCTCAGGTCCAGCACCTGCAGCACCGGCGGCACCCAGCGCACGCGCGGGTGCAGCGACGACAACAGCCGGTCCACGCCGTGCCGCGACAGTGTCTCACCGCGGTGCGCGTGGTCGGCGGAGATGTGCGTCCCGATCGACTTCCAGTACGGCGCTATGGCCGCATCGTGGTAGGTCCGGATCGCCCGGCCGAGCTTGTGCAGCGAGGCACGGTCACCTTGAGCCAGCTCCCGCGTCCACGGTGAGGCCGGGCGCTGGTTGCTGAGCAGGTCGAGTTGGCTGCGGATCTCCTGGCGTGGAGTGGCCAGCGTCAGCTCCAGCGCGCTGTCGAAGTCCGGCTCGGCCTCGGCCGGGGTGAGGAAGTCGGGGGAGTAGCCCTTGGCGGGAGTCAGCTCCAGCAGCAGCCGCATCTGGTCGGGAGCGACCTTGGCCCCGACGTGGCGGCGCCAGTCCTCGAAGACCAATCGCCCTTCCGAGTGCTGCAGCATGTGCAGGCTGAGCAGCACTTCCCAGAGCGGTGCGGGCTTCGTAGCGACGGTGACGCGTGCGACATCACGCGGCGTGAAATGAATGCGGAGCACTGGGCGGGCCCTCCCTGGTACCAACTGTCACGACATCCCCCGATGCCGTCGGTCGCTGAATGTGTTTGACCGCTGACCGAATGCGATGACGGCATTGAATCAAGAGTCACAATTGGTCCACAACCGTTTGAACATTCCAAAACGGTGGTACTCGCGGCCATGGCACAAGGCTGCCAGCTCCGCCTCAAAGCCAGTGGTTGCGCTTGAACAGCCGGTACAGCACCGTGCAGGCGGCCGCCATCACGCCGAGGACCACGAAGTACGCGTACTTCAGCCGCAGCTCCGGCATGTCGTCGAAGTTCATGCCATAAATGCCGGCGATCATCGTCGGCACTGCCAGGATCGCCACGTAGGCCGCGATCCGGCGCATGTCCTCGTTCTCGGCCACCTGGACCTGTGCGAGCCCGGCCTGCAGGATCGAGCTGAGCAGCTCGTCGAACGAGATCACCTGCTCCTTCACGCGCAGCAGGTGGTCGTCCACGTCGCGGAAGTAGTTCCTGGTCTCGTCGGCGATCAGCGGGTGGCGCAGCGTCGACAGCGCCCGCATCGGCCCGGTCAGTGGCGCCACTGCCCGCTTCAGCTCCAGCACCTCGCGCTTGAGCTGGTAGACCCGGTCGATGCTCCGCCAGCCGCGCGGCGTGAACATCTCGCTCTCGATCACGTCGATGTCGGCCTGTACAGCGTCCGCGACCTCCAGGTACCGGTCCACGACGTGGTCCGCGATCGCATGCAGTACGGCGCCCGGCCCGGTCGCCAGCCGCGCCGGCTCCTGCTCCAGTGCCTGCCGCAGACCAGTCAGCTCACTGTGCTCACCATGGCGGACAGTGACGACGAACCCAGGCCCGCAGAACACCATCACCTCACCCGATTCCACCACCTCGCTGGTGGCCGTCAGGTCCCCGTGCGGCACGTACCTGACCGTCTTCAGTACGGCGAACAACGTGTCGTCGTACCGCTCGAGCTTGGGGCGCTGGTGGGCCTCGGTGGCGTCCTCCACCGCGAGAGCGTGCAGGCCGAACTCCTGACCGATGATGGCGAGCTGCCGCTCGTTCGGCTGGAACAGGCCGATCCAGACGAACCCCTGCCCCTTGCGGGCCCGCGTCAGCGCCTCGACGTAGGAGCTGATCTTGGTGTCCCGGCGGCCCTCGCGGTAAAAGGCCCAGTCGACCAGAGCGCCGTCCAGCGTGCCGCTGGCGACCAGGTCGATCGGGGGCGGGTCGCCCGGAGCGCGGCGGGCGAAGACCCGTCCGACGGCGCGTGACGCGCCCAAGTCCCACCTTCGCCCGGTCATCACCGGCGAGGCTATCAAGGCGTGGTAACCAGGCATCGGCAATGATGGGGTGGAAGCACGCGGAGAGGAACGACGATGACCACGCAGGGCATGCCCTCGATGGACCCCCGGCCGAGCGGCCTGACCATCGGCACGTACGACACGTACCGGGAGGCGCAGCGGGCGGTCGACTATCTGTCGGACGAGAAGTTCCCGGTCGAGCACACGACCATCGTCGGCAACAACCTGCGCCAGGTGGAGAAGATCACCGGCCGGCTCACCTGGGGCCGGGCGCTCGCCGCCGGGCTGGCCAGCGGCGCCTGGTTCGGCCTGTTCGTCGGCCTGCTGCTGGGGCTGTTCACCACCGGCAACTGGCTGGCGGCGCTGCTTACCGGTGTGGTGCTGGGTGCCTTCTTCGGGCTGGTGTTCGGCGGCCTCAGCTACGCGCAGTCGGCCGGCCGCCGCGACTTCACCTCCCGCACCGCGGTGGTGGCGACGACGTACGACGTCCTGTGCGACTTCAAGCACGCCGAAGAGGCCCGCAACCACCTGGCCAAGCTGGCACTCAAGGGTGAGGTCCACCCGGTCCTCCCACAACAGCAGCAGTCCTTGCAGCAGCAGACGCCTCTCCAGCAGCCCCACGACTGACTCCGGCTGCACTTCCGGGTGACGAACGTCTCGCCGGGATGAGAGCTGGACCACGGACCCGCCGCGCCCGGATTCGGCAGCATGGGGTGACCAACCCCGGATAAGGAGCCGAAAGATGCAGTTCGGGCGTAGTTACGAGGAGTTCGAGGTCGGGGCGGTCTACAAGCACTGGCCGGGCAAGACGGTGACCGAGTACGACGACCACCTGTTCTGCCTGCTCACCATGAACCACCACCCGCTGCACCTGGACGCGAACTACGCGGTGGAGACCACCCAGTTCGGCAAGAACGTTGTGGTCGGCAACTACATCTACTCGATCCTGCTCGGCATGTCGGTGCCGGACGTGAGCGGCAAGGCGATCGCGAATCTCGAGATCGAGTCGCTCCGGCACGTAGCCCCGACGTTCCACGGCGACACCATCTACGGCGAGACCGTCGTACTGGACAAGTGGGAGTCGAAGTCCAAGGACGACCGGGGCGTCGTCTACGTCGAGACCAAGGGCTACAAGCAGGACGGCACCGTCGTCTGCCTCTTCCGCCGCAAGGTGATGGTCCCGAAGAACGCCTACCTCGAGGCCCGCGGCGGCGAACAACCCGCCCGCCCCACCCCCATCGACCGCGACTGACCCACCCGCCATTTGATGGGTTCACCCGCCAAATGGCGGGTTCCCCGCTCGTATCCGGGCGGGGAACCCACAACGGCATGGGTGGACCCACCAAGCCGACCGCGACCACCCCACCCGCATTTGATGGGGTGCACCCACCAAGTCGACCGCGCCCACCCCACCCGCATTTGATGGGTACACCTACCAAATTGTGGGTTCGCCCCCCGGATGCGGGCGGGGAACCCACAACGGCGTTGGTGAACCCATCAAACGGGAACAGACGAGCGGCCCGGCCGGGGGAGGGGTACCCCGGGCGAGCCGCTCGCCAACCGCGGACCAAACGTTTAGAGGAACAGCTCGATCACCGGGACCACGGCGTCCGGTTTCTGGGTCGGGAGGTCCAGCGTCAGGATGTCCGCGGACACGCCGCCCATCCGGGTGTTCTGTGCGGTCTGCTCAGGGTCGTTGACGATCCGCTTGATCTCGGAGGCGTCGTTCAGCAGCTGGGCGTACTTCACCTTGCCGGCCAGGCCGGGCAGGTGGATGTGACCCATCGGCCAGGAGAAGAAGTGCAGGTACAGGCGGTCACCCTTCTGGGTGAAACGGCAGTCGACCGGCGCGGTGTACTCCGACGGCCGGGCGCCACGGATCGACCGCTCGTGCAGCCGCATCCACTCGCCGATCGTCGCCAGCGTGTCCAGGGCGCGCGGGTCGAACTCGCCCCGGCCCGTCGGGCCGACGTTCAGCAGCAGGTTGCCGTCCTTGGAGACCGAGTCGACCAGCATCTTGACCAGCATTTCCGGTGACTTCCAGTCCAGGTTGTCCCGGTCGTAGCCCCAGCTGCCGTTCAACGTCTGGCAGGCCTCCCACAGCACCGGCTGCCCGTCGCGCATCATCGGGCCGTCCGGCTGGTACTGCTCCGGCGTCACGAAGTCACCGGGGATGTCGAGCCGGTCGTTGATCAGGATGTCCGGCTGTAGCTCCCGGCACATCGCCATCAGTTCCTCGGACCGCCACTCGTCCTTGCCCTTGCCGTTGCCCGGTCCGGGCAGACCGTCCTCGCGCAGCCGGTTCGGGTAGGAGAAGTCGAACCACATGATGTCGATCGGCCCGTACCGCGTCAGCAGCTCCCGCGTCTGCGCGTGCAGGTAATCGGCGTACACCTGGACGTCCCGCCCGGCCGCCTTGGCCTGCGCCTCCTCGTCGTACCGCTGCGGGTGTACGACGTCGATCGGGAACTCCGGGTGGTGCCAGTCGATCAGCGAGTGGTAGAACCCGACCCCGAGCCCTTCGGCCCGGCAGGCCTCGACGAACGGGCCGACCAGGTCCTTGCCCCACGGCGTCTTCGCGACCGTGTAGTCCGACACCGACGAGTCCCAGAGGCAGAAGCCTTCGTGGTGCTTGGTCGTCAGTACGGCGTACCGCATGCCAGCCTCGCGGGCCGCCTTGGCCCACTTGCGCGGGTCGTAGAGGTCGGGCTCGAAGTGGTCGAAGTACGGCTGGTAGTCCTCGTCGGTCAGCCGCTCGCGGTTCTTCACCCATTCATGCCGGGCCGGCAGCGAGTACAGCCCCCAGTGGATGAAGAGCCCGAACCGCCAGTCGCGGAACTTCTCGACAGAGGCTGTGCTTGCTTTATTTGGGGGAGGCGCGTCGGTCATCACAACACTCCTTGAGCTAGAGAATTCATCGGCCACCGAGCCCGGTGACGAGCAGGCCGCGGACAAGGTGTTTCTGCAGCAGGATCACGAGCAGGACGGTCGGCAGCATCGCCATCACCGACGCTGCCATCATCAGGTTCCACTGGGTGCCCTGCTGGCCGATGAACTGCGCCAGCCCGAGCGGCACGGTGCCCTTGTCCTCGACGCTGTTGATGATGATCAGCGGCCACAGGAAGCTGCCCCAGAAACTGATGAAGGTGAACACGGTCAGTACGGCGATGGCCGGCCGGGCCAGCGGCAGCATGATCCGCAGGAACGAGCCGAACGGCCCGCACCCGTCGACCCGGGCCGCCTCTTCCAGCTCGGCCGGGACGGTGAGGAAGAACTGCCGCAGCAGGAAGGTGCCGAAGGCGGTGAACGCCCACGGCAGGATCAGCGCCCAGTAGGAGTCCACCCAGCCGAGCGATTGCATCAGCCAGTACATCGGCACGATCAGTACTTCCTGCGGCACCATCAGCGTGCCCAGGAACAGCACGAACAGTTGCTCACGGCCCCTGAATCGCAACCGGGCGAACGCGTACGCCGACATACTCGAGGCGACGACCACGACCGCCGTACCGGCGACGGCGACGAACAGGCTGTTCAGGAAGTACCGGTCGAACGGCGCGAAGGTGAACGCGTCGGCGTAGTTCTGCCAGCGGATCTCCGAGCCGAACAGGTGCGGCGTCGGGGTGAACACCTCGTCGGCCGGCTTCAGCGACGTGGACAGCGCGTACACCAGCGGGCCCATGAAGAAGATCGCCACGATCACCAGGAAGAAGTGCGAGAACCCGCTGCGGACCTTGCGGCCGGCGCTGTTGGTGTCAGACGTCATAAGTCACCCACCGCTTCTGCCCGATGAACTGGATCGCGGTGATGCCCATGATGATCACGAACAGGATCCAGCCGGCGGCCGACGCGAGTCCCATGCTGAGGAACTGCCAGCCCTGGTTGTAGACGAACATGACGAGTGTCTGGGTGGAGACGCCCGGACCGCCCTGGGTCAGGATGAACGGCTGGGCGAACACCTGGAAGGACGTGATCAGCGTCATCGTGGTGGCGAAGAAGATGGACGGCGTGATCATCGGCCAGGTCACGTACCGGAACCGCTGGAAGACTCCGGCCCCGTCGATCTGCGCCGACTCCAGCTGGGACTGCGGCACCTGGTCGAGCGCGGCGGAGAAGACCAGGAAGTTGTAACCGAAGCCCTGCCAGATCGACATCGCCACAATCGCCGGCATGGCCCAGTCCGACGAGCCGAGGAAGTTCGGTGCGTCGACGCCGAACCAGCTCTGCAACCCGGCGTCCAGCAGACCGCCCGGCTGGAACAGCAGCCGCCAGACCATCACGTTGGCCACCATCGGCGTCATCACCGGGATGAAGAACAGCACCCGGAACGCCTGCCGGCCCTTGATCTTCGGCCCAAGCCAGACCGCGAGCCCGAGCGACACCACCACGTTCAGCGGTACGTACAGCACCACGAACAGTGCGGTGTTCAGCACCACCCGCCGGAACACCGGATCGTGCAGCAGGTGGCTGTAGTTCTCGATGCCGAGGAACTTGCGTTCGCCGAACACCGGCCAGTCGAACAGGCTGATGGCCAGCGCCATCGCGGTCGGGAACAGTGTGAACAGAGCCAGCCCGCCCAGGCTCGGCGCCAGGAAGACCCCGGCGTACCGGCCGTCCCTTCGCAGCGCGGGCCGCCGCCCCGCCCGGACAGTTCGTCCAGGCGGAGCAACGGTCGTGGTATCCGTTGCCATTAGGAGCCAGCGCCTGCCTGGTCCTGGATGGTCTTCAGCGCTTGATCGGGCGGGATCTCGCCGTTCAGCGCCTGGGTGCCGAACCGGGTGAGCAGGTCGGCGACCTGGACCCAGTTCTTCGACGTGACCAGCGCGATCGAGTTCTCGGAGGCGTAGTCGATCACCTCTTTGGCTTCCGGGATCTTCGCGGCGGTGAACCAGGCCGGGTGCGCGGCGGTCCGTGCCGGGTACGCGCGGCCGGCCGCGGCCAGCGTGGTCAGCGGTTTGTCACTGGTCATCGACATGATCGCCTGGAAGGCCGCGTCCGGCGTCTTGCAGGACCGGGAGATGCCGAAGCCGGAGCCGGCCGTGTAGGTCTTGGAGCCGTCCGGACCGGCCGGGATCGGCGCGATGCCGAGGTTGAACTTGACCTTGCCCATGGTGTCGATCAGCGACCACGGCCCGTTCAGCGACATCGCCGCCTTGCCCGAGACGAACTGTGTGGTCTCGAAGTCGGTGTTACCCGACGGCACCTGCGGCGCGATCTTGTCGGTGCGGACGAAGTCGGCGTACCCCGCGAACCCCTGCTCGAACTTCGGGTCGGTGAAGTTGAGCTTGCCGTCGGCAAGTGGTTCCGCGCCGGTCTGGGTCCGGACCCAGGACATCACGCCCAGGTCGCCGGGCGTCGTCACCAGGCCGGTCTTTCCGCCGGTGGTGAGCTTCTTCGCCGCGGCCTTGAACTCGTCCATCGTCCAGCCCGGCTTCGGGTCGGGTACGCCGGCGGCCTTGAACGCGTCCTTGTTGTAGAAGATCACCATCGGACCGGAGTCGTAGGGGATCGCGATCTGCTTCCCGTCGGCCTTCAGGCCGTCCATGATCGGCTTGTCGAAGTCCTCGGCCTTCAGGCCGTACTTCGCCATCAGGTCGTCGAGCGGGAGCATGGCGTTCGCGTACGACGCCAGCCGCAGGCTCTGCATGCCGATGATGCAAGGGGCTTTCCCGCTGGCCAGCAGGGTGCCGATCTTGGACCAGTAGTTGTTCCAGTCGGTGCCCTGGAGCTTGACCGTGATCCCGGAATGATCGGCGTGGGCCTGGTCGGCCACCTTCTGCCAGGCGGCCTGGTCCTCGGTGCCACCGACCCAGAACTGCCAGGTCAGATCGGCCTTGTCGGCCGAACCGGAGCTGCCGCTGCTGCCGTCATTACCGCCCCCACAGGCGGCCACGGCCGCAAGAGCCAGCGCTGACACTGCAGCGGTGGCCCAGCGGCGCGCCCGCGCTGGTGTTCCGAACATCTCGACCTCCAGGTCCAGGGGAGAAAATGCGATTCATCCGATCTATATGTCGTCCTCTTGACATGAGTCAACAGTTCGTGTCCTTAATTCAGGGACGAAAGCTGCCTTCAAGCGGTGGAAAATGGGCCAGACATCCGATGTGTCTGACCCTGACATCGGATGTTTGTGCTGTTCATGGCACGAGTTGTCATCCCGGCGTGAGTGAGGAGGTGGAGGTGCGGGTCACCGACGAGGCGATCGACCGGATCAAGGCGATGATCGTGTCGGGCGAGCTGCGGCCCGGCGACCGGTTGCCGCGTGAGCCCGACCTGGCCGCGCGCCTCGGCCTGTCCCGCAGCTCGCTCCGCGAAGCGGTCAAGGCGCTCGCGCTGATCCGGGTGCTCGAGGTCCGGCAGGGCGACGGCACGTTCGTCACCAGCCTCGACCCGGCGCTGCTGATGGAGACGATGGGCTTCGTCCTCGACCTGCACCAGGACGCGTCGGTGCTGGAGTTCTTCGAGGTACGCCGGATCCTGGAGCCGGCCGCCGCCGCCCGGGCGGCGCTACGGATGCCGGACGCGGACATCGCCGCCCTGCGCAAACTCCTGGACGACCTCGGCCCCGAGCCGTCCGTGGAAGACCTGCTCGCCAGTGACGTTGAGTTCCACCGGCTGCTCGCGGTCGGCAGCGGGAACCGCGCGCTGGCCTCGATCATCGACAGCCTGCGCCAGCCGACCTACCGGGCCCGGATCTGGCGCGGCCTGACCCAGACCGACGCCGTCGCCCGGACGCTGGCCGAGCATCGCGCGATCCTCGATGCGATCGAAGGGCGCGAGCCCGAGGTGGCCAGGGCCTGGGCAACGGTGCATATTGCTGGGGTCGAGCGGTGGATCCAGGAGGCGGTCAACCTCGACGGGGAGCCTCAATTTCCAGAAGTACCGCCGACGGCATCGGCAGGGTCAGGTCGACGCCTGATCCGTTCCACTCCACCGGAGTACTGACCAGCTTGCTCCGCTCGGCCAGCTCGGCGAGTTCTTCGTGACCCGGCCAATCGTCGAGGCCGTGCGCGGCCGTCGCGAGGTCACCGACGCCGATCGCCAGCGTGGTCGCTGTCGCCTGCCAGGACGGATCCACGCCGGGCAGCTCGACGTGGACCGTCCTGGTCAGTTCTGGTGCCCCGCGGGCCTTGGTCTGGTCGAGGGTGAGATTCCACAGCAGTACGGCGATCCGGTCGCGATCGCGAGACGCCCACGCCTCCACCAAGCTCCCGCCGCCGTCACCGCTCAGCGTCACCGGCAGCTCGACCGGGCCGAGCCGGCTCAGCAGCGACATTGCGTGATAGCGCGGTTTCGCCAGTCCACCAACGGTTTGCAGCCCGAAGCCACCGTGCAGGAACCGCGGTGGCCGGCCCAGTTCCTCGAAGTGGTCCGACGCCACCCAGTAAGCCAGCGCGTCCACCCTTCCGGCCGCCGATCGCATACCGCGCAGCAGGAACACCCCGGCGAACACCGAGTCGTTGATTGGATTGAAGTGCGTCGGCGTGACACCCCACTCGGTCCACAGGATCCGCGCGTCACTGAACCCGTGCCGATCCAGTGAGGCCTGTACGTCGAGCGGCGGGCTGCCATAAGTGTGGGTCGACACGAAGTCCACGGGCGTCCCCTGAGCCGCCGCGTGTGCGAGTAGGTCGTCGACCCACCCGGCCGCGGCCGACGACGGCCCGCCGATCGCGAGGCGTGGATCGACCGACTTCACGGCTGCCGCGGTCGCGTCGTACAGGTGGAGGTACTCGGTCTTGGTGCCGGACCAGAAGACCTCGAGGTTGGCTTCGTTCCAGACCTCGAAGTCCCAGGTGAGCACCTCGTCGAGGCCGTATCGCTCGACCAGGTGCTGGACCAGTTCCCGGACCAGTTCGTACCAGCGTTCGTACGACTTCGGCGGGGAGATGATCGCGCCGTACGCGAACACGGTCCTGGCCGGGTCGCTGGCCAGGTCGCGCGGCATGAACCCGAGCTCGACCACCGGCCGCAACCCGATCGCGAGCACCTTGTCGTAGATCGCGTCCACTACGGAGAAGTCGTACGACGGTTCGCCGTCGACCTCGGTGTAGACGCGGGTGTCGTCGTGGAAGATCGCGTGCGCCCGGACCGTGCGTACGCCGATCTCGTCATGCATCCGGCGAAGCGCCTGCTCGAGCTCCACACCGATCTCGTGGTCGCCGGACAGATCCTTGCAGAGCAACTGACTGAGCCGCTCGCTGCCGATCATCGGCACCCACGGCTTCGCCAGCTCGATGCCTTCGGCAACCGTATCGACGGTCACCGTGACCTCGGGAAGGGAGCCGTCGGCAACCAACGGTACGGCGCCGACGGTGACACTGGCCCGGCCGGCGACCGTCACCTCCGGCACGCTCGCGACGGCGTACCGGTACGGCGTGCCGGGTGTGCAGGTGGTATCGACGTACGGCGGAGACGGCACCGACAGGACGTCACCGCTGTGGTGATCGACGGGCTCGAGCTTGCCGTGCTCGCCGGTCGCGCGGAGGATCAGGTAGCCGACCGCTCCGTCGACCGGTGTCCAGTCGATCGTCACCTGGCCGACGCCGCCGACCGCCCTGACCTCCTTGGGTGGATCGAGGTCGGGGAAGGCGAACTCACGCTCCTCGTCGCTGCGCCTCGCGATGCGCTCATCCCAGTCGGTCTTGGCGTGGTGCTGCATCAAGAGATCTCCTGTGTGGTTACTCGAGGCCGGACTCGAACTGTTCCATCGCGATCAGCGGCCGGATCCGCTGCTCGACCGTCCGGCTGGCGAAGTTCCGCCGGATCAGGTTGCTGGCGAAGACGTTGCCGATGGCACCCATCACCATCGCCTGGTCGAGGGACAGGTAGCGCCTGGCGATCAAGCCGGACTTCACCGCGACCGAGTCGTAGAAGCCACCACCGCCGTACGCGTGCAGGTTCGTCTCGATCTTGCTCAGGTTGTCGATCGCCTGCTGAGGCGCGTAGGCCATCGCGAGGAACGCCGCGTGCGGGGTGACGACACCGTCGCCGTACGTCGGGTTGGGGTTGGTGCCCTCCCGGCAGCCCTCGAAGCCGGCGTCGTAGTTCGTCGCCTCCAGGTCGGAGGGATAGCCGCCCGGGTCCATCCCGATCGCGTCGACGCCGTACACGGAATAGCCGCCCTTGGGGTTCGAGGCGGGGGAGAAGCCCCAGTAGCCGTACTTGGCGTCGTCCAGGCCGTGCTCGATGTGTGCGCGGACGGTCAGCGGGTGGTTGATGCCCCAGCTGCGCGGCGCCCAGGTCGCCTCCGGGACGAACAGGTCGGGCATCAGCGACTCGAACATGTCGCCGCCCCACGACGGCACGAGCCGCATCCCGCGGTACGAGTAGGTGCCCTCGAAGACATCGAGGCCGAGATAGGTCCGGTGCACACCCTTGGGCTTCTGCTCCACCCAGGACCAGTCGCAGGTGTCCGGGAAAGTGCGGTACGTCGCGAAGTACTGCGTGTGCGGGACCTGGTTCAGCGCGAATCCGACGTACCCGGCGATCCGGGCCTCGGTGTTGCAGGTGTCGTAGTGGAACTTGCGGTAGTACACGTCCGGACCGACGCCGGCGTGGTTGCCCTTGTCGGTCTCCTCGTCCGGCGGTGGGGTCTCGAAGAAGCCGCCGCGCATCAGCCCGCCGGGCCGGGCCGCGGGGTTGTAGTAGAAGGCGAAGTTCATCTTGTTCAGCAGCTCGTCGGCGAGGGCCTGGGCGCCGGGTTCGGCGTTGCGGACCACCATCAACGCGCAGGCGAACCAGCCGTTGTCGACGCTCGACACGAACGGCGTGATCGGTTTCGTCCCGTCCGGGTCGGTGGTCAGGACCGCACCGGTCGCTTCGTCGTACCAGTTGAAGTACATGCCGCTCGGGTCGTGGTGGTCGACGTTCTTCATCGTGGTGAGCGTCTGCCTGATCCGGCGCAGGGACTCGCCGGGGGAGATGATGCCGAGCTCACGGGCGACGATCGTGCTCCACAGGTAGCCGCCGATGTTCGTGGGGGAGGTGTACTTGTTGCGGACCGGGTTCGTGACGGACTCGCCGATGTTGTCGGCGGGCAGCCCGGTCTTCTCGTCGGTCATCGCGACCAGGCTGCGCCAGGTGTCCCTGGCCCACCGGCCGACCAACGCCCGATCGGCACGTGTCGGGGCCCAGTTCCCTCTGAGCAGCTGGGCCGGCGTCGAGCTGCTGCCGGCGTACGTCGTACCAGAGCTGCTGCCGGCGTACGTCGTACCAGGTAAGGAGGTGGCCACAGCGGCCGTGCCGGCGGCGGTGAGCAGGGTGCGGCGACTGATGTTGGCGGTCATCTTGTCTCCAGAAGAGTTATTTGAGGCCGGTGATGGCGATTCCGCGGGTGACGTGGCGCTGGAAGAGCAGGAACATCACCAGCACGGGGATGACGACCACGACCGCGCCGGCCATCAGCAGGCCGAAGTTCTGCGCGTTCTGGCCGGTCGAGTACAGCGCCAGGGCGACCGGAAGGGTGTATTTGTCCTCGGTCTGGGCGATCACCAGCGGCCAGAGGAAGTTGTTCCAGGAGCCGAGGAAGGTCAGGATGCCGAGCGTCGCGAGCGCCGGTTTGGTCAGCGGCAGCATGATCCGGGCGAAGATGCCCAGCTCGCTGCTGCCGTCCACCCGGCCGGCGTCCATCAGATCGTCCGGCAGCCCGGAGAAGAACTGCCGCATCAGGAACACGCCGAACGGCGAGACCAGGAACGGCAGGATCAGGCCGGGGTAGCTGTTCGCCAGCCCGGCGTTGGTGACGAGCACGAACAACGGCACGAACGTGACCATGCCGGGGATCATCAGCGTCGCCATCACCAGGATGAAGAGCGCGTTGCGGCCCTTGAACCGCAGCTTGGCCAGCGCGTAGCCGATCATCGAGCAGAAGGTCAGGTTCCCGGCCGTGACCGCGACGGCGACGAGCGCCGAGTTGAGGAAGTAGCGCGGGAAGTTGGCCTTGTTGAACAGGTCGTCGTAGTTCTGCGTGGTCGGCTGCTGCGGCCACCACGTCGGCGGGACGCGGAGCAGTTCGCCCTGCGTCTTGAAGCTGCCCAGCACCATCCAGGCGAACGGCGCCGCCACGGCGATCAGGCCGAGCACGCCGATCAGGTAGATCCACCAGGTACGGCGCATCATTTCTCCCTCAGCAACCGGAACTGGATGAACGTGACCACGGCGATCACGACGAACAGCAGGTAGGCCATCGACGTGGCCAGGCCGTAGTTGCCGAAGCCGAACTGCTGGTAGGTGTACATCGACACCGACAGCGTGCTGTTCAGCGGACCGCCCTGCGTCATCACGAACGGCTCCTCGAAGAACTGCAGGTAGCCGATGCCCGAGGTGACGCTGGTGAACAGGATCGTTGGCCTGAGCAACGGCAGGATCAGGTAGCGGAATCGTTGCCATGGGCTCGCACCGTCGATCTGACCGGCCTCTTCGACCGAGTCCGGAATGCTCTGCAGACCGGCCAGAAAGATGATCATCGCGGACCCGAAGTTCCGCCAGACCGCCATCGCGATCAGCGACGGCATCGCCAGCGTCTTCGACGCCAGCCAGTTCGGACCGTCGATGCCGACCAGGCCGAGCGCCGAGTTCAGCAGGCCGGCATCCGGTGACAACACGAACCGCCAGATCACCGCGATCGCGACGATCGAGGTCACCACCGGGAGGTAGTAGGCCACCTTGAACAGGCTCTGGAACTTCTTCACACCCCGGTCGAGCAGGACCGCGGCCGCGAGCGCGACCAGCAGTGTCAGCGGTACGCCGACGACGACGAAGTACGCCGTATTGAACGCCGCCTTCCGGAACGTCTCGTCCTGGAAAGCCTTCACGTAGTTGCCGAACCCGACCCCGTTGACGGCGAACGGCGTCCGCAGATCCCGCTGGCGCATGTCGGTGAAGCTCGTCGCCAGCGACCCGAGCACCGGCCCGGCGGTGAACGCGAGGAACAGCACCGCGAACGGCAACACCAAGATCCACGCCGCCGCCGTCTGATGGTCGAGTCGTCGCCGGGGGCGGCGCCCGGGTGGCGGCGTACTGGATGCCACCCGGGGCGACTCCGTAACAGTGGACATCCGAATCAGCTACCAGTGCCGATCGACGATGCCTTGGTTTGGATGGCCTTGGCCGTGTCCGCGGGGGACTGGTTCGCCTTCACCATCTTCTCGATCTCGGTGTCGAAGGCGGTCGCGACCTGCTCCCAGTTCACGATCGCAGGCGGCGCCTTGGCCGACTCGAGCTGCTTGCCGAACACCGGCAGCAGCGGGTCACTCGCGATGCTCGGATCCTGCCAGGCGCTCTTCACCGACGGCAGGTCGGACGACAGCTTGAACCACGCGGCCTGCGTCTTCGGGTCGGACAGCCACTTGACGAGCTTCCAGGCGCTGTCCTTGTTCTTCGAGTTCTTGAACACGACGAAGTTGGAGCCACCGACGAACGACGTCGAGGTCTTGTTCTTCGGGATCTCGAACACCCCGATGTTCGGCTTGATCGCGTCACCGCCGACCTTGGCCACCGACCCGGCCATCCACGGTCCGGAGATGAACATCGGCACCTGGCCGTTCACGAACTGCGCCTCGGTCTGGTTCGGCGGCAGGTCGGCGCCGGCCAACTTCTCGGTGAAGAAGCTCTGGTAGTACTTCAGCCCTTCCTGCATCTCCGGCGTGTCGAAGGTGAACTGCTTCTGGTCGTCGGTGGTGAGGTTCGCACCGGCGGACCAGGCGAACGGCATCACCGTCTGCCAGGAGCCTTGACCGCCCGGCTGCAGGTTGATCCCGTACTTGGCTCCGGCCTTCTCCTTCATCGCCTTCGCCATCGCCTTCAGGCCGTCCCAGTCCGTCGGCGGTGTGCTGAACCCGGCCTTGGCCGCCAGGTCCTTGCGGTAGTAGACCAGCCGCGTCTCGACGTACCAGGGAACGCCGTACTGGGTGTCGCCGACCTTCGTGGTGTCGAGCGCACCGGGGTAGAAGCCGGCGTTGTCGAAGCCCTGTGGGGTCGGGTCGAGCGCGCCGAGGTCGGCGAACTCACCCATCCAGGTCGTGCCGACCATCGCGGCGTCCGGCACAGTCTGCGCGGTGATCGCGGTGGTGAACTTGTTGTGCGCCGAGTCCCACGGGATCGGGGTGACGGTCACCTTCACACCCGGGTTGGCTTGCTTGAACTGCTCCATCAGCTTGGGCAGGTTCTCGCCCTCGGTGCCCATCGCCCAGACCGTCAGGTTGCCGGTCGCAGGACCTTCGCTGACCGTGGTCGTTGCCTGTGGCGCCGATCCGGAATCCTCCGCGGACCGGCCACAACCGGCCACTGCCAAGGCCGTGGCGGTGATTGCAGCGCTGCCGATCACCAGCCGGCGGCGGATGCTGTGGGTGATCATCTGTTCTCCTCAGTCGATTACTGCTGCATCCCCCGGACCCGTGCCACAGCTGTCCCGCAGCACGAGTTGTGTCCCCAGTACGTCGTTGCGCGCGCGGGTGCGTTCCCCGGTCACCCGCTCATGCAGTCTCTGCGCGGCCAGTCGCCCAAGCTCAGCCATCGGCTGCCGAACCGTAGTCAACCCAGGCGACACATACCGAGCCGCCATCACGTCATCCCACCCCGTCACCACAATCTCGTCCGGCACGTCGACCCCACCGGCGCACAACGTGGCAAGCGCAGCCAGCGCCAACTCATCGTTCGCACACACCAACCCATCGGGAGTCTTCGCTTTCCCACCCGTTGCCTGCAGCACCTTTTCGGCGACCTCTCGGCCGGCCTCCTCGGTGAGTGGAACACGCTCGGGCTTCGGCACCTGCAGGCCGCGACTCTCGTGGGACTTGGCGAAGCCGGCGTAGCGTTCTGAGACGTCGTACGAGCTGGCTGGGTCGCCGACGAAGAGGAGGTTGGTGCGGCCGTGGTCGAGCAGTCGTGTGGTGAGCTGCTCGGCGCTCGCCGCGCTCTCGCTCCGGACCGAGTCACAGCCGGTGACCGGGGGATGGGCGATGAGGACGAGCGGCACCCCGGCCTTGCGCAGGCCCTGGATCGTGGGCAGGTCCAGGGCGTTGCCGTGGACAACGATCCCGTCGACGCGGCCGGCCAGGTCGCGGACGGTCCGTTCCGGATCCGGGTTTCCGTGCGTCACCGTCATGATCACGCTCTGGCCGTGTGCACCGGCCCAGCGCTCGTACCCCATCAGCAGGTCGCCGTAGAACGGGCCCGCCAGGTCGGGCAGCACGAGCCCGTGCGCCTCATGTCGTTGTACCGCGAGGCTGCGGGCGGCGCGCAGCGGTACGTAGTTGAGCTCGCGTGCCGCCTGGTCGACCCTCGCGCGTGCCTTCTCCGACACCGGCCCGGTCCCTTGCAGCACACGCGAAACCGTCGCGATCGACAGCTTCGCGTGGGCCGCGACGTCGTAGATCGTCGCCGGCCGGCCGGTGGGTCCGGAAGGCACTGGAACACTCCTGGGGGTCAGAGTGGAAGCGCTTACAGTTTCGACCCTGCCGTGTCCGGGGTGGTTGGGTCAAGAGCTGGCGTGTCATCTGCGAGGATTGATCGGTGACCTCAGGCGAACGACAGGACCAGCTGTTTCTGGTTCGGCACGGCGAGACCGAGTGGAGCAAGTCCGGCCGGCACACGTCGACCACCGACCTGCCGCTGACCGCCGACGGCGAACGCATCGCCAAGTCGTTGAAGGAACGGCTGGCCGCGGAGACCTTCGACCTCGTCCTCACCTCGCCACGGCAGCGAGCCCGTCGTACGGCGGAACTCGCCGGCTTCCCGGACGCCGAGGTCGACGAGGACCTGGTCGAGTGGGATTACGGGGACTACGAAGGCATCACCACCGCGGAGATCCGCAAGACCGTGCCAGGCTGGACGGTCTGGTCCCACCCGGTGCCCAATGGCGAAACCCCGGCTCAGGTCGCCGCTCGCCTGGACCGCGTCAACGCCCGCATCGCCGCTATCCCCGGCGACGTCCTCGTCTTCGGCCACTCGCACTGCCTGCGCGGGCTGACCGCCCGCTGGCTGGAACTCGACGTCACCGAAGGCCGCCACTTCGTCCTCAACACGGCCACCATCTCAGTCCTCGGCTGGGAACGAGGCTCCCCCGCCATCCACCACTGGAACAACTGACACCCCGCGCCGACCACCCCATCGGCCACGCGCACGCCCCAGCCCGGCGTCGCTTCCTGAGTGGCGACTTTGTGCATGAGATCCGTACGGCGACATGCCTGGAGTACGGATCTCGTGCACAAAGTGGTGACCCCGACCACGGCTGCGCCGGGGTCGGTGGTCAGGTGGTGAGGAGGGTGACGAGGATGTCGGCTCGGGCTTGCAGGTGGTCGGGGCGGAGCCGGGCGG
Organism: Kribbella antiqua; assembly: GCF_004345665.1. Taxonomy (GTDB): domain Bacteria; phylum Actinomycetota; class Actinomycetes; order Propionibacteriales; family Kribbellaceae; genus Kribbella; species Kribbella antiqua. The sequence continues at coordinate 53,801 of NZ_SLWR01000008.1, forward strand.
TGTGGTTCAGGGTTGCCTGGCCGTGGAGCGCACTCCAGAAGACCTCGGTGAGCGTCTCGACGTCCACGCCGTCGCGGGCGAACGGTTCCACGGCCTGCCGGATCTCCCCGAATGCCGCGATCAGCGCAGCCGGAGTTTCGTCGCTGCCGAAGCTCAGGTCGGTACGGCGTACGAACATCGCCTCGTACAGCGCCGGATGCTCCTCGGCGAACCGCAGGTAGGCGGCCGCGACCTCGCGCAACCCCTCGGCCTCACCCAGCGCGACCGTCAGCTCCTCGACGCCTTCGAGAGCGACGGCGGTGGTGATGGCGGTCATGTTGGGGAAGTGGGAGTAGAGGACGGGCTGGCTGTAGTCGACCTTCTCGGCGAGACGGCGGGTGGTGACGGCCTCCCAGCCCTCGGCCTCGGCGAGTTCACGCGCGGTCTGGACGATCAGCCGGCGGCGCTCCTCGCGCGCCCGCTCCCGGCGTCCCTGGCTTGGCATGACTGAATCCTAGCATCGCTAGACAATCTAGCGACGGCAATGTTAGCGTCGCTAGGAAAATTAGCGCTGCTAGTCAATAGGAGTTCACATGCGTCGCTTCACCACGGTCCTCACCGTCCTGCTCGGACTGTTTCCGGTCTCGTTCGGCCTGCAATACGTGCTCGATGGGCCCGGCGCCGCGGCCGGCTTCGGCATCGACCCCTGGCCGACCGGCGTCGCGGCCGGCTACTTCGCCGTCAAAGGCATCCGCGACATGGTCCTCGGCCTCAACTTCCTGGTCCTGCTCGCTCTCGGCCAGCGCCGCGCCGCCGGGATCCTGATGGCTGTCGCCGTACCGATCGCCTTCACCGACGCGATCGTCGTACTCACCCACGGCGGCAGCCTCGCCACCGCCCTCGGCATCCACGTCCTCACCGGCCTCATCGTCCTCGCCGACGCCTGGCTCCTCCTCCGCGAACGCCCCGCCGCGGAGACCTCTCACCCGACCCCGGTGCCGGCCCACTCATAAAGCTCGATCAGCCGGGGAGGGCGTTCCACTGGGCGAGGGTGGAGGCGAGGAGGGTTGCTGTTGGGAGGTTGTCGAACTCGTCGCGGCTGACGAACTTCGCGTCGCTGGCGTCGTCACCGGCCTTCAGTTCGCCGCTGACCGCGAGCGCTTCGTAGTCGCGGATCACGTAGAGCTGACCCTTCGGGCCTTCACGTTCGACCTCGCCGACCAGCGCACCGACCTCGACGACGAGCCCGGTTTCCTCGGCGACCTCGCGGGCGACCGCGGTCGGATCGTCCTCACCCGGCTCGACCCGGCCGCCGGGCAGAGACCACAGTCCGCGACTGGGTTCGTTGGCCCGGCGAACCACGAGCAGCCGGCGCTGGTCGTCGTACACGAGAGCCCCGACACAGTCGACGCGGTGCGCATTCATGCCACCACACGATAAGCGCGCCCGACCCAACCACAGTGCGGTTTCCGGAAGAAAATCGTCGCCTGGTGCAAATTTTCTCCGGAAACCGACCGAGGTGGGGAAGGGCTGGGGACAACCGGCCGGGTTCTGGGGGTGGACGCGGATAGCATCAGCGGTGAGAGATCACCTTCGAAGGGACCCGGACCGCTCGTGCGCATCGACCTGCACACCCACTCGAACCGCTCGGACGGCACCGACCCGGTGGACGTCCTGCTGGCGCAGGCCAAGCGGGCGGGCTTGGACGTGATCGCGCTCACAGATCACGACACGGCCGACGGGTGGGCCGACGGACGGCGTGCCGCGGAGGAGCTCGGCATCGGATTCGTCCCCGGCCTCGAGATCTCGTGCAAGCTCAACGGCATCAGCGTGCATCTGCTCGGCTACCTGCCGGATCCGTCGTACGGGCCGCTCGCCGAGGAGCTGCGGATCGTCCGCGACGGCCGCACCGACCGGATCCCCTCGATCGTCGCCCGGCTGAACAGCCTCGACGTACCACTGACCGTTGATGAGGTCCTGGCCCAAGCCACCGGTACGCCGTCCGTCGGCCGTCCGCACGTGGCCGACGCGCTGGTCGCCAACGGAACGGTCGCCAACCGGAGCGAGGCATTCGACCGCTTCCTTGCCGACGGCAAGCCGGGCCACGTGTCGCACTACGCGATAGAGCCGAGCCGCGCGATCGATCTCGTCCGCGAGGCCGGCGGCGTACCGATCATCGCCCACCCGTGGGGCCGGTCGAGCTACCGGGTGATGACCAAGGGCACGATCGCCAAGCTGGTCGAGGAGCACGGCCTGGCCGGCATCGAGGTCGACCACCAGGACCACTCCGAAGAATCCCGTACGGCGTTACGCGGCATCGCGGAGGATCTCGGCATCATCTACACCGGCTCCAGCGATCACCACGGCGTCGGCAAGATCGACCACGACCTGGGCGTCAACACCACCGAGCCGGAGCAGTTCGAGCGGCTGCTGGATGTTGCCAAGAGCAACGCCGCGGCGAGTGCGGCGACGGTGCCCGAGGCTTTCCTGCTGTGAACAGCGTCATCAACCTGGGGTTGCTCAGCGAGGTCTTCGTCACGCTGTTCGTGATCATGGACCCGCCGGGCACGGTGCCGGTGTTCATCTCGCTCACCGCGGGCCAGCCGCGCGCGGTGCGGAAGAAGGCCGCGTGGCAGGCGGTGCTGGTCGCGTTCGGGGTGATCGTGGTGTTCGCCGCCTTCGGGCAGCAGATCCTGCACAACCTCGGCATCACGCTGCCGGCGCTGCAGTGCGCGGGCGGTCTGCTGCTCCTGCTGATCGCGCTGCAGTTGCTGACCGACACCGCGGAGGATCCGGTCCAGACGAAGAACGTGAACATCGCCTTCGTCCCATTGGGTACGCCGTTGCTGGCCGGGCCGGGCGCGATCGTCGCCACGATGGTCTTCGTGCAGCAGGCGGACGGCGCGGTCCCGGACGTAGTCGCGATCGCGGTCGGCATCATCGCGATCCACCTGGTGCTGTGGCTGACGCTGCGATTCTCTGGTGTGATCATGCGGATCCTCGGCGAGAACGGCGTACTCCTGGTCACCCGGATCGCGGGTCTGCTGCTGAGCGCGATCGCCGTACAGCTCGTCGCGGACGCGGTGACCGACTTCATCAAGGCCGGCTGATGGACGACATGCTGCCGGGGATGCCGACGAGGTTGTTCGTCGCGACGCCGACGAAGCTGCTCAACTTCGCGGATTGCAAGCGGAAGTACCGCTACACCTACCTGGAGACGCCACGGCCGCCTAAGGGTCCGCCGTGGGCGCACAACACCGTCGGTGCCGTCGTCCACGAGGTGCTCGCCGACTTCTTCGGTCGCTGGCCCGCTGCCCGTCGTACGCCGGATGAGGTCGTCGCCAAGATGCGGTCGAGCTGGCGGAGCGAGGGCTTCCGGGACGAGGTGCAGTCGCTGGATTGGCGGGATCGCTCGACGTCCATGGTGCTGACGTATTTGCGGGATTCCGACCCGTACTACGAACCGCGCGGCGTGGAACGTACGGTCGCCTTCACCACCACGCGGGCGTCCCTGCGCGGCCGGGTGGACCGGATCGACGAGCGCCCTGCCCCGGACGGAAGTGGCGAGACGGAGCTGGCGATCGTCGACTACAAGACCGGTCGCCGGCCGCTGACCTCGACGGATGCGCGGTCGTCGCTGGCGATGGCGTTGTATGTGCTGGGCGCTCGGCGTGTGCTGCACAAGGCGTGTACGCGCGTCGAGCTGCACCATCTTCCGACCAATTCGGTCGCGGCCGCCGACCACGACGACGCTTCGCTGTCTCGGCACCAGGGCCGCGCCGAGTCCATCGCGGATGACGCGGCCGCTGCTGAGGCGCGCTGGCATGAAGGTCTCACGCCGGCCGAAGCCGATGCCGTCTTCCCACCTGAGCCTTCCCCTCTCTGCGGGTGGTGCGACTTCGTCCGTATCTGCCCCCAGGGCCGCCGAGTCGCCCCACCCCGCGACCCCTGGTCCGGCCTCGACGACCTCACTCCCATCCCGGACGCCGAAGCCAGCTGATCCCTTATCCGGGTCATGCCAGCGGCGTGTGCGTGGGATGACAGCGAGAGGTCGGACAGTTTGGGGGTGACTGAGAGGGGTTGCCTGCCATGACTGCGAAGACCGTGAACAAGCTGGCTGTGCCGGGGGCCACGTTGCATTACGAGATCACCGGATCCGGCCCGGTGCTGCTGCTCATCCCGGGCGGCGGGACGGATGCGGGGATTTTCGACGGCATCGTCGGGCAGCTCGCCGCCGACTACACCGTGGTGGCCTACGACCCGCGCGGCAACTCCAGAAGCCCGTACGACGGTGAGCCCACCGACGAGCGGGTCGACCAGTCGGCCGAGGACGCGCTGGCCCTGATCACCGAGGTCGGCCGCGGCGAACCGGCGTACGTGTTCGGCAGCAGCTCAGGAGCGATCACCGGCCTCGAGCTGATCACCCGGTGGCCGGACCGCGTGCGGATGCTGGTCGCACACGAGCCGCCGGCGGTCGAAGTACTGCCGGACGCCGAGGACGCGCGCGCGTTCTTCGAGGACGTCTACGACACGTACCACCGCGACGGCCTCGATGCCGCGGACCTGCTGTTCGGGGTCGGGACCGGCATGGACCAGGACGAGCTGCCGCCGCCGGAGGACCTGCTGCCGGAGTTCCTCGAGCTGTTCCGCCGGATACGGGCGAACGCGGGGATCTTCTACGAGCACAAACTGCTGCCGTACACCCGGTACGAGCCGGACCTGGCCGCGCTGGAGGCCGTCGCGGACCGGATCGTTCCCGCGGCGGGACTGGTCTCCGCGGAATACCTCCCCGGTCGGCCGATCCAGGTGATCGCCGACCACCTCGGCTGGCCGGTCGTCACGTTCCCGGGCGGCCACGTCGGGTACTCGAGCCATCCGGTCCCGTTCGCGACCCTGCTGGCTCGCGTGCTCGAGGCCGAGCTCTGATCCACCGGCCCGGGCGCGGTCTGAGGGGTCCTCGCCCGGGCCGGTTCGCTATTTGAGTTGACGCCCGACCGTTGCACGTCGTACGGTCCGATCCTTTCCTTGACAACGGCGTGGATCACCCATGCCTGTCACAGTGGTGTCCGAACCCCCGGGTCCTGACGGATTCGGGGCAGTTCCGCGTGCCGCTGGACGTCTCGGACACCACCTCTAGCTTTAGGAGAGGAGGTTTGTCGTGGGCGTCTACTGGGCGATCGGCGTACGGTCGTTCCGCCGGTTCTCGACGTACCGGATCGCCACTGCGTCCGGCGCGTTCACCAACACGGTCTTCGGGTTCATCCTGTGCGGGATCTATCTGACCCTGTGGCACGAGCGGCCGGGGCTCGGCGGGTACGACGTATCGGATGCGTTGACGTTCGTGTGGTTGCAGCAGGGACTGCTGATGCCGATCGGGATCTTCGGCGCGACCACCACGGTCGAGTTGGGGGAGCGGGTGCGGTCCGGCGAGATCGCGGTGGACCTGTACCGGCCGACGCATCTGATGCTGTGGTGGTTGTCGGTCGATCTCGGGCGGGCGATGTTCCAGTTGATCGTGCGTGGTGGTGCGCCGCTGCTGGTGGGTGCGTTCGTCTTCGACCTGAAGTTCCCTTCGGGTGCGCTGACCTGGCTCGCGATCGCGCTCGGGCTGGTGCTGGGCATCCTGGTGAGCTTCGGGCTCCGGTACCTGGTGGCGCTGTCGGGGTTCTGGATCACCGACTCGCGCGGCACCGAGCATCTCGCGCTGGTGCTGTCGCTGTTCTTCTCCGGGACGGTCCTGCCGCTGGTGGTGTTCCCCGGCTGGATCGGCGACTTCGCCCGGGCGACGCCGTGGGCCGCGACGCTGCAGGTGCCGATCGACATCTGGCTCGGCCGGAATCCGGGTGGGGTCGGGGCGGCGTTGCTGTTCCAGCTCGGGTGGATCGTCGTACTGCTGCTGATCGGTCAGCTGGCGACGTCGTTCGCGACCCTGAAGGTGGTGATCCAGGGTGGTTGAGCGACCCTTTGACCGGCTGCGCAAGGTCCCGGGCCAGTACTGGATGCTCGTGCTGATGTGGATCCGGTCCGCGCTCGCGTATCCGGCGTCGTTCGTGTTCATGGTGGGTAGTTCGATGCTGATCACGGTGCTGGACTTCGTCGTGATCGTGATCATGTTCAACCACATCAAGTCGTTCGGCGGGTTCTCGCTCGGGGAGATGGCGTTGCTCTACGCAACGGCGTCGATGACACTCGGGATCGCCGACCTGTTCACCGGGTCGATCGAGCGCGTCGGCGAGCGCATCCGGACCGGGTCGATGGACGTCTACCTGATCCGGCCGGTGCCGGCCTTCGTCCAGGCGGCCGCGGATCAGTTCGCGCTGCGCCGGATCGGACGCCCGCTGCAGGCCGGGGTCGTGCTGGTGTTTGCCTTCAGCCACCTCGAGGTCGACTGGACCGTTGCCAAGGGCATCATGCTGGCGCTGTCGATGGTTGTCGGAGGCATCATCTTCGCGGCGATCTTCGTGCTCGGGGCATCGTTCCAGTTCGTCGCGATCGATTCGGCCGAGCTGGCCAATGCCTTCACCTACGGCGGTCAGACGCTGACGCAGTACCCCTTGTCGGTCTTCGGCAAGGACATCGTCCGGGCCGTCACCTTCGTCGTACCGCTTGCCTTCGTCAACTATTACCCAGTGCTGTACGTGCTGGGCAAACCGGCGCCGTTGGGGTTGCCGTCCTGGATCGGCCTGCTGTCGCCGGCGGTCGCTGTCGCGATGGTCGCGCTGGCGTCACTGGCCTGGCGGGGCGGTCTCCGTCGCTATCGCAGTACAGGGAGCTGAGCAGTGGCAGTCATCGAGTTGTCCAACGTGTCCCGCGCTTTCACCGTCACGTCGCGGACCGGGTTCCGCCGTACTCGCCGCGAGGTCCGCGCGGTGGACGGGCTGTCCTTCACCGTCGAGCCGGGCGAGGTGGTCGGCTACATCGGGCCGAACGGTGCCGGGAAGTCGACCACGATCAAGATGCTCACCGGTATCCTGGTGCCGACCGGCGGATCGATCCGGGTCGCGGGCGTCGACCCCTCGCGCAACCGGCTCAAGCTGGCCAAGCGGATCGGCGTCGTCTTCGGCCAGCGCACCACCCTGTGGTGGGACCTGCCGCTGAAGGACTCCTTCGCCGTACTGCAGAAGATGTACGACGTACCGCGGGCCCGGCATCGCGAGAACCTGGCGACGTTCGTGGAACTGCTGGACCTCGGCGACCTGCTCGACGTACCGGTGCGGCAGCTGTCACTCGGGCAGCGGATGCGCGGCGACATCGCGGCGGCGCTGCTGCACGACCCGGAGATCGTCTACCTGGACGAGCCGACGATCGGGCTGGACGTGATCAGCAAGGCCCGGCTGCGCGAGTTCCTGGCCCAGGTCAACGCCGAACGCCGTACGACGATCATCCTCACCACCCACGACCTCGACGACATCGAGGCCCTGTGCTCCCGCGTCATGATCATCGACCACGGCCACCAGATCTTCGACGGCACCCTGGCCCACCTCCGCGCCAGCCAATCCGCCCCCCGCACCCTGGTCGTAGACCTCGCCACCTCCCTCCCACCCATCGAGGTCCCCGGCGCCACCGTCACCAAAGTCAACGGCCCCCGCCAGCACCTGACCTTCCCCACCACCACCAAAGCAGCCCCCTTGCTGGCAGAGATAGCCGCCAACTACCCCCTGGTCGACCTCTCCGTAGCCGAACCCACCATCGAATCCGTCATAACCCAGCTCTACACCCCCACCCCGACCTCATAGCCGATCGCTCCGCAAGGCCGCCGTCGCACTGAACACGGCTCGTGCGAGGCGTCAGACCCGGACGGTGTTGGCGACGTGGGCGCTAGTGGGTCAGGCGAGGTCCGCGGCCATCGAGGCGAACACGACCTCGGCGTCCATCGGCTCGGTGTCTTGCTGCCAGCGCTGAACCGAGTCCGGGAACTCCGCCTCGTCCACCTTGCCCACGCCCGCGCGAATCAGCCGCTGAGCCTCCGCGATCCCGATCTCGACGTACTCCAACTCATTCAAGAAGTAGTAGTCGTGCCGAGCCCCCTCGTTGCGGTGGAACTTCCCCGTGTTCCCGACGTACGTCCAAACATCCTCATCCACCAACGCCGCCACCCACAGCTCGGTCTCCCCATCCTTAACCAAGAACAACCGCGTCATCTCGAAGTTCCGTTCTCTCGGTTCTGAACCCGCTGCTGGATGTGCTCTGGCGCGGCGCTTGCGATGGTCGGGGTTTCGGCCAGGTCGAGGCGTTGCGCCGGACGTTTCTTACCGTAGCTAATCGCACGGACCTCCACCCCGCCGAGTTCCTTCAGATCGTCGATTCCCGCGGGCTGGGACATCTGGTCGGACAAGGCGATACATTCCCGGCGGGCCGCGTCGCGCGCCACGGGATCCTGCTGGACATCGCGTTCGATCTCGTAAAGCGGAGTCGTCCGTTCCTTGACGTCGATCGACTCGGCCGAGTGCACCTGCAGCTCGACCCGTTCGCCCCAGCTCCGCAGGAAGGCGTGCAGCCCTTTGTAGCGGCTACCTTCGACGTACGAATGGTGGGCGGAGTCCATCTGCCAGTGCTGCTGATTGAGTCGATCGATGGTTCTGACTGCTGCCCGCGTCAGCTCGTCCGGATGCTTCACCGCCGCTGTGTAGCGCAGCACGTCCTCGGGCACCTGCTTGGTGCGTCGGTAATAGTCGGCGTACTTGACGAACTTCCGGGCAAGCGACTGTGGGGACTTCACTCTGTTGGCCAGGTGGTATGGAGTGGCCTGGTCGCTCATGGCTGCAAGCATGCTGTCGGTGACCCGTTCCTCCACCGATGCGGCGCGGGCGAGCAGGGTCAGGCTCTGGATGGTTGCTTGAGGGCCGTACTGGGCTGCGATCTCTGATTTTGTCGGGATGGCGTCGCCCCAGTCGAGCGGGCGGGTCGCGCTCAAGTGGGCGTGTAGGTCGGCTGGTTCTGGGAGGTCTTGCAGACCGGGTGACATCGATCCCCCTGACTAGGTCGTTTCCTTGACCGTAGTTAGGTGGGGAGGGGTTGTGGGGTGGTTTTGGGGATTTGTGGATAACTCTCTCGGGTGGGTTACGAAGTGGGGTGGGGCATGACTCGGTGGGGTGGGGGTCGTTGAAATGCGGGTAGGACCCAACCGGGAGTGGGATTCGGGGGTAGACAGGGTATGCCGACGATGACGGATGAGGTGGTGAGTTCGGCGCCGCCGGGGGATGGAGCCGGGTTCGTCGAGTGGGTGCGGCCTCATCTGCCGGCGATGGCGCGGTTGGCGGCGCGGCTTGCGGTGGGCGCGGACCGGGACGACATCGTCCAGGAGTCGCTGGCGCGGGCGTGGTCGAAGCGGAGTCAGTACGACGCCGATCGCGGTACGGCGTCCGCCTGGCTGCTGGCGATCACCGCGGACCAGGCCCGGAAGTCGGTACGGCGATTGCGGCCGGTCGCGGAGCTGGACGATCACGACGGGCCGGTGTCGCGGCCGGATCTGGATGCCCGGATGGACGTCGATCACGCGCTCGCCACGTTGTCGGCCCGGCAACGCCTTGCCGTGGACTGCTACTACTTCGCCGACCTGTCGATCGCCGATACGGCCGCGGTGATGGGCTGCTCCGAAGGCACCGTCAAGTCCACCCTGTCCGACGCGCGGGCCCGCCTGCGCACGCTGCTGGAGGTCACCGAATGAACCCGACCGACGAGGTCGACGAGCTGCTGACGCGCGCCGGCGCACGGTGGCGCGCGGACCAGCCCTCAGCGCCCGAACCAGACCTGGACCATATTCTCGGCGGCCACCGGCGCCCGCGGCGCTGGGTGCCGGCCCTGGCCGCCGCCAGCGTCGCCGCGATCGCCGCCGCGGCGCTCATCGTCCTGCCCGATGGCGGTAAGGAGCCGCTCGCCGGAACGTCGCAGTCAGTTGCTGAAAGCAAGCAACCCGCGAGTGCCCAAGGCGAGCAGGCGAATGATGATCTGCTCATCCGCCCCGGTGACAAAGTGCAGGTCAGCGGTCAGGTGATCGCCGCGCCAGGGAAGGCGCCTGTGTTCTGTCCGCCGCTGCCGACGCCATCGATCGGCTACCTCCCGGGCAAGGAACCCGCACCGACCTGTGCCGCCGACTTCGCGGTGACGTTGAAGGGCGTCGACCTCGACAAGCTGACCGGCGTCAAGATGACGAGGGGCGTGCGTACCGGCACCGCCACGCTGATCGGGACCTGGGGTGATCAGAGCATCGACGTCCAGGAGCAGAAGGCGCCTGCGGCTCCGGTCGGACTGGAGTGGCCGCCGCTGCCGTGCGCGGCACCGACGGGCGGCTGGGTGTCGAAGCCGAACAACGTCAACTCCGCCGCGGTGACCGCCTTCATGGACGCTCACGCGGATCAGCTCTTCGGGCCGGTCCTGTTCCACCCGAAGGGACACGGACGCAACGCCCCCGTGGTCACGATGATCGGCGTCGCCCACGGTGACCTCGCGACGCTGAAAGCCGCGTTCGAGAAGGTGTACGACGGCAACCTGTGCGTGGCACCGGTCCTGCTGAGCCGGGCCGATATCGAGCGGATCAGTCAGGCAGTCGGACAACTCATGTCGCGTCAGGAACTTGGTATCTGGAGCGCGGGTGGTTCCGCGATAGACGGTGGCCCGGTCGACGTCAGCCTGCTGGCCTACACCGAGCAAGTGAAGGCCGCGCTCGCTCCGATCGGCCTCGATCTTCTGAAGGTGGAGCCGGCCGTCAAACCAGTCCGCTGAGGCCTACTCGACGAATTGGTTGAAGCGGTCGACGTCGTGGAAGAAGTCGACCAGCAACCGGGCCGTGGCGGCAGGCTGTTCGATCGCAGGGGAGTGGGCGGCATCCGGCACCACCTGGGCCTCGACGCCCAGCATGTCGGCCATCGCGCGCTGCACCGGGATCGGCCAGCCGTCGTCCGCCTCGCCGTACACCACCTGCGTGCGTACGCCGGACTTCGCCAGCCGTTCGGTCTTGTCCTCCGCGTCCATCAGCCGGCGGGTGATCGCGGCGAGGCTCGCCGGCACGTTCCCGGTGAACCGCTTCCGCAGGAAGGCCGCGATGTCCTCCGCCGGCGCCACGTACGCAGGCGCCTTGCTGTCGTGCTCCAGCTTCAGGTCGTACACCTGCTCGATCGGCAGGTTGTCCAGCCCGAAAGCCAGCATCTGCAGCGCCTGCCGCTTCACGTCGTCGGTGAACGCGCCAGGCCCCGAGCACAGCAGCGTGATCGTGGAGAACACCGACGGGTCGGTCAGCACCGCCTCCCGCGCCACCAGCCCACCGAACGAGTGTCCGACCAGCTGGCTGTAGCCGCCGAGCGCCTTGCTCATAGCCACCACGTCCGCACCCAGCTCTTCCAGCGTGTACGCCGATGGCTCGGCGGGCCCCGCTGTCTCGTACTGACCACGCTGGTCCACCGCAACCGTCCGCCAGCCGTAGCGGCACAGGTGGTCCACCAGCGGAGTGAAGTCCTCCTTGCTGCCAGTCCACCCAGGCACGAGCAGTACGGTGCCAAGCGGCGTACCGAGCTCGGGCACTGCCATCAAGGTGGCAAACGAACCACGGTCGGTCTCGAGGGTCGCGGGGTGAACCCCGTCGGGCAGCGTCAGCGTGCGCGGCGTACTCACAAGTAAAGAGGGTAGCGGCTCAGTCCGTACCTACCAGTGCGGCTGTGGCCACGGCGAGCAGAACGACGATCCCGGCGCACACCACAGCAGCCAGCTGGACTCCGTTCGTGTAGGCATCACGAGCCAGCACCAGCAGCTCCCGCCCCGCCGGAAGGGGAGAAGCCGTACACGTCAATGATCCAGAGCAGTTGGGACGAGCTGGGCGCCAGGTCGGCGCTGAGCGCCGGCGCCGCGAGGTGCAGCACGGTCCCATCGATGCCGATCAAGATGGTCGGCAGCGCGAGGGCCGCGAGCCCGAACCACTCGCGCCGCCCGGCCCTCGCCTGAGTCGTCACCGTCGAAGTCATGCCCAACATGCTGAAAGTTAAAGGATAGTTGAAGTCAACAGGTCGCCCGCCGCGACCTTGCGGGCCGGGTGCGGCACAATGGCCGGGTGCCTCGCACTCTGGCGGTTGCCAATCAGAAAGGCGGCGTGGCCAAGACGACCACTGTCGCGACGCTCGGCGCTGCGTTGGCCGAGCTCGGTCAGCGCGTGCTGCTGGTGGATCTGGACCCGCAGGCCTGCCTGACGTTCTCGGTCGGTATCGACCCCGAGGACCTGGACAAATCGATCCACCACGTCCTGCTCGGCGGCGTGAAAGCGCGTGACGTGCTGATCGACTTCGAAGACGGGCCCGATCTGCTCCCGGCGACGATCGAGCTGGCCACGGCGGAGGTACAGCTGGCGCAGGAGAGCGGCCCGGAACAGGTGCTGCGAACCGCCCTGCGTCCGCTGCGATCGTCGTACGACTGGATCGTCGTCGACTGCCCACCGACGCTCGGGCTGCTGACAGTGAACGGGCTGTCCGCGGCGTCCGACGTACTGATTCCCTTGCAGTGCGAGACGCTGGCACATCGTGGCGTAGGGCAACTACTTGACACGATTCACGACGTCCAGCGGCTGACGAACCCGGGCCTGCGGGTGCTCGGCGTACTGCCGACCCTGTACGACGGCCGGACGACGCACGCCCGGGCGGTGCTCGAGACCATCGCGGACACGTACGACCTCGACGTACTGGAGCCGGCGATCCCGAAGTCGATCCGGTTCGCGGAGGCGCCGGCGATCGGGGACACGATCCTGAGCACGTCGCCGGCCTCGCCCGGTGCGAAGGCCTACCGGGCGCTGGCCGGCGCGCTGCTCTGACTACTTGCCGTCCGGGGGCGGCGTGGACGCCGTGGCAGTAGCGGTGGCGGGAGCCGGTGTCATCGCCGGCTGACGACGCAGACGGTTCCGGAACTTCCACAGCGGTACGACGATCAGCGCGAGCAGTACCGCGAACGGCAGAATCGCGCCGACCGCGGTCGCCAGCGCGGCGAATGTCGCGGTGAACGCGTCCCAGCCGCCCTTCAACCCGGCGACGAACCCGCGGTCCGGGTCCTTCTTGACCGGCGCCTCGCCCTTCTCGGCGATCGTGAGCGCGAGCGTGGCCAGCTCGGTCTGCAGCGCGAGGTTCTTCTGCTTGGCCAGCAGGGATTCGAGGTCGGCCTCGCGCCGGGTCAGCTCGGTCTCCACCGAGACGATCTCGCCGATGGTGTTGGCTTTGGTCATCAGGGCGCGCATCCGCGCGAGGCTGGCGCGCTGCGAGGCGATCCGGCTCTCCACGTCGACGACCTGTTCGGTGACGTCGGTGGACTCCTGGTGGATCTGGGTCCGCTTGCCGAGCTCGGACAGCCGCTGAATGGCGGTCTCGTACGACGCTGTCGGCACTTTGAGCACAAGGTTCACCCGGGTGATCCGGCCCTCGTCGTTGCTGCCGGTGTCCTCGGACGCGATCTGTCCCCTGAGGCCGGAGACGGCGGTGATCACCTTCTGCCGCGTACCGTCCACGTCGTCGGCCTCGAGGGTGAGCGATCCGGTCTTGATGATCGCCCGGGTCACCGTCGGCTCCGCCTGCGGCTTGTTCTGTGACTGCGGTGCGCCGCCGGTCGAGCTGCCGTCGGCCGCCTCACCCGAGTCCTGCTTCTGCACCGGCGCGGCCGCTCCGGAGCTCGAACCACTACTCGAACCACTCGCCCCGCAGCCCGCCAGCAGCGCCACTCCCAGCAGCGCTACCCCCGCAACGGCGCCTCTGATCCGCCTCATCGCACGTACCCCTCTCTCGTGGTTACCGCTAGGACGGCCCACGAGAGGCGGGGTGTTGCAGGCTCAGATCACCTTTCAGCCACGGTCAGGCGACAGGCAGATCACTCCGGCGCGGTGAACGTCGGGATGGTCGGACTCGTGCCAGGCTCCGGCGCCTTCGCCGCCTCGGCGGTCTTCGGCTCAGCGGTCTTCGGCTCGGCGGTCTTCCGGGTCCGCGTGCGCTTCACCGGCGCCTCCGCAGCCGCGTCACCAGCTCCAGCCGCGTCGCCGGCCTCGGCGTCCACGGCTTCGGCCCGCTTCCGGGTCCGCGTGCGCTTGACCGGCGCTTCAGCCGCCGTATCGCCGGCGTCGTCGGCGGCGGGCTCGGCCTGCTTGCGGGTTCGCGTGCGCTTCACCGGCTTCTCGGCCGGCTCTTCCGCGGGAGCTTCCACCGCGGCAGGTTCAGCGGTCTCGACTGCGGTCTCCTGCGACACGGACTTCCGGGTGCGGGTGCGCTTGCGGGCCTTGCGTGGTGCCTCGGCGGCCTCGGTCGAGGACTCCTCGGTCGGCGGGACCTGGGTCTTGGTGGTGACATCGGACTCGGACTTCTGCTCGACCCCTTCGACCACCTGCCCGGAACGCGTCCGCTTGCGGGTCCGGTTCCGGTTCCGCGCCGTACGTTCCTCGCCGCCGGATTCGGTTCGCCCCTCTTCGGTACGGCGTGCCGGCCGCTCCTCGCGGACCTCGCGAACAGGCTTGATCCGGCCCTTGGCCTCGCTCGGGATGCCGAGGTCGTGGTACAGCTCGGGCGACGTCGAGTAGATCTCCTGCGGCTCGTCGTACGGGAGATCGAGCGCCTTGTTGATCGTCTTCCACCGGGTCACGTCCGGCCAGTCGACGAAGGTGACCGCGATCCCGCTCGCACCCGCGCGCCCGGTCCGGCCGATCCGGTGGATGTAGGCCTTCTCGTCCTCGGGGCAGGTGTTGTTGATGACGTGCGTCACGCCCTCGACGTCGATGCCGCGGGCCGCCACATCGGTACAGATCAGTACGTCGATCTTGTCGCCGCGGAACCGCATCAGCGCGCGCTCGCGGGCCTGCTGGTTCAGGTCGCCGTGGATCGCGGCCGCCTTGAACCCACGGTCGGCCAGGTCGTCGGTGAGCCGGGACGCCTCGCGCTTGGTGCGGCAGAAGATCATCACCCGGCCGCGGTCCTCGGCCTGCAGGATCCGCGCCACCACCTCGGGCTTGTCCAGCTCGTGCGCCCGGTAGACGAACTGTGCCGTGGTCGGCACCATCTCGGTGTCCTCGTGCGACTCCGCCCGGATGTTCAGCGGGTGCCGCATGTGGGTGCGGGCCAGCGCGATCACGGCCGACGGCATCGTTGCCGAGAACAACATCGTCTGGCGCAGCTCGGGTGTCTTGCGCAGAATGCGTTCCACGTCGGGCAGGAAGCCGAGGTCGAGCATCTCGTCGGCCTCGTCCAGCACCAGCACCTTGATGTGGCTCAGGTCGAGCACGCCCCGGTTGGCCAGGTCCAGCAGGCGTCCCGGGGTGCCGACGACGACGTCGACGCCCGTCTTCAGCGCGTCCAGCTGCGGCTCGTACGCCACCCCGCCGTACACGGTCAGGATCCGGACGGTGCGGACGGTGGACGCGGTCGACAGGTCCTTGGCGACCTGGATGGTCAACTCGCGGGTCGGCGTGACGACCAGCGCCTGCGGCTTGCCGGGCGCGGCGAGTTCCTCGTAGTCGGCCTCACCGGGGGAGATGGTGCGCTGCAGCAACGGAATGCCGAAGCCGAGCGTCTTGCCGGTCCCGGTCCGGGCCTGGCCGATCAGGTCGGTGCCCATCAGGGCGATGGGGAGCGTCATTTCCTGGATCGGAAACGGCTCCACGATGTTGACGCGGTCGAGCGCGTCGCAGATCTCGGGCAGCACGCCGAGCTCTCGGAAGGTGGTCAGGCTGATCGCCTCTCACATGCTTGGTACGGACAGTTGCATCAGTGGCCGGGCGCCTGAGGCTTTTCAGCCCCCTCTGTGAGGCGCGGGGACACTGTGCAAGCACCTCGCACCAGCTTGCCCATGTGGGCGCGTCACCGGCGAATCGCTCACCAGTGTAACCGCACAAGCTGTCAACGCCGCTTCGTGTGGTTTGCGCCACTCCCGGTGGGTGGTCTGCGGCGTCCCAGTGCGCTTTGCGCCACTGGCGCCGGTGTGCCGATAAGGTGCCGGGCATGGAGCAGACGGCCTTTGATGATCCCGCCTACCGGGCCGCGGCGGTGGATCTGCTGGGAGTTCTCGCGTACGGCGAGCTGACCGCCTTCGAGCGGATGGCCGAGGACGCCAAACTGGCGCCGACCCTGAACGACAAAGCGGAGCTGGCCGCCCTGGCCACCAAGGAGTTCGGGCACTTCCAGCAGCTACGGGACCGGCTGATCTTTCTCGGGGTGGACCCGATGGAGGCGATGCGGCCGTTCGTCACCCCGCTGGACGCGTTCCACGACCACACCGCGCCGTCGGACTGGCTGGAGGGCCTGGTCAAGGCGTACGTCGGCGACGGTCTGGCGAACGACTTCTACCGCGAGATCGCGTCGTACGTGGATGCGGAGACCCGGGGCCTGGTGCTCGAGGTGTTCGCCGACTCCGGGCAGGCCGAGTTCGTGGTGGACCGGGTCCGGGCCGCGATCGAGGAGGACCCGAAGCTGGGCGGCCGGCTGGCACTGTGGGGCCGCCGCCTGGTGGGCGAGGCCCTGAGCCAAGCGCAGCGGATCGCCGCCGACCGCGACTCCCTGGCTGCTTTGCTGGCCGGCTCGGTCGACCGCCCGGGGCTGGACCTGGCCGCGATCGGCCGCATGTTCACCCGCCTCACCGAAGCCCACACCGCCCGCATGACCGCGCTGGGTCTGCAGGCCTAGGTCCACAAAACACCGGCCGGCCGCCACCAGAGGTGACGGCCGGCCGGAGGAAGCGACGGTCAGGCGGAGCTGGCCTTGCCTCGCCCGGTGACCATTGCGGCCACCACGACGAGGATCGCGGCGACGACGATGCTGACGATCCAGCGGATCCAGTCGATCCCGCTGGTGGCTTCGACGCCGAGGGCCGCGGCGACGTAGTAGCCGATCAGGACACCACCGATGCCACACAGCACGGTGAGCCACAACGGGATGTTGTCCCTGTCCCCAGGGGCGACGAACTTGCCGAGCAGGCCGATAATGATGCCGGCAACGATCACACCGATGATTTCCATGACGCTGGCTCCTCCTTGTGACGACCGCGTCCACGCGGCGTGACGATTGTCTCGCCGCACCGAAACGGTTACCGGCACCCGACACGCCCAAACGTGGTTGCGGTCAGGGTTCGCCGGATTGCAACCGAGCGTCAGGAGGACTTCGGTCAGATTGCGCCGAACCCGACCTTGCGGATCGAGACCTCGCCGATCTCCACGTACGCGAGCCGGTCGGCCGGGATGATCACCCGGCGGCCCTTGTCGTCGGTCAGCTGCAGCAGACCGGTCTTGCCGGCGAGCGCGTCCGCGACCGCCTGCTGGACCTCGTCCGGGCTCTGCTCGCTCTCCAGCACCAATTCACGATTGGCGTGCTGCACGCCGATCTTGACCTCCACGAAACCCTCCGGGCACGTTCCGACCGGCGGCTCTCGCCGGTGTGGTTCGAGCCTATCCGCTGCCGCCCATCAGCTCTCACCCGTCCGCCAAGAGCAGAACCCGGAGTACGACGTACGCCGGGCTGACCGCTGTACGTCGTACGGGCTCAGCCGTCGGTGCGGGGGAAGCCGCGGATGCCGCGCCAGGCCAGGGAGGCGACCAGGTCGGCGGCGTGTTCCTGGGGGAGCGTCGGGTTGTCCGAGGCGAGCCAGTAGCGGGCGCTGACCTGCGCCATGCCGACCAGGCTGACGGCCAGCACCATGGACTGCTCGCGGTTGAGCCCGGCGTCCGCGCTGATCACCTCGGAGACCGCCTCGGCGCAGGCGTGCGTGACCCGGTCGACCCGCTCGCGGACGGCTGTCTCGTTCGTCAGGTCCGACTCGAACACCAGCCGGAAGGCCCCCTGCGCGTTTGCCACGTAGTCGTAGAACGCGTGCATGGTCGCCGCGACCCGCTGCTTGTTGTCCTCGGTCGACTTCAGCGCGTCCCGGACCGAGGCGATGATCGCGTCGCAGGAGGTGTCGAGCAGCGCCAGATACAGCTCCAGCTTGCCCGGGAAGTGCTGGTAGAGGACCGGCTTGGAGACACCGGCGCGGTCGGCGATGTCGTCCATCGCGGCGGCGTGGTAGCCGTTCGCGACGAAGACCTCCTGGGCCGCCTCGAGCAGTTGCGCGCGGCGGGCCAGCCGCGGCAGGCGGCTGCCGCGCTTGGGCGCGGTCTCGGGTGTCGTCGACACGTCGGCTCCTTCGGTGGTGCGGCGCCGGCGGTCACCGCCGCCGGGTCGTTCCCCGAATCCTACCCACCGGTCCTCCCGGTCAGTAGCTTCGCCACCACTCGAGATTCCATCGTGGTAGCGATGACCGCTCGGCAGAGCGTCACCAAGCCCTCACCGGTAGTCAGCGGTAGGCGTCCTCGTCGTCGTCGCCGATCTCGCGGCGCTGGTCGTCGACATCGGCCGGGTCGGCCTCCGGCGGTACGCCGGAGTCGTCGTCGCGGTCGTCCACCACGGTGGAACTCTTGCGCTGTTCCAGTACGTCGGCCTCGGGCGCGTCGTCGGGGACGCTGCCGAAACCGGGGCCGTCGTACTCGGGCTCGCTGGTCATGCGACTCTCCAATCGGTCAACGACGGACTGTTACGACGGTAGCGGCTGTGGATCGTCGTACAAGCCCGCCAGGACGTCGCCGTACTCCTCGATCCGGGCCAGGACCTCGTGCGGGAGGAAGCGCAGCTCTTCCGGCTCCGTCGCGGACGCCACCTCGTCCCAGTCGATCGGGGTGGACACCCGCGGCTCCTCGGCCCCGCGCAGCGAGTACGGCGCCAGCGTGGTCTTGGCACTCGCGTTCTGGCTCCAGTCGATGAACACCTTGCCGGGGCGGAGTGCCTTGGTCATGTTCGCCGTCACGTTCTCCGGCAGTGCCTCGGCGAGCTGTTCGGCCAGCTGCTTGGCGAACGCACTGGTCTTCCTGGACGACGCCGGCTCGATCGGCACGTACAGGTGCATGCCCTTGTTGCCGGACGTCTTCGGCCAGCCCTCCAAGCCGTAGTGGCTCAGCAGCTCCCTCAGTGCCAGTGCGACGTCGCAGCACTCCACGATGGTGGCTCCCGGCCCTGGGTCGAGGTCGAACACGATCAGGTCGGCCTGCGGGTCCTTGCCGACGTCCGACAGACCGATCCGCCACTGCGGCACGTGCAGCTCGAGTGCGGCCAGGTTGGCCAACCACACCACGGTCTGTACGTCGTCGGCGACCACGAAGTCGGCCACGTCGCGCCCGGTCGAGCTCCCCGGCGTTGGCAGCGTCACCGTCCGCACCCAGGACGGCGTACCGCGGGGTGCGTTCTTCTCGAAGAAGTACGACGCATCGGTGCCGTCCGGCCAGCGCTTGCGGGTCAGGGGCCGGTCGGACAGGTGTGGGAGGAGCAGTGTCGCGACCTGGTGGTAGTAGTCGATCACCTCGGCCTTGGTGAAACCTGTCTGCGGGTAGAGCACCTTGCTGAGGTTGGTGAGCTTCATCGTCTGCCCGTCAACCTCAGTAGTCAGCTGCTGCTGCGCACCGGCCATAGCTCCCAGTCTCCACCCCGCCACGCCTCCTAACGGGGTCTTACCATGGTTCCGTGGAGAGTTACGCGGGAGTAACCGGTGCTGCGGTGTCGTTGGGGGCGCAGGAATGGCCGGCGCGAACGGTGCCGGTCGCTGGGGTGGAGCTCCACGTCAGAGACGTCCCGGATGCGGCGGTAGACCTGCCGCCCGCGCTGTTCGTCCACGGCCTCGGCGGGTCGTCGCTGAACTGGACCGCCCTCGGCTGGCTGCTCAACGACACGGTTCGCGGCATCGCGCCCGACCTACCGGGCTTCGGGCGTACGCCGCTCACCGGAGCAGCGGGCATCAACGAACAGGCCGACGTACTGATCCAGCTGATCGAGCGGGAGTTCGACCAGCCGGCGCATGTGTTCGGCAACTCCATGGGCGGGGCGGTCTCGGTGGTGCTGGCCGCGCGGCGCCCGGACCTGGTCGCCTCGCTGACGCTGATCTCGCCGGCCCTGCCGCATCCGCGTGCCTCGGCCAGCGCGCTGTGGTTCGCCGCTGTCGCCACGCCGCGGCTGGGCCAGGTCGTGCTGGAGCGGACTCGGCGGCTGCCGTTCGACCGGCGATTCAAGGCGTCGCTGGCGATGGTGTTCGGTGATCCTCGATCGCTGCCGCCGGAGGTGCGGGCGGCGTACGAAGCGGAGTTGCGGCGACGCGACACGGATCCGTGGGGGATGCAGGCGACGGTGACCGCCGCCCGGAGCATCCTGCGGTCGTCGGTGACGCCGCCGCGGCGGTCGCTGTGGGCAGACGCGGCCCGGGTCGAGTGCCCGGTGCAGCTGATCTACGGCGGGCGGGACCGGCTCGTCGACGCCCGGATCCGGATGAAGGCGCAGCGCAGCTTCCCGAACGCGCGACTGCTCTACCTGCCGAAGTCCGGCCACGTCGCGCAGATGGAACACCCCGAAGAGGTCGAGAAAGCCTTCCGCCAGCTGATCGCCTGATCGTCTGATTCGAGACGCGATTGCGTAGGTGACTGAGACACAACTGTGTGTCTGGTCCGATCAACTTTCCTCCGCACCGGGGGAGTCCTACGAACAATCGTGTCCGCCAACGAGAGGGAATCCACGTGCGGGTGATCGGCAGGTTCATGCTGTCGCTGGGGATGGGCGCACTACTGGGGGTGGCGGCAATGGTACCGGCGCCGGCCGCGCCGCCTCCAGCTGTTGCTCTAGGCAATCAATGGGATGTGACACCGGTGGCCGGCGGCTACCAGTTGACGTTGCGGCTGGATGCGCCGGCGCCGATGCGGGCGTCGTTGCCGTTGCTCGCCGTCGACGGCGTACCGATCGGGGTGGCGAGGCAATCACCTGATCGCCGGACGCTGAGACTGGTGACGACGGATCCCGCCGTACTGAAGGCGAAAGACGTTCGGTTGGTGTGGTCGGGGGATGTTGGCAAGGGCAATGGACAGCGGGGATTCCAGGCCGGCGGGCAGACTGATGCCGACTGGTTGAAGGCGCGGCGTGGACCGTTGCTGAAGGACGATCCCGGTGCTCTCGGCAAGTACCAGGTGGAGACAGCCGAGTACAACCTCGGCGATGAGACCGTCTATCTTCCGGGCCTCAAGCAACGTTCCGAGCTCCGCGGCAAGGTCTACACGCCGAGTGGTGCCGTCGGTCCGCGGCCGCTGGTGATCTTCCTGCACGGCCGGCACGAGTACTGCTACGGCAACGACAGCGCGCCATCGGAGAAGCCATGGCCTTGCTCGGGCGGCACGAAGCCGGTGCCGAGCTTCCGCGGGTACGACGCTCCCGCCAAGGCGCTGGCCAGCAACGGCTACGAGGTCGTTTCGATCAGCGCCAACGCGGTCAACGCGTACGACGGCGACGTCTACGACTCGGGTGCGCAGGCACGGGCCGAGTTGATACTTGATCATCTGGCGCTGTGGAAGAGGTGGTCGACGATCGGCGGCGGACCGTTCGGTGACAAGTTCGTCGGCAAGATCGACCTGCGGAACGTCGGCCTGATGGGTCACTCCCGCGGCGGTGAGGGCGTCGCCCGGGCCGCGGTGCTCAACGCCGATCGCGGCGGGCAGTACGGCATCCGAGCCGTCCTGCCGCTGGCGCCGACCGACTTCGCTCGTGCCACTGTGCCGGGCGTTGCGATGAGCGTCGTGCTGCCGTACTGCGACGGAGACGTCTCCGACCTCCAAGGCCAGAAGTTCTACGACGACACCCGCTACTCGGTCACGGGCGACCCGGCGCCGCGGTCGACCGTCACTGTCCTCGGCGCCAACCACAACTTCTTCAACACCGAGTGGACGCCGGGTCAGTCGGAAGCGCCGTCGTTCGACGACTGGTTCGGCGAGGGCAAGGAGTCGCCGTGCGGTCCGAAGTACGCGGGACGGTTGACGGCTAAGGAGCAGCAGGCGGTCGGTACGGCGTACATCGCAGGCTTCTTCCGGTTGCAGCTGGGCCACGAGAGGAAGTTCCTGCCGCTGCTGGACGGTTCTGACTCCCGGGCCGCCTCGGCCGGTAAGGCCGTCGTACGGGTGGTGTCGCAGGCACCGGCCGCGACGCGACGGGATGTGAACCACCTCGACCAGGCACTACCGGCCGGGCCGCTCACAGGTAAGGCCTCGGCGACGGTGTGTGCAGGGGTGAGCCAGTCTGGTCTGGCCGCAGCCGGGACCTGCATGGCGACTGATGACTGGTCGAACGCTCCGCACTGGGTTCCGTCCTGGTACGCCGCTCGGACGCCAACCACTCCGGTCACCAAGCTGAGCTGGACCGGGACCAACGGGGTACTGCGACTCAACCTGCCCGCATGGCAGCGCGACGTACGGCGGTATGCGGCTCTGTCGTTCCGTGCGGCGCCGGACGCGGCTGGTGCGCCGAGGACTGACCTGAGTGTCCGAGTGGTCGACGGGCACGGCCGGCCAGCCGTCGTACCGGTGTGCGCGGTGAGTGACGCGCTGGTGCGGATGCCGGGGCGCGCGGAGAGCGGTCTGCCGAAGAACTTGCTGCGGACTGTACGGATCCCGGTGTCGTCGTTGAAGGGTGTGGACCTGCGTGACGTGCGTGCCGTGGAGTTGCGGACGGACCGCGTCGCGCGTGGGTCGGCGTACGTGAGTGATCTGGCGTTCTCCTCGCCTGGGCTGGGCTTCTCGGCTCCTGCGGCCTTGCTGCCGCGGCTGTCGGCGTCCAACGTGACAGTGAAGGAAGGGGACAGCGGCACGAAGAACATGGACTTCTGGGTGACGCTGTCGCGGCCGAGCATCCGCCAGGTCAAGGTGTACGTCGAGACGAATGGGGAGCTGGGCGAGACGGTGGGGGATGTGACGCGGCAGCTGCTGTTCAAGCCGGGGCAGGTGCGCCAGAAGGTCAGTGTGCCGGTCGCGGGGAACAAGCGAGACAGCTACGACCTGCCGTTCAGTCTGGTGCTGTCGGCGCCACGAGAGGCGTTGCTGGACCGGCCGTTCGGGCACGGGCTGGTGGTCGACGACGACCCGACACCGACGCTGACGATCGGCGACGCGCGCACGGTGGAGAAGGCCGGCGTACTGCGCTTCCCGGTCAAGCTGTCCGCGCCGAGCGACAGGTATGTCACATTCTCGGGCGTGCTGAAGGACGGTACGGCGGTGATCCGCAAGGACTACACCAGCGCGTACGACGACGGCACCAACCCGCCGGACCGCACCGCCGACGGCTACGTCGAACCCGGCAAGACCACGGGCGACCTCTCCGCCCTCATCGTCGACGACAAGCTGAAGGAACCCACCGAGACCTTCACCATCCAGCTCACCTCCGTCGACGGCGCCACCCTGAAGCTCCCGAAGACAGTCACCGCCACCATCACCGACAACGACTAGAAACGCGCGCCGGGTGCCGTCCGGGCACCCGGCACACGACTGTGGGGAGGCGGGCGGCGGCCTCACGAGCGGGCTCGACCGGGGAGACGCGGGCTGGCGATCGATAGGGCGAGGCGGAGAGCGGACCGCCAGGCCACATCAATGGCGGGGTGGGGCGGCGGCTGAGCGTGAGACCGCTCGCGGTGGCCACATTGTGATGGCCTGGGCGTCCGGGGCGGACCGCTGGCACTCACGACCGGGCTCGGGTGGGAGCGGGTGGGTCGTCCTTGGCGGACCGGGGGCAGTCACCACCTGGCTCGAGTGGGGAGCCGAGTGGGTCGTCGGGGCGAATCGGGGACACTCATCAAACGGGGCTTGGATTGGGGGACGGGGGTGGGGTGAGCGTGTGGGCGGAGGTCGGGTGGTGGATGGTGAGTGGCTGGCGTTCGCTCGGCGGGCTGAGACGTGGGTCCCGCGATGTGGACCCGGGCGGGGGTGGTTGGGGATGTGCGGGAACATGGAGGAGGGAACGATGGTTGAAAACCGGAGAGCCCGTCTGACGTCTTCTTGAGGAGCCGATACGTGTCACTTCCACCGCTGGTCGAACCGGCCGACGAGCTGACCATCGACGAGGTCCGCCGGTATTCGCGGCATCTGATCATCCCCGAGGTCGGGATGGCCGGGCAGAAGCGGCTGAAGAACTCCAAGGTGCTGGTGATCGGTGCCGGCGGCCTGGGCAGCCCGGCGCTGCTCTACCTGGCCGCGGCCGGCGTCGGCACCCTCGGCATCGTCGAGTTCGACACCGTCGACGAGTCGAACCTGCAGCGCCAGATCATCCACGGCCAGTCCGACGTCGGGAAGTCCAAGGCGCAGTCGGCCAAGGAGTCGATCCTCGAGACCAACCCGAACACGAACGTCGTCCTGCACGAGACCCGGCTGGACAACGACAACGTCTTCGAGATCTTCGAGCAGTACGACCTGATCGTCGACGGCACCGACAACTTCGCCACCCGGTATCTGGTGAACGACGCCGCGGTGCTGCTCGGCAAGCCGTATGTCTGGGGTTCGATCTTCCGGTTCGACGGCCAGGTCAGCGTGTTCTGGGCCGAGCACGGTCCGTGCTACCGCTGCCTCTACCCCGAGCCGCCACCACCCGGCATGGTCCCGTCCTGCGCCGAAGGCGGCGTACTGGGCGTGCTGTGCGCGTCCGTCGGCGCCGCGCAGGTGACCGAGGCGATCAAGCTGCTCACCGGCATCGGCGACCCGTCGCTCGGCCGGCTGAACATCTACGAGGCGCTCGACCTGAACTGGCGCACCCTGAAGGTCCGCAAGGACCCGAACTGCGCGATCTGCGGCGAGAACCCGACCGTCACCGAGCTGATCGACTACGAGAGCTTCTGCGGCGCGCTGACCGAGGAGGCGGCCGACGCGGCCGTCGGCTCGACCATCTCGGTGAAGCAGCTGAGCGAGTGGATCAAGCTGAAGGACAACGGCGAGAAGGACTTCGTCCTGATCGACGTCCGCGAGCCGAACGAGTACGAAATCAACAAGATCCCGGGCTCGGTGCTGATCCCGAAGGCCGACTTCCAGACCGGTGTGGCGCTGGAGAAGCTGCCGCAGGACAAGCAGCTGGTCTTCCACTGCAAGTCCGGCGTCCGCTCCGCCGAGGTGCTCGCCATCGCCAAGGGCGCCGGCTTCTCCGACGCCGTCCACGTAGGTGGCGGGGTTGTCGCCTGGGTCGACCAGATCGACCCAAGCCAGCCGTCGTACTAACAGCCGTCGTACCAACAGACAGTTGCTGAGGGCTGGAGCGCAATGCTCCAGCCCTCAGGCATGTCTAGAAGGGCATCCGGCAGGTGGCGACTGCTTCTACGGCGACTGGATCGCCGGAGACGACGGGTGAGTCGTCGCGGCCGGACAGGGTTCGCATGTAGCTCACGGCGTCCACCGCGGCACGTCCGACCGGCTCGTCCCTCCCGAGTCGGTAGATCCCGCCGCCCTGTCCGGTGAGCTCCAGTACGATGGCCGGCCGCTCACCCCAGAACGGCAGCGTGTCCACGTCGTACACGACCTGCGCGATGACCTCCTCGGCGTACGGCCCGGCGTCGAACGGCCGCCCGAGTGCCTGGCACACGTCGTCGCGATGCATCCACAGATCCCGGGCCAGCAGGATGTCCCAGACATAGCCGAGGGCCATCGGGAGTCCCTCGACGTTCATGGTCACCCGCCGGATCAGCTCGGGATTCCGCGCGATCGCCCGCGTCGCCTTCCCCCAGGTCCGGTCGAACAACGCCCGCAGTTCGGCCGGCGGCGTACCGCGGTGTTCGTCGGCCTGGACCATCATGTGCGCGTCGAACCGGGGCACGCCGGGGTAGACCCGCTTGCCCTTGCGGAACCGGCGCGGGAACGACCACGGCTTGATCACGTCCTCGGCCTGGCCGATCAGATGCCCGGCGATGTCCGCGACATCCCACGCGTCGCAGACCGTACGGCGGTGCCACTCGGTCCCCTCGAGTGACGCCAGCAAGTCGTGCCACGCCTGGATCTCGGAGTCCCGGTGGACCTTGGACCGTTGCCGATCAGCCCGGCCGATCTCCCCCGCGAGTACTGCAAACATCACTACCCCCTGGTTGGTGCGTATCGCTGATAGAACATCTCGAGTACGACGGGCAGCAGCCGAATGAACCGCCCGTCCTCGAACGACGCATCCGGCTCATTCGCCAGCTGCTGCGAGAGCAGGCCGGCTGTCATCGACGTGTAGAGCGCGATGCCCTCGTCGCCGGCCGCGTCCGGGTGGAGCAGGCCGGCGTCGATCGTCGCCTGTAGCCAGTCACGCAGGTCCTGGATCGATTCCTGTGCCGGGGCGAACGCCTCCGGGCTCGGCACGAAGCCGGGAATCGTCCGCCAGAACAACAGCTGGGCGTACACCTGGTGCTCCAGGCACCAGCGGCAGAACGCGGTGGCCGCGATCAGGTTGAGCTCGAGCTGATCGTCGGTGCCCGCCTCCGCGTACGCCGACCGGTACGCGTCCCGCACCAGCTCGTTGCCGCGCTGGAACAGGGCGTCGTAGATCGCCATCTTGGACGGGAAGTACTGGTACAGCGACGGCGGCTGCATGCCGAGCCGCCGCGCGACCGCGGACAGGCTGAGCGCCGCGACGCCCTCGGTCTCCATCAGCTCGATGGCGACCTCGAGGATCTCCTCGATGGTCTCCTGCCGGCGACGGGTACGGCGGTCAAGGCCGGCTGTACTGCTCATGGAATGAGGAAAACCTAAGACCATTAGGGAAGTCAATACCCCGTAGGTGTCGAGTTGGAATGTCCCTCCCGGCGCGTAGTGTCTTGGCATGTGCAGAAACATCACGGTTCTCCGGGGACTCGAGCCGGCCGCGACCTCTGAGGAGATCTACGCGGCCGCGCTGCAGTACGTGCGCAAGGTGACCGGCGTCGGCTCGCTGAGCTCGACCACCCGCGGCCCGATCGAGCGGGCCGCGGCCGAGGTCGCCAAGATCACCGAACAGCTGCTGGCCGAGATGCCGGAGCGCAAGGTGCCACCGCAGACCGTGCCACCGCTGCGGCGTCCCGAGGTGCGGGCGCGGCTCGGTCTCGACTGAGAGCCACCTGTGGGGCAGGAAGCGGGCACCAGCCGCCGCCGTCAAGGACTGGTGCTCGGGCTGATCGTCGTCGGCGTTCTGCTGTCGTTGACGAATACCAACGCACAGAGCGAGTTGGTGCGCCGGCGGGAGGACACGTGCGACGGGTCGCTACCGCTGCCGACCGGCGCGTATGTGCTGGGGTTCACCGGGCTCGCAGTCGGCAGCGTCGCGCTCGTACTGCTGGTGCGCTGGTTCGGGGGAAGCCGTGAGCCGATCGCGCTCATCCTCTTCGCGACCGCGATCGCCGCTGTCGTCGTCGAGATCTTCGCCGTCGTGACCGCGTTCCAGGAGGGCCAGCCGGTCTACCCGATGTGCGGCGGTTAGCCGGCCACCTGCGGGAGGAACGCCGCGAGCGCGCTGATCAGCAACGGCGCGAATACGCTCAAGATGGTCAGCGGGTTCCGCAAGATCGAGATGTCCAGATGGAGCAGCTGCTCGATCCGCTGCCGCGACTCCACCCACTCCGCGGTGGGCTTCCCGTCCGGCGGTAGTGGACAGGCATGCTCGACCAACTGCTGCGCCCGATTCCGCCACTGCACAGCCATCGGTACGGCGATGATCGAAAGCCCGAGCGCGAACAACAAGCCGTACATCAGCACATTCGCCGGCGGGAACTCGTCGGCCCGCTCGGGATAGGCCGCGACGAACGCGCCGCGCAAGGCACCCGAGCTCGCGACGGCCGCGACCACGCCGAAGGTGAAGGCACCCACGCTGAACAACAGCAGTTGCCACAGTTGCTCGAGCCGCTCGACCGCGGACCGGAGGTGCTCCGATTCGCCCGGCTCGTCCTGCATGGCGGCCATGTAGTTGTTCTCCAGATGACCGTTCGTACCCCGGGGGATCTCCTTCTCCAGGTCGTGGCACTCGGCATGCGCCAGCCAGACGATGGTCAGCCAGGGAACGCTGGCGACCATCCCGGCGATCAGGACAGTGCGGGTCCGCCACCCGAGACCCTGCACAGGCAGTTCGAGGCCACCCACGGGGTGGCGCACCCGGAACCACACGACCGCGCCGGCACCGATGGCCGCCAGCAGCAGGTAGCGACGGCGACGCCCGGGGGCCCGGAAGATGCCCCACTCGTTCGGACGCTGCAAGATCCGGAGCGCCTGGACGGTGAGGACCACGAACACCGCAAGCGCCGCACCGGCGATGGTTCGCCAGATGGTCCACGGCACCCCCTCCACAAACGCGTCGCTTTCCTTGCCGCCCTTCGATGCCGCGATGCCGAGCAGCGCGGTAAACCCGAACAGCAGCGCGAACACGATCATGCTCCGAATCGGCGGTGGCAGCCGGACCCAGAACGGATCCTCCACCAGCTCTTTCGGCAGTTCCACCGGCATCGCGCCCCCTCACCCCAGACTTGCCCCAAGTTTCCCGGTTCGCCGGTTCGCCCGTCGTCCGAATCCAGCGCGTCCTGCCCTTTCGGGCACCCGCATTTGATGGGTTCACCCGTCAAATGCGGGGTTCCCCCACCGCATGCCAGCGGGGAACCCACAACCCGATCGGTGAACCCATCAAATGGGGACGGATGGGCGGGGTAAGGTCGCACCTGGGAAACGGTTACCTAGGAGGCGGGCATGCGGTTCGCGATCAAGACCAGGCCTGAGCACACGACGTGGCAGCAGTTGCGGGATGTGTGGATCGCCGCGGACGACTTCGAGATCTTCGAGTCCGCCTGGCACTGGGATCACTTCTACCCGCTCAGCGGTGACATGGCCGGGCCGAACCTCGAAGCCTGGACGACGCTCGCCGCGCTGGCCCAGGCGACGCAGCGGATCCGCGTCGGCTGCCAGGTGACCGGCATGATCTACCGGCATCCCGCCGTACTGGCGAACATGGCCGCGACCACCGACATCATCTCCAACGGCCGGCTCGAGCTCGGTGTGGGCGCGGGCTGGAACGAGATGGAGACGGCCGCGTACGGCATCGAGCTGTATCCGCTGAAGGAGCGCTTCGACCGGTTCGACGAGGGTGTGCAGGCGATGATCGCGCTGCTCACCGAGAAGGTCGCGAACTTCGACGGCAAGTACATCAAGCTCACCGACGCGTACTGCGAGCCGAAGGCCGTGCAGACTCCGCATCCGCCGATCACCATCGGCGGCAAGGGGCCGAAGCGGACGCTGCGTGCGGTCGCCAAGTGGGCCCAGCACTGGAACGTGATCGTGCCGAGCCCGGAGGAGTGGAAGCCGCTCAAGGACGTGCTGGTCAAGCACTGCGAAGACATCGGCCGCGACGTGAACGAGATCACCTGCTCGGTCAACGTCCGCATCGACGCTGATCAGCCCCTCGATGCAGCGGTCGCGTCGGCGGCAGCGTACGGCGAAGCAGGTGTCGACCTGGTCGTGATGAACCTCCCGCTCGACGCCGCGCCGTCCGTCGTCGAACCCCTCGCCAAGGCGCTGGCTCCGCTGGCCTAAGTTTGGGCCCGTGGACCGGGAGGAGTACGTCGAGGCGGTGCTGCAGGCAGTGGAGTCGATCCCGCCTGGCAGTGTGGCGACGTACGGCGACATCGCCGAGTACGTCGGACAGGGCGGACCTCGCCAGGTCGGTGCGGTCATGCGCGAGTACGGCGGAGGCGTCGCATGGTGGCGGGTCATCCGGGCCAGCGGCGTCCCCGCGGACGAGGTGGGCGACGAACAGCTCCACCTCCTCCGCGCCGACGGCGTCCGCATCACCAACGGCCGCGTCAACCTGCGCCAGGTCCGCTGGGACCCGGAAATCCAGGAGCATTAACAACCTCGACTTGGCACACTGCGAGGGGTGAACACCTGGTCCGTCAAGCCCGCGTCCGTCGACTCCGCCGAGGCGCTGGCGTTGCTTCGTGACTTCTACATCACCGTCGCCGATCGCTGGAGCACGCTCTATCTCGGCCGGCCGAACACTCCCGAGGAGATCGAGACCGGGCTCGCCGAGTACCCGAGCACACACCTCGCGCCGCCGACCGGCCTGTTCCTCATCGGTCGATATGGCGGTGCCGTCGCCGGTTGTGTCGGCCTCAAGATCAAGGATGCCGACACGGTCGAGTTGTCCCGCGTCTTCGTCCGGCCGGCGTACCACGGCACGGGCGGTGGCGCCGCTCTGCTCGCCGCCATTGAGAGTGCGGCCCGCGAGCTGGGCGCTAGTCGCATCGTCCTCGACACCCGCCTCGACCTGAGCGAGGCCCGCGCCCTGTACCTGAAGCACGGCTACCAGGAGATCCCGCCGTACAAAGAAGAGAAGTACGCCGAGGTGTTCTACGCCAAGGAACTCGCCGGACCGCCAGGCCATCACAACTGAGCTGCCGGCATGGGCCTGTGCGTGGGGTAGGCCCGGGCGTGCTGATTGTGATGGCCTGCAGGTCCGCGCGTCCGCAGTGCGGAGAGGTTTGGGGTCGGCGGTGTGTGCCGTCGGGGTTTGTCGGTGGGGTCTGGTGAGATGTGGCGGTGGTCAGCAGACAGGGGTCCCGATACCGGTTGGTGCGGGCGGAGGGGCGCAGCGCGGATGCTCCTGTTCTGGATGCGGATCAGCAGGCGGTGGTGGATCATCCGGGCGGACCGCTGCTGGTGCTCGCCGGGCCTGGAACGGGTAAGACGACGACATTGGTCGAGGCGGTCGTCGATCGGGTGCGCAATCGTGGGCTGAGCCCCGACGAGGTGCTGGTGCTGACGTTCGGGCGCAAGGCCGCGACCGAGCTCAGGGATCGCATCACCGGCCGGCTCGGGCGGACCACGCGGGTGATGCCGTCGATGACGTTCCACTCGTTCTGCTATGCGTTGCTTCGACGCTTCACACCCGCCGACGCGTTCGACGTACCGCTGCGACTTCCGTCCGGTCCGGAGCAGTCGCTGCGGTTGAGCGAGGCGCTGTCAGGCAGTCGCGAGGTTGGCGCGGTGCACTGGCCTCGGAGCTTGCATCCGGCCTTGAAGACTCGTGGGTTCACCGACGAGGTCCAAGCCGTGATCGGCAAGGCGCGGCAGCTCGGGCTCGACCCCGAGGATCTGTCCGCGATCGGTCGTTCGGCGGAACGGGCGGAGTGGGTCGCGGTCGGCGACTTCTTCGAGGAGTACCTGCAGATCCTCGACCACGAACAGGTCCTGGATTACTCCGAGCTGATCCACCGCGCGGTGATCCTGGCCCAGCAACCGCAGGTCCAGGCCAAACTGCGGACCGAGTTCAAGGCCGTCTTCGTCGACGAATACCAGGACACCGATCCGGGCCAAACCCAGCTCCTGCAAGCGATCGCGGGCGACGGCCGCGACCTCGTCGTCGTCGGCGATCCGGACCAATCCATCTACACGTTCCGCGGAGCCGACGTCCGCGGTCTGCTCCGGTTCACCGAGGAGTTCCGTACGGCGGACGGCGCGGAAGCCGCCCAGATCGCCCTCGGCACCACCAGACGATTCGGTACGACGATCTCCCGCGTCTCCCGCAATGTCGTCAGCCGGCTGGGCGTGCCGGGCACTCTCGACCGCGACACCTTCGAACGCTTCCGCAATCCAGACGCCAGTGGCTGCGTCTACGGTCACGGCAAGGTCGAGGCCAACGTCTACTCGACCAGCGGCGCCGAGCTCGAGCACATCGCGGACCTGCTTCGGCGCGCGCATGTCCAGGACGGCGTCGGCTGGAACGAGATGGCGGTGCTGGTCAGATCCGGCAGTCGCTCGATCCCGCCCTTGCGTCGTGCTCTGGCCGCGGCCGGGATTCCGGTTGATGTGGCCGGCGACGAACTCCCGTTGTCGCGTGAGCCCGCCGTACGTCCGATGCTTCTTGCTTTGCGTGCCGTCGCGGATCCGTCCACGTTGACGGTCGACGTCGTACGGGCGCTGGCGTTGTCGCCGTTGGGGGCGATGGATGCGGGGCAGTTGCGGCGGTTGGCTCGGGTGCTGCGGCGGCGGGACCGGGAGGCGGCCGGTGGGCAGCGGTTGCCGCGGTCGTCGGACGAGCTGCTGCGGGAGGCGTTGCTGAATCCGCTGCTGCTGGACGCCGAGGCGTCGTCGGCGGAGGCACGGTTCGCGGCGCTGGGTGAAAGGTTGCTGAAGGCAAGAAATATCGTGACCGCGGGCGCGGCACCGGACGAGGTGATGTGGTCGCTGTGGTCGGATTCGCCGTGGTTGCGCCGGTTGCGCGCGCAGGCGAACTCGGGTGGTGAGACGGCGCGAACGGCCAACCGGGATCTGGACTCATTGTGTGCGTTGTTCGACGCCGCGAGCCGGGCGGAGGAGCAGGTCGGGTTCAAGGGGGTGTCGGCGTTTCTTTCCGAGCTCGAGTCACTGGACATCGCTGCGGATCACCGGTTCGACGCGACGTATCGCGAGGCCGGCGTACAGCTGATGACGGCCCACCGGTCGAAGGGGCTGCAGTGGCGGCTGGTGGTTGTGGCGAGTGTGCAGGAAGGGCAGTGGCCGGATCTGCGGCGGCGGGGGTCATTGCTGGAGCCGGATCGGCTCGGGCCGGACGGTTTGGTGGAGCCCTTGTCGGCCGGGGCGTTGCTGGCGGAGGAGCGGCGGTTGTTCTACGTCGCGATCACGCGGGCTCGGGAGCGGTTGATCGTGACGGCGGTGCAGGCGCCGGAGGCGGATGGGGATCAGCCGTCGCGGTTGTTGGCCGAGCTGGACATTCCGGTGAAGCTGGTGGCTGGTCGTCCGCGGCGGCCGTTGTCTTTGCACGGTCTCGTCGCTGATCTTCGGTGTGTACTCGCGGATCCGGCGTCGTCGCCGGCGTTGAAACGGGTCGCGGCGGATCGGCTGGCTGTGCTGGCGGATGCGGCGGACGATCGCGGTCAGCCGTTGGTGCCGACGGCCGACCCGGCGCGGTGGTGGGGTGTGCGGGAACGAACGCGGTCTGCCGTGCCGATCGCGAATCCGGAGCTGCCGGTGCCGCTGTCGGGGAGCGCGCTGACGACGATCGTGGACTGTCCGTTGAAGTGGTTCCTCACCCGGCGAGCGGGTGGTGAAACGCCCAGTACGTCGGCGATCGGGTTCGGCCAGGTGCTGCACACGCTGGCGGATGCGGTCGCGAGCGGGGCGTTGCCGCCCGACGCGGACGAGCTGAACGGGTGGCTCGACAAGGTGTGGACGCAGCTCGAGTTCGAGTCGGCGTGGATCTCCGACCGGGAGCGGGTCGAGGCCGAGCAGGCGTTGCGGCGGTTCGTCGCGTGGCATCAGGGGCGGCCGGATCGGGAGTTGATCGGGACCGAGGTGGAGTTCGACGTACTGCTGCCGGATGCCGACAAACCCGCTGTACGGGTGAAGGGGCGGATGGACCGGATCGAGGCGGACTCCGAGGGGACGATCCGGGTGGTCGACCTCAAGACCGGCCGGTCGATGCCGACCAAGCCGGCGCTAGAGCGGCACGTCCAGCTCGCGATCTACCAACGCGCGATCGCCTCCCGGCAACTTCCCGTCGTCGGCCAGGACCCGGTCGCCGGCGGTGCCGAACTCGTCCAGCTCCGCCACGACGACAGCGGCTTCCCAAAGGTCCAGCACCAAGGCCCGCTGGAATCGGACGACGACGGCCGCACCTGGCTGGACGAAGCCGTCGACGACGCCGAGGCAATGGTCCGCTCCGAGGAATTCGTTGCCAAACGCAACGACGGCTGCACTCGCTGCGAAGCTCGCCCGCTCTGCCCCATCCAACCCGAAGGCCGGGAAATCCTCTGATGCGCGCTCACCTGACAACTACAGCTGAGTTGTGTGATCTGCTGGGGATTCCGTTTTCTGATCAGCAGTTGGCGGCGATCACCGCGCCGCTGGCTCCGGGTGTGATTGTGGCGGGGGCTGGGTCGGGGAAGACGACGGCGATGGCGGCTCGGGTGGTGTGGCTGATTTGCACCGGGCAGGTGAAACCCGAGGAAGTGCTGGGGCTGACGTTCACCAAGAAGGCGGCGAACGAGCTCGACGTACGGATCCGCGAGGATCTGACCAAGGCCGGCGTACTCGGATCGACCCTCCCGAAGGACCAGCACCCGATCCTCGCCGCGCACCTGCGCAGCAACATCCCGAACTGGGAGCAGGAGGAGCCCGGCGAGCCCGTCGTCTCGACGTACCACGCCTTCGCCGGCACGCTGATCGCCGAGCACGGCCTTCGCCTCGGTCTCGAACCCGACGCCCGCGTCCTCGCCGACGCGACCCGCTTCCAGTTGGCGGGTCGCGTCGTACGACGATCGTCCGGGCCCATCCGGTTCGCGTCGCACCACGTGCCGACGCTGGTCAACAGCCTGCTCTCGCTCGACGGCGAGCTGGCGGATCACCTGCTGACGGCGGACGCCGTACGGGAGCATGACGAGGGAGTACGACGGGAAGTCGCGGCGGCGGCGAAGCAAACGGTCGAGGTGCGCAAGCTCGCCGAGACTGCGTTGAAGCGCGGCGAGATCCTGCAGTTGGTCGAGGAGTACCAGGCGTACAAGGCCGAGCGCGGCGTCGTCGACTTCGCGGATCAGATGGCGCTCGGCGCGCGGCTGGCGGAGGAGTGCCCGGAGGTCGCGGTCGTCGAGCGGTCGCGGTACAAGGTCGTGCTGCTGGACGAGTATCAGGACACGTCCGTCTCGCAGCGGCGCATGCTCACCGCTTTGTTTGCGGGCCCAGGCGGGCAAGGGCATCCGGTGACCGCAGTCGGCGATCCGTGCCAGGCGATCTACGGCTGGCGAGGTGCGTCCGTCGCGAACCTGGACGAATTCCCTGAGCACTTTCCCAATGCGGACGGCACACCGGCGCAGCGCTACGTGCTCAGCATCAACCGCCGCTGCGGCAGCCGCATCCTCGCCGCGGCCAACCAGCACGCGACCGAGCTCTACGAGCAGCATCCCGGCGTGATCCCGCTCGAAGCGCCGCCGGACGCGCCCGAGGGAGCGATCACGGTCGGGCTGTTCGAGACGCGCTCGCAGGAGATCGAGTGGGTCGCCGACGCGATCGTTGCCGCGCACAAGACGCCGAACCGCCGGTGGAAGGACATCGGCATCCTGATGCGTACGAACGTCGACCTCAGCGCGGTCCACGAAGCCCTGATCGCGCGCAAGGTCCCGGTCGAGGTGGTCGGCCTCGGCGGTCTGCTCGCCCTGCCCGAGGTCGTCGACGTCGTCGCGACCTTGCAAGCCGTCAACGATCTGACCGCGAACGCGGCGATGCTGCGGATCCTCACCGGTCCCCGCTACCGGATCGGCCATCGAGACCTCGCACTGCTGGCGAACCGCTCCCGGATTCTCGCCGACGCCGGCGACCGTCCGGCGGCCGACGACCTGGTCGCAGCTCTCGACGCCGCCGTCGCCGGCATGGATTCGACCGAGGTGATCTCACTCGCCGAGGCCGTCGATGATCCGGGGTCGCTGGAGTACTCGCCCGACGCTTTGGTCCGCTTCAAGGAACTTTCGGCCGAGTTGCGAGAGTTGCGCGCCCACGCGGCGGAGCCGCTGCTCGACCTGGTCCGCCGAGTGATCAGTACGATCGGCCTGGACGTCGAACTCACCGCGACCCCCGAGCACGTCGACTCCGCCCGCCGCGATCACCTCGCCGCCTTCTTGGATGCCGTCGGCAACTTTGTCTCCACCGAGTCGGACGGTTCGCTGGACGGCCTGCTGGCGTATCTGGCCGCCGAGGAGGAGTACGCCGCGGGTCTCGACCTCGCCGTACCGAGTGAAGCCGATTCGGTGAAGCTGCTCACCACGCACCGGTCGAAGGGGCTGGAGTGGCCGATCGTCTTCGTGCCGACGCTGGTTTCGAAGGTATTCCCTTCGGATCGTGGGCGGGACAAGTGGACGACGAACGCGAAGGTGCTGCCGTGGCCGCTGCGCGGTGACGCCGACACGCTGCCCGACTTTCACGATCTGTCCAACGCCGGGCTGAAGGCGTTCGCGGACGAGTGCAAGGACGTGAACGCGCTGGAGGAACGGCGGCTCGGGTACGTCGCTTTCACCCGGGCGAAGGAGATCCTGGTCGCGACCGGGCACTGGTGGGGCCCGACGCAGAAGCGGCCGCGCGGGCCGTCGTCGTACCTTTCTCTCTTGAAGCAGCACGCCGGCGAGCGGGTGATCTCGTGGGCCCCTCAGCCTGAGTTGTCTGAGGAGAATCCGGAGCTCGCGGAGCAGACCCAGGCGCCGTGGCCGACGCCGTACGACGCTGCGTCGTACGAGCGGCGGCTGGAAGCGGCGGCGCTGGTTTCTCTTGCACGCGCGGAGGGTCCGTCGCTGGAGGCGGAGGAGTCGCTCCTGCTGGACGAGCAGGCGACGGTCGCACGGTGGGATTCCGAGATCGAGCGATTGTTGTCCGAGGCAAGGGAAAGCCGGAGCCGGAAGGCGTACGACGTCGCGCTGCCGGCCGCGCTGTCGGCGACGCAAGTGATGCGGCTGGCGAAAGACCCGGACGGTCTCGCCTCGGAACTTGCCCGCCCGATGCCACGCAAACCCAACCGGGCCGCACGTTTCGGCACCCGCTTCCACGCCTGGGTCGAGAGCTATTTCGGCCAGCAGCTGCTGCTCGATCCCGACGACCTCCCCGGCGCCGCCGACGAAGGCATCGTCGACGACACCGACCTGACCGAGCTGATGGACGCCTTCCGCACCGGCCCGTACGGCGAAACCACGCCGTACGAGATCGAGGCCCCCTTCGCCCTGGCCATCGGCGGCCGGGTCATCCGCGGCCGCATCGACGCCGTCTACCAGGTCGTCCGCCCCGACGGCTCCCGCGGCTACGACGTCATCGACTGGAAAACCAGCCGCTCCGAAACCGCCGACCCCCTCCAGCTAGCCATCTACCGCCTCGCCTGGTCCGAACTCCACAACATCCCCCTGCACAACGTCACCGCCGCCTTCTACTACGTCCGCACCGCCGACATCATCCGCCCCGCCAACCTCCCGGGAAGACAGGAACTGATCACCCTCCTCAACGGATGAGCTCCGCCGGAACAACCTTCACAGGAAAGGGAATCTCAGCCTCAAACACCTCATCCTCACTCACCACCGCCCGCTCGACATACCTACCCTCCTCCAACTCGAGCGCCGTCAACCGCACCTCGTCCGGATCGAACATCCAGTACGACGCAACACCGGCCGTCTCGTAGAGCTTGCGCTTGAACACCTGGTCGACCGTACGGGTCGCCGGCGAAAGAATCTCAACAGCAAGCAGCAGCGGCCCCTCCAGCCATTGCACTCCGATGTCGTCACACCGAAACACCACCAGATCAGGCACCAGCGCCAGACGACTGTGCGGCCGAAACTCAACCCCATGCAAGACCTCGAGATCCTCAGGGCAGACGGGTGCTAGTAGGAAGCACAGCTCGCCCAGAGCTCGCTGATGAATCGTCGGTGGAGTTGATGTGATTATGAGAACTCCATCGACTAGCTCATACCGCATGCCGTCGTCAGGCGTGACCTCGAGATCCGCCGTCGTGAATTCATCTGGTTCGATCGGTCGCATGCTCCAACCGTGGACCGGCTCGAACCGAGTCAGAAGGGCAGATCATCATCTGCCCGGGCCTTGCCCTGACCTCAGCATTCGCGTAGCAACTCGGCCGGGACGATTCGAACCGGAAACGGCAGCTCCGCGTCGAACGCTTTCTCGCCGGTGACTACATCCCGCTCGACGTACGCCCCGTCCACCAGCTCCAGGACGGTCAGCGCCTCCTTGTCGGGATCCAAGATCCAGTAGGAGCGCACACCGGCCTGTTCGTACACACCACGCTTCAAGAGCAGATCGAGCATCTTGGTACTCGGTGACAGGATCTCGACCGCGAGAAGCAGCGGCTTCCGTAACTTGTCCGACCCGCGATCTTCGGGATTGCAGACGAGCACATCGGGCTGGAGCGAGCGCTCCGACGTCGGCTGGTAATCGAACGGTGCGACGAGGACCTCGAGGCCTGCAGGGCAGGAGAGGTTGAGCTTGCCGCCGAGGCGGATGACGGCTCTCTGGTGGATCCTCGAAGGTGAAGGCGTTACGCACAGTCCGCCGTCGATGATCTCGCGCCGTCTCCCGTCGTCAGGCGCGGTCTCGAGATACGCCAACGTGTAGGGGCCTGAGGCAATGGGTTCCACGGGGGTGCCCCCTTCCTGGTCACACGACCAGCATGGTGGTTCCCGAGGAGTGGTTGGTGCGATTTCGGCGATCTGCCCCTATCTGCCCCGGGTTGCCCTTGGATCTGCCCCGTCATCTCGTCAGATCGGCTGGGGTGAGGGTGACTGGGAAGGGGTGGGTGGCGTGGAAGGTCTCCTCTGACTGGAGTGCGGCGCGGCAGGTATAGCCCGTTTCTGTCAGCTCCAGGATGGTTAGTTCGTGGTGGGTGGGGTCCAGGAGCCAGTAGGAGGGGACGTGGTGGGTTTCGTAGAGGGTTCGTTTGAGGACTACGTCGGTGGTTCGGGTGGTGGGGGAGAGGACTTCTACGGCTAGCAGGGGTGGATGTTGCAGGAGTTGGCGGCCGGCGTCTTCGCGGCGGCAGACGAGGAGGTCGGGGCGGAGGGAGATGTCGACGGCGGGGCGGAAGTCCAGGGAGCCTACGGAGACGAGCAGGTCGGGTGGGCAGGCTTGTTTCAGGACGACCATGAGCGCCACAACGGCGGCGTGGTGGGCGGGTGGCTGGGCGCCTGTGATCAGCAGGCGGCCGTCCACGACCTCGTAGCGGCGTCCGTCGCGTGGTACCTCGACAACCTGTTCGCTCGTCACCCCATCAGCTTGACCGATTTCGCCGTACCGCCGCGGGAGTTATCCACAACCCTCGCTCCGCAGCGTAGAGGTCCGGCCTTGAGAAGCCACCGATCATTTCTCGGCGCCGAACGTGGTTGGCGGGTTCTCAAGGTGGAGCGTCAGCCTGCGGCTTCCGTGACGAGTGGATTGTCCAAGGTGCCTACGAACTGGAGTGAGCCGGCGACGTCGGTCAGGTCGACCATTTGCTGGTTGTTCTTCAGTTGCAACCTGTTCAGACACGACAGCGCGAACGAAGGCGCGAAGATGTCGTACTTCGCGAACGCCGAAGCCAACTCAGGTGTCGCCGCCTGGTAGTCGCGCACTGCCGACGCGACCACCGACCAGAACTCCGCGGGCGCCAGCAGTCCCTCGCGGTCGAGCAGCGGTGAGAGGAAGCGGAAGATGCAGTCGAAGACGTCGGTGAAGATCGACAGCAGCTTCTCGTCGTCCGGCACCTCGGCGCGGACGCGTTCGGCGTCCGGCGGCAGCGGTGTCGCCGGGCTGAGCACCGCGATCTCCTCGGCAATGTCCTTCATGATGACCCGGGTCGGCACCGAGTTCCGCAAGACGAGGATCAGGTTCTCGCCGTGGGGCATGAAGACCAGTTCGTACGCGTAGAAGCTGTGCAGCAACGGGATCAGATAGACGTCGATGTACGCGCGGAACCAGTCGGCCGGCGCCAGGCCCGAGGCCCGGATCAGCGCGGCGGCCAGCGAGGCGCCGTGCCGGTCGACATGCAGCAGGCTCGCCATCGTGGCCAGTCGCTCGCCCGGCTCCAGCGCCGGCACCGGGCTCTCCCGCCACAATGCGGACAACATCTTCCGGTACGGCGAAGTCTTCTCGGTGGCGGATTCGTAGTACCGGTTGTGGTACCCGGCGGCCGCGATCTCGCGCAATACGGAAAAGCCGTATCGCTTGAGGACCAGGTCGTTCTCGACCAAGCGGTACACCCAGTCGTTGATCGCCGGCGTCGCCGCCATGTACGTCGGCGACAGACCGCGCATGAAGCCCATGTTCAGCACCGACAGCGCCGTCTTCACGTAGTGGCGCGACGGTTCGGACCGGTTGAAGAAGGTGCGGATCGACTGCTGCGGCTGGTATTCGTCGTCACTCGACCCGAGCTGGATGATGTGCCGCTGCGCGATATCGGCCGCGAACGTGATCGACGTCTTGTGCTCCCATTGCCACGGATGCACCGGCAGGTAGACGTAGTCGGCCGGATCGGCGCCGACGGCAACGATGCGCTGGGCGAACCGGCGCAGCGCGTCGTAGCCGAGCTCGGTCTGCAGCAGTTCGTCGTACGTGATCGTCGTGCTGTGCGAGATCGTCGTCCGATCGCGGCGTACGGCGATCCAGGTCAGCCGCACGGCTTGCCGGTCTCGGGCGCGAAGGCACGGTAGTCGGTGGCGCCGAAGCCGAGCCGCCCGTTGTTCGCGACGAAGCACGGGTGGCCCTCGGTCATCGCGGCCTCGATGGTCTGGAAATCGGCGGCGACCAGATCGGAAGCGGTCAGATCAGGCTTGCTGAGCTTGTACGACGCACTCGCCAGCGTGCTGCTGATTTCCTCGAGATACACCGGCAGCATCTCGGCGCCGATGCCGAGCTGCTGGTGAAACTCGGTGATGAAGTCGAGCGCGTCGACCGGAGCGGCTTGACCGTCGACGAATCGTTCGATGCTCGCGGCATCGACTTCCCAATGGTTGAGCGGATAAAGCTTGGCGGTAAAGGTGTATTGGCTCGTCCCACCAGACAGTTGGTATCCGTTGCCGGTGGCAACCGGTTCGAGAATGCGTTCGTGAATGAACTCGGCCAGGGCCTTGCGGACCAGCGCGCGATTGGCGACGGCCCAGGTGTCCGGGTTGAGATGCTCGGTCGTCATGGTTCAGCCCGCCTCGTTCATCCGGGTCGCTTCGGCGTACTGGTCGCGGGTGCACAAACTCAGCCAGGCCTGCTTGTTCGGCAGGTCGACGATGCTGTGCTTGCGGAACCCCATCCGCTCGTTGAGCGCATGGATCTTGGTGTTGCGGACGTCCGGCTCGACCACGATCCGGTCGATCAGCGGGTCTCTGAACAGGCAGTCCAGGATCGTCTCGAACACCGCGCCGGTGAAGCCCGGGATGCGCTGGTCCGGCGGTGCGACCAGTACGTGCATGCCGATGTCGCCGGGCGCGACGTCGTACAGCTTGCCGACCGCGTCGTACGACGGCTCGTAGCGCTCCATCAGGAACGCGGGCCGGCCGTCGTGCTCACCGAGGAAGGCGCGGTGATGACCGGATTGCGCGATCCGCAGGTACTCGGCGTG
This sequence comes from Kribbella antiqua, assembly GCF_004345665.1. Taxonomy (GTDB): domain Bacteria; phylum Actinomycetota; class Actinomycetes; order Propionibacteriales; family Kribbellaceae; genus Kribbella; species Kribbella antiqua. The sequence goes on from NZ_SLWR01000008.1 coordinate 94,630, forward strand.
GACGTCGTCGACGGAGGCGTTCAGCAGGCCCCAGTAGCGCGCATAGGGTTGGCTGACCCAGCCGTGCAGGGTGGTCACGTCCTCGGTCAGGTCGAACGGCCGGAGGCTGAGGGTACCGATACCGGCGAAGAAGCGCCGGTGTGACAGTGCTCTGGTCATGGCGGTCTGCTTTCGAGGTGGGCGAACCTGTTAGCTAAGCCTTACCTTACTTACCGACGAATCCGCCCTTGACAGGGGGTCCGTATCCTGGCGTCCCGCGCGACAGCGTGCTGAAGGTGGGCAGGCAGCCGGACGAGCGGACTGGTGCGCTGATCGCTTTGCTGAGCGCCCTGAACGTCGTACCGAAGGTGGTGACCGACGCAGTCGACAAGAGGGCGCTGAGGAAGCGGGCGAAGGAGATCGCCGCGTCTGATTGGGCGGCCGATGCGGTGAAGAAGGCTGTCGCGGAGATGCAGGCCGCGGTCACCACCGCGGTTGTCGTCTCGGCGAGCGCCGCGGCCTCATCCGGCAGCTGACTCCGCGGCGGACAGGCGGGCCTTGATGTCGGGCTTGAGGACTTTGCCTACCTTGGAGCGGGGGAGGTCTGGCCAGAGCAGTACTTCTTTGGGGGCCTTGACGCTGCCGATGCGTGCCTTGACGAAGGAGATCAGCTCAACGGGGTCGACCGTGGTGCCCGGCTGGGGTTGGACGACGGCCACCACCCGCTCGCCCCACTTTTCGTCCGGTTGGCCGATCACCGCGCAGTCCTGGACCGCGGCATGGGCCATCAGGGCCTGTTCGACCTCGGTGGAGTACACGTTGAAGCCGCCGGTGATGATCATGTCCTTGGCCCGGTCGACGATGTACAGGTAGTTCTCGTCGTCGAGGTAGCCGATGTCGCCGGTGTGATGCCAGCCGTACGCGGACGCCGCCGCAGTGGCCTCCGGGTTGCGGTAGTAGCCCTTCATGACCAGTGAGCCGCGTACGACGATCTCGCCCCGCTCGCCGCGCCCCAGCAGTGAACCGTCCGCGCCCATGATCGCCGTCGTCACGAGCGGCGACGGCCGGCCCGCCGACGACAGCCGGCCCACCGCAATGTTGCCAGAGGCATCGAAATGGTCCGACGGGGGCAAGACAGAGATCATCATCGGCGCCTCGGTCTGCCCGAATAGCTGGGCCATCACCGGTCCGATCCGGTGCAGCGCCTCCTCGAGCCGCGACACCGACATCGGCGCGGCGCCGTACCAGAAGCAACGCAGCGACGACAGATCCGTCGCATCGAGCTCCGGAGCGCCGAGCACCATGTAGATCAGCGTCGGCGGCAGGAAGGTATGCGTGACGCGACAAGTAGGGATCAACGACAGGAACAAGTGGACGTCGGGCGTCCGCATGATGACGACCTCGCCGCCGAAGGCCAGGATCGGAAAGCACAGCACACCGGCTGCATGCGTCAACGGCGCGAGCGCGAGGTAGACGGGCCGGTCGCCGAACGGATAGCTCATCAGCGTCAGCGCCGTCATCGTCTCCAGGTTGGTGTTGCTCAGCATCACGCCCTTGGGCCGCCCCGTCGTACCACCGGTGCCGACGATCATCGCGAGGTCGTCAGGATCGGTCAGATCGGGTGCCGGCTGGGACGCGGAACCGCAGAACGCGTCCCAGCCGTCCGGGTCGTCCAAGCAGACGAAGGTGTGCACCTTCGGCAGCGCGTCCCGGATCCGGTCCACCAGCGGCGCGAACGCCGCCTGGTAGATCAGCACTTCACAGTCGAACTGGTCGAGCAACTCGCGGTTCTCCGCCGCCTCGTTGCGCGGGTTGATCGGGCACCAGATCGCCCCGGCCCGGCTGATCCCGAACACGCAGCTGAACGCGATCGGGTCGTTCGCCGCCAGGATCGCCACCTTGCCACCCGGACGTACGCCGCTCGCCGCAAGGCCGGCTGCGATCCGGCCAGACAGCTGCTGGACTTCGGCGTACGTCAGAGTCTCGCCGTCGGTGGTCAGGCAAGCTGCGCCCGGATCGAGCGAGGCGCCCTTGTCGAGGTAGTCGACCAGTCGCACAGCAACTCCTTAGTGCAGCACTGTCAGCTGTGGTTCGGACACCAGGCCGAAGCTGCGCAGTACGCCGAGCAGCTCCCGGTGGCCGAATGCCTGGCAGCCACTGGCGAAGCCGACTCGCTTCGGTGGTGTCTGCAGCAGTGAGTACGCCGCGTACGCCTGCAGCAGACCGGTCTGCTGGTAGTTGCTGTTCCCGTGGATGACGCAGTGAGCCCGGCCGAGCGGACCGGAGGCGTGGACGGAGTCCAGTGACTTGTTCACCCGTGGGTTCTCGCGTGGCGGCATCTGGTTCATCACCTGGCGGGCTGTCTCGGTCAGGGCCGCGTTGCGATCGTCCGGAGCCATGTCCTTGGTCGCTTCCAGAGCGGCGGCGACGATCTGCGGTACGCCGTTCATCAGTGCGGCGTTGAAGACTCCACCCTGCGCCTTACAGTTGGCCACTCTGGGATCACGCTTGAACCATACCGGATGCGACGTACCACCCCAGGGCAGCGACAGCGCGAGTTCGTGTTGCCCGGGCACCACCAGCGGCACAAGGCCCTGCTCGGGAAACTCGACGTACGCGTTCTGCTCCAGGTAGTGCGCTTTCGACGTGGCTGCGTTGACCAGGATGGTTCGGGTCGACGCGATCGTCGGGCTGCCGCCCCAGAACACCGCAATGTCCAGGGTGTCCAGGCCGGGCTGCTCCAGGCAGAGCTGTGCGGCGATCTCGCCGGTGGTGTACATCTGCGCGATACCTGGAGCCAGCAGCAGACCGGCTGCGGCGAAGTCGGCGCCGTACTTCTCGTCGCAGGTGATCAGCCAGTCCTGCTCGCCAGTCGTGTCGGTGTAGTGCGCTCCGGCCGCCAGGGCCGCCTCGACCGCGGCGGGGCCGAGTTCGCTGAACGGTCCGACCGTGTTGAGCACTACTGAGGCGCCTTTGAACAGATCGGTCAGTGCGTCGACGTCGTGCTCGACACCGGCGACCTCGTAGTCGGCCGTCTCGATCCCGGCCACGTGGGAGTCCATCGACTCCTTCAGCTTGTCCTCGCTGCGGCCGGCGGCCACGAACGGGACGTGATACTGGCGGAGGTACTCACACACCAGCCGGCCGGTGTAGCCAGAGGCGCCGTACACAACAACAGGTTTGCTGGTCATCACATCCCCATTCCGCCGTCGACGGGCAGGCCGATGCCGGTGATGAAGCGGGCCTCGTCCGACGCGAGGAAGACGACTGCGTCGGCCATGTCGGTGACTTCGCCGAGCCGGCCGGCAGGTGTCAGCCCGACCACTGCGGCGACTGCTGCCTCGGGGGACTCGAACAGGCCGAGCCGTGCGACGTCGTTCGCCAGTCCTGCGCCCATTGCCGTCGGCACCAAGCCGGGGTAGATGCAGTTGACGCGTACGCCGTACCCGAGCTTGCCGGACTCCATCGCCGCGACCCGGGTGAGCCGGTCGACCGCGGACTTGGTCGCGGAGTAGACCGCGATGCCGGGGAAGGCGATGGTGGCGGCGACCGAGGCGACGTTGACGATCGCACCGCCCTGCCCGGCCAGCCCGCCGGGGCGCATCGTCCGCAGGCCCCACTTGAGCCCGAGCGTGGTGCCGAGCACGTTGACGTCGAGCATCTTGCGGATGTCGTCGCTGGTCACCTCGGTGAGCAGGCTGGTGATCTCCACGCCGGCGTTGTTCACCAGGATGTCCAGCCCGCCGAGGATGTCGCTCGCCGCGACGACGGCGTTCTCCCAGCTGCCCTCGTCGGTGATGTCGTGGGCGACGAAGCCGTTGCCGGCGCCGTACTCGCTGTCCAGTGCGTCGGCGACGGCCTCGCCGAGGTCCTTCTGCAGATCGCTGATCACCACTTTGGCGCCGGCCGCCGCGAGCGCCTTCGCCATTCCTTCGCCGAGCCCCTGGGCTCCGCCGGTGACGAGTGCCTTGCGGCCGGTGAGATCGATTCCGCCCATCTGAAGCTCCTTGCTCGAAGGGGACCACCGGAAATCACTCTGATATTTCCTTTGACAGTCGTCAAGACTTTGCTTGACACTTGTCAAGAAATCTCCTCGCCACGGATGCGCCTGATCCGTGGCGAGGTACTCTGACGCGAACGAACCGGCGAGAGTGGGGTGGTGCGCGTGAGCTCAGCGAGCGCGGCGGAGCCGAGCCGGCCAGCCCGGGTCTCCGGGATCGACAAGATTGAGCGCCGCCGGGTCGCGCTGGCCGAGTCGGCGCTGAAGACGCTCGGCGAGCTGGGGTACGCGCGGACCAGCCTGCGCGAGATCGCGAACAACTCCGAGTTCACGCACGGCGTCGTGCACTACTACTTCCGCGACAAGGTCGACCTGATCAGCTACTGCGTGCGCTACTACAAGACGAAGTGCGCGCAGCGGTACGACGAAGTCGTGGAGACGGCCGGGTCCGCGGAAGAGCTGGCGGCCGGCTTCCTGAGCAAGATGGCACAGACGCTGGTCGAGGAAACCCCGATGCACCGGCTCTGGTACGACCTGCGCGCCCAGAGCATGTTCGAGGAGCAGCTACGGCCAGACGTCGCCGCGATCGACCAGCTGCTGGAGGAGATGATCTGGCGCATCCTCACCCGGTACGCCGACCTCTCCGGCACCGAACCGGCCGTCGACGCCCCCACCGCCTACGCCCTGGTCGACGGCCTCTTCGAACAGGCTGTCGTCAACTACGCCGCCGACCCTGCGGGGGCGCGGGACCTGCTGACTGGCAGGGTCGAGCAGGTCCTGCCGAAACTCGTCTATTCAGCCTGACAGTTCGTCTTGCAGAGCTTGTCGGTCAGCGTCAGGTGTACGCCGGGCTCGTCGGTGTCCACCTCGACGATGTAGTCCACCAGCCAGTCACCGGCGGTCAGCTGGGCCGAGGCCGTGCTCTTCTGCTTGCCGAACCAGTCCGTGATCTGCTGGCGCTCGTTGATGTGTGCGATCTCCAGTGCCTGCGGCAGGACCTTGGCGATCGCGGCCGACGCCTTCTCCGCCGGGCCGGCGGAGTGCAGCGACACCACTGGTGGCCGTGGGTGGTTTCCGGTCAGTACCCAGACCGATGCGGCTCCCGCCGTACAGGTGGCGTAGGTGACGTCGGTGCTGCACTTGTAGCCGGCGTTGGTGAGGCCGGTGACCACTTGGGCCGCGTTGATGGTCGGCAACACCGCGGGAGTCGTCGTCGGAGTGCTGCTTGCCTCGGGCGTGCCGGCGTCGGAGCCGTCCGAGCCGTTGGAGCTGTTCGGGCCGTTGGAGCTGTTCGAGCAGGCAGTGAGGAGAAGCAGGGTAGCCAGGGCGGTGGCGACGCGCTTCAGACCGGCACCTCGATCGCCGCATCGAGAGCGATGGTGATCATCTCGGAGAACGTCGTCTGCCGTTCCTCCGCGGACGTCACCTCGTGGGTGATCAGGTGGTCCGACACCGTCATGATGCCGAGCGCCCGGCGCCCGAACTTCGCCGCCAGCGTGTAGAGCGCGGCCGCCTCCATCTCGACGCCCAGTACGCCGTACTCCGCCGTACGCGAGACCAGGTCCGGCCGGTCGTTGTAGAACAGGTCGCCGGAGAACACCTGGCCGACGTGCACGTTCAGCCCGGCCGCCTCGGCAGCGTCCACAGTGGACCGGAGCAGCTGGTAGTCGGCCGTCGGCGCGTACTCGATGCCGTGGAAGCGCAGCCGGTTCATCTGCGAGTCGGTGCTCGCGGACATCGCCACGATGACGTCGCGGACCCGGACCGACTCGGTCAGCGCTCCGCACGTACCGACCCGGATCAGCGTCTGTACGTCGTACTCCGTGAACAGCTCGTGCGCGTAGATGGACGCCGACGGCTGGCCCATGCCGGAGCCCTGCACGGAGATCCGCTCACCCTTGTAGGTGCCGGTGAACCCGAACATGTTCCGGATCTCGGTGTAGCAGATCACGTCGTCCAGGTAGGTCTCCGCGATCCACTTGGCCCGCAGCGGGTCGCCGGGAAACAGGACGCGCGGTGCGATCTGCCCCTTCTCGGCGGCGATGTGAATACTCATGCGGGGATGCTCTCACGGTCTCGGCGCAGCGCCTGGCTCACGGTGCCGGGATATGTTGAGGAGGTGGCCTACTCCATCGCTTCTGGTTCCCTAGCCCTGTCCCGGTCCGTACTGGACCGCGCTGCCGATCGGAGGCGCGACGAGGAGTGGCTGGAGAAGGCCTGGCACGCGCCGGACACGCAGGTGGCGGTGGTGGCCCAGGACAAACTGGTGGTGACCGCTGACCGGACCGCTCTGAAGCTGGTGCCGTCTTCTGAGGCGCCCGAAGGTACGCGCGTCTTTCTGGGGATCGATCGGGAGTCAGGAGCCGGTCAGACCGCTGAGGGCCGGGCGGTGTTCGCCGTACTGGTCGATGGGGAGCCAGACGAGTCGTACGCCGGGCTGCGTGAGATCGGCGCCGTACTGAACGACCGTGAGGCCGGTATCGCAGTCCACGTGGTCGGTCTGTCCAACTGGCATGGCGTGCATACGCACTGCGCCAACTGTGGTGAGCACACCGAGGTAGTCGAGGCAGGGCATGTGCGGGACTGTCCTGCGTGTGGCGCGAAGCACTTCCCGCGCAGCGACCCGGCGATCATTGTGCTGGTCACCGACGACCAGGACCGCGCACTACTCGGCCGCAACGAGGCGTGGCCTGAGGGCCGGTACTCGACCCTGGCCGGCTTCGTGGAGCCGGGTGAGTCGCTGGAGGCCGCCGTACGACGTGAGGTGCTTGAAGAGACCGGTGTGATCGTGGGGCCCGAGATCGAGTACGCCGGTAGTCAGCCGTGGCCGCTACCGTCCAGCCTGATGCTCGGCTTCTACGCGAAGGCGGTGGGCTTCGAGATCGAGGTCGACGCCGACGAGATCGCAGAGGCCCGCTGGTTCACCAGGGAGGACCTCCGTGCCCTGGTCGAAGCCGGCACGATGGCCCTCCCCGGCAACATCTCCATCTCCCGCCGTCTGATCGAGGGCTGGTACGGCGAGGAGCTCACCGGCAGCTGGTGATCACCAGCCGGCATCCGAGAGTCCATAACTCGGGCGCTAGGGATCAAGCGGCCGCGCGCGCAGGTCAGGCGGCGAGCTTCTCGGCGACCTGGGCGAGGGAGGGGTTGGTCATCGCGGTGCCGTCGGGGAAGACGACGGTCGGGACCGTCTGGTTGCCGTTGTTGATTTTCTCGACCAGCGCCGCGGCGTCCGGGACCTGCTCGATGTCGACCTCGGTGAACTCGATCCCGGCTCGCTTCAGCTGCCCCTTCAACCGGTGGCAGTAGCCGCACCAGGGGGTCGAGTACATCGTGAATGCCGCCATCAACTGGCTCCTTCTGCTCCGGCGCGGTTTCTGTCCGGCCGTCCGTCTAGGGTTGCTCTCGTCGTATCCGAACGATGCCGCAGGTGGTGCGCTTCCCAAATGTCCCCGTCCGTGAGCGATCTCACACGATCCGCATCCGCGGATAGCCTCTTGGAGGCGCTCGACCCTGAGCAGCGGGCGGTGGCGACGACGCTGCACGGGCCGGTGGTCGTGATGGCCGGCGCGGGGACGGGCAAGACGCGTGCGATCACCCACCGGATCGCGTACGGCGTCCGGACTGGGACCTTCGACCCACTGCGCGTACTCGCGGTCACGTTCACCCAGCGTGCCGCGGGGGAGATGCGCGGCCGGCTCGCGCAGCTCGGGGTCGAGGGCGTCCAGGCGAGGACGTTCCACTCGGCGGCGCTGCGGCAGGCGAAGTGGTTCTGGCCCAAGGTGTACGGCGGGGAGCTGCCACCGATCGCGGATCGCAAGTTCCCGCTGCTCACCGAAGCGGCGTCGCGCTGCCGGGTCCGGGTGGACACGCCTGCGCTGCGCGACCTCGCCGGTGAGGTCGAGTGGGCCAAGGTGAGCAACGTCCGGCCGGACGATTACGCCCGGCTGGCCCCTCGCTCGGGCCGCACGCTGGCGGCTTTCGACCCGGCCACCATCGCCCGGATCTTCGCGGCGTACGAAGACGTGAAGCTGGAGCGCGGCCGGATCGACCTGGAGGACGTGCTGCTCTGCGCGGTCGCGCTGCTCGCGGAGGACGAGCGGGTGGCGGCGGAGATCCGCCGGCAGTACCGGACGTTCGTCGTCGACGAGTACCAGGACGTCAGCCCGTTGCAGCAGAGCCTGCTCGACCTGTGGCTCGGCGGCCGCGAGGACGTGTGCGTGGTCGGGGACCCGGCGCAGACCATCTATTCGTGGGCCGGCGCCGACCCGGAGAACCTGGTGCGCTTCGCCTCCCGGCATCCGTCGGCCTCGGTCATCAAGCTGGTCCGTGACTACCGGTCGACGCCGCAGATCGTGGACGTCGCCAACAAGATCCTCGACGCGGCCGGTCCGTCCGGGCTGCCGGGGCGCGTGACACTGCGGTCGCAGCGAGAGGCCGGTCCGGCGCCGACCTACCGGGAGTACTCCGATGAGGTCGCCGAAGCCGATGCGGTGGCCCGGGCCATCTCGCGGCTCCGCGATGACGGGACGGCGTTGCGCGATATCGCCGTACTGTTCCGGACCAATGCGCAGTCGGAGAACTTCGAGCAGGCGCTGGCCGAGCGGAAGATCCCGACGGTGCTGAAGGGCGCCGAGCGGTTCTTCGAGCGGGCCGAGATCCGGCAGGCCGCCGTACTGCTGCGTGGTCAGGCGAAGGCCGGTGACGTGTCCGACGATCTGGTCTCTACGGTGACCGGAGTGCTGGGCGGAGCCGGGTGGACGCCGGAGCCGCCGACCGGGACCGGCGCCGTACGGGATCGGTGGGAGTCGCTGAGCGCGCTGGTGACGATGACCTCCGACTTCGCTGCTGCTCATCCATCGGCCGGGCTGGTCGATTTGATGGCGGAGCTGGATCGGCGGGCGTCGATTCAGCATGCGCCGCTGGCGGAGGGCGTCACGCTGGCGACGCTGCACGCGGCCAAGGGGCTGGAGTGGGACTGTGTCTTCATTGTGGGGGCGCACGAGGGGACGCTGCCGATCAGCTACGCCCAGACGCCGGCGCAGGTGGAGGAGGAGCGGCGGCTGTTCTATGTCGGCGTGACGCGGGCAAAAGAGCAACTGTTTGTTAGCTGGTCGATGTCGCGCTCGCCGGGTGGCCGCGGGACGCGTGGGCCGACCCGGTTCCTGGATCCGATCGGTGTCCGTACGTCGCGCACCTCGTCAACTGAGTGGGAGCGGCCGCCCGCGGAGGCGCGCGCGCCCCGGTCTGGCAAGCCCATCCCCAAGTGCCGGGTCTGCGGCCGCGGCCTGCTCGACCCCGGCGCCCGCAAACTCGGCCGCTGCGAGGACTGCCCGTCCTCCATCGACCAGGACCTGTACGACGCTCTGATCGCCTGGCGCACCGAACAAGCTTCGGCTGAGCGCATGCCGGCGTTCGTCATCCTCACCGACGCCACCCTGACCGCGATCGCTGAGACCCGGCCGACCGACGAGCAGGCGCTGCGCCGGATCCCGGGGATCGGCCACGCCAAGCTGACCAAGTACGGCGAGCTCATCCTCAACCTCTGCACCCGCTGATTCCCCAACGGGCAGTCACCGGATAAAGGTGTTGCCATACCTGGGCCGCGAGGCGCATGGTGGAGGACGTGCCGCATTCTGCCGACGGCAGACGTGGCATATAGGTGACAGAGGCAACGATCCCGGAGCGTGCGGATGGCGTCCCGGAGCGTGCTGGAAGCCTGTCGTGGCAGCTGGTTCCGGCCACCGCGGCGGCAACTTCCGGCCAACTTCGCGAACTGGCGATAAATAGTTTGCGGGCTCCGGCGAGGACGGCGTACTGTTCTTTCTGCGGTCGAAGCCTGGCCGAAAACTTCAAACCACCATAGCGATCGAGCTAACCGCCCGCTTCGCCACAACGAGAGGAGGTGCCCTGGAATGAACATCAACACGGTCAAGAAGCCGTTCAGCGACGTTGTCGCGCTGCCGTGCGCCCCGATTCAGGGTGCCTCGCCGCGTCTGCACGTCGCGACCGTTGTGCTCATGGCCTCCGGCGCTGCCCAGTTCAAGGGCGGAGCTGTCGGCGATGTGAAGTACGGCGGTTCGGGTTCTCGAGCATGGAGTCCACCGGTCTGACAAGCGTCAGCGCCGGCACCTCCAGGCCGCGGAACCCGAAAGGGTCCCGCGGCCCTTTTGTTTGTCCCTGATTTTGGCGGTCATCAACCGTTGACCGTCACCGACGACAAGAGATCAGCACCAAAGTCACTTGGGAGGTGACCGGAATGAGCGTGAGCTTCCTCGATGTCTTCACCGAGGTGGCCTCGTCGCAGGACCTGCCCTGTCGGTCCTACGCGCCAGAACTCTTCTTCGCCGAATCGCCGGCGGACGTCGAGTATGCAAAGTCTCTTTGCACCACCTGCCCGCTGAAGGCCGAGTGCCTGGCCGGAGCGCTCGAGCGTTCCGAGCCGTGGGGAGTGTGGGGCGGCGAACTGTTCGTCCAGGGTGTGGTGGTTCCGCGCAAGCGGCCCCGTGGGCGTCCCCGTAAGAGCGACACCGTGACCGCAGCCTGACGATCCAGATCCGAATCGAGACTTCGAACCATGACCAACCAGACTTCGCACAGGAGAATTGAGATGCATTTACTTCACGAAGATCTCGCCCGTGCTCATTGTCGGGCCAAACTGCACGACGCCGAGCAGAACCGGCGCTTCCGCCTCGCTCAGCAGATCGAGCGGGCGCAGAAGCAGGCCGAGCGGGCCGGCCGGCGAGCTGAGAGGGCCAGCGCACGCGCGCGCCTCGCACTCGCCCGCCTCGTCTGAAACACCCAGGCCTCACCGGCTCCGGCCGGAGGCCTACAGCCTGACCAGCTGAAACACCGAGGGGCGGCACCCACCGAGGGTGCCGCCCCTCGCCACGTCGTCGGGCCCTCAGATGGTTTGGGCCAGGAGGGTCTGCTGGAGGCCCAGGAGGGTGATGCCGGAGAGGATTTCGTGCCGGGTGATCATGCCGGGGATGTCCGGGAGCGGGATCCACTCGATCCGGTCCGACTCGTTGCGTTCGACCGGTGGGCCGACGTACGACGCGGACGTCGTACGGAAGACGTGGTGGGTCGAGTCCATGATCCCGGCGCCGGGCTGGGAGCGGATGAGCTCCGTCAGCGGCCCCGGGCGCCAGCCCGTCTCCTCCTCGACCTCCCGTGCGGCGGCAGCGACCGGAGCCTCGCCGGGCTCGACGATGCCCATCGGCAGCTCCCAGCCCCAGGTGTCGGTCAGGAAGCGGTGCCGCCACATCAGGAGCACGCTGGAGTCGACCATGACGACCGCCGCCGCCACGTCGCTCAGCCGGATCGCGTGGTAGTCGACCCGCTCACCGTCGGGCTGTTCGACGTCCAGCCGCCGTACGCTCAGCCACGGACTTGACCAGGCCTCTTCCTCTCCGTGGATGTGCCAGCGCATGCTGAGGAGCATAGGCCGGACGAGGGGGTACCGGCCGGGGAGGCTTCGAGAGGTGGAGCTGGTCGACGTCGGTGGGCGGCGGATCGCCTACCACCGGGCCGGCGCTGGGGAACCGGCTGTGCTGCTCCACGGGGGTTGGAGCGACGGCCGGGCGTGGCAGCGGCAGCTGGCCGGGCTGGCTGGGTTCGATCTGATCGCCTGGGATGCACCGGGCTGCGGCGGCTCGGCGGACCCCGCGGCCAGGATGACCCTGTCCGACTACGCCGACGTGCTGGCCGAGGTGGTCACAGCTCTGGGCGTCGAGCGGGCGCATCTGTGCGGCCTGTCCTGGGGCGGTGGCCTGGCCATCGCTGTGTGGCAACGCCACCCCGAGCTGGTGCGCTCGCTGGTCCTGGCAGGGGCGTACGCCGGCTGGAAGGGCTCCCTGCCGCCGGACGAGGTGGAGGCCCGGGTACGGCGGATCCGCGCCGAAGCTGAGCGGCCGCCGGCAGAGTGGATGGACGGCTACCTGCCCAGCTTCTTCGCCGGCCCGGTGCCGGCCGAGGCGACCCAGCTGATCCGCACGATGATGGCGGAGAGCCGTCCGGCCGGCTCGCTGATGATGTTGACCGCGTTCGCCGAGGCCGACCTCAGCGCGGTGCTGCCCACGATCGACGTACCCACGCTGTTGCTGTGGGGTGAGTGCGACCAGCGCGCACCGGTCGGCACGGTCGCGGCGACGCTCTGGGCGAGGATTCCCGGTGCGGAACTCGTGGTGCTGCCCGGAGTGGGTCACTACAACAACCTCGAGGCACCGGAAGAGTTCAACGCCGAGGTACGACGTTTCCTCGGCGACAGCAGGAGATAGGCCGGCAGGGGTACCGGCGTGGGGGAGGTGCACACTGATGCGCATGGTGAGAGCGACCTGTGGGTTGTGTGGTCAGCAGGCGGAGACCGAAGAAGCGCCGCTGACCTGGGTGACGTCCGTGGAGAATGGCCGGAAGCTGCTGTACTGCGACCGCTGCGCCCGGGAGAACGTCCGCAACATCGAGGGGAAGCTGGACTCCGTCTACTGGTAGAGAATTCTGAGCCGGATGTCGATCCGGCGGTGATCCGGCCGACGCAGGAGTAAAGGCACTCCAGCGGAAGGACCCGGATCATGACACTCACCGAGAGCGCGGACGTGGCGACCAGTCGCCGCCAGTGGATCGGGCTGGGCGTGCTGTGCCTCGCCACGCTACTGGTGTCACTGGACCTGTTCGTGATGCTGCTGGCCGTTCCGGCGGTCACCGAGGCCCTCGGCGCGACCGGTAGCCAGCAGCTGTGGATCCTGGACGTCTACGGGTTCATGGTCGCCGGACTGATGATCACCATGGGCAACCTGGGTGACCGTCTGGGCCGGCGTCGGCTGTTGCTGGTGGCCGCTGCTGTCTTCGGTGCGGCGTCGATCGTGGCGGCGTACTCGGTCAGTCCAGGCATGCTGATTGGTGCCCGGGCCGTGCTTGGGGTCGCGGGTGCGGCGATCGCGCCGTGCACGCTGTCGCTGATCTCCACCCTCTTCCCGGACACCCGGCAGCGTGCCAAGGCACTCGGCGTCTGGGCGGGCTGCTTCACTGTCGGCGCCGTGGTCGGTCCAATCACGGGAGGCGTCCTGCTGGAGCACTTCTGGTGGGGCTCGGCATTCCTGATCGGCGTACCGGCGATGGCTGTGCTGCTGGCGGTGGGGCCATTCCTGCTGCCGGAGTACCGCGACGAGAAGGCAGGCCGGATCGACGTACCGAGTGTGGTGCTGTCGCTGGCTGCGATCCTGCCGGCCATCCACGGGCTGAAGCAGCTGGCCTCACACGGTGCCAGTCCTCAGGCGTTCGCCGCTCTGGTCGGGGGCGTTGCCTTCGGTTGGATCTTCGTACGGCGTCAGCGTCGCCTGGCCGACCCGCTGGTCGACGTACGGCTCTTCACTCGCCGGACGTTCAGCGTGACGCTCGGCAGCATGCTGTCCTTCTCGATGCTGTCCGGTGGGGTGATGGTGTTCGTCGCGCAGTACTTCCAGCTGGTGCGGGGCATGACGCCGCTGGCCACCGGCATCGCACTCGTGCCTGGCATGATCACCACCACCGTGGCCTTTCAGGTGGCGCCGCGGCTGGCCCATCGGGTCCGTCCCGGCGTACTGATCCCGGCTGGCATCGCCTTCACCGTCGCTGGGATGACCGTGATGGCTCTGACCACCTCGACCGCCGTATTCGTGGTCGCCTTCGCAGTCCAGTGCGTCGGCCCCGCCCCGCTGGTGACGCTGGGCACGAACCTGGTGATCGGCTCGGTGCCGCCGGAGAAGGCTGGTGCCGCCGGTGCGCTCACGCAGACGAGTAACGAGTTCGGCTACTCGCTGGGGATCGCCGTACTGGGCAGTGTGGTCACAGCGACGTACCGCAGCCAGATGCACGGGCAGGGCGGCAGCTCGCTCGCTGAGGCGCCGGCCGACGTACTGGACGCGGCCCGTGACGCCTTCACTGACGGACTCCACGTGGCCGCAGCCATCGCTGCCGTCGCTCTGACGGTCGTCGCGGTCCTGCTGGCCCGCACGCTCCGCTCGGCTAGTCCTCTGTGAAGCCCGGCAGTAGCTCGTCCAGGACAGAGCGGAATGGCGCCTTGGCCTCCAGTTGCGACAGCACTGCCATGCCACCGATCCAGACGCGGTGGATGAGCAGGTACGACGGCGGCAGGTTCATCTTGAGCGCCAGCGACGCGTTCGGCGACCGGAAGTCACTGGTCCGGTTCGCCTGCGCGCGCATCCAGGCCCGGCTGAACTGAAACGTCTCTTCCCGGGCCGGCTCCGCGAAGGGCGCCAGGTAGTCCATCAGCTGATCCGGATCGATCTCCATCCGCGGCTTGATGAACCCCTCGGCCTTGAGCCCGTCCCGTACGGCGATGCCGTCGCCGTCCAGCGAGATCCGCAGCAGCCGCCCGATGGCCGGTGGCAGACCGTCCGGCAGCCGTGCGCAGAGCCCGAAGTCGACCACGCCGAGCCGTCCGTCAGGCATCACCCGGTAGTTCCCGGGGTGTGGGTCGGAGTGCAGCAGACCGGCGTACTTGGGACCGCTGAACATGAACCGGGCGTACTTCAGCCCGATCTCGTTGCGCTCCTTCCTGGTGCCGTCGCTGATGATCGACGACAGCGGCCGGCCTTCGATCCACTCGGACACGATGACCGATGGGGAGTGCTTGATGACCCGGGGTACGACGAACTCCGGGTGGTCCTTGAACGCGTCGGCGTACTGCTGCTGCGCCTGCGCCTCGCGGTCGTAGTCGAGCTCTTCGCCGATCCGCTCCTGCAGCTCGGCGACGAGCGGCTTCATGTCGAGGCCGGGGACCAGGCTGCCAAAAGTCCGGGCGAAGCGGCCGAGCTGGCGCAGGTCCGCGCGGAGGGCCTCGGCGGCGCCCGGGTACTGCAGCTTGATCGCGACCTCGCGGCCGTCCTTGAGCGTACCGCGATGCACCTGGCCGATCGACGCGGCCGCCGCGGGCAGATCGTCGAACTCCTCGAACCGGTCCCGCCAGCGCCTGCCCAGCTCCCGCGACAGGATCGTGTGCACGGTCGAGGCCGGCATCGGCGGGGCGGAGTCCTGCAGTTTGGTCAGCGTCGCCCGGTACGGCGCCGCGAGCTCCTCCGGCATCGCCGACTCCATCAGGCTCAGCATCTGCCCGAACTTCATCGCGCCGCCCTTGAGCTCACCCAGTACGGCGAACAGTTGGTCGGCGGTCCGGCGCTGGAACTCCGCGATCACGGTCTCGGCCGGCGCACCGCCGATCCGCTTGCCGAGCCCGACCGTGGCCCGGCCGGCGGCACCGAGCGGCAGGCTGGCGAGCTTCGCGGTCCGGCTCAGCGCCTTGCGGGGGAGGTCCGACACCCTCCCATTCTGTCGGGTCGCCCAAGCCTGGACGACGGAGGGGCGGTGCCGGACACACTCTGCGTGTCCGGCACCGCCCCTACGACTTGGTGCGTCAGGCCTTGCCGAGGATCCGGTTCAGGTTCGTACCGCACTCGGGGCACTTGGCCTTGGCCATGCGCGTGCCCTTGTCGTTGACCTTGACCTCGCCGTCGGCGGTGCGCTTGGCCTTGCACTTGACGCAGTAGAACTCGCCGCTCCAGGTCTCTGCCATGAGGGCCCTCTCCTTGCTCTGAATACCAGCCCGGGGTTCCCACCCCGGGCAGTCGTGGATGCTAACGGCAGACCGTCCTGCCGTAGGCCGTTCGGCCCAGTCGGGATTCACCCTACGGCAGCCAGGCGCACGCTCAAGCGCACCTCCCGGCTCGCGCGCCGCTGGGAACAGCCGAGGAAAGCCTTTTCCGAACCTGCCGGCAGCACAGAGCAGGCTCCCGGTGGTCCGCCTTCGGAACCGCTCGGCTTCCCCTCCGAACGGCCCCGGAGGCGGTCCGGGAGCCTGCTGTCTTCGACGCTAGGAGGCGGCCGCGGTGCTGGCAAGCCCCGGTTGTCCACCCCTGTGGATAACCCTGTGTGCAACCTGTGGGACGCGCCGTCCGCGACTGTGGACGGGCAGGGGAACAGGATGTGAACAACGATGGTCGAAGGGTTCAAGATCTGGCATCTGACCTGCGGAAACGTCGATGCACAGGATGTGGACGGAAGAAAGTTGTCGGATTCGGGGGGTACATTTTTGAGCCATGGCCGACTCTCCACCGCGCCCGATCCCGCCGTATGTGGATATCCGCCGCAGCAAGCGGCGCAAGCGGACCGTCAGCGCGTACCGGGACGGCGAGCGGGTGGTCGTGCTGATGCCCGACCGGCTGTCCGCCACCGAGGAGGCACGCTGGGTCGAGACCATGCTGGCGCGGCTGGACAAGCAGCGCAGCCGATCCCGCGTGTCGGACGAAAAATTGTTGGCCAGAGCACACGAACTCGCGTGTCGCCACCTCCCCGAAGTGCCCGAACCTGCGTCTGTGAGGTGGGTTTCGAACCAAAACAGACGGTGGGGATCGTGCACTCCGGCGGACCGGTCGATCCGGTTGTCGACCCGTTTGCAGTCGATGCCGGGCTGGGTCGTCGACTACGTCCTCATCCACGAGCTGGCCCACCTGGTCGAACCGGCCCACAACGCCGCCTTCTGGGCGCTGGTCCACCGCTACCCGAAAGCCGAGCGCGCCGAGGGCTACCTGGAAGGCATCTCCGCCGCCTCCTCCCTCAACCCCGAGGACTTCTGACCCGCCACTGAAGCCACCGTGCCGCCGCCAGTGACACCGTGCGAGGGGAGGGGGACCCGGGGAGCGTAGGGCGTACGGGAAAGGGTGGGGTGGGGTTTTCCTCAGGGTGAACTCGGTGGCTTCCTGCATGGTCGTGACCTGCCTCCGCCAGCCAGGCTTTGTCCCGTAGCCAGCGTCGCGCCAGGCAGCGCTGGGTGGGGCGCCGAGGGGGCGCAGAGGGGCAGGGAAGCATGTCCAGGGGACAGATCACGGTCCGGGCGGCGCGATGGAGTGCCACCCATCCGTGGCGGGCGATCGCGATGTGGGTGGCCGTCGTGATCGCTTGCTTCGCGATCGGCTCGGTGACCGGCACGAAGCAGGCCGACGACAGCGACAGTGACATCGGCGAGGTGACCCGCGCCGACAACATCGTCAAGTCCGGCAACTTCGCCGACCCGGACGTGGAGAGCGTGCTGATCACGTCGCCGGCCGGGACGCTCGACCAGGCGGAGGCAGCCAAGGCGGCCAGTGTGGTGATCCAGCGGATGCGCGCCCTCGGTGGGGTCGCGGAGGTCGCTCAGCCGATGCCGTCACCGAAGAAGGACGCGCTCATCGTCAGGGTCACCCTGAAGGACGGCGACAATGACAACCGGGTACAGCCGTTGCTCGACACCACGGCACAGATCCAGCAGCAGTATCCGAACCTCCGGATCGAGGAGGTCGGCGGCCTGTCCATCGACAAGGCCCTCAACGAGACCCTCGGCAAGGACTTCAAACGCGCGGAGATGTTCAGCCTGCCGGTGACCCTGGCGATCCTCTTGGTCGCGTTCGGCGCGCTCATCGCCGCCTCGGTCCCGCTGCTCCTGGCGCTCTCGGCTGTCGTCGCCGCGATCGGCCTGTCCGCGGCCGCTTCGCAGCTGGTGCCGGCGGTCGATGCGGTCAACAGCGTGATCCTGCTGATCGGTATGGCGGTCGGCGTCGACTACTCGCTCTTCTACCTCCGCCGCGAACGCGAGGAACGCGCCAAGGGCCGCGGTCACGTCGACGCGGTCGAGATCGCCGCGGCCACCTCTGGTCACGCCGTCGTCGTCTCCGGTACGGCGGTGATCATCTCGATGGCCGGCTTGTTCCTGGCCCGGGACGCGGTCTTCTCGTCCTTCGCGGTCGGCTCGATCCTGGTCGTCGCCGTGGCCGTCGTCGGCTCGCTCACCGTGCTGCCCGCCGTACTCGCGAAGCTCGGCCGGTGGGTGGACCGTCCGCGGATCCCGTTCCTGTGGCGGCTTACCGCAAGCAAGGGGCAGCCGCGGTTCTGGCCGGCCGTGCTGAAGCCCGCGCTGAAGCACCCGGTCGCCACGCTGCTCGTTGCCGTCACCGCACTGCTCGCCGTCGCTTCGCCTGCACTGGGCATGACGCTGAAGTTCCCAGGCACCGAGGATCTGCCGCGTGACACCGCGGTGATGAAGGCGTACGACCGGCTCACCGCAGCCTTCCCGAGCACCGGCACCAGCCACGAGGTCGCCGTACGCGCGCCTGCCAACCAGCAGCCGGCAGTGAAAGCCGCCCTGGCTGAGCTGGTCCAGCGCAAGCAGAACGACAAGCTGTTCGCGCAGGACGGCTTGGAAGAGCCACGCGTCTCCAAGGACGGCACCGTCACCGTGCTCGAGGTCGCCACGCCGTACGAGGGTGGTAGCCAGCAGGCCCGCGACTCCCTGACCAAGCTGCGCAACGAACTGATGCCGGAGACGGTCGGCAAGGTGCCAGGAGTCGAGTACGCCGTTGGCGGCTTCGTTGCGGCTGATGTCGACTATGCGGCTCACACGCGAGCGAAGCTGCCGCTGGTGATCGGGTTCGTGCTGCTGCTGACGCTGATCGTGATGATGGTGACGTTCCGGTCCGTGGTGGTCGCGGTCACCGCGATCCTGCTGAACATGCTGAGCGCGGGAGCGGCGTACGGCGTCGTCACCGCGGTCTTCCAGAACACTTGGGCCGAAGGCATCCTCGACTTCCGCTCGAACGGGTCGGTGGTCTCCTGGCTGCCGCTGTTCCTCTTCGTGGTGCTGTTCGGACTGTCGATGGACTACCACGTGTTCGTCGTCAGCCGGATCCGCGAGGCGGTCCTCCGCGGCGTCCCGACCAAGCAGGCCGTTGCCGAAGGCATCACCGGCTCCGCCGGCGTCGTGACCAGCGCGGCTGCCGTCATGATCGGCGTCTTCGCGGTCTTCGCCACGCTCAGCACTCTGGACATGAAGCAACTCGGCGTCGGCCTCGCGGTGGCGATCCTCATCGACGCCACCATCATCCGAGCCGTCGTCCTCCCCAGCGCGATGATCCTCCTGGGCGACACCAACTGGTGGGCCCCCCGCTGGCTCCGCGGCCGCCACCCCAAGCACGCGGCCCCAGCCCCGGCGGAGGAGGAGCGCGAACTAACACCAGTCGGCTAACCCCCAGCACGACCCTCCGCGCCTCGCCCGACCCACTCGGGCGAGGCGCGCGGCTTTCCACCACCAAAGCCCGCCACCGCCCAACTCTCCTGGCCGAGCCATCGACCCTTCCACCACCAAAGCCCGCCACTGGCGGGTTATGTCACCGCTGGCCTGCTGCAACCGGCCATCCGTTACGTATCCCGCTACTGATGCCCTAGGCAACTACCTCGTGAGGCTGGTTTTGCGGGGCGGAAGGCTGGTTAGTTGGGTGGTGGGGTGGATCGGCCGGGGGTAGCGTGCGGTGTCCGTCGGGTTTGAGCGGCCTTGGGGAAAGAGGACGGCGTGGGTGAGCGGGCTGAAGTACTGGCGGAGTTGGCGGAGCTGGTGCTGAAGGTGGAACGGACGCATCCGGTGCGGGTCGCGATCGATGGGTGTTCGGCGGCGGGTAAGACGACGCTGGCCGATGAACTGGCGCAAGTACTGCGTGATCGCTCCGAGCGCCAGGTCATCCGGGTGGGGATCGACTTCAAGCGTGCTCCCAAGTTACGGACGGCGTATCCGCACGACTCGCCGGAGAGCTACTACCTGGACTCCTGGGACAACGATGCGATTCGCGACCGGCTGTTGATCCCGCTCGGCCCAGGCGGCGATCGACAGTACTCGGCCGGCGTCATGGACCCCTCCGCGCAGACTTACCTCGAACCATCGGTCGAGTTGGCCGCCGCCGATGCCGTCCTGCTCGCCGACGGGGCATTCCTGCAACGCCCGGAGCTGGACGCCTACTGGGATCTTCGCATCTACGTAGACGTCACCTTCGACGAAGTCCTCCGCCGCGGAATCGCCCGCGACCAGCAATGGATGACCTCCGCCGAAGCCGCCGAACACCGCTACCGCACCAAGTACATCCCCGGCGAACAGCTCTACGTCAACCAGATCCAACCCCGCGACCGAGCCCAACTCGTCCTGAACAACCAAGACCCCACCAACCCAACCCTCACCCCGCACCCGCACCCCTAGCCACCCCAGCCCGCTGTGCCCCGTGTGTTGTCCGGTCGTGCGCTGCGGTGGGGTGCGCAGCGGGCGGAGGCGGATGGGTGGGTTAGGTGGTGGGTGGGTGTTGGCGGGCTCGGTGGGCGGCTGCTTTGGCTCGGCTTTGGCATTGGGGGGAGCAGAAGCGGCGTTGGGCGTTGCGTGAGGTGTCGACGAAGACGCGGTCGCAGAGTGGGGCGGCGCAGACGCCGAGGCGGCCGCCGAGGTCGCTGCCGAGGGCTATGGCGAGACCGGCGGCGCAGCCGGCTGCCCAGCCGTTGGCCAGTTCGTCGTTGGGTCCGTGGAAGTGCAGGCTCCACCCCTTGCCGCGGCCGCGGTCGAGCTGAGGTCGTGCATTGGTGTCCAGCAGCAGCGCGTTGACCTCGGTCGCCGCCCGGTCCAGGTCTCCCGTGTGAGCCGCCTCGAACACGATCCGCATCCGTCCCGCCAGCGATGCGAGCCGTCGTGCGTCAGCCGCGCGTACGGCGGGCTGCGGGTACCCGATGGCCACCAGCGAGTCCGCGACCGCCTGCGACTCATCGGCCGGCGCGGCGAAGGGCGCGCCGCCGGAGTGGCCGGGCGTCAACCGGTTCACGTACTCGACGGCAGCCGCCAGCACACTCCGTGTATGACTATCAAACGACACTTGACCAGTCACGAGCTCTCTCCGTACAGTCGAACCTGCGTGACTAACCATATCGCTTTAGATAGTCACGCGAGAGGAGATCGCGGTGAGCACACCAACCAGGATCGCCCCGTGGAGCGGGCTCTCCCCAGCTGTATGGATCCTGGTGGTGGCCCGTACCGTCAACCGGATCGGCGCCTTCACCTTGCCGTTCCTCGGCGTGGTGCTCACCGTCGAATTCGGTGCCTCGCTCACCGAGACCGGGCTGATCGTGGCTCTGTTCGGCGCCGCCACGATCCCGTCCAGGCTGCTCGGCGGTCAACTCGCCGACCGTCTCGGACGTCGACGTACGATCGTTCTCGGCCTCACCGGCTGTGCGGTCGCCCAGCTCTGGATCGCCGTCTCGACGCAACTCTGGTCCGCCGTCGTGGCCACTCTTCTCCTCGGCCTGGCCTTCGAGATCTACGAGCCACCCAGCCAGGCGACGATCGCCGACGTCACTGAGCCCGTCGACCGCCCGAGAGCGTATGGGCTGCTCGGTGCGGCGATGGCCGCTGCCGGTGTCCTGGCCGGTCTGCTCGCGGCAGCCGTCAGTCACTGGGACCTGCGCTGGTTGTTCGTCGCCGACGCGCTCAGCTGTCTGGCGTGTGCGGCGCTGGTCGCAAAGGCGTTGCCGGCCGACATACGACGGCATCGTGAGCAGGCGGCGCCAGCGGTATGGCGCGACCGACGGCTCGTGCTCCTGCTAGTCAGCGGCACGGTCTTCGCGACCGTCTACATGCAGCTGATCATCGGGCTGCCGCTGACGCTTCTCGAACAAGGTCTGCCGAAGTCAGGCACCGGCTTCATCCTCGCCGTCTCCGCGGTCACTCTGATCGTCGGCCAGCGACTGCTGCGGGTGCGGCACCTCGACGACTTCCGAGCGATGACAGTCGGCTACATCCTGCTCGCAGCAGGCCTGGCAGTCACTGCCTTCTCGCAGAGCCTCACGGCCTTCCTCATAGCCACATTGCTGTGGAGCCTGGGCGACCTGTTCCTCCTCACCCGCTACCTCACACTGGCCTCCGGACTCGCGCCCGACCATGCACGCGGTCGCTATCTGGCCGTCTTCGGCCTCAGCTGGGGTGTCGCGACCACGATCGCGCCGCTGACGGTGACGCAGCTGCTCAAGATCGGACCAGAAGCACTCTGGCTCTCCAGCGCTGTGGTGTCCGTCGTACTCGCGATTCTCCAGCCCTGGTTCAGGACGAGACTGGCTCGAGCCTGACCGTCAGCCCCTTGGCCACTGGCGTGTTGCTGCCCTTGGCGAGGTCGTCGGCGGACATGAGGACGTTGGTTTCCGGGTAGTACGCCGCGACGCAGCCGCGCGCGGTCGGATACGACACCAGCCGGAACCCGGAGGCGCGTCGTTCGACCCCCGCGAACTCGCTGACGATGTCGACGTACGCGCCGTCCTTCAAGCCGAGGTCGGCGAGGTCCTGTGGGTTCACGAAGACCACTTCGCGCGTCCCGTGGACGCCGCGGTACCGGTCTTCCAGGCCGTAGATGGTGGTGTTGAACTGGTCGTGGCTGCGCATCGTCTGCAGCAACAGCCGACCAGGTGCCGTCGGCAACCAACTCAGCTCGTTGGCGGTGAATTGCGCGTGGGCGTCGGAGGTCCGGAACTCGCGTTTGTCCCGGGCGGCGTGCGCAAGCAGGAATCCGCCCTCGTTGGCTCGCAGCCGCTCCTCGAAGTCCTCATACCCGTCGGCCACCCGACCGATCCGCTGCCGGATCAGGCTGTAGTCATCGGCGAAGTCGGCCCACGGAATCTCGCCGGCATCCGGTACGACGGCCTGCGCCAGCCCGCAGATGATGCCGATCTCCGACTTCAGCTCCGGACCCGGCGGGATCAGGTTGCCGGTCGACAGATGGACGGCGCCTTGGGAGTCCTCGACCGTCACCGACTGCGGACCCGCCGCGGTGTGGTCGTGGTCGGTCCGCCCGAGGGTCGGCAGGATCAGGGCCTCCCGGCCGGTGACCGTATGCGACCGGTTGAGCTTCGTCGACACGTGCACGGTCAGGTCGCACTGCCGCAGACCCCGGTGAACGACCTCGGTGTCGGGGGTCGCGGACGCGAAGTTTCCACCCATCGCGATGAACACCCGGACGGCGCCGTCCCGCAACCGCCGTACTGTCCCGGCCGCGTCGACACCGTGCTCGCGGGGAGATGTGATGGCGAACTCGGCGTCCAGTTTGTCCAGGAACGCGTCCGGCATCTTCTCCCAGATCCCCATGCTGCGATCGCCCTGGACGTTCGAGTGCCCACGCACCGGGCACGGCCCTGCGCCCGGCTTGCCGATGTTGCCCTGCAGGAGCAGCACGTTGACGATCTCGCTGATCGTCGCGACCGCCTCACGGTGCTGCGTCAGGCCCATCGCCCAGCAGATCACCGTTGCCTTGGACTTGATGAATCGCTGGGTGAACTCCTCGATTTCCGTACGACGCAAGCCGGTCGCCAGCTCGACGGCGGGCCAGTCGAGCTCGGCGTTCTGCTTGGCGTAGAGGTCGTAGCCGCTGGTGTGACTCTCGATGAAAGCCTTGTCCAGCACGGTCCCTGGGTTCGCCGCCTCGGCCTCGAGCAGAAGGTGGCCGACGGCAAGGAACAGGGCCTGGTCCCCACCGATCCGGATCTGCAGGTGCTGGTCGGCCAGCGGCGTACCCTTGCCGATCCAGCCGCTCGGGCGCTGCGGGTTCTTGAAGTTCATCAGGCCCGGCTCGGGCAGGGGGTTGACCGAGACGATGCCGGCGCCGTTGCGCTTGGCGATCTCCAGGTGACTGAGCATCCGCGGTGCGTTGGTGCCTGGGTTCTGCCCGACGACGACGATCAGTTCGGCCTGCTCCAGCATCTCCAGCGTGACGGCGCCCTTGCCGCTGCCGATCACGCGTGAGAGCGCCGTACCGGAGGATTCGTGGCACATGTTGGAGCAGTCCGGCAGGTTGTTCGTGCCGTACGCGCGGACGAACAGTTGGTAGAGGAACGCAGCCTCGTTGCTGGTCCGGCCGGAGGTGTAGAAGACGGCGTCATCAGGGTTGTCGAGGCCTTTGAGATGCCGCGCGACGACCCGGAAGGCCTCTTCCCAGCCGACCGGTTCGTAGTGGGTGGCGCCGGCGCGGAGCAGCAGCGGCTCGGTGAGCCGGCCGAGCTTGCCCAGCTCGAACTCGGAGATCTCGTGCATCGCCTCGACCGAGTGCTCGGCGAAGAAGGCTCGCGGCACCCGCTTGCGGGTCGCCTCCCAGGCCACCGCCTTGGCACCGTTCTCGCAGAACTCGGCCGCGTGTTTGCGCTTGTGGTCGGGGTCCGGCCAGGCGCAGGACGGGCAGTCGAAGCCGCCGTCCTGGTTCATCTTCAGGAACACCTTGCCGGTCCGCGCCGGGCCCATCTCCCGGAAACCGAACTTGAACGACGACAGCACCGCGGGGACGCCGGCGGCCTTCTTCTTCGGCTGTTCGATATCGACCATGCTTCAACAATAGGCCCGGCTATCAGCACGCGCCGGATTGATAGGCGAGGTTGTGGACAAGTGGCGGCACCCGCCACCAGTGGCCGTGGAGTTATGTGGTCCCAGCCCATAGTGCGCCGGGCCGCGGATTTCTACAGTCATCGGCCATGGAGACCCGTCGAGCCCTTGTCACCGGAGCTGCGTCCGGCATCGGCGCTGCCTGTGCCCAGCGCCTGGCGGCTGACGGCGTGCAGGTCGTCGCGGTCGACTACGACGCCGCCGGACTCGAAGCACTCGAGGGTGTGGAGACGGTGGTAGCCGACCTGGCCGACCTGGAGCGCCTGGAAGACCTGCCCAAGGACGTGGACATCCTCGTGAACAACGCGGGGGTCCAGCAGGTCGCACCACTCGAACAGTTCCCACCGGAGCGTTTCAGCTACATCGTGCGGCTCATGCTCGAGTCACCGTTCCGCCTGATCCGTCAGACCCTCCCGCACATGTACGGCGCCGGGTGGGGCCGGGTGGTCAACATCAGCTCGGTGCACGGACTCCGGGCCAGCCCGTTCAAAGCGGCGTACGTCGCTGCCAAGCACGGGCTGGAAGGACTCAGCAAAGTGGTCGCACTGGAGGGTGCGCCGCACGGAGTGACCAGCAACTGCGTGAACCCGGCCTACGTCCGTACGCCGCTCGTCACCGCGCAGCTGGCGGATCAGGCGGCTACTCACGGCCTGTCTGAGTCAGAGGTGCTCGACAAGGTCCTGCTCGAGCCGGTCGCGGTGAAGCGGCTGATCGAGCCGGCCGAAGTGGCAGAGCTGGTCGCGGTGCTCTGCGGCCCGGCCTCGGCCTCCATCACGGGGAGCTCGTTCGTACTCGACGGCGGCTGGACCGCCCACTAGCTCAGGAGAGCCCGCCATGACAGCAACAGAACCAGTCCGTACCCGCACACCGATTGTCCGGGTGGTCGGCGCCAGTCTGGTCGGTACCACCGTCGAGTGGTACGACTTCTTCCTGTACGGCGTCGCCGCGTCGGTCGTGTTCGGCGACTTGTTCTTCCCCAAGGGCGAGGAGCTCACCGGGACCCTGCTGAGCTTCGCCACCTTCGCCGTCGGGTTCTTCGCCCGTCCGATCGGCGGAGTCGTGTTCGGCCACTTCGGCGACCGCCTGGGTCGTAAGAACCTCCTGGTGCTGTCGCTGCTCATGATGGGGATCGCCACCTTCGCCATCGGCCTGCTGCCGACGTACGCGCAGGTCGGTGCGCTCGCTCCGATCCTGCTGACCGTGCTGCGGCTGGTGCAGGGGTTCGCACTCGGTGGTGAGTGGGGTGGCGCCGTACTGATCGTGTCGGAGCATGGTGACCCGGCACGGCGAGGGTTCTGGGCCTCCTGGCCGCAGGCCGGTGCTCCAGCGGGTCAGCTGATCGCCAACGGCGTACTGGCCGGGCTGGCGGCTTTCCAGTCGGACGCGGCGTTCGACTCGTGGGGCTGGCGCATCCCGTTCCTGCTGTCCGCCGTACTGGTGCTGGTCGGGCTCTGGGTGCGGCTGCGCATCGAGGAGTCGCCGGTGTTCAAGGAGGCGCGGGCGAAGCAGCAGCCGTCGGACAAGCTGCCGCTGATGGAGGTGCTCACCAAGTACCCGCGTGAGGTACTGACCGCGATGGGTGCGCGCATGGCGGAGAACGTGAGCTACTACATCTTCACCATCGTCATCGCGACGTACGCCAAGGAACACCTGGGCATGGGCAAGTCGTTCGCGCTGAACGCCGTACTGATCGGTGCGGCCGTGCACTTCTGCGCGATCCCGCTGTGGGGTGCCCTGTCGGACCGGATCGGCCGGAAGCCGGTCTACCTGGTCGGTGCGTTCGGAGTCGGTATCTGGGCTTTCGTCTTCGTGAGCTTGGTGGACACGAAGAACTTCGCCCTCGCGACGCTCGCGGTGACTGTCGGGCTGGTGCTGCACGGTGCGATGTACGGGCCGCAGGCGTCCTTCTTCACCGAGCTGTTCGGGACGCGGGTGCGCTACTCCGGTGTCTCGGTCGGCTACCAGCTCGCGTCGATCATCGCCGGTGGTCTGGCGCCGTTCATCGCGGTGGCACTGCTGAAGGCGTACGACTCGGGCTACGCGATCGCCGTGTACGTCGCAGTGTGCGCAGCCATCTCGGTCATCGCCGTGACGTCGTACTCCGAAACTCACCGCCGGGACCTCACCCGGGTCTAGGTGGCATCATCACGAACGTGGAGGAGCTTCTCAGGCTGCTGGCCGAGGATGCGCCCGGGAGTGAGCTGGCCCGGGCGGCGGGCGAGGACGCGGTGGCACGCGACCTCGCCCTCCGCGTCCGAGCCGGCATCGATGCCAGCAAGAAGCGTGAGGCCGAGCTGTCCGCCCTGGTGGACGTTGCCCGCGAACTCGCCTCCGCCCGCGACCCAGGCGGCGTACTCGACACCATCGTCCACCGCGCCCGGACGCTCATCGGGACGGACGTCGCCTACCTGACCCTGTACGACGCCGCACACGGCGATACGTACATGCGTGCGACGGACGGGTCGGTGTCAGCAGCCTTCCAACAGCTGCGGTTGCCACTGGGCGCAGGGCTCGGCGGTCTGGTCGCGGAGACGCACAAGCCCTACTGGACGGCGGACTACCCGTCCGACCGACGATTCCGTCACACAACGCCCATCGACTCCGCAGTGGGGGAGGAGGGCCTCGTCGCCATCTGCGGTACGCCGCTCATAGTCGACGGAGCCTTTGTCGGCGTGCTGTTCGCCTCCAACCGGACACGCCGGCCGTTCAGCCGCGAGGAGGTGTCGCTACTCGGCTCACTCGCCGCACTGGCGGCTGTGACGATCGTCCAGGTACGAGCAGCTGCAGAGACCGCGGCAGCGCTGGACCAGCTCTCCGCAGCCCACGCCGGTGTTGAGCACGCGGCCGCGGCGCACGACCGGTTTGCTGACATCGTGTTGTCCGGTGGGGATGTGGACGCGATCGCCGCCGCACTGGCCGAGCTGCTCGACGTGTGGGTCGTTCTCGTCGATGCTGTCGGCAACGAGTTGGCTGTAGCTGGTGCCGCGCAGGACTCTGCTGTCCCTTGGCAGGAGTCGGAGTCTGGCCGGCTGACACGGATCGGCGACTGCTGGGTCGTCGCTGCGACCGCGAAGGGCGAGCGTCTCGGCGCACTGGTCATCGGCGGCGTGGACGACCTGTCCGGCGCCGACCAGCGCATCGTCGAACGTGCCGCAGTCGTGACCGCTCTGGTGCTGCTCTTCCGTCGCCAGGCCGCTGAGCAATCCCAACGTGCACAGGCGGATCTCCTGGCCGACGTACTCAGTGGAAGCGCAGACCCACGCACACTGACCGACCGGCTCCGCCTCCTCGCACCCAGCCGCCGCCACGACCGGCTGGTCGTAGCAGTCTGCCGCGGCGACCACTCCGCCGTACGCGCTCGCATGCCCGCACCGCTAGAGGACAAGCTCGTCCTCTCCGGCCCGTACGGCGGCGACCTCGTGCTGCTGCTCGCACTACCCGACGCCGTACGCGCGGCACGCGAACTGACCGAGGTAGCCAAGCGGACCGGTGTCACGATCGCCGTGACAGGCCCAGCGGCCTGGGGCTCGGCACTAGTCGAGGCACACCGCCAGGCGGCCCGTCTGGCAACGACCATGCTGCGCCTCGGCCGCAGCGGCGAGTCCGCAACGCCAGACGACCTGGGAGTCGCCGGTCTGGTCGGTGCTGCGGATGTCGACGTACGAGCCCATGTAGAACACGTCCTCGGCTCGGTCCTCCAGTACGACGCCCAGCGCGGCACCGACCTGATCGGCACCCTCCACGCGTACTTCGCCGCAGGCCAGAGCCCCACCCGCGCGGCCACCGCCCTGCACATCCACCCCAACACAGTCCAGCAACGCCTGGACCGCATCAGCGCCCTCCTCGGCGACGGCTGGCAACACCCAGACCACGCCCTGGACCTCCAGGTAGCCCTACGCCTCCACACCGCCCTCGGCTGACCCCGTCAGCCGTTCGGACGACACGGTGTCAGCCGATCGTGGCGACCTGTCATCCGTTCACCCGCTGTGACGAACTCTGGCGCTCCAGCACTCTTTAGGCGGAGCCAACACCGCCGATCGTGACACAGAGTGCTTGTCTCCTTGAGAGGCGCCGGGGGGTGTCGAATGTCGGACGGACGGATCATCGCGGTCTTCGCGGCCAAGGGTGGCTGCGGAAAGACGACCGTCGCCACGAACCTCGCGGTGGCCTTGTGCGCCCGTGGCACCCGTCCCGTCTGCCTGGTCGACCTCGATCTCCAGTTCGGCGACGTTGCCAGCGTGTTGGGGCTCCGTGCCGAGCGCAGCATGTTGCAGGCCTTGGAATGGGCCGGCGAGCTCACCGTGCCGCTGACTGCGGCCCTGATGACGCCGCTTCGGCCCGGTCTGGACTGCCTGCTCGCACCCACCGGCCCGGGTGAGGCCCACCAGATCCCGCCGAGCCTGGTCGCCGAGCTGCTCTCGATCCTGCCCACGGCGTACGACTTCGTCGTCGTCGACTGCCCGGCGGTCTTCAACGGGGTCGTGCTCGCAGCGCTCGACGCGGCGCACCACCAGGTCGTGGTGACAACGTCCGAGCGCCCGGCACTGAAGAACCTCCGGCTCACCCTCGACGTCCTCGATCTGTTGTACGACGCAACGACCCGCTCGGTGGTGCTCAACAAGTCAGACGGACGGACGGGTCTGACCGCGGCAGAGATCGACCAGCTGATCAGGAGTCCGGTCGCGGACTGCCTGCCCCGCTGGGACGACGTACCAGCCTCCATCAACCGGGGCGAACCACTGGCCCTCGCCTACCCGGACCACCCGGTCAGCCAGGCCGTCCGCCGACTGGCCGACGCAGTGGCCACCAGCGACGGGAGGTGCAGCCGCGATCCGCCCGCCGGTTAACCGAACACCTCAACTCCGTCATCCATCGAAAATCCTTTGTACAGAAAGAGAAACCATCATGCTTGATCGAATCCGCGAAGCCCGCAAGAACCAGGCCGGCTTCACCCTGATCGAACTCCTGATCGTCATCGTCATCCTGGGCGTCCTGTCCGGCATCGTCGTCTTCGCGGTCAGCGGCATCCAGAACCGCGGTCACCTCGCGGCTTGCAAGTCCGACCGAGCGAGCGTCGAGGTGGCTGTCGAGGCCTTCTACGCCAAGAACGGCACCTGGCCGGGGTCCATCGCTGCTCTGACCACAGCGCCGAACCAGTTCCTGCGCAGTGAGCCCAGCACCACCTACTACACCATCTCCTACGACTCAACCACTCACGCGGTCACCGGCGATTACGCCGGCTGCAACGCCTGACCTCACGATCCCACTGCCGGGGGAGGGCTTTCCCCAAGGGCCTTCCCCGGCAGTGATCCACAATCTGCAAAGGAATCATCATGAAAGGTCTTGCCCGCGGCAGTCGTGTCGATCTGCTGTTGGAGGAGCTGTGGAACGCCGGCGGTACCGACCTACTGCTCACCGCGGGCATGCCTCCGCAGATCCGTGTCCACGGCGATCTGCACCCCGTCCACGACGCCGCCGTACTCACTCACGACGACACCGACGAACTCGTCGCCGAACTCCTGACCCCCGCCCAGGCCGACGCCTGGACGAACACCTACGAGCTCGACTTCTCCTTCTCCTGGCGCGACAACGCCCGCATCCGCGGCAACGCGTTCAGCCAGCGCGGCGACACCACCGTCGCCCTCCGGATGATCCCGCGCTCGATCCCGACGATGGACGAGTTGTGCCTGCCGCCGGTGCTCGGCGACTTCGCCAAGCAGCACCAGGGCCTCGTCCTCGTGACCGGCCCGACCGGCTCCGGCAAATCGACAACGCTGGCCGCCGTGATCAACCAGATCAACACCGACCGCGCCTGCCACATCATCACCATCGAAGACCCGATCGAGTACGTCCACGACCACAAGCGCTCCGCCGTCAACCAGCGCGAGGTGGGCAGCGACACCGCAAGTTTCCCGGACGCGCTGCGTTCGGCGCTCCGCGAGGATCCCGACGTACTGCTGGTCGGTGAGATGCGCGACCTGGAGTCGATCCGGTTCGCGCTCACGATCGCCGAGACCGGCCACCTGGTCTTCGCCACCCTGCA
Source organism: Kribbella antiqua (assembly GCF_004345665.1). Classification (GTDB taxonomy): domain Bacteria; phylum Actinomycetota; class Actinomycetes; order Propionibacteriales; family Kribbellaceae; genus Kribbella; species Kribbella antiqua. The sequence continues at coordinate 124,897 of NZ_SLWR01000008.1, forward strand.
CACCAACGACACCGCGCAGTCGCTGGCCCGCATCATCGACGTCTTCCCGGCCGAGCAGCAGTCCCAGGTCCGGGTCCAGCTCGCGGCCGCGTTGAGCGGCGTCGTCTATCAGCGGCTGATTCCCCGCATCGGCGGCGGCCTGATCGCGGCGTACGAGGTGATGGTCGCGAACTCCGCGATCCGCAACCTGATCAAGGAAGGCAAGACGCACCAGCTGCGCAACTCGCTCGTCACCGGTCAGCGCGAAGGCATGCTGACGCTCGAGCAGTCGCTCTCGTCGCTGGTTCAGACCGGCGTTGTCTCGTACGACGATGCCGTCGCGCGCAGCCTCTACCCGAAGGAGATCGAGATGCGGCCACGGCTGCGGGCGGGGGTGCCGGCATGAGGCACCGTAGGCGAGAGGAGTCCAGCACCATCACGGTGCCCGCGGCGCGGCCCGAGGTCCGGCCGGCGGCGAGCCAGGAAGACCTGCAGATCGAGCGCAATCGCGCCCGCCAGATCGCGACGAGCCACGGTCTGGCCCAGGTCGACCTCGGCGACGTCACCCCGGACCCGGCCGCGACAACCCTGCTCGACGAGCGGACCGCGCGCGTCTTGACCGCGATCCCGCTGACCGCGGATGAGAACAACGTCATCGTCGCGGTGGCCGATCCCGAGGTCGAGGCCGATCTCCGGGCGGCGCTCGGGCGTCCCGTCGTACTGCGGATCGCGGCTCCGACCGACGTACTCACGGCGATCGGCAACAGCTACCGGGCCCTGACCGGTATCGACAGCAGGGTCAAGGTTTTCGAGGCACGCGACGTGATCCGCAAGGACGCCAGCCGGGTGGACCTGGCGACGGCGAACGAGGACGCGCCGGTGGTGCAGGTCGTGCAGCTGATCATCACCCAGGCACTGCGCGACCGGGCGTCCGACGTACACATCGAACCGCACGACGACCGGGTGCGAGTCCGCTTCCGGGTCGACGGCGCGCTGCATGACCAGCTCGAGCTGCCCGGGTCGATCGGGCCGGCGGTGGTCAGCCGGATCAAGATCCTTGCCGACCTCAACATTGTCGAACGGCGCCGCCCGCAGGACGGCCAGATCAGCATGGACATCGAGGGCCGCGAGGTCGACATCCGCGTCTCGACTACTGCGGTCGTCGGCGGCGAGAAGGTCGTGCTGCGGTTGCTCGACAAGAGCCGGCCGCTATTCCGGCTGGAGCAGCTCGGCATGCCGCAGGAGATGGCCGGTCGCTACTCGGCGCTGCTGAGGTCGCCGTACGGCATGGTGATCTGCGCCGGACCGACAGGCAGTGGCAAGACGACCACGCTGTACGGCTCGCTGGGCGAGATCAACACGCCCGAGCGCAACATCATGACGATCGAGGACCCGGTCGAGTACACCTTCCCGTCGATCAACCAGATCCAGATCAACGAGCCGGCCGGCATCACGTTCGCGGGTGGACTGCGGTCGATCCTGCGGCAGGACCCGGACGTCATCCTGGTCGGTGAGGTCCGCGACGTCGAGACCGCGCGGATCGCCGTACAGTCCGCGCTGACTGGCCACTTCGTGCTCTCGTCGCTGCACGCGACCGATACCGCGACCGCGCTGCATCGCCTGCTGGACATGGGCATCGAGAACTTCCTGATCGCCTCGTCGGTGACCGCGGTCGTCTCCCAGCGGCTCGTACGGCGGATCTGCGACAACTGCCGCGAGTCGTACCAGCCGCCCGCCGAGGAGCTCGCGTTCCTGGACACGTTCAGCGGCCACGTCCCGCTCGGTGGGCTGACACGGGGCGCCGGGTGCAACTACTGCGCGCAGACCGGGTTCCGCGAACGGATCGGCGTCTACGAGCTGATGCCTGTCACCGACAGCATCCGCGAGCTCGTGGTCGACCGCGCCTCGCACGACGAGATCCGCAAGGCCGCCCGGTATGAGGGCATGCGGACGCTGCAGGAAGAGGCGGTCCGGCTGGTCGAGGCGGGCGTGACGACGGTCGCCGAAGTTTGGCGTTCCATCTACGTGGTCGGGAGCTGAGATGGCCAGGTACGCGTACGTCGCCGTCGCACCGGACGGCCGCACCGCCAAGGGCGTCACGAAGGCGGACACCCTGGAAGACGCCGAGCTGGCGCTCTACGAACGGGAGCTCCGCGACATCCGGGTGACCGAGAAGCGCAGCGTTCTCCAGCTGGAGATCACCGCGAAGCGGGTCAAGCGCGAAGAGGTCATGCACTTGTCCCGCCAGCTCGGTGCCTTCATCAAGGCCGGCCTGCCGCTGATCGACGCCGTGCACAGCCTGGCCCAGGAGTCCGGCAATTCCTCGGTACGGCGGATGATGACCGAAGTCGAGCACGGACTCCGCGGCGGCGAGACGCTGTCGGACTGCTTCGACCGGCACCCGAAGATCTTTCCCGAGTTCTACCGCGGCATCCTGCGGTCGGCAGAACTGAGCGGTCAGCTCGACACCGTCCTGTCCCAGTTGGCGAAGTACCTCGAGCGCGACCTGGAAGCGCGCCGTAAGGTCAAGCAGGCGATGATCTACCCGAGCATCGTCGCGGTGATGTCGCTGGTCACAGTCGTCGTGCTGGCGGCTTTCGTGCTGCCGCGCTTCAAGGACTTCTTCGCCAGCCTGGACGCCGAGCTCCCGCTGCCGACCCGCATGCTGCTCGCCGTCACCGACTTCCTCACCGCATGGTGGTGGGTGATCGGCGTCGGCGGAGCATTCCTGGCTCTGCTCGTGTTCGCGGTGACGCGGACCCACGGCGGCCGCTATGCCAGGGACAAGCTCTTCCTGGCTCTGCCCGTTCTCGGCGGCACGATCCGGTTCGCCTTGGTCGAACGCTTCTGCCGGATCCTCGCGTCGATGGTCGGCGCCGGCGTCCAGCTTCCCGAGGCCCTGCGCGTCGCGACCGGCTCCCTGCCGAACCTCGTCTTCCGTCGCTCGCTGAACAACGTCGGCGAGCTGCTGCTCGAGGGCGGAGGCCTGGCGCGACCGCTCGCCGCCACCGGTCTCTTTCCGACCACTGCTGCGCAGATGATGCGCGTCGGCGAGGACACCGGAACTCTTGACACCCAACTCGAGGTCACCGCGCAGTACTACGAAGGCGAACTCGACTACAAGCTCAAGAAGCTGATCGGCCTCTTCGAACCCGCCGTCATCATCGTCATGGGCGTGGTCGTGGGCTTCGTCGCCGTCGCCCTCGTCTCTGCCATGTACGGCATCTTCGGGCAGGTCCAAGGCTGATGAGCGGAAGGAGCGCCTCCGAGCGAGGTGAGAGTCTGCTGGAGGTGCTGATCGCCGTAGCCATCATGGGTATCGCCGCGGTGGCGATCATGGCCGGCCTGACCACCAGCGTGCTGATGTCCGACATCCACCGCAAACAAGCGACGGCCGGTACGGCGGTTCGCGACTATGCCGAGGCGCTCCAGACGTTCGTCGCCACCGGGGACAACTACGTTCCTTGTGCGACGGCAGCCGCCTATGCCCTGCCCAGCTTCACCGTGCCGGCGGGCTACGCCAAATCGGTGGTCGCGGGTTCGACTCGCTACTGGGACGGCGCCAGCTGGCAGTCGAGTTGTGGCACGGACAAGGGCCTGCAGAAATTGACGATCCAGGTCGCGAGTAGCGACGGACGCGCCACGGAGCATGTCGACGTCGTACTGCGGAAACCATGCGGGCTGGAGGACGACCTATGTTGAGGAACCGGTGCCGCGGTGAGCGCGGGTTCACCCTGGTCGAATTGATGGTGGCGATCGCCATCCTCGGCGTGATCACCGTGCCGTTGGCCAATGTGATCCTGGGCGCGCTGCGCAACACCACCGAGACCTCCGACCGGCTGGACCTCTCCCACGACGCTCAGATCAGCTCGTCGTACTTCGCCCGTGACGTCGCACAGGTAGGCCTGAGGGACCGGGCAGCTGCCAACGGGGAGTCCGTGCCCTTCAAGCCGTCGGTCGAGGTCGGGGCGGCGTACAACAAGGACGGCAGGGTGTGCGGTGACTCCAGTACGCCGGTGGCCGCCGTACGGCTGCTGTCCGACGCCTGGAACCCCGCGGTGTCCATGACGGACCCCACCACTGACATCGTCGCGTACTACGTCGAAGGCTCCGAACTGCACCGCATCAAATGCATCGGCCCCGCCGTCACCGGAACCGACGTCGTACTCGCTCACAACGTGAAGAGCGGAAGTGTCGCCGTGACCTGTTCCTCGACCTGTACCGGCGTTCCGGTGCCGGACGAGATCACCCTGAAGTTCCTTGCGAGCAAGGGATCCGTCGACGACTACCAGATCACCCTTAACGGCCAGCGGAGGCAGTCATGAGAGGCCGGTTCGTTCGTGCACGAGGAGAAGACGGTGCTGCGCTCGTCCTGGCACTAATCATCGTCACCGTCGTCGCGCTCGGTCTCAGTGCCCTGTTGTCGCTGTCCGACACGAGCATCCGTACCACTGTGGGACTGCGCGATCAGGTGTCGACGACGTACAGCGCCGATGGCGCCATGCAGGCGGCCGTCAACAATCTGCGCAACAGCACCTACAACCACGCCGCCGGCCAGCACTGCTTCGGCACCACCGACACGCTGCAGCTGAGTGGTTTCTACGGTTCGGACTCAGCCGCGGTGACCTGTGAGTCCGACCCGAAGAGGATCCTGATCCACTGCCCCACACTGTCCGACTGCAATCGACCCGGCAACGCCATCCTCACGCTCGGCACCAATCCGGCTGAGGACGGTGTCAACATCACCCAGCCGATCGGCTCGACCTTCAGGGTGCACGGCAACGTGTTCTCCAATTCGAACATCAATGTGGTCAAAGGCGCCCTAAACACCAATGCCGCGGTGTGGGCAAGGTCTTCGTGCTCCGGGACGATCCAGAGCGTCCCCGCGCCCTCGTGCAATTACGGGGACTCGAACGAGTTGGGCGATGACCCCAACTACGTGGCCGACGCGACGACGGCGCCCGTGCACCGGGATCTGCCGACCTGTAACCGGCCGAACTCCCTCGTGACGTTCCTGCCCGGCACCTATGACGATGCGAACGGGCTGAGCACGATGATGGGCAACAGCAGCTCGTGCAAGAACAGCACGTGGTGGTTCACGCCAGGGACCTACTACTTCGACTTCCACAACAGCGGGCCGGCGGCGAACCCGCTGCTCCCGTCGGCCGGCGACAACGTTTGGACGATTGACAACGGCACGCTGGTCGGCGGCACACCCGTTGACAGCGCGGGCGGGATCATCGCTAAGCCGCCGGTGCCCGCGAGCATCCCAGGCTCCTGCGACAACCCGATCAATAACGTGAATTTCACCACCGACGGCGTGCAGTTCATCTTCGGTGGTGACAGCCGTCTCACGGTCAAGGCAGGCGAGGCCGAGCTGTGCGGCTCCATCAAGGAAAACAAAGTGCCTGTGGCCGTCTACGGCCTCAAGTCCGGCACGGAGACGACCACGACCTGGACGGGCGACGCCAAGTCCTTGAAGCTCAACGCGGTCACCGCCGGCAGCAAGTTCACCAACGCCACGCCCACCACGCTCGCAACCAACGACGCTACGGTCGCGACCTGGAACAGCACCAAGAAGAACGACTCGACAGTGCTGACACTCAAGGGATTCGCGCCGGTCGATCCGATTCCGGCTGGATCGAGGCTGCAGTCGGCGGAGGTGAAGATCCGTCACCGGCACACCGATATCACCGCCGCCGATTCCTTTGACGTCAGCTTGATGACCGGGAGTGGTCCGGCCCTGACCGGTTCGACGACCGGGCGAATCGGCAACCCGTCGCTACAGACAGACACGATCAGCCTCGACACCGCACGTACTGGTGCCCTTGCCACAGCCATCTACAAGGGCAACTACAGCGACGCGACGATCGATCTCACGACGAAGCTGCAGAACGATCCCAAGAACGACGCCGAGCTCATCGACTCGGTCCAGCTCGAGCTCACGTTCATTCCTCCCGCCCTACGAGGTGCGAACGGTTGCGTCACCAGTGGGCCGTACACGGGTGGTGGCGATTCGGCAGCGAACTGCTCGATGATCACTGCGACCAACACCTCCGGCAACCAGTTCTACGTTCAAGGCACGACGTACGCACCGAAGGCCGCGCTGGACATCACTCTCAACAACGCTGAGGAACAGGTCTTCCGGTTCGGCGTCATCTCGCGAGCCCTGTGGGTCAAGGAGACCGGCAGTTTCAGCTACACGGGTGTGGTGATCGAGGTCCCGGACGACTCACCGGGCTTCGTCTTCAGCATGTACCTGACTGCGTACCTCTGCCCTGGTGCCGGGCCCTGCAGCACGACCGGCGCACCGGCGCTGCGATCGAAGGTCGCCCTTGTGGACGCCAATCCGAGCACTCCACAACCCGGCGCCCGACAGGTCACCATCCTCAGCTGGTCACGACCTGGCTAGGTGCCTCGGCGGAGTCCCGCCTACTTGGGACCTAAGTCCCTATCTGGCCCCGGTGGCTGTTACCTAGGGTGACGGTCACACGGGGAGGGACACAATGAGTCATCGGATCAGGATCGTCGTGGTCGATGGTCACACACTCACACGGTTCGGATTGGTTGGTCTGGTCAGCGGGCAGCCGGACATCGCTGTTGTCGGGGAGACCGGGCTCGGTGCCGAGGCCGCCGCGATTGTGGCGGCGGCTGCCGCCGATGTGGTTGTGCTTGACAGCGCACTGCCGGACGGCGACGGACTGCGGGTCGCGCGGGCATTGCGCGACCGGTACGCCGGACTCGGCATCGTGCTGCTGACATCGAACGGCGAGGACGACCTACTGTTCCGGGCTCTGGAGCTCGGTGTGTCCGCCTTCGTCACCAAGACCGCTCCGGCGGTCGAGGTGCTGGCCGCGATCCGGCACGCGGCAGTCGCGGCAGGCTCGTTCATAGCCAGCGGTCTCGGCCAGGCCGTCGCCAGGCGCCAGACCGCCGCGGTCAAGGCGGCGCTCAGCCCGCGCGAAGCCCAAGTGCTCGCGTTGCTCGGTCAGGGCCTGTCGGTCGCGGCAATCGGTACGACGATGTTCGTCAGCCACTCCACCGCCAAGACGTACGTCGCGAGGCTCTACGAGAAGCTGGGTGCGTCCAACCGGGCTCAAGCGATCATGGCCGGCCTGCGACTAGGCCTGCTGCAGCAAGAGCTTCTGACACCTGCCTGAGCTCACCCGGCCACCAAGACGGCTAGTAAGGCCGCAGCGATCATGAACGGCCCGAACGGCAGGGCGGTCTTGCGTCCTCCGCGCCCGGTGGCCATGACGACCACGCCGACGACAGCACCGAGCAGGAAGCCGCCGAACGCGCCGATCACCAGCGTCCACCAGGACAGGTAAGCGAGCACACCGCCGAGCAGGCCGGCCAGCTTCACGTCACCCCCTCCCATTCCGCCGGTCAGCGACAGCAGCACGAAGAAGCCGAGCAGCGCCACCGCTCCGATGCCTGCCCGTGCCAGCGGCCACCACACGTGCTCCCAGGCAGCCGACGCCGTCAGCAGCACGGCGAGGATTGGGTACGACGGCAGGATGATGCGGTTCGGCAGCTTCCTCAGTTCGAGGTCGATCAACGCCAGCGCAATCCCGGTCGAGGCGAACCACAGGTACGCCGGCAGCGCGGACAGCAGCCCGAGGTCGTCCAGCCGCCAGGCGAGCGCGGCAAAGACCAGTCCGGTCCCCGCCTCGACCAGTGGGTAGCGCACGCTGATCGGTTCCTTGCAGGCGGCGCACCGGCCGCGCAGCACGATCCACCCGAGCACTGGGACGTTGTGCCGGGTCAGGATCGGCGTACCACAGCGGGGGCACTGCGACGGCGGGCTGCTCAGGGAGAGCCGGCGCGGCAACCGATGGACCACGACGTTGAGGAACGAGCCGATCGCCAGGCCGAACAGAAGTGCGAAGAACTCGACCATTCGGACCTCCGCAATCGGGTAACCAAGTGCTCAACCAACTGGGTGGAAAGCACCCGCTTGAAATGCGTAACGCCGTGTAGCGGCCGTCCGATCATAGTTACAGCAGGTGATACTCGTCACGCTGTGCTGGGGAGATCTTCCGGGGGCGATCATGAGCAATTCCATCACCGTCGTGGTCATCGACGGTCACACGCTGACTCGGTACGGCTTGATCCGGCTGGTCAGCGCCGATACCGATATCCGCGTCGCAGGTGAATGCGGCCTTGCGTCCGAAGCCGCGGCCCTGGTCGCCGAGGCCCGTCCGGACGTCGTCGTACTGGATGTCGTTCTTCCCGATGCCGACGGCCTCCGGCTCGCCCGCGAGTTGCGTGACCGTCACCCCGGCCTGGGGATCGTCGTACTCACCTCGCACGACGAGGACGACGTACTGTTCCGGGCGCTGGAGACCGGCGTGTCTGCCTTCGTCGGCAAGACCGCCCCGAACACGGAGGTGCTAGGGGCGATCCGCCACGCAGCGGTCGCGGCCTCCTCTTTCACGGCGACCGGTCTGGCGTTGGCACTCGCTCGACGCAGCCTGGCCGCTCAGGCCGTCATGGCGCTCAGCCCACGCGAGCGGGAGGTTCTGGCGCTGCTGGCCGACGGGCAGTCCGTGCCGGCGATCGCTGGCATGATGTTCGTCAGCCTCTCGACGGCCAAGACCTATGTGTCACGTCTGTACGACAAGCTGGGCGCTACCAACCGCGCCAACGCGATCATGACCGCCTTGCGCCTCGGCCTGATCAAGGCCGAGCTGCCCGTGCCGGCTTAGTTAACGAGCACCAGGCGGCCGCGGACGCCGCCCTTTGCCAGGCGGTTGTACGCCGCTGGGGCTTCGTGCAGCGGGTAGGTATCGGCAACTCGGGTTGAGAGGACTCCGGCCTCGACGAGCTGGACTAGCTCCTGGAGTTCGCTGCGGTTCGCTTGGACGAAGATCTGCTCCACGGTGATGCCGCGGAGGTGCGGTGGAGTCGGGCCTGCTTGTACGTGTGCGTGCCAGCCGCGGTTGCGGACCGCCTCCTGCGCAGCGATGCCTCGTACTGCGGCGTCCACCAGACCATCCACACCTGCTGGGGCGATCGTGTGTACTGCCGTCAGGTCCTTCGGCACGAAGTGGTCGGCGCCAAGGCGTCGTACTAGGTCTTCGTCTTCCTCGCCGGCACTGGCGATGACGGTCAGGTCTAGACGCTTCCCGAGCTCGACTGCGTAGCCGCCGACCCCGCCAGCCGCGCCGGTGACGAGCAGTGTCTGGCCGGGAGTGAGCTGGAGGGCTTTGAGTGCCTGCAATGCAGTCAGGGCGTTCAGGGCGATTGTGGATGCTGCGGTGAGGTCGAGGCCCTTTGGTGCCGGCGCTACGGCGTCTGCGTTGAGTACGACGTACTCCGCGTGGGTCTTGAGCGGCAGGCCGAGCAGGTCGGCCAGTCCGATGACCGGCGTACCTGGTGTGAGGTCTACGCCTTCGCCGATCGCGTCGATGGTCCCGGCGACGTCCCAGCCGAGTCCGAACTGCTCCCGCGGTGCTGTCACGCCGTACTGGACGACTTTGCCGGTGCTGACCGCTACGTCGACCGGATTGACCGCGGCCGCGGCCACTTTGATTCGGACCTGTCCTGCTGCCGGTTCGGGGACCGGAGTCTCGATCACTTCGAGGGCGTCGGGGCCTTCGAGCCGACGGGCCACGAGTGCGCGCATATCTGTTCTCTCCTTGGCTGAATGATGCTTGGCGACACCACTCTGGGAGAGTTACTCTCTGCCGGGAAGTACGCACTTCTGAGTGCCTACCGTACGACGAGGAGAGTCATGCCGACGCGCACCGCGGCTCAGCGCCGGGAAGAGGCAGCACGTGAGTACGACGCGTTCCTGGCCTCCTGTCCGGCCAGACAGCTGCTCGACCGGATCAGCGACAAGTGGGTGACCCTCATCCTCACTGCACTCGCCGACGGACCGCAGCGGTACTCCGACCTGTCCCGCCGCATCGCCGGCGTCAGCCAGAAGATGCTGACCCAGACTCTGCGCTCGCTGGAGCGCGACGGCTTGCTCACGCGCTCCGTAACGCCGTCTGTACCAGTCCGGGTCGACTACGAGCTCACTCCGCTCGGGACGACTCTGATGCCCCTCATCGCGTCTATCAAGGCTTGGGCCGAGTCGCACATGACCGAGGTCGCAGCCGCCCGAGCGCAGTACGACGACGTGAGCGCTACGGCATGACCGATCGGCGAGTGGTGGTTCTCGTCGTACCTACTGCGGGGACGTGGGCGCCGCCGGGACGGGATCCTGAGGCGTGGCGCCTGGCGATGGCGGAAGACACCTATGAAGTGCTGGCAGCGCTGGACCGGGTGGATGTGGCAGTGGCCGTTGCGGGTGGCGACGAGGCTGCGCTGTCCGAGGTGGGTGCGCTGACGTGGCCTGGGACGCCTGTGTACGCCGTTGACGCCGTACGGCCGGTGCTTGGAGCTGTGGAGGGGGCTGGGCCTGCGGCGGCGGTTGTGGCTGTCAGCTACGACGTACCTGATTTGCCTGGCCTGCTCATTGGGAAGCTATTCCGTGCGCTGAGCAATGCCGATGTCGCTGTGACGCCGGCTGAGGACGGGTCGCTGGCTGCTATCGGTGTCCGGCTCCCGGTCGCGGAATGGGTTTCTGCGGCCGCTCCGACCTTCGACACAGACCTGTCGGCGTTGGAGAGCCTCAAGCCTCGCCGACATGCCGTTGCCATCGGCCCTGGTTGGCACCGTCTGCGATCAACTGCTGACATAGCGCGACTGGATCCGGGGCTTGAGGGCTGGGACGCAACTCGGTCCGTACTTCGTCACGCTTGACCCGTCACCTTCCCGCTGCCCGCTCGTTCATCTGGCAGCGGGGCTTTCTGGGGGAAAGCCCGCGGCCGTCGCCGCGCGGGTGCCGATGCCGTTCAGGGGCGGAGATCGACACCGGGGGGCGCAGCGACGACATCCACGGGGATTCGCACCGTGCTGTGGTGAGGCGGGGACAGTACAAGGGGGTTGTCATGAAGTGGGGCATCACGGGGGCGGCTGGAACTCCGGCGCGGGAAACCGCACTGGATCCCGCACGTCCACCAGTACGACGGGGAATCGCACGAAGCGCATCGCCACACGCTTACTGGCACCGTGGCGAGGCCGAGGAATCTACGACAGACGTCGTCGTGGAACTCGAAATCACCGAGACACGTCTCAGCGCCTAGAAAAACGCGCTGACAAGATTTTCCGCGGACGGGCAGCAAGTGGGGGACTGCGCTACGCGGACCACGGGGGCGGCCGAGGCGACGGTTCGAGGCCTGCGGCCGATGTGGGGATGGGGGAATGCGGTGCAGCGGGGAACGCGGTGAGCAGTAAGTAGCACGGGGGATCGCGGTCATGCGCTGAACACGGGGGCAGCGGTAGACAACTGCAGCTGAAGCGGGGGATCCACTGGGGACAGCACGGAGTTGTGGGATTGCGGGTGCAGCGGGGAAGCGTGGCGGACGGTATCTAGCACGGGGATCGCGGTGATGTGCTGAACACGGGGGCAGCGGCAGACGACTGCAGCTGAAGCGGGGGATCCACTGGGGACAGCGGGGACAGCACGGAGTTGGGGGATTGCGGGTGCAGCGGGGAGCGTGGCGGATGTAGGTTGCACGGGGGCCGCCGCGATGCAGGGAGCACGGGGCAGCAAGTGACGCGGGGTCTGCGGTGATGTGGGGATCACGGGAACAGTGGGGGGCTCCACGCGCCGCAGTGAAACGAGGACAGCAGGTCGTACGGGGATTGCACGGGACTGCGGGGAGCGGAGACGAAGTAGGAGTGGCTTCGGGAACTGCAGTTGAGTGGGGGATTCACGGGGGACAGTTGGGGGATAGCGGGGAACTCGCGCGGCGGCGCGCGGGTCGGTGCAACAAGCCGGCCCGCGGCCGCCCGCACACCCCAGCTCCTCGCGCCAACCGTTCAAAGCACAGCCGTCCCGGCCGAATCCGTGCCATCACGTGCGTGCCGGATGAATCCGCCGTCACCTGCGTGGCGGGTGGATCCGCGCCGTCATCTGCCTGGCGGGTGAACCCGCGCGGTCGCCTGCGCGCCGGTCGAATCCGCGCCGACAGCTGCGTACCGGGTAGCCCACCTCGACTCCTGCGTGTCGGTTGAACCGCAACTATTACCCGGATGACGCCGACACCGGCGACGACGCGGGTGCTGGTTGGGGTCAGGCGGGGATGACGTCGTACTTGATGAGTTCTTTTTCGACCAGGTGGAGGCCGTGCTGGCCGGGGAGGGCGTCGACCTTGGCGTCGATTCGGCGGACCTCGGCCAGGCCCTGCTCGCCGCCGTACAGATAGGTGAGCATGTGCTTCACCTCTTCCGGCGGCATGATCGTCGACCCGACGATGCCCCACCCCTTCGACAGCGCGAACCGGGCGATCCTCTGCGCCTTCTTGCTCCGCAGCAGCCGATCCCGCGCCTGGCTGTTGTAGAACGCGACGTGCCGGGTCTCCTGCTTCGCGATCCGCTTCAGGATCTCCGTCAGTACCGGATGCTTCTCGGCCTGGATCAGCCGCGTGTACGCCGAGTGCGCGCACCACTCGTTGATCGCGCCCCACGCCATGTGGGTGGCGATGAAGTCCTCGCCGATGATGTTCGCCAGCAGCGACTGCCGGATCGGTGCCAGCCGGTCGCGCCAGCCGAGCCGGGATCGCACAGCGCGAGTGTGCTCCGGACCGGTCGGGACGCCGTGCCGCTGGAGCACCTCGTCCAGCACCTCGCCGTGCCAGTACTCCTCGAGGTTCCACATCGTCAGGAAGACGGTGACCTCGGGGTCGGCGTGTGACGGGGTGACGAGCAGGTCGCGCAGGTAGCAGACCGTGTGGGTCTCCACGTCGCTCATGTAGCTGAGGCAGCGCAGGGCGTCTTCGGACAGTGGCTGCGTGTCGAACAGCGACATGTCGAGGTCGTCCCAGCGGATGCGGGTCGAAGTCTGGGCGTAGTGATCGATGTCGAAGCTCACGGACTTCCTTCGGCACACTAGGGCGACCGGATGGGTCGCGAACCGACGCGTGACACCGAGCGTACGGGTTCCCACCGACAGTCCGCTATCAGGTTCTGGGGCAGCGTCCTGCCAACGTTTACCGGGCCGGAGAAGCGGCTGTACGCTCTCGAGCCCTGTGCGCGAGTTGCTGAACTGTGTGGTCTACGTGATCAGGCAGCGCGTCCAGCGAGAACCACGCGAGGTCGTGCGACTCCTCACTGACGACGAAGTCCGTGCCGGCCGTCGCCGTGACCAGAAACTGAACGTCGAGATGGAACGTCCCGGCGCACCCACCGGCCAAGATCTCGTGCCGCGACAGCTGAAGCGGTACCGGATCGATCGACAGCTCCGAAAGCCCGGACTCCTCCGTGGCCTCGCGGAGCGCCGCACCAGCCAGCGTCGTGTCACCGGGTTCACAGTGCCCACCCAGCTGCAGCCAATGGCCAACGACCTTGTGCAAGGTGAGAAGCGCCCGGCTAGCCGAGCTGTTCACCACCAGCGCGCTCGCCGTCACATGCTCAGGCCGGCAGCTCCGCCACATTCCGTCGCCGTACTCCGCGAGATGTCTCAGATAGTGCTCCCGCAACCCCACCTGCTCACCATCAGGCGCCTCCCAAGCACCCAACACCCCCACCGCATCCCCATGCAGCCCGTCCCTTGCCTGACCACTCCCAGCCACCATCACCCCGCCGACCCTAGGCCATCGTCCTGTACGACGCTCGCCGTGCAGAGCCGCCGCCGGAAAGCAGAACACCACTCCCGCTCGATGGAGTCGGGAGTGGCGTGTCGTGGTGCCGGGCTACTTGGAGTCGCCGGGTTGGTTGCCCTTGTCATCTTCCTGGTCGGACGAAGGGGAGTCCTCGTCGGGGAGGAAGTCGGTGATGTCGATGTCGGCCAGTTCGCCGGCATGCTGGGCGAAACCGATCGGGTCGTCGAGGTCCGCGGTGCTCGGCAGCAGGTCCGGGTGCGACCAGAGCTCGTCGCGACCAGCCACACCGCGAGCGTCGCGAACTGCCGCCCACAGGTTCGCCGCATCGCGCAGCCGACGTGGCCGGAGCTGGAGCCCGACCAGTGTGGCGAACGTCTGCTCCGCCGGACCACCCGCGGCCCGGCGCCGCCGTACCGTCTCCGCAAGCTGCACGGCAGCAGGCATCCGATCCTTGGTCGCCTGCCGTACGACGTCGTCCACCCAACCCTCGACCAATGCCAGAGCGGTCTCCAGCCGGCCGAGCGCCGCCTTCTGCTGCTCGGAGTCCTCGGGCTCGAACAGTCCGCCGGCGAGCGCCTCCTGCATGGCTTCCGGGTTCTGTGGGTCGATGTCGGCCATCGCTCGCTCGATCTTGCCGGTGTCGACCTCGATCCCCGCGGCGTAGTCCGCCACTGCGGCCAGCACATGCTGCCGGAGCCAGGGCACGCCGGCGTACAGCCGCTGGTGGGCGACCTCGCGCAGAGCCAGGTACAGCCGGACGTCCTCGTCGGTCAGCCCCAGACCCTCGGCGAACTTCGCTACGTTGTCCGGAAGCAGCACCGCCTGCCCGGTCGGTCCGAGCGGAAGCCCGATGTCGGACGAGCTCACCACCTCGCTGGCAAGCTCACCCAGGCCCTGGCCGACCTGCGCGCCGAAGATGGAGCCGCCCAGTTGACGCAGCATGCCAGCCATCGGCCCGGCCAGCTGCTGAGCCTCGGCGGGAAGCGCGTTGCCCATCGCACCGGCCACGTGCTCCGCTACCGGGTCGACGATCGTCTGCCAGACCGGCAGCGTGTTCTCGACCCACTCGGCGCGGCTCCAGGCCGCGGACGTGGTGGACGCCTCGGGCAGCGTGGTGGCCTCGTCCAGCCAGTGCTCGGCCAGCCGGACAGCATCCGCCACCCGGTCCGAGTCGGTGGATGTGACGGACCGGTCGCCGGCGGCGGCGACGGTCTTGCGGGCGATGTCCTTGGCCAGATCCCAGTTCACCGGCTTCCCGTCGCCGGAACCGCTGAGCAGCTGCTGGACCTGGGCGAAGATCGCGTTCAGGTCGGGAGCGCCGCCCGCGCCGGCCGCACCGGAGAACTGCTGGAACATGGCCTCGAACGGAGTTCCCTTGAACGGGTTGTCCGGTTCGTCGCTCATCGGAGTGGCCTTCCTGTGCGGGTGGGCGTACAACTCCAACGTACTGGTTCCCGCCACCGGTTCCTCCCCTGGCGAACGGATTTACCCCTGAGTTGCCCCTGGGCAGATCCCTGACCCGCTACCCGCTCGACGCGCTGAGGTCCGGGTGGAAGGCAACGACTGCGCAATGGGTGAGCGCGGAGCTCCCTCAAACTCACGCAACCACCGATCCAAGAGCAGTGCGGGAAGCGGGGAAGGGGAACGCGGAGGGCACCGGGGTCGGATGGGTGGTGGAAGGCGCCGGGATCCGATGCGTGGTGCGGGAGGGATGGCAGGGGTCGGGTCGGTGGCGTCCGCCGGGTCGGTGGGGAGGAACGAACGGGATGACGGAGGTGGGGGCCGATTAGCGGTGGGGAGGGCTCCGGCGCCAACCGGTGGTGGGGGCGTGGCATAGGGGAGCCGGGGCGGTTGGATTGTGGCGTTTGCTGGGGCGGTGGAGGCGTGGGGAGTGGGTGGAGGGAGAATTGGGTGGGTGGGGGTTGTTCTGGTAGGTGTTGGGGTTCGGCGGGTGGAGTGAGGGACGGATGAGCGACGCGATCAGGTTGCTGGACATACGCGAGGGCGTGCTGTCCAGTGACGAGGTGCTGGCCGCGATCGCCGATCCGAGTGCCGGCGGTACTGCGATGTTCATCGGTACTGTGCGCAACCACGACCACGAAAAGCCGGTCGATCGGCTCAGCTACGAGGCTCATCCGGACGCGCTGGAGCACCTGCGCACGGTGGCTGAGCGTGTTTGTGAAGACCCCGCCGTGACCGCGCTGGCCGCCGTACACCGCATCGGGGACCTGAAAATCGGTGATGCCGCGGTCATCGTGGCTGTTGCCGCCTCGCACCGTGACGTCGCGTTCGCCGCTTGCCGGAGGCTGATCGACGACCTCAAGGCCGAGGTCCCGATTTGGAAACACCAGCACTTCACCGACGGTGCGAGCGAGTGGGTCGGCGCTCACTGACACGTACGCTGGGCGCATGAAGGTGGCCGGATGAAGGTTTTGGCGTGGCTGGCGTTTCCGCTCGTCGCCACGCTGCTGGCGATGTGCTGGGCCGGGTGGCGCGGCCGGAGCCGTGGTCCGCGCCGGTCGGGTGGCGCCTTCGCATCGGTCGAGGACTTTCGCCGCTTCAACGAGGCACTCGCCGCGCCAGGCCCCAGCGCCACCCCGGAACGCCGTCGCGGCCTCCGCCGACCCAAGCCCACAAACACAGACTCGGTCGCCAAACCCACCTCCACCGAAGAGCCAAGCTCCACCGAGAAGTCCGGGCCGGCCGTGGGCGTCGGGGCCGCGGGGACGCTCGGGACGGCCGGGACGTTGGGTTCAGGAGACGGCTCAGTCTCCACCAGGAAGCTCGGTTCGGCCGAGAAGCTCGGTTCCACCAAGATCGCAGGGCAGGGTTCGTGACACGTCGTACCGCCACGCTGGTCGCCTCGATCGTCGTGCTCGTCATCTCGCTCGGGCTGGTCACCGCCTTCCCGGTGCCGTTCGTCTCGTTCAGCCCTGGACCGGTGAAGGACACCCTCGGCGAAGCGAAGGGCAAACCGGTGATCGAGATCACCGGGCACGAGACCTTTCCGACCAGCGGTCAGCTCGACCTGACGACGGTGTCGGTGACCTCGCCGGACCGTGAGCTCACCCTGCCGCAGGCGATGCGCAACTGGCTCGACCCGCATCACGACCTGTTCCCGCGCGACATCATCTACCCGCCGGATCAGAGCGCGGACGAGGTCGAGGAGCAGAACACCGCCGAGATGACCGGCTCCCAGGACAGCGCGGTCGCGGCGGCTCTGCAGCAGGCGAAGGTCCCGTTCCACCCCAAGGTCTCCACGGTGGCCAAGGACACCCCGGCGGACGGCAAGCTGAAGCCCGGCGACGTCGTCCTGGCTGTCGACGGGGTAAAGGTGTCGCAGGTGCCTCAGGTCGGCGAGCTCGTCCGCAAGCACAAGGTCGGCGAGAACGTGGTCTTCCTGATCCGCCGCGGAAGCACCGAACAGACCGTGCAACTGAAGACCGCGGCCACCCCCGGTGAGGCGACGCGCCCGATGGTCGGCATCAGCATCGGCGTCGACTCCCCGGTCAAGGTGACGGTCAACCTCGGACAGGACATCGGCGGACCCAGCGCCGGTACGGCGTTCGCGCTCGCCATCTACGACAAGCTGACGCCGGGCGAACTGCTCGCAGGCAAGCACGTCGCCGGCACGGGCACGATCGACGCGCTCGGCCAGGTCGGCGCGATCGGCGGGATCCAGCAGAAGATCGCCGGCGCGAAGGAGGACGGCGCGACCGTCTTCCTGGTCCCGGCGTCCAACTGCGAGGCGGCCATGCACGCAGACGTGAAGGGCATCCAGCTGGTGAAGATCACCACCCTGAGCGAGGCCATAGACGCACTGAAGGCACTTGCGAGCGGAAGCGGAGACGTCCCCGCATGCACCCAATGAGCCACCTGACCGCATCCGCCAGCCGAAGGGGAGATCAGCCGGCATGGATTCCGTAGGTACTTTGCCCGCCGACGCATTGAGTCGCGCGGTGATCGAGATCGAGAAGCACGTGAGCAGCGCGGGCTGGGACCAGCCCGCGCAGCTGTTCGCCCTGGTACCCACCGACGAGCTGCTCCGCGCCGCACCGAAACTCGCCGCGGAACTCGGCGCAGAGGACGCGTCCGAGCCGCTGACCTCGATCGCCCAGGGCGAGCTGCCCGACGGCTTGGCGGACGAGGCCCTGGCCGACGCGCTGGCCCGCATCGAGTGGCCGGACACCGTCAGCGGCTGCGCCCTCGCCATCGAGCGGGTGGTCCTGCCCGCTTCGGTCGAGGCAGGCCTGTCCAGTGCCGAGTCGGATGCCGAACTGACCCGGATGGTGGGCAGCGATCCGCGCCGCCACGAGGTCCGGATGGTCGCCGCCGTGCTGCGGGAAGGCGACCGTTTCGGCGCCGTCCGGCTGCGTTCGCACGACGAGGACAGCGCCGTACTGACAGGCACGGACTTGGTCCCCACGCTGTGCGAAGTACTGTCTTTGACATTCGAACCTTCGGTCGGCAGCCGGTCGGGCGAGGGTCCTGGGGACGACGGCATGAGTGACGAGGAGAACCGACCATGAGCGACGGCGTCTACGACATGCCGGAGGAGCCGCGCCGAACGCGGCGAACGCCTGGAGGACGTCCCCGGGCCCTGCTGCCGACGATCGCGACGCTGGTCGTCCTGCTGATCCTGTTCAGCGTCTTCACCGACGTCTGGACCCAGCGGCTCTGGTACCGCTCGGTCGACCTCGGTTCCGTGTTCAGCACGGTGCTCGGGACTCGTGTGCTGCTGTTCGTCGTGGTCGGCCTGATCATGGCCGCCGCTGTCGTGGCGAACATCGTCGTCGCGTTCCGCACCAGGCCACGTGTCGCCCTCGCGCCGTCCCCGAGTCCCGGTTTCGAGCGGTACGGCGACCTGCTGCAACAGCGCGGCAAGATCGCCGTCGGGGCGATCGCGACCCTGATGCTGGTGTTCGGCGGCTCGGCCGCGTCGGGGGAGTGGAAGGTCTTCCTGGCGTGGCGGAACCGGACCCCGTTCGGCGTCACCGACAAGCACTTCAACAAGGACATCTCGTTCTTCGTCTTCGACTACCCGTGGCTGCGTGTCCTCCTCGGCTTCGGCTACTCGATCGTGCTGCTGTCGCTGGTCGCCGCGATCATCACCCACTACCTGTACGGTGGCTTCCGCCCGTCCGCGAAGGGGCAGAAGGCCTCCGGTGCGGCGCAGGTTCAGTTCTCCGTGCTCCTGGGTCTGCTCGTCCTCCTCAAGGCTTTCAGCTACTGGCTGGACCGTTACGGCCTGACGACTGCCGACAGCCGGTTGTTCACCGGTATCTCCTATACAGGTGACAACGCAGTCCTGCCCAGCAAGGAGATCCTGGCGGTCATTGCTGTGCTGTGTGCCGTGTTGTTCTTCGCCAACGTGGTACGCCGGACCTGGCTGCTGCCGGGCGTCGGCACCGTGGTGCTCATCCTTTCCGCGATTCTGCTTGGCGCTTTGTGGCCGGCGGCATTGCAGCAGTTGCGTGTCCGGCCGAGTGAGCCGGTCAAGGAAGCGCCGTACATCACGAAGAACATCCAGGCGACGCGAGACGCGTACGGGCTCGCGGGCACGAAGGTCGTCAACTACGAGGCGAAGACGACCGCGAGCCCGAGCGAGCTGAACGCGGACGCCGAGGTGCTGCCTGGTATCCGGCTGATCGACCCGAGTGTCGTCGGCCCGACCTTCGAGCAGCTGCAGCAGGTCCGCGGCTTCTACTCCTTCCCGACCGACCTCGACGTCGACCGGTACAAGATCGGCAACAAGGTCAGCGACACCGTGATCGCGGTCCGCGAGGTGCAGATCGACCGGCTGCCGGCCGGACAGCGCAACTGGAACAACGACCACACGGTCTACACCCATGGCTACGGAGTCGTTGCCGCCAACGGCAACCAGCGGGCCAGCGACGGTACGCCGGTGTGGTCGGAGAAGGACCTGCCGCCGACCGGTCAGCTCGGCGACTACGAGCCGCGGATCTACTTCGGTGAGCAGTCTGCGGAGTACTCGATCGTCGGTGCTCCGAAGGGTGCGCCCGCAGTCGAGCTGGACACGCCGGAAGGCAAGAACGGCGGCGACCCGACGCTGAACACCTACGCCGGCAAGGGCGGTGTCCCGGTCGGCTCGTTCGGCAACCGGTTGCTCTACGCAACAAAGTTCCGGGACGCGAACATCCTGCTGTCCAGCCGGGTGAACGCCGACTCGAAGATCCTCTACGACCGCAGCCCGCGTGAGCGGGTCGAGAAGGCCGCGCCGTGGCTGACCCCGGACGGCGACCCTTACCCGGCCGTCGTCGACGGTCAGGTCGTGTGGATCGTCGACGGCTACACCACCTCGGCGAACTACCCGTACTCGGAGAAGGTCGCCCTGGACGACAGCACCCGGGACACCACCACGGGCCGCGGCACCATCGCCCAGCAGCCGAGCGAGGAGATCAACTACATCCGCAACTCGGTCAAGGCGGTCGTCAACGCGTACGACGGCTCGGTCGAGCTGTACGCCTGGGACGAGAGTGACCCGGTCCTGAAGACGTGGATGAAGGCGTTCCCGAACACGGTCAAGCCGCGCTCCGACATCTCGCCGGCCCTGATGTCCCACCTGCGGTACCCGGAGGACATGTTCAAGGTCCAGCGTGACCTGCTGGCCAAGTACCACGTGACCGACTCGACCACCTGGTACCAGAACAGCGACCTGTGGCGTGTTCCGGCCGACCCGACCGCGGTCTCCGCCGGCACGGACTCCTCGGTTCAAAACAACCAGCCTCCGTTCTACCTGTCGTTGCGGATGCCCGATCAGCAGGAGCCGAAGTTCTCGCTGACATCGGTGTACGTACCGAACGCGGAGCGGGAGAACCTGACCGCGTTCATGGCCGTCGATTCCGAGGCGACGTCTCCGGACTACGGCCAGTTCCGGATCCTTCGATTGCCCGGCAACGTGCAGATACCTGGTCCGGGACAGGTCTTCAACAAGTTCCAGACCGACGACGGCATCAGAACCGCGTTGCTGCCGATCAACCAGCCGACCAGCGGCGTCAGAGCCCAGTTCGGCAACTTGCTGACACTGCCACTGGGCGGTGGTCTGCTCTACGTTCAGCCGGTCTATTCGGTGAAGACCTCCGGCGCGGGTAGCTATCCGGTGCTCCGGTATGTGCTCGTCTCCTTCGGTGACCGCGTCGCCTACGGCGCGACATTGTCGGAGGCGCTGACCAAGGTCTTCAACACCAACGTCAGCACCGGTGAGCCGACCACCCCGACGACGCCGACCACTCCGCCGAACACCAACCCGACAATCAAACAAGCGCTAGCGCAGGCGCAGGCTGCCTACGCGGCGGCGCAGGCGGCGTTGACGCGTGGTGATCTCGCCGGATACCAGGCCGAGGTCAACAAGATGAAGCAGGCGATCGACCGGGCCGTGGCGGCCGGGGCAACGGTCACCCCGACCACCCCAACGCCGACCACGACCCCGTCGACCACTCCATCACCGACGAGCCCACCAAGCTCACCAACAGGCTGACCCCGGCTTGATCCCAGGGCGGCGACACCGATCACCATCGGCGTCGCCGCCCTTTTCGTAGCCCAAGGCCCGGAATCTGAGCAGGCGGACACGGCAGACGCCGCCGGCGGCACCAAGTCGACGCTCGTTGCCCGAAGCCCCGAATCCGCGTAGCCGTCAGCGGGTGCTCTCCGGGTGGAAGCCGGTCGCGGTGTCGAAGAGATCCTGCTCGGTGAAGCGACCGAGATCGATTGACACCTCGGCCGCGACGCCCGGCGCGATGAAGTAGAACACCTCGTGCTCCGCGGCCAGGCCGTCGTACGGGCCGATCTTCACCGGGCGCAGCTCCCAGCTCTCCGGGTCCTTCTCCTCGTACTCGGCCAGGAAGGCTTTCAGCGCCTCGAGATCCGTCAGCTTCTCACCGCGCAGCGTCTTCACCGTCAGGTCGACCTTGTACCCGCCCTCGGCATCCGGCCCGGTCTCCCAGACCCGGCTGCGGAAGCTGACGTCCTCCCACTCGTACTCGAAGTCGGTCGGCGTACCGATGCCGCCGGGAAGGTGCTCGATCACGAAGCCGTCCAAGGTGCATGCCCTTTGCTCGATCGACGGGGGAGCCACGACGTACCACGGAGCACTCGCCGCCACGGCCGGGGTTGTCGCCCAGGCGCCGAATGTGGCGAGGACGACCGCGCTCCCGATCACGATACGACGGGTCGACGGCACGACTCGGGAACGAAGGAATGAACGCGACATGGCTGCCTCCTGGGGCCCGCGACGACTTGCCTGCTGCAAGACGCCTCTCTTGCCCTAGAAAGTGCACCGATCGCCGCGCTTTTCCGGCCGCGATTTCGAACCTGTGGACAACCCCCGGATCAATGCCCGATCAACCGGTGCAGCCGATGGAACGTCTGCCGGAACCCGAGCCGCGGCCACGTCCTCGACGACAGCAGATTCGTCACCCGCCAGTCAGTGACCACCGAGGTATAGCCGGTATCAGCAGACCACTGCAGCACCGCCTCACCCAGCGCACGACCGGCGCCGCGCCCGCGTGCCTCCGACAGTACGGCGGCAAACCCCAGGAAACCGGCGTTGTCCGGCCGGGCCAACCCGCTGTGCGCACTGGACTTCTCCAGCGAGCACCCGACCGCAGAACCGATCACACGACCGTCGTACTCGGCAACAAAGGTCGCATAGTCCTGGTCGTCGATCGACTCCTCCCAGTCAGCCAGCGCCTCCTCCAGCGTCGGCATCTCCCCAGAGGAGAACACCGGCGACTGGCCCTGGTGTCGTGGCAGCACCAGATCCAGCTCAGCCAGTACGGCGATGTCGTCGCGCGAGGCACGTCGTACGCCGAGATCCGGGTGCGGCGCGAGCGGAGCATCCGGCACCGGACGGACCGCATGAGCGTGCTGCGACCCGAACCCCAAGCAGAACCACGCATCAATCAGCTCGGCGTCGTCCGGCACCAGCACGTACTGAGCCGTGCGGCCGTCGTCCACCCACTTCGTGGCGGCTGCGGCGTACAGGTCGCGGATGTGTTCAGGCTCACGTACGGCGTGACCCGCGGACTCCACCCAGACGTTCGGACCCCACACCGGTGACGGCTTGGGCGCACCCAGCACGTAGCCGGTCAGCTCCAGCCCTTCCGTCATTACGGCGCCGGACGCGCTCTCGCTCTCCCACAGCGCGGTCACCTCGACCAGGGCCAACTGCTCGTCCTCGTAGTCGGCCGGCAGCAGAGGGTGCCGCTTCCGATGCTCCTTGTGCCGCTCCGCGAGCAGTCCGGCGGCCGCGGGCAGGTCCGCCTCCTCGAACGGGCGAATGACGTGTCGGGACATACCCGGACGGTACGCCGTCGGCCAGCCGCTCGACACGGGTTTTCACCCACCCAGAGCCACGCCGGCACCCGATTTGGTTGCTCAGCCCCGATCCACTAAACTAAAACCACAACGGCGCGGGGTGGAGCAGCTCGGTAGCTCGCTGGGCTCATAACCCAGAGGTCGCAGGTTCAAATCCTGCCCCCGCTACGAAAGAAGGCCCGGACCAACAGGTCCGGGCCTTCGTCTTGCTATGTGGGGTCTGACCTGGGGTTTTGTCCGTCGCTGCTCGGCCCAGTGCTCCGCATCAGCCGACGACTGCGAGGGGTGGGTCTCCGTCGTCGGGGTCTGTGTCCGGGCGGTTTGTGACCAGATCTGTGACCAGCGGGTCTGATTCTGGCTCTGTGATGCCCGCCGCATGAGCGATCAGCGCTCCCATAGCCTGCGCGAGCGGGCGGTCGATGCCGTGTGACCGATGGGTGTAGATCTTCATCGTGACGGACGTGTCCGCGTGGCCGATTCGTTCGCTCAGGATCTTCACGTTGTGTCCAGCGTCCTGAGCCATCGTCGCGTAGGTGTGGCGCACGTCATGCAGCCTGATCCGGGGAACACCTGCTCGATCCACCAGCCGGTTGAATCGAGCCGTGATGGTGTCCGGGTGCAGCGGCCGTCCCTCCGGTCCAACCATGATGTAGTCATGCTTCGGATAGCTCCCCTCGAATGCGTCTCGCTCGTCGTTGATGCGTTCGACGTACCGGCGCAGGTGGGTCAGCGTGAAGGTGTCGAGCGCGATGTCGCGCTCGCCCGCGTCGGACTTGCCGTCAGACTCCACCGCTCGGCCGCGCACCACCACTCGGGTGTCCTCGATGGTGAGTGTTCCTGCGTTCAGGTCGAGCATGGACCGCTGGACGCCGGCCAATTCCGATCGGCGCATCCCCGTTGTGGCCGCCAGCAACCACATTCCGTCGTACCGGTCCTGTAGAGCTACGCGCAGGAAGGATCCGAGCTGCTCGACTGTCCAGATGTTTCCACGCTTCCGAGCGGAGCGCCGCCTTTCTCGGGGGAGTACCGCGAACGCGGCCGGGTTGGTGTGCAGGTAGCCCCAGCGCACGGCGTCCGCGAGCGAACGCAGCATTACGACGTGGACGTTTCGAATCGACTTCACACTCAGACCAGCGGAAAATTCTCCTGGCACTCTGCCGCGCCGGTACCGGCGCACGGCCTCGCGGGCGGCGTTGTAGTTCGTGCCGCACGCCCTGGCGATGTCGGTTGGCGTCGGTCCCGCGCCGTCCCTGTCGGACTGATGACTGAGCCAGAATTCGTACATTCGATGGTTGCCGTCACCTTTCCGTCGTCCGTTGTCCCGTAGGTGTTTGTAGAACGCGTTGATTCTTGGCACCGTCAGTTCACCGAGCCAGCGAGTGCCGAGGACGGGTTCGATGTACGCATCGATGTTGTCGCGGTAGTTCTGCACCGTTGTGGGTTTGAGGTTGTCCTCGTTAGCAGTGAGCCACTCGTTCATGTAGGTGGCTACGCGAATCTTCTTGGCGGTGACAGAACGGCCGGTTTCGGCGCGCTTCTTCGCCTCGATTGCAGCCTCCAGAGCGTCTTCCTCCGTTGCGAAGCCGCCTTGATATGGGCGCTGTCGCGCGCCGGTCAGCGGATGCGGCTCCAGTTCGACGCGATACGCCCAGGTGTTCCCGCGCTGCCAGACCGTGATGCCAGGGATCTTCCGGCGGCTCATGCTGCCTGTACTTCCTCTCCGTCGATGAACGCTTGAAGCTTTGCGGTGACTACAAAGACCCTGCCTCCCAACCGACGCGTGGGCAGCTCGCCGGTAGCGGCGAATCGGTAGGCGCTCGCACGGCTGAGCCCGATGAGCTGGGCTGCCTTCGGTACAGAGATCAGGGCCGGGAGGGTGGCGATGTCGATCATTGGTGGTGCGTCTCCTTCACGGTCGAGAGGCCCTGACAAAATTGACAAAATTGACAGAACTCGGGTTTTTGTCATTTTTGTCAGGGGGTGGCGAGGACTGCGGGGTGGACTTCGTAGGCGGTCGAGGGGCGGCCCCGGCCGGGCTTGGTGTCGCTGGCCTTGGGCCGGATGTGGCCGTGGTCGGTGAGGATGTGGAGTGCGGGGTCGAGGTCGGCGGCGGTGGTGAATCGGGTGCGGCCTTGGAGGGAGCGGAGGGCATCTCGTCGGGTGAAGGTGGGGTGGCCGTGTTTGGTGATCCAGGCGAGGACTTCGCGGGCGTCGTCTAGGTCGGGGTCGGATCGGCCCATGAGGTCGTAGACGGCTAGGGCGTGGTCGAGGTAGTAGCGGCCGACGTTTTCGGCGGCGCGCATGGTGTCGGCGGTGATGGGGCGGGCGTAGCCGTGGTGGAAGTTGTGGGCCACGTGCAGCAGTGCGGCCAGCCGGACGACGGCACCGGCGAGCTTGGAGGCCCAGTCGGTGATTCCGGCGAGCTGGCCGGTCTGCGGGTGCAGCCTCGGTTCCAGCCAGTTCTGGAAGTCCAGCAGCACCTGTCCGGCTTCCGGGTCGAGGGCGAGCTGGTGCGGGGTGTCGTGGTCGGCCAGGACCAGGACGAGGGTCATGAGCGCGTCGCGGTACGTCGTCTCGACGTGCTCGGGAACGGGGTCGGCTTCGTTGTTGCGGCTGCCCACGGTGTTGGGCGGCAGGCTGTAGAGGATCCGGGCGAGGACACCGCGATCCCGGAACCCGGGCTGTGCGGCCAGCCCGGCAAGTGTTCCCGGTTGGGTGGTGACGCCCAGGGTCAGCGCGGGCCGTTCGACGGTTTCGGAATCGCGGCCCTTGCGGTCGACCTGGAGCTTGTCGCCGGCGTGGCCTTTGAGGAACACGCCCAGGTTGGGCTGTGCGGAGTAGCGGGTGCCGGTGAGGGTGGCGAACACGTCACCTTCGGCCGACAGCACGGCCATCCGGCCGCCGTGGGTGGCAAGCAGTGAGATGCACGACTCGGGGGTGACGTCGTCGGTCATCAGCCGGGGCAGCTCGGGTACGACGATCCCCGCGGCTTCCTTGGCTGCCGCCGTCGCATCCGCCAGTGCCTCGTGCGGGTTCGCCTGGGCGCGTTCGGCCTTCTTGGCAAGGTCTTCCGCGCGTGCCCAGGCGACCCGGGCAGCAAGCTCGGCTTCCACCCGCTGCTCTGCCGCGATCTCCCGCAGCGCGTCCTCAGCGTCCGACAGCGGTGCGGTCATCGCCCGGAACACCGGCGACTTACGCGACCCGGGCGGTAGCGCGGTGACCGTGTAGAGGTTGACCTGTTCGACCCACGATCGGGTGACCCGGACCAGGACCTTGCCCCCGGCCGCCGTGGACACGCACGCCAGCGCCACGGACGCGGCCAGGTCGACCGGGGTCTGGGTGGCTTCCGCGACGCCGTGAACTTGATCGGCCAGCCAGCCGGGGAACACGTCGACCGGGAACGGCCGGACCAGCCGCTTGGTCTTCAGCGGCACCGGCGGGCCGTCCCATCCCTGCGCGGCCGGTACCGGAAAACCGCCGCGTGGATCCACACCACGGTTCTGTGCCAGCGTCGGCCGGATCGGGGTCGGCGGCACCGCTCCCCATGGGTCGTCGTCCGGTGGCTCGGTGATCGGTGGCAGGGGTGGCAGCCAGTCCGGCAGCTCGGCAGTCACGCGGCGATCCCTTCGGCACGGAAGCCACCAGCGATGGCGGCGCGGATTTCGCGGGCGGTCTGTTCGGCTTGCTGCCCCACATCGGTCAGCGCGGCAACAGCGTCGGCGTGGCTGATCGCACCGGCCGCAACCATCCGCGCAACACCCCGCGCGGCGCCGTAGAGCGTGGTTCGACGCTTTCCTTCGGGGGCGTGGCGTACGGCGTTCAGGTGCGAGGTGAGTAGGCGGTCAGGGTGGGAGATGCCCCCCGCTTCGGTCGTAGGGATTTGGCCGGCGCGCGGCACCGGGTCGGCGGGTGGTGGCTGGCACGCGGTGACGAGCGCGGGGGGCATCTCCACTGGTTCGGACACTGGGTGTCCCCATTGGTAGGGGCGGTGGGTGCGGTGGTGGCTGGATGGGGGCAGTACGACGTACCCGCCGTCTGCCTTGATGTCGATCCCCGGGCGGTTCGGCATCGGCCGTGACGGCATGTGCTGGCGGGGGTGGCGGTAGTACAGGTGCTGACCGAATGACCCGGTGAGGACCCACAGCGTGCGCGGCACCAGCCGCTTGGCCACCAGTTCGGCCAGGCTCGCAGTGCCGCCGTGGGCGGGGTCGACGTCGACCACCAGCAGCCCGGACACGGCCCCGGTCCTGACGGCGAGCTGCCCGGCGGGTACGGCGTCCACGATGGCGGCGACGCGGGCCGGGTTGGTGCTGGCGGCGTAGAACCCGTGGCAGGTCAGGTGCTCGCAGCTCGCCGGGTCGTGCGGGTTGTCGTGGCAGAGCTGGCAGTTGGCGACCGGCCGCTTGGAGCGACCGAGCATGAACACCGGCCAGCCATGTTCGGCGGCATCCAGGGCGGCGGTCAGCAGGTCGTTCATCGGTGGTACCTCCTCGAGGTGGGGTCAGGCAGCGTGCGGGTAGCTGGCGGCGTCGATGCAGTCGTTGCAGCGGCCATCTGAGGTCGGGATGCAGTAGTCGGTGACGGCCTTGCAGAGCTGGCACGTACGGCGCGCCTCCATCGCCTTGTCCAGCGCGTTGAGCTGAGCCGGAGACGGGACCCGGGACGGCCTGGCGAGGTCGAGCCGGTACAGCCATGCCCAGCGTTTGCCGTTGCGCCACACCAGCAGCGCGTACGGCTCCTGCCCGCCCGGACACATCCGCATCGCCCGCAGCTGGCGGCGCGTGGCGAGCCCTGCGGGTGCCCGCCGGAACCGGAACACCGGCGTCCCGTAGTAGTCCCAGCCGAGAGCCTGTTTGCCGTTCCACAGCTCGATCCAGCGCGACGCGGCCGGGTGCAGCGTGGCGCGGTCGATCGGCGCGGCCATCAGCGACGCCACCACGAGCGCGTGCGGTCGGCGCGGTCGAACCTGTCACGCGCCTGGCGGGCTTCGGCGGTCTCGTTGTTGTGCGAGTAGCGGTTCAGGTCGGCCAGCGCTTCGCGGTACTCCTCGCGCGGAGTCAACGGCCGGTCCTCGGTCTTCTTGCCTTTGCTCTCGGCAACGGGCTTGCGGGGTTTGCGTGGGGTGGCCATCGGTGGTGGTCTCCTCAGATGGGTTCAGCGGTTGCTGGTGCGGTCGAGCAGGCGACGGCCGATCCGGGTCCGGCGGCCGGTGCCTTTGCAGCGGGGACAGTTGCGGAACGCCTTCCGGCCGGGTGCGCCGGACTTACCGGTGCCGTTGCAGCGGGGGCAGTTGGCGTAGGGCCAGATGCGGCAACCGAGCAGGTAACCGACCACCAGCACGACCCCGACAGCGGTCAGGAGGAGGACGGATCCGGCGGTGACGAGCGCGGCCAGCGGCGGCACAGAATCCAACATCTCTGTCACTTTCTGTAGTCGAATCAGGGCATGGCGAGCCAAGGCGGGCACCTGGCGGTGGCCGTCTGGTGTGGATGGTTTGGACAGTTAGGTGCCGGTGATCGGGTTAGGTCTGTAACTCACCGGCTCAGTGGGGGCTAATGTGGCTCTGACCTGCGGAAAGTTACCGAGTGAGGCGAGTTAACCCGGCGCAGGAACCCGCTGGCCAGAGCCCGATTTGGGCGGTTTCCGGCCCGTGGTGTGGAGCTAACTCGCGAGCTGTCCAGCGTCGTCGCTGTCCTCGTCGGCATCGTTCGCGTTCTGCTCTAGCCGCACGATCGCGTCACGGACGGTAGCGGGATCGAGGGGGTAGCGGTTGCCGGTCGACGGGACACGGATGCCGTGCTCGGTGTCGAGCAGCTCCCGCAGCGCCTTGCCGGTCAGCGACTGGTACGGCGTCCAGGCCGGGGCGAGCCGCTTGAGCAGGGCGGGCACGTCCGCGCTCGGCACCGGCTCGTCTCCGAGGACTTCGTCCAGGTCGCTCAGCAGGTCGCGGGTTTCGATCTCGACCGGCCGGGAGTCGGGCACGGTCTTGCCGAGCTTGGCGATCGCGTCCAGGGACCGCTTGATCAGCGGGGTCACTTGGTCATTGCCCTTGGCAACGTCGAGGTAGTACCACTGCAGGATCTCGGACCGCTCGCCGGTGAAGCCCTTCACGACAGCGGTTCCCTTGTCGGTGCCGGGGATCAGCTCGGTCGCCCGGTGACCGGCCGCGTACGCGCCCTGACCGAGCAGGGCATCGTTGGCGACGTGGTCACCGACCGCGAACGCGATCCCGTTGGAGCAGTTGCGGGTCACGTCACGCGGCATCGAATCGCGCGTGGGTGCCTGGGTCGAGATGATCATGTGGATGCCGCGCTTGCGGCCGAGTTTCACGATCTCGACCAGTAGCTTGGAGATCTCCTTGCCGTAGGTGTCGTCGGTGATCGCCACGTGCGCCTCTTCCAGCAGGCAGATCAGCGGGTGCAGCCCGACACCAGCCGAGGCGAGTTCACGAGTCACGGCGGGCACCTCGTAGCGGATCAGCAGCTCGCCGCGCCGCTGCACCTCTTCATGAACGTTCACGAGCTGGTCTCGGATCGCTTTCATGGATTCGTCGTCCGCGCCCATCACGTAGGACGAGCACCGCGGCTTGAACACCTCGAAGTCGAAGTTCGTGTCCGGCACCCAGATCCGCAGCTCGGTCGTGGGGTCGAGCGCGCACCCGGCCATGACCGCCCGCGCTGCGCTGGACTTTCCCTGACCGGGCATGCCACCGGTCATCGTGTTGCGTTCCATGATCGGCGCGAGCATCGCGTCACCGCGCAGCGTCTTCCCGGCAGGCACGCCCTTGAACACGTCCACCAGCCCGCCGGCCAGCAGCGGGTAGTCACCCGCGCCCTCAGCGAGCGCGCCCTTGTCGGCGATCCACAGATCCAGGATCCCGGCCTCGCTGCCGGTGGTCGGCCACACCTCCTTCGCAGCGCGGTGCAGACCGGTCGCCAGGTCGCCACGGCGTCGTGCGATCTTCTCCGCCGTCACACCGGCAGGTAGCCGCACCACCGCGTGCGTGCCACGACCGTCAACCCGGGCCGGAGTGATGAACTGCAACTTCAGCCCGGACTTCAGGTACTGCGTGATGGCCGGGATCCGCAGCGCCTCCAGCGCCCTCGCGATCGTGGTTTCATCGATCGCCGCATCCCACTCCGCGTCAGCCGTCGTGACCAGCCACGCGGGCGGCTCCGCCCGGCGCCTGCCCTCGCGCCACGCGGCCAGCACGATCAGGAACGGCGCAGCCATGGAGACACCACTCCACACGAGTGCACCGGCCGCGATCAGGAACCCGATCAGCGCGAAGAACCCCAGCCACACATCCGTGAACGAGCCGTTCCCGGTGGCCTTGGTCAGGATCGCGATCAGCAGCACCAGGAACGGCACACCGATCACCATGGCTACGGTGACTTTCAGGACACCCCAGGCGAGCTTCGGCAGGTCCAGCAGTCGGCGGTGACGGCGTTCGGTGGCCATCTCCTTGCGGTCGGTCCACTCCTTCAGCTCCTCGCGATCCCCGACCGCCTCAGCCGCCTTGATCTGGCGCCGGTACACACCCATGGTCGACGCGTCCCACGCACGCTTGGCCCAGGACTCCACCCCCTGCACGACCGTGAAGCCCTCGCGCAGCAGCACCTTCCCGGCCGTCTTCGTCTTGTCGTGCGTGGACACCTTCACTACCGCCCGAGTAGCGACCTGCGTACCGGTCACCGCCCGCCGTACCAGCGCGCCGCGGTTGGCAAGTCGGCGGTCCAGCTCGGCTTCCTCTTCCTCGGTGAGGATCTCGGCTTCGATCACCTCACCCTCGCCCGGCTCCGTCTCAGCGTCGACGCGCTCAGCCGGTTCGTGAACGATGCCCCGAGCAACATCCTGCGTCGTCTCGTCGGCGTTGTCGTGGTCGTCGTCGTGAAGCTTGTGCACGTTGTCCATGCGCTTGCGCTCCTATCGGTCAGGCCGCGACCCGGGCCGGTTCGCCCATCGCGTCCGCGTCGTGGTTCGTGGTCTTCGGGGAAGTGGTCAGCTCGTCGCGGACAGCCGCCGCGACCTTCGGGGACAGGCCGGTTGAGCAACCGGTTGTGTGCCGCGCCCACGCCGGGGTGATGTCGTCGGCCGCCGTACCGGGCTCGACCGCCGCGAGAGCTTCGGTCACGTAGTCGGCCAGCAGCTTGCGACCCGGCTTCGCTGTCTTCCGGCGCGGCTTGGCTGGCTTGCTGTTCGCCTTGGCTGCCGGGGCCGTCTCGGTCGTCTCAGCGGCCGTCTGAGCGTCGTTGGTGGTGGCCGGCAGCTCAGCAGCGGCGGGCGGGGTGTCGAGCCGGTGAGATGGCCCCTCCGGGTCAGCCAGCGCGGCTGCCCGCTCCGCCCGGAGCACCGCTTCGGTCAGCCGGTCCCGCAGCACCGGCGCAGTCTCGGCGGCACAGAACACCAGCAGCGGCGGAACCGAGTGCAGCACGATCCCCGCGATGTCTCGATGACCGAACGACGCCCACGTGTTCATCACGTACGTTGCCGCGAACGCGAGCTTCTTGGTCTTGCCGATCCACTTCGTGTCGTCGAACACCTGGTATCGCGCGGTGATCTGCTCAGCTCGCAGTACCGCGATCAGCACCAGCGACACCATCGGGTCCAGCAGCCACGCCGCGAACCACGGCAGCGACCACAACACCGCACCCTGCGCCGCGAACGCCTGAACGTTGACCATCGTGAACGCCAAACCGAGCACGATCCCGACCCACATGCACCGGTCAACCTGCGTACGGACCGACTCCACCCGCAGCGCAACCACATCCGGATGCGTGGACAGTGCCCGTACCTGCGACGCCTCCGCAGCAGCCGACCGGAGCTTGTCCACGGCGTTGGGCTTGCCGGTGGCCGGCGCTTTCTCCGGGGCAGGTACGACGGTGCTCATCGGTCGTCCTCCTTGTCCAGGCGGAAGCCCTGCCAGGTGATGGCGAGCTGGGCGGCAGCCGCGCACTCAGCGGTTCGGTCGGCGTGGGTCGCGGTCTCTGCCAGCGCGGCGGCCGCCATCGCGACGCTCTGGGCGGGGTCGCGGGTGTCGTCGTAAACGTCGTACTCGGTCAGCGACCGGCGTAACCCGCTGCTGAGCTGGGTGGCGAGCCGGGCAACGGCGTGTTCGAGCTGGCGCAGCGAACCCAGCAGCGCGTAGGCGACCGGGGCCGGGACCGTGGCCGTGAGGGTGGCGTGGTTCAGTGTCCGGATCGCCTCGTAGGCGTCATTGGCGGACTTGATCATCGCGTCCATGCGGTCGGGGTTCATCGGCCGTCCTCCTCGCCGCTCAGCACGCGCTTGGCGTCGGCCAGGAACCCGGACAACACCCACAGCTCGCCGTACGCCGTCGCGGCCTCCGCCGACACCGCCTTACCGGCCGGGGGCATCCCCCCACAGAGCACGAACCGCGACAGGTGCTCGAACCGCGCCCGCAGCTCGTCCTCTACGCCGTCGACGCTGTCGATGCCGAGCCGGTCAGCCCAGACCTCGTCCAGGAACACCGGGTCATGCACCTTCGGGCGGCTCACTGGGCACCCACAGCGATGAGGTACATCCAGGCGTAGAGGTTGCCACCGACAGCGGCAGCCGTGACCGCGACCCGCGCCATAGCGGTCTTGATCTCGTCGGAGAACGCCCGCCCCGGTATGACCACCAGAGTGGACATGACGATCGCGAAGACGATCCCGGCCAGGCCAACCGACAACAGCACCCGGACAGTGCCGTGATACCTGCTCACGTCGTTGAAGGTCAGAGCCAGCGCGAGCAGCGTCGACATCAGCAAGAACACGTTCCGGGCCGTGTTCTCAGCAGCCGTGTACTGCCTCTCGGGAGCGGTCCGGCCGTTCATGCCGCACCTTCCGAACCCGAGTCGTCGGACGCCAGTTCGCGGGCCACAACCATGACCCGGTGCTCCGCACGCCGCACTCGACGCCGGTCCAGAACCGACGCGGCTGGACCCGCGTTGATGTACGCGATCTGTGCGTCCAGCAAGTCCAGTTCGGCCGTGATCAGCGGCCACTCCTGTTCGATGGCGGCCAGATCAGCGGGGGTCGGCTCCTCGTCGCTGACGGCTGAAAGGTAGATGATGCTCACGGGTAGTGCTCCTGTTCTGAAGGGACGGGCGCGACCCAGACGCCTCGGCGGGTGCCACCGCCGGGGCGTCGCTATTTGTTGCCCTATGGGCCTTGGTCTTCTTATCTGGCTTGTTGGAACAAGTTGCTTCGAGTGACATGTTGGAACAAGCCGCATAAGCTTGTCAAGCAGCAATCGAGAGGACCTTGAGATGCCGGAGACGTTGCAAGAGCGGGTCGCCCGCCTGATCCGTGACTCGCTGGGCGAGCCCGGTTCAGCCTTGCCCAGCGAGGCGGAACTCGTGGATCGCTACGGCGCGAGCCGCAACACGGTCCGTGCCGCACTGGCCGCGCTGGAGGCCGAAGGGCTGATCACGAGCAGCCAGGGAAGGACCCGCCGCGTCCGTCAGATCCACCGCTGGGAGTGGAAGATGGCGGAGTGGGAGAGAGCCCACAACAACGACGGCGACGCCTGGGCGAACACCATCAAGGCTCAGGGCGGGATACCAAAGAACGACCTCAGCATCCTCACGATCCAGGCACCGGCCGAGGTAGCCAAGGCGCTACAGATCCCCGAGGGAACCCCGATCCAGGCGCGTAATCGCCTCCGGTGGGTCAACGACGAACCTCACCAGCTAAGTGACTCGTACTTCCCGCCCTTCGTGACCGACGGAAACGAGCTGTTCTGGAACCCCAGCGACCTCGGCGTCCAGGGCGGCCTGCTCGCCGCGACCGGACACAAGCAGGCGCGCTGGCACGACACCCTCACAGCCCGGATGCCCAGCACGGAAGAATCCCAGCGCCTGATGATGGCCCCGGGCACCCCATTACTCGTTCACACCCGCGTCGGCTACGACGCCGAAGGCCGTCCGGTGCGCTACATGGTGACGCGCATGGCGGCCGACCGCGTCGAGGTCTCGTACGACCTGGACGCCTGATGCTGATCACACTTGACGAATCACACCGCCAGCTCGTCCATCGCGTCCGCGATGAGGCGGGCGAATGGCTGGCAACCAAGGACACCGACCAATATCGCGGCGGTCTCGACATGGCCAAGGTCCACGCCAATATCGATCGCGACTTCGACAACTACCCGTTCGTTGGATGGGAGGTTGACGGTGAGGTTGTCGCGATGATGGCTCTAATTGATCCGGAGTCCGACTTCTGGTCACCTGAGGAGTTGGCTCAGCCGCAGATCTACATCAGCCGGTTCTTCGTCGTTGAACACGGCAAGGGGTACGGCGACGCCCTCCTGAGGGCGGTCGAGGATCTGGCGCGCGAACAGGGAAAATCCTGGGTCCGCATGAACGTCTGGAGCACGAATACCAAGCTGCATGACTACTACCTGAAGCGTGGTTACGACCATATACGAACCTGTCAGGTTCCCGGCCGGATGAGTGGCGCACTCTTCCAAAAGCGGATTATCACGTAAGCGCTGGCGCTTGCACTAGAGCCTTCGGACCCCTTCGCGGTCGCCGACCACCTCAGCGGCTTGGTCTGGCGCCGGTGGAAGACCTATGGTCATCCGCTGACGTGGGTCAGCGCTCAGTGAGGTGCCCCTCTGTGGCGCTCGGTCCCTGGCCGCACACCTCCTGTCGCATGGACCCATCGGCAAGCCCGTCGTGAATCGGCGACGTACGAACACGCCCAGCGGCTACATGGCAACCTGATGACGCTGCTTCCGTCACTGGCCGTGCGCTGAGACACTCCTTACAGGTAGCAGCACCCATGGCATCATGGGCAGGCGAGCGCTACCGGTGTCAGAGCGACAATGAGGTGGAGACGAATGTCCACGGTGCCACTGAGTCACGATGAGTTGGCTCTTGTTGTGAAGGGGCACTTCAATCCTGCCATATTTTCGCCGGCTTGGCTCTCAAAAGTCGAGTTGATTGGACCAGGGGAATACGAAGACTCTGAAGTCCAGGTGATTTCGCCCGCCGTTGCCAAGTTCCAGTGTGGCTGGTTGGAGTGCACTGTCACGCAAGACACGTTGCAGCTAAGCACAACGGAGGAGGCTGAGTTTGAGCGAACCCGGGATGCGGCTGCCGGCGTTCTGCGCATACTCGATCAGACCCCTATCGCGGCACTGGGTATCAATCGGTTTGTGCATTTTCCTGCTGGTTCTCTGGAGCAGTGGCACAGCATCGGGGACACGCTCGTCCCGAAAGATAACTGGAGTGGCGTTCTGACCCTCCCTGGTCTGCTGAATCTAACGCTTTATGGCGTTCGGCCAGACAGGTATGCCGGTAAGGTTCAAGTGATAGTTGAGCCATCCGAGTCGGTTCAATATGGTGTCAAGGTCACGCATAATGATCACTACGATCTAAGGCTTGTCGAGAGTCAGCCTGTCGATAGGGAAAGTGCGGCGAGAATGAATTATGAGGGAACTGGGGTTCCCTCATCGGACAGAATTCCGCTTGCTCTTGAGATCCTGCGTGATGATTTCCAATCTGCGATTAAGCGGTCGAATCAAATGGTGAATCATTTGTTTAAGGTGGGGGGGATTTCATGACGGTGTCTGGCGAGGGGACTGTGGACATAGATGCCCCAAGTTCGCCCACGCTTCCAGATTTCGCTTCGCTCTTTAATCGTGCGCCGCTTGGGCCTGCACATTTTACGGCTGGGGTGCCTGTTCCTAGGGCGACCATGCCGCCAATTGGTCGTAACTTTTCAAGCGTGCTGCGTTCACGCACCTTCCGTTTCCCCTCAGGTGATTCCGATCAACTGATGGCCGAGTCCTCGCGAATCCTCCACGATCACTTGATAGGTCGAGTCCATCCAGATGTAGGGCCCCTCTCGACGTACTTGGATGCGATTCGTTTCGCCTCAGGCGCGCCATTGCGGTCGTTGAGCGAGGGGCCTAGCCAGGCGCCGCCGAAGCCCGCCGATGTGGTTGTGAGTGGAATGGAGAAATGGGAGGGCAGGGTTGTTGAAGTTGAGGACGACTATTTCACTGCAGAAATTACCCCACTCAGCAGTGAAGGCTCTGCTGTATACGCGGATTTTTCGACCGAGTTGCTCTATCCAGAGGTCGTGGTGCCGGGCGACGTTGTCTATGTGACGGTGCGCACTGTGAATCACGGCAGGGGTTATGGCGTGAGCAGGACCTCATCGGTCCGGCTGCGGAGGCTCGGGGTTTGGACAACCGAGGAGGTCGAGCAGATCAAGGCCCGCGGTAGGCAGAGGTTTGAGGACGTTGCGGACTACATCGAATAGCGCGCAAACTGCCGGTCCGCCGGCCGGCGATGTGATAGAGGTCTCCATATTTGGTCCCGGGAAAGGTGAGTCAATCCTCATTCACCTTGGGAATGGTGATTGGGTCATTGTCGACTCCTGTGTTAATCAGACCGATAACACTCATCCTGTGCTGGATTACCTGGACCGTCTCGGTGTCGACGTTTCAACTCAATTGAAGCTCGTAGTCGGAACGCATGCCCATGACGACCATATCGCTGGACTTTCTCAGGTCTATACGAGGGCGTCTTCGGCCCAGTTCGTTATGTCGGCCGCCGCTACCTCTGAGGAATTTTTCGCGCAAGTTGAGGCGGATGAATCGATCGAGCGGGAGATCCGGCCGAAAATTAGGAGCGAGTATCGAGCCATTTTGGATGAGGCCAAACGGCGCGGGGCGATCAGGAATAATCCGAGACCGATACTGAAGGCATATGAACAACGGCCACTTTGGCAGCGAAGTGCGCGCGATGACCTGCCGGGTGTAGCAATAACCGCTTTATCTCCATCTGATGAAGCCATTGATCGCGCCCAACTCAAGTTGGCTGAAGGTACAGCGAAGGTCGAGAGCCGGCGTAGGCTTTCGGCGGCCGACCCGAATGAAATGGCAGTGGCTATCTGGGTTGAAGTCGGTGACCACGCGATTCTGTTGGGATCTGATCTACTGAACGGACCCTCGCGCTGCGGGTGGAGTGCGGTGCTGTCCAGCATTACGACGGACGCGCGAGCATCGGTGTTCAAGGTCGCACATCACGGCTCTCCAAACGCTCATCACCCGAGCGTGTGGTCCGACCTGCTCGATCCCGATGTAGTTGCGCTACTCGCTCCCTACAGAGGTGGCAGAACTCCCCGGCCGGCGCCTAGCGATATTTCCAGAATCTTGACCCTGACTGACAATGCCTACATTTCTGCGACCCCGACGAAGCCAGAATCCGCCGCTACCAGACGGGTTGCAGCGCACCTGAAAGGACTGGCGACGTCGGTGCGTGACCCTTGGGCGACAGTTGGGCAGGTGCGTGCACGGATGCAATTCGAAGCATCTGTATGGGATGTGGAAACGGTCCGCCCGGCCCGGCATCTGTCGCAGGTTAGCCGCTAGAAACCCAGATCAGCCTCTATGGTGCTCACGGTGGTAACGAAGGTGTTCTGTGTCAATCGTGTGGCGCCGATGAACAGTCAGACGAATAGGTCCGGCTGGTCGCGTGACTGTTAGGTCGTCACCGACAGAAATCATGCCAAAGTCGAACAACACATGGCAATTAGGGCACAGGCACAGAATGTTCTCTGGAACGTCAGGTCCGTCGTGTGGCCGACCGAGGGGTCGAATGTGGGCTGCTTCTGAGTAGCCTCTGCCGCGGACAGTGAGCCGCAGGCCGCAGAACTGGCAAGTGTGGTCGTGCAGGTCCTTGACGTGTTCTGCGACGGCGCTGGAGCGCACGACGCGTTGCACGGTGGAACTGCGTCGACCGGGCCTTTCCGTGCCTGTTGGGGCGTCCCTGTCGGCATCGGACCCAGGTTCGGCGGGCAGCTCGGCGGTCAACTTGACCAAGCGGTATCGGCAGATACGGAAACCGCTCCTACCTATCTGAGTCCACCAGCTCTCGACTCGGAACAAGCCATCGTAGCGATAGCCGGCCGAGGGAGCGTGAGGCGAGCTGTGCGGGCCACGAACCACCCTCACCGGTGCTCCAGTTAGGGAGCTGGTGACCAACGCCGCGTTGCCGCGAGCATCGAGGGACTGGTCTGCGACCTGGCGACGAGTACCCGGGTCGTTTCCTCCGTGACCGGTGTAGATGATGAAGTCGCCATGGTCCTCGTCATCTTCGTAGCCACCAGATACAACCACGGATTCGGCGCCGGCTGCAGCCGTGCCGACGATGCCGGCCTGCCCTTGGCGATGTACCCCCGCGGCGTAGGCCGCCTCTCGCGACGGAAACATGGTCCCCACGGGCACACCCGGAACATGCCCAAACAGTCTCTGAGTCGCCATGCTGTGAATCATGCCGGAGACGATCGACAGTTCGCTTCCCTGATGGCGTCTGCTCGAGCCTCGACGCGGAAATGGTGCGGAAGTTTGGTCATTGGCCAGCATCTCCGCAGGTCAGGGCGATTCAGACACCCCTCCGTAAATCTGTCGGCGTGTGCCAACGCAGGTTCGCACCCCTGCGCTGGCCAGAAGCCCAGCTTCCGTCTTAGCCGACAGGAACGACGTGCTGACGTCGCGCGTCCAATGTGGTCGAAGGCTCTCGCTATGGACCTTCTGGCCAGTTCGTTCGTTGGGGATCAAGGAGGTCGGCTCAGCATGAGGGCGGTAGGGGTGCGGGCGCGGACGGCGGTTGGCGCATTGACCAGGTCGAGGCCGCGACGAAGTGTCAGTCAGGTAGCCGGTCGCCGGCGCCATGCAGCAGTCCATGCAGAAGGTCGCTCGGCAGAGCCTCGTCGACTGGCGGCAATCGAGAGGGCAGGTCTGTGGGCCGCCGTTGTGTCAACTGTGATCTCGGCGGTAGCGCTCACCTATACGGGACTTGCTTACCGAGATCAACTGGAAACGAATGCCCAGCAACAACGAGCGATTGCTCAGCAGGAACGAACGATTGAACTTCAGGCAGCCGCGCTCAACTCGCAACGGCAATCGATGCAGCTTGAGCTGGATGCAGCCAAGGTGCAACGCGCGACCCTCGCAGTTCAACTCCGCATCGCTCAGGAGCAGTTGGCCGCGTCGCGCCGGAGGAATGCCGACTCGCCCGCTCGTGAGCAGGGATAGGCGCGTCCCGATGTAGTACCCGAACGGGGTGACAATGAGCTGTGGGGGCGAAGTACCCATCTCCCAAGAAGGCAAGGCGGGGCGGTCGGGACATTGGCGAAGGCGGCGAAGGCTCAGGCTAGGAGTAGGCATCTCGAGCGGTGGCAGACGTTGTTAGCCGCGGCCATCGCCGCGCTTGCGAGCGTCGTGGTTGCCTTCATTGGATTCGCAGGTCAAGACGGCCAACCGCCAGGTGCGCCGACAACGACCGGATCCACCTTGAGCACGTCTGTGCCCACGCCGACAGAACCTACATCGAGCACGTTCACCCTGGGCCTGGCCGAGATTGCTATCACTTCCTGGTCCGAACGCCCGATGCCACCGCCGCCTGGCCGGCGGTATGTGTTCACCGGTATCGCACGAAACCTCCCTGGCGAGAATTCCTCGATCTTTGTTGTTGCTAGGCGGTCGCCCTCGGAGTCCGATGCGATGCGAGTACCGGACCTGTGAGTGAAGCGTGGTTGGTCTCGCCGAAGGCCGCGACGGGAAAGGACGGGAGGTGGACTGTCCGCTGGGACCTACCTACCCCGCCCGCGGAGGCGCAGTGGATCGCCGTGGTGTGGCTCGCGGTGCCCAATTCGTGCTCCCCGGGACGCGCCTGTGGCGGGGATCCATACGAGGAACTCCAAACTAGGGGCCCGCAGGCATCAGACGTGCCGGGCCGTCGCCACAGCACCACCCGGCGCCCGTCGAGCACCGTAATCGGCGGCACGGAACCGCCAATACAAGGAAACCCATGGGCATGGACGAGGTCGATCCGTGACCGGATCTGTGACCGAGATGTCCTGACAGGTGGTCGATCGGATCGCTACGGATGAGACGGTTGAGACCGGCCCGCAGGCGGGCAGCGTCGTCACTTGGCACCAGGTGAGGTCGATGAGACAGCGTCAGGGCTACTCATAACCCAGAGGTCGCAGGTTCAAATCCTGCCCCCGCTACGAAAGAAGGCCCGGACCATCAGGTCCGGGCCTTCGTTTTGCTCTGTGAGCTCTGAACTGCGGTTTCGTGCTTCAGCCCCGGTTGGGGCGTGGCCTGTGTCATATTCGTGGCATGGCGGAGGTCGTCCGCGGGCGGGACAAGGAACTCCAGGCTGTTGCCGAGTTCTTCGACGCGGTGACGGCCGGGCCGGTCGGCCTGGTGTTCGAAGGGGACGCCGGGATCGGTAAGACCACGGTCTGGAATGCGGCCGTTGCTCAGGCGCGCGCGACCGGACGAGTGCTGGTCGCGCGGCCAGCCAAAGCGGAGTCGGGGTTGGCGTTCAACGTCCTGACGGACTTGCTCGAACCCGTCTTCGACGACGTTGTCGCCGATCTGCCGGAGCCCCAGGACCGGGCGCTGTCCATCGCTCTGCTGAGGGTCGAACCCGGACCGGATCGGCTTGACCAGCGCGCTGTTGCCGCGGCCACCGTGTCCGTCCTGCGCAGACTGGCTGCGAATGGTCCGACCGTACTGGCGATCGATGACCTCCAGTGGGCGGACCCGCCGTCGGCCAGAGTCCTTGCCTTCGCCCTCCGTCGGCTCGCCGGGCTTCCCGTCGGGCTCTTGGCCTGTGTACGGCGCGGTGAGCCGGACGGACTCGCGGACGACGTCGTACGGTCGATCGATCGCTGCCGGCGGATCCAGGTCGGGCGGCTGGGGACTGAAACTCTGCGCGACCTGCTCGAGGACAGGCTCGACCGGCGATTCACGAGCCGGGCGATGGCGCGGATCGATCGAGTCGCCGATGGAAATCCGTTCTTCGCGCTCGAGTTGGCTGAAGCCGGCGACGACCCCACCCTGCAAGTGCCGGACCGACTGCGGCGCATCGTGAGTGACCGTATCGCCACCTTGTCCGATCAGGCGCGCGATGCACTGCTCGTCGTCGCCGCTGCAGGAACGGTGGAGGTCGAGCTGCTCCCGGCCGCCGTACTGCAAGAGATAGCGGGCATAGTCGACCTGCACGCATCGAAGGTGACCTTCCGGCATCCCCTTTTCGCCGCGGCTGTGTACGACGCCGCAGCACCGGAGCAGCGTCGTCAGGTGCACGCGAGGCTCGCGCAGCTCGTCACGGACGTCGAAGAGCGAGCCCGTCACCTGGCGCTGGCAGCAGCTGGTCCGGACGCGGCAATCGCAGACCTGCTGGCGGATGCGGCTGAACACGCTCGTCGCCGCGGTGCACCCGAGACCGCCGCCGATCTGGTCGAGCACGCCAGCGCCCTGACGCCCAACGATCAAGCCGACGTACGACGTCGTCGAACCATCCAGCGGGCTGAGTACGCCTTCCACGCGGGCGACCTCGCAGTTGCCCGCGAAACGCTGCTGGCGATGCTGAAAGAGGAGGCCGACGGGCCGCAGCGAGCTGACGCCCTTCGACTGCTCGGCGAGATCCGCTACCTGGGGGACAGCTTCTCCGAGGGGATCCAGCTGTTGCAGGAGGCAATGAAACATGCCCGCGGCGACAGCGCCCTGGAAGCCGAGATCGAACTGCGGCTCGCCTTCGGCACCCTTTCGACCGCGGACTACGACGCCGCGGCGGACCACGCTCATCGTGCCCTCGACCTTGCTGAGCAGGCTGAGGAGCCCGCCCTGCTCGCCGAAGCACTCGCGTCGGTGGCCGGCCTCGACGTACTCGTCGGACACAGCGTCGACAACGTCAAGATCGCGCGTGCTCTCGACCTCGAAGACCCGCATCGACCGGCCTCGTTCATGATGCGGCCGAGCCGGGTCGCCGCGTACCTCGAGTTCTACGCCGGCCATCTGGCTGCAAGCGACCGGCTGCTGGAAGCGCTGCGGCGGCGGACCATCGACGGCGGCGAGGAGACCGACCTGCCCTATCTTGACGGCTACCTCATCTGGTCAGCGTGCTGGCGCGGCGACCTGCCGGCGGCCGCCGCGTACGCCGACGAGGCGCTCGATGCCGCCATCCGGACCGGCTCGGAGTCCTTGCGGTCCGCGGCACTGGGCTTCGCCGCACTGCC
The DNA here is from genome assembly GCF_004345665.1 of Kribbella antiqua. Classification (GTDB taxonomy): domain Bacteria; phylum Actinomycetota; class Actinomycetes; order Propionibacteriales; family Kribbellaceae; genus Kribbella; species Kribbella antiqua. The sequence continues at coordinate 166,922 of NZ_SLWR01000008.1, forward strand.
ACCCGCGTTCGCAGGCGACAGCGCGCTGGCAGAGAGCCGTGCAGCGGAAGCCATCCAGCTGGCCGGGAGCACTGGTCGCCGGCTGTCTGTGCTCTGGGCGAGCTGGGCGCTTGCACTTGTGGCGCTCGCACAGGACGACCCGAAGGCCGCCCACGATGCCCTAGGACCTCTCGCCACAGACCATGCCATCGCAGAGCCGATCCGTGCCTTCTTCGTTCCCGACGAGATCACCGCGCTCGTCGGGATCGGCGAGCTCGTTACGGCGGAGCGTTCGCTCGACCAGTTCGAGGAGGCCGCCGTACGCATGGAGAGGTCGTGGGCACTGATGCTGAGTGACCGCTGTAGAGCGCTCGTACTCGCGGCACACGGAGACCTAGCGGCCGCGTCCTCGACGATGCAGGCTGCGCTGACCAGATGCGCGGATCTCGAGCTGCGGTTCGAGGTAGCGCGCACGTACCTGATGGCCGGCCAGCTGGAGCGTCGGTGTCGGCGACGGGGTGCAGCCGCTGAGTATCTCGGGCAGGCCAGAGACCTCTTCGACGCGGCGGGCGCTGAGCTCTGGGCGGCACGGACGCGCACCGAGCTTGCCCGGCTTGGCCAGACCCGCACTGATCCGGCAGAGCTCACTCCCACCGAAGCGCGAGTTGCCGAGCTGACGGCGTCCGGCCTGACCAACAGGGAAGTGGCTGCAAAGCTGTTCATCAGCGCCAAGACCGTCGAGGCGAATCTGGCCCGCGTCTACCGCAAGCTGAACATCCGGACGCGAGCCGAGCTCGGCGCCAGGCTGTCCCGCCATCCATAGAGACATAGGGAAACACCCGATTCGAGAAAGCCCGGACGACCCTACGGTGACGCCATGAGCACTCTTCGGATGACCGGCCTCGACGGTGAGCCGGTACGGGTGACGCAGCAAGCGCTGGCGGCCCTGGCCAAGAAGATGGAGGCCCCGCTGCTGCGCCCCGGCGATGCGGGCTACATCGAAGCGACAACGATCTGGAACGGCATGGTGAGGCGCCGGCCGGCCCTCGTGGTCCAGCCTGTCTCGGGTGCTGAGGTGGCCGAGGCTGTGCGCTTCGCACACGCCCATGGCCTGCTGCTGTCGATCAAGGGCGGTGGTCACAACGTTGGCGGAACCGCGTTGGCCGACGGCGGGCTCACCGTGGACATGTCACGGCTGCGCTGGGTCGAAGTCGATCCCGTACGTCGGCTCGCACACGTCGGACCGGGTTGTCTACTCGGCGACGTCGACCGCGCCACCCAACCGCACGGACTCGCCACCGTGCTCGGCATGATCTCCCTCACGGGTGTCGCCGGGCTCACGCTCGGCGGGGGATTCGGCAACCTCAGCAGGCGATTCGGCTGGACCGTGGACAACCTGGAGGAGGTTGAGATCGTCACCGCCGACGGCCGGCTGGGCAGAGCGGCCGCGGACGAACGCGAGGATCTGTTCTGGGCTTTGCGTGGGGGCGGCGGCAACTTCGGAGCGGTCACGCGCTTCAGCTTCCGCCTGCACGACATCGGCTCCCTGATGACCGGCGGGATGATCGCCTGGGACGCGGAAGACTTCGACGCCGTTGCCACGCTCTACCGGGACCTCTGCGCTACCGCACCGCGGGAGCTGAGCCTGCACCTCATCATGCAGCTCGCACCGGCGACCGCCCTCATCCCTGACGTATGGCGAAACCGGCCGATCGTCGCCGTGGTCGCCTGCCACACGGGTAGCGAGTCGGCCGCGGCGAAAGACCTCGCACCGCTTCGAGCCCTTGGTACGCCGATCGTCGACACGATCACGCGCAAGCCGTACGTCGAGCAGCAGAGGACGTTCGACGCCGGGCAGCCCGACGGCCTGCATCAGTACTGGAAGTCGGAGTTCTTGCCCGGCCTGCCGGACGGTCTGTTCGACATGTTCCGCAAGCACGCAGCCGAGATCACTGCGCCGATGTGCCAGCTGTGGTTGGCGCAGCTCGGCGGCGCGGCGGCCGACCTGGGCAACGAGTCCACTCCGTTCGGGAACCGCGATGCCGAGTACATCTGCCTGATCGCGAGCGGGTCGCCACCGGATGCGCCCGACGGCCCTCGCCGACGCGAATGGGCACGCACGGCCTGGGAGGCGATCAAGCCGTACTCGACCGGCGGCAACTACATCAACGTGCAGACCACTGACGATGACGACCTGCGGATCCGGCAGGCATACGGTGCAAACCTGGACCGGCTGGCCCGCGTGAAGAGTGCCTACGACCCGGACAACCTCTTCCGCGTCAACCGCAACATCCGCCCGGCGGCCGTCGTCAGCGCACCGTAGAGGTCCGAACACGCCTGGTGGTGGGTACCGGTTGGAGAATAGCCCTCCACCAAGGAGTCTCAATGTTCGCGATCATCGCCGCCGTCATCTTCGGGCTCGCGCTCATCCTCGACTGGGCCAACGTGAGCGCCAGCGACGCGTTCACGCCACAGACCCTCCTCACCGCCGGTCTCCTCTGCCTCGCGCTTCACCTCGCCGGCATCGGCTCGGCCCGCCGCTGGGGTCGTCGCCGCTGACTAGCTGAGCCAGACAACGATGCCGGTGTGGCCGGTTAGAACGCTGGCAGCTCCGGCGCGGATGGCGTTGGCGGCTCGGGAGGGTGTGAATGTCGAGGCGTCGTAGTTGGAGGACATGCCCAGGCCCTCGCCTCGGAAGGAGGCGCCGGTCCAGTCGGCGGCGGTGACGTTGGCGGTGGGCTCGGCCAGTTCGGCGCCGACAACGAGGAACTGCTGGTCGAGATGGCTGGCGGTCACCAGGGCCAGCGGATCGATAAGAGTGTTGCCGGCGCTGACGATGAGGTCCGGCTTCAGACCGATGGCCTCGGTGATCTTCGGAACGTAGCTACCAGAGGCCGCCTCCACCGTCTTCAGGCTGACCTTCTCTGCCGCAGCCCAGTCCCGTACGGCGGTGACCAGCGTCTGCGTCTGAGCGTCGTCCCCAGCAGTGAGCAGGACCACGCGGTAGCCCGATGGCGGATGTACGTCGTTCCAGGAGCCAGGGCTCGGCGTGATCGTCGCCTCCGGTGAGGGCGGCGCCGCCGGGTTCAGGAAGCCGGGGCCGAGTGTGCCAACTGGCGTCGGTGCGGCGTGGGGCCGGGACCAGTCGTCAGCGGTGTTGCAGCCACTGGCCAGGACGACGATCGCGAGTACGACGGCCACAACCCAGGCAGGCCGAACTCGCTGATGCACGAGGACTTCTTACCTCATGAATCCCCGTTCCCAGAGGGGGTGCGTCCAGCGTTCGCTCACCGTCCCACAGTCGTTCACCGAACAGGTGCAGCGTGCGCTGCATGCTGGCCTTCACCCGCCGGTGCGCCTCCGTCCTCGCCGCCGCACTGGTCCTCCTGCTGAGCGCCGTACCCGCTCAAGCCCACGGCTTCAGCTCCACCGTGTACGTCGACCTGACCGCGCCGGCCAAGGGACATGTCCGGGCCGAACTCGGCCTCGAGTACGACCTGCTCGTCGTATCCACCGCTGACTACCAGAAGAACGATGCGCTCTTCAAACTCGGTACGGCGGCCTTCGACGCCGGCGACTCGGTCAAACAAGCCGCAGCGCTGACGACCGACGCCAGCTCGGTCACCAAGTACGTCACCGATCGCTTCGCAATCGCCGTCGACGGTCACGCCTGTACGGCGACGCAGCAAGGCGACTTCAGGATCGAGCAGCGCGAGGGCGTCCCGTACGCGTTCATGGACCTGGACTACAGCTGCCCAGAGAAGGCCGACGCGCACGAGGTACGGAGTGGTCTGTTCCCTGACAGCGAGGGCTATGTGAAGGGGACCAAGACGATCGTCACCTACGACCTCGATCTGCAGAAGGGTAGTAGTGCGCTCGACTCCGAGCACCCGTCGTTCTCCACGCACCAGTCCTGGACAGAGCGGTTCTGGGAGTTCTTCCGGCTCGGGGCGGAGCATCTGCTCACCGGACTCGACCACATTCTGTTCCTGCTCGCCCTGATCGCAGGATCACGCCGGCTCCGCGAGATAGTGCTGGCGGCAACGACCTTCACGCTGGCCCACTCGGTCACCTTCATCCTGGCGGCGCTCGGCGTCGTACACGTGTCTCCGTCGTTCATCGAGCCGGTGATCGCGCTGTCGATCGCGATCGTCGCGTTCTGGCACTTGTGGCGGCTCTGGCGGCGCGGACGGCTCGCGACAGACCTCGAGACCAGTGGTCGCAGTCATGTGAGCCTCGACCGGGCCGGATGGACCCGGCTGGGCGTCGTGTTCTGCTTCGGCCTCGTCCACGGCGTCGGCTTCGCGGGTGCGCTGGGGATCCAGCAGGCGTGGTCGTGGACGCTGCTGTGGTCGCTCCTGGTGTTCAACGTGGGCATAGAGACCGTGCAACTGACGCTGATCGCACTAACATTCCCCCTGCTGGCTCTGCTGCGTCGCAAAGCGCCGACGGTCGCACTGTGGACCACTGGCTTCATCGCGGCCGGTGTGTCGGTAGCTGGCTTGGTCTGGTTTGTGCAGCGGCTCTGAGACGGGTGTTGTAGCGCGGGTGGTAAACCCTCGTTCACCCGTGATCCACCGGCGAGGCGGACGCTCTCCGATGGGCCTGTCTGGCTCAACTCGTCACTAGTAACGGACGGACACTCGATGAAGCTCAGCAACTGGGCACGGACCCGTGTGGCCACGTGCGTCACGGCGGCGGTCGTTGCGACCGCCACGGCGTTCGGGGGAGCGGCCCACGCAGCCGACCCCGTCACCACCTCCGGCATCATCCTCGGCGTCGGCGCCAACGAGTCCCAGCGCGTCGTCAGCTGGTACTCCTCGGCCGGCACGGCACAGGTGGTGCAGGTCGCTCCCACCTCGCGACTGGTTCACGGCCAGTTCCCGAAGAACGCGACCACCTTCTCGGCCAGTGTGGCCGCGAACAGCGTCAACGGCGGCTACAACGGGCACGCGACGATCGACGGTCTCCGTGAGCACACGTCGTACTCGTACCGCGTCGGCACCGGCGGCGGCTGGAGCCCGACGTACTCGTTCAAGACGCAGGACTTCGACGGCGACTTCAGCTTCCTGTTCTTCGGCGACCCGCAGATCGGCTCGTCCGGCAACGTCGCCAAGGACGGCGCCGGCTGGCAGGACACCCTGAACGTCGCGCTCACCGCCAACCCGAACACCGAGCTGCTGGTGTCGGGTGGTGACCAGGTCGAGACCGCGAACACCGAGACCCAGTGGGACGCGTTCCTCGCCCCGGACAAGCTCCGCCAGTACCCGTGGGCCGCCACCATCGGTAACCACGACGTCGGCGGCAAGGCGTACGAGCAGCACTTCTGGACTCCGAACACCGACCGCTCGACGGCCTTCTACAAGGGTGACCCGGGCACGACGTCCGGCGGCGACTACTTCTACATCTACAAGGACGTCCTGTTCATCGACCTGAACAGCAACGCCTACGCCAGCGGTGCGGACGCCGCACACGTCGGCTACATCACCGACGTCGTCAAGAAGTACGGCGCCAAGGCGAAGTACACGGTGCTCGTGTACCACCACTCGATCTACTCGCCGGCCGACCACGCCAACGACGCCGACAACCAGCAGCGCCGGCAGGACTTCCCGACGGCGTTCTCGAAGCTGGGCGTCGACCTGGTGCTGCAGGGGCACGACCACAGCTACTCCCGCAGCTACGTGATCAAGAACGGCAAGAAGGCCAACCCGGCCGAGCAGCCTGGCGCGACCCAGGTGGCGCAGGGACCCGGCGGAGTCATCTACGTGACGGCCAACTCGGCGTCCGGTTCGAAGTACTACGACCTGACGGCTCCTGACACCACTCAGGACCCGAACTACGGTCCGGACCCGCTCAACCCCAAGAACCACTGGGCCAACTCGGTGGAGAACCAGGAGCACGTCCGTACCTACGTCAAGGTCGACGTACACAAGAACAAGCTCGTGGTGGAGGACGTGCGCAGTGGTACCTGTGCCGCTCCCGACGCGGCCGTGGAGCTCGGCAAGGTGTCGTGGTGTGGTCCGGACAGCGGAGCCACCCCGGCCAAGCCGGTCGGCTCGCTGGTCGACAAGGTCGTCGTACACCCGTACCGCGGCAACGGCCACTTCGGCGATCCGGCACCGGTCCAGGGCTGGACGACTCAGCAGAACGATGACACCACAACCCTCACGTCAGTGAGCTGACACCGGATGGGGTGGGCTCTGTCGGAGCCCACCCCGTCTAGAAGGACCACTCGATGTTCCGTACGACGGCAGCCGTCTTGCTCGCGGCACTCGGCTTCATCAGCCCCGTATCAGCTGCGGCAGCTGACGACGTCCCCTGGACAGTCAGTACGGCGGCCAACAGCCTCGGCTCGGATCGCCCGAACTACAGCTACACCGTCAACCCAGGCGATCAGGTCCGTGACGGGCTCGTGGTCGCCAACCACGGCAAGACACCGCTCGACCTGGCCGTCTACGCGGCAGACGGCTTCACCAACGACGCCGGGAAGCTCGACCTGCTCACCAAGGACGCGAAGTCGACCGGCGTAGGCGCGTGGGTCTACGCGAACCAGAGCCAGGTGAAGGTCGCACCGGGCCAGTCCGTCCAGGTGCCGTTCACCGTCACGATCCCAGCCGACGCCACGCCAGGCGACCACGTGGGCGGCATCATCACCTCGCTGACCTCCAACGACGTGGACCGCCGCCTCGCGCTCCGCATCAGCCTCCGAGTGAGCGGTGCACTCCAGCCAGCTCTGTCGGTGGAGAAGCTGAAGCTGAACTACGCAGGCGGCAACAGCACGATCACCTACACGGTCCACAACACCGGCAACACCGTCCTGGCGGCCCGGCCCACAGCCACCGTCGCAGGCCCTTTCGGCCTCAAACGCGTCAGCGCCCCTGAATCCGCCGACTCACCCGAGCTCCTCCCCGGCGAGTCCTGGCAAGCCTCCCTACCCATCCACGGCCTGACCCCTTTCCTCCGCCTCACCGGCACAGTCTCCGTAACCCCCCTCCAAACCGACGCAGCCGGCTCCACCGCCCCCCTCCCAGCCCAAACCGCCACAACCCACACCTGGACCCTCCCCTGGTGGCTCCTACTCGTCATCACCGCCCTGATCGGCGGTGCCGTCGGCCTGTTCCTCGTTCGCCGGCGTCAGGGTCGATCCCTGTCGCAAGTCGTCGAAAACCCTGATGTGGTGGCGGCTGGGGGTCAGTAGTGCTGTCGGAGGGGTCGGGTGGGCGGTTCGGTGAGTACCGAATCGAGCGTGGCGGCTGATACTGGTCTGGTGGACGGGGTAGCGGAGGCCAGGAGTGCCTATGAGGCGCGGGCCTGGTCTCGTGCGTTTGAGCTGTACGGCGCCGCGGGTGAACTGGACGCCGACGACCTCGACCGGTACGCGATCGCGGCGATGCTGGCGGGGCGGATGGACGAGTACTACGCCATCAGGGAGCGCGCGTACGAGCAGCAGCTAGCCCAGGGGGACCTGCTCGGCGCGGCTGGCGCGGCGCTCTGGGCGGGGATGCAGCGGATGGCTTCCGGCGACGTGGTCGTCGGTGGCGGCTGGCTGTCGCGCGCCGCACGGCTGATCGAGGAGGACGGCACCGACTCGATACCCGCGGCCGTCCTGGGCATGAGCCGGGCGTTCACAGTCGACGACCTCGAGCAGGCGGTGGCTATCAGCGCTGAGGCGGTCGCCGCTGGCCGGCGGCTCGGCAGCAGCGATCTGGTCGGCCTGGCATTGCACCAGCAGGGCCTGCTGCTACTCCAGTCCGGTCGTACGGCGGACGGCCTGGCGAAGCTCGACGAGGCCATGGTCGAGCTGAACTCCGGCTCGCTCTCGCCGATGGTGACCGGCATCGTGTACTGCGGTGCAATCTCCGGCTGCTGGACGGTGTACGAGCTCACCCGCGCCACCGAGTGGACCGCCGCGATGACCCGCTGGTGTGAGAGCCAGCCCGAGCTGGCCAACTTCACCGGCGAGTGCAAGGTACGACGTGCCGAGCTCAAGCAGTTGCGGGGCGCCTGGACCGATGCCCGTGCCGACTTGGCCCGGGTCAGCTCGGCAGATGTCGACGTCTGGGCGGCTGGTTGCGCGGCGTACGTACGCGGGAACCTCGATCGGCTTCAGGGACGCTTCTCAGAGGCTGAGGAGTGCTTCTCCGAGTCAGGCCGGCTCGGCTACGACCCGCAGCCAGGGCTGGCGCTGCTGCGCCTGGCGCAGGGCAGTGTGGAGGCAGCTGCCGCGATGATCCGTCGCTGCCTGGCTGAGGGGCAGGACGATGCCAAGCGGGTGGAAGTCACCTACGCCGCGACCGAGATCCTGCTGGTGGTAGGTGACACCGAAGCGGCCACCTGTGCGGCCGACGACCTAAACAAGCTGGCGGACAAGTGCCGCACCAGCATCGTGCACGCCCTGGATGCCCAGGCGCAGACGATGCTCCGGCTCGCCGAGGGCCGGCCGGACGCTGCGCTGACCCCGGCGCGGTCGGCGCTCCGCCGTTGGGTCGAGCTACACGCGCCGTACCAGGAAGCACGTACGCGTCTGCTGATCGCGGATGCCTGCCGGGCGCTCGGCGACACCGAGTCGGCAGAGCGCGAGTCGGTGACAGCTGCGCAGCTGTTCGAGCAGCTTGGCGCCGTACCGGATCTCAAGCTTGACCACCAGCTGCTCTCTCCGCGTGAGGTCGAAGTACTGCGACTTGTCGCGACAGGTGCGACCAATCGCGCTATCGCGGCCCGCCTGGTGCTGAGTGAGCGGACTGTCGACCGGCACGTGAGCAACATCTTCACCAAGCTGGGTGTTTCGTCCCGGTCCGCGGCAACGGCGTACGGCCTCGAACACAAGCTGGTCTGACAGGTACCCAGTCACCCACTACCGGCGGTTGGGTGATTTCACCGACGCGGCGCCGACGCTCGCGCTCCTACCTTCGACACAACCGAAGGAGGGGCTATGCAGTACGAAACAGTAGTGATCGGGGCCGGACAGGCTGGTCTGTCAGCCGGCTACCACCTCGCCCAGCGCGGCGAGCCGTTCGTGATTCTGGACGCGGCGGACCGAGTCGGGGGATCGTGGCTCAACCGCTGGGACTCGCTCGCACTCTTCACACCGGCCATACGGGACAGCCTGCCTGGCGCCGAGTTCGGCGGCGGCTACACGTTCCCGTCACGGGAAGAGCTGCTCAGCTATCTGGAGCGGTACGCCGAGCAGTTCGAACTGCCGGTACGCCTCGGAGTGCATGTGGACGGGCTGTTCCGCGAGGGCGAAGGTTTCCGGGTGACCGCCGGCTCGGAGTCGTTTCTCACCCGCAACGTCATCCTGGCGACCGGTGCACACCGCGTGCCGAAGATCCCGGCCTTCGCCGGCGAACTGTCGCCGGACATCGTGCAGCTGCACTCGGCCGACTACCGCAACCCCGGTCAGCTGCAGCCGGGCACGGTGCTCATCGTCGGCGCCGGGAACTCGGGTGCCGAGATCGGGGTCGAGGTCGGCAAGACGCACAAGGTGCTGCTGGCCGGCCGCAACGTCGGCTACCTGCCGATCGAGATGCGTGGCTGGCAGGGAAAGCTGACGTTCCCGGTAATCTGGTGGGTCTGGGAGCACATCCTGACCGAGAAGAAGAAGCCGGGCCGCAAGGTGCAGGCCGAGGCGCTCGAGGGCCACGGCGAGCTCCTGATCCGGCAGAAGGAGAAGGACCTGCTGGCGGTCGGGATCGAGCGCATCGCCCGCATTGCCGGCGTGGTCGACGGCGTCCCGCAAACCGAGGACGGCGACCTGGTGGACGTAGCGAACGTCATCTGGTGCACGGGCTTCAAGTCCGACTTCGCCTGGGTCGACCTGCCAGGCTTGGACTCGTCGGGGCGGCTCGCCAGCGAGCGTGGCTGCGTGACCGGGCAGCCCGGGCTCTATGTACTGGGCCAGGAGTTCCAGTACATGTTCAACTCGCACACGATCGGTGGCGTCGGCAAGGATGCGGCGTACGTCGTCCGCGACCTCAGTCGGCGGGCCCCGGCCCGGGAGCTTGACCTCAAGTCAAGTTGAACTTGCACGATCTGGGGCATGAAGATCGAAGGTCAGATCCCTGGTCAAGCCGATGTCGACGCGATCCTGGCGCTGGTCGACGCCGTTCAAGAGGCCCAGAGCAACGAAGACGTGGAAGCCTTCGTTGCTCTGTTCCGCAAGGACGCGTTGTGGGTGACGGGACACGGCAAGCGTCTCTACGGTCGCGACACCATTGCCGAGTTCACCAGTCGCGTGTTGCCTGGGGCAACGAAGGATTCGTACGCCAGCTACGTCCCGGACCACCTGCTGTTCGTCCGCCCCGACATCGCGGTGGTCAACGTCAACCAGACCTACGCGCGCCGGGTCGGCTCGACCGCCGAACTGCCGGTCGAACACGGCAGCCCGGTCTACTTCCTCGCCAAGGACGACGACACCTGGCGGATCGCAGCCGCCCAGAACACCGTCGTCGTACCGTCAAACAGCTAGTTCGCCCAATTCGGACCAGTCGTCCTGGGGGAGTTTGAAGTTGACGATGCGAGGAGTCTCGACCAGGCACGGCGGGAGCGTCTGCTGGGCGGCTTTGAAGTGGGCCGAGGTGACGTGGGCGGAGGCGGCGTCGTCGTCGGCGAAGGCTTCGACCAGAACGTACTCGTCGGTGTCGTCGATCGAGCGGGACCAGTCGAACCACAGGCAGCCCGGCTCCGCGCGAGTCGCCTTGGTGAAGTCGGCGGCGATGGACGGCCAGTTCGAGGCGTGTTCGGGACGGACGCGGAACTTGGCGGTGATGAAGATCATGAGCAGCAACCTCCGATAGGCAACAGTCCCGATGCTAGTGCCCATCCCGCATCGCCTTCAGTACGCCGCAAGCCTCCGCCGAGACGGTGAGGTCGCGCCAGGTGGTCAGCGCCGGGATGGTCGGCGGCTGGGATTGTCAGCGCAGGGTGAAGCCGGTGCCGAGGGGGTCGCGGGGGTCGAGGGTGAACGTGGCGGTGCCGGTGCGGTACGCCGCGCCCTCGACCTCGGTGACAACCCCGCCGGCCACCTCCTCGACCACCCGCCCGAGGAACGTCGTACCGACGATCGACTCATGCCGCAGCACCTGACCAGGCCCGATTCGCCCCTCGTCGTACAGCAGCGCAAGCCGCGCCGACGTACCCGAGCCACAAGGTGACCGGTCCACCTCGCCATCCGCGAAGACGGCGACGTTCCGCTGATGCGGACCAGCCGCGCCCTGTCCGAGATCGTCGTACAGAATCGTCCCGTAGAGACCGCTCAGCCGTGGATCCGTCGGATGCACGGTCTGCGAGTCCAGCGCCCACTTGATCTCACGCCCGACCGCGATCAAATCGACATAGTTGGAAGGCGTCACCGACAGCCCGACCGACGACGCCGCGACCGAGGCGTAATACGCGCCCCCGAAACTGATATCCGCCTGCACCTCGCCACGCGAGGTCGACACCGGCACGCCACGACGATCGACGTACGACGGAACGTTGCGAAAGGCAACCCTGTCGACCGCACCACCAGAACAGGTGACCCGGGCAACGACTCGTCCGGACGGCACGTCGATCACGACCTCCGTATCCCCATCGGCCGGAGCCGGAACTCTTCCGCTCTCGACCGCCCAGGTGCCCAAGGCAATCGTCCCGTGTCCGCAAGCGGTTGAGTATCCGTCCTTGTGCCAGAACAGCACACCGAGGTGCGCGCCATCGTCGTTGCCCGGCACAACGAAGCCGCCGTACATGTCCGCGTGCCCACGCGGCTCGTTCACCAGTAGTTGCCGGATCGCGTCAACGTCCGCGGAGCCCATCGCGTACTCACGCCGCTCAGCCACCGTCGTACCGCGGATCTCCGGGAAACCCTCGGTCACGATCCGGAAAGGCTCGCCCGCTGTGTGGTAATCGGTCACGTTCATGAAAGCCCCAGATACGTCAGGACGGCGAGCACGCGGCGATTGTTGCTGTCGTCATCGGTGAGGCCGAGCTTGCCGAACAGCGACGTCGTGTACTTGCTGATGGCACTGTCACTGAGGAAGAGCCGTTGCCCGATCGCCTGATTCGACAGACCTTCGGCCATCAGGCTGAGTACGTCGTGCTCGCGCTCGGTCAGCCGGTCGAGTCGCCGGTTCGACGAGCCGCTGGACAACAGCTTGCTGATGACCGCCGGGTCCATGGCAGTCCCACCGGCCGCGACACGCTCCAGCGCGTCGATGAACTGATCGGCGTCGAAAACGCTCTCCTTGAGCAGATAGCCGATGCCCCCAGCGCCGTCGGCCAGCAGCTCCCGCGCGTACAACTGCTCGACATGCTGGGACAGAATCAGAACCGGCAAGCCAGGCACCTCGCGCCGAGCGGCCAGCGCGGCTCGCAGGCCCTCGTCAGACTGACTCGGCGGCATCCGTACGTCGATGACGGCAACGTCCGGCCGCCACTTGAGCAGGGCGTCGACCGTCTCTGGCCCGGTGCTTGCGGTCGCCACGACTTCGTGTCCGTAGGCCTCGATGAGACGGACCATTCCGTCCCGCAGGAGATAGAGGTCTTCGGCTACAACGATTCGCATGGCACCGTCATCTTCGCACGAGTCGGCCCGCCGGCCGGGCTGCTGACCTCCAGAGTGCCGTCGAACGCGGCGAGCCTCCGCCGCAGCCCCGCGAGGCCGCCCGCCGCACTCACCTCCGCGCCACCCCGACCGTTGTCTTCGACTTCTACGACTATGGCGACGTCGTCCAGCGCGATGGAAATGTGAGCCTGGGTCGCGTGCGCGTGCTTGACCGCGTTGGTCAGCAGTTCGGCGGTTCCGAAGTACACGGCGGACTCGATCGGCGGATCCAGACGCAGCTCACCCTCAGCAGTGACGGCCGTCTCGACCGGGCAGTCCATGGCCAGCGCGCGTACGGCGTCGACCAGCCCCCGCTCGTTCAGCACCGGCGGGTTGATGCCGCGGACCAGCTCGCGCAGCTCCGACAACGAACTGGCGGCTCCGACTCGCGCCTCGCGCAGCAGCGCCTTGGCCTGGCGCGGGTCGGTCTCCATCAGCTTCTCCGCGGTCGCCAGCGAGAGTCCGAGCGCGACCAGGCGTGCCTGCGCGCCGTCGTGCAGATCCCGCTCGATCCGGCGGATCTCGGCGGCCTGCGCGACCGTCGCGTCGGCCCGCTGCGCGGTCAGCTCATCGACCCGATCCGCCAGCGCCATCGCCGGCGTCGGCCGCAGGAAGCGTACGGCGACCGGCGCGAACACTCGCCAGGCGTACGGCGCACTCGCTACGGCCACGACTGCTCCGATCGCGCCGAGCAGCGGCTCTGACTGGGAGAAGCCGAGGACGGCGGTCACGACTCCGGCGGGCGGAACTGCCGCGGCCAGGCCGGCGGTGACTGCGAGGATCGCCGTGAACCTCAGGTCACGCCAGTTCGCGGGATCCTTCCAGCGCACCCGCATCGCCAGATCCTTCTCCGCATCCCGGCGACTGCGCTCGTACGAATAGCCGTTCCACCAGTAGCCGGTGGACAGTTGCGTCACCGCCCCGGGCTCCCGATAACCGGCGAGGATGACCGTGCCTGTCCAGCGGGCGACGAGGGAGCGAGCGATCCGGCAGACCGGCCGGGCCAGCAGGAGAGTGCCGACGCAGACCCACACCAGCGGTGCGATCCACGTCCACGGGTTCCGCCACCAGATCGCCAAGCCCACGCCGGCAGCCCAAACGGCGGGCACCAGCATGCTGACGACCAGCACCACACATGCCCGGACGAACCCCACGAAAACGTTCACCACCGGAAAAACCCTCCTAGCTACTGTCAGTAAGTTCACTGTGCACCAACCGGAACGCGAAATCCGCCAGATCGGCAGAGGAGTGGGGCTAGCCCCACCCAACCGTGCATCCAGCCCCACGCCAGACAGACGTCAGCCGCTGTCGCCCGGGATGGGCAGCAGCGGCTGACGTTTGCTTCTGGAGCGCCTGAAGAGGTGAGCAGGTTCAGGCGGCTTGCGGAACGCGGGTGCGGTTCTTCTGCGCCCAGACCGCCCGGCGCAGCTTGGCCTTGTCCGGGTAGCCGGCGGCTCGGCCGATCATGTAGACGTCGTGACTGCGCATGTTGACCATGCCCGCGACGTACCAGACCGGGCTTCCCTCGGCCAGCATGGTGACGATCATCGTGGTGACGGTGGTGTCGGTGGTGGTGTTCATTCTGACCCTCTCCTTTGGTCGCTCTTACTGATACGTCGGACCAGCGGAGCCGGATTCGACATCACCTCGACAAGTTTTTTGCGCGGATTTTCCCGGGCTCCGGAGCAGGCCGTCGTACGCCGAAGCCGCCTCTCCGGCGCAGGCCGTCGTACGCCGGATCCGACCGCCGTACGCCGGATCCGACCGCCGTACGGCGATTCCGGACCAGACCGGCGGCGGAAGAACTCCCGGCGCAACAGACCCGGCGGCGGAAGAACCCCGAGCAGCAGACTCGGCGGGCCGGCAACTGCCCCTGAACAACAGAGCGCCCCGATCGGAGATCGGGGCGCTTGTCCGTGTGGGTCCCGGGGGGAGTGGGACCTCCACACGTTGGGGGGACCTCGACGGTAACCCCGGGGCGGGGTCATCACCGAATCGATTCGTCCTGCAGCGAACCACTCAAACGCCGAACGGTGCGAAAACTGCGCTCAGCGGCCAGTGCGGCGCCGGTACAACGATGTCGCCAGAACGACCGAAAACAGGAGCAGACCACAACACCACGCCAGCGCGATCCAGCCGGCATTGCCCATCGGCGTTCCGATCAAGAAGCTGCGCACGGCCTCGACCGTCGGCGTGATCGGCTGATGCTCGCTGACCGGCCGCAACCAGGACGGCATTGTCTCGGGCGGCACGAACGCGCTGCTCAGATACGGCAGGAACAACATGAAGAAGCTCAGTGTGCTCGCCGACTCCACCGTCTTCGCGATCACCCCCAGCCCGGCGGCGAGCCACGAGAGCGCGACCACATACAGCAGCAGCAAACCGATTGCCGCCAGCCACTCGCCGGCGCTCGCCGTCGGCCGGAAGCCCATCGCCAGCGAGGCGAGGATGACGATCGCCGTCGACGCTGCGTTACGCGCGATACTCGCAGTAACATGCCCGGTCAGCACGGCGAAGCTGTGGATCGGCAGCGACCGCAGCCGGTCGATCATCCCGCTGGTCATGTCGTCGGTGACCGCCATCGCCGTCGACGCGGCGCCGTACCCGGTGGTGAGCAGCAGGATTCCCGGTACGACGTAGTTGACGTATTCCGTGCCGGTGTTGATCGCACCGCCGAAGACGTAGACGAACAGCGCCATCATCAACAACGGCAGCAGGATCGCGGCGAACAGCGTGTCCAGATTGCGCCGGGCGAGCCGCACGCTGCGATCGATCATCGTGGCCGCATCGGTGAGCGCAGCACCTACTCCTTGATGTGACATCGCGATCTCCTAGGCGGTCAGAGTGAGAAACACGTCGTCGAGCGTCGGCCGATGCGACGACACCCGCTCCGGCTCCACTCCGTTGTCCCGCAGAACGTCGAGCACCTGATGCAGGTGACCCGCCGACCCGTCCGACGGCACGCTGAGCACCAACCCGTTAGCTGCCGCAGCTCGCAGTACGCCGGTTGCCTTGAGCAACTGCGGTTCGTCGGCGAAGCGTAGGTCGATGCGTTCGCCACCCACCTGCGCCTTCAGCGAGTCGGCGGTGCCGGTGGCAACGATCCGGCCGTGGTCGAGGAGCACGATGTGGTCGGCGAGCCGGTCCGCCTCCTCGAGGTACTGCGTGGTCAGCAGGATGGTGGTGCCGTCGCGGACGAGCTCCGCGATTGCGTCCCACATCGTTGACCGGCTGGCCGGATCCAGGCCAGTAGTCGGCTCGTCCAGGAAGATCACCCGCGGCCGTGCGATCAGACTCATCGCCAGATCGAGCCGCCGCCGCATCCCACCGGAGTACGTCTTCACCCGCCGGTCCATCGCATCGCTCAGCCCGAACCTCTCCAGCAGCTCGCAGGTACGACGTCGCGCGGTGGGCCGGCCCAGATGCATCAGCCGGCCGATCATGACCAGGTTCTCCCGGCCGGTCTGGTTCTCGTCGACCGCGGCGTACTGACCTGTCAGGCTGATCACGCCCCGGACCTGCGCCGGTTCGCGGAGTACGTCGTACCCGGCGATCCTCGCGCGGCCGCCATCCGGCTTGGTCAGGGTGGTCAGGATCCGCACGGTCGTGGTCTTGCCCGCGCCGTTCGGACCGAGCAGAGCGAGCACCGACCCCTCGCGCACCCCGAGGTCCACCCCGGCCAGCACCTCGGTCGAACCGTACGACTTCCGCAGCCTGGTTGCCTCGACGATCATCGCCCCCTCCTTACTGCGTATCTAATACGCTAAATAGCGTAGCACGTACGCTATATCGATCCGCAACCCCTAGACTGAGGCGGTGGAGAACAGTGAGCTGCCGGCCGAGGTCGCGCTGATGTGGCGGCTGCGGGACACCGGCCGGCGCGGGCCGAAGCCGTCGCTGACGCTCGACGACATCGTTCGGGCCGCGATCGAGCTCGCTGACGCCGAGGGCCTCGCCGCGGTCTCGATGGCCCGGGTGGCGGAGCGGCTGGGCAACTCGACGATGGCGCTCTACCGGCACGTGAAGAGCAAGGACGAGCTGCTCGTGCTGATGTCGGACGCCGCGCTCGAGCGCCCCGAGCCGCTACCCGACGGCATCGACTGGCGGACCGGCCTGACCTTCTGGGCCGACGGCGTACTGACCGCGATCCGCAGACACCGCTGGTACGCGAAGCTGCCCATCTCCGGCCCGCCGGCCGGCCCGAACAACCTCGCCTGGTTCGACTGCGCCCTCGGCGCGCTGAAGGACACCGGCCTGCCTGAGGAAGCCAAGGTCGGCGTCGTGATGGGCCTGATCACCTACGTCCAGGGCCAGATCCGCGTCGCCTTCGACCTCGCCGCCGGGTACGACGAGAACCCGGCCGCCTTCAGCCAGTACGGCGCCACCCTCGCCCGGGTCGTCGATCCACGCCAACTCCCGGCCGTGGCCCGCGTCCTCGAGGCGGGGGTCTTCGACGAGGTGGGAAGCTTCGAGGAAGACAGCGAGCAGGACTTCCACTTCGGTCTCCAGCTCTACCTGGACGGCATCGCCGCCTTCATCGAGCGAGTCGGCCAGGACCGGGCCCGTTAGGGCAACGACGACGACCGGTAGGCACCGCGGGGCGGGGTCGGTCAGGCCAGCTGAATGATCGCGTCAGCGGCCGGCGCGGTGGCCGCGATCAGCCTCGCGTTCCGCTCGTCGGTGCCGTACGTACGCTCGTGCGCTTCCTCGGCCGATCTGCCGAACTGGCGATGGCGAGCCTCCAATCGCTCATGCCGCAGCTCTTCGGGAACCTCGACGTACCAGCACTCGTCGAGCAGCGTCCGGACGGTTGCCCATGGCATCTCGTCGAAGAGCAGATAGTTGCCCTCGGTCGCCACCAGCGTCACCTCCGGCGCGATACCGATGCTCGCGGCAATCGAATCCTCCAGCCCGCGGTCGAATCGAGGCGCCCAGATCTGCTCGTCCGGTGCCTCCTTCAACCTCTTGAGCAAGGCAACGAATCCGAATCCGTCAAACGTGCGCGGCGCACCTTTCACGTCCGCCAGTCCAAGCTCCTCCAGCACCGACTGCGCCAGGTGATACCCATCCATCGGCACCAGTGCCACCTGATGCCCGTCCGCGACCAGCTTTCCCACGAGCTGCTCGGCGTACGTCGACTTCCCCGCCGCGGGCGCTCCGGTGATCCCCAGAATCGACCGCTGCCCGCGATTGGCGAGGCCGACGGCTCGGTCATAAGCGGCGGCCGCGTCGAGTGTCTGCACACGAAGATCCTAAGAGCTCAGCTGAAGATCGCTCTCGTGTTGTTCGTGGACCAAGCGGCGGGCGATCGATCCGGGTCCCTCGAGCTGCAAGATGTGAGCGTCCTCAGGCAGGCGGAAGCCGAGTGCGGTCACAGTGTCCAAACACCTCGTAGTGCCCAGAATCGCCCACCCGCTCCGACTCTCGGGCGACAGATCCAGATCCTCGGCCAACACGAGCTCGTCCCCGATCCATGCCCGCATCATCGTCTGCAGCGCGCCGCCAACTTCCCCGTGCCGCCCGAGTACGAGCGACTCCCGCAACTCGGCCGTGCACCCGGTCTCCATCCGTACGACGGTCGACCGCGTCACGTCCGCATCGGCCGAGACGACGAACGGTTCGCCGTACCATCGCAAACTCGCCCCGCCGGTGAGCCGGATGTCGACATCCCAAAGCGCCGACGCCCCGCGCATCCCGTAAGCGACGGTGCCGGCCGTCTCGACGATCTCCACGCGCACCGGCCCCGACACCACGATCTCGATCCGCACCTGATCGCCGGCCAGCAGCAACGCGCCGGCCGCAACCAATGCGATCCGTACGACGCCAGTCGGCCCACCGAGCCGGCGCGGTGATATCTGATCAGTTGTCAGCACGCACCGATCCCGAACCGGATCCGCGACAACCTCAATGCGCGCAGCCATCCAGCTCCCTCAATCCTCCCGGCGCGTCCGCCCCACGCCCGCTCCACCAAGCGTCGGTGCGGGTGAGCCACTCGATGTGCGGCCTCTCAGTGCGCGTGGGCATGGGTGTGGGTGATCAGTTCGCCGTCCTCACCGACGTGTGAGTGGGGTGCCATCGGGCCGGGGTCGACCGGGGTGTGGTCGCCGCTGTGGACGACCTTCGCCATCGACAGGACCCATTGCTTCAGGCGGGCGACCGACGCCGGGTCGTTGCGGGAGAGCGCGAGTACCGGCTTCCCGTCCCGCGCTGCCTCCGCGTCCTTCACCATCTGCTCGACGTCCACGCCGACGTACTGTGCGAGATCGGTCTTGTTTACTACGAGTAAGTCCGCCCGCGCGATCCCCGGACCACCCTTCCGGGCGACGTCGCCCCCGCCCGCCACATCGAGCACAAAGATCTGCGCGTCCACGAGCGCGGGGGAGAAGGTCGCGGTCAGGTTGTCCCCGCCGGACTCGACCAGTACGACATCCAGTGGGGCGAAGTCGCGCTCGAGGTCCTCGACGGCGATCAGGTTCGGCGTCACGTCATCGCGGATCGCGGTGTGCGGGCAGGCGCCGGTCTCGACCGCGCGAATCCGCTCCGGATCGAGTACGCCGGCCGACCGCAACAACCGCGCATCCTCGTCGGTGTAGATGTCGTTGGTGATCACCCCGAGCCGCAACTCGTCGGCGAGCTCACGACAGACGGTCGCGATCAACGAACTCTTCCCGGTGCCGACCGGCCCAGCAACCCCAAGCCGGAATGACCTACTCGGGCTTGAGTGCGACTCTTCGCCGTACGCCAGGTGCTCGTGCTGGTGGGATGGCTGGTCAGGCATGGAACAACCTCATTCTCTCGGTGGCATGGTTCTGCGCGAACAGATCGATCAGCGGTGCGCCGTTCGCGGGGATCTTCTCGATCTCGGTCAGCGGCGCGACGTCGGTGACGAGCCGCTCGATGTCGTCCTGCAACCCGGCCAGCCAGCACGCCGCGTCGGCCGGATCTACTGGGAGTAACTTCAGCGACGCCGCCACCACGGTCTGTACGTCGTCGTACGCGATCAACCGGGCAACCTGCTCCGCCGACAACCCGTTCACCGCCCCGATCACCCCCACCACAACCGGCCGCGCGACCTCGCCGTTGGCCGGCAGATACCGCAACACCTCCGGCCAAACCCGCGCAGCCAACCGCAAATACACCCGCCCCTGCCGCCGCGAAGCCCCCCGCAAAGCTTGGCTCGGCGTCCGAGCAGCCCACGCCCCCTCAACCATCCCCAGCCCTTCAGCCACCTCCGCCCCCAACCGCTCGACCACCTTCGCCCCCGACCGTTCGCCGGCCTCCGCCCCGGACCCGGCAGGCTCCGCCCCGGATGCCTCTGACCCGGATGCCTCTGACCCGGATGCCTCTGACCCGGATGCCTGTGACCCGGGCGCCTCCGGACTGGCCGTCTCCGGCGTCGACTGTTCAGACGCCTCGCGCGTCGAGTGTTCGACCGCCCCTGGCGCCGGGCGCGCACTCACCTGCAGCTCCGGCAGCTGAGGCACATCCAACCCCGCCCGGTCCGGCACCCCGAGCCGCGCGCTCTCGCCTGCGGCCTCGACTGAGTTGGCGCTCAGTCGTGGATCTTGGCTGCCGACATCGAGCACAAATCCACGACTCGGCACCGGGTGCTCACTCGCCCGCAGCTTCGGCGCCTCAGGCACATCCAACCCTGCGCGCTCCGACAGCCCGTGCCGCGCGGTCTCGGCTGAATCGGCGCTCAGTCGTGGACTTGTGCTTGCAACACGCGGATTTTCGAGCACGAATCCACGACTCGGCGACGGGGAACGGTCTGCAGTCGAGGTTAGGACGACATGGCGGGCGACGACGGCGGTGGCTGCTTCGACGCGGACGATGGTGCGAAGGCGATCCCGGGCGTACGAGGCAACATCACCGAGTTGCTTGCCGTCGGCACCCAATCCGGCCCGGACGGCCGGCTCGAGACCGGCCGACTGGGTGTGCCCGCCGGTGGGCAACCGACCATCGGCCAGCATCAAGGCGACTACCTCAGGCGAGTTCATCAGAACATCGCATAGAGCTGGGCGAGTGGCAGCACCTCGGCCGGGGACGGTTCGACCAGGTCGCCGTCGACCTTGATAGCAAACGTTTCCGGGTCGATGTCGATACTCGGCAGTGCACTGTTGTTCTTCATGTCCGCCTTGCTGATCTCCCGCGTCGGTCGTACGGCGGCCAGTCGTCGGCGCAGGCGCAATCGCTCGGCGAGACCGTTGTCGAGCGCAGCGGGGGAGACGAATGTGAACGACAGATCCGCACCGATCGCATCGCCGAACGCCGGTCGCATCAGCACCGGTTGCGGTGTCGGGATCGACGCGTTCGGATCGCCCAGCGCGGCCCACGCAATCGTGCCGCCCTTGATCACCACGCTCGGGCGCACCCCGAAGTACCGCGGATCCCACAGCGCGAGATCCGCCAGCTTGCCCGCCTCCACCGAGCCGACAACATGATCGATGCCGTGGGCAACAGCCGGGTTGATCGTGTACTTGGCGACGTACCGCCGAGCGCGTTCGTTGTCGGCCGGCAGGTCGTTGCCGAGGGCACCACGGCGATGCTTCATCACATGGGCGACCTGCCAGGTACGGGTGATCACCTCGCCGATCCGGCCCATCGCCTGCGCGTCCGATGAGGTGACGGACAACGCGCCCAGGTCGTGCAGGATGTCCTCGGCCGCGATCGTCGTCGCCCGGATCCGCGACTCGGCAAACGCGAGATCCTCCGGCACGTCGGGGCTCAGGTGGTGGCAGACCATCAGCATGTCGAGGTGCTCGGCGACGGTGTTGACGGTGTGCGGCAGTGTCGGGTTGGTCGAGCCAGGGATGACATGCGCGTACGACGCGATCGACAGGATGTCCGGCGCGTGACCACCACCCGCGCCCTCGACGTGGAACGCGTGAATCCCGCGGCCCGCGATGGCGTTGAGGGTCGATTCGACGAACCCGGCCTCGTTCAGGCTGTCGGCGTGCAGGGCGACCTGCAGCCCCCACTCGTCCGCGGCTCTGAGCGACGCGTCGATCGCGGCCGGCGTGGATCCCCAGTCCTCGTGGACCTTGTAACCGGCGGCGCCCGCAAGTGCCTGCTCCGCGAGAGCTTCCATGCTCACCGTGTTGCCCTTGCCGAGCAGCAGCACGTTGATCGGGTATGCGTCGAGGCTCCGGTGCATCTGCTCGAGGTGCCACGCACCCGGCGTCACGGTGGTCGCCTTCGAACCTTCGCTCGGCCCGGTCCCGCCGCCGACGATCGTGGTGATGCCGGTGGCGATCGCTTCGTGCAGTTGCGACGGCGAGAGCAGGTGCACGTGGGAATCGATGGCACCCGCGGTCAGGATCCTGCCCTCGCCGGCGATCACATCCGTCGACGGGCCGATCCGCAGGTCCGGGTGCACGCCGTCGGCGATGTCCGGGTTCCCGGCGCGGCCGAGCGCGACGATGTGCCCGTCCCGGATCCCGACGTCCGCGCGTACGATGCCCCACCAGTCGAGCACCAGCACGTTGGTGATCACCGTGTCCGGCGCACCTTCCGCGCGGGTCGTCGTACCCTGCCCCATCGACTCCCGGATCGACTTCCCCCCGCCGAACACAACCTCCTCACCCCCGACCGTGAGGTCCTGCTCCACCTCGATCCACAGATCCGTATCCCCCAACCGAACCTGATCTCCAACCGTCGGCCCATACAACGCCGCATAAGCAGCCCGCGAAATCTCAACCATGGTCGACCTCGCCTGTCGGCGCGGGCTTTAGCTGGATGCCTGGGACTCGGCGGTTGCCCTTGAGCGCTACCAGGTGTACCTCGCGGGACGCTCCTGGTTCGAAGCGCTGCGAGGTGCCGGACGGGATGTCGAGGCGGAAGCCCTGGGCTGCTTCGCGGTCGAAGGCGAGGGCGGTGTTGGCGTCGGGGAGGTGCAGGTGCGAGCCGATCTGCACGGGGCGGTCGCCGGTGTTGACGATCACGAGGCTGAGGCGTTCGTCCTCGGTGCGGTCGGCGTTGAGCTCGATCGTGCCGAGTGCGACCCGTACGGCGCCTGGCCCGGGGGTGGCGGCCGGGTTGGCTGCTGCCTGCGCCCCCTGACCTTCATTGCTAAGTCTAACGTCGCCCGTCATCGATTCTTCCTTAAATTATTGGGCTGTGGATAGTCACGAGTTTGCGGCCGTCGGGGAAGGTTGCTTCTACTTGCACGTCCGTCAGCAGTTCCGCGACGCCGGGCATGACGTCGTCGCGGGTGAGGACGGTGCGGCCGCGTTCCATCAGGTCGGTGACGCGGGCGCCTTCGCGGGCTCGCTCGATCACCCAGGTGCTGAGTAGGGCGACGGCTTCCGGGTGGTTGAGCCGGACTCCCCGGGCCAGCCGGTCGCGGGCGACCATGCCGGCCACGGAGAGCAGCAGCTTCTCGGTTTCGGACGGGGTGAAGTTCACGGTGCCGCCGGGAGGACGTGGTCGGCGACCTTGTCGGTGCTGAGGCAGAGCGAGCAGACGGCCGCGTCGTGGGTCTCGCACGCGGTCATGTCGGGCCGCTCGTAGTCCTGCCGGCACACGTGACACGTGAGTACGGCGCCCGACGGGTTGCCGTGTTCGTCGTACATCGGCAGGTCGAGGCCGTCGTCGGTACGGCGGAGGTAGTACTTACCGCGAGTAACAACGGCGAGGATCGACGGCAGCACCAACGCGAGGCCGATCGCGACCAGCGGTGAGTACGGCTTGATCGTGTCGCCGAGGCCGCCGAAGAAGACCAGGATCGAGACACCGGCGGCCGCGGCCATCGAGACGAAGCCGACCGGGTTGACGGCATATAGCATCCCGCGCCTGAACTCTGGCTCGCGAGGCGACAGCTTCAGCAGGTACTTGTTGAAGACGATGTCGGAGGCAACGACCACGATCCACGCCATCCCGCAGTTGGCGTAGAAGCCGAGGATGGTGTTGAGGAAGTCGAACATGTTTGCCTCCATCAGCACCAGCGCGATCACCAGGTTGAAGCCCAGGAACACGAGCCGCCCGGGGTAGTGCCGAGTCAGTCGCGTGTACGAGTTGGTCCACGCGAGCGAACCGGAGTACGCGTTGGTGACGTTGATCTTCACCTGGCTGATCACCACCAGCACGACGGCCAGCGTCATCGCCAGCCACCCCGGCAGGAACCCGTTGTAGATCTCCAGGAACTGATGCACCGGCTGGTTCGCGATCGCGGAGGAATCGGCAACGTTGGCGATGATGTAGACGGCCAGGAACAGCCCGATCACCTGCTTGATAGCGCCGAAGATCACCCAGCCCGGTCCGGCCAGCAGCATGGCGGTCCACCAGCGCCGCGAGTTCTCCGGCGTCTTCGGCGGCATGAACCGCAGGTAGTCGATCTGCTCGGCGATCTGCGCGATCAGCGACAGGCACACACCGGCGGCGAGGAGCATCGAGCCGAGGTCGGCGTCGGGACCGTAGTCAAAGAACGTCGAGACCGAAGAAGGGTGCGAAACAACCAGATAGACAAAGGGCAGCACCATCAGGATCAGCCACAGCGGAGTCGTCCACACCTGCAGCGTCGACAGCACCTTCATGCCGTAGATCACCAGCGGAAAGATCACCAGTGTCGAGACGGCGTACCCGAGCCACAGCGGAACATGCAGCCCGAGCTCGAGACCCTGCGCCATGATCGAGCCTTCGAGGGCGAAGAAGATGAAGGTGAACGACGCGAAGATCACGTTCGTCACGACCGAGCCGTAGTACCCGAAGCCGCTGCCGCGAGTGATGAGGTCGAGGTCGATGTTGTACCGGGCGGCGTAGTACGCGAGCGGCAGGCCGGTCGCGAAGATCACCACGGCGAAGATCGCGATTCCCCACAGCGCGTTCGTGGTGCCGTAGGAGATGCCGATGTTCGCGCCGATCGCGAAGTCGGCGAGGTAGGCGATGCCGCCGAGGGCCGAGACGGCCACGACGCCGGTCGACCATTTGCGGTAACTACGTGGCGCGAATCGGAGGGTGTAGTCCTCCAGCGTCTCGCGGGTGGCGGTGGTTTGAGTCGCTGCGGTGGTGCGGTGGTCGATCGAGGGTTCAACGGTCATGCGGAACTCCTGCGGCACCTTCGGGCGGTGGGTGCTCCGGCGAGCCCGGCGACGCTGCCGGGGTGGATGCACCCGAATGGAAGGAACCTAGGAACGCGGTGTTACCGCCGTGTTGCCGATCCGCTACGTTCGTGTATTTCCATCTGGAAGTAATCCCCGAGATCGGCCTCGAGCGATCGCTGGGCGGTCGCGATCCGTTCCGCGACGGTCGCGCCGACGGGGGAGAGGGCGGTCACGATCCGCCGCTTGTCGTCCGGGTGGATACGGCGCAGGACCAGACCGCGCTCGACCAGCTTGTCCACGTGCCGGGTCAGGCTGGCTGGCGGCAGTACGGCGGACTCCGCGAGTACCGACATCGGCTGCCCCGGCTCCTCGTGCAGCGCCAGCATCACCCGCCACTGCTCGACGGACAGCCCGAACTCGTCGAGCAGCGGCTGCAGACCGAGCTCGATCCGGCGCTCGGCCTGCTTGAGCAGCAGGAGCAGGCTGGACGGCATCCGCACTCCTCCCGGTCGTAGGTGCTGGGAAATATAACCCAGCACTCGGACATTCGCCTCAGCTTGAGCCACACTGGGCAGACTGCCGGTGGGTGGTCGTCTCAGCAAGTGGTACGACGCCTGTGCCGCAGAACGCGACTGTACGACGCTCGACCGGTACGACGACCGCATGCGGCGTACCGCGGCTGGAATGCGGCGGTCTGAGTGGAGGAGGTGCTTGTGCGGCGAACTGACGTGGTGTCCATCGCGTTTGTGGTGCCGTTGCAGGGGCCTACCGGGATTTACGGGCCCTCTTGTCTTGCCTGCGGTCAGCTCGCCGTTGAGCAACTCAATGCCCGCAACGGCATCGCTGGACGTCAGATCGAGCTTGTTCAGGTTGACGCCGGCCGGGCGCCCGAGGTCGTCGCCGAGGAGGTCGGTCGCCTGGTCGACACCGGCCGGGTCGACGCGGTCGCCGGCTGGCACATCTCCGCCGTACGCGTCGCCTTGACCAAGCGGATCGGCGGTCGCGTGGTCTACGCCTTCGCCGCGATGCACGAGGGCAGCGACGACACGCCGGGTGTGTTCATGCTCGGCGAGCGGCCGGTCAACCAGTTGCTCCCGGCAACCCATTGGCTCCGCGAACATCACGGCGCTCGCCGCTGGGTTGTCGTCGGCAACGACTATGTCTATCCGCGAGTCACCGGTTCGGTGGCTCAGGAGGCCTTACAGGGAACGGCTTCCGAGATCGTCCAGTCGGCGTACATCCCGCTCGGCACGTCGGACTTCCAAAGCGTCCTCAACGACCTGAGCGATGCAAGGGCCGACGGCGTGATCATGCTCCTGATGGGTCAGGACGCCGTACATTTCAATCGCCAGTTCGCCCGCCGAGGTCTCAGCGACAAGCTCCTGCGCCTGAGCCCGGCGATCGAGGAGAACACTCTGCTCGGTGCCGGCGCGGGAGCCAACGACAACATGTACGCCGCCGCGGCCTACTTCGACGGTCTGCAGACGGTCGAGAGCGGCGAGTTCGCCAAGCAGTACTACGCCCGCTTCGGCCGCTGGGCGCCGGCCCTCAACGCGGTCGGCGAATCCTGCTATGAGGCGATCCGCTTCCTCGCCCGCCTCGGCGAGGTGAGCGGATCGATCGCGATGACCGCCGCCCTCCCCACCGGCCACTTCTACGACAGCCCCCGAGGCCTGATGCGCCTCGACGGCAACCTCGTCGACCAAGACGTCTACCTGGCCACCGCCGACGGCCTCGAATTCAAGATCCAAGAACAAATCGCCCACACCGCATGATCCGCTGCCCGGGAACGGTCGACGAAGACCCACCTTGAGCACTGGCCAACCATGTTCTGGGTCGAGGAGTGGTTGGCTCGTGCTCAAGGTGGGCGATCAGGCTTATGCGAGGTAGCCGTCGGGGCGGATGAGGATTTCCGCGCCGTCTGACGCGTGGTAGTGGGCGAAGGCTTCGGGCGACGCACAGGTCCCGTCCGAAGCGTCCCGTCGTACGACGTCAATCGTATGGTCACCGGTGGACGGCGTGGTCGGGTTGAAGCGCAGCAAGGTGAAGTGAGGGCCGCGGAAGAAATCGAAGAGGCGGAGGTTGTTGCCGGCGGCATCGACCAGTGGGGCGTCGGGGGCGCGGTCGCCGGGGGCGATCGGGCGGGTGTCGGACAGGTCGCGGTAGGAGACGTCGAGTTGGCGGGTGTTCTCGCCACGCTCCATCGCGGACTCGTCGCCGTCGACGTGCTTCTGCATCAGTTCCTCGCTGATCCCGAGCACGCGGGCGGCGTTCGTATGGCGCTCGCTCTCGTAGGTCGCGAGTACCTCCTCGCGTCCGTCGGCCAGCTTCCAGCCGAGGTTGTACGCGTCCTGGACGCCGGTGTTCAGGCCCTGGCCGCCGGTCGGCGGGTGCACGTGGGCGGCGTCGCCCGCGATGAAGACGCGCCCGACCCGGAACCGCTCGGCCAACCGGACATTCGGCCGCCACACCGTCGACCAGGTCAGATCGCGCAGCTTCGCCACGCCCGGTCCGGCGTACTTGTCGACGAGCTCCTGCAGGCCCTCGATCGACGTGTCGGCGTCTTCGCCGTCGAGCGGCGCGCCGAACTGGAACTGGTCGCCACCCGAGAGCGGCGTCATCGCGATCCCCGCCATCGGGTTGCCCTTGGAAGCGAACCAGTAGCCGTACTCGTGGTCCAGCCCGTCCGCCGCGACGTCGCCGAGCAGAGTCCGGATCGACTCATCCGTCGTACCCTCGAACGCGATCCCGAGGTGCTTCCGAACGAAGCTGCGACCGCCGTCCGCGCCGACCAGGTAGTCCACGTCGACCGTCTCGCCGGTCGAGAGCTCGGCCGTCACGGCGTCGGCGTTCTGGGTGAAGCCGACGATCTCGGTGTTGAGTTCGACGCGTACGCCGTACTCGGCCAGCTTGTCGCGGAGGATCTTCTCGGTGCGGGACTGACCGAGCATCCAGGCGTTCGGGTACGGGACGTCCGGGGTGGGCTCGACGGGCTCGGCCATCCGGCGTTCCATCGCCAGCGTGCCGTCGAGGTAGATCTTCATCAGCGGCATTGAGCGGCCCTGCGCGAGCACCTCGTCGAGTACGCCGAGATCCTCGAACACCTCGAGCGTCCGCGGCTGCAGTCCGTCGCCCCGCGAGCCGTTGAAGTACTCCGTCGCCTTGTCGATCAGACGTACGGCGATGCCACGCCGAGCCAGGTCGATCGCCAGCGTGAGGCCGGTCGGGCCGGCACCTGCGATGAGGACGCTCATCTCTTGTCTCCTTGACTGAATTCTGATTCACTGAATGTGGATTCACTATGAACCTCGCTAGGGTGCGGTGTCAAGGAGGGATTCGGGTGACTGACACGGTGAGCCGCCGGGAGCGGGCGGCGGGGACCGAGGCGGCGCTGAAGCAGGCCGCGCGGGAGGTGTTCGCCGAGCGCGGGTACCTGAACACGAAGATCACCGACATCACCGCGGCCGCGGGCCGGGCGACGGGGTCGTTCTACAACCACTTCGCGAGCAAGGAGGAACTGCTCGAGCAACTCCTGAAGGACATGCTCGCGGCGGCGGACGAGGCGGTCGTCGACGTCGCCGGTCACGACGCGGACTTCAGCAAGATCTCAGCGATCCGCTGGCATGTCGCCGCGTTCTGGGGTTTCTACCAGGCGCATCTGCCGGAGATGGTCGCGGTGAAACAGGCCGCGATGGTCGACCCGGAGCTCGGTCGCCGATTGCAGCGGATCATGGCCGACGACGACCAGCACATGATCGAGCACCTCGCCCACCTGCCGAACCCGCCGGCCGATCCGATCCCGGTCATCTCGGCGATGAACGCCCTGATGGAGGGCTTCGCCTACACCTGGCTGGTGGTCAACCCGGCCGACGGCCAGACCATCCCCGACAACGACGCCATCGACCTCCTCACCAACCTCCTCCACCACGGCCTGACCGGCCGGTCGTAGCAGCTCGCCGTACGGCGGCCTCAGCCTGTACGGCGGACCCAGCCTGTACGGCGGACTGCGGCGGTGCCGCGGACTTGGCCGGTGCGCGGACTGGCTGCGGGCCGGACCGCCAGGCCATCACAACGGGCTGCAGGGCACGGACCTCCCGCGGGCGCACGCCCGAGCTCCGCGATTGTGATGGCCTGGACGTCCGCCACCCCGGACCTGTGGCACTCACCAACGGCGCCTGATGCCGATCCGCCGCGCTTGGCCGTGGGCTGGCAGGGGCCGACGGCGTGGGTTGATGAGTGGTGCAGGTCCGGCGGGCCTACTCGTCCGAGGGCGGGCCTACTCCTCTGGCGGGGGTGGTTCTTCGGCGCCTTCGCGTTCGTCGCGGGCGGCCCATTCCATCAGGGTGTCGAGGGAGTAGACGTTGTCGTCGATCGTCTCGTGCAGGTCGCCCAGCTCGGCGAATCGCGCCGGCACCGTCTCGATCGTGAACGCCTTCGGATCCACGTCGTCGATCTCGTCCCACCGGATCGGTGTGGAAACGGTGCCTTCGGGGTTCCCGCGGACCGAGTACGCTGCCGCGATCGTGTGGTCCCGCGCGTTCTGATTGAAATCGACGAACAGCTTCTTCGGATCCCGATCCTTCCGCCACCACGTCGTCGTCACGTCATCCGGTGCACGCCGCTCGACTTCCCGCGCGAACGCCAGGGCAGCCCGTCGTACGTCGGAGAATCCGTACGACGGCTCCACGCGGACGTAGATGTGGATGCCTTTGCCACCAGACGTCTTCGGGTAGCCGACCGCGCCGAGCTCGTCCAGGACTTCGTGTACGACGTGCGCGACTCGACGTACACGATTGAACGGGCAATCCGGCATCGGGTCGAGGTCGATCCGCCACTCGTCCGGCTTCTCGGTGTCGGCACGGCGCGAATTCCAGGGGTGGAACTCGACGGTCGACATCTGCACCGCCCAGGCCACGTGCGCGATCTCGGTGACGCAGAGCTCGTCGGCGGTTCGGTTGTAGCGCGGGAACTTGACCCGCACGGTCTCCATCCACGGCGGCGCGCCATGTGGCAGCCGCTTCTGGTGCACCTTCTCGCCGGCGACGCCTTCCGGGAACCGGTGCATCATGCACGGCCGCTCGCGCAACGCGTTGACGATCCCGTCGCCGACGGACACGTAGTAGTTGACCAGGTCGAGCTTCGTCTCCCCGCGCGCGGGGAAGTACACCCGGTCCGGATTCGAGATCCGCACCGTCCGCCCGCCGACCTCGAGTTCGATCGCTGGAGACTTCCCCTTGGACTCAGCCATGCTGCCAACTTAACCGCCGCCGGGGACAACCGGCATCAACCCGGCGACGATCTTGTTACTGCGGCAGATCGACCTTCACCGTCATCGAGGGCAGCGTCACCGTGCCGCCGGTCGGGTTCGCTTGTGACGACCAGACCCTCGTGACCGCGAAGGTGGCCGTCGGCGCATACCGCAGGGTGACAGAACGGGTCGTCTCGGGCACCTGGAACACCAGATCGCCTTCGGAGGACATTGTGGTCACCAGTTTCCCGGCCAGGGCGAAGCTGTGGCTCCGGGCGTCCACGAGCTGCGCGGTGCGTGGAGAAGACACCGGACTCGAGTAGAAGTAGTCCCTCGTGCCGGGGAGATTCGTACGCACGTCGGAGCCTTCGGTCCCGACGGCGACCCACATCGTGCCCGATTTCGCCCACCCGAGGCCGTCGGCGGAGGGCAGAACCGTCACCTTGGTGAAGTGGGTCTGGTGCTCGAGACCGAAGTCTCCCTTGACCACCCGGTGCGGGCCGTACGTGCCGGTCAGGTCTGCGGTGCTCTTGGACCGGTAGTAGGTCGCGGCCGTCTTCGAGGTCCGCTCACCGGTGGTGAAGGAGACGGTCTGGTCCACCCCGGCGAAGGTCACGATCAGCTGCGCGTCCTTGCCCTGCGGTACGCCGACGACGACGGTGCCGGCCTGGTCACTTCCCTCGTCCTCCTCGGCCGGAGAGCGCGCCAACTGTAATCAGGCGATCAGGCCGATTGAGCCGGTCGCGCGGCCGACGTGACGCACGCCTCTTCGAAAGGTTGCCTTGAGCAAGGTGAGGTCAGGCGAGCCGGGTCAGCCAGCTCCGGGAGTCGGGGATGCGCCCGTACTGGAGGTCCAGGAGCGTCGAGCGGATCGACTTGGTGACCGGGCCGACCCCGTGGTCGACGGAGTGGTCGCCGATGGTCAGGTCGCCGTCCGGCCAGGCCAGCCGGCCGATCGGCGTGATGACGGCGGCGGTCCCCGAGGCGAACACTTCGGTGATCTCGCCGCTGCGGACGCCGTCCTTCCACTCGTCCGCGGAGACCCTCCGCTCCTCGACTGTGTGCCCGAGATCGGCCGCCAGCTCGATCACCGAGGCCCGGGTGACCCCCTCCAGGATGGAGCCGGACAACTCTGGCGTGGCGATGCGGCCATCGGCGTACACGAAGAACAGGTTCATGCTGCCGATCTCTTCGAGCCACTTGTGCTCGACTGCGTCGACGAAAGCGACCTGGTCGCAGCCGTTGGCTACTGCCTCGGCCAAGCCGGCCAGGCTGGCTGCGTAGTTGCCGCCGCACTTGGCGGCTCCCGTCCCGCCTGGCGTCGCACGGACGGTGGAGGTCGTCAGCCAGATGGAGACCGGCTTGGGGCCAGTAGCGAAGTACGGACCGGCGGGAGACGCGATGACGCCGAACAGCACCTCACGGGCAGGCCGGACGCTCAGCGCAGCCTCCGTGGCGATCAGGTAGGGCCGCAAGTACAGGCTGGTCTCGCCGCTGTCGGCAGACGGCACCCAGGGCTCGTCTACCGTCACGAGCGCGCGCAGAGCGGAGACGAACTCCTCCTCCGGCAGCTGCGGCAGCGCCAGTCGCTCCGCACTCTTGGTGAACCGTGCGGCGTTGCGCTCGGGCCGGAACGACCAGACCGACCCGTCCGCGTGCCGGTAGGCCTTGAGGCCCTCGAAGATCTCCTGCGAGTAATGCAGTACGGCGGCAGCCGGGCTGACCTTGAGCGGCGCGTACGCCGTCACTCGCGCGTCATGCCACCCGCGTTCCGCCGTCCACGGAGCCACGACCATGTGGTCCGTGAACACCTGCCCGAACCCCGGCTTCGCCAGCGCAGCCGCCCGGGCCTCCGCCGTCGCCGGATCGCTCCGCAGCTCGACTGCGAAGTCCCACGCGTCCGTCACTGTCGTTCCCCGCTGTTCACCTGTCACCCAGGGCACGCTACCCCTGCCTTCCTTCGTTCCTCGACCCACTGCCCACACTCCGGTTGCCCAGGTACGCGCGCCGTCCCAGCAGCGCCTGCAACTCCCACGCCCCAGCCGCCTTCCCCCGTACGACGCTCAGTACGCGCTCAGCCGCGTCGTACAAGTAATAGGTGTGCCACTCGTCGGGCAGCTCGACCAGCACCCGCATTGCCAGAGACAGGCCGGCTGCGATCTCTCCGTCCACCACAAGGCACTCCGCCAGCCCCAGCTCCACTCCAGCCCGCTCAGCCAGCCACCCGGCAGGACACAGCTCGAGCGCCCGCGCCAGCAGCACGCACCCGGCAGCGCCGTACCCGAGGCTGGCGCAGACTTGCCCTTCAGCCCACCGCGCCTCGTACGCCGTCAGGTCGCTCAGCTGCGCGCCCGTCGTACTTGCCAAGGGCAACTCATCGGCGACGCCCAGCAGCTGCTGCAGGGTCTGGTGCGCCTCGGCGGCACGCCCCAGCTCGGCAAGCACCCGGGCCCGAGCAGCTTGCGCCTGCACAACGCAGCCGGGCCGCGTCGCAACCGGCCTCTGTGCGGCTCCGTCGGCCAGCGGCGGCTTGGTGAGCTCTAGTGCTTCGTCGGCCAGCTCGAGCAACTCCGTCGGGTCGCGCCGCTCGGCCAGCCCGCTGACCGCTTCCCTGGCCCGAACCACGCTGCGAACCCACGCCTCGCCCGAGCTGTCCGCGGCGACTCGAGCCGCGCGCCACCACCGCCTCGCCGTACCCAACTGGCCGAGCCCGGTCAACGTCTCCGCGATGAGCACACACAGTTGCGCCGACCGAACCGCGGTGCCGGTCGAGCGCTGCCCCTGCAGCAACTGGACCTCTGCGACGAGCTCCGGCAGCAGCTGAGCCGGCGGGATGTCGCGCGCGGCGCCGAGCTCCTCGGCCGGCCGCACGTCGTAGGCACTGGTCAGCGCGAGCCAGGCGGCTTCCAGCGGGTCCGCGGGAGGCTCTGGCTTGCGGTGCATCTCCGCGTAGCTGGCGGTCAGCTTGTCGCCGGTGCCGAGCTCCCGGTCGCACAGGCGGGCCAGATCCGCAGAACCGGGCCGCTGGCCACGCTCCACCTGGGACAGATAGCTGTGGTCGTAGCCGACCCGCACTGCCAACTGCCGCAGACTCAAGGCGGCCGCCTGCCTGGACTGCCTCAACTGCACGCCGAACGCTGCCTCAGCCACAGCATCCTCCCCGTTGTCACTGGGCCGGTCAGGGCCCGCTCACTCGTCACGCCTGGTGGTTGCGGTGCGCACAGTGAAAGCTACAAGCCCTCACCGACAAAACCCGTCAGAACCCAATAGCCAAAGGCAGTGTGGGCTGTTCAGGTAGCCCACAGACCACACCTGTTGTGGGCAGCGTGTGCCGGGCCAAGCTGCAGAGGTGAACACGATGCAGCGGCAGGCCCGTCTCTTCCGGTTGGTACGCCACACCGATGTCTCCGGTGTGAGCGGCACCTCAGACATGCGCGGCGCAGGCACGCTGGCCGAAGGTGTGGAGTGGTCCGACGGCACAGTCGCCGTCCGGTGGCGCGGCCGCTGGCCAAGCACCTCCAGCTGGGACGGCGGCATCGAAGCCCTGCTGGCCGTCCACGGCGCCGGCGGGCGCACTCAGGTGCACTGGTTCCCCAGCGCCACGCCACCCGCGCGTCCGCTGGTCGACCAGGGCACACCGCCGATCGCCGTACCAGCAGACGACCAGTTGGGTGCGGTGTGGCTGCCTGCGCCGAGTGCGGATGGGCTGTGTTCACGCTGCGGTCAGCTCTGGCCCTGCCTGAGCTGCGGCCCATGAGACCTCGGCCAACCGCGCGGGTCCTGTGGATTTCCGGTGCCGCTTTGTGGGCCCGCGCTGGTATGAAGGAGGCATGACAGCGTCAACGACCCGACCGGTGATTCTCACCGTGGACGACGATCCGGGGGTGTCCCGGTCGATCGCCCGTGATCTGCGCCGCCGGTACGGCGAGGAGCACCGCATTGTCCGGGCGGAGAATCCAGGGCAGGCGCTGGATGCCCTCCGCGAGCTCAAGCTGCGCGGCGAGCCGGTGGCGCTGCTGCTCGCCGACTACCGGATGCCACAAATGTCCGGCATCGAGTTCCTCGAAGCCGCGATGGATTTGTTCCCGTTGGCTCGGCGTGTGCTGCTCACGGCGTACGCCGACACCGACGCGGCCATCCAGGCCATCAACGTGGTTGACCTCGACCACTACCTGCTGAAGCCGTGGAATCCACCGGAGGAGAAGCTCTATCCGGTGGTCGACGCGATGCTCGACCTGTGGAAATCGACCCCGGAGCCGTCGACCGACGAGACCCGGGTGATCGGTCACCGCTGGTCGGCGCCGTCGTTCGCGGCCCGCGACTTCCTCGCGCGCAACGCCGTGCCTTATCGCTGGTACGGCGTCGACGAGGAGGAAAGCAAGCGATTGCTGGAAGCGGCCGGGTTGGACGGTTCGACCCTCCCGGTGATCATCACGCCCGACGGCACGGTCATGGTCGCGCCGACCGAGTCCGAGCTGGCCGACAAGGTCGGGCTCTCCACCGCCCCGGCGAAGGACTTCTACGACCTGGTCGTGGTCGGCGGCGGACCCGCCGGCCTCGGTGCTGCCGTGTACGGCGCGAGTGAGGGCCTCCGGACCGTCTTGGTCGAGCAGTTGGCGACCGGTGGTCAGGCCGGTCAGTCGAGCCGGATCGAGAACTATCTGGGCTTCCCGGACGGCGTCTCGGGCGCTCAGCTGACCGATCGGGCCCGGCGGCAGGCGGTTCGGTTCGGCGCGGAGCTGCTGACCGCGCGGGAGGTGGTCGGGCTGGAGACGCTGGGATCCGCTCGTCGGTTGCGGTTCTCCGACGGCAGTGAGATCTCGTCGCACTCGGTGATCCTGGCGACCGGCGTCTCGTACCGGACGCTCGAAGCGCCCGGTGTCGACGACCTGTGCGGCCGCGGCATCTACTACGGCTCGGCGACGACCGAAGGGCCGAGCTGTGCCGGCCAGGAGGTCTACATCATCGGCGGCGCGAACTCAGCCGGCCAGGCCGCGGTCTATTTCTCGAAACATGCCAAACGCGTGCATATGCTGGTAAGAGGACCATCGTTGACGGCCACGATGTCGTCGTACCTGATCAATCAGATCGACGAGATCGACAACATCGAGGTCCACACCTGTACGCAGGTGGTCTCCTGCAAGGGCTCGGACCACCTCGAACGGGCAATCCTGCACAACAGTGCGACCGGTGAGAGCCGTGAGGTGGACACGGAGTGGATGTTCGTGTTCATCGGTGCGGCGCCGCGGACGGACTGGCTGCCGGGTGACCTGCTTCGCGACGAGCGCGGCTTCGTGCTCACCGGCCCGGACCTGCACGGCAAGCCGCCGGGCTGGACGCTGGAGCGGGAGCCGTACCACCTGGAGACGAGCATGCCGGGCGTGTTCGCCGCCGGCGACGTACGGGCCGAGTCGGTGAAGCGGGTCGCCTCCGCGGTCGGCGACGGAGCGATGGCCGTGACACTGGTGCACCGATACCTGGAGATGCTCTGATGACTGTCCACACCGAGGAGCCGCGGCGGCTGCCGCCGGACGAGCTGCGCACGCTGTTCCTGTTCGAGAGCCTGACCGAGGAGCAGCTGAACTGGCTGTCCGAGGCCGGGTACGTCGAGTCGGTGCACGACGGAACCGTGTTCAACGAGGGCGATGAGGCGACCTGCTGTTACGTGCTGCTGTCCGGCGAGCTCCGGCTGTGCAAGCTGTCCCACGGCGAGCTGGTCGAGATCAACCGGACCAGCCAGCGCGGCGTGTACGCGGGTGCGTTCAACGCCTTCTTCGGTGCGATCGACCACAAGTCGTACACGGCAACGATGCAGGTGATCCAGCCGTCGGAGTTCTTCGTCATCAGCGCCGAGACGATGGCGACGATGATGAACACCTGGTTCCCGATGGCGGTGCACCTCATCGAGGGCTTTGTGATGGGTATGCGCCGTACCAACGAGACCCTGGGGGAGCGCGAGCGGTTGCTTGCCCTGGGCTCCTTGTCGGCCGGCCTCACCCATGAGTTGAACAACCCGGCCGCGGCGGCGGTCCGGGCCGCGGCAACGCTGCGGCAGCGAGTTTCCGGGATGCGGTCGAAGTTGGCGATGCTCGCCGACGGCACCCTTGACGCGACGAAACTGCACCAGATCGTCGCGCTGCAGGACGACGCGGTCGAGCGGCTGGACAAGAACAAGGACAAGGACATTCCGCCGATGGAGTTGTCCGACCGCGAGGACGCGCTGACCGACTGGCTCGACGACCATGACGTCCAAGCCAGTTGGGACGTCGCGCCAGTGCTCGCCGCGGCCGGTCTGGATGTGCCGTGGATGGAAGAGGTGCTGACCGCGGTCGGTCCGAAGTACCTCGAAGGCGCGGTGCGCTGGCTGATGTACACGATCGACACCGAGTCGCTGATGAACGAGATCGACGACTCGGTCACCCGGATCTCCACGCTGGTCGGCGCCGCGAAGCAGTACTCGCAGATCGACAGAGCGCCGTACCAGGTCGTCGATCTGCGCGAGCTGCTGAAGTCGACGCTGGTGATGATGTCGGGCAAGCTGCAGGGCCTGGAAGTGGTGAAGGACTTCGATCCCGACCTGCCCGCGATCCCGGCGTACGCCGCCGAGCTCAACCAGGTGTGGACGAACATCATCGACAACGCAGTCAGCGCGATGGGCGGATCGGGCACGCTGACGATCCGGACCCGCAAGGACGGCGCGTACGCCGTTGTCGAGATCGGCGACACCGGCCCGGGTATCCCACCGGAGATCCGCCGCCGCATCTTCGAACCCTTCTTCACCACGAAGCCCATCGGTGAGGGCACCGGCCTCGGCCTCGACATCTCCTGGCGCATCGTGGTCAAGAAACATCACGGCGACCTCCGCGTCGAATCCCAGCCCGGCGACACCCGCTTCAAGATCGTCCTGCCGCTGGATCCCGAGAAGGAGCTGGAGTCAGACCCCGACCTGCTCTCGTAGTCAGGTGGACCGCCAGGCCATCACAACGGTGCGAATTCGGCGACTTCCCGCCGACGGACGGCGTCGGCACCGGCGATTGTGATGGTCTGGGCGTCCGCCGGCCGGACCTGTGACACTCACCAAGCAGCACGGCGAGCCGCACGGCGCCGAGTGGTGGAGCGTTGCCGACCGGCGTGTGAGCTTGGTGAGTGCAGCAGATCCGCCTAGCGGTTGCCCCGCATCCCCAGTGACAAAGCTATCCATTGCTTGGAGCAACCAGTCGAGGGTGTGAGGTCGTCGGCGAGGGACAGCTAGGTGAGTTCTAGCTGGAGTTCGATGATCCAGTGGGATTCGTCGTTGCCGTTTGCTTCGAGGAAGTGGTGGCGCCAGCGGGGGGACTCGAGCAGGGGGTGGTGGCCGTTGGCTTCGGCCCAGTGGGCCAGGTCTTGGTAGGCGGTGGCGATGCCGGCGACCGGGCCCTCGTGAATGGTTGAGGCGACCTCGACGGCTGGCAGGGATTGGGTCTCGAGGCCGGGGACCGCGTCGACGGCGTAGCCCGCGATGATCTCGACGTGTGGGCTGCCGGCGACTGAGACGTAGCGGGCGATCGGTGTGGTTCGGTCGGCGTTGACGGCTTCCATCCGCTCGATGACCTGCTCGAACAGGGTGCGCAGCACGTGGCCGGTGCTCTGGGGACTCGCGTCTTGGGCGGTGGCCGTGAGGGCCGCGATGGTCACTGCGTCGGCTTGCTTGGTTTCGATCTGGGCGTTCATGCGGTTCTCCTGCTCGATCAGTCGGAGTCTCGCTGTGACTCGGTCGAGCACGTGGCGATCGTGCCGCACCCGCCGTTCGAACTCAGCCTGCCGCAGCCGCAGCATCCCCTTCATCTCCGCGGGATCCACGCCTTCGCCGAGCAGTTGGCCGATCTCGTCCAGGCTGAAGCCGAGTCCCTTGAGGGCGATCAGACGGTTCAGCGTCGGCAGTTGTGCTACGTCGTACGAGCGTCTGTTGCTGTGTGGGTCGACGTGAGCAGGCTTGAGTACGCCGATGGCGTCGTAGTGCCGCAGCATGCGCGTCGACACCCCGCCGAGCCGAGCAAATTCTCCGATGTTCACCATGACACCCTCACTGTCCAACCTCACACAGTGTCAACTGCAACCCTCCCGGCCCCTGCAGGTTCCGCGGCTGCCCCGAGCCGACTGACGCGGGGATGGTGCTCTCATCTGCCCTTGGGTGTCGGTCGGCGTACCGAAGGACGGGTAGTAGTCCCGGGCCAGTGAAGCCGCACGCCGCGTTGCGGCAGCTCGCGGTGACGCCAACGGGAGTACTACCCGTTGGCCGGTCCGGCGGCCTGTTGCCTGGTGCAGGCCGCCCGATCCGCCATGGGGTGCGTCGGGGACCAAGGGATAGGAGGTAGTGGTGATCCGGGACGCGGCATACGCCGGACCCACGCTCAGCGGGCACCTTGAGGTGGACTACCTCCTGTCCTTGCGCACCGTTGTGCGCAAACCGCTGTGTCCGCCGGGGATTTCGGGCTGTTAGCGGTGGCTGTCGTTCGGTACCGATTCAGCGGAGGGCGGTGCCGTGGGAGTGGGAGAGGAGGGTCAGGTCGTCTCGGGTGGGGAGGGATTCCCAGTCGCCGGTGGCGGTGACGCAGAAGGCGCCGGAGGTGGTGGCGCGGTCCAGGCGGGATTCGGGGGAGAGATCGTCGAGGCTGGCGGAGAGGTAGCCGGAGACGAAGGCGTCGCCGGCGCCGATGCTGTCGACGACAGTGACGGGAAGGGCGGGGCGGTGGATGACGCCGGCCGCTGAGTGGGCCCAGGCGCCCTTGCCGCCGGCGGTGACGACGACCTCATCGATGCCGTTGGCAAGTAGTTCGCGGACCGGCTCGGTGGCGTCGGTAAGGATGTCGAGCTCGTCGTCGGACGCGAAAACCGTGCGTACGAAGGGAAGTAGCTCACGCAACGCACTAGCCCCTTCGGCTCGCGACCAGAGGCGAGCGCGGTAGTTCACGTCCAGAGACGCCCGTACGCCGGAATCCGCAGCGGCTCGTACGACGTCCAGGATCGCGGCGCGGGCGGAGTCGGAGAGCGCGGGGGTGATGCCGGTGACGTGGAGGAGTCGTGGCGTGGACGCCTCCAGAGCGGCGAGGCACTCCGCGCTGGTGAGAGTGGAACCGGCCGAGCCGCGACGGTGGTAGCTGACCCGGGTGATGTCGTGCGACGGCTGGTCGAACGCGATGAACCCGGTGAACGACTCGTCCGAGAATCGCAGCCAGCTCGTGTCGACGCCCTCGGCCTTGAGCGTCCGCTGGATCAGCCGCCCCGGCTCGTCGTTGCCCACAGCTCCTACCCACGCGGCCCGATGCCCCAGCCGGCTAAGTCCGATCGCGACGTTGCTCTCGGAACCGGCGATCGACAAATGAGCATCCCCGCCCAGCCGCATCGCCCGAGCAGTCCGCAAGGAAACCATCGTTTCGCCGATGGTCAGGAGGTCGGTCATCCATGTGCTCCGTGGTGCGAGTCCAGTGCCTATGAGGCAGCGGCGGTTGGTTGGTCGGAGGTTAGTTCGCCGGCGGACCGCCCGCGCTACGGGTTGAGCGGGCGTTGGCTGGTGCGTTGCAGGGCGGTCACGGGCAGGCCTATTCGACTGCTTTGAGGAAGGTTGCGGCTCGGGTGGCCAACTCCGACTGGGGGCCGCCAGTGGCGGCGTTGCCTAGGAGGGGGGAGGCTACGCCTACTGCCAGGGCGCCGGCGGCTAGGTATTCGGGGGCGGTTTGGGCGTCTACGCCGCCGACGGCGATGAGTGGGGTGCCGGGGAGCGGGGCCAGGAGTTCGCGGAGGTAGCCGGGGCCGTAGACCTTGGCGGGGAAGATCTTGACGGCGGTGGCGCCGAGGTCGAGCGCGGCGACTACCTCGGTGGGGGTGAGGGCGCCGCAGAGGAGAGGCAGGCCGAGCTCGACGCTGCGGTGGGCGCCGCGGGTGATCGCCGGGGTGACGGCGAAGCCGGCGCCGGCGGCCGCGACCTCGTCCGCTTGGGCAGCGGTGACGACGGTACCCGCGCCGATCAGGATGCTCGGGTCGTATTCCTTCCGCGCGGTGGCGATGGCGTCGACTCCGTCGGGCGTAGTGAGCGAGACCTCGAGCGCGGTGATGCCCGCGTCGACCAGGGTGCGGATGCATTCAAGGGCGCGGTCGGCGCCGTCCGCGCGGATGATGGCGAGCAGCTTGCGGGCCCGCAGTTCGGGAAGCAGATCCATGGGTTCCTCCTCAGGGGTCCACGCTATTGGATCGATAAAGACATAGGACGTCCGATGTGCCGCGTTTTGGACGGTGGCGAGGTGGATAAATTACCTATCGAACAACCCGCCCCGTTGTTTACTTTCAGTTTCCTTGGAGGCATCCGCCCATGCCTAAACCACTTCCGCTCCTCATCGCCCTCAGTCTCCTCATACCGGCTGTACCCGCGTCTGCGGCCCAGAACGAGATGGCCCAGAACGAGATGGCCCAGGACGAGATGCAGCCGACCGCCATCACCCAGACCGTGCTCTTCAACAAGGGGGATGCCGGCTACGGCTGCTACCGGATCCCCGCCATCGTCAAGACCAAAGCAGGCACGCTGCTCGCCTTCGCCGAAGCCCGCCGCGCCTGGTGTGCTGACTCGCAGGAGATCGATCTGGTGATGCGCCGGTCTGACGATGACGGGCGTACGTGGTCGGCGGCGCAGACCGTGCTGTCCGGCACCGATGCTGACCCGAACGCCGTCGCCACCCGCGGCAACCCGGCGCCGATCGTCGACTACGAGACCGGCCGGATCGTGTTGCTCACCACAATGGATCCCGGTACGACAAGCCGGCCGAGGACGCCGTACGTGCAGTTCAGTGATGACGACGGCAGGACCTGGAGTACGGCGAGAAATATCGGTGATCAAATCGACGATCCGGCCTGGGGTTGGTATGCGACCGGCCCGGTGCATGGCATTCAACTGACTCGCGGTGCGCACGCCGGCCGGCTGGTTGCCGGCACCAACTACGACAACGGTGACGGTGGTCAGGCTGGCCAGCTTGTCTACAGCGACGACCACGGCGCGACCTGGCACAAGGGTGCGACAGACGTCCGGACGGATGGCGCCGTGCCGCAGGAGATCAGCGTGGTCGAGAAGGTTGACGGCGGCATCTATGCCGGTGCCCGCAACAACGGTGGAAGCTCCGGTGCGAGCCGGATGTTTGCGGTCAGCAACGATGGCGGTGAGACGTACACGGCGCCGTACGCAACGATTTCCGGACTGACCACCCCGGTGGTGCAGGGTTCGTTGCAACGCCTCAGGGCAGTTGACCGAGGCGACAAGTACAACCGGATTCTGTTCGCCGCGCCGGCCGATCCGGACCGGCGCCGGTACATGACGATCCGGTCCAGCTTCGACGAGGGCAAGACCTGGCAGTCGGTTGCCGACGGCACGAGAATCACGAGCGACTGGTCGGGTTACTCCGACATGGCGATCCTGGACACCGGTGAGATCGGGCTGCTGTACGAAGGCGGCTCGGTCGACGCGCGTGATCAAATCCGGTTCGCGCGGTTCACCGAGACCGACATCGGTCACCCGGACGCGCCGCTCGGGACCACCACGCCTGACGTCTCCGGCCTCGGCAACAACAGCTACCTCCGTGGTGGCACCACCGCGGTCACCGGGAAGTACGGGCAGGCGCGCGATCTCGATGGAGTCGACGATGCGATCCAGCTGCCGTTCGCCGAGTCGCTCGCGGTCGGCGCAGGTGATTTCACCGCGATGGCGTGGATCAAGTACGGCGCGAGTACGGCGAACCAGGCCATCTTCTGGGGCTACGGGATCAACGAGTTCTCGCAGTTCTGGCTGCGCGCCGAACCCGCGGACAGCCGCATCCGCGGTTTGATCACAACCACCGGCAACACCGCCGCCGTCGCGACGACCAAGGCCTATAACGACAACGCGTGGCACCACGTCGCCCTGCAACGCAAGGCCGGCACCCTGTCGATCTGGGTCGACGGCACCCAGGCCGCATCCGTTACCGCGCCGACCGGCTCGGTCAGCCCGGCCCGACCCTTCAAGATGTACGTCGGCCAGCGGCTGGACGGAGCGCATCACTTCGACGGCTCGATGGACGAGGTGCGCATCTACAAACGAGCCCTGACCGCGACCGAGATCAACAGCATCCGCACAACCAACACCACGACGGTGCCGAACGTCGTACTCGATCTGCCCCTCGGGTAACCCCATCACCATTCGGCGAAGGAGCCGTCTTCGTGGGTCCAGACCGGGTTGCGCCAGGCGTGACCGGTCTTGGCGGCGGCGCGGACGGCTGCTTCGTCTACCGTGACTCCCAAGCCAGGCAAGGGATTCCACTCCGCGTGGCCGTTGACCCAAGTGAAGGGCGCGGGATCCGTCACGTACGACGTGAGGTCGCTGGCGACGTTGTAGTGGATGCCGCGGCTCTGCTCCTGGATGAGGAAGTTCGGCGTAGCGAACGCGACCTGCAGACTGGCTGCGAGCGAGATAGGCCCCAGGGGACAGTGCGGCGCGACCATCGCTCCGTGCGTATCGGCCAGTACGGCGATCC
Source organism: Kribbella antiqua (assembly GCF_004345665.1). GTDB lineage: Bacteria > Actinomycetota > Actinomycetes > Propionibacteriales > Kribbellaceae > Kribbella > Kribbella antiqua. The sequence goes on from NZ_SLWR01000008.1 coordinate 209,300, forward strand.
GGCGCAGCTCGGAGATCCCACCCGCATGGGACACGTCAGGCTGCACCACCGCGACACCCGCATTCAACGGCGCCAAGAAGTCGGCCCGATGATAGAGCCGTTCGCCGAGAGCGACCGGAACGGTCGATGTGCTGACCACCTCGGCGAGGTGAGCCATGTGCTCAGGCAACACCGGCTCTTCGACGAACAGCGGCTGCAGATCTTCGACAGCGCGCAGAATCCGCCGCGCGCCGGCAACCCCGACCCGGCCGTGCAAGTCGATGGCGACGTCGCGGGTATCGCCGAGTGCGCCGCGGGCGGCACCGAGCCGCGCGACGATGTCGTTGATCTCGGCAACTGACGGTGACGGCGAGATCCGCCCGCTCCCGTTCATCTTCACCGCGGTCATCCCCGCCTCGACCTGTTCAAACACCTGGTCGGCCACCGCGGCAGGCTCGTCCCCGCCGACCCAGGCGTAGACCCGGACGCGATCACGCACGCGTCCACCGAGCAGCGAGGCGACCGGAGCGCCGTACACCTTGCCGGCGAGGTCCCACAACGCGTGGTCGAGCCCGGCGACAGCACTGCTCAGGACCGGACCGCCGCGGTAGAAGCCGCCCTTCGAGAGCACCTGCCAGTGCCGCTCGATCTGCAGTGGGTCTTGGCCGATCAAGTACTCCGACAGTACCTCGATCGCGGTCTGGACGACCTCGGCGCGGCCCTCGACGACCGGTTCGCCCCAGCCGACCACGCCATCGCTTGTCTCGATCCGGCAGAACAGCCAGCGGGGTGGCACGAGGAAGGTCTCGATGCGCTCGATCTTCACCGGCGCCGCCCCGACTTGCGCACCTCGGTCAGGTCTTCGGCCGCCTTGGCGAGCAGCTCCCGCATCGCCAACTCGGCTGCCGATGGATCATGCGCGCGTACGGCGTCCACCACCCGCCGGTGGCTCGGCACCGGATCGTCCGACGGCTTCAGCTTGTGCACCAGCCGGTCGCGATCGGCCAGCCCGGTCTCCATGATGACTTCCATCTTGGTCAGCAGCTCGTTCCCCGTTGCCACCAGCAACGCTCGGTGGAAGGCGAGATCCGCGGCAACCGCCGCGCGATCGTCAGTTGCCGAGGCCATCGATTCCAAGGCCTTGTCCAAGGCAACCAAGTGGGATTCCTCGGCACGCAAGGCGGCCAGCCGGGCCGCGGCCGGCTCGACGATCCCGCGAACCTCGTGCAGTTCCTCGAGCAGTTCCGGCCGTACGTCGTCGTCGAGGTGCCAGCGGATCATGTCCGCGTCGAGCAGGTGCCAGTCCGACCGCGGCCGTACGAACGTCCCGCGCTTCTGCCGCGCGTCGACGAGCCCCTTCGCGGTCAGTACCTTCAACGCCTCGCGCACGGCGGTCAGGCTCACCCCGAGATCGGCTTGCAGATCGGGCACGTTGATGGTCGCTCCCTGTGGGATCTGCCCGGACAGGATGCGCTGCGCCATCGTCTCGACGATCTGCCCGTGGAGCCCGCGCTGAATCCCCGTCACACCACTCTCCGTCTCATGCCGAGATCTCACGCCGAGTCCTTCACCGCGGACCAACCACCGTCGACCACCACGCTGGCTCCAGTCACGTACGACGCCTCCTCGGACAACAGGAACGCAACGACCTGCGCCACCTCGTCCGGCCGGCCAATCCGCCCCATCGCCGTCGCCTGCGCACTGCGCTCCTTGCCTTCGGAGCTGACGCGATCCCACGCAGCGGTGTCCACCGGCCCGGGAAGCACTGTGTTCACCCGGATCGAGCCGCCGTACTCGACCGCCAATTGCCGCCCAAGAGCTACCAGTGCCCCCTTGCTCGCCGCGTACGCCGGATGCCCGGGGATCCCGGCCAGTGCGTGCACCGACGACACCAGTACGACGGACCTCAGGTCGTCGTACAGAGCCTGGAAGCCAAGGAAGGCGGCGGTGAGATTCACGTCGAGCTGACGCTGCCAGCTCGAGGGTGACAACTCGTGCGCCGGCCGGACATCGACGATGAAGGCGTTGCTGACGAGCCCGTCGATCGGTCCGAGTTCGTCACGGCCGCGCGACCGCACCTCGGCCCAGGTGTCCTGCGCGGTGACATCACCCAGTACGGCGATCGCCCGGCCCGGCAGCTCCTTACACGGCTGCACGTCGACCTGCACCACCGAAGCGCCGTCGGCCAGCAGTCGCTCGACACAGGCAGCACCGATCCCGGACGCGGCCCCGGTCACCACGATCACCCGCCCCGTCAATCGCACCGACGCCTCCTCAGTCGAAACATAATTTATGAATTAACGGTGGCACATCCGAGCCTGCTGAGCAAGCCGCGCAGTCAGGCGTTCAGCAGACGCTGGTTCCAGCGCCGCTGCCACTCGACGTTGCGCCAGCCGGGATGGTGAGGTGCCGAGTTGGAGCCGAGGACGGTGCCCCAGAACCCGTGCTCGATACACTTCTCGACCGCGTACTCCGCGATGCCCTGCCCGACGGGCCCGTCCTCGAACTCGGCGAGCAGCGGCGTGTAGCCGATCCACCCTTCGCCGATGACCGCCGGAACGTCGTGACGGTCCGCCCAGCGCCCGATCACGTCCAGCCGATCGTCGATCGCCTGTCGCATCGCGACGCGGAATGCGCCGTAGTTCTCGTAGAGCCAGCGATCCCACTTGACCGGGTCGACCCAGTCGTAGCTGTAGAACATGCTCGCCGACACGCCGGTCGCTTCGAGCCGCCACTGTTCCGCCGCCGTGGCGTAGGTGGCGAATTCCGGCGCGTCCTCCCGCAACAGGGATCGCAGTGCGGGACGCGGAAACTCCGGCGGTGGCACCCGTACGCCTGCCCATTCCTCCAGCGCCGAGAGCACGCCGTACACATAGACGTGGAAATGCGCGATCTGCCCGTTGTCCGGAACGGCGTCCATGTCGAGGTACGGCGTGATGCCGTAACAGGAGGTCGACAAGACATCGGAGTGGCGCTTGCGCATCAGGTCGACGGCCTCCGAGACGTGGCCGCGTTGCCCCCAGTACGGATCACTGCCGACGTCGCGCAGCCGGCTCAGGTCGACCTCGTTGTGCAGCTCCGCGTACGCGATGCGATCGGCAAGGTCGCAGTCCTTGAGGTATTGCACGAGATCCGACATCGCCAAGGCCATGGTCCGATGTCGCTCTTCGGGCGCGACGTTCACCAGAGCGTCGTACCAGTCGCGGGTCTCGAGGAAGGCGGGGCTCTGCTGGTACTCCCAGGACGACAGGATCACGAAGCAGTCATGCCGCCGCGCCGACTCGAAGAGTTCGCGCAGTCGTTGCCGGCCGTCGATGACGGCACCACCCCGTACGTCGTACCAGCGGGTGCGGGCGCCGACCGAGCCGCCCATACCGGCGATGCGCAGCCGAGTGGTGTCGATGCCGTGGTCGCCGAAGAGCAGGTACGGCATGGCGCAGATCCGGACCGTGTTGTAGCCGCGGTCGACGGCCTGGCCGAAGGCCGCGTCGAGATCGTGGAAGGGTTCGCCGGCTGCGGTCTGGGTGTACCACGAGAAGTCCCAGAGCGTGATCGTCAAACGCTGTGGCAGGTGTGCGGGAATCATCGGTCATCGGCCTTCCGGGAGCGCCGCGGCGGCGAAGTCGTCGTACACGAGTCGTCGGGTGGTGGAGTCGAAGCCGAGCAGGCCCATGGTGGAGATGCCGTTGAGCTCCTCGTTGTAGCCCAGCCGCTCCTTGTAGTCCTTCAGCACCCAGAACAGGTAGCCCGCCACGTAGTCCGGGCGATCTGTGACCTGGTGCCAGTGCGAGCGGAAGTTGGCGGCCTGCCACTCCTCGTTGCCCTGCTCGGTGTCCGGACCGTGCTGGCCGAGATACGACCACGATCCGTTCTCGGTGATGATGATCGGCTTGTCCGGGTGGTTCTGGTGCACCGCGTCGATGGTGGGGCCGAGGTCCTCGTTCTTGCCGTAGAAATAGCCGAAGTACTCATTGAAGCCGACGACGTCGGCGATGTCGAACGCCGGGTCCCAGGACGTCGCCGACGCCCAGGTGACGGGCCGGTTCTGGATGTCGAGCGCCCTGATCGCGTCCTTCATGTCCTGCAGCCAGGCGCGATACACGGGCGCGCCGTTCGCGTCGATCTCGGACTCGTTCTGCAGGCACCACAAGATGACCGACGGCCGGTTGTGCTGGTTCCACGCCATCGTCGCGGCCAGCGCCCGGGACAGTCCGTAGCGCTCGGTCTGGACGCGTTCCTGGTCGGTGTTCAGCCACATGTTGTCGATGTCGTCCATGACGAACACGCCGTGCCTGTCCGCCCAGTCGTACACGAACGGATGGCGGTTGTACACGCAGTTGCGCAGGAAGTTCGCGCCGGTCTCCAGCGCGTGGCCGAGCTCGTGCTCGTACTCGCTGATCGTCATCGAACGACCATGTGCGGCGGACTCCTCGTGCCAGTTGAACCCCTTCAGGAACTGGGGTTCACCGTTGACCTTCAGCAACGTGCCGTCCACGTGCACCGACCGTACGCCGTACGTCGTCGACAGCTGGTCAACGACGGCCCGGTCCCGCGAGCGCAGCTGAACAGTTGCCCTGAGCAACCGTGGACTGTCGGCGCGCCACGGTGGCGCCCCGGCGATCTCCAGCGATGTGGTCACGACGGTCACCTCACCAGGCGCGATGTTCACAGGTACGACGCTTCGTCCGGTACCGTGACCCGGTTGCACCACCAGGTCGCCGCTGAACTGCCGAGTGCCATGGTTGGCGACGATGACGCGGGATTCGAACTCGCCGTCCTGGGCCGAGACGAGCACCTTCGCGATCGTCACCTGCGGAACGGCTTCCAGCCAAGCCGAGCGAGTGATACCCGCGTAGGGCCAGTAGTCGACCGGCTTCCACGGCACGGCCAGCGGATCGTCGAGGGGGCCGGTGCCCGTCCGGTAGTCCGTGAAGTCGGCGCGACGGTGGACGCGAACCGCTATCACCGCGACGGAACCGGGCTGCAACGCATCGCCGACCGACAGCGCGAACGGTGTGTGACCGCCCTCGTGCGCCCCGGCGAACCGGCCGTTCACCCATACGTCCGCCCGGTAGTTCACGGCAAGGAACATCAGCCGGACCAGCTTCCCGACCCATGCGCCCGGCACCCGGAGCTCGGTGCGATACCAGGCGTACCCGTCCTGGAACGCCGTACCGGTGCCGAAGCCTGTGCCGTCATAGCTGCCCCAGTCCGGCTCGTCCTTCAGATCCCAGGAGGAGGGGACGGCGATCCGATCCCAGCCGGCGAGGTCGCCGCCGGGCAAGTGCCATCCGCGGGGGAGTCCTTCATTGTCCGGATCGAAGCGGAACGCCCAGGTGCCGTCGAGGCTGCGGTAGGCCCTGGTCGGCTCCTGGTGTGCCCATCCGTCGAAGGACGGCACCACGTCGTCGTACTGGAACAGGACGCCGGTGCCGGCAATCCGCTCGATCCGCGTGCCCGCGGGCTCCCGTTCTCCGTGTGGTGGCAGCGAGGGCGTCGTACCGGCGTAGGCGCGCGGGAGGGTGAGACTCGGCAGTGCCGCCGTGAGCACGCCGGCTTTGAGGACGGTTCTTCGGGTGGGCATGGAGATTCCGTTCAGGGGTAGGCGGGTCATCCCTTGAGGCTTCCCTCGGTCAGACCGCTGCGCCAGAAGCGCTGCAGGACGAGGATCGCGACCATGAGCGGGATGACGGACAGGAAGGCGCCGCCGACGGTCAACTGGTACAAGTCCGGCTGACGATCGGCGAAGGACTGCCAGGAGGTCAGGCCGAGGGTGATCGGGTAGAGCTTCGGGTCCGACAGCATCACCAAGGGCAGGAAGTAGTTGTTCCAGATCCCGACGAACTGGAACAGGAAGATCGTCACCAGCGCCGGCGCCATGATCCGCAGCGCGAGCGAGGTAAAGATGCGCGCCTCGCCGGCGCCGTCAATGCGCGCCGCCTCCATCAGCGAATCGGGTACGGCGGCAGCGGCGTAGATCCGGCACAGGTACACACCGAACGGGTTCACGATCGACGGCAGCAGTACGGCGAGGTAGGTGTTCGCCAGACCGAGCTCGGAGAAGAGCAGGAACAGCGGCAGTGCGAGCGCTGTGCCGGGGATGAGGACGCCCGCGAGGATCACGTTGAAGACCGGTTCGCGGCTCCGGAACTCGTACTTGGCCATGGCGTAGCCGGCCATCGCGGCCAGCAGTGTTGCGATCGCCGCGCCGGCACCGGCGTACAGGATGCTGTTGAGGGTCCAGCGCAGGTAGATGGAGCCGTCGTACGTCAGGACGTTGCGCAGGTTCTCCCACAGTTGCGGCCGGGAGAACCACAATCCGAAGCTGCCGAACAGATCGCCGGTCGACTTCGTCGCCGCGACGATCAGCCAGTACACCGGCAGCAGGAAATAGAGCGCGACGACCGTGAGCAGTCCGACGACGACGATGCGCCAGCCCAGCGGGGACTGCTGTGCAGCTCTGGTACGACGCCGGGCACGCGGCGCCGACGGCGGTCGCACCGCCGGGGCAGGTTTGTCCGTGAGCGTGGTCACCGCTTGTCACCCTTCTGCCCCGTGAGGCGGAGGAAGCCGAACGAGAACACACAGGCGACGAACGCGAGAATGACCGCCTGCGCCGCGGCCAGGCCGTAGTTGTTGTTGACGAAGGCCTGCGTGTAGGCGGCCAGGTTCGGCGTGTACGACGTACTGATCGCCGTACTGATCGGGCGCAGGACGAGCGGCTCCGCGAACAACTGCAGGCTGCCGATGATCGTGAAGACCGTGGTCAGGACGATCGCGGGCCGGATCAGCGGGAGCTTGACGTGCCGCACCACCTGCCAGGCGTTCGCGCCGTCGATGCGCGCCGCCTCGTAGAGGTCGGTGTCGATGGCCTTGAGCTGAGCGACCACGACGAGCATGTTGTAGCCGGCGAACTCCCAGGTGACGATGTTGGCGACCGACCACAGCACAGTGCCGGACCCGAGGAAGTCGGCGCGGATGCCGGTCTTGCCGAGGATGTCCACGATCGGGCTCACGCCGGGGACGTAGAGGAATCCCCACAGGATCGAGGCGATCACGCCCGGAACGCCGTACGGCAGGAAATAGGCGCCGCGAAAGAGCGGCACGCCCCACGCCGATGCCGAGTCGAGCAGCAAGGCGAGAGCCGTCGCCAGCGCAATCATCAACGGGACCTGGACGAGAGCGAACCCCAGCACCCGGAGGATGCTGTCGACGAATCCGGGGTCGGTCAGCGCCGTGGTGTAGTTGGAGAGTCCGGCGAACACCCGGTGCGAGCCGCCCAGGCCGAGCGGGCCGGAGCGCTCGGTCTTGAGGAGGCTCTGATAGACCGCGTAGCCGATCGGCAGGATGAAGAACGCCGCGTACAGCAACAGGAAGGGCATCAGGAAGCCCGCGACCGCACGCCGCCGCGTACTCCGTGTCGTCATGTGAGGCTCCAGGGAGTCCGGGTCCGGCGCCCGCCCCGCGGGCAGACGCCGGACGGTGGTTGTCAGTCGGCGCGAACCTTCAGGCCCTTGGCCTTGAGATCGGCGACGGTCGCGGCCTGGGCCGCCTTGACGGCGTCGACGAACGTGCCCTGACCGGCGATCGCCCGCTGGAATCCGTCGTTCAGGTGCTGGTAGGCGGCCGGCGTAGTGGGAATCCACGCCCAGTCCTGATCGATCGCGGCGTCGGCCTCGGCGAACACGTCGTTGATCTTCTGGCCGCCGAAGAACGGGTACGGCTTGTCCAGTGCGGATCCCTGCAACGCGTCCTTGGCCGCGGGCCAGCCGTAGCCGCCCTGGATCAACAGGTCGATGCTCTTCGGGTCGGAGTTCAGCCAGACGGCGAACTTCGTGGCCTCGGTGGGGTACTTCGCACCCTTGAGAACCGCGGTGGACGAACCGCCCCAGTTGGCGGACGCGAACGGCGCGCCGTCCCACTGCGGCATCGGGGCCACCCGCCACTTGCCCGCGGTGTCCGGCGCGTTGCCCGACAGGATCGAGTCGCCCCATTGCGCGCTGACCCAGCCGGCGATCTGGCCGTTCTGCAGGTGTTTGTACCACGCGTTGGCGAAGTCGGGCTCGGTCGCGACCAACTTGTCGCCGACCAGGCTGTCCCAGTATTCGGCCACCTTGAGGGTCTCCGGCGAGTCGATGTTCACCACCCAGGTGTCACCGTCGACGGAGAACCACTTGGCGCCGGCCTGCCACGCGAGCGAGGTGAACCAGGCCGAGTTGCCCGGCGGGAACGTGCCGATGTAGACCTTGGGATCCTTCTGCCGGATCGTCGCCGCGGCGGCCTTGTACTCCGTCCAGGTCTTCGGTACGGCGATGCCCCACTTCTGGAACAGGTCGGATCGGTAGAAGAAGCCCATCGGACCGGACGCCTGCGGGACCGCGTACACACCGTTGCCGTAGGCCACTTGCCGCCACTGCCAGTCGGCGAACTTGCCCTGGCTGTCCGCGACGCCGTACTTCGTCAGGTCGACCAGACCGTCCTCGAGCAGGAACTCGGGGATGTTCTGGTACTCGACCTGCGCGAGATCCGGTGCGCCCTTACCCGCCTGCAGGGCAGCGTGCATCTTGGCGTAGCCACCGCTGCTGCCGGCCGGGATCTTCTCCAGCTTGACCTGCACATCCGGATTCTCCGAGTTCCACAGCGCCACCGCCTTGTCTACGCCGGGTACCCAGGACCAGAAGACGAGCTGGACCTTCTGCCCCGGGGAACGCTGCGTGCCGGCGTCCGTTGTGTCATCCCCGGAGCCGCATCCGCCGAGTGCCAGCAAGAGTGCCAGGCCACCCAGCAACGCCGTACGGCCACGGCGTCCGAGACGCCAACGCCTCATGTCGATCTCCCATCTCACACCAGTCCGTGGTCACCAGCACGAGAGTTGGCGGCCGGTGAGTTCGTGTTGTTGCACGAGCCTGCAGCGGCCGAGGGGACCTGTCAAGATATAGTCATAAAAAATGTATTCATGTAAAGTGCTCGGCGATGCACCAGTCTTGTCGTTTGCGCCGGCCGGGCGTGGTAAGGACTGCGCATGAACAGATCCAGGACGGGCGGCTACAGCGGGCGGGGTATCCACGGGGAGGTGGTCGAGGAGCTCGGCCGGCGCATCGTGGGCGGCGACCTGGCTGAAGGCGAGACGATCGACGTCGTCGCGCTGGAGGCCGAGCTCGACGTCAGCAAGACCGTCGTTCGTGAGGCCCTGCGCGTGCTGAAGGCCAAGGGGCTCGTCGACGCTCGGCAGAAGCGGGGTACGTTCGTCCAGCCGCGTGCCGAGTGGCGCCTACTCGACCCGGATGTGATCCGCTGGCAGTTCGGCGGCCGGGCGGATGCCCAACTGCTCGACGATCTCGCCGAGGTTCGTGGCATCTTCGAACCGGCGAGCGCGCGCCTGGCGGCTCTTCGCCACGACGAGGGCGACCTCGCCGCCTTGGAGCATGCGCTCGAACTCATGTCCGCCGCGGCGGCGGGTCGTGGCAACGCCGTCGAGGCTGATCTCGCGTTCCATCGGGCTCTGCTGGCCTCGACTCACAACGAACTGCTCACCCGCATGGAGGTTGTCCTGGAGGCCGGCCTGGCAGCTCGGGATGCCCTGGTCCACGGTGCCGTAGCCGACGACGACCCGACGCCGGCGCATGCCGCCGTACTGGACGCCATTCGCGACCGCGACCCGGATCGGGCGGCCGATGCCGCGAGCGCTTTGCTCGCCAAGTCCTTGCTCGACGTCGACCGCGCTCGCTCCAACGCCACGCAACAAGAAGGCACCTGAACTCCCGCAGGCTGCGGATTTCTTGCCTTCGGCACCCAGGCGCCGGGATTGCACCCTGGATGTGTTTGGGTGGACGTCGTTTGGTTGTTCCGCCAAAGGTGAGGACTGGATGAAGCGTCGGCAGTTGAAGCTCGGTAGTGCTGTAGTGGTGAGTCTGGGGCTCGTCGTCGGTGGCGTCGTACACGTCGCGACGGCCGATACGACGGCGACCGCGGAGACGCCGCCGGAGAACGGATCGGTTGCCCTCAGCACCGAGGAGGTCGAGGCGGCGACCCCGGCGGAGGCCGGCGGAACGATGCAGCCGGCAACCACTGCCGGCCAGCCGAAGCAGACGGCGATGGCTGCGGAGCAGGCCCCGGCGGCGTCGGCAGCGGCAACTCTGGCCAAGACCGGAAAGCTGAAGATCAAGGGCGTCTACCAGAGCACCAACTACTGGTGCGTGCCGGCGTCCAGCGCGGTCAGCCTCGGGACGTTCGGCGTCAGTGTCAGCCAGAGCACGCTGGCGAAGCAGATGAAGACGACGACCTCCGGGACGTACGACAAGACCGCGCTCCCGGTCATCAACAGCTACATCAACCCGCTCGGGTACTCGACCTGGGACGCCAACACCACCGACAGTGCGACGAACCTGCTGAACTGGGCCGCGCACGACATCGGCATCCTGAAGCGCGCGCCGAAGATCGGCGTGTGGATGGAGAAGCTGCCGTGGAACAAGGGGATGAAGGGCCATTACGGTCACGCCATCCTGATCTACGGCTACGACCTGAACAAGAAAACGCTGACCGTCTGGGATCCGTGGAAGCCCTCCGGCGGCACGCACACACTGTCAGCCGCGACGCTGAACAAGACGATGCAGGAGTACGGCCTGTCCTACGTGTCCGCGCACTCCGACGTGGACCTGGCGAACTCCGGTGACCTGAGCGGCGACGGCCGTGACGACATGGTCGCCGTCGACCGCCAGGACGGCGCGCTGTACCGGTACACGAACAACGGCAAGGGCGCGTTCTCCGGTGGCAGCAGCGCGGTCAAGCTCAGCACCGGCTGGAACGCGATGAAGGAAATCGCTTCCGTCGGTGACCTGACCGGCGACGGAAAGCCGGACCTGGTCGCGGTGGAGAAGTCGACTGGCAAGCTGTGGCTGTTCAAGGGGCCGACGCCGTCCGGCTCGACTCGGGTGCAGGTCGGCGCGTCCGGCTGGAACGGCATGCGGGATCTGACCGGCATCGGCAACATCATCGGCGACTCGCACCAGGACCTGATCGCGATCGAGAAGTCGACCGGCAAGCTGTGGGCGTACCCGGGCAAGGGAGGAGGCTTCGGGCCGCGCAAGCAGATCGGGACCGGGTGGACCAGCCTGACCAAGCTGACCGCGGTCGGTGATCTGTCCCGCGACGGCAAGCCGGACTTCGTTGCCGTCGACACCAAGACCGGAAAGCTGTGGCTCTACAAGGGCCTGAGCTTCTCCGGCGGTACGAAGCGGACCGAGCTGGTCAAGAGCGGCTGGAACGGGATGCGCTCGCTCACCGGCGTCGGCGACCTGAACGGCGACAAGATCCCGGACCTGATCGCGGTCGCCAACTCGACCGGCAAGATGTACCTCTACGCCGGCAAGAAGAACGCCCTCGGCTCCCGCACCCTCCAGGGCTCCGGCTGGAACAGCTGACGTTGCCCGCTGAACTGGAGGGTTGCCCGCTCAGATTCTCAGTGGGCAACCCTCCAGCTTGGGGGTTATCCACTGAGCTGGAGGGTTGTCTCGCTGAGCTGAGGGTGGTGGCCGGAAGCTTCGCGGGACTGCCGGCCACCACTGGGGATATTTGATCAGATCCCCGGGCTGGTGGGCAGATGCCGTCTCAGCACTGGGAGTAAGCGCGTACCCGTCGTCAGATTCCTTCGAGGTTTGGCGACGCGCCGTTTGGTGGTGACGCGCGGTTCATCCTGGGGCAGTCTCCTGTTGTCGGAAAGCGCCGCCCGCACCGCCAACATCTCATGGGTTCACCCACCAGTTTGTGGGTCCGCCGCCCGTATGCAGACGGGGAACCCACAACTTGGCTGGTGGACCCATCAAATGCGCCGCGCGCGGAGAGCACCGCCAGGGCCGGGGGAGCGACGTCGGCGGGGGTCAGGCCTGGGGGTCGGGGGTTGGGGCTCGGCGGATTGGGGCGACCAACGGCACCGGGGAGTTGAGGAGGAAGTCGAGGACGATCTGGTTCACGAGCGCGGGCTTCTCCTGGGTGAGGAAGTGGGAGGTGCCTGGTACGACGGCGAACTCGGCGTTCGGGATGGCGTCGTACATCTCGACCGAGTGCGTCAGCGTGACCAGGTCGTCGTCGGCGAACATCACCAGCGTCCGCGCCTGGATCGCGCCGAGCTCGGACGCTTCCAGGTGCGGCTCCTTGGACGCCATCTCGCCGATCTTCGCCGCCACCACCGGGAAGTGGTCCTCGCCGTCGGGCGACACCTCGCCGTACGTCGGCCCAAGGAACTGCGTGATCGCCTCGACGTCCCACGGCGCGTCCGGCACGGCCTCGCCTGCCTTGCTGAAGCCGCCGCTGATCAGCACCAGCCGCTTCACCAGCTCCGGCCGCTGCATCCCCACCAGCATCGCGACGAACGCGCCGTCGCTGTGCCCGACGATGTCGGCCGGTTCGCGTACGACGGTCTCCAGGAACGCGATCGTGTCGTCGGCCATCAGTTGATAGCTGATCGGACCGTCGACATCCGGCGTGTGACCATGACCGCGCCGCTCCGGCAGGTACACGTGGAAGTGCGGGGTGAAAGCGTCGACGTTCGGGTCGAACCACCGCGCGTCGACCAGCCCGCCATGCATCAGGACGAGCGGCTCGCCCGAGCCCTTCTCGTCGTACCAGGTCTTCACCGCGCCCAGCTGCACGTACATGATTCGCAAGCTACCGCACGCCGGGCGGAGACGGCATAGTCGAGATGTGGTGCTCGCGTTCGACGGAGACCTGGAGTTCGACCCGGCCCTGTTCGAGGTTCGCCGGGCGGGGGTGCCGGTGCCGTTGGAGCCGCAAGCGTTTGATGTTCTCGCCTACCTGGTCTCGCACCGTGACCGGGTGGTCGCGAAAGAGGAACTGATGGACGGCGTCTGGGGCGGCCGGTTCGTCAGCGAGACCGCGGTGACCAGCCGGATCAAGCAGGTACGGCGGGCGCTCGGGGACGACGGCCACAGGCAACGGATGATCCGGACCCTGCACGGCCGCGGCTACCGCTTCGTCGCGCCGATCGAGAAACGGGCCGTCGAGCCGATCCGCTACACCGTCAGCGACGGTCTCCACATCGCGTACCAGGTGACCGGCGGCGGCGACCTCGACATCGTTTTGATCTCGGGCTTCGTGTCGCATCTCGAGCTGGACTGGGGTGATCCACGGCATGCGCATTTCCTGCATCGGCTGGGGTCGTTCGGCCGGCTCATCCGGTTCGACAAGCGCGGCACCGGGATGTCGGACCGGCCGTCGGGCCTGCCGGACGTCGAGACGCGGATGCACGACGTACTCGCGGTCATGGACGCGGTCGGGTCCCGCCGAGCAGTGCTCGTCGGGTACTCCGAGGGCGGGCCGATGGCGATCATGTGCGCGGCGGCCCATCCCGAGCGAGTCGCTGGGCTGGTCCTGTACGGCTGCTACGCCAAGCGGGTCTGGTCGGAGGACTATCCCTGGGCCCAGACCCAGGAGGAGCGGGCGGCCTACACCGACATCCTGGTGAATCGGTGGGACTGGGAGGCCGACATGCGGTTGCGCTGCCCGTCGGCCGACGTACCAATGCAGAAGTGGTGGGCGCAGCGGATGCGTGCGTCGGCGACGCCTTCAACGGTACGCGCGTTGATGGACATGAACTCGCTCGTCGACGTACGGGATGCGTTGCCCGCGGTGCGAATCCCGACGCTGGTGCTGCACCGGGTCGATGACGCTCTCGTCGATGTCGGGGGAGCGCGTTTCCTGGCTGAGCGCATCCCGGGCGCGCGGCTGGAACTGCTCGAGGGCGCCGACCACTTCGTCTCGGGGAACCCGGACCAGATCCTCGACTCGATCGAGCGGTTCGTGAACGATCTGCCGGGGCACACCGGACACCCACTGGCGCTGGCGGCCGTGACCGCGCCGGTCGGACCGGGAGCCGGCGAGCTGACGTCGAGCTTGGTCGAGGCGGGCGGACGCCGGTGCAAAGGGCCAGGCGGCCGGACAGTGGTGCTGTTCGACGGGCCCGCTACCGCGGTGCGTGCCGGCCTCGCCCAGTTGCACAGCGTCGACAAGCTCGGCGTCGCGATTGCCGAAGTACCGCGGGATGAGGCCGAGGTCGACGCGTACGGCGTACAGGTCGCACTCGACCTGGCCGACCAGGCTGCGCCGGGGTCGTTGTGGCTCACCCCGGGTGTTCGCGACTTGCTGGCCGGCTCAGGAGTGGTGATCGAAGAGGTCGATGGAGCCGTTTTCCGGGCGGTCTCCACACAGTGATGGCCGACCTGTCCCAATGGGCAGGCCGGCCAGGTGATTTATGCCGTCGCGACGTCGATCGACACCGGGACGCCGTGGGTGATCACGTCGTACACCGCGGAGCGGTTGCGCGACTGCTCGACCAGGGCCTTCAGCCTCTCCGCCTCGGCGTCGCCCTTGACGTGGAAGGTCACGCGGATCGCTTCGTACCCGTTGCGCACCTCCGGATCGAGGCCGAGGATGCCGAGCAGGTTGATGTCGCCTTCGACCGTCGACGTGACCTCCTCGAGGTCGATGCCCCGGGCGGCGGCGATGTTCGCGAGTCCGCTGGTGAGGCAGGCGGCCAGTGCGTGCAGCAGGTGCTCGGCAGGCGTCGGGCCGTTGTCGCCGCCGACGAGTACCGGCGGGTGGTCGGCGTCGAAGGTGAAGTCGGCCGGACGGGTGTTCTCCTGCCCGGCGCCGTAGAAACTGTTGATCGTGCCGCGGTTGTGGGTGCCGCTGATCCACCGGTTGGTGGCGCGGAACTGGAAGCGGGCGATCTCGGGCTGCGCCTTGACCGCATCGAGGGTGGCGAACAGTGTCGCGGTGTCGACGCCGTTGCGGCGGCTGGCGGTTTCGGTTGCGGTCATGGTTCTGGTCCTCTCAATGCTGAACGGATGGCTTCTCAAGCGGCTGGATCGATGGCTTCAAGGTTGGGAAACGAGGCCAGCCGGTCGGCCTCGTCCTCGAGCGCCTCGCTGAGCTGGAGCTGCAGCTCGACGAACCGGCTCGGTGCGGGGAACTCGGTCAGCGCGCGAGTCAGGCCGAAGATCTCGCGCGCCAGCTCGTCCCTGCTTTCCTGGTACGACGACAGCGCGGCAGCCTCGGTGGTCGAGTCACGGAGGCCTTGATCGATCGCGGTCGCCAGCAACTCGGCATCGCGGAACGCGTCGGTGATGCCGTGCCCGGTGATCGGATCGCGGTGGTAGCCGGCGTCGCCGACGAGCGCCCATCCGGGGCCGTACGCCTGGCGGCGGTAGTTCGGCAGCTCGGCGGCGCCGCGCAGGCGGGTGGTGATGCGGCCGGCTCGGACTTGGTGGCCGAGGTTCGGCACCAGGAGCTCGAGTTGTTCGACGAAGGCGGCGCTGCGTGCGGAACCCGCGGTACGGATCGGCTCCAGGAGGGGAGTCGGCCGGATCAGCCAGACGCAGGCCTGGCCGTCGTTCGTCGGGAAGACGCCGGCAAAGGTCTGAGGCGCGATGTGGAACTGGTAGGTGTCCGGTTCGAGATCGGTCACATAGGTGTAGAAGACCGCGCAGGGGGAGGTGAAATGCTCGAGGGTCTCGGCATTGACGTACTGCGCCATCCGGGAGCCGCGGCCGTCCGCGCCGACGACCATTCGGGCGGGCAACTCGATTTGCTCTCCGGCTGCTGACCGAGCGGTGACGCCGATGATCCGGCCGTCCTTGGCGCGCATCACATCGGTCGCGGTCAGGCCGGTCCGGAGCTCCGCTCCGGCTTCCACTGCGGCATCCGCGAGCAGACTGTCGAGCACCTGCCGGCGTGGTGCGACCAGATTGTCGACGCCCGCGCGCGGCTTGATCCGCCGTACTTTCGGCTCACCCTCGAGGTCGAACCTGACGTGCGTGACGGCGGGCGCGCCGCTGGCCAGGACCTTGTCGAGCAGTCCCCAGCGAGACAGCTGGACGACGCCGCCGCGAATGAGCCCGTGCGTCGAGAGCGTGTCGCTCGGCAGCCGCGCCTTGTCGACCATGACGACGTCGTGGCCCATCCTGGCCAGCAACATCGCGGTTGCCGCTCCTGCGCACCGTGCCCCGACCACTACTACGTCGTACATGTCCCCGCCCCCATTTCTCCTGCGACGACTCTGCGCCGGGTACTGCGGTCGATGCTTGGAGGTGGGGTGGAGATCGACCTCCACGATTTCTCCACATTTCCGCCGCCTGCTCGCCAAGCCTGTTTGAAGCGGGCGGCTGACCTTTGGGGCATGAGGTCTCTTCTGGAGCGAACGGCTCCATCAGTCTTGGCGCTGCGCGACACCGCCTCGGTCGCGCTGGGTTTGGTCGCGTTCGGAGTGACGCTGGGGATAACGATTTCGGCGCTCGGTTTCGGCGCTCTGCCTGGCGTGGCCGGCGCGCCGCTTGTGTACGGCGGGAGCGCGCAGCTCACTGCGGTGACGCTGATCCATCAGGGCGCCGGGTTGGTCGCCGTCGTCGCGTCGGCAGCAATCGTCAATTCGCGGCTTCTCTTGTACAGCGCGTCGTTGTCGGAGCGGTTTCGTGATCAGCCGGTCTGGTTCCGCTGGCTGGCTCCGCATTTCATCATTGATCAGACCTACTTGCTGTCGAACGCACGACCCTCGCTCGACGCGCGTTCGTTCCGGCGCTACTGGCTCAGCCTCGGTTCGTTTGTTCTGGTCGTCTGGACTTTGGCTGTCGCCGTCGGCGTACTCGCGGGGCCCGCGCTGCCTGATCTGCCATACCTGGTCTTCGTCGGAACGGCCATGTTCCTGGGCATGCTGGCGCCGCGGTTGGTCAGCCGTCCGGCCGTCGCAGCCGCTGTGGCCGGAGGATTGGTGGCGGCCGTTGTCGGCTTCATCAGCCCAGAGCTCGGCATCGTCTGCGGAGCTGTGGCGGGCGTCCTGGCCGGATCGGCGGAACGACGATGATCGCGATGCTGCTTCTCGGAGCGGTCAGCTGGGTACTGCGGATCGCTTTCATCACGCTGCTGCCGGCTGATCGCTTGCCTGCCCGACTGAAGAGCGGCCTGGAGTACCTGGCGCCCGCGGTGCTCGCGTCGATCGTGGCGGTGGAACTCGTCGCGCTCGTTCGCGACGCTCAGCCCGCGGATGCCGGCGTACTCCTGGCAGCCGGCGCCGCGATCGGCATAGTTGCCTACCGCACCCGCAACGTCTCCATCGCCTGTGCTCTCGGCGTCGGAGTTGTACTCATCTTGGGATTGTGAGGGCCTCGTCTGCCCGGGGCCGGACCGCCAGGCCATCACAATTGTCAGCTGAGGCTGGCCCGGCGCGGAGCGGGTGGACGGATGGTTCGATTGTGATGGCCTGGCGGTCCGGAACTACCGACCACGCTGCCGCTGAGCCAGGTCGCGCAGGTACAGCGCGCTCGCTTTGGGGATGCGGGCCTGGGTTTCGTAGTCGACTCGGATGAGGCCGAAGCGTTTGGTGTAGCCGTAGGACCATTCGAAGTTGTCGAGGAGGGACCAGGCCAAGTAGCCGCGGATGTCGGCGCCTTGGGCGATGGCGGTGGCTACGGCGGTGAGGTGGGTGGTGAAGTAGGCGATGCGGTCTTGATCGTTGACGTAGCCGTGGTCGTCGGGAACGTCGTGGAAGGCGGAGCCGTTTTCGGTGATGACGAGGGGGAGGCCTGGGTACTCGCGGGTGATGGTCAGCAGGAGGTCGGTGAAGCCTTCGGGGACGATCTCCCAGTTCATCGCCGTACAGGGCTTGCCGAGGGGGATGGTGCGGGTGATGGGGAGGCCGGCGTCGTCGGTGGTGCGGCCGTCTTCGGTGTAGCCGGTGAACTTCTGGGAGAAGTAGTAATTGATGCCGAGGACATCGATCGGGGTGGAGATGACGGCCAGATCGCCTTGCAGGACTGGGAGTTCGACACCCTCCAAGGCCAGGTCGGCGATGACGTCGGCGGGGTAGCGGCCGAACTCGATCGGGTCCAGGTACAGCCGCCGGCCCATGCCGTCGGCGCGACGGGCGGCTTCGATGTCGACGGGGTCGTCGCTTGCCGGGTACGCCGTTGCGGCGTTGATGGTGATGCCGATGTCGATCTTGCGGGGTGCCGCCTCGCGCATCCGGAGAGTGGCGAGTCCGTGGCCGAGGAGCAGGTGGTGGACCGCCGCGATTGCTGCCGGGTACTCGCGCCGCCCGGGAGCGTGAGCGCCGTACGCGTAACCGAGCATGGCGGAGCACCACGGTTCGTTGAGGGTGGTCCAGGTGTCGACGCGGTCGCTGAGTGCGTCGAAGACGAGCATCGCGTAGTCGGCGAAGCGGTACGCCGTGTCGCGCAGCGGCCAGCCGCCGGCGTCCTCGAGCTCCTGCGGGAGATCCCAGTGGTACAGGGTCACCCATGGGTCGATGTCGTGGGCAAGTAGTTCATCGACGAGGCGGTCGTAAAAGCCGATACCTGCCGGGTTGACCGGGCCCTTGCCGTGCGGCTGTACGCGCGGCCAGGCGACGGAGAACCGGTAGGTGTCGAGGCCGAGTTCCTTGATCAGGGCAACATCCGACGGCATCCGGCGATAGTGATCGCAGGCAACGTCTCCGGTGTCGCCGTTGTCGATCGCCCCGGGCACCTTGCAGAAGGTGTCCCAGATCGACGGCGTCCGCCCGTCGGCGTCGACCGCACCTTCGATCTGGTACGCCGAGGTCGCCACACCCCAGCGAAATCCGTCCGGCAGCGAGCTGATGTCCATGAGGCTCCTTCAGTGATGCCCCGTTACGTCCGAAGAACTGAGGGCTAGGGCCACACTTCTTCGGACGCAAGGGGTCAAGCGACGGGGGTGCGGCCGGGGAGCCAGCAGGCTACTGAGCGGGTGGGGTCGTTGCGGGAGGACGGGGTGGCCAGCAACGGGATGTCCGTCGAGCAGCGGTCGAAGGCGTGGGGGCAGCGGGGGTGGAAGGAGCAGCCGGTGGGCATGCCGCGGAGGTCTGGGGGTGAGCCGGGGATGCCGGACAGTTCGCGGCGGGGACCACGCAGGGCGGGGAAGGACTTCAGGAGACCTTCGCTGTAGGGGTGGAGGGAGTCCTTGTAGAGGTCCGACGACCGGGCTTCCTCGACGATGCGACCGCCGTACATGATGGCGATGCGGTCGGAGAACTCGACCAGCAAAGACAGGTCGTGGGTGATGAAGAGGACCGAGAAGCCGAGGCGTTCGCGCAATTCGACCAACTGGGCCAGAATCTGCCGCTGCATCACGACGTCGAGCGCGGTCGTCGGTTCGTCCATGATGACGATCTGCGGTTGGAGTACGAGCGCCATCCCGATCATCACCCGCTGCCGCATCCCGCCGGAGAGTTGGTGCGGATATGCGTCCATCCGGTCGGCGGAGATCCCGACCAGCTTGAGCATCTCGGCAGCCCGCGCTGTCCGGGCCTGGGGGCTGAGGTCGGGCTCATGCGCTTTGATCACATCGAGCATCTGAGTGGAGATCTTGTGCACCGGGTTCAGCGAGTTCATCGCGCCCTGGAACACGATCGAGGTTTCCGCCCAGCGGAACTTCCGCAACTCGGCGTCCGTCAGCGTCATCACGTCGTACGAGCCGCCCGGCGAGTGGTAGACGACCGAGCCGCCGCTGATCACTCCGGGCGGCGGGAGCAGCCGGGTGACGCCGTACGCGAGGGTCGACTTCCCGCTGCCGCTCTCGCCGGCCAGCCCAAGTACCTCACCGCGGTGCAACGTCAGGGTCACATCGCGCACGGCCTGTACGGCGTCCGCACCGAGACCGTAGTCGACGTGGAAGTTCTTGATCTCCAGCACCGGCTCTCTCATGCCGCCTCCTCCTTGCGACGACGACGTACGACGGGAGTCGCGGGGACATCTGCAGCCCCGAGAACCGGGGTGAAACCGACCCGCATCCGGACCGAGCGGCCGTCAACCGTCTTGACGCGGGTGTGGCCGCTGCTGCGCAACCGCGGGCTGACGAACTCGTCGATGCCGAAGTTGATCAGTGATAACGCCGTCCCGAGGATCGCGATCGCAAGCCCGGCCGGAACGAACCACCACCAGGCGCCCTGGGCCAACGCCTGCTGGCTCTGCGCCCAGAACAGGATCGTGCCCCAGTTCCACTCGGAGATGGTCGAGATGCCGATGAACGCGAGCGTGATCTCGGACATCACCGCGAAGATCACCGTGCCGACGAAACCGGAGGCGATGATCGCGGTGAGGTTCGGCATGATCTCGAAGGTGATGATTCGCCAGGTGCTCTCACCGGTCGCTCGCGCGGCCTCGACGTAGTCGCGACGCCGTAGCGACAACGTCTGGGCTCGCAGTACTCGCGCACCCCACGCCCACGAGGTGAATCCGATGACCAGGGCAACCATCAGGTCACCGGCCGAAGGGATGGTGGAGGCAACGATGATGATCAACGGCAGCGCCGGGATCACCAGGAAGACGTTCGACAACGCCGACAGACTCTCGTCCGCGGCTCCGCCCAGGAAACCCGCGCTCACTCCGATGAGGACCGACAGAGCCGTCGCCACGATCCCGGCCAGCAGGCCGACGAACATGACGCCGCGGGTGCCGACGAGCACCTGACTGAAGATGTCCTGCCCGAGGTGCGTCGTACCGAACCAGTGCCTGCCCGACGGTGCCTGGATCAGGTCGCTGCTCCGGGCCGACGGGTCGTACGGCGCGATCCACGGGCCGATGATCGCGATCAGGCAGAAGAACCCGAGCACGATCAAGCCGGTCGCGGCCTTGGGGTTGGCGACGAACCGGAGCCGGCGGCGCTTGGCCGGAGTGGCCTCGACCTCGGGACCTTCCGGAGTGACCGCGGTGATGGTGCTGGCTGGTGCTGACATCAGCCTTCCTTCCGGGTGCGCGGGTCGAGGAGCAGATAGGCGATGTCCGCGAGCAGGTTGGCCACCAGCACCGACAGCGTGATGACGAGGAAGACGCCCTGCATCAGCGGGTAGTCCTTGGCGCCGACCGCCTGGAAGAGGTTGTAGCCGATGCCGGGGTAGGAGAAAACGATCTCTACCAGCAGCGTGCCGCCGACGATGAAGCCGAGGGAGAGGGCGAAGCCGGAGACATTCGGCAACAAGGCGTTCCGGGCGGCGTAGCTGACCATCACCCGGCGTACGGGCAGACCCTTGGCATGGGCAACGGTGATGTAGTCCTCGGAGGCAACGGTCACCATCATGTTCCGCATGCTGAGGATCCAGCCGCTGACCGACGAGATCAGGATGGTGATTGCCGGCAGCAAGCTGTGCTGGATCGCGCTGCCAAAGAACGCTCCGTTCCACGACGGCACCAACCCCGGCTCGTACCCGCCGGATGACGGGAAGAAGCTGCCCGGGCCGGCCAGCAGCGTGATCGCCAGCAGCCCGAGCCAGAAGTACGGGATCGACGACAGGAAGGTTGTCACCGGCAACAACCCGTCGAGCCAGGAGCCACGACGCCAGCCGGCCAGGACGCCGAGCGACGTACCGATCATGAAGCTGGCGAACGTGGTGATGCCGACCAGGGCGATCGTCCACGGCAGGCTCTGGCTGAGGATCTCCGACACCGGCGTCGGGAAAAAGGTGAACGATAACCCCAGGTCACCACGGAAGACCTGGCCCCAGTAGTCGACGTACTGGCTCCAGAGCGAAGCGTTCTTGTCCAGGCCGAAGAGAACGTAGAGCGAGTTGATCGCGTCGGTGCTCAGTTGGCCCTGGAACTTGTTGATCAACGACGTCACCGGGTCGCCGGGGATCAGCCGCGGGATGAAGAAGTTGATGGTCAGCGCGGCCCACGCGGTGAAGAGGTAGAACGCGATCCGCTGCAGCAGGAACTTCACCGGGCGGCCTCCTCATAGAGCCAGCACGCCGCCCACTGGTTTGACGACAGCTCGAAGCGAGGCGGTAGCTCGGTCGAGCACTTTGGCATCGCGTGAATGCAGCGCGGGTGGAACCGGCAGCCCGAAGGCGGTGCGATCAGGCTCGGCGGCTCACCGCCGGCCTCGTCCTCGGGCGCTTCGCGAGGATCGCCCACCCGGTCGAGCCGATCGGGGTCGGGTGCGCTCTCGATCAGCAAGCGGGTGTAGGGATGAGCCGGATTCTGCGTCACGGTTTCGGATGAGCCGCCCTCGACCATCCGGCCGGCGTACATCACCAGGGTCTCGTCGGCGAAGTACCGCGCGGAGGCGATGTCGTGCGTGATGTAGAGGATCGCGAGGTTCAGCCGCTCCTTCAGATCGCGCAGCAGATTCAGTACGCCGAGCCGGATCGACACGTCCAGCATCGACACCGGCTCGTCCGCCAGCAGCGCTTCCGGGTCGGCCCCGAGCGCACGAGCGATCGATACTCGTTGCCTTTGGCCACCAGACAACTCGTGCGGGAACTTGTCCAGGTACCGCTCGGGCGGCGTGAGCTGCACTCGGAGCAGCAGATCCCGAAGGTTCTCCTCGAGCTCGGCAGCAGAAGTGCCGGCCCGACCGTGGATCTTCAGCGCGCGGGTCAGGTGATACCGCACCGTGTGCGTCGGGTTCAGCGAGGCGAAGGGATCCTGGAAGATCATCTGCACCCGGCGGCAGTACGCGCGGAACCGCCGGCCGCCGCGGACGGTGACCGAATCTCCATGCAGCCGGATGTCACCCGACGTACGCCCGTACAACTGGGCCAGCAGCCGGGCGACGGTCGACTTGCCGGAACCGGATTCGCCGACCAGCGCGGTGACCCGCCCCCGGCGCAGCGTGAGCTGGATGTCGTCGACCGCGTGCACCACCTTGCGGTCCTTGCTGAGCAGGTCGCGGACTCCCCGTCGTACCGGGAAATGCTTGGTGAGGCCCTCAGCCTCGAGGACCACCTCGGTGTCGGTCACCGTCATACAACTCCAATCACGGCTCGCTGCGCTCGCCGGCTGTGGAAGGCGGCTGTGGTTGGTGGCGCCGCGGCGCCGGGGGCTTGGGGGACTCCCGGCGCCGCGGGCCGGCTCACTGGCTGCCGGCGGGCTTGAGGTTGAGGACGATCTGCAGGGCGTTCTGCTGGGTCGGCTGGGCCGGCCCGTACTGGTTCTGCTCGTCCGGCCAGCCGACCCAGTTCTTGGTGCTGTAGAGACCGCCGACGTTCGACGCCGAGGTGGGGATCACCGGCATCTGCTCGACCATGATCTTCTGCAGCGTGTTCAGCGCCGCGGTCCGCGTCGCGCCGTCGGTCGCGTTGGCGTACTGGTCCAGCGCCTTGGTCGCCTCCGGGCTGTTGAAGCGGCCGTAGTTGCCGCTCACCCCACCCTTGCCGACCGGCTTGAGGATCTTGCCGTCCATGATGTTCTGGTAGATGTCGTACGGCGTCGCGCCGCCGTTGGTCCAGTGCATCGCGGCGTCGAAGTTGCCTTCGTCAATGTTCTTGAACCACGCGTCCTGGTTGGCCTTGTCGACCGTTGCCTTGATCCCGATCGTGGACAGGTTGTCCTTGATGATCTCCAGGTCGGTGATGTAGTCGGACCAGCCGGCCGGGTCGGTCAGCGTGATCGTCACCGGCTTGCCGGCCGGGTCCTTGAGTGTGTCGCCCTCGAGCTTGAACCCGGCGTGGGTCAGCTCCTTCTTCGCGCCGTCGACATCGACCGAGTGCAACTTGTCCTTGTAATCCGGCGCGATGAACGACTCACCCGCCGGCGTCGGGATACCGGTGATCGACTCGACCTTCGGGTAGAAGTAGCCGGCCTCACCCTGCAGGAAGATGTCGTCGCGGTTGATCACCTTGTCCATCGCCCGCCGCAGCGCCGGGTTGTCGAACGGCTTGCGGGTGGTGTTGATCCACAGCCCGTGGATGCCCAGGTTCGCCGGGAACCACAGCTTGTGGTGCTCCGGGTCCTTGGCCTGGTAGACCGCCTTCACGTTCGGGACGAAGACGAAGCTCCACTCCGACGCACCGTTCGCCAGCGCGGTGGTCTGCGCGTTGTTGTCGTTGTACGACGTGTAGCGCAGCTCCTTCACCTTCGGCAGGTCCTGCCAGTACGAGTCACGCAGTACGAGCGTCGTCGTCTGCGGCGTGAACGACTTGACCGTGTACGGCCCGGTGCCGATCGGGTTCTTCAGCGTGTCCTGGCTCGGGTCCTTGAGCGTCGACCACTGGTGCTTCGGTACGACGAACGCCGTCAGGATCTTGTTCTGGTTGACGAACTGGGATCGCGTGAAGGTGAGGTCGACCTTGTTGCCGCTTACCGTGATGGCGCCGTACGGGATCGCGTCGGAGTTCAGGCCCTCGTTGTCCTTGCGCAGCTGGAACGAGTAGGCGACGTCCTCGGCCGTCATCGGCTTGCCGTCGGACCAGGTGACGCCGTCGCGGATGGTGAACGACAGCTTGGTGTAGTTGCCGGCCCACTTCCACTCGGTCGCCAGCCAGGGCTTGCCGGGCTCGGTCGGCTTGATCCCGTTGATCATCACCAGCGGCTCGAAGATCATCCACCGGTACCCCAGCGAGGCACCCGATGAGGAGCCGAGGAACGGATTGTGGTTCTCGGTCTGCGGGCCGTTCGGCATGCCGATGTTCAGTACCGTCGCGGCGCTGCCGTTGCCGCCGGTCGTGGTGTTCCCGTCCCCGCTACTACAGGCAGCCAAGGTGGCTGCCGCGAGCAAGCCCGTCAGGGCCAGCGCGACAGTGCGTCGTGCTCGCATGTGGGTTCCTCCTGTGAATCTGTACGGCGCTCGGTGGCGCCGCGGTGGCGGTCGATTCCACGAACCCTGAGCCGGTCGTGGAGTCCGTGCATCCTGGCGTGAAAGCGCTCTCATGGGAAGAGCATGTGCCCAGTTGGATCGGAAA
Organism: Kribbella antiqua; assembly: GCF_004345665.1. GTDB lineage: Bacteria > Actinomycetota > Actinomycetes > Propionibacteriales > Kribbellaceae > Kribbella > Kribbella antiqua. The sequence continues at coordinate 233,979 of NZ_SLWR01000008.1, forward strand.
TCGGGTGTTCGCCGGCGGCGGGACAGGGGCAGCTGCCCCGCCGCCGGAGCCTGTCAGAGCGGCAACTGGCCTCTTGCGTCCGAAGAAGTGAGGCCCATAGCCCTCACTTCTTCGGACGCAAGGTGTGGTGGGCGGGTTTGGGGGCGGTGGAACTGCGGACGATGAGGGTGGTCGGCAGAACTTGGGGGTCTTCGGGGAGTGGCGTGCCGGCGAAGTAGGCCATCAGCATCCGGGCTGCTGCCTGGCCCATCTGGCGCATCGGCTGGTGCACCGTGGTCAGCGGCGGCTCGGTGTGTTCGGCGTACGGGATGTCGTCGAACCCGATCACCGAGACGTCGTTCGGCACGTTCCGCCCGGTCTCCCGGACGGCCTGGATGGCGCCGCCGGCGGACAGGTCGTTGTGGGCGAAGATCGCGTCGAACTCGAGTCGTTGGTCGAGTGCGTACTGGACGCCGCGGCGTCCGCTCTCGTGGGTGAAGTCGCCCTCGAACACGAGCCGTGGGTCGAGCTCGAGGCCGGCTTCGGCGTAGGTGTCGCGGAAGCCGTCCAGGCGTTCGTGGGTGCAGCCGAATCGCTCGACGCCGGTGATCACCAGTGGCCGGTGGCGGCCGAGCTCGAGCAGGTGCCGGGCGGCGGACTCACCGCCGGCCTTGTTGGTGGTGGCGACGGACGGGAACTGCGGGCGCTTGGCTCGGTCGTCGATCAGGACCACCGGTAGCCCGCGCGCGTGCAGCTGTTCGATGTAGGTGAGGGTGCCTTCGGGCTCGATCACCAGCAGGCCGTCGAACGACTGCGCCGAGACCTGCGAGGCGAACTGCTGCATGGACTCCTCGCCTCGGTTGAAAGTGAAGAGCAGCAGTCCGTAGCCCTCGGTCTCGACCACATCGACGGCGCCCTGCAGCACCTCGCCCATCCAGGGCCAGGTGAGCGACGGCACCAGCATGCCGACGATCCGGGTCCGGCCGCGGGCCAGTCCGACGGCGCGGGCGCTGGGGACGTAGCCGAGTTCGGCGATCACCTGGCGGACCCGCTCGGCGGTGCGCAGGTCGAGCTCGCCCTTGCCGTTGAGGACGCGCGAGACCGTCGTCTTGCTGACTCCGGCGCGCGCCGCGACATCGGCGATCGTGATCGACACTGCACTGCTCCCCTCGGGCGGGTGGGGCTCCGGTGTCGTGGCCGGAACCGGTTTCGGAAGCGGTTCCGTAGAGCTTCACGTAGGCCGCGTACGTCGTCAATCACGAAACGGTAACGACTCACGGCTTAATTCACGACCTGGAAGAAGGTGCCCCTTCCAGGTCGCCGGGACGGCGTGATGAACTCTGGGCGAGCGGCCCACGGGAGGCCAGGACTGAGGGGCACGGCATGGATGTTCGGCGGACCACGGTGCGGGACATGCGGCGGTCCAACCGGTCCGTGATCCTGAGCAGCATCTATCGCGACGGCCCCTTGAGCCGGCACGAGTTGAGCGCCCGTACGTCGCTGAGCGCCGCAAGCGTGAGCAACTTGGTCAGCGAGCTGATCGAGGAAGGTGTGGTCGAGGAGGCCGGGTCGGTCGAGTCCGAGGGCGGCCGGCCGCGGGTGTTGTTGCGGGTGGCACCGACTTTCCGGTACGTCGTCGGCGCGGAGGTCGGCGAGACGCGGATCCGGGTGGAGCTGTTCGATCTCGCGATGACGGTACTCGCGCGAGCCGACTACCCCATCGACGTTCCGCAGCCCGCAGTGGTGGTCAAGCATGTGCTGGAAGGGCTCGCGGCCGTGATCGCCGAGGCCGGCGTGCAGCCTTCGTTGGTGCTCGGGTTGGGGGTTGGCGTCGCCGGGACGGTGGACAGCGATGCCGTTGTCCATGCCCAGACGCTTGGCTGGGACGCCGTACCGCTGGGGGAGATGCTTGCCGAGGGCACCGAGATCCCGATCCATCTGGACAACGGGGCGAACATGCTCGGCCAGGCGGAGATGTGGTTCGGCGCCGGGCGCGGTGCGAGCGATGCGGTGATCGCATTGGTCGGATCAGGTGTCGGCGCCGCGTTGGTCGCCGATGGGTCGACGTACCGCGGCACCCGCAGCAGCGCGGGCGAGTGGGGCCACATGACGATCGCCTACGGCGGTCTGCGGTGCCGCTGCGGCGCCGAGGGATGCCTGGAGGCGTACGTCGGTGCGGAGGGTGTGCTCGAGCGATACCGGCAGGCCGGTGGATCCGGTTCCGCGGTCGACGAAGAAGCGGCTTTCGTGGAGTTGCTCGACGCAGTCGGTACGTCGGGGGTCGCGGCAACCATCGTGGACGACACGATCGGGTATCTGGCCGCCGGGTTCGCGAATCTGGTGAACCTGGTCAACCCCGAGCGGATCGTGCTCGGCGGCTGGGCCGGGTTGCTGCTGGGGGAGCGGTATCTGCCTCAGCTACGCGAGGCCGTCGGCAAGCATGCGTTGCGCCAGCCGTATGCCCAGGTGTCGATCGAGTTGTGCGAGCTCGGCCGGGATGCGGTCGCGCTCGGTGCGGCGACATTGCCGGTACTGCGGTTGCTCCGCGACGGCGGCGTTGTGCCGCCGCGGAGCAACCGTTAGCCGCTTGCCGGAACTAAGTTTGCGCCTGGCGCAGATTTGTTTCCGAAGAGGTGGTCAGACGGTCCACTTCTGGTTGGCGGCGCCGGTGCAGGTCCAGGTTTGGAGTGGGGTTGCGTTGGCGGAGTTGTTGCCGGTGACATCGAGGCACTTGTTGGCCTGCGGGTTCACCAGGTCGCGGCCGGAGGTGTAAACCCATTGCTGGGCAGGGGTTCCGTTACAGGTCCAGAGTTGGACTTTGGCGCCGTCGGCAACCGATCCGGCGTTCACGTCGAGACACTTGCCCAGGGCACGGATCGTGCCGTCGCCGGGTCGGGTCCACTGCTGCGCGTTCGTACCGTTGCAGTCGTACAGCTGGACCTGGGTCCCGTCGGCGGTGTTCGCCGCGGCGACGTCGACGCACTTGCCGGCCAGTCCGGTGATCGCCGTACCGCCTGAGCTGCTGCCGAGGGTGGAGACCCGGACGTAGTCGACGGTCATCGTTTGCGGCATCACCGTCGTACCGTCGGGATAGCCCGGCCAGTTGCCGCCGACGGCGACGTTCATGATCATGAAGAACGGGTGGTTGAAGACCCAGGTGTTGCCGCCGAGGTCGGCCGGCGTGCGGCGCTGGTATTGGATGCCGTCGACGTACCAGGTGATGGAGTCCGGTGCCCAGTCCACCGTGAAGGTGTGGAACGCGTCGGCGAACTGCTGGCCGCCGGACAAGGTGTAGGCGGCGCCGATACCGGCGCCGCCGGAGTAGCCCGGGCCGTGGATGGTCCCGTGCACCGTGGACGGCTCGCGGCCGATGTTCTCCATGATGTCGATCTCGCCGTCGTTCGGCCAGTTACCGCCGCCAAGCATCCAGAACGCGGGCCAGATCCCTTGTGTCCTGGGGATCTTGATGCGTGCCTCGAAGCGCCCGTAGGTCTGGGTGAAGGTCTGTGCCGTGAGCAACCGTGCCGAGGTGTACTCGCAGGTGCCGTAGTGGCACTGGAATCCGCCGCTCTCGCGACGGGCGGTGATGACCAGATTGCCGTTGCCGTCGAGGGCTGAGTTGCGCGTGCTGTTGGTGTAGTACTGGCGTTCGTTGTTGCCCCAGCCGGAGCCGCCGATGTCGTACTTCCACTTGTTCGGGTCAGGGGCCTGGCCGGCCGGGCCGTCGAAGTTGTCCTCCCAGATCGTCGCCGTTGGCGCGGCGGCGGTGTCTGGGACGGCCCTGGCTGGGGCTTGCAGGAGGGCGGCGCCGAGCAGGATGGCGCCGGCTGCCATGAGGGAGCGCTTCATGGATGCCTCGTTTCTCACGGGGGCGGTCGGAGATGGCCCGCAGCTTGGTGTGAGAACGCTTTCACGTCAAGGCCGCGACTAAATAAAAGACGTGAAAAAAGTCTGGGTACGCCGTTGACACGGCTGTATACGGATGGTTACCTCTTGCTGACCACCTGTTGCGGCGCGGGCAGACGCCGGCAACGTCCGCTGTCCCCGAAAAACCCTTCCATACAAGGGAGATCCGCCCATGCCCGCGAACAGGACCCTTCGTCGCGCCCGCCCCTGGCGACAACGCCTCCTGCCGGCCGCGGTTGCCGCTGCGTGCGTCGCCGCCGGACTGAGTGTCGGCAATCCGCCACCTGCCCAGGCCGCCGGTGAGCAGGTGAACATCTGGCTGACCACCACGAACGACTCGGCCGGTCGCAACGTCACCCGCGGCCTGCAACAGCAGACCCCGGTGAACTTCGGTCCGGCCGGAGGTACGGCGAACCAGACGATCACGGTCAACGAGAACACGACGTACCAGTCCTTCGAAGGCGGTGGAGCGTCGTTCACCGACAGCGCCGCCTGGTTGCTGAACAGCAGCAACACGATCAGCGCCGCGACCCGCGACCAGGTGATGCGCGACCTGTTCGACCCGGTGAACGGAATCGGCTTGGCGTTCGTCCGCAACCCGATGGGCGCGTCGGACCTGGCCCGCTTCAACTACTCGTACGACGACACGTGCTGCGACCTCAACGACTTCAGCATCGGCCATGACCTGGCGGACGTCGTACCGCTGACCAAGCAGGCGCGGCAGCTGAACCCGGCGCTGAAGGTGAAGGGGGCGCCGTGGAGCTCGCCGGCCTGGATGAAGGACAACAACAAATTCACCAACCGGGGCTGGTTGAAGTGGGAGTACTACCCGATGTACGCGCAGTACTTCGTGAAGTACATCCAGCAGAACGAGGCCCAGGGCAACCACATCGACTACGTGTCGGTGCAGAACGAGCCGACCTGCTGCGGCACCGACGACACCGGCTACGCGTCGATGAACTGGAACGGATCAGGGCTGCTCGAGTTCACCAAGAACCACCTGCTGCCCGCGTTCCGCGCCGCCGGGATCACCACGAAGGTGCTGATCCTCGACTACAACTGGGGCAACTACAACGACCTCGGCTCGGTGCCGTTGGCGGACAGTGCCTTGCGCAACGATCCGCTCTTCGGCGGGATCGCCTGGCACGGGTACGGCGGTGACGTCAACCTGCAGACGCAGATCCACAACCAGTATCCGCCGGTCAACCACTACATGACCGAGCACTCCGGCGGGACCTGGATCTCGAACCAGCAGGTCGAGGACATGAACAACCTGATCGACTACACCCGCAACTGGAGCAAGTCCTGGGTGAAGTGGAGTCTCGCGCTCGACCAGAACCATCTGCCGTACGTCGGTGCCGGGTGCAACGTCTGCACGGGCCTCGTGACGGTGCATCGCGGCGACAGCCGGGCCGGTCAGGTGGACAAGACGATCGAGTACTACACCATGGGTCACCTGACCAAGTTCGTGAAGCCGGGCGCGGTCCGGATCGACTCGACCGCGAACAGCTCGGTGAAGAACGTGGCATGGAAGAACCCGGACGGGTCGAAGTCGCTGATCGCGTTCAACACCACCGGGAGCTCGCAATCGGTGCGGGTGAACTGGGGCTCACAGTCGTTCGTCTACACGCTGCCGACGAAGACCTCCGCGACCTTCACCTGGTCCGGCTCGCAGAGCGGCGGCGGCTCCGGTACGCCGATCACCGGTCTGGCCGGCAAGTGCATCGATGTTGCCGGAGCCAACAGTGCCGACGGAACCGCCGTACAGCTGTATGACTGCAACGGTACGACGGCTCAGCAGTGGAACCGGCCTGGTGACGGAACGATCCGTGCCCTCGGCAAATGTCTCGACGTGAGCGGGGGATCCGTCTCCGACGGTGCTCGCGTGCAGCTGTATTCGTGCAACGGCAGTGCCGCCCAGCAATGGACATACACGAGTGGGAGAGATCTGGTGAACCCTGCCGCCAACAAGTGTCTTGATGTCACGGGCAACAATTCGGCGAACGCGACGCCGTTGCAGATCTGGACCTGCACGGGCGCGGCGAACCAGAAGTGGACCGTCTGATGCGCCGGGCAGCGGCGGTTGCCGCGGCGGTGCTGGTTGCCGCTGGGTACTTGGTGACGGCGCCGCCGGCTCAGGCAGCGACGGGCACGATCACGGGACTCGCCGGGAAATGCGCGGATGTTGCCGGAGCCAACAATGCGGACGGGACCGTCGTGCAGCTGTACGACTGCAACGGGACAGCCGCCCAGTCGTGGACCCGGTCGACGGACGGCACGTTGCGTGCTCTGGGCAAATGTCTTGACGTCAGCGGCGGCTCGACTGCTGACGGTGCTCGCGTCCAGCTGTGGACCTGCAACGGGACGGCGGCGCAGCAGTGGACCTATACGTCTGGTCGCGACCTGGTGAACCCTGCTGCCAACAAGTGTCTTGATGTCACGGGCAACAATTCGGCCAATGCCACTCCGTTGCAGTTGTGGACCTGCACCGGTGGGGCGAATCAGAAGTGGAACGTGCCGGCTGCCGACGGGCCGCCGCCGACCGGTGGTGCGCCGATGGCGGCAGCGCCGTACCTCTATCAAGGGTGGGGGAGTCCGCCGAACCCGGCGACGGTGATGAGCGCGACCGGGGTGAAGTGGTTCACGATGGCGTTCATCCTGTCCAACGGATACTGCAACCCGATGTGGGACGGGTCGCGGCCGTTGACTGGCGGCGTTGATCAGCAGGCGATCAACACGATCCGGTCGAACGGCGGGGACGTTGTCGTGTCGGTCGGTGGATGGTCCGGCAACAAACTCGGTGAGAGTTGCGGGAGTGCCGGCGAGTTGGCGGCGGCGTACCAGAAGGTGATCAACGCGCTGTCGCTGAAGGCGTTCGACGTCGACATCGAGGCGGCCGAGTTCAGCAACGCGACCGTGCGGCAGCGGGTGATCGACGCGCTCAAGATCGTCGAGGAGAACAATCCGGGGATCGCGACGTACCTGACCTTCGGTACGACGACCTCCGGGCCGGACGGGAACGGGCAGGACCTGATCCGGCGGGGTGCGGCATCGGGGCTGAACCTGGACGGCTGGGTGATCATGCCGTTCGACTTCGGTGGCGGGTCGACGAACATGGGTACGCTGACGCGGCAGGCGGCGGACGGGTTGAAGAACCAGGTGAAGGCCGCGTACGGGTTGAGCGACGACGCGGCGTACCGGAAGATCGGCATCTCGTCGATGAACGGGATCACCGACGTCGCCGGGGAGCGGGTCAACCTGTCCGACTTCGAGTCGATGCTGTCGTACGCCTCGGAGCACCACCTGGCGCGGTTCACGTTCTGGTCGGTGAACCGGGACCGCCCGTGCACCGGTGGTCCGGCGGACAGTTGCAGCGGTGTCGCCCAGCAACCCTGGGACTACACCAAGGTCATCGCTCGCTACCGCGGCTGACCTCTGTCGCGGCACGGCAGCCCGGCTGCCGTGCCGTTTGACCCTCCGGTTACCGGAGGGTGGAAGCTTGTCGCATGACGGCAACGGTGACGGTCGGTGAGTTCTCCCGCCTGACACATCTCAGTGTGAAGACTCTGCATCATTACCACGAGATCGGTCTGCTGGCACCGGCTTCCATCGACCCGTCGTCCGGGTATCGGCGCTACTCGACCTCGCAGGTCGAGACCGCGCAACTCATCAGGCGGCTGCGGGAGCTCCGGATGCCGTTGCCGGAGGTCCGCGAACTGGTGGAGACGACCGACGGCGGCAAACGTGAAGAGACGCTGCGGGCGCACCTCGAGCGGATGGAGCAGGAGCTCGCGCACACCCGCGAGGTCGTCGCCTCCCTGCGCGAACTGCTGACGCCTGGTCAACCGGTGGTGGACGTCGAGTACCGGTTCATTCCGCCGTTCCGTGCGTACGGCGTGCGCGACCGGGTGGAACGATCCGGGATCGGGCCGTGGTGCGGGTACGCCTTCGGGAAGCTCAACGCGGTCGCCGGCGACATCCGGGCCACGGCTGGAGCGACGTACAGTGACGAGTTCTTCGCTGAGGACGCCGGTGAGGTGGTGGCCTTTCTACCGGTCGCACCCGATCAACCGCCGGCCGACGGAGTCGAGCTGGTCGATCTTCCGGGTGGCTTCTTCGCGATCGCCGTACACACCGGGCCGTTGACCGACTTCGACCGCAGCTACGGCGCTCTCGGCAGTCATGTCGCCGAGCACTGCGAGGTCGCGCCAGGGCCGATCCGTGAGTTGTACGTCGTCAGCCCGGGCGACGACGCCGATCCCTCCGCTTACCGAACCGAGATCTGCTGGCCGATCCGGCAGATTCCTACGCTGAAAGGCTGAACCGATGTCGATCACCCTCGAGCACGTCACCTTCGACTGCGCCGACGCGACCGCCCTGGCGACCTTCTGGGCCGGCGTACTGCAACAGCAGGTCGATGCTGGCGGCAACCAGTTCTTCGCGACCGTGAACAAGGGCGGCGACGGGCCGGCGCTGATGTTCATCCAGGTACCGGAAGGCCGGAACGGAAAGAACCGGCTGCACCTCGACCTGGCCACCGCCGACTGGGCCGCCGAGATCGACCGGCTCGTCGGCCTGGGCGCGAAGCGCCTCGACGAGTACGACGAGTACGGCGCTCACTGGGTCACCCTCGCCGACCCAGAAGGCAACGTTTTCGATCTCGCCGAGATCCGCTAGCTCTTGCGGTACTGACGTCCGTCGTACGTCGCCTGACCTGCGTCGACCAGGTCATCCAGGCGGGCTCGTGCCTGTGCCACCGGCCAGCGGTAGGTGCGGGCGAGCTCGCCTGGCGTGGTGACGAGCATGGTGTCCAGGAACCGGCCGGTCGCGAACGTGTGGTCCGTCGTACCGCCGACGTCGAACTGACTGCACGTCAGTGCGATCAGCGCCGCCGGCCAGCCCGAGCCGGTCTCCTGAACACCGGCCGTGGTGACGAGCAGGTTGCGCTGGAGCTCGACGATCGCGCGCTGGTAGCGGCTCCGGTCGCCGATCAGTGCGCGGAGGGTCGCACTCGGCAACGGTTCGTTGGTGATGGCGCCCGCGATCTCGTGTGCTGCGGGCGACAGATCCAAGAACTTGTGGTCGGTGGGTTCGCCCGCGGCCGGGTAGAGCGCCTTGAGCAGGGTGGGCGAGAGGAAGGAGCCGCGGCCACCGAGATAGGCGCCGTACCAGGCAAGGCCGCGACGGGGCAGCTCGTCCTTCCAGGTCCAGACGCGTTGCTCATTCTTGCCCATGCCGGTGCCGAACGGTTCCTCGTCCTCGCCGGCGACGGCCTCCCACAGTGACGGTACGACGGCTCGCGGTGCCGGAAAGAGCAACGCGAAACCGACGTCGTCGACGAAGGCGGCGGCGCGCTCGATCGAACCGATCCGCCGGCCGCGGACCCACCAGCGGGTGGCGCGGGCCTGGCCCAGCTCTGCGTCCATCGGGTCAGTCAATCATTGGTTATTGCCTGGGTGCGGACGGCGGAGGAATGTGGGAAGCGACCGGTGGCGCCACCGGGGCGCTGCCTCAAGCCAAGGGGGTGTGGATCGTGTACGCGCGTTCCACCACGATCATGGCTAGGCCGGAGTCGATCGACTCCGGTATCGCGCAGGTACGAGACGAAGTGATGCCCAGGCTCCTGGAGATGGACGGCTGTATCGGGCTGTCCATGATCGTCGACCGGGAGTCCGGCCGGTGCATCGCCACGAGTGCCTGGCAGTCGGAGGAGGCGATGCGGGCCACCGACGAAGCGCTCCGCCCCGACCGCGAGCGGGTCGCGCGGTCGATCGGTGATGGCAGCCCCAAGGTGGAGGAGTGGGAGATCGCCGTACTGCACCGCGACCACCGCTCGGCCGAGGGCGCCTGCGTCCGGGCGACCTGGGTGAAGGTCGACCCCGCGGGGCTGGACCGGGCGATCGACGTCTACAAGATGGCGTCGTTGCCGAGGCTCGAGGACCTGGCCGGCTTCTGCAGCGCCAGCCTGCTGGTCGACCGGGCCTCCGGCCGGGCGGTCTCGTCCGTGACGTACGACAGCCAGGAGGCGATGGACGAGAATCGCGAGGCCGCCGCATCGATGCGGTCCGCGACCGCTAAGGACGCCGGTGCCGAAGTCCTCGACGTCTGCGAGTTCGAACTCGCCATCGCGCACCTGCGTGTCCCTGAACTCACCTGAGGCTTCATCGGAGGAATGACGGCCCGTTGTCGCGGGCCGTCACTCCATTTGGTCGAGGTGGGCTTCGAGGGCGTCGAGGCGGGTGCGCCAGAGGTCGCGGTAGGGCTCGAGCCAGGCGTCGATCTCGGCCAGGGGTGCGGGGCGGAGGCGGTACCACCGGCGCTGGGCGTCCTGACGGACCTCCACCAGGCCGGCGTCCCGCAGTACTTTCAGATGCTTCGAGACGGCCGGCTGGCTCAGCTCGAGCTGCTCGACCAACTCCCCGACCGGGCGCTCACCGGCCCGCAGCAGGTCGAGAATCTCCCGCCGCCGCGGCTCGGCAAGCACCTCGAACGTAGTTGCCATACCAGGAATATACGTCGTCGCCGGGGGCTTTCCGTAGGTCTGTACTGTGGACAATCCCACCCCGAAGACGGCGGTTTGCCCCAATGTGTGGAGAGGGTTCGCGGGCCTAGCGTCGTCGCCATGTTGACGACGAAGCAGGTGATGATGACCGCGCTGCAAGCGACGCAGGAGCCGACCGGTGGAGTGGCCGGCTGGGCGATCGGGCTGATGGAGAAGCTCGGTGCACCAGGGGCCGGACTGGCGGTGGCGCTGGAGAACCTGTTTCCACCGCTGCCGAGTGAGGTGATCCTGCCGCTGGCCGGGTTCGCCGCCAGTCGCGGCGACCTCGGGCTGATCAGCGCGATCGTCTTCACCACTCTCGGCTCGATCGTCGGCGCGCTTGCCTTGTACGGCGTGGGCGCAGGGCTCGGGCGTGATCGGACCAGGGCGGTCGCCGGGCGGCTGCCGTTGGTCAAGGTCGAGGATGTCGACAAGGCCGAGTCCTGGTTCACCCGGCACGGGCCGAAGGCGGTGCTGATCGGGCGCCTGGTGCCGGTGGTGCGCAGTTTGATCTCGGTGCCAGCTGGGGTGGAGCGGATGCCAGTGGCGCTGTTCCTGATGCTGACGGCGGTGGGCAGCCTGATCTGGAACTCGCTGCTGATCGTCGCCGGCTATCAGCTCGGTGAGCGATGGCATGTGGTGGAGTCGTCGGTGGGCGTCTTCCAGTGGGCTGTCGTCGCGGGTGCGCTGGCCGCGGTGGTGTGGTTCGTCGTGGTCAAGATCCGGGCCCGGCGATCGGGGGCTGGGCGGCGGGATCCGGAGGGGTGTTCGGATTCTGAGAAAGTGAAGTGAGGCGCTCGACTTTGATTACGCTCGACCCATCACTGCCGAACTCAGGAGATGGGTCAGATGCCCTCAGTTGCCTTCGAACCGCAGATCGTGCCGGATCCGCCGGTCTGGCCGCAGTCTGTCGTCACCGTGGTGGGCAACCCGAAGGCGGGTTCCCGGACGGCCGCGGCGGCCGCGTCCGTCGCGGAACTGCTTGCCTCTGAGCTCGGTACGCCGTACCGGATCGACGAGCTGGTCGACCTGGTGACGCTGGCGCCGGCGATCTTCCAAGGCGACCAGGCCGGCGAGGAGGACCAAGCGGCGCTGGAGCACGCGATCGACCTGGTCTCGTCGGCGTCCGTGATCGTGGTCGCGACCCCTGTCTACAAGGGGAGTTACACGGGATTGCTGAAGAGCTTCCTGGACATTCTGCGTCCGCAGGCGATGGGTGGGGCAGTGGTGGTCCCGGTGACGGTGTCCGCCGCTCCGAGCCACAAGCTGCTTGCGGACCAGCACCTGCGCCCGGTCCTCGCGGAGCTCGGCGCCAGCGTGCCAGTCCCCGGCGTCATCCTGGAGGAACGCGACCTCGAGGATCTCCAGGTCGTCCTCTCCACCTGGATCCGCAACAACGCCGGCATAGTCCAAGCCACCACCATCGCCCTCCAACCAGTAGCCGAACCCACCCCGGCGAAGTAGGTATGGCCCCGCCCGGTATCGGTAAAGCTTGGCGGGCGAGTCACGGGCGTCCGGCGAGGCAGGTCAGCAGCAACTGGATCGGATCGCCGGGGATCCGCCACAAGCCGTCCGAACCCTCCACCACGCGCGGATGCCGCCCGCGGAGATCCACCGGCAACTCGGCCAAGCGCTCGACCCGCAGCCCCGCCAGCCGATTCCCCGCCATCCGCCCCACGTCGCGCGGCTCCATGCCGCGACCATACGAGTCCGGCTGCTTTGCGGAAACTAACTTGTGCCCACTGGCAGTGATGTTCCCGAAACCGTCAGCGGACTGGGCAGGAAGCGCCACAGGGCTTGGCGGTCAGGACGGGCTGGCGCCGCCGTAGTACGTGGAGAACCTGTACGGCGGCCTGACACGGCCGGCCGGTGACGTCGAGCCACCCATATCGGAGCGTCGACTCCGCGCGCAGCGTGGCGCAGTTGTCGCGGTCGAGATCGCGCCAGCGCTGATCCGGGACGAGATGAAGGCGGCCGTCGAGCTCGACGATCAGATCGAACCCTTTGTAGAAGACATCCGTGAACTCGCTGTCCACGGCGCGTTGCCGCAGGCCGGCCGGCAGTCCATGCCGGCGCTCGACGTCTCGCAGGTAGCGCAGCTCAAGGAGTGAGTGTGACCCAGCGGCGACATCGCCGAGGATCGGACGCAATGACGCGCGGTGCCGGAGCCGGGGCCGATCCGCCAGCGCTGTCGCCAGGCCAGCGGGGCTGACCCGGCCGCTTTGGCACGCCTCAGCGATGACCGCTGCGGCCTGGTCGAGCGAGGAGGTGATACCGATGATGTCCAGAACGGCGTCGGCCGGAGTTCGCCGCGGCGGGATCCCGGGGGCGAGGCGGTCGGCCCAGTGCTCGTCGCGGTGAATGACGAGGTTCGGCCGAGCCTTGACTCGGCGGAGTCTGGGAATTGTCACGTACACCGGACGGTTGTGGCGGGGCTTGAGCAGCCCAAGCTGCTCTGCTGCGGTGTAATGGCTCCAGGCGGCGTCGGGTCCGGCGTACAAGAGGGCCGCCAGCAACTGCTCGTCGTACCCGATCGGTCCGGTGTGGGTGGCGTAGACGCCGGGGTGAACGATCTGCCAGCGTCTGTTGCGCAGATGGCGCCTGATCTGGGGCTCTGACCAGCCGGCGGCCTGCAGTTGCGCGCGGGACACGATTTGCTGCTGGTCGTGGATGAGTACGGCGATACCTTCGTCGGCAAGCTGCCGCTTCCACCACCAATCCATCCGAACAAGGATCCCGGATTTCCGCGCCCTCCGCCGGATGCCCTGTGGATAACCCCAGCCCCGCCTCGGCAGGTCTGCTTTGTGGAACTTCATTTGCGCACAGAGCAAATTAAGTTCCACAAATGCCCGAGACGGTAAGCCGGAGGTCCTGGGTGGTGCGTGGAGGGCTAGTCGGTGTGGGTGGGTTGGGTGGGGGAGTGGCGGAGGGTGGTGGTGGCGGGGAGGAGGGTTGAGGTGAAGGTCAGGAGGGTGGCGGTGGTGATGATGACCAGGTAGATCCAGAGGGGGCCGGTGGGGAGGGCCGTGGTGGAGACGGTGGCGGCGTAGGGGAGTAGGCAGGCTAGGGCTACCAAGGTTCCTAGGAGGATGCCGGTGAGGGCGATCAGGGTGCTTTCGGTGGTTAGCATGCGGAGGACTTGGGTGCGGGTGGAGCCGGTGAGGCGTTGGAGGGCGAACTCGCGGCGGCGGCGGAGGGTGGTCGAGACGAGGGTGTTGACGACCGAGACCGCGGTGTAGGCGATCAGCATGCCGACGAGCATGTAGTTGATCCAGGCCTGGGTTTGCAGGTCTTCGATGTTGGAGGCAACGAGTGCGTCGCGATCAGCTACCTGTACGCCGGGATGTGCGGCGGCCAGTTTGGTGAGGGCCGGGCGTACGTCGGTTCCGGGATCGGAGCGGACCAGGATCTGCTTGGTCAACCCGTCGGTGGTGTGCGCGGCAACGAGTTCGGCCGGCAGGATGATGGTTTCGTAGCCGCGTTCGGCCGCGAAGGTCGCGACCACGCGCAGCTTGACCGCGGTTCCGTCGCCCAACGTCATGGTGATCTCCGAGCCGATACGCCGGCCGATCTTCGAGGCGACGTAGTCCGGCAATGCGACCGTCGATCCGGTGAGGCCGGTCAGCGAGCCGCCAGTCAGCCGGACCGGCGCCGTACCGTCATGGCCTTGTGCGTTCACGCCGAGCAGAGGCGCGCCTTCCTCGTCGAAGGGAGCGTTGCGCGGTTCGTCGATGACGCCAGTACTGCGGACAAACGCCGAGGCGCTGGCGACACCAGGCACGGATCGCACCTGATCGAGCAGCTTCAAAGACAGGCCTGCAGGCGAGACCAGTACGGCGTCCGCACGGAGATCTCTGGTGAATGCCTCGGAGGCGGCGTGGACTTGCGTGGTCTGCATGTAGAGGTTCGCGGTCGAGATGCCGACGGCAAGCATCACCGGCATCGCCGCGGCCGACATCGCCACCGAACGCGCCGACACATTGAGGATCGCGAGCCGTCCGTTGACGCCGGTCAGTGCCTGAACAGGCCAGCGAAGAACCAGGAGCACGGCCTTGGTCCAGAACGGGCCAAGCAGTGCAACGCCAATTGCCCAGCAGAGCACCGACGGCCCGGCGGTCGCGCCGGCAAGCGGGCCACTCATCACAGTAGCGGTGACGATCAGCAGCGCGAGGCCGCCGCCGAGGAACAGCAGCCCGAACAGCAACCGCACCCAGCTGAACCACTTCCGCTGCAGCGAAGCCTCCATCAGCGCCTCGAGCGGCCGGATCTTCGCAGACTTGCGAGCCGCGATCAGCGCGGCGCCGATGGCAGCCAGTACGGCGGCTCCCGCGCCGGCCGCGAACGGGATCGGGCCCTGGCTGAACTCGACCACGGGTGACGCGACGCCGTGCGAGCCGAGCTGGTCGAAGAGGAACCGGCCGAGGAAGATGCCCGGTACGCAGCCGAGCAGGACGGCCGGGATCGAGACGAGCAGCGATTCGCCGAGGATCATCCGCCGGACCTGGCCGGGCGTCGTACCGATGCCGCGCAGCAGCGCGAACTCGCGCTCGCGGTGCTGAGCCGACAACGCCAGCGTCGAGGCGACGACGAACATCATCGTCATGGTGGCGATACCGCCGAAGGAGCCGGCGATCGCGATCAGCGCGGTCCGTTGCGCCTCGGTGCCAGGGTGCTCGGCCGTCCCGCGGTCGACCCCGGTGCTGACGGTGATGTTTGCGTCGAGCGCCTGCAGACGGTCCTTCACGGCGTCGATATCGGTGCCGGAAGCAACGAGTACGCCGATGTCCGCGAAGCGGCCCGGACGACCGGCGAGCTGTGCGGCATCCCGGTCGGAGAAGAAGGCGTGACCGGCCGGCCCGGCGGCCACTCCGCTGACGACGAGGTGAGCAGGTTCGCCGTTGATCAGGAAGGTGACGCGATCGCCGGGACGGTGCCCAGGACCAGTGACGACCTGACCGTCGGCCGGTGCGTGCCCTGAAGTCAGCCGGTACGGCGCCAGCCGCGCACTCGACCAGTTGTGGCCTTCAGCAACATCGGGCGCAATCGCCGGAAACGTGAGATCGCCGATCGCGGCCGAAACACCTTCTACAGAACGGATCTTGGCGACCAGCGAAGCCGGTACGCCGACACGCTCAGGCAACGGTGTCGCGTCCTCCGCGCCCGGGCGGAGGTGCGACTGCTTGCCGGTGACAACGATCGGAGCACCGGCGAGGCGGGAAGGTTCGACGTTGGAGCGGATGCCGGTCTCCATCAGGCCGCCGCAGGCCATCACGATCGCCGTACCGAAGACGACCGCGACGAACGTGGCGATGAAGCCGCCCTTGCGGAAGCGCAACGTGCGGACAGCCAGGCGCATCATCGGGCCACCGCCATGGAAAGCTTGGAGCGCGCGCCGAGGTGGGTCATCCGGTCGGCGACCTGTTCCGCGGTCGGGGCGGTGAGGCTGCCGGCCAGTACTCCGTCGGCGAGGAAGACGACCTGGTCGGCGTACGACGCGGCGACCGGATCGTGGGTGACCATCACGACCGTCTGGCCCTGGCTGCGGACCGGCTCGCGGAGCAGCTCGAGGACGTCGGCCGCGGTCTGGGTGTCGAGGGCGCCGGTGGGCTCGTCGGCGAAGATGACCGCCGGACGGGCGACGAGGGCGCGGGCGATGGCGACCCGCTGTTGCTGGCCGCCGGAGAGTTCACCCGGGCGGTTCTTGTGACGGTCGCCGAGGCCGACACGGTCGAGGACCGCGCGTACGGCGGCTCGCTGCGGGCGGCGGCCGTCGAGTTCCTGCGGCAGGCAGACGTTCTGCCAGACCGTCAACGCAGGAAGGAGATTGAACGACTGGAAGACGAAGCCGATGCGCTCGCGGCGGAGCTCGGTGAGCCGGCGTTCGTTGAGCTCGGCAAGCGGTTGGTCGTCGATGGTGACACTGCCTGAGGTCGGGCGGTCGAGACCGGCGGCGCAGTGCAGGAAGGTGCTCTTGCCGGAGCCGGACGGGCCCATGATCGCGGTGAACGTGCCGCGGGCGAAGGCGATGCTGATGCCGTCGAGGGCGGTGACGGCGTTGGAGCCGCGGCCGTAGACCCGTCGTACGTCGTGCAGGACGACTGAATGCTCGGTCCTGCTGACAATTTCCTGCTTGCGCCTCATGGCGTGGCTCCTCGGCGTCTTCAAGTGGGGACGTGAATGACGCTACGGAGCTGAAGCCCCGGCTCCCATGGTGCTGGGACGCCGATGAAGGTGGGGGTAAGTCCCCTACGAACGGAACAGGGCCTTGAGGCCGGCGAGGTAGGTCTCGGGGGTGACGTCGCCGAGGATCAGGCGCTGAAGGATGAAGCCGGGCAGGAAGCCGAAGAGGACCTGGCCGATGTAGCGAGGGTCGGCGTCGGGGTCCACCGTGCCGTCGGCCTGGGCGCGGCGGGCCACCGCCTCGAAGTTGTCCCGGAGCTGGTGGTACTTGCCTTGAGCCGTCGCCATGATCGCCGGGTTGCGGAGGGCTTCGGCCCAGGCCTGGATGGCGACCCGGGTCACGTCACCATCGGGGCGTTCGGCGACCGTGACGACGTGGTTGAGCGCCATCTCCAGCGCGGCCACCGGCGTCAGCGGCGCCTCGGTCGCGAGGACCTTCTGGAAGAGCTCGTCGACCGCGCTGAGTGCGTCGTCGGCGATGGCCGCGACGATCTCCTCCTTGCTCTTGAAGTAGCCGTACACCGCGCCCGCGGACAGGCCGGACTCGCGGATCACCTCGGCCATCGTCGTCTTGTGGAAACCCTGCTCGATCACGCACCGCCGCGCCGCCGCGACGATCTGCTGGCGGCGGGCGAGTCGATGTTCCTCGGTGACCTTCGGCATGACTGGAACATAAAACGAATGTCCGTTCTTGACAAGCCGGGCAGTCGTGACGCAGTCTCGAGGTGATAAAGAACGGTCATTCGGTTTTCTCGCCAAGGAGTCCCCATCATGTCCGCTCAGGTGTCCGAGCATCCCACCGAACACGTTGCGGAACACCGCGCCGATGCCGCTGCCCGCGAGCGCCGGCGGCCGCCGCTGCTGGTTGTCGTCACCCTGCTCACCGCGATCCTCACGGTGTTGCTGATCGCCTTCGCCTGGCCGGCCGCGCGGTCGGAACCACGCGACGTTCCCTTGGCTGTCGTCGGTCCCGAGCAGGCCGTTGCCCAGGTCAAGGCCGGTCTGGAGCAGGCGATGCCCGGCGGTTTCGAGCTGACCGCCGTACCGGATCGGGCTGCCGCCGAGCAGCGGATCAAGGATCGGGATGCGTACGGCGCGATCGTGCTCGGCCCGCAGCAGCCTGAGGTGCTGACCGCCTCGGCCGGTGGCCCCGCGGTTGCGCAGATCCTCACCCAGCTGTCGGCTCGGTTGTCCCCCGAGAACCCGGCGAAGGTGACGGACGTCGTACCGCTGCCGAAGGATGACCCGCGAGGTGCCGGGCTTGCCGCCGGCGCATTGCCACTGGTGCTCGGCGGAATCATGGCCGCCGGACTGCTGACGCAACTGGTGAAGTCCGGGTCGAAACGGATGATCGGCGCGATCACCTTCGCGGTCACCGGTGGTCTGGCGCTGGCCGCCGTACTGCAGTTCTGGCTCGGCTCGTTCGAGGGCAGCTACCTGGGCAACGCCGGCGTGATCGCGATGTCGATCGCGGCGATCAGTCTCACGCTGCTCGGCCTGGAGTGGTTGCTCGGTACGGCGGGACTCGCGCTCGGCGCGGCTGTGATGATGCTGCTCGGCAACCCGCTGTCCGGCCTGACGAGTGCGCCCGAGATGCTGCCAAGCGGTTGGGGTGCGCTGGGTCAGCTGCTGCCGCCGGGAGCAGCCGGTACGGCGCTCCGGTCGGTGAGCTTCTTCGACGGAGCCGGAGCCGGCCGCCCACTCGTCGTACTCACCTGCTGGCTCGTCGCCGGCCTGGCCCTCTGTGCACTGGGAGCGATCAAGTCGCAGCGCGTCGTACACCCCCGTCACGAGGCGCAGGCCGCTACTGTCTGAATGTCATGACAACGCGGTGACCGGATCGTTACGTGCCGGTCACCGCGTAACCACGTACCAGCGGGGACAACGTTGTCTGTCAAGCATTGACTTCGGCGGCCTGGGACTCCTACGGTCGCGGGAGACCCGCCGGGATCGGGTCGGAGTACCGGGATGACAACGATTGCCCGAAGGTGGACGTGATGGTGAAGAGGAAACGTTTCCAAGCAGTGGCCGCGGCAGCCGCGCTGCTGCTGGCGGTCTCGGCCTGCAGCCAGGGGTCGACGACCAAGCAGCCCGACGCCGGCGGCTCGCAGAGCTCCGGTCCGGCAAACATCAAGATCGCCTACCAGCAGTGGGGCCCGGGCACGGTGATGAAGAACTTCCTCACCGGCGTGAAGGCCGAGTACGAGGCGGCCAACCCCGGCTCGAAGGTCGAGATCCTGCCGATCGTGGCCAGTGAGAACGACTACTACACCAAGCTCCAGCTGATGATGCGGTCGCCGAACACCGCGCCGGACGTGGTCTACGAGGACACCTTCCTGATCAACTCCGACATCACCGCCGGCTACCTGCGGCCGCTCGACGACTACATCAAGAACTGGGACCAGTGGAGCCAGTTCGAGGAGACCGCGAAGGGCGCGGCGAAGGCGCTGGACGGCAAGACGTACGGCGTTCCGGACGGAACCGACACCCGTGCGCTGTGGTACAACAAGCAGCTGTTCGCCAAGGCCGGACTGCCGGCCGACTGGCAGCCGAAGACCTGGGACGACGTACTCAACGCTGCTCGCACCATCAAGCAGAAGCTCCCCGGCGTCACCCCGCTGAACGTGTACTCCGGCAAGCCGATGGGTGAAGCCTCGGCCATGCAGGGCTTCGAGATGCTGCTCTACGGCACCAAGGACACGCTCTACAACTACGACCAGCAGAAGTGGGTCGTCGGCAGCCAGGGCTTCAAGGACTCGCTGAACTTCATCAAGACCATCTACTCCGACGGCCTGGCGCCGTCGCCGAAGCAGGCGCTGGACCCGAATATGGGCAGCAAGGTCAGCACCGAACTGCTGCCCGGCGGCAAGCTGGCGATCGCGCTGGACGGCTCCTGGAAATACGGGGACTGGCAGAAGACCGGTGCGAAGCCGTGGCCGCAGTGGAGCGAGGTGATGGGCCAGACCGCGATGCCGACGCAGGACGGCAGCGGCAAGGGCAAGGTGAGCCTCTCCGGCGGCTGGACCTGGGCGATCCCGGCCAAGTCGAAGAACCCGGACGCCGCCTGGAACCTGATCAAGACCCTGCAGACGCAGAAGAACGCGACCAAGTACGCCACCGAGGGTGCGCAGATCGCGGTCCGCAAGGACGTCGCCGCCGACCCGACCTACAAGAACTCCGCGAAGAGCACCCAGTTCTTCACCGACCTGGTCTCCGTCACCGTGTACCGGCCGGCGTTCGCCGAGTACCCGAAGGTCTCCAACGAGATCATCACCGCGATGGAAGCGGTGATGACCGGGCAGGCGGCACCGGACAAGGCGGCGAAGAACTACGACGAAGCGGTCGAAGGGATCGTCGGCAAGGACAAGACGACCACGGCCAGCACCGGGCAGTAGCCTCCGACTCCCCAGTCACGTAGCCCCCTGCTGACGAAGGAACTGCCCCTGTGACCTCGACTGTCGCTCCTACCGCGGCCGCTCCCGCTCCGTCCGGCAAGTCAACCGGACGGAGCGGGAAACCGCGCGCTGCCAAGCTGGTCCGGATGCTGCCGCTCTCGCCGGCGATCGGACTGATGCTGGTCTTCCTGGCCGGCCCGATCCTCTACTGCCTGTACGCCGCGTTCACCAACATGGCGCTGACCGGAACCGGCGCCGCGAACGTGCAGTTCGTCGGCCTGGACAACTTCCGCAAGGCGTTCAGCAGCGGTGCGTTCACCAACGCGATCTGGCTGACCCTGGTGTTCACGCTGATCTCCGCGATCATCGGCCAGAACACCCTCGGCCTCGGCCTGGCGCTGCTGATGCGCCGCTCCACCAAGGTGGTCCGCAACTTCGTCGGCACCGCGGTGATCGGTGCCTGGGTGCTGCCCGAGGTGGTGGCGGCGTACCTGCTGAGCGCGTTCTTCAACGACGACGGCACGCTGAACGTGATGCTGCGCGCCGTCGGCCTGCCCGGCCAGGATTGGTTGTACGGGGCACCGATCATCGCGGTGTCGCTGGCCAACATCTGGCGCGGTACGGCATTCTCGATGCTGGTCTACTCGGCCGCGCTGAGCGAGATCCCGAAGGAGATCGAGGAGTCGGCCGAGATGGACGGCGCGAGCGGCGGCCGGCGGCTGCTGTTCGTGACGGTGCCAATGATCAGCCGGGCGATCATGACCAACCTGATGCTGATCACGCTGCAGACGCTGAGCGTGTTCGGCCTGATCTTCGCGATGACCCGCGGCGGACCGGGCACCAAGAGCCAGACGCTGCCGCTGTACATGTACGAGCAGGCGTTCAGCTTCTCCCAGATCGGCTACGGCACGGCGATCGCGCTGGTGATGCTGGCGATCGGCGCGATCTTCTCGCTGATCTACCTGCGTGGACTGAACTCGGAGGCCGCCGCATGATTGCTCGCGACCGGATCAGCAAGCTGACCGCCAACCTCATCTTGCTGGCGATCGGTGTGCTGTTCGTGCTGCCGCTGCTGTGGGTGCTGTTCGCGTCGATCAACCGGACGGCCGGTCTGCGGGTGGAGTTCCCGACGCATCCGACGCTGGGCAACTTCAAGGCGGTGCTGAACACCGATACGACGTACCGGCCGGTGCTGAACGGCGTCATCCTGTGTGGTGGTTCGGCGCTGCTGACGATGGTGTGCGCCGTACTCGCGGCGTACCCGCTGTCGCGGTTCCGGTCGAAGTTCAACCGGCCGTTCCTGCTGACCGTGCTGTTCTGCACCGGGTTGCCGATCACCGCGGTCATGGTGCCGGTGTACGGCCTGTTCGTGCAGCTCAACCTGGTCGACACGATCGGCGGCACGATCATGTTCATGGCGACCAGCGCGCTGCCGTTCGCGATCTGGCTGACCAAGACGTTCATGGACGGCGTGCCGATCTCGCTCGAGGAGGCCGCCTGGGTGGACGGCGCCGGCAACATGCAGGCGCTGCGGCGGATCGTGCTGCCGCTGATGTGGCCGGGGATCGCGGTGGTGCTGATCTTCACCTTCATCGGCATGTGGGGCAACTTCTTCGTCCCGTTCATGCTGCTGCTGTCACCGGAGCGGCTGCCGGCCTCGGTCAGCATCTTCACGTTCTTCGGCCAGTACGGCGAGCCGAACTACGGCCAACTGGCGGCGTACTCGCTCATCTACACGACGCCGGTGCTGCTGCTCTACCTGTTGCTGAGCCGGAAACTAGGCGGTGCCTTCGCCCTCGGCGGCGCGATCAAGGGCTGACAGAGTACGGCGGGACTCCTGCCAGAACTCGAGCTTTCGGTCGAACGTCCAGTCCCACTGGAAGTCGGGCTCGGCCCTGGCGAACCGATCCAGAGCGATCGGCGCCAGGGCCGCAGTCGCCTCCGGGACGCTGTCGACCACCACGGCGAGCCGGACGACGAAGGTGACCAACCGGGTGAGCCGCGAGTGGTCGTGGGAGGTCTCGAGCTCCTTCAGCTGACCGTGGAGCTCCTTGATCGTCCGCAGCGCCGTACGGCGTTCGCCCCTGCCTGACGGCGGGTTGTCGCTTGGGATCCCGAGCAGCTCCGCCACGTCGCCGAACGAAGCGTCGGCCGGTGCCGCGCTGGACCTGCGCAGTAGGCGCGGTTTGCCGGCTTGGAGCTGGTCGGCGACCAGGTCGAGCAGTTCTCCCAGGCCGTGGACGAGGTCGGGGAGAACGAGGTCCGCGGTCTTGCGGCGGTTGGCGGAGAGCGCGGTGACGCGTTGGTGGTCGGCCTCGATCACCGCCCGCAGCGGCTGCGGCCAGTCGTCGAGTCCGGTGAGCTGCACCTGCCGCGGCGCCGACGGGTTGAGGTCCCCCACACTGAGCGGCTTACCACCCGCGCGAGCCGCGCTGATCTCTTCCTCAAGCTTCTTCCGCGGACCCGGAACAATAGAACTCACCCACCCACCCTACGCAGGTCGGCGAGACCCGGGTGAGCAAGTCGTGCGGCTCGCGTGGGGAAGAACTGGTTGGTGAGGGCAGCGTCCCTCCTCGCTGCCCTCGCCCAACTGCTGCCCCGAGAGCCTTTGGCCGCCGCCCCGCGAGCCTCAGGCTGCCAGTCACGCTATGTAGCGGGCGGCGGTCGTCGCTAGGGACCAAAGTCCTTTGTCTGAGTACTCAAGTACTGGCGTTCGTTGTCAGGCGAGAGCGGTCTGCCGCAACGGCGCGGTTTTCGCTACCTTTGGGTATTGGTTCTCCGACTTGCAGGAGGCTCCGTGAAGATCAACGACGTACTGCGCGGCAAGGGCAACCAGGTCGTCACCATCTCCCCAGAAGCCACTGTCACCGAATTACTCAGCCTGCTCGCCGAACACAACATCGGCGCGGTAGTGGTCAGTCCCGATGGGTCATCCGTGGCCGGCATCGTCTCAGAGCGTGACATCGTCCGGCTCTGGAACGGCACCCCGGACGCGGGAGAGGTCCGGGTCAGCTCGATCATGACGTCCGAGGTCGCCACCTGCAGTCCGGACGAGCACATCGACGACCTGATGCGGCTGATGACGGATCGCCGGATCCGGCACGTCCCGGTGGTCGTCGACGGCGCCCTGTCCGGCCTGGTCAGCATCGGGGACGTGGTCAAGTCCCGGATCGGCGAGCTCGAGTTCGAGCGCGAGCAGCTGTCGAACTACATCACGCGCTGACGTTCCAGAGGACGCCGGCGTACGGCAGGATCATCGCGCCGATGAACAAAATGGCGAGCGCGAGCAGGATCGTGCGACAGCATCAGCAGGCGGCCGTTCCGGGAACGACATGGTGCTGCTCCTCTGCTCAGTCCCGCGGGATCCTGAGCAGAGGATGGCAGACCTCAGCTCAGTTCGATCAGTTCGCCCAGGTCGAGTGCGGTGAGCTGGTCGCGGACGTCCTTGGCTTCCCCTACGACGACGACGAGGAGGCCGTTGATTCCGACGTACCGGCGATAGGCCTCGGAGGCGGCCTCGGCCGTGGTGGCGGCGATCTGGGTGAGGTACGTGTCGGCGAAGTCGACCGGCACGCCGTTGGCGATGTTGCTGCCGACCTGCTGGGCGACCGAGTCGGCCTGCTCGTACCGCAGCGGTGCCGTCCGGATCAGGCTGTCCTTCGCCTCCTGAACCTCCTGCTCGGTCAGGCCGTCCCGCGCCTCCCGGAGGATCCGCAGCGCGTCCCCGATCGCGGCCCCGGTCACTTCCGTGCGTACGGCGCCGCCGAGGCTGAAGGTGCCGCCCTTGCGCGGAGCAGTGAAGCTGGTGCGGGTGCCGTACGTGTAGCCCTTCTCCTCGCGCAGCACGGTGTCCACGCGGGAGGTGATCGTCCCGCCGACGACGTGGTTCGCGACCGCGGCCGCACCCCAGGCGGGATCGCGCCGGTCCGGCCCCGCGCACCCGATCAGCAGCTGGCTCTGAACCGAACCCGGTCGATCCACCAGTACGACGCGATCACCCGGAACGTACAGCGGCTCGGGCGTCTCGAGCGCCGGCCCGGCGGCGGACGTCCAGCCACCGAAGGCGTCGTCGATGATGCCGGCGACATCCACGCCGGTCGCATCACCCGCGAACAGGATCTGCGCCCGGCCCGGACCGATGTTGTCCCGGTAAAACGAAGCCACCTGCACGTTGGTCAACGGGCGGATCGTGTCTGGCGTCCCGGCGGTCGGGCGGGAGCGCCGCGTCGACGGGTCGAACAGGTGCGCCGCGAACGCCTCGCGCGCCCGGTAGCCGGCGTTGGCGCGCTCCTGGTTGATCTCGCCGAGCCGGATCGTCACGTGCCGGCCGACGTCGGCCTGGTTGAACGCGGGCTGGGTGACGGCCTCCGCGAGCAGCTTCACCGCGGGAGCCAGGTGCGACACCGGGACCGAGATCTCCACGTGCAACGCGTCCGAGCTGACGTCCACGCCGTACGCCGCTCCGTGTCGCTCCAAGGCGGCCGCGAACTCGTTGGCGGAGCGGAGCTGGGTGCCCTCGTCGAGCGTCCGCGACATGATCGTCGCGACGCCTTCGAGCTCACGCGGCTCGGCGATCAGCGGCATCGCGATCGTCACCCGGACCGTGGCGACGTACTGGCCTGGCCGGTCGAAGACGTGCACCGGCGTACCAGCGCTGGTCGTCGTGGTCGTCGCGGCGGGGAAGGACCACGGGCGGGGAGCGCCGACGGCCGGTGGGGTGGTCAGAACCTGGTTCATGCCTGCTCTCCTGCCGTTTCGGTACGGCGGTAGGTCACCTGGACCCGGCCTTCGGCGCGGATCCACTTGGCGGCGGCCGCCTGGACCTGCTCGGTGGTGATCGCGCGGACCTGGTCGATCCGGGTGTTGATCCGGTTCGGGTCGCCGAACAGCAGCGCGTGGTGGGAGATCTCGTCGGCCCGCCCGGCGCAGGTCGCCAGCTGCTCGAGCCAGTCCCGCTCGGCCTGCGCCTGTACGGTCGCCAGTTCGTCGTCGGTGATGCCGTCGACGGCCAGCTTCTCGACCTCCTCGACCAGGGCGTCCTCGACCTTCTGCAGGTCGAGGCCGTCCGAGGCGATGCCGGTCAGGGTGCCGAACGAGACCCCGCCGATCAGCGGCAGCGCGCCGCCGGACACCGACTGCGCGATCTGCTCGTCGCGGACCAGGCGGCGGTTCAGCCGGCCGCTCTGACCGGCCGCGAGGATGTCGAGCGCGAGCCCGGCCGCGTCCAGTTCCGGCGTACCGTCGACCGGCAGGCGGAACATCATCGTGATCAGGTCGGACGGTACGTCGGAGACGACGTCGTCGCGGAGCACCTCGGTCAGCGGCCCGATCGTGCCGTCCGCCGCGGGCGGCGGTGTGGGGATCGCCGGCAGGTGGCCGAAGTACCGCTTGGCCGCGTCGAACGCGTCCTCCTCGCCCACGTCACCGACGATCGTCAGTACGGCGTTGTTCGGGCCGTAGTACTTGCGGAAGAACGCGTGCACGTCCTCCACCGAGGCGGCGTCGAGGTCGGCCATCGAGCCGATCGTCATGTGCGCGTACGGGTGATCCGCGGGGAAGGCGAGCTTCACCAGTCGCTCGTACGAATCGCCGTACGGGCGGTTGTCGTAGGACTGCCGCTTCTCCTCCTTCACCACGTCCCGCTGGTTGTCGAGGTTCTCCTGGTTGACCGCGTCGAGCAGGTAGCCCATCCGGTCCGCCTCGAGCCACAGGGCCAGGTCGAGGCCGCCGCTGGGCAGCGACTCGAAGTAGTTGGTGCGGTCGAAGAACGTACTCGCGTTCAGGCTGGCACCGGCGGTCTCCAGCAGGCTGAAGTGCTGACCGGACGCGACGTTGCGCGACCCCTGGAACATCAAGTGCTCGAACAGGTGCGCGAACCCGGTCAGACCCGGCGGCTCGTGGCGCGACCCGACGTCGTACCAGAGGTTCACGGCGACGATCGGGACGGCGCGGTCCGAGCTGACGACAACCCGTAAGCCGTTGTCCAGCGTCTGCTCCGCGATGGGGTAGGTCAAGGGCATGCCAGCCACCCTACGTGGTCCCGAAATTCTTCGGGTGAGATGTCGATCTCGGCCCGGGTCGCGCATCGGAGTGGTGAATGCTGGAACAGGACCTGGACGAGAGAGGTGACATCAGTGGGCAAGTACCTGGTGATGATTTACGACAACGAGGCGGCGTGGGCGGCGGCGGATCCGTCGGTCGCCGAGACGAACCACAAGAACCATCAGGCGTTCGCCGAGGCGAACGGAGCGGCGCTGCGCGGCGGCGCACAGTTGGGCGAGAGCAGTACGGCGACCTCGATCCGCTCCGACGGCAGCGGCGGCTTCGTCGTCACCGACGGGACGTTCGTCGAGACCAAGGAAGTGATGGGTGGTTACTACCTGATCGAGGCGGCCGACCTGGACGAGGCGTTGTCCATCGCCAAGCAGGTGCCGTCGCCGATGGGTGGGGTCGAGGTACGGCCCATCATCAACGGTGGATGACGCAGTAGCCGCAGCGGTGGCGGAGGCTCACTCGTCGGAGTGGGCCTTCGTCCTCGCCGCCACGGCCCGGGTCGCGGCCGATCTGGACCTGGCCGAGGACTGCGTACAGGACGCGTATGCCAAGGCCCTGGTGCACTGGCGGGAGCAAGGCGTCCCACGACGTCCGGGCGCCTGGCTGACGACGGTCGCGACGCGACGCGCGCTCGAGCTTCGGCGCCGCGCCGATGTCGCACAGCGGAAGCTCCCGTTGCTCGTGCCGGAACCTGCGGAGGACTCGGTCGAGGTCTTCCCGGACGACCGGTTGCGGCTGGTGTTCACCTGCTGTCATCCGGCGCTCGCGCAGGAGGCACAGATCGCGCTGACGCTCCGGCTCGTCTGCGGGCTGTCGTCGGCGGAGATCGCGAAGGCCTTCCTGGTGAAGGAAGCCACCATGCAGGCGCGGATCACGCGGGCGAAACACAAGATCTCCCGCTCGGGGATCGCTTACCGGATCCCACGGCTGGCCGATCTCCCTGAGCGCATCGACGCTGTGCTGGACGTCGTGCACCTGGTCTACACGGCTGGGCACACGGCTGCGGATGGTGCGGAGCTCACTCGGCCGGATCTGGCGCGGCGTGGACTCGATCTCGCGAGGATGGTGCGGTTGTTGCTGCCTGACAGCGGGGAGGCGGCAGCCTTGCTCGCACTGCTTCTGCTGACGCAGGCGCGGCAGGCTGCACGGGTCGACGACGCTGGGCAGTTGGTGCTGATGGAGGACCAGGATCGTTCTGTGTGGGATCGGTCGCTGATCGACGAGGGCCTGGCGCTGATACATGAGGCCTTGGGATGGCCGGCCGGCCGGTTCGGCTTGATGGCGGCCATTGCCGCCGTACACGCCGAGGCGGAGCGCTGGGAGGACACCGACTGGTCCGAGATCCTCGGGCTGTACGACCTCCTGCTCGCCCGCTGGCCGTCGCCGGTGGTCGCGTTGAACCGCGTGGTGGCGCTCAGCTACGTCGAGGGTCCCTCGGCGGGCCTCGAGGCGTTGCGGTCGCTCGCCGACGACCCTGCGCTGGCGACCTATCCCTATCTCGCATCCACCCGGGCCGAGCTGCTTCGTCGAACCGGGCGCTGGGATGAGGCTGCGGCGGCGTACGAGGAGGCGTTGGCGTTTACCAGCAATGCGGTGGAGGCGGAGTTCCTCACGCGGCGGCTCAGACGAGGCGCTTGAGGACTTCGTCGTGGAGGCGGCCGTTGGTGGCTACGGCGTTCGGGCCGTTGGGGCCCGGGGTGCCGTCGACGGAGGTGAACTTGCCGCCGGCCTCGTCCACGATGATGGCGAGGGCGGCCATGTCGTACAGGTTGAGCTCCGGCTCGGCAGCGATGTCGACGGCGCCTTCGGCGACCAGCATGTAAGACCAGAAGTCGCCGTACGCGCGGGTGCGCCAGCAGGAGTCCATCAGGTCGGCCCACTGGTTCTTCTTGCCGATCTTCTCCCAGCCCTTGAGCGAGGCGTAGGACAGCGAGGCGTCCTCGATCTTGCTGACGTCGCTGACCCGGCAGGGCTGAGAGGAGTGCAGCGCACGGCCGGTCCAGGCGCCATCGCCGTACGACGCCCACCAGCGCTTGCCCAGCGCCGGAGCGGAGACGACGCCGACGACGACCTGGTCCTCGATCATCAGGCTGATCAGGGTCGCCCAGACGGGAACGCCGCGGATGTAGTTCTTGGTGCCGTCGATCGGGTCGACCACCCAGCGGCGGACGCCCCAGCCGGTGGTGCCTTCTTCCTCGCCGACGAACGCGTCCCGCGGCCGGGCCCGGGCCAGCGTTTTGCGCATCACGTCCTCGACCTTCTTGTCGGACTCGCTCACCGGGGTGAGGTCCGGCTTGGTGGCCACGTGCAGGTCGAGCGCCTTGTAGCGGTCCATCGTGGTCGAGTCCGCGTCATCGGCCAGGATGTGGGCGAGCCGCAGGTCATCCGTGTGCGAAGGCATGCCGGAAGGCTAGCCTGAACGGCCGCTCAGGTGACCAGGTGTCCCGAAACGTTGCGGATCGGTTGCGGCCGGGATTGAACCGAATCGGGTCGTTGAACGTGCAGTTAGTGTCTGACCACGATCTACGACCGCCATGGAGGCGTCAATGTTCGAGCGCTTCGGGGACCTCCCGTTGCACGTGCTGGTGATTCACGCCGCGGTGGTGGTGTTGCCGGTGTCCGCGCTCACCGCGATCGTCTTCGCCGTGTGGGCCCGGTCGCGCTGGCTGCTGCGCTGGCCGACGCTGCTGCTCGGCCTCGGGACGCTCGTACTCGCGTACGTCGCCAAGCAGAGCGGCGAGGCGTTCGTCGCCGCGGTTCCGTCGCTGGAGAAGGCGGTGCAGCTGCACGAGGACCGCGGCAACCTGCTGTTCTGGTATTGCCTGGTCTTCGCGGTGGTCGCCGTGGCCGCCTTCCTCCTTCTCGGCGGATCCTCCCCGCTGGCCACCGGCAAGGGTGCGAAGGCTACGAAGAGCAAGCCCCTTGAGCTGGTCACCAGCGCAGCCGTCGTGGTGATCGGCGTACTGGTGATCTGGCAGACCATCCGCACGGGTGACGCGGGCGCCAAGGCCGTGTGGGACGGGCAGCTGCCTAAGTAGGCTCCTGCTCCGCTACAGCGGTAGTGGTGCGACCTTCGCGGCTCGCCAGCAGGCGCCGGAAGGAGGCGACCCGGTCGGCGTCCGCCCGGCCCTCGCTGACTGCCTCGTCCAGAGCGCAGTCTGGTGCGCTTTCGGTGTGGGTGCAGCCGCGCGGACAGTCCTCGGAGATCTCGGCCAGGTCCGGGAACGCGTGGATCAGGTGGTCGGGGTCCACGTGGGCGAGGCCGAACGAGCGGATGCCGGGGGTGTCGATGATCCAGCCGCCGGCGGGCAAGCGCAGTACCAGGGCAGTGACCGACGTGTGACGCCCACGGCCTGTCACCTCGTTGACCACGCCGATCGCCCGGTCTGCGCCTGGGATAAGGCCGTTGACCAGAGTGGACTTGCCGACGCCGGAGTGGCCGACGAGGACGCTGGTGCGGTTGTCCAGCTGCTCGCGGAGTGCGCTGAGGTCGCCGCCTTGCTGGGTCGCGACCGACTCCACACCGAGCGGGCGATAGATCGACAGCAACGGGTCCGGGTCGGCGAGGTCGGTTTTGGTGAGGCAGAGCAGGGGGCGCATTCCGGCGTCGTACGCGGCGACGAGGAAGCGATCGATGAGGCCGGTCCGGGGCTCGGGGTTGGCGACGGCGACGACGATGACGAGCTGGTCCGCGTTCGCCACCAGGGGACGTTCGACCGGGTCGTCGTCATCGGCCGAGCGGCGCAGGAGCGTCGTACGGGGGAGGACTTCGACGATCCGGGCCAGGGTGCCTTCGTCGCCGCTCGCGTCTCCGTCGAGTTTGACCTGGTCGCCGACGATCACGCCCTTGCGGCCGAGCTGCCGGGCCTTCATCGCGGTGACGACCCGATCGCCGGGCTCGACCCAGCAGGTGTAGCGGCCGCGGTCGCGGGTGATGACGAACCCGGTGACGGCGTCGTCGTACGAGGGGCGGTCCTTGGTCCGTGGCCGGGTCCGGCGCTTGGGCCGGTCGTACCGGGCCTCCTCGTCGTACCGCGACATCAGCCGGCGAGCCCCGACCACATCTCGGGGAACTCCGGCAGTGTCTTCGCCGTGGTCCCGATGTTCTCGATCTCGAGGCCGTCGACGAGCAGCCCGAGTACGGCGGCCGCGTGCGCCATCCGGTGGTCGCCGTACGTGCCGAAAAGCCCACCGTGCAAAGGCTTTGGCCGAATCTCGAGACCGTCGTCCAGTTGTGT
Organism: Kribbella antiqua; assembly: GCF_004345665.1. Taxonomy (GTDB): domain Bacteria; phylum Actinomycetota; class Actinomycetes; order Propionibacteriales; family Kribbellaceae; genus Kribbella; species Kribbella antiqua. Next base: position 264,272 of record NZ_SLWR01000008.1, read on the forward strand.
CACGTCTCCGCCGAGCGCGTTGAACTCGTGCTCCAACGCCGCCAACCGGTCCGTCTCGTGGAAGCGCAAGTGAGCGATCCCCCGCAAGTACGACGGACCGTCCGCGAACGCAGCCACTGCCGCGATGACCGGAGTCAGCTCGCCGACCTCGCTCAGGTCGAGGTCGACGCCCTGCACCCGGCCGGTCCCGCGCACGGTCAGACCGTCGTCGGTCCGGGTCACCTCGGCGCCGAAGCGGGTGAAGATGTCTTTCAGTTGGTCGCCGGGCTGGGTGGTCATGGCCGGCCAGCCCGTCACGGTGACCTCCCCGCCGGTGAGTACGGCAGCGGCCAGGAACGGTGCGGCGTTGGACAGGTCCGGCTCGATCGCGGTGTCCAGCGCCCGAATGGGGCCGGGGGCAACGACCCAGCGGTTCGGTTCGCTGTCGTCGACGTGGACGCCGCGCTCGCGCAGCATCGCCACCGACATGTCCAGGTGTGGCTGCGACGGCACCGGCTTCCCGTCGTGCCGGATGTCGACGCCTTCGTCGTACCGGGCACCGGCGAGCAGCAGCGCGGAGACGAACTGGCTGGAGCCGGACGCGTCCAGGGTGACCTTGCCGCCGCGGACCGAGCCCGCGCCGGAGACGGCGTACGGCATCCGCCCGGTGCCGTGGTCGTCGATCTGTACGCCGAGAGTGCGGAGGGCGCCGAGGATGACGTTCATCGGGCGCTCCCGGGCGTACGGGTCGCCGTCGAACTCGATCACGCCGTCGGCCAGCGCGGCGACCGGCGGGACGAACCGCATCACGGTCCCGGCCAAGCCACAGTCGACACTCGCCGGACCCTTGAGCGAGCCAGGGGTGACGGTGACTGTGTGCTGCTCGTTTTCGGTGATGCCGACTCCGAGTGCGGTGAGCGCCCCGCGCATCAGCGAGGTGTCGCGGGCGGCGAGCAGGCCGGTCAGGTGCGACGGACCGTCCGCGATCGCGGCAAGGATGAGCGCACGGTTACTGATCGACTTCGACCCAGGCACCGTGACCCGGCCATTGACCGGTCCTTGCGCCCGCGGTGCCGCCCAGCCCTGCTCCGTGCTCATCCCACTCCTTCAGCTCGTTTTCCAGCTCTGAGCCTAGGGCATGGGCGCTAGTGGACCTTCCAGCCTTGCGGGAGCGTGAGACTGTGCGTGTTGGGTGGTCACCTCACGGTCAGCCGATGTGTAGCTCGGCCTTCGCGAGTTTCGCCGCCTGCTTGGCCTCGTGGGCGAACTGCTTCGCCTCCCGCTTGGCCGCCTTGGCGCCGCGCTTGGTCTCCCGCTTCGCGGCCTTCGCGCCGTGCGAGGCCCGCCAGGCCAGACCAGGCTGACCCTCCGTGTCGACCGCTGCAAGCAGCAGTCCGCCGAGCAGGCCGAGGTTCTTCATGAACTGGATCCGCTGGACGGCCCGGGTCTCCTTGTCCTTCACCTGCCAGAACGGATGCCCGGCCACGGTCACCGGGACCAGCGTGGTCGCCAGCACCGCTGCGCCCAGCCGCCGGCCCTTGCCGGTCGCCAGCGCGAGGCCGCCGAGCACCTGGACGGCGCCGTTCAGCCGGACCAGGTTGACCGTGGTCTCCGGGATGCGGTCGCCGAGCTGCGGCGGCGCGACCTTCTTCACCATCGGCACCAGGCGGTCGGTCACCGGCTGGGCCTTGGGCACCAGCGGCTCCGGGTTCCGGATCGAATTCGCACCTTGTACGACGAAGATCATCGAGAGCAACGGCCTGGCCAGTGCGCGCACGACAGTCATGCCTCCTTCATACACCACGTTCCGTAAGACTCCCGGTACCCAGCCACGCAATCCTGCAACACCCACTCCCATCTCATGGGTGAGCCCACGAACCGGTGGGTTCCCCGTCCGCATGACGGCGGGGGACCCGCAAGCTGATGGGTGAACCCACCAAATGCGGGTGTCAGATGGGGCAGCCGTCGGGGCCGCAGGTGGGGTCCTCGGCCGAGGCGGTGGGTGGCGTGTTGACGAGGGTGATGGGCTTGCGGTCGGCGTTGGCGCGGCGGAGGGCCTCGCGGAAGACCTCGACCGGCTGGGCGCCGCTGACGCCGTACTTCTCGTCGATGACGAAGAACGGCACCCCGTTGGCGCCGTACGCCAGCGCCTGCGCCTGATCCGCCGCCACCTCGTCGGCGTACGTCGTACTCGCCAGAACCTCGGCGACACGGTCGGACGGCAGACCGACCTCAAGAGCCAGGCCCTGAAGCGTGGCGTGGTCGCCGACTGGGAGGCCGTCGGTGAAGTAGGCCTTGAGCAGGCGCTCCTTGAGCCGGTCCTGCGTGTCGGCCGGTACCTCACCGGCGTCGACCAGCGAGCGGGCCAGGTGCAGCAGCCGGTGTGCGTCGACGGTGTTGGCGGACTTCGCCTGGTCGAGGTGGTACTCGAGCCCGAGCTCGGCCGCGATCGACGTCACGTGCGCGTTCGCCTCCAGGCCCCACTCGCGGCCGCGGCCGTACTTCTCACCGAGCCGGGTCGGGAGGTCCCTCGGATCGTCGTTGGTGGAGGACGGGTCCAACTGGAAGCTGTGCCAGACGATCTCGGCCTGGTCGCCGGTCTCTGCCAGCGCCTGCTCCAGCCGGCGCTTGCCGATGTAGCACCACGGACAGACCACGTCGGACCACACATCAATACGCATGTACGTCGGCAACTCGCCGCTTCCTGGTGCTATTCCCAACCGGGCCCGGCTGTGACGCGTCTGACGCGACATGATCGACGACATGGACGAAGTCCTCGTACGGACCCTGTTGCAGGAGCAGCATCCCGATCTGGCGCACCTGGAGCTGAAGGAGGTCCCTGGCGGCTGGGGCAACCAGATGTGGCGGCTCGGCGACGAGCTGGCGGTCCGGATGCCCCGCTTCGACCAGGCCCTCGAACCGCTCCGCAGAGAGCACCGTTGGATGACCGAGCTCGCCGCCCGTTTTCCCGTCCCCGTCCCGACCCCACTGCGCCTCTGCGAACCGTCGGACCGCTTCCCGAGGACCTGGCTGATCACCACCTGGGTCGCCGGCGAACCCGCGGACCACGCACCGATCACGGACCCGGCCGCCGCTGACGTCCTGGCCGGCTTCCTCCAGGAGCTGCACACCGAGGCACCGGCGGACGCGCCCGTGAGCGACCGATCCGGTGTGCCGCGCGGCCTGGGGTTCGAAGATATTCACGAGTACGTCGGCCGCCTCGACGAGATCCGCGCGGTCTGGGAGGACGCGATCGCGGCGCCGGCCTGGGACGGGCCCCCGGTGTGGCTGCACGGCGACCTGCACCCGGCGAACGTGGTCGTTGCCGACGGCACGCTTGCCGGTGTCGTCGACTTCGAGGAGATCGGCACCGGCGATCCGGCCAGCGACCTCGCAGCCGCGTGGATCCTGCTCCCGGCAGGTGCCGCTGACCGGTTCTTCGAGCGCTATCCGGTGGACGAGGCAACGATCCGGCGAGCCCGCGGCTGGGCCGCGACCCGGGCACTGTTCCTGATCGCGATGGGAATCAGCGGCGAGAAGGGCCTGCCCGGCGGAAAGCCGCACTGGGGACCGATTGGGCAAGCGGCTCTCGATCGACTCTTGTAGTCCACGTCCGGCCGGTGGGCCGTGGTGGATTTCGATCACTCAGGCACAGCGGCGGAGGGCCAGGAGGGCGTAGGCGCGGGCAGCGTGGAGGACCTCCGCCAGTACGACGTGTTCGTCGGTGGCGTGGGCGTAGCGGACGTCACCGGGGCCGTACTGAAGGGTGGGGATGCCGGCAGCGGCGTACTGGCGGAGGTCCGAGCCGTAGGGAGCGCCCTTGACCGCCGGGGCGTCCGACTGGGCAGGGCTGGTGGTTGCGTCCGCGACGGCTTGGAGGGCGTCGTCGAGGAGCGGGTCGTCGGTGGGGAGGAGACCCGAAGCGAACGCGCCGCCGGGCCAGGTGACCTTGACAGGGTGCTCGCGCAGCCAGTCGTCCTTGGCGCAAGCCTCCGCGATCGCGCACTCGAACACGGCACGGGCGTCGTCGAGCGCTTCGCCCAGGCGTACGCCGTACCTGCCCTCGGCAACGAGTACGTCGGGAACGGTGCTGGCCCAGTCGCCGGACTGGACCGTGCCGACGGACAGTGGGTTCGCCAGGTCCAGGTGAGCGAGCAGTGGGTGCGGATCGCGGTTGCGCTCGGCCTCCAGCGCCTGCAACGCCGATTGAATGACGACGAACTTCTCGATCGCGCTGACCCCGCGGGACCGGGTCGAGCCGTGCGTCGCCAGCCCCGGGACCTCCAGCCGGAACGTCAGCGATCCCGCGTTGGCCGGGATGACACAGCCAGCGGTCGGCTCGGCGATCAGGCACGCCTCGCCGCTGTGACCACGCCGCAGCGTGGCGAAGGTGCCGACCCCGCCGTCCTCCTCGCCGATCACGGTGTGGACGGCCAGCGGCTTGCGCAATCGGATGCCCGAGGCAACGATCGCCGCGACCGCGCCGAAGATCGCCGCCACGCCACCCTTCATGTCGCAGGTCCCGCGACCCCACATGACCCCGTCCTCGATCCGCGCCGAGAACGGATCGCCGCCCGGCCACCCACCCGCCGGCACCACATCCACATGCCCGTTCAGGATCAGACCCGGGGTCGTGGAGCCGCCGAGCACGCCCACACATCCCCACGCCTCGTCTCGCTCGACCTCCATCCCCGGAAACTCCGGATCCGCCGTCACCGTCGGCAGGTCGATCTGCCAGTGATCAACAGCGAGGCCGAGCTCAGTCAGCCGCCGCGCACACCACTCCTGTACGTCGCTCTCCGCCGCCGTACCGTCGACGCTCGGTATCCGCACCAGCTCCCGCAGGTCCTCGATCACCCGCGCGTCGTCGATCGCTGTCATCACGGCCTGCTCGGTCTCGAAATCCACAGCACAGGGATATCACCGAACGGACGACAAAGACTGACCGTTCAGCCGACAGCGCGAACGTCGCGACGCTGTCAATCTTCCTGGAGACGGCCCGACCGGGGTCGTCAGGGGAGGGGAAACCACCATGCACATCAAGAAGAAGATCGTCATCGCCGCGGCAGCCGTCGTCGCCATCGGGGCCGGCACCGCGTTCGCGTACTGGAGCACCACGGGTTCCGGCACCGGCTCCGGCGCCAACGCGAGCTCGAACGGCACGGTCGTCCTGCACGCCAGCTTCGCCGACGGCCTGACGCCGGGCGCCAGTACGCCGGTCACCTTCAGCGCGGACAACGCCGGTACGTCGAGCCTGCAGGTCGGCACGGTCACCTCGGTCGTGTCCGCGTCGGGCACCTGTGACGCCTCCTGGTTCACCATCGCGCCGGTGGCCGAGAACCAGACCATCGCGGCCGGTGCGACCGGCGTCGAGCTGACGAACAAGGGCACGCTCGCCTTCGCCGACACCGCCACCAACCAGGACTCCTGCAAGGGCGCGACGATCACGCTGACGCTGTCCAGCAACTGATTCCGGTCGTGGTGGGTCCCCAGGTCCGGGCGGCTCGTCCGTCCGGACCGGGCCGGCCCATCGCACGCATTCGAAAGGAGTGAGCACCAGATGCCATCCAGGCGAGCTGCAACCCAACTGCTGATCGCAGGGCTTCTGCTGCTGCTCACCGCCGCCGGTCTGGCGTACGCCGCGCAGCCGCCGAAGCCAGGGATCACCCTCGGGGTGTCACCGGCCGGCCAGTCGGTCACGCGGGGGCAGTCGGCCGGCTACACCGTCACGGTGACGTCGACTGGGGGATTCACTGGCGCCGTGTCCCTGAGCGCCAGCGGCCTTCCGAGCGGCGCATCGGCGGCCTTCAGCCCTGCCTCCGTGACGCTCACCGCCGGCAGTACGGCGAGTACGGCGCTGACCGTGAGTACCTCGTCCACGACACCGATCGGCTCGGTGACGATCACCATCAAGGGCGTCAGCGGAAAGCTGAGCGAAACCGTGAATGCCGGCCTGACCGTGAACGCGCCGTTGTCGAGCACGCTGGCGATGACCGCGACGCCGGCCTCGGTGACGCTGGCGCCGGGATCGACCGCCGTCTTCACCGTCCAGCTGACCCGCACCAACTTCCCGGGGCCGGTCACCTTCGGCATCGTCGGCGGACTGCCGCCGGGTGCCACCGCCGCCTTCACGCCGAATCCGACCACGGGCAACTCGTCGACGCTGCAGATCACCACCTCAGCCACCACCAACGACGGGACCTACCCGCTCTCCCTGGTGGGATCGGGCCAGAATCCCGCAGGCGTGACCCAGTACGCCTACGCGAACGTCCAGCTCGTTCTGGTGACCAGCGGCAAACCGTTCAGCATCAGCGGCAACCTGTCCGGTCCGCTGGCACCTGGAGTCACCCGGCCACTGGACCTCATGCTGACCAACCCGAACAAGAAGCAGATCTCCGTGACGAACCTGACTGTCACCATCCAGTCCGTCGTACGTACGTCGTACGCGGTCAGCCACAACCAGCCCTGTGGCCTGGCGGACTACAAGGTCACGCAGTACGGCGGCTCGTATCCGCTGACCGTTCCCGGTAGCGGCAGTGCATCGCTGTCTGGTCTCGGCATCCCGTCGGCCGGCTGGCCGAAGGTCGCGATGCTCGACACGGCCACGAACCAGGACGGCTGCAAGGGCGCCACCCTCACGCTCGCCTACTCCGGCTCAGGACAGGGGAGCTGACCATGACCGCTCGACGCTTGCTTCTCATGTTCGGTGTCGTCGTACTCGCGCTGACCGCAGGTGGAGTCGCCTGGGGCTTCTGGACTGGAGCCGGCGCCGGCACTGCATCCGGGACCACGGGGACACTTGACCCGCCAAACCATGTCGCCGCAGTGGCAACACCCGGCAGCGGTACGGTCGCCATCAGCTGGACGGCCTCCGCGCAGGCCACCGGCTACTACGTCACCCGCGTCCGGAACGCCGACAGTACAACGGCAGCCGCTTGCGGACCGACTCCGACGACCAGCACCGCCTGCGACGACCTCAGCGTGGCAGACGGGACGTACCACTACCTGGTCACCGCGGTCTACGCCACCTGGACGGCCACGGGCTCTCCGAGCGCGAACGTGACGGTGAACAACCACCGGCCCTCGGTCACCGTCAACCAGGCCGCCGGCCAGGCTGACCCGACCGCTACGGCGCCGGTCAACTTCACCGCCGTCTTCAGCGACCCGGTCGCGGACTTCACCAGCACAGACGTGACTGTGTCTCCGGCTAGTGCGACTGTGGTCGTCACTGGCAGCGGTACGACGTACAACGTCGCCGTCAGCGGTCTGACGAACAGCGGCCCAGTCACTGCCTCAATCGCCGCGAACGCCGTGCACGACAGTGCGGGCGCGCCTAACACTGCTTCCACCAGCACGGACAACTCAGTGCTGTACGACGTGACCACGCCCACGGCACCGGCTCCGACTGCGACCGCGGCCGTGCAGTACCTGACCTACGTCAACAACGAGGTCGTCACGCTCACCGATGCCCCCACGGATGCGCACTCCGGTGTCGCGTCGGTCGGTTACTACTACTGCGCCGGCTCCACCGGAAGCTGCACCAGCGCGAACTGGACCGCGATCGGATCGTCGACAACCTCGGCAACCGGCTTCGCAGTCACCACCAACGCGCCACTCGCGGCGGACGGGCCCTACCGGATCGTGGCCGTCGCCACCGATGCCGCAGGCAACAACAGCGGACCGAGCGCGGCCACTCTCGTGACCGTGGACACCACACCACCGACCGTCTCCCGGCCGACTGTGAACGGACATTCCTGATGAGCACCTTACGATCCAAGCGCGCCTGGCTGATCGCGCTCGTCGCCCTGCTGATCGGCGTCGGCATCCTCGAAGGCCCCGCAGCCTTCGCGGCGTCGGGCGTCACGGGGGTCACCTTCAGTGGCTCCAACCAAGCGGGCGGGGCGCCGGCCAACTGGACTGTCGGGTTCACCACCACCAACGGTGCCTCCGGCCAACTGAGTGCCGGCGACAAGATCACGGTCACGTTCAACACCGGCTTCACCGTTCCGGCCGGCCCGGCCATTACCCTCGGCAGCGGATTCACCAGCTGTACGGCGACCGCGACAACCGCGTCGACCACTGTCACCATCACCCTCGCGGGCGCTGGTTGCGTGCACACGAAAGCCACCGCCGCCGTCCTCACTATCGCCGGAATCACCAACGCGCCGGTCGGCACGTACGGGGCGAGCACCTTCACTATCGCGACCACAGGTGACACCAATGCGGTCTCGCCAGGCAGCTCTGTCGTCCTAACGGCCGCGCGGTTGGTCTACACCACCCAGCCGCCGTCGACGGGCACAGCCGGTTCGCCGCTGGCCACTTTCCGCGTGGCTATCCAGGACGGCAACAGCAACACCGTCACCGGCTGGAACGACACCATCTCGCTCTCGATCGCGAGCGGGCCATCCGGCGGCACGTTCAGTTCGGCCCCCTCGACGTACACGAACGTCGCGACCTCAGCCGGCGTGGCGGCCTTCACCGGTGTCGCATTCGGGGCCGCGGGCACCTACACACTGACCGCCGCCGACACGACGGCCGGCCACACGGGCTTCGCGACCGCGACCAGTACCGCGATCGTCATCAGCGCGGGCGGGGCAAGCAAGCTGGCGTTCGTCCAAGGTCCGTCCAACGGCTTCGCCGGTACGGCGTTGACGCCGGCCATCACCGTGCAGGTCCAGGACCAGAACGGCAACGCGGTCGCAGCATCCGGAATCGGCGTCACGCTGACCCCATCCGCCGGGGTGATCAACTCCGGCGCCACCGCCACCACGAACAGCGCGGGCCGAGCCACCTTCAGCAGCGTCGTCATCGAGACGGCCGCTGTCGGTCTCACCCTCACCGCATCCGCGACCGGTCTGACGTCAACCGGCGCATCCTCGGCCTTCAACGTCACCGTCGCGGTCAGCACCGGAGCGACGCTCACGAACACCGCGACCGACGGCACCGGCTCTGGTGTGAAGACCGTCGCGTACTACTACTGCGCGGGCTACTCCGGTGCCTGCACCAGCTCCAACTGGACCGCGATCGGCTCGTCCACCGCGTCGGCAACCAACTATTCGGTCACCTGGAACAGCCAACCCGCGAACGGCGCCTACCGCCTCGTTGCCGCCGGCACCGACAACATCACCAACACCAGCCAGCCCAGCGCCTCGATACCGATCACCATCGCGAACTGAACAGGCCGGACTCGGGCAAACCCCTGTCTGGGCCCGGCGGGCGACCTCAGTCGCCCGCCGGACCCTTCTACGGGGTGAGCCGGTGCAGGTCGCGGGGGAACAGCGTGACCTCGCGGACGTTCTCCGCGCCGGTCAGCCGCGCGACGAACCGCTCCAGGCCGATCGCGAAGCCGCCGTGCGGCGGCATCCCGTGCTTGAAGGCCTGCAGGTAGGAGCTGTACGACTCCGGCGACTCGCCTCGGGCCTCGATGGCGGCGACGTAGTCGCTGTAGCGGTGCAGACGCTGCCCTCCGGTCACGAGCTCCACGCCCCTGAACAGCAGGTCGAACGAGTTGGACCAGCGCGGGTCCGACGGCTGCGGATGGGTGTAGAACGGCCGCTTCACCATCGGATAGCCCTCGACCGCGACGAAGTCGCTGCCGTGCTCCCGCAACGCCCACTCGCCGATCGTCCGTTCGTCGGCCGGCGCGAGGTCCGGCTCGTCCGGGTCCGCACCGGCGATTTTCAACGCCTCGCTGAAGTGCAGAACCGGTACGTCCAGAGGCATCTCGGGCAACCGTACGTCGAGCCGCTCCAGCGCCGGAGCCGCGCGCTCGCCCACCGACGACAGCATCCCGGCAATCGTCGTTCGCAGTACGGCGAGAACGTCGCGATGGTCCCGGATGAACCCGAACTCCGCGTCCAGCGAGACGTACTCGGCCAGGTGCCGAACGGTGTCGTGCGGCTCGGCCCGGAACACCGGCCCGACCTCGAAGACACGCTCGAACACGCCGACCATCGTTTGCTTGTAGAACTGCGGCGACTGCGCCAGATACGCCGGACCGCCGAAGTAGTCCAGCGCGAACACGTTGGCGCCCGACTCGGTCGCCGTACCGACGATCTTCGGCGTCTGGATCTCGGTGAACCCCTGACCGTCCAGCGCCGTACGGAACCCGTGCAGCGCGGCCGCCGCGATCTCCCAACCGGCCCGAACAGCCGGATGCCGCAGCGCGACAGGAGCGTTGTCCAGTACGACGGGCAGCCCGGCGCCGACCGACGGTCGCCAGAGCTCGATCGGCGGCGTCTGTGCCGGTTGGGTGAGCGGCTCGACGACCGGGTCGACGATCTCGGCACCGCCCGGCGCCTGCGGGTTGGCGGCGACCGTACCGGTCACCTGGACGACGGTCTCCTCACCGAGTTCGTCCAACTGGGCTTGGGCTTCCGGGCTCTTCACGACGATCTGGCTCAGGCCGGACCGGTCGCGCAGGATCAGGAAGCTGACGGCGGCGAGCCGGCGTCTTCGGTGCACCCAGCCGGCCACCGTGACGGTCTGGCCCACTGCTGAGGGGATCTCATGGCTGAGAATGCGCATTGCTGTTTCACCTCCAGGTCGTTTCTCGTACCCCGGAGGTGTGGGCGAAGGGGAATCTCGCGGTGCCACCACACCTTCACCGGGCCTGACGGCCCGGCCTCTTGCACAGCATTCGCTCGGGAGTGTCTTCGCCACCGCTCCACGCATCGCCTTCACAGCTGCCGGCGACTCTCTCGGACGTGGTGTACGGCGCTACTCGGTTCCGTCCACGCGAACAGTTCCAGGATACGGCAGCCGGCAACCCCATTTCAGCCGTGGGGCACAGTTCACCGGCGGGGATTCGACGGTGGGATCTGCGCGGTGTCCGTGTCCTCGCGGCCACCCACCTGCGCGTGCACTGTGATCTGGTTCGTCGCACCGGTGCCCGGCAGCGCGGCCCACTCGGAGTTGAACGGCTTGTGGTAGTTGTCTGTCCAGCAGGTCGCGCGGCGGACGTCGGTCGAGCGCGAACACGTCCAGCCGAAGTCCAGCACGTTGAGGAATAGCAGGTTGCGGCCCCACGAGATGTCCACGGTGACCCGCCGCCCGGCGTTCCCGTTGATCTTCAGGAAGCGGTTGTAGACCAGCGGGTTCGGGTCGGTCTGCCACGTCGGCGTGATGATCTGCAGCAGCGACTCGTCCTGCTGAATCCCGGCCAGAGTCTCCGAGTCGGTGTCACTCACCAGCCCGGCCGTCGCGGCCACGGTGTACGTCCGCGCCGCCGCCGATCCACCATCCGGTACGACGAAGTCGGCCGGCAGCGGAGCCGGATTAGCCGGGGCGTTCGCCGTACAGGTCTGGGTCTTCTCGGTGCACTTCCAGCCGGCCGGGTTCGCGGCGATCGGCCAGTCGAGCGCGGCGCCGTACGTGATCTTGAGGGTCACGCTCGGGCGGTCGGTGCCGGGGGCAACGGTCAGGATGCGGTGGTGGACGTCCGGGTCCGCCTTGCCGGCGACGAGTTTCAGCAGGTTCTCGTCAGGGCGCGGCGGAGCGGTCAGGGTTTCGGAGTCGTCGTCGTACAGCCGGCCGGTCTTCGCTGACACGGTGAAGGTCCGGTCGGCCGTGGAGCCGCCGTCCGGGGTCGAGAATGTCACCGGCATCGGCTCGGGCTTGGCCGGGTTCGTCGCCGTGCACTTGCCGGCTGCCTTGTCGCAGATCCAGCCCTTGGGGTTCCCGCTGAGCGGCCAGTCGAGGCCGGCGCCGTACTTCATGCCGATGACCACGGGATCCGGGTTCGCGGCCGGGACCTTGATCGTGATGATGAAGTTCACCCCTGCGTCGGCGTCGGCCTCCCGCGTGTGGACGCCCGGAATCGCGTACGCCGGAGCGCCGCCACCGGGCGGCATGGTGATCGTCACCAGGCCCTCGTCCAGGATCGGTGTCGTCGGCACCGGCGGCACCGGCGGCGCGGGCGTCGTCTGCGTCGGCGTCGGAGTCGGCGTGGGTGTCGGCACGGGCTCGGTCGTCGTGGTGGTCGGCGGCGGAACGGTCGGTGCCGTCGTCGGTTGCGTGGCCGTCGGCTTGACCGTCGGCGGCTTCACCGGGGGCACGGTCGGCGGCTGGGCAGGTGGCTGCGTCGGCTTCTGCGCCGGCGGCTTCTGGATCGCCGCCGGGGGAGTTTCGTTGCCGGTGAGCGCAATCGCCGCGAGTACGGCGGCCACTGCCACGACGACGACTGCTCCGGCGCCGACCGCCGTACGGGTGCTGTTCTCGGTGACCTTCTTCCAGCCGGTGACGACGAAGCCGACCAGACCGACCTTCGCTCCGGACGCAGCAGCGAGGTAGCCGAGGCCGGCGGTGCCGAGCAGGGCCGGGGCGAGCAGCGCCGGCAGAGCGCTGTTGACCTCGACCAGCTCGAGGTAGACCGCCGTGCACTTCGCGCAGTCGTCCAGGTGCTCGCGGACGTTGCGGTTCTCCCGCTTGGTCAGGCCACCGCGGACGTACGCACCCAGCCGCTCGGTGGTCCAACGGCAGCGGTCCCCGGCGACGTCGGCCAGGTGCTGCTGGAGGTAGGCCTGCCGCAGACCCTCACGGGCGCGGTAGGCGAGGGCGGAGACGCCGTTGGCGGTCAGACCGAGCAGGGGAGCGATGGCCGCCGGCTTCTCGCCTTCGACCTCGGTGTGCCAGAGCACCGCCTGCCAGCGCTCCGGCAGGCTCGCGAACGCCTTGGCCGCCGCACCGCTCTCGAATCCGGTGACAGTCGGGTCGTCGAAGCCCTCCGGCTCCCGCTCGTACGCCGCGATGTCGTCGGTCGTCTGCACCTTCCGCCCGGACCGGATCCGGTCGACGTGCACCCGCCGTACGGTCGTCAGCAGGTACGCGCGGAAGGAGATGTCCGGGCCGCCGCCGGAGCGCAGCGCGTCGAGGACCTTCGCGAAGGCGTCACTGGCCAGGTCGTCGGCGTCGTTGGCCGAAACCAGCTGACGGGCCATCCGCTCCGCGGCGTGGTGGTGCCGGCCGAACAGTTCGCCGTACGCCTCGAGATCGCCGTTGCGGACACGCGCGATGAGTTCGGCGTCGCTCGGTCCTTCCGGCGTCTCCATCTCTCTCCCCGTGGTGTGTACGGCCTGTGACAGTCCGTCACATCGTTGCCGGGAACAAGGTTCCCACGTGGGACGGCTGTGTGCATCTCCCTGACGCGGAACTGTGCTCCTTTCCTGACGACAACACCAGTGGAGAAGTTACGCGGAAAAAGTTCGGCGAATCCGCGTCATGAACTCTCCCGCCGCCTGTCTCACCTCCAGAACGACGCTTCCGGCCGCCCGGCCGGGAGACTGACGGGGCTATTCGAGGAGGGCCATGTCGCTGTTCGCGGAGTTCCGCCGACGGTTCGACCTGCGTCCGGCCAAGTCCCTGAACCTGGCGGGGTCGCCCGCCCGGACCCGGCCGGAAGCGTCGTCTTTTGATCAACCGTGCGGCGGGAGGGAGCCACACGGCACAGCTGGCATCGACCACAGCGCCTACCTCGCCATCGCCGAGGCGCTGCGGGACGGGGCCGATGTCGTGCCTGCGAGTGACGAGGTCGGGCGCCGGCTGGCGACCGACGGTGTCTCGTTGCTCGAGGCACTTGATGGGCTGAGTGCGCTGTACCGCTCGATCGCCGGGGGCGAGCCGGCTTTCGCCGCGGTACGCGCACTCAGTTCCAGCTGGGCCGAAGCGTCCCTGGTCTATCTCCATTCGCTGTCCTGCGAGGACCCGCTGACCGGGCTGTCCAGCCTGGCCCACCTGCGGTCCCGGCTGGGGGAGCTCTACCGAGAGGCGGAGTTCCGTGGAACTTCCGTACCGAAAACCCACGCACTGGTGGTTGTCGAGCCGCTCAATCCCCCGGGGACGACGCCGTTCGACCGCGAGCTCCGGCTGGTCGACGTGGCGGAATGCCTGCGGATCGTCTTCTACGGCGGTGACGTACTGGGCCGCGTCGGCTCACGCAAGGCGGCGGCGCTCGTCGGCCGCGAGCCGAACCTGCCGGAGCAGGTCGAGACGGTACGAGCCCTGATCACCCAGTGGCGGCTGGACACCGACATACCCCAGCTGGCCCGGATCTGGATCGAAGGCCTGCCGCACACCGACGCGATGGCCGGGCGGGTGCTCGACGAACTCGCCAGACCCTAGGACCTGCGTCCGGACGCCAACAGGGGGGTGCCCGGACGCATCAGCCGGTGAGTGGATCGCCCATCACGGGGTGGGCGATCCGCTCACCGCTTGTCCATGTAACTGTCCATGCTCCTGTCTAAGGTGGAGGCATGTGCGGTAGGTATGCATCGAGCCGGGACCCGTCCGACCTCGTCGTGGAGTTCGAGATCGAGGCCGGGAATGTGCGGGAGTCCGTGCAGGAGGTCGGTGAGAACTACAACGTCGCGCCAACCGACCAGGTGATCGCGGTGGTCGAGCGGAAGAACCGGGACGCGCCGGACGAGACCGTCCGCAAGCTGACCACGGTCAAGTGGGGGCTGGTGCCGTCCTGGGCGAAGGACACCTCGATCGGGTCGCGGCTGATCAACGCGCGGATGGAGACGGTCGCGGAGAAGCCCGCGTTCAAGAAGGCCTTCGCCACCCGCCGCTGCATCCTGCCGGCCGACGGCTATTACGAGTGGTACACCGCCGAGGAGAAGGTGAACGGCAAGCCGGTCAAGCAGCCGTACTTCATCCACCCGCCGGACGGCAGCGTCCTGGCGATGGCCGGCTTGTACGAGATCTGGCGGGACAAGTCCGTCGAGGACCCGGACAAGGACGAGGCGTGGCTGTGGACGTGCACCGTTCTGACCACGAGTGCCACCGACGACCTCGGGCGGATCCACGACCGGATGCCGCTGCTGGTCGAACGCGACCGGTACGACGCTTGGCTCGATCCGCTGAGCTCCGACCCGGACAACCTCCTCGAGCTACTGGTCCCGGCGTCACCCGGCCGACTGGAGGCGTACGCCGTATCGAAGGCGGTCAGCTCGGTGAAGAACAACGGCCCGCACCTGCTCGACCCACTCCCACCCGACGGCACCGACCCGATCGACAAGCCGGAACCGCCGGAAGAGACCACACTCTTCTGATCGTTGACCCACCGAGGGAACACCACAGTTCTGTTCACAGGTGATGACAGGATGGGGCGGTGACCGACGAACGGATTGTGGGGACGCCGCACGGTGAGGCCCGGATCGTGGCGCATCGGGCCCGGCGGCCGGTGGCGACATTGGCCCTCGGTCATGGTGCCGGGGGAGGGATCGAGGCCGGCGACCTGACCGCGCTGGCGGCCCGGCTGCCGAAGCAGGACATCAACGTGTTCCTGATCGAGCAGCCCTGGCGCCGGGCCGGGAAGAAGCTCGCGCCGAGTCCGAAGATCCTCGACGAGGCCTGGATCGCGATCATCGGCCAGCTCCGGATCCGCACCCCGCTGGTGATCGGTGGCCGCAGCGCCGGGGCCCGGGTCGCCTGCCGGACCGCCAGCAGCTTGGGTGCGTCCGGCGTACTGGCGCTGGCGTTTCCGCTGCACGCGCCGGGCAAGCCGGAGAAGTCGCGGGTGGGGGAGTTGCAGAGTGCGGGCTTGCCGACACTCGTCGTACAAGGTGAGCGGGATCCGTTCGGGACGCCCGAAGAATTCCCGCCGCTGACCGAGATGGCCGTCGTACCGGACGCCAATCACGAGTTCAAGGTGCCGAAGCGGGCGGAGCTGAGCCAGCCGGAGGCCTATGACCTGCTGATCGAAGCCGTGTTCGAATGGGTCAGCCGCGAGGTGTCCGGATAGTGGGCAGGCACCTCTAGGACGGCGGATCGCCCGCGCAGGCGGGAATGCCCCCGCGCCCGGGCGTGTTGTGGCGGACATGATGGCGACGAGAGAGGCTCCGGCGCGGGACCGCGGGAAGACCCCGGTATTCTCGATCACGATGCCGACTCCCACCACCACCGAGACACCCGAGCAGCGGACCGCGCGCTTCGAGCGCGAGGCGCTGCCGTTCCTCGACCAGATGTACGCCGCGGCGATGCGGATGACCCGTAATCCGTCGGACGCCGAAGACCTGGTCCAGGACACCTTCGCGAAGGCGTACAGCTCGTTCCACCAGTTCACGCCGGGCACCAACCTGAAGGCGTGGCTGTACCGGATCCTGACGAACACGTTCATCAACGGATACCGCAAGCGGCAGCGCCAGCCGACGCAGTCGCCGACCGAGGAGATCGAGGACTGGCAGCTGACCGCCGCCGAGTCGCACACTCCCGGCGGCCTGAAGTCGGCCGAGGCGGTTGCCCTCGAGCACCTGCCCGACTCCGACATCAAATCGGCCCTGCAGGCCATCCCGGAGGACTTCCGGCTGGCCGTCTACCTGGCCGATGTCGAGGGCTTTGCGTACAAGGAGATCGCGGACATCATGGGTACGCCGGTCGGCACCGTGATGTCGCGACTGCACCGGGGCCGGCGTCAGTTGCGCGAGCTGCTGGCCGACTACGCGCGCGACCGGGGCCTGCTCCCGGCCGACGAGAAGGAAACCGAGGAGGAGTCGTGAGCTGCGGCGAGCACCACGACGTCGACTGCAGCGAGATCCTGCAGCGTGTGTACGTCTTCATCGACAACGAACTCGAGGACGCCAGCACCGAGGAGATCCGCCAGCACCTCGAAGAGTGCGCCCCCTGCCTGGACGAGTACGACCTGGAGCGCTGCGTGAAGAAACTGGTCCACCGCTCCTGCGGCTCCGACCAGGCCCCCGACGCCCTCCGCCAGAAAATCCTCCTCCGCCTCACCCAAATCCAGGTAGAAACCACCATCACCACCGACTGATCGGTCCGCGATGGCATTCATCTGACCTGGGAGTCGTCGAAGGTATAGGAATAAGAATCGCCGCGCCGGACCAGCGCCAGCAGGTCCTTCGCCGCCGCCTCGAAGTGGGGCGAGATGTCATGCAGTACGGCGACTGCGGCGGTGAGGTGCTCGATCGCAGCCGCCGAATCGCCCGCGGCCGCGCGAACCTTGCCCAATTCCAGGATGAGGCAGCCTTCCCGCACCCTGTTTCCGAGGTGCCTGACCAGGATCATGGCGCGCTCGATGTATCGCCGCGCTTCGTCATACTCTGCCTGGCTTGCGTAGACGGCCGCGAGACATTGCAATGCCTGCGACTGGAGATCCTCATTACCGGCACGCCTCGCGGTCTCGAGGCTCAGGAACAGTGGCTCGAGCGCATCCTGTAGCCGGCCGACCAGCAGATTCGAGAAGCCGGCGTTGAGATATCTCTTAACCAGCGATCGAAGGTCCCCCGATTCCCGGGCGAGGGCGATTCCGCGCTGAAACGCCTGGTCGGCGAGCTCGTAGTCTCCCTTGCGGTCGTACAAGCCGCCCAGGGCGATATGGGACACGCCCTCGATGGTCCGGTCGCCGAGCTGCTGGCTGAGAACGAGCGCTTCGGCTCCGAGTTCGAGGGCCTCGTCGATGCGGTCGAGCCGGCCGAGCACATGCGTCAGGGAGGTGCAGCACCGGGCCTGTCCCTGACCGTCCGAGAGCTCACGAAACATCGCCAGGGCCCTGAAGAGATGTGTCGTGGCGGCTTCGAGAGTCCCGTTCTCCACTTCTGGGATGGCGCTGTCGTGCTCGAGCCAGGCCGCGGCCATCGGCAGGTCGAGCTTCAGGGCCAGATCAACTGCGCCGAGGCACAGTTCGCGCATCTCCACCCAGCGCGATCGAGATTCGTGGTACCCGAACAGCGCGAGCGTCAGCTCAGGAAACAGAGCGGATCCTGCCAGCGAGGACGCAGCTGCCTGGTGATACCTCTCCATCACGTTGCGTTGCTCGACGTCGAGCCACTGGAGCGCCGACATCGCATCAGCGAGCGCAGGGACCGGCTCGATGAGGGTCGTCGCCAGCGCGAGTCGGGGACTGGCCGGGTGGGTGAGGAACTGACAGGCCCAGGCGAAGCCGGTGTAGAAGCGCAGGATTCGTTCCAGGCCGGCGTCGCGTTCGGCGGTGGTGAGGGAATCTTCGGCGAGTTCGCGGGCGTAGGCGCGGATGAGGTCGTGGAAGCGGTAGCGGTCGGGGGCGATGGACTCGAGCAGGTTGAGGTCGACGAGGCGTTCGAGGATGGCGTCGGCCTGGCGGACACCGATATCGAGCAGGTGAGCAGCGACGATGGTCAGCAGGTCCGAACCGTCGGGAACACTGAGCAGGGGCAGGGCCCGCGCCGCTTCACGGTCGAGGTCGCGGTCGCTCGTCTCCAGGAACCGGATGGAGCTGGCGATGCTCGCGCGTACGCCGGTTTCGTCGGAACCGAGGGTGTCGAGCCGCCGTTCCTCGTCCTGCAAGAGATCCACGAGGTGCTGGATCGGCCAGTTGGGCCGGGCGGCCAGGCGGGCACCGATCAGGCGGACCGCCAATGGCAGCCGTCCGGTGAAGAGGGCCAGGGTCTCGGCAGCGTCCGGCTCGGCGGCAACGCGGGCCTGGCCGATCACACCGGACAGCAGCTCGACCGACTCCGTCTCGGACAGCGCGTCGAGCAGGATCTGGCGCGCACCGTGCAACGTCGCCATCGAACCACGGCTGGTGATGATCGCCGCCGACCCAGGGCTGCCGGGTAGCAACGGCATCACCGTGCGTACGTCGGTCGCGTTGTCGAGCAGCATGAGCACCCGGCGACCGGCGAGCTGGGATCGCAACAGCCCGGCCGCTTCCTCGACGCCTTCCGGAATCAGCTGAAGGTCGAGGCCCAGCGACCGCAGCAACTGCCGCAGCGCATCGCCGGTCGTCATCGGATTGCCCGGACCATAGCCGCGAAGGTTGAGGTAGAGATGGCCGTCAGGGTAGGAATCGACCAATTTGTGGGCGGCCTGGACGGCCAGCGCGGTCTTGCCGATGCCGCCCATCCCGGTCACCGCGACCAGACCGACGGCGCCGTTGGGCAGCCCGTCCGGAGCACGCAGCGCCGACAGGATCGCGTCGATCTGGGCGGTGCGCCCGGTGAAGTCGCGGATCGCCGGCGGGAGCTGCCAGGGCGTCGGCAAGGTGTCGACCGGCGCTGGGGCCTCCGGCTCGGGGGCGCGGGGCTTGCGGCCTTTGCCGCGGGCAACGGCGGTGAACTCCTCGGCATCCTTGGTGTCGAGGCCGAGGGCCGCGGTGAGGGCACGGATGGTGTCGATGCGGGGCCGGCTGCGGATGCCGCGTTCGAGGACGCTGATGGCCTGCTCGCTGAGGCCGGCCTTCTCGGCGAGGGCGGCCTGGGTCAGACCGGCGGCGCTGCGGTGCCGGCGGAGCAACTCGCTCAGGCTCGCCATCCTCACCCCACCTCCCTCACTCGTACGACGTCATCCGGCACGGACGGTGCCGGACGTCGCAGCTAACTCTAGGAGGATCCGCCGACTGCCCGCCGTCGTTATCCACAGCGGTGGCTGGACCGGTTTGGCAGGTGCTTGTGAGCCGGCGGCGGCGGGGCTTCAACGAAAGCCCAACGCTTGTTTGAAAATAGCATTCTGTATTCAGCTGCGGACGCTCCGAATACAAGACCTCTGTTATTGGTGGTCTTCTATGACCTGTGACCAAATTGCAAAGACCCCGGTTTTGGCCGGGGTCCTCGCTGTCTGTAGCCGCCGCAGTCAGGCGTTCGGGCGCTTACCGTGGTTAGCGCCCTTCTTCTTGCGTGCGCGGCGCTTGCGGCCGGTCTTGCCCATTCCTAAGCCTCCTTGAAACAACTGCAAAGAGTCACAGTCTCTCATACCATGCCCGATCGCTCATATCGTGCGGCGGGTCACGGTCTGGCCTTACAGTGTTTCGGCGTCAGCGATATGAGCAAAATCTTGAGCAGTCAGCGACTGCTGTCTGCCCCCCTGTGCCCTGCTCATCTCGGCAGGGCGCAAGACTGCGACGCTGAAACGGAGGTGCCGACATGCTCGACAGCGGCTGGGACTGGTAGTCCACTGACGTCTCTCCAGGTAGCGTTGCGCGCGTGAACCGGCGGGTGCTGCTTCGGTTGGTGGTGGTCGTGACGACCGCCCTGGCCGTTGTGGTTCTCGGGTTCGCCGCAGCACACGCGACGATTGACGCGCCCACCGTCTTCCTGGGGCTCTTGATGCTGGCCGGGACAGTGCTCCGGCCCAGAGTGGGACAGGTCTACCGGACCTCTCTCGACTACGTTCTTGTCATCGCGCTGTACCTGCTGTCCGGAGTCGGCTCGGCGATCCTCGTCGGTGCGGTCGGCGCCCTGGGGCAGGACCGCCGCCATCCGTTGGTGAAGAAGGTTTTCAACGGCGCCCAGTCGGTCATCTGTGCCGCGGCCGGCGGGATGGTCTTCCACTACGCAGGCGGCCCGCGTGGCGACGATGTGCTGTCGCATCCGTGGGATGCGATTTGGACCACTACGGCGGCGAATGCGACCTGGCTGGTGGTCAACGCACTGCTGCTGTGCGTGGTCCTGTCGCTCGAGCCTGGCGATCCGTCGCCGTCCACCTTCCTGCGCAAGGTCGCGTTGCCGACCTCGCCGTCACTGCTCGGATACGGGCTGCTCGGATTGCTGCTCGCGGTCGCCTGGCTGTCCGGCCTGGGCTTCCTGTCGATCCTCCTCATCTTCGTCCCGTTGTACGTCAGTCGCTGGGCGCTCTCGCAGTACGAAGTGGAGCGGCGGGCGCAAGCCGCGACCATGCGTGCCTTCATCCAGGTGATCGAGACCAAGGACCT
Organism: Kribbella antiqua; assembly: GCF_004345665.1. Classification (GTDB taxonomy): domain Bacteria; phylum Actinomycetota; class Actinomycetes; order Propionibacteriales; family Kribbellaceae; genus Kribbella; species Kribbella antiqua. The sequence goes on from NZ_SLWR01000008.1 coordinate 284,892, forward strand.
CTACACCCGCGGTCACTCCGAACGCGTCAGCGAGGGCGTCGGGATGCTCGGCCGGCAGCTGGGGCTTCCGGCCGATCGGCAGACCGCGCTCGAACACGCCGGCCTGCTGCACGACGTCGGGAAGGTCGGTGTGCCGACGAGCATCATCCAGAAGCCGGGGCGCCTCGACGATACGGAGATGGACGCGATCAGGCTCCATCCGGCCCGCGGAGTGGAGCTGATCGGCAACATTCCGTTTCTCGAAGAGGTCAAGTCCGCTGTCCTGCACCACCACGAGAAGTACGACGGCACCGGCTATCCCGCCGGGCTGAGCGGCGAGAACATCCCGTACTTCGCCCGCATCATCGGCATCGTGGACGCCTTCGACTCGCTCACCTCCACGCGTTCCTATCGGCCGGCCCGGGGCGTCGAGGAGACGCTGGCGATCCTGACCCAGGATCGCCACACCCACTTCGATCCCGGGTTGGTGGACGCGTTCGTCGAGGTCATCCGGCGCCACGGCTGGAAGACCGCGGTGAACCAGCCGGCGCCGGACGGCTCGGTCGTGGCGGCGATCGACCACGACGACCTCAGCCTCGGCAGCGGCGGGGGAGCAACCGGAACAGCGGCAGGGCCGGACTGATGGCGACCGGGATGACAGAGGGACTCGAACTGCGCCGAATGGGCAGCGGCGTCGTGATCGTGGTGGCAGGCGCCGCGCTGGCGTTCGTCGCGATCATCATGACGGCCAGGCGGGGGATGACCGAGTGGTCCTTCGCCCTCACCTTCGGAGCGTTGATCGCGATCGGCGAGATGGTGCAGTTCAGGGTCGACCGAAGCCGCAACAGGGCGCCGATCGCAACCAGTGCTGCGCTCGGATACGCAATGCTGCGTGGGCCTTCGGTTGCGATACCCCCGGACGTCGCGCAGATCGTGGCGGTCACCGCGGTCGCGACCGTGGCCGGGATCTTGCCCAGGGCAATCGCAGGGCTCTGGTGGGATGTCGTCGTCTCGTGCCGCCGAGGTGTCTCGGTGGCCTGCGCTGCGGCGGTGTTCGCGGCACTGGCGCCCAGGGATCTCGCCTGGACCGGTCGCTGGCAGGATGCGCTCTGGCTCGCCGGCGCCATGATGGCCGCGGTGTTGAGCGCCGGAATCAGCGATGCGCTCATCGGTGCGGGGCAGGCGACCGAGCGCTACAACAGGCCGTTCCCAGCCGCATTACGCGACGAGCTCGCGGTGATGGGCAGGATCGGGATCGCGATGGGCATCAGCGGCATCCTGCTTGCCAGCGGTACGGCGTTGCTCGGCTTGTGGGCACCGCCTTTGGTCGTGGTGCCGTTGTTCCTGACGCAGTTTGCGTTTCGGCGGTTTGCTTCGGCGCAGCGGACTTATCGGACGACAGTTCGGTCGATGGCGCGCAGTACCGAGATCGCGGGGTTCAGTAGTCCTGGACAGAACGCGCGTACGGCGCAGTTGGCGGTGGCGCTGGGGCATGACCTCGGCCTGACGCCGCCGCGGATGGAGGCGCTGGAGTATGCGGCCTTGCTGTCGGGGGTGGGGCAGTTGGCGCTGGCGGATCCGAGTCCCGGTGGGGCGTCGTTGCTGCGGACCCGCGCGGAGCGGCAGCGGGCGGCGGAGATCGGGGCTTCGGTGATCGAGCGGTCGGGCGTGCTGGATCACGTGGCCGAGATCGTGCGGCACTCGAACGATCCTTACCGGCAGGGGCGCGCCAACAATGCCTCGATCCCGTTGGAGAGCGGAATCGTCAACGTCGCACTGGCCTACGAGCAGCTGGTCGGCGAGGGCACTGGGCAGTCGCCGGGCAAGGCGATGGAGTCCATCGGGCTGGGCATCGGCGCGGAGTACGACCCTGTTGTGGTCGAGTCACTCAGAAGGGTCATCGGCCGCGGGTTCCGGTTCTAGCGATCGGGGGAGCACCCGCAGCGCCGGAAAGGCGTCGTACGGCTCGAGGTCGTCCCAGACGGGGGCGGAGTCGGTGGGGATGCGTCCAGAGCCGCCCATGCCGGAGTAGAGCAGCAGACCGGCGCCGGCGGCGATCAGGACGTCACCAGGGCTGACGGCCTGGCCGAGTCCGGGAAGCGCCACTGGTACGACGTCGCCCAGCCACGGCAACGTGGTCGACGCGTCCAGCAACTCATGGCGTGGGTCGCTGACGAACGAACCAATGCCGACGCGGACCAGTGCCTCGGATGAGACCGGCATGGCGCCGTTCAGCGCGACCACCAGGGCGTTGCAGAAGAAGCCGATGGCAAGCAAGGCAACACCGGGGTGGCGCAGGTTGAGGCGGAGGAACACGGCGATGCAGACTGCGGAGCCGACCAGTCCGAGCGGGTACGCCGTACCTCCGGAGAGCGAGCCGAGGAGCTGGCCGAGTGCGGCCGCGGCCAGCCAACGCACGCCGGACAAGGAGTTGCCGGCCAGCCGGGTGAAGCGTCCACCGGTCAGCAGCGCGACGACCGCGGCGAGCAGTATGACGAGGAGGACCAGCAACACCCTCGCGATTCTGCCGCGCCCGCGCCGGAATCCGGGGCAATCTGACCCCGCAGCGTGTCGACATAGCAGCAATACGTGACGATGGCCCCCTCGGAAGGGGGCCATCGGCAACTGAACTGACTACGGCTTCGCGGTAGCGGGGCCGCCCTCGTCGAGGATCTCCGGGAGGTCCCTCACACCCGGGTCGCCCTGGTCGGCGGTGTAGTCCGTGCTGTGGGTGGTGTCCTGGCCGTCCGGCACCTTGAGGGCCCGGAACACCAGCGTCAGCACGATCACGATGATCAGGTTGAGGCAGAACGCCGTCAGCGCGATGTAGGCCTGCTTGTCGGTGAACGGGATGTTCGCCAGCGAACCACCGAAGTGCTTCTTCGTCGCCGGGTTGATCACGTTGTAGGCCTCGATCGTGCCGAACACCATCGCGACCGCCCAGCCGGCCAGCAGCGCCCAGCGGTGGAACCACCGGGTGTACAGGCCGACCACGATGGCCGGGAAGGTCTGCAGGATCCAGATCCCGCCCAGCAGCTGGAAGTTCAGCGCCAGCGTCTTGTCCAGGGTGAGGACGAAGACCAGGGCGCCCAGCTTCACCAGCAGCGACGCCAGTTTGGAGACCTTGGCCTCCTGCGCCGGCGTGGCCGACGGCCTGATGAAGTCGCGGTAGATGTTGCGGGTGAACAGGTTCGCCGCCGCGATCGACATGATCGCCGCCGGCACCAGCGCGCCGACCGCGATCGCCGCGAACGCGATCCCGGCGAACCAGGACGGGAACTCCTGGTCGAACAGCCGCGGGATCGCCAGCTGCGGGTTCGCGATGCCGTCCAGGCCCTTCACGTTCACTTGAGCCTTGATCGCCATGAACCCGAGCAGCGCGAGCAACCCGAGCAGCAGCGAATACGCCGGCAGGATGGCCGCGTTCCGCCGTACGACGTTGCGGTTCTTCGTCGACAGGACGGCGGTGATCGAGTGCGGGTACATGAACAGCGCCATCGCCGACCCCAGGGCCAGGGTCCAGTACGCCGAATAGCCCTGCTCACCGGGGATGAACGCGCCGACCGGCTTGCCGGTGGCCGGGTTGGTCGCGGTGAGCTTGGTCTCCGCGGCGTCGAAGATCGAGCCCCAGCCGCCCAGCACGTGCGGCAGGTAGAAGATCGCGACCGCGATCACCAGGTAGATCAGGCCGTCCTTGACGAACGCGATCATCGCCGGCGCCCGCAGACCCGAGGAGTACGTGTATGCCGCGAGTACGGCGAACGCGATCAGCAGCGGGATGTCCTTGGCCCACACGTTGTGGCCGCCGAGGCCCATCGTCTCGAAGACGGCCTGCATACCGACCAGCTGCAAGGCGATGTACGGCATCGTCGCCAGGATGCCGGTCAGTGCGACCGCCAAGGACAAGGCCTTGCTGCCGTACCGCCCGCCGACGAAGTCCGCCGGGGTGACGTAGCCGTTGCGGTGCGAGACCGACCACAGCCGGGACATGAAGATGAAGATGATCGGGTAGACCACGATCGTGTACGGCACCGCGAAGAACCCGCTGATCGCGCCGGTGGCGTACATCGCGGCCGGTACGGCGATGAACGTGTACGCCGTGTAGAGGTCGCCGCCGAGCAGGAACCAGGTGATGAAGGTTCCGAAGCCACGGCCGCCGAGACCCCATTCGTCCAGGCTCTCCAGGGGGCCGCCTCTGCGCCACCGGGCCGCCATGAAGCCCATCGCGGTGACGGCACCGAAGATCACGATGACGATGGACAGCTGCACCCAGTTGACCCCGCTCATCGGCGTCCTCGCTTCGCTCCGGGCGCCGATGAGACACGAGGCGCGCTGTACTTGATGGTGACCTCGCTTCGCTCGCTCACTGGTCCGCCTCCTTGGCCTGAGCCGGACGATCAGGGTCACCAAGCCCCTGAGCGGCCCGCCGCTTGCGCTCCTCGGCACTCACCAGCCGGTAGCAGATGCTGATCAGCACCGCGGAGATGAAGACCCACATGAGCTGATACCAGTAGAAGAACGGGAATCCCCACAGCCGGGGCCCATCTTTGGCGTAGGTGGACACGAGCAGCGGGACGACGATCGAGATCGCCAGCAGGACGCCGGAGATCCAGTACGCGGGTTTGACCGCGGACAATCGGGACACTGCAAACCTCCTCGGGACACAGCAGGCGCAACGGAGCACGCTACCGTCCGTCCGCAGACCGGACTAGATCTTCAGCGTGGTTCATGGATAACGAACGCGCATGGTTCGTCCGGCGGGTCGTGTCTTTCCGTTGATCGTTGCCATCTCGCCGTATCCGCCTACCCGGGCGCGGCGCCGTCGACCTCGCCCGCCGAGGCCACCGTGCGCAGGAGTCCCTGGATGATCAGGCTACCGTTCAGGTCCGTCACAATGGACTCGAGGGTGGTTCATGGATAGCGAGCGCGCGTGGCTGATCCGGCGGATCGTACTGTCCGTGCTGTTCCTGCTTGTCGTCGCCGTCCCGCTGTATCCCGAGCTGGTCGGGCTGGACGAGGTCACCCCTTTCGCTCAGCTGGTCGCCTTCCGTCCACAGGGCCTGGTCGTCGTACTCGCGTTGGCGCTCGTCATGCTGGTACGGCGGGGATGGCGGATCGCGGCGGCGCTGGTCGGGCTGCTGGCGCTGACCGGGGCGGCGTTGACGGCGCCGCGGGAGTTGTCCGACGCGGATCCGCCACCGGCTGGCTCACGGGTGCTGACGATCATGGTCGCGAACGTACTCGGCGGCGGTGCCGACGCGGGTGAGGTGGCCAAGATGATCCGGGAGCAGAAGCCCGATCTGGTTTCGCTGCCGGAGGCACAGGCCGACGTACGGGAGGACATCCGGGCGCACCTGCAAGGCCTTGATTACCACGGCTACACGCAGCAGCCGAGTGCGGCGCCGGAGAGTGCGACGAGTGTGCTGGTCTCGTCGTCACTCGGCGCGGTGCGGTTCGCGACGGACGATGAGGCGACGACCTTCGGCCATATCGTCATCACTGGGGGGAATCTGGGCGAGGTGCGGCTGATCGCGTACCACGGGTTCCCGCCGCTGCCGGCCGAGGTGACCACCTGGAAACGGGATCTCGGGGTGTTGCGGCAGTGGTGTGCGCAGGATCCGCCGACGATCGTCGCGGGTGACTTCAACTCGACCACGGACCATGCGGACTTCCGGCATGCGCTCGGCATGAACTGCCGCAGTGTCGCGTCGACGGTCGGCGCCGGGCTGGAGGGCACGTGGCCGTCGGACCGGCCGGCGCTCGCGCGTACTCAGATCGATCATGTGCTGTTCACCCGGCAGCTCGAGCCGGGCAGCTTCAAGACCTACGGGATCGAAGGCAGCGATCACCGGGCGGTTGTGGCGACAGTCGTCGTACCTAAGACTGAGTAGCGGCGGGACGGTAGATGTAGGGCTGCGAAGCCTGGACTGCCTCGGTGAGCATCAGCAGCATGTCTGCGCGAGCCTCGATCGGCCGGCCGAACAGCTCGTCGTCGCCCGGGATCGGAAAGCCCTTCACACCGATCGCCAGCTGGCTCAACAGCACATGAAGTACGCCGCGAGCATTGAACACCGAAGGAGTCGGCCACTCCGGCAGCGTCTCGTGCATCAACGGCTGCTGCGCCGCGGTCGCCGCGATCGGCTTCAGCCAGCGCTCCAGCTCGTCGCTGGTCAGCATGTTCCGGTGCAGGATCGTCATCACCGCATGGGCGACCCGGTCGTGCTCCTCGTGCACCCAGCGGTACTGCGTGTCTTTGACGATCCGGTCCGCCAGTACGTCGAGCAGCGCGCGCAGCACTCCGGCGTCGCAGTGCCGGGACCGTGCCAGAGCGCCGATCGCGTCCGCGCCGTGAGCAACGGCGTGCGCCCAGCCGCAGTCGGGGACATAGCCGCGCAGGTCGCGCTCCCGCAGCAGCCAGGTGGCCAGCCGGTCGCCCCAGCGCATCACCACCTCGTCATGCACCAGGAACTCGGCGTTGTCGCGGTGGATCACCTCAGCCAGCGTCAGCGCGGTGAACGACCTGCGGAAGACGGTATCCGTGCCGTCCTCACCCAGACCGTAGGCCAGACCGGCGCAGAGACCGTCCCCGAAACCCGGCAGCAGGTCGTCGTACACCCCGCGCTCAAGCCAGGTCGCGAGCGTCGGATAGGCGAGCGCGTCCCGGACCTGCGGGTTCGTACTGGCGAGGCCGCGGACGAGCTCCTCGGTGAGGTCGGTCAGCGCACGGTCGCCCGGTACCGCGTAATCCGCGGCCATCACGTCCTGCCAGTACGTCGACTCCACCCGAGCATCCTTTCATCCGGCCCTGATCAATCAACACCCATCTACACCTACTTGTCGAGCCCGCCAAACGGTGTCTCGATAGCATCGGTCTGTGCCGTCCTTGACCGATGTGGCGCGGAACCACACGACGCTGGACCAGGCCGACCTGGATCGCCTGCAGTTGCTGGTCTCCGACTGGCAGATGCTGGCCGACCTGTCGTTCGCCGACCTGGTGCTCTGGCTGCCCGATACCGAAGGGCTCGGGTTCTGGGCCGGGGCGCAGATGCGGCCGACCACCGGCCCGACGGCGTACCTGGACGACATCGTCGGCAGCTTCATCCCGCGCGGCCGCCGGCACCTGCTGGACCAGGCGTACGACGGGGGCCGGATCTGCCGCGAGGGTGACCCGGAGTGGCGCGACGACGTCCCGGTCCGGGTCGAAACGATCCCGGTACGGCGGGGCACCCGGGTGATCGCGGTGATCGCGCGGAACACCAACCTGCTCGGCGTCCGTACCCCGTCCCGGCTGGAGATCGCCTACCTGCAGAGCGCGACCGACCTGGCCCGGATGATCACCGACGGCGTCTTTCCGTACGGCGGAGAGCGGTTGCTGTCCACCACGCCCAGGGTCGGCGACGGCTGTATCCGGGTCGATCGGCACGGCATGGTGACGTTCGCGAGCCCGAACGCGTTGTCGGCGTACCGGCGGATGGGCCTGGTCACGGACCTGGTCGGGAGCCGGCTGAAGGACATCACCGGCGAGCTGCTGCACACCGGGCACAAGGTGGACGACGTGCTGGCGTCGGTGCTGACCGGCCGGGCCGCCAAGGAGCTCGAGATCGAGAACGCCGACGCGACTCTGTTCCTGCGCGCGATCCCGCTGCGCGCCGACGGGCAGCACGTGGGGGCGCTGATCCTGCTCCGGGACGTGACGGAGCTGCGCAGCCGGGAGCGGGAGCTGGTCACCAAGGAAGCGACCATCCGGGAAATTCATCATCGCGTCAAGAACAACTTGCAGACCGTCGCCGCGTTACTGCGGATGCAGGGACGGCGGATCACCGTACCCGAGGCGCAGGCCGCGCTGGCCGAGGCGGTCCGGAGGGTGGGGTCGATCGCGATCGTGCACGAGACGCTGTCGGAATCCTTCGACGAGCATGTGGATTTCGACGACGTCTCGGACCGGGTCGCGGCGATGGTGGCGGATGTGTCGACGGTCGCCACCTCCGTGGAGACCAAGCGGTCGGGGAATTTCGGCGTACTGGACTCGGAGATCGCGACGCCCTTGGCGATGGTGCTGACCGAACTGATGCAGAACTCGGTCGAGCACGCGTTCCTGTCCCGGGACGGCGGCGTGGCCAGCGGCACGATCGAGCTGACCGCCGGGCGGTCGGTCGGCCGCCTGCACGTCACGGTCCTCGACGACGGCCAGGGCCTGCCGGCGAACTTCGACTCGGAGTTGTCCGGCAACCTCGGCCTGTCCATCGTCCGTACGCTCGTCATCGGCGAACTCGACGGCACCCTGGAGTTCGGCCCTCGCCACGACGGCAAGCCCGGCACCCAGGTCACCCTCGACATCCCGGTCAAGGACTAGCCCCATTTGATGGGTTCACCTACCAACTTGTGGTCCCCCCGCCGTATTCAGGGGGGAGATCCACCATTTGGTAGGTGAACCCATCAAATGGCGGCGGTGGGGCCGGCGTGGGCTGGGGGAAGCGAAAGGCCCCGCGGGATGGTCCGCGGGGCCTCGAAAGGACTGCTCAGGCGGTGCGGATGCGGGCGCGAGCGTTGCGGCGCTTCAGCGCGCGGCGCTCGTCCTCACTCAGGCCGCCCCAGACTCCGTGATCCTGGCCGGCTTCCAGCGCCCAAGCGAGGCACTGCTCACGCACGTCGCAGCGACGGCACACCTGCTTGGCCTCCTCGATCTGCATGATCGCGGGCCCGGTGTTGCCGATGGGGAAGAACAGTTCCGGGTCCTCATCGAGGCAAACGGCCCGGTGGCGCCAATCCATGGCGGATCCCATCTCTCTCAGTAGTCGTAATACGCTGTTGGCCTGGTGTGTGCCCAATCAGCGCGGCTGTACTCGTGGTTCGTCTCGCACGAGGGGTTCAGCGGTGCGAGGTGTTCGATCCAGAACGCGTTGTGAACGTTTTCACGAACGAGACCATGTTCCCAATCCCGAGGGGTCGAAACAAGGGTTCTGGAGTTGTCGATCCGATCACAACACTTCCTTAACACTACGAACCGGTGCGCGACCGTACACCCCATCCGGTTATCGGACAGAGGCGCTGTTCCGCGATCACCCGTTCACTGCAAGTAACCGATCCAACGGCCCTGGGGTTACGCACAACCTCAAATCCCTGTGGGGCTGGGGTTCCTGCGACCCAAAGACGGGCCCGCAGGAAGAAAGGGTGGTCATCCCTTGTGCCCAAAACCGCCAACGGCATGGGGCACTAAGCTGGCGAAGTGCCGACCGACTCCCCAGCTGCCGCCGTACCGAGACCGCTCAAGCTAGCCGCGGCTGTGGTCGCAGCGGAAGGGCTTACGCTCGCGATCCTCGGAATTGCCGAAGCATTTACGATCCAAAGCGCCCGGCTGGTGCTCGGGCTGACCACGACCGCCTTCTTCATCCTGTACGGCGGGGGCCTGGTATTGGTGGCTCGCGGACTCTCGCGCGCATCGACGTGGAGCCGGGGACCGGCCGTGTTCGCGCAGCTGATCCAGCTCCTGGTCGCCTACAGCTTCTGGGGCAGCGCCACCAAGCCGGTCGCGGTCGCGCTGGGCGTGGCGGCGGTCGGCGTACTCATCGGGGTCTTCCAGAAAGCGTCCATGGAGGCGCTCACGGACGACCCCACCAAGGACCATCCGGTCCTGTAGGTGCTCGTCGAGCCGGTCGGCTCGGAGACTGTTTTCAGGAGCAGGGAGTGTGGAGGGCTGTAGCTACTCCTTGAGGAGGCCCGCGCGGAGTTCGGTCAGGGTGCGGGCCAGCAGGCGGGAAACGTGCATCTGGGAGATGCCGATCTCCTCGGCGATCTGGGACTGGGTCATGCCGCGGAAGAAGCGCAGGGTGAGGATGCGCTTCTCGCGGGTGTCGAGCTGGGCCAGCAGCGGCTTCAGGGACTCCCGGTACTCGACGCTCTCCAGCGCCTCGTCCTCGCCGCCCAGCCCGTCCAGCACTGTGGTGGCGTCGGCCTCGTTCTGATCAGGAGCGTCCAAAGAGAGGGTGTTGTAGGCGTTCGCGGACTCCAGGCCCTCGATCACCAGGTCCGGTGACAGCCCCAGCCGGTCCGACAGCTCCGCCACCGTCGGCGCCCGCCCGAGCTCCTGCGTCAGCTCGGCCGTCGCCGAGGTCAGCGAGAGCCGGAGTTCCTGCAGCCGGCGCGGGACCCGGATCGCCCAGCCCTTGTCCCGGAAGTACCGCTTGATCTCGCCCAGGATGGTCGGTGTCGCGTACGTCGAGAACTCCACGCCCCGATCCGAGTCGAACCGGTCGATCGCCTTGATCAGGCCGATGGTCGCCACCTGGACGAGGTCGTCGTACGGCTCGCCACGGTTGCGGAACCGGCGGGCCAGGTGCTCGACCAGCGGCATGTGCAGCGAGACCAGCCCGTCCCGGGCCAGGACGTACGACGGATCGTCGCGGCCGGCCGCCATCGCCCGGAACAGCTCAGCCGTCCGGGTGCGCAGGTCTGGGGATTCCTGGGCTTCTCCCAGGGCGCTGTCGTCAGTCACGCGTTCTCCGTGGCGGTGGCGGTTGCCGTCACGGTGATGGTGAGCCGGCCGTCGATGGTCTCCGCGGCCGCGGACTCGACCAGCGCGGTCAGCACGGTCCAGCCGAACGAGCTGGTGTCCGGGCGCCACCCGTTCGGTACGACGGCGCTCGTCCGCACGGTCAGCTGCGGCGGATCGATCTCGAAGACACACTCCAGCACGCCGTCCGAGGATTGTGGCAGCAGCAGCGCGCAGGCTTCGTCGACGGCGATGCGCAGGTCGTCGATCGCGTCCACGGTGAAGTCGTTGCGAGCGGCCAGGTTGCCGACGACCGATCGCGGTACGGCGATGTACGCGCTGTCCGCCGGGATACTCAGGCGGACCTCGGCTGATCGTCCGGTGCTGCTCACAATGTCTCTCCCTCGTATTGGCCCGCCACGCCGTACATCTTCCACTCTGAAAGCCGCGAATGCACGGCGAGAGGGCCGACCCTGTGGATAAGGACCGGCCCTCTCGACCAGAAGTCAGGCCGTCGGCTCCACATGGGTGGGGTCGAGGACCCGGCGCAGGAACGTACGGGTGCGCTCGTGCGAAGGGTTGCCGATCACGTCGGCCGGCGGGCCCTGCTCGACGATGACGCCGCCGTCCATGAAAACGACCCGGTCCGCGACCTCGCGGGCGAAGGCCATCTCGTGTGTGACGACGAGCATCGTCATCCCGTCCAGCGCCAGCTTGCGCATCACCGTGAGTACGTCGCCGACGAGCTCAGGGTCGAGCGCCGACGTCGGCTCGTCGAACAGCATCAGCGCCGGATCCATCGACAGCGCCCGGGCGATCGCCACCCTTTGCTGCTGACCGCCCGACAATTGTGCCGGGAACGCCGTGATCTTCTCGCTCAGGCCGACCCGCTCGAGGTTGGCCCGCGCGATCCGGTCAGCCTCGGCCGGCTTGCGCTTCAGCACCGTCGTCTGGGCGACTGTGCAGTTGACCAGCGCGGTCAGGTGCGGGAACAGGTTGAACTGCTGGAACACCATCCCGATCTGCTGCCGGGCCGCGTCCAGGTGGCAGTCCGGATCCGTGATGTCCTCGCCGCGGACCAGCACCTGGCCCTGCTGCGGGACCTCCAGCAGATTGACGCAGCGAAGCAGGGTGGATTTGCCCGAGCCGGACGGTCCGATCACGCAAACGACCTCGCCTTGCCGGACAGTGAAGTCGATACCCCGCAGCACGTGGTTGTCGCCGAACGACTTGTGCAGGTTCTTGATCTCCACCACCGGGCGGACAGCGGTCTCTGATTCGGTCGTCATCGGGCCTTCGCCGCCTTCGCCTCGAGTCGCCGGACCAGGATACCGAGCGGCAGGGTGATCAGCAGATAGCAGAAGCCGGCCGTCACCAGCGGGGTCAGGTTCGACACGCTGTTGGCCATGTCCCGGCCGAAGCCGGTGAGCTCGAACGCCGTGGCCGAGGTGCCGATGATGAACACCAGCGACGAATCCTTGACCAGCAGGATCAGGTCGTTGGTCAGCGGCGGCAGCACGATCCGGAAGGCCTGCGGCAGCAGGATCTTGCGCATCGCGGTGCCCGGCGGCATGCCGAGCGACCTGGCCGCCTCCACCTGGCCCTTGGGCACCGCCTGGATACCGGCGCGGATCACCTCGGCCATGTACGCGGCCGCGACGATGCCGAGCGCGAGCCAGACCGTGCCGTAGGGGTCGAACGGTATCCGCAGCCCCTCGAAGGCCAGCGGCAGCAGGCTGAACGCGATGAACACGACGATCGCGGGGAGGCCCCGGAAGAACTCGATGTACGCCATCGAGAACCACCGGTACGGCGCGACCTGGCTGAGCCGCATCAGCGCGAGCACCGTGCCGGCCACCAGACCGAGCACAAACGCACCGGCGGTGTACACCAGCGTCCGGACCAGGGCGGACAGGAGGCCCTCCTCGAAGGCCTCCTTCATCAGGTCCGGCTTGAAGAACACGTCGACGATCTGGCGCCAGTCCGCCGTGAACGCGGCGACGACGACGATGACGACGAGGATCGTGTACTGGATCGCGCGAGAGCGCCGAGCCCGCTGCCGCGGGCTCAGCCCTGGTCGCACGACCGGTTCGGAGGCGGCGGTCACGGTCACTTCTTCGGCTCGACGCCGAACCACTTCTTGTAGATCTCGTTGTACGTGCCGTCGGACTTCGCCTTGGCCAGCAGTTCGTTGAACTTGGCCACCAGTTTGTCGCCGCTCGGGTCGTTCTTGCGGGCGCAGAAGCCGTACTGCTCACCGGTGTTGAACTCGGCCACCACGGCCGTGTCCGGGTTGGCCTTGACGAAGTCGTACAGCACGCCGTTGTCGTTGATCGCGGCATCGACCCGGCCGGACTTCACGTTGTTGGTCTGCAGCGCGAGGTCGTTGAAGACGACGACCTGGAAGCCCTTCGTCTTGGCCTGCTCGTCGGCGTAGTCCTTACCGGTGGTGTCGGCCTGCACGCCGACCTTCTTGCCCTTCAGGTCGTCGAGCGTCTTGTACGGCGAGTCCTTCTTGACCAGCAGCACCTGGGTTGCGTCCATGTACGGATCGGTGATGTTGATGGCCTTCTGGCGCTCGGGGGTGATGGTCATCGCGCCCATGCCCATGTCGCACTTCTTGGCCGCGAAGCCGGCGCCGGACGTCACCTGCGACCACTCGATGTTGACGACCTCCTGCTCGACACCGAGATCCTTGGCGACCAGGTCGAGCATGTCCACGTCGAAGCCGACCACCTTGGTGCCTTCCTTGTACTGGAACGGCTTGTACGGCAGGTGGGTGCAGACCGTCAGCTTGCCCGGCTTCACCAGCGTGATCCCCGCGGCCGCGGCCTTGTCCTCACTGCCACCGCTGCCGGGTTCATCACTGCCGCAGGCGGAAAGCGCGAGCCCGAGCACGGCGGCCGTGGCGACGACGACCGTTGCGCGGCTCTGACGGAGGGTGGAGACGATGTTCATCGCTGATACTCCTCGACACTGGAACTGGTACGCCGAACCGGTCGGTACCGGTCCGGATTCCGCATCCTGACACAGCAAGTAGCCACCTGTCGGCTGCTGACTCTGCCCGAGACCTCATCGTCACTCTCTTGCCGCTCCAACGCAGCCCTTCAGGCCGCAATGAGGGCCCTGTGGGGACCCTCACACACCAGACCAGTGCGGTGTGTGGTTTACTCGGTGCGACGGGTGACCCCCTGGCCACGGCGTTGTTCGGCGCACCCATTGACCGAACCGCCCACTCACTGTAACCAACCGCCTGCTCTCCGAAGGGGTCCCCTTATGGTCGCCCAGCCGCTTCCGTCTTCCGTCGTTCCCGAGACCGATCAGTACGCCGGCGACGCCGTCTTCGAGCTCCACCGCGGCGGCAAGATCGAGGTCACGTCGTCGATCCACGTCCGCGACGCCTCCGACCTCTCCAAGGCCTACACGCCCGGGGTCGCCCGGGTCTGTACGGCGATCGCCGAAGAGCCGTCGCTGGTACGGCGCTACACGTGGAAGTCGAACGTCGTTGCCGTCGTCACCGACGGGACCGCCGTACTCGGACTCGGGGACATCGGGCCGGCCGCGTCGCTGCCGGTGATGGAGGGCAAGGCCCTGCTGTTCAAGGAGTTCGGCGGGGTCGACTCGGTGCCGATCGCGCTGGACTGCACCGATGTGGACGAGTTCGTCGAGACCGTCGTACGGATGGCTCCGAGCTTCGGCGGGATCAACCTGGAGGACATCTCCGCGCCGCGCTGCTTCGAGATCGAGCGGCGGCTGAAGGAGCGGCTGGACATCCCGGTGTTCCACGACGACCAGCACGGTACGGCGGTCGTCGTACTGGCGGCGCTTCGGAACGCACTTCGGGTGACGGGGAAGTCGATCGAGGACACCCGGGTGGTGATCTCCGGAGCGGGTGCGGCCGGGGTCGCGTGTGCGCGGATCCTTCTGCAGGCAGGCGTTGGGGACTTGGCCGTTGTCGACAGCAAGGGTGTGCTGTCGGAGGACCGGGCCGACCTGAACCCGGTGAAGCTGTCGCTCGCGCGTGACACGGGTGGTCTTTCGGGTCGGCTGGTGGATGCGCTGGACGGCGCCGATGTGTTCATCGGCGTGTCGGGCGGGACCGTGCCTGAGGAAGCGATCGCGCGGATGGCCGACGGCTCGATGATCTTCGCGCTGGCCAACCCGAACCCGGAGGTGCACCCGGACATCGCGCACCGGCACGCCGCCGTGGTCGCGACCGGCCGCTCGGACTTCCCGAACCAGATCAACAACGTACTCGCGTTCCCCGGCATCTTCCGTGGCGCCTTCGACGCCAACGCCTCCCGCATCACCGAGGGCATGAAGTTGGCTGCCGCAGATGCGCTGGCTGGGCTGATCTCTTCGGACGACCTGCGACCCGACTACATCATCCCGTCGCCCTTCGACGAGCGCGTCGCCCCGGCGGTAGCAGCCGCGGTCACCGCAGCCGCCGAAGCCGACGGCGTCGCCCGCGCCTGATCCTCGAGGAAGCTCCGGATCAACCCGATCCACTCCTGCGGTGTCTCGACGAACGGGAGGTGCCCAGCGGCGAGTTCGGCGTACTGCGCCTGCTTGATGCCCTGGGCAACCTCCCGGTGGTGGTACGGCGTGACCAGGTTGTCCTGCGTGGTCGAGATGACCAACGTGGGTACGGCGATCCTGGCAAGATCCGCGCGTACGTCGATGGTGTCGATGAGATCGAGGTGGTCCGGCGTACCGGGCGGCGGGATCGACGCGGCGAGAGACTCGGTCAGCTCGGCTTCGCCGATGCGATCGAGGCTGTCCGCGCCGAGGCCGATCAGGTGGACGAAGGCAGCTATCTGGTCAGTGCCGAGCAGCTCGCGCCACAGCTTGACCAGGAGGGTGAATCGCGGATTGGGCTTGGCGAACGGGGCCGTCAGGACGAGGGCGTCGACCCGGTCGGGGTGCCGGGTCGCGGCACGGATCGCGAGCGCCGTACCGAGTGAATAGCCGACGATGGTGAAGCGGTCATGGCCGTCCGCGGCTGCGACGAGCTCGTCGGCCAGTCCGTCGAGGGTAAGCGGGTCGGGCCGGCGTGGGGCGCCGCCGGTGCCCGGGAGGTCCAGCCCGAGAATTGTGTAGTCGGGGGAGAGAGCCTCGATGAGCCCGGCGTAGTTGGCCTGGATGCCGCCGCCGGCGCCATGGGCAAGCAGAACTGTGGTCATGTGCCGACGCTAAACTCCGACATTGGTGTCAGAGTCAAGTCGCTGGGGTGATGGCTGAGTGCGGATGCGGGAGATGGTGGCCCGGACCGGGGTGAGTGAGCGGCTGCTGCGGTATTACGAGGAGCAGGGGCTGTTGAGGCCGGTGCGGCTGCCAAGCGGGTATCGCGAGTACGCCGAGAGTGACATCGACCTGGTCGGGCGGATCCGGACCCTGCTGGCGGCTGGGTTGTCGACCTCGACGATCGCTCAGGTGCTGCCCTGCGTGACGGAGAACCTGGAGCCGACCTGCCCGGTGCTCATCGACCAGCTTCAGCAGGAGCGCGATCGCATCACCGCGTCGATCAAGGCACTCGAGGAGTCGCGGCAACTGCTCGACGGTGTGCTGTCGAAGCCCGTGGTGAATTCGGTAACTGACTCCGCGTAGGCCAGCGCCTAGGGTGGTTTGCATGCTTGCTGCTTACGCCGCCAGGTTCGACGCCGAGGATCCGATCGCCGCGCTGGAGGTGGGCGAGCGGCCTGAGCCGACGGTGCCCGAGGGCTGGGTGACGATCGACGTACGGGCGACGGCGCTCAATCACCATGACCTCTGGTCGCTCAAGGGTGTCGGGCTGGCTGAGCAGAATCTGCCGATGATCCTCGGATGCGACGCCGCGGGCGTGGATCAGGACGGGAACGAGGTCGTCGTTCATGCGGTGATCTCGGACCCGGCCTGGAAGGCTGACGAGACGCTGGACCCGAAGCGGTCGCTGCTGAGTGAGCGGTATCAGGGCACGCTGGCGGAGAAGGTCGCCGTACCTGCGCGGAACGTCGTACCGAAGCCGGCTGGGTTGAGTTTCGAGCAGGCGGCGTGTCTGCCGACCGCGTGGCTGACGGCGTACCGGATGCTCTTCACCCAGTCGGGGCTGAAGCCTGGGGACACCGTGCTCGTGCAGGGCGCGGGTGGTGGGGTGGCGACCGCGCTGATCACGTTGGCGCGAGCCGCGGGGATCCGGGTGTGGGCGACGAGCCGGGACGACGCGAAGCGGGCCAAGGCGCTGGAGATCGGGGCGCATGAAGTGTTCGAGTCCGGGGCGCGGTTGCCGGAGCGGGTGGACGCGGTGATGGAGACGGTCGGGCAGGCGACGTGGTCGCACTCGCTGAAGTCGCTCAAGCAGGGCGGCACCCTGGTGATCTCCGGCGCGACCAGCGGGCAGGCGCCGAAGTCGGCCGAGCTGAACCGGATCTTCTTCCTGCAGTTGCGGGTGCAGGGCTCGACGATGGGGACGCGGGCGGAGCTGGCCGAGCTGGTGCAGTTCATGGCGAACGCCGGCATCTCACCGCACATCGACTCGGTGCTGTCCCTCGGCGACGCCCGCAAGGGATTCGCAAAAATGAACGAGGGCGACGTCTTCGGAAAGATCGTCTTTACTGTCTGAGGGGGACGCGTGCCCCGCCCTGCCTACCACTGAGCGCGCTGGAGGATGGCCCGGACGGCGCTGTCGAACGTGGGGAACGCGACCGTGGGGCCGAGTTTCTGGTGGTTGGCGTAGACAAGCCAGCCCATCTCTCCGCGATCGAATGCGTGACCGATTGGGAGACCGTCTATGCGGACATAGATGGGGTCCTCGCGGCCGTTGCCTTCCCGCATGAGTTCCAGTCCCAGCCGGTCGAGTTCCCTCCGTACCTCACCGCTCACCCTGGGTATGCGCATCACGCAAGAATTCCGAACTGCCAAGGACCCGTCAAGCGACCCCTGAGATCGTCTTTACTGTCTGAGTGGAACCGGAGATCCGCCGCGCTGTCGTCGCTGACGCGGAGGCGAGCGCGTGGTGCCACCTGTTGTGCTGGCGGGAGGCGTACGACGGCTTGGTCGAACCCGGGGTGCTGGCCGAGCGCACCAGCGATATCGATCGGCGGATCGAGCGCTGGGCGAGCGCCCTGGCCGACGGGTGGGTCCGGTGGATCGCGGTGAACCCTGATCCGGAGGCCGGCGTGCAGGACCGGGTGATCGGCTTCTCGGCGCCGGGCCCGTCCCGGGACGACGATGCGCCGACCACGCTCGAGCTGTTCGCGATCTACGCCCGGAAGGCCTGGTGGGGGACCGGGCTGGGGACGCGGCTGCTGGAGGTTGCCGTCGGCAAGGAACCCGCCAGCCTGTGGGTGCTGGAGGGCAATCACCGCGCCCGCGCCTTCTACCGCCGCCACGGCTTCCTCGAGGACGGCACCCGCGTCGACGAGCCGTTCTTCGGCGTCCCCGAGATCCGCATGGTCCGCCGCTGATCCGTCTGTGGAGGGTTTCAACTGCTCAGTGGAGGGTTTCTTGCTCTAGTTCACAAAACCCTCCACCGAGCTGGGTTGCTGGTGTCAGCGGCACTTCTGTGACAGTGGGTGCCGGTGATGTTTCACGGCTGAAACATTGGCGTCGTACTTGGGCAACGAGGTTGGCCCAGTCTGTTCCTACCGCGAGACACGCCCGCGGGTTCGATCCGCCCGATCGACGATGAGGAGCAGGAGTGCCCATGAGGCCGACCTTGACGGTGATCGCCGACCCCGCCGACCGCTGGATGATGCGGGCCGCCTGCGTCGGCCAGGCGCCGGCGTACGACGAGACTGCCAGCCAGTGGGAGCAGCGCAAGGCTCAGGCCGTGTGCCTGACGTCCTGCCCGGTGATCGACGAATGCCGTGAGTGGGCCCGCCGGACCAAGTTCACCGGCACCGCCGCCGGCGAGAAGTTCCTCTACGGCCGTCGCCGCGGCCGCCCGGGCCCGCAGGAGCGCCGCCGCCCCGCCATCGTCGAGGTCGGCGAACAGCAGGCCAGCTGACCGCCCGCGTTTGATGGGTTCACCCACCAGCTGGTGGGTTCCCCCACCGCATCCGGGGGGCGAACCCACAATTTGACGGGTGAACCCATCAAACGCGGCGGGTCAGACTCCGATGAGCTCGTCGGCGCGTTCTGCGTCGGCGGGCTTTTCGGTTCGGCGGAACGGTGAGGTGAGGGTCGGCAGGATGTGCTCACGGTTGCGGACGAGCGCGACGACCGCGAGCGCCAGATAGATCCCGCTCAGCACATACCGCCCGGTCTGACCCGGTACGGCGAACTGAACCGCGAACAGCCCCAGCAACGTCCAGGCGGCCCACCGCGGGAAGCGCAGACTCAGCAGCACGGCGATCCCGAGCAGCGTCTGCGTCGCGGTGAGCAGGAACTCCTCGATCTGACGCCCGTCCAGCGACAGCGCGACCGGGCCACCGCCCAACAGGTACGCGACCGGCAGGCTGCCGATCAGCAGGGTCCACTGGTTCACCTTGGCCGAGATGAGCAGGCCGAGCGCGGCGCCGCCCTTACCCCGCCACGCGAACAGCAGCGCCACGATGAACTCCGGCGCCTCCGAGGCCAGCGGCGCCAGCCACTGCACCAGCAGGAACTGGTCGATCCCCAGCGCCCGGCCACCCTCGACGAGCGAGTCCGCGAACGGCTCCGCCGACACCAGGATGACCGCCGCCGCCACCACGAACATCGCGACCACCGACGTACGCCGCTGCGCCTTGGGCAGTGCACCGATCCGCGCGGCCGGTCCGACCAGCTCCGGCTCGTCCTCATGGTCCGAGGAGGCCGCACGCCACAGGTAGTACCCGAAGAAGGCCAGCAGCCCGATCCCCAGCAGCAGATGGATCTGCCCGGTGAGTGGGATGACGAACGCCACGACACTCGCCACACCGAGGAAGCCCAGCTCCCGCTTGTACCCGGAGTCGAGGACCAGAGCTTTCACTGTGCGCCCGCTCCGCCGCGAGGCGACGTACAGGCTGATGAGTACGACGCTCGACCAGCCCAGGCCGAGCAAGAGGCGGTTCGAGCCGGTCATGTTGGCTGCTGCGTATTGCACGTACGCCGGGTCGCTGCCGGCCGTGTGCGCGAAGTAGAGGTCGACGGCGTATTCCGGCAGTACGGCGATGACTGCCAGCAGCGCGATCGCCAGGCCGCCGGAGATGTCGACCTCAGCGGCCTCGGCGGCCCACGCGAGTACGAACGATGCGGCGACGACGCCGAGCCCGAACACCACGATCGCGAGCGGCGCCGACGGATGCACCCCGGAGAACCGGAGGGCAACGGCCGGAAGCGCCGCGAGGAGGCAGAACAGTGCAGGGCGGAGGGCTCTGAACATGTCATCCAGGCTGCCATCGTTTTGATATTTTCGCAATTGCGAAAGTATGAGAGCGTCGTCACCCCGGCCTGCCGCGTGCCGACTGACCGCTCAAGCAGTCACAATGACTCCGCAATGACGACACCGATCCCCGAACCGACGAAGGCGCAGCTCGAATCCGCCGCCGGCACCTTCGCGATGCTCTCCGCCCCGGTCCGGCTCCACCTGGTCTCCCTGGCGGCGCAGGGCGAGTACGACGTCGGCACGCTGGCGGAACGGGTGGGAGTCAGCATCGCCACCGCCAGCCAGCACCTGGGCAAGCTCCGGCTGGCCGGCATCATCACCGCCCGCCGCGAGGGCCGCCGGCACATCTACACCGTCGACGACCCCCACGTGCTCAACCTCGTCGACCAGATCTTCGAACACATCGCCCCCGACGGCTCCCTGGCCCCCGACCCACCACGCCGGCCGCGGCCGCCCCACACCAACTGAACGCGGATCTGCAGGCCATCACAATCGGCGGCGTCGGGAGAGCGGCGCGCTTGAGCGACTGGGCGAGCCGCAATTGTGATGGCCTGGCGGTCCGGGTCAGAGGACGTGCCGGAGGTAGCGGGCTGGGGCGTCGAGGTAGGCACGCCAGTTCTGCACGAGCTCCAGGTCCTCCCAGGTCGTACGACGAATGCCCCAGTCGCCGACCTCGAGGATGGTCGCGCCGGGAAGGGCTGCGATGACGGGGGAGTGGGTCGCGCACAGAACCTGGGAGCCTGACTCGGCCAGCTCATTCAGTACGCCGACGACCGCGAGGCTGCTGGCGAAGGAAAGAGCCGATTCGGGCTCGTCCAGGCAGTAGACGCCGGGCCGGGTGAAACGGTCGCGGATGAGGTTCAGGAAGCTCTCGCCGTGGCTCATCTCATGAAAGGTCAGGTCCGGCGGCCCCGAGGTCCGCGGGTTCTGCTCGAGGTAGGTGTAGAACCCGTGCATCGTCTCGGCGCGCAGGAAGAACCCGGCCCGCTTGGCGCCGACGCCGCGCGTCAGCAGGAGGTCGCCGGCCAGCGGTGACTCGCTTGCCCGCGTGGTCAGCCGTGCGCCGGTGGAGCCGCCTTCAGGTGACATGCCGAAGGCGACCGCGATCGCCTCGACCAGCGTAGATTTCCCGGTGCCGTTTTCGCCGACCAGGAAGGTGACGCCGGGGTTCAGGTCGAGGCCGTCGGTGAGGAGTTGGCGGATGGCTGGGATGGTGTGTGGCCAGTGCCCGGACGGACGAATGCCCTCCGCTGCGGCAACCCGGCGTACGGGATGTGCGGCGAAGGGCATGGCGTCAGGCTAAAGGATCAGTCGTCCTCGTCGTCGAGCCGAGCGAGCCAGGTGGCGAAGCGTTCGATCGGGGTTTCGAACTCGGGGTTCAGGTCGACGAACTCGCGCAGGCGTTCGCCGAGCCAGGCCAGCGTGACCTCCTCCTCGCCACGCCGGCCCTCGAGTTCCTCGATCCCGCGGTCGGTGAAGTACACGTCAGCTGAACGCCTGCTTCAGCAGCGTCGCCTGCTCCGCGACGTGAACGCCGTGCGCGCCGACCGACGGGGCCGACATGGCCGGCCGGGACACCCGGTAGAACGGCTTGCCGCCCAGGTGCTCGGTCAGGTTCAGCGCCATGAACGGCCACGGGCCTTGGTTGGCGGGCTCGTCCTGGACCCAGCGGATCTCGGTCGCGTTCGGGTACTTCGCCAGTTCCGCCTTGATCTCCTCGGCGGCCAGCGGGTACAGCTGCTCGACCCGCAGGACCGCGGTGGTGATCTTGTCCGGCTCCGCCTTCTTCCGCTCCGCGAGCAGGTCGTAGACGATCCGGCCGGAGGCCAGGATGATGCGCTCGACCGCGCCCGTGTTCGCTTCCGCCTCGGCGTCGCCGAGCACCGGCCGGAAGGTGCCGTGGGTCAGCTCCTCCGGCTGCGACACGGCCTCCTTGCGCCGCAGCAGCTGCTTCGGCGTGAAGACGATCATCGGGTTGTGCTCCTCCTGCAGCGTGTGCCGCCGGAGCAGGTGGAAGTACGACGCCGGCGTCGACGGCTGTGCCACCGTCATCGCGTTCTCGGCGCACAGCTGGAGGAACCGCTCGATCCGGGCGGAGGAGTGGTCCGGGCCCTGGCCCTCGTAGCCGTGCGGCAGCAGCAGCACGACGCCGGACTTCTGACCCCACTTCGCCTCACCGGACGAGACGTACTCGTCGATGATCGACTGGGCGCCGTTGACGAAGTCGCCGAACTGCGCCTCCCACAGCACCAGCGCGTCCGGCCGGGCGACGGAGTACCCGTACTCGAAGCCGAGAGCGGCGTACTCGCTCAGGAGTGAGTCGTAGACGTGGAAGTTCGCCTGGTTCTCGTCCAGGTGCTGCAGCGGGACGTAGTCCTGGCCGTTGACCCGGTCGATGATCGCGGCGAACCGCTGCACGAAGGTGCCGCGGCGGCTGTCCTGGCCGGCCAGCCGGACCGGACGCCCGGCGAGCAGCAGCGAACCGAACGCGGTGATCTCCGCGCTGGCCCAGTCGATCGGGCCCTGGGTGATCGCGGTCGCCCGGCGCTGCAGCTGCGGCAGCACCTTCGGGTGCACGGTGAAGCCTTCCGGCAGCGTGGTGTGCGCGTCGGCGATCTTCTTCAGGATCTCCGGCGTCGTCGCGGTCGCGTCCGGGCCTTCCGGCTTGTCCGGGTAGACCGGCACGGTGACGTACGGCGCCGGGGTGTCCGGCTGGCTCTTCGCCTCGCGGACCTCGGTGAACACCCGCTCCAGCCGCTGCTGGAAGTCGCGCATCGCCTGCTCGGCCTCTTCGACCGTGATGTCGCCACGGCCGATCAGGGCCTCGGTGTAGAGCTTGCGGACCGACCGCTTCTGCTCGATCAGGTCGTACATCAGCGGCTGGGTGAAGCTCGGGTCGTCACCCTCGTTGTGACCGCGGCGGCGGTAGCAGACCAGGTCGATGACGACGTCCTTGTTGAACGCCTGGCGGTACTCGAAGGCGAGGTCCGCGACCCGGACACACGCCTCCGGATCGTCGCCGTTCACGTGGAAGATCGGCGCCTGCACCATCCGGGCCACGTCGGTGGAGTACATCGAGGACCGGGACGACGCCGGTGAGGTGGTGAAGCCGACCTGGTTGTTCACGATCACGTGGATGGTGCCGCCGGTGCGGTAGCCGCGCAGCTGGGACAGGTTCAGCGTCTCCGCCACCACGCCCTGGCCGGCGAAGGCCGCGTCGCCGTGCACCAGGACCGGCAGTACCGGGAAGACGGCGCCGCGGTCGAGGATGTCCTGCTTGGCCCGGACGATGCCCTCGAGCACCGGGTCGACCGTCTCCAGGTGGGACGGGTTCGCCGCCACCGAGACCTTGATCTTGTCGCCGAACTCGGAGACGAACTCGCCCTCGGCGCCCAGGTGGTACTTGACGTCACCGGAGCCCTGCACGGTCCGCGGGTCGATGTTGCCGTCGAACTCGCGGAAGATCTGGCCGTAGGACTTGCCGACGATGTTCGCCAGCACGTTCAGCCGGCCGCGGTGCGCCATCCCGATGACGACCTCGTCCAGCCCGGCGCCGGCCGCCTCCTCGCACAGCTCGTCGAGCAGCGGGATGGTGGTCTCGCCACCCTCCAGCGAGAAGCGCTTCTGGCCGACGTACTTGGTCTGCAGGAAGGTCTCGAACGCCTCGGCCTCGTTCAGCTTGGCCAGGATCCGCAACTGCTCCTCGCGCGGCGGCTTGGTGTGCGGCCGCTCGACCCGCTCCTGGATCCACTTGCGCTGTTCGGGGTCCTGGATGTGCATGTACTCGATACCGGTGGTCCGGCAGTACGAGTCGCGCAGGATGCCGAGGATCTCGCGCAGCTTCATGAACCGCCGGTCGCCGCCGCCGAACGAGCCGGTGGCGAACTCGCGGTCCAGGTCCCACAGGGTCAGGCCGTGGGTGGCCACGTCCAGGTCCGGGTGGCTGCGCTGCTTGTACTCCAGCGGGTCGGTGTCGGCCATGATGTGACCGCGCACCCGGAAGGCGTGGATCAGCTCCAGGATCCGGGCCTGCTTGCTGATGTCCTCCTCGTGGCTGTGCGGGAGGTCGGCGGCCCAGCGGATCGGCTCGTACGGGATCCGCAGCGACTGGAAGATCTCGTCGTAGAAGCCCTCCTGGCCGAGCAGCAGCTGGTGCAGCCGGCGCAGGAACTCACCCGACTGGGCGCCCTGGATGATCCGGTGGTCGTACGTCGAGGTCAGCGTCATCACCTTGCTGACCGCGAGCTTGGCCATCGTCTCCTCGGCCGCGCCCTGGTACTCCGGCGGGTACTCCATCGCGCCGACTCCGATGATGCAGCCCTGGCCGGTCATCAGCCGCGGCACCGAGTGCTGGGTGCCGATGGTGCCGGGGTTGGTCAGGCTGATCGTGGTTCCCTGGAAGTCGGGCAGCGCCAGCTTGTTGTCCCGGGCCCGCCGGACGATGTCCTCGTAGGCCATCCAGAACTCGGCGAACGTCATGTCCTCGGCAGCCTTGATCGACGGCACCAGCAGCTGCCGGGTGCCGTCCGGCTTCTGCATGTCGATGGCCAGGCCGAGGTTGATGTGGGCCGGCTGCACATGGGTCGGCTTGCCGTCGGTCTCGGCGTACGACGCGTTCATCTCCGGCAGCGTCTTCAGCGCCTTCACCAGCGCCCAGCCGATCAAGTGGGTGAAGGAGATCTTGCCGCCGCGGGCGCGCTTGAGGTGGTTGTTGATGACGATGCGGTTGTCGATCAGCAGCTTGACCGGGACCTGCCGCACGCTGGTCGCGGTCGGCACCGAGAGGCTGGTCTCCATGTTCTGCGCCGTCCGCGCGGGCGCGCCGCGCAGGATCTGCCGCTCGGCGTCCTGGCTGGTCGCTGGAGCGGGCTTGGGTTGGGCGCTGGGCGGCTGGTTCACCGTGCCTCCGGTCGGGGCGCCGCTCTCGGCGGTCGTCTTGGCTGCTGGCTGGGTCTGCGCCGCAGGCTGGGTCTTCGGTACGGCGGGCTGCGCGGGGGCAGCCGCAGTTGTCGCTGTGGTCGCGACCGGGGCAGCAGCGGGAGCAGCGGCGGCTGCCGCGGCGGCCGGCTTGCTCGAGGCGGGCGCGGACGGCGTCGTACCGCGACTCGGCGCCTCTGGGGTCTTGTTGTCCGACACGGCGTCGGGGCGGGGAGCGTCGGCCGGGTTTTTCGTCACCGGCTTCGCATCACCAGGAGTGTAAGTCTTGAAGAAGTCGAGCCACGCCGGATCCACCGATTTCGGGTCCTGCAGGTACTTCTCGTACAGCTCGTCGACCAGCCATTCGTTCGCACCGAAGGCTGCTAGGGGATTGGTGTCTGATGGCTCGGTGGCCACTTGGCAGTTCGCCTCTTCCGATCGGGTCCGGTACCACGGGTGGTTAATGCTGATGTTATGGGGGCAAGGCTAATAGCAGCGGGACCACTTCCACAGCCCGGGGGGACCGGACCAGTGTGGCAAGTGGTCGGGCGTTCGCGACCCGGGTGATCGAGGCCTGAAACACCGCGCAGGAAGGTGTTTCAGCTCACTGGCACGATCGGTGGGTGTGAGCAACCGGCCGAGGGGTCCGGTGAGCTGCCGGACCCGTTGCAGAGGTGGGAATTCAGGCTCGCGAGCGGTGACAGTGAGTGAAGCGTTTGAGCGCGCCTGGCCACTGTATGCAGTTGCGCACTCGCTGCGGGTGGTGATCAGGCCCGCGCAGAAATGTGGCGAAGCTCACGCTCTGGATCAGTCCAGTTCGTGTCGACCGGCCTTAGAGGGCGTCTGGAAACTCTGCGCCTGCTGCGCGGCACTCGGCGGGCACATCGCCGCGTTGGAGGACAAGGCACGGAGAACCCCACTCCGAGCCTCGCCCTCCGCCTTGCGCTGCACTCCGCCGAGCACCTGCTCGCGACGGCGCAGAGTTCCCAGACGCCCTCTACCGGTTGGCCAGCCGCCGGACCAGCTTGAGGCCGGACCAGGTCGCGTCGATCGCGCAGACCTTCACGTCGACCACGCCGAGCGGGAGGGCCAGCTCCCGGATCCCGTTCTCGTCCAGGTCGGTCGGTACGCCGGACGATCGCTTCGGCCAGGCGATCCAGACCATCCCCGCGGTCGCCGCCTTCTGCAGCAACGCCGGCAGCCGCTTCTCCAGCCGGTCCCGGTCCGGGCAGAACGCCAGCACCACCTCGTACGTCGTACGCCCGGCCCGCCGCACGATCGTCGTACCGTCCGGAAGCCCGTCGATCTCGAACCCCTCCGGCGCGTTGTCCAGCCACACCACCTGCCCGGCCTTGATGCCGAGCTTGGCCGCCAATGGCTTGCCCGAATAACCGGGAGTCGACATGAAGGGATCGTACGGCGGCATACTGACGAAATGGCGCTGACGGACGAGGCGATCGTCAAGATCAAGGGGATGATCACCTCCGGGGAACTGGGGCCGGGGGATCGGCTGCCCAAAGAGGCGGATCTCGCGGCGCGGCTCGGGCTGTCCCGGAACTCGCTGCGGGAGGCAGTCAAGGCGCTCACGCTGGTGAACGTGCTGGATGTCCGGCATGGCGACGGCACATATGTCACCAGCCTGGACTCGGCGCATCTGCTGGACGCGCTGAACTTCATGGTCGACCTGCATCAGGACGACTCGGTGCTGCAGTTCTTCGAGGTACGGCGGCTGCTCGAGCCGGGGGTTGCCGCGCTGGCCGCCGTACGGATCACGGCCGAACAGGTCGCTGAGCTGCGGCTGCTGACGAGTGATCTGGCGCCGGACGCGCCGGTCGAGGAGCTGGTCGCGAACGATCTCAAGTTCCATCGCGGGATCGCCGAGGCGACCGGGAACCAGGTCGTCTGCTCGCTCCTCGACGGCATCTCCGGCGCAACGCAGCGAGCCAGGATCTGGCGCGGCGTCACCCAGGCCGGCGCGGTCGAACGCACCCTGTCCGAGCACGCCGCCATCCTGGACGCCATCGAAATCGGCGACGCCGAGGCAGCTCGCGCCTGGATGACCGCCCACATCGCCGGCGTAGAAACCTGGCTCCGCAAAGCACCCTGACCAGCACCCCGGCTCTGCCTGCCCCCTGCCCGCCCCGCCCGGCTCTGCCCGGCTCAGCTCTGCCCTCGCCCGGCTCTGCCCCGCTCAGCCCTGCCCCCGCCCGGCTCAGCTCTGCCCTCGCCCGGGTTTCGCCATTTGATGGGTTCACCCACCAGATTGTGGGTTTCCCCCCGGAATGAGGGCGGTGAACCCAGCATTTGATGGGTGGACCCACCAAATGCTGGCGGGGCCGGGCGGGGCGGCGCGAGGCGGGGCGGGGCGCGGTGGAAGGGGCAGGGGGCAGGGGGCTGGGGTGACGGGGGTGCCGCGGTCGTCGGCGCGGTTGTGGGTGGGCGGGCGTTTCGGGGTACCAGGCTGGTATGGCGTATGAACCGCCGCCACCCCGGAGTGCGTTGACGCTTCGGCTGGTGCTGGCGTGCTTTGGTGTGGCGCTGTGGATCACCGCCGCGGTTCTGTTCGCCGTGTACGACGTGCCGGGCGGCTGGGTGGTCGCGTGCGTCGTACTCGCGGTTGTCGCCTTCGTGGATCTGGTGATCGTTGCCTGGCGCAAGCGTCGGGAAAATGGTTGAACGTGGCTCGGCGGACCCCGTAGGCTTGCTGACGTCACATTCCCGACGTCAGGGGTCCGCGTTGTAACTCCGAGGTCTTTTCTTCAGCCGCTGATCGCCGCCGCCTGAGGTGTGCGGTCTCGTCCGAGACCTCGTTCTGGAGTGCACGCAGATGAGTAATTCCCTGACCTGTACGGACCTCTACTTCGCCTGGCCGGACGGCGACGTCCTGTTCGACGGGCTCAGCTTCGTCGCCGGCCCGGTGCGGTCCGGTCTCGTCGGCCGCAACGGCGCCGGCAAGTCGACCCTGCTCCGGCTGATCGCCGGCCGGCTGAAGCCGCAGCGCGGCACGATCCGGGTGGCCGGCGAGCTCGGGTATCTCCCGCAGGACCTGACCCTCGACACGACGCTGCGCGTCGACGAGGCGCTCGGCATCGACCGCATCCGGCAGGCGATCACTGCGATCGAGTCCGGCGACGCCTCGGAGGAGAACTTCGCGATCGTCGGCGACGAGTGGGACGTCGACGAACGCGCCGAGGCGTTGCTCGGCAAGCTCGGGCTGGGTTCGAACGGTGTGGGCGCGATCGGCCTGGATCGCAACGTCGGCGAGCTGTCCGGCGGCGAGACGATCCTGCTCGGCTTGGCCGCCGAGTTGCTGCGGCGTCCCGACGTACTGCTGCTCGACGAGCCGACCAACAACCTCGACCTGCGGGCGCGGCGGCATCTGTACGACGCCGTCGACCAGTTCCGCGGGGCGTTGCTGATCGTCAGCCACGACCGGGAGTTGCTGGACCGGGTCGACCAGATCGGCGATCTGCGCAAGGGCGACATCACCTGGTACGGCGGCAACCTGACGGCGTACGAGGAAGCGGTCGCGATCGAGCAGGAGGCGGCTGAGCGGATGATGCGGGCGGCGGAGGCCGACGTACGCAAGCAGAAGCGCGATCTGGTCGAGGCGCGGATGAAGATGGACCAGCGCCGGGCCCGGGGCCAGCGGGCGTTCGAGCAAGGCGGGATCCCGAAGATCATCGCGGGTGGGCTGAAACGGTCCGCTCAGGTGTCGGCGGGTAAGCACATCGGCATGCAGACTGAGCGGCTCGAGTCGGCGCAGGAGGCGCTGGCCGATGCTGAGGCGAAGGTCCACGACGACGACACGATCCGGGTCGACCTGCCGAAGACCGCCGTACCGCCGGGACGGATCGTGCTGCGACTCGAGGATGACGTACTGCGGACCGGTGCGCACGTGGATCTGGAGATCCGCGGGCCGGAGCGGATTGCGTTGACCGGGCCGAACGGCGCGGGCAAGACGACGCTGCTGCAGTCGGTGGTGGCGGGGGAGTTGCCAGTGGTGCCCTTCCGGTATCTGCCGCAGCGGCTCGATCTGCTGCAGGACGACCTGTCGATTGTCGACAACCTCGCGCTCCTCGCGCCGAGCACGGAGAACCAGGAGCGGCGGTCGCGGCTGGCTCGCTTCCTCTTCCGTGGACGGTCCGCGGATCAGCTGGTCAGCACGTTGTCGGGTGGTGAACGCTTCCGGGCGACGTTGGCTGCCCTGCTGCTGGCGGAGCCGCCGCCGCAACTGCTCATGCTCGACGAGCCGACCAACAACCTCGACCTGGCCAGCGTTGCCCAGCTCCGCGACGCCTTGGCGTCGTACAACGGTGCACTGATCGTCGCCAGCCACGATGTCCCGTTCCTTCGGGACATCGGCATCACGCGCTGGCTCGAGCTGACCCCGGAAACACTGACCGACATCGAGCCTTTGTAGGGGCGTAGGCTGCGTACCATCGCCTTGAAGGGAGCGCACCGATGCCCCAGCGCGACGGGTACATCCCCGGTGTCCCCTGCTGGGTGGATGTGAGCCAGCCCGATCCGGAGGCGGCGCTCGCTTTCTACGGTGGTCTGTTCGGGTGGGAGTTCGAGGACGTGATGCCACCGGACTCGGCGGGCAGGTACTTCATTGCGCGGGGCGAGGCGGCAAGTTCGTCGATCTTCGACACCTCGGGCGAACTGCGCAGCGGCGACGTCGCCGCCATCCGATCGATTCCCGAGGCAGCGCCGTCGACGGCGCTGTGGACGACGTACTTCTGGGTCGACAGTGCCGACGCGGCCGTGGCCAAGGTTCGCGCGGCCGGCGGACGCGTGGTGTCCGAGCCCTCCGACTTCCTGAACGTCTGCCGGACGGCTGTCTGCGCTGATCCCGAGGGAGCGGCGTTCTCCGTCTGGGAGGCACGGGAGCACAAGGGTGCGCGGCTGATCAACGACCCGGGCGCGGTGGTCTTCAACAACCTGAACACCCGTGGCGCCGACAGGGCGCGACTGTTCTACGGATCAGTGTTCGGGTGGCGGACTGCCGGAATCGGGGGCAGGGCCGAGGGGTGGACACTGCCTGGGTACGGCGACTGGCTCGAGCGCGAGCACCACCCAGGGTTGCGGCGGCAGATGGCGGCGGCCGGAGCCCCTGAGGGGTTTGAGGATGTGGTCGGGAGCATCGTTCCGATCGCGGATGGCACAGCCCCGCACTGGAGCGTGACCTTCGCAACCGCCGACGCCGATGCCACGGCCGCGACGGCCACCGAGCTCGGCGGGACGGTCATTGTCCCGCCGTTCGACGCACCCTGGTCCACCGAGACGTACACCATCCGGATCGCCGTCATCGCCGACCCGCAGGGCGCGACGTTCACCGCCAGCCAGTTCGTGCCGAAGCAACGCGGCTGATCGCCGTACTGCTTGCTCGTCCCGCAACCCGCCGCCGACCCGGTGGCGGGGTTCTGCTGTGACGCCCGGGAATAGATCACCTGGTGTCAGGGTTGGCCGTCGATACCCCTTGGGGGTATGTTGAGCACTGAGTCGAGAATGGAGGCCGGACGATGGACGGGCATCACGACCACAGCGGGCACGCTGAGCACGGCGGGCACACTGCGCAAAGCGAGCACGCCGGGCATGGTGAGCAGGCCGGGCACGGTGAGCACGGGGCGCACGCTGGGCACGGGGCGCATGGCGGGCATGGGGATCATGCGGCGCAGTTCAAGGACCGGTTCTGGATCAGCTTGGGGCTGGCGGTGCCGGTGGTGTTCTTCAGCGAGATGTTCGCCGACCTGCTCGGCTACCTGCCGCCGGAGTTCCCCGGCTCGAACCTGATCGCGCCCCTACTCGGCACGATCGTCTTCGTGTACGGCGGTCAGCCGTTCCTCACCGGCGGCTGGAGCGAACTGAAGTCGCGCCGTCCCGGGATGATGCTGCTGATCTCGATGGCGATCACGGTCGCGTTCGTCGCGTCCTGGGTGACCACGCTCGAGATCGGCGGCTTCGACCTGGACTTCTGGTGGGAGCTCGCGCTGCTGATCGTCATCATGCTGCTCGGGCATTGGCTGGAGATGCGCGCGCTCGGCGCCGCATCGGGTGCGCTCGACGCGTTGGCCGCGCTGCTGCCGGACTCGGCCGATAAGGTGACCGACGACGGTGTGGTCGAGGTGTCGCTGAGCGAGTTGCAGGAGGGCAACGTCGTACTGGTTCGGTCTGGTGGGCGGGTGCCTGCCGACGGAACCGTGGTCGACGGGCAGGCTGAGGTCGACGAGTCGATGATCACGGGGGAGTCGCGGCCGGTTGCGCGTGGCGTCGGTGACTCGGTCGTCGCCGGAACCGTTGCCACCGACAACGCTCTGCGGGTCGAGATCACCGCCGTCGGCGAGAACACCGCGCTGGCTGGGATTCAGCGGCTCGTCGCTGAGGCCCAGGCGTCCTCATCGAGAGCGCAGGCGCTGGCCGACCGCGCGGCGGCTTTCCTGTTCTACTTCGCCTCCATCGCCGGACTGATCACCTTCCTGGTGTGGACCTTGCTCGGCGAGATCAACGAGGCCGTCACGCGGACGGTGACCGTGCTGGTGATCGCCTGCCCGCACGCGCTCGGGCTCGCCATTCCCCTGGTGATCGCGATCTCCACCGAACGCGCTGCGAAGGCCGGCGTACTGGTGAAGAACCGGTTGGCGCTCGAGCGGATGCGGACGATCGACGTCGTACTGTTCGACAAGACCGGCACGCTGACGAAGGGTCAGCCGGTTGTCACCGGCGTCGCGAGTGTCGGGTCGGTGAGTGAGGATGAGCTGCTCGAGCTGGCGGCCGCGGTCGAGGCGGACAGTGAACATCCGCTGGCGAAGGCGATCGTACGGGCGCACAACGAGCGCGCTACCGCGGCGGTCGGCGGCGCGGGCTCCAGTGCCGTTGCCAGCGGCAACGGACGGGTCGTCGCCACCGAGTTCCGGTCGCTGACCGGGCGGGGTGTTCAGGCTGTGGTCGATGGCGCCGAGGTTGCGATTGGCGGGCCCGCGTTGCTGCGGGAGAACGGCGTACAGGAACCTGCAGAGCTGCAGGCCTATGTCGACTCGTGGAAGGTGCGGGGTGCGGCTGTGCTGCACGTCGTACGGGATGGTGAGGTGCTCGGGGCGGTTGCCTTGGAGGACGAGGTGCGGGAGGAGTCGAAGCAGGCTGTCGACGCGCTGCACAAGCGGGGTGTGAAGGTCGCGATGATCACCGGCGACGCGCATCAGGTGGCCGAGGCGGTCGCGCGGGAGCTCGGGATCGACGAGGTCTTCGCCGAGGTGCTGCCGAAGGACAAGGACGCGAAGGTCGCCGAGTTGCAGGCGCGCGGCCTGAAGGTCGCGATGGTCGGCGACGGCGTGAACGACGCACCGGCCCTGGCTCGCGCCGAGGTCGGCATCGCGATCGGCGCCGGTACGGACGTCGCGATCGAATCCGCCGGCGTCGTCCTGGCCGCCGACGACCCGCGGGCGGTGCTGTCGGTGATCGAACTCTCCCGCGCCAGCTACCGCAAGATGTGGCAGAACCTGGCCTGGGCAACCGGCTACAACATCATCACCGTCCCCCTCGCCGCCGGCGTCCTGGCCTTCGCCGGCGTGGTCGTCTCCCCAGCGGTAGGCGCGATCCTGATGTCCATCTCCACCATCGTCGTAGCCCTGAACGCCCAACTGCTCAGGCGGCTCGAGCTCTCACCTGACCGGCTCGCCTCGTAATCAAAGGATGTGTGGAATGGCTGTTGTCGAAGCGTTGGTCGAAACCGATCGGGCGGCGCGGTACGTGGAGCAGTTGAGTCGGCACTTCGGGCATATGCCGGGTGGGATGCGGTTGCTGGCCGAAACTCCGGAGGAGCTGGTGATCGACCTGGGTGGGGCGACTTGGCGGATCCGCGCGGAGGATGGCGGTCTGGCGCTGCGGGTCGAGGCTGATGCCGAGCGGCTGGACGAGGTGAGCGCCCACGTCGCGGAGCGGATCGAACAGATCGGCCGCCGCGACGGGCTCGCCGTACGTTGGCAGCCGGCCACCGACTAGGGACCGAAGGACAGACACCCCAGGAGCTAGGGGTGTCTGTCCTTACGACCCTCAGCTGACGGGGAGTTGGCCGAGGAGGCGCTTCATGGTGGCGATCTCGGTGGTTTGGGCGGACTGGATCTTCTTGGCCAGGGCGATCGAGGCGGGGTTCTTGCCGTTGGTTTGTTCGGTTTTGGCCATGGTGATCGCGCCCTGGTGATGCTTGATCATCATCTGGGTCCACATCCGGTCGAACATTGCGCCCTTGGCGTTACCGAGTTCGGACATCTCCTCCTCGGTCATCATGCCGTCGCCGGACATGTTGTGACCGCCGTGCTCAGGGCTCGGCACCGGCTTGCCCCAGCTGGTCAGCCAGCCGGACATCAGCTTGATCTCCGGATCCTGCGCGGCCTCGATCGCGGCCGCGAGCTTCTTCACCGCGGGCGTGGTCGCCTGGTAGCCGGCCATGCCCGCCATCTGCACCGCCTGCTGGTGATGCGGAATCATCTGCGTCGTGAATGTGACATCCGCGTCGTTGTACGTCGCTGCCGGCGTACTGGAACTGCTGTGGTTCATCCCCGGCATCGAGCCCGCGTCGTCAGAGCCACATCCGGCCAGGGTCAGAGTGATCAGCGCGGCCGCACAGGCCGCGGTCGTACGGTAAACGTGCTTCATCGCAATCCTTACGAAGAGTGTGTGGGTACGGCGAAAGGCGCGGATCGGCCTAGGTCCGCAGCACACACAACTTCGACAACGATGGAGGCAGCCAAGGCGGCGACCGCTCACTCAACACGACTCGCTCGGGAGCCACCAAGAGCACCGCTCGCCAAGCCAGCAGACTCCGCAACCCCAGCACCAAAGTCAGCAACAGCAAGAGCCCGGTCAGCACAGCCAGACAGGCAGAAGGCATCCCATGCTGCTCACCCGCCGGTGCGATCACCACTCGGTCGAACGCATCGACGAGTGCGATGGGCAGGACAACCTGATGCATGAAGGTATCCGTCGAGTCGCTCGAGTGCTCAGCCGGCATCGCAGCCGACTGAGCGACGGCGGGTCCATGCATACTCGCCATGGCGACCTCGTGGTCGGCGGTGAGGCCGTGCATGACGAAGACGCCGGTGACCACACCGAGCGCGCCCAAGGCGCGGAGGAGCAGGGTCCAGGCGTTCATCGAGCACAAGAGTAGCGATACGTGCTAGGTGCACAGTGGGGGAGTGGTGGGTGTGCACAATGGACGGTGAACCCGCCCGGCTGGCGTCGTACGTTCGATGGAATCCCTGTAATGGAGGTTCCCATGGCCGGTTCTCAGGTCGGTACCGACGACTACGCGCTGGCCCGTGTGCCGGCGAGTGCCCGTTACTCGTGGTGGTCCGTCGCGACGCAGCGGTTCGGGCAGATCTCCGCGCTCAGCCAGTTCCTGCTCGGCGCCACGCTCGGCTTCGGCATGAGCTTCTGGTCCGCGTTCTGGGCGCTCACGCTCGGCGCGGTGATCCTCGAGCTGGTGGCGATCCTGATCGGCGTCATCGGCGCCAAGGAAGGTTTGCAGACCTCGGTGATCGCCCGCTGGACCGGGTTCGGCCAGGCCGGCTCGTCGCTGATCGGTCTCGCGATCGGGATCAGCCTGATCGGCTGGTTCGGCATCCAGTCCGCCGTTTCCGCGGCCGGCCTGCAGTCGCTGATCGGCGTACTCCCGACCTGGGGCTGGTCGCTGCTCTTCGGCCTCGCCGTGACGCTCGTCGTACTGCGCGGCTTCCACTCGATGGCGTGGGTCGCGTATGTGACCGTGCCGGCGTTCCTCATCCTGGTCGGCTGGTCGATCATCAGTGAGCTCTCCGACCACAGCCTCGGGTCGCTCGTCTCCGCCGCGCCGCCCGGCCCGCAGCTGAGCCTGCTCGAAGGTACGACGCTCGTCGCCGGCGGCTTCATCGTCGGAGCCGTCATCACCCCCGACATGACCCGCTACAACCGCACGGTCGGCGACGTGGTGAAGCAGACCGTCCTCGGCATCACCCTCGGCGAGTACGTCATCGGCCTCATCGGCGTCCTGCTCGCCCACGCCATCGGCTCGGCGAACGTGATCACCATCGTCACCTCGTCGGTCGGCTGGGTCGGCACGCTGGTGATCATCCTCGGCACGCTGAAGATCAACGACTGGAACCTCTACAGCTCCGGTCTCGGCGTGGTGAACTTCATCGGCAGCGTCTTCGGCCGGCACGTCAACCGCGCCGCGGTCACCCTCGTCGTCGGCGTCCTCGGCAGCGTGCTCGCGGCCGGCGGCATCCTGGACAAGTTCACCGACTTCCTGATCGTGCTCGGCGTCGCGTTCCCGCCGATCGCCGGGATCATGGTCGCCGAGTACTTCGTGGTGAAGCGCTGGCGGCCCGAACTCGACCAGACCCGCGAGCACGGCACGCTGCCCGCAACCGCACCGACCTGGGTGCCGGCCACCATCGTGATCTGGATCGGCGCCGCCCTGATCGGCAAGTACGTCGCCTGGGGCCTGCCGAGCATCAACTCGCTCGTGGTCGGATTCGCGGCGTACGTCGTGGCCGGCAAGCTCGGGCTGATCCGCGGTGTCGGCACGAGTAAGACCATGGACAGCGAGAAGACCGAGATCACCGCCGTACCGGCGACCAGCTAGCCATCTTCGGTACGGCGGTCAACCGGCCGCCGTACCCGCTATCGGGAGGAACTGCATGCGAATCGGCATCGATGTCGGTGGCACCAACACCGACGCCGTGCTGCTGGACGGAACCACTGTGCTGGCCGCCAACAAGTCGGCCACCAGTGAGGATGTCACGGCCGGGATCATCGACACGCTCGACCGGCTGCAGGCCGAGCGGGCGTTCGATCCGGCGCAGGTACAGGCGGTGATGATCGGCACCACCCACTTCATCAACGCGCTGGTCGAAGCACGGCGGCTCGCACCTACAGCGGCACTGCGGCTCGGACTGCCCGCGACGGCTTCGCTGCCGCCGCTGGTGGACTGGCCGTCGCGGCTCGTGGAGGCGGTCAAAGGCCGGAGCTATCTGGCGCACGGCGGGCACGAGTTCGACGGCCGCCACATTGCCGAGCTGGATGAGGACGAGTTGCGCCGGCACGCCGGGGACATGGTCGCGCACGGCGTACGGTCGGTCGCGATCTCGTCGGTGTTCTCGCCGGTCAGCAACGAGTTCGAGTTGCGTGCGGCGGAGATCCTGCGGTCCGAGCTGGGCGACGACGTGGCGATCTCGCTGTCCCACGAGATCGGCCGGATCGGCCTGCTCGAACGTGAGAACGCGACGATCATCAACGCGGCACTGCGTGAGTTGGCCGCGAGCATTGTGGACGGGCTCGCGGGCGCCGTTGCCGGTCACGGCATCGCAGCACCGCTGTACCTCAGCCAGAACGACGGCACCCTGATGGACGTCGACTTCGCCCGGCGCTACCCGGTCGCGACGTTCGCGTCCGGGCCGACGAACTCGATGCGCGGCGCGGCGTTGCTGTCCGGTCTCGACACCTGTGCGGTGGTCGACGTCGGCGGTACGACGAGCGACGTCGGCGTACTGACGCACGGCTTCCCGCGGGAGGCGACCACCGAGGTGGACGTGGCCGGCGTACGGACGAACTTCCGGATGCCCGATGTGCTCAGCATCGGCATCGGCGGCGGCTCACTTGTTGCTGAGGACAACGACCTGGTGACGGTTGGGCCTCGCTCGGTGGGCTACCGGTTGACCGAGGAGGCCCTGGTCTTCGGCGGTACGACGCTCACCGCGACGGACATCGCGGTCGCGGCCGGCTGGGCGTCGGTGGGCTCGGTTGATGCGGTGGCTGACCTCGATCCGACGCTGGTCAAGGCGGCTCTTGCCCGGGTCGCGGCCGACATCGCGGACGCGGTGGAACGGATGCGGACGTCGCCGGACCCGCTGCCGGTGGTGGCGGTTGGTGGTGGGTCGATCCTGCTTCCCGATGACTTGCCGGGGAGTCTGGCGGTGCATCGGCCGGATCACTTCGCGGTGGCCAACGCGATCGGCGCGGCGATCGCG
This sequence comes from Kribbella antiqua, assembly GCF_004345665.1. Classification (GTDB taxonomy): domain Bacteria; phylum Actinomycetota; class Actinomycetes; order Propionibacteriales; family Kribbellaceae; genus Kribbella; species Kribbella antiqua. Next base: position 321,607 of record NZ_SLWR01000008.1, read on the forward strand.
CAGGTCGGCGGCGAGGTGGACCGCGTGTACGCGATCGATCCCGGTCGCCGCGACGCGGTGGTCGACGAGGCTCGGCAGGAGGCGATTGACCGCGCCATTGCCGCGGGCGCCGATCCGGCGCAGGTGCGGATCGTCGACTTCGACGAGGTGCCGATTCCTTATCTGCCGGGCAATGCCACCCGCATCCGCTGCAAGGCGGTCGGCGACCTCCGCTTGGGACAGTCATGACGACGTTGACTGCTGCGGAGCTGCCGGCGCTTGCGCGTGGGGCCGCCGTACTTGGGACTGGTGGTGGAGGAGACCCGCACATCGGGCGGTTGCTGGCTGAGCAGGCGTTGCGGGTGCATGGTGCGGTCGAGATCGTCAGTGTGGACGACCTGCCGGACGATGCGTGTGTGTTGCCGGTGGCAATGATGGGAGCGCCGACCGTGATGGTCGAGAAGCTGCCGTCGGCCGACCAGATCGCGATCGCGGTGCAGACGCTCGCGAAGTACGTCGGCAAGACGCCGACCCACATCGCCTGCATCGAAGCCGGCGGGGTCAACTCGACGGTGCCAGTGATCGCGGCCGCGCAACTCGGGCTGCCGCTGGTCGACGGCGACGGGATGGGCCGGGCGTTCCCCGAATTGCAGATGGTGCTGCCGACGCTGTCCGGCATCGAGGCGACGCCGATGTCGATTGTCGACGAAAAGGGCAATCGCGGCGTCTTCGACACCATCAGCAACCAGTGGGCCGAGCGGCTGGCCCGGTCCGCGACCGTGGACATGGGGTGCTCGGCGATCGTGTCGCTCTACGCGATGACCGGTGCAGAGGCCCGGGAGTCGTTCGTGCCTGGGACTCTCAGCCAGTGCGTCGCGCTTGGTCAGGCGATCGACGACGCGCGACGCTCGCTGGCGGATCCAGTAGCTGCCGTGGTCGATCGGCTCGGCGGGCGGTTGCTGCATGTGGGAAAGGTCGTCGACGTGCAACGCCGTACGACGACCGGCTTTGCCCGCGGCGACGCGACGGTCGATGGGCTCGACGAATCGCTCGGACGCTTGCTGGTACTGCGTTTCCAGAACGAGCATCTGGTCGCCGAGATCGACGGAGCCGCGGTCGCCACCACGCCTGACCTGATCATCGTTCTGGACTCCGAGTCCGGCGAACCGATCACCACGGAAGCCCTGCGCTACGGGCATCGCGTCAGCGTCCTGGCCGCACCGGCCGACGAACGCTGGCACTCACCAGCCGGCATCGACCTGGTCGGCCCGCGCTACTTCGGCTACGACCTCGACCCGATCCGCGCGCTGGAGGTCGTGTGACCTGGGAACTTGGAATTGAGCATCTGCGCGATCTTGCTCGTGGTGCGGCGATCCTTGGTACCGGCGGCGGTGGGGATCCGTTGATCGGGCGGTTGCTGGTGGAGCAGGCGATTCGTGAGCACGGGCCGGTGACCGTGCTCGACCCGGACGAGCTCGACGACGACGCGTTCGTCATCCCGACCGCGCAGATGGGCGCGCCGACGGTGATCGTGGAGAAGATCCCGCGCGGCAGCGAACCGGTCGCGGCCCTTCGCGCCCTCGAACGCCACCTCGGCCGCACCGCCGACGCGACCATGCCGATCGAGTGCGGCGGCATCAACTCGATGATCCCGCTCCTCGTCGCCGCCCGCACCGGCCTCCCGGTCGTCGACGCCGACGGCATGGGCCGCGCGTTCCCCGAGCTGCAGATGGAGACGTTCTCGGTGTACGGCGTACCGGGCTCGCCGATGGCGATCGCGGGGGAGCACGACGAGACGGTTGTCATCGATACAGGTGTCGACAATCGGCAGATGGAATGGCTGGCTCGCGGGATCACCATCCGGCTCGGCGGCGTCGCGCACATCGCGGAGTACTCGATGACCGGCGCCGAGGTGAAGCGCACCGCCGTACCGCGCACGCTCTCCCTCGGCCTGTCGATCGGCCGGGCTGTGCGTTTGGCGCGCTCGGAGCACCGCGATCCGATCGAAGCAGTTCGTGCTGCACTCGCCCCGACGCTCTACAACCACCTGCGCGTGCTCTTCCGCGGCAAGGTCGTCGACGTCGAACGCCGTACCGTCGAAGGCTTCGCCCGCGGCCGGGCCCGCTTCACGTCGTACGACGGGACGTCCTCGCTGGAGCTGCGGTTCCAGAACGAGAACCTGGTCGCGGAGGTCGACGGCGTCGTCGTCTGCACGGTGCCGGACCTGATCTGCGTGCTGGAGGGGGACACCGCGGAGCCGATCACCACCGAAGGGCTTCGCTACGGCCAGCGCGTCACCGTGGTCGGGATCTCGACACCTGAGCTGATGCGGACAGCGGAAGCGTTGGCGGTCTTCGGCCCGGCGTGCTTCGGACTGGACGTGGATTTTCACCCCGTGGAGCAGCGCGTCCTCACCACCCCCTGACCCCTGGCCCACCGCGCTGACCCCTCCGCGGTGGGCCGGGGTTCCACCTTGAGCACCAGCCAGCCATGAAATCGCTGACTTAATGGTCGAGCGGTGCTCAAGGTCGGAGAAATCGTGCGGTGCGAGTGACATCATCGGCGCATGGCGACGGTGATCCGGGGACAGGATCTGGGGGCGCTGGTTGTTGGTGTCACGCTGCTGGGGTCCGGTGGTGGCGGTGACAGCCGGGCCTTCGGGCGGATCCTGCAGCGGCGGCTCGGGTCGGGTGACCTGGAGTTGCTCGACGCGTCGGACGCTGCTGGCTACCTGAGCCCGGTCGGAGTGGTCGGTGCGACCAGTGTGCTCACCGAGAAGCTGCCGAGCGGCGCCGAGTTCTCCGCGGCCGTGCAGGCTGTCAGCCGGTGGACTGGCCACACAGTGGACGGATTGATGTCGCTGGAGGCCGGTGGCCTAAACGGCCTGAGCGCACTGGTCGCAGCGGTGGATCTGGAGTTGCCGTTCGTCGACGCTGACCTGATGGGCCGAGCGCTGCCGCGACTCGACCAGTTCTCGTGGGCGGTGGCTGGGTGTCCACTGACGCCGTGTGCGTTGAGTGAGCCTGGCGGTCAGGTCGTTGTCGTCGACAACATCGACCCGGCTGGGCTGGAGCGCGCTGTACGGGGTTTCGTCGTACACACGGGTGGTTGGGCCGTTCTCGCGCTCGCACCGACTCCGCACCGGCTGCGACCTCCAACGCGGTGAACGGCAGCCTGGCACGTGCCCTAGCCCTCGGCCGAGCGCACGCGAGTCTGTCGGTGACGGCATCGCCCGCCGACGTGGCTGAGGCTCTAGACGGGCGGCTGCTGGGTTGTGGTCGCGTCGAAGAGGTTGCCCGGTACGGCGTGCAGCAGGCGTTCGGTCGCGGCAACTTGTGTGTCGTCGACGCCGAGAGCCGTGCGGTGATCCGGATCGAGACGGAGAACGAGTACCTGATGGCCATGGTCGACGGCGAACCAGTCGTGAGTACGCCGGACCTGGTCTGCGTGCTGGACCGTCGCACTCTGCAGCCGATCGCCGTAGACACCATCCGCACCGGCGACGAGGTCCTAGTGCTCGCGCTACCAGGACCGGAGTGGTGGCGGCACGACGAGCGGCTGGGACATGTTGGTCCGCGGGCTTTTGGGCTTACCTGCGACCCGCTGTTGCTGGAGGCGTCGTGACTGGGTTGGCGCCGACGCTCGCGGCGATGCTTGCGTCGCCGGGGTGGCGGGACGTCGTCGTACTGGGCGGGGCGCAGGAGCCAGGGCCGGAGCTGGTGGGGTCGCGGGTGCTGATGGACGTTGCCGGGCATCCGTCGGCGATGGCTGGTGAGCTGCTCGTCGTACTGCTGGCTTCGGATCACACCGATTGGCGGATCGATGCGCTGATCAGTCGTGCCTCTGCGGCGGGTGCGGCCGCCGTACTGTTCGCGGGGGTGGAGCCGCTCGGGCGTGGGGCGCAGCTGCTGGCCGATCGGTTGCAGCTGCCGGTGCTGGGTAGCCCGGATCCGTTGGCGGCGCATGAGTACCTCAATAGCGTCACAGCCGAGCCTGACGTCGTCCGGGCGGCTTTGGTGTTGAAGGCTGTGACCGCGTTGCGGCGTACTGAGGCTGGGCTGGAGTCCGTGCTGAGTACGACGTCCGCCGTACTGGATCGGCCGGTGACTCTGGCGGGCTCTGACGGCGGCACGTTGGCGGGGGAGCCGCTGGAAGGTTCTGAGCGAGCTGACTTGGTTGCTGCGTTGCCAGCTGTGCCGGTGGCGTGGGCGGCGCCCTACAGGGTGGATCTGCCGAGTGGTGCGGTGCTGATTGCCGTGTCGGTGCTTGGGGCTGGGCCTGCTTGCTGGCTGGTGGCTCGGCTACCCGGTGTGGTGCCGGCTGAGGTTGCCGCCGTACCTGCTGTGCTGACCGTGGTTGCGCCTGCTGTGGGGCAGCGGTTGGCGCTGAGGCGGCTGGAGTTGGAGCGGGACGCTCGACAGCGTACGTCGCTACTCGGCGAACTGCTGCACGGTGAGCCGTCGGAGGCGACGCGGCGGCGGGCTGTCGACCTCGGCTGGCAGTTGGATGGCTGGCACACCGGCATCCGCATCGGCGCCGATGGGCAGGTGGACGTGGCCGGTCGTCGTACCGACGTGGTGGAGGCATTCGACGCCGAGGGCTTGCAGGCGGTCGTCGTAGAGCAGGGCGACGGCTGGTCGGCCTGGATCACTGCCTTCAGTGAACCGACCGCCAACGAGGTCCAGGAGCAGGCCGCCGCCATCCGCCGGGTACAGCGCCGGCTGGTCCAGACGGTCGACGCGTACGTCGGAGTCGGCCGCGTACAACCCGGTCCTAGCGGCATCGCCACCACGCTCGCCGAAGCAGGCGACGCAGCCGGCCTAGCCCGAGGCCGCCCCGAAACCGGCCGCTTTCTTCACGTAGACCGCCTAGGCCTGGCTCAGCTCCTCCTGGCCTGGACCCGCACCGACACCTTCCAGCCAGCCGCTCGAGCCCTCCTCGCCCCCATCGAAGGCCAACCCGGCGACCTGGTCACCACCCTCACCGTCTACCTCGACACCGAGTCGTCCCTCGCCGAAACCGCCGCCGTCCTGGGCATCCACCGCAACACCGTCTCCGCCCGCATCACCAAAATCCAGCAACTCCTGGCCGTAGACCTCACCAACCCCAACGAACGCCTGGCCCTCCACCTAGCCTGCCGAACCACCCGCGACTAGCTTTCCGGAAACAAATCTGCACCAGGCGCAAACTATGTTCCGGAAACCCGCTTCAAGCGGGAGTGGGGGCGTCTTCGCGGAGGAGGCCGGCGGACTTGAGGTCGGACCAGAGAGCTGGGGGTACGTCGGCGCGGGCGAGGGCTGCGTTGGTGTGCACCTCGTCGGCTGTTCGGCAACCGACCGCGATGCCGGCGACCGCGGGGTGGGCGAGCGGGAAGGCCAAAGCGGCAGCGGGGAGGGTGACGCCGTGGGACTCGCATACGTCGGCAAGCCGGTTTGCTTTGTCCACCAGGGCTTCGGCGGCTGGGGCGTAGTTGAAGGTGGCGCCGGGGGCTGGGCGGGGCTGGGAGAGGAGGCCGGAGTTGAAGATGCCTACGGCAACTACCTGGACGTTGTTCTCGAGGCAGGCCGGGAGTACGTCGTCCAGGCCGTCGGGGTCGATCAGGGAGTAGCGGCCGGCCAGCATGATGACGTCGATGTCGAGTTCGCGGACGAACCGGGTGAGCATCGCGGTCTGGTTCATGCCCGAGCCGATCGCGCCGATGACGCCCTGGTCGCGGAGCTCGATCAGCGTCGGGAACGCGGTCGCGACGGCTTCCTCGTAGTGGTCGTCCGGGTCGTGCACGAAGACGACGTCGAGGCGGTCGGTGCCGATCCGGCGGAGCGAGTCCTCGATGCTCTGCAGTACGCCGTCCCGGCTGAAGTCCCAGCGCCGGCGCCGCGTGGTGTTGACGGCGAATCCCTCGTCATCCACAGCCTCGGTGTCTGCCGAGTAGATGATCCGCCCGACCTTGCTGGACAGCACGAACTCGTCCCGCGGCCGCGACTTCAACGCAGCACCAAGACGTTCCTCCGCCAACCCGAGACCGTAATGCGGCGCAGTGTCGAAGTACCGCCACCCTTCCTCCCACGCGGCATCAATAGCTGCACCAGCGTCGGATGAAGGCACCTCGCCGAACAGGTTCCCCAGCGGCGCACTGCCGAGCCCGACCCGCTGACCCCCCGGAAAGAGCTTCATGACCGAGCCGCCGGAAGCCGCAGGTTCTGCATGCCGCCGTCGACGGCGAGCGCCGTACCGGTGGTTGATCCCGACAACGGACTCGCCAGGTAGGCGATCGCGTGCGCGACCTCGTCAGCCGACACCAGCCGGCCCATCGGCTGCCGAGCCTCCAAAGCAGCACGCTCCGCCGCCGGGTCGTCCGCGACGTCGAGCAACCGCCCGACCCACGGTGTGTCCGCCGTACCCGGGTTCACGCAGTTCACCCGGATGCCTTCGCGGACGTGATCGGCCGCCATCGCCATCGTCAGAGCCAGTACGGCGCCCTTGGTCGCCGAGTACAGCGCCCGATTCGGCAGACCAGCGGTCGCGGCGATCGAGCAGGTGTTGACGATCGCGGCGGCCGAGGACTGTCGCAGGTAAGGCAGCGCGGCTCGGGTCACCCGGGCGATTCCGACCACGTTGACGTCGAAGACCCGGTGCCATTCCTCGTCGTCGTTGGCCGCGACCGTGCCCTGCGCGCCGATGCCGGCGTTGTTCACCACGATGTCGATCCCGCCGAGCTGCTCGGCGGCCGCGGCGATCGCGTCCCGGACCGAGGTGTCGTCAGTGACGTCCGCAGCGATGCCGGTCAGCGGCGACGCGACGTCCGGCTTGAGGTCGAAGACGATCACCTGCGCACCCCGGGAAGCCAGCAGCGAGGCGGCGGCGAGCCCGATGCCCGATGCCCCTCCGGTCACCACGGCCCGCAGGCCGGCGAAGTCGGTCACTCGTTTTCCTCCTTGGTCAGATCCGTCCAGATCTTGCCGTTCGGGTACCGGTAGTCGTGCAGCGTCTCGGCGTCCATCTCGGCCCCGAACCCAGGCTTCAGCGGCGCGACGTAATGCCCGTCCTTGATCACCACCGGGTCCAGGAAGTGCTCGTGCAGGTGGTCGACGTACTCGATCACCCGGTTCTCCGACGTACCGCTCACCGCGACGAAGTCGAACATCGACAGATGCTGGACGAGCTCGCACAGCCCGACCCCGCCGGCATGCGGGCACACCGGTACGCCGAACTTCGCGGCCAGCAGCAGGATCGCGATGTTCTCGTTCACCCCGGCCACGCGAGCGGAGTCGAGTTGCAGCACCGACAGCGCCTCGGCTTGCAGCAGCTGCTTGAAGACGACCCGGTTCTGCACGTGTTCACCGGTCGCGACCCGGATCGGCGCGATCCCGCGCGCGATGGCCGCGTGTCCGAGGATGTCGTCCGGGCTCGTCGGCTCCTCCACCCACCAGACGTCGTACGGCGCCAGCGCCTTGACCCAGGTGATCGCGTCGGCGACGTCCCAGCGCTGGTTGGCGTCGATGGCGATCCGGATGTCCGGGCCGACCGCCTCCCGGGCGAGCCGCATCCGGCGGACGTCGTCGTCCAGGTTCGCGCCGACCTTCAGCTTGATCTGGGTGAAACCCTCGGCGACCGCCTCGTGGCAGAGCCGCACCAGCTTCGCGTCGTCGTACCCGAGCCAGCCGGGCGTCGTCGTGTACGCCGGGTAACCGCCCTCCCGCAGCACGGCCTCCCGATCAGCCCGGCCGTTCGAAGCCGCGCGGAGGATCTCCAAAGCTTCGTCAGGGGTGAGCGCATCCGTGAGGTAGCGGAAGTCGACCAGGGCGACGATCTGCTCCGGCGTCAGGTCGGACAGCAGCTTCCACAGCGGTACGCCGGCCCGCTTGGCGGCAAGGTCCCACACCGCGTTCACGACCGCGCCGATCGCCATGTGCATGACGCCCTTCTCCGGGCCCAGCCAGCGCAGCTGCGAGTCGTGCACGAGCGACTTCCAGAAGCCGCCCAGGTCGGCGAGCGTGGCGTCGACGTCGAGCCCGATGACGTGGTCGCGGACCGCCTCGATCGCCGCGGTCTGCACGTCGTTGCCGCGGCCGATGGTGAACGCGAACCCGTGGCCCTCCAGCCCGTCGCCCGCGTCGGTGCGCAGGATCAGGTACGCCGCGGAGTAGTCCGGGTCGGCGTTCATCGCGTCGGAGCCGTCGAGGTCCAGCGACGTGGGGAAGCGGACGTCGTACGTCTCTAACTCGGTGAAGCGCGGCATGAGGACCCGATCTGCAGCTGTGGGCGGTCTGACGACGGGAATCCTATAGGATATGTGCCGCCAGCGACACTGCTGGGCCGGATCTCCAGGCCATCACAACCTCGGCCGCCGGGGCCGGAGCGCGCTCGGGCCGCTCGCCGGGCGCCGATTGTGATGGCCTGGCGGTCCGCCCCGTACAGTCGGTGCCGTGGACGAGCACGTACTCCGCCTCGGCAGCCGGTCGTTCGGCGTGGACGAGTTCGCGCTGATGGCGATCGTCAACCGGACCCCGGACTCGTTCTTCGACCGGGGCGCCACCTACGCGACCGAGGCGGCGTACGACGCGATCGACAAGGCTGTCGCGGACGGTGCCGACCTGGTCGACATTGGCGGGGTCAAGGCCGGGTACGGCGAACCGGTCAGCGAGGAGGAGGAGCTCCGCCGCACGGTGGACTTCGTTGCCGGCATCCGCGCCCGCCACCCCGACCTGGTGATCAGCGTCGACACCTACCGCAGCGGCGTCGCCAAGCGCGTCGCCGACGCCGGCGCCGACCTCATCAACGACACCTGGGCCGGCGCCGACCCCGATCTGGTCTACGCCGCCGCCGAAGCCGGCACTGGCCTCGTCTGCAGCCACGTAGGCGGGCTCTCGCCGCGCACCGACCCACACCGGATGGCGTACGACGACGTGGTCGCCGACGTCATCCGTACGACGACCGCCCTCGCAGACCGGGCAGTCGCAGCCGGGGTCCGGACGGACGGGATCCTGATCGACCCGACGCACGACTTCGGCAAGAACACGCTGCAGTCGCTGGAGCTCACCCGTCGGCTGGACGAGCTGGCCGCGACCGGCTGGCCAGTGCTGGTCGCTGTGTCGAACAAGGACTTCATCGGCGAGACGCTGGAGCTCCCGCCAGGGCAGCGCGGTGCCGGTACGTTGGCCGCGCTCAGCGTCTCTGCCTGGCTTGGTGCCCAGGTCTTCCGCGTCCACGACGTACCTGCGGCCCGCCAAGCGCTTGACCTGATCGCCGTACTGCGAGGGGCCGCCCAGCCCGCCGGAACCCGAAGGAGCCTGGCCTGATGCGACGCCTGGAAGACCTGTCCGACACCGACCTCGCGGCGGCCTACCAGCCGACGGACCGCTCGGTCCCGCACCTGCGAGCGAACTTCGTCGCCAGCCTGGACGGCGCGGTCGAGATCGACGGCCAGTCGAAGGCATTGTCGAGTGATACCGACAGCCGCCTGTTCAGCCGGATCCGGATGCTGGCCGACGTGGTGATGGTCGGTGCGGGCACGATCCGCGACGAGGGCTACAACCCACTCCGGCTCTCTGCTTCGAGTCGTGCGTGGCGCTCTGAGGCTGGGCTGGCGGAGAACCCGACGCTCGCGATCGTGTCCTCGCGGCTCGATCTGAGCCCGGTCAACCCGGTGTTCCAGTCCGCCGTACGGCCGGTCGTGATCACCCACGCCGCGTCGCCGCCCGACCGTCGCGAGGCTCTGGAAGAGGTGGCCGACGTACTGGTGCTCGGTGACGTTGAGGTCGATCTGCAGGCTGTGGTGAAGGCGCTGGCTGATCAGGGCAAGCCGCAGATCCTCTGTGAGGGCGGGCCGCATCTGCTCGGCTCGCTGACCGAGGCCGACCTGGTCGACGAGCTGTGCCTGTCGCTGGCGCCGCTGCTCGCCGGTCCGGGCGCGGGCCGCATCACCGCCGGCCCGCGTACGACCCTCACTCGGCGGATGAAGCTGGAGTCGGTGCTGTCCGGCGAGGACGGCTACCTGTTCATGCGCTATCTCCGGGAGGACTAGGCGTGCCCGTCATCGCCGCCGCGGTCTGCCCGCACCCGCCGCTCCTCGTCCCCGAGGTGGCCTCCGGCGCAGCTCCCGAGCTGGACGACCTCCGGGCAGCTTGCTTGGCGGCGATCGAGCACCTGTCCACAGCTGAGCTCCTGCTGGTTCTCGGTGCGGGACCGTCCCAGCGGTACGACGGCTCGGCAGGCTGGAGCTTCGCGCCGTACGGCGCTGCGGGAGTGCGAGCCGGTGAATCCGTGCTGCCGCTGTCGTTGGCGATCGGCGCCTGGTTGGTCGAGCAGTCGAAGGCGGCTGCTGTTCCGCGTGTGTATGTTGCGGTCGATGAGGCCTCGGCGAAGTGTCTGGAGCTGGGCCGGGAAATTGCTGCAGGCAACGAGCGGATCGGCCTGCTGGTGATGGGCGACGGCTCGGCCCGCCGCAGCGAGCACTCGCCTGTCCACCTCCACCCACGCGCCGAGATCTTCGACACCACGGTCGCAACCGCTCTCGCCGAGGCGGACCACGCCGTGCTCGCAGCCCTGGACCCCGACCTAGCCACCGAACTCCAAGCCGCCGGCCGCGCCCCCTGGCAGGTCCTGGCCGGCGTCCTTCAACAGACCCCCCTCACTGGAACCCTCAGCTACCACGCCGCGCCGTACGGCGTCGGCTACTTCGTCGCCACCTTCACTTAGATCAGCCCTCCGTCCAGCTCGCGCCGCAGGGGCATTGCCCTGCTCGCGTTTCTGGGCGACGCTCGACGGAGGGGGTGAGGGGGATGCGGAGGGGTTTGCCGCGCTGGGCCAAGGCGGTTGTGGTCGGTGTCGGCGTCGTGGTCGCCGCCCTCGTGCTGGCGCAGGCGACGGGCTACTCGGTGAGTCTGCGATCGTCGGTCGGGGATCGGGCGGCCGTGACGAGTCTGCAGGAGATCGAGCTGCAGCGGATGCAGGCGCTGGTCGCGGCCGACATGCGCTATCTGGAACATGTGTTCGCCCCGGACTACGAGTCGGTCCCGCCACCGGGGATTCGGCTCACGCGGCAAAGTCTTCTCGAGTCCGTCGCGGATGGCAGCCTCGACTTCATCGCCTTCGAGCCACTGACGGCGATCGAGGTACGTCTGCACGACGGATCCGCGGTGCTCTGGTACCGGTCCAGCATCGACATCTTGGCGGCCGAGGAAGGGCGGTTCACGCACGAGATGTGGCTCACCCTGCTCTACGAGAAACAGGACGGGCGCTGGCAACTCGTCCACGAACAGGCCACCGCGGTGGGCGGCTTCCCACCGCCGACCCAGTCGTGACCACGGCGTGCGGGCCGCGGACAACCTCGCGGTCACCGGGCTGCGTACCGAAGGACGGGTAGTAGTCGGCTCCGGCCCCGGCCCGACCTCATCTCCCGCCTGAACAGCCCGGCCGGGCCCACTCCCGGCCGACTACTACCCGTCCTTCGGTACAGCCTGGCCGGCGGAACTGCGGCTAGGTCATCCAGCTCGGGGCCCAGCATTCGCAGGTCGCCGCGGCGATCGCTCCGCCGCCACCTTCTCAGCCGGACCGTTCCGACCAGGTCGACCGGGACGACGCCCTAGGTGAAGTCGGCGGGGACGGTGGGCCAGCGGGGAGCTGTGGCGGCAAGGTCCTCGTGACCCGCGTCCCGTAGCTGCCTGACGAGCTCATCACGAGCGGCCTGTACGACGGCGACCGCCTCGCCAGCCGTGTCATGCGGCCCGGACCAGTTGCAGACTGCGTCTCCGGCAAACCAGTCGCCTGCGGCCGAGCGCCGTACGTGGGAAGCAGCAAGGCGGGCGGCCTTCAAAGCTGTACCAGCGGCCAGCTCGATCACGGCGTCGACGGCGACGACGTCTGCGGAGAGGTCGAGGATGGGCCGCAGTTCGACGGCGTCCGTGAGTACGAACTCGTAGCCGGCGGGAGCCCGCTCGGCCAGCCAGGTCAGAGCCTCCTCCGCGGTCTGGCGGAGGAGGTCAGGCTCGGCGAGGGTGTGGACTCCGCACAGTCGCGTGTGCGTCGGCCGGAGCTCGTTCTGCCAAAGGCGGACCTGCAGCTCCTCCCGGCCCGACAGTCGGCGCCCGAGGATCCGCGCCAGCCCGACGACGTCGAAGTACAGCTCGTCGGGGGTGCGCTTCCGCCCTGGCTCGAACGGTTCGCCGGGCAACGTCCCACGCGTGGTCCACGGGCCGACATGCCACCTCGCGAGCGCAGTCACGCCTCCGAGCCTACCTACGCCTTCACTGGCGCCGCGACCTCGAATGTTTTGGCGAGATCGGTGAGGATCACCCAGGCGCCCTGCAGGCCGACCGCGGTCATCCAGGTGAGGTCGGGGACCTCATGCACCTTCGGCGCCAGCGGCTTCCACAGCGGGTTGGCCTTGAACTGGGCAGCCGTCTTGGCGCTCACGCCCTTCTCGTCGGCGAACTCGGTGACGAAGATCGCATCCCCGTCGGCGTCCTTGATCCGCTCCGGGCTGATCTCGAGTGCGAAGTCCTCGACGTCCTGCGACTTCGGCCGGGCCAGGCCGGCGTCCTTCAGCACGATGCCGGAGAAGCTGGCCTTCTGGTACAGCCGGGTCGGGCCGTCGACGAACCGGACGATCGAGATGGTCGGGTTGCCGGCCTTGGCGTTGATCGCGTCCCCGACCAGCTTGGCCGCCTTCTCGTACGACGAGAGCTCCCGCTCGGCCTTGGCCTCTTCGCCGAGCGCCTTCGCCTCCAGCCGGATGTTGTCCTTCCAGGTTGGCCCGGTGGTCTCGGACATGATCGTCGGCGCGATCTTCGACAGCTGGTCGTAGAGCTTCTCGTGCCGGACCTTCGCGGTGATGATCAGGTCCGGGTTCAATGCGGCGATCTTCTCCAGGTTCGGCTCGGCCAGGGTGCCGACCGCCTGCGCTTCGCTGCCGTACGTCGTACGGTCGTCGCCGAGGTAGTCCGGCAGCTTCCCGTTGATGCTGCGGTAGTCGGTGTAGCCGACGACCGGGGTGTCCAGGATCAGCGTCGCGTCGACGAAGCTCGCGTCCAGCGCGACCACGCGCTTCGGCCTGGCCGGGACCTCGGTTTTGCCCATCGCGTGCTCGACGGTCCGCGGGAAGCCTTCGGACGAGGCGGCGGCCGGGTCCTCCTCCGATGGGGTGCCGCCGCACCCGGTCAAAGCGAGCGCGGCAACAGCGAGCAGGGCAGTGAAGCGGGGCAGACGCACAGGTATCTCCTGGTCAGGGCGGGGTCGCAGGTTAAGGTGGCTCACCACCTAGCAAAGTAAGGCAACCCTAACCATATGTCCTCCGCTGTTCCGACACGCCCAGCCCTGCCGCCGGTCCGCGCCGCCCGTCCCGCCGTACGACGTACTGCCGCGCTGCTCGCCTTGGTCGCCGTACTGGTGCTGGCGTTCGCGGCTAGCCTCGCGCTCGGGTCGCGGTGGCTCGGGCCGGGGGCGGTTTGGCATGCGCTGGTGTCCAGCGATGGGTCGGACGCGGATGTGATTGTGCGGGACCTGCGTCTGCCGCGGACTGTTGTCGCGGTGCTGATCGGGTTGTGCCTCGGGATCGCGGGCGCGCTGATGCAGGGCCATACCCGCAACGCGCTGGCCGAGCCGGGGATCTTCGGAGTGAGCTCCGGCGCGGCGTTTGCCGTCGTACTCGGCCTGCAGTTGGGAGTGGCGGACTCCGTCTCGTCGACGGTCTGGTTCGCGCTGGCGGGTGCGCTGGTGGCGACGTTCGGCGTGCAGAGGCTGGCGTCGCGGGGGAGTGGGGCAACGCCGGTCGGCCTGGCGCTCACGGGTGCCGCAGTCGCCGCCCTGCTCGGCGCGCTGACCTCGTCGATCGTGCTGCTCGACGCGGACACGTTGGACGCCTACCGCTTCTGGGCCGTCGGTTCGGTAGCCGGCCGGGGGCTCGACGTCGCCGGGCAGGTGCTGCCGTTCGCTCTGGTCGGTTTGGCGCTCGCAGCGATCAACGCACGGGATCTGGATCTGCTGACGCTTGGCGACGATGTCGCCGCGGGCCTCGGGCTGTCGATCCGGCGGGCGCGGCTGGTCGGTCTGGGCGCGATCGGACTGCTCACCGCTGCCGGAGTCGCGGCCTGCGGGCCGATCGGGTTCCTCGGCTTGCTGGCCGGGCATGTCGCGCGGCGGATGTTCGGTGCCCGCAACGTCTGGCTGATCCCGGCGGCCGGCCTGATCGGCGCGACCGCGCTCATCCTCGCGGACCTGGTCGGCCGACTGGTGGGCGGCGCCGGTGAGGTCCAGGCCGGCGTCGTGCTCGGCATCGTCGGAGCGCCGCTGTTCGTGATCGTCGTACGGCGCCGTGCGGTGGCGCTGTGAAGTCCCGAACCATTGCCCTCAGCATCCTCTTCGCAGTACTCGCGGTTGTCGTGGCGCTGCTCTCCCTCAGCATCGGTACGACGAAACTGCCCGTCTCCGAGGTGGTCGAGGTGCTGCTCGGTGGCGGCCGCCGCGGTACCCGGCTGGTTGTCCTCGACCTGCGGCTGCCTCGCGTCGCCACGGGCCTGCTGGTCGGCATCGCGTTTGCCGTCTCGGGCGCTCTGCTGCAGACGCTGGCCCGCAATGCCCTCGCAAGCCCCGACATCGTCGGCGTGAACTCCGGCGCGTCCGCGGGTGCGGTGGCCGTGATCGTCCTGGCCGGTACCGGTGGCGGCAACATCTCCGGTGTCGCGGCGAAGGTCGGCATCCCGCTGGCCGCCGTACTCGGTGGACTCCTCGCGACGCTGATCGTCGGTGCTCTCTCGATCCAGCGGGGGATGGTGGACGCCGGGCGTGTGGTCCTGATCGGCGTCGGTATCGCGGCCGCGGCGAACTCGCTGGTCGCCTGGCTGCTTGTGATCGGCGACGTCAATGACGCGGGTCGCGCGGCTGCTTGGCTGGCTGGTTCGCTCAACGCCAGGGCGTGGAGTGACGCCGTGCCCGTGGGTGTTGCCGTGTTGCTCTTGTTGCCGGTAGCAATCATGTTCAATCGCGATCTGTCCGCGCTGGTGCTCGGTGACGACGTCGCGTCCTCGCTAGGAGTGCGGGTGGCCCGGATCCGGCTTGCGCTGCTGGTCGTGGCGACGGTGCTGGCCGCGATGGCGACTGCCGGCGCCGGGCCGATCGCGTTCATCGCACTGGTCGCACCGCAGATCGCCCAGCGACTCACCCGGATGGAACGACCGCCGCTGGTCACGACGGCCATGCTCGGCGCGCTGTTCGTCGTACTCGCGGATCTGATCGCGCGGAACGGGCTGGGGTGGTTGCAGGTCGGGCCGTACGAACTGCCGGTCGGTGTGGTCACCGCCGCGGCCGGAGCGCCGTACTTGCTTCATTTGATCGGCCGTCAGCAGAAGGGACGATAAGTGCACGTCGAGAACCTCACGCTCGCGTACGGCGCCGATGCGCCGGTGGTGTCGGGTCTGACGCTGGAGGTGCCGGCTGGGCAGCTGACTGCGGTGGTCGGGCCGAACGGGTCCGGCAAGTCGACGCTGCTGCGTGGAATGAGCCGGCTGGTGACGCCGCAGAGCGGTCAGGTGCTGCTGGACGGGAAGGACATCCACAAGCTGCCCGCCCGCGAGCTGGCGCGGCAGCTGGGAGTACTGCCACAGGGGCCGGTGACTCCGGAGGGCATCACTGCCGCTGAGCTGGTGTCACGCGGGCGGCACCCGCACCGCGGCCTGTTCGCGAGGCTGACCGCCGAGGACGACGCTGCGATCTCGGAGGCCCTCGCTGCAGTAGAGCTGACCGAGCTGCGGGAGCGGCCCGTCGACCAACTGTCCGGCGGTCAGCGGCAGCGGGTGTGGATTGCGATGGTCCTCGCCCAGGGGACTCCGCACCTGCTGCTCGACGAACCTACGACGTACTTGGACCTCGCCCACGCGGTGGACGTGATGAACGTGGTCCACGCGGCCGCTGTGTCCGGCCGGACCGTAGTGGCCGTGCTGCACGACCTCACGCTGGCTGCGCAGTACGCCGACCACCTGGTGGTGATGGGCGATGGACAGATCGCCGCGGAGGGACGGCCGGTCGACGTACTCACGGAGGAGTTGCTGGACGAGGTGTTCGGGCTACGGGCCACCGTGGTCGAGGTCGGCGGCGCACCGGTCGTCGTACCCGAACGTAGGCTGGCCGTGTGAGTTACACCACCCGCCAACTCGCGAGCATCCTCGAAGACTCGGTCTCATGGTTGTCGGTGCGTACGGCGGACTCCGTGCCGGGACCAGGGTGGGTGTCGTGTGCAGAGCTTGTCGCGGACCAGCAGGCTGGTGGTGACCCGACGTACGGCTGGCGCAAGGCCCTGCAGGACGACTACGGGCGGCAGTACGCCGTCGAGCCGCCGGTGCAGATCGCGGCGATGTTCACGCTGATGTGGTACGTCCAGGTGCCGTCGCTGGTGGCTGGAGTAGTCGCTGCGGTCACTGGGGTCTCACCCGACGTATCGCCGGCCTCGCTGGCGTTCCGGCGGCATCCAACCGCGCACTACCCGGTTGAGGTGGCGCTGCTGTCCTCGCAGGTCGTGCCGCTCGCCGAAGCTGCCGCACAGCTCTCGGCGCACACGACGGCCTTCCTGGAGTCGTATCGCCCTGGTGTGAAGTTGGGCTCGCTGCAGCGCTTCGGAGCGGTCAAGGACGAGCTTCGGCAGGCGATCCGGCTGCCGGAAGAAGCGCCGTACGCCGATCAGGCCGCGGCGGCCTTCGACGTGTCGCTGGACCAGAAACTGCGCACTACCTGCTGCTACTTCTACGCCTTGCCGAACATCAAGGCCTGCACGACCTGCCCGCGATTCCGCTGATTTTCAAAAACTGTCGGTGGGGCCGGGGACGATGGCCGGCATGACTGCTCACACATGTCCCATGTCACAGAGGGGTAACCCTTTGTCGGTTGTCCGGTCACTGGACCGGGGTTAGGTTCGACGACGTGACCGTATCGATGCCACGCCTCCGGCGCGGCGGGTCACGGGGCTTTGACTCCCGGCCTTCCCTCGTCACTCCGGTCGCTTCGCTCCCTGCGCTCCTCAGTCCAGGACGGGAGGCCCCATGACCATGCCCGGTGGTACTCCGGCGACGACTCCGATCGGCTCCCGGGCCGAGGCGGAGGGATTCGTCGCGATGGTCTGTTTCAAGCACGGTCCTCCGCAACTGCACGGCGTCGAGCTCGAGTGGACGGTGCATCATGCGGACGACCCGCGCCGGCCCCTCGACGCCGATCAGCTGAGCAAAGCCCTGGGCGTGCATGCGCCCGCCACCCTGGTCCGCGGCAGCCCGCAGGTGCCGCTCGGCCGGGGTGCTCTGGTCACCGTGGAGCCAGGTGGCCAGGTGGAGATCTCCGGCCCGGCCTCGGACTCGGTTCCGACGCTGATCGACAATCTGGCCGCCGACGCGGCCGAACTGACCTCCCTTCTTCTCGACGCGGACCTCGTCCCGGGCGACCACGGCCTGGACGCCTTCCGCCCGCCCCGCCGCATCCTGACCGTCCCGCGCTACGCGGCGATGGAGCAGGCGTTCCAGCGGCTCGGCCCGCACGGCCCCCGGATGATGTGCAGCACGGCCGGCCTGCAGATCTGCCTCGATGCCGGCGAAGTGGATCAGACCGGTCTTCGCTGGCGCGCACTCCACGACCTCGGCCCGGCCCTGGTCGCGCTGTTCGCCAACTCCCGCCGCCGCGCCGGCGTGGACACCGGATGGGCCTCAGCCCGGACGGAGGCGACCTTCGGTACGTACGCCCCGTTCACCGAGCCCCCGCTGCTCGACGGTGATCCAGCCGCAGCCTGGGCACGGATGGCGATGGAGGCGCCGGTGCTGTGCTTCCGCCGTGGAGACACCTGGGACGCTCCGGACGGCCTCACCTTCGGCGCCTGGGCCGACGGCGCACTGCCCGGCGACAGACCGACGTACGACGACTTGAACTACCACCTCTCCACCTTGTTCCCGCCGGTCCGGCCGCGCGGGTATCTCGAGGTGCGCTATCTCGACGCGCAGACGGGTGACGGGTGGATCGCTCCGACCCTGCTGCTCACCGCGCTGATGTCCGATCCGGCGTTGATCGACCGTGCTCTGGCGGCTGCCGAGCCTGCGGCCGGTCGATGGTTCCCGGCCGCTCGCGAAGGCTTGGAGGACAAGCTCGTCCTCCAGTCCGCGCGCGACGTGGTCGACCTGGGCACCGACGTTCTGGACCGCACCGGCGCGGACTCCCAACTCATCGATCAGGTCGCGACCCGACTGCATCGCATCGTCGAAGACACCCACGGAAGGCGAGCCTCATGAATCACCAGCTGTCCGAACTCTCCGCCGAAGGTCTCCGTGCCTTCGTCGCCGAGCAGCTCGAGCGGTCCCGGGCGCGGACGGTGCAGCTCGCCGACGCGGTCGACACCGACGACCTGGTCAAGCAGCACTCGAAGCTGATGTCGCCGCTGATCTGGGACTACGCCCACGTCGGCAACCAGGAAGAGCTCTGGCTCGTCCGCGACGTCGGCGGCCGCGAGCCGGTGCGGCAGGACATCGACGAGCTGTACGACGCCTTCATGCACGCGCGGGCGGATCGTCCGGGGCTGCCGCTGCTCGGCCCGACGGAGACCCGCGCGTACGTCGGTGAAGTCCGCGACAAGGTGCTCGACGTGCTCGACCAGGTGAAGTTCGACGGCGGCCGGGAGCTGGTCGACAACGCGTTCGCGTTCGGGATGATCGCGCAGCACGAGCAGCAGCACGACGAGACGATGCTGGCGACGCATCAGCTGCGGGCCGGTGTGCCGGTGCTCGACGCGCCGCCACCACCGGCCGGCCGTCGGCTGGCTGCGCCTGAGGTGCTGGTGCCGGGCGGCGTGTTCGAGATGGGTACGTCGGTCGAGCCGTGGGCGCTGGACAACGAGCGACCAGCGCACGCCGTGCGGGTTGCGCCGTACGTGATCGACACCGTGCCGGTGACCAACGGGGACTATCTGCGGTTTGTGCTCGGCGGTGGGTACGACGATCCGCAGTGGTGGTCCGAGGCCGGGTGGACGCACGTGCAGAAGGCGTCTCTGGTCGCGCCGCGGTTCTGGGAGCTTGCGGACGGTTCATGGTGGCGGTTGCGCTTCGGGCATCGGGAGGAGTTGCCGCTCGACGAGCCGGTGATGCATGTCTGCTTCTACGAGGCCGAGGCGTATGCGAAGTGGGCGGGGAAGCGGCTGCCGACCGAGGAGGAGTGGGAGTTCGCGGCGCGGCTCGATCCGGTCAGCGGGCGGACGCGGCGGTTCCCGTGGGGCGACGAGAGCCCGGGGCCGCAGCATGCCAACCTCGGTCAGCGCCACCTGCGGCCGGCGCCGGTCGGGGCGTATCCCGCTGGTGCGTCACCGCTGGGGGTTGAGCAGCTCATCGGTGACATCTGGGAGTGGACGGCGAGCGACTTCCGGCCGTACCCAGGCTTCCGGGCCTTCCCGTACGACGAATACTCGCTGGTCTTCTTCGGCTCCGACTACAAGGTGCTGCGCGGCGGCTCCTTCGGCACCGACGAGGTCGTTGCCCGAGGCACCTTCCGGAACTGGGACTACCCGATCCGCCGCCAGATCTTCGCCGGCTTCCGCTGCGCCCGCGACCCCCGCCCCGAAGAACTCCCCACCTGATGTGCCGCCACCTCGCCTACCTAGGCCCACCCGTCACCCTGTCCTCGCTTGTCCTGGAACCCACACACTCGTTGTTCGAACAGAGCTGGGCTCCCCACGACATGCGCGGCGGCGGTTCGGTAAACGCCGACGGCTTCGGCCTCGGCTGGTACGTCGACGCAACCCCAACGGTTCCGGCTGGCGTGCCGGGTTCCTCCTCGACCCCGGCTGCTCCGGCCGCCGCGCCCGTCTCGTCCATAGGGCCGGCGTCCACCTCCATCCCATCCACTACCCCCACGCCCGCCGCGGGCCACGTCTCTCCCACCACCCCCGCGCCGGCGCCGCGCGCAGCGCGGCAGCCGGTGCGGTACCGGCGGAGTGTGCCGATCTGGGCTGATGAGAACCTGCCTGCGCTGGTCGGCTCGATCAGCTCCGGTGCGGTGATTGCCGCCGTACGGAACGGGACGGTTGGCATGCCGCTGGGGGAGTCGGCGGTTGCGCCGTTCCAGCGGGATCGGTGGTTCTTCAGCCACAACGGGGTCGTCAGAGGCTGGCCGTCCTCAGTCGCGAAGCTGGCCGAGAGGTTGCCGGCCGCAAGCCTGCTGACGCTCGACGCATCGCTCGACTCGGCGCTGCTCTGGGCACTCATCGCCGATCGCCTGTACGACGGTTCGACACCGGCTGATGCGGTCGCGAGCGTCATACAGGAGGTGGAAGCGGCAGCGCCCGGGTCGCGGCTCAATGTGCTGCTGACCGACGGGGAGCAGCTTGTCGCGACCACCTGGACGCATTCGCTCTGGTTCCGGCAGACCGCCGACTCGATCACCGTCAGCTCGGAGCCGTTCAGCGCCGACGGCTGGACCGAAGTACCCGACTATTCGTTGCTCGTGGCCACAAATACCACGTTGCACATCACGCCGATGGAAGGACCCCAGTGACCCAGATCGACGTACATCTCACCCCGGACTACGCCGCCCGCGCATTGCGGGAGGACGCCCGGGCGGGGCTCACCGCGAACCCCAAATGGCTGCCGCCGAAATGGTTCTACGACGCCCGCGGCAGCGAGCTGTTCGAGCAGATCACCAGCCTGCCGGAGTACTACCCAACCCGCGCCGAACGCGAGATCCTCCAGACCCGCGCCGGCGAGATCGCCGCGCTCACCAAAGCGCACACGCTGGTCGAGCTCGGTTCCGGATCCTCTGAGAAGACCCGGCTCCTGCTCGACGGTCTGCGCGACCGCGGGACTTTGACGACCTTCGTCCCGCTCGACGTCTCGGAGTCGGCGTTGCGCGACGCCGCGGACGCGATCAACGTCGACTACCCAGAGCTCGCGGTGCACGGCGTGGTCGGCGACTTCACCGCCCACCTGGACAAACTCCCCGGCGATCCACCGCGGATCGTCGCCTTCCTCGGCGGCACCATCGGCAACCTGCTGCCGGCCGAGCGCGAGACTTTCTACACCTCCATCCGCGAGGTCCTCGAGCCGGGCGAATGGCTCCTGCTCGGCACCGACCTGGTGAAGGACCCGGCGACTTTGATCGCGGCGTACGACGACAGTGCGGGTGTCACCGCCGAGTTCAACCGCAACGTGCTCCGCGTCCTGAACCGCCAGCTCGGCGCGGACTTCGACGTCGACGCCTTCACCCACGTCGCCGTCTGGGATCCCGACAACGAGTGGATCGAGATGCACCTCCGCGCGACTCGCGCGATGCGTGTCCTCATCCCCGAGATCCACCTCGACATCAACTTCGCCGAGGGCGAGGAACTCAGCACCGAGATCTCCGCCAAGTTCCACCGCCACACCATAGAAGCCGAACTCGACAAGGCAGGCTTCACCCCCGCCGCCTGGTGGACCGACACCAAGGCCCGCTTCGCCCTCTCCCTCTGGCAAGCCGTCTAACCCCCATTTGACTGGTTGACCCACCAAGTGATGGGTTCACCGCCCGTATCCCGGCGGTGAACCCTCAATCTCGTGGGTCAACCAGTCAAATGCGTCAGGCGTAGGGGTCGAAGGGGATGCCGGCGGGCTTGGCGGCTGCCAGGTGGCTCTCGAAGTTGCCGTTTTTGAGGCCGAAGACGGCGCTGCCGAAGTTGGCCCCTGCGAGGGTGTCGCGGATGCCGGGCGGGTAGCCGTTCCAGCCGACCAGGTCCGGGAACTGCCAGGCGTGGTAGTGGTTCTCCGGCGGTTCGTCGTTGCTGTTGGCCAGCCGGAACGTATGCGTGCTGATGCCGTCCTTGTGATAGACGATCTTCGGATGCGTCCCGTCCCAGCGCACCTGCGAGGCCGGGTACTTGTTGAAGGACCCGTGCGCCGACGTCGACACATACACAGCCGTGTTGTTCTGGATCCACACCACCACGTGCTCCCAGTCATGCCGATGGCCGGCAGACCCCGGACCGAGCGCCGCCTGGTCCTTCTCGAAGTACAAGCCGTAGATGATCGCGCACCAGCCGTTGTTGCACTTGTAGCGCGCGTACCCGTTGGTGTTGTCGAGATCCCACGCGTCACGGCACTGCCCGTTCACGTCGCCGCCGAGCTTCAGCCCGCCGTTGACCGTGCCGTCGGGACCGATGGCCGGCGTGGGATAGCAGCCGTCGGTGTCATAGTCGTACGCCGGCTGGAACGTCTGCTCGAGACCGTCAGCGTTGGCCGGCAACGCCTGCGGCGGATCAGCAAAAGCAAGAGAAGGAAAAGCAACGGTCAGCACCAACGCGCCGACCAGACTCAGCGAAATCCTGCGCAACTTCACAGCGGCCTCCTGGGCGGGAGCGACCCCAACAAGGGTCGAAGGAGTGAGCCCGCCCAGGATCCGCTGTCTTTCTTAACGCTGTAAAGCCCTCAGGTGAAGCTCAGCCGCCTTGCTTGATCAGCCCGTTGATCTTGTCGACGTACGACGACAGTCCGGAGATCGGCTTCTTGCCGCTCAGGATCGGCTGGTACTCCGCCGTGGTCAGATCGCCGACCTGCTGCGCCCACTGGGTGGTGAACCGGACGCCGACAGTCTTCTCCGCGGACAGGTCGGCCTTGACCGTGTCGACCACGGTGGTCTGGTTCGCCTTCGTCAGCGCGTCGAAGTAGCTGGTCTGCGCCGGTGTGTAGGCCGGCGGCGCGACCGGGGAAGCCGGCAGTACGGCGTCCCACACCTTGGTGTTGAGGTACTCGAGCACCTTGAAGGTCGCGTCCTGGTTCTTGGTGTACTGCGGCGTGCAGATGCCGACCGAGTCGTACAAGGTCGCCGGGGTGTCGACCTGTGGGAACGGCGCGAACCCGTACTTGACCTTCGGCTTGTCCGTCTGGAACCCAGCCGCCAGCCACTGCCCACCGAACATCATCGGCACCTTGCCGGCGGCGAACAGCGACTGCACGTTCGCGGCGTCGTAACCGGGCGGGGCGACGGAGCCGTTCTTGATCGCGTCGGCCAGCTTCTGGACGCCCTCGGTGTACTTGGCGTCGGCCTCGGCCTTGGTCGGGTGGTTCACGTTGTCGGTGAACGGTGCGCCCCCGGCCGAGACGGAGTACACGCCCATCGTGAACGGTCCGTCGGCGCCGGTCAGTGCGTCGGCCACCAGCCCGTACTTCGCGCCGTTCTTGTTCGCCAGCTTCGCGGCGGCGGCGTACATCTCGTCCCAGGTCCAGCCGGCCTTCGGCTCCGGCAGGCCTGCGGCCTTGAAGGCGTCAGCGTTGTACCAGACGCCGTACGTGTTCATCAGCGACGGCAGGCCACCCATCTGGCCGTCCGAGGTCTTCCAGTTCTCGATCGCCGATGGGACGAACTTGTCGGCCTTGAAGTCACCGTCGCCGTTGCTGAGCTTGTCGGTCCAGTCGACCAGCAGGCCTTGCGAGGTGTACTGCTGCTCGGTGTCGTTGCCGCACCAGAACAGGTCCGGCAGCTTCTTCGCCTGGGTCAGCGAGGCGAGCTTGTCGCCGAAGTTGCCGGCCGGGGTGTCGAGCAGCTGGACCGTGATGTTGTCGTCCTTGAAGTCGGCCAGCGCCTTCTTGATCGCGGCGTTGGTCTCGGCCGACTCCCAGGTCATCACGGTGACGGTGACCGGGCCGTCGCTCGAGCCGCCACCGGAGTCCGATCCACTGCAGGCCGTTGCCGCCAGCAACCCGGCGCAGGCCAACGTTGTAACGATGAACGTGCGTTTCACAGGAGAGCCCCTTCTATTTCTGGTTCGTGCTGCCGAGAGCGCCGAGACCCTGGATGAAGTAGCGCTGCGCGGCGAAGAAGACGATCAGCGGCGGCAGCATGTAGAGCAGGTTGGTGGCCATGTAGTAACTCCAGTCCGGCGTCTTCCCGGCGAACGGGGAGATGAACGACGCCATCCCGACCGACAGCGGCCACTTGTCGGACGAGTACAGGTAGACCAGCGGGTTGAGGAAGTCGTTCCAGGACGCCTGGAACGCCAGGATCGACATCGTGATCCAGGCCGGCCGGGTCAACGGCAGCATCACCTGGGTGAAGATCCGGAAGTGCCCGGCACCGTCGATCTTGGCCGCTTCATCGATGGAATAGGGGATCGCGAGAAAGTACTGCCGGGCCAGGAAGATGAACAACGGATTCCCGCCCAGGAACGCGGGCACGATCAGCGGCAGCCAGCTGTCGTACCAGCCGATGCTCTTGTACAGCTGGAACAACGGGATCAGGCCGACCACACCGGGCAGCAGCATGCTGCCGACGAACAGGTAGAACCACAACTTCCGGCCCGGGAAGCGCAACCGTGCCAGCGCGTACCCCGCCATCATCGCGGTCATCACTCCGCCGACCACGCTGAGCGCGGTGATGATGGTCGAGTTGAGCAGCAGCCGGGGGAAGTGGATGACCTCCGGCCCCTTGATGAAGTTGCTCCAGGTGAACTCGTGCGGCAGCAGTTTCGGCGGGATGTCGAAGACCGCTGTCCGGCTCTTCAGGCCGATGGTGATCATCCACAGCAGCGGGACGATCATCACCGAGCAGATGAACAGCGCGGTCACGTACCAGGCCGTCGTACCCGCCGGGCGAGGCTTCTTGGTGGGACGGGCCTGAGTGGTGGCGGGCGGGGTGACCACCGCGGCGTCAGTCGGGAGTGTTGTCACTGTAGGTCCAGAGCGAGGTGAACTTCGCGGTCAGGGCGATCACGGCGATGATGATCACGAACAGCACCCACACCTGCGCGGACGCGTAGCCCAGTTGCGGGATCCGGCCCAGGTTCGGGAAGCCGTTGTTGTAGATCGACAGCATCAGCACGTTGGTACTGAAGCCGGGACCGCCGTTGGTGAGGATCTTCGGCTGGTTGAACGTCTGCAGCGCCGCGGTGGTCTGCAGGATCACCTGGAGCAGCATGATCGGGCTGATCATCGGCAACGTGATCCGGAAGAACACCGACGCGGATCCGGCGCCGTCCACCCGGGCCGCCTCGTACAACTCGGTCGGCACCGCCTGCAACGCAGCCAGAAAGATGATCATCGTGCCGCCGACGCCCCACAGCATCACCAGTACGACGGACGGCATCGACATCTGTGAACTCTGCAGCCACAGACTGGTCGGCAGGTGCAGTCGCTGCAGGATCGTGTTCAGCAGACCGACCTGTGGATCGAGGATGAACTTCCACAGCGTGATCGTCGCGATCGCCGGCAGGACGACGGGCAGGTAGGCCAGGGTCCGTACGACGCGAACGCCGGCGAACCGCTGGTTGCAGAACATCGCCAGCGCCAGCCCGAGCACCAGCGACAGTGGAACGTAGAGCACGACCAGATAACCGGTCGCCCGCAACGACGGCCAGAAGGCCGGGTCGACGGTGAACAACCGGCGGAAGTTGCCGAGGCCAACGAACACGGGATCGGTCAGCCCGTTGTACTTCGTCAGCGCGAGATAGAACGAACGGATCAGCGGATACACCACGAACACGGTGAATCCGATGATCGCCGGGGCGATGAAGAGGTACGCCGCCTTGACGTCGGAACCGGCGTTCCTGCTCATCGTATTTCGAGAGGCTCTGCTCATCCGGCCTCCTGGACGGTAACGTTTCCAAGGATTTACTGTTGTGTGACGATGCCGTGTCGGAAGAAGGAAGTCAACACCGTGCCCGAAACGTTTCCAACGCAGGCCGAGGCGAGCCGCCCCACGATGATCGACGTCGCCCGCCGGGCCGGGGTCGGGCTGGGCACGGTGTCCCGGGTGGTCAACGGCGGGCACGGAGTCCGGGAGGAAACCGCGCAGCGGGTCCGGGTCGCGATCGAGGAGCTCGGGTTCCGGCGCAACGAGGTCGCCCGGGCGCTCCGGCCGGGCAAGAAGTCGTCGAGCCTCGCGCTGGTGCTCGGTGACCTGACCAACCCGTTCTACGCGACCATCGCGAAGGCGTCGCTCGAAGTCGCCGGGCAGTCCGGCTTCGCCGTCGTACTGGGCAGTGTGGACGAGGACCCGGAGGGGGAGAAGCGGGCGATCCAGGAGCTGGTCAGCCGGCAGGTGGCCGGGTTGATGATCGTGCCGGATCAAGGCGACCACTCGTTCCTGGCCGGTGCCGGGGTGCCGGTGGTGTTCGTCGACCGGCCGGCGCATGGGATCGAGGCCGACATCGTGATGGTCGACAACGAAGGAGGCGGCCGGCTGGCGACCGAGCATCTGCTGTCGCAGGGTCATGAGCGGATCGCGATCCTGCTGGCGCCGTCGTACTACACGACCGGCCGCCGGTTGCGTGGGTACCGCCGGGCGCATCGGGCTTCACATGTCGACGTAGACGAGTCGCTCGTCGTACAGCTGCCCGAGGGTAATGCGGAGGCGGCGGAGAAGGCGACGTTCGAGTTGATGTTGCGCCCGGATCCGCCGACGGCGTTGTTTGCCTCGACCAACTTCTTGACCGAGGGCGTGTTACGGGCGTTGCGGGAGCTCGGCCGGGAGCCGGCGGTGGTCGGGTTCGACGACTTCCGGCTGGCCGACATGCTGCCGACGCCGGTGACGGTCGTTGCCTCCGACATCGCCGAGCTCGGGCGCAGTGCCGCGCGGCTCCTGCTGGATCGCGCGTCGGGTGAGGACACCCGGCCGCCGCAACGGATCGTGCTGCCGTGCGCGCTGATCCAGCGCGGGTCGGGCGAACGTCCGCCGGATTCTGCTGCTGACAGAAAGACCCGCTGAGCTGCCGCGCGGCCGGGTAGCGTCGGGGCGTGTACTACGAATCGTTCGGTGAAGGCCGGCCCATCGTGTTCCTGCCGGGCTGGGGCGGCGACAACGGCGAGGGCCGTGACACCCACGAGCCGGTCTTCGAGGGCCGGAGCGGGTGGCGGCGGATCTACGTCGATCCGCCGGGCACGGGCAAGTCGCCCTCAGATGCATCGATCGTGGATCAGGATGGCATGCTCGACGCCATCGCCGGGACGATCGACGAGGTCGTAGGAAGCGATCGCTTCGCGCTGGCCGGTACGTCGGCCGGCGGGCTGCACTCACGTGGCCTGATCAAGCGGGACCCGTCCCGGATCCTCGGCCTGCTGCTCCGGGTTCCAGGCGTGGTGGTGGATCGCACCAAGAGAACGTTGCCTAGTGACGACTACCTCGATCAGACTGCGGACTTCGTCGCTGCCTCGGCCGACAAGGATCGCCGGTACTACGACGCGGTCGACGACATCGCGGACCTGGACTTCCTCAACCGGATCCAGTCCGACCCTCGGACCTATGCACTCCGCGAAGACCCAGCCATCCGGTTCGAAGGCCCCACCTTGATCGTCACCGGCCGCCAGGACACCATGACCGGCTACGCCGACGCCTGGTCGATCCTCGACGACTACCCGCGCGCGACGTACGCCGTACTGGATCAGGAAGACCATGGCCTCCCAGTACGGCGGCACGCGGTGTACCGAGCGCTGGTCGGCGACTGGCTGGACCGCATGGCTGAGCGCCCGGACGCGTGAGGGGCGGCCACGCGTCCGGGCGCTGATCGGGGTTGTCGGGGATGTCGGGGTTAGAAGTTCGGCCAGGCCCAGCCGAGGTAGTTGGTGTAGTAGGGGAGTTTGGCCAGGCCGATCGCGCCGTTGACGCTGGTGGCCCAGAAGTAGCCGTCGCCGCGGGCAACGCCGACGTGGCCGTATGGTGCGGCGAGGTCCCAGAAGACCAGGGCGCCCTTCGGTGGGTTCACGTCGCCGGCGTGGGCGACCCCGCGGGCGACGGCGTCGTTCCAGTCCTCCTTGGCCGAGCCCCAGATCAGGTCCTTGCCGAACGAGTTCTCGGCGGCCTTCTCACAGAGGCCTTGGTACGCCGTTGATCCGCTGCGGGCGGCGTACCAGGAGATGGCCCGGTCGGCGCGTGGATTGCTGGTGCACAGCGGTGCGACCAGGCCGGAGCTGCCGGTGTCGACGTACGCGTCGGAGATGAAGCCCTTGCCGGGGACGTGGTCCCAGATCAGGCTGCGACCGAACTTGCCGGTGACGGGCTCGCCGTACACCTGACAGTCGATCTGGACCGGGCCGTTCGGCTGGGTGCCGACAGAGCCGAAGTTCGTGGCGTTGCCCGACCGGATGACCACGCCGGTCCCGCTGTCGGTGACGACGGTTCCGGTGGCGGCGTGGGCGGGCAGGGTGCCGGCGGTCGTCAGGGCGGCGGCGCCGAGCAGCGTGGTGGCGGTGAGGCGGGCGGTGATGCGCAAGAGGGCGGCACGCATGATGTTTGTCCTTTTCGCTCGATTAGTGGCGAACTGGCACTGATTTACAGAGAATCAGAGGGTTACTGTGTTGTCGCAGTGGGCAACACCGACCCGGGAGTGCGCCGTGAGGCCAGCACAGGCTCGCTATGTGATCGGCTGCCGGATGCGTGAGCTCCGGGAAGCGGCCGGCGTCGGACTGTCGCGCGCCGCCGCCCTGTCCGGCTGGGACAAGGGCCATCTGTCCCGGGTCGAGCGCGGCCACACCAAGCCGAGCCGCGAACTGATCGAGTGGTACGACGCCTCGTTCGGCGCCGGCCAGGCGCTCGTGAACCAGCTGATGGAGCTGGACGCCGCCGTACGGGCTGGGCGCGATGTGTCGCTGCGGGACATGCGCAGGCACGTGCAGCCCGTGCTGCTGGGTGGATCCGTGCCGGTCGACCACCACCCGGAAGACCGGGCGGAGCTGGTGGGGGAGACGGTGCCGGACGGGACGCGGGTGTGCCGGGATCAGTCGTTCGTGAAGGCTTGGGAGATCCGGAACAGCGGCTCACAGTCGTGGCACGGTCGATGGCTCACCCGGCAGGGGGCTGCCGGCACGCCGGGCTGGTTGCGGTCTCCGGCCCGTGCTTCGCTGCCGGACGCCGTACCCGGAGAGGTCGTGACGGTGTCGATGACTTTGCAGGCGCCGTCGCAGGTGGGCGCCTCGACGGCGTACTTCAAGATCACTGATGACGCGGGGCGGCTGTACTACCCCGGGCTGGAGTCACCACCGGTGTATTGCACGATCTTCACGGTCCACGAGCTCTGACCTTCGCCTTACTACCTCACTTATCTTCACACTCTCTCTATCAGGTCTTACGCGACGAGTTGCCGCGCCAGCGGCGCCTACCTTCCTTAGGGAATGCCCTTGACCTTCCTTTAGTGGGTGTTGCCGGGGGCACTTTGCGGATTAGGTTGCTGCTCTGTACCCGCCCGGACAGAGGGGGAGATGGCAGTGCTCAAGAAGATCGCTCTGGCCGTGGCTGTGGCACTGGTCGTGCCGCAGTTGGCCATCAGTTCGGCCTCGGCCGCCAAAGGTCCGCAGGATCCGCCGGTCCCGGCCATTCCGCAGAAATATCTCGACCAACCGATCCAATGGTCGGTCTGCTCGTTCGACGCCGCGGTGAAGCGGCTGTACCCGCAGGCTCCGACCACCAACTGCGCGAAGGTGACCGTCCCGATGGACTGGGCGCACCCGGACGCACACCCCGACATCCAGGTCGCGATCGCCTACAGCCAGGCGACCGGTACGTCGAAGGGCCTGATGACGACCAACCCGGGCGGACCGGGTGGCGCCGGGCTCTCGCTGTCGGCCGCGCTGGGGACCGAGAAGACCCAGCTGTTCAGTGACTTCGACTTGCTCGGCTTCGACCCACGCGGGTTCGGCGCGAGCACCCGGTTGCAGTGCCTGACCACGACCGACAAGCTCAACGCGCTGCCGTCCACCCCGGACTACAAGGAGCGCACCCGGCTGACGCACCAGGTCGAGGTGGCCGAGGCCCAGCTGTACGCCGACGCCTGCTCGTCGACCGAGTTCGGCCAGTTCGTCAGCAGCCAGCAGACCGTGTACGACATGGAGTTCCTGCGGGCGCTGTTCAAGGCGCGGCAGCTGAACTTCATCGGCTACAGCTACGGGACCTGGCTCGGCGGCTGGTACGCCGACACCTACCCGTCGAAGGTCGGCCGGTTCGTCATCGACTCGAACATGGACTGGACCCACACCCAGTGGCAGAACGTCAACTTCGACCCGTTCTCCGGCGAGCGCCGGCGCGACACCCAGCTGTTCCCGTGGATCGCCCGGCACGCCGACCAGATCGACGGCCTCGGCAGTTCCTTTGCTGAGGTGAAGTCGCGCTACAACGGGATCCGCGCGGATCTCGTCACCCTGGTGAAGGCCGGTACGTCGTCAGTTCGCGGTGACGACCTGGACGGCATCATCTACAGCACCATCTACGGCAACGTCCGCTTCATCCGGGCGACGCTCGACATCCTGGTGCACGACGAGTACGTCAAGGACCCCTCGGCCTCCGGTGCCATCGAGCTACGGCATGTGGACCGTGCCTGGGCCCGGATCTCGCCAGAGCTGCAGACGTTCGACACACTCGCCGCGATGAGGGCCCGGTACGGCGTGACGCCGGCCACCGCGACCACCGCCGCCGCGCTGCGGGTCGACTCCACCCGGTCGATCCTCGCCGACGCGCGTACCGCCGCGGCGCGCTCCGCGGCCGACGCTGTCCTCGACCTGGGCGCCATCGGTACGACGGTCCGCTGCAACGACACCGCGTGGAGCCACGACCCGGGCTTCTACCTGCGTGAAGCGGACAAGATGGCCCGCAAGTACGACTTCTTCGGCTACATGAACGGCGTGCCGTTCTGCGCCTTCTGGCCGTACGCACCGCAGGACCGCAAGCTCGACCTGACCGGCTCCCCACGGATCCTGATGATCCAGGGCGAGCTCGACCCGGCCACGGCGTACGAGGGCGCACTCCGCACCCACAACGACACGGCTCGCGCCACCCGCTTCGTCGCCATCGACGACGAGGGCCAGCACGGCCAGTACGTCGGCTCCGCGTCATCCTGCGCCGAAGAGATCGGCGACAAATACGTCTTCACCGGCGAACTCCCCGGCAAAGACCAGGTCTGCGGCACCAGCCCGCTGCCGGCCGAACTCTCCGTCTACCCAGTAGACGGCCCCGTAGACGGCAACGCCGTCCACCTCCCCCGCAACAACGGCCGCGTGAGCCCCCTCCTCCAGCAATCCCTGGACACAATCGCCGCCGGCACCCTCCGGTAAGCCCGACACAGGAACTGGTGGGTTGGAACAGGTCATAACCTGTTCCAACCCACCACGTGTTGTGCCAACCCCCGCTTCCAGGTCTTCAGACGGCCCTGCGGATGCGGTCGGCTGTGACCACCGGCTGCTCGAGGTCGGACCAGCTCGTACGGATAACCCGATATCCGCGGGCCCGGAGGCGGTCCTCTCGCCATTTCTCCGCGAGTACGACGTCGGCCGCGTTGCCGTACTTCAGGGCACCGTCGAACTCGACGATCAACGTGCCACACAGGAGAAAGTCAACCCGGCCGATCAGCCGCCCGTCCTCATCGCGAATCTCGGCTTGGAGTGTCGGTGCAGGCAGATTGTGGTTCGCCATCAGCACCCGCAGTCGCGACTCGCCGACCGACTCGCTCAGCCCGTCGGCGAACCGCGCCGCTGCTCGTGCGGCAGGCGCACCAGACCGGTACATGTGCCGATCAGCTGTCGCCACGAGGTCGTCGTGGGTGACAAGTTGCAGATGCAAGGCCGCGTCGCCCAACACCACCCCCACTTCGTACGACGAAGCGCCAGCGGCTTCAGCGATGGCGCGTGCGGGCATGACCACACGCAGGCCGTCGACCTCGGTGATCTCGTCCGGTCCGACCCGGGATCGGTGGACAGTAGTGACGGTGTCTGACCGCGGTCGGCCAACCACCTGGGTCACGTGGACCTTGGTCAGATCCAGTCCCCAGGTCGGAAGCCCGTGTAGTACCGCTGCGGACTGATGACTGACTACCGCCTCGGGACCCATGCGATGCATGACGGCCCGAGTCATCAACAGATGCAGCCGTTTGCTCCTATCCCACGGATGTTCGTCGGCCGGCCATTGCGACGGCTCGACGTACACGTCCCGGGACAGACGCCGCCATCGACCGGCTTGGAGTCGGCGCCGGAGCTCACTGTCGCTGTAGCCGGCTTCCAACGCATCCGCCCTGGTGAACCAACCGCCCCTGGCAGCCGCAATCACACTCAACTTCGGGTTCATACCAGCAACATGCAGTCGAACCGCCCTCAACCGGACTCCGACTTCCGCACCTGTGGACAACCACCGCTGGGGCCTTGCACGCCAACGTGGGCCGTGGGTCCTTGGATCGCCACCTCCTGGGGGTGGGCACAGGAATCGGGGGCTAGGAACAGGAAATAACGTGTGTCAGCTCCCGACTGCCTGTGTCAGCCTGCGGGCGCCGCCGGCCGGCGGGAGCGCGCCGCTCAGATGGTGCCGTATTCCGCGTCTAGTTGGGCGTCTAGTTCGGCTTTGCGTTTGGCCCAGCGTTCGGTGATGCCGTCGACTTCTTCGGCGATGAAGTCGATGAAGCCGAGGGACGCGCGGATGCGGCGGTGGGCGGCGGTGCCGTCGCCGGAGGCTTCGAGCACCTGGTTGAGCGAGTCGGACCAGCGGACCAGCGCCTGGTCCTGGCGCATCATGCTCTGGTACCAGAAGTCGTCCTGTACGACGTACACGTCACGCCGGCTGCCGGGCTCCCGCTCCCGGCTGGCCAGTCGCATCTGCAGCAGGTAGTTGACCGCGCCGGACACGGCGGCGGGGCTGGCCTGCAGCTGCTCGGACAGCTGGGCGGCAGTCATCCGGCCGTCCTCGCTGGCCAGGATGGCGGCGAAGACCCGGGCCGACATCCGCGGCCAGCCCGTGTCGGCCAGCAGATTGCCGAATTGCTCGGCGTACCGCCTGACGGCTTCGTCGTCTCGTTGTGCACTCACCGCCTCATCATCTCCTCTCCGTCGCCGAAAAACCTGATTCGTGAGAGACGTGTTAGTAAGATTCACAATCTTCTGAATGAAGTGTACGTTATGAATCATGACATCAGCCATCGTGGTCTCTGGACTGCACAAGTCGTACGGCAGTACGCACGCCCTCGACGGTCTCGACCTGGAGGTCGCGACCGGAGAGGTGCACGGATTCCTCGGCCCGAACGGCGCCGGGAAGTCCACCACCATCCGGGTCCTGCTCGGGCTGCTGCGTGGTGACGCTGGTGACGTCTCGCTGCTCGGCGGCGATCCGTGGCACGACGCGGCGAAGCTGCATCGCCGGCTCGCCTACGTCCCGGGCGACGTGAACCTCTGGCCGAACCTGACCGGCGGCGAGGTGATCGACCTGCTCGGCCGGCTGCGCGGCGGCGTGGACCAGAAGAAGCGGGCCGACCTGCTGCAGCGGTTCGACCTGGACCCGACGAAGAAGGGCCGCACGTACTCCAAGGGCAATCGGCAGAAGGTCGCGCTCGTCGCCGCGCTGGCCAGCGACGTCGAGCTGCTGATCCTGGACGAGCCGACTTCCGGCCTCGACCCGCTGATGGAGGAGGTGTTCCGGCAGTGCATCGAGGAGGAGCGCCAGCGCGACCGCACCGTGCTGCTGTCGAGCCACATCCTGTCCGAAGTCGAGGCCCTGTGTGACCGCGTGAGCATCATCCGCCGCGGCAAGGTGGTCGAAACCGGCACGCTGTCCGACCTGCGCCACCTCACCCGTACGTCGATCCACGCCGAACTGGCGGCTTCACCCAACGGCCTGGCCTCCCTTCCCGGCGTTCACGGCCTCGATGTCGAAGGCAACAGAGTCCGCTGCGAGGTGGACACGGCGCAGCTCGATGCGGTGATGCGGCAACTGTCCGCGAGTGG
This sequence comes from Kribbella antiqua, assembly GCF_004345665.1. Lineage (GTDB taxonomy): Bacteria > Actinomycetota > Actinomycetes > Propionibacteriales > Kribbellaceae > Kribbella > Kribbella antiqua. The sequence continues at coordinate 355,245 of NZ_SLWR01000008.1, forward strand.
GATCAAGAGCCTGGTCGCGCAGCCGCCGACGCTGGAGGAACTGTTCCTGCGCCACTACGAGGACGACGCCGAACCTTTGGCGGCCGTGCGATGACCGACTTCGCCGGTACCGGAACGCTGGTGCGGCTCGCGCTGCGCCGCGACCGGGTCCTGATTCCGCTGTGGATCGTCGTGTTCGTGGTGATGGCGGCCGGGTCGGCGCAGGCCTCGATCGACCTCTACCCGGACGTCCAGTCCCGCGTCGAAGCGGCCCGTACGGCGAACGCATCGCCCGCGTTGGTCTCGCTGTATGGCCGGATCTTCGACGAGTCCTCGCTCGGCGCAGTCTCGCTGTTCAAGCTGACCGCGTTCGGCGCCCTGCTGGTCGCGTTGCTGGCCGCGATTCTCGTCGTACGGCACACGCGGGCCGAGGAGGAGAACGGACGGCTCGAGCTGCTCAGCGCTGGCGTCCTCGGTCGGTACGCCGCTGTGACCGCAGCGTTCATCGTGTCCGCGGGGACCGTCGTACTGCTCGGTCTGCTGACGGCGCTGTCGCTGATGGGCGTCGGCCTGGATACCAGGGGCTCGCTGGCATTCGGCTTGACCTGGGCGTCGGCCGGGCTGGCGTTCGCCGGGGTCGGTGCGGTGACCGCTCAGCTGTCTGAGGGCGCTCGTACGGCGAACGGTTTCACCGCGATCATCCTCGGTGTTTCCTATGTACTACGTGCAATCGGTGACGCGAAGTCCGACACAGGGTGGGTCTCGTGGTTGTCGCCGATCGGCTGGGCGCAACAGATACGCCCGTACGCCGGTGACCGGTTCGTCGTCGCACTCCTGCCTCTGGTGTTGCTGGTGGTGACTGTGCTCGGCGCGCTGGCGCTGATCCGGCGGCGGGACCTCGGCGCGGGGCTCGTGCGCCCTCGGCCGGGGCCGGCTACCGCGTCGGCTGCGTTGCGGTCGCCGTTGGCGCTGGCATGGCGGCTGCACCGCGGCTCCCTGTACGGCTGGGGGTTCGCGTTCCTGCTCCTCGGGTTCCTGGTGGGCAACATCGCCAGCAACGTCGACGGCTTCGTCACCAGCGAAAGCGCCAAGGAGCTGGTGCAGAAGCTTGGTGGCGTCGACGCCATCACCGATGCGTTCCTGTCCACCGAGATGGGAGTGCTCGGTCTGCTCGCCTCTGCTTTCGGCATTCAGGCGGCGCTGCGCCTGCGCTCCGAGGAGACGGCCCTGCGTGCTGAGCCGCTGCTGGCGACCGGTGTGACGCGGTCGAGGTGGCTGGGCAGTCATGTGCTGATGGCCTTGTTCGGTACGGGCGTCCTCGTACTGCTCGGCGGACTCGGTTCCGGCATCTCCAGCGGCGCCTCTCTCGGCAACATGGGTCGTCAGCTGCCGCGGATGCTCGCAGCCGCTGCCGTGCAGTTGCCCGCGATCTGGCTCGTCACCGCGCTGGTGGTGATCCTGTTCGGGCTGGCGCCCAAACTGGTCACGGCTGGGTGGGTGCTGTTCGGGACGTTCCTGCTGATCGGGCAGTTCGGCGCCGTCTTCGACCTGCCGCAGTCGGTGATGAACCTGAGCCCGTACGGCCACACCCCGCGCCTGCCCGGCGGCGACTTCTCAGCCAGTCCAGTCATCTGGCTGACGGTCATAGCCGCGGCCCTGACCCTGGCCAGCTTCACTACCTTCCGCCGCCGCGACATCGGGTAGCAGACCCGGCTCGGCCAACCTGTCAGCGCCGGTCTGAGGGGTCCGGCGCCCGGGCCCGCCCGGCACTACGCCGGGCCGGCCTGTCTACGATCGCGGGGTGCCTTGGAGTGAGCAGTTCGCTGAGTTCTGGACAGAGCGCCACCTGTGCGTGCTGAGTACGGTCCGCGCGGATGGGACCGTGCATTCGACCCCCGTCGGGGCGACCCTGGACCTGGAGACCGGCATTGCCCGGGTGATCTGCTCAGGCGGCTCACACAAGGCACGGACGATCCGTAAGGCCGGGCCGGACGGGGCTGCGGTCGCGGTGACGCAGGTGGACGGGCGGCGGTGGTCCACGCTCGAAGGCCGTGCAGTGGTGAGCGACGACCCGGACCGCGTCCAGGACGCCGTACGGCGGTATGCGAAGCGCTACCGGGAGCCACGGGAGAATCCGCAGCGCGTGGTCATCGAGATCACCGTGACGAAGGTGCTCGGCAATGCCGGCTGAGCCGCTGACCGTCGTGGGAATCGGTGCCGACGGATGGGAGGGCCTCTCACCCGTCGCCCAAGCCGCGGTGCAGCACGCCGAGGTGTTGATGGGGAGCGTCCGGCAACTGGCTCTGGTGCCAGACAGCTCTGCAGAGCGCGTTGCGTGGCCTTCGCCGCTGTCCGAGTCGTTGCCCGGGTTGCTGGAGGAGTACGGCGGCCGGCGCGTGTGTGTGCTGGCCAGTGGCGATCCGACGTTCCACGGCATCGGTACGACGTTGACGCGGCTGCTGGGCGCGGACGCCGTACACGTGATTCCGCACCCGTCGAGCGTGTCGCTGGCGTGTGCACGGCTCGGGTGGCCGCAGGACCAGGTGCAGGTGGTCAGTCTGGTCGGGCGGCCGGTTGAGCACGTGCACCCGCATGTCCAGCCGGGGCGGCGGCTGCTGGTGCTGAGCTGGGGTGCTCACACGCCGGCTGAGGTCGCTGAGCTGCTGGTGTCCCGCGGCTACGGCTCCAGTGAACTGACAGTGCTTGAGCAGCTCGGTGGGCCTTCGGAGCGCGTGCGGACCGGTCGGGCTGCTGAGTGGCCTGCCGACGACGTCGATGCGCTCAACGTGATTGGTGTGCTGTGCCAGGCCGATGCGGACGCGGCTCTGCTGCCCACTGTGCCGGGGCTGCCGGATGACGCGTACGAGAGCGACGGCCAGCTGACCAAGCGTGAGGTGCGCGCGGTGACGATGTCCCGGCTCGCTCCGATACCTGGGCAGCTGCTGTGGGATGTCGGCGGCGGCGCGGGCAGCATCGCGATCGAGTGGTCCCGCCATCATCCGACCTGCCGCGCGATCGCGGTCGAACGCGATCCGGACCGGGCCAAGCGCCTGGACCGCAACGCCGCGAACCTCGGCGTCACCGTGACCACCGTGGTCGGCGCGGCCCCCGCGGCGCTGGCAGAACTCGAGGCACCCGACGCTATCTTCGTCGGCGGTGGAGCGACAGCGCCGGGCATGATCGACGCCTGCTGGAACGCACTGCGACCCGGCGGACGACTCGTGCTCAACGGCGTGACGCTGGAGACCGAGGCGCTGATCGCCCAGTGGTACGGCGTACTCGGCGGCGATCTGGTCCGCCTCGACGTCCAGCGCGCGTCGCCCGTCGGCACTATGACCGGCTGGCGTCCCGCGATGCCCGTGACGATCTGGAGCGTGACCAAGTGACTGTCCACTTCATCGGAGCCGGGCCGGGCGCCGCCGATCTGATCACCGTGCGCGGGCGGGACCTGATCGCGTCCTCACCGGTCTGCCTGTACGCCGGAGCGCTCGTACCCGTCGAGCTCCTCGACCACTGCCCACCCGGCGCCCGCAAGGTCGACACCGCCGCGCTGAACCTCGACGAGATCATCGCCGAACTGCTCGCCGCACACAAAGACGGCCTCGATGTCGCCCGACTCCACTCCGGCGACCCATCCGTCTTCAGCGCGATGGCCGAACAGATGCGCCGCCTCGACGACCTCCAGATCCCGTACGACGTGACGCCGGGAGTGCCGGCGTATGCCGCGGCAGCCGCGACACTTGGCCGCGAGCTGACCGTTCCCGAGGTCGGCCAGACCGTGATCCTGACGCGGATCGCTGGACAGGCGTCGGCGATGCCACCGGGCGAGGATCTGGCGACTCTCAGTGCGAGCCGGGCGACGATGGTGCTGCATCTCGCCGTACAGCAGATCGATCGGGTGGTGGACGAGCTCACGCTTGCTTATGGATCAGACTGCCCGGTCGCGGTTGTCGCCCGGGCCTCACGCGACGACGAGCTGATCCTGCGCGGCACGCTCGCCGACATCGCGGATCAGGTCCGTTTGGCCGGAGTTCGCCGTACTGCCGTCATCATCGTCGGCCAGGTCCTGTCGGCGACCGCGTTCCGCGACAGCCACCTCTACTCGGCCACCCGCGAACGGAACTGAGGCATCACTCAGTCGTGGGAAAGTGCTGGCGACACCCGGCTATGGGCAACGAAAATCCACGAATGGATCCAGCGTGAAGGTCATGAATGCGGCATGAAGGCCGTGCGTCGGCGTGAGGGTCATGGGTGCGGCGTGAAGGTGATGGATACGGCGTGAAGGTCTTGGTGCTTGGCGGGACCGGCGAGGGGCGTGAGCTCGCGGGGCGGCTGCGCGACGAAGGCCTCGAGGTGGTGTCGTCGCTTGCCGGGCGTACGACGGACGCGCGGCTGCCGGTGGGGGAGGTGCGGCAGGGTGGCTTCGGCGGTGCTGTTGGCCTGACCCGATGGCTGCGGGACAACTCCGTCGACGTCATGGTCGACGCGACTCACCCCTTCGCTGCGACGATGACCGAGCACGCCGTTGCTGCTGCGCGCTCCGCTGGGATCCCGCTGGTGATCCTGCGACGGCCCGGCTGGGCCGCGCAGCCGGGAGACGAGTGGCACTGGGTCGACACAGCTGAAGCGGCCGCTCGCCTGTTGCCGACGCTCGGCTCTCGCGCCTTCCTCACCATCGGCCGCCAGGGCCTACACGCCTTCGCCGACGCCGGCGTGTGGATGCTCGCCCGCTGCGTCGACCCGCCCGAGCCGGGGCCGACGTGGTGCACCCTGATCCTCGACCGCGGCCCGTACGACGTCCCCGGCGAACTCGCCCTGATGAGGCACCACCACATCGACGTACTGGTAACCAAGGACAGCGGCGGCCCCAAAACCTCCGCCAAACTCACCGCAGCCCGCCAACTCTCCATCCCAGTCGTCCTGATCCACCGCCCACCGCTGCCGGTGGAGGTCGGGGCGGTAGGTGTTGGGGCGGTGGAGGTTGTGGTGGTGGAGTCGGTGGACCGGGTGGTGGGGTGGCTGCGGGGGCGTCGGTAGATTGGCGCGCATGGGGATTCAGATCGCGCCGAGCATCCTGACCGCTGACTTCGCCCGGCTTGCCGAGGAGGCGGCCGCGGTGTCGAATGCCGACTGGCTGCATGTCGACGTGATGGACAACCACTTCGTGCCAAACCTCACTCTCGGCATGCCGGTGGTCGAGTCACTGGCGAAGGCGACCGAGACCCCGCTCGACTGCCACTTGATGATCGAGGACCCGGACCGCTGGGCACCCGGGTACGTCGAGGCCGGCGCGTCGAGCGTGACCTTCCACGTCGAGGCCTGCCGGGCGCCGATCCGGACCGCGCGGGAGATCCGCGCCAAGGGTGCGCGAGCCGCGATGGCGCTGCGGCCGGCGACACCGATCGAGCCGTACGAGGACATCCTGCCGGAGCTCGACATGATCTTGATCATGACGGTCGAGCCCGGGTTCGGCGGCCAGAAGTTCCTCGACGTCTGCGTGCCGAAGATCCGCCGTACCCGCGAACTCCTGGACAAGCACGGCCTCGACCTCTGGATCGAGATCGACGGCGGCGTCTCGGTCGACACCATCGAACGCTGCGCCGAAGCAGGCGCCGACGTCTTCGTCGCCGGCTCAGCCGTCTACGCCGCCGACAACCCCAACACCATGATCGAAAACCTCAGATCCCTCGCCCAAAACGCCACCCACTAAGCCCAGAACGCCGTCCACTAAGCGCCGCGAACGCCGCCCACCGAGCCGCAGGGGAGTCCTCTTGGGTGCCGGCCCGGCACGGCGACACCGCGAGTACCTACGCGGGGTCCTCCACCGGGCGTGGTGGTGTCGTGGGGATGGTGTCTGGTTCGGGGGTGGGGGCAACTGGTTCCTGGGGTGGGATTCTCAGCAGCAGGACGAATGACACCGCGGCGAGCACCGCGGCGACGAGCCAGACGTAGCGCACGCCGTAGCTCTCCACGACCGCGCCGGACACCGCTGACCCAATCGCCGCTCCACCCATCGCCGCACTGCCCATCCACCCGAACACCTCGGTGCGGACCGTGTCAGGAGTCAGCGCACCCAACCGCTCGTACAGCGCACCAATAGCTGGCGCCAGCGTCAGCCCAGACACAGTCAGCGCGATCCCGAGCGACACCGGCGACCAGGTTGCGAACACGCACAGCAGCATCCCTGCCGCCACCAATGCAGCTCGCCGCCACAGGTACGACGTACGCCGGCCAGGCAACGCACCGGCGACGGCACCACCGACGAGGCTGCCGAACGCCCAGACGGCCTCCATGATGCCCGCGATCAGCCGGTCACCGTGCTGATCCGCGAACGCCACGATCCCGAGCGAGATCCCGTTGAACGCCATCACCCACAGCCCGAACGACAAGATCAACGGCAACCGCTGCCGATGCCACAGCAATTGACGCGCCGTCAGCGGCGGCGCGGTGTCGTCGTCGTGAGGAAGCGGCGCAGGTTGTCGGAGCGCGTACCACCAGATGAAGACCGCCGACATCGCCGCCGCTAGCAGCACACCGAGCCGTGGGCTCGCCACACTCACAGCTGTCGCCCCGAGCATCGGCCCGACGATGAACAGCAGCTCCTGCGACGTCGCATCCAGCGCGTACGCCGCTCGCAGTCCCGGGCCCTGCACGACCCGCGGCCAGGCGGCTCGGAGCGTCTGCATCACCGGTGGCACCACTGCACCGGCGAGGAAACTCAGCACCGGCATCAGCCGGTAAAGATTGGATGGCAGCGCGGCGAGCCCGGCCAGCATCACACTCCAGGAGATCCCGGTCACCAGCAGCACACCGCGTGGACCGCGACGATCCGCCGTCCGAGCCCAGAGTGGACCCGCGATCGCCATACCGACCGAGTACGCACCGGCGACGATCCCGGCCCACCGGAACGATCCGCCCGCGTCCTTCGCCAGGAACGCGACCGGCACCATCGTCGCCAGGACGGGCAACCGGGCAAGCAGCGATGAGCACAGCAACGCCATCACGCCGCGCGTTCGCCACAGCACTCGGTACCCGGAAAGCTCCATGACCGCATTCTCACTCCCGGCACCGACAGTTTTCGACAGCGGCAGTCACCCCACCCCCTACGATGAGGCGAGTCACCACCGCACCAGCGAGGAGACCCATGACCGAGCCCAAGCCAGTCGAGAGCTGGCTGACGGATATGGACGGCGTACTCGTGCACGAGGAGCGCGCCATCCCCGGAGCAAGTGAGTTCATCGGAGCCCTGCAGACGTCCGGGAAGAAATTCCTGGTGCTGACCAACAACTCGATCTTCACCCCGCGCGACCTGCGCGCCCGCTTGCTTGCCGGTGGCATCGATGTGCCGGAGCAGTCGATCTGGACCAGCGCGCTGGCCACCGCTCAGTTCCTCGACGACCAGCGCCCCGGCGGTACGGCGTACGTGATCGGGGAGGCGGGCCTGACGACCGCGCTGCACGAGATCGGGTACGTGCTCACCGAGCGCGCGCCGGACTACGTCGTACTCGGAGAGACCCGGACCTATTCGTTCGAGGCGATCACCAAGGCGATCCGGCTGATTTCGGAGGGCGCCAGGTTCCTGGCCACCAACCCGGACCCGACCGGCCCATCGCAGGAGGGCCCGCTGCCGGCGACGGGATCCGTGGCGGCTCTGATCACCCGCGCGACCGGCGTAGCGCCGTACTTCGTCGGCAAACCGAACCCGTTGATGATGCGCAGCGCCCTGAACCGGATCGAGGCCCACTCGGAGACCACGGTCATGATCGGCGACCGGATGGACACCGACATCATCAGCGGCCTCGAGGCCGGCCTCCGCAGCGTCCTCGTCCTCACCGGCTCCACCGGCAAGCACGAAGTCGACCGCTTCCCTTACCGCCCCACCCGCATCGTCGAGTCCATCGCCGACGTCGTCCCCCTGGTCACCGCCCTAGCATGACAACGTCCGGAAGCCGTACCCCTTCGCCTTGAGCGTCTTCAGGATCATCGGCAGCGCGGCGACGGTCTGACTGCGATTGCCGCCGCCGTCGTGCATCAGGATCACCGATCCGTTGTGTACCCCGGCCAGCACGCGGCGAGCGATGGCCGCCGTGCCGGGCTTGGTCCAATCGCGCGAGTCGACGTCCCACACCACCAGGTCCTTGCCGAGGGCCTTGGCGCGTTGCTTGACGGTGTTGTTGATCCCGCCGTACGGCGGTCGCAGGCAGCCCGGCGTACTCCCGGTCTGAGCGCGGATCGCCTGATCGGTCGGCAAGACCTCCTGCCGGAACGACGTCGCGGACGTCTTCCGGAGATCCGTGTGAGTCCAGGTGTGGTTCTGCACGCTGTGCCCGGCGTCGTGGATCCGCTTGGTCAGGGCCGGGTGCTTCGCCACGTTCCGCCCGACCTCGAAGAACGTCGCCTTGGCGCCGTACGTCGCGAGGATGTCGAGGATCTGGGGCGTGTACACCCGATCAGGCCCGTCGTCGAACGTCAGTACGACGTACTTGGTCGGCAGCGCTGCTTGTGCAGGCGCTGATGCCGCTGGGGTCGTCGTCGGCGGCTGCTTGGGCGGCGTGCGGGCCGCAGCGACCACGACCGTGCCGATCAGCGCGCTGACAACCATCATCATCGCCAGTCCGACCATGCGGTTGCCGGAGCGGGTCAAAGCCATGTGTCCCCCAGAGCGGTGGTGGGCTCACGTCCTCACGCGTCCACAATCGGCACGATCCGCCGGAAAGCGAGGACCCACGCCGCTTCCGCGTCAACAATCCACGGATACCGGACGCTACTGGCACCACAGGGGGTAGAAGACGTAGCCCCTGGCTTTGAGCGTCTTCAAGATCTTGGGCAGGGCGGCCACCGTCTGGCTGCGGTTGCCACCGCCGTCGTGCAGCAGGATCACCGAGCCAGGCTGAACCTTCGCCAGCACCCGCCGCGCGATCACCGACGCACCGGGACGCGCCCAGTCGCGCGGGTCGACGGACCACAGCTTGATCGTCTTGCCGAGCGCCGCTGCCCGTCTGGCGACGATCCGGTTCGTCGCGCCGTACGGCGGTCTGAGGCAGCGCGGGGTGTAACCGGTCTGAGCCCGGACGTAGCGGTCCGTGGTCCGGATCTGGTACTTGAAGGTCTTCCAGCTGACGTTGCGGAGATTCGGGTGCGACCAGGTGTGGTTCTGGACGCTGTGACCGAGCCGATCGGCCCGGCGGGTCAGGTACGGGTACCGCTTGACGTTCTGACCGACGACGAAGAAGGTCGCCCGCACTTTGTAGGCGTGAAGGATCTTCAGCACCTGCGCCGTGTAGCGAGCGCTTGGACCGTCGTCGAACGTGAGATACACCCACTTGGTCCCCGCCGCCACGGCTGGAGCGCCGAGCGCCTCGACCCCAGGATCCAGCGCCTCCACCTCGCCGCCTCGCGCGTCAGCCTCTGGCGCTGCGGTCGCGGCCGCGGTTTCAGTCTGCGCAGCCGCGCTCGTGGTGTCCGATGATGTCGTACTCGCGGCCAGGCCGAGCGCGATGCTCAGCCCGACAGCGAGCGCAACCCGAAGATCTCTCACGACAACCATCCCCCAGCTGTGGTCAAGCGCCCCGAGTCGGGCCTACCCCCCATCGTGGCCCTCGGCAACCATTTGCGCCAGGGGTCGCGCGCTCAGAGCACCTGCGAGAGGAACTGCCGCAGCCGTGGCGACTCCGCCGCTGTGAAGATCTGCTCCGGTACGCCGGACTCCACCACGACGCCGTGGTCCATGAACGCCACCTGGTCGGCCACCTCGCGGGCGAACCCCATCTCGTGCGTCACCACGACCATCGTCATGCCGGCCTGCGCGAGGTCCGCCATCAACCCGAGCACGCCCTTCACGAGTTCGGGGTCGAGCGCCGACGTCGCCTCGTCGAACAGCATCACTTCCGGCTTCATCGCCAGCGCCCGCGCGATCGCGACTCGTTGCTGCTGGCCACCGGAAAGGTTGCCAGGTCGCGCCGGCGCCTTGTTGCTCAGACCAACGAGCTCGAGCTGTTCCAGCGCCGCCGTACGCGCCTCCTCCGGGCCGAGCTTCTTGATCTTGCGCAGCGGCAGCGTGATGTTCTCCAGCACGGTCTTGTGCGGGAACAGGTTGAAGTGCTGGAACACCATCCCGATCCGCCGCCGCAGCTCGTCCGGATTGCCCTTCAGCACCGACTCGCCGCCGAGTTTGACGTCCCCGGCGTCCGGCTCGATCAGCCGGTTGACCGCCCGGAGGAGCGTCGATTTCCCGGATCCCGACGGCCCGATCACGCACGCCGTACGCCCAGCCGGTACGGCGAGATCGACGCCGCGCAGCACCTTGTTGGTGCCGAAAGCAAGCTCGATCCCGGTGACCTCGAGACTCGCCGCGGCGTAACCCTCCGCAGCGACCGTGTTGTTCTCAGCGATGGTCGGCATGAGCCAGCTCCTTCAGTACGACGTCCTGCTTGCCTGACTCGTCCGTCGGACGGCCTTCGCGAAGGCGCTTGTCGAAGTAGTTCACCAGGTGGGTCAGCGGCACCGTGATCACCAGGTAGAAGATGCCGGCCAGCAGCAACGGCGACAGGTTGCCGTTCGTCGCGGCGGCGTCCTGTCCGATCCGGAACAGCTCCCGCTGGCTGGCGAGCAGCCCGAGGAAGTAGACCAGGCTCGACTCCTTGACCAGCGCGATGAACTGATTCACCAGCGCCGGCAGCACCCGTCGTACGCCCTGCGGAATGACGACCAGGCGCATGCCGGACGTATAGCTGAAGCCGAGTGCCCGGGCCGCCTCGAGCTGGCCCTTCTCCACCGACTGGATTCCGGAGCGGAAGATCTCCCCGATGTACGCCGCCGCGATCAGGGACAGCGCCAGGATGCCGAGCGGGTACGGGTTCGGGCCCCACCAGTGGCGGGTGATCGGGGACAGGCCCTGGCCGATCAGCAGGATGGTCAGGATGGCCGGCAGACCGCGGAAGATGTCGGTGTAGATCTTCGCGGGCCAGCGCAGCCAGCGCTTCCTGGACAGGGCGAGGACCGCCACGATCATGCCGAGCAGGGTGCCCAGCACGACCGAGGCGGCCGCCAGAATGAGGGTGTTGACCAGTCCCACCTTGAGCATCTCCGGCAGGACTGCCTTCATCGACCCCCAGTCGAGAAAGGTGTCGTTCAGCGTCGACCAGATGTCCATGCTTATCCGGCTGCGGGGGTGGCGCTGGGCGTGGGGACGGTGAACTTGACGCTGCCGCTACCGGGCTTGAAGTTCGCCGGTACGGCGCGACCCGGGTAGTACTGCTCGACCAGCTTCGTCCAGGTGCCGTCGGCAATGACCTCGTCGAGCGCCTTGTTCACGGCCTCGCGCAGCTTGTCGTTGCTCTTGGCCACCGCGAACGCCATCGGCGCGTCGCTCAGCTCCTTGGCCGCCAGGATGACCGTGCCGCCGCCCTGCTCCTTGGCCATCTTCTCGCCGATCTCGGCCGGGGATACCCAGGCGTCCGCCGTACCGGCCTTGAGCTGGCCGAGCGCGGCGTTGTAGTTCGGCACGCGGACCGGGTTGAGGCCCTTCTGGGTGGCGTAGTCGTCCTGAACGGTGCCCTGGACCACGACCACGCGCTTGCCCTGGAGCTGGTCGAACGACGTGATGCCGGACGTCTTCGTGGTGTTCAGCCCGAGGTAGCCGAAGTCGTATCCATTGCTGAAGGCAACCGTCTTCTTCCGCGCCTCGGTCACCGTGATGGACGAGCTGCCCAGGTCGAACTGGCCGCCGTTCACCTGCGAGAGCAGCGCGGAGAAGTCGGTACCGACGAACTCGGGCTTCAGGTTCAGCTTGGCCGCGACCGCCGTGATCAGGTCGTTGTCGAACCCGGTGAACTTGCCGTCTTTCACGTACACGTTCGGCGGCGCGTCGGTGAGCGTCCCGATCCGCAACGTACCGGCCTTGATCAGCCCCAGGTCGGGGCCGTCGGCCGCCGAGTCGTCATCGCTGCCGCAGGCAACCAACGAGAAAGCCAGCGTAACGGCGGTTCCCACCGCGACAACCCGTCGAAAGGCGCTGAAGGCGCGCACAGATATCTCCTCACAACTGTTGATCCGAAGGCAGGACCGAGTCGCCCGCCACCCCGGAGCCAACACCATCAAGACAGCAGTCATTCCACCAATGACACCTGATGAGACAACCCCAAATGTCCACTGACCTCGTGATATATCGAACTCGTCTGCGAGATCTACGAGAACGAAGTCATGGCAGTCATCGGTGGCCTGTCGCCGGTTGCCATGGGTGCGATCAACGCCGGCCTCGCCGCCGCGCTTGGGCTGGCTGACTGATAGCTCAGCTGTGGTGGTGTTCGTAGTGAGCGAGAGCGTCGGCTGTGCGGCCAGTCCCGTAGGTGAGAAGGAGTTCGGCGAGTGCGGGGGAGTCGGACGCGACCGCCGCGGCAGCCCGCTGAATCTCCTCAGCCGACGCCACAGCCCGGAACAGATCCTGGATCTCCCGTACGACGGCACGCGCGGACGGCGCCGCACTCACGCCGAACCCCTGCGCCTGCCCAGTCGCTCGGGTCGTCTGGCCTCCTGGTGCTCTCGCCGTGAATGGAGGTGGCGCGCCAAACGGGGTTGGCTCCGGCAACTCCCCGCTCGATCGCGGCAACTGGGTGGTCGGCATGGAATGCGTGAAGGCGCCCGTGGCGGCCCGGATCCGGTCGACCTCGTCGGGGATGTTATCCGGGTTGATGTCGCCGATCATGGCCAGATTGGCGAGGTCGTCGAGCTCCCTCAGTCGCGACAGGACCGCTGGATTACCGATCTTCACCCGCTGGGCGCTCATCAACTGAGACAGCATCGGCGCCGACAGCCCGATCACCTGCGCCAGCGCGCTCTGTGTCAGTTGGAGCGGCCCGAGTATCCGCCGCACCAGCTCACCCAGCGGCTCGCCGTACAGTTCCATCTGCTGCTGCAGGTTGTGCGCTGTCTGATCCATGACCTTGCCCCCTCCTTGCCCGCCGTCTCCAGGCGCTCTGCAAACATCTTCGCAGTAGCGAACGCAAATTTCCAGTCGCACACCCGCAAACGTCAAACTCTCTCGCCAGCGGCTCCCAGGCGCCCGGGTACTACCAACGACCCCGGCCTGGCCTAGGGTTCGTCACCGCGAGAGGTTGGCCGGGCCACGGAATCCCGGTTTGACATTTGCTATAGCAAACTGGAAGGGTTTGCGGCAGCGAATCCGACAGGAGGAAACGATGACGGCTCTGCAGCGACACCGCCGCCCCGCGGTGTGGGCGATTCTCGCCATCACGCTGACCTCGGTGCTGGCCGGACTGACGACCGGGACTGCCCAGGCTGACCCCGATCCGGGCAGCGGCAAGCTTGTCCTGGTGCTCGACTCGTCCGGCTCGATGAAGGAGCCGGCCGGCGACGGCCAGACCAAGATCGCCGCCGCCCGGACCGCGCTGAACCGGGTGGTCACCAAGCTTCCGGCCGATGCGCAGGTCGGGCTGCGGGTGTACGGCGCGACGGTCTTCAAGCGCACCCAGCCCGGCGCCTGCACCGACAGTCAGCTGACCGTCCCGATCGGCACGAACAACCGCCCACAGCTGCAGACCGCCATCGCGAAGTACAAGCCGTACGGCGAGACGCCCATCGCGTATGCACTCCAGCAAGCCGCCAAGGACCTCGGCCCGACCGGCCAGCGGACCATCGTGCTCGTCTCCGACGGTGAGGCGACCTGCGCGCCGCAGCCGTGCGAGGTGGCGCGCTCGATCGCCAAGCAGGGCATCGATCTGAAGATCGACGTGGTCGGCTTCCGGGTCGGCGGCAAGGCCCGCAGCCAGTTGCAGTGTGTCGCTCGCGAAGGCCGTGGTGACTACTACGACGCCGACTCGCTGATCGACCTCGAGGCCGGGCTGGATCGCTTGTCCACCCGGGCGTTCCGCCCGTTCCGGATCTCCGGTACGCCGATCGTGGGCGGAGCGCAGCAGGAAGGTGCACCGACCGTTGCCCCAGGCCACTACTCGGACACCTTCGGCAACGACCAGACCGCGAAGTACTACCTGATCAAGCGCACGATGGCGATGTCCACCCTGCGCGCCGGCATCAGCTTCCGGCGCCCGAACGGTGGCAGCTTCGTCATCAAGGCCGAGGTCTTCCTGAAGACCATCGGTGGCGAGAACTGTGGTTGGAGCTATCCACTCGCCTTCGAGGGGGATCAAGGCATCGCGACCGGTGCGGCGTCGAGTTGGACCGGCGATTACCCCAAGGGCTGCACCGATGACGAGCAGCTGGTGCTGACGGTCTCTCCGGGCGACGCGTACCGCGAGCTGAAGGGCTCGCCGTACGAGCTGCGCATCGACGAGGAGCCGCCAGTCGACTCCACGGCCAACCTGCCGGCCGAGGCCGACGATCCGGTCTGGACGCCGATGCCGGGCGTGACGCCGCGCGAAATCATCCCGGGTTCGAGCTTCGCCGACGCGCCTGCGGTGACGCCAGGCAGCTACAAGACCACCCTCATGCCCGGCGAGGTACAGCTGTACAAGGTCAAGGCCGACTGGGGTCAGCGCATCCAGGCCCAGGTGACCGTGCCCAAGCTGGGCGCGGCGACTGCGAAGGCCGTGGATATCCGGTACATCGACATGGGCCTGATCTCGCCGATCGGCGAGGACGTGATCGCCACGTTCGCGAAGAACGTGCCGGGCAACGTGGGCAGGCGCGGAGTCGTGACCAAGGACGGTGCGGTCAAGGCGAACACCACCAAGGAAATCCGCTACCTCAACCGCGACGGTGCGAACACCATGGACAAGGGCACGGCGATGCCCGGTGACTACTACATCGCTGTGTCGCTCACTCGGAAGGACGGCGACAAGGCATTCGCCATCCCCATGACGCTGACCGTCGGACTTGAAGGTACGGCGGGCACCGGCAAGCCCGAGTACGTCGACGGTAAGACGCCGGTCGCGGGCACCTCCGTCACCCCGACACCAACCGCGGCCCCGTCGAGCCCCGGCGGCACGCAGGCAGGCGGTCCCGTCCAGGGCCGCGCCGACTCCGACAACAACAACACCCCGGTCGCCCTGATCGCCGGCCTCGGCGGTGGCGGCGTCGTACTCCTGGCGATCGCCATCCTGGTCATCCTCCGCCTCCGCAGGCAGCCGGCCATCGTCCAACCCAGCGCCTCCGGCTGGCACCCAGGCCAACAGCACCACCCGAACCACCCAGGCCCACAGCACCACCCAAACCAGCCGGGCCCCAACTACCCCAACCCCGGCCTCCAACACCCCAACCAGGGCGGCCACCAGCCTCCACAACAACCCCCGCACCGCTGACCACCCCTCGCCGTACCCCACACGGCTGACACCCAACGGCCTGCAGTCATCGCGCTGTTCTGCAGGACCACGAGCCCGGGCCACCACCTGGTGGCCCGGGCTCCTTCCGCTCCGCCCGCTGTCATCTGCGCGCCTGCATAAGTGCCTGAGCTTCGTTCACGCGACATCGGCACAGACCGTGAAGCAGCACCCGAGCTCCACCGTGCCGGTACCGGCCTCTGTCGACTCGGCCAGCAGCTGTCGACACCAAGTCTGGGAGGCGATGTCGGATCGCGGCCGGTGTGTTCGTAGTAGGGATGAAGGGCCGCCAACGGGAGCGGCCACCCGTACGCAAGGAGAGCATCATGAGCGCCACCTACACCTTCGACATCTTCTCCAGCCTCGACGGCTACTCCAACAGCAGGACGTTCGGTGGCTACTTCGGGAAGCAAGGTCCGGAACTGCTCGATCACCGCTTCGACCAGTACGGCGAGGAGCAGCGCCTGGTCCTCGGGGCCAACACCTATCGGGCGTTCGCGTCGATGCTGGCCTCGAGTTCAGCGGGGTCCGAGGTGCGTGACCCGTGGGTCACCCGGATGCGGAACCTGCCGACGACGGTGTTGTCGAACACCCTCGAAGGATCGCTCGACTGGCCGGATGCGACTGTCCTGAGCGGTGACCCCGTCGACGCCATCGCCCGGCTCAAGAAGGAGTCGGAGGTGCCGCTGCGCTCGCATGGCAGCCTGACGCTGAACCGGGCACTGCTGGCCGCCGGCCTGGTCGACCGCGTCCAGGTGACGCTCTTCCCCGTGATCACCGGTCAGAGCGGATTGGGCCGGATCTTCCAGGACGCAGCCGACTTCGACCTGGAACTGCTCGAGAGCCGCACACTCGACGGCCACACCCAAGAACTCATCTACCGCCCCACCCTGCACACCTGAGTGCACCGAGTGAGGTCGTGGCTGGGCGATGCCGTCGCTCCAACGTAAGGACGGAACTGCGCTGCGAGCGGCGCCATAGGCAGTGATGATCGAGACCCGCGCACCGCTGGTATGGCACGAGCGGGAAACTCTCCACTGCCACGGACAGCTCATCCCGACTGTCCCGATCGAGGTGCAACTCGCCACCATGATTGCCCGGCAGCAGGACGCCCGGATCGATGCGACCATCGCCGCGATCGACACGACTCGACTCAACGTGGGACTCCTGCGCCGCGCGATCTCGGACAAGCAGTCAGAAGTTCCCGCCATGACGGTTCCCGAATCGCTACAGCGCCTTCTCGCGGATGCTCAAACCACGACCGACTGAGCCTGACCTCGGCATCAGACCTCGACGTTGATGCGTGTCAGATCCCGCGGCCGCCAGATGCGGGCGTAAACCAAGAAGCCGCACACCGTGGCCGAGCATGCGGTGAAGGTCGTCGTACGGACGTCGGCGGGCTGATGGTGATCGGCCGTCAGGTGAGCAGGAGCCAGGTGGCGGTGCCGAGTAGGGCGATTGCTCCGGTGAGACTCACTGTCGCGACCCAAACCAGCAGTCGCCTCCGGTTGGGACCGAGCGCTGGTTGATCGGCAGTAGTTGCCGAGTGCTGTCTGCTGGCAGGCGGCGAAGAGGTGATCGTCTGCAGATCGTTTGGTGCCGTGGTAGCCGCTCGCGGGTGCTGAGAGCTGCGCCCGCCCCCCGCTGCTTCTCGCTCATGGCGCTCCCCGCCGGAAGCTGCCGGACGAGGCGCCGCGGGACCGGGCGCCGCGGGACCGGCTGCCGCGGGACTGGGGGTCGCAGGGGCGGTGGTCGACGGGGCGGGGGCCGCGGGAGTAGGCGTTGCGGGACTGGTTGTGCCGGGGGCGGGTGTTGCAGGGCTGGGGGTTCGGGGAGTGGGGGGCGGTTGGGTGGTGGGGCCAGTGGGGGTCCAGGGGGGTGGGAGGGGTGGGAGTTGGTCGAAGACTTCGGGGGTGTCGGGGGTGGTGGTCCAAGGGGTGGTGCCTGGGGGTGGGAGGGCGCCTGAGGCGGCGAGTAGGCGGGCGGCGGTGTGGGCGGATTCGGGGCGGTGGGAGGGGTCGGTCGCCGTACTGCGGTGGATGAAGTCGGCCAGTGGGCCGTCTACGTGTGGGAGTTTGCCGTCGGCGCCGGGGCGTTCGCCGGTGAGGAGTTCGGCGGCGACCGCTCCTACGGTGTACAGGTCCTGACGTGGGTCCGGGTCGGCGCCGGCCAACTGCTCGGGAGCGATGTAGCCCGGGGTACCGAGGACTGTGCTGTGGCGGGTCATCCGGGGTTCGTCGAGGAGGCCGGCGACGCCGAAGTCGGACAGGCGGAGGTGTGGGCGGCCGGTTCCCGTGACGTCGAGCAGGAGGTTGGCGGGCTTCAGGTCGCGATGTACGACGCCGGCCGCGTGGACCGCCGAGAGGCCGTGAAGGAGCTGGTCCAGCAGTACGGCGACGTACGACGGCGGGAGCGGGCCGTGGTCCCCGAGCAGGGTGGCGACTGAACCGCCGCGGACCAGGTCCATCGCGAACACGACCTTGTCGTCGTCCGCGGCCCAGCCGTGCGGCGCGACCACGTGCGGGTGCTCGATCCGCAACGACTGCTCCCGCACGAACCGCAGCAGCGTCGCCGCGTCGTGCTGCCCGAGAACCTTCGCGGCGACGTACGCCGACCTCCGCAGATCCCAGGCCCGCCAGACCGAGCCCATCCCGCCGGTCCCGATCAGGTCGATCAGCCGATACCGCCCAGCAAACGCCTCCACCGGCACGAAAATACAGCTCCACCCGCCCACCGAACCCCCGGACGCGACCTTTCGCCGCCATCCGCGCGGGTTCCACGGTCAAGTCGCCCACCACCTGTGTGCCGTCAGGCCGGCGGCAGGACGCGCGGGCGTGATGGGTGAGGACTGCGGCGCGGCGATCCTGCGGGAGTGGCGTGGCGGCGCGGCGGCGTGGCGGTGTGCGGTGTGGTGGTTGGGGGCGGCGGTGCGGGGCTGGCGTGGCGGGGCGGCGGCGTGGGGGTGTTGTGGTGCGGCGTGGGGCGGCGTGGGCTGCTGTGGGCTGGGTCGTCAGCGGGCAGCGGGCTGGCGGTGGGGGCGGCGGTCCCGGCGTGGCGGTTGCGGTGCGGTGGTGGGGGGCGGCGGTGCGGGGCTGGCGTGGCGGGGCGGCCGCGTGGGGGTGTTGTTGTGCGGCGTGGGCTGCTGTGGGCTGGGTCGTCAGCGGGCTGGCGGTGGGGGCGGCGGTGCCGGCGTGGCGGTGTTGCGGTGCGGTGGTGGGCGCGGCGGTGCGAGGCTGGCGCGGCGGGGCGGCGGCGTGGGGGGTGTTGTGGTGCGGTGTGCGGGCGGCGGGGCCGCTGTGGGTTGGGTCGTCAGCGGGCAGGGGGCAGGGGGCTGGTGGTGGGGGCGGGGCAATCGGGTTGCTGTGGGTGGGGAAATCGATTTGACTGCGAAGGATGACCGACGGTCGGGGGAGAGGCACCCGCACGGAGTTGCGTCGCGTGGTCGCCGCGCTGGCGATCACCTCGACAGTTGGATACGGCGTCCTGACCTACGCCTTCAGCGCACTCCTGGGCCCGATGAGCGCCGAGCTCAGGATCTCAACCACAACCGCCGTTGGCGCGTCGACCACCGCAGTGCTGGTGAGCGGCCTGATGTCCATCCCCGTCGGCCGGTGGCTCGACGCCAGAGGCGGACGCGGGCTGATGGCATCTGGCTCGCTGCTCGGCGCGATCGCCGTACTCGGGTGGTCGCAGGTGCAGAACACCCTTCAGCTGTACGGCGTTTTCGTCGCGGTCGGCGTCGCGTCGGCGATGGTGCTCTACCCGCCGGCGTTCGCGGTCGTGGTGGCGGTCGCCGATCCGGCCGCGCGTACGAAGGCCATCCTCAGCATCACGATCGTCGGCGGCTTCGCCAGCTCCATCTTCATCCCGCTCACCGGCCACCTCGCCGCAGACTACGGCTGGCGCGCTGCCCTCGTCGACCTCGCCGCAGCCCTGGCCGTCACCACCATCCCCCTCCACGCCTTCCTCATCCCGCGCACGACGCCCGCGCCGCGCACCACCACCAAAACCCCCAAGACCCCTGCAAGGGTCCTCAAAGACCCCGGATTCTGGTTGCTCGCAGGCGCGTTCGTGGTGCACAGCGCCGCGCTGGCAATGATCTCGGTACACCTGGTGCTGTACCTGATCGGCCTCGGCCACCCGCCCGCCCGCGCAGCAACCCTGGCCGGCCTGCTCGGCCTGCTGTCCGTCACCGGCCGCCTCGTCACCAGCCTGTCCGCGCGGTGGTTGCCGATGGCCACCATCACCGCCACAGTGCTCGGCATCCAGGGCCTGTCGATCTCACTGCTCCCGGTCGTCGGCAAACACCTCAGCGGCGCGATCGTGTGCCTGGTGCTGTTCGGGCTCGGTTTCGGCGTCTCGTCGATCGCGACCCCGGCGATCCTGCTCGACCGGTACGGCGCCGACGGGTACGCGACCATCAGCGGGATCCTGACCACCCCGGTCACCATCGCCAAGGCCGTCGGACCGCTCGGCGGCGCCGTCGTGGCCAACGCCCTCGGCTACCGCGACATGGTCCTGACCGTCGCGGCCGGCTGCCTCGTGGCAGCAACTGCCCTGGCCCTGACGCCGCGACCAAGTACCACGATGTGACCTGGCTCCTGGCGCGCTGGCCTGGCAGGGGCATACTTGAACCACGAGTGAACCCACTCGCGTGCTCCGGGGTCGGTGTAATTCCGAGCCGGCGGTAACAGTCCGCGACCCGGCCGCAGCAGTTCGGCGGCCGGTTGACCTGGTGGAATTCCAGGACCGACGGTGAAAGTCCGGATGGGAGGCGCACGCGATCGGCGGAGCGCGCCAACGGGCCTGTCACCAAGCCCGCCTGGAGCGAGTCGCCGGTTGTCACGAGCCCCGGAGTGCGTCCGTGACGACGAGGGACCGTGTGTGAACAACGCTTCGCCGATCGATGTCGCCTGGATGCGGCGTGCGGTCGAGCTGGCTGCCCGGGGCATCGGCAGCACCCACCCGAACCCGGTGGTGGGCTGTGTCATCACCGGCAAGGACGGGCATCCGGTCGGTGAGGGCTTCCACGCCGTTGCCGGTGGCCCCCATGCCGAGGTCGAGGCGCTGCGGATGGCGGGAGACGCGGCTCGCGGCGGTACGGCGTACGTGACCCTGGAGCCCTGCAATCACACCGGCCGGACCGGGCCGTGTGCCGACGCGTTGATCGAGGCCGGAGTCGCCCGCGTGGTGTACGCCGTACCGGACCCGAACAACGAGGCGGCCGGTGGCGCCGAAAAGCTCAAGAGCAAGAACATCCAGGTCGAGCAGGGCGTGCTGCAGACCGAAGCCGAAGCCGTCAACCACGTCTGGCTGCACAGCGTGCGGATGGGTCGGCCGTTCGTCACCTGGAAGTTCGCCACCACCCTCGACGGCCGCAGCGCGGCGCCGGACCGGACCAGTAAGTGGATCACCGGGCCGCTCGCGCGGGCCGACGTACACCGGAAGCGAGCCGAGTGCGACGCGATTGCCGTCGGCACCCAGACCGTGCTGGACGACGACCCTGAGCTGACCGTCCGGGACGAGTACGACGTGCCGGCCGAGCGGCAGCCGCTGCGCGTCGTCGTCGGCGACCGTGAGGTACCGCTGACCGCGAAGGTCCGCAACGACCGCGCGCCGACCCTGATCCTGCCCACCCACGACCCTGCCGAGGTGCTCCGGCAGCTGGACGACCACCACATCCGGCACCTCTGGCTCGAGGGCGGCCCGACGCTGGCCGCCGCGTTCCTCCGCGCCCGCCTGGTCGACCAGATCGTCGCGTACATCGCCCCGGCCGTGCTCGGTTCCGGGTACGCCGCGATCGGCGACCTCGGCGCGGAATCTATCGACCACCTGCGGCGGTTCAAGCTAGCGGACGTCACCCGCCTCGGCGACGACGTCCGGCTGACCCTGACGCCGCTCGATCCGCAAAGGACGCACTGAATGTTCACCGGAATCGTCGAGGAGCTCGGCACTGTCGAGGCGCTCGACCTGCTCCCAGGTGACGCCGCCCGGCTCACCATTCGAGGTCCCAAGGTCACCGAGGACGCGCACCACGGCGACTCGATCGCGGTCAACGGCTGTTGCCTGACCGTGGTCGAGACCGGCGACGGAACTTTCACCGCCGACGTCATGAGCGAGACGCTGAAGCGCACCAGCCTCGGCCAGGCCGCGAAGGGCTCGCACGTCAACCTGGAGCGGGCAGTCGCAGCGCACGCGCGCCTCGGCGGGCACATCGTCCAGGGCCACGTCGACGGCGTCGGCACGATCGCGAGCCGTACGCCGTCCGAGCACTGGGAGGACGTCCGGATCGCCGCCGACGCGAGCATCCTCAAGTACATCGCCGAGAAGGGCTCGATCGCGATCGACGGAGTGTCCCTCACCGTCACTGGCGTGGACGACGCCACCGGCACCTTCGGTGTCAGCCTGATCCC
This sequence comes from Kribbella antiqua, assembly GCF_004345665.1. GTDB lineage: Bacteria > Actinomycetota > Actinomycetes > Propionibacteriales > Kribbellaceae > Kribbella > Kribbella antiqua. The sequence goes on from NZ_SLWR01000008.1 coordinate 376,930, forward strand.
GACCACCCTCGAGCTCACCGTGCTCGGCCGCAACCAGGTGGGCGACCTGGTCAACCTCGAAGTCGACGTGATCGCCAAGTACGTCGAGCGACTCCTGGGAGGCGACAAGTGAACCCGGTCGATTGGCTGCTCCACGCACAGGTGGAGATCGCCGGCTCGCCGGTGCTGGTCCGCGAGATCGTCGGCAACGTGTTCGGTCTCGGCAGCGCTCTGTTCGGCATGCGCCGGCTGGTCGCCGCCTGGCCGGTCGGCATCGTCGGCAACGTGCTGCTGTTCACGGTCTTCGTCGGCGGGATCTTCGACACCCCGCAGGACAAGGACCTCTGGGGCCAGGCCGGCCGTCAGGTGTTCTTCGCGATCGTGAGCCTCTACGGCTGGTACCGCTGGTACCAGACCCGCCACGCCGGCGCCGACAAGGCAGTCCAGCCGCGTTGGGCGACCGCACGCGAGCGGCTCGAGCTGCTCGGCATCGGGGTCGTGCTCTACGCGATCGCGTACGTCGTACTCCGCGAACTCGGCTCCTGGGGACCGCAGTGGGACGCGTGGATCCTGACCGGTTCGATCCTGGCGACGTACGGGATGGCCCGGGGGTTCGTCGAGTTCTGGCTGATCTGGATCGCTGTCGACGTGGTCGGCGTACCGCTGCTGGTGCAGGCGAAGTTCTATCCGTCGGCGACGATGTACATCGTTTACGGGCTGTTCTGCGTGCTCGGTTTCGCGTCCTGGTGGAAGATCCAGAACCGCGAGCGGGTCTCGACTCCGGAACCAGTGGTGGTGGGCTGACATGGGTGACGTGCTGAAGCTCGACACGATCGAGCATGCGATCGACGAGATCCGGGCCGGGCGGCCGGTGATCGTGGTGGACGACGAGGACCGCGAGAACGAGGGCGACCTGATCTTCGCCGCGTCGAAGGCGACGCCGGAGCTGCTGGCGTTCCTGATCCGGTACAGCTCGGGTGTCGTCTGTGTCCCGATGGAGGGTGCTGAGCTGGACCGGCTCGGCATTCCGCTGATGACGCCGCACAACCGCGAGCGGATGCGGACGGCGTACACGATCTCGGTCGACGCCCGCGACGGCATCGCCACCGGCATTTCGGCGGCGGATCGGGCCCGGACGATTCGAGTACTCGCGGACTCGGCCTCTGAGCCGTACGACTTGGTGCAGCCGGGGCATGTGTTCCCGCTGCGGGGGCGTGAGGGCGGCGTACTGGTGCGGCCCGGACATACCGAGGCGTCGATCGATCTCGCTCGCCTGGCCGGTCTGACGCCGGCCGCGGTGATCTCCGAGCTGGTGAACGACGACGGCACGATGAAGCGCGGTCCGGAACTGCGCGAGTTCGCCGACGAGCACGGGCTGGTGCTGGTGTCGATCGACGATCTGATCAGGTACCGGCGCCGGACCGAGTCGCAGATCAAGCGGGTCGCGACGACCACGCTGCCGACCCAGTACGGCGATTTCGTTGCCCACGGCTACCGAAATGTCGTCGACGGGTCGGAGCAGCTCGCGCTGGTTCGCGGCGAGATCGGTAGTGGGCCGACGCTCGTACGGCTGCACTCGGAGTGTCTGACGGGCGATGCGTTCGGGTCGTTGCGGTGCGACTGTGGCCCGCAGCTCGACGAGGCGTTGCGTCAGGTCGCGGCCGAGGGTGGTGTGGTCGTGTATTTGCGCGGTCATGAGGGCCGGGGGATCGGGCTGCTGCACAAGCTGCAGGCCTATGAACTGCAGGACGCCGGGCGCGACACGGTCGACGCGAACCTGGACCTCGGGCTGCCGGCCGATGCTCGTGACTACGGCACCGGCGCGCAGATCCTGGCTGATCTGGGCGTCAAGGAGGTGCGGTTGCTGACCAACAACCCGGACAAGCTGTCCGGCGTGCAGGGGTACGGCATCGAGGTGGTGGAGCGTCGGAGCATCTCCATCGACCCGACCGAGCACAATCTTCGGTACCTGCGCACGAAGCGCGACCGGATGGGTCATCACCTGCCCGGTGGAGCACTCGCTGAAGAGAACGGAGCCGGCTGATGTCGGGCAGCGGAGCACCCACGATCGAAACCCCCCGCGTCGAAGGGGCCCGCGTCGCGATCGTCGCGGCCCAATGGCACCCGAAGGTCACCGACGCCCTGGTCGCCGGCGCCATCCGGGCCCTGGACGAGGCCGGCGTCACCGACTACACGGTGATCCGGGTGCCGGGCTCCTTCGAACTCCCGGTCGCGTCGTTGCACGCGGCAAAGAACGGGTACGACGCGGTGGTCGCGCTGGGCGTGGTGATCCGGGGCGACACCCCGCACTTCGAGTACGTCTGCCAGGCGGCGACCGAAGGTCTGATGCAGGTCGGCGTGACCACCGGGATCCCGATCGGCTTCGGCGTACTCACGTGCGACAACGACCCACAGGCACTGGACCGAGCCGGCCTCCCCGACAGCCGCGAAGACAAGGGCTACGAAGCAACCCAAGCAGCCCTCTCCACCCTGGTAGCCATCCGCAACCTGTAGATCCTCCCCACGCCTGAATCGCATCGAATGTTGTGATTCAGGTGCCTTTTTGCTTGGTCGTTACGTAATCTCTGTCGGTATGGATTGGCACGAGTGGCACGGGGACTATGACGTACCTGGGTCTTCGCTGGCGCGGCGGCTGGAAGTCGTCCAGGGGCAGGTTCGGTCGGCGCTGGATGGGTGTCCGCCTGGGCCGTTGCAGGTCGTGAGCATGTGTGCTGGTGAGGGGCGCGACCTGCTGGAGGTGCTGCCGAAACATCCGCGGCGGGATGACGTACGGGCGCGGCTCGTCGAGCTGGATCCGCGCAGTACGGCGATAGCCGAGGAGACGGCCCGGTCAACAGGTCTGACGCAGGTCGAGGTGGTCGAAGGGGATGCGGCCCTGACCGACAACTACGCGGGGATGGTGCCGGCCGACGTCGTACTGGTGTGTGGAGTGTTCGGCAACATCTCCGACGAAGACATCGAACGGACCATCGACACCTGCCGCGCACTGAGCAAGAGCGGCGGTACGACGATCTGGACCCGGCACCGCGGCGAACCGGACCTGGTGCCGACGATCTGCGACTGGTTCGAGGAGCGCGGCTTCGAACGGCTCTACCTCTCACCGCCCGACGCCGGCTTCGGTGTCGGCGCGCACCGCTTCACAGATCCGCCCCAACCTCTCACCCCAGGCCAATCCATGTTCACCTTCGCGAGCCAGCGGTGAACTACCGCCCGCTGATCTGGCTTGCCGTCGCGGCGTTCTCGACCGGGATCGACGGATATGTGCTGGCCGGTCTGCTCCCCGCCATCGCCGACGACCTGAACGTCGTACCAGCGGTCGCCGGACAGTTGATGTCGGCGTTCGCGCTGACCTCCGCACTCGCCGCCCCGCTGCTCAGCACCGTGACGAGCCGCTGGGAGCGGCGCAGGACCATCGCGATCGCTCTGGCCGTCTTCGTGCTCGGCAACCTCATCGTCGCCGCGGCGCCGAACTACCCGATCGCGCTCGGCGGCCGGATCGTCGCGGCGCTCGGCGGATGCCTGCTCAATGCCGCCGTGAGCGCGTACGTGATCGCGCTGACGCCGGCCAAGGATCACGGCAAGGGGCTGTCGTTCGTACTCGGTGGCTGGATGGCCGCGACCGCGCTCGGCGTACCGGTCGGCTTGGTGATCGGGCAGTCGAACTGGCGGTTCCCGATGATTCTGGTCGCAGTCGTCGGCAGCGTCGCGCTGGTCGGCATCCTGCTCAAGCTCCCGCGCTTGCATCTGCCGTCCGCAACACTGGCCGAGCGCTTGCGACCCCTCGGGCAGCCACGCCTGCTGGCCGGTCTCCTCGTCACGACCGGCATCCTCTGCAGCAGCTACACCTGCTTCACGTATGCGTCGCTCATCCTGCACCGGGCGTTCCCGGCCGAATGGATGATGATCCTGATCATGTTCGGCTATGGCCTCGCCAGCATGCTCGGCAACGCGGTCACCGGCCGGCTCGCGGACCGATTCACGCCGCTTCGGGTGCTGACCGTCGTACTGATCGGGCTTTTCACCAACGCAGTGCTGGGAGCCCTGGCGTTCAGGTTCGCTCCGCTGGGCGTCCTCGCGGTCGCGGGCCTGGTGTGGTTCTTCGCCGCCGGAATCGGCAACGGCGGCGCGGCCGTCCCTCAGCAGGCCCGCCTCGCCGCCTTCGCCCCGGACTCCGCCGCCATCGTGATGGCCCTCAACGGCAGCGCCATCTCGCTCGGCGCCGCCCTCGGAGGTGGTCTCGGCGGCGTGACGCTGGCCGCCGCCTCATCGCCGTACGACCTGCTTGCCGTCGCCGCCGTCGTCCTGGCCCTGACCCTGGGCCTCCACCTCATCGTCGCCAAGACTCGCCAGTACGACGAGGTGGTCTCCTAGCCGATCCGGGTGTGCTGCATTTGCCAGTTGGGGAGCCAGGTTTTGCCGCCGTCGGTTGAGAAGGATTGTTCCCAGGAGGCTTTGTCGGTGCCGGGGGTCCAGGTGAAGCGGACGTCGATGGGTTGGCCTTCCCAGGTGTCGGGGGCGTCGAAGATGCCGGTGCCGTCTTCGCGGAAGGAGCCGACGACGGGGGTTTCGAGTTGGCCGCGGAGGCTGTTGATCCAGTGGATCGCCCAGGTCTTCGACGAAGGGTTGTAGATGCGCAGGGTCGCGCCGCGGAAGCCTTCGGTTGGGAACCAGCCTTCGTCGAAGGAGATGGCGCCGTCGAAGTACGTCGTTACTTCCATCTCGGACTGGAAGTCGTACCACTCAGCAGGCTCCCCCAGCGCGGGCTTGCGGCGGCGATTCGCCATGTCCCAACGCCCGACGAGGAAGTCGAAGTCGCCGGTCACCTTCGGCACATCCAAAGCAGGTGGCGGTGTCTCCCGGCGAGTGAACTCCATGATCCAGTTGGTTTCCCAGGTCTCACCCCCGTCGTTCGAGTAGCTCTGCTCCCAGTGCGCCGACGACTCGGTGATGTCCGACCATGAGTAGCTCGCCAGGATCGGCTGCCCGTCGACCTCGTCCTCGCCGACCAGCCAGCAGTTGGAGCCGTCGTCCGACCAGCGGCCGCGCACTGGCGGATACAGCCGCATCGTCCGGCTGTCGACCCACCAAATGCTCCACTCCTGTGAGACCGGGTCGAACAGCCGCACCGAGAGCCCGTACGACGACTTGGTCGGAAACCGCATCTCGTCGATGCTGATGGCTCCGTCGAAGTACGTCCGGGCCGTCGTCGTCCCGTCGTACTCGAGCCACTCGTCGGAGCCCTGGAACACCTTCGTCAAAGTCCGGTGCCGGACGTCGAAGTCCCCGTTCAGGAAGTCGAAGTCGCCAGTCACCTTGGTCCATGTGGTCATGCCGCCAGCCTCGCCTCTATACCTGACAGCACCTGGCAGCGTTAAGGACTAGCCTGAGGGATATGCGTTCGAGCCGGCTGCTGTCGATCCTGCTGTTGCTGCAGACCCGCAGGCGGTTGACCGCGCGCGAGCTCGCGGACGAGCTGGAGGTCTCACTCCGGACCATCTATCGCGACGTCGAAGCACTCGCGGCGGCCGGCGTTCCGGTGTACGCCGACCAAGGCCGAGCCGGCGGCTATCGGCTGGTGGAGGGCTACCGCACCCGCCTCACCGGATTGAACGAGCAGGAAGCGGCAGCGCTCTTCCTGGTCGGCATGCCCGGAGCGGCGGCCGCACTCGGGCTGACGGAGCAGACGAGTGCGGCCGAGCTTAAGCTGTTGGCTGCGCTGGCGCCGGACCAGCGTGATCGCGCCGGGCGACTGAAGAACCGCTTCCACCTCGACCTGCCGGCTTGGTACCAGGACGCCGAGAACTCGCCCTACCTCGCGCCGGTCGCGGACGCCGTACTGCACGATCGCCGGATCAAGGTCCTCTACCGCCGCTGGGAGGCTCCGCGCGAGGTCGAGCGCGTGCTCGAACCGTACGGGCTCGTGTTGAAGAACGGCAGCTGGTACGTCGTTGCCGCCACTGCCGGCGGGATGCGCACGTACCGGGTCTCCAGCATCCTCGCGCTCACACCGACCGATGAGGAGTTCGAGCGGGCGGACGGCTTCGATCTCGCGGGGTTCTGGCAGGAGCACCTGGATCAGTTCGACCAGGCCCGGTTCACCGCGGAGGCCGTCGTACGGGTGTCGGGGCCGCTCGTCGCGCGGATGCATGACGTGTCGTTTCCGCTGCTGGTGAAGGCGGTTGCGGCGGCGGAGCCGGCGGAGGACGGAAGCGTGACGGTCACGGTGCCGATCGAGTCGGTGGGCAATGCGGCCGCCGCCTTCTGCCGGTTTGGCGACGCGCTGGAGGTGCTCGAGCCACCGGAACTGCGGGCCGAGCTGGCCAAACTCGGCCGCACTCTGGCCGGCATCTACGAGTCCTGAGTCAGCTTCCCGTTGGCGGTGCGGCCGGCTTCGGTGCAGCGCTGGAGGAAGCCGGCGATCAGGTCCAGCTCGGCGTCGGTGTAGTCGGTCAGTACGTCGTCCATCGCGCCGATCATCGGCTGGTAGAGCCGGAAGACCTCCATGCCCCGGTCGGGAAGCACGCGGATGGTGACGCTCCGGCGGTCCCCGCGCGCCCGGTCCCGGACGATCCAGCCGGCCCGCTCGAGCCGATCCAGGATGCCGGTGAGCGTGGCCGGGTGCAGGCCTGCTTGCCGGGCGAGCGCGCTCGGGGTGAGCGGTCCGTTCCGTGACAGAACGTCGAGGCAGTCCAGATCGACGTCCTTCAGCGCCAGCTTGCCGCCGACCTGGTGGTTGAGCAGGGCGAGCTGGATCCGCAGGTCGCGCAGCGCGGCCTTGATCTCGTTGCCGGTCCGCCGGCGGTGACGCGCGTCACCGGGTTGTGTCTGTTCCATATCTTATGAGTTCCGTACTATATGAGTTACAGAGATCCTTACGACGAGCACGGTACAGGGAGTTCGGATGAAGATCACGGTTTTCGGAGCGACCGGCGGGATCGGCGGTCAGGTAGTGCGGCAGGCGCTGGAGGCAGGGCACAAGGTCTCGGCGGTCGTACGCGCGTCGTCGTCGTACGACCTCGTGGATCCATCGCTCGAGGTGGTGCGGGTGGCGGGGCTGACCGACGCCGGGCCGCTGTTCGACGCGGTCGACGGGAGTGACGCCGTCATCTCCGGGGTCGGGCCGCGGGGCCGCAAGGACGGGCCGGTCGCGTCTGGCAGTACCCGTTCGATCCTCGCCGCGATGTCCCAGGCCGGCGTACGGCGCTTTGTCGCGGTGAGTGCGGCGCCACTCGGGCCGGTCCCGCCGGACGAGAGCTTCCTCAACCGGCGCGTGATCCTGCCGATGATCAACGCCTTCGCGGCCGACGTGTACGCCGACCTGCGGGTGATGGAGGCGGACATCCTCAGCAGCGCCACGGACTGGACGATCGTCCGCCCGCCGAAGCTCACCAGCAAGAGCTTGACCGGGACCTACCGCACCGTCATCGGCGGCACTGTCTCCCGCGGCTACAGCATCTCGCGGGCCGATGTCGCACATCTGATGCTCGCGGCCGTCGGCAACCCGGCGATGGTCAACCAGCCGGTCGGGGTGGCGTACTGATGGACAAGTTGTTGCGCACGGCAAGTCTGTTGTTCAGCGGACTCTTCGCCGGCTTCCTGCTCGGCGTACTCGTGCTGGAGAGCTCACTCCGCGAGTACGACGCCGCCGTCTACACCCAGGTCCGTCAGGTCGAGCTCGACTCGCTCGACACCCTCGCATCGGTCACGTTGATCCCGGCAATCATCACCACCGTGGTCCTCGCGATCCGGGCCAGAGGCAACAATCGCCGGTTGGTGCTGATGGCGGCCGCGTTGTTGCTGGTGGTGTTCGCCACCACGCTCGCGATCAACCTCCCGATCAACGCCGACCAAGGCGACTGGTCCGTGCAAAACCCACCGGCCGACTGGGCAAGCCTGCGCGACCGCTGGCAGGTCGCCCACTTGGTCCGCACGGTCGCAGCAATCCTGGCCTTCGCCTCCCTGATCACAGCCACGCTGAGCCGCCCGACCCCAGTACCCCGTCCAACCCCCGAGGCCATCAACGCCGGTCGCTAGCCGCTCAAGCCACCGCGGTTTCCGGAAACTTTTGGTCGCTGGGCGCGACCTTATGTTCCGAAAAGGCCGGGGAAGGTCGGGGCGCGGGCGGGTCGGGCCCCGGGGGGATGGGGAACGCAGGGGAATGGTGAGCGGGCCGGGCGGTGGGCTGCTGCCATTTCATGGGTTAACCCTTGACGTTGTGGGTTGCCCGCTCGCATGCCGGGGGAGAACCCACAACGCAAGGGGTTAACCCATGAAATGCGTCGCGGGTTCGGGTCAGCTGAGGGTGCCCGCGGAGGCGAGGCGGCTGCGGACGAGGTCGTGGGAGACGGCGTGGGCGGTGTGGCCTTGGAAGCCGGTTGTGGTGGTGGCCATGGTGAGGGAGTTGAGCAGCGCTTCCTCGACCGACTCCGTGGTGGCCTGGAATGGGGCGCGGAGGTCCCGGTCGGAGAAGCCTGGGGTGCGGTTGGTGGTGAAGGCGATGGCGTAGTCGCCGCTGCCGGGGGCGTAGTCGGAGCCGACGCGGCCCATCGCGAAGATCGCGCGCCGGGCGACGCGGCCGACTTGGCGGGCGTCGAGCGGGAGGTCGGTGGCGACCACGATCATGCAGGAGTTGCCGTCGTCCGGGCCAGGATCGTCGCCGCGGCTCGCGTCCCGGCGATCGCTCATCTCCCGGACGCCGGGGTCAGCGTCGCCAGCGGCCGGGATCGGGGTGCCGAGGACGGTGAGCGTGCCGGAGAAGTTGGTTTGGACGAGGACGCCGATCGTGCCTGAGCTGACCGCGCGAGACGACGTACCGATGCCGGCTTTGAAGCCCAGGGCGGCGGTGCCGGTGCCGGCTCCGACGCAACCCTCGGCCGGGAGGTCGGTGGAAGCGGAGTCGAGCGCGGCGTGGACATCGTCGGGGGTGATCGGGCGGCGGCGGATGTCGGAGAGATGGCCGTCGTTCGTCTCGCCGACGACCGGATTGAGGCTGGTCGCCAAAGGGTCCCGGTCGAGCAGCCAGGTCAACAGCGCGTCCGCGACCCGGAAGACGCTGAGCGTGCCGGTGAGCAGGATCGGAGTCTCGATCACGCCCAGCTCGTCCACCTGGGTGGAGCCGACGAGCTTCCCGTAACCGTTGCCGACAGCAATCGCAGCCGGAAGCCCGCCCGCAAACCCGTCCGGCACGATCGCGGTGACGCCGGTCTGAAGCTCACCGGTGGAGATCGTGGTCTGCCCGACACGAACCCCTGGTACGTCGGTGATCGCATTCAACGGACCGGTCGGAAGCGTGCCGACGGTCACACCGAGTTCACGGACTCTCCGGGGTATCTGCATGCCAGCTATCGTCGGGCAAATGCTGCAGCAGGTGAGCGGGCGGGTCTGGATCTATCCCCACGACCCCGACCCGGACGCGATCCGGCCGTCGGTCGCGGTGATCGCGGACGAGCGGGGCAGCGTGCTGATCGACGCCGGCAACAGCCCCGAGCATGCGGGGGCCATCCAAGCGGCGATCGCAGAGGCTGGGCTGCCGGCGCCGAAGTGGCTGGTCTACACGCATCACCACTGGGACCACATCTGGGGAGCCTGCGCCTGGCCTGACGTGACCGTGGTCGCTCATGAAGCCGCCGTCGACATCCTGGCCAAAGAGGCCGAGCGCCCCTGGAGCCACCGCTACCTCCGCGACCAGGTCGAGGAGAACCCGAAGCTCGGACCCAGCTTCCGCGCCCGGGCCCTCGCCGTACCGGACTGGACGGACTTCCGCATCGTCCTCCCGGATCAGACCTTCGACGACACCCTCACGCTCCCGACAGGCGTCGTACTGCGTCATGTCGGCGGCAAGCACGCGCCTGACTCCCTCGTCGCGATCGACTCCGGCGTCATCCTCCTGGGCGACTGTTTCTACCCGCCGCCGTTCCACCTCCGCGGCCCGGACGACACCGTCGACCACGGTCTGATCAAGCGTCTCTTCGGCGAGCGTCACACCTGGTACGTCGATGCTCACTCAGCTCCGCGCCGTCCGGGAACCGGACCTGGGGGTGGAGAGGCCGGCGTGGCCATCTAGGCTGGGCGGGCGATGAAGAGCTTTGAGGAACTGTTTGCCGAGCTGGGCGAGAAGGCGCTGACGCGGCCGGAGGGATCCGGGACCGTGGCCGCGCTGGATGCCGGCGTGCACGCGATCGGCAAGAAGCTGGTCGAGGAGGCCGCCGAGTCCTGGATGGCCGCCGAGTACGAGAGCAAGGAGCGGGCCGCGGAGGAGCTGTCCCAGCTGCTCTACCACGCGCAGGTGATGATGCACGCGCTCGGCCTGGACCTCGACGACGTCTACCGACATCTGTAGGAGCCACCCACAGATTCCGGTATTCACCTCTTCAGGAAAGGGCAGTGTCATGCTGCGCGTCGCAGTACCCAACAAGGGCTCGCTGAGCGAGGCCGCCACCGAGATTTTGATCGAAGCCGGCTACAAACAGCGCCGGACCACCAAGGACCTCGCGCTCACCGACGCCGCGAACGAGGTCGAGTTCTACTACCTCCGCCCGCGCGACATCGCCGTGTACGTCGGTGAGGGCACCCTCGACGTCGGCATCTCCGGCCGTGACCTGGTGCTCGACTCGCACGCCGACGCCGAGGTGATCATGGAGCTCGGCTTCGGCGGGTCCACCTTCCGGTTCGCCGGCCCGCCCGGGGTCGCCGACTCGGTCAAGGACCTGGCCGGCAAGCGGATCGCCACGTCGTACGCCGGAGTCCTCCAGGACCACCTGGCCGAGAACGGGGTCGAGGCCTCGGTCGTCCGCCTGGACGGAGCGGTCGAGTCGGCCGTTCAGCTGGGCGTCGCGGACGTGATCGCGGACGTCGTCGAGACCGGTACGACGCTGCGCCAGGCCGGGCTGGAGGTGTTCGGCGACGCGATCCTGAAGTCCGAGGCGGTGCTGATCAAGCGGCACGGCGTGGAGATGCCGCCGAACGGGCTGCAGCAGCTGGTACGACGGCTCGAGGGCGTCCTGATCGCGCGGAACTACGTGATGATGGACTACGACATCCGCGCCGAAGCCGTCGACGCGGCCACTGCCTTGGCGCCCGGCCTCGAGTCGCCGACCGTGTCGCCGCTGCACCGGGAAGGCTGGGTCGCCGTCCGGGTGATGGTGCTCAAGGCCGACGCGCAGCGCATCATGGATCAGCTCTGGGAGGTCGGTGCTCGTGCCATCCTCACCACGGATATCCACGCCTGCCGGATCTGACATGCTCTGGTCCTTCCACCCGCGGATTGTCGCCGTCATGGCGGGCGGAATGGGACTGTCGCTGGTGGCGATCTTCGGAGTGATCTGGTTCCGGTTGCCGGATGACGCGCGGGAGACGTTCAGCTGGTTCCAGCGGCTGACGTTGCTCGCCTTCTTCGGCGCGGTGCTATGGATCCTGTACCGGCTGGCGACACTGCGGGTGACGGCGTACGACGATCGGCTCCGGGTCCGCAACGTGTTCAAGTCCTACACACTTCCGTGGACCGAGGTGTCGGCGTTGCGGTTCCGGCCGGGGGACGCGTGGCTCCAGCTGTTCGATGCCGACGGCAACCGCCTGGGCATCCTCGCGGTCCAGACCGCCGAGGGCGCCCGGGCGTCACGTGCGGCGAAGGAGCTGGCGGCGGTCGCCCGCGAGCATGGGGCCGGGCCTAGGCAGACACCCGGAACGTAGTCGTGTGTGAGTCGCCGGGCTTCAGGACGACCAGGTTCTGCCCGGTGATGAAGGCGTTCGGCGGACACGTCATCGGCTCGACGGCGAGCGCCGTACGGCCGATCGCGCCGCCGGTGTAGAGCTGCATCCATGCGGTGTCACTGGTGAGGACAGACCTCGCGCCGGAGTCCGGGTCGGTCAGCGTCACGGACCACTCGCCGCCGCCCAGCCCGGTGAACGAGTTGTCGATGTCGAGATCCCCGATCGCCCGTGGGCTGTGGAAGTCGTACGGCGAACCGGCGACCGGCGACAGCCCGATCGGCGTCATCCGCTCCGGCGACACCTCCAGCCACTCGGCCGCGCTGAACTCCAGCACGCACTCGTCGATTGAGCGCCCCACGCTTAGATAGGGATGCGCTCCATACCCGTACGGCGCATCCGACGCGCCGACGTTGGTCGCGCTGGCAGTCACCGCGAGCCCGTCGGCCAGCTCGTATCGGATCTTCAGCTCGAGCTGATGCGGGTACCCCGGCTGGCCGTGCAGCCGATGCCCGACCTCGACCACCGCCTCGTTCGACCCGTCGTCGAGGCGTTCCCAGTTCGCCCAGCGCGTCAGGCCGTGAATGGCGTTCCGGCGGGCCGGCTCGGTCAGGTAGAGCTCGTAGTCGACGCCCTCGAACGTGTACTTGCCGTCGGTGATCCGGTTCGGCCAGGGGAACAGGTGCTGCCCGATCCCGGCGTGTGCCATCTCATCTTCGCCGTACCCGAGCAGCACCTCACGCCCGTCGTACGTGAGCCCACGCAGCCCGCCGCCGACACTCACCACCGTCCCGGTGTATCCACCGGCCCGAACCACCCACTGCTCCCCGGAAGGCAGAATCATGACCCCATCCTCACAAATTCCTGGCCGACTGTGTCCATCGGCGCCGACGCCGTTCGTGGTGATGCTGTAAACACGCTGACAGGAGGTTGGACATGAGGTATTTGCTGCTGATCAACGCCGGCGAGCTCGACCTGACCGGTGGGGCGGTCGGGTGTGAGCCGGAGGACTGGATGCGGTTCGACAAGGAGATTCAGGAGTCAGGTGTGGTCGTCGCGTCCGAGTCGCTCGCGGATCTGGTCACCGCGACGCGGGTGCAGGTGGACAACGACGGCAAGCGGACGGTGACCGACGGGCCGTTCGCCGAGACGCGGGAGGTGCTCGGCGGGTTCTACGTGATCGACGTACCGGACCTCGACGTCGCCCTCGACTGGGCCGCCCGCTGCCCCGGCTCCCGCGCCGGTGGCTCGGTCGTCGTACGCCCGGTCGCCGAGTTCCCGGGAGCCTGAGAATGGACCAGGTCGAGGCGGTGTTCCGGGAGGAGCGTGGGCGGTTGCTGGCCGCGCTCTGCCGGCGGTACGGCGACCTCGACCTGGCTGAGGAGGTTACGTCCGAGGCGATCGAGGCGGCGCTGGTCCGCTGGCCGGTCGACGGCGTACCGCCGAACCCGGGCGGGTGGCTGATGACCACGGCGCGGCGGAAGGCGGTTGACCGGTTGCGTCGTGACCAGGTGTACGCCGCCAAGCTCGCCGTGATGCAGGTCGAAGCCGACCGGGCCGCGCCGCCTGCCACGGGTGACGAGTTGCCGGATGAGCGGTTGCAACTGTTCTTCACCTGCGCTCATCCGGCGCTCGCCGCCGAGGACCGCGGTGCGCTGACGCTGCGGTGCCTGGCCGGGCTGACCACGCCGGAGGTCGCGCGGGCGTACCTGGTCCCGGTCGCGACGATGGCGAAGCGGATCGTCCGGGCGAAGAAGAAGATCCGAGAGGCGCGGATCCCGTTCCGCGTCCCCGGCGCGGATGAACTGCCGGAGCGGCTGCCGGGTGTCCTGCAGGTGATCTACTCGATCTTCACCGAGGGCTATGCGGCCAGCTCGGGCCCGTTCCTGCAGCGCATCGACGTCGCCGAGGAGGCGATCCGGCTGGCCCGGATCCTGCACCGCCTCCTTCCCGGCGAACGGGAAGTCATCGGGCTATTGGGTTTGATGCTGCTGACGCACGCCCGCCGCGACGCTCGCACAGGTCCTGGTGGCGCGTTGATCCTCCTGGAGGAGCAGGACCGCGGCCGTTGGGATCGAGCCATGATCGAGGAAGGCCGGGAACTGGTCGTCGCCGCGCTCACCGGCGGCCCGGCCGGACCGTACGCCGTGCAGGCCGCGATCGCCGCGGTTCACGACGAGGCCGCGGATTTCGCCACCACCGACTGGCCGCAGATCGTTGCCCTGTACGACGTCCTGTTCACGATCGACCCGTCACCGGTCGTCGCGCTCAACCGGGCAGCCGCAATCGCGATGCGCGACGGCCCCGAGGCCGGCCTAGCGCTGCTCGACGAACTCGCCGATGAGCCGAGATTGCGCGCGTACCACCCGTATGCCCTGGCCCGGGCGGATCTGCTGCACCGCCTCGGCCGGTTGCCCGAGGCAACCACAGCCTATGAGGAGGCGCTGGCGTCGGCCGGTACCGAACCAGAACGAGAGCACGTACGCCGCCGGATCGAGGAGACACAGCCATGACGGATGACGAGCGTCTCGCGCGGGTAGCGCGCGGCTGGGACGAGGCGGCCGACGGCTACGAGGAGTACTTCGTACCGCGCTTCGCACCCTGGGTGAAGGCGGCTGTCGATGCGATCGGCGACGTACCCGAAGGCCCGGTCCTCGTACCGTGCTGCGGGACATTTCCCGAGCTGGACCTGCTGGCGGAGCGATTCCCGGATCGCGCGATCGCCGGGATCGACCTGTCCGCCGGGATGGTCCGCCGGGCTCGCGAGCGAGCGGCTCGCCTGAACCTCCCAGGCGTCGAGGTGGTGCAGGGTGACGCATCCACGCTTGATCCACGGTGGTCGGAATCGTGTGCCGCCGTCGTCTCGGTGTTCGGTCTCCAGCAGCTCCCCGACCCGGAGACAGCGGTGCGCTCGTGGCTGGATGCGCTGCGCCCAGGCGGCCAGCTTTGTGTCGTCTTCTGGCCGGAGACCACCGAGGAGGCCGGGCCGTTCGCGTTGGTCGCGAGTCTGGTCGGTGAGCGCGGTGACTTCTCCTGGGAGGATCGCCTGGCCGCCGTACTCGGTGAAGTCGAACGCGACGAACTGGTTTCGTATCCGATGACTCACGAGGGCGGGGCGTCGTACTTCGACGCTGCCAACCACTCCGGATCGATGCGGGCTCTGGCTCTCGCCCGCGGCGACGATTTCATCGCGCGGCTGCGGCAACAATTCCTGGCGCAGGCGCCAGCAGGGGAGTGGACGCACCACCCGCGAGCGCGGCTGATCGTGGTCAGGAAGCCGCTGAGTCGTGCGGAGGCAGCGCCACCGACTTCGTGACGAGTTCGAGTTCGGGGTCGTGCGGGATCGACGGGTCGCCGTCGATGATGACGTGCGCCCGCGAGCGAGTGGCCTGCTCGGCGAAGTGATCGCGCTCCCAGCGCATCCACTCGAGCCAGTGGTCCCGCAACGCCTCGCCGTCGCGGGCGATGCCGCGCTCGAGGCGGATCTCGTTCGACGTCTCGATCCAGAGCCGCAGCGACTGCCAGCGGTCGGCGTCCTGGTCGCAGGAGGTGACACCTTCGACGATCAGGAGCTCGACTGTCACCGGTACGACGTGGAGTTCGGCGTACGCACCGAGATGCCAGTCGTAGCGCCGGTAGCGTCCTTCGCGGCCGTCGGCGATCCGCTGCAGCACGTGGTCGCGCAGCAGGCCGAATCCGCGGACGGCACCGGCCCAGCCGTCGTACAGGTCGTCCATGTGCAGGACGAGGGTGTGGAGTCCGCGGGCCTCGGCGCGGGCCGCGACGTTCGCGGCGAGGGTGGACTTGCCGGAGCCGGCGGGTCCGTCGATGCTGATCAGCCGGGTCCGGCCGAGCCGCGGTGCGGTCGCCTGGACGTGGTCCAGCAGGGAGTCGATGGTCAGCGGGGCAGTGGTACCGGTCTCAGTTGATTCCATGGCGCTTCAGGATGTCCTCGATCTCGTCGAACTCCGACGATTCCTGCTGCTTCGCCTTCGACCCCTTTGTCGGCTTGGCAGCTTTGGCGGGAGCGGCCGAGGCGGGTGCGGGACCCGTCGCGGTCAGCTCACCCGCGGGCGAGGCGGGCTTCTTCTTCGCTGTGTCTGGTTCCCCACGGCGGCCCCGGGCAATCCCGGAGACGACGTACAGCACGACGGAGACGCCGAACAGCGCGACGCCGGCCCACACGGTCGGGGAGAAGATCAGGTGCGTGACCCAGCTGACCGCGGAGCGTACGACGTCCCAGACCAGCTCCAGCAGACCGGTCAGGTACAGCGAGACCGGCAGCAGGGACCAGGCCACGCCACGCACCCCGGCCGCAGCCCCGCGGCGCCGCCAGGCGGCCCACGAGCCGATAAGCCCGAGCAGCGTCAGGCCCACACAGAAGGGCAGCAGCGTCAAATCGTTGAAGTCAGGCACATACCCAGGCTCGCACAGTCGCAGGAGGAACCAAGCCGGGATCAGCCCTGACCCCACCCTGAAACCCAACTCCGGGCGAGCTGCGGACCGCCAGGCCATCACAACGGGAGCGGGACCGGTCGGGCGAGCCTGACGGCGGCCTGACTGGCGCGATTGTGATGGGCTGGCGGTCCGGACCCCACCACTCACCAACCTCCGCCTTCACGTCGCGGGTGGGCTTGGGTGAGCGTGGGGTGCGTCGGTGCGGCCCGGTTGGTGAGTGGGGGAGGTCCGCAGGAGAGAATGCCTGCGTGCAACCAGAGCGGCGCCTTGCTTTCACCGGGTTCGACAACGACGACGGGTCGGCGGATCCCGCGCTGGCCCGGGCCCTCGCGGAGGGTGACGAGGGCGCGACGCTGGCCGCGCTGACCAAGGCGCGGCTGCTGGTGCCGGTGGTCGCGATGCTCGGCGAGATCGAGTACGACGAAAACGGCCTGGCCCACGACAAGACCTCGGACATGGCCGTTGCGCTACTGCAAGGGCAGGACGGCCGCAACGCCCTACTCGCCTTCACCAGCACCGAGAGCCTGGCCCGGTGGAGTCCCGAGGCCAGGCCCATGCCGGCCCAAACCCAGTTGGTCGCAACCGCCGCAGTCCAGGAAGGCGCGGCCGCCATCGTCCTCGACGTAGCCGGACCGGCCCCCGCCGTGATCGAAACAGAGGACGTACGCCGCCTAGCCGCCGGTCTCCAGGTCATCCGCCTGGAAGACGGCACCCACGCCTGGATCCAACCCGCCAACTGACCATCCCCGACCGGCTGATCCTCCGCTTTGCGGAAGATCACTGCCACGGAGCGCAAAGTTTGTTCCGGAAAGCGGGTGCGGTCAGCCCACCGGTGAGCTGAGGGCGTCCATGGGGGCGGGAGCGCATCGCGAGGCGGGCGGTGATTGCGGTGGTCGGGAGGACCAGAGCTCGCGGGGCGTGCCGTTGACGATCACCCGCACGCGATCACCCGGCTTCGACGAACCCACGAGCCGGTGAGCTGGACGGGTGCGTTCATCGGTCGGCCTCGCGGTGGTACGACTCGTGCTTCCACCAGACGAAGGCGACGATCGCACCGAGTCCGAGGTCGGAGAACAGCCACCATGGCCAGTCGAAGTTCCCGAAGGCAGCCATGGTCATCCAGACCACGAACTGCACGACGCAGCTGACCAGCCAGATGCCGGAGACGATCCGTAGGCCGGTAGTTAGGCGGCGGTCGGTGTCGCTGAGCTCGGCGTGGCCGGGCAACAGGACGGCGTTGAGGAAAGAGTTCATCGGAATCACCTGCTAATCACGGGAGTGTTGTGAAATAGCGTATGGATTGAACAGTTTCGGCGCCGGGAGTCCAGGACCCGTCTGTCCGGTGGTGCTAGCTCCCCTGTGTGTCGTCGTACGTACGCGAGGATGGAAGGTATGAGCGATGAGCTGCCGCCGGGGCTGGCGTTGTCGTGGGGTGTGCACCCAGTGCAGCGGCGCGGGCCCAAGCCGGCCCTGAGTGTCGAGCAGATCGTCGACACCGGGATCGAGTTCGGCGACAGCCAGGGGTTCGAGGCGATCTCACTGCAGAAGATCGCGGCTCACCTCGGCGTCAGCACCAACGCGATGTACCGGTACGTGCGCTCGAAGGACGAGCTGATCGTGCTCGTCCAGGACAAGGCGTTCGGCTTGCCACCTGAGCTGCCGGAAGGGTGGCGGGAGGCTGCGACCGCGTGGGTGCATGCTCAGGTCGAGCGATTCACTGAGCGTCCGTGGCTGCTCGACGTACCGATTCGTGGCGCGCCGGTGACGCCCAACTCGTTGCGGTGGGTCGAGGTCATGCTGCAGGCGCTGGAGAGCACCGGGCTGAGCATGCACGACAACCTCGGGTGCCTGCTGCTCCTGAACGGGTTCGCCCACAACTATGCGAGCCTGGTCCGCCAGCTCGGGGCCAGCGATGACATGGCTGTCCAGGCGGAGGCGGTCGGGCGGTTCCTCGTACCGCGGCTGATTGACGGCGACTACCCGATGCTCACCGCGCTCTACACCAACCAGGAGTACGAGGACGGCATCGACGACGACCTCGAGTTCGGACTGGCGCGCATCCTCGACGGAATCCAGGTCCTGATCGACTCCCACTGACCTCTTACGTCCGAAGAAGTGTGGCCGATAGGCCTCAGTTCTTCGGACGCAACGGGGGTTGCTAGGGCAAGGCGATCCTGACCGGGCCGTCGGCGCGGGCGGCGACCCATTGCAAGTGGAATTCGCTGCCTGGGGCAACTTCCGGACGCCGCTCCGGCTGCGTGCGGAGGTTGATCGGCGCGGTCAGCGTGCTGGCCGGCTGTCGCTCTATCCCGGTCGATCGACAGGAGGCGATCACGTCGGCGAGCGCTTGTGCAGCCGGCTTGCGCTGGTGGTCGACGGTGAACAACCCCAGGTCGTACTCACGGTCCGGAAAATCCAGCAGCCGACGGTCGATGTCATGCGACGACCACCAGGTCACACCCCACAACGCCGGATTCCCGAGCACCAACTCGACCGTACGGCGCGTGAACTCCGCCTGCAGCTCCACCGGGATATCGGGCCCCGGTACGCCGATCTCCTGCAGCCACACGGGTCGCGCCGGGTCGAGCGAGGTCGCCGCCGCCAGCTCGACCAGGTAGTCCGCGTGGCTGAGCGTGGCCGGCCCAAGAGGACCGTCCACTCGTGAGACCCCGTTGAAAACCCACGAGTGGACAGTGCTCAGATCACCCAGCTCCACGACGTCAACGGGGTGGAACGGGTGGTCGTCCTTGTACCAGGCGTCGTCGAACACCGAGTGCAACGCGAGTACGCCGGGCGCCGCCTTCTTCGCCGTGGCCAGCAGGTCCTGCGCCCAGCTCGTCGAACTCTCGAAGCTGGTCGAGCTGTCCGGCCAGAGGTTGTTCACCTCGTTCCCGAGCGTGATCGCGAAGACGTTCGGCTTCGACGCCACCGCGCGCGAGACGCCATCGACGTACGACGTCAATCCGTCGCGGACGGCCGGATCGGCGAAGAGGCTCGCCTTGTGCCAGGTCAGGACCCACGACGGCAGGAAGTCGAAGCTGGACAAGTGGCCCTGGATCAGGTCGACCGCGACACTCAGCCCGTGCTCGGCGGCGGCGTCGATGGTGTCCAGCAGGTCCTCGATCGCCCGGTCCCGGATGATCGCCCGGTTGGGCTGGATCCACGGCCAGATCGGGAACACCCGGACGTGGTCCAGACCCAGCCCGGCCAGGTCGGCGAAGTCCCGCCGGACCGCGGCGCCGTCGTAGTCGAGCCAGCTGTAGAACCAGCCGGCCGAGGGGACGTAGTTCGCGCCGAACCGGGGCCGGGCGGGATCGGAAGACATGCGCACGATGCTAAAACGGTTTAGGCCGCTACGCCAAACGACCCCCACGCCCCACCCCTCACCCCGGCCCTCCCACGTTTGGTGGGTCCACCAGTCAAATGGTGGGTTCGCCGCCTGCATTCGGGTGGGGAACCCACAAGCTGATGGGTGAACCCATCGAATGGGACGGTGGAGAGGGCGGGGGCGGAGGGGATCCCGCGGGTTGGGTGGGTCAGGCGGGGCGGGGTGGGGGAGCGGTGGACTCGCGGACCGTGAGGACTGGGTCCGGCGTACGGCGGTTGATCACCTGGGCGGGAGCGGCGATCGTCTCGAGCAGGACCTCGGCGGCCTGGCGGCCGAAGTCGAAGGTGTCCCGGGACAGTGCGGTGAGCGCCGGGTGCATCAGCTGGGTCAGGATCGAGTCGTCGAACGCCACGATCGACAGGTCGCCCGGCACCGAGACGCCCATCTCCATCGCGACCCCGAGCCCGGCCACGGCCATGACGTCAGAGTCGTAGACGATCGCGGTCGGCCGCTGCGCCTGGGACAGCAGCTTCCGGGTGATCGCGGCGCCTTCCGCGTCGCTGAAGTCCGTCGGCAGCGACGGCGAGTCGACCAGGCCCAACCGTGGTGCTGCGTCCCGGAGGGCCCGGATCCGGCGCTGGGTGTGCTGGAAGTTCGGCGTACCGGCGACGTGGGCGATTCTGCGGTGCCCGAGCGCGGCCAGGTATTCCACGATCGAGAGCATCGCCTCGCGGTCGTCGGCCCAGACCGACGGCAACGCGCCCTTCCCGCCGCGGCCGCCGATCACCACGGCCGGCAGCTCGAGCGCCTTCAGCTCATCGATCCGCGGGTCCTTGACGGTCAGGTCGACCAGGATCACGCCGTCCACCCGGTGCTCCGAGGCCCAGCGCCGGTACACCTCGATCTCGGCCGCGGTGTCCTCGACGATCAGCAGTTGCAGCGAGATCGACTCCGCGGACAGCCCCGACTGCACGCCGGACAGCAGGTGTGCGAAGAACGGCTCCACGCCGAGCGTCCGGGCCGGTCGCGCGATCACCATGCCGACCGAGTCCACCCGGGATGCGCCGAGTGCGCGGGCGGCGCTGTGCGGCCGCCAGCTCATCTGCTCGGCGATCCGCAGGATCCGCTCCCTGGTGGCATCGCTCACCCCGGGCCGTCCGTTCAGCGCGAACGACACCGCGCCCTTGGACACCCCCGCCCGGTTGGCGATGTCCGCGATCGTCGGTCTGACCACGTCGTACCTCCCCTTGCCCTTGACAGCGGATTCTACGATCCCGGATAGTGCAGGAGCTATACCGGTTTATCAAACCCAGGAGATTTCCATGCGTAGACGTCGTCTGGCACCGGTGGCAGCTCTTGCCGCCGCGGCACTCACTCTCGCCGGTTGCGGCCTCGGGTCGGACGGGTCCGGCAGCAGCGCCGCGACCCCGACCGTCGACGCGAACGCGAAGGTGACCGGTGAGGTCAGCTTCCAGACCTGGGCGCTGAAGCCGAAGTTCACCTCGTACGTCGAGAACCTGATCAAGGAGTTCGAGGCGAAGTACCCGGGTACGCACGTGACCTGGCTGGACCAGCCCGGCGACGGCTACGACAAGAAGGTGCTGAGCCAGGCCTCGGCCGGCCAGCTCCCGGACGTGGTGAACCTGCCGCCGGACTTCGCGCTCCCGCTGGCCAAGCAGCAGATGCTGCTCGACGTCGGCGCCGCCGATCCGAAGATCAAGGACGAGTACGTCGAGGGCGGCGTACAGGCGTATCAGTACCAGGGACTCAACGGCACGTTCGGCTACCCGTGGTACCTGAACACCGACATCGACTACTGGAACGCGACCAAGTTCGCCGCGGCCGGACTGGACGTGAAGAACCCGCCGAAGACCTTCGACGAGTTGCTCGCGGCCGCCAAGGTGATGCACGACAAGACCGGCGGCAAGGAGTACCTGATGAGCCGGCTGCCCGGCATCGGTGACTTCACCAACGCCGGAGTGAAGATCCTGTCCGACGACGGCAAGAAGTTCGTCTTCAACACCCCCGAGGCCGCCGCGCTGCTGGACAAGTACCGCGACGCCTACAAGGCCGGCTACCTGCCCCGCGACATCCTGACCCAGGAGTACCTGGGCAACTCCAAGCTCTTCACCCAGGGCAAGGTCGCCTGGACCACCGGCGGTGGCAACGCGATCCAGGACTTCGTCAAGGACAACCCGTCGCTGAAGGGCAAGGTCGTCCCGTCGCCCGCGCTGGACACCCCGCCGCTGTACGTGCAGGGCCTGTCGGTGTCGGCGAAGACGAAGAACCAGGCGGCCGCGATCGCGCTGGCCCGGTTCGTCACCAACGCCGAGAACCAGGCCGCGTTCGCCAAGATCGTGAACATCTTCCCGTCCACCAAGGCGTCGGCTCAGGACCCGTACTTCTCCAAGAGCGACGGTACGCCGGAGTCGGACGCGAAGGTACTGGCGTTCGAGTCGCTGGCCAAGGCGAAGGTGCTCACCCCGCCGATCATCAGCGGTGCGACGAACGACTTCATCGGCCAGCAGATCTCGCTCGCCATCTCCGGCAAGATCTCGTCGCAGAAGGCCCTTGACGCCGCGGTGGCCAAGGCCAACGAGCTGCTCACCCAGTAATGCGCTACAACCGTTGGTTCACCCCGTGGGTGCTGGTGATTCCAGCACTCGCCTGGTTGATGGTGTTCAACCTGTGGCCGTCGATCAACACCGTGATCCTGTCGTTCACCAACGCCAGGCCGATCGGCGGCGGTACCTTCGTCGGGCTGCGGAACTTCGAGCGCCTGCTGCATGACGATCAGCTGCGCTGGGCGTTGCTGAACAGCGTCATCTACATGGTGGTCTGCCTGCCGTTCCTGACCATCCTGCCGCTGCTGCTCGCCGTACTGGTGGAGAAGAAGTTGCCCGGCATCACCTTCTTCCGTACGGCGTTCTACACGCCCGTGGTGGCGTCGGCAGTGGTGGTGGCGCTGATCTGGCAGTGGATCCTGGACGACCGCGGTCTGGTCAACGGGCTGGCCGAGAAGCTCGGTGTCATCTCGGGGCCGTTGCCGTTCCTCAGCGACCAGTGGTTGTTGTTGCTGAGCGCAATCAGTCTGACGATCTGGAAGGGGCTCGGGTACTACATGATCATCTACCTGGCCGCCCTCGGGAACGTCGGCCGCGACCTGCACGAGGCAGCGGCGGTCGATGGCGCGGGGCCGTGCCGGCGGTTCGTGCACATCACGATTCCGGGAGTGCGCGGGACGATGATCCTGATCTCGATCCTGATCTCGGTGTCGGCGCTGCGGGTGTTCTCCGAGCTGTTCATCCTCAGTGGCGGCAAGGGCGGTCCGGGCGGCCGGGACAACTCGGTCGTGATGCTGATCCAGCAGTACAGCCAGGGTTTCGAGGGCAACCTCGGGTACGCGTCGGCGCTGTCGATCGTGCTGTTCTTCGTCACCGTCGTACCGATGCTGGTGCTGGCCAGGCTGAATCGTCGTGGAGCTGAAGCATGAACGAGCGGAGCGAGTTCATCATCAAGCACAGTGTGCCTCGTGTCTCATCCGCGCCCGGAGCGAAGCGAGGACGTGGATGAGCATAGTGACCGATCCGGCCCGGCCGGCCGTGGCTCCTGAAGCCCCTCCGGCTACACGGCGGAAGGGTTCTTTCGGGTTCAACACCATCTCGACGCGCGAGAAGGTGGTTCGTTACGTCCTGCTGGTGTTCGTGCTGCTGATCACCATCGGGCCGTTCCTGTGGCAGCTGTCCACGTCGCTGAAGGGATCCGGGGAGGACATCTACACCCGGATCCCGCGGCTGCTGCCGGCGCAACCGACGCTCGACCACTACGGCGCGGTGGCCGACACCATCCCGGTCTGGGACTATGCGAAGAACTCGCTGGTGGTCGCCGTACTGGTTGTCGGCGGCAACGTTCTCGGTGCGTCGCTGGCCGGGTTCGCGTTGTCCCGGTTGCAGTTCCGCGGCCGGCGGATCGTGCTCGGGCTCTTTCTCGCGACGCTCGTACTGCCCGGTGAGGTGACGATCATTTCGCAGTACGTCACCGTGCGGGAGTTCGGTCTTGCGAACACACTGTTCGGGGTCGCGCTGCCCGGCATGATCGGCGCGTTGAACGTGCTGCTGATGTACAACGCGTTCCGGGCGCTGCCGATCGAGGTCGACCAGGCCGCGATCGTGGACGGCGCGAACGCCTGGCAGCGGTTCGTCTACATCGGCCTGCCGTCGGTGCGGGGGACCATCAGCGTGGTCGCGATCTTCGCATTCATCGGCGCCTGGGACGACTTCCTCTGGCCGCTGATCGTGCTCACCGACCCGAACAAGTACACGCTGACCGTCGGCCTGCAGTACCTGTCCGGCACCTTCAGCAACAACCCGCGGCTGATTGCCGCGGGCACCATGATCGCGTTCGTACCGATCGTGATCGTGTTCGCGACCCTGCAACGCTTCTTCTTCAAGGGCGTGGAGGAGGGTGCCGTCAAGGGCTGACTGGTCGTGGCATCGATTGACAATCGATAGGTAGCAGTTGATAGTCGATTCATGTCTGTCGTGAATCGGGTGGTGTGGCCGCTCAGGGTCCTGCTGGTGATGCTGTTCGCCGGGCTGATGGTGGCACAGGTGATGAGCATGCCGGGTCAGTTCGCGTACATGGCTCGGGAGAACCCCGACCTGGCCTATCTGCGCTGGCCGCTGACGATCTGGTCGATCCTGGAACTGCTGTGCGTCCAGGTCGTCATCGTCTGCACGTGGAAGCTCCTCACCCTCGTCACGTCCGACCGCATCTTCAGCGAGCAGTCCTTCGCTTGGGTCGACGCGATCATCTGGGCCCTCGGTGCGGCCTGGGTGCTGTTCTTCGGGGTGTTCCTCTACCTCGGGTTCCTGGCGAACGACCCGGGCTTGCCGATCTTGATGTTCGGCATGGTGCTGGTCGGCGGCGTACTGGTGCTGCTGGTGGTCGTCCTGCGAGCCCTGCTCCGGCAGGCGACCACGCTGCACACCGACATGGAAGCAGTCATCTGATGCCCATCGTCGTACGCATCGACGTCGAACTGGCAAAGCGCAAAATGTCTGTAGGCGAGTTCGCCGAGAAAGTCGGCCTCACCCCCGCCAACATCGCCGTCCTCAAGAACGGCCGAGCCAAAGCCGTCCGCTTCACCACCCTCGAAGCCATGTGCCGAGTCCTCAACTGCCAACCCGGCGACCTCCTCGAATGGGTAGCCGACGAGTAGTGGCTTCCTTCGCGCTGGTCGCGGGCGGAGAATGGCAACAGTCGTCGTCGTTGGGGGGACCATGGGCGTCGGGTCTCAGTCGACCGTTGCAGGCCGAACCAAGTTGCTCGGTCAAGGCGTCGTGCGCGGCCTGAGCGCCTTCGTAGCTGGATTCCAAGCCACTGCCTGGGATCAGAAGGCGGATGCGGAGACCGACGCCTTCCTCCGCGAGGTCAGCGAGTTGCGCTCCCTGGCGGACGCGGACAGCCCGCGGATCGAAGCGCTGCTGAAGACCAGGCGAGAGTTTCTCCGCTCCCAGTTCGCGGTGCAGATGATCGCGAACCGGCTGACGCTGATCCTCGGCATCGCGGCCGTGTTCGTGCCTGGACTGGTCGTCGCACTCGAGGCTCCGCGAGGTGATGAGAACCCGGTCTGGGTCTTCGTCCTCATGCTGCTCGGGCTCTCGATCATCGCGACTTGGCCCGCCGTAGCTCTTGAGACGCTGACCGGCCGGGAGCGAGCCGGGCTGATCTGGATGGCGCTGGTGCTGTCGACGTACAGTGCGGTCGCCGTCGTGAACGTGGCGGCGCCGGACCGCAGCGATCCTGAGATCACAATCCGCTTCCCCTTCGTCGCTGCGGTCGCTGCCTGGACGGGGTTGGCCATCGTGATCGTCGCGCGCGTGTACGTCGTCGCCTGGAATCGAGCGGAGCTCAACCGGGTCTGGACGGAGCAGCGGGTCGAGGCGGCCGTGGTCATGAAACTGCTCCGCGTCCTTCAGATCCTCGAACACGCGACCGAGGCCGACGACAACGCCAGTCGGCCGATGAAGTCAACGGGTGCGGCCCGGGCGTTGCTGGCTGACGCGGCGCAGGCGGTGAACGACTATCTGCCCAGGCTGATCGACGGCCGTCGCGCGTACGGCGCCGACGCCAGGACGATCGCCCGCGAAGCGGCGGCGGCCCTCCTCGGCCTGAGATCCGCGGTCACGCTCCCGGGCGGCTGCGTCCGTGACGAGGACCTCCAACGGGTGAAGACTGCCGTCGAGGCCTGGGCCATCGGCAGCCTCGCCGATCTGCCGCGAGAGGCACCACCCGAGGGCGAGTCCATGGAGTACGAGCGCCGGCGCTCGGGCCTCCGTCACGTCACGCGCACCCTCGCGCTGGGCGCCGTACCGCTCGTCCTCATGGTTGTGGTGACGCTCCTGCCGCTCGAACTGTCAGGAGCCGTGTCCGACGCTCTCACCCCATTCGCCGTCACCTGGCTCCTGTTGTCCGTCGCCGCCGTCTTCGCCCCCGCGGACGTCAAGCTGGACAGCAAAACCCTCTTCAATCGCTGAAGGCGCCCCCCGGGGGAGTCACATCGGCGCCGCGTCGGGGCTCATAGGGGTGTGCGAACGACGTACCTGTTGAGGAGGACCTGATGCAGTTCGTGTTGGTGACGCGGCCGCGATGCCAACAGGTGGGATGTGGCGGTCGTCCCGGTCGGCGATCGTTTAGCGTCGGCGTGGCTCACGGGCTGATCGCGACCGTTTCGTCGTACGAACCAGAAGGATGACCGCGTCTGATGAAGACCACTTCGCAGCAAAACTACGTGGGCTACCTCTACGCGCACTTCAAGCGCGAGTCTCCCGATGGTGAGCAAATCTACTTCGCGTTGAGCGACGGCAACGACCCACTGCACTTCGACGATCTCAACGGCGGCAAGCCGGTCCTGTACTCCACCCTGGGCGAATGCGGCGTCCGCGACCCGCACATCGTGCGTTCCCCGGAGGGCGACCGGTTCTACCTGGTCGCGACCGACCTGCGCATTTACGCCAGCCGCGACTGGGAGCGGCACCAGCGGCGAGGCAGCCGCTCGATCATGGTCTGGGAGTCGGAGGATTTGGTGAATTGGGGCGACGGCAGACTCGTCGAGGTCGCGCCGCCCGAGGCCGGCAACACGTGGGCGCCGGAGGCGGTCTGGGATCCCGAACAGGATGCCTACCTCGTGCACTGGTCCTCGACGCTGTACGACAACCCGGAGCACGAGGGTGAGAGCTACAACCGGATCATGGCTGCGACCACCCGCGACTTCCGCGAGTTCTCCGAGCCGCGCGTCTGGATCGACCGAGGGTGGCAGACGATCGATGCCACGGTCATCGACCACGAGGGCGTCTTCTACCGCTTCCTGAAGGACGAACGCGGCCGTACCGGCGACGCACCGCACGGCAAGTCCATCTTCTCCGAAACCTCGACCTCGCTGACGGCCGCCGACTGGAAGCCGCTGGCCGAAGGCATCGGCCTCGGCCCAATCAGCCAGGGCGAGGGCCCACTGGTGTACAAGTCGAACACTGAGAACAAGTGGTTCCTCTGGATCGACGAGTTCACCCCGGACCGCCGCTACGTCCCCTTCGAAACAACCGACCTCACCACCGGCGAGTGGACCCCCTCCCAGGACTACCGCCTACCACCAGATCCCTGCCACGGCGTCGTACTCCCGATAACCGCCGAAGAGTACTCACGCCTCCGCACGACTTGGACCTGAGTCGCCGACCCAGAGGCGCGCCCGGAACGGCTTCAGATGTCAGGCTCTGATGATGTCTTGCGGTAGCGCGCGTGGGTGGGGAGTTACCTGTTGGCGGCGGAGGGGTGGACTGGGCCGGTGTACTTCTCGCCGGGGCCGGCGCCTGGGTCGTCGGGGATGGACGAGGATTCGCGGAAGGCGAGTTGGAGGGAGCGGAGGCCGTCCCTCAGAGGCGCGGCGTGGTGGTGGCCGAGGGAGGGGGCGGAGGCGTCCAGGAGGCCGGCCAGGGCGTCGATGAGGGAGCGGGCCTCGTCGAGGTCCTTGTGGTCGGGGAGGTCTTCGGCCAGGCCGAGGTTGACCGCGGCGGCGCTCATCAGGTGCAGGGCGGCGGTCGAGATGATCTCCACGCTGGGTACGTCGGCGATGTCGCGGGACACGGTCGACAGCGGGTCCGGCCGGGTGCCGTCGGAGGGGCCGGACTGCGAAGTGGAGAGTTCGTCGGTCATGCTGCTACTCTTGCATGGCGACCGACCCGGTCCGTTGGTGACCCCTGAGCGGAATACTCGAGGGTCACCGGTGGTTCAGGTCAAAGCGGAGGGCCACCTCCCACCCAGTCGATGAACAGTCGGCGGGTCCCGGTCACGCCGAAGCTCCGGAGCAGTCCGGTGCCGAGGCGAACGTACGGCGTCCCACCCGGAGGGGTTGGAGCGTCGTCGATCTGGGAATTGGGCCTTCGTGTGAATCGCACGAGGGCCTTTGTCGTTTCCAGGTCCAAGAGCGAGGTGGCACCGATACGAGCACAACCCAGGAGGACCCATCACCATTGAACTGCGCGTCAACGAGCGCATCCGCGTTCCCGAGGTGCGACTGGTCGGACCGAACGGTGAGCAGGTAGGCATCGTCCGGATCGAGGACGCACTTCGGCTGGCACAGGAGGCCGATCTCGACCTGGTCGAGGTCGCGGCGACCGCCCGGCCTCCGGTCTGCAAGCTGATGGATTTCGGCAAGTACAAGTACGAGACCGCGCAGAAGGCGCGCGAGTCCCGCCGGAACCAGTCCAACACGGTCATCAAAGAGATGAAGCTGCGGCCGAAGATCGACCCGCACGACTACGAGACCAAGAAGGGTCACGTCGTCCGGTTCCTGCGTGCCGGGGACAAGGTCAAGATCACCATCATGTTCCGCGGTCGTGAGCAGTCCCGGCCGGAGCTCGGCTTCCGGCTGCTGCAGCGGCTGGCCGAGGACGTCAGCGAGCTCGGCTTCGTCGAGTCCTCGCCGCGGCAGGACGGCCGGAACATGATCATGGTGCTCGGACCGCACAAGAAGAAGTCCGAGGCGCGCGTGGACGTGGAGGCCGAGAAGGCGAAGAAGCAGGCCGAGCGTGAGGCCGAGCAGCAGGCGGAGCGTGCGGAACGCGCCGAGCAGGTTCAGGCACACGAAGCCGAGCGCGCCGCCGGTTCCACGAAGAAGCCGAAGGGTCCGGCAGACAACCTCGACCCGGAGTGACGAACAGCTCCGGCGTTGAGACAACCAAAGCCGCCGGAGCACCGTCACACCGAAGATCGAGTCAACGAAGAAACTCAGGAGCACAACAGCTATGCCGAAGATGAAGACCCACTCGGGGATGAAGAAGCGCGTCCGCGTCACCGGCTCGGGCAAGATCCGCCGCGAGCAGACCGGCAAGCGTCACCTCGCCGAGGCGAAGCCGACCAAGCGCAAGCGCCGCCTGTCCGGCACCGTCGAGGTCGCGTCGACGCACGTGAAGAAGGCCAAGAAGCTTCTCGGCATCTGACGTCCCTTCAGGCCGCCGCCCCCATCCCGCCCTTCCCCGAACACCCCCGCCGAGTGGGCACCATCTCTCTTCGGCGCAGAAGCACAAGGAGTAACACCTCATGGCACGCGTGAAGCGGGCAGTCAACGCCCACAAGAAGCGCCGGGTCGTACTGGAGCAGGCCAGCGGTTACCGCGGCCAGCGCTCGCGGCTGTACCGCAAGGCCAAGGAGCAGGTCACCCACTCGCTCGTCTACGCCTACCGGGACCGCAAGGCGCGCAAGGGCGACTTCCGCAAGCTGTGGATCCAGCGCATCAACGCCGCGGTCCGCGCCGAGGACCTGACCTACAACCGGTTCATCCAGGGCCTGCGGCTGGCCGAGGTCGAGGTCGACCGGAAGATCCTCGCCGACCTGGCCGTCAACGACCCGGCCGCGTTCTCCGCGCTGGTTCAGGTGGCCAAGGCTGCCCTGCCGGCCGACGTGAACGCGCCGAAGACCGACGCGGCCTGAGCGACACCCCTGAAGTAAGCAAGCACCTCAAGTGGCGAGCCCTGGTCTGCTGACCGCGCAATCCGTGCGGATCAAGCAGGCCAAACGGCTCGCCACTCGTGCGTTCCGGCGCAAGTCCGGCCGCTTCCTGGTCGAAGGCCCGCAGGCCGTCCGGGAAGCCCTCGAGCACCGCGAGCTCGTCATCGAGGTGTACGCCGAACCCGACGTCGCCACGCGGCATCGCGACCTGCGCGACCTCGCGACGGTCGCCGGCGTCCGCTGGTTCGAGGTCGACCGCGCCGCGATCGAGGCCCTCAGCGAAACCGTCACCTCCCAAGGCGTCGTCGCGGTCTGCTCACTGGTCGACGTCACCTTGGATCAAGCAGTACGACGTACCGCCCGGCTGGTCGCGGTTGGCGTACAGGTCCGGGACCCCGGCAACGTCGGGACGCTCATTCGGACGGCGGACGCGGCCGGAGCCGATGCCGTCGTACTGTCGGCCGAGTCCGTCGACCCGCACAACCCGAAGGCGGTCCGGGCCAGCGTCGGCAGCATCTTCCACGTGCCGATCACCACCGACGTCGATATCACGGCCGCGACCAAGTCCTGGCGCGACCAAGGTCTGCAGGTACTCGCGGCCGACGGCTACGGCTCCACGGATCTCGACAGCTGCATCGACGACGGCACGCTGGCCCAGCCGACCGTCTGGCTCTTCGGCAACGAGGCGCACGGCCTCCCGGACGGGTACGACGCCATCGTCGACCGCTCGGTGAAAGTGCCGATCTACGGCCGGGCCGAGTCGCTCAACCTCGCGACCGCCGCCGCCATTTGTCTGTACGCGTCGGCGCGGGCGCAGCGGCGATGACGGACCTGCCGTTCGACCTGCCGGGGCGGTTCTGGCGAGGGAATCTGCACACGCATTCGAACCGCTCGGACGGAGCGTTGTCGCCTGCGGACACCGCCCGGATCTATCGGGAGGCTGGCTACGACTTCGTGGCGATCACCGACCACTTCCGGCCGGAATACGGCTTCCCGGTGACGGACACGCGGGAGTTGCGCGCCGACGGGTTCACCACGTTGGTCGGCGCCGAGTTGCATGCGCCGCGCACCGAGGCGGGACAGTCGTGGCACATCGTGGCGGTGGGGTTGCCGCTGGATTTCGCGGCGCCGGGGGAGACGGAGACCGGGCCCGAGCTGGCCCGGCGCGCGCGGACCGCAGGCGCGTTCATCGGGATGGCCCATCCGGCGGCGTCGCTGCTGACGGCGGCCGATGCCGAGAGCCTGGACGCGGCCCACTCGGTCGAGGTCTACAACGCGCTCGCCGACCGCGAGAACCGTGGCAACAGCTGGCACCTCACCGATGTCTTGCTGAACCGCGGTCACCGGCTGACGACGTACGCCGCCGACGACGCGCACCTGCAACCCCAGGACCCGCCGCCCTGCCAGGCCTGGGTCCAGGTCCGCGCCGAAACACTCGAACCGGACGCGCTCCTGACCGCGCTGAAGGCCGGCCACTTCTACTCCAGCACCGGCCCCGAGCTGTACGACGTACACACCGAAGACGACGTCGTCATCATCCGCTGCTCACCCGCCACAAAGATCCTGCTCACTGGCGGCACCCCCGGCGCAGAGGTTGCCCAAGGCACCGACCTCACCGAGTGCACCTTCCCCCTGACCATGTTCCACAACACCCACTGCCGCATCACCATCGAAGACGCCACCGGCCACCGCGCCTGGACGAACTCGATCTACTGACTACTTCCTAAGGCGGGCCTCGAGGCCCTCGAGGACGGTGTCGAGGCCGAAGGCGAAGGACTCGTTGTAGATGCTGGCCATGTCGCGGCCGGTGTAGCGCTCGACGGACTCACGCATCTCGGGGTGGTCCGCGATGACGGTTCGAGTCTGTTCCAGCACCTCGCCGGCCCAGTCGTCGACCGAATCGCCGCGCTTGCGGGCCTCCGTGCGTACGGCGGCCTCGGCGCTGACCGAGCCGAGTACGTACGACATCACGCTGCTCATCGCGTGGTCGATGTCGCGGCCAGTGAAACCGGCGGCGCGGAACAGGGCGATGCCGCGCCCGCCGAGTGACATCGCGTTCGGCCCGAGGCTC
This sequence comes from Kribbella antiqua, assembly GCF_004345665.1. GTDB lineage: Bacteria > Actinomycetota > Actinomycetes > Propionibacteriales > Kribbellaceae > Kribbella > Kribbella antiqua. The sequence continues at coordinate 408,498 of NZ_SLWR01000008.1, forward strand.
GGCCGGGAGTAGATGACCTCGGCCAGCCAGGGGTGCCGCAACACCGCGGCGCGCAGGCTGTGGCCGAACAGCAGGGCGCCGGACCGCCAGCCGGCCAGGTCCGGATCCGGTACGTCGACCTCGCCGTACACCTCGTCGATGACCAGCTCGATCAGGTCGTCCTTGGTCTGGACATGCCAGTAGAGGCTGGTCGCGCCGGCGCCGAGCTTGGCGGCGAGCTTCCGCATACTCAGGCCGGCCACGCCCTCCTCGTCCAGGGTCGCGATCGCCGCCTGCACGATTTGCTCCCGGCTGAGCGTCTCCCGGGCCGGGGCCGCGGCTCGCGACCGGGTCCAGATCGATTCCTTCATGACGCCATCCTAATAACCACTCGCACACTGTGCGAGTGTGTCGTACAGTGTGCGAGTGACTAGTACACCGTTCGAGTCCACCGCGACCGGTCATCCGCGACGCTGGTGGATCCTGCTGATCCTGTGCCTGAGCCTGATGGTGCTGGTGGTCGACAACACCGTGCTCAACCTGGCCATCCCGTCCCTGATGCGGGATCTGTCCGCCACCCCTGCCGACGTGCAGTGGATCATCGACGCCTACATCTTGGCGTTCGCCGGCCTGCTGCTGACAGCGGGCAGCCTGTCCGACCGGTTCGGCCGGCGGAAGATGCTGATCCTCGGTCTGGTCCTGTTCGGCGCGGCGTCGATGCTGGCCACGCTGGCCGAGACGCCGTGGCAGCTGATCCTCTGCCGCGGGCTGATGGGCGTCGGCGGTTCGCTGCTGATGCCCAGCACGCTGTCGTTGCTGTTCACGGTGTTCCCGCCGGAGGAGCAGCGCAAGGCGATGGCCGGCTGGTCGATGGTCGCGATGCTCGGTGTCGTGGCCGGTCCGACCGTTGGCGGCGTACTGCTGAACCACTTCTGGTGGGGTTCGATCTTTCTGATCAACGTGCCGATCGCCGTACTCGCGATCATCGGGGCGCTGGCGCTGATACCGGAGTCGAAGGGTCCGGCGCGGGACGTCGACCCTGCTGGTGCGGTGCTGTCGATCATCGGGATGGCGGCGATCGTCTGGGCGATCATTTCGATCCCGGCCGACGGATTCGGCTCGGCGAAGGTGCTCGGTGGGTTGGCTGTCGGTGTGGTGGCGCTGACCGGGTTCGCCTTGTGGGAGAAGCGGAGTGAGCATCCGATGGTGCCGCTCGCGCTGTTCCGGGATCGGCGATTCAGTGGGACGAGCTTCTCGATCGTGCTGCTGTCGTTCACCGCCGGTGGGTTGCTGCTGGCCCTGACGCAGTACCTGCAATTCGTGCTCGGGTACAGCCCGCTGAAGGCCGGTCTGGCGTTGATCCCGTACGCCGTTTCCGCCGTCGTCTTCAACGGACTCGGGGCGACGCTGGGCAAGAAGATGGCGGATCGCACGCTGATCGCGATCGGCCTGGTGATCATCGCGGGCAGCTTCGGCATCCTGACCCAGGTCTCCGACTCGACCGGCTACGGCCTGCTGATCATCGGGCTGCTGGTCATGGGTGTCGGCGGTGGTCTGGCCGGTCCGGCGGCGTACACGCTGCTCATGCAGGCCGTTCCGCCGGAGCACCGGGGTGTCGGGTCGGCGATGAACGACACCGTCCAGCAAACGGGTGCCGCGCTGTCGGTCGCCGTACTGGGCAGTGTGCTGGCGGCGGCGTACTCCTCGTCGCTGCCGGACTCAGTGCCGGAGGCCGCCCGCAAGTCGATCGCGGACACGCTCGCTCTCGGCCCGGACTTCGTGGCAGCGGCCCGGCATGCCTTCACCGACGCGATGTCCATCTCGATGCTGGTCGGCTGCATCGGCGCGGTGGCCGGTGCCGTGGTCGCCCTGGCCGTGCTGCCTCGCAAGGCGGCTGAGGATGCGGAGTTGGTCGACCAAACGGTTAATCAGTAATGGTTTTCATTTCTGTTAGGCTGCCTCCTCTTGAGCGGAGGAGGCAGCACAGATGTCCAACGAGCACGGTCATGGGCACGGTCATGGTCATGGGCACGGCCACGGGCACGATCACGAGCATGGGGTCGTCGCCCGCTGGCTGGGCCGGGCCGAGCAGCGGCTGAACGACAGGTTGAAGAGCGGCCGGGCCAAGCGGCTGACCGCGCTCGGGCTGAAGGCGGCGGCGGTCACCATCCGGGCCGCCGCCTTCGTCGTCTGCCCCGGCGACGACATCGCCGCGGCCGCGATGCCCGCGGTCGGTCACTTGGCCGGCCATGATGACCAGCATCACCACGAGGAGTACGCCGTACTGCCGAAGCAACCTGTGGTCGTCGCGAGGCTCCCGATGGATCGTCAGGTGGGCGGCCCTGACCCCGGATCGAACCCTCTGCCAAGCAAGCCGGTCGACGCGGACCCGACCGGCTGGGACGTCGCGAACCTCTACCAAACCTTCGTCGTGGAAGGCATCGCCGCCCCAGGCTCAACGGCTCCCGCCACCCCGGATCACCGCCAGCCACCACCCCCAGCCAACCGCGCCCGGGTCGGCCCCGAAACAACCCGCTGACCGGGGAGCGCCACCCACCTGTTTCGGCAGGCCAGACTCCCCAAACCGGCCAGACCGAGGAACGAGCACGGGTTCTGCTGGTTCGCGGACGGTTTCCTCCCCAGGACGGGTGGCGCGGGCCGGGCGGCATCACCCGGGACTGTGCAGATCGACAGGACATATACGCCCACTGGCTGGGTTGCGGCCGATGGCGTGAGCGTAGGTGCGCCTGCCGAACGCAGACACGTCCTGTCCAAATGTCCCCTGCGCTCAGAGCATGCGCCCACAGCGCCACAGACCAGTCAGAAGTGCCGGTTACCCACTCAGGTTCCGAGGGGGTAAACCTTCCAGTTCAGGGGTCAGCGCACGAGCTTGCGGGCTGCGGAGGGAGAATCTGGGTCCGCAACCGACGAGCGGGAGGGTCGGCGCCTGGGGTTGCGCGAGCGGACGGGAGCCGGGGTGTGTGGATGGCCGATTCACGGTTGGGGGCTGGACCTTCCTAGACTGCCTTGAGCAGTTTGTGGAACCAGCACCCGAGAGCGAGCCAATGTCCGGTCCCAATACGCAGTACGACCCGGTCGAAGTGACACCGTTGCATGCCGAAGAGGTGGAGCGGACCCGGGACGAGGCGCTGAAGGCGTTTGCCGAGGCGGCCGATCTGGCTGCCCTGCAGGAGGCGAAGGTCGCGCATCTCGGGGAGAAGTCGCCGATCGCGCTGGCCAATCGGGAGATCGGCGCGCTGCCGCCGCAGGGCCGGAAGGAAGCCGGTCAGCGGATCGGCGCCGCCCGGAAGGCGATCAACGAGGCGTTCGCTGCCCGGCTCGCCGTACTGGAGGCCGAGCACGAGGAGCGGATGCTCGCCACCGAGCGGGTCGACGTGACGCTGCCGTGGCACACGCCTGAGCTCGGCGCGCGGCACCCGCTCTCGCTGATCTCCGAGCAGATCGCGGACGTCTTCACCGCGCTCGGCTGGGACGTCGCCGAGGGTCCCGAGATCGAGGCCGAATGGCTGAACTTCGACGCCCTGAACTTCCAGCCGGACCACCCGGCCCGCCAGATGCAGGACACCTTCTTCGTGGAGCCGGCCGGTTCGGGCAAGGTGCTGCGGACCCACACCTCGCCGGTGCAGGCGCGGTCGATGCTGACCCGCAAGCCGCCGATCTATGTGATCTGCCCGGGCCGCGTGTTCCGCACCGACGAGCTGGACGCGACCCACACCCCGGTCTTCTACCAGGTCGAAGGCCTGGTTGTGGACGAAGGCATCACCCTCGCGCACCTCAAGGGCACCCTCGACCACTTCGTCGTCTCGATGTTCGGCGAGGGCCTGGAGGCGCGGCTGCGGCCGAACTTCTTCCCGTTCACCGAGCCGTCCGCCGAGGTCGACCTGAAGTGCTTCGTCTGCCGCGGCGCGTCCGTCGGCAACCCCGACCGCCCGTGCCGGACCTGCGGTAGCGAAGGCTGGATCGAGTGGGGCGGCTGCGGCGTGGTGAACCCGCGCGTCCTGCAGGCCTGCGGCATCGACACCGACCGGTACTCCGGCTTCGCCTTCGGGATGGGCCTGGAGCGGACGCTGATGTTCCGCAACGGCGTCGAGGACATGCGGGACATGGTCGAGGGTGATGTGCGGTTCAGCCGCCAGTTCGGGATGGAGATCTGATGCGGGTCCCACTGTCATGGCTTCGTGAGTACGTCGACCTGCCGGCCGGCGTGACGGGTCGCGACGTCGCGGAGAAGCTGATCCGGGCCGGCCTCGAGGTGGAGACCGTCGAGGAGTCGGACCTGACCGGCCCGCTGGTCGTCGGCAAGGTGCTCACGTACGAGAACGAGCCGCAGAAGAACGGCAAGACCATCCGCTGGTGCTCGCTGGACATCGGCAAGGACGAGCCGCAGTGGGTCGTCTGCGGTGCGCACAACTTCGAGGTCGGCGACCTGGTCGTGGTCGTGCTGCCAGGCGCCGTCCTGCCGGGTGGCTTCGCGATCTCCGCGCGGAAGACTTATGGGCACGTCTCGAATGGCATGATCTGCTCCAGCTCGGAGCTCGGCCTTGGTGACGACGGTACGCACGGCATCGTCGTACTCGAGCCAGGTGAGGCGACGCCGGGTGACGACGCGATCGAGCTGCTGGCGCTGCGGGACGACGTACTCGACATCGCGGTCACCCCCGACCGCGGCTACTGCCTGTCCATCCGGGGTGTCGCCCGCGAGGCCGCGACGGCGTACGGCGTAGCGCTGAAGGATCCAGCGGATCTCGACGTCAACGGAAATCGAAGCGGCGGCTACCCGGTCCGGGTGGACGACGCCGAGGCGTGCAGCGTGTTCGTCACGCGAACGGTCACGGGCATCGACGCGAAGGCGCAGTCGCCGCGCTGGCTGCAGAAGCGGCTGCTCGCGGCGGGCATGCGGCCGATCTCCATCGGCGTGGACGTGACCAACTACGTCATGCTCGAGCTCGGCCAGCCGATCCACGGCTACGACAAGGCCCGGCTGTCCGGCGAGATCGTCGTACGGCGGGCCAACGCCGGCGAGAAGCTGATGACGCTGGACGACCAGACCCGTGAGCTGGACGCCGAGGATCTGCTGATCACCGACGACTCCGGCGCGATCGGCATCGCCGGGGTGATGGGTGGTGCGACCACCGAGATCTCGGACGCGACCACGGATGTGGTGATCGAGGCCGCGCATTTCCACCCGATCGTGATCGCCCGGGCGTCGCGGCGGCACAAGCTGTCGTCGGAGGCGTCGCGGCGGTTCGAGCGCGAGGTCGACCCGCTGCTGCCGCGGTACGCCGCTCAGCGGGTGGCCGACCTGCTGGCCGAGCTGGCCGGCGGCACGATCCTGGCCGACGAGACCATCGTCGACACCCACGCTTTGCCGGAGCCGGTGACGATCCGGGCTGACCACGCGGCCCGCGTCGCCGGTGCGCCGATCACGATCGAGGAGACGGTCCGCCACCTGGAGTCCGTCGGCTGCACCGTGGCTCCGGCTGAGCACGGCGCGCGCCCCGCGTCGCTGGCGGCGGGCGTGCACTCACCGGCCCTCGTCGTGGAGCCTCGCGCCGGGGCAGCCACCGGTGGTGGCGCGGCGCTGGCCGGGGACGACCTGATCACCGTGACGCCGCCGTCGTGGCGGCCGGACCTACGGGACCCGAACGACTTCGCCGAAGAGGTCATCCGGCTGTTCGGCTACGACAACGTGCCGTCGATCCTGCCGCCCGCGCCGGGTGGTCAGGGCCTGACGGTGTCGCAGCGGCGCCGCCGCCGGATCGCGACCGCGCTGGTCGGCGCCGGTCTGACCGAAGTCGTCTCGTACCCGTTCATCGGTGCGGCCGACTTCGACGCGATGGGCCTGCCCGCCGAGGACCCACGTCGTACGACGGTCAAGCTGGTCAACCCGCTGTCCGACGAAGAACCGTCGATGCAGACCACGCTGCTGCCGACGCTGCTCCGGACGGCCGAGCGCAACGTCGGCCGCGGCGCATCCGACCTGGCGATCTTCCAGACCGGCCTGGTCTTCCTGCCCAAGCCGGAGTCGAAGCCCGCGCCGCTGCCGTCCGTCGCGCAGCGCCCGAGCGACGCCGAAGTCCAGTCCCTGTACGACGCTCTGCCGGACCAGCCGCTCCACCTCGGTGTGGTGCTGACCGGCTCGAGCACGCCGACCGGCTGGTGGGGCAAGGGTCAGCCAGTCGGGTGGGCGGACGCCGTCCAGCTGGCTCGGACCGTTGCCACCGCAGTCGGAGTCGAGCCAGTCGTCAGGAACACAGAGCTGGCGCCCTGGCATCCGGGCCGGTGCGCCGAGCTGTCCGTGGATGGCAAAGTGATCGGTCATGCGGGCGAGCTGCATCCGAAGGTGTGCCAGGCGTTCGGTCTACCGGCCCGCTCGTGTGCGGCCGAGCTCGATCTCGACGCCTTGATCGCGGCCGGTCCGTCGTCGATCACGGCCGAGCCGTTCTCGTCGTACCCGGTCGCCAAGGAGGATGTGGCGCTGATCGTCCCGGCCGAGGTCGCCGCGGCGGAGGTCGAGGCGGCGCTGGTCGAGGGCGCGGGCGAGCTGCTCGAGTCGATCCGGCTGTTCGACCTCTACACCGGCGAGCAGATCGGCGAAGGCAAGAAGTCGTTAGCGTTCGCGCTCCGCTTCCGGGCCGCCGACCGGACGCTGAAGGAGAACGAGGTCGCCGACGTCCGCCAAGCAGCCGTCCAGGTAGCAGTCGACCGCTTCGGCGCTGTCCAGCGGGTCGGCTAAGACATGAACGGCGGGCACCCGCGAGTGGCGGTCGCCGCGCCCAACGCAGCAGCAGCTGAGGCCGGCGTTCGCGTCGCGGCCGAAGGTGGGAACGCGGTGGATGCCGCGATCGCCGCGACGTTGGTGACGATGGTGAACGAGATCGGTGTGGTCTCGCCTGCCTCCGGCGGGTTCGTCACGCTGCAGGTCGCCGGTGGTGAGGCGGTCACCATCGACGGCTGGGTCGAGATGCCCGGCCGCGGCCTGTCCACCGACCAGTTCGGCCGCGGGGTCTGGGACGTCACCACCGACTACGGCGGCGGTACGACGACAACCGTCGGCCACGGCTCCGTCGCGACCCCCGGCGGGATGAAGGCGCTCGACCTCGCGCACCAGCGTTCAGGCAAAGCGCCCTGGCGCGAGGTCGTCCAGCCCGCGATCGACGTCGCCCGGAACGGCTTCCCGCTGAGCCGGACCTCGGGCTACTACCTTGGCTACACCCACGAGATCATCTTCGGCTGGCATCAGCCGAGCCACCGCGTCGTGCACGATCAGGACGGCGTGGTGATCAAGGCCGGCAGCACGATCGTGATCCCTGAGCTCGCCGAGGCGCTCGAGCTGATCGCCCGCGAAGGCGCCGAGACGATGTACACCGGCGACCTCGCCCAGCTCCTGATCCGCGACATGGCCGAGAACGACGGCATCCTCACCGCGGAGGACTTGGCCGCCTACGAGGCCGTCGTACGCCCGGCGCTGGTCGTGAAGCAGAACGGGTGGCGCCTCGCCACGAACCCGCCGCCGGCCGTCGGGGGAGTGGCGATCGCGGCCATGCTCGCGCTACTGGACGGCGTACCGGCGGATGGCAGCTGGACTCCGGCCGAGCTCGACCGGCTCGTCGAGGTGCAACACGCCGTACTCGGGCAGCGGCTGGCTGAGCTCGATGAGGAAGACGTACGCGCGCTCGAAGGCCAGAAGCTGCTGGACCTAGCCTCGGCTGGCGATCTGAGAGCGCTGACTTCACCTAGTACGGCGACTGTGTCGGTGGTGGACGACGAAGGCGACGCCTGCGCGATCACGGTCTCGTCCGGCTACGGCTCCGGCGTACTCACGCCAGGCACCGGCATCTGGCTGAACAACGCGCTCGGCGAGCAGGAGCTGCTGCACGGCGGCCCGCACAGCCTCGCGCCCGGGACACGGCTGACGTCGAACATGGCGCCGAGTGTCGCCCGCCGCGAGACCGACGGCGCCGTACTCGCGATCAGCTCCCCGGGATCGGACCGGATCCCGACCGCGATCGCGCAGGTCTACGCCCTCTACACGCACGGTGGGCTGCCGCTCGCGGAGGCCGTCGAGCACCCGCGGCTGCATGTCCGGGTGCGGCAGGATGTCGTGGTCGACTACGAGGACGACCTGCCCGTGTCCGGGTCGACGTCGCTGCCGACACGCCCGATGCCGCCACACTCGATGTACTTCGGTGGGGTCGCCGCCGCGTTCTGGGATCCTGCTGACGGATTGCGAGCAGTCGGTGACCCACGTCGTACCGGAGCTGTTGCAATTTCGCCTTGAGCCTGATCCGAAACACAACTCGGCTGTGCGCCGAGTACAGTCATTGACGCCTCAGAACTGTTACGCCTGAACTGGAAGGTCTGCGCACCATGCGGGAAACGGCCCCCGAGCTCTCCGTCGTTGTTCCGATGTACGACGAAGAGGAAGTGCTGCCGATCTTCTTCGAGCGGATGCACCCGCTGCTCGACGGCCTCGGCATCACCTACGAGCTCCTGGTTGTCGACGACGGAAGCCGCGACGCGACCGCGGCGATGCTGCTGAAAGCCGCCGAGGACTGGCCGGAGCTGCGGGTCGTCCGGCTGCTGCGCAACAGCGGTCACCAAGCCGCCCAGTCGGCCGGCTTCCGCCGCGCCCGCGGCCAGTACGTCGTCACCATCGACGCCGACCTGCAGGACCCGCCGGAGGTCATCGCGGAGTTCATCGAGGCGGCCGAGAAGGAGGACGTCGATGTCGTGTACGGCGTCCGGTCGGACCGCACCAGCGACTCCTGGGCCAAGCGCACCACGGCCCGGGGCTACTACCGGCTGATGTCGCGGCTGGTCGGCAAGCAGATCCCGTTCGACGCGGCGGACTTCCGGCTGGTGTCGCGCCGGGTCGTCGACGCGGTGAATGCGCTGCCGGACGACGGCCGGGTGTTCCGCCTGGTCATCCCGTGGCTGGGCTTCCCGAGCACCCAGGTCAAGTACGTCCGCGCCGAGCGAGCCGCTGGTACGACGAAGTACAACCTGAGCAAGATGCTCCGGCTCACCTTCGACAGCATCACCGCGTTCTCGGCGGCGCCGCTGCGACTGGCGACCTGGCTCGGACTTCTCGGTGGCACGCTGTCCGCGCTGTTCGTGGTGGGTGCGCTGATCGTCAAGCTCTCCGGCCGGGGCATCCCCGGTTGGACGTCGACCGTGCTCGCCGTCAGCGTGATCGGCGCGATCCAGTTGCTCTGCCTCGGCCTGCTGGGTGAGTACGTCGCTCGGTTGTTCCAGTCGAGCCAGCGGCGGCCGCAGTTCCTCGTCGGATACGACAGCCTCGAAGACCACGGACACCAGGAACCGGTACACCATCAATGAGGCGGGCTTTCCCGTGGCTGCTGCCCCTGGCAGTCGCGGTCTACGGTCTCGCCTCGGTGGATGTCTCAGCAACACCCATCCTCAAGTACTTCGGGTACTTCGCCCTGGGCGTCGCCCTGCCGGGAATCCTGCTGCTGCGGGCGGCCTGGCGTAGTACGGGCAACTGGGCCGAGGACTTCGGCCTTGGTTCCGTCGTCGGTGCCGCCTGGCAGATGATCGGCTGGGCGATCTTCACCGCCGTCGGCGTGCAGCGGTGGTTGATCGTCTGGCCGGCGATCGTGCTGGTTCTGTTCGCCGCGGTGCCGACGCTGCGTCGGCACTGGCGGATCGAGCGACCGAACCCGCTGCCGGTGCTCTGGAGCTGGGGAGTCGCGATCGCGTGTGCGGTGGTGCTCGGGGGAACCACCCTCGGGGTGATGGCGTACCACCTGATGCCGCCGGAGGGAAACGCCTACTACCAGGACCTGCTCTACCACCTGTCGATGCTGAACGAACTGATGCGGGCGGTGCCGCCGGAGCTCCCACAGGTGGCGGGCCTGCGGTTGGACTACCACTGGTTCGCCAACGCAGACATGGCCGGCGCGGTCGACATCACCCGGCTCTCGCCGGCCATGGTGCTGTTCCGGCTGTGGCTGCTGCCGTGGCTGGTCGTCGTACTGCTGACGTGCGCGACGCTGGCCCGGACGGTCAGCCGTACGTGGTGGACCGGCGTACTCGCGGCTGGTGCGCTCGCGGCGCCGCAGTTGTACCTGTTCTTCGACACGACCGCGAACCTGTCGGCGCCGCTGAACTTTCTCAGTCCTTCGCAGACGTTCTGCATGACCGCGTGCCTCGCCGCGGCCGTGTTCCTGATCGAGTTGCTGTTCAGGGGTGCGAGTGGCGGGCTGTGGGTGGTCACGCTGGCCGTGGTGCTGCTTGGCGGTGGTTCGAAGCCGACCGTGCTGCCGCTGCTGGTCGGGGCTGTCGGGTTGTCGGCGGTTTTCCTGCTCTTTCATCAGCGCCGGTTCCCTTGGCGGGCTGTTGTCGCCGGAGCGCTGCTGGTGGTGGCGGGCGTCGGCGCGTTCCTGACGGTTGCCGGCAGCACGAATGGGTCGGGTCTGCAGTTCCTCGCCATCCTCAAGTCGGCCGGCGAGTACTTGCCGGCGACCGGAGACCGCACTCCGCCGGGGGAGGGTGGGCTGGTCCTGCCCGCGCTCGAGCACGGCGCTTATGTCGCCGTGACCGTACTGTTCTTGCTGCTGTTGATCAGTCAGGCAGCGGCGGTCGCGGGCTTCGGGCTGTTCGGCAAGCTACGGCGTGATCCGGCGGCCTGGTTTCTGCTCGGCGCGCTGATCGCGGGCTGGGCCGGCTATCTGCTGATCGACCATCCGTCGCTGAGTGAGGGCTATTTCGTCCACACCGCCATGCCGTTCAGCATCGCGGCCGCGACCTGGGTTGCTGCGAACGCCGCCCGTACGGCGAAGCAACCGTGGGTGCTCTTGGCAGTCGGCGTGGTGGTCGCCACCGGCTATGCCGCCGTACTGATGCTGACCGATGCCTACGAGGTCGGGACGCAGTCGCAGAAGTTGTGGCTGGTCGCCCGGCCGCTGCTGCTCGCGATCGGTATGACCATCGTGCTGGTCCTGCTCTGGCGTTTCGTCGTACGACGGCCGGGCGGCGTGATCATCGTCGTCGTGACCCTGCTGCTGCTCGGGTCGATCAAGTCGTTCGCGTACAACGTCGTGCATGGGGACACCGAACGGGCGCACGTCTTCAACGCGCCGCGTTGGTGGGTGTATCCGGACGAGGAGTCGGCGGCGATCTGGCTGGGGCAGAACTCCGCGCCGACCGACGTGGTGGCGTCGAACACCTGGTGCCGACCCGCCGGTTCGCAGGCGCCGGGGTGCGATGCGCGCGGGTACATCATCAGCGGGATCGCGGGGCGGCGGACGCTGATCGAAGGATGGGCGTACACGAACCAGGCGATGGCGCAGCAGGGGGTCGACGGCAAGCGGTACAACATGCAGCCGTCGCCGTGGCCCGACCGGGTCGCGATCACGAACGAGGCGCTCCGGCAACCGACGCCGCAGGTGTTGCAGCGGCTGCAGGACGACTACCACGTGCGCTGGCTGTTCGCCGACGGCCGCGACGGGGTCATCAACTGGCGGCTCGACAAGCTGGCCCGGCTGCGACACAGCGTCGGCGACGTACGAATCTACGAACTCGGAAAGTGATTAGCCCGTAACATCGAGTTGGCGTAGACCGTTACCTCTACGCTGGCCCGCCCGCCCCGTGGCCGACGCATGCGGAAACGTGAGTGCTCGGGAGGGCGGCAAATGCGGGCGACGTCCATGCTGCTGGTTGTCGGCCTGCTGTCGCTCGGCGCGGTCGACGCAGCCGCGTATCAGGTGCCTTCAGCACCTTTCGCGCAAGGTACGGCTGCGACGGCGATCATGCCTGGCTCTGGGCTGAAGCAGACGATCACGGTCACCGGGCAAACCGAGTTGCTGGATGCAACCACCGCGGGTGTGCGCGGCACCGGTCCGACCACCTACGCACCGCCGATCGCGCGTACGACGCCGGCCCAGGATCTCCTGGTCAACACCGGGACCTGTGCGTCCACCGGCAGTTGCGGTGACCGCGGCACCGTGACGATCGCCTTCTCCGAGCCCGTTCGCAACCCGGTCCTGCACTTCGCCGGCATCGGCGGCGCCGTCACTCAAACCGTGAGCGGCAACCCCACCGCCCAGTCCGAGCTGCACTCGGTGCTCAAGCTCACCACCGCCGGGTTGAGCCTCACCAAGGTTGGCCAGGGCAACAACCTCGCCGTCACCAGCGACACCGTGACCGCCGCCAATCACGACGCCGGCCCGAACTGCATCAACAACAAGATCGGCACCGGCCCAGACGCCTCGGCGACGGCCGCCTGCGGTTCGGTCCGCGTCAACGGCGTCGCCACCAAGATCACCTTCGACGTCACCGCGTTCTTCACCAAGCACCCGAAGCTCCCCGCCTTCAACACCCCGAGCTCCGGCGACGCGTTCTCGATCCTCGCGTCGACCGGCGAGGACTTCGGTGACGCACCCACGTCGTACGGCGCCGCCTGGTCGGTGCTCAGCGATCTTCGCCTCGGCAAGGACGCCACCGAGGACAACGCGACCGTTGCCAACGGCACCACCGGCCCGGCGATGCCCGACCAGGCCGACGACGGCGTCACCTTCAAGCCACTCCGAACCAACTCGACCGCTTACTCCGCCGAGCTGGCACTCACCGGCGCCTCGAAGGCCGGCCGCGCGTGCGCCTGGATCGACCTCGACCGCAACGGCTCGTTCCAGCCGGCCGAACGCGCCTGCGCCGGCTTCGCCGCCGGCCAAGGTGCCGTCACGCTTAACTGGTCGAAGTACTCGCGCCCGACGGCTGGAGCGTCGTACGCGCGGGTCCGGGTCGGCTACAACAGCGCGCTGGTCGAGAAGCCGACCGGTGCCGCCGACTCCGGTGAGGTCGAGGACCACGCGATCCTGATCGCGCCGCCGCCACCGCCGGTCCTGCTCGACGACACCGCGACCACCGCATTCAACACCGGCCTGACGGTTGATGTCCTCGGCAACGACAAGCCGGGCGATCCGAGTACGCCGCTCAAGCCCGGCTCACTGTGCCTGATCGGCGACGACGAGTGCGTGCCGATGGTGAACGTCGTCGGGCAAGCCAAGTACGTCGCCAAGCCCGACGGCAAGATCGACATCGAACCGGTGCCGGGCTTCGCTGGCCTGGCCAAGCCCGTCACCTACCTGGTTGCCGACAGCAACGGCACCACCGGCACGGCCACACTCACGCTCACCGTCGCACTCCCGGCCAAGCCGGTCGCGACGCCCGACACCGCGACCACCCCGCAGAACGTCAGCGTCTCCGTCAAGCCGCTCGGCAACGACCGCGCCGCGCCCGGCGTCACGCTGATCCCCGGCTCGGTCGTACTCCGCGACCCGGCCGACACCACCTTCAAGAGGAAGGTCGTCATCGCCGGCGAGGGCACGTACGCCGTCAAGCCGAACGGCGGCGTGGACTTCATCCCGCTGCGGCAGTTCACTGGCGTCGGCACCTCTCTCGGCTACCGCGTCACGGACAGCACGCAGCAGAACGCCGAGTCGACCTTGACCGTCACAGTCACGCCAGTGACCCCGAAGGCGAGTGGCGACTCGGTGTCGACGCCGTTCGACACGGACATCGTCGTACCGGTGCTGGACAACGTCCTGCCCGGATCGCCGGACGCTCCGCTGGATCCAGCGAGTCTGCGACTGGTTGATCACGGCAAACTTGTCGACAAGGTGACCGTGCCGCGGCAGGGCACCTTCTTGATTGCCGACGGCAAGGTGACGTTCCGGCCGGTGCACGGGTTCAAGGGAGTCGCGACGCCACAGACCTATCAGGTGGCCGACCTGAACGGGACGCCGGCGCGAGCCGAGCTGACCGTGTCCGTCGACGCGCCCGGTCCGCCGGTGGCGAACCCGGATGCGATCACGACGCTGCAGGGTGGTTCGGTCCTGATCGGCGTACTGGACAACGACAAGCCTGGGCCGACCGGGTCCGCGCTGGTGCTGGACAGCGTGCGGCTGATCGCCTCGGGCAAGCCAATGCCGACTCTCAGCGTCGCGGGACAAGGCAAGTACACGGCGAAGCCTGACGGTCAGGTCCTCTTCGAGCCGCTGCCGGCCTTCAGTGGTACGGCGACGCCGGTCAGCTACCAGGTTGCTGACGGCAACGGGGCGATCGGGAAGTCGACGCTCGCGGTCCAGGTGACCAAGGTGCAGCCGGATGCGTCGGACGACACGGCGCGAGCGTCCTATGACGCGACCATCACTGTCGCCGTGCTGACGAACGACAGTGCGGGCGATCCGGCGGTGCCGCTGGTGCCGAGCAGCGTGCGGGTGCTCGACCCGAAGACGCAGGAGCCGAAGACCAAGGTCGTCGTCGACGGCGAGGCGTCGTACACGGTGACGCAGGAGGGGAAGATCGAGGTTGATCCGCTGCCGACCTACACCGGTGTCGCGGCGCCGATCACCTACCGCGTCTCGGATGTCAACGGCACGCTGGCCACTGCGACGCTGACCGTCAACATCGCGAAGCCGGACCCGCCGACCGCGAAGCCCGACACGGCCACCGGCAAGCAGAACGTCCGGCTGGTCCTCGATCCGCTCGCCAACGACACGGCAGGCGAGGGCACGGGCCTCGACCCGGTCAGCGTGGTCCTGGTCGATCCGGCCGATGGCTCACTGAAGAAGCTGGTCAAGGTCGCAGGCCAGGGCAGCTACCAGGTGAATCTCGACGGCACCGTGACCGTTGATCCGCTGCCGGGCTTCACGGGTACGGCGACCCCGGTGACGTATCGCGTGTCGGACTGGTTCGACCAGGCGGCTCGGTCGACCATCACCGTCACCATCACGCCCATTACTCCGGTGGCGGCTGACGACACCGCGACGACGCCGTACGACAAGACTGTCAAGGTCAAGGTGCTGGCGAACGACAAGCCGGGTGACACCTCGGCGCCATTGCTACCGAGCTCGCTGCTGCTGACCGATCCGGCCGATGGGATGCTCAAGGCAACTGTGACGATCCCGAACGAGGGCGTCTACACCGCTGCCGGGGGAGTGGTGTCCTTCGATCCAGGCGCGACCTTCCGCGGTCCAGGGACTGTGCTGACGTATCAAGTGGCCGACAGCAACGGAACGTTGACGACCGCGACGCTGTGGATCACGGTCGGTCTGCCGCCGATCGCCGTCGCCGACTCCGCGTCGACGCAGCAGGACGTCCCGGTGACCGTGAACGTCCTGTCCAACGACAGCCCGGGCACGGACGCGAAGCTCGACCCGTCCACGGTTGGGCTGCTCGATCCCGCGGCCCGGACGGCCGGCTACTTGAAGAAGGTCACCGTCCCCGGGCAGGGCACTTACACCGTGCAGCCCAGCGGCGCGGTCGTCTTCGATCCGCTGCCGGCCTTCCGCGGCAAGGCGCTGGCGATCAACTACCGCGTCGCCGACTCGAACGACAACGTCGCCGCTTCCACGCTGACCATGCAGGTCACGCCGATCTGGCCGGTCACCGTCGACGACTCGGCGATCACGCCGTACAACCAGCCGATCGCGGTGAACGTGCTGGCCAACGACAAGCCCGGCGATCCGTCGGCGCCGCTGGTCCGGTCGAGCCTGGTGCTCAAGGATCCCGCGGGTGGTGGGTATCGCAAGAAGGTGACCCAGGCCGGTGAAGGCAGCTACGCCGCGGGCGACGACGGGTCGATCACCTTCACGCCGGTCAAGGACTACCAGGGCGTGACGACGCCGGCGACGTACCGGATCACGGACGACAACGGCACGACCGCAGAGGGCCTGCTCTTCCTGACCGTGGGCAAGGGCCCCGAGGCCGCGGCCGATTCGGGTACGACGAAGCAGAACGTCACCATGACTCTGGACCCGCTGGCCAACGACAAGCCGGGGACGGACGCCGAACTCGAGAAGACGTCGGTCCAGGTGTACGCGGGACAGTGGGGGCGGGCGGCAACAGTCTCGGGACAGGGCACCTTCACAGTCGACAAGGTCACCGGGCAGCTCAAGCTCGACCCGCTCGCGACGTTCCGCGGTGTCGCCTCGGTCGCCTATCGCGTGACGGACACGAGCGGCAACACGACCGCGTCGACTGTCGCGGTGACGGTCCAGCCGGTTGTTCCAGTCGTCGTGGATGACAAGGCGACTACGCCGTTCGAGACCGCGGTGACCGTGGCCGTGCTGGCGAACGACAAGCCTGGTGACGCGTCGGCGTCGCTGCACGAGGTGCGGTTGATCGACCCGGTGTCCGGTGATCCCGTGCCGTCGCTGGAGGTGGCGGGCGAGGGCACATACACCGTGCAGCCCGATGGCGGGATCCGGCTCACGCCTGTCGACGGGTTCGCCGGTACGGCGACGCCGGTCGGCTATCAAGTTGCCGACAGCAACGGGAGCATCGGGACGGCTGCGTTGACCGTGACCGTCCAGGCTCGGCCCGTGGCGACCCCCGATGCGGCGCGGACCAAGCAGCATCTGCCGGTGACCGTGGATCCGCTGGCGAACGACAAGCCGGGGCCTGGAGCATCGTTGGATCCGGCAACGGTCTTGCTCGTCGGCCCGTCGGGTCTCGTGGATCGCTTGGTCGCCGCTGGTCAGGGCGAGTTCGCAGTTGCCAATGGCAAGGTCACGTTCAGCCCGGTGCCGACGTTCACCGGCACCGCGCGGCCGGCGGCGTACGAGGTGAAGGACAGCAACCACAACGCGGCCCGCGCGACGATCACGGCGACGGTGGTTCCGGTGCGTCCGGTGGCCGTCGACGACAGCGCGCGTACAGGCTTTGGCAAGGCAGTTGTCGTTCAGGTGCTGGGCAACGACAAGGCCGGTGATCAGTCGGCGCCGCTCATGCCGGAGTCCGTCGTACTGCGTGATCCGGCGGACGGGCAGGACAAGAAGTCGGTGACCATCGCGGATGAGGGCCGCTTTGCGGTCGGCTCCGATGGTGTGGTCACCTTCACCCCTGCCGAAGACTTCAGCGGTACGACGAGATCGGTCGCCTACCGGGTCACCGACGCCAACGGCAGCGCGGACGCGGCACTGCTCGAGGTCACTGTCGCCGAGCCGATCCTCGCCACGGCCACTGAGGACACCGGCACCGGTACGCCGGGCAACCCGGTCGCGGTGAACCCGCTCCTTAACGACGGCGGCGGATCGCCGAGCACAGTCTGCCTCCGCACCGGCCCCGCCACCTGCACGAAGCAGTACGTCGACGCCGACGGCACCTGGAGTGTCGACTCCAACGGCACGATCAAGCTGGTCCCGGCGTCTGGCTTCACCGGCATGGCCAAGGTCACCTACGAGCGGACCGACGCGGAGGGCACGGTCGTCGCTGCCCCGGTGCGATTCCGGGTCGGCGCCCCACCGACACCGGACGTCGACGTCGTCGAGACCATCCCGGCCACCGGCGGCCCGCCTGCTGTCTTGCTGACTCTCGGCGCGCTGCTCACCGCCCTGGGCGCGACCCTGGCCGCCATCTCCCGACGCTCGCGCTGACCGGATTTCCAGCACTCACCAACCACGCACAACGCACCGAGCTGACGCTCAGCCGTCGGCTCCGACCAGCCGTCGGCGAGGGCCGGAAGTCGTGCCTACAGGCTTTTGATCAGGGTGATCTCGTCGCGGTAGTCGTCGTCGGCGAGGCGGATCGCGCGTGGGTGCCGGCCGACCACGTGATAGCCGAGTGGTTGGTAGAAGTTCTCGAGGCCGGTGCCGCCGCGGATCGTCAGCTGGAGCTGCAGCAGTCCAAGGTCGACGGCAGATCCGCGCAGCCCTTCCATCAGCAGCCGTCCCGCGCCGTTGCCCTGGTACGCCGGGTGGACCATCAGCCGGAGCACCGTGCGCCAATGGGCGCCTCGACTCACCAGCAGCCCCATCCCGACGTACCGCTCCCCGTTGTGCAGCACGCCCAGCAGGTCGAGCCCGGCGGCCACGCGCCCGAGCGCCGCGTCGAGCGCGTCGGCAACCTTCTCGACCGGCGCCGGTGCGGTGAACCCGACCGCGCCACCCGCATCGGTAGCCGCCACCCAGGTATCCAGCAGGTCCGCCCGCAGCCCAGGCGCCAACGTCTCGTCCGGTTCCACCACCAGGTATTTCACACCGCCTCCATCTGCGACTGAGTTGCAGATAGTCTACGGTCCGCCGAGGTGGGTACACCGGGCTACATGGCTACCGTCACACACAAAACCGTCAACGTCGGCGGCGTCGACATCTTCTACCGCGAAGCCGGCCCGCCCGACGCTCCCGTCGTACTGCTGCCGCACGGCTACCCGTCCTCGTCCTTCCAGTACCGCGCCCTCATGCCCGCCCTCGCCGACGAATGGCGGCTGCTGGCGCCTGACTTCCCCGGGTTCGGGTACAGCGAGGCGCCGGCCGATTTCGACTACAGCTTCGGCGGTTATGCGGACCTGCTTGACGGGTTCGTCAAGGCATTGGGGGTGGAGCGGTTCGCGCTCTATCTCTTCGACTACGGCTCGCAAGCCGGTTTCCAGCTCGCCCTGAAGGACCCGGCGCGCATCGTCGCGCTGATCATCCAGAACGGTGACGCCTACGAGGAGACACTCGGGCCGAAGTACGACGCGTTGAAGGCGCACTGGGCCAACCCGTCGGACGAGCTCGCGCAAGCCGTCAGTTTCGAGGGCCTTCGCGAGGAGGTGCTC
Source organism: Kribbella antiqua (assembly GCF_004345665.1). Classification (GTDB taxonomy): domain Bacteria; phylum Actinomycetota; class Actinomycetes; order Propionibacteriales; family Kribbellaceae; genus Kribbella; species Kribbella antiqua. Next base: position 427,063 of record NZ_SLWR01000008.1, read on the forward strand.
GGCGAGGTGGCACCTGAGGTTGCCGAGCGGATCAGCCCTGACCTCTGGCAGCTCGCCTGGCCGCTGATGCGCGACCACCGCGACATCATGGTCGGCTTCTTCGCTGAAATCGCCGAGAGCGTACGGCGGTTCCCGGAGTACCAGGCGTATCTGCGCAAGCATCAGCCGCCGACGCTGATCGTGTGGGGACCGCAGGACGGTTACATGCCGGCAGAGTCGGCCCGCGCGTACCTGACCGACGTACCTGATGCTGAGCTGCACCTGTTCGAGGACGGCGGTCACTGGTTGCTGGAGACGCACCTCGACGAGGTCGTGGCGCGTCTCCGGCCGTTCCTCACTCGTGTGCGTGCAGCGGCGGGACCGTGGTGAGCTTGTCCGGGTTGCGGATGAGGTAGAGGTCGGTGATCGCGTCGTCGGTGGTCTCCATGAAGATCACCGTGTCCGGCTCGTCGTCGAAGTAGGCGATGTACGCGGACTGACCGTTCAGGGTCGACATCCGGATCTCGTAGCCTTCGTTCCGCGCCAGCACACCGAACAGCCAGCGGGCGATCTTGTCCGCGCCGTGGATCGGGCGCAGCGCCGCCTGCTTCTTGCCGCCGCCGTCGCTGATCAGGACCGCGTCCGGCGCGAGCAGCGACACCACCTGATGGAAGTCGCCGGATCCGGCGGCCGCCATGAACTGCATGGTGAGCTCGTTGTGCCGCGCCTTGTCCACCGGCCGCCGCGGCTGCCGCGCCTCGACGTGCGACCGGGCCCGGTGAGCCAGCTGCCGTACGGCGGTCTCCGACCGGCCGAGCGTTTCGGCGATCTCGTCGTACGGGAGATCGAACACCTCACGCAGGACGAACGTGGCGCGCTCGAGCGGCGTGAGGGTCTCGAGTACGACGAGCATCGCCATGCTGACCGAGTCCGCCAGCTCGACAGTGTCGGCGGGGTCGTCTCCGATGGGCGTCAGCGGCTCCGGCAACCACGGGCCGACGTACTGCTCCCGCCGCGCCTTCTGCTCGCGCAGCCGGTTGAGCGCGAGCCGGGTGGTGATGCGGATCAGGTACGCGCGGGTGTCCCGCACCTCCTCGTGATCCACCCCTGCCCACCGCAACCAGGCCTCCTGTACGACGTCCTCCGCGTCGCTCACGCTGCCCACCACCCGGTACGCCGCGCCAACCAGCACCGACCGATGCTCATCGAACTCACGCGCCAAGGTCTCTTCCGTACTCACGCCGGCCTCAGCTCGCAATGATCCTTGAAGCCTTGGCTGGTGAGACCGAGGGCGGCGTTGAACCGGGAGCGGTAGTTCTCCAGCGAGATCATCGCGGTGAGCTCGACCAGTTGCTCGTCGGTCAGGTCGCGGCGCAGACGCTCGACCTGTTCATCGGTGACCTCCGGCGGAGTCGCCGTCATCGCCTCGGCGTAGTCCATTACTGCGCGCTCCAGATCCGTGTAGACGTCGCTGCCCCGCCACCCTGGCACATCCCGCAGCTTCGCCGGGGCGAGGCCTTGGTGATGAAACTCCCAATACCCGAAGTCCATGCACCAGCTGCACCCGATCCGCGCCGACACCACCATCACAGCGAGCGCCTTCAGCACCGGGTCCACGGTGTTCCATCGCGCCGCCGACCCCTCGGTCAGCAGCATCGTCGTCAGCACCCGCCGGTTGTGCAACGCCATCTTCCCGGGATCCGGCACCTTGCCGTACTTCTTCCGGCTGCCCCACTCCACCAACCGCACAAACCAGGTCCTGTCATGCTCAAGCGCGATCCGGGCCATGTGAGCCTCCTCAAGTCGTCGTCACCCTCTCGGACACGCGCCGGGCCACCCGGCGTGACGTGACCTGGCTCACATCATTGGTTGCGGTCTTCTGCGTCGCTGTGCATAGCGGTCAGCTTGGTGTGTGGCAGGGCTCGGGGCATCAGTGGTTCTACGTGAGTGGATCGGGTACCGGCCCGCTGGTGGACTGGTTGGATATTTTTCCGGTTCATGGCATACTCATTCATATGAGTGTGAAGGTGGCGGTGGCCGGTGCCAGTGGTTATGCGGGGGGTGAGCTGCTCCGGCTGCTGAGCGGGCATCCCGAGGTCGAGATCGGCGCGCTCACCGCCGGCGGCAATGCCGGTACGGCGCTCGGCGCCCACCATCCACACCTCGTGCCGCTGGCCGGGCGCACGCTGGTCGAGACCACGGCGGAGAGCCTCGCCGGTCACGACGTCGTGTTCCTGGCCCTCCCGCACGGACAGTCCGCAGAAATTTCAGTGCAGCTCGGCGCTCTTGACAACACAGTCACCGTGATCGACTGCGGCGCGGACTTCCGGCTGACCGAGGCCGAGGCCTGGGTGGAGTTCTACGGCGGTGAGTACGCCGGCTCCTGGCCGTACGGACTCCCGGAGCTCCCGGGTCAGCGGGACAAGCTCCGCGGCGCGAACCGGGTCGCCGTACCGGGGTGTTACCCCACGGTGTCGACCCTCGCCCTGCTGCCCGCCGTAAAGAACGGCCTCGTAGACCCCGGCCAGTTGGTGGTGGTCGCGGTGAGCGGGACGTCGGGAGCGGGCAAGGCGCCCAAGCCGCACCTGCTCGGTGCCGAGGTGATGGGGTCGGCCACGGCGTACGGCGTCGGCGGCGTCCACCGGCACACACCGGAGATCGAGCAGAACCTTTCCCCCTACGCCGATCAGCCGGTGAACGTGTCGTTCACCCCGGTGCTGGTGCCGATGTCGCGTGGCATCCTCGCCACCTGCAGCGCGCCGGTTGCCGACGGCACTGATCTCGCGACGCTGCGGAAGGCGTATGAAGACGCCTACAGCAACGAACCGTTCGTGCACGTGCTGCCGGAAGGGCAGTGGCCGCAGACGCAGGCCACCCTCGGCGCGAACACCGTGCAGCTCCAGCTCGCCCTCGACCAGCGGACCGGCCGCGCCGTCATCGTGGCCGCGATGGACAACCTCACCAAGGGCACCGCCGGCGGCGCCGTGCAGTGCATGAACCTGGCCACCGGTCTCGACGAGACCCTGGCCCTTCCCCTCGTAGGAGTCGCACCGTGACGATTGCAGTCACGCCCGACGCCCAGGTCGATCGGAGCGCCGGCGTGACCGCGCCGGCCGGCTTCCGCGCGGCCGGGGTGAGCGCCGGGATCAAGCCCGCCGGCAAGCCGGACCTCACCGTCGTCGTCAACGACGGCCCGCACGACGTCGCCGCCGGCGTCTTCACCACCAACAAGGTGAAGGCGGCGCCGGTGCTGTGGTCCCAGCAGGTTCTTACCGCCGGTAAGTTGCGCGCCGTCGTGCTGAACTCCGGCGGCGCCAACGCGTGCACCGGGCCGGAAGGCTTTCAGGACACCCACAAGACGGCCGAGAAGCTGGCCGAGGTGCTCGGCGTCGGTGCGGCCGAGATCGGTGTCTGCTCGACCGGCCTGATCGGCGAGCGGCTGCCGATGTCCGCGCTCATCCCTGGGATCGACCTGGCCGTCGCCGCACTGGGCGCCGGTCCCGCGGCAGGCTTGGCTGCGGCAACAGCGGTCATGACGACGGACAACGTGCCGAAGCAGGCCGCGCTGACGCATCCGGACGGCTGGAGCATCGGCGGGTTTGCGAAGGGCGCCGGGATGTGCGCGCCGAACATGGCGACGATGCTCAGCGTCATCACCACGGACGCCGTACTGGATCAGCCGCATCTCGACCACGCGCTGCGGAACGCCGTCGGCAAGACCTTCAACCGGCTCGACGTCGACGGCGGTACGTCGACCAACGACACGGTGCTGCTGCTCAGCTCCGGCGCCTCCGGCATCACGGTCACGCCCGAGGCCTTCGAAGCCGCGCTGACCACCCTGGCTGCTGACCTGGTGAAGCAGTTGCAGGCCGATGCCGAGGGCGTCACCAAGCACGTCAGCATCACGGTGCAGGGCGCGGCCACCGAGGCCGAGGCCGTCGCCGCCGCGAAGATCGTTGCCGAGGACAACCTCTGCAAGACCGCGTTCTTTGCCTCCGACCCCAACTGGGGCCGGATCGCGATGGCCGTCGGCAACGCTCCCACCGCGTTCGACCCGTCGTTGCTCGACATCACGTTGAACGGGGCACCGATCTGCGTTGCCGGCGGCAAGGGTGTCGACCGGTCCGAAGCCGACCTGAGCGGCCTCGAGATCGACGTGGTGATCGACCTGCACGCCGGCCCGGCGTCCGCGACGGTGCTCACCACCGACCTGTCGCACGCGTACGTCGAAGAGAACTCGGCGTACTCGTCATGAGTATCACCACGACTCACGCGCAAGCCGTCGAGAAGGCCGCTGTTCTCACCGAGGCGCTGCCCTGGCTGAAGCAGTTCCACGGCAAGACCGTTGTGGTGAAGTACGGCGGCAACGCCATGGTGGACGACGAGCTCAAGCGCGCGTTCGCCGAGGACATCGTCTTCCTCAGGTACGCCGGTGTCCGGGTCGTCGTCGTCCACGGCGGCGGGCCGCAGATCAGTGACATGCTCGGTCGCCTCGGCATCGACAGCGAGTTCCGTGGCGGCCTGCGGGTCACCACACCGGAGGCGATGGACGTCGTCGGCATGGTTCTGGTCGGCAAGGTCGGCCGGGAGCTGGTCGGTCTGCTGAACGCTCATGGCCCGTTCGCCGTCGGCATGTCCGGCGAGGACGCCGGTCTGTTCACCGCGGAACGCCGTACGGCGATCGTGGACGGCGAGTCGGTCGACATCGGGCTGGTCGGCGACGTGGTCGACGTACGGCCGGAAGCGGTGATCGACCTGATCGACGCGGGCCGGATCCCGGTGGTGTCGACGATCGCGCCGGACGAGGACGGCCAGGCGCACAACGTCAACGCCGACACCGCCGCGGCTGCGTTGGCCGTCGCGCTCGGCGCGGAGAAGCTCGTCGTACTGACCGATGTGGCCGGGCTGTACCGGAACTGGCCGGACAGCGACGAGATCATCACCCAGATCGACGCCGCCGAGCTGGCCGAACTGCTGCCGTCGCTGGCGTCCGGGATGGTGCCGAAGATGGAGGCCTGCCTGCGCGCGGTCGAGTCGGGCGTCTCCCGCGCGACCGTGATCGACGGCCGGGTGCCGCACTCGCTCCTACTCGAGATCTTCACAGACGCCGGAAGCGGAACCCAGGTGATTCCCTCATGACCGAGCTATTGACCGTCGACGGCACGCAATCGGCGCTGTCGCAGCGGTACTCGAGCGCGCTGATGAACACCTTCGGCGCGCCCAAGCGGGTGCTCGTCCGCGGTGAGGGTGCGTACCTCTGGGATGCCGACGGCAACAAGTACCTCGACCTGCTCGGCGGGCTCGCGGTGAACTGCCTCGGTCACGCGCACCCGTTCGTGGTGTCCGCGGTGACTTCGCAACTTGCCACGCTCGGGCACGTGTCGAACTTCTTTGCCTCCGCACCCCAGATCGCACTGGCCGAGAAGTTGCTCGGTCTCTTCGATGCCCCGGGCAAGGTGTTCTTCACCAACTCCGGCACCGAGGCGAACGAGGCCGCGTTCAAGATCACCCGCCGTACCGGCAGGACCAAGATCGTGTCCACCGTCGGCGCCTTCCACGGCCGGTCGATGGGCGCCCTCGCCGTGACCTGGAAACCGGCGTACCGGGAGCTGTTCGCACCGCTGCCGGGCGACGTGGAGTTCGTCCCGTACGGCGATGCCGAGGCGCTGGCCGCGGCGGTCGACGACGAGACGGCGGCGGTCGTGCTCGAGCCGATCCAGGGGGAGAACGGCGTCGTCGTACCGCCGGCCGGATACCTGCAGGCGGCTCGGCGGATTACCTCCGAGCACGGCGCCCTGCTGTGGATCGACGAGATCCAGACCGGGATCGGCCGGACCGGGACGTGGTTCGCGTTCGAGGCCGAAGGGATCACGCCGGACCTGGTGACCGTCGCCAAGGGCCTCGGCGCGGGCATCCCGATCGGCGCTTGCATCGGACTCGGCGCCGCCGCCGACTTGTTGCAGCCGGGCAACCACGGGACGACCTTTGGTGGGAACCCGGTTGCCGCGATCGCCGGCCTTGCTGTGCTGACGGTGATCGAGCGGGACGGGCTGCTGGCTCAGGTGAATGCTGTCGGCAACCACCTCGCGTCGTCGATCATTGCCCTCGACCACCGATTGATCGCCGGCGTCCGGGGCCGCGGGTTGCTGCTGGCAATCGAGCTGACCCAGCCGGTGTCGGACCAGGTGGCGCAGCTGGCGCTGGAGGCCGGGTTCGTGATCAACAACCCGATCCCGAACGCGTTGCGGCTGGCGCCGCCGTACATCCTGAGCAAGGCTGATGCCGACAGTTTCGTCGCGGCCCTCCCGGGCTTGCTGGACCAGGTGGAGGCGGGATGACGAGGCATTTTTTGCGAGATGACGATCTGAGCCCGGTCGAGCAGGACGAGGTCCTGACGCTGGCTGCTCAGCTGGCGGCCGATCGGTACAGTCACCAGCCGTTGGCCGGGCCGAAGACGGTCGCGGTGATCTTCGACAAGACGTCGACCCGGACCCGGATCTCGTTCGCGGTCGGGATCGCCGAGCTGGGCGGCGCGCCGCTGATCATCGACGCGCAGACCTCGCAGATGGGCCGCGGCGAGCCGATCGCCGACACCGCCCGCGTGCTCGACCGGCAGGTCGCGGCGATCGTCTGGCGGACGTTCGCGCACACCCGGATCGAGGAGATGGCCGCCGCATCGCGCGTGCCGGTCGTGAACGCGCTGACCGACGAGTTCCACCCGTGCCAGATCCTCGCGGACCTGCTCACCGTCCGGCAGCACAAGGGCTCGACCGCCGGACTGAAGCTGGTCTACCTCGGCGACGGCGCGAACAACATGGCGCACTCGTACCTGCTCGGCGGCGTCACCGCCGGGATGCACGTCGTGGTGGGCTCACCGGCCGAGTACCAGCCGGATCCCGCCGTACTCGCGAAGGCTGCCGAGATCGCTGTGGAGACCGGTGGGTCGGCCGCGTGGACCGCTGATCCTCTCGAGGCCGTGGACGGTGCCGATGTCGTTGCCACCGACACCTGGGTGTCGATGGGACAGGAGGCCGAGGCATCGTTGCGGGAGGCACCGTTCGTCCCGTTTGCGGTGACCGAGCAACTGATGTCGAAGGCAAGCTCCGACGCGATCGTGCTGCACTGCCTGCCGGCCTACCGGGGCAAGGAGATCGAGGCAGCGGTCATCGACGGACCGCAGTCGGTCGTCTGGGACGAAGCCGAGAACCGCCTGCATGCCCAAAAGGCCTTGCTCTCGTGGCTGTTGGCAAGGAGTTTCGAGGCATGAGCATCGCAGTGCCGACGACGAAGACCGCGCGTCAGCAGCGCATTGTCGACTTGCTCGGCCGGCAGCCGGTTCGCTCGCAGACCGAGCTCGCCGACCTGCTCGCCGACTCCGGTCTGGTCGTCGGCCAGGCAACGCTGTCCCGCGACCTGGTCGAGATCGGCGCGGTGAAGGTCCGCGACGCCGCCGGCCAGCTGGTGTACGCCGTACCGGGTGAAGGCGGTGACCGTACGCCGCGAGCCGGTGAGGCGGCCGCCTTCGAAGCCCGCCTCGCGCGGGTCGCATCGGAGTTGCTGGTGTCAGCCGAAGGCAGCGCCAACCTGGTCATCCTGCGAACCCCGCCGGGTGCGGCCCAGTACTTCGCGTCGGCGATCGACCACGTGGGACTGGACGACGTACTCGGCACCATCGCGGGCGACGACACCGTCATGGTCGTCTCCCGGAACCCGACCGGCGGACCCGCACTGGCCGCCCGCTTCCTGTCATTGGCCGCCCGCGAACCCAAGTAAGGACTGTTGAAATGAGTACGGGAGAGAGTGCATCGCTGTGGGGTAGCCGGTTTGTGGGTGGGCCGGCTGACGCTCTGGCGGCGTTGAGCAAGTCGACGGACTTCGACTGGCGGCTGGCGCCGTACGACATCGCCGGCTCGAAGGCGCATGCGAAGGTGCTGCACCGGGCCGGGCTGCTGACCGACGAGGACCTGTCGGCGATGCTGGCCGGTCTGGACGGGCTGCTCGACGACGTACTCGCGGGGAAGTTCGTGGCGGCCGAGAGCGACGAAGACGTGCACACCGCGCTGGAGCGTGGGCTGCTCGAGCGGCTGGGCGCTGAGCTCGGTGGGCGGCTGCGGGCCGGGCGCTCGCGGAACGACCAGGTCGCCACGCTGTTCAAGGGGTACCTGCGTGAGCACGGCCGGATCATCAGCCGCCTCGTGCTGGACCAGGTGAACACGCTGGCCGAGCAGGCGGAGAAGCACCTCGGCGTCGCCATGCCGGGCCGCACGCACCTCCAGCACGCGCAGCCGGTCCTGCTCTCGCACCACCTGCTGGCGCACGCCTGGCCGCTGATCCGCGACCTCGACCGGCTGGCTGACTGGGACGCTCGGGTCGCCGAGGACTCGCCGTACGGGTCTGGTGCGCTGGCGGGGAGCTCGCTCGGACTGGATCCGCAGTACGTCGCCACTGAGCTGGGCTTCACCAACTCGTCGGCGAACTCCATCGACGGGACCGCGTCACGAGACTTCGTGGCCGAGTTCGCCTTTGTCGCGGCGCAGATCGGTATCGACCTGTCCCGGCAGGCCGAAGAGGTGATCATCTGGGCGACGAAGGAGTTCGGCTTCGTCGAGCTGGACGACGCCTTCTCGACCGGGTCGAGCATCATGCCGCAGAAGAAGAACCCGGACATCGCCGAGCTCGCCCGCGGCAAGGCCGGCCGGCTGATCGGCAACCTGAGCGGCCTGCTGGCGACGCTGAAGGCGCAGCCGCTGGCGTACAACCGGGACCTGCAGGAGGACAAGGAGCCGGTCTTCGACTCCATCGACACCCTCGAGGTGCTGCTGCCCGCGTTCACCGGGATGATCCGGACGCTGCGGTTCCAGACGGACCGGCTGGAGGAGCTGGCGCCGCAGGGGTTCTCACTCGCGACCGACATCGCGGAGTGGCTGGTCCGGCAGAAGGTGCCGTTCCGGGTGGCGCATGAGGTCGCTGGTGCTTGCGTGCAGGAGTGCGAGAAGCGGGGGATCGAGCTCTGGGACCTGACCGACGAGGATCTGGCTGCCATTTCGCCGTCGCTCACGCCGGAGGTCCGCTCGGTGCTGACCGTCGAGGGGTCGCTGGCGTCCCGGAACACCCGCGGCGGTACGGCGGCCGACCGCGTCACCGAGCAGCTCACGGAACTCCGCACCCGCGCCGCCAAGCACACCACCCGCTTGGGCTAGCACCTTTAGTTGGCTCGAGCCTGGGTCGCTTAGGGTGCTGCGCATGCCGTTACGCCGCTCGCTGCTCGCAGGTCCCGTCCTCGAGGTAGCCCCGAAGGTCCTCGGCAGGGTCCTGCGGTGCACCACCGACGAGGGCGTGGTCGCCGTACGTCTCACCGAGGTCGAGGCGTACGACGGCCCGAACGACCCCGGCTCCCACGCGTACCGCGGCCAGACGGCTCGCAACGCGGTGATGTTCGGCCCGCCCGGGTTCCTGTACGTGTACTTCACCTACGGCATGCACTTCTGCATGAACATCAGCGCCGGCCCGGACGGTCAGCCTTCGGCGGTACTGCTCCGGGCCGGCGAGATCGTCGAAGGTGCCGACCTGGCGAGGGCCCGCCGTGGCGCGGCAAACGGTCAGCAGGTCAAGTTCAACCAGTCCGGTGGGGTGAAAGCAGGGCGGTCGGCTGGGGTGCTGCCAGGGCCGGTCGCGAAGCGGCCGAACGGGAACCCGGACCGCGACCTCGCGCGCGGTCCGGCCCGTATGTGCGTTGCCCTCGGCATCGGCCGCGACGACAACGGCGCCGACCTGCTGTCGAAGGACTCCCACGTCCAGCTCCTGCCCGGCCCCGGCTTCGACGGCGAGCCCGCCACCGGCCCCAGAGTCGGACTCCGCGAGGCCGCCGACTGGCCGTGGCGGTTCTGGATCCCCGGTGAGCCGACGGTCTCGCCGTACCGCCCGCACGTGCCCAAACGGCGCGCCTAGCGCTTGGCCAGCTCCAGCACGTAGTCGAGCTGCGGCAGGCCGTGCTCCACCTCTGGGTCCGGGAACAGCCCGATGTGGTGCGCCCCGGCGGCTTCCAGCTTCGCGATGTGCGCGGCGGCGTCGTCCACTGTGCCGACGGCTCCGATCTCGGTCCACCAGTCGACCGGCATCCCGACCAAGCCGTCCACACCGGAGTCGTCGTACAGCTTCTTGAGGTCGTCGAAGAACGGCAGCGCCGTGAGCCCCGGGTGGTTGTCGTTGATCCGCCACTCGAGCCACGGCGCGGTCCACTCGTACGCCGCCTTGCGGTCACTCCGCACACAGAAGGCGCTGAACACCGCGACCTGGAAGCCTTCCGGCGAACCGGCGTACTCCACCGACTGACGCACGTACGACGGAGTGGCCGGCTCCGCGAGTACGACGCCACCGCCGACGCGTCCGGCGAGTGCCATCGACTTCGGGCCCATGACCCCGAGCAGGATCGGTGGTGGCTGGACCGGGGGAGCGTCGAGCTTCACGTCCTGCAGGTAGACGGTCTTGCCGTCGACGCTCACGTTCTCACCCGCGAGCAGCCGTGTGACGGCAGTGGTGACCTCTTCGAGCGCAGTGAGCGGCGACTTCGGCCGGACGCCCATCTGCCCCATCCACTCCTGCACTCCATGACCGATGCCGGGCAGGAACCGCCCTGGCGCCAGCGCGTCCAGAGTGGCGAACTCCATCGCCGTGACCGCGGCCGTCCGTGCCACGGCGGGCACGATGCCGAGGCCGACGGTGAGGCGTTCGGTGGAGGTCAGAGCGGCGGCGACAAGGGACGGACCGGCGGTGTAGAAGCAGTCCTCGATGATCCACAACTCGTCGGCACCACCTCCGTCCAGACGGCGGGCGACGTCGGTCACCAGGGCAGCGGGGAAGGTCCGCGGGAAGCACATCCCAAGAGCGGCAGAGGTCTGTGTCATGCGACGACCGTAGGTGCTGGCGCCGACAGTTCTCAAAGGACTTCCGGCAGTTGGGTAAAGGTCTTCCCAGGGCGTGGGCCTGCAGGCATAGCGGACCTGGCTACGGGTAGGTTTCGAGCATGGCCCGTCCGCACTACTCGTCCCGTCTCGAGGACTGGTTCAACATCGGGGTGCAGGCGATCCTGCGGCGTCGCGGCTGGCGAGAGCGGATCATCCCGCACGTCGGCTACGGCACTACTGAGTCTGTCCGCGTGCTGGCGCGCGTCGTACTGAGTCGTGACCCGCGCAACCAGCCGCGGTACGACGAGGACCAGGTGGTGCGGGGCTGGCGCGTCTTCGTCACCGCACCGGCCACCAAGGTGCCCGTGTCGGTCACTGTGGGCGGCGAGACCTTCGAGGCCGTCACGGACCGCGGCGGCTTCATCGACCTCACCGTGCCGGTGGCGCTGCCGCCGGGGTGGCACGAGATCAACCTGGGGGTGCACGGCGAGCGGCAGGCCCGGGCGCGGGTGTACGTCCCGGACCCGGACGCGACCTTCGGTCTGGTCAGCGACATCGACGACACGGTGATGCTGACGATGCTGCCGCGTCCACTGATCGCCGCCTGGAACACCTTCGTCCGCGACGAGCAGGCGCGTCGCGTCGTACCAGGGATGGCCGAGCTGTACGCCGCTCTGCTGGCGGACCACCCAGGAGCGCCGATCTTCTACCTTTCCACGGGAGCCTGGAACACAGCACCTACCCTGACCCGCTTCCTGGCCCGGCACGGCTACCCGGCCGGCCCGCTGCTGCTCACGGACTGGGGGCCGACCAACACCGGCTGGTTCCGCAGCGGCCGGGAGCACAAGCGCACCGCGCTACGACGGCTGGCAGTGGAGTTCCCAAACGTCCGGTGGGTGCTGATCGGTGACGACGGCCAGCACGACCCCCAGCTGTACGGCGACTTCGCGCAGACGCATCCGGACCACGTGCGAGCCATCGGCATCCGCCAGCTGACTCCGGCGGAACAGGTCCTGTCTCACGGCCTCCCCGTCCCAAACCCGGACCCTGGTGCTCACGACCCACACCGCCCGACCGCCGCCACAGTCCACGCGCCGGACGGCCACGCGCTCCACCCGCAGTTGCGGGCAGTCCTCACCCGCCCCGACCCTGCTTGAGGCCCATACAGGACACTTGTAGCTGACCGACGTACTCGAGGAGAGACAAGTGACCGACAGCGGGACCGTAAGCCGCACCCAGGTGCTCGACGAGCTGGAGAGCCGTGGCCTGATCGCGCACTCCACCGATCCCGACGCGCTGCGGGCCGCTATGGCGGCCGGACCGATCACCTCCTATGTCGGCTTCGACCCCACTGCGCCCAGCCTGCACATGGGCAACCTGCTGCAGCTGCTGACGCTGCGCCGCCTCCAGCTGGCCGGCCACAACCCGATCGGCCTCGTCGGTGGCGCCACCGGTCTCATCGGCGACCCCAAGGAGTCGTCGGAGCGGGTGCTGAACCCGAAGGACGTCGTACAGCAGTGGGTCGAGAAGGTCCGCGGCCAGGTGGAGAAGTTCATCGACTTCGACCCAGCGCTGCCGAACCCAGGGCGCATCGTCAACAACTACGACTGGACCAAGGACCTCAACACCCTCGACTTCCTGCGTGACATCGGCAAGCACTTCCCGGTGAACCGGATGCTCGGCCGTGAGGTGGTGAAGGCGCGGCTGGAGCAGGGGATCAGCTACACCGAATTCAGCTACGTGCTGCTGCAGTCTCTGGACTACCTGGAGCTGTACCGCCGCCACAACTGCACGCTCCAGACAGGCGGCAGCGACCAGTGGGGCAACCTCACCGCCGGCGTGGAGCTCATCCGCCGTACTGAGGCCGGCAAGGCGCACGCACTGGCCACTCCGCTGGTGACGAAGGCTGACGGGACCAAGTTCGGCAAGACGGAGTCCGGCACGGTGTGGCTGGACCGGGAGCTGACGTCGCCGTACGCCTTCTACCAGTTCTGGTTCAACACCGACGACCGCGACGTGATGCAGCTGGTGCGGTTCTACACCTTCCGTACGCCGGAGGAGATCGCCGAGCTGGAGAAAGCGACAGCGGAGCGCCCGCAAGCCCGGGAAGCCCAGCGACTGCTCGCAGAGGACGTCACCACGCTGGTGCACGGCTCGGAGGAGACAACGCGGGTCCAGGAGGCATCCAGAGCGCTCTTCGGCCAGGGGGAGCTCGCATCCCTCGACGGCTCCACACTGGTCGCCGCACTCCGCGAAGCACCCCACGTCGAACTAGGGGCTGGCGAACCGATGCCGACGTACGGCGACCTGCTGGTGAAGTCAGGTCTGGTCGCCAGCAAGTCGGCGGCCCGGCGCACGGTCGCCGAGGGCGGTGGCTACCTCAACAACGAGAAGGTCAAGGACGCCGAGTACGTGCCCGGCTCCGATGACCTGCTGCCGGGGGGAGTGCTGGTGCTGCGCCGCGGGAAGCGTTCGTTTGCAGGGGTTCTGGCGTCGTCGGCTCTCGGCTGACGGCAGGGACTCCACTCCCACAAACGGGCTCCTGAGGGCAAATTACAGCCATGTGATCCTGCCCACCGGGAACCGATTTGACCGGCTACCTGGAAGCCACGTAATGTTCTTCTTGTTGGAGCGAGGCGCGGGACGCGAAAGCGGCCGGTCGCTCCGAACCCCCTAAGGCTAGCTGAGCCGAACCGCGTCGTCTGACTCGGGCCGGTAGCTTAGGCGCGGGTGGAGGGTCAGAAAATTGGGTCTTGACTCAGTGGATCTGCTCCGGTAGAGTAACGTAGGTTGCCCCGGAATCCTGGCCGAAAGGTCGAGATGCGGTGTGCGTCCGATTCTTGAGAACTCAACAGCGTGCCGAAAGTCAATGCCGAAATTTAAGTTGTATCCCCGTTCACAGGCATTGGTCGACTCTCCTAGCCCCTGGTCTTTGACTTTGGGTGGTGGGTTGTCTGTTGTTCTGTGGCGGATTCCTTTGAAATATTTTTGATTCAAGTCAGTTTGATTTGTTTCTGATTCAAAGGATCACTCGATGTGTCGACTCACCAGTTTTCTGGTTTGTCATATTTTTCAACGGAGAGTTTGATCCTGGCTCAGGACG
>NZ_SLWR01000009.1 GCF_004345665.1 Kribbella antiqua
CGCCTCGCACGCACCGTCTTCAACCACCTCACCAACGACCATCACAGCCGACCTACAACCAGCCTCCCGGCTGCGGCTTGACATAGGAGAAACCCGTGATCGCCACCAGCTTCGACACCGCCCGCCTGTCCTGCCTACCACTGCGGGTCGAGTACGCCGAGGAAATGGCGACAGTGCTTGCCGGTGACCTCTACACCTTCACCGGTGGCGAGCCGCCGGCCGCGGAGGCATTGGGGGCCCGCTACCGCCGTCAGCTCGACGGACCGGGGCGTGCCGACGAGCACTGGCTCAACTGGGTCATCCAGCACGGCGAGAACCTCATCGGCTACGTACAGGCGACAGTGACTGGCAGTACGGCGGAGATCGCCTGGGTCGTCGGCACGGACTGGCAGGGCCGAGGCTTCGCCAAGGAGGCCGCGCTGGGTCTCGTCGCCTGGCTGAAGGCGCACGGCGTCGAGCGGATCATCGCCCACGTTCACCCTGACCACGCTGCTTCAGCAGCAGTTACCGCGGCCGCAGGACTCAGCCGCACTGACCAGCTGGACGACGGCGAGTACCTCTGGAGCACATGACAACAGGCCCGGCCAAAGCATGGCCGGGCCTGTCGTAGTGGTGGTTCAGACCGGGCGGACGTTCTCCGCCTGGAGGCCCTTCGGGCCCTGGGCTACGTCGAACTCGACCTTCTGGTTCTCGTCGAGCGACCGGAAGCCGTCCGTCGCGATCGCCGAGTAGTGGACGAACACGTCGGCGCCGCCGCCATCCTGGGTGATGAAGCCGAAGCCCTTTTCACCGTTGAACCACTTCACTGTTCCGCTGGCCATGCTGTACTCCTTTTTGGGCCCATGATGGGCACGGGTCGGGCCCGACGGGTGCCGGCGCCCGGGTTGCCGCAACGAGCCCTCCCACAACAGACCAAGGCCTGGAATGAGAAAACGCCCGGCGGATTACACTCCGCGGGCGCTTCGCAACGAACGTGGAACTGCAAAAACTGCAACCACCGCCGACCCTAGCACGCTCAGCACACCAACAACCACCCGTCGCCACGCCGTACGTCGTACTCATCCGGCGTCCCCGACCAAAAAGCCGAGCACCCAGACCGGCCGCATTCGCACGCAAACGGGTACGGCGGTAGCTCCGCCAGCCCGATGTCCGCCTGCCCTCCCGCCATCCTCTCAAGAACGGGCGGACCTCTCAGGAAATGGGCGAGCGCTTGCCGGGGATGTGATCTTGACCGCATTCGGGCTCCCGCCTACTGTATGCGGTATACCAAGCCCCTCCGGAAGGTGGGACGACCATGAGAGTTGCTGTTCTTGGCGCCGGCGCGATCGGTGCCTATGTCGGCGCGGCGCTGCATCGCGGCGGGACCGAGGTTCATCTGATCGCGCGAGGTGCTCACCTGGAGGCGATCCGCGAGTACGGCGTGCGGGTGCTCAGTCCGCGCGGCGACTTCGATGCCCGGACGCCGGCCACCGACGACCCGGCCGAGGTCGGGCCGGTCGACTATGTCTTCCTCGGGCTGAAGGCCAACTCCTATGCGAGTGCCGGCCCGCTGCTCGAGCCGTTGCTGCACGACGGCACGGTGGTCGTGGCGGCACAGAACGGGATCCCGTGGTGGTACTTCCACGGTCTGAAGGGCCCGTACGACGGTCGCCGGATCGAGTCGGTCGACCCCGACGGCTCGGTCACCCGGGTACTGGCGCTCGACCGTGCCATCGGGTGCGTCGTGTACTGCTCGACCGAGCTCGAAGGGCCGGGCGTCGTACGGCATTTGGAAGGCACCCGGTTCTCAATCGGCGAGCCGGCCGGCGGGGTGTCCGAGCGCTGTGTGGCCTTCAGCGAGGCGATGGTCGCGGGCGGGCTGAAGTGCCCGGTCGAAGAGGACATCCGCAAGGACATCTGGATCAAGCTGCTCGGCAACGCGGCGTTCAACCCGATCAGCGCGCTGGCCCGGGCGACGATGGTGGAGATCGCCAAGCACCAGGGCACCAGGGCGATGATCCGGCTGATGATGGAGGAGACGCTGGAGATCGCCGCCGCGGTCGGCTGCCACCCGGACATCTCGGTGGACAAGCGCATCAACGGCGCCGAACGCGTCGGCGAGCACAAGACCTCGATGCTGCAGGACCTGGAGAAGGACAAGCCACTCGAACTCGACGTCATCCTCGCCGCGGTGGTCGAGCTAGCCGATCTGACCGGCACCCCCGCACCGACCCTCCGCGCGGTCCACGCGGTAGCCGATCTCCTCGCCACCAAGGTCGGCATGGCGCACGCCCCGACCTCAGCCCCGGCGCCGACCCGAGCCCAAGCCTCGACACCGGCCTCTACCTGAGCCAGGTGGGTCCGGCCACAGCGACGCCGGACCCACCTGTTCCACCTCCTGCCACTGAAGCCACCGTGCGCTACTTCGGTGCCGCCACTGAAGCCACCGTGTGGCTCCGGAGGGCGGGGGTTAGAGCTCGAGGGGGCCGAGGGACAGGGCCGAGACGAAGTGCGCCGCTGGTTCTGCCATTACGTCCAGTTCCAGTACGACGAGTTCGTTGCGGCCGGGGCGTAGGACCGGGCCCGGGATGTAGAGCGTCTCCTGGGGGCCGCGGCGCCAGTAGCGGCCGAGGCAGAAGCCGTTGACCCAGGCGATCCCCTTGCCCCAGGCAACGGTCGACAAGAAGTGATCTACCGGCGAGGACACGTCGAAGCCGGCGCGCCAGGCAGTCGGCCCGACGCCGGGGGCATCCTGCGCCGGACCGCCGCCGTCCAAGGAAGTCCACAGCTCGGGTACGCCGTCGAGGTCGATCACCCGCGCCGACCAGCCGCGCAGCTCCTCAGACCCGAGCTGGACCGGACCGATCAGACCCTTGGGCTCACCGAGGCGCTGCCCGTAGTTGACCCGCCCCTGGTCCTCGACGACGATCTCGAGCCGCCCACCGTGCGGAAGCATGAGCGCCCGGTCGTGCCGCTCGCGATCGAGCACACCGAGCGGAGCGCCGTCCAGGAACACGTACGCACGGTCCCGCACCTCATCAACGCTCAACAACGTCGGCCCGTCGACATCAACGGAAGTCTGGAAGAGCGCCAGGCGCGCGTCCAGGTCGTCGAGTGTCGGCATCGAAGCGTGCTCGCTGACGGCACCCCAGGCCGAAGGATCCGCGAGGAGCCGGATCGGCGAGCCGAGCGCCGCGGAAGTCTCCGGCGCGGCCGTCCCCGACGCCGGGACCACGTCGGGGACAGGCGCGTACCGGGAGATCACCTCCCGGAAGGCGTGGAACTTCGCCGTCGGGTTCCCCGCCTCGTCCAAGGGGGCGTCATAGTCGTACGACGTGATCGTCGGCCGGTACACGCCCTTGTCGTTGGCCCCGCTCATCAGCCCGAAGTTCGTGCCGCCGTGGACCATGTAGATGTTGACCGAGGCACCGGCCGCCAGCAGCGCATCCAACTCGGCCGCAGCCTCGGAAACCCCGGTCGTGTGGTGCGGTCCGCCCCAGTGGTCGAACCACCCGTCCCAGAACTCCATGCACATCAACGGCCCGGTCGGCTGGTGCTTCCGCAGCGTCGCCAGCCGCTCGTCAGCGCGCGATCCGAACGATCCGGTCCGCAGTACGCCGTCCAGGCCGCCGGCCGCCAGCATCGCGTCGACCGGCTGATCGACCGTCACCAGCGGAACGGTGGTCCCGGCATTGCGGATGATCTCGGCCACCGACTTCAGATACGTCTGGTCGTCGCCGAAAGCGCCGTACTCGTTCTCTACCTGGACGAGCAGGACCGGTCCGCCCTGATCCACCTGCAGCGGCTGGACAATCCGCAGTACGTTATCCAGGTACTCACGGACAGCGGTCATGAACTGTGGCTCGTAGCGGCGCACGCCCATCCCCGGCGTGCGGAACAGCCAGGCGGGCAGACCGCCGTTGTCCCATTCGGCGCAGATGTACGGCCCGGGGCGGACGATCGCGTACAGCCCGGCGTCGGCGATCTCCCGCAGGAACCGCTCGAGGTCGAGCATCCCGGAGGTGTCGAAGACGCCGGGAGCCGGGCTGTGCGCGTTCCACGGCACATAGGTCTCGATAGTGTTGAGGCCCATCAGCCGGGCCTTCTCGATCCGGTCGGCCCAGGTGTCCGGGTGCATCCGGAAGTAGTGCAGCGCGCCGGACAGAATCCGGAAAGGCTTTCCGTCGAGAAGGAAGTCTGACTCACCGATCGCGAACTCGGTCATCTCACTCTTTTCAGCAAAGCAAGGGGATGACAGCGGCCGGACCGGATTCCGGCCGCTGCCAGCATGTGAACTAGCCGTTGACCTGGAACCCCTGCTGGTTGCCGTAGGCAACCAGGGCGTCCTGCCAGGCCTTCAGGCCGGTGTTCAGGTCGGACTTGGACTGGTACGACTTGCCGACGGTGTCGCCGTAGATGCTGTTGGCGTACAGCTCGTACGGCAGGTAGCTCCAGCCCTTGACGACCGAGTCGGCCGCGCCGGTGAGCACCTGGTTGATCTTCTGACCGCCGAAGTACGTGCTCGCCTTGTCCACGAAAGCCGGGTCCTTCAGGTCCGCCGTGGTGGCCGGGAAGCCGCCGCTGGCGAGGAACGGCTTGACGCCCTCGTCGTGGTTCAGCCAGCGGACGAAGGCCGCGGCCAGCGCCGGGTTGGCGCTCTGCTTCAGGACGGACTCGGTGCTGCCGCCGTTCTCAGCCGTGGCCGGCTGACCGTCGTACGTCGGCATCGGGGCGACTGCCCACTTGCCTGCGCCGGCCTTTACCGACGACTCCATCACGCCCGGCATCCAGGCGCCGGTCGGCAGGGTGGCGATGGTGCCGTCGCCGAGGGCCTTGAACCACTCGTCGGTCCAGCCCGGGATCTGCGAGACCAGGCCGCCCTCGACCAGCTGGTTCCAGGTGCTGGTCCACTTCTTGGAGCCGTCGTCCTGCAGGTTGATGGTGACGTTCTTGCCGTCGGCCTTGAACGGCTGGCCACCGGCCTGCCAGATCATGCTGGTGGTGAAGCCGGCGTCACCGGAGTCGTTGGTGATGTAGGCCTTCGGGTTGGCCGCGTGCAGCTTCTTCGCCGCGGCGATGTACTCGTCCCAGGTCTTCGGCACGGCGATGCCGTACTTGTCGAAGACCTGCTTGTTGTAGAACAGCGCCATCGGGCCCGAGTCCTGCGGCAGGCCGTAGAGACCGTTGCCGGCGTGGACGGCCGCCCAGGTCGAGGCCGTGTACGCCGACTCGTACTGGCTGAAGCCGTACTGGTTCAGGTCGACGAGCGAGCCGGGGAGTGCGAACTGGGGGAGCGCCTGGTACTCGATCTGGGCCACGTCCGGAGCGCCCGAGCCCGCCTTGATCGCGTTCTGCAGCTTGGTGTAGTGGTCGTTGCCCGTACCGGCGTTGACGAGGTTCACCTTGATGTTCGGGTACTGCGCCATGAACGCCTTCACCTGGGCCTCGGCAGACGGCGTCCAGGTCCAGTAAGTGATGGTGCCGCCCGCCTTGAGCGCGGCGTCGACGGCGTCGACGGAGCCGGTGGTCGCGCTGCCGCTGCTGCCACTGCCGGAGTTGTCCGAGCCGCCGCCACAGGCGGCCACGACCGCCAGCGCCGTGAGTGCGGCTCCGGCAACCACCAGCTGCCGGATGCGCCGATTGAACTTCATTCTGTTCCCTTTCACTTGACCAAGACCTATTTGACGGAGCCTGCGCTCAAACCCGACTGCCAGAACCGCTGGAGCAGGAGGAAGGCGACCACCAAGGGGACGATCGTCAGCAACGATCCGGTGATCACCAGGTTGTAGATGGGGTGGGCACCCACGCCGGTCGCCTGGTTGCTCCACTGGGTGAGCCCGACCGTGAGTGGGTAGAGATTCGGCTTGCTGAGCATGATCAGCGGGAGGAAGTAGTTGTTCCAGGTCGACACCACCGCGAACAGCAGGGTGGTGACGATGCCGGGGGCAAGCAATCGCAGCGCGACGGTGAAGAAGATCCGGACCTCGCCGGCGCCGTCGATCCGGGCCGCCTCGAGCAGCTCCACCGGTACGGCGTCGGTCGCGTACACCCACATCAGGTACAACCCGAACGGGCTGACCAGCGACGGGATGATGATCGCCCACACCGTGTTGGTCAGGCCGAGGTTCGAGAACATCAGGAACGTCGGCACCGCCAGCGCGGTCCCCGGTACGGCGACCGCACCCAGGAGCACCGCGAACACGGCCCGGCGGCCGGCGAAGGCGTACTTGGCCAGGCCGTATCCGGCGGCGGTCGCGAGCAGCGTCGCACCGCCGGCGCCGACGACGACGTACAGCACGGTGTTGCCGAGCCAGCGCAGGAAGATGCCGTCGTTGTAGGTCAGCGTGTCCTTGATGTTGGTGAAGAACGCGAAGCTCTTGCCGAACCACAGCCCCGGGCTGGAGAGCAGATCGTTCTGCGTCTTGGTCGCGCTGATGAACAGCCAGAGCAGCGGAACCAGGGTGTAGATCAGGTAGAGGACCATCACTCCGGTCAGCAAAGGCGAACGCTTGGGCCGCAGTGGCGACGTACCCGTCTTCTTCTTGCGCGTAGTCGTCGTACTCGTGGCCGTCGCCGGGGTCAAGGTGGCGGTCGAGGTGCTCATTACAATGCCTCCCGGGATCCGCGCAGCTGGACGACGTACGCGATGATCGCGGTGATGATGCCCATCACGATCGCGATCGTGGCGGAGTAGTTGAACTGCTGCCCGGCGAAGGACAGGTTGTAGGCGTACATGTTGGGCGTGTAGTACGTGGTGATCACGTTCGGCGCCAGCGTGCGCAGGATGTTCGGCTCGTTGAAGAGCTGGAAGCTGCCGATGATCGAGAAGATCGTCGCGATCACGATCGCGCCGCGCAGCGCCGGCAGCTTCACCGCCCGGATGGTCCGGAACGTCCCGGCGCCGTCGATCGCGGCCGCCTCGTACAGCTCACCGGGGACCGTCCGCAGCGCCGAGTAGAAGATCAGCATGTTGTAGCCGACGAACTCCCAGGTGACGATGTTGGCGATCGACGGCAGCATCCAGTGGCTGCTCAGCGGCTGGATGGCCGTCGTACCGAACAGGTCGTTGAGGTCAGCGGCCAGGCCGAAGTTGTTGCCGTAGATGTAGCCCCACATCAGCACCGCCACCACGCCGGGTACGGCGTACGGCAGGAAGATCACGATCCGGAAGAAGCCCGCGGCGTGCAGCCGCAGGCTGTCGATCGCCAGCGCCGCCAGCAGGGCGAGGATCAGCATGATCGGGACCTGGACGATCAGGAACACCAGCACCCGGCCGAACGCGTCCCAGAACTTCGAGTCCTGGATCGCCTCGACGTAGTTGTCCAGGCCGACGAACACGTTGCCGCCGAAGAACGCCTGCTCGCGGAACAGGCTCAGATAGATCGCGTACCCGATCGGGGCCAGGAACGTGAGCGCGAACACGGCCAGGAACGGACCGACGAACACCCACCCTTTGGCGTCCTTGTGTACTCTGCGCTTTCGGGCGGTGACCCGCCCTGCCGCAACGGACTCCGCCATGCGTCCGTCGACCTCCTTCTCGCTGTCCCGCGCCGCCCGACGCGCCCGATGTTGACGTCAACATCGTCGGCGAGACGCTAGCGTGTTTACGTCAACATGTCTACAGTGTGGGCACAAGCGAGGAGGGTGCCGATGTCAGCGGAGGAGCCGCCGGTACGGCGACGGCGCGGCCCGTCGATGGCCGATGTCGCCCGGCTGGCCGGGGTGTCCGGGCAGACGGTTTCACGGGTGGCGAACGAGCGGCACAACGTCGACTCGGCCACCCGGGACCGGGTGCAGGCAGCCATGCGTGAGCTCGGCTACCGGCCGAACAGTGCCGCCCGGGCGCTGCGTAACGGGGAGTTCCGCAGCATCGGCGTGATCGTCTTCGAGCTGTCCAGCTTCGGTACGACGCGGACCCTCGACGCCGTCGCCGCGGCAGCCACCATCAGCGGCTACACGATCAACCTGCTGCCCGTGCTGGACGTGAACCAGCGCGCGGTGACGAACGCCTTCAGCCGCCTGGGGGAGCAGGCGGTTGACGGCGTGATCATCCTGATCGAGGCGCACACGCTGGACGAAGCCGGCGTACAGCTGCCCGAAGGGTTGCCGGTCGTCGTGGTCGACTCCAGCGCTCATTACGACTACCCGATCGTCGACAGCAACCAGGCCCAGGGTGCGCGCCTGGCGACTGAGCACCTGCTGGATCTCGGCCACGAGACGGTCTGGCACGTCAGTGGCCCGCCGACGTCGTTCGCGGCGGACCGGCGCAAGCGGTCCTGGGAGCTGACCCTGAAGCAGCGCGGTCGTGAGGTACCGCCGGTTCTCGACGGTGACTGGACGCCGAGCTCCGGGTACGAAGCCGGCCGGAAGCTGGCAGCAAACCCTGACGTGACCGCCGTGTTCGCCGCCAACGACCAGATGGCGCTCGGCGTCCTCCGCGCGCTGCACGAGCGAGGTCGCGTCGTGCCGGATGACGTGAGCGTGGTGGGCTTCGACGACATGGAGGAGTCTGCGCACTTCTGGCCGCCGCTGACCACGATCCTGCAGAACTTCGTGGATGTCGGCCGGCTCAGCGTCGACGCGCTCATCCACGAGATCCAAGCCGGTGAACACCACCACGACCCAGTCGCCGTACCGACCAAACTCGTCGTCCGCAGCAGCACCGCCCCACCCTCACCGCGCCGACCCACCATTTGACTGGTCGACCCACCACCATTTGACTGGTCACCGTTTCAAATTGTGGGTTCCCCGCCCGTATGCCGACGGGGAACCCACAACGTCGTGGGCGGACCCATCAAACGGCGAGGGCCAGGGCGTGGCGCATCATGGTGGCGGTTTCGGTCGGTGTCTTGCCGACGCGGACACCGGCGGCTTCGAGGGCCTCCTGCTTCGCGGCCGCCGTACCGGACGAGCCGGACACGATCGCGCCCGCGTGACCCATCGTCTTGCCCTCCGGCGCGGTGAAGCCGGCCACGTAACCGACGACCGGCTTGGTCACGTTCTCCTTGATGAACGCGGCCGCCCGCTCCTCGGCGTCACCACCGATCTCACCGATCATCACGATCGCGTCGGTGTCCGGGTCGTCCTGGAACGCCTGCAGCGCGTCGATGTGCGTCGTACCGATGATCGGGTCGCCGCCGATACCGATCGCGGTGGAGAAGCCGAAGTCGCGCAGTTCGTACATCATCTGGTAGGTCAGCGTGCCCGACTTGCTGACCAGCCCGATCCGCCCAGGCCCCGCGATGTCCGCGGGAATGATGCCGGCGTTGGCTCGTCCTGGGCTGATGATGCCTGGGCAGTTCGGGCCGATGATCCGGGTGGTGCCGGAAGCCTGCGCGGCGGCGAAGAACGCGGCGGTGTCGTGCACCGGCACGCCCTCGGTGATCACGACCACCAGCGGGATCCCGGCGTCGACGGCCTCGATCACCGCGCCCTTGGTGAAGCGTGGCGGCACGAAGATCACCGACACGTCGGCACTCGTCGACTTCACCGCGTCGGCGCAGGAGCCGTAGACGGGGATCGACCGCTTTGCGAAGTCGACCGACTGGCCGCCCTTGCCCGGAGTCACGCCGCCGACGATATTGGTGCCTGCGGCAAGCATCCGGCTGGTGTGCTTGGTGCCTTCCGAGCCGGTCATGCCCTGCACGACGACCCGGCTCTGCTCGGTCAGGAAGATCGCCATCTGTCGACCCCTCTCAGTTCTGTGCGGCGAGTTGGGCGGCCCGGGCGGCGGCGCCGTCCATGGTGTCGACCACGGTCACCAGCGGGTGGTTGGCCTGGGCAAGGATCCGGCGGCCTTCGTCGACGTTGTTGCCGTCCAGCCGGACCACCAAGGGTTTGTCGGCCTGGTCGCCCAGCAACGCGAGCGCCTGCACGATCCCGTTGGAGACCGCGTCGCAGGCCGTGATCCCGCCGAACACATTCACGAAGACACTGCGCACCTGCGTGTCGCCGAGGATGATGCCCAAGCCGTTCGCCATCACCTCGGCGGAGGCGCCACCGCCGATGTCGAGGAAGTTCGCCGGCTTCACGCCGTACGGCTCACCGGCGTACGCGACGACGTCGAGGGTCGACATCACCAGCCCGGCGCCGTTGCCGATGATCCCGACCGAGCCGTCGAGCTTGACGTAGTTGAGGCCCTTCTCCTGTGCTGCCGCCTCGAGCGGATCCGCGGCCGCCTTGTCCTCGAACCCGGCGTGGTCGGCATGCCGGTACGACGCGTTCTCGTCCAGCGTCACCTTGCCGTCGAGAGCCTCCAGCGAGCCGTCCGCCAGTTTGACCAGCGGGTTCACCTCGACGAGCGAGGCGTCCTCGCTGATGAAGACGTCGTACAGCCTCCGTACGACGTCCTCGGCGCCGGCCGGAAAGCCAACAGCCGCGACGATCTCGGCGGCCTTCGCTTCGTCGACGCCGACGGCCGGGTCGATCGGGATCTTGGCGATCGCGTCCGGGTTCGTGTGCGCGACCTCCTCGATCTCGACGCCGCCTTCGGTGCTGGCGATGCAGAGGTAGCTGCGCTGCGCGCGGTCGATCAGGTAGGAGAAGTAGTACTCCTCGGCGATGTCGGCGGCCAGTGCGAGCAGCACGCGGTGGACGGTGTGGCCCTTGATGTCCATGCCGAGGATCTCGAACGCCTTGCCCACTGCGTCCTCGGGGGAGGTTGCCAGCTTGACCCCGCCGGCCTTGCCGCGGCCGCCGGTCTTCACCTGTGCCTTGACCACGACGCGACCGCCCAGCTCGGCGGCGGCCAACTCGGCATCGGCCGGGTCTTCGATCACCCGGCCGAGCGTCACCGGGACGCCGTACCGGGCGAAGAGTTCTTTGGCTTGGTACTCCATCAGATCCACGGAAGCCTCCCGGTCAGGATCGCTGTCTCATGGCGACTGTATGCTGTATGCACATCGCGTCACAAGGCCTGATCCGCAACACCCCAGGTCTGGACAGCCGCCGGACGGTGGAGTACCAAAGGTCCATACGGTATGCAGTAGTCAGGAGGCGACGATGAACCACGCGACTCCACCGCCCCGGGACGTGCGTGACGTCTACGGCCGGCAGTACCGCATCGGTGAGGATGCGAGGGATCTGACCGGACACTCCCGGCGCTGGCAACTGTGGGCGACCTGGGCGTGCATGGTCGCGATCAGCCCACTGCAGTACTCCTTCGGCTCGGCCGCCATCGGTTTGCAGAACGGACGTGGCTGGGATGTCGTCGCGACCATGTGGCTGCTCGCTGTCTTCATCGCCTGCCAAGCCCTCATCGCGATCCCGGCCGCCTGGATCCAGCGAGTACGCCGGGCCACGCCGACCCAGCTGGTCGTCGCCGGTGGACTGCTCGCGGTGATCGGCATGGTGACGCTCGCCCACGCCGACAGCTATCCGCTCGTGCTCGTCGGCTACGCCGTGATCGGTGGAGCCGGCGCTGGTCTGGTGTACGCCGCCTGCATCACCACGGCCGCGCGCTGGTTCCCGGATCGGCGCACCGCCACGATCGGCTTTGTCACCGGCGGCTTCGCCGTTGGCGCGGTGCCGAGCATCGCATTGTTGACAATCATCCAGTCAGCAAATGGACAGCGGCTCGTGTTCGACCTCACCGCGGTCGTCGCCGTTGTCGTCGTACTGACTGCTGGGGGACTGCTGAAGGATCCGCCGCGGCATTGGTGGCCGGCGGAGCTCGATGCGCAGGCATGGGCGATCGACCGGAAGCTGAACCGGAGCATCCCGCACAACGCGCCCGCGGTCCGGCACTACCGGCCGGCCGAGGCGATGCGCACCGGCGCGCTGCCGTTGATGTGGCTGACTCTGGCGTTGAGTACGGCGTTGTCGTTGTTCGGCATCGCGTTCGTCGTGAGCTATGCCGTCACCGCGGAGCTGGGGGTCGCGGTGGCCGGCTTCGCTGCCGGAATGCTTGCCGCGGTCAACGGTCTTGGCCGGTCGTTCGCCGGGCATCTGTCGGATCGGTTCGGCCGGCGTCGGGTGCTGGCCGCCGTACTGATGATCGAGGGGTTCACCCACGTCGGCCTCGTCGTCGCCGGTGAGGCGGGTGCGGGCTGGGCGTTCGTGGTGTGCGCGATGTTCGCCGGACTCGGCGGCGGCGCGTTCTACGCGATCATGGCGAACCTGGTGCTCGAGTTCTTCGGCGAGAACAGCCTGCTGCAGAACCAGGCGATCCTGTACTCCGCGAAGGCCGTCGGCGGACTGGTCGGCGTCGGCGTGGCTGGATCCTTGGTTGCGACGGTGGGTTATCGACCGTTGTTCCTCGGCGCCGGCCTGCTCGGCGTACTGACTGCTTTGACTGTGCGGTTCCTGAAACAGCCTGGACGACCTGCGCTGCCGGTTCGGCCTCAGTTGGGTACGCCGGTCGCGGGGTCGGGCGAGTGAGCGGCTACGGAAAGGTCGCCAGGCCGGATCCGTGTGTGATGGAGCTGGTGTCGAAGCTGGCCCGGGAACCATGGACGGATCGCCCGACCTGCGTGCATCCCACGCTGAGTGCGGTGGCAAGGGCTGTTCACGATCACAGCACGTCTGCCGGTCGCCGGGCGCTGCTGCCGTTGGCATCGAGCTTCATCGGCACCGCGCAGCCCGGCTTCGAACCGTCCGCCCGCGTGGTCGCGCTGTGTGTGTCTACGGCGCTGGCCGGTGGCGAGATGACCAAGGATGAACGGATCAGGCTCGCGAAGGCACATCAGACCGCGATCCACTTACTGGATGGGCGCGGGGAGCCGGCGGGACCGGCACGGTTCTGGCTTCCTGTGCTCGGCCGGTTCGGGTGGAGTGAGCCGTTCTACCGGACGTTCGTCGCGACCGAACACGCCGCGGAAGCCGTCGCGGTCACTGCTCGAGTTTCGAACGGTGACCGCGACGTACGTCTGAGGCAACTGTTGAAGCAGTGCCTTCACAGTGCCCGGCGGCCCAGGCCTTCGTGTTCGGCGTCGGCCCAGAAGCTTTCGTCGTAGTCGCCGTCCGGGATCGCCACCAGCTCGTGCCGCCGGGACGGGCGGAGCTGACCTTCGAGCCGGCGAAGGTCCGTCCGGCACCGGTCGAGGTCGTCCAGCAGACGCAGTACGTCGAGATGCGCGCCGAGCTGATTCCTCAACGCCACAAGGGATTTCTCCAGCGCCTGCAGGGCTTGGCGGGTTCGGTGGAGTTCATCGTGAATCGTCATCGCAGCTCCTGAAGCGTCGAGCTCTGGACAACCGTGGGGGCGTGCGATAAGACTACGACTACACCATACGGTATGCAATCTACATTCACGGCGCTTTCATAGATCTGGGGCGCACGACGGCCCCTCCTGAGGAGATGACTGCAGATGGCCCAGACAGTGTCGGAGACCCACCCAGTCGCAGAGGTCAACGAGCCGGCGACCATCTCAGGTGGTCACTTAGTGGCCAAGGCCCTCAAGGCCGAAGGCATCGACGTGATCTTCACCCTCTGCGGTGGCCACATCATCGACATCTACGACGGCTGTGTCGACGAGGGCATCGCGGTGGTTGACGTACGGCACGAGCAGGTCGCGGCGCACGCGGCCGACGGGTACGCACGGGTGACCGGCAAGCCCGGCTGCGCCGTCGTCACCGCCGGCCCTGGTACGACGGACGCAGTCACCGGGGTCGCGAACGCGTTCCGGGCCGAGAGCCCGATGCTGCTGATCGGCGGCCAGGGCGCGCTGAACCAGCACAAGATGGGGTCCCTGCAGGACCTGCCGCACGTCGACATGATGACGCCGATCACCAAGTTCGCCGCGACCGTGCCACACACGGCTCGAGTCGCCGACATGGTGTCGATGGCGTTCCGGGAATGCTTCAACGGCGCCCCCGGCCCGTCCTTTCTGGAGATCCCGCGCGACAGCCTGGACAACTCGGTCCCGGTCGACCAGGCGACCGTCCCGGAGGCCGGCCGGTACCGCGCCTCCACCAAGAGCATCGGCGACCCGGCGAGCATCGAGGCGCTGGCCGATCTGCTGGTCCGGGCCGAGAAGCCGGTCGTGCTGCTCGGCAGCCAGGTCTGGACCTCCCGCGGCTCGGACGCTGCTGTCGAATTCGCCCGGCAGTTGGACATTCCGGCGTACATGAACGGCGCGGCGCGCGGGACGCTGCCGCCCGGCGACCCGCACCACTTCCACCTGTCCCGGCGATACGCGTTCAACAACGCCGATCTGATCCTGATCGTCGGCACGCCGTTCGACTTCCGGATGGGCTACGGCCGCCGGCTGCCGAAGTCCGCGACCGTGGTCCAGATCGACCTCGACTACCGCACTGTCGGCAAGAACCGTGACATCGACCTCGGCCTGGTCGGTGACCCGGGCGCGATCCTGGCCGCGGTCACTCAAGCGGCGTCGGGCCGGCTGCGGAAGGCGGATCGCAAGGCCTGGTTCGCGGAGCTCCATGCCGAGGAGGACGCGTCGTACCAGAAGCGGCTGCCGCGGCAGCTGTCGGACGCGAACCCGATCCACCCGCTCCGGCTCGCGCACGAGATCAACGAGTTCCTGACCGAGGACTCGATCTACATCGGCGACGGCGGCGACATCGTCACCTTCTCCGGCGGCGTGGTCCAGCCGAAGTCGCCCGGCCACTGGATGGACCCGGGCCCGCTCGGCACGCTCGGCGTCGGTATTCCGTTCGTACTCGCGGCCAAGTACGCGCAGCCGGAGAAGGAAGTGGTCACGCTCTTCGGCGACGGCGCCTTCTCGCTGACCGGCTGGGACTTCGAGACCCTGGTCCGCTTCAACCTCCCGTTCGTCGGGGTGGTCGGCAACAACTCCTCGATGAACCAGATCCGCTACGGCCAGGAGGCGAAGTACGGCCAGTCCCGCGGCCGCATCGGCAACACCCTCGGCGATGTCAGGTACGACGAGTTCGCGCGGATGCTCGGCGGATACGGCGAGGAGGTCCGCGACCCCAAGGACATCGGGCCGGCCCTGCAGCGCGCTCGCGAGTCGGGACTGCCGTCGCTGATCAACGTGTGGGTCGATCCCGACGCGTACGCCCCCGGAACCATGAACCAGACCATGTACAAGTAGGAGGACCTGCATGTCTTCTCAGAGGGCCCTCGAAGGTGTCCGCGTACTCGACATGACCCATGTGCAGTCCGGACCGTCCTGCACGCAGATCCTGGCGTGGCTCGGTGCGGACGTGATCAAGCTCGAAGCACCCACCGGTGACATCACCCGGCAGCAGCTGCGCGACCTGCCGGACGCCGACAGCCTGTACTTCACCATGCTGAACTGCAACAAGCGCAGCATCACGCTGAACCTGAAGTCCGACCGCGGCAAGGAGATCTTCACCGACCTGGTGAAGGACGCCGACATCCTGGTGGAGAACTTCGCCCCCGGCGCGATCGACCGGATGGGCTTCACCTGGGAGCGGCTGCAGTTGCTCAACCCACGGCTGATCTTCGCCTCGATCAAGGGCTTCGGTCCCGGCCGGTACGAGAACTTCAAGGCCTACGAGGTGGTCGCCCAGGCGATGGGCGGCGCCATGAGTACGACGGGATTCGAGGACGGCCCGCCGACCGCGACCGGCGCGCAGATCGGTGACTCCGGCACCGGCATCCACCTGGTCGCCGGCATCCTGGCCGCACTCTTCCAGCGGACGCACACCGGCAAGGGCCAGCGAGTCACTGTGGCGATGCAGGAGGCTGTGCTCAACCTGACCCGGGTGAAGCTGCGTGATCAGCAACGGCTCACGCATGGACCACTCCGCGAGTACCCGAACGAGCACTTCGGCGACGAGGTGCCGCGGTCCGGCAACGCCTCCGGCGGCGGTCAGCCCGGCTGGGCGCTGCGGTGCGCACCGGGGGGACCGAACGACTACATCTACGTGATCGTGCAGCCGCCCGGCTGGGCTCCGATCGCTCAGTTGATCGGCCGGCCAGAGCTGGCCGAGGACCCGGACTGGGC
This sequence comes from Kribbella antiqua, assembly GCF_004345665.1. Taxonomy (GTDB): domain Bacteria; phylum Actinomycetota; class Actinomycetes; order Propionibacteriales; family Kribbellaceae; genus Kribbella; species Kribbella antiqua. Next base: position 15,875 of record NZ_SLWR01000009.1, read on the forward strand.
GACGCCGGCGGCGCGGCTGGACAAGCTGGACAAGATGTTCGCGCTGATCGAGCAGTGGACCGAGCAGCACACCAAGTTCGAGGTGATGGACAAGCTCAACGCGCTGAACGTGCCGTGCGGGCCGATCATGTCCACCCGCGAGCTGATCGAGGACGAGACGCTGGCCGACCTCGGTGCGGTGGTCGAGGTCAAGCATCCGCAGCGCGGCAGCTTCAAGACGGTCGGCTGCCCGATCAAGCTGTCCGACTCCCCGGTCCAGGTCGAGACCTCGCCGGGTCTCGGTGAGCACAACTCCGTCATCTACGGCTCGCTCGGCATCGACACCGCCGAACTCGAGGAACTCAAAGCCGCCGGCGTCATCTGACTTGAATTGGAGCTATCCGCATGACCTATGACAAGGCAGCAGTCCAGACCATCCTCGACCAGGCTCTCGCGGACGGCCGCACCTCGCTGAGCGCGCCCGAGGCCAAGCTGGTCGCGGACGCGTACGGCATCCCGACGCCGGGCGAGGGTCTGGCCACGACTGCCGAGGGAGCCGCTGCCCTCGCGGCGGAGATCGGCTTCCCCGTCGTGCTGAAGATCGTCTCGCCGGACATCCTGCACAAGACCGACGCCGGCGGTGTCGTGGTCGGTGTGGATTCGTCGCAGGCCGCCTTGGAAGCCTTCGCGCGGATTGTCGACAATGCGAAGGCCTACAAGCCTGATGCCGACATCACCGGTGTCCAGGTGCAGAAGATGCTGGTGACCGGCGGTGACGTGCAGGAGGTCATCGTCGGCGCGGTCACCGATCCGACCTTCGGCAAGGTGGTTGCGTTCGGGCTGGGCGGCGTGCTGGTCGAGGTGCTGAAGGACGTCACCTTCCGGCTGGCGCCGCTGACCGCCGATGAGGCGCGTTCGATGGTGGATGGGATCGGTGCGCACGAGATGCTGGACGGCGTCCGCGGCGCGAAGCCGGTGGACAAGGATGTGCTGACCGATCTGATTCAGCGGCTGTCCGACCTGGTCACCGACTTCCCGCAGTTCGCCGAGGTGGATCTGAACCCGGTGCTGGCCGGGCCGGACGGCGCCACCGCGGTGGACTTCCGGATCATCGTCGACGCCGAGGCCGGTAAGCCGGTCGAGCGGTACAGCCAGGAGGAGATCCTGACCGGGATGACCCGGATCATGAAGCCGCGCGCGGTCGCGGTGATCGGGGCCTCGAACGAGACCGGCAAGATCGGCAACTCGGTGATGAAGAACCTGGTCAACGGCGGCTACCAGGGCGACATCTACCCGATCAACCCGAAGGCAGACGAGATCCTGGGGCTGAAGGCGTTCCCGTCGATCACGGACGTGCCGGGTGACGTGGATGTCGCGGTGTTCGCCGTACCGGCGAAGTTCGTCGGCAGGGCGCTCGAGCAGTGCGGGCAGAAAGGTGTGGCCGGGGCGATCCTGATCCCGTCCGGGTTCGCCGAGACCGGTGAGCAGGAGCTGCAGGACGAGGTCGTCGCGATCGCCCGCAAACACAACGTGCGCATCCTCGGCCCGAACATCTACGGCTACTACTACCTGCCGGAGAGCCTGTGCGCGACCTTCTGCACGCCGTACGACGTCCGCGGCAGCGTGGCGCTGTCGTCGCAGAGCGGTGGGATCGGGATGGCGATCCTTGGTTTCAGCCGGTCCAGCCGGATGGGGGTCTCGGCGATCGTTGGGGTAGGTAACAAGGCCGACATCGACGAGGATGACCTCCTGACGTTCTTCGAGGCCGACGACAACACCAACCTGATCGCCATGCACCTGGAGGACCTGAAGGACGGCCGGGCGTTCGCCGAGACGGCGGCCCGGGTGTCGAAGCAGAAGCCGGTCGTCGTGCTGAAGGCGGGCCGGACCGACATGGGCGCGCGGGCGGCCAGCTCGCACACCGGCGCCCTGGCCGGCAACGACAAGGTGTACGACGACATCCTCCGGCAGAGCGGCGTGGTCCGGGCGCCCGGGCTGAACGAGATGCTGCAGTACGCGCGCGGCATCCCGCTGCTGCCGACGCCGAAGGGCGAGAACGTCGTCATCATCACCGGCGCGGGCGGTTCCGGCGTACTGCTGTCGGACGCCTGTGTGGACAACGGGCTGACGCTGATGTCGATGCCGGCCGATCTGGACGAGGCGTTCAAGAAGTTCATCCCGCCGTTCGGTGCCTCCGGCAACCCGGTCGACATCACCGGGGGCGAGCCGCCGTCGACGTACCGGAACACGATCGCGCTGGGCTTGTCCGACGAGCGGATCCACGCGCTGATCCTGGGTTACTGGCACACGATCGTGACGCCGCCGATGGTCTTCGCGAAGCTCGTCGCCGAAGTGGTCGAGGAGTACCGCGCCAAGGGCATCGACAAGCCGGTGGTCGCCTCGCTGTCCGGTGACGTCGAGGTCGAGGAAGCCAGCCAGTACCTGTTCGACCACGGTGTGGTCGCCTACCCGTACACCACCGAGACGCCGGTCCAGGTGCTCGGTGCCAAGTACCGCTGGGCCCGGAACGCGGGCTCGCTCGGTTCATGAACGCTGGATGGAAGAAGCCGGAAATGCCTTGGGAAAGGGGGGAACGCACGGGGGAGCGGTAGCAAGAGTTGGCGTCGATCTTAGGAGTCCGCCTTGGACGTCACACGCAAGACCTCAGAAGTACCCGAAGAGCCGACCGCGACGGCTGTGACCGAGCGGGTCTGGCGCGCGGGCCGGCTCGAACCGATGCCGATCCGGAAACTTCCGGACGCTCCGCCCTCGCTGCACATCCTCGGTCCGACCGTCTTCCTGGTCGCGCTGGGCGTCGGCATGGGCGAGTCCTACATGTGGCCCCGGCTCGTCCTGGTGTTCGGGCCGGACATCCGCTGGTTGTTCATGGTCGGCGTCACCCTGCAGGCGTTCGTGCTGCTGGAGATGGCCCGGTACGCGATGGCGACCGGGGAGAGCATCTTCTTCGGCGCGGCCCGGATCTTCAAACCGCTGATGTGGTTCTTCTACGTCGCGGCGATCCTGATCTATATGTGGCCCGGCCATCTGTCCGCCGGCGCCGCCGCGTTCGAGGAAGTCAGCGGCATACCGTGGCAGGCGACGGCCTGTGTCGCGCTGATCTTCGTCGGCGTGCTGTTCAGCATGCTGTCGGTGATCTACAACTTCCTGGAGAAACTGCTCGGCCTGCTGATCGGCCTGCTGGTCGTCGGTACGTCGGTGATCGCGGCGATCGTCGGCAGCTGGGACGATCTGGGGAACACGCTCTCGGGCATGTTCGCGTTCGGGTACTTCCCGGACAAGGCCCTGTCGGAGGCGTGGTTCCCGATCGTGGTCGGGTCGATCGCGTTCGCCGGCCCGTCCGGGATGCAGCAGATGTGGTACACCCTGCAGCTCCGCGACAGCGGGGCCGGCATGGGTGCCCACATCCCGAAGATCCGCGGTCTGCGCGCGGCCGCCGAGGCCGAGTCGATGCCGTCGCGCGGGTTCATGTTCGACACGTCGGACCCGGCGGAGATGCAGAAGTGGAAGGGCTGGCGCAAGTGGGTCACCTTCGACGCACTGCTGCTCTTCTGGGGCATCACCATGCTGGTGACGATCTCGTTCACCGTACTGGCGATGTCGGCGGCCAGGACGAATCCGGATGTTGCCGGGCTGATCGAGGGCGGCGACCGGGAGGCCGCGCTGAAGGCGATGTCGGATGCGTTCGCCTCCGCCGGCAGCCCGATCCTCGGCACGCTGTTCTTCGGCTTCATCGCGCTGATCGGGCTGAACGCGACCCTCGGTCTGTTCGACTCGTTCTCCCGCGGCCAGGCGGACATGACGTACTACTTCGTGCCGGGAGCCAAGCGGTTCTCGATGTCGAGGCTGTACGCCGGATTCCTCTGGGGCGTGATCACCTTCGGGATCCTGATCCTGCTGTTCGGCCCGGCCGACGGTCCGGCCGGCATCCTGGACATCCTCGCCTTCCTGTCCACGTTCGCGATGGGCGCCTACTGCGTCGTGTTGCTCCTGGTGAACAACAAGCTGCTGCCCAAGCCGATCCGGCCCGGGCCGGTGCGCAACGTGATCATCGGCTTCGGCGCGGTGTTCTACCTCGGCCTGCTGTTCTACAGCCTGGTTCGCTTCGGCGTGGTTGTGGGCTGAGATGGCTGTCGAGGTGAAGCAACTCGCGGAGTTCTCGGTCCCGGCCGCCTCGGTCGGCGCCGCAGCGGGGCTGATCGCCGGAGGGCTGGCCGCGTTCGTCGGTCAGCCCTTTGGCTGGGCCGTGGTGACGGGCCTCGGGCTGGGGCTTCCGTTGATGGTGTTCGGTGCGGGATACGCCGTACTGATCGGGTTCGGCAAGGTTCCAGCCGGGGTGTTCGCACCGGCCGCGGTGTACTGGGTGATCGGGTTTCCGCTAGCTCTGCTGGTGCATTCGGTGGTGACCGCGTGGGTGGTCACCGGTTCACCGGGGCTGCCGCCGGAGCCGTGGAAGTTCCTGGCCTTCCGCGCACTGGTGAGCATGGGCTTCGCGATCGGTTTCCTGTGGATGCACGAACAACTCGGCCGCCACTGGTGGCCGCGCATCCTCGATCACAACGTCTACGCACGCCGTACGGTCGAGCAATACGTCCATCTCGCCAGCACCTTCAAGGCTCGCAAGTCGGCGTGAGGTGGTGCCCGCGATCCCTCGGGGTCGCGGGCACTGGTGTGTCAGTTCGTCGTACGGCGGCGTCGTGGGCGCGTCGTGGTCGGCGCTGGGGTGGTGGGTTCGTTGGCGGTGGCGGCTTGGAGGTCGTGGTAGGCCTTGCGGGTGTGTTCGGTGTGCTCGCGCATGATCTGCGCGGCCTTGTCCTCGTCGCCGTCGCCGATCGCCTTCACCAGCCGGTTGTGCTCCCGCCAGGACGCGGCACCGCGGACCGGGGCGACGGGCGTGTAGTACCAGCGGACCCGGCGGTCGACCTGGGCGGCGAAGTCCACCAGGAACCGATTGCCGGACATCTGCGTGATCAGGCTGTGCAGCTCGCCATTCGTCCGTACGGCGCCGTCGATGTCGCCGGACTCCTGGTACGTCGTACCGACCTTGCAGAGCTCCTTGAGCTTGGCCACGTCGTCCTTGGTGGCATGCCGGGCCGCGAGCCGGGCGGACTCGGACTCCAGCGCCGCACGGGCCGCCAGCAGTTGGTCGACCTCATCCTCGGCCGGGACGTGGACCATCGCGCCGAAGCCGGGCCGCAGGTCCACCCAGCCCTCGTTGTTGAGCCGCTGGAGCGCTTCGCGGACCGGTTGGCGGGAGACGCCGAGCATGCCGGCCAGCTCGACCTCGACCAGGTGCCTGCCGCGCTCGAGAGTACCGTCGATGATCATCTCGGTCAGGGCCTCGTACACGGACTCGCGCAGCGGCGTCGGCCGCTTGACGTGCCGCACACCGGGAGAGACATCCGTACCTGCGCTGATGGTGGTCATGAGGTCCTTCCCGGAACTATGTTGGCACTTGGTAGACAGTCTACCAAGTGCCAACACCTGACATATGTTGTTCGAGCGCCTCAACGTGCGGCGCGTTGTGGTCAGGCGGCGGACTCGTTCGCCTTCGCGCCGTCCTCGTCGTCGATCAGCTTGGCCAGCTCGACGTCGAGGTCGAGCTCCTGCTGCAGCTCCGGGGCATCCGGGAACTGCGGACGCGCCGCCAGAGCACCGAACCTACGGGTGAAAATCATCGCTACCCTTCCTGGCTCCTCGAGGGGCTGGCTGGCTCCTCGAAGGAGCTGTTGGTGAATTCTGCCTTCTGTATACATTCAACCAGGCGTACTCACCGGTTATGGCCCATCTCACGTGATCCCGGTTACGTCCGGGCGTGATCCCCGTTACAGGCTTGTTCGCGGGGTGCTCAGCAGGAAGACGTCGAGAAGTTCGTCCAGAGCGCTGTGTACGCCGGCCTCCCGGGCCACCTCGAGCAGCGCGCGAGCCAGGACCGGCTCAGGACTACGGGCCGCGATCACCAGGCCGACGCGTGGGCCGTGGGCGGGGCTCTTCAGCGGTACGACGCGCATGCCGTCGGGCACGCCGAACATGTGCAGCCAGGCGTGCGAGATGACGGTCGACCAGTGGTTGCCGTGGAGGTGGCTGTAGAGGCCGGAGACTGTGTCGCTCTCGATCGCCGGGGTGGCAGTGACGCCGTCGTCGGTGAAGTAGCTGTTCATGATGCGGCGGTTGCGCATGTCCGGCGAGAGCAGGCAGAGCGGCAGTTCGGCGACCTGTGCCCATGTTGCCACCGGCAACTCGGCGAGTTCGGTGTGCTGCGGGGTGAGGAGCAGGTAGCGCTCCTCGTAGAGCGGGGTCTTCCGGACCTGTCCGAGAGTGTCGTCGTCCAGGTACGTCATGGCGACGTCGAGGTCGAAGTCGGCGAGCTTGTGGGTGATGTCGCGCGACGACAGCGACTCGATGGTGACCCGGGCGTTCGGGTGCCGCTCGCAGAACGGGGTGGTGAGCAGGGAGACGACGGGCATCGCGGTCGGGATCGCGCCGAGCCGGAGGGTGCCGGTCAGGCCGCCGCGCATCACCGAGAGCTCGTGCCGGAGCGCGTCCTGCTCGGCCAGGATCCGCTGAGCCCAGAGCAGCACCCGTTCGCCCTCTGGGGTGAGGCCCTCGAACCGGCGGCCACGGCGGACGATCGGTACGGCGAGCTCCTGCTCGAGCTTGCGGATCGCGGCGGACAGGGATGGCTGGGAGACGTAGCACGCGTCGGCGGCCCGGGCGAAGTGCTTCTCCCGGGCGAGGGCGACGAGATACTCCAGTTGGCGAAGGAGCATCAGCCGGCCGATGGTGTGCAGTCGTCTGTATACATAAACCAACTGTAGTGAGGTTGGCCGACTGGCGGCAGGGCTCGCCGCGGTTGTGTGATGTCGGTCACATGGTGTCTTGTTCTTGGTACTGCGTTCGACGGTTGGGCAGGAGATCCCATCAGAGAGGGGAGTGGTGATGCAGAAGGTCACCTCGAAAGACGGCACCGAGATCGCGTACGACACCTACGGCAGCGGGCCAGGTCTGGTCCTGGTTGCCGGCGGCTTCACAGACCGTTCCTTCTACGTGTCGCAGGCTGAGGCGCTCGCGTCGGCATTCACCGTGGTCAACTACGACCGGCGTGGTCGCGGCGACTCCGGCGACACGCAGCCGTACGCCGTCGAGCGCGAGTGGGAGGACCTCGACGCCGTACGGGCGGCAACGGGCGCGCGATTCGCGTGCGCGTTCTCGTCCGGGTCGATGGTGCTGCTGCAGTCGGGGCTGCCGTTCGAGAAGCAGGCGATCATGGAGCCGCCGTTCCGGGTCGAGGGCGCGCCGCCACCGCCGGAGCGGTACGTCGAGCGGCTGCAGGAGTTCGTCGCGGCCGGGAACCCGAGTGGTGCCGCTGAGCTATTCATGGTCGAGGCGGTCGGTCAGCCGAAGGAGATGGTCGACCAGATCCGGGAGACGCCGATGTGGCCCAAGCTGGAGTCGATCGCCCACACCCTGGTGTACGACGCGCTGCAGTTGCGGGACAACGCCGTACCGACTGAGCTGTTGGCGTCTGTCGACGTACCGACGCTGGGCATTTACAGCAACGACAGTCCGGCGTGGCTGAAGGAATCGGTGAAGCAGACGGTGTCTGCGTTGCCGAACGGGACGCTGGAGGGGCGGGACGGTACGTTCCACCAGATTCCGCCGGAGGCACTGGCCGAGGTTCTAACGGACTACTTCCTCAAGGTGTGAGTTAGGCGAGGCGCGAGCGTTGCCCACGGCATCAGTCGCCGGGTGACCTCACCAGGTCTGGGTTGTCGGTGGCGAGCTGCTTGTAGGCGTCAGGTAGTGCGGGATCGGCGCCTCATCCAAAGCTCACGCGCTCCAGGTAGTAGTCGAGTAGGTCGCGGTCGCCGTGCACCTCGATCCTGTCACCGTCGACGGCCCGGCGTTTGTACAGCGTCAGCAAAAGCTCGACGAGGGGACCGCGTACGGCGACCGCGGCAGGTGCGTCGGAACGGCTCCACCGGATCGCGTCGCCGGTGAGATCGACGGTCCAGGTGGTGGCGACATCGGTGGCGTGGAAGCCGAGAGTTCGACCGGGGCCGAGCAGCTCACGCATCCAGGGGTGAACCTCGAAGTGCAGCGGCAGAGTCCCGAGCTCCATCCACTCGTCCAGCGCGTCGGTCGCGGCCTCGGCGTCCAGGTCGTAGTCGAGCCCCAGCGCCAGTACGGCGTCGGCTCGGTGGATCGCGGTCTCGTGAGTCATCCGCCGGGCGGTGAACCGGGTGGTCGGATTCTCGATCGGCATCGTGATCGGTACGTCGGGGCCCACCGCACGCAGAGTCTTCGCCAGCTCGCGTGCTCCCGCGGTCAGCCAGTCCTGGAGTCCGTCGGCGTCGGCCGGATCCTGGAACCGGTGCGTCGGGTCGCGGAAGTCGTCGTCGCCCGGCGCCGCGCCGGTCCGCGCCACGACCGCGGCCTCGCGATGCGCGCCGCCGAGGTGCCAGACCAGTTGGCCGACGTTCCAGCCCGGGCACGACGGAACCTCGTACCCAAGTCCTGACCTTCGAGCTGGTCAGCCAGCAGCTCGGCCTGTTCGACGATCAGGTCGCAGTGCCGCTCGAACTCCATCGCGTGACTCCTTCGCTGGGTTGCCGTCACCTCCTGGTCGGATCTGGGTGCATTGTTCTTGACATCAGTTTGGTAGGCGCATGGGCATCAGGATGTAGGCGGACTCGCCGTCTGGTTCGTGGTCGGGGGAGCGGAGGCCGGTGAGGTTGGCGGGTTTGGTGGGTTGGGTGAAGGCGAAGTGTGCGACTGGTGCGCCGATCGAGGCCAGGCCGTCCAGGAGGTAGCCGGCGTTGAAGCCGGCCGTGATTGGGTCGCCCGTGAGCGCGGCCTCGACGGACTCGGAGGCCTGCGCCTCTTCGCCGCTGCCCGCGTCGAGGCTCGCCGTACCGTCCGCGAAGTTGATCCGGACCGGCGACGTACGCTCGGCCACCAGAGCCACCCGCTTCACCGCCTCGAGCAGCGCCGTGGTGTCGACCCGCACCGTGCTGGTGACCGCGCCCGGCGCTGGGATCAGGCTGCGGACCTTTGGGAACTCGCCGTCGATCAACCGGCCGGTCGCCCGGCGGCCGCCGCCTTCGAACCCGATCAACCCGTCCCCTGTGCGGGTCGAACCGAACGCGAGCGTGAGCTCGTGGCCCGCCATCACCTTGGCTATGTCGGCAAGCATCCTGGCCGGCACCAGCGCGTTCGCCTCGATGCTCGGATCGAGTGGCTCCCACTGAACGGTCCGAACGGCGAGCCGGTACCGATCTGTGGCCAGCAGCGAGATCGTCGTACCGCGGACCTCGATCCGGACCCCTGTGAACACCGGCAACGTGTCGTCCCGGCCGGCCGCGCTGACCACCTGGCTGACTGCCCGCGCAAACGCCTCACCATCCAGTACGCCGCTCGGCGGTGGCAGCTCGGGCAGCGCTGGATACTCGTTCAGCGGCAAGGTGTGCAGATCGAAGCGCGAGCTGCCGCTGGTCACCTGAACCCGGGCCGCCTCGCCGCTCAGATCCACCGAATCGCGTGGCATGCTCCGCGAAATCCCGGCCAGCAGCCGTCCGGACACCAGAAACCGTCCCTCGTCGGCCACCTCCGCCGGCACACTCACCTGCGCGGAGCTCTCGTAGTCGAACCCCGACAACGTCACCTGACCATCGGCCGCCTCGACCAGCATCCCGGCCAGGATCGGCACACTCGGGCGACTGGGCAGCCCGCGCGCCACCCAACCGACCGCCTCGGCCAGCACCTCACGCCCAACCCGTACCTTCACTCGAACTCCTCCCCATCAAGAAGTCCGAGCCAATCACGCGCCACCGACAGTTTTCGTACGGCGCATGGCGGGCCGGCCGCTCGACCTGCGGCCGGCCCTTCGACGGATTAGTAGATGGTGACGCCGTAGACGCTCGCGGCCTCGTTGACGGGCTGGAAGAACGTCGTACCGCCGGTGCTGCAGTTGCCGCTGCCGCCTGAGGTGAGGCCGAGGGCCCTGGTGCCGTCGTACAGCGGACCGCCGGAGTCACCGGGTTCGGCGCAGACGTTCGTCTGGATCAGACCGCTGACACGTCCGCCGCCGGAGCCGGAGTACCGGACGGTGACGTTGAGCGCGGTCACCGTGCCGCTGTGGACGCCCGTGGTCGAACCCTTGCGGGTGACCCGCTCACCGACGTACGCGTTGGCCACTGAGAAGCCGCCCGGGTGGCTGAGAGATGTGTTGCTGTACTGGACGAGTGCGTAGTCGTTGCCGGGGAAGCTGTAGCCGGCCGTCGGGCCGATCAGCGTGGAATGGTTCGCATTGGTGTACCAGGTGCTGGCCACCTTGCCGCAGTGGCCGGCGGTGAGGAAGTAGTAGACACCGCCCTTCACCACGTTGAAGCCGAGCGAGCAGCGGTACTGCCCGCCGTAGATGGCGTCGCCGGCTGACACCAGTGGCTTGAAGACACCGTTGGTGCGGTTGACCTGGACCTTGTCTCCCTTGAGTGCCGAGAGTTGGCTGGCGGAGACAGTGCTGTCGGCGGTGACGACGACCTTGCCGGACGCGGCGTCGGTGTACCAGGCGATGCCCTTCACCCCGGACCGCTCCACCGCCGAACTCGCCGCTGCGAGCTGAGCGGCGGGCGACGGCTGCTTGGCCTCCGCGGCCGGTACGGCGTACAGGGAAGCGGCCACCATCCCGGCGGCGACGGTCAGCTGGACGAGCCGGCGCCGGACAGACGTACGTTCGATCCTCACTGTGTTCCTCCCGATGGAGTGAACGGGACCTTTTGGGCGGGGTCCCTCGAAGCGTCCGCCGGTGTGGCACGGAGCTACCGGCCGACACTTCGGAGTATTTGCCCTGTTCACTCCACGGGCAACCGCTCGGGCGTCGGGTCAACTGGTGATCAGGCGGAAGTCCTCGCAGAAGTCATGACCCTCGGTGTCGCTCCGGCCGGTGCTGGTCTTCACGACCGTCTCGGACAGGATTTCGTCGTCGTCCGGGTCGGTGGGCGTGCCACCGTGGTCGATCAGCAGCTCGACCCGGAAGGTCCCAGAGTCGATGAACAGCAGCTCACCGTCCGGCCCGTAGTTCTTGACGACGCCGTTGGTCGTCGTGAGCACCGTCAGCGTCCCGTCACCGTTGTCGGTCACTTTGAGGTCCTTGTTGACGATCCTGAGGAAGTTGGTGAACGACTTGCCGGTGGCAAGGTTCGTGAACTCCGTCGTGCCCCGCAGCGACTCCAGGAAATAGACGAGACCGTCCGGTCCCTGGGTCTTGACCAGCAGGTGGATGCGGACGTCGATGTCGATCCGCACCCTGAGATCGCCGCAGAACTTTCCGTCGACGAAGCTGCGGACGTCCTCGACGTGTTGGTGCTCGATCAGCGCGGCCGCGGCCGGCCCGCCTGTGCAGACCAGGCTCGCTACCACCAGCCCGGCCGTCGACACGATTGCACACAGCAGTTTCCTGGCGTTCATGACGCCCCCTCCGGGTGTCCGATACCGCGAACTCCCGTCCCGCGCCCCAGCCGGTCCGCGGTTCACCCCTGCCGTCAGCCTCACACCGCCGTACGACGAAGTCCAGACCGTCACCTTCACGTTCGCGCTCCGCAGCCACACACTGTGGATATGTCACGGGGATGGGGCTGGATGGTGGCTGTAGCGCTGGTTCTCGGTGGTTGCTCAGCCACCGAGAGTTCCTCGCCGAGCGCGCCGGTCACGACGTCTGCAGCTCCGGAGACCAAGGCGACGTACATCGAGCGCCGTCAGGCCGTCATCCCGGTGACGAACGGCGACGGCTTGGTGGCTGCAGCCGGCGCTGTCTGGGTCAAGACCGACGACGGCCGCGTCGTACGCATCGACCCCGCGACCAACCGGGTGACCGGCGAGATCAAGATCGACACCACGTCGGACGAGAACCAGTACTGCCAGGGCATCGGCGCCGATAGCTCCGGGTTGTGGGCATGTGCCACCGCGGACGACGGCACAGGTGTCGCGCAGATCGATCCGAACACGCGGCGGATCGTGCGCCGAGTTGCCGTGGGCAAGGTCTTCGACCAGCTCACGCTTCCGCTCGCCAATCGTGGCCTGTGGGTTCTGACCAGCAACGGGACGCAGGCCAGCGTCGTCGAGTCTGGGACAGCCAAGGTCACCGGCTACCCGCTCGGAGCGCGGTGCCTGCAGTTGGCCGCGAAGGATGATTTCGTAGTGGCCACCTCGTCGACGGAGGGCAAAGTGATCGCGCTCGATGCCACCAGCGGCGCTGTCACCGCGCAGGCGTCGCTGCCGGCTCCGCGCATCGCCGTACTGGCGTCAACAGGCGTCTGGGTCGACACCGACGACGGCCTGACCCACCTGACGGGTGAGCTCGCCGTACGCACGGTCTACCGCAACCTCCGCGCCGGCGCCGGCGGTGATCTCGTCGCGGCCGGCGACACGATCTTCGTACGCGCACCCGATGGCACGATCACGAAGATCGAGCCCAACACCGGACGAGTCGTCGAGCAAATCACGCCGGATGAACCGCTGACCGCCGGCAGCTTGCTCGTCGCCTTCGGGAGCCTGTGGACGACCTCGAGCGACGAGGGGACCGTTACGCGGCTGCGGCTGGCTTGAACGTGATCCGTTGCAGGCGGTCCGCTTGGCCGCGGGTCAGCACGACCGCGGACGCAGCGCCGGGCACGATCCGGCCCGGGTCGACTGCCGCCTCAGCGAGCAGCCGGGGCCAGCGGCGGCAGTGCGTGTCCATGCTGTGGCTGCGCACCACCCGGCCGCGGACCTGCTGGCCGACACGCGCTACGTCACCCGGTACGTCGAGCAGGACCAGGTGCACCGCCAGACCGGAGCGCCGGGCCTGCCAACCGATCAACTGCCTTACCCACGGGCGGGTGGCGCAGTCATGCACCAGCAACGGTCCGCCACGGCGCATAGCCCGCAGTACGCGCGCGTAGTAAGTCAGATGCACCAGCGGCCGCCACCACGAGTACGGCAGCCTGGCGAGCCTTGGCGCCCACCGGTCCCGGATATGCCCCGAGTCGAACACCTGTACGCCGTACTCGCCCTGCTCGGCCTGAGGGAACAGCCGGCGGATCAGTGTGCTCTTGCCGGCCCCGGGGATCCCAGCCAGCACAACCACCGACCCCGCTGGGTACCGCAGCTCTCTGGTCTCGAACTTCTCCAGGCCAAACCAGCGCGCTGGCGCCTCGGCGATGCTCAAACCTGCCATCGTCGTCCTCTCATCGGCGTACCGAACTTTCCTCGGTCAACACCCATGAGACGGACAGCGTTCCGAAACCGCCCACAAAGAACGCTAAGAAGTCCGTAGGAACTCCCTGAGAGAACTACCCCAGCTGGTCGCGGCGGCGGGTCAGGTGGGCGGTCTCGGCGGTGTTGCCCGCCAACTCAATGGCCTTGTCGTACGCCGTACGCGCGTCCTGGCTGCGGCCCAGCCGGCGCAGCAGCTCGGCGCGGGTCGCGTGGAAGGCGTGGTAGGCGGCCAGCTTGTCCTCGAGCCGGTCGACGGCGGCCAGGGCCACTTCCGGGCCGTCGAGCTCGGCGACCGCGATGGCGCGGTTGAGCGCGACGATCGGCGAGGGGTCGACGCGGATGAGCTGGTCGTAGAGGGCGACGACCTGCGACCAGTCGGTGTCGCGTACGTCGCGGGCGGAGGTGTGTACGGCGTTGATCGCCGCGAGGATCTGGTAGCGGCCCGGAGCCACTCCGGCGGCCAGGCGCTCGCGCACGAGCTGATGACCCTCGGCGACCAACGCGGCGTCCCAGGCTCCACGGTCCTGCTGGTCGAGCGGGACCAGCTCACCGCTGGCCGACACCCGGGCGGTACGGCGGGCCTCGGTGAGAAGCATCAGCGCCAGCAGCCCAGCCACCTCACCGTCGTCCGGCAAGAGTACGCGGATCAGGCGGGTGAGCCGGATCGCCTCGGCGGTCAACTCGTGACGGACGGGGTCGGTGTCGGGGCCGGTCGCCAGGTAGCCCTCGTTGAAGACGAGGAAGAGGACCGCGAGTACGCCGGAGACGCGTGCCGGGAGGTCCTCCGCCGACGGCACCCGGTAGGGGATGCGGGCCGCCTTGATCTTCGCCTTCGCGCGGGTGATCCGCTGGCCCATGGCGGTCTCCTGCACCAGGAAGGCACGGGCGATCTCGGGCACGGTCAGGCCGCCGACCATGCGCAGCGTCAGCGCCACGCGGGTCTCGATCGCGAGCGCCGGGTGGCAGCAGGTGAAGATCAGCCGGAGCCGCTCGTCGTCGATGACACCGAGAGGCTCGGGCGGGTCGTCGTCGTACACCATCTGAGCCTCCTTGTGCTTGTCGTCGCGCTTGTTCTCGCGCCGGATCCGGTCGATGGCCTTGTGGTTGGCGGTGGTGGTCAGCCAGGCGCCGGGATTCGGCGGTACGCCGTCGGCCGGCCAGCGCGCGACGGCGGTCGCGAACGCCTCGGCCGCGGCCTCCTCGGCGATGTCGAGGTCGCCGAACCGCCTGGTCAGAGCGGCGACCACCCGCGCCCACTCCGCGTGGTGAGCCTGGGTGATCGCCTCCTCGACGTCGCTCACTGGAATGGCCGCACCTCGATCTTCCGGTCGCAGACCTTCGACGCCTCGGTGGCGAGCTTGAGCGCCACATCCAGATCGGGGACCTCCCACACCCAGACGCCGGCGAGATACTCCTTCGACTCCACGAACGGCCCGTCGCTGAACACCGCCTGCTCGCCCCGGTTGTCGATGACCGTGGCCGCGGTGGTGTCGGCGAGTCCGCCCGCGAAAACCCAGTAGCCCTCGGCAATCAGTCGGTCGTTGAACGCGCTGATGGCAGGCTGCCTGTCCGTGCTGCCGGGATTGTCCTTGTCGTCGATCACGGAAACCAGATACTGCATCTCGGTCATCTCCTGTGCTCCGGAGCCGCCCCACCCGGGCAGCCACTCACCCCTGCTACGAACACCTAACCCCCGATCCGACACCACCACCCGGATTTCTTCCAAGACCCCCCGCCGCACCCCAAAAGAAACAGGTGAACCCAGACACCCGGATTCACCTGATCAACTGGCGCGCCCGGCAGGATTCGAACCTGCGACCAACGGATTAGAAGTCCGACGCTCTATCCAGCTGAGCTACGGGCGCGTGGCAGGGAAGAGTCTCTCAGATCCGGGGGTGGTCGCGCTCGTGGGTTACCGGTGAGCCGCGATCCGGGGCGGTCGAAGTACAGGGTTGTCGTTCCATCCAGGTAACGCTGTGTGGGCGGTCCTGCGGGTGGGTGCGCTCTCCAACTAGGCTGCGGGCATGAGTTACCCCTCACCAGGCCCAGCCGGCGCGCCGCAACCCGCGGCGGGGTCGGCGTACTCGCCCGGCGGACCGTACCCGCAGCCGAACCTGCTCGGCAGCCATCCGGTCCCGGGCCAGCGGCGCAACCAGGGCATCCTGATCGGCATCGTCATCGCGATCGTGTTCGCGATCGCGGGCCTGGTGATCTTCGGCATCGTGGCCAAGTCGACCGGCGCGGGCGGCTTCACCTGGGGACTGATCTTCGCGTTCGTCCCGATCGTCCCGGTGATCGCGCTGTATCTCTGGCTGGACCGCTACGAGCCGGAGCCGACCAAGTACATTCTGTTCGCGCTCTGCTGGGGGGCCTTCATCGCGACCCTGGTCGCGATCTTCATCAACACCGAGGTCTCGAACCTGCTGGAGGAGACCGGCAGCGGCGGCAACCGCTCGGCCGTGTTCGTCGCGCCGCCGGTGGAGGAGTTCGCCAAGGGCTCCGTGATCCTGCTGCTGGCGCTGATCCGGCGCAAGGAGTTCGACGGCATCATCGACGGCCTGGTGTACGCCGGCATGGTCGGCGTCGGCTTCGCCTTCACCGAGAACATCCTCTACTACGGGCGCATCTTCAGTCAGCTCTCCGAGGAGGCGGGCAGCAACGCCGGCTTCCGCGGGCTGCTCTTCCTCTTCGTCCTGCGTGGTGTGCTGTCGCCGTTCGCGCATCCCTTGTTCACGTCGTTCACCGCGATCGGGATCGGCATCGCCGTACGACATCGCAGTACGGCGGTCCGGTTCCTGGCGCCGATCGTCGGGTACCTGTGCGCGGTGCTGGCACACGCGTTGTGGAACGGTGTCGCGAGCTGGGCGAGCGGCGGCGGGTTCTTCGTGGCGTACCTCTTCCTGATGGTGCCGATCTTCACCGGCCTGGTCGTCTTCGCGCTGATCATGCGATCCCGGGAAGGGAAGATGATCGCGTCCCGGCTGTACGACTACGTCCGGTTCGGCTGGCTGCTCGCCCAGGACGTGCCGCTGATCGCGACCCTGCGCGGCCGCAAGGCGCTGCGGCAGAACGCGCGACGGTACGGCGCCGAGGCGGAAGCCGCGGCCAAGGCGTTCCAGCAGAACGCGACCGACCTCGCCTACCTGCGAGACAAGATCGTCCGCCAGGTGATCGGCCCGGAGGCGCTGGAGACGGAGAAGCGGCTCCTCGACGAGTTGCGGGCCCGTCGGCCGAGCGTGCCGTTCCCGCCGATGCCGGCGTTCGCCCAGGCCGCTCCCCAGGTGGCCGGTGGGTCGTACCCGGGCGCCCCGGCGCCGCCGTACGCGAATGGATCTCCTGGTGTGCCGCCGCAGGGTGGTTATCCACCGGCACAGCCGGGGTATCCCCCGGGGCAACCCGGTTACCCAGCGGGCCAGGCTGGTTACCCGCCGGGACCCCCTGGAGGGCAAGGACCGCCGGGAGGATACGGTCCGTATCCACCATCGCAGTGAATGCCACCCGTCCACGCCGCCAAACGGGGATGATGATGACTTTGCTTCTGCGCTGTCCGACCGGGCACTCTGTGCTCGTGGGCGGACACCGTGGCTGACATCAGGTCAGCAGCCGGTGACGGTTCGGAGCGCTCGGGAGAGCCGCGGGTTCCGAACCGGGATCAGCCTGCCCACGAACTGGCCAAGCTGATCGCCCAGTCGGACAAGTCCGATGCCAAGGGCAAAGGCTTCTGGCGCCGCCGCCGACGCAAGTCCGCCTCCACAGATAGCCCCAGTACGACGCCCGCCGCCGAACCCCAGCCGACGCAGCCCAGCCCAGCCGGCCCCGAGCCCACGGAGCCAAGGGCCGACGAGGCAGACGTGACGGCTGCGCAGGCGGAGGCCGCCGAGAGCACAAGCTCGCCGACCGACGGGAAGGCCGCGGATGCCGACGCAGAGGTCGGGGATGCTCCTGCGCAGCGCGCAGGTGCCGCCGACCAGGCGGCGGCTGACGACGGGGAAACTGGAGGCGACGGAGAGCCTGCAGGTGCCGACGCAAAGCCCACGGACGCCGCGGAGGCCGGGGGTTCGGACGCGCAGGCCGCAGGTGCCGCTCCCGAGGCAAGCGGCGGAGAAGCTGCGGGTGCCGATTCGCAGGTTGCGGGTGCCGATGAACCGGCTGATGGCGGTGCGACGGCTGCCGAGGGTGCGGGGACGGAAGCCGGCGCGAGTGCGGATGCTGCTGAGGGAACTGAGAAGCCTGCGGAGCGCTCTCGGCCCACGGTGGGTGTCGTGTACGAGCCGGACGAGTCGCCGGACGGGTTCCCACTGGAATTCGGCAACATCATCGTCGGACTCCCGAAACAGACCTCCGGCGAGGGAACTCCCGAGCGTCCAAAGGCAAACGAAAGCGCGGCAGAGGTCGCGGACGCCGATGCAGACGCCGATCAGTCAGACCCCGAGCAGGCGTTTGCTGAGCAGGCCGATGTCGAGCAACCACTCGCCGAACAAGCAGACGTTGAGCAGGCAGGCTCCGATGCAGGCGAGACTGACCCGGCCGACGGCGATGCAGGTGAGACTCACGCGGCCGACGACGCAGCGCAAGCCTCCGACTCGGCTGACGAGCCTGCGGCGGAGCAGTCCGACGTCCCGGCCGACTCTGGCGAGACGAGTGCTGCGGCGGATCCTGACGAGGCTGATGGCGCGGGCACCGGGGACGCCGAGGCCGATGGGGCAGCTACCGGGAATGCCGAGGCCGATGGGGCAGGTGGTGGGGATGCCGAGGCCGCTGACGGCGACGAGGCTGAGGGTGACGCGGGGCGAGCCGAGGTAGTTGAGGGTGCGTCTGCGCAGGCTGATGCTGCTGAGGGTGAGGCGGGTCAGGAGACTGCCGAGTCTGAGCCGTCAGCTGATGGTGAAGGTGTGCTGGCCGAGGCTGCTACTGGTGACTCGGAGGACGCAGGCGGCGGCGAAGGTGCATCAGCTGAGGTCCCGGCTGCGGAGACCGAAGAGTCCGGTGACGGCGTACCCGCGGAGGTTGAGCGGGGTGACGGTTCGGCTGCGAAGGCTGAAGGATCCGGCGGGTCGGGTGACGGCGACGGCGGTGCTGCTGCAGATGCTGAGCTTGAGTCGGAGGCATCGGACGGTGGAGAGGTAGCCGAGACCGAGGGTGCCGAGTCGGTTGAAGCTGCTGGGGACGAGTCGGGGGCGGCTGAGGCCGCGGCAGTAGCGTCCGGGGCGGTGGCTGACTCGGGGGTAGGCGAGGCTGTCGAGTCAGCTGAGACCGGTGGGGATGATTCGGGTGCGGTTGGTGCGGCGGAGGCGTCGGCTGATGCTGAAGGTGCGCCGGCTGTAGCTGCGGATGCGAAGTCGAAGCAACCCGCTGAGGGAGACAGCGCATCAGCTGAGGGTGCGGATGCTGAGGTGGAGCAACCCGCTGAGGGTGACAGCGAATCAGCTGAGGCTGTGGACGCTGAGTCGGAGCAACCTGCTGAAGGTGACGGCGCATCAGACGGGGCCGCGGAGCAACCCGCTGATGGTGAGGGTGTGGCGGCTGAGGCTGAGGGGGTTGGAGAGCCTGAGGAGCTGACTGCGGAGGAGTTGGCTGCGCGGGTGGCGGCTGAGCAGGCGGCTATGGCTTTGATTACGGCGCTGATGCGGCTGCGGGGGGCGTTGGCGGCTAGTCAGTTGCCGATTGATGTGGTGGGGGCCGACGAGGCTCGGCAGCAGCAGAAGGGGATGCTGGATCAGCTGGACGACTACATCCTGCCGCGGCTGGTTCAGCTGGAAGCGCCGGTACTTGCGGTTGTGGGTGGATCGACCGGGGCCGGAAAGTCGACGCTCGTCAACACGATCATCGGAAAGGTTGTCAGCGAGCCAGGTGTACTCCGGCCGACGACACGTTCGCCCGTCCTGATCCATCACCCGGCCGACGCCGATTGGTTCGTCGGTGACCGGGTGCTGCCCGGGATGGCCAGGACCAGCAGTGAGAGCCCGGGCGGCATGGAGGATCCGGGGCAGCTGCGGTTGGTTGCCTCTGACACCGTTCCGCGGGGACTCGCGATCCTGGACGCGCCCGACATCGACTCGGTCGTCGAGGCGAACCGGGATCTCGCCACCCAGTTGCTCGCCGCGGCCGATCTCTGGCTGTTCGTCACCACCGCCGCGCGGTACTCCGACGCCGTCCCGTGGGACTTCCTGCAGAGCGCTTCGGATCGCAGTACCGCGGTCGCAGTCGTGCTGGACCGGGCGCCGGGGGAGACCATCGACGACATCACCGGTCACCTCGCGCAGATGCTGCTGGAGCGTGGGCTCGGCGACTCGCCGCTGTTCTCCATCCAGGAGACGGTTGTCGACGGCAACGGCATGCTGCCGGCCGAGACCGTTGCCTCGATCAAGGACTGGCTGATCGACCTGGCCGCGGATGCGGAAGCCCGGTCGGCCGTTGTCCGCCGCACCCTGCAGGGCGCGGTGACCGCGATGGTCAAGAAGACGCCGCCGTTCGCGGCAGCGGTCCGGGCCCAGGCCGACACCGTGATCGAGCTGCGGTCGACGGCCGAGGCCGCGTACGACCAAGCGGTCAAGGATGTTGCGAAGGCGAGCCAGGATGGGACGCTGCTGCGCGGCGAGGTGCTGGCTCGTTGGCAGGAGTTCGTCGGCACCGGTGAGCTCCTGAAGGGGTTGCAGTCCAACGCCGGCCGCCTGCGCGACAAGGTGAAGAGCTCGCTCGCCAGCAAACCCGCGCAGACGCGAGACGTCAACGACGCGATCGAGTCGGGCCTGGAATCGCTGCTGCGGGAACACGCCGCGGCCGCCGCCGAACGGGCCGAGAAGGCCTGGCAGGCAAGCGCCGCCGGACGCCAGTTGCTCGCCGCCGGCGATGCCGGGCTCGGTGCGATGTCCGAGGAGTTCCCGGCCGCCGCGGGCCGGGTGGTCCGCGAGTGGCAGGCGTTCGTGCTCGACCTGATCCGCAAGGAGGGCGCGGACAAGCGTTCGACCGCACGCCTCCTGGAGTACGGCGTGAACGGGCTCGGCCTCTCGCTGATGGTGGTGATCTTCGCCAGCGAGGCCGGGATCCCGAAGGGGGCCGAGGCCAGCGCCGGTGCCGGCAGCGCAGTCGTCGGGCAGAAGCTGCTCGCTGCGGTCTTCGGCGACAAGGCCGTGAAGGCCCTGGTCGAGAAGGCGCGGGAAGACCTTGACGGTAAGGTTCATGCCCTGATGGATGCCGAATTCGCCCGCTATCTGGCAGTCCTCGACCAGCATCCGGTCGACCCCGAGGCTGCCAGGCAACTGACGGAGGCCGCGCGCGCGGTGGAGGACTGCACGTGACGGAGACGCTGGATACGGTCGAGACCCCCGTCCGGGGCGAGACCGATGTCCTGAAGAAGATCGACGCCCTCGAGGCAGCCGCGGCGGCCGGCCAAGGCCGGCTGGACCCCGTGGTGACCACCGAGGCCGCGCAGATCGTGGAACGGTCCGGGCAGCGCCTCCGGATGTCCGGTGAGCTGACGGTGGTCGCGCTCGCCGGTGCGACGGGCTCGGGCAAGTCCTCGTTGTTCAACGCGTTGACAGGGCTCGACCTGGCCGCGATCGGAACGCGCCGGCCGACCAGCTCGATGCCGCTCGCGTGTGTTTGGGGCGAGGAGCCGGCCGGCGAACTGCTCAACTGGCTCGGCATCCCACGCCGGCATCAGGTGCAGCACCGCAGCTCCCTGGAGGACGCGCAGGCGGAGGATCTGGACGGGCTGGTCCTGCTGGACATCCCCGACCATGACTCGACCGAGGTGGAGCATCGCCTGATCGTCGATCGGCTGGTGGAGCTGGTCGACATGCTCATCTGGGTGGTGGATCCGCAGAAGTACGCCGATGCCGCGCTGCACAACCGGTACATCAAGCCGTACGCCTCGCACTCCGGCGTGATGGCGTTCGCGCTGAACCACATCGACAAGCTCACGCCGGAACAGCGGACGAGCTGCCTCAACGACCTGGACCGGCTGCTCAAGTCGGACGGTCTCAAGGCGCCGACCGTGGTCGCGACATCGGCCGTCACCGGTGACGGGCTCGACGAGGTCCGAGCGCTGCTGGTCAAGCGAGTCAGCAACAAGCGCTCCGCCCGCGAACGCCTCTCCGCAGACGTCGACCGCGTTGCCGACCGGATGGCGAGCCAGTGTGGCAACGCCAAGACGCCCCAGATCGCCGAGGCCGACATCACCGAGCTCGTCGACGCACTGTCCGACGCGAGCGGTCTTCCGGTCGTGGTCGACGCCGTACGACGCTCTTACCTGCAGCGCGCCCGGGCCGCGACGGGATGGCCGGTCACCAAGTGGATCGGGCGATTCCGGCCGGACCCGCTGCGTCGCCTGCAGCTGGACGAGGTGTCGAAGCAACAGGGCAAGGCGCTGCGCAAGTCGGCCTCCAACGAGGTCGCGATCGCGCGCTCTTCGTTGCCTGCGGCAACACCAGTGCAGCGGGCCCGGATGGACACCGCCGTCCGCACCATCACGAACAAGGCCGCGGAAGGCTTGTCCCGGCCGTGGGCGGACTCGGTGCGCTCGGCGATCCGCCGCCGGGAGGAGTCGCTCGGCGACGAGCTCGACCAGGCGGTCGCGCGGACCGACCTCGGGGCGAGCAACAACCCCGGCTGGTGGGGCGCCGCACGGTTCCTCCAGTGGCTGCTGTTCCTGATCGCGCTCGGCGGTGCCGGCTGGCTCGTGACGACGCTGGTCCTCAGCTACACGCAGCCGGAGGAGCCGACGCTGCCGAAGTGGAACGGCATCCCCTACGCCTGGATCATGCTGGTCGGTGGCGCGGTGCTGGGACTCGCCGTTTCGGTCGTTTGCCGTCTCTTCGCCACCAGCGGGGCCGCCCGTCGTGCCCGTCTCGTCGCGAAGGCTCTCCGCACCGAACTCGAGCAGGTCGCCGACAGCCACGTCGTCGCCCCCGCCCGCGAAGAGCTCGACGCCTACTCGCGCTGCCGCGACAACATCGCCACCGCGCGCGGCTGACGCCGGAGTCATGCCGCCTCCGCTTCGCGGGTGGTGGGGGTCAGCGGGATCGGCGTCGCGGCGTACTCGTCGGCGGGATAAGGCGAAGCGGTGGCCTCGGCCGGGGCGGCGTTGGTGGAGCCGTCAACGGAGGTGGAGTCCCGTCGCGGCGGGTTCTTGGTGAAGGAGGTCGTCCCCCGGTTGAGGTCGTGGCCGATCGAGAAGGCTTCCAGGATCACGCGGCTGTGCTGCTCGCCGGCCTCGTCGGTCCATTCGTGCGTTCGCAACCGCCCGTGGACGACGATCGGCTGGCCGATCTGCAGCGAGTCGAATGCGTTCTGTGCCAGGCTCCGCCAGCATTCGACCTGATACCAGGTGGTGGGCAGATCGGAGTACGTTCCCTGGGTGTAGCGGCGTGGTGTCGACGCGAGCCGGAACGACGCACGGCCGTCGC
The DNA here is from genome assembly GCF_004345665.1 of Kribbella antiqua. Lineage (GTDB taxonomy): Bacteria > Actinomycetota > Actinomycetes > Propionibacteriales > Kribbellaceae > Kribbella > Kribbella antiqua. The sequence goes on from NZ_SLWR01000009.1 coordinate 38,536, forward strand.
GTCCGTTGATCTCCTTGAACTGGACGTCGCTCCCGAGTCGTCCGAGCACAGTCACGTAGGTCTCGCCGTAGCTCATGAGGTCCACCTTTCGTTCGGTCGTGGATGCGCTGTCAGCAGAGAAGATGCACGGCTCGCACGCCGACCGGCCCGGCGAGTTCCTGACCTGTGGACAACCGAGTTGGGCCGGACTACCCCCGACACATAGGCTCTGGGGTATGGCGGAATTCATCTACACGCTTCGCAACGTCCGGAAGGCGCACGGCGACAAGGTCGTTCTCGACAACGTCACGCTGAACTTCCTGACCGGCGCGAAGATCGGCGTGGTCGGGCCGAACGGCACCGGTAAGTCCTCGCTGTTCAAGATCATGGCGGGGCTCGATCAGCCCTCCAACGGTGAGGCGCGGCTGGCCGACGACGCGACGGTGGGGATCCTGCTGCAGGAGCCGCCGTTGACCGAGGGCAAGACGGTGCTCGAGAACGTCGAGGAAGGCGTCGGCGACACCAAGCAGAAGCTCGACCGCTTCAACGAGATCTCCGCCGAGCTGGCCGACCCGGACGCGGACTACGACTCGCTGCTCGCCGAGATGGGCGACCTGCAGACAGAGCTGGACCACCGCAACGCCTGGGACGTCGACGCCCAGCTGGAGCAGGCGATGGACGCGCTGCGTTGCCCGCCGGCCGACGTACTGGTGGACAACCTGTCCGGTGGAGAGCGCCGCCGGGTCGCGCTGTGCAAGCTGCTGCTGCAGCAGCCCGACCTGCTGCTGCTCGACGAGCCCACCAACCACCTGGACGCGGAGTCCGTGCTGTGGCTGGAGCAGCACCTGCAGAAGTACCCGGGCGCCGTCCTGGCGATCACCCACGACCGCTACTTCCTGGACAACGTCGCCGAGTGGATCCTCGAGCTCGACCGCGGCAAGACGTACGGCTACGAGGGCAACTACTCGAAGTACCTGGAGACCAAGCAGCAGCGGCTCGTGGTCGAGGGGCAGAAGGACGCGAAGCGGCAGAAGATCCTGGAGCGCGAGCTCGAGTGGGTCCGGTCGAACGCGAAGGCCCGGCAGACCAAGAGCAAGTCCCGGCTGGCCCGGTACGAGGAGCTCGCGGCCGAGGCCGAGCGGTCCAAGAAGCTGGACATCGACGAGATCAACATCCCGGCCGGTCCGCGGCTGGGCAGCACCGTGCTGGAGGTCTCCAAGCTGGAGAAGGGCTTCGGCGACCGCAAGCTGATCGACGGCCTGAGCTTCAGCCTCCCGCGCGCCGGCATCGTCGGCATCGTCGGCCCGAACGGCGTCGGCAAGTCGACCCTGTTCCGGATGATCGTCGGCGAGGAGCATCCGGACGCGGGCAGCCTCAAGCTGGGCGAGACGGTGAAGATCTCGTACGTCGACCAGTCGCGCGGCGGCCTGGACCCGAAGAAGACGGTCTGGCAGCAGGTGTCCGACGAGCTCGACTTCATCAAGGTCGCGAACTTCGAGATGCCGAGCCGGGCGTACGTCGCCTCGTTCGGCTTCAAGGGCCCGGACCAGCAGAAGCCGACCGGCGTCCTGTCCGGCGGTGAGCGGAACCGGCTGAACCTGGCGCTGACCCTGAAGATGGGCGGCAACCTGCTGCTGCTCGACGAGCCGACCAACGACCTGGACGTGGAGACCCTGCAGTCGCTGGAGGACGCGCTGCTGGAGTTCCCCGGCTGTGCTGTGGTCGTCTCCCACGACCGGTGGTTCCTTGACCGGGTGGCGACGCACATCCTCGCCTGGGAGGGCACCGACCAGGACCCAGCGAAGTGGTTCTGGTTCGAGGGCAACTTCGCGTCGTACGAGGCGAACAAGGTCGAGCGCCTCGGCCCGGAGGCGGCCCGCCCGCACCGGGTGACCTACCGCAAGCTGACACGCGACTGAGACTCAGCGCACAAGAGCTCCACCTCCGCACAGTCTGCGGGGGTGGAGTTCAGCGTAGGTGATCGGCCAGGACCTGCTCGACGACCGGCAGGTCCGTGGTGATGAGGGCCTTCCAAAGTGCCCAGCCGCGGGCACGAGCCCAGGTCCCGTCGTCCTGCCCGACAGCCTCCCGGAAAGCCTCGCGGGACTCCCCGGAGAAGAACGTGTAGGCGATGACGAGGTCGCACGCCGGATCGCCGACGCCTGAGGTGCCGAAGTCGATGACGGCGGACAGCCGGCCGTCCTGAACCAGCAGGTTGCCGCTGGCGATGTCCCCGTGGAACCACACCGGCGGCCGGTCCCACGACGTACTCAGAGCCGCATCCCACACCTCACGGGCCAAGTCGGCGTCGATCCGGTCCTTCAGTACGACGAGGGCCTCCATCGTCTCGTCGTGGTAGAACTCCGGCGGCGCACCCCGGTGGAAGCTGTGCGCACCGGCCGCAGGCCCGTCAGAAGCGTCGCAACTCTGCAGCGCCAGGATGAACTCGGCGATCGAGTGGGCAAAACCGGAAAGATCCGAGACCGAGTCGTGCGACGCGGTCTCGCCAGGAATCCAGCGACGCACAGCCCAGTGGTACGGGTATCCCTGGCCCGGCTCGCCCTTCGCGACAGCCTCGGGAATGGGCACGGGCAACGACGGCGCCAGGATCGGCAGCCACTCATGTTCCTTGTGCACGGCGGCCGTGTAGCTCTCGTGCGTCGGCAGTCGCGCGGTGAGGTCCGTGCCGAGCCGGTACGTGCGGTTGTCCCAGCCGTCGACCTTGACCGGGGTCACCGGCAGGCCGGACCACTCCGGGAACTGTTCCGCGAGTAGCCGGCGTACGAGGTCGGCCGAGATACCGGCTCTGCCATCGGCATGGAAGTCCGTCACGGGCCGCGATTCTTCCGTGACATCCCAACCGCCGCAAAGCGTTTTCAGCCGAGGGAGTCCGCGAGAAAGTCGGAGATGACCCGCAGTTCCTCGACGCTGCGAGTCGCCAGTACGGCGTGCATCCGGGCGCCCTGCTCGGCGTACAGCGGAACCAGCTTCTCCTGGATGGCCTCGGCCGACGGCGTGACCACGACCTTGCGGCGGTCGTGCGGATCGGGCTGGCGGGTGACCAGGCCAGTGGCCTCCAGCCGATCGATGACGCCGGTGACCGTGCCGGAGGTAAGGCCCGTGTGCTCGGCGAGCTGGCGCGGGGTCAGCGGGCCGTACGTCTGCAGCAAGGTCATGAACTGGGAATCGCTCGCGCCCAGCCCGACCTTCGCAGAGACCGCGTGATTGAACAGGACGACCTCCGCGATCATCCGGATCATCCGCTGCTGGATCTCGGCGGTGAGCTCTGCACGGGAACTGGTCATGGTCCGCCTCAGCATAGGGCTTGTATTTCTCTCGGACATCCAAGATACTCAGATTGCCAAGATACTTGAAGTTCCGAGACAAATGGAGTGGACGATGAAGGTGCTGGTGATCGGTGGCGGTACCGGTGGGCTCGCGCTGGCGCACGGTTTGAAGCGGGCCGGCATCGGCGTGACCGTGTTCGAGCGGGACGCGCTGCGCACGGACGGCCTGCACGGCTATCGGGTCGGGATCGACCCGGACGGCAGCCGGGCGCTGCACTCGCTGCTGCCGAAGGAGCTGTACGACACGTTCGTGGCCACCAAGGCGCGGGACCCGAAGTACTTCAACATGCTGACCGAGGACCTCAAGGAGGTCCTCTCGATCGACCTGCCGGAGTCGACCGATCCGGTGGAGAGCGAGAAGTCGATCAGCCGGATGACCCTGCGCCAAGTCCTGCTGACCGGTCTCGAGGACGTGGTCGAGTTCGGCAAGGAGTTCACCCGCTTCGAGCAGCACGGCGACCAGGTCACGGCGTACTTCGCGGACGGTACGCACGCGACCGGCGACCTGCTGGTGGCGGCCGATGGGGCTCATTCTCGCGTGCGACGCCAGTACCTGCCGCAGGCGACGACGGAGGAAACCGGGATCATCGCGCTCGCGGGAAAGCTGCCGATCACCGCGGAGAGCGCGAAACTCGTGCCGCCGAAGGTGTTCGAGGGGATCTCGATGGTCAACGCGCCGCGTGGGCTGTTCTGCATCCTGCATGTGATGGAGTTCCAGTGGGACCGCGACGGCAACCTCAAGCATGGGATCGGCGGCAATACCGAGGAGCTGATCCGGGGCTGGCCGGGCCTGCAGTTCGACAACACCCGGGACTACATCAACTGGGGACTTTCGGCGACTGCGGACAAGCTGCCGGCCAATGTGATGGACCTGCGCGGCCGTGAGCTGATCGACGCAGCTCTCGACCTCACGCAGGACTGGCACCCGAACCTGCGCCGGCTGTTCGAGCTGACCGACCCGGGCACCTGCTTCCCGGTGAACATCTGGACCTCGGTCCCGCTAGAGCCCTGGGAGACGACGAACGTGACCCTGCTCGGTGACGCGATTCACACCATGACGCCAGGTCGCGGTGTCGGCGCGAACACCGCGCTCCGCGACGCCGTGAACCTCTGCCGTCAGCTGATCGAAGTGCGCGACGGCCGGCAGCAGCTGATCCCGGCCGTCCGTGAGTACGAGGCGAAGATGATCGAGTACGGCTTCGACGCCGTACTCAAGTCGCGGGCGCAGATGACGGCTGACGATCCGATCCACAAGCCGGTGGTCGGGCGGCTGGCGCTGGCAGGCATGCGTACGGCGATGCGCGCGGTCAACCACCTGCCGCCGGCCAAGCGCAGGATGCGTGACTCGATGCTCGCCTATCGCGGCGCCGACCGCGACGACACGGCGCTGGAGATCACCCCAGCGCCGATCACGACAGCGCCGATCAGCAACTAGTCAGCGCTGGCCGATGTGCTCCGAGACGGTGTCGAAGACGCGGCCGACGGCGGCGAAGTCCTCGGGGGCGGCCAGGTCGACCAGGTTCTCCCGGACGCCTTCGACATGGGTCGGCGCGGCGGACTCGAGCAGGGCGAAGCCCGCCTCGGTCAGCTCGGCCCAGACGCCGCGCTTGTCGCTGATGCACGACGTTCGGCGGACCAGTTCGGCGGCTTCCAGGCGGCCCACGGTGTGGGTCAGCCGGGAGCGGCTCTGGTGCAGCCGGTCGGCGAGGTCGGCCATCCGGAGGCGCCGGTCGGGCGCTTCGGAGAGGCGGACCAGGATCTCGTAGTCGTTCAGGCCGATACCGAATTGACGCAGGTCATCGTCCAGCTTGGCCATCAGGCGCGCGGTCCCCAGCAGGTACGCGCGCCAAGCCACCTGCTGCTCGGCGTCGAGCCACCGGGTCTCAGTAGTCATCGTCACGCAAACAGTGTACCGGGAATGTAGTTGACTTTTAAATCGTTCCTCTCTAGTGTCGTGACTAAGAGGTTGAGCATTGAACTTCCCACAGTCCCGACCGTAAGCCCCCAGTACGCCCCCGATAGAAGAGGAACCAATGAGCGAGACCGTTGCCGCCGGCACCACCCCGACCACGAGCATCCCCGGCCTGGTCGCCGGCACCTACGCCATCGACGCTGCGCACAGCGAGATCGGCTTCACCGTCCGTCACCTGATGACCAAGGTCCGCGGCACCTTCAAGGAGTACGCCGGCGAGATCGTCGTCAAGGACTCGCTGGAGGAGTCGACCGCCAACGTCACCGTCGAGCTGGCCTCCGTCGACACCCGCAGCGAGCAGCGCGACGGGCACCTGCGCTCCGGCGACTTCTTCGACGCCGAGAACAGCCCGAAGATGACGTTCGCCAGCACCGCGCTGGTCGTGAACGGCGACGACTACACCCTGGTCGGCGAGCTGACCATCAAGGACGTCGCGAAGCCGATCGAGCTCGCGGTCGACTTCCTGGGTGTGGACCAGAACGCCTACGGCCAGACCATCATCGGCTTCGAGGCGAAGGCCTCGATCAGCCGCAAGGACTGGGGCATCGACTTCAACGTGCCGCTCGAGGGTGGCAAGCTGCTGATCGGTGACAAGGTCGACATCCACCTCGACGTCCAGGCCGCACTCCAGGCCTGACGCACTCGTCAAAACCCCGCATCTGCCCAGGTGCGGGGTTTTGTCATGCCTGGACCATCCGGTGGGCGAGATCCGCGTAGAGCTTGCCGAGTCCCTCCGGATCACCGCGGTGCGGCGTGTACCAGCGGGCTACGTCGATCGCCAGCGACAGTACGGCGAGCGTCGTACCGGGCAAATCGTCGACGGCGAAGGAGCCGTCCTGCACGCCGTCGGCCAGGACCTGCTCGATCTGCGCGGAAATGGCGCGCCGGATGGCGGCCACCTCGGTGAGGTGCTCGGGGGAGAGTGCTGCCAGCTCGTACTGCACCACGCGGGCGATGGTGTGGTGCTCGGCGTGCCAGGCGGTGAACGCGGAGATCATGCCGCGGAGGCGGTCGGCCGGTGACGGTCCTCCGTCGGCCGAACGCAGTACCTCGAGAGCTGCGTTGTGCCCGTAGAGGCTGATCTCGAAGAGCAGCCGCTCCTTGGACGGGTAGTGCACGTACAGCGCGGCCGGACTCATCCCCGCGCGGGAGGCGATGTCGCGGGTGGTGGTGGCCTGGTAGCCGCGCTCGGCGAACGCGTCGACGGCGCCGGTCAGCAGCCGGCGGGCGGCGGCCGGCTGGACATGCTCCCAGACCAGGGGACTCGTGACTGCGGACACGTTGACACCCTGCCTCAAGAGCGCGAAGCTAAGCAAGCGCTTAGCCACCAGTCTCATTTTCCTCGGGAGGGCCCATGGAGCGCGTCATCTTCAACGAGGACCACCACGCATTCCGGGCCAGTGCCAAGGAGTACTGCGACCGCTCGCTGGTGCCGCGGATGGAGCAGTTTCTCGAGGAGAAGACGATCGACCGAGGAGCCTGGCTGGAGGCCGGCAAGCAAGGCTTCCTCGGCCTGGACGTGCCGGAGGAGTACGGCGGTTCGAGCGTCGGCGACTACCGGTTCAACGCCGTCTTCGCCGAGGAGGTGTCGAAGGTCTCCGCGTCGCTGTCGAGCTGCTTCGGCATCCACTTCGACTGCGCCGCGCCGTATCTGGTCGATCTGGGTACGGAGGAGCAGAAGCAGCGGTGGCTGCCGAAGTTCTGCTCCGGTGAGTACGTCGCCGCGATCGGGATGACCGAGCCCTCCGGTGGATCCGACCTGGCCGCGCTGAAGACGAGCGCGAAGAAGGTCGACAACGGCTGGGTGGTCAACGGGTCGAAGACCTTCATCACCAACGGCGACATGGCCGACCTGGTCATCGTCGCCGCCCGCACCGACCCGGCCAAGGGCGCCAAGGGCATCACCCTCTTCGTGGTCGAGGAGGGGATGGACGGCTTCGCCCGCGGTCGCAAGCTGGACAAGGTCGGCCAGACCGAGTCCGGTACGTCGGAACTGTTCTTCGAGGACGTGTTCGTGCCGGACGGCAATGTGCTCGGCGAAGTCGACCGCGGCTTCATCCACATGATGGAGCGGCTGGCCCAGGAGCGGGTCGGTGCCGCGGTGTCCAACATCGCGCAGGCCACCCAGATCCTGGACGAGACGATCGACTACGTGAAGCAGCGGAAGGCGTTCGGCCAGCCGGTCGGGTCCTTCCAGTACAACAAGTTCGTTATCGCCGAGCTGGTCACCAAGGCCGAGGTCACCCAGGCGTACGTCGACAACGCGATCGTCGCGCATGACGAGGACCGGCTGTCCGCGGTCGATGCGGCGAAGGTGAAGTGGTGGAGCGCCCAGGTGCAGAACGAGATCCTCGACGCCTGCGTGCAGCTGCACGGCGGCTACGGCTACATGAACGAGTACCGGGTGGCGCGCGCCTGGCGGGACGCCCGGGTGACCAAGATCTGGGCCGGAAGCAACGAAATCATGAAGGAACTCATCGGTCGCGACCTGGGCCTCTGAAAGGACCTCGCAATGCCTGAAGCAGTCATCGTGTCCACCGCTCGGTCCCCGATCGGGCGCGCGTACAAGGGGTCGCTGACCAGCATCCGGCCGGACGATCTCGCCGTACAGATGATCAAGGCGGCGGTCGGGAAGGCCGGGCTGACCGGGGATCAGATCGAGGACCTGGCCGTCGGGTGTGCGGAGCCGCACGACGAGCACGGCGGCAACATGGCTCGGCGGATCGCGGTGCAGCTGGGGTGGGACAACACGCCGGCGACCACGGTCAACCGGTTCTGCGCGTCGTCGACGCAGACCGCGCGGATGGCCTTCCACGCGATCAAGTCCGGTGAGGGCGACATCTTCGTCAGCGCCGGTGTCGAGTGCGTGTCGCGGTACAAGAACTTCGGTTCGGCCGGGGTCGGCGACCCGAGCTCGTTCAACGAGGTCTTCGCCGACGCGGTGCAGCGGACCGAGAAGTACGCCGAGACCAACGACACCTGGCACGATCCGCGCGAGGACGGGCTGATCCCGGACATCTACATCTCGATGGGCCAGACCGCGGAGAACGTGGCGACGCTCAAGGGCATCAGCCGGGCCGACCAGGACGCGTTCGGTGTCCGCTCGCAGAACCTGGCCGAGAAGGCGATCAACAACGGCTTCTTCGAGCGCGAGATCGTCCCGGTGACGCTGCCGGACGGGACCGTGGTGAGCAAGGACGACGGTCCGCGGGCGGGGACGACGCTGGAGAAGGTCAGCCAGCTGCAGCCGGTCTTCCGGCCGGATGGGACCGTGACGGCCGGCAACTGCTGTCCGCTGAACGACGGTGCCGCGGCGGTCGTGATCATGAGCGACACCAAGGCGCGCGAGCTCGGTCTGACTCCGCTGGCGCGGATCGTGTCGACCGGCGTGAGCGGGCTGTCGCCGGAGATCATGGGCCTCGGGCCGATCGAGGCGTCGAAGCAGGCGCTGGCCCGGGCCGGGATGAGCATCAGCGACATCGACCTGGTCGAGATCAACGAGGCGTTCGCGGTCCAGGTGATCGGTTCGGCGCGTGAGCTCGGCATCGACGAGGACAAGCTGAACGTGCACGGCGGCGCGATCGCGCTCGGCCACCCGTTCGGCTCGACCGGTGCGCGGATCATGACGACGCTGGTGAACGGGCTGCAGTTCGAGGACAAGCAGTTCGGCCTGGAGACCATGTGCGTCGGCGGCGGCCAGGGGATGGCGGTCGTCCTGGAGCGTCTCAGCTGATGTCGCTGAAGGACCGCACGGCGATCATCACCGGAGCGTCCCGGGGGATCGGGCTGGCGATCGCGCAGCGCGTGGTGGCCGACGGCGCTCGGGTCGTCATCACCGGCCGCACGCAGGAGACCCTCGACGAAGCGGTCGAGTCGCTCGGCGGCCGGGAGAACGCGCTCGCGGTCGCCGGTAAGGCGGCCGATCCGGAGCATCGTGCGACGGTGGTTGCCGCGGCGGTCGCGACGTACGGGTCGGTGGACCTGCTGGTGAACAACACCGGCATCAACCCGATCTACGGCAAGCTGCTGGACGTCGACCAGGCAGTCGCGGCCAAGATGGTCGACACCAATGTGCTGGCCACGATCGCCTGGGTGAAGGCCTGCCGGGACGCGTGGATGCGCGAACACGGCGGCGCGGTGGTCAACCTCTCGTCGGTGGCCGGTCTGGCGCCCTCACCGGGGATCGGCTGGTACGGCGCGACCAAGGCGATGCTGTCCCGGGTGACTGCCGAACTGGCGGTCGAACTGGCCCCGGAGATCCGCGTCAACGCAGTGGCTCCGGCGGTGGTCAAGACCAAGTTCGCCGGAGCCCTCTACGAAGGCCGTGAGGACAAGGTGGCCGCGTCGTACCCGTTGCAGCGGCTGGGCGTGCCGGAGGACGTTGCCTCGCTGGTGTGGTTCCTGCTGTCCGACGAGGCGTCGTGGATCACCGGCCAGACCATCACCATCGACGGCGGCCTCACCCTTAAAGGCGGAATCGTCGGCTAGGGCTGACGTCCTTGCCACGCGACGAGTTGGGCGTACGGCGGTGCGTCGTCGGCTACCGCTACGACAGGGCCGAAGGGGACGTGGCCGCCGCGAGGCTCGGCAGGGAGGAACTGGCGGACCAGCGGTAGGCAGTGCGTTGCCAGCGTGTCGTCCAGGTCGTCAGTGCGGTTGATTGCCTTCGCCAGATCCCAGGAGTGCGTGGTGAGCTCGCCGGTGTAGGCGGCGATTGCGGCCGCGCCGGACAGCGTTCCCCAGGGGAGCTTGCAGATCTGGGTGAGTACGGCGTCGTCCGCCAGCGTGGCGTCGACCGTCGTACGGCGTTCTTTCCACGCAGTCGGCACGTCGTCGACACCTGTGGTGACGGTCGGGAGGTCGAGGGGGTTGCCACCGGTCAGACCGAGGTTGATCCGGCCGGCCACGGTGATGAGGTGGCCGAGCAGGGTACGGACGTCGTACTCGGGGAGTGGGGTAGGGCGGTCCAGATCGGCCGGGTCGACGGTGTCGATCAGATGCTGGGTCTGGTCCAGGGCGCGGACGAGCATAGGGCGCGGGTCGGTCATGTTTGTCATGGAGACAGCCTCGCGGGACATATACGACATCTTCTGTCCCATATTGTTGGAACTGTGCGAGCCGACCGGTTGTTGCGGATCATTCTGTTGTTGCAGCGGCATCCGCGGTTGAGTGCGCGGCAGTTGGCCGAGCGGCTGGAGGTCTCGACGCGGACCGTGATGCGGGACATGGAGGCGTTGTCGGCGGCCGGCGTACCCGTTTACACCGAGCGGGGCCGCAATGGCGGGTGTGTGCTGCTTCCCGGGTATCGCGCGGACGTGAGTGGGTTGACGCCACCGGAGGCGCAGGCGTTGTTCGCCTGGTCGGGGCGGGCGGCGCTGTCGGAGGAGCTTGGGTTGCGGGACGCGCTGCAGTCCGCGATGGGCAAGCTGTCGTCGACGCTGCCGCTGGAGCTTCAGGATGATGCCGACGCGTTGTCGGGCGCGATCGTGGTGGATCGTCGTCGGTGGTTTGCCGAGGCCGAGGACACCGGGGCGTTGCCGGTACTGCGGCAGGCGGTGGTCACGCGTCGGCGGGTGCGGCTGCGGTATGCCTCAGCTAGTGCTGGGCTGCAGCGTCGTACGGTCGATCCTTGGGGACTGGTCGAGCAGGCCGGTCGCTGGTATCTCGTCGCTGCGCATCGCGGGGTTGCCCGGATGTACCGGGTGTCGCGTGTCGAGCAGGTCGACGTACTGGAGGAAGTTGCCGATCGGCCGGCTGACCTGGATGTGAAGGCGGAGTGGGAGCGGCTGCGGTCGGGACTCGAGCAGAACATGCCCGTTGGGGTCGATGTCGTCGTACGGGTGCGGCCGGAGCGGGTCGAGACGGTACGGCGGATCGCCACGCCGATGCTGATGCAAGGGGAGCAGGCCAGGGACGTGCCGTCGGACGACGAGTGGCCGCAGCTCGCGATGCATTTTCGGGTGCGTGAGGCGGCGTGCGGTGTGCTCCTCGGCTTTGGCGCCGACGTGGAAGTGCTTGAACCGGTGGAGATGCGCGGCCGGTTGCTCGAGCTCGCATCCGCGGCGGTTCGGGTTTATGGCTGAGGCCGGGTGGCGACGAAGCGCTGGCGGACGATGATGTTGCCGTCGGCATCTTCGTCCTCGTTGCGCCAGTGGAAGCCGGTTTCGGAGATGCCGGTGAAGATCCAGCGGGTCTTCGCGGCGAGTGGCTCGCGTGCGTCGAGGGTCAGGGAGTTCTCGCCCGCGTGGCCGATGAACGTCATGACGAACGCGTGCTTCGGGCCCATCCAGGTGGACCGGAAGGCGTCCAGTTCCGGATCGTGGATGCGGATGGTGAGACCCCATTCGCCGTCGCCGTCGGTCGCTCGTGCCGCGCGGCTCGGCGTGATCCAGATGTCGGCGACCGCGCGACCGTCGAGGGCCCACGCGAAGTGCCACTCGCCCTTGGTCTGCCGGGTGATCGCGCCGTCATCGTCGTACCAGGTGACGTCGAGATCCCAGCTGCCGATCAGTGGTGCGAACGGCTGGAACGCCTCCGCATACTCCGCCCGGGGCCCGTCGGACACCATGAGGTCCGCGAGCATCTTCGCTGCCGCCACACCATCTGTCACCTGCATAGTGGCTATTTACCCCTGACCACACCGGGGTCTGTCAAGACCCGCGGACTCCCCGCCGCCGGTGACCACGTCGTGTCCCAGCACGATGGCACTTCCGGCGGTCGGGGCGATCAGTCCGACAGCACCGGGCAACTCTAATGGCTGTCCGCTACACGGCCGAATCGCGCGGAGCGCACCCCTGTTGCGATCCGGTTGCTGTCTTTAATCCGTGGCGGCTGAACCGGCCCGTGGTTAGGGTCCGGGCATGACGACTGGGGTGCGGATCCGGCCTGCGGTAGGGGACGACGCGGAGGGTGTGGCCGCGGTACGGCGGGCCGTGTACTCGTACAAGATCATGTCGCCCGAGTCCACTCGGCACATGATCACCGTGCAGTCACCGGCGGAGCGGTTCCTCCCGCTGGTCGCGATCGCGAACGGCGAAGTGGTGGCGTGGGGATCCGCCGGGCTGAACATCTGGACCAGCGAACCGGGGCAGAGCAGCATCTCGATCTACGTCCACCCGGACTATCGCAACCAGGGGATCGGCAGCGCGCTGTCCGACCGCCTGCACCAGCACCTCACCGAAGTCGGCGCCATCAGGGTGCGGGCTTTCGCTCATCCCGACGGTCTCGAGTTCGCCCGCAATCGCGGGTACGACGGAACGCGGCAGATGCACTTCTCGGGTGTCGACCTGAGCGAGCTGCCGGAGCAGCCTGCCACCCCGGACGGCTTCGAGCTGGTGACGATGGATCAGCTGGACCCGCAGCAGGTCTACACCGCCGACGCGGTCGCGTCGCTGGACGAACCCAGCGACTCGCCGCTGGACTCGGTCGGCTACGACGAATGGCTTGATGAGGTCTGGAACGCTCCCGGCCTGGACAAGTCGCTCAGCGTCGCCGCGATGGCCGGCGACGAGGTGGCGAGCTTCACCTCGTTCGAGATCGACGGTGATCGTGCCTGGTCGGGCATGACCGGGACGATTCCGTCGTACCGCGGGAAAGGTCTGGCGAAGCTGGTCAAGTCGGCCGGGCTGCGTCGCTGTGCCGCCGCCGGGATCACCGCGGCGTACACCTCCAACGATGATGCGAACGGCCCGATGCTTGCCATCAACAACTGGCTCGGCTATCGCCGGGTGCAGACCGAGCTCGGTCTGCTGCGGTCCCTCTGAGACAGAGCTGTAATCGCTTTCGCATTCGGTATGCACCTGGCACGGGTTATGTTCCGGGGAAGTTTGCCGAAGGAGTTCGCATGGAGATCAGGCCTGCCGAACCGGGGGATATCGAAGGGGCTGTCGCGCTCCACGACGCCCACGCGCCGTACTTGGTCGTCACCGCCACCGCGTTGCGACATCGGCTCGAGGCTCCCGCCGTTCCAGGCCGTGGAACGTTCGCCGCGGTGGACGCAGGTGTTGTGGTCGGCTGGGCGACGTCCGCGCTGATCGCTGGGTCGGATCTGCTGGACGGGCAGTTGCGGGTGCTGGTCCATCCGGAGCACCGCGGCCGGGGGATCGGCGCGAAGTTGCTGGAGGCAACGCACGAGGAGCTGCGGTCGGCCGGCGCGACGAGCGCGCGGGTGTTCGCGGATCCGTCGTCGGTGGAGTGGGCGGCGCAGTGGGGGTACCAGCAGACCCGGCAGGTGCACTACGCCGGGATCGACCCGCGGAAGGCGCCGGACCTCCCGGGTGTGCCGAGTGGTGTGGAGCTGATGCCGCTGGACCAGCTCGAGCCGCGGAAGGTGTACGAGGCGGACGAGGTGGCGCAGCGGACCAAGCCCGGTGACGCCAAGATCACCTCACGCCCGTACGACGACTGGCTCCGGGGAGTGTGGACGTCGCCGGGGATGGTGCTGGACCTGAGCATGGCGGCGGTTTTCCAGGACCAGGTGATCGCGTTCACCCTCGGCAACGGCGATCGCCGCAAGATCTGGTCGCAGATGACGGCGACGATGCCTGACTACCGGGGACGCGGTCTGGCCAGGCTGGTCAAGTGCGCCGCCCTGCACCGGGCCGCCGACGCCGGCGTCCAGGCCGCCTACACCGCCAACTACGACGGCAACACCCCCATGATCGCCGTCAACGAATGGCTCGGCTACTACCGCATCGCCACCCACGCCGTCCTCATCTGCCCGTTCTAGGGGACCAGGAGTACGACGGTTTCCGCGACGCAGGCGGGTTTGGTGGAGTGCTCGAGTTCGATGACCCAGTTGAGGGAGACCTGGACGCCGGCGGGGGTGGCGGCGGTGTTGGCGATGGAGGCGGAGGCGCGGACTCGGGAGCCGACCGGGACGGGGGCGGGGAAGCGGACCTTGTTGACGCCGTAGTTGAGTTTGGCGGTGACGCCGTTCACCGAGAACAGTTCGTCGCCGAAGCGGGCGATCAGGCTCAGAGTGAGGTAGCCGTGCGCGATCGTCCCGCCGTACGGGCCCTTCTTCGCGCGGTCGACGTCGACGTGGATCCACTGGTGGTCGCCGGTGGCGTCGGCGAACGTGTTCACCTGCTCCTGGGTGATCTCCAGCCACTCGGTCTCACCCAGCTGGGTGCCGACCGCGTGCACGACCTCGTCGACGCCGGTGAACGACTCCGCCATCCTCAACTCCTTCAGTTTCGGGGTCCGCCGGCGACGTACAAGACCTGACCGGAGACAAAGCCGGCCTCTTCGCTGCAGAAGTACGACGCGGCGGCGGCGATGTCTTCCGGCTTACCGGTCCGGTTCACCGGGATGGTCGCGGCCGTCGCTTTCTTGAACTCCTCGAAGTCGACCCCGACCCGGGCCGCGGTGGCCGCGGTCATGTCGGTCTCGATGAAGCCCGGCGCGATCGCGTTCGCGGTGACGCCGAACTTGCCCAGCTCGATCGCCAGCGTCTTCGCTAGGCCCTGCAAGCCGGCCTTGGCGGACGCGTAGTTCGCCTGACCGCGGTTGCCCAGGGCCGACGTCGAGGAGAGGAACACGATCCGGCCGTAGCCAGCCTCGACCATGTGCGCCTGGACGGCGCGCGACATCAGGAAGCTGCCCTTCAGGTGCACCGACATGACGGTGTCCCAGTCGTCCTCGGACATCTTGAACAGCAGGTTGTCGCGCAGCACACCGGCGTTGTTCACCAGGATCGTCGGCTTACCGAGCTCGGCCACGACTCGCTCGACCGCGGCGGTGACCTGCTCGGACTGGCTGACGTCGCAGCCGACCGCGATCGCCGTACCGCCGGCCTCGGTGATCGCCTTCACCGTGCCACCGCAGGCACCCTCGTCCAGGTCGAGCACCGCGACCGCGTTGCCGTCCTTGGCGAGCCGCTGCGCGACGGCCGCACCGATTCCCCGGGCCGCGCCCGTCACAATCGCCACCCGCTGCTCGGTCATCGGGCCTGCTCCTTAAAGTCTGTGGTGATGCCGGGGATGACATTACCCACGCTCTGTCATGTCGGAAGTACTACGGATGGCATCATCGCCGTGTGGATCATCACAACCGGCATGTCTACTACTGTCCGCTGCGGTGGGGTGACATGGACGCGCTCGGTCATGTGAACAACGGCCGGTACGTCGACTACCTCCAGGATGCCCGGGTCGACTTCCTGTTCCGGATCGCCAAGGAGCTCGGCGCGGATCACCTGGAAACCGGTCTGCTGGTGGCCCGGCACGAGGTCCAGTACCGCGCGCCGCTGCATTTCCGGCTCGAACCGGTGCGGATCGAACTCTGGATCAGCGAGATCAGGGCCGCTTCGTTCACCGTCGACTACGAGATCCTCGACGCCGAGCCCGAGCGTCGTACCTATGTCGAGGCGCGCACCAGGCTGGTCCCGTTCGACTTCGCCGCCAACCGCCTGCGCCGGATCAGCCTGGTCGAGCGTGAGGTCCTGCAGAAGCTGGTGGGCGCATGAGCTTCACTCACCAGGTGCTGGTCCGGTGGTCGGACATCGACTCGTACGACCACGTGAACAACGTCCGGTACTTCGACTACCTGCAAGAAGCCCGCATCGCGTTCCTCAGCCAGATCATGGGTACGACGGGCGACTTCTTCGCCGACCACCCGTGTGTCCTGGTCAGCCAGAATGTGGACTACCTGCGGCCGATCCTGCTGAGACATCCGCCGTACGACGTCGACGTCTGGGTCGACTCGATAGGTACGTCGTCGTACACGCTCGGTTCGAGGATCGTCGACCGCAGTGGTGGGACCGAAGAGGTCTACGCCGAAGCGGTGTCGGTGCTTGTCGCTGTGGACGGCGAGACGCACGCCAAGCGTCCACTCGGTGAGACCGAACGGGACTCCCTGCTCAACCACGTTGTGACGGCTTGAGAGACTGGGACCGTTATGACCGATCAACTGAGCTTCTACGACGCCGTGGGCGGGGCCGAGACGTTCCACCGGCTGGTGGCGGCCTTCTACCGCGGTGTCGCCGCCGACCCGGAGCTGCGCCCGATGTACCCGGAGGAGGACCTTGGCCCGGCCGAGGTGCGCTTCCGGATGTTCCTGGAGCAGTACTGGGGCGGTCCGCGGACGTACTCCGACCAGCGCGGGCACCCCCGGCTGCGGCTGCGGCACGCCCCGTTCGCCGTCACCCCGAGCGCCCGGGACCGCTGGCTCGGCCACATGCGCGCCGCGCTGGACGAGATCGCGCTGCCACCGGATCGGGACGAGGAGATCTGGACCTACATGGTGATGGCCGCGCACAGCATGGTGAACACCGACGAACCGCAGTACCCGGGCGCGATCGACGTGTCCGGCACCTGAGCTCTTCGAAGGAGAGACAACGAGCATGGCCGCAACCCGTTCTGCCAAGGCCCACTGGGAAGGTTCGCTGCTGGAGGGGGCCGGTCAGGTCAGCCTCGAGTCGTCCGGCCTGGGCACCTACGACGTGACCTGGGCCGCCCGTACCGAGCCGGAGGCCAGCGGCCGGACCAGCCCGGAGGAGCTGGTCGCGGCGGCGCATTCGAGCTGCTTCAACATGGCGCTGTCGAACATCCTGGCCAAGGCCGGGAACGCGCCGGAGTCCCTGGACACCACCGCCGAGGTGACCTTCGTGCCGGGTGAGGGCATCACGGGCAGCAAGCTCTCGGTGAACGGCAAGGTCCCCGGCCTGACCGCGGACGAGTTCGCCCAGTTCGCCGAGGACGCGAAGAAGAACTGCCCGGTCTCCCAGGCCCTGACCGGCACCACCATCACCCTGGACGTCACCTTCACGGCCTGACAACCGCTTGAAAGCCGCCGGGCCCGCTTGGGTCCGGCGGCTTTCTGTTTGTTGTCGTTCTACCTGCTCCGCGAGGACGACGATCCCGCGAGCGTGCTCACGTTGCAGGTGGTCGATGGCTCGGCTGCCGAGCGGCTGTATCTGGGGCTCGGCTTCCGTTCGGTGTTCCGGTCGCCGAACTTTCGTCGTCCGGCTTAGCCTCTTCCTCGGCCTTCTCGGTGGCGCTGCCGACGCCGGAGGGCGCCGTACTGTCCGGGTCGCGGGTGGCGAGATTGCCGACGCGGAGGACCTCGCCGTTGCGGACGTACCAGGTGGTGCCGTCCTCGCCACGGAGGGTGGTGATCCGCAGGCCGACGTTCACGACCACGCCGGTGGCCTTCTCCATGTCGATCAGGTCGCCGACGCCGTACTGGTCCTCGAAGATCATGAAGATGCCGGCCAGGAAGTCCTTCACCAGCGTCTGGGCGCCGAAGCCGAGCGCGACGCCGATGATGCTCGCCGACGCCACCACCGGCAGGATGTTGAAGCCGAGCTCGGCCAGCACCATCACCACCAGGACGGCGGTCAGCACGATCGTCACGGAGCTGCACAGCAGCGAGGCGATCGTCTCGGCCCGTTGGGCCCGGCGCTCGTTGGCCAGGGTGTTCTCGACGAACTCCTGGCCGCGCTTCGACTTGGACAGGACCCCGGCCACGGCGCCGTTCCCGGTCCGGCGGGCGAACCGGCGAATCAGCTTGTGCAGCAGCCAGCGGAGGACGAAGAAGCCGATGATCAGCCCGGCGATCCGGGCCGGCACGACGATGACCTGGTCGGTCACCTCCAACTTGCCGTCGTTACCCATACGGAAGAAGGTAGGGAACCCCTCGGGCAGGGAAAACAGGGGGTGACTGATCGCGGACACAAGGTAGCTGGTCAGAATAGGCATCTCGCCGCCCGATCTTAGTAAGGCTGACAAGGGGAGACGATCGCATGCCCAGCCGGCTGGATGACGAGCTGTCCCGGCTCGTGAGCGCGGGCGTGCTGCGCCAGTACCAGGCCGATGCGCTGCGGGGCGCCGCCGACGCGGAGCTCAAGGCAGCGCTCGCCGATCCGGGCCGTCCGACGGTGAAGCCGCCGCCGGAGCCACCGGCCAAGCCGAAGACACCGCCGGCCGCGGCGCACACGAACGCGCTGATCGAAGTGCTCGGCTACATCGGCGGAGCGCTACTCCTCGGCGCCGTCGCCTTGCTCACCGTGGCGAACTGGGGCGAGATGGGCCGCGCCGCCCGCGTCAGCACCGGTACCAGCGCCGCCGTGATCCTGCTCGGCGCCGCCGCCGTACTCGCGCTGCTCCACCGCCGCGAGACGCTCAGTTCGGCGCTCGCGTCGCTCGGCTGCTGCGTGGCCGGATTCGCCACCTACGTCGCGATCGAAGGGGAGACCGGCCGGGTCGCCGGTGTCGCCGTCGCGCTCGCGCTGGCCGCCCTCGGGACGTGGTGGCTGGCCGGCTCTTCGTTGCTGGTGGCAACGTTCGGGATCTTGGCCGTGGGTGTGCTGGTGATCACGGCAGATGTCCTGACTCCGGACACCGGCTCGGCGACGAACAGTGCGGGCATCGCCGGCACCGGCTTCATCCTGGTCGCTTTCGTGATGGCGATGATCGGACTGGTCCGGGATCAGGTGACCGCGTGGTCGCTGGCAGGGGCCGCGATGTTCAGTTCGTCCATCTGCTGGCTGGTCCAGGACCGTGGCGAGGTGATGGCGCTGGCGGTGGGGACTGCTGGTCCGGCGGCTCTGCTGGTCGCGTACGGACGCCGGCACGCGTCGGCGTACGCCGTGGTCGGCTGCGCGATCCTGCTGGTGATCTGGCCGACAGCGCTCTACCAGCTCACTGACAACGTGGCAGGCGTTGCTATTGGCCTGGTCGTGGCCAGTGCGGCGCTGCTGTTCGCCGTACTCCTGCTGAGCCGTCGGCGCTCGAACCCGTAACAGTACGGCGCGCGGCGTTACGCGTTGGGGCGGTTGATGCGGCAGACTCGCTGGGGTGACTGCTCCTACTCCGGCCCTTGTCGAGCTAGCGATTGCCCATGGCGTGGCGACGGAGTACTGGAACTGGCAGGGCGAGCATGTGATCGTCGCCAGCGAAGTGGTGTCCGCAGTACTCGCGGCACTCGGTGTGGACGCGTCTACGCCCGAGCGGGCCGCCAATGCCCTGGCGGAGCACCAGCAGGCGCGCTGGCGTCGTACGTTGCCTCCTACTGTGGTGATGCGGGAGGGGTGGACGCCGTGGTTCGCCGTACACCTGCCGCATGGGTCGAGTGCCGAGGTGTGGGTCGATCTGGAGGATGGCAGTCACCGGCGGGACATCCTTCAGCAGGAGCACTGGGTCGAGCCGGAGTGGGTCGACGGTGTCCAGATCGGTGAGGCGACGTACCAGCTGCCCGGTGACCTGCCGATCGGGTACCACCGCCTGTGTGCGCGGATCGGCGGTAGCCCGGAGATCTCGGTCAGCACGCTCATCGTCACCCCACGCAAGCTGGAGCCGGAGAACCTACGCCGTACCTGGGGGTGGGTGCTGCAGCTGTACTCCGTCCGCTCCCGCCGCTCCTGGGGCATTGGCGACCTGCACGATCTCGCTGACCTGGCTGCGTGGTCTGCGAACGACCTGGGTGCCGGCTTCGTCCTGGTGAACCCGCTGCATGCAGCCGAGACGACCGGCCGGATGGAGCCCTCGCCGTACCTCCCTGCCTCGCGCCGCTTCGGCAACCCGATCTACCTCCGCATCGAGGACATCGACGAGTACGGCGATCTTGCGCCGGCTGAGCGGGATCGGGTCCGGGCCCTGAGCCTGCAGACCCGCGCGCTGAGTGAGGACCCGACCGCACTGGACCGCGACACCGTCTGGGCCGCCAAGCGAGAGGCGCTGCAGCTGCTGTTCGGCGTCCGACCGTCGATCGGCCGCATCGCGGAGTACGGCGCCTACTGCGACCGCGAGAGCCAGGGACTGATCGACTTCGCCACCTGGGCGGCGATCGCCGACGTACACGGGCCGGAGTGGAGCAAATGGCCCGAGGAGCTGCAGGACCCGACGTCGTCCGCAGTTGTTGCCTTCCGCAACGAGAACCCGGATGCGGTGGAGTTCCACTGCTGGCTGCAGTGGCAGCTGGACGAGCAGCTCGCCCGTACCCAGGCCCGGGCCAAAGCCGCCGGGATGTCGCTGGGCGTCGTACACGATCTGGCTGTCGGGGTGCATCCGGACGGTGCGGACGCGTGGGCGCTGCAGAACGTGCTGGCGCCGGGTATCCACGTCGGAGCCCCGCCGGACGCGTTCAACCAGCAGGGGCAGGACTGGTCGCAGCCGCCGTGGCGCCCGAACGCCCTGGCCGAGACAGGCTATGCGGCGTGGAGGGATCTGGTCCGTGCGGTGATGCGGCACGGCGGTGGGCTGCGGATCGACCACATCCTCGGCATGTTCCGGCTCTGGTGGGTGACGTCGCCGGAGCGGCCGACCGAGGGCACGTACGTGCGCTATGACCACGAGGCGCTCGTCGGCATCCTCGTGCTGGAGGCGACGCGCGCCGGTGTGACCGTGGTGGGGGAGGACCTCGGCACGGTCGAGCCGTGGGTGCGTGACTACCTCACTGAGCGCGGTGTGCTCGGTACGTCGGTGCTGTGGTTCGAGCGTGACCAGGACGGCAAGCCGCTGGCGCCGGAGCGCTGGCGCGAACTGTGCCTGGCCACGGTGACCACGCACGACCTGCCGCCGACCGCCGGTTACCTGGCTGGGGACCACGTCGAGCTGCGCCATCAGCTCGGGCTGCTGACCAGACCGGTCGCTGAGGAGCTCGAGGTAGACGAGGCCGAGCGGGACTCCTGGCTGAACGCACTCCGCGAGCGGCACCTGCTCAGCAACACCGACGGCGACGTAGAGCGCATCGTCGAGGCACTGCACCGGTACGTCGCTCATACCCCAGCGAAGCTGGTCGGGGTGGCGCTGACCGACGCTATCGGCGAGCGTCGTACTCAGAACCAGCCGGGGACCACGGACGAGTATCCGAACTGGCGGGTGCCGCTCGGTGGGCCGGACGGCGAACCGGTGCTGATCGAGGATCTGCCGAACAACCAGCGGCTCCGCCGGCTGATCGGCGCGCTGAACATCTAGCTCTCTGTCATCACTCGCTTACGAACCGTTGAGCCTTCTACGAGTGTGCGGATGTTCATTTCTGATTCGGTGAGAGGTTCCGTCAATTACTTTCCTGAGGGACACTCCATGAGATATCCGCCCCTATCTCGAGGAGTGTCCCCCATGCTTCGTCGAATCCTGGTCCCCTTGGTCGCCGTACTCGCTGGTCTGCTGCCAGGTGTGGTCGTGGTCGAGCAGGCGTCTGCGCTCACCAAGATGACGCACTCGCAGGCTGCCGCGATCTTCAGCGCCGCCGGGATCACCTGGTCGTCCAGCGGCAACTGCTCGGACTGGAACAACTCCACGTGTACGTCGTTCACCAACATCAACGACAGCACCGTGTACGGCGTACGCACGCTGAAGCAGGCGAGTGGATGCGCGGTGAACATCACCGGCGGCACCGAGGTCGGTCACGCCAGCGGCACGTACAGCCACCGCAACGGCTACAAGGTCGACATCTCCGTCTACACCTGCGTCAGCAACTACATCCGCAACACCTTCACCCGCATCGCCGACCGCGGCGACGGCGCCCAGCAGTGGCGCTCCGGCGCCGGCAACATCTACGCCAACGAAGGCAACCACTGGGACATCACCTACTACAACTGCGGAGGCTGCTGACGTAGGCGGGTTGGCGGGGGCTAGGCTCTGGTTCGTGATTGCTGAGCTTTCCGGCCACACCTTGCTGGTGTTTGTCGGCATCCCCGTGCTGGTCGTGGCGGTGGTGGCGTTGCTCGTCTTCTCGTCGTCGATCGCGAGTGGACCGCGTTACCGCCCGGGCCTGTCCTGGTGGGCCCCGCCGGTCTGGATCAACGGACCGACCGCCACCAAGCCGGACCCCGCCCACCTGCCTGAGCTGCCCGGTGCGCCGGGCACGACCGCGACCGCCGCCGGCGTCGCCCGTACGACCGGAGGCGCAAGTGCCAGCTGGTGACGCATTCACCCCCGACCAGCTCTACGACATCGAGAAGGCCGTCCGGCACGCGGAGGAGACTTCCGGCCTGCACTTCTCCGTGTACGTCGGTGGTGCAGACTCCGAGACCCGCCCGTTCGCCCTGGAGCTCCTCAACGAGCTGGACGACCCGGACCGGAGTGTCCTGGTGTACGTCGACCCGGCCGGGCGCCGGCTGGAGATCGTCACCGGCGCCATTGCCAAGCGGCAGCTCTCGGACAGCTCAGCCGGCCTGGCCGCGCTGACCATGCAGACCTCCTTCGCCACCGGCGACCTGACCGGCGGTCTGGTCACCGGCGTCCAGCAGCTGGGCGACCACGCTCACCTGCCGAAGCTGCTGCACGCCAACGAGCCACACAAGCAGTGACCCAGCCTCTCCAGCCGCACCGCATCGAGCTGGACGACGTCGTACTGCGTCCGTTCGTCATCGCGGACGAGGATGCGGTGGCGGAGGCGCTGCGGGACCCTGACATCCTCCGCTGGACCGCTGGTACGGCGGTCATCCGTACGCCGGCCGACAAGCGCGCCCTGCGGTGGCTGGAGCCGCGCATCGAAGGCTGGGCACGTGGCAACGCGGTCTTCGCCGTCGCGGACGCCAAGACCGACTGGGTGCTCGCCAGCGTGACGGTCCGCGACGTCAACCGCGTCCCGGACCAGGCAGTCGTGGCCTACTGGGTCAGCCCGGCTGCACGCGGCCGCCGCCTGGGCGCTCGCGCACTGGACGCTGCAGCCCGCTGGGCCTTCGCACGGGACGGCCTCGGCCTACACCGGCTGTCGCTCGACCACGCGCTCGTGAACGAGGGCTCCTGCCGCGTCGCCACCCGGGCAGGCTTCCAGCTCGAGGGCGTCATGCGGGACTACTACGTCGAGGCCACCGGTCGGCGGCACGACTCCCACCTGCACGCCCGCCTGGCGACCGATCAGCCGGGAGCGACGGCCGGTTCGTAGGTGGGGCAGGCCGGGCTGTTGTACGCGCGCTGAGTCTTCGGCGCGGAGCACAGGTCTTCCATCTGCGCCGACGTCGTACCGGGGCCGAGGTACACCACCCAGGTGTCGCTGACCGGCTCCATCGAGCTGTTGGCGATCCCGGGGTACTGCCCGTCGACCAACATCGCCTTCGCCGGTATACCCGCCGCGATCAGTTTGGCCGCGGTGTTCTTCGCGAGCTGATCCGCCTCAAGCCCGACATCGGTCGGGTACTTGTCGAGGACCGCGATCCACTGACCGCGCTTGAACGCCGGTGACTCCGGCCCGGTGTTCACCGGCGCGCTCGTCCGCGCCGCCTTGGCGCTCGGTACCGTCGCGCCGGCGGCCGGCGGCTTGCGGTCCGCCTTCGAGCTGTTCGCCGACGGCGACGGCTCCACCGAACCAGCGGCGGGTGCCGAGGCGGCGGAGTCATTCGGTACGGCGCCCATCCGCAGGCCGTCCTCGGTCGTCGACGGCGACCCCTTGGTCAGGATGAACGCGAACACCGCCACCATCGCGGCACTGGCCACGATCGCCGCACCCACCGCGGCATGCGACCGCTGAGCCTTCCGTCCCCGAGAGGACCGTCGCGGCTTTCGATGATCCACGCGTGTCACGGCAAGGGCTCCTCAGCAGATTCCCCTGTGGCGAATATTTCCGCGTCAGCTTAAACCGATCCAGCGCAAAAGTGAGACCCACTCAGTGGTGAGAATCTCCTTCCCTACAAGCAAATCGCGCCCCGCGTTCATCCCCTCACAATCCGCCGACGAGCAATCGTTTGACTACTACCGAAATGCCATCCCTCGGTCGCACTAAGTGCCGGAGGGGATTCCGCCGTGCTTGGGTTGGGGGCGGGTGTCGAGGGCGTCGTCCAGCCAGGCGTCGATGTCTACGTCGCCGGTGAGGATGTGGGTGACGTACGACGCCCGTTCATGGCTGAGCACTTCTTGTTCCCAGATGCAGGGCCCGGCGCCGATCGGGGCCGGGCGGAGGTCGTCGGCCTCGATCCCGCTGAAGATGCTCAAGCGGGATTGGAAGTCGCGAGCCCAGCTCTGCACGACGAGGTAGATGCCGTCGGTGCCCAGGTGCAGTACGACGACGGCCAGCCCGATGGCACCCATCGCGTCGTCGAACTCGAGCTGCCTGGTGGCCGTGCCGCGGGCGAGCTCGACCATGTTGTCGTCCCACTGGCGTCCGCGCGCAGTGACGACGTACGGCTTCACCAAACGGTGTGGGTAGCGCCAGGGCATCAGGGGCGTGACGGGGCGCGGGCGGTACGCCCCGGCGAGTCCGGTCAGGGCAACGGCGGCCGCACCAGCCAGGGCGGGGTCAGAAGCAGGCACCACACTGTTCTACCCCGCCCCGGGTCTCAAGCGCGGATTTGTCAGCTGTCTTTGGCCTGTGCGGTCAGAGCGCGCGTGAGGTCGGCGCGGGCTTCGGAGACGTAGCGGAGGGTGGGTGCGTCCACCGACGACGACTCGGTCTCCAGCCAGCTCGACAACGCGTCCAGGGTCGCCTGCTCCGGCAGGTTGCGCGGCGAGAGGTAGACGAGCACGTTCTCACCCATGGACGAGCCGAGGCGGGTGTAGACGTCCTTGGCCGCGCTCAGGTACTTCTCGACGTACGGCCGGAGCAGCTCCTCCTGGCCTGGCTGCTGGAAGCCGAGGATGGTGCGGAACTGCGTCTCGTTCGGGGTGTCGCCGGACTCGACCGCGATCCGCCACGCGTCTTCCTTGGCCTCGGCGGTCGGCCGGGCCGCACGCGCCTGAGCGGCGCGCTCCTGGCCCGTGATGGTGGTGTCGCGGGTCAGCTCGTCGTCGATCTCGTCGGCGCCGATCCGGCCCAGCCGGGCCAGGGCGACGATCAGCGTCCAGCGCAGATCGGTGTCGACCACCAGACCGTCCGGCAGGTCCCGGTCGTCCACCCATGCGGCGAGCCGGTCCGTGCCCTCGGAGGAGAACACCGCGGAGGAATACGCCCGGGCGAACGCGAGCTGGTGGTCGCTGCCAGGCTCGGCCGCGGCGAGCAGCTCCGCCAGCGCCTCCTCGAACTGCGCCCGCAGCGCCGGCCGGTTCGCCGGAGCCGAGTAGAGGTTGATCGCGCTCGTCGCCTGGCCCAGCAGCGCCCGGACGCCGGTCAGGTCCGTCTCGGCCTTGATCCCGCGCAGCACGATGCCGACGTACTGACTGGCCGGCATCTCGGCGTCCCGGGTCATGTCCCAGGCCGCGCCCCAGGCCAGAGCCCGCGGCAACGATTCGGTGAGCTGGTCGATCGACTCGACCAGCGTCGCGCGGGACCGCTCGTCCAGCCGGATCTTGGCGTAGGTGAGGTCGTCGTCGTTGAGCAGAACCAGGTCCGGCTGCGTCGCGCCGACGAGCTCGGGCAGGTCGGTGCGCGGTCCGTCGATGTCGACCTCGAACCGCTCGGTCCGGACCAGGCCTTCGTCAGTACGGCGGTACAGTCCGACGGCCAGCCGGTGCGGACGCAACGTGGGGAAGTCCTCGACCGCGGTCTGCTCGATCGCGAACGACGTAAAGGCTCCCGAGTCGTCGACGGCGAAGTCGGCGCGCAACGTGTTCACGCCGGCGGTCCGCAGCCAGCGCTCGGTCCAGTCGTCCAGGTCGCGCCCGGACGCCTTCTCCAGCGGCTTCAGCAGGTCGGTCAGCTCGGTGTTGCCGAAGGCGTGGTCGGAGAAGTACTCCTTGAGCGCCCGGATGAACGTGTCCTCACCGACGAACGCGACCAGCTGCCGCAGCGTCGACGCGCCCTTGGCGTAGGTGATGCCGTCGAAGTTCACCTCGACCGCGTGGAAGTCGACCATGTCGGCCGCGATCGGGTGCGTCGAGGGCAGCTGGTCCTGGCGGTAGGCCCAGTTCTTCCGCGCGTTGCAGAAGGTGGTCCAGGCGCCGGCGTACTTCGTCGTCGCGACGGCCTGCGCCCAGTGGCTGGCCCACTCCGCGAAGGACTCGTTCAGCCACAGGTCGTCCCACCAGGTCATCGTGACCAGGTCGCCGAACCACATGTGCGCGAGCTCGTGCAGCACGGTGTTGGCGCGGCTCTCCATCTCCGCGTGCGTCGTCCGGCTGCGGAACAGGTACTCGTCCCGCAACGTCACGCAACCGGCGTTCTCCATCGCGCCCATGTTGTACTCCGGCACGAACGCCTGGTCGTACTTGTGGAACGGGTACGGCGTACCGAACGCCTTCTCGAACAGTTCGAAGCCCTGCTTGGTCACCTCGAACAGGTCCTGGACGTCCAGTGCCTCCTGCAGCGACGGACGGCACAGCAGCGACAACGGGTAACTCCCGTGCGGACCCTCGTAGACATCGGTCACCACGTGGTACGGACCGGCCACAACAGCGGTGATGTACGTCGACATCCGCTCGGTCGGCGGGAACTCCCACCGGGCCAGCTCCTCACCTCCTCCACCGGAGTACGGCGTCGGCTCGGGGGTCGGAGCGTTCGAGATGACCACCCAGCGCGCCGGGGCGGACACGGTGAAAGTGAAAGGGGCCTTGAGGTCTGGCTGCTCGAAGGTGGTGAAGACGCGGCGGGCGTCGGGCACCTCGAACTGCGTGTAGAGGTAGGTCTCCTTGTCCGCCGGGTCGACCGAGCGGTGCAGCCCTTCACCGGTGCGCGAGTACGTGCAGTCCGCGACGACCTTCAGTTCGTTGCGCTCGGCGAGATCGTCGAGCTGGATCCGCGCGCCGTCGTACACCGTCTCCGGGTCGAGCGTGCGGCCGTTCAGCGTCACCTCGCGGACCTTCTCGGCGATCAGGTCGGCGAACGTGCTCTCGCCAGCCGTGGCGGTGAAGCTGATGGTGGTCGCCGACGCGAAGGTCGGAGCGCCGCTCGGGGCGTTGGTCAGGTCCAGCTCGATCGCGTAGCTGACGTCGCTGACCACGCCCGCACGGGTACGCGCCTCGTCGCGCGTCAGGTTGGTTCCAGGCATGTCGGCATCCTATGCACCTGGTTGTCGCCTTGGCTGAGGGTTTCCCCCCGACATTGGGTATTGGATACCAAGCCGGTATCTGAGGTTCTTCAATTTTGTATGATGGTGAATATGACTGCCTCCGCTGATTTCTGGTTCGACCCGGCCTGCCCCTGGGCCTGGATGACGTCTCGCTGGATGCTCGAGGTCGAGCAGGTCCGCGATGTGAAGACGACCTGGCACGTGATGAGCCTCGCCGTCCTGAACGACGGGCGGGACGACCTGCCCGAGGAGTACAAGGCCAATCTGGTCAATCTCTGGGGCCCGGTCCGGGTGCTGATCGCCGCAGAGCAGGCGCACGGCAACGAGGTGCTGCTGCCGCTGTACACCGCGCTCGGCAACCGCATCCACGTCGACGGCCGCGGCGTCGGCGACGGCAAGGGCGACGTGGTGAAGGAGGCCCTCGCCGAGGTCGGCCTGCCCCCGTCCCTGATCGAGGCTGCCGGCACCGACCGCTACGACGACGCGCTGAAGAAGTCCCACTTCGAGGGGATGGACCAGGTGGGTATGGAGGTCGGTACGCCGGTCATCGCGGTCGAGGGCTCGGCCTTCTTCGGCCCGGTGGTGACGCCCGCGCCCAAGGGTGAGGCGGCCGGCAAGCTCTGGGACGGCGTCCGCCTGGTCGCCGGCACCGAAGGCTTCTTCGAGCTCAAGCGCACTCGGGATCGCGGCCCGATCTTCGACTGAGATTTCGGTCTGTGGTTCAAGGCTTGAACTGAGCGGCGCGTGCTGGTGAAGGTTACTCACCAACGATTTGATCAAACTCCCTCGCTCCCGCTCGGGGTGGGGGTATACGTGGTGAGTAGGTACCAAATGACGCTGCGTGATCTGAAGGCCGGCATCGCCGTGTTCGACAGACAGACCGGGGAGTTTGTCGAGCAACACAACGCGGACCACCGGTTCCGGTCCGCGTCGGTGGTGAAGCTGCTCATCGTCCTCGACTACCTCTGGGACCGCGGTCCGGCGTACGACGTACCGGCCGCGGACCGGGAGCGGCTCGAAGTGATGCTGCGCAGTAGCGACGACGACGCGGCGAGCTATTACTGGGACCACCTCGGTGGTACGGCGATCATCGACCGAATGGTGAAGCGGCTCGGCCTGACCCAGACGGCCGGGCCGCCGCCCACTCACGCCGGCCACTGGGGGTACGTCGCCATCACGGCAGCCGATACCGTCCGCATCTACCAGTACCTGCTGGACGAGGCGCCGCTACAGGTCCGGGACTACGTGATGGGCCTGCTGCACCAGCCGACCAGGCACGGCACGGACGGGTTCGACCAGTACTTCGGGATCGCGTCGGTGTTCGCCCCGGACTTCAGCATCAAGCAGGGCTGGTCCGGCTTCCTCGGCTCGAGCGGCTACGGCTCGGACACAGCCAAGCCCGTCGACTCCCCGGTTGACCTCCACAGCGACGCGCTGCACACCACCGGAACAGTCGGGCCGGACGACCGGACCATCGTCGCGGTCTTCACGCTGCATCCGGCCGGTACGCCGTACGAGACGGCGTACTCCGAAGTGACGCGGCTGACGGCAGCCCTGACGGTGCCAGGCGGCGTACGCACGTTGCGCGGAGGACAGTAGATTGCAGGCCATGCGAGTGCATATCGGCTCCGACCATGCCGGCTTTGAACTGAAGAACCATGTCGTCCAGCACCTGAAGGCTGCCGGACATGACGTCGTCGACCACGGTCCGGCCGTGTACGACGCCGTCGACGACTACCCGCCGTACTGCCTGCGGGCCGGTGAGGCGGTGGTGCAGGAGCCGGGCAGCCTCGGCATCGTGATCGGCGGCTCGGGCAACGGCGAGCAGATCGCCGCGAACAAGGTGAAGGGCGTACGGGCGATTCTGGCCTGGAGCACCGACACCGCGCGGCTGGGGCGTGAGCACAACAACGCCAACGTGATCAGCGTCGGTGCGCGGATGCATTCCGAGGACGAGGCGACCTCGTTCGTCGACACCTTCCTGGCCACTGACTACTCCGGCGAGGCCCGGCACACCCGGCGGATCGACATGCTGACTGCCTACGAGTCGACCGGCGAACTTCCGCCCTTGCCCTGATCCTTCTCACTCGTCCGGTCGGCCGGCGGCTCCACCGGACGGCGGTTCACCGGCTGACGGGGCCGTGACACGTCCCGCGCCCGCATCGAGCGGCCGGTACCAACCACCGCGGGAGTCGGCGGACCGCTCCTACCACCTGTTGTCCCCATATGAGGAATCATGCCTGAAGGTCATACTCTGCACCGGTTGGCGAACGACGTCTGGGATGCGTTCGGCGGCCGGCCGGTCGGGGCGTCCAGTCCGCAGGGCCGGTTCGTCGACGGCGCCGCGCTGCTGAACGGGCACGTGCTGCGGCAGACCGAGGCCCACGGCAAGCACTTCCTCGCCGACTTCGAGGGCGCCGGCTGGCTGCACATCCACCTCGGCCTGATCGGCAAGGTCGACTTCGGCCCGGCGCCTGTGCCCGAGCCGGTCGGGCAGGTCCGCCTCCGGTTGCAGAACGCGACGTCGTACGCCGATCTCCGGGGAGCGACGGTGTGTGAGGTGCTGACGGACGGGGAGCGCGAGGCGCTGATCGCGCGGCTCGGACCGGACCCGTTGCGCGACGACGCGGATCCGGAGCTCGCATGGAAGCGGATCCATCGCAGCAAGCTGCCGATCGGCCAGCTGCTGATGGACCAAGAGGTGTTGAGTGGGGTCGGCAACGTCTATCGCGCCGAGGTCCTGTTCCGGGCGAAGCTGCATCCGATGACGCGCGGCCATCTGGTGAAGAAACGCGAGTGGCAGGGGATGTGGGACGACCTGCTGGAGCTGATGAAGTACGGCGTCGAGACCGGCCGGATCGATACCGTTGCCGACGACCACACGCCCGAGGCGATGGGACGCGACCCACGGCAGGACGACCATGGCGGCGAGGTGTACGTGTACCGGCGGCAAGGTCAGCGCTGCCACGTCTGCCATTCGGTCATCCGGACCGAGATCCTGGCCGGGCGCAACTTGTTCTGGTGCCCGAAGTGCCAACGGACCGGTCTCACTCGCAAGGGCTGAACCTTCACAGTTTTGTGACGATCTGATGCGCGGACCCGTCGGTGCCGTTATCTTCTTCACACCATGAGCGGTCTCGCTGAGGTACGACGCATCGGCCGCCGGGTCGAGGGACTGGTTCGTCGTGCCCGTCGATCACACCAGGCGGCGTTCGCCGCGCTGCTGGTGATGACGATCGCCTTCGCGGCCGCCAGCCTGGCCTCGCCCACGCATGTGCCCGCGTCGATCCTGATCATTCCGCTGCTGCTCGGCGGCCTGCTGCTGCGGTTCCGCCAGTTGGTCGCGCTGACCCTGATCAATGTTGCCTTCGGCGCGTACGTCGTGATGTCGCGGCCACCGGATCTGCCGAAGACCGGGTTCGTGCTGGTGCTCGGGGTGGTCGGCTGGATCGTGATCACCGGTGCGAAGGTGCGCAGCCGGCTCGGGGTGCCCGGGACTCGGGGTGAGTCGATGCTGATGGAGTTGCGCGACACCCTCACCGCGCAGGGGGAGCTGCCGACACTGCCGCCGGCCTGGCGGGCCGAGGTCGCGATCCAGTCCGCGGGTGGGTCGACGTTCTCCGGCGACTTCGTGGTGTCGACTGTGCGCGACGACGTACTGGAGGTCGCGCTGGTCGATGTCTCGGGCAAGGGAATCGATGCCGGGACCCGGGCGCTGCTGCTGTCCGGTGCGTTCGGTGGGCTGCTCGGCGTCGTACCGGTGCAGGAGTTCCTGCCGTCGGCGAACCGCTATCTGCGTCGCCAGGATTGGGACGACGACTTCGCCACCGTGGTGCATGTCGCCGTCGACCTGCGGACCGGGGACTTCGACGTACGGTCGGCCGGTCATCCGCCGGCGATCCAGTTCGACGCGTGGTCGGGGCGTTGGCAGACGCGGGAAGCGGACGGGCCGTTGCTGGGGCTGATGGAGGCGCCGGAGTTCTCGGTGGACCACGGGCAGCTGAAGCCGGGCGACGCCTTGTTCCTCTACAGCGACGGGATGGTCGAGACGCCGCGCCGCGACATCGGCCGTGGTACCGACCGGCTGGCCGGGCATGCGGAACGCCTTGTCGGCCAGGGATTCGAGGGCGGCGCGGCCGAACTCGTCGCGGCCGCCGGCGGACCGGGTGACGACTCGGCCATCGTGATCATCCATCGCAAGCACTCTTGATGGCGTAGCCTCCTCGATCGTGACGATCGATGGAGCTGATCGGACTGCGCCGGACCTGTCGTTCGAGGAACTGGTCGCATTGATGCCGGACGCGGTGCGCGAGGCGTTCCCGCCGACCCGGTGGCAGTTGCAGAAGTTGTGGGCGCTGGATCTGAAGACCGAGCCGGTGGAGGTCGCCGACCTGAGCTGGATGTTCGAGCTGCCGTTGTGGCAGCTCGACGGCGAACGCTTCAAGGTCACCCCGAACCAGGTCGCCGCCACCCCGATGAACTTCCGCGCGCACTACCAGCGGGTGATGAACGCCGACCTCGAGTACCCGATCAATCTGGTCGCGTACCGCGGCCGCCTCGTCGTACTCGACGGAATCCACCGCCTGCTCAAGGCTCACTTCCTCCGCCGCCGCTGGATCGAGGGCAAGATCGCCACCGCCACCCAACTCCAGTCCTGCGCCCCCTGACCGCTTCCGGCCTGGTGGAGTGGGAGGGTGGTGGGTATGGAGGAGAGTGTGGAGCGTGAGGTGTACGTCGCTGCGCGGCCGGAGGTGGTGTGGTCCGCGGTGACGCAGGGAGAGGAGTTCGCTCGTTGGTATGCCTTCGGCGGAGCGGAGATCGACCTGCGGCCGGGTGGGCGGCTGGTGATGCGCTGGGACGAGCACGGGGAGTACTTCGGTTTCGTCGAGAAAGTCGAGCCGGGACGCCGGTTCGCCTACCGGTACGCCGTACAGCCAGGGGTGGAGCCGGCGCCGGGGAACTCGAACCTGGTCGAATTCACCCTGACGCCGGAAGGCGAGGGGACCAGGCTCGGAGTAGTCGAGAGTGGGTTCGACCGGCTGGAGTTGACCGAGGAGGCGTGCAAGGAGCACCTCGCGGCGTCGGCTCAGGCGTGGGACGGCAGCCTCGCCGCCCTCAGTGAGATCGCGCCCGGACTCTGACCCCCGCCTGACCATCGACACGCGGTCGTTTCGGATGATGATGCGTCACCATTAGACTTAGTCGTATGACATCGAACACTGACGACTACGCCCCGAGCCCGACCGACTGGGTTCGCACCCAGGTGGAGAAGGTCGAGTCGGCCGGGCCCACCGAGGCCGTGGACATCATGGGGATGAAGGTCGTGCTGCTGACCATGCGCGGCGCCAAGTCGGGCAAGCTCCGCAAGGTGCCGCTGATGCGGGTCGAGCACAACGGTGTGTATGCCGCGGTCGCCTCGCTCGGCGGCGCTCCGAAGAACCCGGTCTGGTACTACAACCTCAAGGCCGACCCGAAGCTCACTCTCCAGGACGGCACGGTCACTCGTGAGTTCGTCGCCCGGGAGATCGAGGGCGCTGAGTACGACGAGTGGTGGGAGCGCGCGGTCGCGGCCTACCCGCCGTACGCCGAGTACCAGACCAAGACCACCCGGAAGATCCCGCTGTTCGTGCTCGATCCGGTCAAGTAGCGCGTCAATTCGTCGTACAGATCGGCAGGTGGTCAGCGGGGCCGCGCCTGGCTTGTGAGACGCTGGCGGCGGCCGGGTTGCATCGACCCGGCCCGGCGCTGCTGCGTCGACTGAGTTCTGGGAGTCGTCCTGACCACACACGACGCGGTGCAGGAACCGTTCGCCGGGTCGACGCGGTTGCGTCTGGCCGGACTGGCACTGCATGCCTATACCGCGAGCGGAACGGTGCTCGCGCTGCTGATCGTCATCGCCGCGATCGACGGAGACGCCGTACGCGCGCTCTGGCTCGGTCTGGCGGCGCTGGTGATCGACGGTACCGACGGGATGCTCGCACGCCGGCTGCGGGTGAAGGAGACCATCCCGTGGTTCGACGGCGCGATGCTGGACAACATCGTCGACTACCTCACCTACGCGTTCGCCCCGATCGTGCTGCTCTGGACCGGCCACTACCTGCCGTCCGGCGCGTGGGGCGCCGTACTGGCCGCGCTGCCATTGCTTGCCTCCAGCTACCAGTTCTGCCGGGTCGACGCGAAGACCGACGACCACTTCTTCCTCGGCTTCCCCAGCTACTGGAACGTGGTTGCCTTCTACGTCGTGATCCTTGGGCTGGGCCCGGCCGCCACCGGCGTCATCCTGGTGGTCTGCTCGGTGCTGGTGTTCATCCCGGTGAAGTACGTCTACCCGTCGCGGACCAAGGCGTTCCGGTCGCTCAACCTGCTCACCACCGCGATCTGGCTGGCGTCGTACGCCGTACTGCTCGCGCAGATGCCTGACCCGAATGCGATCGTGGTCGCGGTGTCGCTGGCCTATCTCCTGTACTACGCCGTGCTCAGCCTGTACCTGACGTTCTGGGTGCCGCGGCGGCGGGTCGCTTAGTTCATGGTCCTTGGTCTTGGCGCGGCGCTCGGTGCCGCGGTGCTCTTCGGTGTGGCCTCGATCCTCCAGGCGGTCGGCTCGCGCAAGGTGCCGACGGAGTCGGAGCTGGACCCGCGCCGTCTCGGCGGGTTCGTCGTCGCACTGCTCAAGCAGCCCGCGTTCTTGGGTGCGCTGGTGCTCAACTTGGCCGGGTTCGCGCTGCATTTCATCGCGCTGCGTCTGCTGCCGCTCTACCTGGCTCAGGCCGGGATCGCCGCCAGTCTGGTCGTCACGGCATTGCTTGCGACCCGGCTGATGTCGGATCAGTTGAGCTGGCTGGAATGGTCGGCTGTGATCGGGGTCTGCGTCGGCCTCGGCCTGCTGGCGGTGTCGGCCGGCTCCGCGGGTGACAGCGCGCGCCACCACGGGCTGACGATCGGCATCATCGTCGGGCTCGTCGTGATCGCCGTACTCGGTGCGGTGGCCAGTCGCTCGCAGCACGGCGTCTCCACGGCCCTGCTTGGTCTGCTCGCGGGACTCGGGTACGCCGGTGTCGCCATCTCCGCGCGATTGCTGCAGGACGGGTCGATCGGCGAGCTGCTTCGAAGCCCGACGACGTACACGCTGCCGATCAGCGGGGCGCTGGCGTTCATCCTGTACTCGCTGGCGTTGCAGCGCGGATCGGTGACCCTGGCAACCACCCCGATGATCGCCCTGCAGACCATCACCCCCGCCGCCGTCGGCGTCTTCGTCCTCGACGACGCCGTCCGCTCCGGCTGGTGGCCGGGCGCCATCACCGGCTTCGTCCTGTCCGCGATCGGCTCCGTCATCCTGGTCCGTTTCGAATCCGTCAAAGACTGAGTTTCATCCCCACGCGCCGCTACGCCCGCTCCTGCGTCGCGTGCTCGGGTGGCATGCATCCTCGGCATCGTCGCCGCCCCTACTCGCTTGACGGGTATCGACCGATTGCAACTAGGTGCAAAAGCCTTCAGTTGTGGTGGGGTTCGCGTAGAGACTGTGGGCTCGCCCACCCTCGGCAGATGTGGAGTTACTCCATTGCGAAGATCATTGTCACTTGTCGCCGTGTTGGTGTTGGTTTCGGCCGGCGCCACCGCAGCAGGCGCTTCGGCTGCTCAACCCGCACCTCGGCCTTCGGTCAGCAAGGCTGATATCGCGCCCCTCTCGGAGGCGTATCTCGCTCGAGCCAAAGCGCGCGCGGCTTTGAAGAACGCGGCTTGGCCGGCCGGTGTGCAATACCAGCACCTGGAAACGGCCACTGATGGATCTCTCACCGTTGTCGTCACCGGGGACTCGTCGGCCAGAGCCAAGTCGTCGACCCTGACCGCCACGGTCAGTGAAAAGCTCCGCGCCGCTTCGGTGAACCCCGATGTCAAGGTTCGGTTCGCTGCCATCCCGGACAAGACCCTGAACACGGCCGTCGACCAGCTCTCCGATTTCAAGGCATGGGCAGGCGACCTGGCGCACCTGGTGAACCTCGTGACTGCTGACACCACCAAGTCGGTTGTAACGATCGGCAGCACGGTGAAGTCTGCCGAACTCGAAAGGCGGGCGATGGCCCGCGCCAAGGTGCCGTTGCGGTTCGTCATCTCTCAACCCATGACGCGCGCCGGGCGGTACAACGACACGGCGCCGTGGGACGCCGGGAATGCCCTGACCCACCGAGTCGCCGACATCGGCCAGGTGGGCAAGGCCTGGTGCACCCAGGGGTTCTCTTGGCGGCGATGGTCGGACAACCTCAACTACGCAAGCTCGGCCGGCCATTGCTGGACGATCAACACCAGCGTCTTCAACGGCGATCCGAATCAGCGGATCGGGTATGTGGCCGGCCGCTGGTTCGCCAACTTCGGGCCCACCGATTTCGAACTGATCAGGCCGACGGTGGGATATGTCACCGCAACCGTGTGGATCGGCGGCCCGCAAACCAGTGATCTACGGGTCGTGGCCGGTGCGGACAATGTGAACTCGGACGACAACATCGGTGAAGACGTCTGCTTCAGCGGCGCGAACGGTGGCACCCACTGCGGTGAGATCACCGACGCCAACGTGACACGTGGCTTCGACGACGGAACGTCGACCCGCGACCTCACCTGCGTGAAGATGCCTGCAGGCAACATCGTGGGCGGCGATTCGGGCGGTCCGGTGCTCAGTACCTATTCGAACGGCAAGGTGCATGCCTGGGGGCAGACCGTGGGCACCCAGGCGGACGCGAACTGCGCCGCCGTTTACACCCCGGTTCTGGCCATCTCTGCGGCCGTCGGTGCCACGATTCTGGTAAATCCCTGACAGCGAGAGCTGCCCGGGTACGGGCGTCTGCGGGACGTCCGTACCCGGGCACGCTCCGGGGCGCGGGGCGCGCTGGAAGAAGCGGGCAGCCTCGACGCCAATCGGAGCCCTGAAGTTCAGTCAACTAGCCGCGTGGCGAGCGCTTGACTCGCTTCGCAAGAGCTGCACAGGCTGGCCGGAGTGGTCTGGCGTGGGTGGCGCCAGGCGAGAGGGGGAAATCATGCTTCGCATCATGCGTTCGTTTGCGCTGCTGGCGGTCGCGCTGGCCAGTTGTCTTGTCGCGGTCCAAGCAGCGCAGGCCGCGCCGCCGGTTGTGCCCAACGGGGAGCCGTTCGAGATCTTGTCGCCTGCCGGCGAGTACTGCTCGTTCCCGCTTCGTATCTCTGGCGAAAGCGCCGCAGTGGTGAGGCCCGGATCGCCGAACGGCGATCTCATCATCACGGGCGCGGTCGCGGTGACGGTGACGAACCTCGCAACGGGGGAGTCGCGCAGCTACAACGTGTCCGGGCCGACGTTCGTCGACGCCCAGACCGGTCTTCAGGTGTTCAGGGGGCCTGCGCTGATCGGGCAGCCGGTCAGTGTGAATGCCGAAGACACCTTCCTGATCATTACCCGAGGTCAGTGGACGTTCGACCCAACCACCACCGCTCACTCGTTCCGGGGCAGGATCGCGCACGATATCTGTGCGGAGCTCGGGTGAGCTGGATTCGTTAGCGCGTCGGCCACTTCCACGGTGGTTCATCTAGGGGGCCTTGGCCGGCGATTGTGGTGGCGCCGTGGTCTTTGACGAGCTCGATGGTGTGTAGGTCGTCGGTGAGGGCTTCCAGAGAGGCTACGAACGGGCGGGAGTGGGTGACGACGATGACTTGGGCTTCCTTGGCGGCGATGACGACTAGGTTTGCCAATGCGGGAAGGAGGTCTGGGTGCAGGCTCGTCTCGGGCTCGTTGAGGACTAGTAGTTCGGGTGGGCGCGGAGTGAGGAGTGCGGCGACCCACAGTAGGTATCTGAGGGTGCCGTCTGAGAGTTCGGCGCCTGAGAGCGGCCGGAGTAGGCCGTGTTGGCGGAAGGCGATTTCGAAGCGGCCTGCGGTGTTGACGATTTCCACGTGGCTGCCTGGGAAAGCCAGCGCGACGGCGTCGTTGAGTGCGCCCTTTGCGCCGATCTCCTTGATGGTTTGGAGGGCGGCCGCGACATCGGAGCCGTCTGGTGCCATCACCGGCGTACGGGTGCCGATCTGGACGCGGCGGGCCGGTGCGTCGGCGTCGGTGCGGAAGTGGTCGTAGAAGCGCCAGGAGCGCAGCCTGTCCCGGACGGTGAGCAGCTCTGGTGCGCGTTCGGGGTCGGCGAACTCGCTGAGCATGCTGTCGAACGTCTGCAGTTGATGCCCGCCCCGCTGCCACTCGCCACTGCCGGAACGGATCCGCACCTCGCGGTTCACCCGCTCCACCAGCAGCGCCGCCGGTCGCAGGAAAGGCCCGGCCCACAAGGCTTCGCGCTTGATCTCCGGATCGAGGTCAAACACGGAGCCATTGGGTATCGGCAGGCCCAGATCCATCAGGTAGCCGTAGTCGTCACCCGCGAAGCCCATCCGCAGCCCGACGGCCTTGGTGCGCACCGTTCCCTGCACCGGGCGGTCCTTGCGGACGTGCTCTGGTCCCGCCCACAGAGTCGACTGCAGGCC
This sequence comes from Kribbella antiqua, assembly GCF_004345665.1. Lineage (GTDB taxonomy): Bacteria > Actinomycetota > Actinomycetes > Propionibacteriales > Kribbellaceae > Kribbella > Kribbella antiqua. The sequence continues at coordinate 76,145 of NZ_SLWR01000009.1, forward strand.
GCCTTCGCGCGCCAGCGCCGCCACGGCTCCGTTGCGTGACGCGTCTGCGAGCAACCGGAGCGCCCGGTACAGACTGGACTTGCCCGTCCCGTTCGCCCCTGTCACCACGTTCAACCCACGCAGCGGCATCACCATCCGCCGCAAGGACCGATAGTTCTCCACCGCCAGCGTGGTCAGCACACGACCAACCTAGCGACGTCCTCCGACAGTCCTATGGCTGGCGGCGGAAGCGGACTGCGTCGGCGATGACGTAGCCGTCTGCGTTGTCGCTGAGTTCGACGTAGCCGGTGGTGCCGGCTTTGAAGGCGAAGGTGCCGATGGACATCCACTCGCCGGTCCGCGGTCCGGTACGCCGCGGACGCGCTGGCCGGGCGGAAGCGGGCGAAGTTCGCGCCGGTGCCTTTGGCGTGGGTGAGGTAGTTGTAGCCGTAGTAGCCAGGGATGCTCCGGCCGCTGTTCCAGGTGCCGACCACTGAGAAGCCGAGTCCGTCGTTGTCGACAGTGACCTCCTCGCGGATGTCCGGAGCGGACGGCGACGTCACCAGGCTCCGCCGCTCGAGTGCGACCGCCGTACCGCCGCCGCGACCAGCACCGGCCAGTGTGAAGCGGACCGTGTGCCGGCCCGGTTGCAGTCGACGCTTGTCCAGCAGGAGTACGTCGTACCCGTCGCCGCGGAAGCTGGTGAGGTCGATGGCGCTGGTGCGCGGTGTTTGGCCGTCTACCGTCACAGTGACCAGACCGCCGTCCCGGACAGATGCGCCAGATCCGAGTAGTAGCCGCGGCCCTGGTGAACGGTACGTGCGTACCGGAAGGACTCGCCTTCGTCGTAGCTCACCGAGACGGTCATGTTCCACCGCATGGGCGCATCCGGCCGGCTGAACAGCACCCGGTTGCCGATGTACCTGGTGAGGCCGGTGTCGACGCCGTTGAACAGTCCGGCGCTGAAGTCCATGACCGGCCGCGACCAGCTCAGCCCGCCGTCCTCGCTGACCGCGATACCCCGCGGCCAGTCGTTGCCCGAACCCGGACGGCTGTTCAGCACGACTGTCCCGTCCGCGCGCTGCAGTAGCCTCGCCTCGCCCAAAGTGGGTATGCCAAAGCCCATCGGCACCTCGCCACCGGCCAGCCAGCTCCGGCCGTGGTCGTCGCTGTAGACGGTGGAGACGCCGTAGTTGCGGTCTGCCGCTGGAACGCCGGTGATGATCGTGCGATGCGAGATAGTCACCAGCAGCCGTCCCGAGTCGAGCTGGATGCCGTGGCCTGGGCCAGGCCCGTGCATCTTCCAGCTGTACGGGAAGTGGTCGAACAGCCCGGCCAGACTGCGTGGAGCGCTCCAGGTGACGCCTTTATCCGTGCTGGAGATGACGTAGACGGTGCTGGTGTCGGAGGAGCAGCTTGTGTTCTCCGGCAGCCGCTCACAGAGCCCGTGGAACAGGAAGACCTCGCCAGTGGTCCGGTCTACGACGAAGGTGGGGTTGGCCCAGCTCTGGCCGCTCACTGAGGGCACGACGGCGTACGACGGGGTCCACGTCTGCCCGCCGTCGGTACTACGGCGGATGAGCAAGTCATGTGGTCCGGCGTCGCACACCTCGTGACGGCCCTCGGTGCAAGCGATCAGGGTGTCGTCAGGCAGTACGGCGAGGCCGTGCATGCCCCCGGAAGCTACCGGCGACCCGAGCGGCCCACCAGACGCTAATCCTTATTACTACAAGGCCAAATCCGGACAATGACACGAAGCGGCCGCCGGTCCGGCGGCCGCTTCGACGTCAGGCCAGGGAGTCTTCCCAGGCTTGGTGGAGGCCGGCGTAGTTGCCGCCGGTGGTGATGAGGTCGGTGGGGGCGCCGTCCTCGATGATGCGGCCGTGTTCCAGGACGATGACCCGGTCCGCGGTTTCCACTGTGGACAGCCGGTGTGCGATGACGATCGCCGTACGGTCCGCCAGGATGGTCCGGAGCGCGCGCTGGATCAGCCGCTCGCTGGGGATGTCCAGGCTGGACGTCGCCTCGTCCAGGATCAGTACGGCGGGATCCGCGAGGAACGCCCGGGCGAACGCGACCAGCTGCCGCTGACCCGCCGACAGACGCGAACCCCGCTTCTCCACCGCGGTCTCGTAGCCGTCCGGCAGCGCCATGATGAAGTCGTGTGCGCCGATCACCTTGGCCGCTTCGACCACCTCGTCCAGCGTGGCGCCCGGCTTGCCGAACCGGATGTTGTCCGCGACCGAGCCGGTGAACAGGAAGTTCTCCTGGGTCACCATCACCACCCGCTCACGCAGGTCGTCCTCGGTCAGGTCGCGCAGGTCGGTCCCGTCCAGCAGCACGTGGCCACTGGTCGGGTCGTAGAACCGCGCTACGAGCTTGGCGATCGTGGTCTTGCCCGCACCCGTCGTACCGACCAGTGCGAGTGTCTGACCGGCCGGAACGTCCAGTTGTAGACCGGGCAGCACCGGTACGCCGTCGACGTACTCGAACCGGACGTTCCGCAGTTCCAGGTGACCACGCGCCTTGCGTGGCTTGGCCGGCTCGAGCGGCTCTGGGACGTCCGGCGTTTCGTTGAGGACACCTGAGAGCTTCTCGAGTGCGGCCGAAGCGGACAGGAAGGTGTTGTAGAACTGCGAGATGTCCTGCAGCGGTTCGAAGAACTGCCGCAGGTACAGCAGGAACGCGGTCAGCACACCGACCGTCACGTGCCCGTGGTAGGCCTGGTAACCGCCGTACGCCAGGATCGCGACGATGGTGATGTTGCCGACGCCCTTGATCGACGGCATGAAGATCGCGTTCAGCCGGAACGAGTCCAGGTTCGCTTCCCGGTACCTGTCGTTGACGCCGTGGAAGATCTCCTCGTTCCGCGGTTCCCGGCGGAACGCCTGCACCGCGCGGATCCCGGTCATCGACTCGACGAAGTGAATGATGACCAGTACGACGGTCTCGCGCGTACGGCGGTAGACGACGGCCGACCGGCGCCGGAACCAGGCGGTGATCAGCACCAGCGCCGGGAACGACAGCAGCGCCAGCAACCCGAGCTTCAGGTCCAGCGTGAGCAGCAGAATCGCCGTACCGATCAAGGTCAGCAGCGCTGTGACCAGACCGTCGAACCCGTTCGCCAGCATCTCGTCGATGACGCCGACGTCGGACGTCATCCGCGAGATCACCCGGCCGGAGGTGTACTTGTCGTGGAACGACGGGCTCAGCCGCTGGAAGTGGTCGAACACCCGCCGGCGAAGCCCGAGCAGGATCTCCTGGCCGAGCTTCCCCGACCGCATCAGGAACACCTGCCGCGCGGCCGCCTGCAGCAGCGCCATCGCCAAGACCAGGCTGACGACCGTGATGAGGGTCTTCGCGCCCTCACCGGCCAGGATCGGCGGGATGCCGTTGTCGATGCCGAGGTGGACCAGGTACGGCACCGCGAGCCGGGCGGCGTTCTCCACCACGACGATCACGACCAGCAGCCAGATCATCTTCCGGTACGGCCGCAGCAGCTCACCGAGCAGCTTGCGGGAGTCCTCCTTCAGCCGAATGGTCGTTGCCCTCGACAACTCCCGTTCGCCCTCGTCCTCGAACACCCCGCGCCACGACTGCTCGGTGGTCTCCTCGTCCCGGGTGTCGTCGGGAGGAGGTGTCTGCTGGGTTGTCGTCATGCGTGCACCTCCTCGTCCTCCGCCGCGAGCAGCAGCCGGTACGCCGGTACGTCGGCCAGCAGCTCGTGATGTGTGCCTACGTGGGTGACCGTCCCGTTCTGGAGCAGGGCGACCTTGTCGGCCAGCATCACCGTGGACGCCCGGTGTGCGACCACGATGCCGGTGGTTTCGGAGAGCACGTTGCGCAGTGCCTCCTCGACCAGCGCCTCGGTGTGTACGTCGAGGGCGGACAGCGTGTCGTCCAGCACCAGCACCGCCGGCTTGGCGAGCACCGCGCGGGCGAGCGCGAGTCGTTGCCGTTGGCCACCAGACAGGGACATGCCCTGTTCGCCGACCCGGGTGTCCAGGCCCCAGGGCAGCTCATTGGCGAACTCGGCCTGGGCGACCTGAAGGGCCTGCTGGACCTCAGCCTCGGTCGCGTCGGGGCGGCCGAGCGTGAGGTTCTCCCGGACGCTCATGGAGAACAGCGTCGGGTCGTCGAACGCGGATGCGACCGCACTGCGCAGCGACGGCAGAGTCAGGTCGCGGATGTCGTGGCCGTCGAGCGTGATGCGCCCGCCGGTCACGTCGTACAGGCGGGGGACCAGCGCGGTGAGCGTGGTCTTGCCTGATCCGGTCGCGCCGACCAGGGCGAGCGTCGTACCGGGGGCGAGGTCGAGGTTGACGTCGTGCAGGATGTCGGGGGAGTCCGGGGAGAACCGGAAGCTGACGTTCTCGAACCGCAGGTGGCCGCGCGGGTGCTCCAGCTCCTCGGGTCCCGACTTGATGGTGGACCAGGTGTCCAGGATCTCGCTGATCCGGTCCGCCGCGGTCATCGACTCCTGGGCCATCGCGAGGATGGCGCCGAGCGACGTGACCGGCCAGATCAGCGACAGCATCAGCGTGATGAAGGCGACCAGCGTGCCGAGGGTGATCGCCTCCCGGCCGACCGCGAGCGCGCCGAGCAGCAGCACGATCACCAGGGTCAGGTTCGGGATCACGCCCAGGAAGCTCCAGAACCTGGACGCCAGCCGGACCTTCGCCACCTCGCTGTCGTACAGCGTGACGGCGCCGTCGTCGAACTGCTGCTGGACGTGCTGACGCCGGCCGAACGCCTTGATCACCCGGAAACCGAGCGCCGACTCCTCGATCAGGGTGGCCAGGTCGCCCTGCTGGTCCTGGACCTGCCGGGAGATCACCAGGTACTTCTTCTCGAACCGCATCGAGACCACGATGATCGGCACCGCCGCCAGCAATACGACGACGCCGAGCGGCCAGTAGAGCCGGAGCAGCAGGAACGTGACGACCACCAGTTGCAGGATGTTCATCACCAGGAACAGCAGGCCGAAGCCCATGAACCGGCGGATGGTGGACAGGTCAGTCGTGACCCTGGAAAGCAACTGGCCGCTCTGCCAGCGGGTGTGGAACTCCATCGGCAGCGACTGCAGGCGGACGTACAGGTCATGCCGGAGCGTGGCCTCGAGGTCGCTGACCGTGCGGGACTGGGCCCAGCGGCGGACCCAGACGAGCAGTACTTCGGCGATGCTCAGTCCGAGGGCGAGGAACGCGAGCGGGACCAGCAGGTCGAGCTCGCGGCGGGTGACGGGGCCGTCGATGATGGCCCGGGTGACGAGGGGAACGGTGAGGCTGACGGCGACACCCAGCGCGGCGGTGGAGAACATCAGCGCCAGGCGCCAGCGGTGTGGCCGGAGATAGGGGCGGAGCCGCCAGAGGTTGCGGCTGCGTTCGGGTGCTCGGGTGGTAGGGGCTGCGATAGAGGGCGCTTGGACAGGTCTCTCTGAGGGCATCTGGACGGGCGCACTTCCCATCATGCTCGAGTCTTTGGGGTCGCTACCGGAAAACCGCGCACTTTCCAGTATCGCTCAGTGGTAAGCGCTTGTCCTCCGAATTCCATTCCCTGCCGATGAATTACCGCTTCTTGCAATAGGCGAGCCCCGTGACCCTGCGGTGACGGGGCTCACAGTTATTGCGGATCGTGATGAATCAAGCTCCCAGGAACGCCACTGCGTCGATGATCGCCGGGGCCGTCGAGGTGGAGACGATCTTGACCGCGCCGGTGCGGAAGGCGGTGACCGGCGCTCGAGCATCCACCGCTGGCTTGGGACGCGCGCTGGTTCGAGGAGCACGTGCCGTCCGTGTCCCGCGTCCGTACGTACGCTCGTGCTTCCCGGCGCCAGTCCCGTACGCCGGACATCCCACGGCCGGGGTGGATCCGGCCTGTCGCGCTTGAGCGCTTGCCGGGGTGTTTCGCGTGCAGTGAACAGCCTCTGCTGGGGGCGAACAGGCGTAGTCGCGCTGTTCCGCTGCGTGACAGGTTGCTGCGCATGGCGTGGGTTGTGCGGGGCGAGTTCCGGAAGCTGTGGGTCGGTCAGCTGGTGTCGGCGTCGGGCAGTGCGATCACCACGGTCGCGCTGCCGCTGGTAGCGGTGGTGACCCTGCAGGCGTCAGCTGTAGAGATGGGGGTGCTGGCTGCGCTGACTCTGCTGCCGCACTTGCTCTTCGGCCTACCTGCTGGCGTTTGGGTGGATCGGTGGTCGCTGCGGCGGGTGCTGGTCGTGTCGGACGTGGGGCGTGCGGTGCTGCTTGGGTCGGTCCCACTGGCTGCGGCTGTCGGGTCGCTGCACATGTGGCAGTTGTACGTCGTCGCCGTACTGACTGGGGCGTTGACGCTGCTATCCGACACCGCGTCTATGACGTTGCAACCTGCACTGGTTCCGCGTGAGGACCTGATGCGGGCGAACAGCGCGGTCCTGCTCAACCTGAACATCGCGTCGACGGCTGGGCCTTCTGTGACTGGGTTTCTGGTGCAGGTGGTCAGTGCCCCGTTCGCGATCGTCTTTGATGCGGCGTCGTACGTGGTGTCGGCGGTGGCGTCGTACCTGATTCGTGAACCACCCCGTGGGCCGGCTGCTGGGCCTGGGGTGCAGTTGACGGCAGGTCTTCGCACGCTGTTCGGTCACCCGGTGCTGAGGCCCTTGGTCGTGTCCGCGACCATCGGTGCGATCGCCGGCTCGTTGCAAGGCCCGCTGGTCGTCCTGTACCTCGTCCGCGAACGCCACTGGCCGGCGGGCCTCGTCGGTGTCGCCATCACAGTGTTCGGCGTCGCGGCCGTGGCCGGCAGCCTCGTCGTACCGGCGTGGACGCGTCGCCTTGGCATCGGCCGCGCGTACATCTCCGGCCAGCTCCTGGCGTCTCTCTCCGGTGTCGCCCTGGCGCTCGGCGCCGGCCCCTTCATCTACCTCGGCCAGGCGCTCTCAGGCCTGGGCATGTCCCTCTTCGGCGTCCCCCAACGCACCGTTCGCCAGTCCCTAGCCCCGCCCCACCTCCTCGGCCAGGTCTCCGCCACCTGGCGAACCCTAGTAATAGGCGGCCAGTCCCTAGGAGCCCTAACCTCCGGCCTCCTAGCCACCACCATCGGCATCCGTCCCACCCTCATCCTCTCCACCTACGGCATCCTCACCGGCGCCCTAGTCGCCACCCTCTCCCCAATCCGCACCGTCCGCACCCTCCCCGAGCAAGCCGGTGACCCGGTTGCAGGCAAGGACGACAAGCAAGAAATCAGGTAACAACCGCTGTCCTGGCGACAAGCGCCGACCTCGGCGGTCCGTGGCAAGACATACGTCTACGAAGCGGCGACCAAGCCGTACGATTCCGGCGCCAAGGCCGACCTGCAGGTGCGACCTCCCGGTGTGACCAGCTGGGCCGGCGCACGAACGATCACGCTGCCGAGCACCGGCACCGCGCGATTCTCTTACGCCTTCTCCCGAATCGGGTACTGGCGAGTGCGCGTGTTCCGCGGCAGCACCGCGTTGCGCACCGGCGCCCCATCATCCGAAGTCGGAGTCTGGGTGCGCTGAGCCCTTCGCTTGTACGTCGTCAGCAGTCGGACGCTGGGGGCTCCCAACCCGTTGCCTGGGCCCAGTCGTCGGCGTGGTGGATGGTTTGCCAGATGAAGGGGGTCTTGGCTTCCACGTAGTCGGAGCGCTGGTCTGGGGCCGAGAACTCCTTGGCCAGGCGGTGCTTCAGGTCGGCGTACTTCTGGGCTTGGTCGGGGTGGGCGCGGAGGTACTCGCGGAACAGCAGGGCGAACTGCTCGGAAAAGGAGCCTGCGCGCCGGACGTGGACGTGCGTACGGCGGGCGCCAAGCTGCTCGCGGAAGTAGCGCTTGGTGCGCTCGGGATTCTCCGGGCGGTGGACGAATCCGGCCCGCTCGATCGGCACCCGGAACGCGTCGAGCGGCTCGAACGACGCGACCGAAATCTGGATGTCGACAATCGGCTTCGCGTCGAGGCCAGGAACCGACGTCGACCCGATGTGGTCGATCCGAAGCGCCGTATCGCCAAGCTCCTGCCGCAGCCGCGCCCCGACCTCCGCGAACATCACCGGCCACACGTCGTCGTACCCGACAACAACAACACCCTCACCCATCCGGTCATCGTCGCACGGCGGATGCTCGCGGGGTTTGCGTCATCGGCCGGTGGTGGGATCCGCTGAGCCGTGGCCAGTACGTCGGTCAGTCGGCCCAGCGCGGCGTCCAGGTCGTTGCTACGCGCCATGGTCGGGCTCGGTCACCTCGAACCGGACGAGGGTTAGTTGGTCGGTGGGTTCGAGGGTGGGGTAGTAGTCACGGAGGCCGGGGAGGAGTGCGGCGGCGTTGGGAAATCCGTCTTCTTGGGCTTCCTGGTCGGTGACTTCGGCAACGGACTTGGTGACGGTGGAGGTGATTCGGCCGGGAAGGGTGACTTCCTCGTCGAACTCGAACACGAGCAGCGCGGGACCGACCTCCACCGGGTCGTCGTATCGCATCGTGATCCGCTTCGTACCGGCCTGAACAGCGGGCAGATGACTAGCCCGAAATCGCAACTTCTGCATCCCCCAACCCTCCCATCCGACCAGGGTGAACTCGCTTCTCGGCATGCCAGATGAAGGTCGGTCGGCTGGGTCAGGCGCTGGCTGGGAGTCGTCTGCGCTTCCTCGTGCAATCCTGCAAACCGACCGACACCACGCTCGATGCGTGAGCTTGCTGAAGCCCTCGGCGTTAACCGACCGCACGAGCACGACCACTGGTTGGGCCCGACCGCCTCGCCGGATACCGGGCGAGGTCGCCGTGGAACCATGCGTTCATGACGTCGGGGTTTCCAGGTAAGCATTTCTCGATCGGTCTGCCGGAAGAGGCTGAGGATCAGTCCCTCACCGCTCTCTTCAGGCATGTCGCTGACTCGTTGGCCGGGGAGGACCCAATCAGCATGGATGAGATGCTCGCGATCGGCTTCCAGACCGACCTGGGCGCCGATGGTGTCTTGCGTGGCTCTTTCACCATTGTGTTCGACGACTCGGACTCCGAGACCGCCACTCCTGCGCCGTCCCCCTAATGTGTGGGTGACAGGTTCCGGGCGGCAGTTGATGTCTTCCCCTCCCTCGGACCGGTCAGGCCTCCTATCAGGTCGACGCTACTGATGCCCGGGGCCTTCGCCGGCGCCACAGATCTACTCCTTTGATCGAACAGGGGCGAGGCGACCCCGGTGACGCTCAGGCTTGATGCTTGCGGCGTTGTTTGAGCACGCTCGGCCAATCGTCCTCCGGTACTAACCTAGTCTCGCCCAGCACACGAGCGATCGCGTCGCACTGATGAGGGTCAAGGCGCCCCGGTTCGCGCGTACCCCTGAGCTTCAATCCGACCGGTCCGGGTAGCGACACCCCGCAGGACGTCGGCGGCGTCCACAACATCTGGCGGCCAGTCACCGCAGGCAATCGGTGTGTCGGTCTCGTACTTGCTCACGCCACGCATCATGTCGTTGCTTGTGTACGGCGACCTGCATATCGATGTGGAGCTGATAGCGGACCGGTTCTTCGCAAGCGCCTGCTGGTACATGTGGGCAGACGACGAGCGCGACGCGATGCTCCGACCTGACAGACAGCCTCCGCCTGTTCGAACCAGGGTGCTGAGGAATGGTCACGGACGGGGACACGCCTGAAGCAGACCCGCCCTGGCGAGAAACCGGATAGCCCCGGCTGGACAAGGCCGTTAGGTTCCCGTGCATGATCGTTCGAAGTAACGACAGCCTCATCGATGCGGCCGTGGCCGTGCTGCATCCCCACCTTGTCGGTGATCGACTCTTCGGCGATGTGGCGTCGGCTCTCATCACTGACACCGGCAGCGTGTACGTCGGTGTATGTATCGACACCGCCTCCGGTACGGGATTCTGCGCCGAGCACGCTGCTATCGCGGCGATGGTGACTGCGCGGGAGTACAAGATCGCGAAGATCGTGGCCGTCTGGCGAGGCGAGGACGGTGGCCCGTTGCACGTTTTGCCGCCGTGCGGCCGCTGTCGGGAGTTCATCCGCCAGGTGGACGCGGCGAACCTTGATACCGAGGTGGTTCTGGGACGGCACCGAACGTCGAGGCTCCGCGAGCTCCTGCCAGCGACCGACTGGCCCGCGCCACTGGACTGAGCGTTGCAGGAGCTTAGTTCTGCCGCCCCCTGAGACCGATTCGCGACACTTCCGGCAGGTGATCTGCGACAGTGTGGAAGCGCGGATGGCGGGATGAGAGTGCGTTCGCGCTTAGAGTGGCGCCATGGTTGCCCGGATTCCGATCTCGGTCGCGGCACTTGTGCGCGACGGTCTCGTACTCCTGGTGCATCGTCACCCATCGCGTCGGCACTATCCCGACTGCTGGGACCTCGTCGGCGGACATGTCGAGGCGGGCGAGTTGCCTCACCAGGCCGTCAGTCGTGAATGCCTCGAAGAGCTCGGGGTCCACGTCCACGACCCCGTACCCTTCCCGATGACGGTCAGCGACCCGACGCTCGACATGCACGCGTTCCTCGTCACGCGCTGGGACGGGGAACCTGTCAACGCCGCACCCGAGGAGCACGACGATCTTCGCTGGTTCCGGCCCAGTGATCTCGCGGACTTGAAGATGGGCCCAGCCAGCCTGTCGAGCATCCTGAGCGCCGTCCAGGCCGCGACTGTCAGGTCCGGAGGGCCTCGGGGTACCGGATCAGTCGCCCTCTAGGTGGAGTTCAGTCGACGTTTCAGCCGCGCAACGTTCAGCCAGACGTCGGAGGCCGGCCAGCAACTCACGCTCCGGACCCGTGCTGGCGATGCCTAGCTCCTCGTTGACCTCGGCGATGAATTGCGGCATCTCCGCTGTGGTCAGGATTAGGTCGCCATACGGGTCCACGCGGCTCAGCATCGGCAGCTTGCTGCGCGCACAGATCCCGGCGAACACGTCGTTCCCGTCTGGTGCGACGTCCACCTGAGTCAGCTGGCGGCGCTTCGAACTCGTCCCGGGCTGACTCACCTGCTTCAGCACGACATCAACACCCATGGCGACGTACCTTACTGGCCCCCGGATCACGAGAAGCTGCGACGCCCCTGCTCTGCCAGTTCCTCGGCATCCAGCTTGAGCGCGGCGTCATAGTCGATCGCACCGGTGCGATCGACTCGACTCCGTCGACGGTGCGGTGGGAGCGGACGTCGTGCGGGGCCTGTGCGCCCGTCTGCGGGCCTGGCCGGGCGGCTGGCACAGATGGCCGACCAGGCCGCGTTGTCGTGCGAGCGCCGGACGTTTCCCACGTCATGCCCGGATCGGCCCGACAACCGACTACGACTCAGGTTGGTCAGGAGGTTGGTAGAGCGGATGGCCCGGGTTGTTGAACGGGTCGGGCGGCCGCCCTCCGGCCTGCCGTAGGCGCTCGGCCTTCGCCGGAGCCTCGCGGTTGTAGCGCTCTCGCGCCTCGGCCTCCGGGTCGTCCTGGTTGGGCTGGCCCGCGGCACGGTGAGTGGATGAGCGACGATCAGCCGGGTCGATGTCTGGCCACAGCCGCCAGTCGATGCTGGGATCCAGGTCGGCGGGCGGCTCGGGCCAGACCATATCCGGGGGTATCTCCTTGTAGACGAAGGTCCCATCGGGTAGGTCAGCCATGAACATGCGGCGCCCCTCGGGCGCAGGGTCGGCGCTCATCTGTCCACCATAGGCCCGGGTCAGTCGAGGTCGGGGATGTAGTCCAACTCGCGTACGCCCGGCCCGGCCGCGAGCAATGCAGCGGGCACACCTTCAAGCCCCCCGCGGCGCCCACTCCACCGGAGGGTTGGTTGGTGTGGTGGAACAGCGGATGCGCTTGTTGCGCACGACAACGACCTCCGGGCTCAGGACCTCGATCCTGCACGGGTCGCCGGCCGCGAACCGCTTCGCGGCCTTCCAGACCTCTGGCACGACGATGACCGTCTCGACCGGCATGGCCGGACGGCGCTTGGCGGTACGCCACCCGGCCGCGTCCGAGACCTGGAACTCCTTCCGGGTCATCACGACCGCGCCTGCCTCGGGGCGTGCGGCGAGTCGCCTCTACCGATCAGCCGCCTGGTTGGGCCGAATACTGGTCTGGCGTCGGGAGAAGGGTACGCGGACAGCGGCATGTGGGTGCGCACGCGACCGCATCCAAGACCGTCTCCTCCGAGTGGCAGTGGGAGCGGCTGTTCAGCCGCAGCGAGCTCTGCGGATCCCCACGCCCACCGTTTGTGGGCTCTCGGCCCCTGGTCGGGTTCAGCTGCCATGGGCCGCCCAGCGGGATCTCGGCTGTTCAGTCGCCCAGATCCAGGCCCGCCAACTTGAGCGCCTTGCGCCATTCTCGGCTCGAGGGATCTGGCCCGATGCTGGCGTAGAGCGCGCGCCGAACCTCCCGCTTGTCGAAGTAGACCTTGCCGTCCACTCGCCACGCCGTCAGCGGTTCCTCGGTGGAGCCGTGGGGAACCTCGACGAGGAAATAATCCATGCCGAGTCGAGACGCGATGTCCAGTGGACTCGGCTTGGTGTGTCTCGTGGCCAACTCCCTGGCGCACGCTCGGTGGTCAGGGTCCGCTGGAATGACATCGACGGCCGGAAGGAGCTTGCCAGCGGAGCGAACATAGAAGACCGGCGACTCGCTGCCGTCTTGCATGACCGCGAACAGTCGTACGTCGGAGGTCTCGTGTTGGCTCACGGTTCGACTCATCGATGCGATGACGCTCTTCTCGAGGAGTCTACGGGCCGGACCTCCGAGGCGCCGCTCTTCGGCATGACCGCGCCTTCCTATCTGCCGCTACGGATGCGGCAGGCACTACGGTGACCTCCATGCCTGAGCATGTCGCCGCTATCGCTCTTGGTGTTAACCGGGAGCCGAATGCTCCCTTCTCTCCGATGACGTCGGGAAGACTGTGCTGGCGTTGAACCGGCATGTCGACGACCTGACAAGCGTTGCGTCGTCCTGATCTGGTCCGGCACCCACTCTGCCTGCCTGGCAGACCCGAATGACGAAGCGATCAGCGGGCAACGCCTCTACAAGCGGTCTGAGCGATGTGTTGTGGGCCGGTGTCGTCCGCGACAGCGACGTCATCCAGGCACTGGAGATGCAGAACCGTGTTCACCCGAGCCACGATCCCTCGCGGTTCGGGCGACTGACGCATCACGTCGTTCTCTTGAAGGAGAGCGTAGTCGAGGTGATCGCCGAGGTGGTCTCGGTTCGATGATTCGACGGCGCGACGCTAGACGCGGCAACCGCCGCGATGCGTGGCTGATCGACGCTCACATCGCGCTTCGCCAACAGCGGCATGAGCGGACGTTGGTCAGAACTGATCGGTTGACATGCGAACGCCTACGATCTCCAGAGACTGTTTCCGCCCGACCTATCTTGCTCTGGTCAGCACGCTCCGTTCGACTCCGCGGAGGTGAGCCAGTTCAGCTAAGGGCGACGCGGCGGCCGGTACCTATCTCGTCGCTCTTGTCGTCGGTGACCACCGCGAAGGCACCCGACGGGACGCCGGGCAGCGCGGCGACGTCCGCGGCGACGCTCAGCAGGACCTCTTCGGGGGCGCCGGCAACGAAGAAGACGTAGACACCGCCGATCTCCTCGCCGTCGTCGTAGATGTCGAAGCCGCCGTCGCTCGACTCGTCATCGAGAAACTCCTCGATGTCGTCGATCCAGCCGAACTCATACCCGGGGTCGCCTGGCGGGATGCCGCCGGCACCGTTCAGCGGAAGGTGGATCTCGACGACGAGCTGCCCCTCGATGGGATCCGGCGAGGCGACGGTCGGTATTGGTGTCAACCGCGCCGCCTGCGGGCGTAGTACCGAGCGCACCGTCGGCGCGCCGGTCTGCCTGTCGCCCCAATCCAGGAACGGATTGCGAGGTAATAGAGCATTCGTCTCGCCGCGCAGTTCACGGAGACGTCTGCGGCGGAGCGTCCCCGCGCTCAGCGAGGCGGGCCGCACACTGTCCGGGATCCCTGGGTGCTCACCCGACAGCTTCAGCGCCTGCTGCGCGCGCGATACGCCCTCCAGAACCGCAGGCAGCGCAAGCAGTTTGCGTTCGTCAGGCTCCAGCGCTTCGAGCTCGCCGAAGTCGATGCGCATCTCTACCAGATGCCGCTTCCGGCCGCGAACTACACGCTCCTCAACAGACCCCTCGTACGCAGCCCTAACCACGATCATGTGGAGCTCCAGCACCGGCGCCTTGCTGATCCTGCTCCACCAGGACAGCCACGACCCGTCTTCACCAAGGAGCTCAACGACCCTATCGACCTCCTGCAGAAAGCCGTTCTCGGCGCCCATCGTGAGGGCGTCGACGCCGCCCTCCAGCCAGTAGTCCTCAGCGCCGTTCGGATCGAGCATGACCCGACTGTAGTCTCCGACCGCCGAGCCAGCTCCACGCTTGCTGCCCAGATCCTAAGCGCCTTAACACCGGGCAGTTCGGGCGTTTTCACTCAAGCGGCAGAAGAGGATGAGTCTTCCGACGTGCTGCATGTTGAGGATGGGTGCCCGCTTGTGGAAGCAGCACGGCGACCAGATGGCGTCCCCTTCCGCGGTCGTGTTCCTGCTGCCAACAGCAGCAGGGCCCGGTCCGAGCCGGCGCCCGCCAGCGCGCATCCTTGGAGGAGAAGTGTTGTCGATTGCGGCTGACACGCACTGCGATGCGCGATCCCGGAGCTGACAGCCCGTCTGGCATCCGAGAAGTACCCTTGGCCCGTGTTCTCGCCTCAAGGCCCGTCCCTGCGTGAACTGGCGATCCAGGCGCTGTCCTCGGTCGAGCGCGGCTACGACCTGCTCGCTCCGAAGTTCGACTACACGCCTTTTCGCACCCCCGAGAGCATTCTTGACGCGGCCGCCGACGCGCTGCGTCCGCTCGGGCCGTTCGCCCGGGGAATGGACGTGTGCTGCGGCACTGGTGCGGGCATGCGGGTCCTGCAACCCTTGTGCAAAGGACGGATCACGGGCGTCGACTTCAGCACTGGCATGCTCGCGCAGGCGCGCAGTGCGCATCCGGACGCCGAGTGGGTACGAGCCGACGTCCTGGCCCTGCCCTTCGCCGAGGCCTTCGACCTGGCGGTCAGCTTCGGAGCGCTCGGGCACCTCCTGCCCGCCGAACGTCCCGCGCTGTTCGCCGGGGTGTACCGGGCGCTACGGCCCGGCGGGCTCTTCGCCTTCCCGATCGGCGCGCCGCCACCCATCACCTCGGGCTGGTACTGGGCGCTGCTCGGATTCGATCTGACGATGCGGGTCCGCAATGCCGTGTGGCGTCCCCGGTTCGTCATGTACTACCGCACCTACCCGCTGCACGCGGTCCGCAACGACCTGACTGCAGCCGGATTCATCGTGACGACGGTCCCCTTGGCGGCTCTGGGCCGACGCGAGGACGGCAGCCCGCGGTGCCGGCTTGTCCTTGCGCGCAGAACCGGCACGCCCTGACTGATACGCACGCCGCAGAAGCTCAGGACCGCAACTCGGCATGCGGGGCGCGATCTGCGGCAGATCCGGGCGTTTCGTCGGGTCCCTCGACGTTCAGGGTTTCGCTCAGGGCGAGCCTGCTGACAGACGACGAGAGCAGACTCGCCCGCACACAGAGCCGACCGTCAGGTGCGCGGACATGCGCCGGGCGACAACTCATTGCGCATTTGGCTTGCTACGGGTAGCGAAGCCAACCAGGCGGAGTCTTGACATTGCGGGTCTGCCCGACCACGACGTTGCACCAGCCGGCCTTGACCACTACCTGTGAGGCTCCCCGGAACACCCAGGCCTCCCATAGGGCTGGGGCCGGGCACTTGTAGCCCCGCGGCGGTCCTTCAGCGCGATTGAGTTCAGCGGCCAGCTTCACCGCCTCGGTTCGGGGGATCACTCTTCGCTCGGTGAGCCTCAGGTCCGGGAACTCGTAGCGGCATACGAGCACATCGGTGGGGTTGGGAGGTACGAAGGCGCCGTCCGGACCTGCGCCGAATGCCTCCGGCACCACCTCACGCGGACACTCGGTGATGATCGACGGCGTGCCCGTGGGCCTTTCGTAGGTTCCGAGCCGACGTCCGTCAGCTGCGTAGAAAGTGAGCGCACGGCCGTCGATGGTGAACCGTGCTGCCTTGTGCAGTACCCCCCGGTTGGGGACGTTGTCGCAGCCCATCAGGGTCACAGCGCCGCTCGTATCGGCGGTTATCGTGCCGTCGTCGCTGGCACGGTAGGTTCCACCGATACCGTTGCAACCATCGGTCCCGCCCCATTTCCCGTTGGTGTCGAAGGTCACGGCCGCTCGGGTCGAGTGGGCCAGCGATAGTTTGGACCGGTCGAATCCGACAATGTCGACCGGCCGCCAAGTGCCGATCAGCGCGCGGGTCAGCGTCTGCGTCGTTTCCGACGTGCTGGGTGTCGACACCCCTGCGTTCTCGTTCCCGCCAGGTCCAGTGACGGCCACGGCGACTCCGGCCGCAGCCACGGTCGCCACAGCGAGGCTGGATGCCAGCCAGGTCCGGCGGCGGCGGATGGGCCGAACTGCTCGGGTGGCGAGGTCGTCGACGAAAAGAGCCTGCTGACCTGCTTCGAGCAGGGTTGCGCGCAGCTCGCGCTCAAGGTCGGTCATGTTCACTGCTGGTTCCCTTCGCCACCGGAGGGTCGTGTGCTGCTCTCAGGGAGGCGAGCGCCCTGTGCAGGGTCGCCCGAGCTGTGGATTCCTTGATCCCGAGCGCGGCCGCGATCGAGGCATGGTCGAGGTCTTCGTAGTAGCGCAGGATGAGCACGGTCCGCTCCCGAGGCGGCAGCGCGGCGAGTGCCCGCCACATCGCGTCGTGCTCGGCCAGCGCCGACGCCGGGTCGGGTTCGGAATGGCCGGACGCGGCTACCGCCACAGGCGTCTCGCGGGAGGAGCCGCGTCTGGTTGCCGAAATATGCGCGTTGACCAGGATGCGGCGGACATAGGCGTGCGGATCGTCCATCCCCTGGACGCGCCGCCAGTGCCGATAGGCGTTCATCAAAGCGTGCTGCGCCAGGTCCTCGGCGCGGTGATGGTCGCCCGACAAGACGTAGCCCAGCCGCACGAGCTGCTGCCCGCGCACGGCGACGTACTCGTCGAACTCCACATCCGGCTCCTAGATGGACGTCGTTATACCCCATAAACGCTCGGATGCCGCAGAACGCTGCGTCGCCCAAGTATCCGGCCACCCCGGATCGCAGCTCCGAGCAGTCGCCGCCGCCAGGCGGCGGGCTGTGTTCACTGCCTGCGTCGACGGCGTTGGCCGATAGCCGAACACTCTGAACTCGGCATGTTGGTTCGCGCTGTCAGCGGCGCGAGCGGACGTCTCGCACTAGGCTGCGCGCCATGCAGCCGTACTACGAGGTGTCCCTTATAAGGCCGTGGCACTGGGGGATCGCCATTCTGTCCGCTGTGGACGCAGCCGTGCCCGAGAGCCTGGGCGAGTCGCGGGTGACGAGCACCTCTGAGTGTCTCGTCATCCAGGTCCGCCATGCACAAGACATCGAGGCTGCGGTGTTCGAGGGCGACTGGGACTGGGCAACAGCGGCCGTTCACCTGCGGAGCGTGCCCGACTTCGAGGAGCCGACGGGGACTGTGCTGTATGAGGGCTTGCTGGCTCTTCCGGATGGGCGCCTATCGGTTGGCGATGCTGACAGCCAGGTCATCGTCACGGATCTGCCGACGCAGACTCGGGTCAGAGTTCAGACGGACGACTTGGCCGAGTACGGCGTCTCCGCGGTTCAAGTCGACCTCGCTCCCTGAACGTCCAGCACGCACATCGGCGTGAGCGCACGGATTGGGGTATGAGCGTTCGCCTTCATGACACGATGCGAGCGTGAACGCGAGTGCACCTGCTGGCTTTGGGCCCCGGCTTCATCGGGTTGCCGTCGACTTCGTAATTCCGGGTCATGGTCCGCGAATCGACGAGGCCGTGGTACTCGCCGAGGACCTCGTCGCATCCGGCTTCATGGGCGATGCGACCGTCGAGGTCGCGGCATTGCGTCGGGACGCTACTCGCAGCGACGCCGAGCCGCTCGTGCTCGACATGCTGGCCGAGTGCGGGGTCGATCTGCCGATTCCCGAGGACGAGGACGCGGAATACCGCCTGCTTCTAACGGCGTTCGGGTTCTGGGACCTTCCGATCGTCGACTTCTACTCGCCGTTCCTGCATCACCTGCCCTCATGGGATGAGCAGGATGCCCTTGAGCACACCCTCATCCACCTATTCGACGATCTCGATCACGCCACAGACCCGGCCCAGAAGCATGAGATCGTGCAGCGCATGCGAGCCGCTGTCCGTGACGCTCTCGCGTGAAACGGTTGAAGCCCGCTCATCGGCATGGCCGCGCGGCATGTCCGGACGTTCACTGGACCCCTCGTTAGTTGCGGGCGTGCGCACGTCGGCGAGTGCTAAGCCGTGAAGATGACGTGGCGCTTGCTGGCGGCGGCCTGCCGCCAGAAGTCAGTGAGATGGACGAAGTTCTCCCACGTGTAGTCGAAGTCTTCGTCTCCGAACGCCGGGTAGTCCGCAGCGTCGATGCGCTCGTAGCCCGTCCGTAGCGACGGCTCTGTGACGGCCATGAGCGCGGCAGCGACAGCGGGGGCTTGGTCTTTGTCGACCAAGACGACTATCTCGTCCTCGCCGCTGGTCAGCAGCTTGCCACCGAGGACGGCTAGGTTGAGTGGACTGGCCCCATTGTCGAAGCCGAGGCGGCCGTCGGTGAGGCTTCGGTGGATGGCGTCCCAAGCTTTGTCGGCCGCCACGTTGTAGTCATCGTCGCGCTCTTCGATGACTTCGTGGACGTACTCAGAAATCCCCTCGTCGTCGCCCTCCATGTCCAGAAGCTTCCTGCGATCTTTGTCTGTGATTGCAAAGTGCATGCCCAGGCTCATACGTGCCCTCCCTCGTCGCGGCTTCCCGATGTGCACATCCTGCCCGCTTGAGCTTGCCTCTTGCTGCGGCAGGCACGCACGTCGGCAAGCCGCGCCTTCCCATGCGCGGCATGAGAGTGCGTCGCTCAGCTAGCGTTCATGCAGTGCCTACCGATCCGAAGCCCACTGATCCCGGCCGTGAGGCTGCGCTGGGACGAATCGCCTTGTGGCTGGATCCCGAGGACTTGACCTGGCTCGGATCGAATTGCGCATGCACCGAGGACACCCCGGTGGAAGAGCAGGAACGCTGTGGCCGGATCCGTTTTCGGGCTCACGCAGCGCTGCACAAGGCCGGCCAGAAGGACGCGTGATACTGGACCGCCCGGGCGGATCGCGGCAGGTGCGGACGTTCGTCGCGCGTGGTGCGAGAGAGACCGGCGCTTGTGCCTGCTCAGCGTGCCCCGTCGGGAGTTGCTACGTTGCCGGCATGACCAGGTGGGCGGCGGGGCGGGCGTGAAGGCGGTCGTCTACGACCGGTACGGGTCGCCTGATTTGCTGAGGGTCGAGGACATCCCTGTACCCTCGCCGGCCGCCGGCCAGGTTCGGGTGAAGATCGCCGCGACCTCGGTCAACCTCAGCGACTGGGAGTGTCTGCGCGGATCGCCCGCGTACGCGCGGATCGGTGGGCTGCGTTTCCCGGCTCGCCGGACGCTCGGATCGGACATCGCCGGGCTGGTCGACGACGTCGGGGAAGGGGTCACCCGGTTCCGGCCCGGAGACGAGGTGTATGGCGACAACCTCGCGCTGATGGGTGGCTTCGCGGAGTACGCGCTCGCGCCGGAGTCCGCACTCGCCCACAAGCCGGCCCAGCTCACGTTCGCCGAGGCGTCGACCATCCCACAGGCGGGCGCGATCGCCCTGCAGGGCGTGGGTAGGGCCGTGACGGGTCACCGGGTGCTGATCAACGGCGCTGGCGGAGGGTCGGGATCCTTCGCGATTCAGCTCGCCAAGCGGCTCGGTGCTCACGTCACCGGGGTGGACAACGCCGCCAAGCTGGACTTCATGCGGTCGGTCGGCGCGGACGACGTGATCGACTACCACCGCGACGACTTCACCCGAACCACCCAGCCGTACGACCTGATCCTGGACCTGGTCGCGCACCGGTCGGTGTTCGCCTACCGGCGTGCGCTCGCACCCGGCGGCACGTATCGGTGCGTGGGTGGGTCGGTGCCCACGCTGCTGCGCGTGCTCACCGTCGGCTGGCTGGTTGGGCGGCTCACCGGTCGCGCAATCGGGATCCTCGCGGTCAAGGAGGGGCCGGCCCATTTTGAGCCGCTTGCCGCGCTCTGCGTTAGCGGGGACGTACGGATTCACATTCACCGTACCTTCGCTCTCGACGAGGTTCCGGCGGCGCTTGCTCATGTGGGTGAGGGACGTGCCCTCGGCAAAGTGGTTGTCGGCCTCTCCTGACGCAATTCGAAACGCGTCCCGGCTCCGGGCAACTTGCCCGCACGCCCGCTCATCGGCATGACCGCGCTTCCCTCTCCGCGGCATGAGCGGACGTTCTCAACCCGGGGTGTGTGGCTCGAGGTCGAGCACGAAGTTGGCGGCATCGGTGTCGACCACCATGTTCAGGATCCAGTCGGCGCGCGACTCGACGAGTCCGAAGGACCTCGCTTGGTCGTCACCGGCCAGGCACATCCGTCCACGCACCTCACGACTGACTCGGTCCGGCTGCAGGTCTCGCGAGCTCGTGTGACGTCGTCCCTTAGACGCCCCAGGGCCCTGACCGGCGATAGCCCGCGAGCATCGCCGCAGCAAGCCCCATTTGGATCACACCGATAACGCCCTGCACCACGATGTACCATTCCGGGCCTTCAGGCGCCATTCGCCCTGACAACTCAAGCACCGCAATGGGTACTCGGGCCAGCCCAGCGGCAAACGCTAAGAGGACCAGCCAGAAGAGCCAGCGCCACCGCCTCAGCACGCCGATCGCCAGCACAATCAAGAAGCCCAAGAGCCCCACCAAGAAAGCGATGATCACCGGCGTGCCGGTGCCTGGCATCCGGCGTAGCGTCACCTCGCGGACGGCCGGTGACACCGCGAGCATCACGACGAGAGCGACCCACGCAAACGCGAAGAACACAAGCACCAGGCCTTGAGTCCGGTTGATCTCAGGACGCGGGGCCACGGGGCGCTCCTCAACTAGTGCAGGTTGCGGGTTGGCGAACGTTAAACACGGTGCGATCGTGTCACAGCGGATACGCCAACATCGCTGATCGCGGCATGAGAGTGCGTTTCGTCGGACACCGCTGTCCGCCTAGGGACGTGGGTAGGCGCGGTGAGCCTTTAGGAAGCGCTGCGCACGTCATCGCCCAGCGACACCAGGGGAACCGGACGGAGACCGCGTTTGATCCATAGCGAGCGGGGTACCGCAACGGCATGCCTCACGTTGTCGTCGACGTAGACGCCGATGTTCCGGCCGAGCGGATGATGGCGGCGGCCACCGACTTCAGCGAGCGAAGGCCTGAGTTGTGGCCGAACATCTCTCGCGAGTTCTGGCAGCTGCACGACCATGGCGCGAACTGGGCTGAGGCAACTGAGGGTAGCCCGGCCGTGTGGGCACGCGAGCGGTACGAATGGTCAGAGAACCGTGTCGTGGGCACGACACAGGATTCGAACGTGTGGCAGCCCGGTGGAACATGGACATTAACCGTCGAGCCGCGCAACGGCGCCCGCAGTCACATCCGGCTGGTCCTGGATCGACGCTGGAAGGGCAAGGGCTGGCTCTTCTATGTCCCGGTGGCGCTATTCGGCCGACAAATGTTCAAGAGGAACTTGCAGAAGACGTTGAACGTGCTCGCGTCCAGCCGTAGGTGAGGCGGGCTGCGGCCGCTCTCAGACTTCCCAGGGCAAGGGCATGTCGGGCCGATTTGTTGCCGTTCTGTTTGGGGTCATCCGGTCCTTTTGCTCCGGTAGGCTCCGGGGCGGACTTCACACAAGCACGCCCGGTCATCGGCATGACCGCGCGATCAGCGGCAATTGAGTGTGCCTCGCGGACACGTGCGGGACACTGGGTCAATCCACTCAACCGGCGCCGCTGGCGCGCCCGAGGCTCTGCCAAACCGTCGCTAGGAAAGAGCGGCACGTGGAACGCCGCACGCGTGGTCTGCGATTGAGACCTCACATGTGCAGCGCCGGACCCAGCTCCACCCAATCGGCTCATGCCCCGCCAGGTTCGGGACCTCCCTCTACGCGGCTAGATCTGGGCGAGCGTAGCCGCCCTCTGCGGCATGAGCGGACATCTATCAGCCTGACGGTCCGCTACCTTTCGGAGGGTGGACGATCCCGAACGCCCCAGTGGGCGACTCGTCGAGCAACGCATGCGCAACCGCGCCATGGAAGCATTGGTTGCCCTCAGAGAAGGCGACTCGGGCGTTCGTAGCGTCGGGCGTAGGTGAGGGGTCAGGGATGGAGCCGACGGAGAATCAGGGCCCTTATCAGCCACGAACGCCGCCGATGGCCGAGGACGATCCGGTTGTGCAGTGGCTGCTGCAGGGCGATCCGGCGATCCGCTGGCAGGTGCTTCGCGACCTCCTCAACGCCTCGGAGACCGAGGTGGCGACCGAGCGAGCGCGGGTGGAGCACGAGGGCTGGGGTGCTCGGCTGCTGGCGCTGCGGGCTCCTGATGGCCTGTGGGCGAACGGGGCCTACTTTCCGGGTACCGCGGCGTTCGCAGCGGCCACTGCGCGGGCTCTGGCTGCCGGTGAGCCACCACCGCCTTTCCCGTCGCCCGACGCGGAACCGGCCGAGGCACCGACCGACGGGTCGAGTGCCGAGCCGGGCCAGCCGTGGACCGCGACGTACCCGGTCCTGCTCGACCTGTGCCACCTGGGCATGCCCCCGGACAGTCCGGTGATGCAAGAGACCGCACACCTGGTGGCCCGCAACTGCCGCTGGGAGTACGACGGACTGCCGTTCTTCGCCGGCGAGGTGGACTGCTGCATCAACGCCGGCACGATCCTGATCGGTGCCTACCTGGGCGTCGACGTCGACCCGGTGGTGCAGCGACTCGTGGCCGACCAGATGCCGGATGGTGGCTGGAACTGCTGGGCCGAGACGCGCCCAGCGCCGGCATCTTTCGCAAGCACCCTGGACGTGATCGACGCTCTGCTGAGGTGGGAGCGCCATACCGGCGGATCTGAGGAGGTCCGCCGGGCTCGCCGGAGCGGAGAGGAGTACTTGCTCCGGCGCAACCTCTTCCGGTCGTTACGCACGGGCGAGGTGGTCAACCCGCAGTGGGCATTGTTCTCCTACCCCCCACGCTGGCACTACGACCTGCTCAAGGCCACGGAGTACTTCGCCCGGCGTGGGGGCACTCCGGATCCGCGGCTGACCGAAGCGATCGAACGCGTCCGCGCAAAGCGCCGACCCGACGGGCGTTGGCTGCTCGAGAACAGCCACTCCGGCGCGGTCCACTTCCGGTTCGAGGAACCCGACGGCACGCCTAGCCGGTGGAACACCTTGAGGGCGCTCCGGGTGCTGCGCTGGTACGACGCGTCCGCCCACTCCGGCAGCGCGAGCCAGGCGTCTTGACGACAGGTGACGACATCACGTCGACGGTGGCAGTTGAGCCGTTCCGTTGGAGGAACCATCAGCGGGGAACGCGACTTGCCACCGGGCAAGGCGCACGACCGAGGGTCCCACTAGACCCGTCCTGCTCCCGGGTACCGCACCGGAGCCCTATGCGGGACTGCGGCGGACCCTCGCATGCGACGCACGCTCGTCGGCAGTTCCGTGCTTCACGGACAGCGGCATGAGCGGTCAGGCGATGCAGTCGGTCGGCGGCGTGCCCCCAGCACGACGCACAGGAGGGGCGCTGGGACACTCCGATAGCAGTCGGCGGCTATGCGGGGAAGGCCCTCCAGTGTCCTTCGGAGATGACCTCGATGGTCCCTTCGGTCACCTTGATGGCGGTCTGGTCGTCGATCGCGTACGCCGGACCTGCGATGTCGGCGGCCCATCTCTCCGCATCGGCCATGGTGTTCCCCGGCATGAGCTCGTGGTCCAGGTGCGGGTAGATCGAGAAGTCGACGACCGCGAGCGTGCGGTCGTCCAGGGCAGACGGCCACGAGACGAAGTCGTCACCGATCCGCGGTGTCATCACCATGCTGCCGGCACTCATCCCTACCCAGACCGTCTCGGGTAGCGACGAGATGACGTCCGACAGCCCTGACTCCCGTATCCAGTGACACAGGTACGTCGTCTCGCCGCCGTCCACCAGCAGCACGTCGGCCTCTCGGACCCACGGCACCCACCGCTCCTCGCCGATGCTGGGCAGCGCGGTGAGCTCCAGGACGCCCACGGATGCCCAGCCCAGGCTGGTCATCATGTGAAACGGAGGCTCGCCAGCGACGGAGCTTCGCACCGAGGCGGGCCCGAGCATCGGGTGGCCCCACTGCGCCGTGGGGATGCAGAGCGCACGGGACTCGGAGATCGGCTTGCCCAGCAGATCGACCAGTGCATCGCGGATGCTCTCATTCGTAACGCCTCCGGATGTGAGAAGGAGCTTCACAAGGCCTCCCGAGTTGAGTGCGACGGATTCGTGTGACATAGGCACCGCGGACGCGCCATCGCCTGACTCCTTGTCCTGCCCTGTGACACCCTCATCTGGCCGCCCTTCACCTGTTCTAGGAACACTACGTTCCGGATCCGACAACCCTGCCAGGAGATTCGGTGGGCCTCCGCATGCGCGCACTGTCATCGGAAGTTCCGTGCTTCACGGACAGCGGCATGTGCGGACGTTCCGACGGTGCTATCGCCAGACGGTGCCGTCCTCGTCCGTGAGGTCCTCGAGCGAGACCAGCGACTCTCCACTGGCCGAACAATCCCTCACGATGGGCGCCCACCAGCTTCGGCCCAGGCTCGAAGTTCAATGGGGGCGCCGCAGACCTGAGAGACCACGGGCTGACGGTACAAAAGCTCCTGCTCCTCGACACCGGCGCTCGATCCGCGGCAGAGTCGGACGCCGCGCTCCGACGGCGGCAGAGTCGCAGCCGTGCCGTGAGAGGGAGGTCTATCCTTTGCGCCGCCTCGCCGTCGTGAGGACGGTGTTCCCATCGAACACCAACTCCGCGCTCCTGACGAAGGACTGCCATCCGGCCACGACGTCGTGTTCCAGTGCGGCCAGCTTCGCGTCGTCGAGCGGCGCGATCGCGGCGACCAGGGGGGTGCTGTGGACGTACTGCCAGAGAAACTCTGCCGGCGCGGGCAGGGTAACCGTCAACACTTTCGACCGGACGTCAATGTCGTCGAACCCGGCGTCGGTCGCCAGCGTCTGAAGCTGCTCCGGGTCGTACAGCGAGAACACCGCGCGCATGAAGCCCGCCACTTCGGGCGACACGTGCCGCGCGAGCGCCTGCTCGAGGACCGCGAACAGCGGCGGAGTCGGGCCGACCGTTGCGATGGCGACACGCCCGCCGGGTGCGAGGACGCGGTGCATCTCGCGAAGAGCCGATTGCTTGTCTTCGACGAATTGCAGGCCGAGTGAACTGACGACGACGTCGAAGGCGCCATCGGGCAGCGGCAGCGCTGCCGCGTCCCCCTCGTGCCAGTCGATCTCGGCTGTGTTCGCGCGCGCGATCTCCAGCATGCCGGGGCTGAGGTCGAGGCCAGCTACCGATCCGCTCGGCCCGACCTGTTCGGCGGCGCGGCGAGCCACGACCCCGGTGCCGCATGCGATGTCGAGTACCCGCTCACCGACGCGCAGATCGGCCGCGTCGAGCAGCGCGCTGGCCCAGGCGGTTCCGATCGTTGGGACGAAGAACCGCTCGTAGTTCTCGACGGGGTTGCCGCTGTGCTGCTTCCACAATCCCGTAGTCGTGCTGGTCATCTCGATACACCTCCAGATAGCGTCTTCTTCCGGCTGGTGACACCATTGATCGTGGTGGCGAGGCCCGCCGCCAGCCATGACGGTTAAGCCGAAAGACCTGATGAAGACGCCGAGGTTGGTCGGGCGATGACCGAGGGCGCAAGCGCTCCCGTCGAGCCGCTGAACGACGCGCTCGAGCGCATCCGCCTCGAGGGCGCCATCTTCATGCGCTGCGAGTTCACCGAACGCTGGGCGCTGTCCGACCTGGGTGGCCCGATGTTCGCCGCGATGATGCATCCTGGCGCCGAGCGCCTGGTCCTGTTCCACGTCGTGGCATCGGGCCGCTGCTGGGTTTCGACCCCCGACGGCGAGCGCACCTGGGCCAACACCGGCGAAGTGATCGTGCTCCCGTACGGCGACAAATTCCTTGTCGGTGGCCAAGACCCGGTCGAGCCCGCGTCGGTCATGACCGTCGTCCCCCCGCCGCCGTGGCACGAGATGCCGACGCTCCGCCACGGCGAGGGCGGCTCCCGGACGGACATCGTGTGCGGGTGCCTGTACTCCGAGGACCCACTGTTCGACCCTGACTTGAAGGCATTCCCTCCCGCGTTCGTCGTACCTGCTACGGACGGCCCTGCGCGATCGTGGTTCGACGCCAGCATCGCCTACGCCCTCGAGCAAGCTCCCGGTGGCGGGGGGATTCGACGGACGAAGCTGCCCGAGATGCTGATCATCGAGGTGCTGCGCCTCTACCTGTCAACCGCGCCCGGGGCTGACCGGGGCTGGCTCGCGGCCGTGCGTGACCCGGTACTCGCCCCCGCGATGAAGGCTATCCACGGGCACCCTGGACGCAGGTGGACCGTCGAGGACCTCGCCAGGGAAACGGCGGTCTCGCGGTCATCGCTCGACGCTCGCTTCCGCGAGGTCCTTGGCCTATCGCCGATCCGCTACGTCAACGAGTGGCGCATGCGCGTCGCTCAGGACCTGCTCGCCACCACCGAAATGACGGTCGCCGCGATCGCGAGGCGCATCGAGTACGAGTCCGAGGAAGCGTTCAGCCACCCGGATGCTCGCGCGCTGTCATCGGCATGACCGCGCTTACTCTCGGCGGCATGTCAGGATGTTTCGGGTGACGGAGAACCGATTCGTGATTGGTCCGCGGTCGTTCGACGGCTCGTTCCGACTCTTGCGCATGCCGGACGGTCTGGCACTGAGTGCTCGATCGTGGGATGACGTGTGGGCTGCATGCCCCGAGTTCAACGTCCCGTGGCGTGCCATCGGCTTCAGTGACTTGGTCGTTCGTCAGCAGGTGCTCGACGTGTGGGGCGATCACCCCGACATGCCGTCATGAGCGTCAACGCTCGGATCGCGGCTACTTGTGCGCACTCGACCGCCAATAGCCCCACTCCTCGATCGCGTTCTCAAACCGCTCGAACTTCGGCGAGCCGCTTGACTGCGTGCTCGTCGTCCCAGCAGACGGCGGCTTCCCATGCGGCCGACGCTTGCGCTGCGATGTCGTGCGCGCGATCGTCGAGGCCGGCGGCGTTGTCGGGCAGCACGAGGTCGAGGTCGGGGACGTCGACGTGCGACTCGTCCCAGTCGATGAGCGCGACCTGGTTCGCGGTCATGCGGACGTTGCCAGGGTTGTTGGGGTTGCCGTGGACAACGCATGTCTGACGTCCGGTGAGCCGCGCCCACGCTGCTCGGCATCGCGCAACGCTCTCAGGGGGCATCGCGCCGAGGTCGATCTTCGTCCCAGTCGCGGCGTGCAGAAGGTCGGTCGACGATCGCCAGCCGGGGCGCTGCGGCCAGCCCTGCGTCAACCGATGCAGCTCCCGGAGCGTGCCAGCCACGCGACGCCAGTCGGCCTGCGTCTCGGGCGGTCCGCCATCCAGGTAGGTCATCACCACCAGACCGTCGGCGAACAGCCGGCCGTCGGTGGTCGGGATCGGCACCGGCACGGTCAGACCTTCACGGTCGAGGTATTGCAGGAGCTCGGTTTCCCACGCGAGATCAGCGTCGCTCCTGGCACCGAGACGACCGACCGCGAGGTGCCCGTTGATGCGCACGCTCCACACGTCGTTGGCGACTCCGCCAGCGAGCGGTTCGATGCGAGCGACGTCTTCACCCCACTGCCCGAGTGCCTCCCACCCCATGGCGAGATCTTACGGCTTCCGAACTCACTGTTCTTGGCATGAGCGACCAGACAGCGGCATGACCGGATGCTCAAATGTTCGACGTGGAGCCTGGCAGCCGGTCTCGTGGCCGGTATGTTCGAGGTATGACCGAATCAGCCGATGAGGGCCGGATCGCACGGCGCGCGGAACTGCTCCCGGAGGAACGAGCTGTCGGCAGTGCTGACCCTGAGCAGCAGGCTCGGGTGATCCTCGAAGACTCGGACGAACGAACGGAGCACCCCGAGGAGACCAGGCACGAGTCCACTCAGACCCCCGACTAGGCCGTCCGGCGCCCACCGGCGTCGACCATCAGGGCATAGGACTGCAGTGTGCGCGCTGTCAGCGGACGCCCAGACTGACTAACACCGTCGTACTGGAAAGCGGGTGGGTGACATGACCGGAAGGGCAGGCGCCACGGTTGACCGTCGTACGTCCCGGTGAGGGGGCGCGCGGGCAGCCTGGGCGGGATCGGCGTCGTGTTCAAGCTCTGGGGCGAGGACACGAACGGAGCGGCCCACGAGTCGCTGTCGCGCCTAGAGATGTAGACGCCCGTCTGCGGGCCGTTCGCCGTGTCCCACTCGACCGCCACGCGGTGAGCGGCGTTCTCGCTACGCAGCCCGACCCATCGCGGGCGTGTCTCGGGCGCATCTGGCCCAGGCGGATGAGGCAGATGCCGGCAACCGCGGCGCCACCGACCAGCTGCGGCCGGAACGGGTGGGGAAGCACGCGGGCTATCACCTCAGGGTCCACCCGGTAATTCACCAGTAGCCGACGCTCGATCAGACCGTGGATCCCAGGAAGCAGCACGTTGTCTCCGATCGGTGGTCTCCGTTGTCCCCACGGAATACCGACCGCCTGAGGAGAACCGGGCTGACAGCAGACTCTCGCACTCGCGCGGCCAGCAGCATGACCGGACCTGCGCTGACGGCCCACGCGGAACCGATGTAACGTTCAGCGTTGCTTGTCCGGCGGCACGATCTGAGTCTTGCTCTTGGCCTCTGACTTCGCGTGCTTCTCGGCGCGTTTCTCCTTGAGAGACTTGCCCGCCTTCTTGGACATGTGTTGCCGAGGCGATTTGTCGGCCATGACTGCTCCTTGAGCGGAAGCCTGGCTGGCTTCCTGAATCCACGGTACGCCGGGATTGGCGCGTCCGCTCATCGGCATGACCGGTTGACTGCTCGGTGGCATGGTCGGACGCCCGGTCTACCGGTGGGATCTGGTTCCCAATAGACGGTGACTGACCACCACGGGCCGTTCTCAGTGATCTCTGAACTCACTGTCAGATCCAGGATGTCCCTGGGGTCCATCCGCTCGTCCTCGATGAGCTCCGCCGCCCGACGGAGCAGCAAGGGGAGGTTTGTCTCCTCGGGCCCGCGCGGGTCCGCAAGTGAGACGTGCCTACATCGCGGTTCGGAGCTGGTCCCCATTTGCTCATTGTCGTGGGGGCTGGCCGAGCCTCCGCGAAGGCGCGCCCGGAGGCGACACGCGCTCAGCGGCACGAGCGCCATTCACTATCAGCGGCAGATGCGTGCATTCCTGCTGCTGATGGCCAGGCTGGCGCGGCGAGGTGCGACCGCGCACCGCGAACGCCATGACCACGACAGACCACACCAGCCACCGGACCCAGCCGGGGCTGGACTAGCACGCGCCCCGGCTGCTCGCCGCGAGCACTGTGACCGACCGGGCGAGGCTTGTGGTGACGAGCGGTCTCGTGCGGCGACCCGTGTCAGGCGAACGCCACCGTCTTCGCCCCGGCCACGACTTCCTCGACGACCTTGGCGGCGCCCACGATGGTGGAACCCTTCTCGAGTTGGTCCTCAGTGATCCCCCGGGGCTTGGCGCATGCGCCGCACAGCCAGACCTGGCCGCCGTTGTCGATGAACTCGGCGTACAGGTGACCGAGCACCGGCAGACCTGGCTGGGCGACTCCGTCGGTTCCGCCCTTGGTCCCTAGCCACACGGCCTCGATCGTGCACAGCACGATCGCGTCCTGACCCGCTGCCGCGGCGATGTTCGCGGCGACGAACGGCAGCGTGGCGCGCTCGGGTTCTTCCTTGCCATAGGTGCAGTTGAAGATCAGCTTCTCGCTCATCTCATCGTCCCCTTTCCACACTCACCAGAAGACGTCCGTCGCCGGGCGCCTCGATCGAACGGATGACGTGACCCATCAGACGGGCCAGGGAAGGCAGATCCTCTTTCGCCGCCGGATCGCGGGTGCTCACCACGAGCACGTGGCCGATCGGGATGTGCTGGATCTGTCGGCGGAACTCTCCGGCGAGACCGTCGGCGCACCCGCGGTCTCCCGCGTCGTACTGGTGGACGCGATCCGGCTCATCCACGGCGATCGGGCGGAACCCCGAGCACAGAAGGTCGATCGCCCCTACGCGACCGTCGGCATTCACGTCGAGCATCAGGTGCTGCTCGATCAGCTGCCAGCCGTTCGCATTGTGCAGTCGGAGGCGGTAGGTCACAGCAGCGCGGCCTTCGACCTCGTCAGCACTCGAGGCCTCCACCTGGAACGGGTCGGCCTCGGCGAACCAGCTCCTGAACCAGCCGATGGTTGCGTCCGCGCCCTCATCTGTCATGAGTCCGCCCGGGACGAGCATCCTGAACCGGACGTCTTGGGCCAGCACCGACCGCGCTGCGGTGAACTCCCGCTCGGCCAGGGCATCCAGGAAAGCCGCCGCGACGTCGCGCGGTCCCTTCGACGATGCGCCCGTAGACCCCGGGGCCTGGATGGTCAGCACCGCCCTCACCCCTGCACGACTGGATAGATCTCGTCGGCGACCAGCCCGTGCGCCTCCCGGTGAACCGCATGCGCGGCGTCCGCGGTCGGCGCCTCGACCAGGCAGAAGACCTTCCCGCCCTCTTCGTCCACCCAGTAGTGCAGGTACCGCACGCCGTACCGCTCCTGAATCTGGAGGTCCGACTCGTGGGCTCCCTCGAGATCGGCCACGGTGGTGCCGTCCGGCAGGTTGTTGTGCACATCCATGTACAGCGACATCTGTCCTCAACTCCCTTCGTTCTCGAATCCCCTTCTTTCCGCTGACGCTAGGAAGCGCGCCGTTCCGTGACCGTTCCGCAGTGGTCACTGGCCGGAGTCGGGGCCCGCCCGTACGATCCAGTAGTGAAGGAAGTGGCGATCCAACTCCTCGGCCGGTTCTCGGTCGCAGTCGACGGCGCCCAGATATCCGGCGACGCCTGGCGAAGCCGGCGCGCGGCAGACGTGCTCAAGCTCCTCGCGCTCTCCCCTGACCGCCGCCTGCACCGGTCGCAGGTCATGGAAGCGCTCTGGCCCGAGAGCGATCCCCAGGCCTCGGGCACCAACCTCCGCAAGGCGCTGCACTTCGCCCGACACGCCACAGGAGACGAGCAAACCGTCGTGACCCAGAACGGGGTCCTGGTCCTGTGGCCCAACGCCCACGTCGACACTGACGTCGAGCGCTTCGAGACCGCAGCACGCCACGCGCTGGCTGCAGGTGACCCGTCGGCCTGCCGAGCGGCCGCGGACCTGTACCGCGGCGACCTCCTTCCCGACGACCGCTACGAGTCCTGGCTGGCCGAGCCACACCGCCGCCTGCGTCAGCGCTACCTGGACCTACTGCGCGCCGGCGCCCTATGGGAGCGGCTGTCCGACGAAGACCCCACCGACGAGCAGGCAGCGCGCGCGCTCATGCGCGCTCATCTCGACGCCGGCGAACGCAGAGAGGCGATCCGGCGCTTCGAACGGCTCCGCGAGGCACTCCACGACCAGCTTGGCGTCGGGCCGGACCGCGCGACGATCGCCCTCTACGAAGACGTTCTCGCCGTCGAAGGTGCACCCAAGCCCACCCAGGCCGAACGTGCACACGCCCTGCTCGCCTGGGCCTTGGTGCACATGAACCGCAACGACATCAACGAGGCAGAGCGCGCCGCGGAGGAGGCGCGCGCCATCGCCCTCGACTCCGGATTGGGCCGGGAGCTCGGAGAAGCCGCGGTCATCCTCGCCAAGGTCGCCATGGCGCAGGGCCGGTGGCGCGAACGATTCGCCGAAGAGCTCGGCGAGTCCATGCGGATGCGAGCCAACATGGAACCCATCGTCTACGACGCCCACCTATGCCTCGCCGAGTACTACCTTGCAGGCCCCGACGGCTACGACATTGCTGCCGACTTCGCGCGCCAGATGATGGGGATTGCCGAGGAGGCCGGGTCCGCGACCGGCGCCGCCCTCGCCAAACTCATGCTCGGCGAGGCCGAACTGCTTGCCGGCCACCTCATCGAGGCCGAGAAGAACCTGAAGCAGGCGGCGGAGGCAAACGACCGCAAAGGTTGCCTTTCTGGATCCGCCTTGGCACGGCAGAGGCTCGCAGAAGCGGCGCTCATCAGCGGCCGGAAGTTCGACGCCAACCGACTGCTCAACCGAGCGCGTTCACTCGCCGTCCGTTCCGAACTCGCCACCCACTTGTTGGTGCGTGTATTCGGCACCATGATCCAGGCAGCCGCCGATCCGAAGAGGGCCCTCACCGTTCTCGGCGTCGCCGAGCGAGAGCTGGGCCAGATGCGTTCGTGCGAGCCCTGCTCGATGGGCTACCTGACCAGTGCCGCAACCGCCTGCGCACGAGCCGGCGAACTGGACCGAGCACGCTCGTTCATCACCGAAGCCGAACGAATCGCGGGCATGTGGCAAGGCGGCCTCTGGAACGGCGCCGTGTGGGAAGCTCGCGGCATCCTCCGCCAGGCTGAGGGCGCGGACGAACAGTCGCGTGCCATGTTCCGCGAAGCAGCGCAGGAATACACGCGCGCAGGCAACCAATTCGATGCCGCCCGGTGTCTTGAGGCCGCCGCCGGCCTGCACAACCAAAGCGTCTCTGCCGAATAGCTACTCGGGCTCCTCGAGGGAGACAATGCCGAACGCACAACGAGACCACGCGCAAAACGCTGAGTGGCACATCCGGCGGGGGTCCCTCGCGACAACACTCGAACCACCCCTCCCCGCGACCCACGTCGGCATGCCCATCAAGGTCCAACGAGAACGAGGAGCGACTCTCCTGCGCTGACGTCTAGAGCAAGCGGTCCGACACACCATCCGGTGAACCAGAGCAAAGACGGGCTGCCCGAGCGGCTGACTAGCTGCGGGTGACATCTTCTGGGCGAAATACTCTCGGGGGATCCGCTCGCCGTGCGTACTCTCAAGGAGAGCCTTCGCCCCCGCAGTCTCGTGAAGCCACCAAGGGCTCGAAGCGGCTCTGGCGCGTCGGCAGGGTCTGGGGCCTCTCGGTCAGAACCGGGGCTGACTTGCGTTCGCGCCAGTCGGTCGCTGGGCGCTGGAACAGCGCGCCGGATGCGTAGTCGGCTAGGTCGAGCGTCCGGACGTGCTTGAAGCCGCGCTCCTCGTAGTACCGGTGGAGGCCGATGTTGTCGGTCCAGACATCGATGCGGACCCACCGGTTGCCGAGCTGGCCGGCGCGGTCTGTCGCCCAGTTGACGATGTCAGTGCCGAGTCCGGAGTAGTTGCGCCATGACCGGTAGGTCCTCGATGGTCGCCTGCTCGACGATCACGACGCGGCTCCGTTCTTGCCGGTGTACGCCGACAGCTCGCCGAGCTCGTAGACGACTCGGTTGCGGTCACCGGCGAAGATCGTCAGCGTGAGTCGCAGCGGTCGGGCGTCGCTGTACGTCGTACGTACGTAGACCAAGACCGGAGTCCAAGCTTCCGGACCTCATCGGGGCGGGGCATCCGAGTGGTCAGCTCGTCGACGTATCCGATCTCCTCGTGCCCCTTGGCGGCGATCGCGCGAATCACACCATCGGGCACGTCGTGGGGCGTAAGCAGGCCGCACTCCTGCGAGATGTCCATCGGGTAGTAGCTGTCCTGCAAGCTGAACGGCTGGCCGTCGATGTAGCGGGTGATGGCGCGCTGGTGTTCACGGGGGAGCGGGGTGGGACCCCGAAGCGGGGGAGCTGGCGAAGCACCGTCAAATGGACCAAGTGCGTGGCTGAGGCTGGCCTGCCCGCCGGGTCATCTTCCATGACCTGCGTCACACCGGTAACAACCTGGCCTCGAGGAGCGGAGCGTCGACCAAGGAGCTGATGTAGCGGATGGGGCACTCGATGATGCGGGCGGCGCTCGTCTACCAGCACGCCACCGAGGAGCGTGCTCGGGAGATCGCGGACCGGCTGAACGAGCTAGTTGAACGCGAAACGGAGGCGGCGATGCAGGAGGGCACCCCGGATGCCGGGGACGGGGGCACAGAGGTGCTGATCCCGCCCCCCAGGGCACGTGGAGGGCACGATGCCCGAGTCGGGTCGCAGCATGACGAAGGCCCCTAGCCTCAGATTCCCTGTGGCTGGGGGCCTTCTGTCGTTGGAGCGGGTGACGAGAATCGAACTCGCGTAGCCAGTTTGGAAGACTGGGGCTCTACCATTGAGCTACACCCGCGGGGTGCTCGGACATGATTCCACATCCGGTGGTCTGGACTCAAAACGGTATTGGCCAGGGGTGGTGGCGCGAGCATTGGGTTGCGTCGACTAGACTCGTGCGGTCACTGCGGGGCGTAGCGTAGTGGCTAGCGCGCCTGCTTTGGGAGCAGGAGACCGCAGGTTCGAGTCCTGTCGCCCCGACAAACCCCCTGCAGTACCCCTGCAGCGCGGGCTGTCCCCGTGCTGTGCAACAACGTCATCGATCCAAGGAGAACCGCCACCGTGAAGAGCACCGTCGAGTCCGTGAGCCCGACGAAGGTCCGGCTCATCGTCGAGGTGCCGTTCGAGGAACTCAAGCCGAGCCTCGACGCGGCGTACCAGAGCATCGCCAAGCAGATCACCGTGCCGGGGTTCCGCAAGGGCAAGGTTCCGCCGCAGGTGATCGACCAGCGGGTCGGTCGCGGCCCGGTGCTCGAAGAGGCGATCAACGACGCGCTGCCGAAGCTGTACTCGCGGGCGGTCCAGGACAACAAGGTCAAGGCGATCGGCCAGCCCGAGGTCGACGTGACCGAGTTCAACGACAAGGAGAGCCTGCAGTTCTCCGCCGAGGTCGAAGTGCGCCCGGAGATCGTGCTGCCCGACCTGGAGGGCCTGGAGGCCGAGGTCGAGGACATCAGCGTCTCCGACGACGAGGTGACCGAGCAGATCGAGGCGCTGCGGCAGCGGTTCGGCTCGCTGAACCCGGTCGAGCGGGCGGTCCAGGACAAGGACTTCATCACCATCGACCTGTCCGCCACCAAGGACGGCGAGAAGATCGAGGAGGCGCAGGCCACCGGCCTGTCCTACCAGGTCGGCAGCGGCCAGCTCCTGGACGGCCTGGACGAGGCCGTCACCGGGCTGAACGCCGGTGAGAGCAAGACCTTCGTGACCCAGCTGGTCGGTGGCTCGCTGAAGGGCGAGGACGTCGACGTCTCGGTGACCGTGACCGCGGTCAAGGAGCAGGAGCTGCCGGAGTTCGACGACGAGTTCGCGCAGACCGCGTCGGAGTTCGACACCGCCGACGAGCTGACCGCCGACGTCAAGGGCCGGCTGGAGCGCGGCAAGCGGCTGGAGCAGGCCGGCGAGGCGCGGGACGCCGTACTGGAGAAGATCCTGACGCTGGTCGACGTGCCGGTTCCGGAGGGTCTGCTGACCGACGAGCTGGCCGCGCGGAAGGAGAACCTGGAGCAGCAGCTCGGGTACTCCGGGATGACCTTCGAGCAGTTCCTGGAGAGCGAGGAGCAGACCCAGGACGAGTTCGACGAGGACCTGAAGAAGCGGTCCGAGGACGCGATCAAGGCGCAGTTCGTGCTCGACCTGGTGGCCGAGCAGCAGGAGCTGAGCGTGAACGACCAGGAGCTGACCGAGCACATCGTCCGGCACGCGCAGCGCTCCGGCGTCAGCCCGGACCAGTTCGCCCAGCACGCGGTCGAGCACAACCTGGTGCCGAGCCTGGTCTCCGAGGTCGTCCGCGGCAAGGCGCTCGCGCACCTGGTGGAGAACGCCAAGGTCACCGACGCCTCCGGCAACGTGGTCGAGCTGAAGAACCTGCAGCCGGACGGCACGTACGCCGACGCCGACGCGGACGCCACCCAGGCCGAGGAGACCCCGGCCGAAGAGCCCGCGAAGGCCTGACACAGCAACCAGCGGCCCGGATCCCAGCAGTGGGATCCGGGCCGCTGTGCTGTCTGGAAAACTGTTGAAAGAGATCTGAAAACGCTCCTCCCTAGCGTGACCGCCTGTGGAGGAACGTTCGATGAGGTCCAGACTGCTGCCCGTCCCCACGGTCGTCGCGGCGGGGTGGTAGGAAATTCGCTCAGAGCAGACGCCCGTACGGCGGAATCCGCCGCCGCGGTGCGCCGTGAGCGAACACCTGTGGCCCAGCCTTAGGTCTGTCGCCGCCGCCCAGTAATGTCGGCTTCGTGAACGAGACATTTGCAGCCAGCCCCACCGCCGCGGGCGGCAACGGATCCGGCGGACTCGACGACCACATCTACCAGCGCCTGCTGCAGAACCGGATCATCTTCCTGGGGTCCGAGGTTCGCGACGACAACGCGAACGCGATCTGCGCGCAGATGCTCCTCCTCAACGCCGAGGACCCCAACAAGGACATCTGGCTGTACATTAACTCGCCGGGTGGCTCGGTGGACTCCGGTATGGCGATCTACGACACCATGCAGTGGATCTCCAACGACGTCGCCACCGTCGGGATGGGCCTGGCCGCCTCGATGGGCCAGTTCCTGCTCTGCGCCGGCGCGAAGGACAAGCGGTTCGCGCTGCCGCACGCGCGGATCATGATGCACCAGCCGTCCGGCGGTATGGGCGGTACGGCGTCCGACATCAAGATCCAGGCCGAGCAGTCGCTGCACATCAAGGCGCAGCTGTTCAAGCTGATCGCCGAGCACACCAGCCAGCCGCTCGAGCAGGTCGAGAACGACGCCGACCGGGACCGCTGGTTCACGGCCGAGCAGGCGAAGGAGTACGGCTTCATCGACCACGTCGTCGCCAGCGCCGCGCAGCTCAGCAGCGGCAGCCCGAACTCCTGACCCGACCTCCCACAGCCAGTAAGACAAGGACGCAACCATGAATTACTTCATCCCGCAGTGGGAGGAGCGCACGTCGTACGGCATGCGCCGGATCGACCCCTACACCAAGCTGTTCGAGGACCGGATCATCTTCCTCGGCACGCCGATCACCGACGAGATCGCGAACGCGGTGATGGCGCAGCTGCTGTGCCTGCAGTCGATGGACTCCGACCGTGACATCAGCATCTACATCAACTCCCCGGGTGGTTCGTTCACGGCGCTGACCGCGATCTACGACACCGTCCGCTACATCAAGCCGGACGTCCAGACGGTGTGCCTGGGTCAGGCCGCGTCCGCGGCGGCGGTGCTGCTCGCGGCCGGTACGCCGGGCAAGCGGCTGGCGCTGCCGAACAGCCGGATCATCATCCACCAGCCGGCCACCGAGGGCACCTACGGTCAGTCCAGCGACATCGAGATCCAGGCGAACGAGATCCTCCGCCTGCGCGCGCTGCTGGAGAAGATGATCGCCGACGCCAGCGGCAAGTCGCTGGAAGAGGTCTCCCGCGACATCGAGCGGGACAAGTTCCTGACCGCCGACCAGGCCATCGAGTACGGCCTGATCGACGACGTCCTGCAGACCCTCAAGACCCCGGTCCCAGCCGGCGTCTGAGCGCCATAAGCGCTCTGGCAACCTCATGCCCTGGTTCGGCGGTGCTGTCAAGAGGCTGGCAGGGAAACACTGCGTTCGCCACCGGCGTAGACACAACGCGGCGGTGGGCGCGGCGTTTCGGCCTCCGGCGCGGTACCGTCGAATCGGAGTCGGGGTTGCCGTGCGGCGCCCGGCCCGAGCGGCCTACGCCCCCTTGGCCCACGGTTCGACTGCTCAGAGAAGGGATCTGTCCCGGTGGCACGCATAGGTGACGGCGGCGACCTGCTGAAATGCTCGTTCTGCGGTAAGAGCCAGAAGCAGGTCAAGAAGCTCATCGCCGGTCCCGGCGTCTACATCTGCGACGAATGCATCGATCTCTGCAACGAGATCATCGAGGAGGAGCTGAACGAGGGCTCCGAGGTCGGTCTCACCGAGCTGCCCAAGCCGCGGGAGATCTACGACTTCCTCAACGCGTACGTCGTCGGACAGGACGTGGCCAAGAAGGCGCTGGCGGTTGCGGTTTACAACCATTACAAGCGGGTCCGCGACGGCCAGGGCTCCTCGAGCGCCGGCCGGCACGCGAAGGACGAGGCCGTCGAGCTGGCCAAGTCCAACATCCTGCTGATCGGCCCGACCGGCTGCGGCAAGACCTACCTGGCCCAGACGCTGGCCCGGATGCTGAACGTCCCGTTCGCGATCGCCGACGCCACCGCGCTGACCGAGGCCGGGTACGTCGGTGAGGACGTCGAGAACATCCTGCTGAAGCTGATCCAGGCGGCCGACTACGACGTCAAGAAGGCCGAGACCGGGATCATCTACATCGACGAGGTCGACAAGATCGCCCGCAAGAGCGAGAACCCGTCGATCACCCGGGACGTCTCCGGCGAGGGTGTCCAGCAGGCGCTGCTGAAGATCCTGGAGGGTACGACGGCCTCCGTCCCACCGCAGGGCGGCCGCAAGCACCCGCACCAGGAGTTCATCCAGATCGACACCACCAACGTGCTGTTCATCGTCGGCGGCGCGTTCGCCGGCCTGGACCACATGGTCGAGCAGCGGGTCGGCAAGAAGACCCTCGGGTTCAACGCCTCGCGCGAGCCGGAGAAGCCGAAGGAAGCCGGCGGGTACGCCGACGTCATGCCGGAGGATCTGCTCAAGTTCGGCCTGATCCCCGAGTTCATCGGCCGGCTCCCGGTGATCACCACGGTGTCGCCGCTGGACCGCGAGGCGCTGATCAAGATCCTGTCCGAGCCGAAGAACGCGCTGGTGAAGCAGTACCGGCGGCTGTTCGAGATCGACAACGTCGAGCTGGAGTTCAGCGACGACGCGGTCGAGGCGATCGCGGACCAGGCGCTGCTGCGCGGCACCGGCGCCCGAGGGCTCCGGGCCATCATGGAGGAGGTCCTCCTCAACGTGATGTACGAGGTGCCGAGCCGCGAGGACGTCGCCAAGGTCGTCGTCACCGGCGAGGTCGTGCTGGAGAACGTGAACCCCACGCTGATCCCGCGCGACCAGATCGAGCGCAAGCGCGAGCGCCGCGAGAAGACTGCCTGACGAGAGTCTCCAAGAGGCCGGATCCCGCTGCGGATCCGGCCTCTTGCTGTGCCTAGGACCTCTGCTGTGCCTAGGGCCTCTGCTGTGACTAGGACCTCTGCTGTGCCTAGGACCTCTCGATGGTGCCGCCGAGGATGTTGTCGATGGCAACGAGTAGGCCGGGGTCGAGTTTGACGCCCGAGGCGGCCGCCGAGTCCGCCAGCTGCGAGGGACGCGAGCCGCCGACGATCGCCGCCGAGATGCCGGGCTGCTGCAGCACCCAGGCGATCGACAGCTGAGCGAGTGACAGCCCTGCGTCGGCGGCCAGCGGCTTGAGGAGCTGGACGCGTTCGAGGAGATCGTCGTACAGGAGTCGCTCGATGAACTCGGAGCCGGTCGCGTCCGTCGCGCGTGAACCTGCCGGAGGCGGCTGACCAGGCAGGTACCTGCCGGCCAGGACTCCCTGTGCCAACGGCTGGTAGACGATCTGGCCGACGCCTTCACGCTCGCACAGCGGCACGATCTCGGGCTCGATCACCCGGCGCAGCATGTTGTACTGCGGCTGGTTCGACACGATCCGATCGAGCCCGAGGCTGTCGGCGATCTCCAGGGCTCGCTTGATCTGTTCGGCGCTCCACTCGGACACCCCGACGTACAGAACCTTGCCCTGCCGGATCAGGTCGTCGAACGCCCGCAGCGTCTCCTCCAGCGGGGTCTCTTCGTCGTACCGGTGCGCTTGGTAGAGGTCGATGTAGTCGGTGCCGAGGCGCCGGAGCGACGCATGCGCCGCCTCCATCACGTGCTTGCGGGACAGACCGCGCTCGTTCGCACCCGGCCCGGTCGGCCAGTACAGCTTGGTGAGCACCTCGACCGATTCCCGTCGTACGCCGGCCAGCGCGAGCCCGAGCACCTCCTCCGCACGGGTGTCGGCGTACGCGTCGGCGGTGTCGAACGTGGTGATGCCGGCGTCGAGCGCCGCGCGCGTGCAGGCGAGCGCGACGTCCTGGTCGAGCTGCGCGCCGTGCGTGATCCAGTTGCCGTAGGCGATCTCACTGACCTTCAGGCCGCTGCGGCCGAGCCTGCGATGGAGCATCGGACGAGTTCCTTTCATATGTGCTGGGTATGCCGCGCCGCAGGGCGGAACTGGGAGCGCTTCCAAGCAGGATAGGGCTCTTGACGTCGGGCGTACAGACCGGCACCATGCGTGGTGTTGGACCAGAAATTGAAAGCGCTCCCGGACTGTTTCCGCCCCTTCGTCACCAGACAGGAGCAGCACTGATGAGATGGATCACCCGCGGCCTGCTCGCGGCCGCCCTCGCCTTCGGCGTGGTCGTGCCCACCACCGCGCCCGGCGCCAACGCGGCCACTGAACTCCTCACCAACGGCAATTTCAGCAGCGGTACGACGGGCTGGTGGGGCTCGGACAACACGCCGATCAGCAACGACGCCGGCCAACTCAAGGCGATCGTTCCCGGTGGCACAGCCAACAAGTGGGACACCATGCTCGGCCAGAAGGTGCCCGCGTTCCCGATCAAGAAGAGCCATCGCTACGTCCTGTCCTTCGACGCCCGCGCGAGTGCCGACCGCGCGGTCCGGACCACCGTGCAGCTGAACCAGCCGCCGTACACACCCAATATCGACCGGACCTTCACCGTCAGTACGACGAGTCAGCGCTTCGCGTTCGCCTTCACCGCCACGCAGGAGATCGCCAACTCGGAGCTCACCTTCCAGATGGGCGGAGTGGCCGGCTACACGCTCTGGCTCGACAACGTCTCCCTGGTCGACAACTACGGCAACGTGGCCGGCAATCCGGTCTCGCTGACCAGCGGCTTCTACGTCGACCCGAAGTCCAACCCGAAGGACTGGGTGGACAAGAACCCGGGCGACGATGCCAACAAGATCAACGCCGCGATCGCGTCCAAGCCGATGGCCCGCTGGTTCGGCAACTGGAACAGCAACATCGCCGACGCTGTCTACAAGTTCGTCGGTCCGGCCGACACGGCCGACAAACTGCCGGTGCTGGTGGCGTACAACATCCCGGGTCGCGACGCGTGCGGTGAGCACTCCGGTGGTGGCGCGGGCAGCAAGGACGCCTACAAGGCCTGGATCGAAACCTTCGCCGCCGCGATCGGCACCCGGCCGGCCGTGGTGATCGTCGAGCCGGACTCGATCGCCGACCGCGAATGCATGACCGAGACCGAATGGGCCGATCGCAAGGAGATGCTGACGTTCGCGCTGCAGCAGTTCAAGGAGCTGGCGCCGAACACCTGGACCTACCTCGACGCCGCGAACACGGGCTGGGGACGCAGCATCGGCGAGCAGAAGCTGGCCGGCTGGCTGAGCGAGGTCGGCGTCGCGAACGCCCACGGCTTCTCGGTGAACGTGTCGAACTACTACTACACCTCTGAGTCCATCACCTATGCGAACGCACTCAACAGCTACCTTCCGGCGTCCAAGCCGTTCGTGGTCGACACCAGCCGCAACGGCGCGGGTTCGCTCAACGGCGAATGGTGCAACCCGTCCGGCCGCAAGCTGGGTGCGACCGCGCAGACCGGCGGTGGCGCCGAGATGCTGCTGTGGGTCAAGGTGCCCGGTGACTCCGATGGAGACTGCGGTATCTCCGACCGCCCAGCAGGCCAGTTCGGGCCCGAGCTAGCGCTGGCACTGATCCCGTAAAGCTGACCGGGCCCGGGTGGGCTGTCCCGTCGACCTCGGGCCCGGTCGTCGACGCTGGTACGACGTACGGATATCAGGCGCTCGTGCGTCGTACCAGCTCCTACTTCTGCAGGGCGGCCGCGATGGCGTCGGCGATCGGGGTGGTCGGGCGGCCGATCAGGCGGGAGAGGTCGCTGCCGCGGCCGGCCAGCAGGCCGCGCTCGATCGCGGCGTCGACGTTGACGAGGATGTTCGCGAGCGGCTCCGGCAGGCCGGCGCCGGTCAGGATGCCGAGCAGCACCTCGGCCGGAACGTTGTTGTAGGCAACATCCTTGCCGGACTGCTTCGACACCTCCGCGGCGTACTCGGCCAGCGACCACGCGGTGTCACCGTTCAGCTCGTACGCCTTCTTCTCGTGCCCCTCACCAGCCAGTACGACGGCCGCCGCCGCAGCGAAGTCGCGCCGGGAAGCCGAGCCGACCCGGCCCTCGCCGGCGCTGCCGACGACGCCATGCTCGAGCTGGACGGCAAGTTGCTGGGTGTAGTTCTCGTGGTACCAGCCGTTGCGCAGGAACGTGTAGGTCAGGCCGGAGTCGAGGATCGCCTGCTCGGTCGCCTTGTGGTCGGCGGCCAGGTCGAAGTCCGCCTCGGGTCCGCCGAGGACGCCGGTGTAGGCGAGCCGGGCGACGCCGGCCTCCTTGGCCGCGTCGATGACGGCTTGGTGCTGACCGAGCCGGTTCCCGACCTCGCTGCTCGAGATGAGCAGCACGACGTCGCCGGAGTTGAACACCGTCGTGAGGGTGGCCGGGTCGTTGTAGTCGGCGATCCGGATCTCGACGCCGCGAGCCGCGATCTCGGTGGCCTTCCCGGCGTCCCGCACAGCGGCGACGACCTGCTCGG
This sequence comes from Kribbella antiqua, assembly GCF_004345665.1. Taxonomy (GTDB): domain Bacteria; phylum Actinomycetota; class Actinomycetes; order Propionibacteriales; family Kribbellaceae; genus Kribbella; species Kribbella antiqua. The sequence continues at coordinate 118,671 of NZ_SLWR01000009.1, forward strand.
CCGGGACGCGCTGCAGTAGTTCGTCGATGACGAGTTGGCCGAGCTGGCCGGTGGCTCCGGTGACGACGATGCTCATCTGCTCTCCTTTAGTTGAACGTTGTATCATGAAGCCTACCGGCTGACCAGAGAGCGGTCCTATGTCTATTTGGCGCTGGTTTATGTCTGATCGTCTTGCAGGCATGGCGTATCATGATCGACATGGATGTTCTCGCCGATGTGCTTGAGGCAATGCGAGCCGGCCCTGCCAGTTCGGGGAGGACCGACGTCCGGGCGCCGTGGGGGCTGCGCTTCCCGCAGTCGGTCGGTGCAACGTTCCATCTGGTGCTGCAGGGGAGTTCGTGGTTGCTGCCGCCGGACGGCGCGGCGCCGATCGCCATGGGGCCGGGCGACGCGGTGCTGTTGCCGCGCGGACTCGAGCACGCGTTGGCGGACCATCCTGATTCGCCGCTGGTGGACTTCGATCCCACGGTGGAGCACCCGGCGCCGGCGAGCGAGGGCGCTCGGTCGCTGTTGCTGTGCGGGACCTACCGCCTTGATCGGCACCGGCCGCATCCGGTGCTGAGTCACTTGCCCGAGATCGTCCACGTGCCGGCGGATCCGGGTCGGCATCGCACCCTGCACACCGCGATCGGCATCCTCGGTGAGGAGCTCGATGCGCAGCGCCCAGGCGCGGCGGCCGTCGTACCGGCTCTGGTGGATGCGCTGCTGGTGCTGATCTTGCGCGCGTGGTTGGAGGACCGGCGGTGTCCGACCGAGAGCGGTTGGTCGCGAGCGTTGACCGACACCGCGGTGGCCCGGTCGCTCGAGCGGATCCACGCCGAGCCTGGTGCGTCCTGGACCGTCGCCGACCTCGCGTCTGATGCCGGGCTGTCCCGCGCGGCCTTCGCTCGCCGGTTCACCGAGGCGGTCGGCGAACCGCCGCTCACGTACCTGTCCCGCTGGCGGATGACCACGGCCGCGCGCCTGCTCCGCGACCACAGCCGTCCACTCGCTGCCGTCGCGAAGGAAATCGGCTACACGTCGGAGTTCGCCTTCGCCAAGGCGTTCAAGCGCGACTTCGGTGTTGCTCCCGGCACCTATCGCAAACAGCTCGTTCCGGCTTAAGTCAGGTCGTCCGGCCGAAGCGTCGCGACGAGCTCGCCTCGGCTCCGCACGCCAACTTTGGCGAAGGCGGACTTCAGGTGGTCCTGGATGGTGTGCGGGGAGATCGACAGCCGGTCGGCGATCTCCGCCGTGGTGTGGCCCGAGATGATCTCGAGGCAGATCTCGCGTTCGCGGGTGGTCAGCCCGTACGCCGCCAGCAGCATGCCGACGAGGTGATTCCCCGAGGCGGGCTCAATGGTGACGACGACCTCTGACTGGTCGTCGTCGCTGATCAACTGACTGCCCTGAAGCACGACCCAACCTCCCGCAGCCGTTTGAATCCGCGCCTGGAAGGTCCCGGAAGCGGCTGCTCGGGTTCCGGTCGCGACGGCTTGCAGCAGTACGCCGAACCGGCCGGGCGCGATCTCGTTCAGCTCGTCCTCCCAGGCCCGCGCGGCAGAGGTGACCGCGCGCGGCTCACCGCCCGGCCCGGTCACCACGATGGACGGTCCGACCCCTCCTCGATACCCGTGGGCATCGGTACGCACCGCCACCCGCGTCGCCGCACCGATCGCCGGCGCGACGGAGCCCAGGAACTCCACCTCGCGTTCGCTGAATTCCAGTCCGCCCCGGACGAACCCGCCCGCACCCCAGCAATCGCCGTCGACACCGAACATCGCGCGTACCTCGTGGTCGATCCCGAGCGGCCGCCAGACCTCGTTCAGCCGGCGATGCCCGACGACCTCGCGATACGGCAGGTCCGAGAGTCGTGCGATCGTCTGCCGCCGGCGAGCCAGCTCGGCGAAGGAGTTCGGCACGTCCCCGGCGTACTCGGTCTCGGCCAGCCGTGGTTCGTACTCCGCTGGGATCTTGGCGCGGCCGCTGGTCATCGAACTGATCACGAGCGTGCCCGGATCCAGCGCGGCCCAGCAGGTCAGGTCGGTGGCGACGACCTGCTCGACCACCTCGATCGCGGCCGCGTGCAGCTCCACGACGTTCAGTCCCGACGTCGCCAGTGCCGCGATCTCCCGGCGCGCGGCCCGCGCCCGGCCCTCCCACATGGGCTCAGTATGCGCCGACGGCAACCGTCCGCCTATCCCCGAAATGTGGGGAATCCACTGCCGCACCGAGCCCACCCGCACGGGATGGATCCACCCTCAGCGGCTTCTTACGGTCGACGAAAGACCCAACAGGGGGAGGACATCATGACTGAATCAGTGCACCTGAGCACGGCCGGTACCGGCGCCGAGTACGTCGCCCCGGACGCGACCGTGACCGTCAAGATCGGTGCCGAGCACACCGGAGCGCAGTACGAACTCTTCGAGGTCGACGCGCCCCGCGGTCCGGCCGCGCCGCCGCACAGCGAGTCGTGGAGCAAGGCGTTCTACGTGCTGCAGGGCCGGATCCTGGTCCAGGCCGGCGATCAGGGCTACGACCTGGGGCCGGGTGCGTCGGTCAGCATCCCAGCCGGCACGCTGAACACATTCTCGGTACTGACGCCGTCGGCCAAGTTCCTCACCATCAGCCAGACCGGCAAGATGGGCGCCTTCTTCGCCGACCTCGCCACCGCCGACCCAACCGATTTTGCGGCTCTTGGCGAGATCTCGAGCCGCCACGGCGTCAGTTTGGCGCGGTCATGAGTACGGCGGCCCAGGTGCTGGCCGTGGTCATCGCGGTGCTGCTCGCCTCTGTCTGGGTGATGGAGTCGTTCCTGTACCGGCATCCGCGGCTGTACCCGCTCTTCCTGCTCGAGCGCCGGGACTTCGACGCGGTCAAGTTGTGGATCGTGAATCTCGGCTTCTACAACCTGACGACCGGCGTCGCGCTGGCGCTCGGCGTCGTACTGGCGCGGTCCGGTCATGTCCCGCAAGGCGAGGCGCTGGTTGCGTTCACGGCCGGACAGCACGTCTTCCTGGCCCTTGTGCTGCTCGCGACGGAGCGAAGGTTGTGGGTGAACACGCTGCTCGAAGGCGTCCCTGCCGCGGTTCTGCTCACACTTGTGCTCAGCTGACCTGTAGGAAATTTACCGAATCTGTCTCACCATGGGTAGCAAGCACCACTCACTCTCAAGGTTCCCCGGATCGTCCGTCGCCCGTTACGCAATCCGGGGAGCCACCGCCCTGAGTAGTAGTGAAGGTGAGGCTCATGAGCCCAATCAGTCGCAGAACCCTTGTCCTCGGCGGTCTCGCCGCGGCCGGCGCGAGTGCTCTTCCCGTCCGTACGGCGGTGATCGCGGCGACCGCGGCAGTCCCGTATCCCTTCCAACTCGGCATCGCCTCCGGTGAGCCCGACGCGACCAGTGTCGTGCTCTGGACCCGGCTGGCCCCGTCGCCCCTCAACGCCGACGGGCAAGGCGGTATGGCCAACGCCGACGTCGTCGTCGACTGGCAGGTGTCGACCACCGACGCCTTCAGCACCCTTGTCGCCTCCGGTTCGGTCACGGCGTCGTACGCCGCCGCTCACTCGGTCCACGTCATCGCCAGCGGGCTGAACCCCGACTCCGACTACTTCTATCGCTTCCGCGCCCAAGGCCACCTCTCGCCCGTCGGCCGCACGCGTACGGCGCCCGCAGTGGGAACCAATGGGCGTGACCTGACCATGGCGTTCACCTCCTGTGCGCACTACGAGGAGGGCTACTACACCGTCTACCGCCGGATGGCGGAGGACAACCCGGGCCTGATCCTCCACCTGGGTGACTACATATACGAGTACGGCACGGTTGCCGGCCGGACCCGGGCGCATGTCGGTGCGGAGATCGTGTCGCTGGCTGACTACCGCCGCCGCTATGCGCAGTACAAGTCCGACCCCGACCTCCAGGCGGCACACCAGGCCGCGCCGTGGATCGTCGTACCGGATGACCATGAGGTGGAGAACAACTACGCCGGCACGATTCGCGAGAACAACACCCCGGCGCTGACGGCCGCGCAGTGGACCGCTCGGCGGAGTGCGGCGTACCAGGCGTACTACGAGAACATGCCGCTGCGGCCGGCGCAGGCCAACAGTGGCAACAGCATCCCGCTCTACCGCAGGCTGCGGTGGGGGAGCCTTGCCACCTTCCACATGCTCGACACGCGGCAGTACCGCAACGACCAAGCGTGTGGTGACGGCTGGCAGATCTGCTCGGACGCTGACCTCGCCTCACGCAGTCTGCCCGGCAACGCGCAGGAGACCTGGCTGCTCGACGGTCTCAACCAGCACTACGGCACCTGGGACATCATCGGTCAGCAGGTGTTCTTCGCTCGCCGTTTCAACTCGACCGGCGCGAGCATGGACTCGTGGGACGGCTACCGCGCGTCCCGCGCCCGGATCCAGCAGGGCTGGGTCGATCGCGGCACCCGCAATCCCGTCGTACTCACGGGTGACGTCCATCGCGCGTGGGCGAGCGACCTGAAGGCCGACTACAACAACGCGAACTCGGCCACCATCGGGACCGAACTCGTCACCAGCTCGGTCACCTCCAGCGGTGACGGCGACGGCGCCACCACGATCCCTGACGTCGGCACGAATCCGTGGCTGAAGTTCTTCCACAACCGGCGCGGTTATGTCCGTACGACGATCAGCCCGACCCAGCTGCGGGCCGACTTCCGGGCCGTGGCCAAGGTGTCGGAGCACGGCGCGGCGGCGACCACGCAGAAGTCGTTCGTCGCCCAAGAGGGCCAGCCCGGCCTGCAGGCGGTGTGACGATGATGAAGAAGACAATCGGCATCGTCGCGGTGGCAGCAGCTTCCATCGCACTCAGTGCTCCGACCGCGCAGGCTCACATCGCGGCGCCGACTTGGTCGGCTGCCAACAGCGTCTCCACCGGTGATCAGGACAATGCGTCGATCGCGACCAACCGCAACGGCTACATCGCCGTAGTGTGGGAGGACGACCGCGACACAGACGACGCGACCACCAATGTGCACAGCGAAATCTTCCTGCGTGTGTACCGCAACGGCACCTCGCTGTACGAGGTCAAGCTGTCCGCCGGCGGCAGCAGCGGCGTCACCACCTGGCGCCACCTCCACCCGGACGTCGGGCTGGACGACAAGGGCAACGCTGTTGTCGTGTGGGCTGACGACCCCGACGGCAACGGCTACTACAACATCCCGTACCGCGTGGTGAACACCGCCGGTACCGTCACCGCCTCCGGCAACGCCAACAGCAGCTCCACCGGTCAGCAGATCAACCCACGGGTCTCCGTCGACCCGGACGGTGCCCCGGCTGGGGGAGCGGTCGCGTTCACGGTCGTGTGGGAGGACATCCAGACCGGCGCCCAGGCCATGGTCAGGGCGGCCGGGTACACCGGTCCGACGACGCGTGCCTGGGAAGTGACCGCTTCACAGACGACCGGCCAGCACCACAAACCGGACGTCGCGGTCTCCGCGTCCGGTGACGCGGTCGTCGTGTGGGATGAGGACGGCGACGCCAACGCGGCGTACAACATCGGCCTGATCAGGCTGGGCCGCTCCAACGGCGCTGCCACGCTGTCCCGTCGTACGGCGAACTTCAACGGCGGTGGGCAGCAGACGCACGCGTCGGTGGCGGCCAACTTCAACGGCGACTTCGCGGTCGCGTGGGAGTCCGACCACACCGGCGCCGCGGGTGTCTGGACGCGAACTTTCAACTCGGCCGGCACCGCCCTCTTCGCTGACGTGGAAGTCGCGGCCGGCGGTACGGCGCCGTCCGTCGGCATCGACGACCAGTCCCAGTCCGTCGTGGGCTGGACCGTCCAAGGGGCTGACCCAGACGTCTGGGTCCGTGGCTTCGGCGTCGACGGCACCGACACGGGCAGGCTGTCCTCCCAGCGGCTCAGCTCGGTTGCTACCGGCCGCCAGGAGCAGATGGTCGTAGCGGTCTCGCCGTACGCCGAAGTGGCCGTCGCCTACACCGACGACAACGACGGCAACACCTACGACCAGGTCTACCTCGGCCTCGACATCTCCAACAACAGCTGGTGATTCACGCCGCGAACCACAGTACGGCGGCCAGCACCAGCTCGACCCAGAAGTAGAACCAGATCGGATAGAAGGTGGCCGGCCGGTCGAAGATCCGACCGATCAACCGGCCGGTCGCCATTCCGGCCAGTGCGACCGCGACAGCGATCACCGCACCACGGCGGATCCCGTCGTCGAACGCCGCAACGACGAGCAACCCGGCGACAGCGATCCCGAACCCGCCGTACACAGCCCGCACCTCGGTCCGCGCGTGCGGGCCGGCCACCTGGATCCCGAAAGGGCGGACGAGCGCTGCGGGCGACGCCAGCCCGAGCACACCCATCCCAGCGAAGAACGCAGCGACGACGAGTATTGCAATCATTGCAAGAGTGTAGCTTCTGAACCAGGCGGGCCGATTGTGCGTGTCTGTCAGGGAGAGGAGCTCATCATGAAATTGTTGCTTGGAGCAACGGTATTCGCGGCCGCGCTGACTGCCTGCAGCAGTGGCGGCGGTGGTGGGGAAGCCCCGCCACCGCCGGACGGGGCTTCCGGTGCCGTCTCCGTGCGGGACGTCAGCGGTGTCGGGAAAGCGCTGGTCGACTCGGCCGGGAAGACGTTGTACTTCGCGGACCAGGAAGCCGGCGGTGCGATCATGTGCACCGCCGACTGCCTGGCCTTCTGGTTCCCGGTCGAAGGATCCGACAGTACGGCGAAGTCGATGGACGGACTCGCCGTCGTGAAACGGCCGGACACCGGCAAGAGCCAGCTCACCTTCCAGGGCAAACCGCTGTACACGTTCAAGCTCGACACCGGGCCGGGGCAGAGCAAGGGCAACAACCTGGAGGATGCCTTCGGCAACATCACCTTCAGCTGGCATGCCGCGACCACGACCGCCGCACCGAGTCAGACCCCGACCCGTTCGTCCAGCGACTACGGCTACTGAGCCGGTTCGACCAGGATCCGCACGTCCCACGGGCCGAGGTCGAGCTTGTCGTCGACCGCGGCATCCGCGAGTACGTCGTGAAGCGGCGAGGGCAGGTCGACGCTCACGCTGTCCCACGACCAGTTGTGGACGAAACGCAGCCGCCGGCCGTCGGCGGCGGTCGCCGAGGTGACGGTCACGCTGGCCGGCAGATCATTCCCGTTGGGCTTGATCCAGCGGAACAAGGCGGCCGCGAGTGGACCGTTGGGGACAGTTCCCACATAGGTGATCCGGCCCTCGCCATGCGCTCGGGTCGTGATCGCCGGCCACCGCCCGAAGTGCGGATGGTGGTAGTTCGCGAGTACGTCGGCACCGTCGACCTGTAGGCCGTCGATCCAGCGAGTCGCGGCTGCGTCGTCGCCGAGCCCAAGGACCGGCACGTCCGTTGAGAGGTTGCTGTACTCGTCGTACTTGATGCCAGCCGCGGCGGCGAGCCGGGCCGGCATGGTGGCAGTGCGAGCTCGCCCCTCGTGGTCCGCATAGCCAGTCCGTGGTCCGACGACCAGATGACCACCGCCCGCGGCGTACGCGACCAGCCGGTCCAGTAGGTCGTCGTCTGCGAGGTAGAGGCCCGGGACGACAAGCACCGGATGGTCGTCGTCGGAGAACTGGCTGGTGTGCAGGATGCGCACCTGCAGACCGGCGTCGAAAGCTCCACGGTAGAAGGGATCGAACAGGCCGTGGTACGACCGGTCGTCCGGGCTGCCGTCTTCGTGGGCCAGCGGCGGGTACTTCTGCATCAACCACTTGCTGGGCAGGTCGTAGAGCATCGTCACGTCGTGGTCAGGGATTAGATCCGCGACCAGTGCACCCGCCGTCTCGAGCTCAGCGCCCAGCAGGGCGATCTCCTTGTAGGTACGACCAGGCTGACCGCTGTGGGGGAGCACGCCACCCCAGTAGGTCTCGGCGCCGAAGTGCAGCGTGTGCCAGTGCCAGTACTCGATCATCTTCGCGCCACGCGAGACCAGTGCCCACGCCGCCTGCCGCCACTGGCCGTCGTACGCGGGCCGGTTGTTCCACGGGAAGCCGATGGACTGGGCGTTCGTCTCGGTCACCAGGAACGGTGCTTGCTTGGACGAGTACATCCGGTCAGCACTGAGGTAGAACGCCCAGGTGCCGGTGGTGGTCCAGTTCTGCTGGGTCGGCTGGATCTGTGGCTGGAGTAGCCCGTCCTGCATGGCGTAGTACGCGTTGCCCGCGGTGACGTCGAGACGTCGTACCAGGTCGTCGTCTGCGACGGCAGGACGGTCGTAGGCGATACAGGTGGTGACGTACTGCTCCGGGCGGGCGTACTCGCGGACGATGTCGGCCTGCCAGGCGATGAACTCGGTGGTCTGGTCTGCCTGGAACTGGCGCCACGCGACGTCGTACTGCGGCTGGAAGTTGCCGTCCGGTGTCCAGAGATCCGCCCAGTCCGACAGCCGGTGTGACCAGTAGACGAGCCCCCACTCGTCGTTGAGCTTGTCCACGTCGCCGTACGTCTGCCGCAGCCGGTCCACGAACCGCTGGAATACACCATGGTTGTGGAGGAGCTCGTTCCCCGGCTCGTTGTCGACCTGGAAGCCGATCACCGCCGGATGATCGACGTACCGGGCGACGATCTTGCGGATCACCCGCTCGGCGTGGAAGCGGAAGCCCGGGTGGGTGAAGTCCACCTCCTGGCGGGCACCCCACGGGATCCGCTGACCGGTCTTGCGCTCGCCGGCGATCTCCGGGTAGAGCCGGACCAGCCACGGCGGTACGGCGTACGTCGGGGTGCCCAGCAGTACGGCGATGCCACGCGCATGGGCACCATCCAGAACGGGCTGGAGCCAGTCCAGGTCGAAGCGACCGTTCTCCGGCTCCCAGGTCGACCAGACGGACTCACCGACCCGGATCACCGAGAACCGGGCCTCGGCCATCAGGTCGAGATCCAGCTCCAGCCGGTCGTGTGGTTGATATTCGTGATAGTACGCAGCCCCGAAGAGGACACGTTCTTGCACAGTATTTCTCCAACTGTAGAAGGCCAAATTACGAAGGGCACAGTCACGCTTTGACGCCGCCGGAGGCCAACCCGGACTGCCAGTACCGCTGCAGGAGCAGGAACGCGGCGATCAGCGGGATGACCGACAGGAAGGACCCGGTGATCACCAGCGACAGCACGGCACCGGTCGTGCCGCCGCCGGCGCTGGCCTGCGACGACCACTGGGCCAGCCCCAGGGTGACTGGGTACAGATCGGGGTTGTTCAGCATGATCAGCGGCAGGAAGTAGTTGTTCCAGGTCGCGACCAGGGTGAACAGCACCACGGTGACGATGCCCGGGGCAAGCATCCGGAGCGCCACCTGGAAGAAGATCCGGAACTCACCCGCTCCGTCGATCCGGGCGGCCTCGATGATCCCGTCCGGCACCGCGTCCTGCGCGTAGATACGCATCAGGTACAGGCCGAACGGGCTGACCAGCGAGGGCAGGATGATCGCCCACGGCGTGTTCACCAGCCCGGCCTTGCTGAACAGCAAGTACGTCGGGATCGCGAGTGCTGTGGTCGGCACCATGATCGCGCCGAGCACCAGCCCGAACATCGACCCGTTGCCGCGGAATCGGTACTTCGCGAAGCCGTATCCGCCGAGTGCGCAGAGGAACGCCGCGCCGCCCGCGCTGACCACCGCGTACAAGATGGTGTTGCCCATCCAGCGCGAGAACACCCAACTGTTGGTGGACACCGTGTCGCGGATGTTGGACAGCAGCGAGAAGTCGTCGGAGAACCACAGCCCGAAGCTCGAGAACAGGTCACCCACCGTCTTCGTCGAGGCCACGAACAGCCAGAACAGCGGCAGCAGGAAATAGATCAGCATGACAACCATGCCGATCGTGAGCACGTTGTTGCGTCGTTCTCTCATGACCGGCTCCTCCTCGCCGTGACGAGCAGGACGGCGTACGACACGATGACGATGACGAGGCCGAGGAGGAACGACACCGCAGCGGCGTAGTTCACCTCCTGGCCGGTGAAGGCCTGTGTGTAGGCGTAGACGTTCGGTGTATAACCGCTGTCGATGACGCTCGGCGCCAGCGTTCGCATCAGCCAGGGCTCGCTGAACAGCTGGAAACTGCCGATCACCGAAAAGATCAGGCAGACGAACAGCGCCGGCCGTAACGCTGGAATCTTGATGCTCCACGCGGTGCGGATCGCGCCTGCTCCGTCGACCGCCGCGGCCTCGTAGAGATCGTGCGGCACCGCCCGCAGTGCGGCGTACAGGATGATCATGTTGTAGCCGGTGAACTCCCAGGTGACGACGTTCGCCAGCGATCCGAGCATCCAGTCACTGCTGAGGAACTTCGGTGCGGCCAGGCCGAGCTTGTCGGCCAGCTGCGCGAATGGACCGAAGTCCGGGCCGTACAGGTAACCCCACATGAGGGTGGCCACGACGCCCGGTACGGCGTACGGCAGGAAGATGCCCAGCCGGAAGACCTTCGCCATCCGCAGCAGGCCGCTGTCGATGGCCAGCGCCGCCAGCAACGCGATCACCAGCATGATCGGCACCTGGATCAGGAAGAACAGCGCGACCCGGCCCACGCCGTCCAGAAATTTGGGATCCGTCAGTGCCCGCGTGTAGTTTTCCAGACCGGCGAAGACCGTCCCGCCGATCAACCGCTCCCGGAACAGGCTGAGGTACGCCGCATAGATCAGGGGGAGTACCAGCATGGCGAGGAACACCAGCATGAACGGCGCGACGAAGAGGTAGCCGGTGGAGGCATGGCTCACGCCACGCCTCCGCCGACGGGCCTCACTGCGGCTCGGCGCCAGCGCCTCGAGCCGCTGATCGGTGGTGTTGATGCTCATTGCTCGACCTTGAAGCCCTGGTTCTCCGCGTACTTCGTGATCCGTTCCTGCCATTGGTCGAGCGCCGCGCTGGAATCGCTCTTGTTCGCGAACGACTTGCCGACCGTCTCGTTCCAGTCGCTCACGGACTGGTCCAGGAAGGGCGGCCACTGGAACTTCGTGTCCACGGTGTCGCTGATCCCGGCGAACAACTTGTTCACCGTCTGGCCGCCGTAGAACGTCAGCGGCCGGTCGACGAAGGACGTGTCGGCCAGCAGCGCCTTCGTCACGGGGAACAGGAACTGCTCGGTCGCGAACATCTTGGTCGATTCGGGATCGGTGTTGATGAACTCGGCCAGCTTCGCGGCGGCGATCGGGTTCTTCGTCCCCTGCACAACGGCCGTCGTCGAGCCACCCCAGTTACCGGAGACGTTCTGGCCGGCCTCCCACTGCGGCAGCGGCGCCGCACGCCACTTGCCACTGGTCGCCTTCGCGCTACCTTCCAGGAAGACCGGACCCCACGCGGCGGTGAGCCAGGTGGCGTACTTGCCGCGGTTCAGCGCCTGGTACCACCCGTCGTTGAAGTCGGCATCGGCCGATACCGCGCCGTCCTTGATCAGGCCACCCCAGTAGTCGGCGAGTTTCTTGGACTCGTCGCTGTTCAGATTGACCTTGACCGATTCGGCGGTCGGGTTCTCGAACGGCTTGACCCCGGCCTGCCAGAGCAGGCCGAACCAGACTCCGGCCTGGTTTTGCGCGAGGTTCGTCATGTAGACCTTCGGGTCCGCGGCGTGCAGCTTGCGGGCCGCCGCGGCGAACTCGTCCCAGGTCTTCGGCACCGTGATGCCGTACTTGTCGAAGATGTCCTTGCGGTACAGCATCCCCATCGGGCCGCTGTCCTGCGGGATCGCCCAGACCTGGCCGTCGGCGCCGGTCACCTGGTTCCAGGTCCAGGGCACGAACTTGTCCTTCAGCCCTTCAGCGCCGTACGGACGAAGATCCACCAGGCTCTTCGTCAGTGAGAAGGTCGGGATGTACTGGAACTCGATCTGGGCCGCGTCGGGTGCGCCGGTGCCGGCCTTCAGTGCGGTCCGGAGTTTGGTGTAGTGCGGGGTGCCCTGGCCGGCGTTGACCACTTTCACCTTGATCGCCGGGTACTTCTTCTGGAAGAGGTCCACCTCCTTCTGGATGTTCGGCACCCAGGTCCAGAAGGTGAGTTGGGTCGGCGTGGACATCGCCTTGTCGATATCGGCCTGGCTGACTGCCTGCGCCTGGGTGGCGCCGCCGCCGGAATCGTCCCCGCCGCCGCCACAGGCCGCCAGGGCCAGTGAGCCGGCCAGGACGAGTGCGGTGCCGGCGGCTGCGCGCCGGCGGATCGTGGAAAGCCTGTTGATGAACACTGCGAAACATCTCCTCGGAAGTTGGCAAGGCGGTGCCTGGGCGCCGGGCCTCGACCCGGGGTGTGCCTGTTGTGGGTACGGCCGTCACGACGCGGCGGCGGTGGAGTGACGGATGACCAGCTGGAGCGGTGGTGACTCCGGCGCGGGAGAGTGGTCGCCGGTGGGCGACTCGATCTCCGTGACGAGATTCGCGATCCCGCGGGCGACGTGGATATCGAAGTCCTGCGGGACGGTGGTGAGGGGCGGCGTCAGGAAGGCGGCGGACGGAATGTCGTCGAAGCCGACGATGCTGACGTCGCCGGGGACGTGGCGACCGGCCTCGGTGAGCGCGCGCAGCACACCGATCGCCATGTCGTCGTTGGCGACGAAGATCGCGGTGACCTCGTCGTTGGCGGCGAGCTTCCGGCCGGCTTCGTAGCCGGAGGCCGGTAGCCAATCGCCTTCCAGTACGGGCGGTTCGGCCGCACGGGCGGCGGCCAGGGCCTGTCGCCAGCCTTGGAGGCGTTCGCGCGACGCCCACCAGCGCTGCGGTCCGGCGACGTGCCAGACGGTCCGGTGCCCGAGCCCGAGCAGATGCTCGGTCGCGAGCCGCCCGGCACTGACATTGTCGCCGCCGGTGTGGAGGATGGTCGGTGCACTGAGACCGGGGAACCGGCCGAAGCTGAGCACCGGGATGTCGACCTCGATCGGCTGATCCTCGACCTCGATCGGCTCGGACAGGATGATGCCGTCCACACCCTGCTCGAGCAGGTGCTCGATCGCTCCGGCAACGCCGCCGGTGTCGCCTTCGAGGGTGTTGACGATGCTGAGCGAGTAACCCGTTCCGCGCAGGGTGCGCTCGATCGCGACCAGTTGGGTCGAGGGCCCGAAGAGCGCCGTACCGAGGCAGACCACGCCGATGCGGCGGGTCCGGCCCGAGTTGAGGGCCCGTGCGCTGTTGTTCCGGCGGTAGCCGAGTTCGCGCATCGCGGCCTGGACGCGGAGGCGGACCTCCTCCTTGACGTACGGCTCGCCGTTCAGGACGCGGGAGACCGTCTTCTGCGAGACACCGGCCAGCCGGGCGACGTCCATGCTGCCCGGACGGCGCCTCTCGGACTTTCCCTCGCTCATAACGTCCTCACCAGGTTCGACGTTCTGACTGCGTAGTCAGAATGTGTCTACGTAGTCAGAAACGTCAATCCCTGGTTACGGGACTGTGATCTGGAGCACCCTTGCGTTAGTGGGCGTAGAGGCCCGTGAGGCGGCCGCGGGCGATGCTCCTGGAGTCGATGGCTTTCAGTGCTTCGTCCAGCTTGGCGCCGTCTTTGAGACCGGTCTTCGCGGACAGGGCGTAGATGGTGAAGCGGTAGTGGTGGGTGCCGCTCGGCGGGCAGGGGCCGAAGTACGAGGCCTTGCCCGCCGAGTTCTTCGCCTGTGTGCGGGGTTGCTGACCCTCGGCGAGCGCGTTGGTGGACGGATCGAGGTCGAGTACCACCCAGTGTGTGAAGGTGCCGCGTGGTGCGTCGGGATCGTCCATCACCAGCGCAAGGGCCTGGGTTTTTGGTGGCACGCCGTTCCAGGCCAGCGGCGGCGACACGTTGGGGCCGTCGCAGGTGTACTTCGTCGGCACCTTGGCGCCTTCCTGGAACGCCGTACTCGTCACCGTGATGCTGCTGGGTGCGGTCATGGCCGGCTCCTCTCCGGACTCCGACTGCGCGCCGCATCCGGCCGGCCCGAGCAGCAGGCCGGCCGTCAGCAGCGGCAGCAGTCGCACTCCTTCAGAGTGCGCCTGTCAGCGACCTGGGACAAAGACGATGGCGTCGCCGACCGCTCGCTCCGCACCGCCCGTTCCGCTGGGGTGGTTGACCAGCGTCCCGTCGCGCAGCGCCATCGCGGTCGAGCCGCCGCCGTCCAGGTTGATCGCGTTGTCCATCCCGAGTGCCTTCGCCACCGCGGCTGTTTCGTCCATCGTCGTACCGACGCTGGTGGTCTGGCGGCCGTCGATCGTCGCCAGCAGGATCTTGCCGTCACGTGTCGTACCGGCGATGGTGCGCGGGTTGCGGGCGAAGAAGCTGCCGGTTCCGGCCGGTACGACGATCTCGCCGTTCTTGGTGAGCCGGTAGCGTCCGGTCACGCCGTACAGGCCGCTGCGCAGCGGGACGTCGTCACCGTTCTCGTTCGCCAGCTTGATGGTGCGGTTCAGGCAGCCGTTCGCCACGGTGTTCAGCAGGCTGACGGTGTCCTTCCCCGTCGCCTGCAAGGAGGTTTGGCCGGGTGCGAGGTTGGTCCCGCGCGTTGTCGACGTACGGACGACGCAGCCGTAGCGATTCAGCACCACCTCGACGCCCGCGCCCGACGGCGTCGCGGCCGCGAACTCCGGCGTGAACAGCACGACATCGCCGGGAGTGGTGCAGGTCGTCTGGTCGGGCAGGGTCGCGCAGTCGGCCGGGACGACCGGCGGGTGGTTGACGAACTCGAGGGGGAGCTTGATGTCGGTCTGGCGGTTGACGACGCTGCCGGTCCAGCGCAGGTGGCCCATCACGACTTTGTTGCTCTTGGCATCGATCAGCAGGTTGGCCTCGGTCGGGTCGGTCAGCGGCTCGCTGAGCAGTTTGCCGTTGAAGATGCCGAGGCCGACCGGATCACCCGGGTACTGCGGGTTGGCGGTGAACGTGAAGAACGACGCGTTCACGCCCGCCAGCGCGCCTGCCGACTTCACCAGCACCGACGTGTTCTCCACCTTCGCGAGATCCGGCCCGTAGGTGGCCTTCAGGTGACCCTTCGCCTTGGCCGGGTCGATGGTCAGCACGTTGACCACCCACGGCCCGCGCGTCGTCGTGTTGAGCTGATCGGCCGGCGCCGGCTCGGTACCGCGCACGATCTTCGTCAACGTCACCCCACCGGCGAGCACCTGAGTGCTCCGGGTCTCCGCCAGGTCCGAGTCACCAATCGGCAGCGTGCCTGAGGTCGCGGCGGCTGCGGTGGGGACGAGGGCGGCCGTCACCAGGAGGGCCGCGGCGGCCGCAGCACGAGTCAGTCGAGCGGAAGTAGTCATAGCGGCATCCTGAGCGTCGATGGTGGAATCTTTCCAGTCACACCGCTGAATCGTCAGCATCTGACGGGTTACGGTTCCGTGCCCTGCTTGGGGACCCTTGGGCGGACGGATTGCCGTAACGCAGGTGGACTTCCGGCTGAGGCAGGTTGCGCGCCACCAGCATCGAGGCATCGCTCTGGCGTGGCCAGCGGAGCGACCGGATGCCGTGCGGAGCCCAGCAGGTCTTCGAACCCTGGTCGGTACGGCGGATGTCGGTCATCGACATTCATCTGTCTCAGAGCAAGCTGATCCCGACAGGCGCCGAGGCGGTCCTGTCCGACGTGACTCGGTCAGCCCGGTCAGGACCACTGGGTGGAGCGGTGGACTGAGGGTACGGCGACCTGCTGGCCGGTGCGCCTGATCAGAAGCCTGTGCCTCTGATGCGGCGGGCGGTGGGTCGGATCAGCAGGGCGGTGGGTCGGATCAGCAGGGCGGTGGGTCGGATCAGCAGGGCGGTGGGTCGGATCAGCAGGGCGGTGGGTCGGATCACCAGGGCGGTGGGTCAGAAGGGCGGTGGGTGCTGGGAAGCCTCGCGTCGCAGCGTGGCGATGGGCTGGCTCGTGGGCAGGCTGCGGGGATCGTCGCTTTCGGCGGCCCAGGCGACGTCGGCGTCGTGCCTGTTTCTGCCGACACACGCGCTCGTCGTGCCCGCGGCGTCGGGCGGTTCGGTGATGGGTCCGCGGGTGGTGATGGGGCCGCGGGCGGGTGGGACGGTGGTGTGGCGGTGGCCGGTGGGGGTGGTGAGGGTGATGGAGCCGTCGGGGTGGCTGGTGGTGGTCCAGCCCCAGGTGGGGGTGTCTTTGATGACGTGGTGGTATTCGCAGTATGGGGCGAGGCCGGTGAGGGTGGTGGTGCCGGTTTGGGTGAAGGGGGTGGTGTGGTCGCGGTCGCAGTCGCGGGAGGTGCGGTTGCAGCCGGGCCAGGCGCAGACGGGGTGGCGGGCGAGCAGGGTTTCGGTGACGAGGGTGCCGGGGTCGTGGCGGGTGGTGGAGGCTTCCAGCACGATGCCGTTGAGCGGGTCGGTCAGCAGTCGTCGCCAGGTGCCGTCGGTGGCGATGCGGCGGGCCATCTCGGCGGGGATGGGTCCGTAGCCGGTCAGTTCGGCGGGGTCGTCGTCGAGGCCGAGGAGGGTCGAGGCGGGGATGATGACTTCGATGTGGGGTCGGCGGCGGTGCTGGTCGGGTAGGCGTCTCCCGAGCCAGTCCAGTCCGTTGCGCAGGATGTGCTCGAACAGGTCGGCGGTGACGTCGGCGCGGCGCTGTTCGGCGGTCCGGGTGTCCTTCACCGGCACCGCAGTGGTGTCTGTGCCGGACTGTTCGGCTGTGCGGGTGGCTGGCGCCGGATTCGTGGCGTGGTGGTGCGCCACCTGTTCCGCGCTGGAGCCCGGACGCGGTTGTTCGGCGGCCCCGGTGTCATTGACCGGACCTCCGGTGAGGTCGTCTCGGTGTTGTGTCGTGGGCGGGGCGTGGTGCGTCGCGCCGTCACCTTGGTCGTCGGTGATCGTGCCGGTGGTGGTGTCGGCGGTGCCGCTGTTGGTGTCGGCGGTGAGTGGATCGGCTGCGGCGGCTGTGGGTGCCGGGGTGGGTTTGCTTTCTGCAGGTGCCGTCGCGTTTGTGGCGTCGGTGGGCGGGGTGCCGACAGTTGCGGTGGTCGAGAGCCTATCGCTGGTGGTATTCCGCTGCGTGGTCGCGGCGTTGTTCCGGGAGGTGTTCGTGGTGGCGGGGTCCACGGTGGCCGGGTTGTAGGTGGCGGGGCCGGTGGTGGCGGGTGCCCCGGTCGCGTTGTCGCCGGTGGGTGAACTGGTGGTGGTGTCGCCGGTGGTGGGACTGCCAGTGGCGTTCGTGTTGGCGGCAGGCTGCCCCGCGGCGGGCCCGTTCGTGGCGGCGCTGGTTGCAGAGTCGTTGGTCGGGGCGTCGTTGGTCGGGGCGCCGGTGGGGGTGCCGCGTTTGGCGAGGGCTGCGATGGCTTGGATGGTGACCCAGATTTGCTGGATCTTGTCGGCGGTGTGGACGATCCACAGCCCGGCCATGCCGTTGGGGAGGGGGACGATTTTGCAGGTGCGGTCGGCGACGGCGGCGCGGTGATCTTCGGCGTCCTGGCGGGTGGTGTGTTTGGCGACCTGGCGGCGCAGGGATTCGAGCAGGTTGCGGTGGGTCTGGGTCGGGGCGCGTTTCAGCACGTGGGCCTCGACGGCCTGGGCGGCCTCATCGGGCAGGTTGGTGGTGGCTTCGGAGATGGCCAGGGCCTTGCCCCAGGTGAGCGTGCCGCATTTCAGGGCGGTGTGGGTGGCGCGCAGGGTGCTGGTGAGGCGCAGCGCGGTGGTGACGTGGCGGGCGACGGTGGTGGGGGACAGGCCGAGGGCGAGGGCGAGTTCGGCGTGCCAGGAGCGGTCGGGGTCGATCGGGCGGCCCCGGGTGTCGAGCTGGGTGGGACGCGGGGACTCGGTGTGTTCGGCTCGGCGGTGCCGGTAGAACGACGCCATCGCCTCGGCCTTGATCGATTCGGCCCAGGCGACCATCCGGGTGGTGGCCTTCATCAGCTCCATCAACGCGATCGGCGACATGGCTCGCGGGCGGGTGTCTTCCAGCGCGGCCGCGAGGGCGCCGCCGGGCGGCAGCGACAGCCAGGCGGGGGCGTCCAGGGCGAGCAGGGCGCGGTCGGCCTCGTCCTGTTCCACGCCGTGCCATTCCTGCCAGTCCAGGTCGTCGACGCGCGAGGATCGGGTCGTGGCCACCGGCGCGTCCAGCTCGACATCCCAATCGTCCGGCTCGGGGACGGATTCCGGGTCGACGGAAAGATCGTGGTCGATCGGGTCGGGCAGGTCGTCGGGAATGTAGTCGGGCGGCCCAGGCGGCCAGGCCGTGCAATGTGCGCAGCAGATCGGGTGGCTGGAGCCAGACAGGGCGGGCGCACACGAGGTGGGCGCGACCGTGCCGGCGGGGACCGGGTGGCCGCCGCCGGGCTGGATGGTCACAAGGCCCGTCATGCATCTATATTAGAACACATGTTCGATCAAGCCAAATCGCCGATTCGGTGCTGTGGATGGCGGGAACCGTTACAGGGCTGGGGATCCGGACGGAGGAGTTGCTGACGGCAACTATATGGTGACGCCGAGACGATGAGGTGCGGGCGGTTGTCCAGTGTCTGAGCGGGCAGCATCTGTAGTCACGGTTTCGGATAACATCGCGGGGGTGACGAAGCCGATGAGTGTGTGACCGCCGGTGTCCGCCGTCGTTGGAGCCTTCGTCGCGCTGGTCTCGGTCGCCGTACTCGGTTACGTCATCGGGCGGATCGGCGTACTGCGGGCCGAGGACGAGTTGGTCCTGTCGCGGCTGGCGTTCTTCGTGGCGACGCCGGCGTTGCTGTTCACAACGGTCGCCCGGGCGGATCTGCACTCGATCTTCTCGCCGGTCGCGCTGACGAACCTGGCCAGCCTGCTCGTCGTCCAGGTGGTCTTCGTCGTGATGGCGCTGGTCTGGCGACGCACCCGGTCTCAGGCGACGATCGGCGTACTCGCGTCGTCGTACGTCAACGCGGGCAATCTCGGTGTGCCTGTCGCCGCGTATGTGCTGGGTGACGGTGCGCTGGTCGCGCCGATCGTGCTGTTCCAGTTGCTGGTGATGGCGCCGATCGCCTTCGCCGTACTCGATGGTGACCGGCAGGGGTCGGGGCGGCGGGTCTCGTTGCGGACCCTGCTCACGCGGCCGCTGCGCAACCCGCTGACCGTGGCGTCGTTGCTCGGGCTCCTGGTCGCGTCACTTGGCGTGGATCTGCCGCCCGTGGTCATGCGGCCGATCGACCTCGTCGCCGCGGCGGCGGTCCCGGTCGGCCTGGTCGCCTACGGCCTCAGCCTGAGCTCGGGTACTCGCGACTCGATCATCATCCGACGAGACGTCGTACTAGCGGTCCTCCTCAAGGTCTTCCTGCAACCACTGGCCGCCTACGCCGTAGGCCGCTGGCTCCTGGACCTCCACGGCCACGCCCTCCTGGCCACCACCCTCCTAGCCGCCCTCCCCACCGCGCAAAACGTCTACGTCTACGCCGTCCACTACCGCACCACTCGCACCCTGGCCCGCAGCGCCGTACTTCTGAGCACCCTGCTATCGATCCCGATCATGACTGCGATCGTGGGCGTCCTCGGCTGATCACCGACCGAGCTTGTCGAGACCAGCGCGGTACTGGTCGAGGTCGACGGGCTGGTGGTTCGTCAGGACCCCGTGCAGCTGACGGGCGACCAGTTCGCCGATGGCGTGCAGGATGTCGTGCCTGTCGTGGCCTTGGGCTTGCAGTCTTCGCGCCGCCTGCCAGACCTCGGGCGGATCGTCGTTCCACAACTGGTTCGTGACGACTTCGTGCATCGCGAGGTGCAGGTGCGGGTTCACTCCGTCGACCTCGCCGACGACCGCCGGATCATTCAGAGCGTCGTGGTACTCGGGGTGTTCGCCCTCGATCAGGATGCTGCGCTCGTCCGGATCGTTCGGGTTCAGCCGCGGATAGTCCTCGCCGCCGATCCGGGTGCCGAAGTACGGCATCGCGAATGTCCGCCGGTCAAGAGCGTCCTGCGGAGCATCAGCGTTCTCTGTCGGCTCGAGTCCTTCGATGAGCAGGCGGCCGGGTGACATGTTGGCGGCGTCGTCGTAGACCTCGTCGAAGTGACCGAGGCTCTCCCGCCCGGCCTTGAGAACCTCCTCGAGCACAACTGGTGACAGGCCTTCGCGAGACCCGGCCCACTTGATCCATGCCGGCACCAACAGCGGCAGTACGGCGCGCTCCTCGGCGCTGAGCATGACTTTCCTCGGCAACCAGCCGAGCAGGAAGATGTCGAGCTTGGCAGGACTGACTCGCAGCATCTTGCCGTCGTCGTAGTCGGCGCCGTACTGCACGATCAACCGGACGCAATGCTCAAGGTCTTGGCCGGCTGGCAGCTCCGCCGCTTCGGGTGACGCGAGGAACGCCCGTACCACGCGATCCCTGGTCTCCTCGTCGACTTCGGCGCGCTCTACGCGGGGCGCAGGATCGGGCAGGACCTTGAGTCTGGACAGCGCCAACGAACGAAGGTCCTCGAACTCCTCCGAGACGTCCGCAGTCCAGGTGCGGTCGGTGGCCTCGAACGCGTCTTCCAGCAGTCGCCGGACCTCCGCGGGGTCGGACTGCTCCAGGACCATGGCCTCGTCCCTGGCCGCTTCCTCTCGCATCATCGCCAGAGCCTGTACGACGTCGTCGACGAGAAGAATGTCGTGAGCCCAGCCGCCCGGGTGGTTGAGGTCGACCAGTATCGAGAGCGCATGGACACGACCGGCTCGCTCGAACGAGCACAGCACGCTGGCCGAGTCGCCGTACACCTCGCGCATCGTCCAGCACTCCCGGAACGTCAGGTCATCGAGTACGGCGGACCACTTCGGTTCGCGGGTGCCGCGTGCGATCAGGTCGGCGGCGATCGCGCGGGCCTGATCGGCCAGGGCGTGATCTGGCACCATCCTGGCGGCGAGGATGGCGAACTCGAGGGTGCCGGCCTTGGGCATGCCTCGCTGGGCGTTGGCGAGTAGATCCCGCACGCCTGCGTAGTCGTCGGTCCCTGGTCCGTCGGCCTGCCAACCGGCCCCACAGACGGCGGACGCCAAGGTTTCCGCGTCGAGCGGGTCCTGATCGGAGCTGGACAGGCTGAATTCGTAGGGCAGGCCACGAACCGCGTTGCTCCGGCCGGCAGCGGCTGGATTGCCGTGCGACTGCCGTTGCTGCTTGGTCTTCTTGCGGCCGCGGCTCTTGGGCATGCACCAACTCTTCCAGGTACGGCATGTGCCGGTGCGCCGGGGTCACTTCATTGCGTTGAACGCTTCTTCGGTGACGGGGGCTACCTGGTCAACGGTGACGCCGTCGTTGGCGGATTGGACTATGACGGTGAGGGTGTTAGAGCCGCGGTAGCACTGGGTGGGGAGGTTGCCGGTTTCGACGCAGGTGGCGCGGCCGACCTTCTTGATCTGGTCGCCGGTGGCGCCGGAGTCCGCGACGGTCTTGTCGATGTCGACCTTGCCGCGGAGGGCGATCACTACGAACATGCGGTTGCCGTCGAGGTTTCCGTACGCCTCGACTGTTACCTGCTTGCCGTCGTTGATGCGGCTCAATGCCTCGCGGGTCTCGTCGAGCTGAGCCTGCTTGCGGATCTCCTGGTCTGTGATCCGGTCAAGCCCCGCGAGGGTCGCCGGCGGCGTGATCCCACGCTCCGCGTTCAGCCGATTCAGCGGCCCGAGCCCCCACACGTATCCGATCACAGCCAGCACCACCAGTACGACGACCACGCCCACCACAGTCGCCCAAGGCCCCCGCACCCGAACCCGCCGATACCACTTCTTCTTCCCCGCCGCCGCAGCCTTCCCAGCCTCAGCTTTGGTGTCCCCACCCTTCGCGGCGTCCGCCTTCGCGTCCCCGCTCTTGCTCTCTGCGGTTTCCCCCTCCGCACCCACTGCAGCTTCAGCCTTGGCAGCGTTCCCATCCGCGGCAGGCGCCTTCGCGGCATCAGCCTTCGGGGCGTCCGCTGGTTTCCCGGTCTCGACCTTCGTCGTGTCGCCGGTCGCCGCCTTCTCGGCGGAGGCGGCTGCGGCAGCGGTGGTTTTCGAGGGGCGCGAGGGCTGCGACGGCTTCTTCTTCGTGGTGGAGTCGGCTGCCGCGGGCTTGCCGGCGGTCTCGCCGGAGCGTGCGTCGGCCGAGGCAGCGGAGGACGCCGAGCCGGTGGTAGTGCTGGTCTTGGCGGGTTGTGCGGGCGCGGCGGGCTTCGCCGGCGGAGTGCTTGCGACGTCGCTCGCTCCGCCACCGTTGGGCGGCGTACTCGGGGTGGGGGGAGCCTCCGGGGTGGTGCGGTCCGGGGTGGTGGGGTCGCTCATGGTGGGGCTCCTCGGGACTGGCATGGTCGCGCGGTTCGACCCGATGGTTCCACATCGGCACAAACCGGTTTCGCAGCGTAGCCGTTCGGGGTATGGCGGTAGCGCCCGCCTCCCAGGAGGGCGACGGGCGCTACGTGTTCGGTTGTGAACCCGTCAGAGGGTCGCGACGACCTTGACCGGGCCCGTCTCGTCCGCGTGCCAGATGATCTCGCCGGTGATCCGGCCGGCGGCGCGCAGGTCGCCCTCGGCGCGTTCGGCCAGGGCGAGGCGGGCGGCCGGACCGGTGACCTCGACCTTGCTGACCTCGGTCTTCATCGAGACCTTTTCCTCCGACTTGGCTCCGCGGATCCCGGCGAGCACCTCGGAGACCGCGTCGAGGACCTCCGGGTCCTGCTCGGCGACGGCGAGGTCGACGTCCGGCTCCGGCCAGCGGCTCAGGTGGATCGAACCCTCCTGCCACCACGACCAAACCTCCTCGGTCGCGAAGGGCAGGTACGGCGCGAGCAACCGCAACTGGACCGACAACGCAACAGCCAACGCAGCGCGAGCCGAAGCGGCGCCGGCGTCATCATCCCGGTACGCACGCTCCTTGACCAGCTCCACGTAGTCGTCGCAGAAGGTCCAGAAGAACCGCTCCGCGACCTCGAGCGCACCGGTGTAGTCGTACCGCTCGAACGCTGCCGTCGCATCGGCGACAACCGACCGCAACTGCCGCAGCATCGCCAGGTCGACCGCTTCCGTGACAGCGGAAGCATCAATCGTCGACGCACCGAAGCCCAGCACGAACTTCGACGCGTTCAGGACCTTGATCGCCAGCCGCCGGCCGACCTTCATCTGCGACTCGTCGAACGGCGAGTCCAGCCCCGGCCGCGCCATCGCCGCGCGCCAGCGGACCGCGTCCGAGCCGAACTTGTCCAGGATCTCGGACGGGACGACCACGTTGCCCTTGGACTTGGACATCTTCTTGCGGTCCGGGTCGACGACGAAGCCGGAGATCATCGACCGCGCCCACGGCAGCGTGCCGTTCTCGAAGTGGGCCCGGACGACGCGGGAGAACAGCCAGGTCCGGATGATCTCGTGCGCGTGCGTGTTCAGGTCCATCGGGAAGGTCCGGGCGAACAGGTCCGGATCCCGCTCCCAGCCGCAGACGATGTGCGGGGTCAGCGACGAGGTCGCCCAGGTGTCCATCACATCGGGGTCGGCCTCGAAACCGCCCGGCTTGCCGCGCTGCGACTCGTCGTACCCACGTGGTGCCTGGGAGGTCGGGTCGATCGGGAGCTCGGCTTCGCTGGGCATGAGCGGGTGGTCGTAGTCCGGCTCTCCGTCGGCGTCGATCGGGTACCAGACCGGGAACGGGACGCCGAAGAAGCGCTGGCGGGAGATCAGCCAGTCGCCGTTCAGCCCTTCGACCCAGTTCAGGTACCGGTGGCGCATGTGCTCCGGGACCCAGGCCAGCTCTTCGCCGCGCTCGACGAACTCCTGCTTCAGGTCCGCGTCGCGGCCGCCGTTCCGGATGTACCACTGCCGGGTCGAGACGATCTCCAGCGGCTTGTCGCCCTTCTCGAAGAAGTTCGCCATCCGCTGCGTCGGCGTCGGGTTGCCGTCCAGGTCGCCGCTCTCGCGAAGCTTCTCGACGATCAGCTCACGGGCGCTGAAGACCGTCTTGCCGGCCAGCTCGCCGTACAGCTCGGAGCCCTCCAGCCACGGTGGCGTCTCCCGTAGCAGGCGGCCGTCGCGGCCGATGACGGTCCGGACCGGCAGCTGCAGCTCACGCCACCACTGAACGTCGGTCAGGTCACCGAAGGTGCAGCACATCGCGATACCGGCGCCCTTGTCCGGCTCGGCCGCCTCGTGCGGCAGAACCGGCAGTTCGACGCCGAACAGTGGCGACGTCACCGTCTTGCCGAACAAGCCCTGGTACCGCTCGTCGTCCGGGTGGGCGATCAGCGCGACACAGGCTGGGATCAGCTCCGGCCGGGTGGTCTCGATGTAGACCGGCCCGTGCGGCGCGTGGAACGCGATCCGGTGGAAGAAGCCCGGGTAGTCCCGCGCCTCCAGCTCGGCCTGGGCGACCGCGGTCTGGAACGTGACGTCCCACATCGTGGGAGCCTCGGCCAGATACGCCTCACCGCGGGCGAAGTTGCGCAGGAAGGCGCGCTGCGACGTACGGCGGGAATCCTCCGAAATCGTGGTGTAGAGGTACGACCAGTCGACGCTCAGCCCGACTCGCCGCCACATCGCCTCGAACGCCTGCTCGTCGATGTGGGTGAGCTCGCCGCACAGGTCGACGAAGTTCTGCCGGCTGATCGGAACCTGCCGCTTCGGATCCGGCTTCTCCGGTGGGGTGAAGTCGGGGTCGTACGGCAGGGACGGGTCGCACCGGACGCCGTAGTAGTTCTGGACCCGGCGCTCGGTGGGCAGGCCGTTGTCGTCCCAGCCGATCGGGTAGAAGACCTTCTTCCCGCGCATCCGCTGGAACCGGGCGACCAGATCGGTGTGGGTGTAGCTGAAGATGTGCCCGACGTGCAGCGACCCGGACACGGTCGGCGGCGGCGTGTCGATGGAGTAAACCTCGGCGCGCTCGGCCCTCCGGTCGAAGGCGTAGGTCTGCTGCTCCTTCCATACGGCAGCCCACTTCTCCTCGAGACCGTCGAGGCTGGGCTTGTCTGGAACACGGGACGTCTGGCTCATGCGCACAATCGTAGTGGTTGTCAAGGGGTGCTCCGACCGGTTTATCCACAGCCCTCACTAGACTCGGTGTTCTGATGAGCGACCTCTCCTACGCCGAGGTATCGGCACGCCTCCAGGCACGCTGGCCGGAGCACAAGATCAATCCGACGCTCGACCGGGTCCGCCGGCTGGTCGAACTGCTCGGCGACCCGCAGCGGGCGTACCCCGTCGTACACCTGACCGGGACCAACGGGAAGACCTCGACCGCGCGCATGGTCGACACCCTGCTGCGGGAGGCCGGGCTGCGGACCGGGCGGTTCACCAGCCCGCACCTGGAGTCGGTCCGGGAGCGGATCACCCTCGACGGCGAGCCGATCAGCGAGGAGCGGTTCGTCGAGGCGTACGACGAGATCGCGCCGTACCTGGACGTGGTCGACGCCGAGCAGGAGCACCCGCTGTCGTTCTTCGAGGTGATCACCGCGATGGCGTTCGCGGTGTTCGCCGACGCGCCGGTCGATGTCGCGATCGTCGAGGTCGGCCTCGGCGGCACCTGGGACTCCACCAACGTCGCCGACGGGACCGTCTCGGTGATCACCCCGGTCGCGGTCGACCACGCGCACATCCTCGGCGGCGATCCGGTCACGATCGCCCGGGACAAGGCGGGCATCATCAAGCCGGGCGGTACGACGGTGATGTCGCAGCAGAGCCTGGATGTCTTCGAGGTGCTGCTGACCAGGGCCGCCGAGGTCGGCGCGCAGGTCGCCCGCGAGGGCATCGAGTTCGGCGTCACCAGCCGCTCGGTCGCGGTCGGCGGCCAGCTCATCTCGATCAAGGGCCTTGGCGGTGAGTACGACGAGATCTTCCTGCCGCTGCACGGTGAGTACCAGGCGCACAACGCCGCCACCGCGCTCGCCGCAGTCGAAGCACTCCTCGGCGCGAGCGAACAGACCGAGGGCCGGGTCACCACCGAACTCGTCCAGGCCGGCTTCGCGGAAGTGACGAGCCCAGGCCGGATGGAGATCGTCCGGACCAGCCCGACGATCATCGTCGACGCCGCCCACAACCCGCACGGCGCCGAGGCGACCGCCGCGACCGTCTCCGAGGCGTTCGCGTTCCAGCCGCTGATCGGCGTACTCGGATGTATGAAAGACAAGGACGTGTACGGCGTTCTGGAGGCGTACGAGCCGATCATGGAAACAGTCGTTTGCACCCGGAACTCGTTCGTCGAGCGCTCGATGCCTGCCGAGGAGCTGGGGGAGCTGGCGGCCGAGGTGTTCGGCGAGGACCGGGTGCTGGTCCGGCCGCACCTGGTTGACGCCATCGACGACGCGATCCGGCTGGCCGAGGAGAACGCGGTCGCGCTGGGGACCGGCGGCGTGCTGATCACCGGCTCGGTCATCACCGCCGGCGAGGCCCGCACCTTGCTGGTCCGCAAACCTCGGAAGGACGAGCAATGAGGTCGCTGGCGTCGATCGTGCTCGGGTTCGAGTCGCTCGTACTCGCGCTCGTCACGCCGGTGATGATCTCGATCGCCAACATCCGCCCCGCGGTCGCGCTGCCGGTCTGCCTCGGCCTCGCCGTCCTGGCTCTGCTCGCCACCGGCCTGCTCCGCAACCAGGTCGGCTACGCGCTCGGCTGGGTGGTCCAGGTCGGAGCCGTCGGCCTCGGCTTCGTCGTACCGGTGATGTTCGTCCTCGGCCTCGCCTTCGCCGCCTTCTGGGTGATGGCCATCGTCCTCGGCCGCCGCATCGAGGCGGCAAAGCAAGCCCACACCGGTTAGGCTCGGCGCCCGACCTACTTCGAGAGAGAGTTGACAGATGTCGCAGCGCACCCTGGTCCTGCTGAAGCCCGACACGGTTGGTCGTGGACTGGTCGGCGAGGTCCTCGGCCGGTTCGAGGCCAAGGGACTCCGGATCGTCGCGATGGACCTGCGCACGATCGACGGTGAGCTGGCCGACCAGCACTACGCCGAGCACGTCGACAAGGCGTTCTACCCGCCGCTGCGCGACTTCGTCACCAGCGGCCCCCTGGTCGCGCTCGTCCTCGAAGGCGACGAGGCGATCGAGGTCGTCCGCGCCCTGAACGGCGCCACCGATGGCCGCAAGGCCGCCCCCGGCACCATCCGCGGCGACCTCTCCCTCTCCAACCGCGAAAACCTGGTCCACGGCTCCGACTCCGAGGAGTCCGCCTCTCGCGAAATCAAGATCTGGTTCCCCGACCTCCCCTGAGCCTGAACCAACAACTCGGGGCCTGACACACGAAATAACCTGTGTCAGGCCCCCAGTGCTTGGTCCAGCCCTAGCCCAGCGCGAGCTTCTCCAGGTGGCCGGCGGCGGCTTGCGCGCCGCCGGCTGTTTGGAAGGAGTGGGCTATGCGAGCGGCTGACTCGCGGTAGGTGGGGTTGGTGAGGACTGCTTCGACGGCCTTGGCCAGGTGGGCTGGGGTGGAGCGGGTGAAGCGGAGGCGTACGCCGGCGCCGGCGTTGACTACCTGGGTGGCGACTATGGGTTGGTCGTCGCGGATGGGGGCTACGACCAGGGGGACGCCGTGCCAGAGGGACTCGCAGACGGTGTTGTGGCCGGCGTGGCAGATGACGGCGTCCAGGTGGGGGAGTAGCTGGAGTTGGGGGACGTGGCGTCGTACGAGGATGTTGCTGGGGGTTTCG
Source organism: Kribbella antiqua (assembly GCF_004345665.1). GTDB lineage: Bacteria > Actinomycetota > Actinomycetes > Propionibacteriales > Kribbellaceae > Kribbella > Kribbella antiqua. Next base: position 146,135 of record NZ_SLWR01000009.1, read on the forward strand.
GCTAGTACGGCGGCTGGGTCGACGATGATCGCGCGTACGGGCAGCTGAGCGAGGGCGTCGACCGCGGCGGTGAGGAAGCGGGCGCCGGCGTCGTCGTTCGCCGTGCCGAGGGAGACGAGGACGGTCAGCGTGCCGGGCTCGAGCCACTCCCACGGGAAGTCCGCGGCCGGGCGCTGAGTGATGGACGGTCCGACCAGCCAGGCATCGCGCTCCACCTCCACCTCGCCGAGTAGCTCGCGGGTGGTGAAGGCCAGGATCCCGTACGGCGAGAAGCGGGGGTCGGCTGCACCTCCGCCGATCCGGCCGCGCAGGTCGTTCAGCAAACCGTCCAGCCACGCGGCGACCTTCGGCATGCTGGCCAGCGGATCGATCAGCTCGGCCGAGGTCGTTGCCGAGGTCACCCAAGGCAGGCCGAGTCCGTCGGCCATCAGCCCGCCGGCGACCGCCTGCTGATCCGCGACCACCACATCGGGCTCGAACGACGAGATCGCCGTACGCACGCCATCGGCCATCACCTCCGCCAACGGAATCAGGAAGCTCTCCCAGAGGAACTGCAGGGCCGCCGGGCCTTTCAACTCAGCCGGCCGATCGACCTCCGAGGGCACGTCACACGCGAACACCTGTGCGTCCGCGGCCGCGAGACGCCGTACCAGCTCAGGATGACCGGCCCACGCGACTTCGTGGCCCCGGGCAATCAATTCGGCGGCGACTCCGACCAGCGGGTTGATGTGGCCGAACAGCGGAGGTACGACGAACAGATAGCGCGACACCTACTCGGCCTCCACCAGCGACTGCTCCCGGACCCAGTCGAGGACGAGCGACGAAGTCTCCGCCGTACGCTCGATCAGCACGGAGTGGCCCTGCTCGGGAAGTACGACGACCCGGCAACCAATCAGGTTCGCCTTCAGATAGTCGACCTGTTCCATCAATACCGACTCGTCGCCGTACAACGCGAGGACAGGGCAACGAATGTCAGCCAGCCCAGGGTCGATGGTCCGGCTCAGCAGCACGTCCTCGGCGATCGTTGTCGTCTGCAACAACTTGCCGGCGCCCCTGGACAGCCTGGCCTCGTGATCGCCCTTGGCCTGTTTGATCAGATCGATCGCCTCGTCGGTGATTAGCCAGGGCTTCGCCCGTGCGAGACCGTCGCCGAGTCGCTGCGACCATGCCTCGACCGGCGGTTCGGCTTCGATCGCGACGACGCTGGCGACGCGTTCGGGCTGCGCGGCGGCCAGTCCGAAGGCGATGCTTCCGCCGTACGAGTTGCCGACCAGGTGGACCGGCTCGTCGATCTCCAGCGCGTCGAGCAAGCCGACGAGGTCGTCGATGTGCTCCTCGAGCCGGTACCCGGTGGTCGGGCGACTGCTGCGACCGTGGCCGCGCAGGTCGTACATGATGACGTCCAGCCCGGCGGCGGCGAACGCAGGCCCGAGCGTGAAGTAGTAGCTGGCGAGGCTGTCGTAGAGCATGCCGTGAACCAGTACGACGACGGGAGCGCGCTCCGCGTCGGGCGACAGTCGCTGGACATGCAGGTCGATCTCGCCGACTCGGACCTTCACCGCAGTGCCTCGACCACGAAGATGACGAGCTCGCCGACGGTCAGCGCGATGATCTCGTCCAGTTCTTTGTCCGCGATGAAGGTGGCGAAGTTGATCCGGTCGCCGTAGTGCTCGCGCAACAACCCGGACAGCGTGACCAGGTCGATGCTCTCCAGTTCCAGATCCTCGTGGAACTTGGTCGCCATCGTGATCTCGGCGTCCTCCAGCCCGTACTCCTCCAGCAACACCCGCAACATGCCGGTGAGATCCTCCAGCACCCCGGCTTCGGTTGTCTGCACGTCAACACTCATATCTCTTGCTCCTCACTCGCCCAGGCGACGATGTATTCCTTGCCGTTCTGTCCTTGGATGCGCGCCGTGCGTACGTCGTACTCCCGCCCGTCGACCCGTACGACGAGATCGTTGCTGGCGGCAGCGATCGGGTGGTTGCTTACGGCAGCCATGACCTCGAACCGCTGGGGTGCGCCGCGGAGGCCGGTGCCGAGCAACTTCGCGACCGCCTCCTTCGCGGTCCAGAAGTGTTCGAACTCGAGCTCGGTTGCCGCCAGCAACGCGAGTTCCGCCGGATTGCAAGCAACCGCGAAGGTGCTCTCCGGCCGCTCGGCGATCTCCTCGATGTCGATCCCACAGCGCCCGCTGCTTGCGATTGCGACGCCGACGATGCCGCGGTGCGCGATCGACACGGTCAGCTCGGGCAGCTCACGGCCGTGGACGCCGACGACGTACGGCTGACCGCTCGGGTGATTCCGTACCGCGAGCTCAGCCGGGAACAGCTCACCGTCACCGTCGACACCGTTGCCCCGCAGGTGCCGTCGTACGGCGTCCTTCGCGGCGATCCGGCCAAGGAGCCACTGGCGTTTGCCGGCCGGCGGATGACCGGCGTACTGCGAACGTTCGGCACCGCCGAGCTGGTTGCGCATGATCAGTTCGCGTGTCGCGAGGTCCGGCCACTGCTCGTGGACAATCGACCATCCCCCGGGGTGTTCGTCCGAGAGGAGTTCGCGACCCGGGTGGCGGTCGACGGCGCGGATCCGCGGGTTGCTGTCGAACCGGCGGTCGCGCCAACCGTTGAACTCGGCCCAGACTTCGTTGCCCAGGACAAGCTGCATGTCTGCCTGCAGAACAGTGTCGGTCACGGACGTGATCTTGACTAAGCACTCAAGTTCCTGACCGGGCTGCGGATGCGGGCCGTGGAACCTGATTGTGTCCATGCCGACAGGGAAGACGGTGGTCCGGTCGGGCAGCTCGGACATGATCCAGACGCCGAGGACCTGGCCGACGTTGTCGAGCAGGGCTCCCGGCGCCGCCGGTGTGGTCAGCAACGCGCGTACGTGGTGATCGCCGATCGCGGTGAGCTCCGTGACACCTTGGAACTGCGGGCCGTGGAACATCCACCGCTCGCTGTACAGCGTCTCGGCGGTCAGCTCGGGCTTGCGTTCTTCCCGTGGATCGAACCGCCAAGGTGTCGGCGGGCTGTCGTAGGACGGCGCGAGTTCCACGGTGGCTCGCGAATAGTCGCCCAAGGCAACGGTTACCCGGTTCGAGTCGGTCGTCACCTCGACGGGTACGTCGACGGCTGGGATTGCCGTGATCCATTTGTTGAGCCGCACGTCTTGTACGGCGACCGCCCGGCTGCCGGGGGTGGACGCTTCGGCAACCCCCATCAGGTAGTCGATCACCGTTGTCGCCGGGACCACCGGCCACCGATCCCCATGATCAGGCCAGCCGCCCCGCTGCTCGAAGAAGCAGTGATCCAGCAGGTAAGGCATGGTCTCGACCGACACCGGCCACACCCGGGGGACGGGCTGAGGCGCCGACGGGGACGCAGGCGGCCGCGGCGCCGGGTGCGAGGTGGGCGGTGCTGGGCGCGAGGTGGGCGGTGCTGGTTGTGATGTGGGTGGTGCAGGTTGGCGCCGAGCGGTGCCGGCAGTCGTCAGTACCTCGTTCGCAAGGTCCGCGGTCTCCTGCATAAGCGCCGACAACTCGGCCGCCAGTGCCGACTGCCCGGCGAGAGCCTCCAACGCTGAGCCCTCGCCCCGGCCCACGACCAGCTCGCTGCGCTTGTTGACGTCCAGGCTGATCAGTGCGCCGCCGAGGTCAAGCTGGAGTGCTCGCCGGCTGACTGTCTTCGAGAACAGGCGGGTTGTGTCAGGCTCCAGGCCGTCCGCCCACAGGGCTGTGGTCAGGCGGTGAAGCTGAGCGAGGCCACTGCGGCTCGGGGACTGGGCTGCTATGACCAGGTGTTCCTGCCCGTGGAGCGTGTCTGCAATGAGCGAGCCGAGCTGTCCAGCACCCAGCTGGATAAAGGCCCGGAAGCCATCCGCGTACATCGCCTCGATCAGAGGCCGGAACCGCACCGGCTCCAGCAGATGCCGGACGAACAGCTCCCGCACCTCCTCCGCAGCCGTCGGATACACCGCAGCCGTAGTAGCCGACCAGACCGGCACCTGCTGCGGCTGCAACGTGTGCGCCTCCGCCGCAGCCCGGATCGGACCCAGATACGGCTCAAGCATTGGCGTATGGAACCCGGACTGGAACGGCAGCACCTGACTGATCACCGCCCGAGCCCGGAACCACTCCACCAGCTCGTCAACCGCCTCCGCAGCCCCACAGATCAGCGACTGATTAGGAGCGTTGTCATGCGACAGTACGACGTCACTCCGCCCAGCCAGCGCCTCCAGTACGACGTCAGCCGCCGTACCGATGACTGCGAACGCAACACCGGGCACCCGCAGCGCATCCGGATCGAACGCTGCCAGGAACTCGTCCACCTCGTCAGCCGGGTGCATGCCCCCACAAGCCATCGCAGCCCATTCACCGACGCTGTGCCCGGCCATGCCGTCCGGTGTCACGCCCAGCTTGCGCAGTGCGGCATCGAGCAGTCGCCCGAGCTCCAGCACGCTCACACCGTGCCGACCGACGTCACCCACCTGAGCGCCGGCCCCAGACCACCGCAGCCCAAAGCGCGAGGCAATGTCCTCAGCACGTGGCTCGTACTCACCCTCGAGCCCAGGAAAGACGAACGCCAGCTTCCCGCCGCCCGCACCGAGCAGCGGCCGTGGTGCGAACCAGATGTCGTTCCGCCCACGCCAGGCACGGCCCTTGCCAACAGCACGCCGCGCCATTGCCAGCCGCTTCTCAGTCGGGTCCACAATCCCCAACCGACTCGGACCAGCACCGCCTGAAAACGCGAGCACCTCAGAGTCAGGCCGGTCCAGCAACGCAGCAAGAGCAGAGGGGGCAGCAGCGGCGAGCCGGAGCTCCCGTTCTGGCTCCCACACACTCAGTCGGGGCCGGGCGACCACAGCCGCCTGTTCCAGCACCACATGCGCGTTGATCCCACCGAAGCCGAACGCGTTCACCGCAGCACGCCGTACGGGCTCTTCCCAGGCACGGGCGGTGGACACCGTCTCGAAGCGCGTCTGCTCCAGCGCGGGGTTCGGCTCGTCGCAGTGCAGCGTTGGCGGCAGCACACCGTGGTGCACAGCGAGTGCAGCCTTGATCAACCCGGCAACACCAGCCGCAGGCATCAGATGCCCCACGTTGGACTTCACAGAGCCGATCACGGCCCGCCGACCCTCAGCGGGCCCAAACACGTCAGCAACCGTCTGCAGCTCAGCCACGTCACCTGCTGGCGTTGCAGTCCCGTGTGCCTCCAGCAACCCGACAGAGCCTGCAGCCGCCGGGTCCAGCCCAGCAGCAGCCCACGCTTGCCGCACTGCCCGTGCCTGGCCGCTGCTGTCCGGGTTGAGCAGACTGGCGGTGCGTCCGTCGCTGGCAACGCCAGTACCGCGGATCACGGCGTACACCCGATCACCGTCGCGCTCCGCGTCCTCCAACCGCTTCAGGACGACGACACCGGTGCCCTCGCCGATCAGTACGCCGTCCGCATCCCGGTGGAACGGTCTGATCCGATCACTCGGCGACAACGCCCCTAGCTGGCTGAACACACTCCACAACGTGATGTCGTGACAGTGGTGCACTCCACCCGCCAGTACGACGTCACACCGCCCACTGCCCAGCTCCTGTACGGCGTGGTCCACAGCAACGAGTGAAGACGCACACGCCGCATCCACCGTGTACGCCGGACCACGCAGGTCCAGGCGGTTGGCCAGCCGGGACGCCGCGAGGTTCGGCACCAGACCGATCGCGGACTCCGGTGCCTCCGGCCCCAACCGCTCGGTGAAGGCGTCTCGGATGGCGTCCAGCCGGTCCGGACGCAGCTCCGGCAGCAGCTCGCCCAGGGTCTTCACCAGCTGGCTCGCCGCACGCACCCGCTGGTCAAGCCGCACCAGTCCTGGCGTGAGGTAACCACCGCGGCCGAGGATCACGCCTACTCGCTGGCGGTCCGCCGGCAGCCGGTTCTCTCCGCCGGCGTCCGCGATCGCCTCAGCCGCCACCCGCAGCGCGATCAGCTGATCCGGCTCGGCGTCCCGCACCGAGTTCGGCATGATCCCGAACCGCGCCGCATCCACCTCCGCATCGACGAACCCTCCGCGGCGGCAGTAGATCCTGTCCGCCCGCCGCGTGGCCGTCGGTTCGTAGTACGACGGATCCCACCGCCCGGCGGGTACTTCGGTGATGGAATCGACGCCGTTGACCAGGTTGCGCCAGTACGTCGCAAGGTCCGGAGCGCCGGGGAACAACGCTGCCATCCCGACGATCGCGACCGGTGTCATCGTCACCAGCCGGACGCGCTGTAGACGACCGAGGTGGCCGACTCCGGTCCCCAGGCGAGTTCGCGCAGCAGGGCGAGAACACCTTCCTCGGGATCGATCAGCGCGATACCGCGGGCGGCGTACGAACGCATCAGCTCCGGCGTCACCATCCCGTTGTTCGTCCCGGTCGGTGCCCACGGCCCCCAATGCACGGTGAGCCCGCGCCGGCCTGGCGCCGACCAGCGGCGGCCGAGCTGCTCGAGTGCGTCGTTGGCGCTCGCGTAATCGACCTGGCCGCGGTTGCCGAGCGCCCCGGCGATGCTGCCGAACAGTACGGCGAAACGCGGCCCGGACGGGAGTTCGCCGGTCGCGTCCAGCAACGCCCGGGCGCCGCCGACCTTGGTCCCGTAGACCGTCGCGAACGAATTGACCGTCTTCTGCGCGATCACCTTGTCCTCGATCACGCCGGCGGCGTACACGATCCCGTCGATCCGGCCGTGCTCGGCGTGGATCTCCTTAACGACGCCGTGCACCGCCTCTGTGTCGCGTACGTCGACCGAGTGGTACCGGACCGTGGAGCCGAGCTCGGTGAGCCGGTCGAGGGTCGCACGGATCTCCCGCGCGGACTCGATCTTGGCGACCACTCGCTCGATCTCGGCGGGCGATTTCATCCCGATGCTGATCAGAGCTGCTCGGAGTTCGGCGGGGCTGGTCGCCGCGGCGATGGCGGGCGGCTCGTCGTCGGTCGGCAGCGGCGAGCGGCCGATCAACTCGATCCGGCACCGCGCGGCCGCCGCGAGCGTCGCCGCGAACCTGGCCGTGATGCCCTTCGCACCACCAGCCAGCAACACCACCGAATCACGGTCGAGCCCAAGCGCTGCCGCCTCGGCCGCACCATCTCCGGCCGGTCCAGCGCCCGTACTGCCGAGCAAGCCGAGGCTCGTCTCCTTGAGCTGCAGCCCGTGCCTGGTCGCTCCGGCGGCTCTTGTCAGCGTGTCAGTCGCGGATGTTCGCAGTACGACGGGTTCGCGGTCGACGTCCGCGAGTTCGGCGATCAGGCCGTCGGCGACGAGGTCGGGCGCGGTCCCCGGCTCGTGCTCGACCACACGCGCGATCGTCTCCGGGTACTCCCGCGCGACGGTCCGAAAGAACCCACGCAGCCCATCCACCGGCCCCTTCGCAACCACCCACTTCGGCGCTCGCGCGAGCACTTCCTGGTACGTCGCGAACACTTCGGGCAGCTCGATGTCGTCACCGGCGAGGAAGAACGCGCCGTCGAAGGCTGCGGGCAGTTCACCGGAGTACGGCGTACTCGTCGCGCCAAGCTGGGCGAGTTTGCCGGCCACAAGTCGGGCCAAACCGCCGTCGCCGACCAGCAGGAACTCCCGGCCGGCGACGTCGCCGACGGTTGCCTCGCCCAACTCGACCTCAGCCAACACGAACCGCTTGGGCGCAATCACCGCCGCCGTGTCAGCAGCCAACGGTTGCTGCTGGCCCCGGACGGCTTGGCTGCCCACAGCAACAACTGCTCCACGCGGTGGCCGGGCCTGCGTCTGCAGGATCGACGGCGCCTCGATTGCCACAGGCTCGGGTTCCGGGATGCTTACCGGGTCGTCATTCGGCGCGACGTCCTTGGCGATGGCCGGTTCAGCCGTCGTGCCGATGACGAGCTGTGTGATGGCGGCCGCCGTGCGGGCTTGGGACAAGGTGTCGAGGTCGCCGGTGGTTGGAAGGTTGAGGCGGGTGGCGAGTTCGCCGGCGATCTCGGCGCGTTTGATCGAGTCGACGGAGAGGTCGGCTTCAAGGTCGAGGTCGGGTTCGATCATGTCGACGGGGTAGCCGGTGCGTTCGGCGATCACCTCGACGACGGCCGCGAGTACTGCCGCCTCGGACAACTCCGGACCTGAGCCACTCACCAACGCCTCTTGCGGGCTGCTCTCGGCGGTTGGTTGAGCGTAGACGGTGGCCGGCGCTTGGGCTTGGTGAGTGCTGGACGTCCGCTGACCGACGATGAGCTCCGCGATGCCGGCCGCCGTACGGGCCTGCGACAGCGTGTCGAGATCGCCCGTTGCCGGGAGATCGAGGCGGGCTGCTAGTTCGCCGGCGATTTCGGCGCGTTTGATGGAGTCGACGGAGAGATCGGCTTCTAGGTCGAGGTCGGGCTCGATCATGTCGACGGGGTAGCCCGTGCGTTCGGCGATCACCTGTAGGACCGCAGCCAGCACGGACGTTTCAGTGTGCTCAGATTCCACGACTACCGGCTCCCGAGCTGTTGCAGGCATTGGCTGGATTGCGGGGGAGGGTGCGGGGAGCGGGCTGGTGGGTGACGTGCCGAGGAAGCTGAGGAGGACGTCGCGTTGGGCCGCGATCAGGTCGCGGCTCGTGCGCAAGAAGTCGGCGACCAACTGCTCAGAGCCGGCGGGTTGGTAGTTGCTGTGCACGGTGAGCTCCGGGGCAGAGACAGAGGTGAGTTTGGCCGGCTGGAGGGCGCCGGATGGGATGGCACCGTCGGCGGTGCGCAGAAGGTGACCGTCCACCGTCCAGCCGGGCCGCTTCCGTCGTACGGCGGTGGTCGCGTCGACGGCATCGCGGCCGGTGAACAACCACGTCATCCGTACCTCGACACCGGCGACCGCGAGCTGCGCCAGCGCCGCGAGGAAGCCAGACAGCCCAGTACGACGCCGCCCCTCCAGCGCAACCGTGCGATGCGGTCGATCGCCGAGGATCGCGTCGACCAGACGACTCAGAACTGAACCCGGGCCGGCTTCGACGAACACCCGCGCACCCGCGGCATACATCGCCTCGATCTCCTCGACAAAGCCGACCGGAGCCCCGATCTGCGCGGCGAGCTCGGCCCGGATCTCCGCGGCGTCAGCCGGGTAGGCCATAGCAGTCCGGTTCGACCAGACCGGCACCTCGGCAGCCGAGAGCGAGACCGAAGCGAGCACCTTGGCGAACGTGCTTCCCGCTGAAGCGACCAGCGGGCTGTGGAACGCGCACGCGACCGGGATCCGCTTCGCGCCGATTCCCGCTTCGCGCAGCTTTTCGGCCGCGCGTTCGATGCCGGACGTCGTACCGGAGATGACTGTCTGCCGGGGCGAGTTCCGGTTGGCGATCACCACGTCCGTCAGCCCCACGGCCTCCACTGTGGCTGCGTCGGCCGCGACCGCAGCCATCGTCCCAGGGTCGTCGCCGCCGGTCGCGTCGAGGATCGCTTCCGCTCGAGCGCTGCTGCATTCGAGGAGTGCCTCAGGCGTCAGTACGCCGGACGCCGCCAGCGCGACCAGTTCGCCGTAGCTGTGCCCGGCCATCATCGCCGGACGGACACCTGCTCGGCGGAGCAAATCGTGCGCCGCCAGCCCGACGATCCCCAACGCCGGCTGAGCCACCCGCGTGTCGGTGATCCGCGCCAACTGCTCCTGCTGCCTGGACTCGTCGAACGCCGCAGCGGGGAACAACGCGGCCGCGGTCGTCGCATCCCCGGCGCGCACGAACCGCTGCAGCTCCGGGAACGCCGTGAACAACTCACCGAGCATCCCCGGCCGCTGACTTCCCTGCCCTGGAAAGAGGAACGCCACCTCGCCGGACGCTACGTCCCGCCGAAAGATGCCCTCGGCATCGTCACCGGCAATTGCCCGCCGCAACAATTCGGCCAGCTCTTCGACATCTCCAGCGAGTACGGCGATCTCAGCGCCATCGTTCTTCGCAGCTAGGTCGTACCGACGCGCAGCAGTCAAGGCGAGGTCGCGCAGTCGCCATGGCTCAAAACCATCCACACGGTCTGTCAGCGCCAAGAGTTCCTCAGCGTGTTTCATCGTGCGGAAGAGGAAGAGTTCGGCCGGCCACTGGTCGAACGACTGCGCGGGTGGCGGGCCGTCGTCGTACGCCGTGAGGACGGCATGGAAGTTGGTGCCGCCGAACCCGAAGGCACTGACGCCGGCGACCCGCTCGGCCGGCGCGGCGGACCACGGGGTGGCCGCTGAGTGGAATGCGAACGGGCTGGAATCGGCGTCCCAGGCCGCGTTCGGCTTGCTGACATGCAGGGTCGGCGGCTTGATGCCGGTGTGCAACGCGAGCGCGGTCTTGATCAGCCCCGCCATGCCGGCTGTGCACTTCGTGTGCCCGATCTGCGACTTCACCGACCCGATCGCGCAACCACCCGCCGCCGCTCCGGCCTCGGTGAAGACGTTCGTCAGCGTCGTCAGCTCGGTACGGTCGCCAACCACCGTCCCGGTCCCATGCGCCTCGACCAGCCCCACCGCGGCGGGCGAGATCCCAGCCGTCCGGTACGCGCGCTCGAGCGCATTCCGCTGCCCCTCAGGCCGCGGCGCGGTCAGCCCGAGCGACCTCCCGTCGCTCGCACTCCCGACACCCTTGATCACCGCATAGACGCGATCGCCATCCCGCTCCGCATCGGCCAGCCGCTTCAACGCAACGCACGCAACGCCTTCACCCAAAGCGATTCCGTCTGCGGACGAGTCGAAGGTTGCCGACCGCCCGCTCGGCGACAACGCATGCACCGACGCGAACAGCAGATAGTCGTTGATCCCGTTGTGCAGGTCCGCCCCACCGCACAAGACGAGATCGCTGCTTCCGGCAACCAATTCCTTGCAGGCGACATCAATCGCGGCCAATGATGACGCACACGCAGCGTCGACGGTGTAGTTCGCACCACCCAGATCGAGCCGATTCGCGATCCGCCCGGCGATCACGTTCGCCAGCATCCCCGGGAACGAGTCCTCGGTCAGCCGCGGCAACTGCTCGTCCAGCCCCGCCGGAATCTCACCCAGGTACGACGGCAAGACCGTACGCAAGGTGGTCGCGTTGGACAGATCGCTACCCGCCTCGGCCCCGAACACCACCGACGTACGCGACCGATCGAACTCCCGAGACTCGTATCCGGCGTCGACCAGCGCCCGATGCGCCGCCTCCAACGCCAGCAGTTGCACCGGCTCGATCGCCGCCAGCGACGCCGGCGGGATGCCGTACCGCAGCGGGTCGAAGCCGATCTCCGGCAGGAACCCACCCCACCGCGACGGCGTCCGTACCCCATCGCCGTCAGGCGCGAAGTAGACCGCCGGATCCCACCGCTCACCAGGGACTTCCGTCACGGCGTCAACGCCGGCGATGACATTGCTCCAGAACGTCGACAAATCCGGCGCCTGCGGGAACATGCACGACATCCCCACGATGGCGATGTCCAACGGCTCTACATCCACCGACTCCGGCATGGTGTCGAAGGCCTGCCGCAACTCAGCTGCCCGCACGTCCAGAAAGTCAGACGCGCCCGCAATCACTGCTTCATGCAACGACGCCACCGTGGTCACCGCGGAGCGCAGTACGGCAACCTCGCCCGCCATGAACATGCCCTCGGCCAGCTGACGCTTCGCGTCCACAGCGCGGAGATCGTCCCCGACGCGCTCGATGCCCTTGCTTGCCAGTCGCAGCCGGCCGACGTTGAGCTGCTCAAGCTGCTCCCATGCCTCCCGGCTCGGTACGTCGCGCTCCTGCAGCTCCTGCTTGATCGCGGCGTACTCGTCGGTGAACGGGCTGGCGACACAGCGCGTCGCATGTCCCGGCGCCGTTTCCAGGAGTTCGGTGCGCTCGGCATCGATCACCTGCTGCTGGAACAGGTTCAGTACGGCGCCCGCGTCGACAGCCTCGCGGGTGAACAAGTACGCCGTACCCATCAGGACACCGACGGCGGCGCCGGCACGGGAGAGTGGTGCGGCGAGCGTCCGTACCATCGCGGCGGATCGTTCATCATGGATGCCGCCGGCAAACAAGACCTCGAGCTCGGCGGCGGTGGACTGTTTGCTCGAAGCAAGGAAGTCCGAGATCACCCCGAGCTGTGCCTCCCACAACGGGAAGCTGTTCCGCGGCCCGACGTGGCCGCCGCACTCCGCGCCTTCGAAGATGAACTTCCGCGCCCCGGCCGCGAGGAACTGCTTGAGCAGTCCAGGCGACGGAACATGCAGGTAGGTGGAGATCCCGGCCCCTTCGAGCGCCGCCGCCTGGGCCGGGCGACCGCCGGCGATGATCGCGTGGGAGGGCCGGATCTCCCGGATCACCTCGAGCTGCGCAGTCTTGACGTCCTCGGCGGCGAACCCGAGCACCCCGACACCCCACGGCGCATCGCCCAGCGCATCCCTGGTCTGCTCCAGAACGCTCCTGGTCTGCGCAGGCCCTGACAACGCCAGTGCGATGAACGGCAACCCACCGTCAGCCGCCACAGCCTTGGCGAACGCAGCCTGGTCACTGACCCGCGTCATCGGCCCCTGCACCACTGGCAGGCCGTACGCCGGTGCAGGCTCCGCTGCGTCGAGCACTGCGTCTCGCACACCACGGACAGCAGCACCGACTGTGCCGTACTCCTTCAAGAACCGAGACGCCAGGAACACGTCCTGCCCAATCGGCTCCGGTACGGCGACTCCCCGCCGAGTGAACGTACGTCGCCCGTCGACCACTGCGGTCTCGGACCCATCCGCCGTACCAATAAGGTCCGCAAGCTCCACCGGCACCTCAGCCTCAGGCAGCAGAGCCAGCTGAGTGTCCAGTACGACGCCCGCCGCACCACCGAGCACAGCGGCGGCAGCAGTGCGCGGGCCGATCCCACCCCATGCCCACACCGGTACGTCGAGGTCGACGAGCTGCTGCAGTAGTACGAACGTGCTCAGCTCGCCGACGCGACCGCCGGCCTCATGACCACGTGCGAGCAGCCCATCAGCCCCAGCGGCCGCTGCCTGCCGGGCCTCCTCGAGGCTGGTCACCTCCACCAGCACACGCCGTCCGGCATAGTCCAGCGGCTCTCCACGCCAGTCCGCGAGGAGCACTGCGTCCACTTGAGCCGGCAGCTCCTCAGCCATGAGCCCACCGGCCAATCGCACCCCGAAGGGGCCCTTCGTCCATTCGGCGGTCAGTGCCAGTTGCTCCCGAGTCAACCTGTCCTGCGCTGCCGTCTGGTGTATCGATAGATCCGGTCCAGGCCGCTCAGGAGGTATCAGGTCCAGTACGGCGAGACAGCCGGCGCGGGCAGCGGCGGCCACGAATCGTGACGACGGCCGCCCCAACGGGCTGACCGCGATGACCAAATCTTCTCGAGCACGCCTCACGTGCATGGGCACTCCCATTGACCGGGCGGATTGACAGGGGAAGCCGACACTCAAGCGCTTGAGTCAGGCACCGTCAACCGATTCCGGAAAACCCGTACATGATCTTTCGATGCCGTAGGCAAATGCCTGAGGCAACAGATAAAAGTCCCGCAAACTTAGCGATCGGGTCACATTTGGGACACATGACGGCGGCGGCGCGAAGGTCGTATGGTGTGCCGGGCGGCGGCCGGCGTCCTACCCGGGGAAGCTCCGGGCGTCACTGGTCGGATACGATGCGTACGCGGTCGACCTGGGTGAATCCGGACTTGTCGGGCCCGTGTCGATGCGTTCGCGGCCACGGTCGCGCGCTTAGCCTGAGAACCGGATCGAGCAGGAGGCGCCTCGATGGCCAACAGCATGCTCGGCCGCGACATGGCGGTCGACCTCGGTACGGCGAACACGCTGGTCTATGTGCGCGGGCGGGGCGTCGTACTCAATGAGCCGTCGGTGGTGGCCACCCGCACGGACGAACCGCGCGAGGCGGTCGCGTTCGGGCACGAGGCGAAGAAGATGATCGGCCGGACGCCGGGCAACATCACCGCGATCCGGCCGCTCAAGGATGGCGTGATCGCGGATTTCGACGCCGCCGAGCAGATGCTGCGCTACTTCATCCAGCGGGTGCACCGGCGCCGCTATTTCGCGAAACCGCGGATCGTGGTCTGCGTGCCGTCCGGGATCACCGCGGTCGAGCAGCGCGCCGTCCGCGACGCCGGCTACATGGCCGGCGCCCGCAAGGTCTACATCATCGAGGAGCCGATGGCCGCCGCGCTCGGCTCCAACCTCGAGGTCCGCGACGCGACCGGGAACATGGTCGTCGACATCGGCGGCGGTACGACGGAGGTCGCGGTCATCTCGTTCGGCGGCATCGTCACCAGCCAGTCGATCCGGGTGGCCGGCGACGCCATCGACAAAGCGGTGGTGAACTACTGCAAGAAGGAGTACTCGCTGATGCTCGGCGAGGCGACCTCCGAGCAGATCAAGATGACCATCGGGTCGGCGTTCCCGACCACCGACGGGCCGGAGAGCGAGATCCGCGGCCGGGACATGGTGTCCGGCCTGCCGCGGACGGTGAAGGTGTCGTCGGCGAACATCCGGCAGGCGATCGAGGAGCCGATCACCGCGATCGTCGACGCGGTCAAGGCGACCCTGGACAAGACTCCGCCCGAGCTCGCCGGTGACATCGTCGACCGCGGCATCGTGCTGACCGGCGGTGGCGCGCTGCTGAAGGGGATGGACGAGCGGCTGCGGCACGAGACCGGCATCCCGATCCACGTCGCCGACAATCCGCTGGACGCCGTCGTGCTCGGCGCCGGCAAGTGCGTCGACAACATCGAGACACTGAACCGCATCCTGGTCACCGACAGCCGACGTTGAGGTTCCACCGATGCTCAAAGACCTCGGTACGCCGGCCAGGAGTGCGATCCGTTCGGCCGGTACGCCGCTCCGCTCGGCCGGCCTGCCGCGGGAGATCCGGCGTCGCCGGACCGTCCTGGTGCTCGTCATCCTGGCCTGCTTCACGTTGATCGTGCTCGACGCGCGCCGCTCGACCGGCTCCCCGGTGGACCCGTTGCGGCAGGCTGCCGCGGGCGTGTTCGGTCCGCTGGAGTCGACCGCGAGCTCCGCCCGGCAGCCTGTGGACAACCTCCGGGACCGGTTCGCCGAAATGGATAGGTTGAAGGCAGAGAACGAAAAACTGAAAAGTGAGAACGACAAGCTGCACCAGGACCTGAACACCTCCGACTACGCGCGCAACCGGGCCGCCGAGCTGGACGGGCTGCTCAAGATCGCGCCGTCGTACACGATGACCCCGGCGCGGGTGATCGGGATCGGCAGTGCCCAGAGCTTCAACCACACGGTCACGATCGACACCGGTACGGCGGATGGCGTGCACGTCGACATGACCGTGCTGAACGGCAACGGTCTGGTCGGCCGGGTGGTGCGCACCACCCAGGCGACCGCGACCGTGCTGCTGATCGGCGACCGCAACTCGACCGTGGGCGGCCGGCTGAACGCCACGATGGCGCTCGGCTTCGTCTCCGGCCGCGGCGAGGTCGGCGGGACGCTGGACTACAAGCTGGTCGACCTGAAGGCACAGCCGAAGGTCGGGGACCGGATCGTCACCTGGGGCTCGAGCGGCAACGCGCCGTACGTGCCGGGCGTGCCGATCGGTGTCGTCACCTCGGTGACGGCGAACCAGGGGGCGCTCGGGACCACCGCGACGGTCAAGCCGTTCGTCGATCCGACCCGGATCGACACCGTGGGCGTGGTCACGGGTCCGCCCGCGCGTACGCCGCGCAGCCAGATCAAACCGACAACGACTGCTGGAAAGGGGAACTGACGTGATCGCACTACTACGTATCGGGTTGGCGGCCCTCTTTCTGATGGTCGCCGTCACCGTGCAGACGTCCGTGCTGTCGAACATCGCGGTTGCCGGGGTCACCTGCGATCTGGTGCTGATCGTGGTGATCGCGCTCGCGTTGTCGCGTGGGCCGGAGTGGGGTGCGATTGCCGGCTTCTCCGGTGGTCTGTTGCTGGACGTCGTACCGCCTGCTGATCACACTGCCGGCCGGTGGGCGCTGGCGCTGGCGATCGCCGGGTACGTGGCGGGGCTCATTCGGCGTGAGACCTCGGCTGGTCCGGTGGGTCCGCTGATCGTTGCGGCGACTGTGGTGCTGGGCGCGGCGTTGTCGTTGTTCATCTACTGCGCGACCGGTTCGTTGCTGCATGATCCTTCGGTTGTCTGGAGCGAGTTCGGCGTCCGCCTCGGGATCGCGGCCGGCTACGACGTGGTCGGCGCGATCGTGGTGATACCGCTGGTCATGTGGGTCATGGGCCGCGTCATGGCAGCCCGCGAACGGCGGCGGGTGCTGCCGTGAGTTTTGACTCCCTCTTTCTACCTTGTTCTTCTCCTTCCCTGCACCACAGCGGAGGAGAGGCATGAGCTTCGACGGGCTTGAGGCACCTCTCAAAGCACGTCTGCGGTTGTTTGTGATCGGCGTGCTGGTTTTCTCTTTGTTTTGCACGTTGTTCGCGCGGCTCTGGTACATGCAGGTGATGTCGAGCGAGGACTACACCCAGGCCGCCACGCAGAACCACACGCGCCAGGTGCTGATTCCTGCGCCGCGCGGGACGATCGTCGACTCGAAGGGCCGCACGCTCGTCGGCAACCGGGTGTCGCTGGTGATCACGGTCGACCGCTCGGTGCTGGCGAAGCTGCCCGACTCGCAGCAGAGCGCGGTGATCGCCCGGCTGGCGAAGGTGCTCGGGCAGAAGCCGAAGGACCTCAAGGCCCGGACGATGCTGTGCGGCGAGCCGGGTGCGTCGAAACCACCCGCCTGCTGGAACGGGACGCCGTACCAGCCGATTCCGGTGGCGAAGGATGTCAGTGAGCAGGTCGCGATCGAGGTGATGGAGCGCCGGGAGGACTTCCCGGGTGTCGCCGCCGATTCCCAGGCACTGCGCGCGTACCCGGCGCCGTTCCACGTGAACGCCGCGCACATCCTCGGCTACCTGTCGCCGATCACCACCGAAGAGCTGGCAGAGCTGGACAAGTCCGGCCAGGACTCCGTCCCGCATCGCTCAGACCTCGTCGGCCGGGCCGGTGTCGAGCGCGAGTACGACAAGCTCCTGCGCGGTACGCCGGGGGTGAAGGACGTCATCGTCGACGCCGTCGGGTACACCACCGGCGTCCAGAAGCAGACCGCCCCAGTGCCCGGCGCGACGCTGGTGACGAGCATCGACGCGCGGATCCAGGCGTCGGTGGAGACGCAGCTGCGCAGCGCGATCCTGACCGCGCGGAAGCAGTACGACAAGATCACCAAGCGCAAGTACGTCGCCGACTCCGGCGCCGCGGTCGTGATGGACACCCACACCGGCCGGATCGTCGCGATGGCGAGCTACCCGAGCTACGACCCAGGTGTGTGGGTCGGCGGTATCACCCAGCGCGAGCTGGACGCGCTCTACTCACCCGAGTCCGGTACGCCGCTGGTGTCGCGTGCTCTGCAGGGTCAGCTAGCCCCCGGCTCGACCTTCAAGCCGATCACCACCGCCGCCGCGATGAGTGCCGGCTACACCACGAAGACCCGGCTGGACTGCTCGCCGTACTTCGAGGTCGGCAACCGCCGGTTCAAGAACTACGAGTCCGCGTCGTACGGGATGATCGGGTTCGACAAGGCGCTGTCGCTGTCCTGCGACACCTTCTTCTACCGGATCGCCTACGCCCTCTGGCTCAAGGAGGGCGGCAACTCCAGCGACGTCAACACTCGCGACCCGCTGGTCCAGATGGCGCAGAAGTTCGGCCTCGGCAAGCCGACCGGGATCGACCTGCCCGGTGAGGTCAGCGGCCGGATTGCCGACCGGAAGTGGAAGAAGGAGTACTACGACGCGCAGAAGGACTACTACTGCAAGATCGCGGCCAACCCACCGGCCGGGACGTCGTCGTTCCTGAAGCAGTTCTCCCGCGAGTTCTGCGTCGACGGGTACAAGTACCGCGCCGGTGATGCGGTGAACTTCGCCATCGGCCAGGGCGACACCACGGTCACGCCGTTGCAGCTGGCAACGGTCTATGCGGCGCTGTCGAACGGCGGCACGCTGTACGAGCCACGGGTGGTCCAGTCGTGGATCGGCGCGAACGGCAAGTCGCACGAGATCAAGCCGACGGTCAAGGCGAAGCTGCCGGTGTCGCCGGGGACGCTGCAGTACATCGACCGCTCGCTGAAAGAGACGGTCAAGTCCGGTACGGCGGCGTGGAAGTTCAACGGGTTCCCGGTCGACCAGGTGCAGATCCGGGCCAAGACCGGTACGGCCGAGGTCTACGGGAAGCAGACCACGTCGTGGATGGCGTCGTACACGGATCGGTATGCCGTGGTGATGATGATCAGCCAGGCCGGCACGGGTTCGGGCGCCGGCGGTACGGCGGTGCGGAAGATCTACGAGACGCTCTACAACATCAAGCCCGAACCATCCGAAGAGCAGAAGAAGCCGACGCAATGAGGGCGCGATCATGGCGCTGCTGACTCCGATGCGGATCCGGCCGCGGATGGACCGGCGGTCGACCGTGTGGCACGTCGACTGGGTGCTCGTGCTCGGCGTACTCGCGTTGTCGTCGATCGGCGCGGTGCTGATCTGGTCGGCGACCCACGGGCGGACGTCGCTCACCGGCGGGAACCAGTACGCCTTCCTGGCCCGGCACGCGCTCAACTTCGCCATCGGCTTGGTGCTCGCGATCGGTGCCGCTGTCACCGACCACCGCCGGGTCCGCATCCTCGCCCCGGTTCTGTACGCCGCCTCGATCGTCGGGCTGATCCTGGTTCTCGTGCCAGGGGTCGGCGCGGTGATCAACGGGTCGCGGTCGTGGATCCAGCTGCCCTGGATGTCGATCCAGCCGAGTGAGTTCGCCAAGCTGGCGGTCATTGTCGGGATGGCGCTGCTGATCGCGGAGAAGGGTGAGACCGACCACCACGACACCGCCCGGACCGTCGACGTCGCGCAGGCGATCGCAGTCGCCGCCGTACCGGTGATCCTGGTGATGCTGCAACCCGACCTGGGCACGGTGATGGTGCTCGGGTCGATCGTGTTCGGGATCATCGCGGTGTCCGGCGTACCGAAGCGGTGGATGCTCGGGCTCGTTACCGCCGGCGTCGTGGTCGCGACCTTGGCGATCCAGCTGCATGTGCTCAAGGAGTACCAGCTGTCCCGCTTCATCGCGTTCGCAGATCCGTCGCAGGACCCGCAGGGCATCGGCTACAACGTGAACCAGGCCCGGATCGCGATCGGCAACGGCGGGATCTTCGGCCAGGGACTATTCCACGGCAGTCAGACACAGAACGCCTTCGTCCCGGAGCAGCACACCGACTTCGTCTTCACGGTGGCAGGGGAGGAGCTCGGCCTGATCGGGGCCGGCGCGATCATCGCGCTGTTCGCGCTGGTGCTGCTGCGCGGGCTGCGGATTGCCGTGAACGCGCGCGACGCCTTCGGCCGGCTGGTCGCGACCGGGATCGTCTGCTGGTTCGCCTTTCAGGCCTTCGAGAACATCGGCATGACCCTGGGCATCATGCCGGTCACCGGCCTTCCGCTCCCGTTCGTGTCCTACGGCGGTTCCTCGATGTTCGCCTGCCTCCTGGCGGTCGGCCTGCTGGAGAACATCCACCTCCGCTCCCACCAGTTCTGAGCCCGGCCCGCTGAGCGCCGTCACACGCCCACCTGTCACGCCAATCCGAAGAAGTTCTCGGCGCTCAGGAGTTGAGCGGCATGATCGTCGTACGGCGGTGGTGCTCGAAGACGACGGAACTTCGGATGTCGGCGATCTCCTGGCGTTTCGCCAGCGCGAGGACGAGATCGCGAAGCGCCTGGGTGTCCTTGACCGCGACGTGCGCGAGGAAGTCGGAGGCGCCGGAGACCATGAACATCGCCAGGGTTTCGGGCAGCTTGTTCACGTAGTCCTGGAACGCGGTCGCGACCGCCATCGCCTGGGGGCGGAGTTTGATCGAGATGATCGCCTGGGTGGACCGGTCGATCGCCTTCAGGTCGACCTCCGCGTGGTACCCGCTGATCACGCCGCGGTCGCGCAGGCCGCGGATCCGTTCCAGGCAGGTGGACGGCGCGATGCCGAGCTCGGCGGCCATGTCCCGGTTGGTCCGGCGCGCGTCGTTCTGCAGCATCCGCAGGAGCGCCGTATCAAGTTCGTCCATGCCAGGAAGTTTCGCATGATCGCCGAACGATGTTCGGTTGAAGCGGCGATCGGCTGTGCAGGCGGCTAGGTTCTGTCCCGTGCTGACGAACAAGATGGTTGTGGTGATCGCGGCCGATGCGCCGGTCGGCGTCGCCCTGAACACTGCCGCGCTGCTCGGCGTAGCCCTCGGCCACCACCACGACGAGGTGGTCGGCCACGACACCGTGGACGCGACGGGCAACCCCCACACCGGCATGTGCGCCCACCCGATTCCCGTTCTGCGTGCCTCCGCCGAGCAACTGCACGACCTCCGCACCCAGGCAGCCGCCCGCGACGGCGTCACCGTCCACGACATGAACCAGGTCGCCCAGCGATCCCGCACCTACGACCAGATGTCCGCCACCCTCAGCGGCACCAAAGCCGAAGACATCGAATACCTCGGCCTGGCCCTCTACGGCCCCCGCCCCACTGTCGACTCCCTCACCGGAGCCCTCCCGCTCTACCGCTAGACGCTCCGACGCGGGGCCGTTACTAAGGTGGGCCCTATGCGACTCAACTACGTGGAGAGCGGGGCCGGGGACGCGCCGGTTGTGCTGTTGGGGTCGTCACTCGGGGTGACGCATGCGATGTGGGCCCCGCAGATCGACGTACTCGCGGAGCGGTTCCGGGTGATCGCGTTCGACCACCGGGGCCATGGCGAGTCGGAGGTGCCGCCCGGGCCGTACACGATCGACGACCTCGGCGGGGACGTCGTCGAGTTGCTCGACACGCTCGGCGTCGAGCAGGCGTCGTACGTCGGGATCTCGCTCGGTGGGGCGGTCGGCTTGTGGCTGGCCGAGAACGCACCGGAGCGGTTCCACCGGTTCGCGCTGCTGTGCCCGCCGGCTTGGCCGGCCGCCGGTGCCCAGATGTGGACCGACCGCGCGGCCACCGTCCGCGCCGAGGGAACGCAGGCGATCACCGAGCTGACTCTCGGCCGCTGGTTCCTACCGGACTTCACCAGTACCGACGCCATCCGCGAGCAACTCCTCAACACGCCGGACGAGGGCTACGCCGCCTGCTGCGAGGCCCTCGGCGCAATGGACCTCCGCGACAAACTCGCCGACATCACCGCGCCGGTGCTGCTCGTCACCGCCGAACAGGACGCCTCGATCCCGCCCGAGACGGTCATCCCGCTAGCCACTGCCATCCCCGGCGCCCACCTCGAAATCATCGAAAACGCCGCCCACCTCGTCACTTACACCCACCCCGACGTCATCAACCCCCTCCTCCTCGCCCACTTGAGCTGAAATGCGTCTGGATTCTCTGTGCACGACCGGCCGGTATTAACCTGGTAGGCGATCTGCTTGCTGACCGGAAGTTTGGGATGACTGTCGAATCGCTGTTCCCGCGCCTGGAGGCGTTGTTGCCGCAGGTGCAGAAGCCGATCCAGTACGTCGGTGGTGAGCTGAACTCGGTCAGTAAGGACTGGGATTCGGTCAGTGTGCGCTGGGCGCTGATGTACCCGGACGCGTACGAGGTCGGGCTGCCCAACCAGGGCGTGCAGATCCTGTACGAGGTGCTGAACGAGCGGGATCACATCCTGGCCGAGCGGACGTACTCCGTCTGGCCGGACATGGAGAAGGTGATGCGGGACAACGGCATCCCGCAGTTCACCCTGGACGGTCACCGGCCGGTACGGGCGTTCGACGTCTTCGGGCTGTCGTTCTCGACCGAGCTCGGCTACACCAACATGCTGACCGCGCTCGACCTGGCCGGCATCCCGCTGTACGCCGTCGACCGGACCGACGAGGACCCGATCGTGCTGGCCGGCGGGCACGCCGCGTTCAACCCGGAGCCGATCGCCGACTTCATCGACGCCGCCGTACTGGGTGACGGCGAGGAGATCGTACTTGCGATCTCCGACGTGATCCGGGAGTGGAAGGACGAGGGCCGCCCGGGCGGCCGCGACGAGGTGCTGATGCGCCTGGCCGCGTCCGGCGGTGTCTACATCCCGAAGTTCTTCACCGTCGAGTACCTCACTGACGGCCGGATCAAGCGCGTCGCGCCGAACCGGACCGGCGTACCGTGGCGGACCGCGAAGCACACGGTGATGGACCTGGACGCCTGGCCGTACCCGAAGAAGCCGCTGGTCCCGCTGGCCGAGACCGTGCACGAGCGGTACTCGGTGGAGATCTTCCGCGGTTGTACGCGCGGTTGCCGCTTCTGCCAGGCCGGGATGATCACCCGGCCCGTCCGGGAGCGCAGCATCACCACGATCGGCGACATGGTCGAGAACGGGCTGAAGCAGTCCGGGTTCGAGGAGGTTGGGCTGCTGAGCCTGTCGTCCGCGGATCACAGCGAGATCGGCGAGGTCGCCAAGGGCCTGGGGGACCGGTACGAGGGCAGCAACGTGTCGCTGTCGTTGCCTTCGACAAGGGTCGACGCGTTCAACATCACGCTGGCCAACGAGTTCTCCCGCAACGGCCGGCGCAGTGGCCTGACCTTCGCCCCGGAGGGCGGGTCGGACCGGATGCGCAAGGTGATCAACAAGATGGTCACCGAGGAGGACCTGATCCGGACCGTCGCGGCGGCGTACAGCCACGGCTGGCGGCAGGTGAAGCTCTACTTCATGTGCGGCCTGCCGACCGAGACGGACGAGGACGTACTCGCGATCGCGGATCTGGCGAAGAAGGTGATCGCGACCGGTCGTGAGGTGTCCGGGCGGCGCGACATCCGTTGCACGGTGTCGATCGGCGGGTTCGTGCCGAAGCCGCACACGCCGTTCCAGTGGGCCTCGCAGCTCGGCGCGGAGGAAACCGACGCGCGGCTGTCGAAGCTCGCCGCCGCGATCCGCTCGGACCGGAACTACGCGAAGGCGATCGGCTTCCGGTACCACGACGGCAAGCCCGGCATCATCGAGGGCCTGCTGTCCCGCGGCGACCGCCGGGTCGGCCGGGTGATCGAGCAGGTCTGGCGCGACGGCGGCCGGTTCGACGGCTGGAGCGAGCACTTCTCCTTCGACCGCTGGGTCGAGGCGACCGAGAAGGCGCTCGCCGGCGAGCCGGTCGATCTCGCCTGGTACACGACGCGCGAACGCGAGTACGCCGAAGTGCTGCCCTGGGACCACCTCGACTCCGGCCTGGACCGGGACTGGCTCTGGGAGGACTGGCAGGACTCGCTCGAGGAGGACGGCGCGATCGAGGTCGAGGACTGCCGCTGGACCCCGTGCTTCGACTGCGGCGTCTGCCCCCAGATGGGCACCGAAATCCAAATCGGCCCCACCGGCAAGAAACTCCTCCCACTCTCGGTCGTCTGACGGCAGCGCCCCACCCCTCCGCGAACCGGCACAATCCCGTGGCCGTGCTCGTTGCCCGGTCCGACCGGTTCGCGGAGTTTGCCCTGCCGAAACGAGTGGGTGACGCCTCCCGGACGAGACCCTGCAGTCCTGGGCGAGGTCAGTTGCAGTAGTACGTCGGTTTGGGAGTGGTCTCGCTCTGGTCTTGCCAGTGGGCTACGCCGACGTAGTAGCCGCAGCCGGTTCCCTCGTCGAACCAGGCGGCGCCGCCGGAGTAGGCGTAGTTCTCGGCAACAGTGGTGAACGGCCCGGCGGCGCTCGATCCCTTCTGCAGCTCGACGCTGACCTCGGTCACGCTGTTCGAACAACCTTCGAGTCCGACGCCGACGTACAGCATCAGCGCGCTGTAGCCGACGCTCTGCGCGGTGACCAGGTCGCACGCCTGCGTCGACGCCTGTGCGGGTGTGCCGACCGTCAGGCCGGCGAGGGCGAGAGTGCTGGTGAGGGCTGCGCCCAGGAGCTTCTTCATGCGGTCCCCAGTGGTGAGAAACTTACAGGAAGTAGCCAGACTAAGGCAGTCGGTTACGACATCCAATAGCAGCTCGGTGAGCAAGAGCTCGTCAGCGCTGCCCAGAACGAAGTCGGCACCGGCCAAC
This sequence comes from Kribbella antiqua, assembly GCF_004345665.1. Lineage (GTDB taxonomy): Bacteria > Actinomycetota > Actinomycetes > Propionibacteriales > Kribbellaceae > Kribbella > Kribbella antiqua. The sequence continues at coordinate 170,105 of NZ_SLWR01000009.1, forward strand.
GCGGCTTCTGTCACACAGCCTGTACGTCGACCTCCACCAGCCGCGTCGCCAGTTGGTGGATCTCAGCGTCGGAGAGTCCAAGTGCGCCGAGATAGGACCGCACACCGCCGTACGCGTGATCGAGGTGATCGAGCGAATCGAGGATTGTCGACGGCAGCGTCCGCGAGTAGAACGCCGCCGCAGGTCGTTCGTCCTCCGGCAGTTCGGCGAGCCGAGCCGGGATGCCGAGCAGTTCCTCGCTCACCGCATAGTCGTCCGCGATCACTTCCCGCGGTACGCCGACCAGGTCGAGCAGCAAGGCGATCAGCAGGCCAGTCCGGTCCTTGCCGGACTTGCAATGCACCACCACGGGCGCGTCGACCGGCGCCGCGGTCACCGCCCGAAGCGCCTTCGCGATCTGCCGACGGTTCCGGTCGAGACTGCCACGGTAGAGGTCGGCCAGCACCCGCTCGGCCGCTGGATCCCGCTCCGCATCGGCGACGTCATCGATCCACGGAATCCGCTGGTACGACGCCGAGCCGTCGAGCGGATGTGGTTGCGTCAGCTCCCAGTCGGACCGCAGATCCAGCACCAAACCGGCGCCGACGGCAACGAATGCCTCCAGGCCATCCTGATCCAGGTTGTCCAGCGAGTCGGTCCGAAGCACCGCCCCCGCGCGTGTCGGTACGCCGTACCGGGTCGGAAGCCCGCCAACATCACGCGCATTCAGGCATCCGCTCCACACGGGCGTCAGCTTATAGAACCGCCAAGCGACTCGAGGTCGTGCCAAGTCCCGTCGAAGGCCGTGTGGTGCAAGGCCGAATCCATGCCGACCGCGAACACGTCGAGCCGGCCCGGACCCCAGGAGACCACGGAACCAGCAGGTCGCGGCCGGGTCGCCGGAACAACCGGCTCGAGCCAGCCGGCCAGCGCGGCCACGTTCATCCGGAGAATCTCGGCTGCCAACGCCCAGTCCAGGAAGTCCACCGTGTCGGAAGCCGAATGGATATGACCGTTCGCGCTGTCCGCGCCCTCGATCGTCAGCACCGCGGGAATCCTTGCGTTGATGAACGGCACATGGTCGCTCGCGAACGGGTTCAGCGAAGTCTCCACCTTCAACCCGGTGTACGTCGCAGCCGCCGTCGCGAGGTCCGTCATCTGACCCGACGACACCGGCGCACCCTCCAGCAGCACAGTCGGCACAGCCGTGTTCTTCGCCGCGATCATGTCCATGTTGAGTACGGCGCGAATCCTCGACCGGTCGGCCGGCGGCAGCAAGGCGACGTACTGCTTGCTGCCGAACAGCCCTTCCTCCTCGCCGCCGAACAGGATCAGCCGTACGTCGTGCTGCCACCGCTGCGTCGCGAGCAGTCGCCCGAGCTCGAGCACACCGGCCGAGCCGCTCGCGTTGTCGTCGGCGCCGGGTGCGGATGCGGCCGGGCCGCCGGCGAGGTTGATCGAATCCAGATGTGCCGTGATCAGGACCAGCCCGGGGTCCGAGCTTGATCCGGCCCGGTCGCCGATCAGGTTCTCCGAATGACCCGCGCCTACGGTGATCTGAGTCCGGGTGACCCTGTAGCCGAGGGCAATCATCCGGGCGGCGGCAAAGTCGACTGCGGTGCCGAACGACGGACTCAACGAGTGCCGCGTCGGAAGACTCGCGAACCACGTCAGATCCGCCCGGTACGACGTGGGCGACAATGCGCCGACCAGGTCGGCCACAGCCGGATCCACCCTCGCCGCGACTAGCGGAGGATTGTCGACAATCGTCGTACCGGCGCGCAACGGCTCGACCCGCCAGCAGGTGGTGGAGCGGCGGCGGGGTTTGTCGGCGGACGAGATCACCAGGTGGCGGCCGTGGTCCAGCAACGGCGTCACGTCCGGGAAGTCGTCCTGGAAACTCCGGCCCACCTGCGTGACGAGCAGCAGGCCGGGTGCGGTCCGGGAGGCCCGGCCGAGGCGTTGGTCGGCCGGGACCCAGAGGAGGGTCTTGTCCCCGAACCGCGCCGACTGCGCACCATCAGCAGCATCAGCAGTCGGTACGACGAGATAGCGCACAGCACTCATGTCAGTCCTGCCAGATGATCTCGAGGCGGTCGGGCTCGGCCTTGATGATCCGGGCGCTTCCGCCTGAGCTGCGGGTGATCAGGCCGTTCGGTTCCCAGCGGCCGGCCGGCCTGGCTTCGGGTACGTCGGCGCGGCCGAGCGCCCATTCGACGAGGGTTCCGTCCGGACGGAACTCCACCCCCCGCCGGCCGCGGGCCGGCGGGAAGGCGAAGTCGTCCCGGCGGTAGACGCTGATCCCGTCGTGGTCCTCCTCGAACGAGTGCGTCCACCGTCCTTTGGTGCGGGTCAGCTCAGCACCACCTGTTCGATCGTTGCTGCCGGCATCGTTTCGGGGATGGTCACCTTGAAGTCGCTGATGACTCCACCCAGCGGTTCGTAGTCAGTGAGCGACGGCGACCAGGCCGAGCCGTCCCACCACTTGTGGTAGAGCTGCTTGTCGGTGCCGGTGACGAAGACGTCCAGCCGGTTCGGGCCCCACGAGACCACGCGTGGCTCGTCGGTGCAGATGCCGCCCAGAGCCTCCCAGCCGGACCAGGCCGAGCCGTCGTACCACTTGTGGTAGAGCGCCGAATCCGTGCTGAGCACGAACACGTCCAGCCGGTTCGCGTCCCACGAGACAACCGTCGGAGCCGTCGTACAGACGCCGCCGAGGTTCTCGAAGTCGGACCAGGCCGAGCCGTCGTACCACTTGTGGTACAGCGCGGAGTCGGTGCCGATGACGAACAGGTCCAGGCGGTTCTCGCCCCACGCAACGACCCGCGGCGGGGAGGCGCAGACGCCGCCGAGGCTCTCGAAGTCGACCGCCGACGGCCCCCAGTTCGAGCCGTCCCACCACTTGTGGTGCACCGCGTTGTCGGTGCCGAGGACGAACACGTCCAGCCGGTCGGTGCCCCAGGCAACGACTTCGGGTGGGCTCATGCAGATGCCGCCGAGGTACTCGAAGCCGGTGTCGGACGGTCCCCAGGAGGTCCCGTCGAACCACTTGTGGTAGAGCCCGCGGTCGGTGCCGAGGACGAAGGCGTCCAGCCGGTTCGGTCCCCAGGTGGCCAGCCGCGGCGGGCTCAGGCAGACGCCGCCGAGGTTCTCGTAGCCGGTGAGTGACGGTCCCCAGGCTGAGCCGTCCCACCACTTGTGGTACAGCGCGTGATCGGTGCCGAGGACGAAAGCGTCCAGCCGGTCCGGTCCCCAGGACGCGACTTCCGGAGCAGTCATACAGACACCACCCATGTGCTCGTAACCGCTGACGGACGGTCCCCACGCCGCTCCGTCCCACCACTTGTGATACATCGCCAGGTCGGTGCTGAGCACGAACGCGTCCAGCCGGTTCGTACCCCACGACACCACCGAGCCGGCCGGTTCCGGCGTACCGGCGACGCCGCTTTCGATCAGCGGGGACCGGACGGTGTCCAGGCAGGCCTCCATCCGGGCCACCTGGTCGTCGGTGAACATCACCATGCCGCGGTCGTCGGTGTAGTCCATGTAGTTGACGAACAGGTCGCCGTTCGGCCCGTTGCTGCAGGTCACGTGCGGGAACGTCGGTACGCCGAAGTTCGGGCCGGCCTGGTTCGGGGTGTCGGCGACCTCGTCACTGCCGCTGCAGCCGGTGCCGTCGTCGCCCCAGATGTGGAACAGGTTCAGGTAGTGGCCGATCTCGTGCGTCGTCGTACGCCCGAGGTTGAACGGTGCGGCCGCCGTACCGGTGGTGCCGAAGCCGCTGTGCAGGATGACGACGCCGTCGGTGTCCGCCGGACCGCCCGGGAACTGGGCATATCCGAGCAGGCCGTTGCCGAGTTGGCAGACCCAGATGTTCAGGTACCGGTCGGTCGGCCAGGGGTCGTGGCCGCCGGTCGCACTCGACTTCACCCGGTCGTCGGTGCCGAACGAGCTGGCGCTCGTCTGGGTCCGGGTGACGCCCGTCGTCGAGTTGCCGTCCGGGTCCTCGGTCGCCAGGTGGAACTGGATCCGCGCGTCCGCGATCAGCCCGGTGAACGGCGCCGGCACGATCGACAGGTCCGGGTTCGTCGCCCGGAAGTCGTGGTTCAGTACGTCGATCTGGCTGTCGATCTGGGCTTGTGAGATGTTCTGCGCGGCAGTCTTCCAGATCACGTGGACGACGACCGGGATACGCGCGACGCCGGCGAACCTCTCCTGGCGGGCGACGAAATCGGTGGTCGCGTTCTCCAGCGCCGACCGAGCGGCGGCGTACTCCGGCGAGGTGGACAGCAGGCGCCGGTGCACATCCATCACACCGCATTGCCGCCGGGTCGGGTACTCGGTCCGGTCGTCACCACCGGCGCCGCCGCTCATACCGGCACCTCCGGCCCCGCCGCCGCCCGTCATCCCGCCACCCGGCATCCCGCCGTCACCCACGCCGCCGCTCATGCCGCCACCGGGCATCCCGCCACCCGTCGTACCGCTGCCCGTGCCTCCGCCCGCGCCCGCGCCGCCGCTCATGCCGGTCGCCGGCATTCGGTCGCCGGTCGGTGCGCCGGGCATTCCGTTGGATTTCGGCAGGCCGTTCGTGGCACCGGCCGGCGGTACGTCGCCCGGCATCCGATGCTCGTCGCGGTGCTTGTCCGCTCTCCCGTTGGCCTTCCTCGGCATCTCTCCCCCTCCCGTGGGGGCCATCAAGCAGGTCGGATACGCGCGGCCAGGCGCACCGCGCGATCCCGGACCGACGAATCCCCCAGCCACCCCTCGATCGAAGACGGCACCTACCGCCTTCCCCCACAGAACAACCAGCCCCCATTCCATTGCTCTCCGCTCACCTTCCACCCGCTCACCTCACGCACACAAGACCTCACCGCACGGCAGCTCTTTGCGGATCTTTTTGGTCGCCAGGTGCAAATTTCCTTCCGGAAAAGGGCGTGGGGGCGATGGTGTTCCTCGGTGGGGGTGATGGTGCGAGGATCGGGTCGGGGGTGGTTGAGATGGGGACGACGTACGACGTGATTGTGGTGGGGGCTCGGTGTGCGGGCTCACCGACGGCGATCTTGCTGGCGCGTAAGGGATATCGGGTGTTGCTGGTCGACCGGGCCGGCTTCCCGAGTGACACGCTGTCGACGCTGGTCATTCAGCCGCAGGGGGTTGCGGCTTTGCGGCGATGGGGTCTGCTCGAGGAAGTGATCGCGACCGGGTGTCCCTGGATCGAGCGGTACTCGTTCGACTTCGGGCCGGTGACGATCGCCGGCACCTCGCGACCCGTCGGCGGCGGCTCGGCCGGGTGCGCGCCGCGGCGATACCTGCTGGACAAGATCCTGGTCGACGCCGCGGCACGTGCCGGGGCCGAAGTTCGCGAGCGGTTCAACGTGGACGGTCTGGAGGTCGAGGACGGCACCGTGACCGGCATCCGCGGACACAGTGAGGACGGTACGCCGGTCGTCGAACGGGCGCGGGTGGTAGTCGGAGCCGACGGACGCAACTCGCACGTCGCCCGCTGGGTCGATGCGCCGCGCTATCACGAGAAGCCGAGACTCGCCTACGCGTACTACGCCTTCTACAGCGATCTGCCGACGGATGGTTTCGAGGTCATCATCCGGCCGGAGCGAGGCTGGGGTGTGATCCCGACCAACGACGGGCTGACCCTGATGGTCATGGGCTGGCCGCACGCGCAGGCGCAGGAGTTCAAGGCCGACGTCGAAGCCGGCTTCGCCAAGACGGTCGAGCTTGCGCCGGACTTCGCCGCCCGGTTCCGGGCCGCGACCAGGGTCGAGCCGTTCCTCGGCGGCGCGGTGGAGAACTTCTTCCGGACCCCGGCCGGACCAGGCTGGGCGCTGGTCGGCGACGCCGGCTACAACAAGGACCCGATCACCGCGCAGGGCATCAGCGACGCGTTCCGCGATGCCGAGCTCTGCAGTACGGCGATCGACGAGTGGCTCGAGGGAAAGCGCGCGTACGACGTGGCGATGGCCGACTACCAGACGAGCAGGGATGAGCACGTGTTCCCGATGTACGAGTTCACCACTCAACTGGCGACACTGCAGCCTCCGCCGCCGGAGATGCAGCAGTTGCTCGGCGCGATCCACGGCAACCAGGAGGCCATGGACGACTTCGTCAGCATGCAGGTAGGCACCCTGTCACCAGCCGAATTCCTCGCCCCAGCCAACATCGGCCGCCTCATGTCCGCTGCGGGGATCTAGAGCGTCAGTTCCCAGATGGTGCGTTGGGCGACGGGGCGGACACGGCCGTCGACCGTCACGATATGCACCCGGGAACCCTAGTGCGGGATCCCGGACATCGCGGGTGAATTAGTGGTGTGGACGAAGGGCCCGGTTGGCCAGAGGTTCGGCGATTTCGGCGCGGAAGGGGTGGGCGGGGTAGACGCCGAGCAGGCGGACCTCGACGGAGAAGAAGGCCAGCTCTTCCAGCGCCAGGGCGACGTTGGGATCGTCCGGGTGGCCCTCGATGTCGGCGTAGAACTGGGTGGCGAAGAACATGCCGCCGAGCTGGTACGACTCCAGCTTGGTCATGTTGACGCCGTTGGTGGCGAAACCGCCGAGGGCCTTGTAGAGGGCGGCCGAGACGTTGCGGACGCGGTAGACGAAGCTCGTGATGATCGGGCCGGAACCGACCGGCGGGACCTCGGGCTCACGCGACAGGACCAGGAAGCGCGTCGTGTTGTGGTGCTCGTCCTCGACGTCGCTCGCCAGCGTCTCCAGGCCGTACAGCTCAGCGGCGGCGCGGGGGGACAGCGACGCGACGGTCGGGTCGGCCAGTTCGGCGACCTCGCGGGCCGAGCCGGCCGTGTCGTCGGCGACGACGGTCGACCAGCCGTGCTCGCGGATGATCTTGCGGCATTGCCCGAGGGCGTGCACGTGGCTGCGGACGGTCCGGATCCGGTCGATCGACGTACCCGGTACGGCGAGCAACTGGAAATGAATCGGCAGGAAGTACTCGCCGACGATGTGCAGACCGGACTCCGGCAGCAGGTGGTGGATGTCCGCCACCCGGCCGGCGATCGAGTTGTCCACCGGGATCATCGCGAGTCCGGCGCGACCGCTGCTGACCGCCTCGAGCGCGTCCTCGAACGTCGTACAAGGCAGCTGCTCGCGGTCCGGGTACATCTCGGTGCAGGCCATGGCCGAATTGGCGCCTGGCTCACCCTGGTAAGCGATCGGTCCGTCCACGATCTCCCAGGGTAGACCCCACCTGTCTCAGGAGACGGATCAGGTGTTCGTCTTGCGGACCTTCTTGGGTGCTCCGGTGACCGCGCGGCCCTCCAGCTGCTTGGCCTTGGTGGCGTACATGTCGATGTACTCCTGGCCGGACAGCTCCATGATCTTGTACATGATCTCGTCGGTGACGGCGCGCAGGATCAGCCGGTCGCTCTCCATCCCCTCGTACCGGGAGAAGTCCAGCGGCTCGCCGAACTTCACCGTCGGGGAGGCCATCGACGCGACCACCTTTCCGGGCGGGGCGATCACGTCGGTGCCGATCACGCCGCACGGGATCACCGGGACCTTCGCCTCCAGGGCGAGCCGGGCGACGCCGGTCCGGCCCTTGTACAGGCGGCCGTCGTGCGAGCGGGTGCCCTCGGGGTAGATGCCGAACAGCTCGCCGCGCTCGAGCACCTTCATCCCGGCTCGCATCGCGCCCTCGGACGCCGAGCCGCCGGACCGGTCGATCGGCACCTGGCCGGTGCCCTTGAAGAAGCCGCGCTGGAACCGGCCCTTGATCCCGGCGCCGGTGAAGTAGTCCGATTTCGCCACGAAGGTGACCCGCCGGCGGAGCACCAGCGGCATGAAGATCCAGTCGGCGTACGAGAGGTGGTTGCTGGCGATGATCGCCGGGCCCTCGGCGGGGATGTTCTCGGCGCCGACCACGTTCGGCCGGAAGATGCGCTTGACCGGCGGCCCGATCAGCACGTTCTTCAGCACCCAGTAGATGCCCTTGCCGTCGCCGTCACCGGCGTCATCCACTCCGGTCGCACGGTCCGGCTCGGGCCGCGGCGACTGCGCCGGTTCCGTCATCGATGTCCTTTCCTCACTGTTCCCCGACCCCTCATGATGCCGCACGACAGCCTGCTTGGCGCGCAGGTCGCCACGCGGAAGGTCCTGACACGGGTCTCGGTGAGTTCGTAAGCTGCTCACGGCAGTGTCGCCGTCCGCTGGGGGTGTGGTTTGTGAGGACCAAGCGATGGACGGCCCTGGTGGCGGTGATGGCAGCCGTGGCGGCGAGCTTCCCGGTTGCAGCCGGCCGGAGTACATCTACAACGACGCGTTCACGATGGGTCTCGCCGCGACGGACGACAGCGCCGGGTACGTCGTACCGGAGTTCAGGGTCGACGGGGACGGTTGGTACAACTACTACGGCTGGCCGACCGTCGCGTCCGCGCCGTTCCGGTTCACCGCTGAGGGGACCGAGATCGACCAGCTCGTCTACGGCAAGCTCGGCGTGCCGCGGGTGGTGCCGTGGGACGACGTACCACCGGGGTACGGGCGCCATCAGGTCGAGTACCGCGCCATCGATGCTTCCGGCAACATCGGGGCGCCGCGCCAGTTCGCCGTGACGTTGTTGCGTCCGGCCCCTACCTGTACGTCCACGATCACGGGTGTGCACGGCTCGCTGTTCCTGCGTTCCGGGGTCACCTGCCTGGTCGATGCCACGATCAACGGTCCTGTTCTGGTCGCCGCCGGGGCGTCGTTGGTTGCCTCTGACACCCGGTTCGTGGGCCCGGTTCGGGCGGATGGCGCCGCCGATCTCCAGTTGCTGCGGAGCACGGTCGGCGGCCCGCTGAGTATCGACGGGGTGAGCCGAAGCGTGGTAGTTGTCGGGACCACGGTCGATGGGCCGGTGTCCGTGACCCGCGCGCGTACGACGGAGGCCGCCGTACTGGCGGGGAATACGGTCGACGGGCCGTTGAGCTGCTCGGGCAACGCACCGGCGCCGGTGAACCTGCAGGCGCCGAACCAGGTGTCCGGACCACGGTCCAGCCAATGCGCCAAGTTGTAGGGGGACTGAGATGGACGGACTGCGGGTAGTGGCGCTGCTCCTGGCGACCGTGACGACCGGAATGATGGCCGGCGTGTACGCGATCTACACGAACGCGTTCATGCCGGGGCTTGCGAAGACCGACGACAAGACCTTCGTCGCCGCGTTCCAGGCGGTCGACCGGGCGATCCTCAACCCGCTCTTCCTCGGCCTCGGGTTCCTCGGCTCGCTGGTGTTCACGCTGCTCGCCGGCCTGTTCAGCCTGGGGGAGGCTGCTCTGGTCTGGATCGCGATCGCGTTCGTGCTCAACCTGATCACGGCGATCATCACGATGGCGGTCAACGTCCCGCTCAACGACGCGCTCAAGGCGGCCGGAGACCCCGACACCATCGACGTCGCCGCGGCCCGCGCCGCCTTCAACGAATCCCGCTGGCGCTCCTTCAACGCCGTGCGCGTCGCCCTCGACACGACCGCCTTCGTCGTCCTCGCCTGGTCCCTCTACCTCGCCGGTAAGTCCGCCGCCCACCCCTGACCCACGGGGATCCACCGCCATTTGGTGGGTTCACCCATCCGATGGTGGGTTCCCCCCTCGGATGCCAGCGGGGAACCCGCCATTTGACTGGTCAACCCATCAAATGTGGGCGGTTGGCCACGGCTCGAGAGCGGCCCGACCCTGAGCTCATCGAGTGGGGCAACCTTGTCGTCGGCAAGCCCTTTCCGGCGACGCGGCGCCCACACTCGACGCGGTGACTTCACTGGCGGGTCTCCTCGGGCATGGTGGCTTCACTCGCGGAGCGTTCGTCGGCGCACGGTGGCTTCGGTGGCGGGGAGTTCTGGGCGCGGTGGCTTCTGAGGGCTGGCGGGGCGGTCCGGCGGAATGGGCCTGAGAGAATGGGGTTGTGGCTCCTGTTCAAGCTCCTCCGTCGCAGCAGTTACCCGCCGTACAGAAGTTGCGGGTGCGGTTCGCCAAGCGGGGGCGGCTGCGATTCACCTCACACCGGGATTTCCAGCGAGCGTTTGAACGCGCTGTCCGACGGGCCGAGCTGCCGGTGGCGTTCTCGCACGGGTTCAGCCCGCACCCGAAGATCTCGTACGCCGGTGCCGCGCCGACCGGAGCCGCATCCGAGGCGGAGTATTTGGAGATTTCGCTCACACAGACCCGGGACGCCGAGCAGGTGCGGTCCGCCCTGGACGAGGCGCTGCCGCCGGGGCTGGACGTGCTCGAGGTGGTCGTCGCCGGGTCCGGCTCGCTGGCCGACCGGCTGGAGGCGAGCGAGTGGCTGATCGCGTTGCCAGGGGTGGATCCGGACCAGGCCGCCGGCGCGGTCGAGGCGTTCCTCGCCCGGGAGGAAATTCTGGTCGAGCGCATGACCAAACGCGGGCTTCGCTCGTTCGATTGTCGGGACGCCGTTCTGCGACTCGCGGTCGCGGACGAACCGGCGCCGGTTGCGACGTGTGCGATACTGCAAGTGGTGTTACGGCACGGAACCCCGGCCGTGAGACCCGACGACGTTCTCGCCGGTGTGCTCGAGGTAGCGGCGCTCCCGGTGACGGGCCCGGCTCTTCTGACCAGGCTCGCCCAGGGCCCGCTTATCGCGGCGACCGGCACGGTGGACGACCCGCTCGCTCGTGACCGCGACGCCACCCAGGCGACCGCGACCGGCCAGGCGGACGACCACCAGACGCATACAGCGGAGGGCGACGCCGCCGCTCCCTCCGAGCCCTGAGCACGGGCGGAGCGGATCCAGCAGGCTTCCGCCGCGCCGGCACCGATGCCGGAAGTGGCGAACCGTGACCGCTCGGCGGCCGCGCCGGACCCGTGACAGGGGTCGCAGGATGCGCCGCAGGGCTTGAGGAGAACCGCACCGCATGCTCGACAACGAGCCGACTACCGAAGCAGCCGAAACGGCTGCCACCGCCCAGGAGCAGCAGCCCGCCGCCCGCAAGACCGCGAAGAAGGCTGCCGCCAAGAAGACGACCACCACCCGCAAGCGCACGGCCAAGAAGGCCGCCGCTGCCGGTGACGGCGTCCCCACCGATGCCGTGCCGACGCAGTCGGACGGCGAGGCCGCCGACCCGGCGCCGGTGAAGAAGACCGCCAAGAAGGCGGTCGCCAAGAAGACGACCGCGGCCAAGACAGCCGCGAAGAAGGCGCCGGCGAAGCGTACGGCGAAGAAGGCCGCAGCCCAGGACGGGTTCCCGGAGCTGGCCGAGGCTGAGACCCCGGCCGATGGTGGGCCGGTCGTGGAGAGCGCTCCGGCGCCCGCGAAGAAGACCACCCGCAAGCGCACCACCAAGAAGGCCGCCGCCCAGGCCGACCTCCTCACCGAGGACACCCCGGTCACCGACGGCCCAGTCGCCGACGCAGCCGCGGCCGACGCCCCGGCGTCCGGCGACGCGGCAGGCAACTCGTCAGCCGGTGATCGAGCGCAGTCCGGCTCCACCCGCTCGCGCCGCACCCGCTCCCGCGGCCGTGGCGCCAACTCGGACGGAGGCTCCGCCACGTCCGCAGCCGCCGACGGCGCGACTGACGCCGACAGCGCAGCCGGAGTCGGCGACCGTACGACGGCAGCCGGTGGCCGGGCCGCCGCGCACGCTGGTGACGACGCGGCCCAGGCCGATGACAGCCGTGCGAGCGCCCGCGGCCGCGCCGCGCAGGCCGTCGAGAGCGTGACAGGAGCCGGTGGCGGCGCTGCTGCGGAGGGTGACGGCGAGGCGCCTCAGCGGCGTACGCGGCGTCGGGCTCCGGTTGCCGCTCCGGTGCTGTTCCAGGCGCCGACGGCCGACGTACCGGAGAAGGCTCCGAAGCAGGCCGCGGCGACCAGCCCGGTCGAGGCGACGCCGGAGACCGACGAGGCGACCCCAGAAGCTGAGCCGGGCGCCGACGAGCAGCCGACGACCACACGCCGCCGCCGGAACCGGCGGGGCCGCGACACCGAGAGCCGGGACGCCGAAGAGGCGACCGCGGCTGAGCCGGTGGTCGAGGCGGCCGAGGGCACCACCGAGGACGAGGACGGCGACAGCGCGCAGTCCGAGGACGGCGAGGAAGGTGGCGAGGGCACCCGCCGTCGCCGTCGCCGCCGCGGTGGCCGTCGCCGCCGCAAGTCCGGTGACGCCGAGAACGGCGACGACAGCACCGACGAGCACTCCGACGACGACGAGAACGACGAGCAGGAGACCGGCGACCAGACCGCCGAGGGCTCCGACGACGACCAGGCCGAGGCTGAGGCCGACGACGAGGCCGAGGGCGCGGGTTCGTCGACCCGGCGCCGCCGGCGTCGCCGTCGCCGTAAGGGCGAGGACAGCGCTTCGGCGCCCGACGACCCGGACGAGACCGTCGTACGGGTGCGGGAGCCGCGCAGCAAGAACACCGCCAACGAGGTCACCGCGATCGAGGGCTCGACCCGGCTGGAGGCGAAGAAGCAGCGCCGCCGCGAGGGTCGCGCCGCCGGCCGCCGCCGTGCGCCGATCGTGACCGAGGCCGAGTTCCTGGCCCGGCGCGAGTCGGTCGAGCGGACCATGGTGATCCGCGCCCGCGGCGACCTGACCCAGATCGCCGTCTCCGAGGACAACGTCCTGGTCGAGCACTACGTCGCCCAGGAGGAGCAGGTCTCGCTGATCGGCAACGTGTACCTCGGCCGGGTGCAGAACGTGTTGCCCAGCATGGAGGCCGCGTTCATCGACATCGGCAAGGGCCGCAACGCCGTCCTGTACGCCGGTGAGGTCGACTGGGCCACGCTCGGCGGGTCCAACGGCTCGCGCAAGATCGAGCAGGTGCTCAAGTCCGGCCAGTCGGTCCTGGTCCAGGTGACCAAGGACCCGATCGGCCACAAGGGCGCCCGGCTGACCAACCAGATCAGCCTGCCCGGCCGGTACGTCGTCTACGTCCCGCGCGGCGGCAACGGCGGCATCAGCCGCAAGCTGCCCGACACCGAGCGGAACCGGCTGAAGGGCATCCTCAAGGACATCGTCCCGGACGAGGCCGGCGTGATTGTCCGGACCGCGGCCGAGGGCGCGACCGAAGAGGAACTGACCGCCGACGTCAGCCGGCTGCAGCGGTACTGGGACGACATCGACAAGAAGTCGAAGAACGGCCAGTCCCCGCAATTGCTGCACGGCGAGCCCGATCTGCTCATCCGGGTGGTCCGCGACCTGTTCACCGAGGACTTCACCAAGCTGGTGATCTCCGGTGACGACGCGTACGACCAGGTCCGCGAGTACGTCTCCGACGTCGCCCCGCACCTGGCCGACCGGGTGGAGAAGTGGAATGGCGACGGTGACGTCTTCGCGAACTTCCGGATCGACGAGCAGATCAAGAAGGCGCTGGACCGCAAGGTCTGGCTGCCGTCGGGTGGTTCGCTGGTCATCGACCGGACCGAGGCGATGACGGTCGTCGACGTCAACACCGGCAAGTTCACCGGCTCCGGCGGCAACCTCGAGGAGACCGTCACCAAGAACAACCTGGAGGCGGCCGAGGAGATCGTCCGGCAGCTCCGGCTCCGCGACATCGGCGGCATCATCGTGATCGACTTCATCGACATGGTGCTGGAGTCGAACCGGGACCTGGTGCTGCGCCGGCTGGTCGAGTGCCTGGGCCGGGACCGGACCAAGCACCAGGTGGCCGAGGTCACCTCGCTCGGCCTGGTCCAGATGACCCGGAAGCGGATCGGCACCGGCCTGCTCGAGGCGTTCAGCGAGAACTGCGACCACTGCGGTGGCCGCGGGCTGATCCTGCACGACGAGCCCAAGGAATCGCGCCGCCGGGACAGCCGCAACGGCAACGGCCAGGAGCAGAAGCCGGCCGCCGACGAGGGTACGGCGGCCAAGAAGACCTCCCGTCGCCGCGGCCGGGGCAAGGGCCGCGCCGAGGAAGAGCAGACCGAGCCGGAGGCCCCGCAGCACAAGGACGCCGCCCTGAAGGTCGCCCAGATCGCCGCAGCTTCCGCTCTGGCGGATACGAAGAAGTCGGACGAGCCCGCAGGTGACTCCGGTACGGCGGAAGCCGGCGGCGGTACGGCGGGAGCCGAGGCAGGTACGGCGGAGCCGACGGGTTACCCGGTGGCGGCGGAGGCCGACCAGCCGGGGAGCCCGGAGGCGACCGGGTTCCCGGACGGCGGTGCCGCGGCCGGTCAGGCGACGTCCGTCGTACTCGAAGGAACCGAGACTGCGGCGGCCGAGCAGAACGGGACTGCCAAGAACGGCACGACCCGGCGGCGGCGCAGTCGACGCAAGAGTGACGCAGGCGACAACGGGACTGGTGAGGCGGCTGAGGCTGCTGAGCTGGTCACGAGCGCCAATTGACCCGGTTTGACCCGTCTGTGAGCGGACCCGTAAACTTGAGCGTCGGCGCGCCTTCCGCGTGCCATGTTTGTGTGGGCCGCTAGCAGGTCTGTGCAGGCCCCCGTTAGAACTTCCGAACCAGCAGAGAGTGAGATCCACGGTGTACGCGATCGTGCGCAGTGGCGGCACCCAGCAGAAGGTCGCCGTCGGCGATGTCATCGAGATCGACAGCCTGACGGACCAGGTCGGCGAGACGGTTTCGCTGCCCGCAGTCCTCGTCGTCGATGGCGACACCGTGACGACCGACGCCGCCGCGCTGGCCAAGGTGGCTGTGTCGGCCGAGGTCCTGGGCCGCACCAAGGGCCCCAAGATCAACATCCTCAAGTACAAGAACAAGACCGGTTACCGTAAGCGCCAGGGGCACCGTCAGCACTACACCCAGGTCAAGGTCACCGCGATCGACGCCAAGAAGAAGTGAGCTGATCAGAAATGGCACACAAAAAGGGAGCAGCGTCGACCCGTAACGGTCGCGACTCCAACGCGCAGCGGCTCGGCGTGAAGCGGTACGGCGGCCAGCTGGTCAACGCCGGCGAGATCATCGTCCGCCAGCGTGGCACCCACTTCCACCCGGGCAACCTGGTCGGCCGTGGCGGCGACGACACCCTGTTCGCGCTGGCCGAGGGCACGGTGGAGTTCGGCACCCGGCGCGGTCGCCGCGTCGTCAACATCGTCCCGGCCCCGGCGGAGTAACACCGCCACCCGGACGTATTTCAAGCTCTGTCGAAGGGCGGGTCGCGGAATACCGCGGGCCCGCCCTTCAGCTATGTAAGAGGCACAGGCTTTCTGTGCCGGACAGCAACTCCTGCAGGAAGTAGAGAACACCGATGGCGATTCCCAGCTTTGTCGATCGGGTCACGGTGCATGTTGCCGCGGGCCGCGGCGGAAACGGGTGCGCTTCGGTGCACCGGGAGAAGTTCAAGCCGCTCGGCGGCCCGGACGGTGGTAACGGCGGCGACGGCGGCAGCGTGATCCTCCGCGTCGACCCCGACACCACCACCCTCGTCGACTACCACCGCTCCAGCCACCGCACCGCCACGAACGGTGCCCAGGGCAAGGGTGACCACCAGGCCGGCAGCAACGGCGCGGACGTCGTCCTGCCCGTCCCGGACGGCACCGTCGTCAGTACGACGGATGGCGTCGTACTCGCGGATCTCGTCGGAACCGGAGCCGAGTTCGTCGCAGCGCAAGGCGGCAAGGGCGGGCTCGGGAACGCCGCGCTGGCCAGCAACTCGCGGAAGGCGCCCGGGTTCGCGCTGCTCGGTGAGGACGGTGACGAGCGGACTCTAGTCCTCGAGCTCAAGGTGGTCGCCGACATCGGCCTGGTCGGATTCCCGAGCGCCGGCAAGTCGTCGCTGGTCGCATCGATCAGCCGCGCCCGGCCGAAGATCGCGGACTACCCCTTCACCACCCTGATCCCGAACCTTGGCGTCGTCGTCGCCGGTGACACGACGTTCACCGTGGCCGACGTACCCGGCCTGATCGAGGGCGCGAGCGAGGGACGTGGGCTCGGCCACGACTTCCTGCGGCACGTCGAGCGGTGTGCGGCGCTCGTCCACGTCATCGACTGTGCGACGTACGAGCCGGGTCGCGACCCGCTCAGCGACCTCGACACGATCGAGGCCGAGCTGCAGGCCCACGGCGGGCTGGAGGACCGGCCGCGATTGGTTGCCCTGAACAAGATCGACGTACCGGACGCCCGGGAGATCGCGCAGATGGTGCAGGCCGAGCTGGAACAGCGCGGGCTGCGGGTATTCCCGATCTCCACCGCTTCGCACGAAGGGCTGGAAGCCTTGAAGTTCGCGATGGCGGAGATCGTCGTACGGCGTCGGGCGGAGGCGGAGAAGCCCGACACCACGCGGATCGTGATCCGGCCGCAGGTGCAGGGCGGGCCGGAGTTCAAGGTGAAGAAGCTGCCGGACGACGGCGGCTGGCTGGTGCAGGGCGAGAAGCCCGAGCGCTGGGTCAAGCAGACCGACTTCGCGAACGCGGAGGCGACCGGCTACCTGGCCGACCGGCTGAACCGGCTCGGCGTGGAGAAGGAACTGCTCGAGCTGGGCGCGATGGAGGGCGACGCGGTCGTCATCGGCGACGGGCCGAACGCGATCGTGTTCGACTTCGCGCCCGAGGTCCAGGCCGGCGCCGAGATCCTGGCCCGGCGCGGCGAGGACCACCGGCTGGAGGAGGCCCGGCCGGCTGCTCAGCGCCGCAAGCTGAAGGACACCGAGTACCACGCCCACAAGACGGATCGCTCCGAGTACAAGCAGGGCTGGATCGAGGACGAGGTGGATCTGTCCCCGGCCGAGGCGAGGAGAGCGGCGGAGAAGGCGGAGAAGCTGGCGCGCAAGGACGCGCGCGAGCTCGAAGCGTCGGAGTTGGAAGCCACAGATCAGGACGTCTGATGAAGCTTCGCGCGGAGGCCGTGAAGGCCACGCGAATCGTGGTGAAGATCGGCTCGTCGTCGCTGACCCACCGCGGCAAGATCGACCATGACCGGCTCCGGCTGCTCGTCGACGCCATCGCGGCCCGGCGGGTGGAAGGGACCGAGGTCGTGCTCGTCTCGTCCGGTGCGATCGCGGCCGGCCTGGCTCCGATGGGTCTCCGTTCGCGACCGCGTGATCTGGCGACGCAGCAGGCGGCCGCGTCGGTCGGGCAGGGTCTGCTCATGGCCCGCTACAGCGATGCCTTCGCCGCGCACGGCCTGCGCGTCGGCCAGGTGCTCCTGACCGTCGACGACGTGACCCGCCGAAGCCACTACCGCAACGCCTACCGGACGTTCGCGCGGCTGCTCGAGCTGGGCGTCGTACCGATCGTCAACGAGAACGACACGGTCGCCACCACCGAGATCCGCTTCGGCGACAACGATCGCCTGGCCGCGCTGACCAGCCACCTCGTGCACGCCGATCTGCTGCTCCTGCTGTCGGATGTCGATGGCCTGTACGACGGGGATCCGCGCAAGCCCGGTACGTCGATGGTCGCCGACGTCCGGGGTCCGGCGGACCTGGAACCGCTGCGGATCGGACGGACCGGCTCGTCCGGCGTCGGCACCGGCGGCATGCAGACGAAGGTCGAGGCGGCCGCAATCGCCACCGAGGCAGGGATTCCGGTCGTCCTCACCTCGGCCGCGCGCGTCGGCGAAGCTCTTCGCGGTCAACCCGTCGGCACTCTCTTCCACCCCACCGGCCGCCGCCGCAAGACCCGCTTGCTCTGGCTCGCCCACGCGACCTCGGGCCAAGGCCGGCTCTGGCTCGACGATGGCGCCGTACGGGCGGTGACAGAGCGCCGTACGTCGCTCCTCCCGGCCGGTATCTCGAAGGTCGAGGGAACCTTCTCGGCCGGCGATCCCGTCGACCTGGTGTCACCCGAGGGTGTCGTCGTCGCACGGGGCCTGGTGAACTACGACGCCACCGAACTCCCTGACCTGCTGGGCCGATCGACCCGCGATCTGGCCAGGGAGCTCGGAGCGGCGTACGAGCGTGAGGTCGTCCACCGCGACGACCTGGTCCTGCTTTAGGGCTTCACGGCCAGGACCGGGCAGTCGGCTTGGAGCAGGATGGTTTGGGCCTGGCTGCCCAGGAGGAGCTTGCCGACCGGGGTACGGCGGCGGAGACCGATGACGATCAGCTCGGCGTTGAGTTCGTGCGCCAGTTTGAGGATCTGGTCGCCGGCGTCCTTGCTGTCGACGAGCTGGGTCAACTCATGCTCGACACCGGAATCGGCCAGGCGGTGCTCGACCGACTCCCACTCCGAGCCGGACGCGAACCGCTTGTCGACCAGTGACTCGCCGCGGCTGGAGTTCACCACCACGAGCCGCTGCTTGCGGAGCTTGGCCTCCTCGATCGCGCCCTCCAGCGCCGCGGCGCCCTCGGCGGTCGGTACGTAGCCGACGATGATCGCCACGATCAGTCTCCTGTCTTCTCAGCATGCTGGAGTACGTCGTTGTCCTTCGGCCTCCGGCGGTTGCGGATCCAGCCGACCAGTGGCGGAACCACCAGCACCAGCAGGATGACGACGTACACGGCCTTGGAGAACCAGGTGTTGTAGAGCCCGCTGACCTCGCCGTCGCTGATCTGCAGGGCACGCCGCATCTGCTCCTCGGCGGTCGGGCCGAGGATGATGCCGATGATCGCCGGCACCACCGGCAGGCCGTACCTGCGCATCGCGAAGCCGAGGCCGCCCAGGACGAGCAGCAGCCACAGGTCGAAGGTGGACAGGTTCGCGGCGTACGCGCCGATGCTGGCGAAGAACAGGATGCCGGCGTACAGGTACGGCCGGGGGATCCGCAGCAGCTTGGCCCACATCGGCGCCAGCGGCAGGTTCAGCGCGAGCAGGATCGCGTTGCCGATGAACAGGCTGGCCACCAGGCCCCAGACCAGCTCGGGCTGCGTCTGCAGCAACCGCGGCCCGGGCTGGATGCCGTACCCCTGGAAGGCGCCGAGCATCACCGCGGCGGTCGCGGTGGTCGGGATCCCCAACGTGAGCAGGGGAACCAGACCGCCCGCGGCCGACGCGTTGTTCGTCGCCTCGGGACCGGCGACGCCCTCGATCGCACCCTTGCCGAACTCCTCGGGGTGCTTGGTCAGCTTCTTCTCGGTGACATACGACAGGAACGTCGGGATCTCGGCGCCGCCGGCCGGAATCGCGCCGAAGGGGAAACCGATCACGGTCCCGCGCAGCCAGGGTTTCCAGGACCGTCGCCAGTCCTCGCGATTCATCCGCGCGGCGCCGACCGGGATGATCTCGGCCGGGGTACGCCGCAGGTGGGCAGCGATCCACAGTGCCTCGCCGACGGCGAACAGGCCGACCGCGACCACGACGACATCGATGCCGTCGGCAAGTTCCGGGATGCCGAGGGTGAGCCGCTGCTGGCCGGAGGTCGGGTCGATCCCGATCAGGCCGATCAGCAGCCCGATCGCGAGCGCGGCCAGGCCGCGGACCTTCGACGAGCCGAGCACGGTGGTGACCGCGATGAACGCCAGCACCATCACCGCGAAGTAGTCCGGTGCGCCCATCTTGATGGCCAGCTTGACCACGGCGGGTGCCAGCAGCGCCAGGCCGAGCGTGCCGATCGTGCCGGCCACGAACGATCCGATCGCCGCCGTGGCCAGCGCCGCGGCGGCTCGGCCTCTCCGGGCCATCTTGTTGCCTTCGATCGCGGTGACCACCGAGGCGCTTTCCCCTGGTGTGTTCAGCAGGATCGAGGTGGTCGAACCGCCGTACATGCCGCCGTAGTAGATGCCGGCGAACATGATGAAGGCCTGGGTCGGCTCGAGCGAGTACGTCAGCGGCAGCAGCAGCGCGATCGTCATCGCCGGACCGATCCCGGGCAGTACGCCGATCGCCGTACCGAGCAGGACGCCGAGGAAGGCGTACAGCAGGTTGGTCGGGTGGGCCGCGGTGGCGAAGCCGTTCAGCAGCTCGGTGAACGCGTTCATCAGAGGATCCCCTTGAGGATGCCGACCGGCAGGGCGATGCCCAGGGCGAGGTTGAACAGGTACCAGCTGCCGACCGACAACACGATCGAGATGATCGCGTTGCGGATCAGATGCCGGCTGCCCAGGGCGAAGGCGGTGCCGAAGAACAACACCGCCCCGGAGATCGGCCAGCCGAGCCGGTCGATCAGCAGGATGTTGGCCAGGAACGCCGCGGCCAGCAGACCAAGGGTCTTCCAGTCGCTGCCGTGACCGAGATCGACATCTTCGCCGGCCTCCTGTTCGCCCCTGCCACCGCGCAGTACGTCGATCGCCAGCAGGACCGCGGTCAGGATCAGCAGCCCGCCGACGACCAGCGGGATCGTCTTCGCGTCGATCGGCCCCGGGCTCTGCTGCTCGGTGAGCCGCAGCGCGTCGACCACGGCCCAGCCGCCGAGGACGAGGAGCAGGAGGGCCACTCCGAGCTCGGAGCGGCCCTGCTTCACGCTTGTGGACGGGGTGCTCATCAGGCCACGAGACCCAGTTCTCGCAGCACGCCGGCGACCCTGTCGTTCTCGCTGTCGAGGAACGACTTGAACTCGTCACCGGTCTGGAACGCGTCGGCCCAGCCCTGATCGGCCAGCGTCTGCTTCCACTGCGGTGAGTCGTGCATCTTCGTCAGCAGCTCGACGAACTGCTTCTTCTTCTCGTCGGACAGCTCCGGCGGCGCGACGATGCCACGCCAGTTGGTGAAGACCAGGTCGACGCCGAGGCTCTTCAGCGTCGGTGCGTCGACGCCCTCGACCGGCTTGTCGGTGGTCACCGCGAGGATCTTCACGTCACCGCTCTTGGCCTGCTCGGCGACCTCGCCGATCCCGGTCGCCGCGAAGGCGATCTTCTTGCCCAGCACCGCGGTGAGCAGTTCGCCGCCGCCGTCGTACGGCACGTAGTTGACGCTCTTCGGCTCGACGCCGACCGCCTTCGCCAGCAGCATCGGGGTCAGGTGGTCCGGGCCGCCCTTGTTCGAGGCGCCACCGACCGGCACCTTGCCGGGATCGGCCTTCCACGCGGCCACCAACTGGTCCAGGCTGGTGTACGGCGAGCCCTTCGGTACGACGATCGCCTCGGCCTCCTCGATCAGCTTGGCGATCGGGACGGTGTCCTGCAGGGTCGCCTTCGACTTGTTGGTGTAGACGGCCCCGACGACGCCGAGTCCCATCTGCATCAGGATGTCTTCCTTGCCCTTCTCGTTCACCAGTCGCTGCAGGCCGACGGTGCCGCCGGCGCCCGCGGTGTTGAACACCTCGACCGTGTCGGTCAGCTTGGCGTCCTGCATCGCCTTCGCGGCGGCCCGAGCCGTGGTGTCGTAGCCGCTGCCCGGGGAGTTCGGGACAAGGATGCGCAGGCCCTTCACCGGGCCGCTGTCGGTTCCGCCGGAGGTGTTGTCGTCGGCACTGACGCCGCAGCCGGTGGCCGCGACGGCGAGCGCCATGACGGCGGTGATGCTGGTGAACCACGTCCGTGCTTTCACGGCGGTCTCCTTGGTCTGCAGGGGTCCAGTCGCCGTCAGCGTGCCGCGCGCGCGGTGGCGGTGTCACCGTTACGCACGCAAACTCCGTTGTGTTCATTGTGCTCACGCCAAAGATGGCGCGATCCGGCCCGTCCGAGCACAATCGAGCCGTGAAACCGAGGTGGCCGGCGTTGCTGGGCCGGCGTCGCTGGACGCTGGCCGGCCGGATGCTGGCCATGCAGTTGCTGATCGTGTTCGTCGTACTGGTCGGCGTCGCCGCCGTCTCATTGGCGCAGTCCAATGCACGCTTCCACGAAACCGAGGGCAAGCGGGCCCGCGAGGTCGCCGAGCGGCTGGCCGTCACGTCCGGCGTACGGGGCGCGGCCGCCTCGAACGGCACCGCCTTGGTCGGCCAGGCGCAGTCCCAGGTGGAGGCCGGCCGCACTTTGTCCGGTTCGACGTACATCGTGGTGGCGTTGCGGGACCGGCGAATCATCGTCTCCTCCGATCCGTTGCCGAAGAACTCGGTCCTGCGGGTGCAGGCGACGGACGCGTTCCTCGGCCGCTCCTGGGTGGGGCAGGACGAGGCGACGGGCGCTGCCCTCGCGATGGCACCGATCCTCAACGAGAACACCGGAGCGACGGATGGCGTCGTGGCAGTCGGCCGGCAGTACCCCTCGGTGCTGGCCAACTTCCAGGAGGCCCTGCCCAACCTGCTCACGTACCTCGGCATCGCGAGCCTACTCGGCGTACTGGGGTCGTTGCTGTTGGCAAGAACGGTGAAACGGCAGACCCTCGGCTTGGAGCCGCGGGAGATCACCGGGCTGGTGGAGCAGCGGGAAGCTCTGCTGCACGGCATCAAGGAAGGCGTCCTGGCGGTCGATCTCCAGCGGCGGATCACCATGGTGAACGACGAAGCGGCGCATCTGCTGGGGATTCCGCTGGCGTCGGCCGGACGGGCGCTGCGCGAGGTGGACGACACCGGCCGGCTGCTGGAGATCTTCGACGGGCCGGATCCGGCCACCGACCAGATCCTGCCGCTGCACGGCCGCGTCCTCACGCTGAGCCGGATGCCGGTCCGCAGCCACGGCCGGCAGATCGGCTGGGTCGCGACCTTCCGCGACCGGACCGAACTGCTGGAGCTGCAACGTGAGCTCGATCTGACCCGCAACACGACCGACACATTGCGTGCACAGGCACATGAGTTCAGCAACCGGATGCACATCGTCAGCGGGCTCGTCGACCTGGGCGAGTACGACGAGGTGCTGCGCTACATCCGGCAGGTGACCGCTGACCAGACCGAGCTGACTGCCGGCGTCACGGCCCGGGTGGCTGACCCGGCCGTCGCCGCCCTGCTGATCGCGAAGTCGTCGCAGGCTGTCGAGCGTGGCGTCACCTTCGAGATCGAGCCGGGCAGCCTGCTCCCGCGGTTGGACGAGCGGCTCGCGACCGATGTCTCGACCGTCCTCGGCAACCTGGTCGACAACGCGCTCGACGCGGCCGCGGGAGCGCCGGATCCGTTCGTCGCCGTCGAGGTGCTCGAGCGCGCGGGTGCGGTCCGGATTCAGGTCCGGGACTCCGGGCCCGGCGTCGACAGTGCGATGCAGCATCGGGTCTTCGCGCATGGCTTCAGTACGAAGAACAGCGAGTCCGGCGATCACGGGATCGGGCTTGCGCTGGTCCGGGTGATCTGCCGCAAGCGCGGGGGCGATGTCACTGTGCACAACGATGCGGGGGCCGTGTTCGTGGCGACTTTGCCGATGCTCGCTCCGGTGGTGCGGACATGATTCACGTCCTGGTCGTCGACGACGACTTCATGGTGGCGCGGCTGCACTCGAGCGTGGTCTCCCGGCAGCCTGGGTTCGAAGTGGTCGGTGCCGCCCGCAACGGTGCCGAGGCGTTGGCCGCCGTACGCTCCTTGCGGCCGGACCTGGTCCTGCTCGACATCCATCTGCCGGACATGAGCGGTCTGGAGGTACTGCGGCGGTTCCGCGAGTCGGCGGCCGACTATCCGGTCGACGTCATCGTCATCAGTGCCGCGCGTGATCTGGACAGCCTCCGTACGGCGTTGCGCGGCGGCGTGTTCCAGTACTTGGTCAAGCCCTTCGAGATCGAGTCGCTCCGCAGCAGGCTGAAGGAGTACGCCGAGCACCGGGCCGAGCTCCAGCGCCTGACCGACGTCGACCAGGCGGAGGTCGACCGCGTGTTCCGTGCGCAGGGGAGCCGGGGTGCGGTGGCCGCGCCCAAGGGGATCAGTCCGGAAACGACCGATCTCGTGGTCCAGGCACTCGGCGATGCTCCGGACGACGGGATGTCCGCCAGCGACTGCGCGGAGGTGACTGGACTCTCCCGCAGCAGCACCCGCCGCTACCTCGAACACCTGGTCACCATCGGCCGCGCCGAGATGCGTCCCCGGTACGGCGTCGCCGGCCGGCCCGAGCGTCGATACCGGCTCGTCCGGCGCTAGGGGAGCCGTTCGCCGATCGCTGCGAGGGCTGTATCGCGAGCCGTCAGGGCGTGGGCCTCGGCGAGTTCACGAGCCCGGGCGGCGTCGCGGCCGATCAACGCGTCGAGGATGCCGCGGTGCTCCTCCAACGCGGCGGACCTGCGCAGCTGCGACTGGTTCGTGAAGGCCCGGTACCGCGCCATCTGACCGTCGACCTGCTGGTGCAGCCTGGCCGCCCACCCGTGCGCGGCGATCTCGGCGATCGCGAGATGGAAGTCGTGCCCGGCGGTCATGGCGTCCTCGGCGAACTCGACCAGCCGCTCGTTCCGCGCCACCAGCCGGGTGAGCGTCTCCGCTGCCGGATCGGTCATCCGCTCGGCCGCCTCCGCGGTCAGCAGCCCCTCCAGCGCCGCCCGGACCGTGTAGAGCTCGTCGATCTCCTCGGCCGACAGGGACCGCACGACCATCCCGCCGGTCGGCAGCTGATCCACCAGGTCCTCGGCCAGCAACAGCCGGAGGGCCTCGCGCAGTGGAGTGCGGCTCACCTGCAGTTGCTGGGAAAGCTCCGGCTCGAACAGCCGCCGGCCCGGTGGCAGCTCGAGCGACAGGATCTGCCGCTTCAGCTCGGCGTACACGACCTGTCCGCCGGAGGCGCGCCGCAGTTTGTCCGTCATCTGGCCTCTCCCTTTGCACACTTGTATACAAGTATGCTTCATTGGTGTCATCCCTGCAAACCGTCAGATTGGAGCAGCGGATGGCATCTGCCCAGCGGATCCGCCCGGAGGCGCTGCTGTCCTTCGCTGAGGCCGTGCTGCGCGCGGAGGGCGTGCCCGAGCCCGATGCACACCTCCTGGCCGACACCTTGGTGACCGCCGAGCTCTGGGGGCATGCGTCCCACGGCATGCTCCGGCTGCCGTGGTACGTCGCCCGCCTCCGTAGCGGCGCAATGGAACGGGTCACCCGGATCGAGCGCGTCCGCGACACCGGTGCGCTGCTGGTGCTCGACGGCGGCAACGGCATCGGTCAGGTGATCACCGGCCAGGCGATCTCGCTGGGCGTCGACCGCGCTCGCGAGTACGGCGTGAGCGCGATCGGCGTCCGGAATTCGGGTCATTTCGGCACCGCGGCGTACTTCACCCGCAAGGCGGCCGATCAGGGGTGCGTCGCCTTCCTGTGCACGAACGCCAGTCCCGCGATGGCACCGTGGGGCGGCCGGCGCAAGAGCATCGGCACGAATCCCTGGTCCATCGCGGCTCCGGCCGGCCGGCACGGGACAGTGGTGATGGACCTGGCCAACACAGCCGTCGCCCGCGGCAAGGTTTATCTCGCGGCGGAGCGCGGGACCGCGATCCCCGAGGGCTGGGCCGCCGACGCCGCCGGCAACCCGACCACCGACCCGCGCCAGGCGATCGAGGGCCTGATCCTGCCCATGGCTGGGCCGAAGGGCTACGTGATCTCGTTCATGTTCGACGTCCTCGCCGGCGTGCTGACCGGCAGCGCCTTCGGTGCCGACGTCGCCGGGCCTTATCAGCCGGACGCGCCCAGCGGGGCCGGGCATTTGCTGCTCACCATCGACGTCGCCGCGATGGGCGACCCAGCGTCGTACGCCCAACGTGTCGAAGCCCTGGTCGACGCGACCCGATCGGCCGAGACCGCCGCCTGGGCGGACCGGATCCTCGTCCCGGGCGAGCTGGAGGACCAGAACCTCGCCGATCACGCCGTCACCGGTATCACCCTGACCGCCACCACCTGGTCCGGCCTGGTCACGCTCGGCGCCGAGACCCAGGTCGACCTGCCACCCACGGAGGAACTCGTCGCATGATCAGCCTCACCGTCTCGCTCCAGGTGATCCCTGGACATCTCGGCGACTTCGTCGAGGCGATCCGGACCAACGCCGAACGCTCGTACCACGACGAGCCGGGCTGCCGGTACTTCGACGTCAGCCAGGACGAGGCTGACGACCACCACTTC
The DNA here is from genome assembly GCF_004345665.1 of Kribbella antiqua. GTDB lineage: Bacteria > Actinomycetota > Actinomycetes > Propionibacteriales > Kribbellaceae > Kribbella > Kribbella antiqua. The sequence continues at coordinate 195,756 of NZ_SLWR01000009.1, forward strand.
ACCCTGTACGAGCTGTACACCGACGAGGCCGCTGTCGAGGCGCATCGATCGGCCCCGCACTTCAAGGTCTGGCGTGAAGCCGTGGCCGAGCACGTCGTACCCGGCAGCCAGATCAACACCCTGGCCAGCCGTCTCTTCCACTTTGAGGGCAAATGATGAACCTGCTGATCCGTCCCGGCGAGATCGTGCCGTTCGACCGCGGCAACGGCGTTGTCACCCTGCCGTACGTCGGCCGCTGGAACTCCGAGACCAACCGCATCACCACCGGGCAGACCGTCTTCGCCCCGGGCACCGGCCTTCCCCTGCACAGTCACAACGTGGAGGAATCGGTCCTGATCCTCGAAGGCGACGCCGTCGCGGAGATCGACGGCGAGCGGTTCGATCTGGTCGCGGGCGACGCGACCTGGGTTCCGGCCGGCGTGCCGCACCGGTTCCTCAACCGCGGCACCACGCCGATGCGGATCTACTGGGTGTACGGCGGTCGCGACGTCACCCGGACCATGACCGAGACGGGCGAGACCGTCGAGCACCTGTCAGAGAACGACCGTGGCGGATTGAGCGCCCGATGATCACCACGGTCAATCCCACCGACGGAACCACGCCGGCGACGTACGACGCGATGACTTTGCAGCAGCTCGAGCAGGTCGTCGCACAAGCTGCGCAAGCTGCTGCCGAATGGGGATCTGTGCCGGTTGGCGAGCGACTGGAGGCGTTGACCCGGCTGGCTTCTGAGCTCCGGGCTTCTGCCGATGGGCTTGCCGCTCTGATCACGGCCGAGATGGGCAAGCCGATCCGCGAGGCCGAGGGCGAGATCGAGAAGTCCGCCGTCACCGCCGAGTACTACGCCGCGAACGGCGCGGCGATCCTCGCCGACGAGCAGGTCATGGTCGATGGTGCGAAGGCGTGGGTGTCGTACGAGCCGATCGGGTTGGTGCTCGCGGTGATGCCGTGGAACTTCCCGGTCTGGCAGGTGTTGCGGTTCGCCGTACCGACGCTTGCCGCTGGCAACGGAGTGCTGCTGAAGCACTCGCCGAACGTGACCGGGTCCGCGCTGGCGATCGAGCAGTTGTTCAGGCGCGCTGGATTCCCTGAGCACTTGGTTCGCACGGTGGTCGTGGAGGAGCCGGACGTGCCGGCGACCATCGAGCGGCTGATCGCGGATGACCGGATCGCGGCCGTCACGTTGACCGGCAGCAATCGCGCGGGCGCCGCGGTCGGAGCGGCCGCCGGGCGGGCGTCGAAGAAGTCCGTACTCGAGCTGGGTGGTTCGGACGCGTTCGTCGTACTCGCGGACGCAGACGTCGAGGCGGCTGCCGCGGCGGCGGTCCGGGCGCGCTTCACGAACTCCGGTCAGAGTTGCGTGTGTGCGAAGCGGTTCATCGTCGAGGCCGAGGTGGCCGACGAGTTCATCGATCGGTTCGTTACCGGCGTCAAGGGCTTGGTGGTGGGGGATCCCACCGATCGTGCGGTCGCGGTCGGGCCGCTGGCCCGCGACGACCTGCGGGTCGCCCTTCAGCGGCAGGTGGATTCATCACTTGCGGCCGGTGCGGTCTTGGCGATTGGCGGCGGGAGCATCGCGGGACCTGGGTACTTCTTCGAGCCGACGGTTCTGACCGGGACCGCTCCGGGGATGCCGGTGTTCGACGAGGAGACGTTCGGGCCGGTCGCCGCAGTGGCTGTGGCTAACGGTCCTGCGCACGCGGCCGAACTGGCCGGCGCCACGCCGTACGGGCTGGGGGTGAGCGTCTGGACTCGCGATGCTTCTCGAGGCGTCGAGCTGGCGCGGCGGGTCACCTCGGGGGCCGCCTTCATCAACGCTGTTGTCGCCTCCGACCCGCGGCTGCCTTTCGGCGGGACGAAGCGGAGTGGCTACGGCCGGGAGCTGGCCGCTGCCGGGCTTCGCGAGTTCACGAATACCCGCACCTACTGGGTCGCCGGCTGAGGGTGAGACGGCTGGGTGGGGCTGCGAGGGAGCGCCCTACGATAGGGAAGGTGAGCGAGATCATCGAGCTGGCCCGGCGGGCGCGTGAAGCGTCCTACGCGCTGGCGGAGGCTTCCCGGGCGACCAAGGACGCGGCGCTGCACGCGATGGCGGCGGCGTTGCGGGCCGACACCGACGCGATCGTCGCGGCGAACGCGAAGGACGTGGCGGCCGCGCGGGAAGCCGGTACGCCGGAGTCGACCGTGGACCGGCTGGCGTTGGACGCGGGCCGGGTGGACGCGATGGCCGCCGGTCTCGAGCAGTTGGCCGGGCTGACCGACCCTGTCGGTGAGGTGGTGCGTGGGTACACGCTGCCGAACGGGCTCGAGCTTCGTCAGGTCCGCGTGCCGTTCGGCGTGGTCGGGATCATCTACGAGGCTCGCCCGAACGTGACCGCCGACGCGGCCGGTATCTGCCTGAAGTCGGGCAACGCCGTGCTGCTGCGTGGCTCGTCGTCGGCCGCTTCCTCCAACGAGGCGATCATCGCCGTACTGCGGGATGCGGCAGCGTCGGCCGGGTTGCCGGCGGATGTGGTGCAGGGGGTGCCGACGGAGCGCGCCGCGGTGAAGGAGCTGATGCAGGCGCGCGGGCTGGTCGACGTACTGATTCCGCGCGGTGGTGCCGGGCTGATCCAGACCGTGGTCAGCGAGTCGACGGTGCCGGTGATCGAGACCGGGGTCGGCAACTGTCACGTCTACGTGGACGAGGACGCGGATCTCGAGCTGGCGTTGACGATCCTGCTCAACGCGAAGACCCAGCGGCCGAGTGTCTGCAACGCGGCCGAATCACTGCTGGTGCATTCGTCCGTCGCTTCCGAGTTCTTGGGTGTCGCGTTGCCGGCCCTGGCGGAGGCTGGTGTGACGGTGCACGGTGACCCGGCTGTGGTTGCCGCTGGCAAGGATATTGTTGCCGCGACGGACGAGGACTTCGGGGCCGAGTACAGCTCGCTCGATCTCTCGGCAGCCGTGGTCGACTCGCTCGAGGCCGCGGTGCAGCACATCCGGCGCTACAGCTCCGGGCACACCGACGCGATCATCACCCGCTCACAGTCCGCGGCCCGGCGCTTTGTACAGGCGGTCGACTCGGCCGCGGTCGTCGTCAACGCTTCGACGCGATTCACCGACGGCGGTGAGTTCGGCTTCGGCGCCGAGATCGGCATCTCCACCCAGAAGCTGCACGCCCGCGGCCCGATGGGCCTACCGGAGATGACGTCGACCAAGTACGTCGTCACCGGCGAGGGTCAAATCAGGACCTGAGCAGCGTCCTTCGCCAGTACGACGAGCGGCTCAGCGGCCATCACGGCCAGAGCCGCCACGTACTCGGTGTCGGTTTCCAGATCCACCAGCTGAAACCCAGCCGGTGGACCTGTGATTGTCCGCAGATCCGTGCGCAGCCCATCCCCGGTCGCCTTCACGACCGCCTCTTTGCGCGTCCAGTACGTCGTGAATGCGCGCGCTCTGTCGTCGGATTTGGCGAGCGTTGCGATCTCCTCGTCCGCGAGGCTCAACCTCGCGAGCCCGTCCACATCGATGCCCAGATCAACCTTCTCCACATCGAGCCCGACCGGGTGATCGCTGACCGCGACACCGACCAGCTCCCCCGAATGCGTCACTGACAGCTCGGCACCGTCGACCCGCACCTTGCCGTGCGGCTTGCCACAGTCGGCACAGGTTCTCGTGAGCTCGATGCTTGCTGCCGGCAACGACAACCGGGCTGCGAGCAACCGTCGTACGATTGTGCACCCCAACAGGAATCGCGCCTTGTCGTCGTCCCGCACGTAGGCCGCGAGGCGTTGCCGTTCGACCGCATCAAGATCGGCGGCGAACTCATCGCGTACCTGACCGATCCGCCCCCACCACACCTCGACCTCGGTCATACCGGTCCGGGTGTCCAAGTCAGTGAGCCCTCTTGTAGATCGTCGACAATCGACGCGATCCATGCCACCTCGGCCTCGGCGACCGCCTTCTGATACTCGGTCTCGAGCAGCGCCCAACGGGGAACCCCATCGCTCTTCAACTCCGCGTCGAAGTCGGCGATCCGTCGCTGCAGCCGTTCCCGCCGTTCCTGCAGAAGTTCGCCAGCGGTCTCCGGCGTCAGCAGCATCACGAACGACAGCGCCGCCGGGAACTCGGGGAACTCGTTGCGCGGCGTGGTCAGGATGTCCGCCAGCCACTCGCGGCAGACGGTCCGGCCGGCGTCGGTCAGGTGGTACGTCGTCCGTTCGGGGTAGCGCTCGTCCCGCTCGGTCGCGGCGACGCCGATCAGGCCGGCTTCCTCCAGCCGGACGATCATCCGGTAGAGGCTGGTCCGCTGGCCGACGTTCACGACCTGGTCCTTGCCCCACTGCTTGATCAACCGCTGGATCCCGTACGGGTGCAGCGGCCCGTTCTCCAGCAGGCCGAGGATCGCGAGCGCCAAGGGGGAGCGGTTCATGCTCGCAAGCTTAGGTGTTGCAGATACTAGTTGCAATGCAACTAGATCACGTGTAACTATCGATTCATGATGAGCACAGAATTGACGTCCGCCGCGGTCGAATCCCGCGACGGCACCCGCATCGGGTACTGGAAGACCGGCCGCGGCCCAGCGGTCGTGCTGGTGCACGGCAGCATGGAGTCGGCGCGCAGTCACACGCTGCTCGCCGAGGCGCTCGCCGGCGACTTCACCGTCTACCTGCCGGATCGGCGGGGGCGGGGGCTGTCCGGTCCGCATCGGCCGGATCACGCCGTACGCACGGAGGTGGAAGACCTCGAGGCCGTGCTGACCGAGGCCGGCGCTTCGATGGCGTTCGGGGTCAGTGCCGGCGGCGCGGTCGTGATGGAGGCCGCGCGTACGCTGCCGATCCTGCGGAAGGTAGCCGTCTACGAGCCTGCGCTGGTGATGGAAGGTGAGACGCACCGAGCTTGGCTGGCGCGGTTCGACGAGGAGATCGCCCGCGGTGACATCCCGGGCGCGATGGTCACGAGCATGTTCGGTCTGAAGCTGGCGCCGTCGTTCCTGAAGCTGTTCCCGCGGCGGATGCTGATCGCGATGACCGAGAAGATGCTGGCCAAGGACGAGCGCGGGCTCGACGCCGACGCGATCACGATGCGCAAGCTCGCGCCGACCATTCACCACGAGGGCGCGCTGATCGCCGAGCTGGCCGGGACGTTCGACAAGTTCCGTGACGTGTCGGCCGAGGTCCTGTTGATGGGTGGCAGCAAGGGGCTGGCGGCGCTGAAGCCGTGGCGTGACACGCTGGAGAAGGCCCTGCCGCACTGCAAGCGGATCGAGTTCGACGGCCTCGACCACGGTGCGTCCAGCGATCCGGGTGGGACGAACCCACGCGGCAACGCCAAGGCAGTCGGCCGGATCGCGACCGAGATCAGGACCTTCTTCAAGCAGTCGTGAGGGCCCAGTCGACGACTTCCGCGATGTCGGTCACGGGATATCTCACCGCCCGTACGACGCGATCCGGCCCGAGCACGAGCACGACGCGCTTCAACCGTTCGTACCCGCCGGCGCGGAATGTCGGCAATCGGAGCGCGGCGGCGAGTTCCAGCTCGACGTCGGACAGTAGCGGGTGCGGGATCTCCTCGGCGGCCGCGAATGCCCGCTGTTCGTCGGTGCGCTGGGTGCTGACGCCGCGTACGGCGATGCCTTGAGCAACGAAATCGTCGTACTTCGCACCGAAGAGACGGTTTTCGAGGGTGCAGCCGCTGGCGCCGGCGATGTCGCTCCAGCCGTCCGGCAGTGGAGTCGGGCGGCCGGTCGCCGGGTAGCCGAACAGCACGGTGGCCTTTTTGTTTTCGTCCACCACGTCCAGCGCTTCGCCGGACGTGGCTGGCAGTGCGATCTCGGGCACTCGGTGGCCGACGAGTTGATGGATCCGATGGGCGGGCGGTTCGCCGGCCGCGTTGGTGCCGGTGAGTGAGCCGTCGCCGAGCAGCCAGCGATCGCCCCAGTCCTGGAGCGCGACCAGCACCGGCAGCAGCGCGCGGCCGCGCGGCGTGAGGCGATAGCTGTAGCGGGTCGGGCGGTCCTGGTACGCCGACCGCTCGGCGATGCCGCTGTCGAGCAGGCCGGTCAGTCGTTCCGTTAGCACCTTGCGGGAGATGTTCAGCGACGCAGCGAGCTGGTCGAACCGGTCCAGGCCTCGGGCCAAGTCCCGGACGATCAGCAGCTCCCAGCCGTCGCCGATCACGCCGAGGGACTGCGCGATCGCACAGTCCGGCTCGGGCGAGAAACTGCTTCGCCGCACCACGAGCTCCAGACTAGAGTAAGTTCCTGTCGGGAACTCACTCTAGCTGGGGGGTGTCGATGTACTGGCGGCGGATCGCAGAACTACCGCGCTGGCTGAAGGCGGTGATGGTCGGTCAGCTGGTCAGCTCGGCGGGGGCGCTGGCGTGGATCTACCTCACGCTCTACCTGGTCGAGGACCGTGGGATGTCCGCGCAACAGGCTGGCTTTGCGGCGGCGGCGTACGGCGTGGGTCTGCTCGGTGGGAATCTATGCGGTGGGTGGTTCGGAGATCGCTTCGGTTTGCGGCAGGCCGCGGTGGTCAGCCAGCTGGCGTGGGCTGTGAGCTGCTTGGCGATGCCTCTCGTGCCGTCGGTGGGGCTTGGTGTGCTGGCCGCTTTCGCCGGTCTGTTCGGTGGTGCGAGTCGTCCCAATCTGAGCGCGCTTGTCGCCACTGCGCTTCCGGCCGAGCGTCGCCGCGAGGGGATTGCCCTGTCGCGGACCGCGAGCAATGCCGGCTTCACCATCGGTCCGCCGCTGGGCGGCTTGCTGGCGGCGTACGACTTCTCGCTGGTCTTCGTTCTGGATGCGGTGACCAGCCTGGTGCTGGCCGCGATCGTGTGGCGGTTCGTGCCGACTGGGCGACGTACGGATGTGGTGGCTTCGTCCGGGATGTGGCGGGTGCTGCTGCGGGATCGGGCGGTGTTGGTGCTGCTGGCAACGATCGTGATGGTGGACACCGTGTACCGGCAGTTGTTCGCGACGATGCCGTTGCTGCTGCGCGACGCCGGTTCGCCCGCGGTCGCGTACGGCGTACTGATCGGGCTGAGCTCCGTCGTCATCGTCTGCTGTGAGGCACCGCTCGCCGTGCGGCTGCATCGGCATCGTGCTTCGCGGGTGATCGCTCTCGGGTTCGTGCTGGTGGGTCTTGGGTTGGCCGTGCTCGGTTTCTGGCCCGCCCTCGCGGGAGCTGCGGTGGCCGTCGCGGTCATCACGGCGGGGGAGATGCTCTACAAACCGACCGCGACCGCGCACGTCGCCGATGCCGCGCCGGCTGGCATGGTCGGGCGTTATTCCAGCCTGTACGCCGCCGCGTCGATCAGCGGCATGTTCCTCGCGCCGGCCATCGGCGGGACCGTCTACCAGCACGCGCCGTCGGTGCTCTACCCAGTCGCGGCCACGCTCGCTCTTGCCGCGGGCGTCGTACTGGCGCTAGTCGGGGAGCGGCGCCGGCCGGCCCTCCCAGCGGGTCGAGAGTACGACGGTCGTCCGCGTCCGGACCACGCCGTTGACGCGGCGCAGTGAGCCGACCACTGCCTCCAGTTGTGTGACGTCGGGGACGCGGACTTTGACGACCAGCTCCTGGTCGCCGGCGACGAACCAGCAGTCCTCGACCGCGGCGATCTCGCGGACCTGGTCGACGATGTCGTCGGTCTCCACGTCGTCGCGCTGGAACAACCCGATCAGCGCGCTGGTGCCGAGGCCGACGTGCTCCGGGGCGACGACAGCGCGGTACCCGAGCAGTACGCCGCGCTCCTCGAGCCGCCGTACTCGCTCCTGGACGCTCGGACCGGACAGCCCGACCACGCGGCCGAGCTCGGCCCAGCTGGACCGGCCGTTGCTCCGGAGTGCCTCGATCAGCTGCCGGTCGATCGCGTCCATCATGCCGTTCACCCGCCGATTCGTAGGTTGGTGGCTGGATTTGCCTTTAATTCGTTTGTGACAGCCTAGTGGTCGACGTAGAATGGTTGGTGTCGGGATGAGCCCGCCCCGACTCCGCCGTACAAACGAAGTGAAGGATTCATGATCACCCCCGAAGTCGCCCGTGCCCATATCGACGAGCTGCACCGCGTCGCCGCGCAGTACCACCGCCGCGCTGCCGCGCCGTCCGTCTGGCGCCGGCTGCTGACCCGTCACATCCGCCACAGCTGATGATCGCCCGCGCGACCGGCTGGCCAGTCGGGCCACCGGTCGCGCTCGTACATCAGGCCACGAGATAGGCTCTGCGTCATGCACACGCACCTGCTGCCGCTGCTGGCGGTCGCCGAAGAAGCCGGCTCCGAGGCCTCGCACATCTCAGCCTGGTGGTACGGCGGGTTCGCCCTGTTCGTGCTCGCCCTGCTGCTGCTCGTCACCGTGATCATGGGCAAGGGCCGGCCGCACAGCTGAGCGGCTTGAAAGGCTGACGTGGCTTCCGTGGAGCGGGTACGGCGCCTTGGCGTGATGGGCGGCACGTTCGACCCGATCCACCACGGTCACCTCGTCGCGGCCAGCGAAGTGCAGTCGTACTTCGACCTGGACGAGGTCATCTTCGTCCCGACCGGCCAGCCGTGGCAGAAGTCCGAACGGGTGGTCTCGCCGGCCGAGGACCGGTACCTGATGACGGTGATCGCCACCGCGTCGAACCCCAGGTTCTCGGTCAGCCGGGTGGACATCGACCGGCCAGGACCGACGTACACCATCGACACCCTGCGCGACCTGTCCAAGCTGTACCCGGACGCCGAGCTGTTCTTCATCACCGGCGCCGACGCGCTCGCCCAGATCCTCACCTGGCGCGACGTGGACGAGATGTTCAAACTCGCCCAGTTCGTCGGCTGTACCCGGCCCGGCACCGAGAGCCTCGAGCTGCCGCTGGACAAACTGCCGATGGACCGCATCACGCTGCTCGAGGTGCCGGCGCTGGCGATCTCGTCGACCGAATGCCGGGCCCGGGTCGCCAAGGGGAACCCGACCTGGTACCTCGTGCCGGACGGCATCGTCCAGTACATCGCCAAACGCGAGCTCTACACCAACCGTTAGAAGGAACTGCATGCCAGCCACCGAACGCGCCATCCAGCTGCTCACCGCGGCGGCCGAGGCGGCCCACGACAAGAAGGCCGAGAACGTCCTCGCCTTCGACGTCTCCGAGCAGCTCGCCATCACCGACGCCTTCCTGGTCGCCTCCGCCTCGAACGACCGGCAGGTGCGCGCCATCGTGGACGCGATCGAGGAGAAGCTGCGGGTCGACTTCGACGCCAAGCCGGTCCGCCGGGAAGGCGCCCGCGAGGGCCGCTGGGTGCTGCTCGACTACCTCGAGATCGTCATCCACGTCCAGCACGCCGAGGAACGCAGCTTCTACTCCCTCGAGCGGCTCTGGCGCGACTGCCCGACGATCCCGCTGCCGTCGCCGATTCCTTCGGCAGAATGACGGCGGGCCGGCTGATCGTCTGGCGTCACGGCCGGACGGAATGGAACCTGCAGGACAAGATCCAGGGCCAAGCCGACATCCCCCTCGACGAGGTCGGCGTATCGCAGGCCCGCGAGGCCGCCTCCCGGCTGGCGTCACTGGCCCCGACCCGCCTCTTCGCCAGCGACCTCCAGCGCGCCGCGGCCACCGCATTTGAGCTGGCTTCGTTGACCGGCCTCAAGATCGAGTACGACGAGGCGCTGCGTGAGATCAACGTCGACGACTGGGCCGGCATGACCATGGCCGAACTGGCCTCGTTGAATCCCGAGGCTGCCGCCCGGATCCGGGCCGGCGAACCCCAGCGTCGCGGCACCGCCGGCGAAACCGTCGAAGAGGTCGCCGCGCGCTTTTGCTCAGCCTTGGAACGGATCGCCGAGCAAGGTACGTCCGAGGACACCATCGTCGTCGCCACCCACGGCCTCGCCGCCCGCGTCGGCATCTGCCTCTTCCTCGGCATCCCCCAGGACTACTGGCCCGCCTTCGGCGGCCTCTCCAACTGCAACTGGGTCTCCCTCCTCCCCAGCCGCAACAACCGCTGGCGCATCGAAGAATGGAACGCCGGCTCCCTCCCCGAACCAGTAATGTCCGACGACCCCCAACGCTAGAAGGGCTCCGCCCAAAGGACACCGCTCCGCGGCGGCTGTTCCTTTGGCGCCTTTGGCGGCGGCGCGAAGCGAGCATGCGGCACACCGGTGTTCGGCGGGACGACTGGGGCGCGAGTGGAGAAGACACCGCTTCGCGGCAGCCCGCCTGGCGCCTTTGGCGGGGGAGCTGCGGTCCGTCGTACCGTGCTCGGCGGACTTTTTCTGGGACCTGCCGAGGGTCGGCGCCCGTACTGCAGGACACTGGCGGAGGGCAACCAGCACCTCGCAAGAGGTTCTGCGGCACCCTTCGGCGCCTGCCGCGGACAGGCTCTTATCCGATTTTTCTTTGGCGCCACTCATCCGCTAAACTTCCGGAGTCGCAAGACACCGCGGGGCTTTGGCGCAGTTGGTAGCGCGCTTCCATGGCATGGAAGAGGTCAGGGGTTCGAATCCCCTAAGCTCCACCGCAGTTCAGAGGCCGATTTCCCACTCGGGAGACCGGCCTTTCGCGTGACCTGGGGTGGCCAACTGAGTGACTACTTAATCGGTTGCACGCCACCGAGACGGGGTGGTCAGATCCCGGCCATGACGATTTTGCTGAGTACGCCGACGGCGGACGGGGTGCGTGAGGCTGTGGCGGCGCTGCGGGAGTGGCAGCACGACGACGCGCCGATGCAGCTGCATCCCGGGGACATCGGCTGGAACTACCGGTTCGGAACGGCCGAGACGGCCGCGGCGGTCCGAACCTGGAGCCGGGACGGACGGATCCTCGCTGTCGGGATGCTGGATTCGCCGACGTTGGTGCGGATGACGGTCGCTCCCGACGCCTTCCAGGACGAGGACTTGGCCTGGCGGCTCGTCGAGGACTTTTCGCTGCCTGAGCGCGGCGTGCTGCCGCAAGGAGCGGTGTCCATCGAGGCGCCGCAGGGCCTGCTGCTCCACGAGCTGTTGACCAAGGAGGGCTGGGGCGTCGACGAGCCGTGGACGCCGCTCTTCCGCGACCTCGCCGAAGCGGTGGAGGACGCCGGCGTACGGATCAAGGAGATCGGCCTGGAGCAGGCACAGGACTTTGCCGACGTACTGCGGTCCGCGTTCAACACCACCAAGCCCACGCGCGAGTACATGCACGAGCTGTCCGCGGCACCGTTCTACGCCGATGCCCGATGCCTGGGGGTGTACGACGACCAGGGCAACCCCGCGGCGGTGGTCACGGTCTGGTCGGCCGGCCCGGGGAAGCCGGGACTGATCGAGCCGATGGGCGTCCATGTAGACCACCGCGGCCGCGGCTATGGCCGAGCGATCACCGTCGCCGGGGCGGCCGCGCTGCGGGAGATGGGCTCGTCGAGCGTGCGCGTGTGCACGCCGAGCTCCAACATCGGCGGCGTCGCGACGTACAAGGCGGCCGGCCTCGCAGCAAGGCCAGAGATCGCCGACCGCATCCGGAAGGCCTGACGTCGGGGTCCCCGGACCATGGAAGAGGTCAGGGGTTCGAATCCCCCAAGCTCCACCGCAGTTCAGAGGCCGGTTTCCCACTCGGGAGACCTGCCTTTTGCATGACCTGAGTGTCTATCGCCTCGCTGGTCGCACGGTTACGGGTCGTGCCACGCTTGGGCAGGGGCCCGAACGCGCGAGCCGTCAGCCCAGGGGGCGACATGACAGCGATCACCAAGATCACTAACGCTTGGAGGGACGAGTCCCATCCGCACCCGTCCTGATCGGCGGGGTCTACGCCTTGTGTGTGCTCGCGGTGATCGCGTTCCCTGCTGGCTCGATCGTCTTCACCGACGAGGATCCCCTCCGGAGCGAGGGGCCGGTCGAGGAGATCGTGTCTATCGGTGTCGCCGGTACCACCGCACTGGTCGTCGGCGTGCTTGCCGGTCTGGCACTGGTCCGGTCGCCAGGCACGGCGCGGGTCGGCGCCATCGTGTTCAGCGCCCTCGCGATCATCACACTCGTGTTCTTCTGGTCGGGCGCCCCGGGCATCTTCGGGGCTGTGGCCGCCTGGCTCGCCGGACTCACTCGAGGTCGTCGACTCCTCGACGGTACCGCCTGCTTCTTCGGGGTTATCGGCCTGTGTGTCGCGATCCTCAACCCGATCGTGTCCCTGGGTGGCTCGCTGCTCCGCCTAGCGTGATCTCTCAGGAGATCCCGGCAGGCGTGGACGAACGCCACCTGGGGGGCGATCGGCGCCGAGAGCTACCGGCTTCGCGATCCGGGTCGCGGCGAACGGCGGGTGCTGTTCGAACTCCGCGCCGACTGGTCGCCACCTTCGGCGATCACTGAGCGGGCGCGGTCATGCGGATTTGATGATCTTCATCGTCTGGTGGGACTCGATGCGGTGGATCGCCGGGAGCCGGGTCAGCGAGTTCATCACGAAGTTCTCGTACGCCGCGAGGTCGGCGACGTTGACCCGGAGAAAGTAGTCGGGACGCCCGAGCAGCCGCCGCACCTCGGTCACCTCGTCGAACGCGGCTACCGCGTCTTCGAACTCCCGGGTGGTCTGCACGTCGGTCATCGAGATCTCCACCGCCACGATGACCTCACACGCCCGGCCCGTTGCCACCGGGTCGAGCATGGCCCGGTAGCCGGCGATCACCCCGGCCTCCTCCAGCCGCCGGACCCGCCGCAGGCAAGGAGCCGAGGTCAGGCCCACACGCCCCGCCAACTCGGTGTTCGTCGTACGGGCATCGCGGCTGAGTTCCGCCAGAATCGCCCGATCGATCTTGTCCAGCGCACGCATCCCTGTTCTCCTCATGCAGTCACCCGTGGCGCAATAATAGTGCGCTTGATCGCCAACAGCGAGCAACTCTATGCCTCAATGGCCTCACAGAGCGCAAAATACGCACTCAAATTTCGGTCTTCAGCGGCAACAATTGACTCATGACCGTGACTCTTGAATTCGAGATCGTCCCCAACGCGGTCGCGGCCGATACGGCCACCCGCGACTGGTTGGTGAGGCTGCGATGAATCCAGGACGTTCCGTCACCGTCATCGGCGCCGGCGCGATGGGCGTGTTGTTCGGCGCGAGTCTCGCCCAGTCCGGTCATCGGGTGACGATCTGCGCCGGCCGGCCGATCGACCGGATGGAACTGGTCGACGGCGACAGCGCCGAGGCTTTCCCGGTACACCACGTCATGGACCCAGCGGACTTGTCACCGAGCGCGCTGGTGGTCCTCGCCGTGAAAGCACACCACACTGTGGCGGTCGGCGACTGGCTGACCGCCGCCACGAAGGATGGCAGCCCGGTTCTGGTGGCGCAGAACGGAATCGAGCACGGCGACCGGGTCCGCCCCTTCGTGGGCGACGCGCCCGTCATCCCCGCCGTCGTCTTCGCGCCGGTGGAGCGCACCGCACCAGGCCGGGCCATCGCGCGCCGGTCCGCCGGTCCGGACCTCTGCATGCCCGACAATCCGGTGGCGCGAAGGGTTGCCACGCTGCTGAGCGAGGGTGGTCTGCGGCCGCGGCTCGAAGCCGACTTCACCACGGCGGCCTGGACCAAGCTCCTGACCAACCTCGTCTCGAACTCCATCACCGCACTGACCGGCCGCCGGACGGAGGTGGTCCGGGACCCGGCCATCGCCTGCTACGCCAGAGAACTAGTCACCGAAGCTGCCTCAGTCGCCCGTGCCGCGGGAGCGGCGATACCCGAACAAAATGCACTGCAGATCGTCGACTGGCTGCAAGCTCTGCCGGAAGGATCGACCACGTCCATGCTCACCGACCGCACGGCGGGCAGACCGCTTGAGCACGACGCAATCTCCGGAGCGATCCTTCGTGCCGCCGACGGCCACGGCATCGAAACGCCGCGGATCCGCACGCTGCACGCCCTGCTGAACGCCACCAGCGAAGGGCTGATCTGACGCGCCCAACGGCGTACACAGAGGATCCAAGTCGAAGCGCGGCCGAGGATCCCGGCCGCCGCTTCCCCGGCGGCCGGCAGCCTGGCGACGGTTGCTGGGAGGGCGTCGAGGAGGAGAGATAGCAGCTGCACGGTTGGCGTGGTGCTGGGGTGGAGTTTGGGGGAAGTCTGTTTGGGGGTCCGTTTGGGGGGTGGAGCGGTTAGGCTCCGGCTAGGGCGCGGGGCGCGGATATGGGCTGGGGAGCGTGCTGGCGCTGGCTTGCTGGGTATCAAGGGGGGATCGCATGGCGGAGACGGTTACCGGGTGGCAGCTCGGTGGTATTGCGTACTCCGGGGGTACGCAGGATGGGCCGCGTGTCAGCGTGGAGCTCTCGCGGGGTGGGGAGCAGGTGCGGGCTGAGGGTTCTGGCACCGGGCTCATCGACGCGGTGTGCCAGTCGATTTCGCAGGCGACGGGCGTGGAGGCGCTGGTAGTTGCGTTTCGCGCGTACTCGGTCGGGCCGGGCAGCGGGGCTGTCGGAGAAGTCGAGCTCGAGGTGGAGCTGCCGGGTCGGAGGCTTACGGTTCGGGCGTCGTCCACAGATGTCGTCGAGGCCGCCGGGCTTGCTCTCGTCGCGGCCCTCAACCAGTACAACTCGAAGCGGCCGGCACGAGGCTGAGTCCAGTGAGATAACCGTCGCGCTGCGGCCGGGTTGTCCCAGGATGCTCTGTGGCCGTCAGCCCAACAGGGACAGGCAGAACTCGTTGCCCTCGGGATCGGTCAGGACGATGTTGTCCGTGTACCGGGCTTGCACGGTCGCGCCGAGAGCGGTCAGGCGCTGGATCTCCGGCTCCGGGTCCGCAGCCAGCAGGTCCAGGTGCACGCGGTTCTTCCCGTTCTTGGGCTCTGGCACGCGCTGGAACCACAGACGAGGTCCGCCGTCTGCCGGCTCGACGAGCACTGTCGGGTCGTCTTCGGTACTGGTGATCCCCAGGGAGCGTAGACGTGCGAGTTCTGCGTCGTCGTAGGGTGCGACGGCGTAGCCGTCTAGAGCCGCGGCCCAGAAGCGGGCCGTGGCGGCGGGGTGATGGCAGTCGAAGACGATGTCATGGAGTCGCGCCATTCGCTCATGATCTGCGCCCCTGACGAGCGATGTCACGCAGATTTCAGAGCTGATGACTCGGTGACTCGGCCCTGGGGATTCCGCGAGTCGCGATGAGTTCTGCGGCGTCTGACCGTCGTACTGTCGAAACCGTGACCGAGGAGGGCTTCTGATGCGCAGCGTGACGTATTCGATGAGTGTGTCACTTGATGGCTACATCGTCGGGCCGGACGGCGGCTTTGACTGGACGGTGCCCGACGAGGAGGTCTTTCGGTTCTGGATCGACGAGATTCGAGAGGTCGGCGTACATCTGCTGGGGCGACGGCTGTACGAGACGATGCTGTACTGGGAGACCGCCGACCAGGATCCGTCGCTCGGCGACGCAGAGCTCGAGTGGACCGCGCTGTGGAAGCCGCTCCCAAAGGTGGTGTTCTCCACCACTCTGTCAGCGGTCGAGGGCAATGCCCGGTTGGCTTCCGGCGGCGTGGCGGAGGAGATCGAGCGGTTGCGAGCCGAGCCCGGGGAGGGCGACATCGCGATCGGCGGTGCGACTCTCGCCGCCGAGGCGGCCGCGTTCGGTCTGATCGACGAGTACCGGGCCATGGTCTACCCGGTGCTGGTTGGCGGTGGCATTCCGTTCTTCCCTCAAGGCGAACGCCGGGTGGATCTCGAACTCGTCGAGACTCGCAGCTTCGGCGCAAGAGTCGTCTATCTGCGCCACCGCGTGGCGCGTTAGCTCGTGATTGCACCGGGCGGAGAAGGCTGACAGGGTGAACAGATGTTGAATCAGGTGGCCGACGGGGTTTGGGTCCGGCAGAGCGAGTGGGTCTGGAGCAATGCCATCGTGGTGCGCGGGGAGGGTGGGTTGATCCTGGTCGATCCCGGCATCGACGGCTCCGATCTGAACCAGCTCGCCGATGACGTGGACCGCCTCGGCATTCCGGTGATCGCCGGGTTCTCCACCCATCCCCACTGGGACCACCTGCTCTGGCATTCCCGGTACGGCGACGTACCGCGCTACGCCACCCCCGGCTGCGCCCAGACTGCCAGCGAAGCCCGAGAGCGGGCGCAGACGGTGGCGGCGGAGAGCGCGTCGGGAATCCCCCTCGAGCTGATCGGGCTCCTGACCCCCCTGCCCGCGGACGGGGGACCGGTGCCGGGCGAGATCGTCGCGCACGAGGCGCACGCCATCGGACACGCCGCGGTTCTCCTTGCGGACCGTGGCGTCCTGCTCGCCGGCGACATGCTCTCCGACGTACTGATCCCGCTCCTCGACCCTCGCCGCCCGGATCAGCTGGCCGCCTACGAGTCGGCGCTCGACCGGCTGGAGGAGGCCGCCAAGTACGTCGATGTCCTGGTCCCCGGCCACGGCGCCGTTGCCAAGGGCACCGAGGTGGCGGCCCGCCTCGCTGCCGATCGTGCCTACATCGACGGGTTGCGGCGAGGAACGGAACCGGTCGACGCGCGTCTGGATCAAGACTGGATGTCCGGCCCTCACCAGTCGAACCTGCAGCAGGCCCGAAACACATCCGCATGAACTCGGGCGTCATCGCGCTCGTGGTCGAGGACGTCGCTCACGAGACGGCGTACCGGAGCAGCGTGACCCCCGACTCGAACGACCGGGACTCGAGGAGGGAGAGCGCCGGCGGCGTGGTGCCGTGCGCCAGAAGCCCGCGCCCGCGAGCCTGGATCGCCGGGTAGACAAACAGCCGGAGTTCGTCGGCCAGCCCGGCCGCGAACAGCGCATGGCACAGCTGGATGCTTCCCGTCAGCACCACGTCGCCGTCGACCTCCGCTACCAGTCGCCGCGCCTCCTCGACCGGATCTCCGGACAGGACGGTCGAGTGCACCCAACCGGGGTCGTCGAGCGTGGTGGAGACCACATACTTCTGGAGGCGCTCCAGCGACGCCCCGGCGGGTTCGTCGGTGTGCTGCGGCCAGTAGCAACGGAAGTCCACGAACGTTTGCCGCCCCAAAGCATCGCGGCGCACTCCGAGCCCTGTCGCGCCATCTCCTCATGGAGGTCGTCGTACCCGGACTCGGGCGACGGCTGGAACCAGTCGTCGAGGAACTCGATACGGCCGTCGACGGTGATGTTCTGGGTGATCACAAGCCGGCCCATCGCTCGTGTCTAACAGCCTGAGCAGAAGCGGGCAAGTGGATTCGTCACTGGATCAGCCGTGCGACTGACCCTGGTGATGAGTTGTTGCGCCCGTACCCGTCACACCTACAACGGGACACGACGACACGGAAGGATGACTTTATGAGTGCGGACACTTGGCTGAAGGAGCTGAGCGTGAACGGACTGGGCGGAAGCGGTCTGGGCGAGGTCGACGAGCCGGCGTTCTCGGGGCTGGCGGAGCGGCACCGGCGAGAACTGCACGTGCACTGCTACCGGATGCTCGGGTCGTTCCAGGACGCCGAGGACACCGTGCAGGAGACGTTCCTCCGCGCCTGGCGGCGGCGGGAGACCTTCGAGGGGCGGTCGACATTTCGGGCCTGGCTGTACCGAATCGCCACCAACGCCTGCCTGGACCTGCTCGCTCAGCGCCGCCCGGAGGCCGCGACCGGCGGCGAGGTGCTGTGGCTGCAGCCCTACCCGGACCGGCTGCTCGACGAACTGCCCGCGAACGACGCGGACGAGCCGGAGACCGTCGCTGTCGCCCGGGAGACGATCGAGCTGGCGTACCTGGTCGCAGTCCAGCACCTCGCGCCGCGCCCGCGGGCCGTACTGATCCTGCGCGACGTACTCGGCTGGCCTGCGAAGGACGTCGCGGAGCTCCTCGGGGACTCCGTCAACTCCGTGAACAGCGCACTGCAGCGGGCCCGCGCCGGCCTGCGCGAGCACCTGCCCGCCGAGCGGCAGGACTGGACCGGCGGCGAGGAGGATGCCGGGACGCGTGAGCTGGTACGGCGCTACACCGACGCCAGCGTGGCTACGGATATCGACCGGCTCGCCGCGATGGTGCGGGACGACGTCCGCTGCTCGATGCCGCCAACGCCGGGCCTGTACGTCGGCCGCGACACGGTGGTGAACTACTGGGTCGAGAGCGGCTTCGAGGGCATGAAGGGCCTGCGCGCCATCCTCACCTCCGTGAACCGGCAGCCCGCCGTCGCCTACTACCAGTGGCGGAAGCAGGAGGGCGCATACCTGCCGCTGACGATCGACGTCCTGCGCATCACCGGCGGGGCGATCACCGAGATCGTCACATTCCACAACGACCAGTTCCCGCGGCTCGCGCTGCCGGAGCGCCTGCCGGCGGACGGCACGGAGTAGTCCCGCGCCCATGCCCCTGCGAAATCCCGGCCGTGCCACGGCGCAGCGTCATGCCCAGAGCCAGGACCGTCACGTGCCAGTCAACACACCCCGAACGCCAGTACCGAACGATGAGGAACGGCATGAACAGCATGAAAGACAGCGGGATCGTCGCAGGCCTGGCATCGGGCCAGACCAGCCACACCCACCGACTCCGCGGGCTCGTCGTTGCCGGCTTGACTGCCGCGCTCGCAGCGATGGTGGCCACCACCCTCGCCGCTGCGCTTGCCCGTTTTGTCGGATTCGGGGTGGGGTGTTCGTTGCAGGGGTGAGAGGCGGCCGGAGGATGGTCGCCGGGACAAGGAGTGATGGGATGCCGAAGTACCTGATCTCGTTCGAGAAGGGCGCGATGGACCACATCGCCGAGGAGGACTGGCCCGAGGTGGGCAAGGCCGCGCACGCGGTGTGCCAGGAGGCCAAGGACGCCGGCGTGTTCGTCTTCGCCGGCGGACTGAGCTACGACGACGGCGACGTGGAGCACGCCGTGGTGGCCACCGACGGGATGGTCACCGACGGCCCGTACCCGGAGAGCAAAGAGCTCATCGGTGGCTTCATGATCGTCGACGTACCCACCCGGGAGGAGGCCCTCAAGTGGGCCGCCAAGAACGCGGCCGCCTGCCGCTGCGCCCAAGACATCCGCAAGTTCATGTACGACCCAGAGATGGACTGAGACCAACCATCACTTGTGGCTTAGCTCAGGGTGTCCATCAGGTTGGTGATGTAGGCATCTAGCCGTTGCTCGACGGCTTGTGTTGTGAGGTCTGTTCTGCCTGCCTCCCGCCATGGCTGCGAGACCAGTTGGAGTTCTTCGGAGAACGCCAGCGCGTCTCGCACCAGCCAATACAGCCGCTCGCTGGCGACCGCGGCGAGCACCCCGCCGGCCTCCTCGTACGCCTGAGCGAACCGCAGGCCCCACGCCGGCCCGTGCAGTAGCGCGAGATTCGCGGAGCAGTGCGCCACGTCGAGATCCGTCGGGCCCCAGGAGGTTGCAGCCCAGTCGACGACGCCGGTGATCCGGGCACCTAGCGCGTCGAAGAGCACGTTGCCGGGTTGGAAGTCGCGGTGCAGGAATCGTCCCTCGTACGACGGCGCGGGCTTGCGGATCACGTCGATTGCCGCGGCCCACGCCGCCGCGTCGGCGCCCTTCGGAGTCACGACGGTGTCGGCGGTCGTCAGCGTCACATAGTCCCGGGGCCGCTCGGTGGGTCGTAGCGCGTGGATCGCCACAAGTTGGCGGGCCAGCAGAGGTACGCGCGTCTCCAACCCGTAATCGTCGAGGATCGTCCGACCCGCCAGATGAGTCATCAGGAGCGATGGATACTCGCAATGCGCGGCTGTCGGATCCACCGCGACCAGTTCAGGAGCCGGTACCTCGGTTCCTGTGAGCAGGTTTAGCGTGTCAGCCTCCCCGTTCAGCCAGTCCTCGGCGTGCTCCACGTTGACGACGGTCCGCAGTACCAGGTCACGGGTGCCTCCGTCCCGCGTGCCGATGGTCAGCCTCCGCATTTCGGCAGTGACGCCGCCGTGCAGCGCCTCGGTGCTGACGATCCGTTCGCCGGCCTCCAGGTACCGGCTCACCCAAGCCTGCGTCAGCGGTCGGACAGCCGCCGCCTCATCGTGGTTGGTCACCGTGCCACTTCATCATCCATACGACGGCACGTACGACTGTTTTATTGTCGACAATCGCCGTACAGGGAGAGCCGGTCGATTTCGGTCCGGATGGCGAGGAGGTTGCCCTCGGCTACATGTTCCTGCCGGAGGCGTGGGGACGCGGGTACGCCGCCGAGGCGTGCGCGGCGGCACACGACTGGTTCGCGAGCGTGCTTCCCGGCGTGCATGTGGTGCTCTAAACCCAGACCGCCAACGAAGGCTCGATGCGCGTCGCGGCGAAGCTGGGGTTCACCGAGGTAGACCGTTTCGAGAAGTACGGCGCCGAGCAGTGGTACGGCGTGTGGTCCTAGGGCAGCGGGCGGTGGAAAACCAGGTGCGCTGTCGCCGGGGTGTGGAGTTGGATCGGCCCTCGTGAGCTACCAACAACCGGACGGGCACGGTTACCGCCGATGATGAGTTATCCGCTCCTCGACGTCCGTGTCAGTACGCCCACGCTGGAGTTGCGCGCCGCCACCGACGACCTGATGGACCAGCTCGCCGAGGTGGTGCGTGCCGGCAAGACGCACGCCGACCCCGCGCCGTACGACGATCCGATGTCGTTCTACGAGCCAGATCCTGACCTGCGAGTTGCTAAGTGGCTGCGTGCGATATGGCGCGGCAGAGGCAAGGTCGAGCCCGACTGGTGGCGGCTCTACTTCGTCGTCGTGGTGAATGGTCAGCCGGTCGGAATGCAGGACCTCATCGGGGTCAACTTCGCCACCTTCGGCACAGTCACGAGCTTCTCCTGGCTGGCAACCGATCAGCGCGGCCGCGGGCTAGGACATGAGATGCGGGCAGCGATCCTGCACCTCGCGTTCGACGGGCTCGGAGCGAAGGAAGCAGGCAGCGACGCCTTCGTCGACAACCACGGCTCCAACGCAATCTCCCGCAACCTCGGCTACGAGCCCAACGGTTCGGACTGGGCAACCCGGCAAGGCGAACCCGCCCTGCTGAACCGCTGGCGCCTCACCAGAGCCAACTGGCAACAGCGCCGCAGAAACAACATCCACCTCCACAACATCGACGCCTGCCGAACGTACTTGCCATTGTCCTGACGCACATCAGAACGTCCGCGCGTTGCCGCTCAGAGGCGACGGCTGAGCCGCACGTCTTCGTCCTCGTACCCCAACTTCTCGTAGAAGCCGCGCGCAATTGTGTTTGCCGCACCCGTCTCCAGGCTCAGCCGCGCCAGTCCACGCGCCCGCCCCCAATCCTCGGCAGCAGCCATCAGCGCCGTTCCCACACCATGACGAGAGTGCCCCGAGGCGACAATGAGTTCCCCTACATAGGCGTCAACCTCACCACTGAAGTGGCGCCTCGTGGCGACTGTCACCGCTCCGACGACGCGACCACCTACCTCGCCGACGAACACGGCGCGGTCGGCGGTGTTCGCGCGTTCGAGAGAGTCGCCGACCCACTCGGTGACGGCACGCAGTACGGCGCTCCCATCACGCCACGGAGCCACTCCCTCGGTCAGTCTTGGGGCAAGCGCCATGACCGCCTCGCGATCCTGCTCGGTGAAGGTGCGGATCTGCGGTCGAGCTTCGTCCTCGGCGTCCATGCCTCACACCCTGACACGGCTTCACTGAATGAGACCGGCCATCCGCATGCCCGCGATGATCGATGACTCCTGGACCAGGACGGCGTGGGAAGGTGAGGCATGGAGCTGGAGGATGTCGTGCGGCGGGCGCGTGAGGTTCGATCGCGCTACGCGTTGCTGGAGGTCGCCCGGTACGGTCGGGAGTGGTCGACCGCTGATCTCATGAACGGTTTCATGGGTGACGTCGGAGACTTGGCCAAACTTGTCGCGGTGCATTCAGGTGTCAGGGAAGGGCCGGCCGATCTGAAAGGCGCCCTTGAGCACGAGCTTGCGGACTGTCTGTGGAGCCTGCTGGTTCTGGCCGATGCCGTGGACGTGGATATCGTCTCCGCGTTTGTGAACACCATGCGATCGATCGATACGTACCTTGACGAGCAACTCAGCGAGACGCCGGTACATAAAGGTTAGGGTTGGTGGGTGGTGAGGTTTGGGGAGTTTCCGGGGGAGTTGGGGACGGAGCGATTGTGGTTGCGGCGGTGGGTGCCGGCGGATGCCGAGGTGTATCGGGGGTTGTGGGCTGAGCGGGATCCGCGGGCGATGCGGCGGATCGGGGCGGATGGGCGGCCTACGGTTGAGGAGATCCGTGGGTGGCTGACGGAGAATCCATTGACGGCCGCGCCGGGGCTGGGACTGTTGCCGATCGTACGGCGGAGTGAAGGCGACGTGATCGGGTACTGCGGACTGACGGTCGGCCAGGCGACCTTCGAGGAGCCGGAGATCGCCTACGAGCTCGCCCGCAGGGTGCACGGGCAGGGCTATGCGACCGAGGCCGCCCGAGCTGTGGTCGA
Organism: Kribbella antiqua; assembly: GCF_004345665.1. Taxonomy (GTDB): domain Bacteria; phylum Actinomycetota; class Actinomycetes; order Propionibacteriales; family Kribbellaceae; genus Kribbella; species Kribbella antiqua. Next base: position 218,057 of record NZ_SLWR01000009.1, read on the forward strand.
GGCTGCGGCGGCGACCGGGCGCAGCAGGCTGTGGGCGACCGTGCGGGAGTGGAACACGCCGTCGTTCCGCGTGCTCGAGAAGCTCGGCTTCTACCGCAGCGATCGCATCACGGAGGATCCCGAACGCGGCAACTCCATCTGGATGACGTGCGAGCTGCGGTAGAAGCCAACACCTCAGCGTTTGCGGTAGGTGGCTGTGTAGGTGGTGTTCACCGTCGGCGCGGTGATGGTGTGGTTCGCCGGACCTCCGTCGGACCAGGAGATGAAGCTGTAGGTCGACTTGTTGAAGACTTGAGTCAACGGCGCGCTGACCGAGTTGGCCGAGCCGACGACGACCGTCATGGCGAACGGGGTTGCGACCGGTTCCTCGTTGACCGCCATGTTGGCAAGGTTGAGGCCGCCGGGGTTCGTCCTGAACGTGAGTACGACGGTCTTCGGATCGAGGCGACGCGACACCGTCGACGACAGGCCGCCGGAGTCAGTTGCGGTCAGCTGGAGTTCGAGCCAGCACGGATACTCATGATCCGGCGCAGCGATCGAGCCGCCGGAGACGCCGTCAAACGTCTGCAGGACATGAGAGTGGCAGTCGGACGGCGTGACGCAGTGGTGCATGAGGAGCGACCAGCTGAGCTTCGACGCCGGCACAGTTCCGTCCTGTACGTCGGTCGCGTGCCCGCTGAAGGAGATCGCGTCACCCACCTTCCACGTGAGGGTCGACGCGGGCGTGTCGATCACAGCGCTCGGCGCAGTATTCCCGGCCGTGATAGTCACGAACTTGGTATCACTGGCGCCTTGGTCATCAGTCACCCGCAACCCCGCGTTATAGGTGCCGGCCGCCGTATAGGTGTACGACGCAGTCGCACCGGTCGCGTCGCCGAACGTCCCGTCGCCATTGAGATCCCATGAGTAGCTGAGCGGACGGCCCTCGGGGTCGGAGGACGCCGTACCGTTGAAGTTCACGGTCAGCGGCACGGGACCGTTGGTCGGTGTTGCCGTGAGAGCAGCGGTTGGCGGTTGGTTGGCGGCCGTGTAGGTGATGCGGTGGACGCTGCCGTTCTCCATGTCGACGTAGAACAGATCACCGCCAGGGCCGATCTTCAGGTCAACAGGGTGTCCGGCCGCACCGCCGGTCGAGTCGACGCCGACGAATGACACCTGTTGAGCCGGGTCGGGCAACCCGTTCGCACCAGGCAGCATCGCCCAGATCTCGTTGCGGCTGTGGTCCCCGAAGAACAGCGCGCCGTTGTACGACGACGGATACGACCCGCCCTGGTAGAACGCGATGCCGGTGATGGACGAACCGCCCGTACGGCAACCGGTGTAGGTCACCACGCAGGCGCTGTGGTTGTAGGCATAGTACGGCGCGACGACCGAGCCCGGCGTGGAGTACAAAGACGCGCACTGGCTGAGCCCGGCGGCCTGGTAACCACCTTGCGCCGAAGCGCCTTCGTAGCAAGGCCATCCGAAGTTCGCAGCAGGAGTCGGAGCCACCACGCGGTTGATCTCTTCCCAGGTGTTCCAGCCGACGTCGCCGACCCACAGCTCGTCGGTGCCCGGCCGCTGGGTCATGCGGAACGGGTTGCGCAGTCCGTAGGCGACGATGCGGCGAGCGTTCGCATCGGTCGAGGAGTAGAAGGGGTTCCCGGGTACGCCGGCACCTGTAGCTGGATCGACTCGGAGAACCGCGCCGTTTAGGGTCGCCGGACCGTCAGTACGTCGTACGCTCTGGCTGCGCAGGGCTCCACCCTCAGCGCCGGGCGGGGCCAGCGCGGTGCCGACCGCGCCGGGCGGATCGCCGCAGGGGTTCGCCTTGTCGCCGGCGTACGTCGCGCCGTACTGGCCGTAGTCGACGTTGTTGAAACTCGCGCCGTCACCGCCGCTGACGTACAGATAGCCGTCGCGTCCGAACAGCAATGTGCCGACGGAGTGGCTCGGGTACTGCTGGCACCAATCGTTGATGAGCACCTGCTCCGGGCCGGTCATGACGTTGCCGCTGATCTGCAGCCGCGACAGGCGCGCAGACACCAGGCAGCCGTCGGTGGTCGGGCCAGGCGGCGTCGGGCACGCGTCGTTCCACGTCGGTGCCGTGCCGCCGATCGGAGCTTCGTACGCGTACAGCACGTAGACGTACGGGCTTGCCGGGAAGTTGGGCGGAATCGCGAGCCCGAGCAGGCCACGGTCCCAGTAGTCGTTGACCGCGACTCTGAGGTCGGCGACCGTGACCGGATTGGTGTCGGTCAGGCTCTGGAAGACCTTGATGATGCCGTTCTTCTGGCCGACGAAGATCCGCCCGTCGGCCGCGAACTGCAGCACCGTCGGGTTGGTCAGCCCACTCAGTACGACGGTGTCGCGGAACCCGGTGGGCAACGTCGAAGCCGTTGCCGGGATCTGTGTAATCAACGTTGCGCCGAGCAACACTGTCACCACTGCACTGACCAGTTTGCGCGTGCGCGTACCACTCCAGAGACGCAACATGTCGGCCCCCACCATTCGCACCCCCGACCAGCGGACCCCCTCCGCGTGCCCTTATGGCTCGCATTGTGCGCGTTCGGGCCGCGAAGGGTAAGTGCTCACCCGCATCGACTACCGCCGGCGCGCGACCGATCTACACTCGGTGACCGCGAACGCTTGGTTGCCGGGGGCAAGAGCGCGTCACATGGGTTCGTGTTCGGCGGTGGTCTTGATGTTGGTGAGGGACGTGATGATGCCGCGGCGTTGCTGCTTGGGCAGCCGCAGTACGGCGTTCATGGTCTTCTGCACCCACGCACCCTTCTGGGCGGGAAGGACCTGCATGTGGTGGGTCAGGCGGGTGCCGGTCTGCTCCGGGACGATGGTGTAACTCCACAGGACGCGGCCGCCCTCGCCCCGGTTCTGCTCCTTCATCGGCGGGAACGAAGCCCAGCCGAACTCGTGACCCGGGTCGAGGATGGTGACTTCGGACCGGGCGTCGAACTTCTGCGGCCCGGCCTTCTCGTGCGCGATCCACCGGGCTCCGACATGCAGGGTGTCGTCGAATTCGATGGCCTTGGTGATGCTCTTCGGACCGGCGTACTCCGGGTGCCGCCGGACGTCGGTGACGAGGCGCCACACGGTCTCCGGCAGCGCGTCGATGTGAACGCTTTCCTCGATGTCGACCAGCGTTTCCATAACTCCCTCCCCAGGGTGATGCCTCCACAATGCGCCGATCCGGACCGCCCGTCGAGGGTGCCGAACCGTAGTCGCCGTCCGCATACACACGGTGGCGTTCCGGCGCACCCTGTTCCCCGGTGTGTGCAGCGACTCAGCCTGGCAACCGTCCCGCTGCCGGACGAAGGTTGACCAAGGCAAGGGATTTCGCCGTACGGCGGCTTCAGCCGGGTGGATCGGCCTCGTCGTAATCCTCCCTGACGACGAGGTAGTACATCGGCGTGACCACCAGGACGAAGACGAGCACGATGAACGGGATGGTGAACGGGAGGCCGTGTTCGGCGAGCCAGGAGCCGGTCGCCGTGAAGATGGTGCAGACGGTCAGGCCGAGGCCGGTCGTGAAGTAGTTGAGGACGGTGAGACCGTCGGCTCTTCGCTTCGGCAGGCGGACGCTGTAGACCCAGCTGAAGATCCGCCGGGCAAGGACGAGGCTGGCGCCCGGCGCGACGAGCGGTCCGACGAGGTACCCAGCGCCGAAGACGCCCGCCCACCCGAACCCGAGGTACAGGCCGGTGACCAGCGCACAGCCGAGGATGAAGGCGATGAGCCGGCTGAGGACGGAGCGCGGGCGGGCGAGGTAGTTGCCGACGGCGGGGTCGCGGCCGATCGTCACGAGGGCGTGTGCGGCGATCGTGCGCATGTCGTCGCCGGCCATGTCGCCTGCGTCGAGCGGCTCGTTCGGATGCAGCTGATGGTGCACGACGACGTCGTTGATCCGCGAGACGGTCAAGTCCAGATTCAAGTCCCGGAGGTCGTCCCCGGTCTCGTCACGCTTCTCGTCCGGATCGTCCGGATCAGCCGTTGGCATACAAGCAGAATGGATGCCCGGCCGGGTCAAGGAGCACGCGGACGTCTTGCTGGGGCTGGAAGTCGGCGAGGGTGGCGCCGAGTTCGAGGGCGTGTTCGACGGCCGCGTCCAGCTCGCCGACCTCGATGTCCAGGTGCATCATCATCTGTTGCCGGCCCTCCTCGGCGGGCCAGACCGGGCGTTCCCATGGCGCTGAGGTCTGGGTCTGGAACGCCAGGTAGGTCTCGGAGTTGCCTGGTACGGCGAGACCGAACCCGCCGGGCTCGTCCTTGTATATCTCCCAGCCCAGCACCTGATGGTAGAACCGCCCGAGCGCCTGGGGATCCGGCGCGTCGATGACCGTACCGAAATAATGGCCCTTCTCAGCTCGCCCTCGCAGCATCTGCTCCTCCTCGGGATGTCTCCGTAAGAGACTAGACCGGTGAACCGACAAGACGACCTGGCCGCTGAGGGAGAACCGGAGAAGGAGTTCAATCCGGGAATCGCGTCCCGGCTGCCACGCAAGACCACGGCCGGCGGCGCGCTGATCCGCGACGAGGCCGGCCGCATCCTCTTTCTCGACCCGACCTACAAGCCGACCCTCGACATCCCCGGCGGCATGGCCGAGTACGACGAATCGCCGTACGACGCCTGCTGCCGCGAACTCCAGGAGGAGCTCGGCCTCGAACTCCCAGTCGGCGACCTCCTGGTCGTCGACTGGGTCCCCGCACTAGGAGTCTGGAACGACGCTCTAGCTTTCGTCTTCGACGGCGGCGTCCTCACCCCCGCCACCATCGCCCGCCTCCACATCGACCCAGGCGAAGCCCGCGGCGCCGAGTTCCTCACGCTGGACCAAGCGCGCCCGCGGCTCCGCCCCTCCCTAGCCCGCCGCCTCACCCTCGCCCTCAACGCACTAACGGCAGGACACCCGCTGTACGCCGACTTCGGCCGCCAGCCGGCCGAATAGCCGGGCGGCCGTCAGAGGTCCGCGATGTTGATGAGGACCTTGCCGGTGGTGCTGGATTCTACGGATTGGTGGGCGGCGGCGGTTTCGGATAGGGGGTAGTGGTGGAGGGGGAGGCCTGCGGGGGTGCCTACGGGGAGGGCGTTGGCTTTCAGGGCGGTGTTGATGTCTTCGGCGGCGGCGGTGAGGAATTGCCAGCCGACGCTGTAGAGGAGGACGAACTGGTAGCGGGCGTTCAGGCCCATGTTCTGGCCGACGTCGACGGTGAACGGTTTGTCGCCGTTGTTCGCGTAGATCGCGATGGTGCCGCGCGGCCGCAGTACGGCGAGGTCGAGCTCGTTGTTGGCGCCGATGGCTACCTCGACGACGAGATCGACGCCGTCAGGCGCAACGGCGCGGATCTGCGAGGCCGCATCCGCGTCCTGGTAGTTCACGACGTGGTGCGCGCCGGCCGCCTCGGCGTACGCCGTCTTCGTGGGGCTGACGGTCGCAATGACCGTGGCGCCGGCCCAGCGGGCCAGTTGGATCGCCGCGTGTCCGACTGCGCCGGCTCCACCGGCGACCAGGACCACCTTGCCTTCGAGGGCGCCGGGCGCTAGCCGCGTCGGGCCGCCCTCGGCGACCGTCAGAGCGCGGTGCGCCGTGATCGCGGGGATGCCGATGCTCGCGCCGAGCTCGAAGGAGGCGTTGTCGGGCAGCGCGAACACGCGCTCGACGGGGACGACTGTGTACTCCTGTGCGGTACCGCTTGCTGGGCGTCCGTACGCAGCCAACGTCACCCAGACCCGGTCGCCGACGGCGAATTCGTCGACGCCTGGCCCGACTGCGTCGATGATCCCCGCGCCATCCTGGTTAGGGACGGACTCGACCGCGTCGCCGCCGTACAGGCCCGTGCGGGCCTTCCAATCTGTTGGGTTCACGCCGGAGACGGCCACCCGAATCCGTACCTCGCCCGCCGCGGGCTCCGCGACCTCGCGATCCACCAAGCGAAGTACGGCGTCAGCGGGGCCGAGTTGGTCGTGCACGATTGCCTTCATCAGGAACTCCAGAGCAGCGGCGTCATGGTCATCCGCTATAGCCGAGAGCGCCGCTGACATATTCCATCTCGACCAGGAAACTGTATCCGGTATACGATTGGAGCCTGATGTACCGCGTTGGGTAGGGTTGGTGCGTTTGTGGAGGGGAGTATTCCCTCGCGGGTGGCGCCGAGCGTCGCCTGGAGTGGCAGTGTCGTCATCACGGGAGGCCTGGACGGCCGAACCGGTGCTGCCGGCCTGGGGTAGCCCAGGCGGAAGAGACCTCCGGACCGCGTTGTCGTCGTCCGGAGGTTTGTGATGGTCTCGAGCATGTCCCCTGTCGTCTGGGTGGTCACGATCGCCGGCCTGCTCGCGATCGTCGCGTTCGACCTGATCGTGATCGCCAGGCGGAAGCGCACCGTGACGATCAAGGACGCGACCCGGTGGGTGCTGTTCTACGTCGGGCTGGCGGCGCTGTTCGGCGTCGGCTTGTTCGTGTTCAGCCCGGGAGCCAGCGGCGGTGAGTTCGTCGCCGGGTACATCACCGAGTACAGCCTGAGTGTCGACAATCTGTTTGTCTTCGTCATCATCATGGCGCGGTTCGCCGTACCGTCGCTGGCCCAGGACAAGGTGCTCTACATCGGCATCGTGGTGTCGATGCTGCTGCGGGCGGTGTTCATCCTGGCCGGGGCGGCGGCGATCGCGGCGGCGAGCTGGGTGTTCTACCTGTTCGGCGCGTTCCTGGTCTATACCGCGGTCCGGCTGGCGCTCGAGGGCGACAACGACGAGACCGACTTCCAGGAGAACGCCGTACTGCGCGGGATGCGCCGGGTGCTGCCGCTGTCGCACGACTACGACGGCGCCAAGCTCACCACCCGGGTCGACGGCCGCCGGATGGTGACGCCGCTGGTGATCGTGATCGCCGCGATCGGGATGGCGAACGTGATCTTCGCGCTCGACTCGATCCCGGCGATCTTCGGCCTCACCCAGGACGCGTACATCGTGCTCACCGCGAACGCGTTCGCGCTGATGGGCCTGCGCCAGCTGTACTTCCTGATCGGCGGTCTGCTGGAGCGGATCATCTACCTGAACGTCGGCCTGTCGGTGATCCTCGCCTTCATCGGCGTGAAGCTGATCATCGAGGCGCTGCACGGTTCGCACATCGACGACATCGGCGCGATCCACCTGCCGCACATCGGCATCCTCACCTCGCTCGGCTTCATCGCCGGCACCCTGTTCATCACCACCGTCGCCTCACTGATCAAGTCGTCGTACGACCGCCGCCGGGTCGAGGTCCGGATCAAGACCGACGAGTGACGCCAGTACGACGTACGGCTGGCTTTCCGGAAACTAATCTGCACCCACTGACGACTTTGTTCCGGATAGCGAGGGCGCTCGGAGGCGGAGGTAGAGGAGCGGGATCGGGGTGAGGATCAGGCCCGAGGCCGTCAGCGCGGCTCTCAACGACGTACGGCCGATCGCGCCGAGCGGCGGGCCGCCGACGACCTGGCCGATCGCGTTCGCCTGCGACACCATCGAGATCACCGTCGCGCGGGAGCGCGAGTCGACGTGCCGGTTCAGCCAGGCCGACTCGATCGGCCAGGCGAGCGTGCCGGCGATTGTCCGCACCCACATCGCGGCCAGCGCGAGCCAGAGATGATCGAGCAGCGCGAACGCGGTCACAGCGGACAGTTCCACCAGGCTCAGCACCGCGAGTACGCCGTTCGGATGCGTCGCGCTGAGCCGCTCCGGCGAGAGCCGGTTCAGTACCACGGAGGTGACGAGCGCGAGCAGCGTCCCGACCAGGGCGAGGACGGTGAACCAGAACGCCGGGTCCGACGTACCGAAGACCGCCGGGAAGCTGAAGTGCAGGATCTTGACCGACCACAATCGGTCGAACGCCTCGCTGGACAGCCCGGAGATCAGGCTGATCAGAACCAGCGTCCGTACGACGGGACGCCGCCGGGCGACGGCGAGTCCGTCCTTGAAGGTCTCGGCCATCGACCGTTCCGCCCGCGGGGTGCGGTGGAAGTTGTCCTCGCGCATGAAGACCGCCAGGGCCAGCGCGAGCAGGAGCATCCCGCCGCCTGAGAGCGCCATCGGCAGCGGCAGGCTGACCAGGCCGAGTGCGCCGGCGGTGACGGTGCCGGCGATCTTGGCGGCCAGGCTGATCTGCTGACTGCGGACGAACACCTTCGCGGCCCGGTCGGTACCGACCTCGTCGGTGATCCAGGCCTGGTCGGCGCCGGAGGTGAAGGTGTAGCCGACACCCCAGAGCACCTGCGCGGCGAGGATCGCCAGGAACGCCGGCACCAGGCCCTGCAGCAGGAGACCGGCCCCGATCAGGGCGAAGCCGATGATGATGGACAGCCGGCGGCTGTAGATGTCGGCGACGATGCCGGTCGGCACTTCGAACAGGAAGCAGGCGAGTTCGAGGGTGGTCCCGACCAGGACCATCTGGAGTGGGTCCAGTCCGGCGTCGCGGACGTAATACACCATGCTGAGCGTGAACGCGAGCGCGGACAGGAACGCCCAGGCGCCGTTGTAGACGTAGTACGTCCGGGCCGGATCAGCGGACCCGTAGGCAGGCAAATGCATCGGAAGCTCCACGTTGTGCGGGCAGACGGAAGCGCCGGCCGTTCACGCGGCGGGGTCTCCCCGCGACGTGGCGCTACGAAGGCGCGCGACGGCAAGCGCTTGACGTGACGCACGACGGCGGCTCGCGGTGGCGAGAGCGGTGGTGCGCTTTCAGGAGCGACGTTGCATGGCGTCAGGGTAGGCGACGGTCCGGCGAGTCCGCCTCCGAATTAACCGACTGCATCGGGCTTTCAGGGGTACCATCGAAAGTGCCTGGCCCGGCCGTTCCCCCGTGATGGTCGGGTCAGGTTTTGCCCTCTCGCGGACATCTCTCGCTGACGTGTCGAGAACCGGCGGGCGGCTCCGTCTCCCTTGTAGAAGCTTCGACAGGGAGAGGACCCCGATCATGTTGCTCGAGAACAAGACCGCGATCGTGTACGGCGGCGGAGGCGCGATGGGCGGCGCGGTCGCCCGAGCCTTCGCGGCCGAGGGCGCCACCGTGCACCTTGCCGGCCGGACGCTCGCTAAGTTGGAGAAGGTCGCCGCTGACATCGCCGAGGCCGGTGGCCGGGCGACGGTCGCCGTCGTCGACGGGTACGACGCTGAGTCGGTGAACGCACACGTGGCGTCGATCGAGGGCCGGATCGACGTCGTCTTCAACGGCGTGAGCGTGCGGGTGAAGCAGAGCATCCCACTGGTCGACATGGCAGTGGACGACTTCGTCCGGCCGGTCGAGGACGCCGCGCGGACGAACTTCATCACCGCGACCGCGGCCGCGCGCCGGATGATCGAGCAACGCGGCGGCGTGATCCTGATGCTGTCTTCGTCGGCCTCCCGCGAGTCCGGCCCTGACTTCGAGATGGGCGGCTTCAGCCTGGCCTGCGCGTCAATCGAGACACTGACCAGGTCACTCGCCGGCGAGATCGGCCAGTACGGCGTACGCGTCGTCGCCCTGCGCCCGAACTTCACCCCCGACACCCACCCCGAGTGGAACATCGAGGAAGGCGGCCTCGACCACCTCATCAACCGCACCGCGCTGCGCCGCCTGCCCCGAATGGCCGAGGTCGCCCACACCGCCGCCTTCGCCGCCTCCGACCACGCCGGCCCCATCACCGCCGCCGTCCTCAACCTCAGCTGCGGCGCCATCGCCGACTGACCCCGCCCTCACCTTGAGCACCCACCGACCAGATTTCTTCCCGAAATCTGGTCGGTGGCTTCTCAAGGTCAACTGCGAGGATGGCCGGATGCCCAGTACGACGGCGAAGGCAACGACCTGAGCTGGCCGATCGGTGTACGGGCGATGGACGCTGCGCCTCGCCGGGGCTTGACAGCGGCACCGGCGCCAGGTTGACTTCGACATAGTTCACAGAGGAAATAAAGTCGGGATCCGATCGAAGCCGGTGGCTCAGAGCGACTTCGGACGGGGCTGACGCACATCCTGATCCGCTGGCGGGCCATCGGGTCGATCCGTGCTGTCACCCCATTGGTTGCCTGATGCAATGAGTGATAACCCTTGAAAACAAGGGATCTGAGCCGATCGGTCAAGGTCTGGTCTCGGCCGCAGAGATAGTCTTCCGCAGCAGAACGTTCTGTGTCATCCTCGCCGGGACAGAACCCGAGATCCTATCGGATATTGGAAGGACGCGGAGTGAGTGCAACCCTGAAACCGGCCGCGCGGCCGGCGCCGGTACGCAGCGAGGCGGTGAGACCCGCCCGGATCCCGCGGCCGAGCCGGTGGACCGCGGCCCGGCGGAGTCTGCGCCGGCACTGGCAGCTGTACCTGCTCATCGTCGTACCGCTCGCGTACTTCGTCATCTTCAAGTACGTCCCGATCGCCAACGCGGTGATCGCGTTCAAGAACTACAGCCCGGTCAAGGGTCCGTGGGGCAGCGAGTGGGTCGGGTTCCGCAACTTCGAGCTGTTCTTCGCCAACCCGACGTTCTGGACCCTGGTGAAGAACACCTTCCTGCTCTCGGTCTACACGGTGCTGGCCAGCTTCCCGATCCCGATCATCCTGGCGATCGCACTGAACGAGATCCGCAACGGGCGGTTCAAGAAGACCGTCCAGCTGGTGACCTACGCGCCGTACTTCATCTCCACCGTCGTGGTGGTCTCGATGACGATCCTGGTGCTGTCGCCGCGGCTCGGCTTCGTCAACGACGCGATCGGGCTGTTCGGCGTGCCGTCGATCGACTTCCTCGGCAGGCCGGACTACTTCCGCCACATCTACGTCTGGTCCGACGTCTGGCAGACCACCGGATACTCCGCGGTGATCTACCTGGCCGCGCTGTCCGGTATCGACCCGGCCCTGCACGAGTCGGCCCGGATCGACGGCGCCAGCCGGCTGCAGCGGATCCGGCACGTCGACCTGCCCGGCATCATGCCGACCGCGGTGATCATCCTGGTGCTCGGCGTCGGCAACATCATGTCGATCGGGTTCGAGAAGGCGTTCCTGCTGCAGAACCCGCTGAACACGGCCCAGTCCGAGATCATCGCGACGTACGTCTACAAGACCGGTCTGCTGAACGCCGACTTCAGCATGGCGACCGCCATCGGGCTGTTCAACTCCGTCCTCAACCTCTTCCTGCTGCTCGGCGTGAACTTCGCCGCCAAGCGCATCACCGGAAACGGACTCTGGTCATGACAGTGATCGCCCGTACGACGTCCCGCCGGTCGGAGCGCACCACGATCGAGGAGACCCGGACCGACAAGATCTTCCTGACCGGGGTGAAGATCATGCTCTGGCTCGCCCTGATCGTCGTTGCGGTGCCACTGATCTACATCGTCGCCAACTCATTCAGCAGTCCGTCCGCGGTCAGTGCCGGCCGGGTGCTGCTCTGGCCGATCGAGCCGAGTGTCAAGGCGTACCAGGAAGCCTTCAGTGATCCGCTGATCATGAAGGGCTACCTGAACTCGTTCATCTACGCGATCGGCGGCACGCTGATCTCGGTCACGCTGACGGTCGCCATCGCCTATCCGTTGTCGCGCCGTACCTTCTTCGGCCGGAACGTGATCATGAGCCTGCTGATCTTCACCATGCTGTTCTCCGGCGGCATGATCCCGACGTACCTGGTGGTCCAGGACCTGGGCATGCTGAACACCCGTTGGGCGATGGTGATTCCGAGCGCGATCGGGGTCTGGCAGGTGATCATCGCCCGGACTTTCTTCCGCTCGACAATCCCGGATGAGCTGTACGAGGCGGCCACCATCGACGGCGCGAGCGATCTGCGCTTCCTCTGGTCCATCGTGCTGCCGTCGTCCAAGCCGGTGATCGCGGTGATCGCGCTGATGTACGCGATCTTCCAGTGGAACAGCTACTTCGACGCGCTGGTCTATCTGAAGGACCCCGGCCTGTACCCGCTGCAGATCGTGCTCCGGAATGTGCTGATCCTGAACACCCTCACCGGGTCCACCACCACCACAAGCCTGGCCCAGCAGCTCGAACAGCAACAGCTGGCCAACGTCCTCAAGTACGCGCTCATCGTCATCTCGAGCCTGCCCGTACTGATCATCTACCCGTTCGTCGCCCGCCACTTCACCAAGGGCGTGATGGTCGGCGCGGTCAAGGGCTGAAAAGCCTACTCCAGAAGGGAAACACCAGACATGCGCTCATCCGTGAGCAAGGTTGTCGCGCTGGCTGCGGCCGGCGTGCTCGCCCTGGCGGCGTGCAGCTCGGACAAGTCGAAGGGTGCGGCGAACGAGACCACGGCCGACGGCAAGGTCGTCATCGACACCTTCACGCCGGCCGACCAGAGTACGAACCTGGACACCAATGCGGTGACCAAGATCATGAGCGACAAGTTCAAGATCCAGTTCCGCTGGCAGACCACGACGTACGACGCCGGTCCGGCCAAGGAGAAGCGGCAGATCTCGCTGGCCAGCGGCGACTACCCGGACCTGTTCTTCCTGATCCCGTGGATCGACGCGTTCACCCAGGCCGAGGTGCTCAAGCTCGGTCAGCAGGGTGTCGCCGTACCGCTGGAAGACCTGATCAAGGAGAACGCGCCGAACATCCAGAAGGCGCTGGACTCCAACAAGGAGTACAAGGAGATGTCGACCGCGCCGGACGGTCACATCTACGCGCTGCCGCAGTGGGCCGACTGCTTCCACTGCACCTACCCGGACAAGTTGTGGATCAACAGCACCTGGCTGAAGAAGCTCGGCCTGCAGGTGCCGAAGACGACCGAGGACCTGCGCACGGTGCTCGAGGCGTTCAAGACCAAGGACCCGAACGGCAACGGCAAGGCCGACGAGATCCCGATGACCACCGACGTCCAGGACAGCAGCCTCATCGCGTACCTGATGAACGCGTTCGCCTATGACCCGGTCGGCGCGAACAACGGCGTACGGTCGCTGATCACCCTGAATGGCGACAAGGTCGTCACTCCGGTGACCTCGCCGCAGTGGAAGGAAGGACTGAAGTACATCGCGTCCCTGTACAAGGACGGCCTGATCGACCAGGCCGCGTTCACCCAGAACGCGCAGGCGCTGCAGGCCCAGGGCAACAATCCGAAGGCTGTCGTCCTCGGCTCGGTGCCTGTGCTCTGGCCGGGCATCTTCGTGCAGCTCGACTCCAAGGACGGCCGGGACAAGCAGTACGACGCGGTGCCGCCGCTGACCGGTCCCGAGGGGAAGAGCTACACCGGGTACAACCACCCGACCTCCACCGGCTACACGTTCATGCTGACCAACAAGGCCAGCAAGGAGGCCCAAGTCGCGGCGATCAAGATGCTGGACTGGATCTACTCCGACGAGGGTCAGATGATCACCAACATGGGTCCGGAGGGCGTCGGCTGGACCAAGCCCGGTGCCGGTGACATCGCGCTCGACGCGAACACCAAGCCGCTGTACAAGCCGAAGCAGGACCCGCCGAAGAACATCAGTTGGGGCGCGCTCGGCCAGTACAACAACACGCTGGCCTTCCGGAACGCGCAGGTCGTGCCGAAGGACATCTACGCCGGCGCCGGCCTCGAGCGGCGGCTGTGGGAGGCGACGAAGCTGTACGAGGGTCACGAGGACAAGGCGCAGTGGTTCCCGCAGACCTCGGTCTGGCCGGACCCGAGCCTGAGCGGTGAGACCGCCACTCTGCAGACCAACCTCAACAACTACGTGAACCAGAACCAGCTGGCGTTCATCACCGGCTCGAAGAACATCGACACCGACTGGGATGCTTACGTGAAGGGTCTGGACAGCACCGGCATGCCGCGGTACCTCGAGATCCAGCAGCAGGCCTACGACAAGTACAAGTCCGGGAGCAAGTAGACCTCCATGTCGCATGATCTGTGGTTCCGAACTCCGGCTCCGGACTGGTTCGAGGCGTTGCCGGTGGGCAACGGTCACCTCGGCGCGAAGGTGTTCGGCCGCGTCGACGAGGAGCGGATCGCGCTCAACCTCGACGACGTCTGGTCCGGCGACGGTCCGCGCACGTTGAACGTCACTGATGGTCCTTCCGTGCTGGCCGACGTACGGCGGTTGCTCGCCGAGGGCGATCAGTTGGCGGCGACCGAGCGGACCCGGGCGTTGCAGGGTCCGCTGGTCGAGTCGTATCAGCCGCTCGCCGACCTGCGGATTCTGTCGTCGGGGGAGCCCGAGGAGTACCGGCGGAGTTTGGATCTGGAGACCGGAATCGTCGCCGTCGACTACACGGTCGGCGGCGTACGGTTCCGGCGGGAGACGTACGTGTCCACGCCGGACCAGGTGATGGTGTGGACGATCACGGCCGACGAGCCGGGTGCAATCGACCTCGCCCTGGAGCTGACCAGTCAGCATCCGGTGCAAGTGGAAGTTGCCGATGGCACCTATGGGATCGTCGGTCACGCGCCGTCGGAGCTCACCATCGAGTACCGGAAGAGCCCGGACCCGATCCGCTACAGGGATGGCCACGGGATCGGTTTCGGCGTCGCGCTCCGGGTTCACAGCACCGGCGGCACAGGCGACGTCGGCGCGGCGGGCGTTGCTGTCCGCGGAGCCGACAGTGTGACCGTGGTGTTGTCGGCGGCAAGTACCTTTGCCGGGTGGTCGGTCCCGCCCGGCCGGGATCCGCTCGTCGCATTGCGCGAGGCAACCGCCGTACTGGATGTGGTTGCCCTCGACAAGCTTCGGGAGCGGCATCTCGAAGATCACCATCGGTTGTATGACCGTGCTGAGTTGCAGCTGGGCGAGCCGTCGGAGTTGCCCACCGACGAGCGAATCAAGGCCGGTGGCAACGATCCCGACCTGGTCGCGTTGATGTTCAACTTCGGCCGTTATCTGCTGATGGCGTCGTCCCGCCCTGGGACGCAGGCGGCCAACCTGCAAGGCATCTGGAACCAGGACCGCCGGCCGATGTGGGCCAGCGACTGGACCAACAACATCAACACCCAGATGAACTACTGGCTCGCCGACCTCACCGGCCTCACCGAGTGCTTCGACCCCCTCACCGACCTGCTCGAAGGCTTGGCCGAGTCCGGTGCCGAGACTGCGCGCATCCTGTACGACGCACCCGGCTGGGTGTCGCATCACAACGCGGACATCTGGCGCGCGACCTGGCCGGTGGGTGAAGGCGGCGACGACCCGGTGTGGGCGATGTGCGCGACCTGTGGAGTCTGGCTGACCGCGCACCTGATGGAGCACTACCGATTCCAGCAGGACCTGGACTTCCTGCGCGATCGGGCGTATCCGCTGCTCGCCGGCGCTGCCGAGTTCGTCCTGGCGATGCTGGTGGAGGACCGTGACGGGCGACTGCAGTTCATCCCGTCCACCGCGCCGGAGCACCACTTCGTCCTGCCGTCGGGCGACAAAGCCTCGGTCGACCTCACCACGACGTACGACATCTGGGTCATCAGAGAACTGTTCTCCAACCTGCTGGAAGCGGAGGCAGCGCTGGGTCTGGCGACGGACCTGGCTCGAGAAGCTCGTGTTGCCCGGGAGCGCCTGCCGGAGATCCGTACGGCGGACGACGGCCGGCTGCTCGAATGGCCGACCGATTGGCAGCCGTCCGAGCCTGATCATCGGCATCAGTCGCATCTGTACGGCCTCTACCCGGGCGCCGAGATCGACCCCACGCGTACGCCGGAATGGGCATCAGCCGCCCGAAAGTCGCTCGAGGTCCGGACGGCCGGTGCGAAGCCGGGCGGTTGGACGAGCGCTTGGCTGGTCGCGTTGTGGGCACGACTGTTCGAGCCGGAGAAGGCGGCGGCTGTCATCCGCGACTATCTCAGCCGGCTCGTCTCGGACAACCTGCTGCACCGCGACGGCGACATCTTCCAGATCGACGCCAACTTCGGCATGACCGGCTGCATCCCCGAGCTGCTGATCCAGAGCCACACCGACACCATCCGCCTGCTGCCGGCTCTCCCGAGCGACTGGCCGGACGGTTCCTTCCGCGGTCTCCGTGCCCGCGGCGGCCTGACCTTCGACGTCACCTGGCGCGAGGGCAAGCTCACCGCCGTCACAGTCCACGCCACCCACCCCGGCACCTTCCAGATCGCCCTCCCCGCCAACGGCACCACCACCGTAACCCTCGCCGCCGGCGACTCCCGCACTCTCCTCCCGCCCGCAGCCATTTGACGGGTTCACCAGTCAAATGGTGGGTTCCCCGCTCGCATCCGGGCGGGGAACCCACCAGGTCGGCGGGTAACCCATCAAATGGGGGCGGTGGTTAGGGGTGCCTAACCAAACTTGTTGTAGGGTCTGCGGCATGAAAATCCGCCTTGGGGTTGTTGTCGTGGCCACCGCGTTGCTGGCGCTGACCGGGTGTGGGGGAGGGGAGACGAAGAGCTCCGACTCCGGGCCTGGCGACACCGAGGTGGCGACGGGCGGCCGGTTGTTCAAGACGGCGGATGCGGAGACGGCCAAGCTCGGGTCGGACGCGGAGCCGGGGGTGTTCCCGCGGACCGTGAAGCACGCGCTGGGCGAGACCAAGCTGGAGAAGAAGCCCGAGCGGATCGTCGTCCTCGACAGTGGTGAACTGGACGACGTACTCGCGCTCGGCATCACCCCGGTCGGGATGGCGACGACCGCGGGTCAGAGCGGCGTACCGTCGTACCTCGCGGACAAGGCGCAAGGGATCAAGACGGTCGGCGGGATCAGCGAGCTGAACCTCGAGGCGATCGCCGCCCTGAAGCCGGACCTGATCCTCGGCAGCAAGCTGCGCGCGAACGATCTCTACGACAAGCTGAGCGCGATCGCGCCGACGGTGTTCAGCATCCGGCCCGGGTTCCCGTGGAAGGAGAACTTCCTGCTGGTCGGGGACGCGGTCGGCGAGGAGACCAAGGCGACCCAGCTCCTGAACGACTACCAGAAGCGCGCCGACGAGGTGAAGGCGAAGGTCGACGGGTCGCCGACGATCTCGCTGGTCCGGTTCCGGCCGGGTGAGATCCGGCTGTACGGCAACCTGTCCTTCATCGGCGTGATCCTGAAGGACGTCGGGCTGCCGCGGCCGAAGATCCAGGACGTCCAGGACCTGGCCGTCGAGGTGTCGCAGGAGAACATCGGCAAGGCCGACGGCGACTGGATCTTCTACTCCAGCTACGGCAAGCCGGACACCACCGCCGAGAACACTGTTGTCAACGGCAACCTCTGGAAGGCGCTGCCGGCGGTGAAGGCCGGCCACGTCGCCCGCGTCGACGACGAGGTCTGGTTCCTCGGCCTCGGCCCGCTCGGCGCTCAGGGCGTCCTCTCCGACCTGGAGAAGCTCCTCGGCCCGAAGGGCTAGTCGCCTGGAGAAGCTCCTCGGCCCGAAGGGCTAGTCGCCTGGAGAAGCTGCTCCGCCCGGAGGGCTAGTCGCCTGGAGAAGCTGCTCCGCCCGAAGGGCTAGCCGACCGGAGGAGCTGGAGACGCCCGAAGGGCTAGCCGACCGGGAGCAGGCCGCGTTCAGCGAAGACCTTCTTGGCGACGAAGATCGCGTTCAGTGCCTTCGGGAAACCGCAGTAGCCGGCGGCGTGGGTGAGTGCCTCGACGATCTCCGTGGTCGTGAGCCCGACGTTGAGCGACGTACGCACGTGGACTTCGAGCTGCGGCTCGCAGCCGCCGAGGGCGGTCAGGATGCCGAGGGTGACCAGCTGCCGCTGCTTCGGGTCGAGGCCGGGCCGCGCGTAGATGTCTCCGAAGCCGAACGCGACCACGTGGTGCGCGAGGGCGGGGGCGATGTCGGCGAGGTTCTCCATCACCGCCGGCGCTGAACCCCCGTCGACCGCGGCCAGGACGGCGAGGCCTCGCTCGTACCGGGTCTGTTCTTCCGGGCTGTTGATGTCGGGAACGTGAGTCATGCTCTCGACGCTAGCCCCGGCCGGGATCACTAATCATTTCGGCCGGTTCGGTCCTTCGTAGGGATGAAAGACCGGGTGTGGACTTTGGTCCGGACCCGGTGTCGGCAAGAATCGCAGCATGTCGGACCGCCAAACCGCTGTCGCCGCCCGGAACCCGCCGTCGCGCGGTTCGGCCAGGCGACGCCGGAAAAGCAGCCCCTGGCGTCGCGGGTGGGTGATCGCCGTGCTCGCCGTGCTGACCGCCGTACCGCTGATGTTCCATCGCTACGTGCCGAACTCGATCGGCAACCTCGGCAGCTTGCTCGACACGTTCCTGCCGTGGGTCGGCGTCGCCATACCGATTCTGGCGGTGTCTGCGGTGGTACGACGTTCCGCGACGGCTGGGGTCGCGTTGCTCCTTCCGGCGGCGGTGTGGGGGCTGATGTTCGGGCACCTCCTAATCCCCGGCAAGGGCGGTGGCGCCTACGACCTGCGGGTGCTCTCGCAGAACGTCGACGCGGACAACCCGGATCCGCAGAAGACGGCGCAGGAGCTGCTGGCGGCGGACGCGGATGTGGTGGCGCTCGAGGAGATCACCACGGCCGACATGAAGATCTACAAGGCAGCGTTCGCCAAGACCTATCCGTACGAGGTCCAGCGCGACACGGTCGCCCTCTGGTCGAAGTATCCGGTCGCCCAGAGCAAGTCGGTCGACGTCGGCTTCAAGTGGACCCGAGCGCTGCGGGCCGAGGTGAATACGCCGGAGGGCAAGGTCGCGGTGTACGTCGCCCACCTGGCCTCGGTCCGGGTCGGAGCCGGCGGGTTCACGTCCGGCCAGCGCAACGACACGATCAAGGCGCTCGGCCGGCAGATCTCCGACGAGAAGCTGAACGGCGTGATCGTGATGGGCGACTTCAACGGTACGGCGAACGACCGCAGCCTGGCGCCGTTGACCACCGGACTGCGATCGGCGCAAGGCGCGGCCGGCTACGGCTTCGGATTCACCTGGCCGGCCAAGTTCCCGATGGCGCGAATCGACCACATCCTGGTCCGCGGCGTCACCCCTACCAAGGCCTGGGTAATGAAGTCCACCGGCAGCGACCACCGCCCAGTGGTAGCCGAGCTCAGGATCTAGTCCGCGATCGCCTTGAGGGAGGCGTAGCGGACCGCTTCGGCGCGGTGCCGGACGACCTCGACGTTGCCCTCAGCAACAAGGTCGACTACGGGTGGAGATTCGGGTGGAGACGCGGGTCGGCGCGACTCTAGTTGAAAGCAGGAGTAACGTTCCGAACCGGTAACACCACCATCCGTCACATCGACGATGCGGGAGGCCGGATGCTTGCGCAAGACTCGATCCTGAGGCTGGACGCCACGGCGATCGACTACATCATCATCGCGTTGTACTTCACCTTCGTGCTCGGCATCGGGTACCTGGCCAAGCGCGCCGTCTCCAACAGCCTGGACTTCTTCCTCTCCGGCCGGTCGCTGCCGGCCTGGGTCACCGGCCTGGCGTTCATCTCGGCGAACCTGGGCGCGATCGAGATCATGGGCATGTCCGCGAACGGCGCGGAGTACGGCATGCCGACGGTGCACTACTTCTGGATCGGCGCGATCCCGGCGATGCTGTTCCTCGGCGTCGTGATGATGCCGTTCTACTACGGCTCGAAGGTGCGCAGCGTGCCGGAGTTCATGCTGCGCCGGTTCGGCAAGCCCGCGCACCTGGTGAACGCGATCAGCTTCGCCGTCGCCCAGGTGCTGATCGCCGGGGTGAACCTGTTCCTGCTGGCCACCATCGTCAACGTGCTGCTCGGCTGGCCGATCTGGGCGTCGGTGATCGTCGCCGCGCTGATCGTGCTCAGCTACATCACCCTCGGCGGCCTGTCCGCGGCGATCTACAACGAGGTGCTGCAGTTCTTCGTCATCGTCGCCGCGTTGCTGCCGCTGACCATCGTCGGCCTGCACAAGGTCGGCGGCTGGCAGGGCCTGGTCGACAAGGTGACCGCGTCGCCGGGCGGCTCCGAGCAGCTGAGCGCCTGGCCCGGCAACGCCCTGAGTGGCTTCAGCAGCAACTTCCTGTCCGTGATCGGTCTGGTCTTCGGCCTCGGTTTCGTCCTCTCGTTCGGCTACTGGACGACCAACTTCGTCGAGGTCCAGCGGGCGATGGCGTCGAAGAACATGTCGGCCGCCCGCCGTACGCCGATCATCGGGTCCTTCCCGAAGATGTTCGTCCCGTTCATCGTCATCATCCCGGGCATGATCGCGGCCGTGGTCGCGCCCGAGCTGGCCCAGTTCAAGGCCACCGGCAGCGGCGACGTCGACTACAACGATGCGCTGCTGATCCTGATGCGCGACCTGCTGCCGAACGGCATGCTCGGTCTCGCGATCACCGGTCTGCTGGCGTCGTTCATGGCCGGTATGGCGGCCAACCTCAGCTCGTTCAACACGGTCATGACGTACGACCTGATCGAGCGGTACGTCGTCAAGGACCGGCCGGACGGCTTCTACCTGCGTACCGGCCGCTGGGTGACTGTCGTCGGCACGCTGATCGCCATCGGGACCGCGGCGATCGCCTCCGGCTACAGCAACCTGATGGACTACCTCCAGCAGCTGTTCTCGTTCTTCAACGCGCCGCTGTTCGCCACGTTCATCCTCGGTATGTTCTGGAAGCGGATGACCGCGACGGCCGGTTGGGTCGGCCTGGTCAGCGGTACGGCGACCGCGGTGGCTGTGTTCGTTCTTTCGGAGAACGGCGTCATCGACCTGCCCGGCCAGGGTGCGAGCTTCGTCGGCGCCGGCGCGGCCTTCGTGGTGGACATCATCCTCAGCGTGATCGTCAGCCTGGTGACGACGCCGAAGCGCGACACCGAGCTCGTCGGACTGGTGTACTCGCTGACGCCCAAGGAGCACCTGAAGGAGGACGCCCAGCACGGCGACGGCGGCTGGTACCGCAAGCCGGTGCTGCTGGCCGGCATCTCGCTGGCGCTGACCGTCGCACTCAACTTCGTCTTCGGCTGATCCCGGAAGGAGCACAGTCATGGCTGATCGCGAGAAGAAGAAGGCCGGGGCGTTCGACATCCGGGTGGTGATCGCGACGCTGATCGGGATCTACGGCCTGGTGCTGACGATCCTCGGCATCATCGCGGACCCGAAGGAGGTGGACAAGGCGGCCGGGATCAACATCAACCTCTGGGGCGGCATCGCGATGCTCGCCTTCGCCGCGTTGTTCGTCGCCTGGGCCCGGCTGCGGCCGATCGTCGTACCGATCACGGAAAGGCCGGCCGACGCTCCGGAGGAGTGATCAGTACGATCGTGGCAGCCACCGGAGGCTGCGCCATGACCACATCTCCGCCGCGCTGGGAGTACACGAGGCGACTCAACCGCGTCGTGAATCACATCAGCGAGCACCTCGACGAGCCGCTCACCCTGCGCGAGCTCGCCGACGTCGCCGGCTTCTCGCCGTACCACTTCCACCGCATCTTCAAAGGCGTCATGGGCGAGACATTGAGCAGCTTCATCTGGCGGCTGAGGGTGGAGCGAGCAGCCAGCCTGCTCCTCTGGCAGCCGACAACGCGAGTCACCGACATCGCGCTCAGCTGCGGTTTCTCCTCACACTCCAACTTCGCGCGGGCTTTCAAGGAGCGCTTCGGTGTCAGCGCCTCCGAGTTCCGCAAGGGTGGAGACATACACCGCAAGGAGGGAGAAGGTGACAGCAGGCGTGCGCTCTACGCTCCGAAGGACTGGGACCTGTACCCCGAGGAGAGCCGCACGATGAACGTCGAAGTCAAGACCCTGCCCGCCTACCACGTCGCCTACATCCGTCGCTTCGCCTACAGCAAAGGCGTCTTCGCCGAGCACCTCAACGCGGCCTTCCAGCAGGTCTGCGGCTGGGTCGCCGGCCAGGGCCTCTTCGGTCCCAACACCTTGGTCATCGGTGTACCCCACGACAATCCCGACGTCACGCCCAACGACCTCTGCCGGTACGACGCATGTGTCACGGTGCCGGCGACTGTCACGACCGCTTCGGCAGAGGTCGACATCCAGGATCTCCCGGGCGGGCGCTACGCCGTACAGCGCCTGGACGTCGACGACCCGGCCGAGATCGGCCGCAGCGTGGATGCGATGTACGGCGGTTGGCTGCCCGGCAGCGGCTTCCAGGCCGACGACCGCCCACCACTGGAGATCTACTACGACAGCGCCGAGCCCGGCCCCAAGAAGCGCATCGTCCTCGACTTCTGCATTCCCGTCACCCCGCTGTGAGCATGTCCGTTTGGCGAACATCGGCGTCCGGTGTGGTCCTGCCGTCCGGGCGCCTGTGTTCGTAGGCTCGAAGTACCCGATCAGGAGGACTTCGAGATGACCATCACTTCCGGTTCTTCGGACCTCGCGACGCTGGCCGAGCGGTACGCCGAGGACGGCTTCGTGCTGGTGAAAGGCCTGCTCAGCAAGGAGGAAGCTGCCTTCTACCGGCAGCGCAGCCACGACCTGCTGGCCTTGCTGCACCGGGCCGACGACCCCACCTGGGCCGCCGCGCGGGAGATGACGGACGCACCGACGAAGCTGCAGCATCTGCACGACGCGCAGTTCTACGACGCCGCGTTTTCCCGGCTGCTGGTGGACCCGCGGTTCACCGACGTGGCCGCCGCGGTGATGGGGGTGGAGAACGTGCAGCTGCACCACACCAAGCTGTTCGTGAAGCCGCCGGAGAACGGGTCGCCGTTCCCGCTGCACCAGGACTACCCGTTCTTCCCGCACAAGTACCACCGGGTCGGTGCGGCGATCTTCCACTTCGACGACGCGCCAGTCGAGAAGGGGTGCGTCAGGGTCATACCGGGCAGCCACAAGGAGGGGCCGCGGGAGCACGACCCGGAGGGGTCGTACCACTTGCCCGACGTACCGTTCGACTCGGCGATCCCGCAGCCGGCCGAGGCGGGCGACGTACTGTTCTTCACCTATCTGACCGTGCACGGGTCCGGGGTGAACGTCAGTGAGGAAGCCCGGACGACCTGGCTGATCCAGTACCGCGATCCGGCGGACCCGCCGACGGTGAAGACGCACGACTTCTCGCTCGGTCAGGGCATGATGCTGCGTGGAGTCGACCCGACCGGCAGGAGTGGCGTTTGACGCTTTCGGATGTCGCTGACGCGGACCGTTTCGTCGACCTCGCCGGGCTGCTGGAGTCCTGCGAGGTCGACGGGTTCCGTGCCGACTTCCTGAGCTGGGGGCACTACCGGCCGGAGTACTGGCGCAACTACTGGCACAGCCACTCCTTCCACGAGGTCTGCCTCGCGTACTCCGGCTCAGGCCGCTTCAACTCCGGAGACGTGCAGTACGACGTCCAGCCCGGCTCGGTCTTCATCGCCCGCCCCGGCGACGTCCACGAGATCGAGTCCAGCCGGTCCGAGCCCTTAGGCATAGCCTTCTGGGGCTTCACCTTCCGCCCGGGCTCTGACCAGCCTGGATGGTGGTCGGGCCTGACTCGAGCCGACGGCCCAGTGGTGTCCGACCGGACAGACTCGTTGCCGGCACTCATCACCGCGCTGGCCGCCGAGGCAGCAGCACCGTTGTCTGGCTACAACACCGCTCTAGCGGCTCTCGCCTCCACACTGGTGCTGGAAACCGCCCGCGCCTTCGCCCTCGACGAGGACCTGGCCGTCGAGCCCGTCGTACGTGACCGGGCTCCACTGGCCGTCGCCGCGATGCAGCGGCACCTCCGAGACAACCTGTCCCGGCAGATCACCGTCCGGGACGTCGCAGCCGCTGCCCACCTCTCCGAGCGCCATGCAGAGCGCCTGTTCCACCAGCAGACCGGAACGTCGATCATGTCCACCTTGCGCCGGCTGCGCCTCGAGCTGGCCGCACAGCTGCTGCTCGACCCAGCCGTCACCGTGACCGAGGTAGCCCGCTCCTGCGGCTATTCCGACGTACGCCCGTTCTCCACAGCCTTCCGCCGCCACTATGGCCGCACACCAGGCGACCACCGCCGCAGTGGAGGCACCGAGTTTATCTAGAGCGACACCTGGACAGTGTTTCGCGTGGCTGCTCCAATGCAGCAACCACACCTCTGGGAGGGGTCATATGAGAAGTCGACTCGGCCGCGTCATCGGCATCTGCGCGCTGGCACTCGGGCTGATCAGCCTGCCGGCGCTGTCCGCCTCCGCCATCACCGGCGGCGAGCCCGATGGCAACGGTCATCCCAACGTCGGCGTGATCCTGTTCTACCAACCCGACGGGCGCTTCCGCTGTACGGCGACCCTGGTCTCGCCGACGGTGCTGGTGACCGCGGCGCACTGCACGCTGGGCACGCTCGGCAAGACGCTGGTGACGTTCGACTCGGTGATCGCCGAGCAGCCGCCGTCGCCGTTCCCGGTCGCTGCCGACCCGTCGAAGGGCTACACCCAGGCCGAGCTCGAGAAGGCCGGCTACAAGTCGGGTACGGCGTACGCGCACCCGAAGTACTCCGACTTCACCGACATGGACAACTGGAACGACGTCGGCGTGATCGTGCTCGACAGGCCGGTCACCAACATCGCACCGGCCAAGATCGCGCCCACCAACTACCTGAACGCCTACCAGCAGCCGAAGCTGAACAGCACGCTCTTCAGGTCTGTCGGCTACGGCACCGAGGTCCGCAAGGCCGACAGTGGTCCGCAGAAGCCGACCCCGATGTCGTACCCGCTGCTGCGCCGCTGGGCCGACGAGCCCGGCCAGAAGCTCACTCCGCAGATCCTGCAGGTGAACGGCAACGAGCACGACACCCGCGGCACCGGCGGCACCTGCTTTGGTGACTCCGGCGGCCCGACGTTCCTCGGTGGCTACCAGGTCACCGTGACCAGCTACGGCTACACCGCCAACTGCCGCTACCTCGACGGCCTGCAGCGGATCGACATCAAGGTCGTCCAGGACTGGCTGAAGACGTACGGCGTACCGATCGGCTGACCGCTCTCCCTACCGGTGCCGCGACCGTCTCAGTCGGTCGCGGCACCGGTGCTATCCTGATCGCATGCGAGTGAGCCTGCTCCTTAGTTAGCCGTACTGGCATTCAGGCGCTAGAGCGCCGGTCAGTGCGGCACCCCCTCCTGTGCGAGGGGCTTTTTTATTTCTAGGTATGCCGTCTGGCAGATTAAGGCTCAACAAACACACGAAGCAGGAGTAGGACCGTGAGCGAGCAGGTGGAGGACGCCCCCATCGACAGGGGCGGGTACGACTTCAACACCATGCAGGCCAAGTGGCGGCCGGTGTGGGAGAAGCTGGACCCGTTCAAGACGCGTGACGACGGCTCCGCGGAGCGTCGCTACGCGCTCACGATGTTCTCCTACCCCTCCGGCGACCTGCACATGGGTCACGCCGAGGTCTTCGCGCTGCACGACGTACTGGCGCGCTACTGGTTCCAGCAGGGGTACGACGTACTGAACCCGATCGGCTGGGACTCGTTCGGGCTGCCAGCCGAGAACGCGGCGATCAAGCGCAACGAGCACCCGGCGACCTACACCTACGCCAACATCGAGACCCAGGCGGAGTCGATCCGGCGCTACGGCCTGAGCTTCGACTGGTCGCGCCGGCTGCACACGTCCGACCCGGAGTACTACCGGTGGACGCAGTGGCTGTTCCTGCGTTTCTACGAACGCGGCCTGGCCTACCGCAAGGCGTCGTACGTGAACTGGTGCCCGAACGACCAGACCGTGCTGGCCAACGAGCAGGTGGTGCAGGGCCGGTGTGAGCGGTGCGGGTTCGAGGTCACCAAGCGTGAGCTGACCCAGTGGTACTTCAAGACCACTGAGTACGCCCAGCGGCTGCTGGACGACATGGAGCTGCTGGAGTGGCCGGAAGAGATCCTGCTGATGCAGCGCAACTGGATCGGCCGGTCCGAGGGTGCGTTCGCGGACTTCCAGGTGGAGGGCCGGGACGAGCCGATCAAGGTCTTCACCACCCGCCCGGACACGCTGTTCGGCGCCACCTTCATGGTGGTCGCGCCGGACGCGAAGCTGGCCGCCGAGCTGGTCACTCCGGAGCAGCAGGCCGCGTTCGACGCGTACCTGGCGAAGGTCAAGGGCGAGACCGAGATCGAGCGGCTGAGCACCGAGCGGGAGAAGACCGGCGTCTTCCTGGGCTCGTACGCGATCAACCCGGTCACCGGCGAGCGGATCCCGATCTGGGCGGCGGACTACGTGCTGGCCGACTACGGCACCGGTGCGATCATGGCCGTGCCCGGCCAGGACACCCGGGACTGGGAGTTCGCAGAGAAGTTCGGCCTGCCGATCGTGCGGACCGTGCAGCCGCCGGAGGACTTCGACGGCAAGGCCTACACCGGTGAGGGCGCCGCGATCAACAGCGCCAACGCCGAGATCAGCCTGGACGGCCTGGCCATCGACGAGGCCAAGTCGACGATCATCGACTGGCTGGCGAGCAAGGGCCTGGGCGAGCGGACGATCAACTACCGGCTGCGCGACTGGCTGCTGAGCCGGCAGCGGTACTGGGGCTGCCCGATCCCGATCATCCACTGCCCGTCCTGCGGCGAGGTGCCGGTGCCGGACGACCAGCTGCCGATGGAGCTGCCCGACCTGCGCGGTGCCGACCTGGCGCCGAAGGGTGTGTCGCCGCTGGCGGCCGCCCGCGAGTGGGTCGAGGTCGACTGCCCGAAGTGCGGTGGCAAGGCGGAGCGCGACACCGACACGATGGACACCTTCGTCGACTCGTCCTGGTACTTCCTGCGCTACCTGTCGCCGGACTACGCCGAGGGCCCGTTCGACCCTTCCGCCGCTGAGCGGTGGATGCCGGTGTTCCAGTACGTCGGCGGCAAGGAGCACGCCGTACTGCATCTCCTGTACGCGCGGTTCTTCGTCAAGGCGCTGCACGACATGGGCATGCTGACCGCGGTGGAGCCGTTCACCCGGCTGCTGAACCAGGGCCAGGTGATCAACCAGGGCAAGGCGATGAGCAAGTCGCTGGGCAACGGGGTGAACCTGGGCGACATGATCGACGAGTACGGCGTGGACGCGGTACGGCTGACCATGGTGTTCGCCGGGCCGCCGTCGGACGACATCGACTGGGCCGACATGTCGCCGGGAGGCTCACTGAAGTTCCTGCAACGGGCCTGGCGGCTGGCAGGAGCGGTCGAGGCGCCGCTGGGCTCGGATCCGTCGACCGGTGACACCGAGCTGCGCAAGATCACCCACCGGACCATCGCCGACGCGGCCGAGCTGATCGACTCGTTCCGGTTCAACGTGATGGTCGCCCGGATCATGGAGCTGGTGAACGCGACCCGCAAGGCGGTCGACTCCGGCCCGGGTGCGGCCGACCCGGCGGTCCGCGAGGCGGTCGAGGCCGTGGCGGTCCTGCTGAGTCTGGTCGCGCCGTACACGGCCGAGGACATGTGGGAGGCGCTGGGCCACGAAGCCACGGTTGCCAAGGCCGGCTGGCCGAAGGTGGATCCGGCGCTGCTGGTCCAGGACGCGGTCACCTGCGTGGTGCAGATCGCCGGCAAGGTGAAGGACCGGCTGGAGGTCTCGCCGGACATCACCGACGCCGACCTGGAGCAGCTGGCGCTGGCCTCCGACACGGTCCAGAAGGCACTGGACGGCCGCGGTGTCCGCAAGGTCATCGTCCGGGCGCCCAAACTGGTCAACATCGTCCCGGCCTAGCACGGGCTAGGCTGCTCAGATGCGTTCTGAGCTGATCGATGTCGAGACCGGCGGTTCCGAGGTCGTCTTCGACCTGACGAGCAAGTGTGAGCAGTTCGTCGACTCTGAGGCCCATCAGGCTCAGGGCGACGGACTGCTGCACGTGTTCGTGCCGCACGCGACGGCCGGGATCGCGATCCTGGAGACCGGTGCGGGGAGCGACACCGACCTGCTCGCCTTGCTCGAGGAGGTGTTGCCGCGGGACTTCGGCTGGCGGCACCGGCACGGCACTCCTGGCCATGGGCGAGATCACGTGCTGCCCGCCTTCGTGCCGCCGTCCGCGACGATCCCGGTGCTCGACGGGCGGATGATGCTCGGCACCTGGCAGTCCATCTGTCTGGTCGACACCAACGTGGACAATCCGCGCCGGCAGGTCCGGCTTTCCTGGCTGCCCGGTTAATGGACCACCCGGTAACCACGAGTTCCGGAATTCTTGTGACTTATCGCGATGTTGCGGGTCGCGTTACGCATGCGAAACACAGCTCCGGTTGAATTGCCCGCATGGCAGCGCTTGACAACCTTCGGGCCCAGTGGGCGGGGCTAGGCACCGAACTTCTGATCCGCGCCACCCGCGGTATTTGTGATGGCAGCCTGCTGAATGCCGACACCGGCCGTGCCGACACCAGCGCCCGCCTCGAAGACTGGGCCGGCGTCCTTTCCCTTTACACCGGTGAAAATGAATCAGCCTCGGTTCGCGCGACGGCTTGAAACGCGCATTCTGCCCCTTCAGTAATTGCAGACTTAATCACACTCGTTGCCTTTATTGCCCGTCCCCTGTGACCTGCGCCGCAGCAGACGTCACCGGGCGTCCCGGCGCCGGCGCCGTTGTCACGCTATGTTGTGACGGGAACGTGGGGCTGCAAGAGGGGTGACGGGCTTTGTCGGACACGGATGGCCGGGCTGAGGGACGGCGGGGTTTTGCCGATCTCCTGCTCGACTTGAGGGTCCAGGCGGGGCTCTCCCAGGAGGAGCTGGCCGATCGCGCCGGACTCAGCGTGCGGACCATCCGTGAGCTGGAGGCCGGCCGAGTGGCCCGGCCCCGCAAGGACTCCGTCCGGCTGCTGGCCGCAGGTTTGAAGCTCCATGACGGCGACGCCGAGCGCTTTCTCGCCGCCGCCGGCCACGGCACCGTGCGACCCGTCATCTCCGTTGCGGCGCCCGCACCGACCGGTCTGCGCTGGCGCGGCACGCGCCCGATCCCCGACGGCCTTGTCGGTCGCGAGCAGGAGCTGCAGGAGCTGCAGGCCCTACTGCGTCAGAACAGGCTCGTCACGCTGGTCGGCCCGGGTGGAGTAGGCAAGACCGAGCTTGCGCTGGCAGCGGCTGACCGCTTCTCCGGTGCTGACACCACAGTCGTGGTCGTCGACCTCACCACCGTCCAGCGCGATGCCGCCGTACCGTCTGCGATTCTCGACGCGTTCGGAACCGCACCAGGTACGTCGGACCTGGACGACGTACTGTCCGGTCGCGAGCCGGGGGACCTGGTGATCGTCGAGGACAACGCCGAGCACGTGCTCGACGGGGTCGCGACGGTGGCGAACCGGATGGTCCGCAGCTTCCCGGGCATCGGCGTACTGGTGACGTCGCGGATCCCGCTCGGCCTGCCGGACGAGGTGGTCCGCCGGGTCCAGGTGCTCGAGGTGCCGGCGAACGACAAGGACTTCGCGGAGATCGCGGCCAGCCCGGCGGTGGAGATGTTCTCCCGCCGGGTCGCGCGAGTGCGGCCTGACTTCCAGCTGACCGAGGAGAACGCTCCGACCGTAGCCAGGCTGTGCCGTCGGCTGGACGGGCTGCCGCTCGCGCTGGAGCTGGCGGCCGCGCGGGCCGGGTCGCTGTCGGTGGAGACGATCCTGGCCGCTCTGGACGACCGGTTCCGGCTGCTATCCGGGCCGCGGCGGTTCGGAGCGCCACACCAGCGCACGCTGGCGGACACGATCGCGTGGAGTGTGGACGCGCTGTCGGACCCCGCGCGGCAGATGCTGTATCGCGCGTCAGTGCTCGGGTCGCCGTTCACGCTGGAAGCGGTGGCCGGCGTGTGTACGGGCGAGCCGATCGACGGCGCCGACGTACCGATGTTGCTAGCCGAGCTGGTGGACAAGTCGCTGCTGCAGCCTGTGCTGGAGTTCGAGCAGCTGTACGGCGCTCGCTACAAGCTGCTGGAGACGATCCGGGAGCACGCGTACGCCGGTCTGGCGTCGCAGGGTGACGACCTGACCGAGTTCCAGGACCGGGCGGTCGAGTGGTGCTCGACGTACGTCTCGGGGTTGGAGGGCGCCTGGTCCTCACCGGATCGCGACCGCCGCTACCGGGCAGCGCACGCGAACTCGGCCCTCTTCGAGGTAGCCCTCGAGCGAGCAGCTGCGCTGGAGAAGTGGGATGTGGCCGCGCAGATCGTGCTGGGCTTCCGGATCGCGTGGCAGTACCAGGCGAGCGTGGCCGAGAGCGGGATCCGCTGGGCGACGCTGTGCGCGGAGAACGTCGAGAACAAGGAAGTCAGCGGCATGCTGCGGGCGATCGCCGGGCGGCTGTCCAGTCTGACCGGTGACATCCGTGGTGCCCGCCGGCACTACGGTGAGGCGCGCACACTCATCCCCGGCGAGACGGAGATGGGGCTGGTCGCTCGTGGCGGGTGGGTGTCCTCCGGTTCCCACTTGCTCGACATGCAGAGCCTGGCGGAGGTGCCTGCGCTGGTCGAGGACGCGCGTAAGCACGGGAACGTGCAGCGGTCCGCAACAGTCCAGGCGATCTGCGGGCTGGCCCTGCTGCGCTGGGGACGCCTGCCCGAGGCCAAGGAGCTGCTGCTCGCCTGGCAGGCCGCGCTGGTCAACCCGGGCGTCTACCCGGACGAGATCGCGTACATGGCGCTCAGCCGGGTTGAACTCGAGTTGGGCAACCTGTCCGAGGCACGGCGCTGGGCGAAACTGGCCCAGGACAGCCAGGCGTCGGACGACCCCGAGCGTACGAAGGTGGCCGGCTGCCTGGCCATGGTCGAGTACCACGACGGCCGGTACGACGAGGCTCGCGCTCTGCTCGACGAGGCCGACGCCGACATCCGGGGCCACCGTGGGTACTTCGACTACCTGGTGATGCTCCACCGGTCCCGGCTCGCCCGTGACGCCGGAGACCTTGATCAGGCACGGCTGTGCATCCGTGACGCGGTAAACCGGCTCCTGGCCGAGGGCCGGGTCGTGTACCTGCTCGACGTACTGCCCGAGGCGGTGGCCGTGCTGCACGCCCTGGGGAAGTCTGCTGAGGGTGACCAGCTCTGCGGGCAGTTGCTGGCGTGGCAGCGGTCTATGGACCCGCCGATGCTTCCTACCGCGTGGTCGGTGCTGCAGGAGTCGTGTGCCAGTGCGTCGGTGGCCGATGGGTGGCCCGAGCCTGACCCGGCGGCCGCCGTACAGCGGCTGGCGAACGACGTACTCGCTGCCCTTTCGTGACGGCGATCCCGCTGAAGCTGCCGGGTAACTGCCGGGTCTTCTGCCTCGTCCTGACATGGCTGCCGGACGAAGAATTACAGCCGTAGGACAGGTTCCACGAAGCAGAGACCGATGCCGGGCTCGGGCATCACGGGCAGGGAAAGAGGCGGTGACCATGACGAGGCAGCCATGGCTCACCAGACTGCCCGGGTACTCATCGAGCTTTGGAAAGGCGACGCGGAGGGCATCCGGCGGCCGGACGGTGGGGGCGCCGATCGGCTGTCGAGAGCTCCGGAGTGCTGCGACGTGCGGATCTGTCCTGCCAGTACCGGGTGCCGTGCGCCGTCAGGGCACCACACCCGGGGCGGGGTCCCAGCACTGGACCGGGCACACGACACAGGGGACGAGTGCCGGTCCTGCTGACACGGGGAAACCGGCGGGCTTGGTCACCCGCCGGTGGGTCAGATGCTGGGGCTCCCCGGGGACCTCGGCGAGCTCGCGGTCAGGCCGGCCTTCGCGGGACCGGTACGGGGAGTAGCTCACCGAGGAACTTGAACTCTGCTGACGACGAGGGGGAGTCAGCACAAGTGAGGCAAAGGCTGATTCACAGGGGAAGTCAGCCGCAGCGAGGTGAAGGCCCCGGAGGGGTGGCCTTCACCTCGCTAGTCTTTCGCGTCCTTCAGGACCGCCGTCTTGTCGAAGGCGTAGCCGACGATCCAGGTGGGCTGCAGGCGGCAGTAGACGATGTCCTCGCCCCAGCTGGACGGTGAACTGCCATAGTGCTTGGTCAGATGTGCCTCGATCTCGGCGAAATCCGCGTGTTCCGGGGTCAGGAACTCCACGTCGCCGTGACTGAACACCCCGATCCGCTCCCCGTCGACGTACGAGATGCTCGCCGCCGGTCTCGCCTTGAGCTGCCTCGCCTTCGCAGCCGAGCCAGACGTGGTGAACACCCACCGGGCATGCAGGAAGTGCCCGTCGACCGCGCTGATCCGTGGCTCACCGCGCGCGGTGACCGTGGCGAGGTTGATCGTGCACATCCCGGTCAGAACCCGCACCAGCTCGGCCGCGGTCAGCCGGCGTGGGCCCTTGATGATGTTGCGCAGATGCTCCGTCGAGCGCTCGTACGCCGCGTCGAGGAGAGCCTGCAACTCGCTGACTTCCGCCGCTGTCTCCTTCATCTTTCGCAGTCTTCCACCGCGCGCCGACATAAACTGTCCGGTAACCTCGCTGCATGTCAGCCCGCGTGCACGTCGTCACCGACTCCACGGCTGGCCTGTCCGCGCACGAGGTGCTCCGGCACCCGCTGACCGTCGTACCGGTGCAGGTCGTCATCGGCGGCACGTCGTACGACGACGGCGCCACGTCGGCCGACGCGGTCGCGGAGGCGCTCAAGACGTTCACACCGGTATCGACCAGCCGTCCGTCGCCCCAGACGTTCTCCGAGGCGTACGCCGCTTGTGCGGCAGCCGGAGCCGATTCGGTCGTGTCCATCCACCTCTCCGGCGAGATGTCCGGGACGGTCGAGGCGGCCATGATCGGGGCGAAGGAGTCGCCGATCCCGGTGCGCGTGATCGACTCGCGGTCGGTCGCGATGGGCCTCGGCTTCCCCGTCCTGGCCGCGGCCGCCGCAGCCGCCGCAGGGGAGGACCAGGCGGCGGTCGAGGCCGCCGCCCGAGCCCGGATGGCGTCGATCTCGGCGTTTTTCTACGTGGACACGCTCGAGTACCTCCGCCGCGGCGGCCGCATCGGCGCCGCCCGCGCACTCGTCGGTACGGCGCTCGCCGTCAAGCCGCTGCTGACGATCAGCGGCGGCCGGATCGTCCCACTGGAGAAAGTCCGCACCTCGAGCCGCGCGATCGCCCGCCTGGCCGACATCGCCGTCCAGCGCGCCGGCGACGGTCCCGTCCAGGTCGCCGTACACCACCTGGACAGCCTGGAAAAGGCCCAGACTCTCGCCGACGGCCTGGCCAACCGGCTGCCCCAAGCCGACGAAATCGTCCTCCGCGAAGTAGGCGCCGTCATCGGCGCCCACGTAGGCCCCGGCCTCCTCGCCGTCGTCATCGCCCCCCGCTAGCCCCTCCTCACCCACCTCACGAGTCCCGCGCCCGGCATCCGCCCCGCCGCCACCACACTCCCCCCGGCCGCAAACCCTCCGCCGCCCCGGCGGCAAACCCCACCGCCGCCCGGCCGCAACCCCTCCGCCGCCCGGCCGCAAACCCTCCGCCGCCCGGCCGCAAACCCCTCCGCGGCCAGGCCGCAAACCCTCCACCTCAGGGGTTATCCCGTCAGGTGGAGGGTTGCCCTCTGAGAATCTGAGGGGGCAACCGTCCAGGTCAGTAGGCAACCCTCGCTTGCGGTGGTTTTCCACAGCTTCGGATTCGTCGTCTGGGCGGGTCTGCGGACTCGTACTTTCTCTGGTGTGAAGGTCACACACCGTGCTCCTGCGCCCGACTCGGGCGACCGCTTGCGTGCGCTCGCGCGCCTGGATGCGGGGAAGTACGGCGAAACCGGTCAGGACCTGGAGGAGCGTGATGAGGAGGTGCGAGGTGGATGGATTCCCGAATCAGTCCGGCCCGAGCGACTACGTGGTGCCCGCTGGACGCTGTCACCACGCCACGTCGTGGTGCTCGCCGTCGTACTGTCCATCGGCCTGGCCTGGGCCGCCTGGTCAGTCTTCCGCGCCCGCCCCGAGGTCCTGCCAGACGCCCGCCCGTCGACCCTCACCACCGGCGCGCCCGTCTCCCAGCCCACGACCGGCGGATCCCTCACCTCGCCAGGCGCTGCTCAGCTATCGCCCGGCAGTTCGCAGCCATCGCCTGGCGGCACCGCACAGCCATCGCTCGGCGGGCCGTCCCAGGCCGTCGTCGTCGTTCATGTTGCGGGCAAGGTCCGCCGCCCCGGCCTGGTCCGCGCTCCCACCGGCTCGCGCGTCGCCGACGTACTCACCCTCGCAGGCGGCCCGCTCCCCGGCGTAGATCTCACCACCCTCAACCTCGCCCGCCAGGTCACCGACGGCGAACAAATCCTCGTCGGCCTACCCGCCGCCCCCACCACAACCGGCCCAGGTCCAGCCACCTCAACCCCAGCCAACCCATCCACCAACACACCCGTCGACCTCAACACCGCGACCCTCGCCCAACTCGACGCCCTCCCCGGCGTCGGCCCGGTCCTGGCCCAACGCATCCTCGACTACCGCACCGAAAACGGCCCCTTCACCACCATCGACCAACTCCAGGAGATCCCCGGCGTAGGCCCCAAAAAGTTCGAATCCCTCAAATCCCATGTCCGCATCTGACCCCACCCCCACGCTCCCAGCAGCCGTCCCCACAACCCCACCAGCCGACCCCGCGACCCCGACGGTCGACTCCGCGGCCCCAGCGGTCGACTCCGCGGCCTCGGCAGCCGAACCCTCGACCCCAGCAGACGAACCCGCTAACCCAGGTGAGCCGCTCGACGTGCGCTTGCTGGTGCCGGCGGCAGCCGGCTGGCTGACGGCGGTCTTCCTCGTCGCGCAACGCCCGCTCGCGGGTGTCATCACCGGCGCAGTCGCTCTCACACTCGCCGTGCTGGTGGGTGTCACGCTACGCAGGTCAGCGGCAGCCGCCGTCGACGAGCCCGCCGTCGACGAGCCAGCCCCCGCCGAACCTGTCGCCAGCGTGCCTGTCGGCAACGAGCTGGTCGGGGCACGGGCCGCGGGCGTGCCTGTCGGCAGCGAGCCGATCGGGGGACTGGGCGGCGGCCTGCGGCGGCCGGAGGGCGGGTGGGGGCGGCGGTGGGGTGCTGGGGGGTGGGCTGTGGTTGGGGTGTTGGTTGTGGTGGCGGGGATGGCTGTGGCGGCGGGTTTGCAGGTGGAGGGTTTGCAGGCTGGGCCGGTGCGCGGGCTGGCGGCGGAGAGTGCCACGGTCGGCGTGCGGTTGACGATCGACGGTGATCCGTCCGTACGACGGAGTTCGGGCAGTCGGCGGCCGCCGTACGTGGTGGTGAAAGCGACGATCGAGGAGGTGCGGGCGCGGGGGACTGTGACCCGGGTGCGTACGCCGGTGTTCGTGATCGGCTCGAGCCAGTGGCGTGACGTCCGGTACGGCCAGCACGTCAACGCCAACGGGCGGCTCGACGCGGTCGAGGCCGGCTCCGACGTCGGGGCGATGCTGTCGATCCGCTCACCACCACGGATCGTCGACGAACCACCGTGGTGGCTGCGCGCCGCCGAGCAGGTCCGTGCGGGCCTGCGCGAATCCGTCGCCGGCCAGCCCGAGGACGTACGCGGACTGGTTCCGGCTCTGGTGATGGGCGACGAGAGCGGGATCCCGGCCGAGCTGACCGAGGACTTCAAGACCACCGGCCTCACTCATCTGTCGGCGGTTTCGGGTACCAACCTAACGCTGCTGCTGGCGTTCGTGCTCCCGCTCGCCCGGCTGATCGGCGTACGCGCGCGTGCTCTCACGGTGGTCGGCTTGCTGACCGTCGTGGTGTTCGTGATCCTCGCCAGACCTCAGCCCAGCGTCCTGCGAGCAGCGGCGATGGGCTTGATCGCATTGGCAGCGATGACGAGCGGCGGTGGGAGCCGGCGCGCCGTACGCAGTCTCTCGGTCGCGGTGATCGTCCTACTGCTCCTCGACACCTCGCTCGCGAGGTCGGCCGGGTTCGCGCTGTCCGTCCTCGCGACCGCGGGCATCGTGCTGCTCGGCCCAAGCTGGCGGGACGCGCTCGCCAAGTGGTTGCCGGTGTGGCTTGCGGAGGCGATCTCGTGCCCGCTGGCCGCGCAACTCGCGTGTACGCCGGTCGTGGCCTGGCTGTCCGGCGAGATCTCATTGGTTGCCGTCGGCGCCAATCTGCTCGCGGGTCCGGCGGTCGGGCCGGCGACGATCCTCGGCTTCGCGGCGGCCGGAGTCGCGATGGTGAGCACGGAGGCGGCCCAACTCGTAGGCTGGGTCGCCGGTTGGCCCGCCCGCTGGATCATCCTCATCGGCCGTGAAGGTGCGGATCTCCCTGGCGCAGCGAACGCCTGGCCTGCGACCGTGGTCGGCGTCGTGGTCCTGACGTTGCTGTGCCTCGCCCTCGTCGTGGGCCTCCATCGCCTGCTCGCCCGCCCGATCGCGATGCTGCTCGCGGTGGTCCTGCTTGCGCTCGTCGTACTGCGTCCGGCCGGCTCACTCGGCTGGCCGCCCGACGACTGGCTCTTCGTCGTCTGCGACGTGGGTCAAGGCGATGGTCTGGTACTGCGGTCAGGCGACAGAGCAGCGGTTGTCGTCGACACCGGCCCGGACCCGACCGCGATGGATCGCTGCTTGCGCGACCTGGGCGTCGACTACATCCCGGTGCTGGTGCTCAGTCACTTCCACGCGGATCATGTCGGTGGGCTGGCAGGCGTACTCAATGGGCGTCGGGTCGACGAGATCGAGGTGACGCCGTACTCCTCACCACCGGCGGAGCACCGCCGCGTCGTAGACCTCGCATCGCACCACGGCATCAGTCTGCGGACCGTCAGCTACCACGAGAAACGGGTGGTCGGATCGCTCAGCTGGACCACACTCTGGCCGGCTCGCGTACCTGCGTTGCCGGCGGACGGCAAGTCCTCGGCGACCTCGACGGACGAGGGTTCGCCCGAGAACAACGCGAGCATCACCATGATGGTCGAGCTCGCCGGCCTCCGGATCCTCCTCACCGGCGACCTCGAACCCGAGTCGCAGCGCGCAATCCTTGCCTCGGGCGCCGACCTCCGTGCCGACGTCCTCAAAGTCCCCCACCACGGCTCCGCCTATCAGGACCCTGCCTTCATCGCCGCCACCAACGCCCGCCTAGCCCTCATCTCCGCCGGCCGCGACAACGACTACGGCCACCCCGCCCCCAGAACCCTCGCCCTCCTGTCCCACCAATCCACCAGGACCGCCGCCACCAACACCACCGGCCCTCTGACCATCACCAACCCCAACAACCACCTGACCCTCACCACAACCCACCACCCGCCGTGACGTCAGTTCCCTGCGGAGGTTGTGAAGGCGACGGTTGTTGGGACGGTGGTG
Organism: Kribbella antiqua; assembly: GCF_004345665.1. Lineage (GTDB taxonomy): Bacteria > Actinomycetota > Actinomycetes > Propionibacteriales > Kribbellaceae > Kribbella > Kribbella antiqua. Next base: position 254,936 of record NZ_SLWR01000009.1, read on the forward strand.
CGGGCCTCGCTGCCCAGGGCCCACGCGGCTACTCGGGAGACGACGCGGGCCGCCAGTGAAATCGGGCTGCGGTCAGTTTCGGTATTCGCGGGACGACGGGCGCGTGATCAGGACGAGAGCCGTCGCGGCGACGACGCCGAAGGGGATGGCCTGGAGCTCTTGGAAGGCGATGAGCTTGAAGAGGGTGAAGTAGGTCATCCAGATCGCGTACACCGTCACGCCGGGGCGGCCGAGGCGGTGGCCGCGGAGGAAGGCGATGACGGCGATCAGTCCGCCGAGGGCGAGGAACTCGTACGAGACCACGAAGCTCAGGCCGAGTCCGCTCCACCCCTCGAGTCCGGTGAAGTAGATGGCGCCGTACGCGCCGACGGCCGCGATGAGGCCGAGGAGGATCGACGCGGCGATGACGGTCGCGGGAGGCCGCCGCCGAGTCGTCGTGGTGGCGCTGGCGTGGGTGATGGCGGTCATGTTTCTCTCCTGTCGATAGTTCCCAGCGACGTGCTGAGGTGACTCCACGGTCGCGGCCGGGCTGTCCCGAGGGCGACGGGTGTGCGTCATGACCTTGGTCGGGACTTGGTGTCCCGTGACGGCGGGACCAGGCGCCGGGATGATGCGGGTATGGGTGTTGTCGTCGGCGGGCTTGCGGTTCTGATGGGGCTGGTGGGTGCCGGCCTGCATGCCGTCAATGCAGCGGCCGGGCGGACCAGTGAGCCGTCGTTTTGGCTGATGGAGCTGGCTGCGTCGGTGGCCTACGGGCTGGCGTGCTTGCTCCTTCGGGCCACCGATGCGAACTGGATCCGGTTGCTGCTCGGGCTGATCGGCCTCACTCAAGGCCTGGCCTTGTTCAGCGCTGAGCTCGGTCTGCTCACTGCAGATTCCTGGGCGACCTGGCTCGGGTCGTGGCTGTGGGCTCCCGGCTACGCCGCCATCGCTGCACTGCTCCCGCTACTGCTGCCGGACGGCCGTCCCGCTACCAGACGGTGGCGACCGGTCCTGTGGCTCACCTGCGCTGCCGTCGTAGTCACCGCACTCACCTGGGCGCTGACGCCGTACGAGTCGCAGGACTTCCCTGAGGCTCTACGGGGCGAGACGAACCCAGTGGGTGTGGCAGCCGTGGCACAGCCGGTCATAGGCAATGCAGCCGGGGTTCTGCTCGTAGCGGCTGTCCTCGCTGGGTTCGCGTCGCTGGTCATGCGATGGCGGCGGGTCGTTGACGTCGAGCGACAGCAGCTGAAGTGGGTGCTGGTCGGCTATGCGTGCACCGTCGTACTGTTCGGCTTCGCACGACTCCTGCCCGGTGGTGCCGCAGGCGTCGTCGCAGCGCTCGCCATGCTGCCGTTGCCGTTGGCGATCGGCTTCGCCGTCATGCGCTACGGCCTGTGGGACGTCGACGTCGTCATCTCCCGAGTCCTCGTGTATGCCGGCCTGTCTGCGCTGGTCATCGCCTTGTACGCCGTCACGGTCTGGCTGGTCGGCGATCGCCTGGGAGCGACCACCGGCGCACCCATCCTCGCCACCACCGCCGTCGCCTTGGTCGCGCTGCCACTCCGCTCCTGGCTGCAGCGGCACGTCAACAGGCTCGTCCATGGTGATGTCGACGAGCCGTACGCGGTACTGGCAAGACTCGGGGACCGGCTCGCCGCTGCGACCACGCCTGACGACCTCTCGGAGCGAGTGCTGCCCTCGGTGGTCGAGCAGGTGGCAAGGTCGCTGCGGGCCCAGCAGGCGACGATCCAGCTCCGGGACGGGCTCGTGACGTCGTACGGCGATGGTCCGGTGGGCCGGAGCTTGACTGTCGAGCTCGAGTACGCCGGTGAGCGCTTCGGGCGGCTCACAGTTGCACGATCAGCCGAGTTCGATGACCACGAGGTGCGAGCTCTGGACCAGCTTGCGGCGCAGGCCGCGGTGGCGGCGCACACTGTGCTGCTCGCGCGGGAGTCGCAGCGCTCACGCGAGGCGGTGGTCGTCGCCCGGGAGGAGGAGCGCCGGCGCCTCCGGCGGGACCTGCACGACGGCGTCGGTCCGTCGCTGGCGGCGCTCGCTCTCCATGTCGAGACCGCGCGTGACATCGCGCCGGACGACCCGGACGCGGCCCGGCGGTTGCTCGACCGGCTGGTTCCCCGGCTCAATGCTGCGGTTGCCGACGTACGCGCGATGGTGCACGAGCTGCGGCCGCCGATGCTGGACGAGCTGGGCTTGGCCGCCGCGGTCCGCGAACTCGGTGACCGACTGTCCACTGGTACGACCACTGTGCGCGTGCTGGCCGATGAGGTCGCCGGACTGCCTGCAGCGGTTGAGGTTGCCGCGTACCACATCGCAGGTGAGGCGACAGGCAACGCGGTCAGGCACGCTGGGGCCAGCAGCGTCGCCGTACGAGTTCAGGAGCTGGACGGCTGCCTCCGGGTCGAGGTCGTGGACGACGGCAGCGGGCTGCCGGACCGGTTGACGCCCGGGGTGGGTACGTCGTCGATGAGGGAGCGCGCCGAAGAGCTCGGCGGGCAGCTGACGATCGACTCAGGGCCTGACGGTACGCGCGTGATCGCCGTACTGCCGAGGGGAGCGCTATGACGGTGCGTGTGCTCGTGGTCGATGATCACCCGCTTTACCGGGAGGGGCTCGTGACTGCGATCTCCACCATGCCTGAGAAGGAGGTCGTGGGGGAGGCGGCCGATGGTGCGGAGGCGGTACGGCTGGCGGATGAACTGGTTCCGGACGTTGTGGTGATGGACCTGCACATGCCGGTGATGAACGGCGTCGAGGCGACCCGGGAGGTGACCGGGAGGCATCCGGCGGTCGCGGTGCTGGTGCTGACGATGCTGGAGAACGACGAGTCGGTGTTCGCGGCGATCCGGGCCGGCGCCAGGGGTTACCTGCTCAAAGGCGCCGATCGCGCCGAGATCGGCCGGGCACTGGACGGAGTCGCGCACGGCGAAGTCGTGTTCTCGTCCGCCATCGCAGGCCGGGTGATCTCGTACTTCGCGGCCGGGCGAGCTGGGTCCGGGGTCGCTCCCTTCCCGGAACTGACCGACCGGGAGCGCGAGGTGCTCGACCTGGTGGCCCGGGGGCTGACCAACGCGGCGATCGCACGGCAGCTCGTGGTCACCGACAAGACCGTCCGCAACCATGTCTCGAACGTCTTCGCGAAGCTGCACGTCGCCGGCCGCGCCGAAGCAGTAGCCCGAGCCCGCGACGCCGGCCTCGGCCACTGATCCGGCGGCCGGGCTGCTCGGCCTGCAGCACCCGTTGGGCTGGATTGTCGGTGGGGCGTGGGATGCTGGCGGGCGTGGCTGTTCGTAGGGGTACTGCGCCGAAGCTCGGTGACGTGTTGCTGGTGACCGGGGCCGAGGCGTTCTTGGCGGATCGGGCGGTGAAGTCTGCGATCGCGGCGGTGTCGAAGGGCAGCGCCGAGGTCGAGGTGACCGAGGTCGAGGCGACCACGCTGGACGTGGGGGTGTTCGCGGAGCTGACCGGGCCGTCGCTGTTCGCGAGTGAGCGAGTGCTCGTGCTGCGGTCGCTGCAGGACCTCCCGGCGGACATGGTGCCGAATTTGCTCGACTACGCGGGCGCACCGTCGGACGACGTACTGGTCGTGCTGGTGCACTCGGGCGGGCAGAAGGGCAAGGCGGTCCTCGACAAGTTGCGGAAGGCATCGGTCACCGAGGTGGTCGCGACCGCGCCGAAGACGTGGGAGTTGCCGCAGTTCGTGGCCGGGGAGATCCGGTTGCACGGCGGGAGTGTGGACGAGGGGGCGGCGTCGGCGCTGGTCGACGCGGTCGGGCATGACCTGCGGGCGCTGGCGGGAGCGTGTTCCCAGCTGGTGTCGGATTCGGGCGGTCAGGCGGTCACGGCGGAGCTCATCGGTCAGTACTTCGGTGGGCGGGCGGAGGTGACGAGTTTCGCGGTGGCGGATGCGGCGATCGCGGGGCGGACCGAGCCGGCACTGGAGCAGCTGCGGTGGGCGCTGGACTGTGGAGTCGCGCCGGTGCTGGTGACGAGCGCGATGGCGGGTGGTTTGCGCGGGCTGGCGAAGTACTCCAGCGCCCCGAGCGGGCTGCGCGAGGCCGATCTGGCGCGGGAGGTCGGCGTACCGCCGTGGAAGCTCAAGCAACTGAAGCAGCAGGCCCGCGGCTGGACGCCCGGCGGACTCGCTGCCGCCATCAAGGCAGTCGCCCAAGCCGACGCCGACGTCAAAGGCGCCTCCGGCGACGCCGGCTATGCCCTGGAACGCATGGTCATCACCGTCAGCCGATCCCACGGCCGCCGCTGAGCCAGTACGACGCAGAGGCTCGCGAACAGACGAAACAGCCGGGTTTTGGGGACGCAAAAACGATCGGCCGGCCCAGAAGGGGTGGCCGATCGTTTGGCGGTGCCTTAGAGGGAGGCGGCCTTCTTGAAGATGGACGACTTCCGGTTGGCGGCCTGGTTGGCGTGGATGACGCCCTTGCTGGCAGCCTTGTCGAGCAGACGGCCGGCCACGCGGGCCTGCTCCTGCGCCTTCGCGGTGTCGCCGGCCTCGGCGGCCTCGCGGAAGCGGCGAACGGCCGTCTTGAGGGTCGACTTCACCGACTTGTTGCGAAGTCGCGCAGCCTCGTTCTGGCGGTTGCGCTTGATCTGGGACTTGATGTTCGCCACGGAGCAGAGCCTCGATCAGGTGTGTTGGTCAGTACAGGAAAGGTGTCGCGCGCACGGCTGACTACCACCCGTGGGTGCGCGAAGAGCCAGATTACCAACAAGCCCCGCTCAGAACCAAACCGGGCCAGCCGGACTCGGCGGCGGATTTCAACCGGCTGAGCGTGACATCAGTCCCGGCCGACGGCATACTCGGGCCCGCGTGACGCCGAGCACCGTCACAGAGCAAAGCTCCACCATCGCCGCCGTCCCAGCCCTGGAGGAACTCAGTGTCACGCCGTACGCCGATCATTGTCGCGACCGCGCTCGTCGCATCCCTGGTCGGCCTCCCCTTCGCCGCCCGCACGGTCCAGGCCAACGAGACCCCCGCAGCCGATCCACTGGTGAAGCGGTCCGAAACCGGCGACTACATCGTCCAGCTCGACGATGCGCCGGTGACCGAGTACGACGGTGACATCGCCGGCCTGCCCGCCACTCGCGTCCTCCCCGGCAGCAAGCTGGTCAAGACCGCCAGCCAGGTCGTGGAGTACGTCCAGCACCTCACCAACGAGCGCGACGAGCTGCTCAGCGCACTCCCCAAAGTCAAGAAGCTCTACGACTACAGCTACACCTACGCCGGATTCTCCGCGCAGATGTCGTACGACGACGCCGTCAAGCTGGCCAAGTCGTCCGGGGTGAGAAGCGTCGAGCCCAGTGAGATCCAGCACCAGGACACCGTCGACACGCCGCGGTTCCTCGGCCTGTCCGGCAAGGGCGGTGCATGGCAGCAGGCGGGTGGGGTCGACAAGGCCGGCGACGGCGTCATCATCGGCATGATCGACACCGGCTTCGTCCCGGAGCGCGCCAGCTTCGCGCCGATGGAGACCACCAAGCAGTCCGACGCGATCGTCGCCAAGAAGTGGAAGGGCACCTGCCAGACCGGCGAGACCGGCCCGGTGACCTGCAACAACAAGGTCATCGGCGCTCGGTACTTCAACAAGGGCATCGGCACCCGCCCGATCCCGGAGGAGTTCAAGTCCCCTCGCGACTACGGCGGCCACGGCACGCACACCGCGAGTACGGCGGCCGGCAACTACGGCGTCGACATGAGCGTGCTCGGCCGGGACTACGGCAAGGGCTCCGGCATCGCACCGCACGCCCGCCTCGCGATCTACAAGGTGCTGTGGTCGGTTGACCAGGCCGGTGGCGGCAGCGGTACGGACGCCGACATCGTGGCCGGTATCGACGCCGCGGTCGCCGATGGCGTGGACGTGATCAACTACTCGATCTCCGGTTCCGGCTCGACCTTCGTGAACGCCACCGGCCTGGCCTTCCTGCGGGCCGCCAAGGCGGGGGTGTTCGTCTCGACCAGCGCCGGCAACACCGGTCCGGGCGTCAGTACGGTCGGCAAGAACTACCCCTGGGTGACGACGGTTGCCAACGGCACCCATGACCGCGACATCCAGACCACCGTGACCCTGGGCAACGGCAAGACCTACACCGGCTCCGGTATCGGAGCCGGTACGCCGAACGCCCCGGTGATCCTCGCCAAGGACGCCGGTCTGCCCAACACCAACCCGAACCTGTGCCAGGCGAACACGCTCGACCCGGCCAAGGTCTCCGGCAAGATCGTCGTCTGCGACCGTGGCGTCAACGCCCGCGTGGACAAGAGCCTGCAGGTGAAGAACGCCGGCGGCATCGGCATGATCCTGGTCAACCTGACCCCGGGCACGCTCGACGCCGACCTTCACTCGGTCCCGACCGTCCACCTCGACGAGAAGGCCGCGCCGGAGATCAAGGCGTACGTCGGCAGCACCACGAACCCGACCGCCACCATCAGCCCTGGTACGCCGGTCCGCGTGACCGCACCAAAGGTCGCCAGCTCCTCCAGTCGTGGCCCGTCGCTGGCCGGCAACGGCGACCTGCTCAAACCCGACATCATGGCGCCAGGCACGAACGTCCTGGCCGCGACGACCGCGTTCAGCGCGGCCGGCGGTGAGTACGCCTTCCTCAGCGGTACGTCGATGGCGTCGCCGCACATCGCCGGCGCCGCAGCAGTGCTGAAGGGCAGGCACCCGGACTGGTCCCCGATGGCGATCAAGTCCGCCCTGCTCACCACCGGCACCGACAAGGACACCAGCGGCAAGCCGATCCAGAACGACTCTGGTTCGCCGGGATCGCCGTTCGGGTACGGCGCCGGCCTGGTGCAGCCGAAGAAGGCTATGGACCCGGGTCTGGTCTACGACTCGTCGTACGACGACTGGGCCAAGTTCGTCTGCGGGTCCGGTCAGGTGCCGTCGACGCACGAGCTGTGTGCGAACGGCAAGATCGACCCGAGCGACCTCAACTACCCGACCATCGCGGTAGGCGACCTGGCCGGCAAGCAGACGGTCACCCGGACCGTGAAGAACGTCGGCGACCTGCCGGAGATCTACTTCCCGAAGGTCGAGGGGCTGACCGGGTTCAAGGTGACCGTGTCGCCGAAACTCCTGGTCACGCTGCCCGGCCGCACGGCGACGTACAAGGTCACCTTCGAGAACGACGGCGCTCCGCTGGAGCAGTACTCGTTCGGCAAGCTCACCTGGAAGTCGAACGAACACTCCGTCACCAGCACGCTGGCGATCAAGCCGTTGACGGTCAAAGCGCCCGAACAGGTGAATGGGACCGGCACCAGCGGATCGGTGCAGGTGCCGATCACGGCTGGGTACACCGGCACGCTCAACACCACCGCGGTCGGTCTGACGAAGGCGGACGTCGGTGAGGCTGCGCTGAAGAACCCGGGCGGCGTGGCGTTCCCAACGGCGAACCCGCAGGCCAACGACCACGTCGCCAAGTTCACGGTCCCAGTCCAGGCCGGGGTGAAGTACGCCCGGTTCTCCACGTTCGACGCGGACTACCCAGCGGGCACCGACCTCGATGTGTTCGTCTACAAGGCAGGCACGACGACTCTGCTCGGCAGCAGCACCGGAGGCTCAGCCGAGGAGGAGGTCAACCTCCCCGCGCCGGCCGGAGGCTCGTACGACGTGTACGTCGACCTGTTTGCCGGGGCGAAGGAGCAGACGGTCAAGCTCAACCACTGGGAGCTGCAGGCCGACGAGGGCAACCTCACCGTCTCTCCAGCTGCACAGCAGGTCCAGGTAGCCGGGCAGACGAGTGTCACGGCGGAGTGGACCGGCCTGACCGCCGGCACGCGGTACCTGGGCTGGCTGCACTACTCCGACGGTGCGGACGGCTCCGGCTCCACAGTGGTCCGGGTAGACAGCTAAAGCCGCTCCCGCACCCAGTCCAGATGAACCAAAGCGTGCCGGCGCTGCCAGGCACGGATTGTCGGTAGGCCAGGTGGGGCCGGCTGAGCCGCGCCCCACCAGAGGCCGCCCGCGATGGCGGCGATGAAGCCGGTGATCGCCTCGTCGCCAGGCAGCTCCGGCAACCGCACCGACTCGCGCATGTCCGCGTGCAGGATCACCGTGTCAGCCCAGCGCGGCGCCAGCGCCGGGTGCGCCCAGTCGATGAACACCACCCGCTGCTCGGTCAGGATGATGTTGTCCGCCCGCAGATCCCAGTGCGCCAGCGCCTTTCCCTCCGCCAGCGCCCGCAGCCCGGTCCGAGCCAGCGAAGCCAGCTCCTCCTCACGCCCAGCCGCCCACTCGGGTACGTCGAGCCCGTCCGCGATCACGTTGTCCCACCGGCTCAGGAACTCTCCACTCCGTACGGCGGCAACCGGCGCCTCCGGCCACGGCGACGGGTCCAAAGCGGAGGTCAGCTCCTCCAGAGCCTCCAGCACCCGTACGGCGTCCTCCTGCACCCAGGGGTGGTCAGGCAGCCGCCCCTCGATGTCCTCGAACAGCAGCGCGACCCAGTCGCCGTGGTCGTAAACGTCATACAGCACCGGGGCTGACGGCAGCTGGCCGATCGCCTGCACTGCGGTGATCTCCTGGCGGAACAGCGAAGGGGTCTTCGGGTTGAGCGACGTACCGACGGCTTTCACGAAGGCCCGGCGGCCGGAGGCGGTCACCAGGCGGGCGGCGACGCCGGGGGAGAAGCCGCCCTGCTGGGTCGTGGCGGAGACCACCACCGACCCCAGTGCGCCTTCCACCCATGCCCGCACCCCGGCGGGCACCTCTTCGAAGGGCAACCGGACCCCAGCAGCGTGCGCCATGCGTCACTACGGTAGGTGCATAGCCCGGCGGCCGCCGGTGATTTTCAAATCCGCTGGTCCCGCATGGGATGATTGACCGGTTGACCAGCAAGATCGAGACCAGAACTGGATCCCTCCGTGCCCGTTGGCCCCAAGAATGTGCCGCAGCCGGGTCGCACCGACCCGTCGCTGATCCGGAACTTCTGCATCATCGCCCACATCGACCACGGCAAGTCGACGCTGGCCGACCGGATGCTGCAGATCACCGGGGTGGTCGACGACCGCTCGATGCGGGCGCAGTACCTGGACCGGATGGACATCGAGCGCGAACGCGGGATCACGATCAAGTCGCAGGCGGTCCGGCTGCCGTTCACGCCCGGCCCGGACAGCCCGGGTGGCCTGCTGGCCCCGGACGGTACGACGTACATCCTGAACATGATCGACACCCCCGGTCACGTCGACTTCACCTACGAGGTGTCGCGGTCGCTGGAGGCGTGTGAGGGCGCCGTACTGCTGGTGGACGCCGCGCAGGGGATCGAGGCGCAGACGCTGGCGAACCTGTACCTCGCGCTGAACGCGGACCTGCACATCATCCCGGTGCTGAACAAGATCGACCTGCCCAGCGCGCAGCCGGAGAAGTACGCCGCCGAGCTGGCCCACATCATCGGCTGCGACCCCTCCGACGTACTCAAGGTGTCGGCCAAGACCGGCGAGGGCGTCGAGGACCTGCTCAGCGAGATCGTCGCCCAGGTCGAGCCGCCGAAGGGCGTCAAGGACGCGCCGCCGCGAGCGCTGATCTTCGACTCCGTCTACGACACCTACCGCGGCGTGGTCACCTACGTCCGGGTGGTCGACGGCGAGCTGACCCACCGGGACCGGATCAAGATGATGTCGACCGGCGCGGTCCACGAGATGCTCGAGGTCGGTGTCATCTCGCCGGAGCCGATGAAGTCGCCGAGTATCGGGGTCGGCGAGGTCGGCTACCTGATCACCGGGGTGAAGGACGTCCGCCAGTCGCGGGTCGGTGACACCGTCACCGCGGCCGTGCACGGCGCGACCGAGCCGCTCGGCGGCTACAAGCATCCCCAGCCGATGGTGTACTCCGGGCTGTTCCCGATCGACGGCGACGACTACCCGACGCTGCGTGACGCGCTGGAGCGCCTGCAGCTGAACGACGCGGCATTGCAGTACGAGCCGGAGACCTCGGGTGCGCTCGGGTTCGGGTTCCGCTGCGGCTTCCTCGGCCTGCTGCACATGGAGATCGTCCGGGAGCGGCTCGAGCGCGAGTTCGACCTGGACCTGATCTCGACCGCGCCGAACGTGGTCTACCGGGTCGAGATGGAGGACGGCAAGGAGCACGTCGTCACCAACCCGAGCGAGTTTCCCGAGGGCAAGATCGCCGAGATCTACGAGCCGGTGGTGAAGGCGACGATCCTCAGCCCGAAGGACTACATCGGCGTGATCATGGAGCTGTGCCAGACCAAGCGCGGCAGCCTGGGTGGCATGGAGTACCTGTCCGAGGACCGCGTCGAGCTCCGCTACACGCTGCCGCTGGCAGAGATCGTTTTCGACTTCTTCGACCAGCTGAAGTCCAAGACCAAGGGCTACGCGTCGCTCGACTACGAGCCGACCGGTGAGCAGGCCGCCGCGCTGGTCAAGGTGGACATCCTGCTGCAGGGCGAGCAGGTCGACGCGTTCTCGGCGATCGTGCACCGCGACAACGCCTACGCGTACGGCGTCGCGCTGGCCGGCAAGCTGAAGGAACTGATCCCGAGGCAGCAGTTCGAGGTGCCGATCCAGGCCGCGATCGGGTCCCGCATCATCGCCCGCGAGTCGATTCGCGCCATCCGCAAGGACGTGCTGGCCAAGTGCTACGGCGGTGACATCACCCGGAAGCGCAAGCTGCTCGAGAAGCAGAAGGAAGGCAAGAAGCGGATGAAGATGGTCGGCCGGGTCGAGGTCCCGCAAGAGGCCTTCATCGCCGCCCTGCGCACGACCGACAACGCGGAGAAGGCCAAGAAGTAGTGCCGGTCGAGATCCCAGCGGACTTCCGGGCGGTCGCATCCCGCGGGCAGGACTGGGCCGACTGGCTGGATCGGCTGCCGCGGCTGACCCGCGAGCTGCTCGACGAGTGGGAGCTGCGGGTCGACGGCAGTACGTCGTACGGGAACTGTGCGCTGGTCGTGCCGGTGACGACGGCCGATGGGCAGCCGGCGATGCTCAAGGTGCAGTTCCCGCACTGGGAGGCGGAGACCGAGCATCTGGCGCTCCGCGACTGGGGTGGGAACGGCGCGGTCCAGCTGCTGCGGGCGGATCCACGCCGCTTCGCCTTGCTGCTCGAGCGGTTGGAACCGCGCGACCTGACCACGATCGATGCTGTCGACGCCTGCGAGATCGTCGGAGCGACGTACAAGCGGTTGCACATCCCGGCCGGTCCGCAGTACCGGACGTTGTCGGGTGAGCTCAAGCGCTGGGTTGAGCGCCTGAGGCAACTACCCGCCTCGGCGCCGGTCCCGCACCGGTACGTCGAGCAGGCGATCTCACTCGCCGAGGACTTCAGCACCGAACCGGCCTGCGACGGCAAGCTGATCCACACCGACCTGCACTATTTCAACGTCCTCGCGGGTGTCCGCGAACCCTGGCTGGTGATCGACCCGAAGCCGCTGTCCGGCGACCCGCACTACGAGGTCGCGCCGCTGATCTGGAACCGCTGGGACGAGGTCGTTGCCTCCGGCGACCTTCGGTTCGCGGTCCGGCAACGCTTCTACGCCGCGATCGACGCCGCCGAACTGGACGAGGACCGCGCCCGCGACTGGGTCATCGTCCGCCAGATGCTCAACGTCCTCTGGACCCTCGAGAGCACCGATTCCGACGAGACGCTGCCGCAGGACTGGCTGACTCGCAACATCGCCATCGTGAAGGCCATCCAGGATTAAATCGGTGGCTGACTCCCGGCCCGGCGGGAGAGTATGCGGGTATGCGGTTGCTGACGGTCAATGTGGTGGAAGAGCTGATCCCGGGTCCGAAGGAAACCGGACTGACCGCCATCGACAAGCGACCGCAGCCGGGCCGCGTCCAGGTGGGCGAGCTCGGCCTCGCCGGTGACAGCGTCTGCGACACCAAGAACCACGGCGGTCCCGACCAGGCGCTCTACGCGTACGCCGAAGAGGACGCCCAGTGGTGGTCCGCCGAACTCGACCGCAGCATCCCCACCGGCCTGTTCGGTGAGAACCTGCGCACCGATGGGCTCGACATCACCGGAGCCCTGATCGGCGAGGTCTGGCGGATCGGGCCGGACGTCGAGGTGATGGTCCGGTATCCGCGGATTCCCTGCGTGACGTTCGAGCACCGGATGGGAATTCCTCGCTGGATCAAGCGTTTCCACCGCGAGGGCCGACCGGGCGCGTATCTGAAGGTCCTGAAGACCGGCACCATCGGCGCGGGCGACCCGATCGAGATCATCCACCGTCCCGCCCACGAGGTCACCGTCGGCGAGGTCTTCGGCTCGCCAGACCCGGCCCGCATGCAACGCATGCTCGACTCCGGCGCCGACCTCGGCGACGAGATGATCGAACTGGCGCGCCGCGTCGCCGCCCGCGCATGACTAGGGTGTGTGGTCCGCGGTGATCGGAGCGTTGTTCGTGCCGGTGGTGCGGTGGGCCGGGGCGCGTCAGTTGGTGGGTTCGCGGTAGCCCAGAGCGGCTGAGATCTTGCGGGCGGCTTCGATCGCGGCCGGCGCCATCAGGGCGACCTGGGCGATGGATTGCTCCAGGGAGAGCGTGGAGATGCTGACGGCGGCGATCGCGGCGGCGGTGTGGTCGTGGATGACCGCGGCGACGCAGCGGATGCCGGGCTCGTTCTCCTCGTCGTCGAGCGCGTAACCGCGGGCGCGGACCTGGGCGAGGTCGGCCTTCAAAGCCGCCGCGGTCGTGTGCGTCAACGGCGTACGCGCGGGCAAACCGGTGCGGGTGATCAGTGCATCGAGAGCTTCGTCGTCCTTCTCAGCCAGCAGCGCCTTGCCGATGCCAGTGCAGTGCAACCAGAAGGCCTTCCCGACGCGCGACGGCATCCGATACGGCTTCGGGCCGTCGAGCCGAGCAACATAGATCGCCTCGTCGCCATTGAGCAGACCGACATGAACCGTGCAGCGAGTCTGCGCAACCAGATCGGCGAGCACGGGCCGCGCGACCGTCGCGAGGTCGACATTGGTGAGCGCATGCCCCGCAAGCCGCAGCGCCTTCGGCCCGGGATGGTACGAGCCGTCCTCGGCCTGCGCGACGAACTCGTGCTCGACCAGCGAAGCCATGATCCGGTGCACAGTCGACTTGGCCAGCCCGGTCGCGTTGACGACATCGGTGAACCGCGAATGCTCCAGTACGGCGTCCAGCACCATCAGCGTCTTGTCGATGGCCGAGGGCGAGCTCATATCGGTCATCTTGTCACTCCTATCTGGCCAGCCAGCCGCCGTCGACGGGGAGGACGTGACCGTTGACATAGTCGGCGGCCGCCGAGGCCAGGAAGACCGCGGCGCCGACGATGTCGTCCGGCCGCCCCCAGCGGCCGGCGGGGATACGATCCCGGATCGCCGCTTCCCGAGCCGGGTCCGCACGCAGGTCGGTCGTGTTGTCGGTGCTGATGTATCCGGGCGCGATCGCGTTCACCTGAACGCCGTACGGCCCCCACTCGTTGGCCAGCGCTCTGGTCAGTCCCGCGACCGCGTGCTTGCTCGCAGTGTAAGCCGGAACGGTGATCCCGCCCTGGAAACTGAGCAGCGACGCGATCGTGATGATCTTCCCGGTACGGCGTTCCGCCATCGCGGCACCGATCGGCCGGGTCACGGCCCAGGTGGAGTTGAGGTTCACGTCGATCACGTGCTGCCAGTCAGCTGTGGTCGTCTCGGCCGCGGGCGCGCGCCGGATCGTGCCGGCATTGTTGACCAGGATGTCGATGCGCCGTGTCTTTACGAGCTCGGCAGCGGTCGCTTCCACTGCTGATGGATCGGCGAAGTCGGCAGTGATGATCGTTGCCTCGCCGCCGCCGCTGGCCTTGATCGCTTCCAGCGTTTCCTCGAGCGCCGCGTCGCGCGCCATCAGGATCAGCTCGGCGCCCGCAGCCGCGTATCCGGCCGCGATCGCCGCTCCGATTCCACGCCTGGCTCCGGTCACGAGCGCCGTACGGCCTGCCAAACTGAAGGTCACCGCAGATCCCGTACGTCGACGCCGTCCATGTCGGTGAACGTCTGGTTCTCGCCCGCCATCGCCCAGACGAAGCTGTACGACGACGTGCCCGCGCCGGAGTGGATCGACCAACTGGGGGAGATCACCGCCTGCCGATCGGCGACGAGCAGGTGCCTGGTCTCGTCGGGTTCGCCAAGCAGGTGGACGATCCGCTCGGTCTCGGGCAGGCCGAAGTACAGATAACACTCGGTACGACGATCATGCGTGTGCGCCGGCATGGTGTTCCAGGTGCTGCCGGGGTGGAGGGTCGTGACGCCGAGGACGATCTGGCAGCTGCGGACTCCGTCGGCGTGGATGTACTGGTCGATCGTGCGGCGGTTCGCGGTCTGCTGGTCGCCGAGCTCGAGACGGTTGCCTTCGCCGGGTTGCACCAGCGTGGTCGGGAAGTTCGTGTGGGCGGGTGCCGAGAAGATGTAGAAGGCGGCGTCGCTGCCCTCGAAGGTGATCTCGCGGGTGCCGCGACCGGCGTACAGGCAGGCTCCCGTCGTCAGCTCGTACTTCGTGCCGTCGGCGGTGATCGTGCCTGGCTTGCCGACGTTGACGATGCCGGCCTCGCGGCGTTCGAGGAAGTACTCGCTGCGCAGCTCGGGCCAGGTGCTGAGCTCCAGTGGGCCGGTGGCGGGCCGGGCGCCGGCGAGGACGATCCGGTCGTGGTGGGTGAGCACTGCGCTGATCGTGTCGTGGACAAAGAGATTGTCGACAAGGTAGTGCCGGCGCAGCGCGGCGGTGTCGAAGCCGGGGACCTGCTCGGGATGGGTGGCGTGCCTGATCTGCAGAGCTGTCACAGAACCAGGTTCTATCCCACGGAACCAGGTGTCAAACCTTCTCGGCTTTGGAACAGGCACGCGGATTGTTCCGGGTTCCGCCTCTTGACACTCAGTTCTGTTCTCTGGAACCTTCCAGTCATTCGCCCATCGCCCCTGGGAGGAACCCTCATGACCGCAGTGGACTGGACGGTCCTGGTCGGCTATTTCGTGTTGATGGTGCTGATCGGACTCTGGTCGCGCACCAAGATCAAGACGGGGATCGAGTCCACCGACACCACCCTGGTCGTCGCGTTGCCACTGGCAACTTCCTTGGTCGTGTACGTCGGCCTCGGCCTACTGTTGCCGGAACGCCGCCCGGAAGTCGACGAGCTGGTGGCGTCGCTGAACACCGACCCCGACGAGGTCACCGCCCGCCCAACCGCTGTAAACCTTCAACCATAGGAGCGAATCCATGCCAAATATCACCGTCGAACTCCTCTCCGGCCGCACGCTCGACCAGCGCCGCGAATTCGTCGCCGCCGTCACCGAGTCGGCGATCGCCATCCTGAACGCCAAGCGAGAGTCGGTCCGCATCGTCTTCCAGGAGATCGAAACCACCGACGTCGCCAACGGCGGAGTACTCGTCGCCGACGCCTGACGGCTGACGCGGCGGCTGGGTCTCGGCCGTGCGGACCTCCAGCACTCACCAACCTCGGTTCTGCCGATGCAGGGCCGGTCGCGTGAGCGTGAACCCGCGGAGTGGATGCGGGTTGGTGAGTGGCTGGGGTCCGGTTGCTGGAATTGCGGGGCGGGCGTGGCGGACAGCTACTACTGTCTGGGGCATGCGAGTAGGAGTGTTTGGGGCCACGGGTCAGGTTGGCAGCGTCATGCGGGAGCTGCTGGTTGAGCGGAAGTTCCCGGTGGATGAGATTCGGTACTTCGCGTCGGCGCGGTCGGCTGGGAGCAAGCTTCCGTTCGGTGACGTGGAGATCACTGTCGAGGACTCTGCTACTGCCGACTTCAGCGGGCTTGAGCTTGCGCTGTTCTCCAACGGGAAGACTGCGTCGAAGGAGTTCGCGCCGAAGGTCGCGGCGGCCGGAGCTGTCGTGGTCGACAACTCGTCGGCCTGGAGGATGGATCCCGACGTACCGCTCGTCGTCTCCGAGGTGAATCCGGGCGACCTCGAGAACCTGCCGAAGGGCATTGTCGCCAACCCGAACTGCACCACCATGGCCGCGATGCCGGTGCTCGCGCCGCTGCACCGGGAGGCGACGCTCACCCGGCTGATCGCCGCCACCTACCAGGCCGTGTCCGGCTCTGGCGGCGTCGGTGTGAGCGAGCTCGAGGATCAGGCGCGGGCGCTCGCCGAGGCTGGCGGCCGGCTCGCTCGTGGCACCGAGGGCATCACGCTGCCCGAGCCGAAGGTGTACGCCGGGCCGATCGCGTTCAACGTGCTCCCGCTGGCCGGATCGATTGTTGCCGACGGCACCGGTGAGACCGACGAGGAGCAGAAGCTGCGGAACGAGAGCCGCAAGATCCTGCACATCCCGGACCTGCCGGTCGCCGGCACCTGCGTCCGCGTGCCCGTCTTCACCGGTCACTCGCTCAGCATCCACGCCGAGTTCGCGGAGCCGATCACCCCCGAGCGCGCCACCGAACTCCTCGCCGCCGCCCCCGGCGTAGCCCTCGCCGACCTCCCCACGCCGCTACTAGCAGCCGGCCAGGACCCGTCGTACGTCGGCCGCATCCGGCAAGACCAGTCCGTCCCCGACAACCGCGGCTTGGTGTTGTTCATCTCCAACGACAACCTCCGCAAGGGCGCAGCCCTCAACGCGGTCCAAATCGCCGAACTCCTAGCCACCCGCTGAGCCACCTCCGCCGGCCGCAAACAGCTTGATCAGCGCGGGATCTCTTGATGTCGAGAAGGTTGACGTCGAGAGAGGTGGGGTGGAGGATGCCTCTGTGGATACGGAGACCTTGCGGGCTTACGACGTTGGGGCTGGGGAGTATGCCGAGGATTGGGAGACGCAGCCGGCTGGTACTGATCTGCAGGCGATTGTTCGGAAGTACTTTCGGCCTGGGCTGACGGCGGACGTTGGGTGCGGGAGCGGGCGTGATGCCGCCTGGCTGACGGCGAACGGTTTTCCCGCGGTTGGGTTCGAGCCATCCGACGGGCTGCGCGCCGAGGCTGAGCGCCGGCATCCGGAGGTCGAGTTCAGAGCGGCGGCGCTGCCTGAGCTCGACGGGGTCGCCAGCGGCAGCTTCGTCAACGTGCTGTGCGAGACGGTGATCATGCATCTCGAGCCCGCCGCAGTCGCACCCGCCGTACGACGGCTGGTCGACATCCTCAAGCCGGGTGGCGTGCTGTACCTGACCTGGCGGGTGTCGCCCACCGATCAGCGTGACGACGCCGGCCGCCTGTACGCCGCAGTCGACGCGGCCGCAGTCAAGGACGCACTCGGCGCCAGCGAACTCCTCGTGGACGAGGAAGTCACCAGCGCCAGCTCCGGCCGAACCATCCACCGCGTGGTGGTCAGCAAGTCCGCCTGATCCCACAGCGGGGTAGTCGCGATCGACCGGCTCCGGCGGCTCGGGCCAGCTGGACCGAAGCGCTGGAGATCTTCGAGGCGCTGGACCGTCCCGATGCCGAGACGGTCCGCGCCAAGCTCCGCGAGCTTGATCAGCAGCGGTAGAAGTCCTTCACATACACGCCGTTGACCGCACTCAACGTGTGGTCGTAGCAACCGCCGGCTCCAACGGCCTTGTAGCGGACGGTCTGAGTTCCGGTCGCATGCCGCTGATCCCTTGGTACGCCGTAGATCCACGAAGCGCGGCCGTCGTACGTCTCGGTGGTGACGCCGGACGTCGTACGAGCATTGTCGACAATCGACAGGTCGGTGACGACGTCGTACCCGCCGGGGATCGTTGCGTTAGGCAAGAAGCTGATGTAGCCGTTCTTGCCGTAGCCGAGGTCGGTACGTTCGATCTTTCCGCCGGTGCTGGTGGTCGAGATGTCGCGCCAGTTCGCGTCGAGGGTGTCGCGCGACTCGCCCGCTGCCCAGGTGTGGTCCGACTCGTTGCTCAGCGCGCGCTGGACCGTCGTACGGACTCGCCCGGCGGAGGTGTCGACGTAGCCACTGATCTTGAGGCTGCGGGAAGCCTTCATCCGAACGGATCCGGCGTCGCCCGGCGCGCCGGTCACGTCATCGGTCTTGCTCAGCGGCGTCACCGCGTACGACGTGAGCCCGCCATGCGTCTGGCTCCATTTGGCGTCCGTCCACACGTGCAAGTTGGGAACCGTGAACCAGCCGCTCTGACCGGCCGGGACGCCGGCCACGTGGACCCGGAACTCGTGCGCCTTGCCGTCGGTCAGCAGCCCGGCGAACGGCGTGAGGTCGTACGTCAAAGGCTTGATGTCGAACGCGCGCGGCGCCGGCGACGGACGCCAGGCATACGGGTTCGACCAGCCGCCGGTGTAGATGTACGGGTACGGCAGCGCGATCCCGGCCAGCTTGCCGTCGATCGACACCTCGACCTCCCGGTACGGCGATCCGTCCGGGCAGGAGTATCCGGTCGACTCCGGCGCCGAGGTGTCCCAGAACTCCTCGCAGCCGCCGCCGGAGCCGGTGACGTAGATCTCACCGAGCAACCGCGTGGTGTTCCGCGGCAGCGTCGCCGTACCGATCAGGTCGGAGTCCTCGCGGCGCTGATCCTGCAGCGGAAGGACTTCCTGAGCGGTTTTCGCGGCAGGTGCGCCGGGACCGGTGGTGTAGAAGTCGAGCGTGACGGTGATGTCGAGGATGCCGGTGTAGGCTTCGTTGACGACGTTGCCAAGCTCCATCACGACCGGTTGCGCCGTACGCAGCAAGGGGATGTAGGAGCTGACGTCCTTCTGCACGTCCCAGGCGATGCCGTCGGTGCTCGGCTCCGGGGTGGAGGTGCGGAAGACGCCGACGCCGCCGATGGTGATGTGGCCGAGCCGGTCGTACTGGACTCCCTTCACCTCGCCGTGCATCCGCAGCACGACCTTGGACCACGGTCCCTGGCAGGCGGCCGGGGGAGTGTAGGTGGAGGTGTACGGATCGAAGTTCTTGAACTGGTTGCGGACGATCTCGACCGAGCAGTGCTTCGTGTTCGGTACCGCGACCGCCGGGCCGGGCGTCCGCGGGTCGTCGTAGTCAGACCCGAACTCAGACGGCGCCGGAGCGGCGCTCGCGGGGACCAACCTGCCGAGGAGTAGAACGGATAGTGAGATGAGGGCCACTGGCCGGATGCGCATGTTGCGGAAACGTAATGGAGAAGGTGACCACGGGCAAGCGGGTGCCATGGTCACCGATGCCCGCTAGCGATTACCCTCCGGTTACTTGACCCCCGATGGAGGCCAGAGATGACAGTCGCCGATCCCGGCCAGCTCGCGGTGCTGAGCAACCGCAAGGACAACATGGCCCAGATGTTCCTGGACCGGGTCGCCGCGACCCCCCACCGCGAGGCTTTCCGGTACCCGTCGGGTGAGCAGTGGAAGTCACTCACCTGGCGCGAGCTGGACGAGCTGGCGCGCCGCCGGGCGGCCGGGCTGATCGCCCTCGGCGTCGAGCCGGAGCAGCGCGTCGCGGTCGCCTCGAGCACCCGGATGGAGTGGGTCGAGTGCTACCTGGCCGCCGTACTCGCGGCCGCCGCCACGACCACGATCTACCCGACCACGATGGCCACCGACGTCGCCTTCATCGTCGGGGACGCCGATGTCCACGTGGTGTTCGCCGAGGATGCGGGCCAGCTGGACAAGCTGCGTGAACACCGGTCCGAGACGCCGTCGCTACAGAAGGTCGTCCTGATCGACGGCGAGCCTCCGGAGGCCGACGGTGACTGGGTGGTCTCGCTGGCGGCGCTGGACGAGCTCGGTACGAAGTACCTGGAACAGCATGGGTCGGCGGTGGAGGAGCGGCTTGACCAGATCAAGCCCGACCACCTCTGCACGCTGATCTACACCTCCGGCACCACCGGGCGTCCGAAGGGCGTGCGGCTGCCGCACTCGGTCTGGACGTACGAGGGCGCTGCGGTGGAAGGGATCCAGGTCCTGAGCCCGGATGACCTGCAGTTCCTCTGGCTGCCGTTGTCGCATGTGTTCGGGCAGGTGCTGCTCGCCGTGCAGTTCCAGATCGGTTTCGCCACCGCGATCGACGGCCGGATCGACAAGATTGTCGAGAACGCGGCTGTCGTTCAGCCGACGTTCATGGCAGCGGCGCCGCGGATCTTCGAGAAGGCGCACGCCCGGATCGTGACGATGATGGAGGCTGAGGGCGGCGTCAAGGCCAAGCTCTTCCACTGGGCGTTCGGCGTCGGCGAGCGGGTGTCGGAGTTGCGTCAGCAGGGCAAGGAGCCGGGTGGCGCGCTCGCCGCGCAGTTCACGCTGGCCGACAAGCTGGTGCTGTCGAAGATCCGGGCCCGGTTCGGCGGGCGGATCCGGTTCTTCGTCTCCGGCTCGGCGGCGCTCGACAAGAAGCTGGCCGAGTGGTTCCACGCGGCCGGGCTGCTGATCCTGGAGGGCTACGGCCTGTCCGAGACAGCGGCCGGCTCGTCGCTGAACCGGCCCGGTCAGTACCGGCTCGGCAGCGTCGGCCCGATCTTCCCCGGCACCCAAGCGAAGATCGCCGAAGACGGCGAGATCCTGATCAAGGGCCCGGGCGTGATGAGCGGCTACCACAACCAGCCGGAGCAGACCGGCGAGGTGATCGACGCCGACGGCTGGTTCCACACCGGCGACATCGGCCACTTCGACGACGAGTTCCTCTTCATCACCGACCGGAAGAAGGACCTGTTCAAGACCTCCGGCGGCAAGTACGTCGCCCCGCAGGTGATCGAGGGCCGGTTCAAGACGATCTGCCCGTACGCCAGCCAGTTCGTTGTGCACGGCAACAAGCGCAACTTCGTCAGCGCCCTGGTGACGCTCGACGCCGACGCCATCCAGGGCTGGGCCGCCCAGAACGGCCTGGCCGGCAAGTCGTACGCCGAGATCGTCACCTCCGACGCGGCGCACGCGATGGTCCAGGGCTACGTCGACGAGCTCAACCTCGGCCTGAATCGCTGGGAGACGATCAAGAAGTTCACCATCCTCGACCGCGACCTCACCGTCGAGTCCGGCGAGATGACCCCCAGCCTCAAACTCAAGCGCAAGCACGTCGAGAACGAGTACGCCGACGTGCTCGACAAGATGTACGAGTAGCGCGTGCCGACGAACGGGTGGTAGTCGGGCAGATGGAACCGCCACCCGCCTGACCACACCGCGGGCGGGCGACCACTACCCGTTCGTCCGTACGCTCCCACTGCAACGGTTGGCGCCGCTGCCTCGTCCTACAGTGGGAGGTAATCGGGATGAGATGGGCCGGTCTGGTAGCGGTCGCGATGTTGCTGGGTGCATGCGGCAACGAATCTGGAGCGGGTGAGGATCCGACGATGTCTCCGACCGGAAGTAGCTCACGACCGTCCGCGTCGCCAGGGGCCGGTCCGGTGGAACTGGCCAAGGCTGACCTCGTGGCACGTCTGGGCGTCGATGCTGGTCAAGTGACAGTCGTGAGCTCGGAGGAGATGACGTGGAGCGATGGCAGCCTCGGCTGCCCGGAGCCGGGCATGAGCTACACCCAGGCGCTGATCGACGGCTACCGCGTCATCCTCGAAGCCGACGGTAAGCGCTACCACTACCATTCCGGTGGTTCGCGACCTCCATTCCTCTGCGCCGACCCCCAGGGCGGTTGAGAATCAGCCGCGGTGCTGGATGATTGTCCGGTGAGCTCATCCTCTGTGCACAGTAGGTCGGAACCGTTGCGGATAGGTATTGCCGGGATCGCGATCGAGTCGAGTACGTTTTCGCCACACCGGACCACGATCGACGATTTCCGGGTGACACGTGGAGACGAGTTGCTCGCGCGGTATGACTTTCTCAAACCGGGAGACGGGGTCGAGTGGGTGCCGCTGCTGCACGCGGTCGCCGTACCGGGTGGACCGGTCACCGAGGAGACGTACGAGCGTCTGTCCGGGGAGATCTACTCGCGGTTGGCTGACGTGGAGCCGCTGGATGGCGTGTTCATCGACTTCCACGGCGCGATGAGTGTGCTGGGCCGGACCGACATCGAGGCCGAGTTCGTTGCGGGCATCCGCGAGATCGTCGGCCCGGACGTGCTGCTCTCGGCGTCGATGGATCTGCACGGCAACGTGTCTCGTGAGCTCGCGGAGACGCTCGACCTCATCACCTGCTACCGCAAGGCCCCGCACACCGACGCATGGGACACCAGGGAACGCGCAGCGCGCAACCTGGTGGCGCGGCTGCGTTCCGGCGGGCGTCCCCAGAAGGCGTGGGTGCAGGTTCCAGTCCTGCTGCCCGGCGAGAAGACGAGCACGCGGATCGACCCGGCCAAGCGGATCTACGCGCTGGTCGACGAAGTCGAGGCGATGGACGGCGTACTGGACGCGGCGATCTGGGTCGGCTACGCGTGGGCGGACGAACCCCGCTGCCAGGCCGCGGTCGTGGTCACCGGTGACGACGAGACGGTCATCGCCGTACAGGCTCAGCGACTGGCTGAGGCCTATTGGGAGGCACACGACGAGTTCGAGTTCGTCGCACCGACCGGGACCCTCGCCGAGTGCGTCGAGCGAGCAGTCGAGAGTACGGCGCGGCCGTTCTTCATCAGCGACTCCGGCGACAACCCGACCGCGGGCGGAGCGGGCGACACGTCGTGGACGCTCGACGCGCTCCTGCGCACCCCGGCGATCACCGATCCCGGCCTGACCACGATCTACGCCGCCATCGTCGACCCCGAAGTGACCGCGGCTGCCATATCTGCCGGCGTCGGTACGACGGTCAGCGTCGAGGTCGGCGGCAAGATCGACTCCGGCCCGTGCGGGCCCGTATCGCTCAAGGCCGAGGTCGCCGCGGTCGATCCCGCCGAAGGTGTCGCCGTACTGCGAACCGGCGGTCTACACGTCATCGTCACGTCCAGACGCAAGCCGTACCACCTGGAATCCGACTTCACCCAGCTTGGCTTGGAACCACGCAAGGCCGACCTCGTCATCGTCAAGATCGGCTACCTGGAACCAGAGCTCTACGCCATGGCCGCCGACTGGCTCCTCGCCCTCACCCCAGGCGGCGTCAACCAAGACCTCCTCAGCCTCGGCCACCACCACATCGACCGCCCCATGTACCCCTTCGACCCCGACATGCCCACCCCAACCCTCGCCCCCGAACTGCTCTGAGGTCCGATCGATCAGGAATCAAGAAGCGTCGTCCTGGAGCCGGAACTAGCGTCGAGGTATGTGCATGAACAGGCCTACGACTACAGGAGTGACGATGTCCACTGAGGGAATCAAGACTGTGCTGCACCCGGTTTCGGATTTGGAGAAGGCGAAGCAGGTGTACGCCGCGCTGCTCGGGATGCAGCCCACCACCGACTCGACCTACTACGTCGGCTTCGAGGCCGCCGGCCAGCAGATCGGCCTCGTCCCCGGCGGCGGCCCCCAGGCCATGACGTCGCCGGTCGCCTACTGGCACGTCACCGACATCGAAGCCAAACTCGCCGAAGTAACCGCCGCCGGCGCGATCATCAAAGAACCCGCCCACGACGTAGGCGGCGGCCGCCTGGTAGCCACCGTCACAGACCCCGACGGCAACGTACTCGGTCTCCTTCAAGACACCTGAAGTCAGCTGACCACGGCGCGCTACCACAGATTCGCGGCGATCGCGTTTCGAAAAGGTCCGTACGATGGTCGGGTGCCGTCGACACTGCCCGAGGGGGAGGTTGCGCCCCGGGACGGGTCGCTGCCGCAAGCCGCCGTCGCCGAAGCCGCCACCAGGCCGCTCGGCTTCTACCTGCACGTGCCCTTCTGCGCGTCCCGCTGCGGGTACTGCGACTTCAACACCTACACCGCGAAGGAGCTCGGCGGCGGTGCGTCCCAGGCGTCGTACGCCGACACCGCGATCAAGGAAGTCCGCCTCGCCCGGCGGGTGCTCGACGACAGGCCGGTCGACACCGTGTTCTTCGGCGGCGGTACGCCGACCCTGCTTCCGGCGAAGGACCTCGGGCGGATGCTGGCCGCCGTACGCGAAGAGTTCGGGCTGGCGCCGGACGCGGAGGTGACGACGGAGGCGAATCCGGAGTCGGTCGACCCGCAATACCTCGAGGAGCTGCGAGAAGCAGGCTTCACCCGGGTCAGCTTCGGCATGCAGAGCGCCTCATCGCACGTCTTGAAGATCCTCGACCGGCAACACACACCCGGCCGAGCGCTGCAGGCGGTCAAGGAAGCGACGGCGGCCGGCTTCGAGCACGTGAACCTCGACCTCATTTACGGCACGCCGGGGGAGTCGCTCGACGACTGGCGCGCCTCGCTCGAGTCGGCGCTGTCCGCGGAGCCCGACCACGTCAGCGCCTACGCGTTGATCGTCGAGGACGGCACCCAACTCGCCCGCCGGATCCGGCGCGGCGAACTCCCGATGCCGGACGACGACGACCTCGCCGACAAGTACGTGCTGGCCGACGAGCTGCTCACCAACGCGGGACTCGGCTGGTACGAGGTCTCCAACTGGGCGCGGACCGAGGACGCCCGCTGCCGGCACAACGAGATCTACTGGCGCGGCGACACCTGGTGGGGCATCGGCCCCGGCGCACACAGCCATGCCGGCGGCGTCCGGTGGTGGAACGTGAAGCACCCCAGCGCGTACGCCGAGCGCATCGACGCCGGGGTGAGTCCGGCGTACGCACGGGAGACGCTCGACGACGAGACGCGTCGCGTGGAGCGGGTCTTGCTGGAGATCAGGCTGGCGGCGGGCCTGCCGCTCGACGTACTCGACGAGGCTGGGCGAGCCGCGGCGGCCGACATGCCGGAGCTCGTCGTACAGCGGGCTGACCGGCTCGTGCTCACTCCGCGTGGTCGGCTGCTCGCCGATGCGGTGGTCCGCGACCTGCTCCCCTGAAACAGGTCTGTGCCGCAAACCCAGCAAACTCCCAGCTAGTGGTGCATTCGGTGACGGGCATGCGACACTTCGTGACGACACGCCAGCTCCAGCCGAGCCGTGTCTCAGAGTGACGGCACGGTGCTTGACATATCTGGTTGAGGCCCTCGAAACTCAGCACACTCTCGCGATCCGAGAGCGCTCTCCCCTCAACTCCGTCCAGTTCCTGGGAGCAAGCCATGCGGCCTTGTGCCGGCTATCGCCCCATAGCAGTGCTGCTCGCCTGTGGCGCGGTCCTGCTCGCCTCCGCCTGCGGTGCGGCCGGCGGATCCGATGCCTCGGGCAACGATGAGGACCAGCCCAGGGTCGAGCTCACGATCGCGACGTTCAACGAGTTCGGGTACGACGATCTCTACCGCGAGTACGAGGCCCTGCACCCGAACATCAAGATCGTCGAGCGCAAGGCGCCGACCGTCGACGCGCACATCAAGAACCTGGACACCAACTTGGCCGCCGGGTCCGGGATGGCCGACATCGAGGCGATGGAGGTCAGCTGGATCTACAACTATCTGGCCAAGGCGGACAAGTTCGTCGACCTGCGCGAGTACGGCGCCGACGACCTGAAGGACCGCTGGCTGGACTGGAAGGTCGCCGGCGCGACCACGCCGGACGGGAAGATCATCGGCTACGGCACCGACATCGGGCCGGAGGCGATCTGCTATCGCAAGGACCTGTTCGCGAAGGCCGGGCTGCCGACCGACCGGGCCGAGGTCGCCAAGCTGTTCCCGGATTGGTCGTCGTACTTCGCGACCGGGCGGAAGTTCAAGCAGAAGGTGCCCGGTTCGGCCTGGTACGACTCCGCGGTGCTGACCTGGGAGGCGATGCGCAACCAGTTGATCCAAGCCTACTACTCGAACCAGGACCGCTACCTCGGCGCCGAGAACCCGCTGCTGAAGAAGACCTGGGACCAGGTCGTCCAGGGCAGCGCGGACGGGCTGTCCGCGAAGCTGCCGGCCTGGAGCGACGCCTGGAACAAGGCGTTCCGCACCGATGCGTTCGCGACCATGGCTTGCCCGGGCTGGATGCTCGGCGTGATCCAGGGGAACGCGGGCAGCTACGGCAAGGGCAAGTGGGATGTCGCCGATGTGTTCCCTGGTGGCGGCGGCAACTGGGGCGGCTCGTACCTGACCGTCCCGACACAGTCGACGCAGCCCGAAGAGGCGGCCAAGCTGGCGGCCTGGCTGACCGCGCCGGAGCAACAGGTCAAGGTCTTCAAGAAGATCGGCTCGTTCCCCTCCACCTTGGACGCGTACGACGACCAGCAGGTCAAGTCCCAGGTGAACCCGTACTTCAACAACGCGCCGGTCGGCCAGATCTTCGTCAACCGGGCCAAGAACGTCATCCTCAAGCAGCACAAGGGCCCTCGCGACGGCGCGATCAACCAGGTCTTCAGCGCCGCACTGACCCGGGTCGACGACGGCAAGCAGAACGCGGACGCGGCCTGGAAGCAGGCGCTTGAACTCGCCGACAATGCCGCGAACACGCGAAAGCAGGGCTGAACACGTACTAAGTTGTGAACGCGGCACAGATTCGAGACCCGGGAGGACCGATGAAGGAATCTGGTTCTCCGACCTTGGAGCAGGTTGCGGCGCTGGCGGGAGTGTCCCGCGCCACTGTCTCGCGCGTTGTGAACCGATCGCCGAAGGTGCTGCCGGACACGGTGGCCGCGGTCGAGCGCGCGATCGGTCAGCTCGGCTATGTGCCGAACCGGGCCGCTCGGGCGCTGGTGACCCGTCGTACGGATTCGGTTGCCTTGGTGGTGCCGGAGCCGGACAGCCGGGTGTTCTCGGATCCGTTCTTCGCCGGGATGCTGCGCGGGGTGAGCCGGACGCTGGCGCCGACCTCGTCACAGCTGGTGCTGTTGATCGAGCCGGCCGAGGGCGACGACCAGCGGCTGCTGCGGTACCTGCGCGGCGGGCACGTCGACGGCGCGATCATCATCAGCCACCACTGGCGCGACAACGTGTTGCAGGAGCTGGCCCAGTTGCCGCTGCCGATCGTGTTCAGCGCGCGGCCGCTCGGCGTCGACGTACCGGTGGCGAGTGTGGATGTGGACAACGTCGCGGGGGCGCGTACGGCGGTTGAGTACCTGCTCTCGCTCGGGCGTCGCAAGATCGGCACCATCGCAGGCCCGCTGGACATGACGGCCGGACTGGATCGGCTGACCGGCTACAAGGAGGTTGTTTCGGAGGCCGGGCTGACCGAAGCCGTTGCCTACGGCGACTTCACGGCCGACGGTGGTGAAGCGGCTGCTCAGCAGTTGTTCGACCAGCATCCCGACCTGGACGGGCTCTTCGTCGCGTCCGACTTGATGGCGACCGCGGCCCTTCGCGTGTTGTCGCAACGCGGCCGCCGGGTGCCGCAGGATGTCGCGGTGGTCGGCTTCGACGACTCGGTCATGGCGACAACCACGACGCCAAAGCTCACCACGATCCGCCAGCCGCTGGAGAAGCTGGGCGCCCGGCTGGCCGAGATCGTCCTGGCGAAGATCGGCGGCGCCGAGCTGACCAGCCCAGAGATCTACGACACGGAGCTCATCATCCGCGACTCGGCCTAGGGTGGGTCGTTCTCGAATTGGAATTGCACCCGGATCGAGCTGTCCAGCGGTATGACGAGCGTGGTGTTCGACGCGGTCCAGTTCTGCGGGACCAGGAAGAGCCGGTTCTCCCCGACGACGAGCAGCCGCAGCCCGCGATAGCGGTAGTTGAAGGTCTGACCGGCCCCCGGCCGCAAGGCCGTCTCCTCCAGCCCCGGTGATCGCAGCGCCAGCTTCTCCTTCGTATCCAGAATGACCACCGGGAAGCGGTCCAAATGACGCGCATCCGACTTCGCCAGCCCGCGTCCCGAGTACTGCGCCGTCGTCGCCGTAGCCCAAAACGCACACGTGACCGTGACGAGCGCGAGCAGCACGATCAGGACCCGCGGGCTGCCGCCCTCCGGATCAAGCTTGCGCCGCTGGTAAGCGATGTAAGCGAGCGCGGCCGCCGCCAAACCGATCACCCCCGGTACGACGAGGGCGTAGTACGGCATCTCACCGAGGAAGGGATAGAGGAGCAGCCCGAGCACACCCAGGAGGAGTACGACGCCCGCGACGATGCGAGCTCGTCGTACGCCGGTCTCGGACGGGTGGATCGCGTTGTGCAGCAGCAGGCCGCCGACCGCGAGCAGGGTGATGACGAGCAGCGGGACCAGGAGCGGCTGCGGGCTGCGCATCACGTAGTCCTGCGTACTCAGGCCGATGGTGTCGACGTCGATACCGAAGTACTCGTACTGCGATCGGGCGGAGACGTAGCCGAAGTAGAACAGCAGCGCGCTGATCAGCGTGACCGGGGTGACGATCCCGGCCGCGAAGTTCACCCAGCGCTCGGCCTGGGACCGCTCCTCCGCCATCCGTCACCCGTCCGTCGGAGTCGTGTCATCCGGCGACGGCTGCTCCGAGGGCGTCTCACTCGTCGGTGTCTCGATGATGTCCGGGAAGAAGGAGATCTGGGTCTTGCCGAAACCCTTGGCCAGACTGTCGCAGTCCTTCTGGGTTTCGCAGGTCGCGGACACCTTCATGATCAGATCGACCTCGTCGTCATGGTTGGCGATCTGCCGGGCGCCGACGTAGCACGGTGTGAAGTTGTCCGACTGCCACTTGACGCCGGTACACGGCCGTTTGTCGTCCGCACATGCCGACTGATCGAGCACGAAGACCTTCTCGACGGCGAGGTGGAACGACTCGACGGTGATCGTCGTACCGTCGGGCAGCGGCTTCCGGCCGAGCCAGTTGACGATCGCGCAGTGGTTGACGCCGTCGACATCGGGGTTGTCGCCGCCGATGGGTGCGTTGGCGATGTTGATCGACGGCTTGTCGATCTTCGTGCCCGTGGACTCCGGCGTGGTCGGCTCCGGGCTCGGCTCGCCGGTCGACTCCGTGACGGTCGGAGCGATGGTCGAACCGCCACCGTTCGTTGTGTCCGAACACCCCGCCACCAGTACGGCGAACGCCGCAACCGCCAGCACTTTCCTGAACATGACGACCACCCCTAGCCACCAGAATGACTCTGGGTGGTGTCCTTGTCACCACCGTGGTATCCCTGACACAAAGAGGGGGGATCCATGACCGATCACGAGATCCGGATCGCGCTGGTCCTGAACGGTGGGGTCAGCCTCGCCGTGTGGATGGGTGGGGTGACTCACGAGCTGGACCTGATCCGCCGGGCGTCCGGTCCGAAGGGCGCGCCGGGGCCGCAGCCGTACGACGAAGTCCTCACCCAAAGGTGGCGCGAGCTGTGCCGCCGCGGTGACGAACGGCGGCGGGTGGTGGTCGACGTCATCGCGGGTACGAGCGCGGGCGGCCTGAACGGATCGTTGCTGGCGACAGCGATCTCGAACGGCTCGACCCTCGACCCGGACGGCTCGCGCGGACCGTGGCTGCGGCAGAAGTGGGTGGGGCTGGGGTCGCTCGAGGTGGGCAAGCTGGTGCCGTCGGCCGGTGCGAAGTCGTCGTCGGTGCTCGACGGCAAGTACTTCCTGCAAGAGCTGCAGAGCTTGCTCAAGGGCGTCGCCGACGCGGGCGAGCCGGCCGCCGAGGAACCCGTCACCTTGTTCGTCACGGCGTCCGGGCTGGGCGTCCAGCAGTTCGAGGCCACGGACGCGGCCGGGCAGCGATTCGTCGTACCCGATCACCGGTACCTGTTCCGCTTCACGAGCGAGAACGCGGCAGAGTACGACGGTGTCAGCCGGAGGTTCAGCGAGGTCGAGAAGAACGGGCTGAAGGACACCGAGCTGCTGGCCCGCGCGGCCCGTGCCTCCGCATCGTTCCCGGCCGCGTTCGGACCGGTGCTGGAGACGCCGAAGCTGGCTGCGTCACCGCCGCGCATGCAGCCTTCGATCGCGAAATCCGGTGCCTGGCTGGTCGATGGCGGCGTACTGGACAACGCGCCGTTCGGGCCGGTGCTCGATGTCGTGGCGCGGCGTCCGGTGGCCGGACGAGCCAGTCGATATGTGCTGTACGTCGTACCGCAGGCAGGGATCGGGAGTGCGTCGACGGCGCTGCCTGGTGCGAAGGAGCCCAGCTGGCGAGTGTCGGCGTTGTCTGCCGTGCAGTTCCCGCGCGAGGTGGACTTCCGGTCCGACGTCGAGCAGCTCGAGCGGTTGCTGATGGAGGCGGACGCGTCCTGGTCCGACACCCAGCGACTCTTCGATCGTTGCATCGAGCAACCAGACGAGCGGGAGCGGCTGCGGGCGGCGGCCAAGGCCTTGCAGCCCACGTACTCGCGGGGCCGGGCGGCCGGCGGCGTGTGGGAAGCGGTGACGATCGCGAGCGAGGAGCATGCGACCGTGCTGGACGCGAAAACCGCGCTGTCCGAGGCCGAGATCGACGAGATCCTGGCGACCGAGCATCCTTGGGTGCCGGCGCCGGACGGGTCGACGGCGGCGTTGCAGCATGATGCCGAAGGCAACCCCAGTTGGTTGTGGGGGACCGGCGCGGCCGAGCGCGTCGTACGGCTGATCCTTCGGTCGCTGCGGACGCGGATCGGCGCGACACCGCCATCGGAGCGGGACGAGCTCGAGCGGCGGCTGAAGGCGACCAGCGACTGTCTGCTGAAGACGCAGGCGGTGCGGGACGCGCTGAACGAGAAGCTGGCGAAGGCCGACCTCGACCTGCGCCCGGCCGGTGGTGCCGAGGCGGTCGCGGTCGGGCTGAACGACATCTTCAAGGAGTTGCAGATCCAGCGAGCGCTCGGCGATGCCTTCGCCGACCTGATCGCGGCCGTCGGCTGGGAGCTGGTCGACACCGCGCTCGAGGTCGAGATCGTGTCGCGGTGTACGTCGGCGCGGACGCCGCAGCAGCGGAGTGCGCCGTTCCAGTTCCTCCGGCTCGGGCCGGACATCCCGCTGACGCTGCTGGACGAGCTGCAGGAAGGGTCGATCGCCAACGATCTGAAGGACCGCATCCTGTACGGGACGCAGGTCGGGCACTTCGGTGCGTTCGGCGCGGCGGACTGGCGGCGGTGGGACTGGCTGATGGGCCGGCTGCATTGCGTCGCCCACCTGGGCGCGATGCTCGGCGCCGATCCGGACTGGATCCGGGAGACGCAACGGCAGGTGCTGGAGGCCGAGGACTGGAAGATCGAGAAGGTCGCCGAGCGGATCCAGCGGCTGGCCGACGACTTCCCGGCCGACGCCGGTCTCGCCGCGCTGACGACGATGCGCGACGAGCTGAACCAGTCGACCGAAGGCCGCGCCACCACCAAGGGCCTGGCCGACCGGATGGTCGAGGTGTCCGGCGGTCTCGGGCCGCAGGTGGGCGACTGGATCAAGGCGACAGCTGGCCGGAAACATCAGCCCGGGTCGTGGTTGCTGCGGAGTGCGCGATGGTTCACCGAACCCGCTCGTGACACCATGTGGAGCCGGGTCGTGCGCAGCCCGAAACTGACGCCGGCTCGACGCCCGCTGCTCTTCCAGCAGTGGTTGCCGTTGGCAGCTATCGGCCTGGGCGTGGTGCTGCTGGTGGTGGCTGCGGTCGTCGACGTGGCCGTCGTACGGATCATCGCGGCTCTGCTGGCCGGGCTGGTGATTGCTCTGGGCGCGGTGCTTGGGGTCGTGACGTGGTTCATCGGCCGGACCCGGGACCGGATCCGGGCCTGGATCGAGATCCGGATGCCGCCGATCAGTCCAGAGTCACGAAATCGATGAGCTCCTCCACCCGGCCGAGCAGGGCCGGGTCCAGGTCGGCGAAGCTGTTCACCTTGGACAGGATGTGCTTCCACGCCGCGGCGACGTCGGCCTGGTCGGTCGCGGGCCAGCCGAACGTCTGCAGCACGCCTTTCTTCCAGTCCTGCCCGTGCGGGATCTTCGGCCACGCCTTGATCCCGACCGAAGACGGCTTGACCGCCTCCCAGATGTCGATGAACGGGTGGCCGACGACGAGCACGTGCTTGTTGGTCACCTGCGCGGCGATCTTCGACTCTTTGGAGCCTTCGACCAGGTGGTCGACCAGTACGCCGAGACGCCTGCCGGGGCCGGGCTGGAAGCGGTTGACGATGCCGGGGAGGTCGTCGACTCCTTCTAGGTACTCGACGACGACGCCTTCGATCCTCAGATCGTCGCCCCAGACCCTTTCGACCAGCTCGGCGTCGTGGCGGCCTTCGACGTAGATGCGGCTGGCTCTGGCGACCTTCGCGCGTACGTTGTCGACGGCCACCGAGCCGGATGCAGTGCGGGTCTTCTTGGCTGGGGCGGCTTTCTTCGGGGCTTTGAGGCTGACGGGTTTGCCGTCGAGCCAGAAGCCGGGGCCTAGGGGGTAGGTCTTGATTCTGCCGTGGCGGTCTTCTAGGTCGACCACGCCGTGCTCCCAGCGGACTACGGCGCCTACGAAGCCGGAGCTCGGCTCTTCGACGACCATGCCTTTTTCTAGCTCGACCTCGACGGTCCGGCCGTTCTTCGGCTTCCGCCAGTCCCCGGACAGCACGTCGTTCCCATACCGATCAGCCACCGGACAACCGTATGTCTTCGACGGCTGGCTTACTGGTCAGCCACACACGTCTGGGGTGCTGTTTGCTCGTTTGGTGCGGGTTTGTCTCGCGTTTAGATGGAGGTGATTTGCCGCGGGCTTCGCTGCGTGAGTGTGCTGGTCGGGGTGGTGGGCGTCAAGGGCGCGTCCTTCGTCGGCGTCGCTGCGCGATCTTCGACCCTTGACTCCCACCACCCCGACCAGGAAGGACGCAGCTATGCGAAGCCCGCGGGGAGCTGTAGCCCGGGGCCGGGGTGGATGGTTTCGGCTGCGGGTGGTTTGTGTGTTGGCGGGGTCGGGGTGGGGTCGCCTGGGTGGGTTGGGACAGGTGCTGGTGGGCTGACACAGGTACTGGGGGGCGGACACAGGAAATAACCTGTGTCGGGCCCCGGCTTCTTGTGCCAGGCCCGGCCGATCCCGGCATGCGGACGAAACCGGCCATATCGCGGGCACCAGGGCTGATTCGCCGGCTCGATAGCGGGTTGTTTGATCGATAGCGGCAAGTAAGCCGCCAGCCATCACACAACCCGCTATCGGGCCCGGCCCGACAGCCACCTCCGGTGCCGCACGACCCGGTCCGCACGCTTCACGGCCGCACCACCCGTATCCACCTCCGGCACGCGACCACTCGGGTGAGCAGCTCCGGGATAGCTGCGTCCTTCCCTGGTTCGGGTGGTGGGTGTCAAGGGTCGAAGATCGCGCAGCGACGCCGACGAAGGAGGCGCCCTTGACACCCGCCGGCCGGACTAGCACCATCACGCAGCCCGGAGCCGCGCCCTCGACCACACCTTCGCCTCGGGCGATCCGTCGTACGCCCGGAGCCGCGCCCTCGACCACACCTTCGCCTCGGGCGATCCGTCGTACGCCCGGAGCCGCGCCCTCGACCGCACCTTCGTCTCGCGCATTCCGTCGTACGCCCGGAGCAGCGCCCCGCAACCACCTTGGTCTTCGGCGACACCCCGCCATACGCCCGGAGCAGCGGCAGCCCAATCACCTTCGGATTCTGCGGCACACCGTCGTGCCGCGGGGACGTCAGAAGGTGGGGGCTGCGTGGGTGGCGGAGGGGGAGCGGGTGGGGGAGGTGATGGTCAGGGCTAGGTAGGAGAGGAGGCCGGCGGCTAGGCCTACGGCCCAGGAGTAGTCGTAGAGGGGTTTGAGGAAGGGGATGAGGCCGTCGGTGGGGAAGGGGCCGGCGCCGGGGTTGGAGTAGGCGCCACCTACGGCCAGCAGGGAGCCGAAGAGGGTGGCGACCACGGCTCGCCAGTTCCAGCCGGCGGCGTACCAGTAGCGGCGGCCGGGGAGGTAGAGGTCGGCGAGGAAGAGGTTGGTGCGGTCGATCAGCCAGTAGCCGGCGATCAGGACGCCGGCGACGGAGGCGAGCAGGCCGCCGTAGAAGGAGAGCCAGACGAAGATGTAGATCGACGGGTCGGAGATCAGCCGCCAGGGCTGGATGACGATGCCGATCACGCCGGTGAGGAGTCCCGCGGTGCGGAAGTTCAGCCAGCGGGGGAGGGCGTTGGCGAAGTCGTACGACGGGCTGACCACATTCGCGGCCACGTTGCACGACATGGTCGCCAGGATCGCCATGATCAGGCCGATGGTGACGATCACCGGGTTCTCGAACCGGCGGGTGAGTTCGACCGGGTCCCAGATCGCGGAGCCGTAGACCAGCACGGTGCCGGAGGTGGTGATGATCGAGACCAGCGCGATGAACGACATGGTCGTCGGCAGGCCGATGATCTGGCCCCAGACCTGCTGGCGCTGACCCTTCCCGAACCGGGTGAAGTCCGGCATGTTCAGCGACAGGGTCGCCCAGAACGCGATCATGCCCATCAGTGACGGCGCGAAGATCTTCCAGAAGTCGGCGTCCCAGCCGAGTTTCGACGGCTGGTCCAGGATCGGGCCGAGGCCGCCGGCCTTGACCAGGATCGCGATCATCAGCGCGAGGAAGGCGACCGTGACGAGCGGCGCGGCCCAGTTCTCGAATCGGCGCAGGCCTTCGATGCCGCGCCAGATCAGGACCATTTGGATCACCCAGAAGAACGCGAAGCTCAGCCACACCGTCCACGGGTGCCCGCCGATCGCGGACGCGTCGGTCCAACCGGAGCCGGCCAGTTCCCCGACGATCACGTAGATCGCCTGGCCGCCGATCCAGGTCTGGATGCCGAACCAGCCGCAGGCGATGAACGCGCGCAGCAAGGCCGGGAAGTTCGCGCCGCGGACGCCGTAGAAGGCGCGGGCGAAGACCGGGAACGGGATGCCGTACTTCGTCCCGGCGTGGCTGTTCAGCAGCAGCGGGATGAGGACGATGAGGTTCCCGAGGGTGATGGTGATGAACGCCTGCAGCCAGTTCATCCCGAGCGCGACCAGACCCGCGGCGAGCAGGTAGCTCGGGATGTTGTGCGCCATCCCCATCCACAAAGCGGCGTAGTTGTACGTCGTCCAGTTGCGCTCGGGCAGCCGGGTCGGCGCGAGCTCCGCGTTGGCGTACGGGCTGTTCGCGAGCGCGGCCGGGTCGGTCAGCTCGACTCGCCCGTCGGGATGGAAAGTCTGCTCAGTCGTGGCCATCGGTCCCACCACCCCATCCGGTCGAGGACAAGCACCTCGCAACAAGTTGCGTCACGAGCTCACGTCATGTCAACGGACAATTACCGAACGACCGGACAGCCCAGCAGGTCAGCTGGGGCCGAGGAGGGGGAG
This sequence comes from Kribbella antiqua, assembly GCF_004345665.1. Taxonomy (GTDB): domain Bacteria; phylum Actinomycetota; class Actinomycetes; order Propionibacteriales; family Kribbellaceae; genus Kribbella; species Kribbella antiqua. Next base: position 289,863 of record NZ_SLWR01000009.1, read on the forward strand.
GGTGGGTCTGCGGGGAGTGCCGAGAGATTCGTAGCCGCGCTTGATCGCGTCCTGGAGGTGCTCGAGGGGCCAGGGCCAGTCGTCGGGGTGTTTGAGGGCGTCGTCGAGCGAAGTGCCGGCGTGGTGCAGGCCGGAGATGGTGTTGGCGACTGTGCCCAGGTCGCCGGCTTGCGTGCGTACGAACTCCGCGTCGACGACTGCGCCGTGGCCGGGGACGACCTTCGCGGTGTCCGAGAGCAGACCGATCACGCGGTCGATCGTGTCGGGCCACTCGAGCGGATAGGAGTCGTCGCCGTACGACGGTGGCGCCGACTCCTCGATGAGGTCGCCGACGAAGAACACATCCACATCCGGTACGACGACCACGGCGTCGCCGGAGGTGTGAGCGTTGCCCAGGTGCAGGAGCTCCACCCGGCGGTCGCCGAGATCGATGACCTTGGCAACGGCGAAGGTGGTGGCCGTCAGCTTCGCCGCGGTTGCCGTGTTCTCCTGCGCATAGACCTCGGCCTGGTCGAAGACGCTGTTGCCGACGACGTGGTCGAAGTGCGAGTGAGTGTTCACCACCCAGCGGACCGGCGCGTCGGTGAGCTCGCGGATGTGTGCCAGCAGCTCAGTCGCCTCCTCAACGGTCGCACGAGTGTCGATCACCAGCGCGCCGTCGGAGCCGACGACCAGGCCGACGTTGAGGTCCCATTCGTCGTACCGGCGGACCCAGCAGCGGTCCCCCAACTCGGTCCAAGGCATGCCACGACCCTACTTGCTGAGCACATCCCCTTTGAGGACCTGGTCCCGCTCGACGCCGCGGAGCAGCAGGCCGACGTTGTCGCCGGCCTTCGCGACCTGGGTGGTCTTGCGGAACATGTCGATCCCGGTCACCTGCGTCTGCAGCAGCGGCGTACCGGCGCGGCTGAGCAGCACCTGCTCGCCGACCGCGACCGTTCCCGCGATCACCCGGCCGGTGACGACGGTCCCGCGTCCGGTGATCGAGAACACGTCCTCGACCGTCAGCCCGAACGCCCCGACCGGCAACGTGTCCTGCGGCCTCTTCCCGGGAAAGGTGTTCACCGGCCGCTTCCAGAACTTCCATCCCATACACCCACGCTAACGACAGGGAAGCCCTATCCAGAGGACGGAATCGCACTTGAAGGCCGGTCGGGCGGGGCCTAATGTCACAGGAGCGACTCGCAAATGTTCCGATCGCGACACCGAAACTTTCGAAGGGCAGGACGGCGTGACGACACGACGTGCACTGGTGGTCAGGGGCGGTTGGGAAGGACATTCCCCGGTCGAGGCGACCGAGCTGTTCATCCCGTTCCTCAAGGACAACGGCTTCGACGTCACGGTGTCGGACACCACCGAGAGCTACCTCGACCTGGACGGCGTCGACCTCGTACTGCAGTGCGTCACGATGAGCCAGATTCCCGACGAGCACCTGAAGGGCCTGGACGCCGCGATCCGCAAGGGCACCGGCCTGGCCGGGTGGCACGGCGGAATCGCCGACTCGTTCCGGAACAGCGCCGACTACAACTTCATCGTCGGCGGCCAGTTCATCTCGCACCCGCACGGCTTCACCGACTACCGCGTCGACATCGTCGCCGAGCACCCGATCGTCGAGGGCATCAAGCACTTCGACGTCCACACCGAGCAGTACTACATCCACTACGACCCCACCAACACCGTCCTGGCCACCACCACCTTCGAGTCGCATCCGGACTACCCGTGGATCGAGGGCGCCACGATGCCGGCCATCTGGACCCGGACCTGGGGCGAGGGCAAGGTCTTCGTCTGCACGGTGGGCCACAAGCTGGACGACCTCGCCGTACCGGAGGTCAAGACGATCATCGAGCGGGGGCTGCTGTGGGCGAGCAAGTGACACACGTCGGCATTGTCGGTACGGGCGTCATCTCCGGGACCTACCTGGATCACCTGGCCAAGCTGCCCGGTGTCGAGGTGGTCGCGGTGGCCGACCTCGATGTCAGCCGCGCGCAGGCGATCGCCGACAAGAATCCGGCCATCCGCGCACTGACTCCGGACAGCCTGTACGCCGCGGACGACGTCGACATCGTGCTCAACCTGACCATCCCGGCCGCGCATGCGCCGGTGCACCAGGCCGCGCTCGAAGCCGGCAAGCACGTGTACGGCGAGAAGCCGCTGGCCGTGGACCGCGCCGAAGCCGAGCCACTGCTGAAATACGCCGCCGCCAACAACCTGCGAGTCGGCTGCGCACCCGACACTGTGCTCGGCACCGGCACCCAGACCGCCCGTGCAGCCATCGACCGCGGCGACATCGGCGTACCGACCGCCGCGACGGCCTCCTTCGTCACCCCGGGGCACGAGCTGTGGCACCCGGCGCCGGAGTTCTACTACCAGCCCGGCGGCGGCCCGGTCCTCGACATGGGCCCGTACTACGTCACGAGCCTGATCACCTTGCTCGGTCCAGTACGACGGGTCACGGCGCGCGCCGGGCAGTCGAAGCAAGAACGGAAGATCCACACCGGTCCGCGGGCCGGTGAGACCTTCCCCGTCCAGGTGCCGACGCACGTGACCGGCGTGCTCGAGCACGAGTCGGGTGCGCTGACCACTGTGCTGATGTCGTTCGACGTGTGGGCCGCGCGGCTGCCGCGGATCGAGGTCCACGGCACCGAGGGCAGCCTGTCGGTGCCGGACCCGAACGGCTTCGACGGCACGGTCGAGATCGCCACCGCCACGAACCGTGACTGGACGGAACTCCCGGTAGCCGGTGGGTACGCCGGAGCCGGCCGGGGTGTCGGCGTCGCGGACATGGCCCGGGCGATCCGGAACGGCGAGCCACACCGGGCCGACGGTGCCCTGGCCTTCCACGTGCTCGACGTACTGGAGTCGTTCCTGGAGGCGGCGGCGCAGGACCAGCCGGTGGACGTCGCGAGTACGGTCGAGCGTCCGGCCGCCGTACCGTTGGGGGCGTCTCCCGAGCAGGCATGACCCGTCCCACGCCGTAATACGTCGGTACCGGGCACTACGGCTCGGTAGACTGGCACTCCGAACGCTGGAGTGCCAGGGGTCGATGAGACGGCGAGAGAGGTGGTGCGCGTGCTGGACGAACGCAAGCTGGATGTTCTCCGCGCCATCGTCGAGGACTACGTCGCGACCCATGAGCCGGTCGGCTCGAAGACACTCGTCGACCGGCACAACCTCGGCGTCTCGCCGGCCACCGTGCGCAACGACATGGCCGCGCTGGAGGAGGAGGGGTACATCACCCAGCCGCACACCAGCGCCGGCCGGATCCCCACCGACGCCGGCTACCGGCTGTTCGTGGACAAGCTGAGCACGGTCAAGACGCTGTCCCCGGCCGAGAAGAAGGCGATCACCTCCTTCCTGGCCGGTGCCGTCGACCTGGATGACGTCGTACGACGGACTGTCCGGCTGCTGGCCCAGATCACGCGTCAGGTCGCGATCGTGCAGTACCCGTCGCTGAACCGGTCGCACGTGCGGCACATCGAGGTGGTCACGATGACGCCGCGGCGGCTGCTGCTCGTGCTGATCACCAGTGCCGGCCGGGTCGAGCAGCGGATCGTCGAGGCGCCGCACGACGTCGACGAGCAGCTGATCGGCGACCTGCGGTCCCGCCTGAACACCGCACTGGCCGGGCAGCGGCTGACCGAGGCGGCGACCTCGCTGGCAGCTGTTCCGGAGACCTTCCCGCCGCACGACCGGCACCTGGTGTCGGCGATCGTGACGACGCTGCTGGAGGCGTTCACCGACGAGGTCGGCGAGCAGCGGATCGCCGTCGGCGGCGCGGCCAACCTGACCCGGTACGGCGACGACTTCGAGCGGAACGTGAAGCCGGTGCTGGAGGCGCTGGAGGAGCACGTCATCCTGCTCAAGCTGCTCGGCGAGGCGACCAACCCGCAGACCCTGACGGTCCGCATCGGCCACGAGAACCCGTACGAGGAACTGGCCACCACCTCGGTGGTCGCGACCGGGTACGGGTCCAAGTCGGAGGCGCTGGCCACGCTCGGCATCGTCGGCCCGACCCACATGGACTATCCGAGCACGATGGGCGCTGTCCGCGCCGTCGCGCGCTACGTCAGCCAGATCCTGGCCGACTCCTAACAACACCAACCCCTGGTCTGGAGTATGAGCACCGATTACTACGCCGTCCTGGGCGTCAGCCGTGACGCTTCACCGGACGAGATCAAGAAGGCGTACCGCAAGCTGGCCCGCCAGTACCACCCGGACGTGAACGACTCCGAGGACGCGCACCACAAGTTCCAGGAGATCGGCCGCGCCTTCCAGGTGCTCAGCGATCCACAGAAGCGGCAGCTGCACGATCTCGGCGGCGACCCGTTCGCGACCGGCGCCGGTGCGGCGGGCGGGCCCGGTGGCTTCGGCCAGGCCTTCACCTTCACCGACATCATGGACGCCTTCTTCGGCCAGACCGGCGGGGCCACCCGCGGGCCGCGGCCGCGGACCCGGCGCGGTCAGGACGCGCTGATCCCGCTGCGGATCGACCTGGCCGAGGCGGCCTTCGGTACGACCCGCGAGCTGAAGGTCGACACCGCCGTACTGTGCCCGACCTGTTCGGGGTCCGGCGCCGAGGCGGGTTCCGAGCCGGTCACTTGCGAGATCTGCCACGGCCGTGGCGAGGTCACCCACACCCAGCGGTCCTTCCTCGGTGAGGTCCGGACGATGCGCCCGTGCCCGAACTGCCGCGGCTTCGGCACGATCATCCCGAACCCGTGTGTCGAGTGCGCCGGCGACGGCCGGGTCCGGTCCCGTCGTACCGTCACCGTGAAGATCCCCGGCGGCGTCGACACCGGTACGCGCGTGCAGCTGTCCGGCCAGGGCGAGGTCGGCCCCGGCGGCGGTCCGGCCGGCGACCTGTACGTCGAGATCGAGGTCGAGCCGCACGACATCTTCACCCGCAACGGCGACGACCTGCACTGCACGGTGACGCTGCCGATGACGGCGGCCGCGCTGGGTACGACGATCGACCTGCCGACGCTGGAGGGCGAGACGACCCCACTGGAGATCCGGCCGGGGACCCAGTCCGGTACGGCGATGACCCTGACCGCTCGGGGTGTCCCGCGGCTGCGCCACGCCGGTCGCGGCGACCTGATCATCCAGGTCATCGTCGAGACCCCGACCAAGCTCGACGACGCGCAGGCCGGCCTGCTCCGGCAGCTCGCCGAGTTCCGTGGCGAGGAGCGCCCGCAGGGTCAGGTCCAGGCCGCCCACAAGTCCGTCTTCGGCCGCCTCCGCGACGCCTTCGGCAACCACTAGCTCTCGATGGGCGTCGCTGTTTTCTTCCTCGAGGAGCTGTCCGGTGACGAGCTGACGCTGGACGGTGCCGAGGGCCGGCATGCTGCGGTCGTACGGCGGATCGGTCCAGGGGAGCGTATCCGGTTGACCGACGGACGTGGTTCGTACGCCGAGGGTCCGGTGACGGGCGCGTCGAAGAGTGGGGTGACTGTTGCCGTCGACAACCGTGGGTCGGTGCCGGCGGCGAGCCCGCGGCTGGTCGTCGTACAGGCGCTGCCGAAGGGCGAGCGGGCTGAGCTGGCGGTGGAGATGCTCACCGAGGTCGGCGCGGATGTGATCGTGCCGTGGAACGCGGAGCGGAGCCAGTTCCGCAGCAACCCGGAGCGATCCGCGAAAACTCTTGCGAAATGGCAGGCCTGGGCTTTCGAGGCGAGCAAGCAGTCCCGCCGGTCCTGGTTCGCAGTCGTTGAACCGATCGCGTCCACCTCCGAGGTTGCTCAACTGGTCGCGGGTGCCGCGCTCCCCGTCGTACTCCACGAAGAAGCCAAGACCCCGCTGGCATCTCTCGAGGTCCCGGCGTCCGGCGACATCGTCATGGTCATCGGCCCCGAAGGCGGCATCGCGCCCGCCGAACTCACCGCCTTCGACGCAGAGCCGGTGCGCCTGGGCGACACCGTCCTCCGCACCTCAACCGCCGGCGTCGCCGCCGCCTCAGCCCTCCTCGCCCGCACCCGCTGGAGCTAGCCCCGCACCGCCTTCCGCGCGCCCGGCCCGAAGCCGTAGGCGACCAGTTCGATCATCGTCGCTCCTCGCTAGACTGTTCGTTGGCAACCGAACACAACTGTACGACGAGGATCGAACACTGATGGCATCGGCTGAGACCGCGCGGGCTCGGACGCTCACGCACGTTGATCCGGTCGAGGTGTCGTTGCAGGTGGCGTTGGATGCGTTGGCTGATCCGGTTCGGCGGAGCATTTTGCGGGATCTTGCTGCGCACGACGACTGGACCCGGGCTTGCGGGACCTTCGACCTGCCGGTGACCAAGGCGACCCGGAGTCACCACTTCAGCATCCTGCGGGCGGCGGGGCTGATCGAGCAGCGCGACGAGGGCGCCCGCCGGCTCAACCGCCTTCGCCGCCCCGAATTCGACGCGGCCTTCCCGGGACTGCTCGCGGCGACCATCGACCGCCAGGCCGACTGATCCTTACAAAGCCCGAACACAAGGGCGATCGTTCTCGAATGCCGGTGGCCGACAGTGGTGTCAGTTCCGAGAACGAAGGAGTGGCGAAGATGCGCAGGTCCATGGCCTTGGGTACGTCGGTCGTCGTACTGATGAGCGGTTTGGCGGGAAGTACGACGGCCCAGGCAGCCGATCCGACGCCGAGCCCGAGCTACGCACCGATCACGTTGAGCCCGGAGGAGTCGCAGCGTTTGTGTGCCGACGTACTGCCGAAGCTGATCGCGCGGCGGGAGAAGCTCGCGACCCGGATCAGCGGTGGGGCCGACGTGAAGGGTTCGGCGGCGTGGTTGAAGGCCCGGGCCGCGAAGCAGCGGGCGAAGGGGCACGAGAAGGTCGCCGACAAGCTGGAGAAGCGGGCCGAACGCCGAGGCGCACGGCTCGAGCAGCTCGGCAAGATCAAGACCGAACTCGAGGCGTTCAAGACCAAGCACTGCCAGGTGGTGAAGTGATGCGCAGGCTGGTGGTCGTCCTGATGAGTACGGCGGCACTTGCGTTCGGCCTGACTGCTTGCGGGTCAACCGAGCAGCCCGCGGGTGGTTCGACGGCAGGGCAGTCCGGCGCGGGGAAGCGGGCTGTGTCGCCGGCCGACGAGCTGTCGGGGATCGGGTCTACCCTGGACGCCATTGATTCGGAGCTGGCGTCGGACGGCTCACCCTGAGCCCAGGAGCAGAACATGCGCGGTCTGGTGCTGGTGGTGGAGGACGAGGCCGCGATCGCCGAGGTGATCTCGCTGTACCTGCGGCGCGACGGCTTCGCCGTACAGGTCGAGTCCGATGGCGAGGCTGCGCTGGCAGCGTGGCGGAAGCTGCGGCCGGTCGCGGTGATCCTCGACATCGGCCTGCCGGGGCGGGATGGCGCGGAGATCTGCCGCACGATGCGCGCCGCCGACGACTGGACTCCGGTCCTGTTCGTCACCGCCCGGGACGACGAGGTGGACCGCCTGCTCGGCCTGGAGCTCGGCGCCGACGACTACATCACGAAACCCTTCAGTCCCCGGGAGCTCGCCCTGCGCGTGCGGACTGTGCTGCGTCGTAGTGGCGGCCTGACCACCGACGTCCTGAGCGTGGGCGAGGTCCGGGTCGACCTGAGCCGCCGGCGAGCCTGGGCGGGTGAGGCCGAGGTGGCGCTGACGTCCACGGAGTTCGACCTGCTCGCTCAGCTGTTCCGCCGGCCAGGCCGGGTGTTCGAGCGGGACGAACTCCTCAGCTCCGTCTGGGGTTACCAGAGCTCGGCCGGGACTCGCACTGTCGACGTTCACATCGCTCAGCTCCGCGCCAAGCTCGGCCCGTCCAGCCCGATCCGCACCGTTCGCGGGGTCGGCTACTCGGCTGACCAATGATGGGCGGGCGCGCGTCCTTGGCGACGCGAATTGTCCTGGTGTGCGTGGCGGTCGCCGGGATCGCGGTCCTGGTGGCAGGACTGGTGATGGCGGGCCTCGCCCGGCGGTCGGCGCAGGGCGTGCTCCAGGATTCGCTGTCCGCGCAGGCCGACGTACTGGCCAGCCAGTTGGACGAACGCGGCCTGGGTTCGCGGGCGGCCGGTCTGGGACGCACCGCCGAGGTTGTCCGCGGCCAAGGCATCGTCGTGGTGATTTTGTTGCCTCGTCGCGGTATCCAGCCCACCGACCAGGGATCCGTCGAGGCCGCGACCACCGCCGGCCTGACCCAGATCAGCAGCGGGCAAAGCATCTCTACGACAGTGGCTGTGGACGGCAAGGACTACCTCGTCGAGGCCAGGGGAGTAGGACCCAAGTCAGGCTTCGCCCTGGTCGAGCCCGTACGCATGGTGGCCGGCACCCAACGGATCCTGATACGGAACATCCTGTTCGCCTTGGGCGCCGGCCTCCTGGTCGCAGCCTTGGCCGGTGGCCTCCTTGGCCGCCTGCTCGCCCGTCCACTTCGCCGTACGGCGGATGTCGCAGCAGCGATGCGGCACGGCAGACGGGACCTGAGCGTCCCGGTCGAAGGTCCGGCCGAGGTCGCCGAAGTGGCCGAAGCGGTCAACGAGCTATCGGTCGCACTCAGGCACAGTGAGGAGCGGCAACGCGAGTTCCTGTTGTCGGTCTCGCATGAGCTCCGGACGCCATTGACCGCCGTACACGGATTCGCCGAGTCGCTCGCCGATGGCGTGGTCACCGGGCCGGAAGCTCAGCGCGCCGGTCAGGTGATCCAGCAGGAGTCGCAGCGACTTGAGCGACTTGTCAGCGACCTCCTCGACCTCGCCCGGATCGGCGCGGACCAGTTCCGGCTGGACCTGACCGCGGTGGATCTTCGGGAGACGCTCAGCGCGTGTGCGGAGGTCTGGCGGGTGCGCTGCGAGCGCCGGAGCGTTCAGCTCCGGCTCGAGTTGCCGCCCGACCCGGCGATCGCGACGACCGACCCGCGGCGGATCCGCCAAGTCCTGGACGGCCTGGCGGAGAACGCACTTCGCGTGACACCGGCCGGTTCGCAGCTGACCTTGTCCCTGGGCCAGGCCGGGCCGCAGACGGCCGCGCTCCAGGTCCGCGATGGCGGCCCGGGGCTGGATCCCGAGGACTACGCCATCGCGTTCGAGCGCGGCGTACTCCATGAGAAATACCGCGGCCGGCGACCGGTCGGGTCAGGGATCGGCCTGGCGCTCGCTTACGGTCTCGTCAGCAGACTCGGCGGCACGATCACCGCCGGGCCGGCTCCGGAAGGCGGCGCTGCCTTTACCGTGATGTTGCCGGCTACTTGGCGATGACGGTCTTCGAATCCGTGTCGGTGATCCGGCCGTCCTCGGCGGAGATCAAATAGGCCTCGATCCGCCACTGCCCCGGAGTGAGCTTGAGCGTGACGGCGAACGGCGAGAGCTTCTGGCCTTCCTTGGTGTTCGTGAAGCCCTGCTGAGTTGCCCGGGTCTTGAGGTTGACGGCTCGCCAGTTCACCGTCGCCTCGTACGCCGCGGCAATGCCTTCGACAGTGACCGGACTCTTGGTGATCTGGCCGTCCATGGGCGAGTTGATCCACACCAGGGCCTGCACGTTCGCGGCCTGGGCGCGACTGAGCGGACGGCTGGTGTCGACCTGGCCGAAGAGCATGCCGCCGGGCCGGCCCTGCTGGGTGATCTGGACCTGCTCGGACGAGTCGCCGAGGGCGCCCTGAACGGTGTAGATCAGCTGCTGGGCGGCGACATCGGCCACCGCAGGGTCCAGGCGGGTCTTCGGGAGTTGGTTGAAGTCGACCGTCACCACGCCGTTGCCGCGGGTGACGGAGTTGACCTCCGCACCGCGCCAGACCGAGTAGTAGTCGGGGTCGGGCGGCTGCTTCGACGTCATGATCCGGACCGCCTCGACCGCCGGGCGGCCCTGGACCTTGGCCCAGGTGCGGTACAGCCGGACGGTGGGCTCCCTGGTGACGCCGACCCGGTCGCCGAGCCAGTACACCGGGACGAGCGCGCCCTTCACTGCCGGCTCCGGCTTTCCGCTCGCGGACGGTACGACGGTCGGCGGCAGAGGAGTGGCGGTGGTGGGACCAGGAGTCGTCGACAGCGGCACGCCGGACGCGCTGGTCGTCGTACCCGGTCCGGCGATCTGGTCGTCGGTCGCGCTCTTGCCGTTGTCGTCGAGGACGGTGAACGCGCCGATCGCCGCGGCGGTGCCGAGCGCGGCCGCGCCGGCGGTGACGACCCACGGGCGCCGGGTCGCGGGCCGGCGCTGGGCATGCGCGCGGGCCCGGATCTCCGGCAGCGCGTCGGCCGGCTCGATCCGGTCGCCCTCCTCGGCCAGCGCCCGCCGCATCAACTCGTCGAACGGGTCGTTCGAATGGTCGTTCATAGGCTCTGCTCCAGGACCTGGCGCAGCGACTTGGTCGCGCGCGCCGCATGGCTCTTCACGGATCCCCGGCTGATGCCCATCGCCTCGGCGATCTCCGCCTCCGACAGGTCACCGTAGTACCGCAGCACCATCACGGTGCGTTGTTTCTCCGGCAGGGTGCGCATCGCCTCGATCACCCGGTCGGTCTCGGCGGTCCGCAGTACGGCGTGCTCCGCGCTCGGCTCGTCCGGGAGCGAGCGCGGGGTGTGCTTGTCGACCACCACCAGATGGCGCTGGCGGGAGCGGCAGCGGTTCACCACCGCCGTCCGCAGGTACGCGAGTGCCTGGTGCGGGTCGCGCAGCCGGTTCCAGCGGCCGTGCATCGCGACGAACGCGTCCTGCACGATCTCCTCCGCCGTACCGGTGTCACGCAGCAGCAAGGCGCCGAGCCGGACCAACGACGTGTAGTGCGCCGTGTAGACAGCCGTCAGCGCCTCGTCCGCATCCCACGAGGACTCATGTGTCACGCACTCTTCGTACACCACGGCCGGCTGACCCACAGAACGACGACGCGGAGACCACATCCCAGGTTGACAACACAGTGCTTTTGGCCTCGCTTCCGGCTCGGCGGGTCATGGAGCCGGCCCGATATGGCTGGTGACCCAGCGTGTCCGGGCGAATTACAAGTGAGCGTGTCGGTGCGGACGGCTAGCATGGGTGGGTCAACATCATCGGCATCAGGAGGAAGAGCCTGTCCAGGCCACGCAGTATCGAACCGGAGGCGCGCGCGAACGGGGCGGCCGCCACCACCACGCAGGCGTCGCACAAGATCGTCGTGCCGAACAGCATCGACATGGTGGCCCTGCTCGGAGCCCGGGACGAGTTCCTCCGCATCGTCGAGAAGGAGTTCGCCGCCGACATCATGGTCCGCGGCAACGAGATCACCCTCACCGGTGAGCCGGCCGAGCTGGCCCTGGCCGAGCGGCTGATCGACGAGCTGATCGCGGTCGTCCGGACCGGCCACGGGCTGACCGGCGACTCGGTCGAGCGCAGCATCGCGATGATCAAGGCGGCCACCGTCGAGAGCCCGCGCGACGTCCTGACCCAGAACATCCTGTCCAGCCGCGGCCGCACCATCCGGCCGAAGACGCTGAACCAGAAGCGGTACGTCGACGCGATCGACAAGAACACCATCGTCTTCGGCATCGGCCCGGCCGGTACCGGCAAGACCTACCTGGCGGTGGCCAAGGCGGTCCAGGCGCTGCAGGCCAAGGAGGTCACCCGGATCATCCTGACCCGGCCGGCCGTCGAGGCCGGTGAGCGGCTCGGCTTCCTGCCCGGCACCCTGTCGGAGAAGATCGACCCGTACCTGCGCCCGCTGTACGACGCCCTGCACGACATGCTGGACCCGGAATCGATCCCGCGGCTGATGACGGCCGGCACGATCGAGATCGCCCCGCTGGCGTACATGCGCGGCCGGACCCTGAACGACGCCTACATCATCCTGGACGAGGCGCAGAACACCTCGCCGGAGCAGATGAAGATGTTCCTCACCCGCCTCGGTTTCGGCTCCAAGATGGTCGTCACCGGCGACGTCACCCAGGTCGACCTGCCGACCGGCACCAACTCCGGTCTGCGCGTCGTCCAGGAGATCCTCGAGGGTGTCCAGGACCTGACCTTCTGCCGGCTGACCTCGCACGACGTGGTCCGGCACAAGCTGGTCGGCCGGATCGTCTCGGCGTACGAGAACTACGAAGGCAGCTCTGACGGCAAGAGATGAACGTCGAGGTCAACAACGAGTCCGGGGTCGAGATCGACGCACACGGACTGATGCGGCTGAGCCGCTTCGTGATGTCGTCGCTGCGGCTGCACCCGGAGTGTGAGCTGTCGATCAAGCTGGTCGACGAGGACACCATGGCGCGTTATCACGTCGAGTTCCTGGACCTGCCGGGTCCGACCGACGTGATGTCGTGGCCGATGGACGAGCTGCGGCCGGGTTCGTCGGACAACGGCGACGACTCCGAGCTTCCCCTCGGGCACCTTGGTGACATCGCGCTGTGCCCGACCGTCGCAGCCGCCCAGGGCGCGAAGGCCGGGCACGGCACGTGGGCGGAGCTGGAGCTGCTGACGGTGCACGGCATCCTGCACCTGCTCGGCTACGACCACGCCGAACCCGCCGAGAAGGCGGAGATGTGGGACATCCAAGGCCGGCTACTCGAAGCATGGCGAGCCCCAGCCAACAGGCTCGGACAGGAGTGACGTTGCGGTGAGCTCCCACGACCTCGTTCTGCTGGTTGTGGCTGCGGTGCTGGTCCTGCTCGCCGGGTTGTTCGCCGGTGCGGAGGCGGCGCTGTCGTCGTACTCGAAGGTGCGCGCGAACGAGCAGGTCGAGCTGGGCAACCTGCGCGCGGTGCGGCTGCGCGACCTGCTGTCGGACGCGCCGCGCTACCTGAACTCGCTGCTGCTGGTCCGGCTGATCTGCGAGATCACCGCGATCGTGCTGGTCACCCAGGCGCTGTCGGAGGTCCTCTCGGTCACCTGGGAGCACATCCTGATCACCGCCGTGGTGATGGTGCTGGTCTCGTACGTGATCATCGGCGTCGCGCCGCGCACCCTCGGCCGGCAGCACTCGGACCGGTTCGCGATCGTCTCGGCCGGTCCGGTGATGGCGCTGACGCGCGTACTCGGGCCGTTGCCGAAGGTGCTGATCATGCTCGGCAACGCGCTCACCCCGGGCAAGGGCTTCGCCGAGGGCCCATTCGCGACCGAGGCCGAGCTGCGTGCGCTGGTCGACTACGCGGAGAAGTCGGCGGTGATCGAGTCCGGCGAGCGGCAGATGATCCACTCGGTGTTCGAGCTGGGCGACACCATCGTCCGCGAGGTGATGGTGCCGCGGACCGACATGGTCTACATCGAGAAGCACAAGAAGCTGCGCCAGCTCACCTCGCTCGCGCTCCGCTCCGGGTACTCGCGGATCCCGGTGATCGGCGAGTCGCTGGACGACATCCTCGGGGTCGTCTACCTCAAGGACGTGATGCGCCGCGTCTACGACAACGCGCAGGCCGAATCGACCGAGCGGGTCGAGTCGGTGATGCGGCCGTGCATGTACATCCCGGACTCCAAGCCGGTCGACCAGCTGCTGCGCGAGATGCAGGCGGCCCGGATGCACGTCGCGATCGTCGTCGACGAGTACGGCGGAACCGCCGGCCTGGTCACTATCGAGGACATCCTGGAGGAGATCGTCGGCGAGATCACCGACGAGTACGACGAGGTGCCCGACTCGGTGCAGGAGCTGTCCGACGGGGCCTACCGGGTGTCCAGCCGGCTGCCGATCGACGAGCTGGGCGAGCTGTTCGGCGTACCGCTGGACGACGACGACGTCGACACGGTCGGCGGCCTGATGGCCAAACTCCTGGGCAAGGTGCCGATCCCCGGCGCCGAAGTGGAGATCGCTGGACTGTCGCTGACCGCGGAGCGGCCGTCCGGCCGCCGCAACCAGGTCGGTACTGTGCTGGTACGACGGGAAGAGCCCGCCGGCCAGCCGCAAGACCAGAACCACCAGCACGCCTGATCTCTCCATCGCCCTGATCGCCTAGGAGCACTTCTTGTCAGACCTCTCGGCCGAGGACGCCAAACTCGTCACCCTGGCCCGCACGGCGCGTGCCCGTACCCGGGCGGCCGAGGGCGCCGCTGTCCGCGACTCCGACGGTCGCACGTATGCCGCCTGCACGGTGGCGCTCGACACCGTCGACCTGACCGCACTGCAGCTGGCGGTCGCGATGGCGCTGTCGTCCGGGGTGAAGGGGCTGGAGGCCGCCGCGGTGGTCACCGACTCGTCCGACGTCGACGTCAACGTCGTCCGCCACTTCGCCGGCGCCGCCATCCCCGTAGTAGTTGCCCAAGGCACCGGAGAGGTCCGCGATGTCGTCCACACCTGAGGTCTTCAAGTCCGGTTTCGCTTGTTTTGTCGGGCGCCCCAACGCCGGCAAATCCACTCTCACGAACGCTCTGGTCGGCAAGAAGATCGTGATCACCTCGTCGAAACCGCAGACGACGCGGCACGCCGTACGGGGGATCGTGCACAGGCCGGACGCGCAGCTCGTGCTCGTCGACACCCCCGGGCTGCACAAGCCGCGGACCCTGCTCGGTGAGCGGCTGAACGACCTGGTCAAGACCACCTGGGCCGAGGTCGACGTGATCGCGGTCTGCCTGCCGGCCAGCGACAAGATCGGGCCGGGCGACCGGTTCCTGGTGAGCGAGGCGGCGAAGGTCGCGAAGACCCCGAAGGTCGCGCTCGCCACCAAGGCCGACCTGGTCGAACCGGACCGCATGGTCGAGCACCTCGCCGAGATCGCCGCGCTGGGGGAGTCCGCCGGCATCGAGTGGGCCTCGATCGTGCCGGTGTCGGCGACCTCCGGATTCCAGGTGGATCTGGTCGCCGACGAGCTGGTCAAGCTGCTGCCGGAGGGCTTCGCGCTCTACCCCGACGGCGACATCACCGACGAGCCCGAGGAGACCCTGGTCGCCGAGCTGATCCGCGAGGCCGCACTCGAGGGTGTCCGCGACGAGCTGCCGCACTCGATCGCCGTCACCATCGACGAGATGAACCTGCGCGAAGGTCGCCCGGACGACAAGCCGCTGCTCGACGTCTACGCGAACATCTTCCTCGAGCGCGACAGCCAGAAGGGCATCGTGATCGGCCACAAGGGCGCCCGCCTGCGCGAGGTCGGCGCCGCCGCCCGCCGCCAGATCGAGGCCCTCCTCGGTACGCCGGTCTACCTCGACCTGCACGTCAAGATCGCCAAGAACTGGCAAACCGACGCCAAGCACCTCCGCAAACTGGGCTTCTGATCCGGTGCTGACCAACCCTGTGTACGCCGCTCTGACCGGCCCGCACTCGACCATCGCGGAGGTCCGGGGCAATGCCCGTCGCTATCCGACGGCCATCGCGCCGTTTCTCGGCCTGCCCGGCAACCCGACTGATCAGGACTGGGCGGATGCGGCTGTGTTGCTCGGCCCGGGTACCAGCGCGGCCCTGATGCGCCCGGACCTGCCGATCCCCGACGCCTTCAAGCTGGACCGACAATTCGACTTGGTCCAGTTCGTCGCACCGCCGACCCTGGCCGCCGTCGACGACGAAGCGGTCGTTCTCGGGCTGGACGACGTACCCGAGATGCTGGCGCTGGTCGCGCTGACCGACCCCGGTCCGTTCCGCAGCCGCACCATCGAGCTCGGCACCTACCTCGGCATCCGCCGCGATGGCGAACTGATCGCGATGGCCGGCACCCGTTTCGCGCTGCCCACTCATACCGAGATCAGCGCAGTCTGCACCCACCCGTTGTATCAGGGCCAGGGCCTGGCCAGCCGGCTGATCCGAGTGGTGGCCGCTCACATCACGTCGACCGGCCGGACCCCGTTCCTGCACACCGGCGGCACCAACACCACCGCGATCCGCCTCTACAAGTCCCTCGGCTTCACCCTCTCCAACGAGATGATGGTGACGATCGTCGAGCCGGTCTAGGCCCTAGCTCGCTTCTGGGACGTACGGGAAGAACGCGCGAGGCTTGGCGGTGACCGACTCCTTGCCGATGCCGAGCGAGACCGGGGTGTTGGCCGCGATCGAAAACATCACGTCGGGCGCGTTGTCGGTGAGCGTCCGGCCGTTCCAGGAGCTGAAGCCGAAGCACGCCGGCGTACCGACGATGTACGGCAGCACGTTGGGCAGGAAGCGGTCGACTACGTCGGCGGCGTAGGCCCCGGGGTCCTCGGCCGTGCCGTAGGCGCTGACGACACCGGCGATCTCGCGGGTGAGCAGATCGCCGTAAGTCATCGGGTCGTCGAGAGGCCGGCCGGCGTTGAGATCGTCGCCCAGCTGCTCGTTGAACTGGGTGAACAAGGGATGGATCATCGGCAGCCCGACCCGGTTGATCGAGCGCCAGCCGCCCGCGTCGGTGGCGAGGCTGGCGACGGCCCAGACGCCGATCGGACGGGTTGTCCGCCCGGGCTCGAGGAGGTCGGTGTCGGGGATCTCGAGCACGATCGAGTAGACAGTGTGACCGGCGAAGAGGTTCTTCGCACGGTCTGGTGTCCAGGTTCCGAGGTCGATCGTCGTAGCGTCCTGGAAGGCGTGCCCGACAGCGTGCAGGACGTCGGGCTCGATCCAGAACGGGTCGCCTGCCCTGCCTGCCCAGACCCGCACTCCGGCGCTCGTGATCATGCTTTCGGTGCTGCCCGTCGCCAGTACTGTGCCGGTTGCGAACGGATCGGCTGCCGCCTCGTCGTCGAGCTGGTGGACGGTGACGGCCTGAACCCCGGACTCGTCGCGGTCGCCGAAGACGAAGCGGTACGTGCGGTCCTCGACGCTGTCGCCGGTCAGGTCGAGCTTGAACTCGTACCTGCCCTCGGGGTGGAAGCCGGGTGTCGGGATATCGCCGGCCAGCGAGTGACAGACGTTGAGGACGAGGACGGTTCCGGTCTCGCCGCGGAAGACGTACAGGTCGGTGATGTCGAGCCGGACGTCCTGCCGGGCCAGTGGTGAATCCAGGTGGTGCGACATGGTTCTTCTTTCTGCTCGGATGGTTCAGCGTTCGCTGTCGAGTGCTGCCATCGCCTGTGGTGGGTAGCGGTCGCCGGCCGCGGCTCCCGCGGGTACGGCGGCCTCGATCGCGCGGAGGTCCTCGGCGTCCAGCACCAGCTCGGCCGCGCTGAGAGCTTCGGCCAGCCGGTCGCGCCGGCGGGCGCCGACCAGCGGCACGATGTCGTTGCCCTGGGCAGCGACCCAGGCGATCGCGACCTGGGCGGTGGTCGCGTCGAGCCGCTGCGCGACGCCGGTGAGGGCGTCCACGAGGCGGAGGTTCGCCGCCAGGTTGTCGCCCTGGAACCGAGGGCTGACGGCCCGGAAGTCGGTGGCGCCGAGCCGGCGGTCGCTGGTCCAGTGGCCGCTGAGCAGGCCGCGCGACAGGACGCCGTACGCGGTCAGGCCGATGCCGAGCTCGCGGAGGGTGGGAATGATGGACTGCTCCGGTCCACGGGAGAGCAGCGAGTACTCGATCTGCAGGTCGCTGATCGGCGCCACCGCGGCGGCCCGCCTGATCGTGCCGGCTCCCGCCTCGGAGAGTCCGATGGCCCGGATGTAGCCGGCTGTCCGCAGCTCCAGCAGTGCGCCGACGGTGTCTTCGACCGGGATCTCGGGGTTGAACCGGGAGGGCCGGTAGATGTCGACGTAGTCGGTCCCCAGCCGGCGCAACGTGTACGCGAGCCGATCCAGCACCGCGGCCGGCGAGACGTCGTACCCGGCCGCCAGGAAGCTCCCGTCCGGTCCCCGCCGCGCCCCGAACTTGACGCTCAGGACGATGTCCTCGCGCCGCCGGCCCGCCAAGGCCCGGCCGATGAGCATCTCGTTGTGCCCGGATCCGTAGAAGTCGCCGGTGTCGATCAAGGTGATACCGGCGTCGATCGCCTCGTGCAGGGTCGCGATCGACTCCTGCTCGTCGGCCGGCCCGTAGAGGTCCGACATCCCGAGCGCGCCGAGCCCGATCGTCGACACCTCCAGGCCCCGACGGCCCAGCGTGCGCTTCCCGACTCTCATCGTCATTCTCCAGTGATTGGGGTCCGCACTACTGTCGGCTGAGAGGTCGCCACTTCGGATGAGTCATCTGACTCGATCGCGGCGTTTCGAGTACGGCGTCGGTAGACTCCGGGCATGCTGGTCGGGCGGCTGCGGGAGCTCGAGGTGCTCCGGGGATTCGTGGACCAGGCCGGCGGAGCGCTGCTGTTGTCGGGTGATCCCGGTGTGGGCAAGACGGCGTTGCTGGACGCCGCGCAGGAGTACGGCGAGGCGTCCGGTGCGACTGTCCTGCGAGCGGCCGGTACTGAACTCGAAGGCCAGATCAGCCATGCCGCGCTGAACCAGTTGTTGTATCCGCTCCTCGGCAAGTCGAGGAGCTGAGTACCGTGCAGCGCGACGCGCTACAGGTGGCACTCGGCTTCGGCGACGGTCCGCCGCCTGGCCGACTGCTGGTGTCCAACGCGGTCACCGTCCTGCTCCGGAAGGCCGCCGCTCGATCGTCCCTGCTGCTGATCGTCGACGACATCCAATGGATCGACCGGGCCAGCGCCGGCATTCTGAGCTTCGTCGCCAGACGGCTCTCAGGCAGCCGTACGGCGTTCCTCGCAGCGAGCCGGACGGGTGAGGAACAGGGCTTCTTCGACCGGGCCGGGTTGCGCAGGTACGACGTCGAACCGCTGGACGACGAAGCGGCCGATCGGCTCCTCACCTTCCAGTTCCCGGACCTTCGCCCGGCTGTCAGGTCGCGGCTTCTGCAGACCGCACAAGGAAACCCGCTCGCCCTGCTCGAGTTGCCCCGGGCGTTGCGCCAGTCGCAGCGTGCCGCGACCGAGCCGCTGCCGGCAGTGCTTCCACTGGGCCAGCAGTTGGGGCGGTACTTCGCGTCCCGCGTCGAGTCGTTGCCCGAGGCGACCAGGGCACTGCTCGTGTTGGCCGCGCTCGAAGGCACCGGCGAGCTGCGCACGCTCGAGGCAGCCTGCGCCGGCAGCTACGAGCTGGCCGATCTCGCGCCCGCTGAGCAGGACGGGCTGGTCCGGGTGAGCGATCACCGGCTCGCGTTCCGGCATCCGCTGATTCGGTCCGCCGTGGTCGCGGCGACGACCTCGGCCGAACGTCGGAAGGCACACAGCGCCTTGGCGGAAGCCTTCGCCGACGAGCCGGAACGCAGGGCGCTGCACCTCGGCGAGGCGACGACCGAGCCCGACGAGCAGGTGGCCGCCGTACTCGAGATCGCCGTGCGGCGTCTGTTGGTGCGGGGGGACGCTCCGTCCGCGGTAGCGCTGCTGACCCGCGCGGCCGGCCTCAGTCCGAACCCGGCTGATCGTGCTCGCCGGCTGGCGCAGGCCGCGTTGATCGGCGCCGAGGCCATGGGTGAGATGAAGAGCGCGGCCGAACTGCTCGAAGGTAGCCGGCAGGCAGTAGGGCAGGCGAGCGCATCGCTGCACTACGCCTCGGCCGCGGCGCTGGTCATGCTCACCGGCGACGGACACGTGGATACCGCGCACCGTCTGCTGTCCGGAGCCCTCGAGGCCAGTCCGCAGCGGGAGGACTCGAACGACCCAGAGGTTGTGAACGCGCTCTGGACACTGGCCTTGATTTGCTTCGTAGGCGGGCGCCGGGAGTTGTGGGAATCGCTGTACGCCGCGATGGGTCGGCTCTCGGACGGACCTCCGGCATTGCTTTCCTTGACGCTGGACATGTTCGCGGACCCGGCCCGCACCGGAGTCGCCGCTTTGCCGCGTCTGTTGACCGCGCTGGAAGCGGTCCATCATGAGCTGGATCCCGACACCGTCCAGAACGTTGCCGGCGCCGCCATGTACGCCGATCGGCTGGCCGAGGTGCGCGAACCACTCTGGCGCATCGTCCTGCAAGGCCGCGACGGCGGACCGGCGCGCAAGCACCTCGTATCGCTGTTCGACCTCTGCGTCGACGACTTCCACCGGGGCAAGTGGGATGAAGCCGGCGTACTGGCGTCGGAAGCTCTGACGGTGAGCGAGGAGCGGGCCGCCGGTTTCTTCAGCTGGTATCCGCGGTATCACCTGGCGCTGCTGGCCGCCGTACAGGGGAGGTACGACGAGTGCTTGGCGCTGGTCGACCAGGTTGTCGGCTGGGCCAGTCCCCGGGGTGTCGGAACCGCGCGGGCATTCGCACACCACGCGCTGGTGCTGGCCGATCTGGGCCGAAGTGACTTCGAGGCGGCGTACCGGCATGCGTCGGCAATCAGCCCGGCCGGGATCCTGGCCTCCCATGTCCCGCACTGCCTGTGGATGGCGATGGATCTGGTCGAGGCCGCGGTGCGGACCGGCCGGGCCGCGGAGGCGGAGCGCCATGTGATGGCCATGCACGAGGCGAGGCTGGCGGACCTGTCCCCTCGCCTGGCGATCCTGGTGGCTGGATCAGCCGGGCTGGCGGCCGCGACGGAAGCGGATGCCGGCGCGCACTTCGACGCGGCATTGAGGCTGCCGACTGTCGACCAGTGGCCGTTCGATGTCGCGCGAATCCGTCTCCTGTACGGCGAGCGGCTCCGGCGCGCTCGAGCGGTCACCGAGGCCAAGCTCCAGCTCCAGGCGGCCCTGACCGCGTTCAGGACGCTCGGGGCCGATCCGTGGATCGCGCGAGCCGAGCGAGAGCTGCGGGCGACCGGACTCGCCGCGGACTCCGGTCGACAACAGCACGCTGCCGAACTGACGCCCCAGGAGCTCGAGATCGCCCGGCTTGCCGCCTCGGGGTTGACGAACAAGGAGATCGCCGCCCAGCTGTACCTGTCACACCGAACGGTCGGTGGTCACCTCTACCGGATCTTTCCCAAGCTCGGCATCACCACCCGAGCCGCCTTGCGCGATGCCCTCGGCCCGATGACCTAGAGCGACTTCTGGTACGCGATGACTCGGGCGACGATGCGGTAGTTCAGCTGTTCGTTGATGGCGATCATGTGGGTGTTGGATTCGGCGTTCCAGGTGTCCAGCTGGGTGACGGCGGGTTCGTTGTCGCGGAGCCAGCGGAGCATGTCGGTTTTGACCAGGGCGCCGAGGCGGTGGCCGCGGTGGGCTCGGTCGACGGCGGTGTCGTGCTGCTCGGCGATGTGCGGTCGTTCGCGCTCGACCACGATCGTCGAGTGCCCGGCCAGTGCGCCGGTCGAACGCTCCCGCGCGATCACCCGGTAGATCTTCCGGTCATGCGCTTCCTGGGCCGCCTCGTACTTGCGCAGCCGGTCCGGCGTGAACACGTCGTCCTCGATGTCCAGGTCGTCCTTGGGCGCGTCGTTGATCGACGCGGTCAGCCCGACCATGCCGTCGAGCATCTCCTCCGGCACCCGCCCGGCCACCCGGACCAGCTCGTACGCCGTCGACGCCTGCGCGGCCTCGTCGTACAAGCGATCGACCACCGACCAGTCGAGGCCGGCGATGTCCTGCCGCCGGTTCACCTCGATCGCCTTCTGCTCGAACCCGTGCCTCAGCGAGAACGCGTTCGCCTTCGGCAGGTCCCAGTTGTCCGTCCCCAGCGAGGTCCGGCCCAGCTCACGAGCCAGCTCTTCGCCGTACGCGATCAGCGTCGAGCCGATCCCGCGACCGCGGTGGTCCGGATGCACCCCCGCGTCGACCCACGCGAGGTGTGTGTTGTCGTACGTCGGCGTGTGCAGCCCGAGCAGGCCGACGGCCACACCGTCCTCGTCGCGAGCCAAGAAGGCCTGACCCGGATCCCCATCCCAGCCGTGTTTCAGGTGCGCGGCATAGCCCCGCGGCGTCGGCAGCAACGCCTCCGGGCAGTCGAGCTTCGCCGCCGCGTTCATCAGACCCACGGCATCCGCACACCCGACCTCGTCGTCGGGGGACAGCCTTGTAATCTCCACGCCCTCAGGTTCCTCCCACCCACCGTTTGGCGCGAGTGATTTATCCCCGGTTGGGCACTGACCGTCCAGGGAGGAATCTTGACCGAGTCCAGAACGGGGAGAAGACTGCGTGGAGTGGCAGTCGATTCCGACCTCCACCAGATGTTGCGCGAGGTCGCGCTCCGCGTCACCCGGCCACGGGTGGCCGTACTCCACGCTGTCCACGCGCATCCGCACGCCGACACCGACACAATCATCCAGGCCACCCGCCGGGAACTGCCCGAAGTGTCCCATCAAGCGGTGTACGACGTCCTGCGCGCGCTGACCGACGCCAGGCTGCTGCGGCGGATCCAGCCGGCCGGTTCTGTCGCGCGCTACGAGGCGCGGGTAGCGGACAACCATCACCACGTGGTGTGCCGGTCGTGCGGCGCGATCGAAGACGTGGACTGCGCCGTCGGCGAGGCGCCCTGCCTGCACCCGTCGGACCGCCACGGTTTCTCCGTCGACGAGGCCGAAGTCGTCTACTGGGGCTTGTGTCCCGCTTGTTCCGCCAGCACCGATGAACCAGCAACCGCACGGAAAGGTTGAGCATGTCCGACACGTCCGGCGTTACCCCCCACGGCAGCGAGAGCGAAAACCCTGCCATCGATTCACCGACTCCCAAGGTGAGCCGGCCGCGGACGAACCGGGACTGGTGGCCAAACCAGCTGGACCTCTCGGTTCTGCACCCACACGCGACCCGGTCGAATCCGATGGAAGACGGCTTCGACTACGCCGAGGAGTTCAAGAAGCTCGACGTCGACGAGCTCAAACGCGACATCGTGGAGGTGATGCGTACGTCGCAGGACTGGTGGCCGGCCGACTTCGGTCATTACGGCCCGTTGTTCATCCGGATGAGCTGGCACGCGGCCGGCACCTACCGGATCGAGGACGGCCGCGGTGGAGCGGGTGACGGCGCCCAGCGGTTCGCGCCGCTGAACAGCTGGCCCGACAACGCCAACCTGGACAAGGCCCGCCGGCTGCTGTGGCCGGTCAAGCAGAAGCATGGGCGAAAGATCTCCTGGGCCGACCTGCTGGTGCTGGCCGGCAACGTAGCCCTGGAGGACATGGGCTTCCGCACCTTCGGCTTCGGGTTCGGCCGGGAGGACGTCTGGGAGCCGGAGGAGATCTACTGGGGCCCGGAGGACACTTGGCTCGGCGACGAGCGCTACAGCGGCGACCGGGAGCTGGCCAAACCGTTCGGTGCTGTCCAGATGGGTCTGATCTATGTGAACCCGGAAGGCCCGAACGGCAACCCGGACCCGCTCGCCGCGGCGCGCGACATCCGCGACACGTTCGCCCGGATGGCGATGAACGACGAGGAGACGGTGGCTCTGATCGCCGGCGGGCACTCGTTCGGCAAGACCCACGGCGCCGGTCCGGCCGAGAACGTCGGTCCCGAGCCCGAGGCCGCGCCGCTCCAGGCGCAGGGCTTGGGATGGCAGAGCACCTACGGCACCGGCAAGGGCGCCGACGCGATCACCAGCGGTCTCGAGGTGACCTGGACCAGCACGCCGACCCGGTTCGGGAACGGCTTCTTCGAGAACCTGTTCGGCCACGAGTGGGAGCTGACCAAGAGCCCGGCCGGAGCTCACCAATGGGTCGCGAAGGACGCCGAGGAGACGGTGCCCGACGCGCACGACCCGTCCAAGAAGCGCGAGCCGACGATGCTGACGACCGACCTGTCGCTGCGCCTCGACCCTGTCTACGGGCCGATCTCGCAGCGCTTCCGGGACAACCCGGAAGAGTTCGCACTGGCGTTCGCGAAGGCCTGGTACAAGCTGCTCCACCGCGACATGGGTCCGGTGTCGCGCTTCCTCGGTCCGTGGGTTCCCGAGCCGCAGTTGTGGCAGGACCCCGTCCCGGCCGTCGACCACGAGCTGATCGATGCCGACGACATCGCGGCACTCAAGGAGAAGCTCCTCGCCTCCGGCCTGTCGGTCTCGCAGCTGGTGTCGACCGCGTGGGCAGCCGCCGCGAGCTTCCGCGGGACCGACAAGCGCGGTGGTGCCAACGGAGCCCGCATCCGGCTGGAGCCGCAGCGCAGCTGGGAGGTGAACGAGCCGGCCGAGCTGGACAAGGCGCTGCAGACCCTCGAACAGATCCAGCAGGACTTCAACAGCTCACAGACCGGCGGCAAGCAGGTCTCGCTGGCCGACCTCATCGTCCTTGGCGGTACGGCGGCCGTCGAGCAGGCTGCGCGCAATGCCGGGCACAGCATCACCGTCCCGTTCCACCCTGGCCGGACGGACGCGTCCCAGGAGCAGACCGACGTCGACTCGTTCGCCGTACTCGAGCCGAGGGCGGACGGTTTCCGCAACTACCTCCGGGCCGAGGAGAAGCTCTCGCCGGAGACGCTGCTGCTCGACCGCGCGTACATGCTGACCCTGACTGCCCCGGAGCTGACGGTCCTGGTCGGAGGCCTGCGTGCGCTGGGCGCCAACGTCGGTGGTGCGCAGCATGGCGTCTTCACCGACCGGGTTGGCACGCTGACCAACGACTTCTTCGTCAACCTGCTGGCCGCCGGCGCCGAATGGAAGGCATCGGAGTCGGAGGAGAACGTCTTCGAGATCCGGGACGTCGCCACCGGCGAGCTCAAGTGGACGGCCACCGCCGTCGACCTCGTCTTCGGCGCCAACTCGCAGCTCCGGTCCCTCTCGGAGGTGTACGCGAGCGCCGACGCTCAGGACAAGTTCGTGGCGGACTTCGTCGCGGCCTGGGTCAAGGTGATGGAGCTCGACCGGTTCGACCTCAGGAGGGCATAGGCATCCCGTACGCGTGGTCGATGGTCATCGAGAAGACCAGCCGCTTGTCGCGGACCATCGCCGCCCGGTAGTCGTCCCAGTCCGGGTGCTCGCCGGAGGCCGTCCGGTAGTACTCGACGAGCTGCTCGACCACCTCGTCGTACGGATCGGCAGCCACCGGGCTGAGCTCCGCCTTGCCTTCCAGTACGACGTACGAGCGCCCGCGCGGCCCGTCGACGTACAGGCTGGCCCGCGGATCACGCCGCAGGTTCTTCGTCTTGGCCCGGTCGTCGGTGAGCGAAACGACGATCCGCCGCCGCGGAGGGTCGTACACATAGGTCACATTCGACAACTGCGGCCGGCCGTCGCGCTTGATGGTCACGAGCACACCCAGACCGTGCCCGCCCAGCCGGTCCGCAAGGGAATCAGTCATGCCCGTCAGCCTAGGAATTCAAGTGCTCTTGAGCGCAAGTGATCACTCCCGCATCTCCCGCAGGGTCTCGCCGGTCGAGACCCCGAGTTCGACGCCGCGCCCCGGTTGTGCATAAACTGCCTGGCATCATGCGGCACCAGCTTCTCCTCCTTCGCTGCCGCGGCGAGGCCTGACAAGGCCGGTTCCCTCGCCGCGGAGTTTGGTCGTGCGCCGGTCGTCCGAGCGACCCTGAGCAGTAGCACCCCTCCCGAGGAGAACTCCAGTGGCACCCCAGAACCAGCCCAAGCCCGTCCAGCAACCGTCCGGTATGCCGATCCAGCGCTACCGGCCGTTCCCCCCGATCGACCTGCCGGACCGCACCTGGCCTGCCAAGTCGGTCGACCGGACCCCGCGCTGGCTGTCCACCGACCTCCGCGACGGCAACCAGGCGCTGGTCGAGCCGATGTCGCCGGCCCGCAAGCGGCGGATGTTCGACCTGCTGGTGAAGATGGGCTACAAGGAGATCGAGGTCGGTTTCCCGAGTGCCAGCCAGTACGACTTCGACTTCGTCCGCAGCCTGATCGAAGAGGACGTCATCCCCGACGACGTCACCATCTCGGTGCTGACCCAGGCGCGCGAGGAGCTGATCGAGCGGACCGTGCAGTCGCTGCAGGGCTCGCCGAAGGCGACCATCCACCTCTACAACGCGACCGCGCCGCTGTTCCGCCGGGTCGTCTTCAACGTGGACAAGGCCGAGTGCCTGGCGATCGCGGTCCGCGGCACCGAGACGGTGATGAAGTACGCCGACGACATGCTGGGCGACTGCGAGTTCGGCTACCAGTACAGCCCGGAGATCTTCACCGGCACCGAGCTGGAGTTCGCGCTCGAGGTCTGTGAGGCGGTCAGCGACCAGTGGCAGCCGGCCGAGGGCCGGGAGATCATCCTGAACCTGCCGGCCACGGTCGAGATGTCCACCCCGAACGTGTACGCCGACCAGATCGAGTGGTTCGCCCGCTTCCTGACCCGGCGCGAGCACAGCACCATCAGCCTGCACCCGCACAACGACCGCGGTACGGCGGTCGCCGCGACCGAGCTGGCCCTGATGGCCGGCGCCGACCGGGTCGAGGGCTGCCTGTTCGGCCACGGCGAGCGGACCGGCAACGTCGACCTGGTCACCCTGGGGATGAACCTGTTCAGCCAGGGCATCGACCCGCAGATCGACTTCTCCGACATCGACGAGATCCGCCGTACGGTCGAGTACTGCACGCAGATGCGCGTCCCCGAGCGGCAGCCGTACGCCGGTGACCTGGTCTACACCGCCTTCTCCGGCTCGCACCAGGACGCCATCAAGAAGGGCCTGGAGGCGCTGGACAAGCAGGCGGCGGCCGAGGGCCGACCGGTGTCGGAGATCACCTGGGAGGCGCCGTACCTGCCGATCGATCCGAAGGACGTCGGCCGGTCGTACGAGGCGGTCATCCGGGTCAACTCGCAGTCCGGCAAGGGCGGCGTCGCGTACATCATGAAGTCGGAGCACCGCCTCGACCTGCCGCGCCGGCTGCAGATCGAGTTCAGCCGGGTGATCCAGCAGCACACCGACTCCGAGGGCGGCGAGGTCGGCCCGCAGCAGATGTGGGACATCTTCGCGGCCGAGTACCTTGCCCCGGGCAAGCTGTCGCTGCTGACGGTCAACTCGTCCTCCGGCGAGGGCCAGGGCGACCAGCTCCGCGTCCAGGTCTACTCCAACGGCGTCCCGCACGAGCTGTCCGGCGAGGGCAACGGCCCGGTGTCGGCCTTCGTCGACGCGATCAAGCCGCTGAAGTACGACGTACGCGTGCTGGACTACCACGAGCACGCCCTCTCGGCCGGCGGTGACGCACTCGCCGCGGCGTACGTCGAGTGCGAGGTCGGCGACGACGTCTACTGGGGCGTCGGCCGCGACGCCAACATCCTCACCGCCTCCCTGAAGGCAGTCGTCTCCGCCATCAACCGCGCCACCCGTTAGCCACCTACCTCCCATAGCCCGCCACCTTTTGAAGGTGGCGGGCTATGCCGGTATAGGCCGCTCGTAGCCCACCATCTTTGCCGGTGGGCTATGCCGGTATACGTACGGAGTGTCGCGTCCTTAATGCACAGGGCAACCGAATATTCACGATTCGATACACGTGACAACGAGTCGAGCGAATCTGTTGACTCGGTGTATGTCGTTGCGCAGACTGACCACACTGTGCGCAGATCCTTGCAAGGCAGTGTTTCTTACTAAAGCGTGTCACCGGGGGCCAGGTCGTTCAGTAGTCCTTGGAGGTGAGCAGTGGGCGGTGCGGTCGAGACACCGGCTAGGAAGCTGATCGAAGGGCCGGTCGCAGAACCGAGACCGTCGCCCGCGAAGCGTTTCCTGCAGGCCTGGCTGGTCCGAAGAATCGCGAAAGCGGTCCTGACCGTTTTCATCATGACGACCGGGACGTTCTTCATGGTCCGGTTGCTACCGGGCAACCCGGTCGACACCTACATCCAGACCCAGATCGCGCAGACCGGTATCTCCTACGACGCGGCCGCCGCGCAGGCCAAGAACCTGTTCTCGCTGGATCCGGATCAGCCGCTGATCCAGCAGTACGTCACGTACATGCTCAACCTGCTGCACGGCGATTTCGGCAACTCACTCCTGTCACCGGGCACCAGCGTGGCCGAGGTGATCAAGACCTACCTGCCGTGGACGCTGTTCTCGGTCGGCGTCGCGACGATCATCAGCTTCATCATCGGCATCGTGGCCGGCATGATCATGGCCTACCGCCGGGAGAGCTGGATCGACCACCTGCTCAGCGGACTGGGTGCGCTGCTGCACGCGATCCCGAACTACATCCTCGCGATCCTGATCGTGGTCTTCCTCGGCGTGAAACTGCAGTGGTTCAACCTG
This sequence comes from Kribbella antiqua, assembly GCF_004345665.1. GTDB lineage: Bacteria > Actinomycetota > Actinomycetes > Propionibacteriales > Kribbellaceae > Kribbella > Kribbella antiqua. The sequence goes on from NZ_SLWR01000009.1 coordinate 317,618, forward strand.
ACCGAGGCCCGCGGCTCGTACACAGCAGGTGTGGAACCCTCGTTCAGCCTGAGCTTCCTGAACGACATCCTGTACCACGCGACGCTGCCGATCCTCGCCTACACGCTGACCACGGTCGGTTCCTGGGCTCTGGTGATGAAGTCGTCCACGGTGGAGACCCTTGGCGAGGACTACGTGACCGTCGCGCGGGCCCGCGGCCTGTCCGACTCCCGCATCCGGACCGGGTACGTCGGGCGCAACGCCGTGCTGCCGTTGTTCAGCCAGCTCGCCGTGTCGCTCGGGTTCGTCGTCGGCGGCGCGATCTTCGTGGAGAAGATCTTCGGCTACCAGGGCATCGGATTCATCCTTTTCAACGCGGTCAACGGTCGCGACTACCCGGTGCTGCAGGGGATCTTCCTGGTCATCACGATCTCAGTGGTGGCGGCGAACCTGCTCGCCGACCTCCTCTACAGCCGGCTCGATCCGCGGATCCGGGTCAGCGGCAAGGCCAAGGGGTGACGAGATGGCAGACACCATAGCCGCCACTGACGCGGCGTCCGCTATCGGGACGACCGGCGTCTCCCGCTTCGGCGGCATCCTCAGCTCGTTGCGCCGCAGCCCGGCCGGGTTCATCGGCTTCGTGATCGTGGCCCTGATGGTGCTGATCACCGCGATCGTGCCCTTCTTCACCCCGGAAGTGGCGCCGAACGTCAAGGAGATCCTGCTCCCGGCCGGCACGCCCGGGCATCTGCTCGGCACCGACAACGAGGGCAAGGACGTGCTGATCCAGATGATCGGCGGCGGCCGGACCGTGATCTTCGTCGGCTTCGTCGCCGCGGCGATCTCCACCGCGCTGGCGATCGTCCTCGGTTCGCTGGCCGCCTACCTCGGCGGTTGGGTCGACTCGGTGGTGGTCACCCTGACCGACGTCTTCCTGACGATCCCACAGATCGTCCTGCTCGCGGTGCTCGGCGCGTTCTTCAAGCTCGACTCGCCGATCCTGCTCGCGCTGCTGGTCGGCGGCCTGGCCTGGCCGGTCCTGACCCGGGCAGTGCGAGCCCAGGTGTTCTCGCTGAAAGAACGTGAGTTCGTCGAAGCCGCCCGGCTGCTGGATCTCGGGACGCCCCGGGTGGTGTTCGTCGAGATCCTGCCGAACATGGCCAGCTTCATCCTGATGAACTTCATGATCGGCGTGACGAATGCGATCTACCAGTTGGTCGGCCTCTACCTGCTCGGTCTCGCGCCGCTGACCGGGTCGAACTGGGGCATCATGCTCAACCGCGCCTGGATCGCCGGCGCAATCTTCAACGACAACAGCCTGGCGTGGATCCTCAGCCCCATCATCGCGATCATCCTGCTGCTGCTCGGACTGGTGATGATGACGAGATCCCTCGAGGAAATCCTCAACCCACGACTCCGGGATCGGTGAGCATGGTGACTACGACCTCTCCGAGCGCCCCCCGCGCCGTCCGCGGCGGCCAGGGCAAGCCACTGCTGTCCGTCCGCGACTTCAACGTCGAGTACCGGACCGGGGCCGGCACCACGGTGCAGGCTGTCCGCGGTGTCGACCTCGATCTCTACCCCGGCGAAAGCCTGGCGCTGGTCGGGGAGAGCGGTTGTGGCAAGACGACGTTCGGGCTCGGCCTGCTGCGGTTGCTGCCGCGGCTGGGCCACGCCTCCGGCAAGGTCACCTTCAACCGCGGCGACGGCACGGAGATCGACGTCCTCGGCCTGGACGGGCGCGACCTGCGGCAGTTCCGCTGGCGGGACGCGGCGATGGTCTTCCAGGGCGCGATGAACGCGTTCAACCCGGTGCTGAAGATTCGCGCGCACATGCACGACACGATGCGCGCACACACCAAGGCCACCCGCAAGGAGATCGAGGACCGGGCCGCAGAGCTGCTCCGCCTGGTGCGGCTGGAGCCGGCGCGGGTGATGGACTGCTATCCGCACGAACTGTCCGGCGGGATGCGGCAGCGCGTGCTGATCGCGATGAGCCTGCTGCTCGAGCCGGAGGTGCTGATCCTGGACGAGCCGACCACGGCCCTCGACATCCTCACCCAGCGATCCATCGTCGACGTCCTGCACGAGGTGCGCGAGCGGCTCGGCTTCTCGATGATCTTCATCTCCCACGATCTGTCGCTCGCCGCCGAGCTCGCCGACCGGGTCGCCACCATGTACGCCGGCCGCATCGTCGAGACCGGTGGCGTCCGGGACATGTTCTACAAACCGCGGCACCCGTACACGCTGGGCCTGATCAAGGCGGTGCCGCCGATCGTCGGCGACCTGCCGGACCTCGAGTCGATCCCGGGCGGTCCGCCCAGCCTTGCCGCGTTGCCGCCGGGCTGCAAGTTCAACCCGCGCTGCAAGTACGCCACCGAGGAGTGCAAAGCCGAGGATCCGCCGCTGGTCCCGGTCAGCGATCAGCCGGGTGACGGCCACGAGGTGGCCTGCATTCACTACAAAGAGGTGCACCTAGATCGACCGGCGCCGAACAACGAGTTGGGGACAGCCTCATGAGCGCGATGGAGACCGCCCCGGCGGCCGAGGGACGCACGCCACTGATGACGCTCGCGGGTGTCAGCCAGGTGTTCGACACCAAGGCGGGACCGATCCACGCCGTGAACCAGGTCGACCTGTCGATCAACCCCGGCGAGGTGCTCTGCCTGGTCGGCGAGAGCGGCTCCGGCAAAACGACCGCGGCGCGGATGGCCGCCGGGCTGGCCAAGCCGACCAACGGTCAGGTGGACTTCGATGGCACCGACATCTGGTCGATGAACCGGCGTGACTTCAGCACGTTCCGGCGCAGCGTGCAGTACGTCCACCAGGATCCGTACGCCTCGCTGAACCCGACCCGGACCGTCCAGCAGACGCTCACCGCGCCGCTGCTCAAGCACGGTGTGGTCAAGGGCGGCAAGGCAGCCGCCGCCCGGGCTGCGGAACTGCTGACGAAGGTCGACCTGACGCCGCCCGAGAACTTCCTGACGAAGTACCCGCACCAGTTGTCCGGCGGCCAGCGACAGCGGGCCTCGGTGGCCCGAGCGCTGACGCTGGACCCGAAGATCATCATCGCGGACGAGTCGACCTCGATGCTGGACGTGTCGATCCGGATCAGCGTGCTGGCGATGCTCGGACGGCTGCGCGACGACCTCGGCGTCGGTTTCCTGTTCATCACCCACGACCTGGCGATCGCGAAGTACTTCGGCTGGCACGGGAAGACCGCGGTGATGTACCTGGGCCGGATCGTCGAGTTCGGCCCGACCCCGAAGATCATCAACGCGCCCACCCATCCCTACACCCGGGCGCTGATCGACGCGATCCCCGAACCCGATCCCGACCTGACGAAGACCAAGGGCCTGGGATCGCTGCGCAGCCTGGAGATCCCGAGCCTGGCGCACCTGCCACCCGGGTGCTCGTTCCATCCGCGCTGCCCGCTGTTCGAGGGCGGTCTGTGCGACGGCGTCGTACCCGAACTGGTCGAAATACGGTCCGGGCAGTCGGCCGCGTGCCATGTGGTGGCCCGCGACGGCGCCGACGTACTCCGGCCGGATCCGCCGGCGACCTGATGACCTCCCAGATCGGCCGGGTCGCGCTCGGCTGGGCGACGTTCCTGGTGCTGGCCAGCGTGGTTCTGCTGTTCACGCTGACGCCCGGTACGCCGGAGTTCGTCGTCACCCTGTTCACCTTGTGTTTGGGCCTGCTACTGGGCCTGATCGTCGTCGCCGCGGTCCTCCTGACCCGGCGGCGGGAAAAACGCGAGGGCAGTTAGCAATCAGCAGTACCTCAAACCAGTAGTGCCTGACCCGCATGGGCGTGCGGTCAGATCAGAAAGGACGAAGGAATGAGTCCCACCGGCACCAACGATTCCGGCACCGACGGACCGGGCGTCAGCGCCCTGTCCAACGCGATCTCCCGCCGGCACGTGCTCCAGCTGTTCGGTATCGCCGGTGTCGGCGCGGCCGGCATCGGGTCGCTGACGGCGTGTTCGCCGAGCTCCCCGAACAGCAACGAAGGGGGCGGCAACAAGGGCGGCGACAAGGAATTCCACGGCGCGTATCCCTACCAGCTGCCGCCGAAGGGCCACTTCAACATGGGCCCCGGCGTCACCGACGGCATCCAGATGACGAACAGCCCGTACCAGGACCTGATCTACCCGAGCGGCGGGTTGTACTACTGGGCGGAGAAGAAGTGGGAATACATGATGGCCGAGTCCAGCTCGCTGGACGCGGCGGCCAACACCTACACCATGAAGCTCCGCTCCGGCCTGACCTGGAGTGACGGCAAGCCGGTCACCGCCAAGGACGTCGTGGACACGTTCAACCTGCACTGGCTGATGCGCCAGCAGTCGTGGACATTCCTGTCCGACGTCAAGGCCCAGGACGACACCACAGTGCTGTTCACCATCGGCACCCCGTCGACGGTGCTCGAGCGCTTCATCCTCCGGGCACCGATCCTGCCCAGCTCCGTCTACGGTGAGTGGGCCACCAAGGCCGAGGCCCTGCGGAAGGCCAACACCAGCCTGGACAGCGCCGAGGGCAAGAAGCTGAACGGCGACTTCCAGAAGTTGCGGCCGGAGAACCCGCCCGTGTCGGGTCCGTTCAACTACGACCCGAAGAGCATGACCAACGCCCAGATGACCCTGGTCAAGAACGACAAGGGCCTGTTCGCCGACAAGATCGGCTTCACCAAGGTCGTTCTGTACAACGGCGAGACCTCCGACGTCACGCCGGTCGTGATGAACAAGGACGTCGACTACGCCACCCACGGCTTCGCGGTGGCCAGCGAGAAGACGTTCGAGTCCAACGGGTTCCGGATCCTCCGCCCACCGGTGTACTCGGGTCCCGCGCTGGTGTTCAACTACACCACGCACCCGGAGCTCGCCGACGCGCGGGTGCGGCAGGCGATCGCTTACGTGCTCGACCGCAACGAGAACGGCACCGTCGCGCTCGGCGACTCGGGCAAGGCCTGCAAGTTCATGGCCGGCTTCTCCGACATCCTCGTCCCCGACTGGATCTCCGACGCCGACCAGAAGAAGCTGAACGCCTACGAGAAGGACGAGGCCAAGGCCACCCAGCTGCTGCAGGCGGCCGGCTGGAAGAAGTCCGGCGACAAGTGGATGCTGCCGTCCGGCAAGCCCGCGGCGTACGACCTCAAGTTCCCGACCGAGTTCGCCGACTGGAACCCGGCCGCCACCAACGCGGCCGACCAGCTGAACAAGTTCGGGTTCAACATCACCAAGCGGGGCATCACCTTCACCCAGCTGAACCCCGACGTGCTGGCCGGGAAGTTCGACATCGCCATTCAGGGCTGGGGCGCCTCGAGCCACCCGCACCCGTACTTCGCGTACGTCCAGGACCTGTACACGTTCAACTACGTCATCGCGGCGAACACGGGCGGCAAGGGCATGAACTTCCCGCTCAAGCAGACCACTGCGGCCGGTCCGATCGACATGCAGTCCGTGGTGGACAAGTCGGCCCAGGGCCTGAACCTCGACGAGCAGAAGAAGAACATCACCGCCGCGGCGGTGGCGTTCAACGAGTTGCTCCCGATCATCCCGCTCTGGGAGCGCTACGGTAACAACCCGGCGCTGGAAGGGAAGCGGGTCGCTAAGTTCCCGGCGGACGACGACCCGATCCTGAAGAACGCACCGTACGCCGACAACTTCGTCATCATGTACATGTACCAGGGCAAGGTCACCCCCGTCTGAGTTACCGGCTGGCGGGCTGACCCGTTTGTCTGGTTGGGTCGGCCGGGTGATCATCGTGCGCGAGATCGACCCGGCCGACCTGGCCCTGTTCGACGAGTGGTACGACGTACTCCGGGCCGGCGCGGTCGCGGGACGCGAAGCGGCGCTGGTGGTCGGGCGGGAGACGCTCGGCTGGTCGCTGCGCAATCCGGGACCGCTGAAGCGGCGGCTGGCGGTCGGCGCGTTCGAGGACGACAGGGTGCTCGGCGCGATGCTCTTCGAGTACCGGCTGAGCGACAACCTGGACACGGTCGAGGTCGAGATCGACGTACCGCCGGAGCATCGGCGTCGCGGTATCGGCCGGGCACTGTGGCAGTGGGCCGTCACGCGGGCGGCGACTCTCGGGCGGACCATCTTCCAGGCCGAACTCGGCGTCCCCGCTGACCCATGGCCTGGTGCGTCGTTCGCTGCGCGCATCGGCTTCACCGTCGAGCATGTCGAGGACCATCTCGTCGTACCGCTGCCGTACGACGAGCTACGCCTGGACGATCTGAGAGCTGAAGCCGGCCCGTTGAAGGGCTATCGGCTCACGTCCTGGGCGGGGATGTGTCCGCCGGAGCATCAGCAGGCGTACGCCGATCTGCACACGGCGATGGATCTCGACGTACCCACGGGTGGGATGACGCGGGAGAACGTGCCGTGGACGGTGGAGAAGCTGGAGGCGAGTGAGCAAAGGATCGACCGGAATTACCTCGCTCTCGTCACGATGGCGCACACTTCGGACGGCGCGCCGGCCGGGTACACGTTGATCTACTTGCCGCGGGCGGACGCGGCGCATGCGCAGCAAGACGACACCTTGGTCCTGCGCGAGCATCGCGGGCACAACCTCGGCACGCAGCTGAAGCTGGCCAACCTCGATCAGCTGGCAAAGCACCGGAAGGGCCAGCGCTTCCTGCACACCTGGACCGCGTTGTCGAACACGGCGATGCAGAAGGTCAACAACCGCTTCGGTTTCCGCGTGGTCGAACAGCACCGCGAGCTGGAGCTCACCTATCCCCGACTGCGGCCAGCCGCGCGGGCCGTCGTACTCGATCCTGACGACCGCATCCTGCTGGTCCGCTTCGAGTTCCCCAGCGGCCCGATCTGGGCTACACCCGGCCTGGAAGCACCCCCCGACGCACCGCACCTCTGGCATCAGGAAGTAGTTGCCGAGGGCCACGCTGCCGGCTACGACGGCGTCATCAACGACTACTTCCTCGTCCGCACCGATCCCTTCACCGCCGAAGACTTCCACGGCGACCGCTGGTGGACCCTGGAGGAATTACAGACCCACGACGGCCGCTTCTCACCGCGCTCCCTCCCGGCGCTGGTCCAGGAGCTGTTACAGCATGGCCCACCCACAACCCCCGTGCCCCTAGGCCTATAGCCGCCGTACCCAGGTCAGGCGGCCCTCGTCCATCACAGCGTGGCCGTCGGCGGAGTCGGCGACGGTGGAGTCGTGGGTGGCGATGACGACGGCGGCGCCGCGGTGCGCCTCCGCACGGAGCAGGTCGACGACGCGTTCGCGATTGGTGCCGTCGAGTTCGCTGGTGGACTCGTCGGCCAGAATCACCTTGCCCTGCTGAGCGATTCCGCGGGCCACCGCGACCCGCTGCTGCTCACCACCGGACAACTCCTCGACCAGGTGATCCCCGCTCTCGGCCAGTCCCACGTCGGTCAGCGACTTCTCGATCACCCGCTCGACATCCTCGGCCGGCTTGCGTTCGGTGAGCAGCGGCAGCGACAGGTTCTCCCGCGCGGTCAGCACCCGCGCCAACCCGTTCCCCTGCGGAATCAGTACGACGCCATGCGCCGCGGCCGACGGGCGGTCCGCGATCACCAGCCCGTCCACGACGACCTTGCCCGATCGCACCGGGACCGCTCCGGCGATTGCCCATAGCAACGAACTCTTCCCGGCGCCGGACGGCCCGCTGACCGCGAGGACGAACCCAGGCGGGACGTCGAACGACACGTCCGCCACCGCGACCAGTTCGCCGTACGCGACCGTCACGTCCTTGACGCTGATCATTGCGTGCCCTCCTGTTCGACCGCGGTCAGCCGGATCTCACCGTCGTCCGTGGTGACCTGGACCAACGTCCCAGCCGGGAGCAGTTCGGCGACGTGCGGCGGCAGCGGCAACGATCCGTCGCTCGCGACCACGGCGTACTCCTCACCCGACCGACCCTCCGATGCGATCCGGCCGTCCCGGATCGTGATGGTGCGCGGCAGTGTCGCCGCCACCTCCGGGTCGTGCGTGATCAACAGCACCGTCATGCCGGTCTCGGCGTTGATCGTCCGGATCGCCGCGAGTACTTCATCCCGCGCATGATGATCCAGCTGACTCGTCGGCTCGTCCGCGAGCAGCAATCCCGGGAACGTGGCGATACCCACCGCCACCGCGCACAGCTGGATCTGCCCAGGCGTCAGCGACGTCAGCGCCGCATCCGCATGCTCCCGCAGTCCAACCAGCTCCAGTACGTCGGCTGGGCTCGGCAGCTGGCGGTCGCGAGGTGCGGCGCGTTGTGCGTACCGCACGTTGTCCGCCGGCGTCAGGTACGGGATCAGGTTCCGTCCGGCACCCTGCAACACGATGCCGACGTCGCCCGCACGCATGCGGTCGAGCTCAGCCTCAGTCATCGTCGCGACGTTGTGCTCACCGATCTGCAGCCGCCCAGCGCTCGGCGTCAGCAGACCGCCACACAGTTGCAGCAGCGTCGACTTGCCGGCACCAGAAGGCCCCAGCAATCCGACGAGCTCGCCAGGGCGGACAGTGATGCCGATGCCGGACAGGGCCGCCACGTCATGCCCGTGAGCCCGGTAGATATGCACCAGACCCGTCGTACTGATCGCCAAACCGCTCACGTCAGCTCCTCCCGGATCCGGCTGTAGCCGGCACGTCTGTTGACCCCAGTGCCCAGCAGCAGCGTCGCAGTGGTCAGCACCACCGTCCCGGCCAACCAGAGCACCACTGCGACCAGCCAGTTGGTGTCCAGCTCCAGCGGTATCGGCCCGCCCGCATCGGCAAACAGCGGGATCATCGGCAACGCGACCTGCGCCCCGACCACCCCACACACTGACCCCAGCAGCACCGCCAGCGCCACCGGCCCGGTCTGCTCCCACCGAGCCGCCCTACCCGTCGTGCTGGCCGGTACGCCGGTAATACGCAGGCTCGCGTAGTCCTGCGCCCGGGACCGCCACGACGTCACCACCATGAGCAGCAGTACGACGATCGCCAGCGCCCACCCGGCCACACCGACCACAGGCGTCAGCTGCAACGCCAGCGCACTCGCAGAACGCCCGTACGACGCGATCCGGTCCGCCCGGCGATCCGCGAGCTCAGCAGCGAACCCAGCCTTGCCGAGCTGGTCGATGATGTTCTGAGCGTTGGCCAGTCCCTCGGCGTTCAGCCAGAGCTCGAAGTCCGTCGTCGACTCGTCCACGGTGCCGCCGAGACGTCGTACTGTCTCCAGGTCGACGACGGCGGTGTGGTCGGGGTAGCGGTTCACCGGGCCGTTGAGGTCGAGCTTGCGCAGCGGCAGCGGGCTGGCGTCGAGCGCCGGGCTCGTGGACGTGTCGTTGTACGCGAAGTCGGGCGTGACCAGGGCAGGCACGACCTGAGGCACGGTCGCGTACTGCAGGAACTGGTCATTGCCGAGGCTGGTCACAGCGAGCGTGAGGCCCTGACCTGCAGAGGTTGCGGCGATCGTGCCCTGGTCCGCGCCGAGCTGCTTGACCGGCTGCCAGTCCTCCGCACGGCCGAGCGCGATCGACGGCTGGTCGTCACTGGCGACCTTGCTGATGAAGACGTCGCCGCGAACCCCGGTCATGTCGTTGGGCTCGCGACCGATCCCGAGCCTCAGCAGGCTGCAGCCCCCGAGACAGTCGACCTGGGTCCGCAGCTCGACCGGCTTGCCCGGGACCAGCGGCAGCGCCGGGAAGCGGACCAGATACCGTGCGCCGTTGCGCAGACTGACCAGATTGGCCTGCAGGACGACGGACTTCGGCGGCTCCTGCGGCGGCGGGACCTGGCCGTTGCTCGTCCCCGGGACAACGGTCTTCATCGGCCTGGTCGCGGCGGTCACGGTCAGCTGCGCGCTGCGGATCTCGATCGGCTTGGGCTCGCTCGGCGCCTTCAGCGTGCCGAATTCGTCCGTGAGCTGATTGCCGCGGTACGCGATCCGCCGGAAGCTGTCCGGCTCGATCATCATCGTCTTGAGCGAGTCGGGCGACGGCGGCCGGGAGATCACCATCGGCGTGAACCAGCGCCGCTCCGGGTCGACTCGGTCGATCGCCTCGCTGAAGTCGCCGAGGCTCACCGCGTTCATCGCCAGGACTCCCTCGGCGCCGGTCTCGTACCCGGCGCGTGAGTCCCTGTTGCGCTCGGCAACGGACGCGGCCTGTCCGGCGAACGACACCAGTGCGGCGGCCACGGCGACGACAGCAACGATCCGGGTGACAGCAGGACGGCGTGACACCTGCAACGCACCCAGCGCAAGGCCAAACCGCCCACTCCGCAAGGCTTGCCGGCTGACGAGACCGGCCGTCGGCAGAAGCAGATGTGCGAAGGCCAACCCAGCCGCGAGCGCCAACAGGGTCGGCGTGAGGACAGGCAGCGGCCCACGCCCTCCACCTGTCAGCGCTGCGACCAGCCCGGCCAACGCCATCACGATGATGGTGAGGTCTACCAGCCCGAGAGCCCGGCTACGCCGCCGCGGCACGACCCGGCGTAGCAAACCGGAGATCGGCTGCCGTACGACGTTCCGGACCTGTACGAGCACCACTGCGAGTCCCACAACCAGTGCGAGCGCCAGGGCAGCCGGGACTGTCCAGGGGAGTTCCAGAGGAGCTCCGTGATGCAGCCAGGTCGCCCGTACGATCAGCAATAGGGCGAATCCCGTGAGTGCGCCCGCAAGGGTTCCGACGGCGACAGGTAGCCCCAGCTCGACAGACAGCGAGCGGCCGGCTCGTCCGGCAGTGGAGCCGCGCAGCCGGGCGATTGCAAGCTCCGGACGGCGCTGGTCGACCACAGCGGCCAATGCCAGCGCCAGTACGACGACGCCGAACAAAGCGACCTGCACCATCACCAGCGGGATGATCGTCGTCGCCTGCTTCCGCTCCTCCTGCACCCGGTCAACGAGGCCGATCAGTCCGGAGGTGTTCTGAGCGAACAGCCCCGCCTCGACGGCGTTGCCGTTGACGGTGGAGGTGGCGTCGCGGAGCCGCTGCAGGTCGTCGATGCGGGCCACGCTCGGGATCGGCCTGGTGTCGAGCGTCGACCGCTGCCCCCAGACGGCGTTGAACGTCGTACGGTCGGTGAGGAGGAAGTCCGACGTACTGGGGTCCGGGTACTCCACCAGGTGGGAGTAGCCGATCGGTGCGCGGCCGAACCAGTAGGTGGACTGTGGGTCCGCGGGCTTGTAGAGACCGACCACGGTGAGCTTGCCGCCGCCGGTGTAGCCCTGCGGCGTGGCACGTAAGGCAGTGCCGACCTTCAAGCCGTAGTTCGTCTGGTCGACGGTGGACACCGCGACCTCGTTGGCGCTCTGCGGGCAGCGGCCTGCCACCAGCACGAGCTGGGCGCAGTACCCGTCCCGCCAGAACAACCGTCCGACGATTTGCTGTTGCGGAGGATCGCTCGGCCGCCGCCAGTTGACGTCGGCGTACAGGCCATACGACGGCGGGGTGAAGATCGGCCTGAGGTCAGCCGGGATCAGCCGGTCCAGGTCCTCAGGTTTCGCGGCTGTCGCGGCGCCGGTGGTGCTTCTGGGTGGCCGCGCCTCGAGTTGCCACGCAGCCGTCAACGGCTGCCCGGCCAAGGTCTCGGTCATCACCGTCTGCTCGACGGCCCGCGCGAACCAGGGCGCGAACACCGCGCAGGTCCCGATCAGCAGGCTGATCCCAGCCAGCACCAGTGCCTGCGACCACCTGTACCGCAGCGCTTGTGGTAGGAACATGCCACCCCCTCGCCCCGCCCGAAGATACGCACAGCAGGCGGTCAATTGTGGTCTACTCCGCTCACTCGAAACCGACTTGTTGTGTAGGTTCGGGGGTATGCGTGAATCCCAGCTCGGTGATCTGAACGTTTCCTGCCTCGGTCTCGGCTGCATGGGGATGTCCCAGTCGTACGGCGTCACGACGGACCAGGACGAGTCCATCGCGACGCTGCACGCCGCGATCGACGCCGGCTGTACCTTCCTCGACACCGCCGACGTGTACGGCGACGGCGCGAACGAGGAGCTCGTCGGTCGCGCGCTGGCCGGCCGCCGCGACCAGGTGGTGCTGGCGACCAAGTTCGGCTTCAAGAGGCCGACCAACTCCAACGACCCGCCGACCGTCGTCGACGGCAGTCCGGAGTACGCACGGACAGCGATCGACGCGTCACTGCGCCGGCTCGGGGTCGATCATGTGGACCTGTGGTACCTGCACCGCAAGGACCCGAACATCCCGATCGAGGAGACCGTCGGCGCGATGGCCGAGCAGGTTGCCGCCGGCAAGGTCCGGTACCTGGGGCTGTCCGAGGTGAACGGCGACACGGTCCGGGCCGCGCACGCGGTGCACCCGATCAGCGCGGTGCAGAGCGAGTGGTCGTTGTGGACACGCGACCCGGAGACCGTCGTACTGCCGGCGCTGCGTGAGCTCGGCATCGGGTTCGTACCGTTCAGCCCGCTCGGCCGCGGCTTCCTGACCGGGCAGCTCAAGTCGCCGGACGACTTCGGGCCGGACGACATGCGGCGCGGGTTGCCGCGGTTCAGCGGTGAGAACTTCCAGCGCAACCTCGACCTGGTGGACAAGGTGAAGTCGCTGGCCGCGTCGAAGGGCATCAGCCCCGGTCAGCTCGCACTCGCCTGGCTGCTTGCGCAGGGCAACGACATCGCACCGATCCCGGGCACGAAGCGGCGAAAGTACCTGGCCGAGAACCTGGGCGCCGCCGACGTCGAACTGACCGCGGACGAGCTGGCCGCGCTGGACGAGGCGTTCCCGGCGGACGCGATCGCCGGACAGCGGTACACACAGAGCGGGCTGGACCTGGTGGGCCAGTGATCGGCGTCACCGGATCGACCGGTCAGCTGGGATCCCGGATCGCCCGCCGGCTGGCGGATTCCGGCGTACCGCAGCGACTGCTGGTCCGGGATCCGGCCCGGGCGCCGGAGCTCCCCGGTGCCGAGGTGGCACAGGCGTCGTACGGCGATCATGCCGCGCTACTGGACGCGCTGGACGGGATCGACACCTTGATGTTGATCAGTGCGTCGGAGTCGGCCGATCGGGTTGCGTTGCACAAGGCAACGGTCGACGCGGCGGTCGCGGCCGGGGTGCGGCGGATCGTCTACACGTCGTTCGCCGGCGCGGCGCCGGGGGCGACGTTCACCTTCGCCCGGGACCACTGGCACACCGAGCAGCACCTGCGGGGGAGCGGCGTCGACTTCACCTTCCTCCGGGACAACATGTACCTCGACTTCATCCCCGGGTTCGTCGGCGCGGACGACGTGATCCGCGGCCCGGCCGGCGACGGCCGGGTGGCGGCGGTCGCCCGGGACGACGTGGCGGCGGTGGCGGCGCGGATTCTGATGGACCGCGGGGCGCACTCCGGAGCGACGTACGACCTGACCGGGCCGGTCGCCTTCACCATGGCCGAGGCCGCGGAGCTGATCAGCCGGCTGTGGGGCCGCAAGGTCCGCTACGAGGCGGAGACGCTGGACGAGGCGTACCGGTCGCGCGAGGTCTACGGCGCTCCGGCCTGGGAGGTGGCCGGCTGGGTCACGTCGTACGCCGCCATCGCCAGCGGCGAGCTCAGTCAGGTCTCGACCGCCGTACAGGACATCACCGGTCAACCACCCTTGAGCCTCGAGGATTACCTGGCCCGCGGATGAGAGACTGGTGGGGTGCCGCTCTACCGGGATGAGGCGATCGTGCTGCGCACCCAGAAGCTGGGTGAGGCGGACCGGATCGCCACGCTGCTGACCCGCGGTCGCGGCAAGATCCGCGCCGTCGCGAAGGGCGTCCGCCGTACGTCGTCCCGCTTCGGCGCCCGGCTCGAACCGTTCAGCCACGTCGACCTGCAACTGGCCACCGGCCGGACCCTCGACGTCGTCACCCAGGCCGTCTCGATCCAGGCGTACGGCGAGGGGATCGTCGGCGACTACGCCCGGTACACGACTGGCACCGTCCTGCTGGAGACCGCGGACCGGCTGGTCGTCGAGGAGAAGGAACCCGCCACCCAGCAACACCTGCTCCTGGCCGGTGCCCTCCGCGTCCTGTCCACCGGCGAACGCGAACCCGCCCTGGTCCTCGATTCCTTCCTGCTCCGCTCACTGGCGATCTCCGGCTACGCCCCCTCCTTCGGCGACTGCGCCCGCTGCGGCGAACCCGGCCCACACCGCGCCTTCAGCCCCAGCGCCGGCGGCGTCGTCTGCTCCACCTGCCGCCCTCCGGCCTCAGCGATGCCATCCCCAGCCACGGTCGCCCACCTGGCCGCCCTCCTCACCGGAGACTGGCCCACCGCCCTCCAAGCCGACCCCAGAACCCGCCGCGAAGCCACCGGTCTAGTGGCCGCCTTCTTCACCTACCACCAAGACCACCAGCTCAGGTCCCTACCTCACCTGGACCTGACGTCCTAGAGCTCTTGCTGGCTGGACTTCTCTTGGCTCTGTCCGGTGGGCTTGCTGGCCTCTGGCGTGGCCTCGGGTGCGTGCGGCGTGCCAGGCGGGACCACTGCCGTGAGGGCGGCGTGGTGTGCTGAGCCTCGTACGTTGGCTGTCAGGACCGGCGCGGTGCCCTTTTGCTCGTCCGGCACCTTGTCGTTCAGCTTCTGCGCAAAGGCGCGGAGCTCCCGCAGGCGGGCCATTTTGTCGAGCAGAGCGGGCATAGTGCGTGGGTCGAACCGGTTGTTGGCCACCATTTGCTGCATCGCCGCTGTGACGCGCTCGGTGTCTTCCGTGAGCTTGCGGACGAGGAACTGCGAGAGCTTCTCGACCCGCATCGCGTGCGGGCCGTTCGCCGGCGGTTTGAAGTCCTTGACGTTCTCTGTCACGAGGACGTCCGATTCGCTGTACACGGCCGCTGCCAGCACATGCCTGTCTTTCGCGTCGGCCACCATCTGGTCCTCCAGACCCTTGGGGTGGTCGCCGGTCATCGCGTGCGGAAACGCACCGTTCATGGCCTCGATGCGCCGGTCGATCCTGTCTGCCGGAACGGCTTTAGGCGTGTGCCGGCGCATCTCTTCGATGACGCCCTGGGACCAACGGGGATCGAGGACGTCATGCTCCGCCAGCGACAGCAGGATGTTGGTGGTCAGCTGACCGACGATCACGTTGGCGTCCAGAAACGCGCGCTCCGGGCGGCTCGAGCTGGGTGAGCGCGACTCTGTCACGACGGCCTCCCATCAGCGTCCGATTCGTCCCACGGCTCCTCGTCCAGCAGCTCCTGGAGCGCCGCGCTGCGCTCTTCCCGGCGCTTGTTGTCCCAGGCGATCACGTCGGCGAGGCGGACCCAGTCGACGTACTCCGACGACCGGAACGGAACAGCGCCTTCGGCAACATACTTGCGCAGGTCGTCGCGGGCCATCCCGATCGCGTCGGCCGCCTCGTCGATCGGCAGCTCCGGCCGGTACGGCGAGATCTTCACCGCCTGGCCGGCCCGCATCGCCGCGAGTACGTGCTGGATCGCGTTGAACACCAGCGGCGGGATCTCCTCGCGTACGCCGTCAGGGCCGACCACCGCGGGCCCGTCGGGCAGGAGGTGGCGCTCATCCGGGTCCAGCAGATAGATCCGCGCATCGGTGGTAGGTCCAGGCATGTCCCTGAGTCTATGGCCGGTACCGGCCAGTTGCCGGGTAGGCGGGGCGGTGCGAGAGACTCGGGGCATGTCGCCGTTGGGTCGTCGCCGGAGTCGGGAGATCGCGAGTAGCCGGGACAAGGTGGTGGTGCCGCCGGATGCGCATCCGTCGGGGGCGCGGCCGCCGGTGATTCCGGCGGAGCTGGTGCCGCGGCATGTGGCGATCGTGATGGACGGGAACGGTCGGTGGGCCAAGCAGCGGGGGTTGCCGCGGACCGAGGGGCACAAGGCCGGGGAGGCGTCGCTGCTGGATGTGATCAAGGGCGGCATCGAGGTCGGGGTGAAGTACATCTCGGCATACGCGTTCTCGACCGAGAACTGGGCCCGGTCGCCCGACGAGGTGCGGTTCCTGATGGGGTTCAACCGTGAGGTGATCCACCGCCGGCGCGACGAGCTGGACGCGATGGGTGTGCGGGTGGTGTGGTCCGGGCGGCGGCCGCGGTTGTGGAAGAGCGTGATCGAGGAGCTGGAGTACGCCCAGGAGCGGACCAAGCACAACGACACGATCACGCTGCAGTTCTGCGTGAACTACGGCGGCCAGGCGGAGATCGCCGACGCGATGAAGTCGATCGCCAAAGAGGTTGCCGCGGGCAAGCTCAACCCGGACCGGATCACCGAGAAGACCGTCGCGCGGCACCTGTACGCGCCGGACATCCCGGAGGTGGACCTGTTCGTGCGCTCATCCGGCGAGCAGCGGACCTCGAACTTCCTGGTCTGGCAGCTCGCGTACGCCGAGATGGTTTTCCTCGACACGCTCTGGCCGGACTTCGACCGTCGCGACCTGTGGCGCGCGATCGAGCTCTACGCCCAGCGCGACCGCCGCTACGGCGGCGCGATTCCGAACCCGGTCGCTACGAACGAGGGTTAGGCAGCAGGCCGCGCTCGATCGCCACGGTCACCGCCCGGGTGCGGTCGTCGACATCCAGTTTGGCGAAGAGCCGCTGAAGATGCGTCTTCACAGTCGCCTCGCCGATGAACAGCTCGCGCCCGATCTCCACGTTGCTCAGTCCGCGGGCGACTGCCGCGAGTACCTCCAGCTCCCGCGGCGACGGTTGAGCAGCAGCCGGGGTGGCCGGCGTACGCAACCGAGACATCAGCCGCGCCGCGACCGGGGGAGCGAGGACGGTCTCACCGCGGGCAGCCGCCCGGATCCCGTCCAGCAGGTCCGCGTGCGGCGTGTCCTTCAGCAGATACCCGGCGGCCCCGGCCTCGACCGCGTGCAGGATGTCGGTGTCCGTGTCGTACGTCGTCAGCACCAGCACGCGGGTCGTCGGATACCCGGACACGATCGCCCCGGTCGCAGCCACCCCGTCCTTGCGTGGCATCCGCAGATCCATCAGTACGACGTCCGGCCGCGTCGTCTCGACCAGCGCCAACGCCTCGGCGCCGTCGCCGGCTTCTCCGACCACCTCGATGTCGTCGGTCACCGCGAGCATCCCGATCAGCCCGGACCGCACCACCGGATGGTCGTCGACCACCAGAACCCGAATCACGCATCCTCCTGAGCTGACGGGATCAACACCTGCACCCGAGTCCCCTGACCCGGCGCGCTCTCCACCTGCACCGAACCACCCGACTCCTCGACCCGCCCCCGCATCGCCGCCAGCCCGAAACCACCCGACGACACCGATGGCGAGAACCCCGATCCGTCGTCCCGGATCTCGATCCACACCCCGCCGTCCGAGATCCCCAACGTGATCAGCACCTGCGTCGCACCGGCGTGCTTGCGTACGTTCGCCAGCGCCTCCTGCGCCGCCCGCAACAGCACCACCTGCTGCCCCTGCGGCAGCGCGGCGACCTCCTCGTCCGGCAGATCGAGCGATACCTGAACGTCGACGCCCGTCTCGGCCGCGAATCGTTCGGCCTGCCGGCGCAGCACCTCGGTCAACGTTGCCTCTGACAACGCGACTGGGGTGAACGCTGCAACCAGCGCGCGGGCCTCGGCCAGGTTCTCCCGCGCGGTGTCCTCGATCGCCGCCAGCCGGGCCGCGGCCCCGTCCGTACCGCCGCGCTGGAGCTCGACCGCGGCCGTCTGGGCGAGCATCACGATACTGGTCATGCCCTGCGCGAGGGTGTCGTGGATCTCACGCGCCATCCGCTCCCGCTCGGCCATCACGCCCGCGGTGTGGTGCGCCTCGGCAAGCTCGTCCCGGGCCGACTCGAGTTGCTCGATCAGCTCCGCGCGTTGCTCGCTCTGGGTGATCACCTTCTCGATCCAGATCCCGAACAGCAGGCTCACGACCAGGCTGACCGCCATCCACGGCAGCACCGACCAGAACGTGTCCCAGCCCCACCCGGCACTCCACAGCTGCGCGGTTCCGACTCCGATCACCAGGAGCAAACTGAACGCCGCACCCTCGCGGACGTCCTCGCACAGCAGCCAGATCTGCGCCGACGCGATGAACATCAGGAACACCGACTGTGGATAAAGCCCGACCAGCACCATCAGGCAGCCGATCAGCAGGATCCGATAGAGGTACGACGGCAGTCGCCGGCGCGACCTGACCGCGGGAAGCCCGATGAACTGGTACGCCGCTCCGAGCAGCACCACGGCACCGGTGTAGACGATCCGGCGCGTGGTGCCGAGCTCGGTGGTGAACGAGATCGCCAGCGTCATGCCCAGCAGCACCCAGAACACGATGTGCCAGCCGACCAGCGTCCGGGTCCAGACCGGCTGGTCGGTGCGCAGATTCCTGTGTTCCACGGGGCCCATCTTCCTCTACCGAAGATTGTCGACAATCAGCCGGCGTCGCGCCGGGTCCACCGGAAGACGCGCTGGGCGACGACGAGTCCGACGACCAGCCAGATCGACAGCACGATCGCGCCCGTCCCCAGCTGCCACGAACCGCCCGGCTCGTTCACCTCGTATCCGTCCGGCAGGAACACCGACCGCATCCCCTGCGCCAGCCACTTCAGCGGGAAGAACTCCGACACCGTCCGCATCCAGGCCGGTAGGCTGCTGTACACGAAGTACACCCCGGAGATGAACTGCAGCAGCAGGACCACCGGCGTCACCACCGCCGACGCGGCCTTGCCCGACTTCGGTACGACGGAGAACGCGATCCCGAGCACCGACCCGGACGCCGTACCGAGCACGAAGATCCACAGGAAGTGCAGCCACTTCGACGGCTCGGTCGGAATGTCGACGCCCAGTAGCAGCCCGGCGATCGCGAGCAGCAACCCGAACTGCAGGATCGACGTGGTCAGGACCAGCCCGATCTTGCCGATGAAGTACGACTGCGGCGACATCGGCGTACCGCGCAACCGCTTCAGCAGGTCCTCGTCGCGCTCCATCGCGATGGTGATGGCGAGCGACTGGAAGCTGGTCAGGAAGATGCCGGAGGCAATCATCCCGGGGGTGAAGTAGGTGGCGGCGGTGACGCCGCCGGAGAAGTCGGTGCCGCTGAACACGGCCGAGAAGATGGCCAGGAAGATGATCGGGAAGAAGAAGGTGAAGATCAACTGCTCCCGCTCGCGGAAGAACTGCTTGACCTCGAGCCGAGTCCGGGAGAGCCCGACCTTGAGGGGCGACGGCAGGGTGGTGGTGGCGACGGCACTCATCGGACGGCTCCAGCGGTGAGAGAGGTGGGCTCGGCAGCGACCGCGGGCCGGCCGATCAGTTCGAGGTAGATGTCTTCCAGGCTCGGTCGCCGGACCTCCAGCTCCGGGACCTCACCGCCGTACTGCGCCATCAGCCGGGCGACCTCCGCGGTCGGTTCGTCGGTGCGGACCTCGCGCATGCCGTCCGGGGACAGCCAGGACACCCGCGCGGTGCGGGCACCGCGGCCGCCGAGCGTCTCCGGCGTACCGACCTCGACCATCTGGCCGTCGGCGATCACCCCGACCCGGTCGGCCAGGTGCTCGGCCTCGTCCAGGTAGTGGGTGGTGAGCAGGATGGTGGTGCCTTCGGTCCGCAGGTTCTCGATCAGCGCCCAGAACTGCCGGCGCGCCTCCGGGTCGAATCCAGTGGTCGGCTCGTCCAGGAACAGCAGTTCCGGGTTCCCGATCACGCCCAGCGCGACGTCCAGCCTGCGCCGCTGACCGCCGGAGAGCTTGCGAGTCCGCGTACGGCGCTTCTCGTCCAGACCGACCGCGGCGATCACCTCGTCCGGGTCGCGCGGCGCGGGGTAGTAGCCGGCGAAGTGGTTCACCAGCTCGGCGACGGACAGCTCGGCCTCGTCGCGCGAGGTCTGGGACACGATCCCGAGCCGCGCCCGCCAGTGCCGATCACCGCGTGCCGGGTCCACCCCGAGCACAGTGACCTCACCGAGGTCGGCCCGGCGATACCCCTCCAGGATCTCCACGGTCGTCGTCTTGCCGGCGCCGTTCGGTCCGAGCAGCGCGAAGACCTCACCCCGATGAATGTCCAGGTCCACCCCGTTCACGGCGACCTTGTCCGGGTACCGCTTCACCAGCCCCCGCACCCTCACAGCCTCATCTGTCGTCATGCCGTCCAGCCTCTCGTCCACAGCCCGCCGCCTGGGAGCACCACCCGGCGGACCCCGTGTCCCCCAACCGGTGGACACGCGCCGCGCGCGAGGGGCTGACGTCGTACGGCGGATGCGGTTAGGTTCGGGGGATGGGTCAGACGGTGCGTGGTGTGGTGGCGAGGGGCAAAGGCGAGCCGGTGTCGATCGAGGAGATCACCATCCCCGATCCAGGGCCGGGGGAGGCGGTGGTGAAAGTCCAGGCGTGCGGCGTCTGCCACACCGACCTGCACTATCGCGAAGGCGGCATCAACGACGACTTCCCGTTCCTGCTCGGCCATGAGGCGGCGGGGATCGTGGAGTCGGTGGGCGAGGGCGTGACCGACCTCCACCCGGGCGACTTCGTCGTACTGAACTGGCGGGCGGTCTGCGGGAACTGTCGCGCCTGCCTGCGCGGCCGCCCGTGGTACTGCTTCAGCACGCACAACGCGAAGCAGAAGATGGCCCTTGCCGACGGCACCGAACTGTCACCCGCGCTCGGCATCGGCGCCTTCGCCGAGAAGACCCTGGTCGCGGCTGGGCAGTGCACCAAGGTCGACCCGGCCGCGAAGCCCGAGGTCGCCGGGCTGCTCGGCTGCGGCGTGATGGCCGGCCTCGGCGCCGCCATCAACACCGGCAACGTCGGCCGCGGTGACTCGGTCGCCGTGATCGGCTGCGGCGGAGTCGGTACGGCGGCCGTCGTCGGCTCACGGCTCGCCGGGGCCGCGCGAGTCATCGCCATCGACATCGACCAGCGCAAACTCGACGTCGCCCGGGAGCTCGGCGCGACCCACACGATCAACTCCAAGGACCTCGACCAGGACGGTGTGGTCGAAGCGGTCCAGGAGCTGACCGGCGGGTTCGGCGCGGACGTGGTGATCGACGCGGTCGGCCGGCCGGAAACGTGGAAGCAGGCCTTCTACGCCCGCGACCTGGCCGGCACGGTCGTGCTGGTCGGCGTACCGACGCCGGAGATGAGCCTCGAGATGCCGCTGCTCGACTTCTTCGGCCGCGGCGGTTCGCTCAAGTCCAGCTGGTACGGCGACTGCCTGCCGACCCGCGACTTCCCACTCCTGATCGACCTCCACCTCCAGGGCCGGCTACCGCTGGACCGCTTCGTCTCCGAGACCATCGCGCTGGACGAGGTCGAGGCCGCGTTCACCAAGATGCACCACGGCGACGTCCTGCGGTCAGTCGTGGTCTTCTAGACCTTGAAGGAGATCCACACGTCGGGGTTCGCTTCGGACTTGCCGGGGATCGGGCGGCGTTCCTGCGTCCAGACGTCACCGGAGATCTCGGTCGCGACCCGCTGCCAGAACCGGACGGCCTTCTCGTTGTTGGCCTGGAACGCCACCTCGCACGGCCCCGGGTGATGTGCCAGAACCTCCCGCACTGCGCGCAGACCCAGTCCGTTGCGCCGGACCGGTCGCACGAGGAAGAAGGCGTTGAGCACGTGCACCGGCTGCAGCAGCGCTCGCATGAAGCAGAAACCAACCGGGTTCTCTCCGGTGTGGAACAGGTAGCCGGCCCACTCCGGATCGCCGGTCAGCACCTTCTCCAACCACTCGGTCCGATACCCGCCGTCCGGCCGCGGCAACTGCCCCTGGAACTCGGACAGGTCATGACGGAACATCAGCCACAGCCGCTCCAGGACTTCCCGGTCAGCTGCGGTGGTACGCCGTACGACGAGATCAGACATGGGTCTCCTCAGACAGGAACAACAGGGGATGAGAACGCAGAAAAGCCTCCCGCGGGAAGCGGGAGGCTCACTGCTGCACAGTTTATCAGCCGAGCGGGGCCGTCTTCCCGGCCACCCAGTTCATGTCCGGGTACCGCGTGCCGACCGGCGTGAGCTTGGACAGTGCCTCGACATCCTCGGCCGACAGCACCAGGTCGACGGCGCGAGCGTTCTCCTCCAGGTACTTGCGCCGCTTCGTCCCCGGGATCGGGGCGACATCGTTGCCCTGCGCAAGCACCCACGCGAGCGCGACCTGCCCGGGCGTCGCGTCGTAGCGGGCGGCGACCGAACGGATCTCCTCCACCAGCGCCAGGTTCGCCTCCTCGTTCTCGGCCGAGAACCGCGGCAGCGTCCGGCGGTAGTCGTCAGCCGCCAGCTCCGACACCCGCGGCCCCGCGCCGGTCAGCATCCCGCGCCCGAGCGGCGAGTACGGCACGATCCCGATGCCGAGCTCGCGGCACGTCGGCAGCACCTCGTCCTCGATGTCCCGGCTGAACACCGACCACTCGGTCTGCACCGCGGTGATCGGATGTACGGCGTGCGCCCGCCGGATGGTGTCCGCCGACGCCTCCGACAGTCCGAGGTACTTCACCTTTCCGGCCTCGACCAACGAAGCCATCGCACCAACGGTCTCTTCCACCGGTACGGCGGGATCCATCCGGTGCTGGTAGTACAGATCGACGTGGTCGAGCCCGAGCCGGCTCAGCGATCCGTCGATCGACGACCGCACGTACTCGGGCGATCCGTTCACGCCACGAACCGCCGGATTACGCGGATCACCGGTGATGCCGAACTTGGTCGCCAGGAACACCTCGTCCCGGCGGTCCGCGATGCCTCGGCCGACCAGTTCCTCGTTCGCGCCGAAGCCGTACATGTCGGCGGTGTCGAGGAACGTGATCCCCAAGTCGAGCGCCCGGTGCAGTGTCGCGATCGACTCGGTGTCGTCGGTCGCGCCGTACGCGTAGCTCATCCCCATGCAGCCGAGTCCCAGCCGGCTGACCTCAGCGCCTTCATTACCCAGCTTCATCTGTCTGTCTCCTTCGAAATGGCATGGCTTCGCCCACCGACGGACCTCCGAGGGTCGCCGGCTCAGGTGAAAGGTGGTTGGTTACGGAGCGGCGGTGCCGCCGTACACGGTGATCTTGTAGTCGGTCACCGCGAGCGCGAGCTGCAGATCACGCAGCTGCTGCTGGATCCTGGCCCGGTGCTCCTGCATCAGGGCGAGCCGCTGCGGCTCGGTGTGCTCGCCCTCTTCGACCAGGTCCAGGTAGTGGCTCATCGTGCCGATCGGCATCCCGGACGCGCGGAGCCTGGTGACGAACACGATCCGCGCCATCGCCCGCCGGTCGTAACTGCGGTAGCCCGCGGCGTCGCGACCCACGTGGACCAGCCCGACCCGTTCGTAGTACCGCAGCGTGTGGGCGGTGAGGCCGGTGAGCTCGGCGGCCTCGGCGATGGTGAGCTGCTCCGGCAGATCGGCCGGGAGATCCAGCAGGCCCAGCAGCTCCCGGTCGATGAGCTCGGTCGTGGTCATGTCTTCGACAGTACGGGTTAGAGCGCGCTCAAAGGCAAAGGTGACTTAGGTCACGCTTGCTGGCAGTCGGAGCAGGTGCCGAAGATCTCCAGCGTGTGGCTGATGTCGGCGTACCCGTGCTCGGCCGCGATCTTGTCGGCCCAGCGCTCGACCGCCGGGCCCTCAACCTCGACAGTGCGGCCGCAGTTGCGGCAGACCAGGTGGTGATGGTGACCCTTCGAGCAGCGCCGATACGCCGTCTCGCCGTCGGCGGTCCGCAGTACGTCGACCTCGCGGGAGTCGGCGAGGGCCTGGAGGGTCCGGTAGACAGTGGTCAGGCCGACGGCCTCGCCCGCGGACCGGAGCTCCTGGTGGATCTCCTGGGCCGTCCGGAAGTCGTCGAGATTGTCGAGCGCCGACGCCACCGCCGCGCGCTGACGGGTCGAGCGTGTTCCGATGGCCACCGTTCCTCCTGTCATTCCGTCACCGAATTTTGCCGGTAACCGCGCCCAATTCTCTCAGAAGTCAGTGTTCGTCCCAATGATCGCCGTGCGCCGCGTGCAGGTGCCCGTCGTGCACGTAGTCCACGTGATCCCCGTGCTCCACCTTCGTATGGCCGCACCTCGGGTCGTGCTGGTGCGGATGCCCGGCACTCACCACGTGAGGCTCCGGCACCGGTACGCCGACCTCCGGCTCCTCGTCCGGCAGCGGAGCGACCTGGCGATGCCGCCGCCGGATCAGCGTCCCAGCCGTCGCCGCCACCACGAACCCGGCCAGCGCCAGTACGACGATGGTCGCGCCCGGAGCCACATTCGCGTTGTACGACGTGACGATGCCGGCCAGGCACGCGACGACACCGATCACACAAGCCGTCACGAACGTACTGCGGAACGACCGCGTCACCTGCTGTGCCGTCGCCACCGGGACGACCATGAGCGCACTCACCAGCAGCAACCCCACGGTCCGCATAGCCACCGTCACAGTCACCGCGGCCATCACCGCGATCACCAGGTTCAGCAACTGCACCCGCAGCCCGGTGACGCGCGCGAACTCCTCGTCCTGGCACACCGCGAACAGCTGCGGTCCGAGCCCGATTGCCACCACGAGAACAGTCACAGCCAGGCCGACGACGACGTACAGATCACTGGGCGACACAGTGGTGAGCGAGCCGAACAGATAGGTATTCAGCGTCGCCGCGCCCTGACCAGCAAGGCCGATGAGCAGCACGCCGCCCGCAATACCGCCGTAGAAAAGCAGGGCCAAGGCGACATCGCCGCTGGCCTTGCCGCGGGCGCGGACGAGCTCGATCGCGGTGGCGCCGGCGATGGAAACAAGGATCGCGGTGAGGACGGGCGCACTGCCCGTGAGCAGACCGAGGGCGACACCGGTGATCGCGATGTGGCCGATGCCGTCGCCCATCAGCGACAGCCGGCGCTGGACCAGGTAGGTGCCGATCGCGGGAGCGGAGAGACCGGTGAGCAGCCCGGCGATCAAGGCCCGCTGCATGAACTCGAGCTGGAACATCGTCATGAGGAGAGCCATCCCGGTTCGTCGCCACCGGTATGCGGGTGGACGTGTGCGTGCGTCTGCGAGGCGTGCGGCGGACCGTCGTACACGATCCGGCCACGGCGCAGTACGACGGAACGGTCGATCAGCGCGTCCATCGGGCCGAGGTCGTGGCTGACCATCACCACGGTGGTGCCGCGGGCGACTCGCTCGCGGATCGCGTCGGCGAAGATCTGCTGGCTGGCCAGGTCGACCCCGGCGGTCGGCTCGTCGAGGATCAGCAGGTCCGGATCGGACACCAGCGCCCGCGCGATCAGGACCCGCTGCTGCTGCCCGCCGGACAGCTCCGCGACCGCGTCCTTTCGGTGATCGGGCATATCCACGAGCTGCAGCGCCTCATCGACCGCCTGCTTCTGCGCAGCCCGCAGGGGAGTGAACATCCGCCGTTGCGAGAGCAGCCCCGACGACACCACTTCATACACAGTTGCCGGTACGCCGCCGGCCGCCGTGATGCGCTGCGGGACATAACCGACGCGTCGCCACTGCCGGAAGCGTGGAACCGGCGTACCGAAAAGGCGGACCTCACCGCGTGCCGCGGAGAGCAGCCCGACGACGGTCTTGATCAGGGTCGACTTGCCGGAGCCGTTGGTGCCGAGGACGGCGACCACCTCGCCCTGGCGGATCTGCAGATCGACCCCGCGCAAGACGGGACGACCGCCCAGGTCAACCGAGAGATCGGTGACCTGAACGGCCTTCGCAGTGTCTTCTGAACGTGTCACGCGCAGCTGTTCGCCTTCCGGAGCTCTTGCAGATTCTCCCGCATCAGCGTCAGGTAGGTCTCTTTGGAGTTGGCATCCGACAGACCTTCGATCGGGCTCAGTACGGCGGTCTGCACGCCGACGTCGCGCGCGATCGTCTCGGCCACCTTCGGGCTGACCAGCTCCTCGTAGAAGATCGTGGTCACGTGCTGGGCCTTCACGATGTCCTGGACCTCCCTGATCCGGGTCGGGGTCGGCTCGGCGTCCGGGGTGAACCCGGCGATGCCGACCATCGTCAGACCGTATCGCTTCGCCATGTACGCGAAGGCCTCGTGACTCGTCACGAACGTCTTGAGTTTGCAGTCGGACAGGCCGGACTTGTACTCGGAGTCGAGTTTGCCGACCTCGTCGAGCAGCGTCTTGGCCCGTGCCTTGTAGCCGTCGGCGTTGGCGGCGTCGGTGGCGACCAGCTTGTCGGTGACCGCCTGGACGACGGCGGCGTACCGGACCGGGTCGAGCCAGAAGTGTGGGTCGAGCGCCTTGTCGTTGTGCGCGGCTGGCGCGGCCGCCTCGCCTTCCTCGTGCTCCTCGAAGTCCGCGCCGGTGGCCTCCAGCTTGGCGGCGGGGGCCACGTCGAAACCGGCGTCCTTGGCGTTCTGCGCAACCGCTTCGTCGACCGCGGGCTGCAGGTCCTTCTCGTAGACGACCAGCTTCGCTCCGGCGATTTCGCCGACCTGCTTGGGGGTCAGCTCGAGGTCGTGCGGCTCGACGCCGGGTGCGGTCAGCGTGGTCACATTCACCGCGTCGCCCCCCACTGTGCGGGCGATGAACTCCAACGGGTAGAACGAAGCGACGACGTCGAGCTTGTCGCCACCGGAGCCGCTGGCGGACGAGTCGCCGCATCCGGCCAGGGTGACGGCGGCCAGGGCGGTGGCGCCGGCGAGGACAGCACGAACAGAAGATCTCATGACAATCATTTTCAGTTAGTTGGAAGTGGTTGTCAAAACAGGGAGTTGACCTGAGCATGGCCAGCCAAGGCCGACGGCGCGCCGACCACCGGGCCGCACGCCGTCGTAAACTCGACGTTCCCGCAGGTCACGGCCATGGTCACGGGCATGGTCACGGCGATCACGTAGTCGACACGTCGGTGGTGAACTCGGACGCGATCGTCGCCCGGCGCGTTCGGATAGTGGTCGCCGCCATCCTGGCTCCGCTCATCCTGGCGGCCGTGATCGCCATGGTGGTGATGTGGCCGGACAGCAATCTGAAGGTCGCGTCGTACCAGACGGACACCGCGCGCGCGGAGGTCACCACGATCAAGGCGTGCCCGAATCCGAAGGACAAGTGCGACGAGGCGACGATCAAGCTGAGCACCGGTCCGGACAAGGGCAAGACGACGACGGTCCAGGTGCCCCAGGGCATCACGGTGTCGGTCAAGGCCGGGCAGTCCGTGATGCTGGGCGTCCAGACCGACGCGAAGAACATCGCCGACCGGTACCAGTACGTCGATCACGACCGCACCAAACCGTTGCTGATTCTCGCGCTGATCTTCTCGGTCGCGGTGGTCGCGCTGTCGCGCTGGCGAGGATTCGCCGCCCTGATCGCACTTGCCGTCACCGCGGTGATGCTGACCCAGTTCATCCTGCCGGCGATCCTGAGCGGCTCGAATCCGCTGCTGGTCGCGGTGGTCGGCGGCTCGGTGGTGATGGCGATCGCGCTGTTCCTCACCCATGGGATCAATGCCGAGAGTTCGATCGCCTTGTCCGGAACGATCGCGGCGCTCGGGCTGACGGTGCTGCTGGGCTGGTTCTTCACCAAGTTCTGTCAGCTCAGCGGTCTGGCGAGCGACAGCGCCTCGGCAGTGAAGCAGTTCTTCCCGAACGTCGACCTCGTCGGCCTGCTGGTGGCCGGCATGGTCATCGGTGCGCTCGGCGTACTCGACGACGTCACCGTCACCCAGGCGGCGGCCGTGTGGGAGCTCTCCGCGGCGAACCCGTCGGCGAGCCGACGTGAGCTGGTCGCCGCGGGCCTGCGGATCGGCCGTACGCACGTGGCCTCGGTGGTGAACACCCTCGTCCTCGCGTACGCCGGTGCCGCGATGCCCGTCCTGATTACCTTCGCCATCCAGGGCATCCCGGCTCAGTACACGATCTCGACGGAGATCGTCGCGATGGAAGTCGTCCGCGGTCTGGTCGGCAGCCTCGGCATCATCGCGGCCGTCCCGCTCACCACCGCCCTGGCCGCGATGGCCGTCGCCGACCGCTCCCGCGACCTGGTCGCCGCCTAGCCGTTGGCGAGGCGGGAGACCGCGAAGAGCAGGATGACCAGGACCGAGAACACTCGCAGCGCGCGCTGGCCGTTGGTGACGACCGGCCAGGACAGGAAGCCGAGCCAGGACAGCAGCAGCGCGAGCAGGAGCAGCGCGGGGACCCCCAGCGGGACCGGAGCGAACATTCCCGCGAGCGCGAGGACCAGGGTGATTCCGGGCAGCGTGAGCTTCGGCATCCCGTGCAGCTTCGCCACGTACGGGTAACTGATCTTGGTGATCCGCTGCCGTAGGGGACTCACCGGCTGACTGCTGCTCATTCGGCCATTGTTCCAGGTCGGTCCAACGGGATCGCCGAGTGCCTCGTGAAGAAACGTTCGGCACCTTTATCGGCGCCCCAGACGCCCGCTGGCGGCGTTGTCGTCGTCGCGCAATGCTCCGCATTGCTCTCCTCCTCCGCCTTGCCAGCGAACGCCTGGACCACCGCTAAAGGCACCAACGTTCCTTCACGAGGCACTAGTGTGTCCCGGGTGTTCGTGGTGATCAGGTTCCGGGTGGGGGAGTCGGCGCAGGCGGAGTTCGCGGTCCGGTTGCAGGCGGCGCTCGACGTACTGGGGAAGCAGAAAGGGTTCGTCGCGGCGCGGGCCGGGCGGAATGTCGACGACCCTGAGTTGCTGGCGTTGACCTTGGAGTGGGAGAACATCGGCAGCTATCGCCGGGCACTGTCGCCCTACGAGGTGAAACTGGCCGCTGTGCCGTTGCTCTCCGAGGCGATCGACGAGCCGACCGCGTACGAGGAGTTGCTGCCTGAGTACCTGCCGCAGCACTGATGCGACACCCCGGGCCCGGACCGATAGCCTGGACCCTTCCGTACTGCCAACTGTGTTTGTTAGTGGAGTCGAAAAGTGCCCGTGGAAACCGTCGATGCCGTCGTCAGCCTCAGCAAGCGGAGAGGCTTCGTGTACCCGTGCGGCGAGATCTACGGCGGTACCAAGTCGGCCTGGGACTACGGGCCGCTGGGCGTGGAGCTGAAGAACAACGTCCGGACCCAGTGGTGGCGGGCGATGGTGACAAGCCGTGACGACATCGTCGGGCTGGACTCGTCGGTGATCCTGCCGACGAAGGTGTGGGAGGCGTCCGGGCACCTGTCCGAGTTCGTCGACCCGCTGACCGAGTGCCAGTCCTGTCACAAGCGGTTCCGTGACGACCACCTGCGGGAGGACTTCGCGCGGCGGAAGAACAAGGACGCCGACGACGTCAAGCTGGCCGAGATCGCCTGCCCGAACTGCGGAAACAAGGGCACCTTCACCGAGCCGCGGATGTTCAACGGCCTGCTCAAGACCTACCTCGGCCCGGTGGAGTCCGAGGAAGGCCTGCACTACCTGCGCCCCGAAACCGCGCAGGGCATCTTCATCAACTTCGCCAACGTGATGGGTACGGCGCGGAAGAAGCCGCCGTTCGGCATCGCCCAGGTCGGCAAGAGCTTCCGGAACGAGATCACCCCGGGCAACTTCATCTTCCGGACCCGCGAGTTCGAGCAGATGGAGATGGAGTTCTTCGTCGCGCCCGGCAGCGACGAGGAGTGGCACGAGTACTGGCTGAAGACCCGCTGGGACTGGTACGTCGACCTCGGCCTGAACCCGGACAACATGCGCTTCTACGAGCACCCGCAGGAGAAGCTCAGCCACTACTCCAAGCGCACCGTCGACATCGAGTACAAGTTCAACTTCGGCGGCAAAGAGTTCGACGAGCTCGAGGGCATCGCGAACCGGACCGACTTCGATCTGTCCACGCATTCCAAGCACTCCGGCGCCGACCTGTCGTATTTCGACCAGGAGAAGGGCGAGCGCTGGACGCCGTACGTGATCGAGCCCGCGGCCGGCCTGACCCGCAACGTGCTCGCGTTCCTGCTCGACGCGTACACCGAGGACGAGGCGCCGAACGCCAAGGGCGGCGTGGACAAGCGGACGGTGCTGCGGTTCGACCCGCGGCTCGCTCCGGTCAAGGCCGCCGTACTGCCGCTGTCGCGCAACGCGGATCTGTCCCCGAAGGCTCGCGATCTGGCCGCCGAGCTGCGGAAGAACTGGAACGTCGACTTCGACGACGCGGGTGCGATCGGCCGTCGCTACCGCCGCCAGGACGAGATCGGTACGCCGTACTGCATCACCGTCGACTTCGACACCCTCGAGGACCAGGCGGTGACGATCCGGGAGCGCGACTCGATGAAGCAGGAGCGCGTCGCGCTGACCGAGGTGACCGGCTACCTCGCCCAGCACCTGGTCGGTTGCTGACGATGGCGTTTCGGGGGTCGCAGCTGCGGTTCGGGCTGGCTGTCTTCGGAGTCGCCGCGGTCGTGGTGTTCGCGCTGAGCGCGTGCTCCGACAGTCCGCCGTCGTCGGCGCCATCCTCAGCTGGCCGCAGCAGCTCCAGCGCTCCGATCCCCACCGCATCCACGCCCTCGCTGACTCCGCTGCCGACGCCGTCGAAGCCGTGGCCGACGCCGAAGGTGACCGGCGCGCCTTCCAGCGACGCGCCGCTGGCGGACCGGATCCAGTTCGAGATCGCCAAGCGGGCGCAGATCGCGGCGGGCAAGGCTGCTACCACTTCCGTGAAGTGCCCGGGGATCGCGGACATCGAGACGCCGGGCAAGCACTCGCTGACCTGCACGGTCACGTACGCCGGGAAGTCGTACAGCGGCGCGCTGACCGTCGACGCGAAGCAGTACAGCGCGTCGTACAAGTTCACCTCCGAGTCGGTCGCGATCGTGAAGCCGAAGGTGATCGACGCCGTACTGCGGACCGCACCCGATGCGGCCAAGGTGACCTGCACGATGGATGATGTTGCTGTGGTCAAGCATTCCGGCGCCGGTATCGCGTGCGACGTGACGACGACGGCGAACGCCGTACAGCCTTACAAAGCTCAGGTCTCCGGCAACGGCCAGGTCCTGGTGGCAAAGGCCTGACATGTTGAAGCTGGGCAATCTGACGATCGACACGCCCGTGGTGCTGGCGCCGATGGCCGGCATCACGAACGCGGCGTACCGGCGCCTCTGCGCGGAACAGGGCGCCGGGCTGTACGTGTGCGAGATGATCACCTCGCGCGGGATCGTCGAGGGCGATCAGAAGTCGCTCGACATGCTCACGTTCGACTCTCGTGAGACCGTGCGGTCGGTGCAGCTGTACGGCGTCGATCCGGTGTACGTCGGCCGCGCGGTCCAGTTGCTCTGCGACCAGTACGGCGTCGCGCACGTCGACCTGAACTTCGGCTGCCCGGTCCCGAAGGTGACGCGCAAGGGCGGGGGAGCCGCGCTGCCGTGGAAGCGCAACCTGCTCGGCGCGATCCTGCGTGCCGCGGTCCAGGCTGCGACGCCGTACGGGGTGCAGGTCACGATGAAGACGCGGATCGGCATCGACTCCGCGCATCAGACCTATCTCGACGCCGGCCGGATCGCCGAGGAGTCGGGTGCCGCCGCGATCGGCTTGCACGGCCGTACGGCGGCGCAGGCATACTCCGGCCAGGCCGACTGGACCACGATCGCTGCGCTGGTTTCTCATGTGAACATCCCCGTGCTCGGCAACGGCGACATCTGGGAAGCCGGCGACGCCTTGAGGATGGTCGCCGAAACCGGCTGCGCCGGCGTCATCGTCGGCCGCGGCTGCCTAGGCCGCCCCTGGCTCTTCCGCGACCTGGCAGTCGCCTTCGCCGGCGGGGAAGCGTTGAATTTGCCGACCCTCGGCGAGGTCACCCAGGTCATGCGCCGCCACGGCGAACTACTTGCCGACCTGATGGGCGAACCCCGCGGCCTCCGAGACTTCCGCAAACACGTCCCCTGGTACCTCAAGGGCTTCCCCGCCGGCGGCGACCTCCGAGCCGCCCTGGGCATGGTCGAGTCCCTCAGTCAATTGGACGACCTCCTCGCCCAACTCGACCCCACCATCCCCTTCCCAGTAGCCGAACTAGGCGCCCCCCGAGGCCGCCAAGGAAGCCCCCGAGACCACATAGTCCTCCCCGAAGGCTGGCTCAACGACACAGACGGCCTCTCAGCCGACCTAGCCGCAGCCGAAATCGGCGTGTCAGGCGGCTAACTCCCGCAACCACCCACCGCCAACGAGCCCCGCAGGGGCGCAGTTCGCTCCACAGGCCCAAGCGCGTAGCGGCACACACCGCGTCGTCATATCCCAGGCCACGCTGAGGTCCCAGGTGCTCGGTCCGGCCGCATCCGCCGCGGGCGTCCCAGCGCGTGGTCGTCTGGTTCTGCCGTGATGCCATCGGACGGCTCTTGCTGCAGCTCCGAGTGTCGGCTGGTGCTGGTGCGCCCGGGCGATCGTTGAGTCCGCGCTGACGTCCCAGGTGCTCGGTCCGGCCGCATCCGCCGCGGGTTTGCACAGCGGTGACGATCTGTGCCCCATGCCTGCCAAGAGTCGACGCGGCGGTGCCGAATCGCTGGCAACCCGGGAGCTGCGCGGGTGCCTGCGCTCGGGGCTGGACGCGAACCAGTCCTACCGGCCAGCTCGGTCGCCCGCTCCAGACTGCAGTCGACCAGGATCTTCTACGCGTCGCTGTACTGGCGCGCCAAGGGGTCCGGGTACGAGGTGCTGATGGCGCTGCTGATCCGGTCCACCTGCTGCCGCGGGCTCAGCGCCTCGCCGCCCTGGATCGTCGCGTCGATGCTGCAGCCGGGGCCCGAACTGCATCAGGTGTACGCCGGTCAGACGTTGTACCTGGCGCCAACGCGCTAGCCACAGGGCCACGAGGTCGGCAAGAGCCTGCTCGAGGAAGACCAGCTGGACACGGTCGAGGGCTGGCCCGCTCCCACCGCCGGAACAGCGCACGCACCGCCACCGGGAGCCGGGGCAGTCCGGGACGTCCCGGCAGGGCGCACAGGCCGCACCCACGAGCTGGTCGCTTCGATCAGCGGCCGTTTCGGCCAGGCCCATGGGCCGAA
The DNA here is from genome assembly GCF_004345665.1 of Kribbella antiqua. Taxonomy (GTDB): domain Bacteria; phylum Actinomycetota; class Actinomycetes; order Propionibacteriales; family Kribbellaceae; genus Kribbella; species Kribbella antiqua. The sequence continues at coordinate 350,345 of NZ_SLWR01000009.1, forward strand.
CCGACCGTGTGGCACAGCAGACAGCGGTCCGGCTGCGCCCACCGCTCATCGCTCATAGGTCGGGGTCAAGCCGGCTCGTCACCGCGAGGGGTGTGGTCTGGAGCTCTCGGGTGTTCAGGTTCTTCCTGGTCGATGAACCCTCGACCGGGGCCTCACTGACTTCACCATCACGACGCGCCGTCGTACCGGACTTCGAGGCAGACCTAGGTGGCTGGTGCCGAGGCGTGGCCGATGAGCGTCAGAGTGGGGCGAGGCGGGCCCTGACGAGGCAGATCTCGTGCCTTCGGGGTCGCCCAGGACGTGCCAGGGTTCGTCGCCTGTCTGGCCGATGTCGGCCGGACGTGCACCGAGCTCCAGCAGGCGTTCGAGCTCTGCGTCCTGGTCGCGGTCGGTGGCGTTGACGTCGATGTGCAGCCGGGAATTCCCCTTCTCCGGTTCATCCCTGCGACTGAGGATGATCGTCGGCTGCGGACCACCGAACCCTTCGCGCGGCCCGATCTCCAGCGAGCCGTCGTCCTCGCGATCGAGTACGACGAAGTCCAGAACCTCGCACCAGAACCGCCTCAGCAACTCAGGGTCGCGGCAACCGGGCACCAGTTCACTGATCCGACATGCCACAACACAACCCCGCGACCGCACCGGACGAGCCGATGACCAGCGAACTGATTACAGCGCCGCCCCAATCCGCGCAGCCAGCCAAGACCGTCGACCATGCAGCAGACGAACCCGACTGTGAAACACACCCCAGCCATGCCACCCAACCCCAGCCGCGGTCCCCGTTCCCGTCCCCTCCACCTTGGCTTCCGCGTCCGCCCCACCCGCCTCCACCTCCGCGTTCGCCGCCGGCTCTGCCTCCGCGTTCGCTCTCGGCTTCCGCCTCCGGGTCGCTCGCGCCGGTGAGCCGTTGGCGGGCTGCGATGGGTGGATTGTGGAGGCTAGCGTTCGGACGGCCGTGTGATCGGGGACAGCGGGTGGGTGCCGGTGTGGTCGACGTGGAAGCGGAACCCGTGCGGGCTGGTCCATTCGATGCCGCCGGTGGGCAGCCTGCGGCTCTGCCATCCGCCGAAGGTTTTGGCGCGGTGGTGGAGTCGGCCGAGTGGTATGAGGTTGTCGGGGTCGGTCTGGCCTCGTGGGCCGGGTGGGCCGGTTCGGTTGTGGGGGGTGATGTGGTCTTGGTCCATTCGGGTGGTGGCTTCGGCGGCGCCGTAGGGGAACATGTCCACCGGGTGCCGGAGCCGGACGCGTTCGCGGATCCGGTCGGGGATTTCGTAGCTGTGGACATTGACCTGTTCGCGCAGGTCGATGACCGGTTTGACGACGATGTGGTCGTGGCCGAGGAGTTCGCTCAACTGGTTGAGCAGCAGCGGTCCGAGTTCTTCGACCCGGAGCACACCGTTGCCGGTGGCGAGTGCTTTGTCGGTGAGGTGGACGTAGAGGGTGTGCCGGTTGGGGCGTTGCCCGGTGTCGGCGGCGAGGCCGTGGCTGTAGGCGTGCTGCTTGATCGCTGCGAGCCGCGCCGGGAGCGAGTCAGCCAGCATCGCTCGGGCGAATGCGTCCAGTTCGAGGTCGCCTCCAGGCCGACTCGGCGCACCGGTGTCGGTCGCCGCGCGGTCGTCGATCGGCGGATGCCAGTCGTCCGGGTCGGGATCGTCATCGGGAGCCATCTCGTCACGCGACGCGGTCCAATGGTCCGGAACCTGGTCGTCGTCCAGAACCTCGTCGTCATCCAGAACCTGGTCGTCGTCCGGAGCCGGCAAGTCATCACCGGCGGGCCGCCCGTTGGCAGCATCGGCGCCTGCGCAGGAGTCGCCGACGTCAGCATCGGTGCCTGCGCAGGAGTCGCCGACGTCGGCCTGGTCGCGGGTATGTGCGTCGTGCACGTCGGTGGCGTTGCGGTGAGTGTCGGCAGCGGGCTGTCCGCTGCTGTGGCGGGCAGGGTCGTCGTCGGGGATGTGGGGGCGGGTGCGGGCGAGGTAGCGGGCGACCTGGAGAAGGTGGTGGGCGGCGGCCGGGTCGGCGATCCAGCCGATCGCCTTGGCGCGGCGCTCGTCCAGGGTGTCGGGGTCGCCGAGGATCTTCAACGCGTGGGCGATGTCGTTGATGGTGGCGTCGAAGCGGATCACGTCGCCGGCGGCGGCGCGGACCCAGAACCGTTTGGTGCCGTGGTCGTCGGAGGGGCCGACGTAGACGCCGCGGGCTTTGGCGACGGCTTCGGCGTGGGCTTTGGCCAGGTCGGGGTCGGCTTCCCACATGGCGGCCTTCACGATGGTGGCCAGTTTGGTGGGGGTGACGGTGTTGACGATGCCGACGACGCGGCGGTCGACGATCGCGGCCGCCTCCAGCGACAGGGACAGGCAGGCGTGGGCGATTTTGCGGGCCCGCCACGCGACCGCGTTCCCGGCCAGCACGGCGGCCCAGATCCTGGGTAGGCGGTGCCGCAACGCCAACGCCTCACCGATGAAGGAGGCGGCCGCGCCGGTGGACATCCGGGTGACGGCGCCGAACTCGAGCGGGGCGAACTCGGCCACACCGGGGCAGCCGTCACCGCCGTACACCTTCAATCGTTCGGTGCCGGGCAGCACCTCGCCGCTGTCGTAGTTGACGACGGCGTGGCGGTCGGCGTAGGCGAGTGCGGCCTCGAGGAGCCGTACCGCGGCGTGTTCTTGGATGTCGACGAACTGCGCCGCGGCGACCAGCAGGTCTGCGGTGTCGAGCTCATCCAGATCATCGTCGAACATGTATCCGAGCATATGTTCGATTGGATGCCGAGGCAAGTCAGCCAAGGCCGGAATCCCCTTATCCACAAGGGGAAACGTCACACTCAAGACCGGTCAGAAAGTGATAGGCAAGCGGTGGGCGGTGAACTGAGGGGGAGACTGGCGGCTGCGCGGTTAAGCTCGGGGGATGGCGCGTGAGCCGGATGAGGTGCGGGATGGGGTGGGGCTGACCAATTTGGATCAGCCGTTGTTCGATGGGGCCGAGGCGACCAAGCGGGATCTGGTCGACTACCTCGACGCCGTACACGAGCGGATCCTGGTTGAGTTGCGGGAGCGGCCGCTGTCGGTGATCCGGATCCGGCCTGGACAGCCGGCGTTCATGCAGAAGAACGTGCCGAAGTACACGCCTGAGTGGGTGAAGACGACGAAGGTGTGGGCGGAGGCGTCCAAGCGGGAAGTGTCGTACGCGTTGTGCGACGACCGGCGGACGCTGTTGTGGTTCGCCAACCAGCGGGCTGTCGAGTACCACCCGACGCTGATGCGGGCAGATCGCTGGGATCGCGTCACGCATCTTGTGCTCGATCTCGATCCGCCGGAGGGGGATACGTTTGCGAAGGCGGTGCAGGCCGCGTTCTTGGTGCGGCAGGCGCTGACCGACGCCGGTCTAGCTGGTGCGGTCAAGACCAGTGGCGCGAAGGGGGTCCACGTTTTCGTGCCTATCGACGATGCCGTGTCGATCGAGGATGCGGCGGCCGCCACCCGGGCGATCGCGGCGCGGGCTGAGCGGATCGACCCGGACGTCGCGACGACGGCGTACATCAAGGAGGATCGGGGCGGGAAGGTGTTCGTGGACTCGACGCGGTCCGGTGGAGCGACTGTTGTTGCCGCGTACAGCCCGCGCGTCAGGCCTGGTACGCCGGTGTCGTTCCCGGTCGGCTGGGATGACCTCGACCGGGTGACGCCGCGCGACTTCACAGTCCGCACCGCGCCGGGGTTGCTGGGTGATGCGGATCGGTGGGCGGATCAGCTGCCGGCTCCGCAGGCGCTCCCGGAAGATCTGCTCGAGGAGGGGCGGGCGATCCCGGTGGCGCGCGTCGTCGCCATGCACGAAGGCAAGCGCCGAGCCCGAGCCAAGCGAGCCGCGGAGGAAGGCGCGCCGGGCGAGTGACGCCGGTACGCCGGTACGCCTGCTCGCGAGGATGGTTAGGTCTCGGGAGTGGTGGTCAGGTCCAGAGCTCGTTGACGTACGTCGAGGGCCGGGTGGTTGCGCAGGGCAACCAGTAGGTTGCGCCAGGACGGTGCCCAGCCGGAGCGCGGGCCTGCGGCCGAGACCAGAGCGCAGGCGAAGAGGCCCTCGTTCAGACCCGCATGGTCGACAGCTGTCGTGAGGAGATTGGTGGTGGCGGGTTCTAGGGAATCGGGGGTCCACTGAGGTTCGGTCGCGGCTAGGCGGGTTTGGAGGAGGTCGGTGGCGGTGAGGGCGGCTAGGGGGCGGTCGGCTACGGCGGTCGCCAGGGTGGCGAGTTCGGTGGACAGGTCAGCCCAGTCGATGGCGTAGGTCAGTAGCTGCAGCCGAAGGCCTAGGAAGTCTGGATCGGTGAGTTCAGCGGCGACGGTTTTGAGGACTTGGCGGGACTCGGCCGGCTTGGCGTTGAAGGACGAAGTCAGGCCGTGTACGACGGCGGTCAGGCGTTGGCGCGCAGGATGGTCGCGGTCGGGAAGTGCGTTGGGCAGATTGGGATCGCTCTCCAAGCGCACCAGCAACCGCACTACCGAGATGAGGTCGTCCAGCCCGAGCTGTGGATCCGTCGCGACCAACCCGACCAGTGCAGTCGTGGCGTCGTTCCAAGCGCGCGTGGTGAGGTCGGTGATGAAGCCGGCGCAGACAGGTGCGGCGGACGGGTTCCACCGGCCCCAGCGCCGCAGGGATAGCAGGGCCCGCCGCACGACCTCAGGCTCCGGCCGGTTCGTCACCGCAATCAGCAGGTCCGCATAGCGTGACCTGTACTTGGCAGCCATCCCGTACGACGACCGCTGCGTCAGCACGTTCGCAGTCGCGGCAGTGTCGTGCACCGCCTGCTGCAGCAGCGCCCAGCTAGCTGGCTCATGCAGCAAGTACTGCGAAGCAGCGCTGGTGATAGCCGCCTTCACATCGCGGTGCGCCGAGCTCCACGCCTCCGTGAGTACGACGCTCGCACCAGGTACGCGGAGCTGGCCGAGCATCCGAGCCGCCTCCTTCCGCGACGTCACCTTCACCCCGGCGCCGATCAGGACTGGAAGCAGTAGCGACGGGAGCCGACTGGGCCGGACGAACCGCGCTGCCCGGCTTGCCGCGTAGATGGCGACCCGCGCACGGTCGTCACCAACGTTCTCCAGCAGTACCGGCAACACCTGCTCCGGCGAGTCCGTCCAGGCGAGCGCACTCAGTGCAGCCTCCTGCAGCAGCACGGCATCGCTGCTCAGGAACGCCTCAACCGCCGTGCATCCCACCCCAGGCACTCGTCCGAGTGCCGATACCGCGTTGGCCCGAGCCCACGCCGGCATGTTCGCGTCCGAAGCCGCAGCGGCGAGCAGCTCGGCGTACCGAGCGTGCTGGCGCGGCAGCCAGCGGCGTAGCGCCGCACTGGAGACCTGCCACGCGGCGTGGTTGCGCTCGAACCGCCGGATCCGCTCAGGTGCTGCAAGCACCGCATCCAGCAGATCGGTGCGCAGTTCGGTGACAGTAGCCCAGACCGGGTCCCACCGGGCCATGCCGACATCGCGGCCGATGATCCGTTCGATGCGCTCGGACCGGGTCGCTGTGGGCTCGAGCCAGAGCTCTGTGGCCTGGCCGACGGTGGGTTCCTGGTTGGACCACACCGCCTGCTCGAGCGCGTGGTGCAGGTGCTCGTTGCCCCAGCCGCGCTTGCCGAACGCCCGGGCGATTCCCATCGGCAGGATGAACTCGCGCCGCGCGACGGCGGCATCGACGTACTCGCGCAGTACGTCGTACACGGCGTTCTCCTGGCCGCGTGGGAGACCGTCGATGATTCCGTAGAGCTGGATGGTGCCCTGGTTCTCGGTGATCCGGGCGTGCGCCTGCAGTCCCCACTCCAGCAGCTGCTCCTGCTGCCGCAGCGCACCTTCCCGTACGGCGGTTTCCGCGATGTGGCCGAGCAGAGACCGGGTATACCAGGAGGTGTCGCGAGCCTCCAGCGCATCGGTGAGCAGCGTCTGCAGCGGCGCCACCAATAGGTCGGTGTACGTCGACGGCGGCAGCTCGTTGGTCGCTCTGACCACGCCTTGGCGCACGGTGTCGCGCTCGTTGCGCGCACGCGTGGCCCAGGTGAGTGCGCTCTCCACATGTGCGGACTGCCGGGAATAGCCCGCCGAACCGATCACGGCCCGGTAGACCCAGGCGCGGTCGTCAGCATCCGGTTGGGTGATCTCCGGCCTGAGCAGGGCGAACGCCTCGTCGTACGGGAGGAAGGCCGTGATTCGCCAGCGTTCGCGGGCGGTCTCGGCGATCGGGGCGAGCGTCAGCATCCGCCGGGCTTGCTCGAAACGGAGCTCCCGCGGGAGTACGGCGAGCAGTTCGGTCGGCAGGACGGTCTGGCCCAGCTCAACCGTGCTGGTGACGGCGGTGAAGATGGTCGCCCGCCGGGAGGGTGGCAGATCCGAGAGGAGCTGCGTGAGGTCCGGCCAGAGCAGCCGCCCGAGCGCGATGAGGTCGTAGTCGGAATACCTGTGCAGCCTGCGGCGGACAGCGGGGGTGAGCGCCGCGCCAAGAGCGGCGGCGCGTGACGGTGTCAGCAGGATGGCTAGAGCCCCGGCCGGATCGGCGTCGATCAGCCGGCCGAGGATCGAGATGATTGCCAGCGGCAACTGATCGTCCGGCAGAGCGGTCTTGAGCAGCCCGGCGACCTGTGCCTCGTCATGGTCCAGTGCGCCGACGACGCCGTACGCCGTACCTTGCCACCACTCGTCGCGGTCGGCCCCGCTCGGGAGCGTGCTGCTCGCGTAGGCGAGGACGACCTTCGGGTGCCGCTCGCCGAGTCGCTGCCACTCGCCGGTGCTGAGACAGTACGCCAGGTCGGGGAGCAGTCGCTCGACAGTCTGGTCGTCCGTGGTGCTGAGCAGTCCGGCAGCGGCCTGGTCGCCCCAGCGTTCGCGGTGCTCGTCGATCAGCCGGGCCGCCAGATGCGATCGCTTGCCGGCGCGGACCACATGGAGCAGCTTCGTCCGCAGTGCGGCGGGCGCGTCGTCGTACAGGATCCGCAGGTCGTCGTCCGAGACCGCAGTGCTGCGGCGGACCGCGGAGAGCGCGCGGCTCTGCACTGTCGGATCGGGGTCGCGCAGCAGCCGAGTCACGTAGTCGACCGACCCAGCCGCCTGCGCGATCGTCAGCCCGAGCGTCCGCTCGTACGCCGTACCTCGGCCTAGCTCACCAAGTAGCTCGGTCAGCTCGGTAGTGCCGCGCAGTCGCCGCCCCTCCAGCGCGGCCTGCCGCATACGTTCGCCGTACGGAAGATCCGACCCCACCAGCTCACTAGCCCGCATGCGGACATCCTGCCAACCGCACGGGCTCAGCTGGGCAGTGAGGCGTCCAGGAGGAGCACGGCGGCTTCGCGGGCGCGCAGGGCCGGGTCGGGGGAGCCAGAGATGGCGGAGCGGGTGATGGCGCCCTCGCTGAGGAGGATGAGGTGGTCGGCGAGGCGCTCGGGGTCGGCGGCGCCGGCTTCGGTCGACAACTGGATCAACGCCTGCCGGAAGCCTTCCTTGTGCTGGAGAGCCAGTTCGGCAACGCGCGGTGAGACCGTGCCGAGCTCGCCGAAGGAGTTGATGAACGCGCAGCCGCGGTAGTCGCGCTGGCGGAACCAGTCGTGCAGGAACTCGAACACCGCCAAGATCCGCGAGCGGGGATCGGTGGCGGCGTCGACGTGCGACGCGAGCATCGACTTCCAGAGCGCGTCGCGGCGGTCCAGGTACGCCTCGATCAGGTTCTCCTTCGACGGGAACAGCTGGTAGAGCCGTTTCAGCGACACCCCTGACGCGGACCGGATCGCGTCCATCCCGACCGCCTGCACGCCGCGCTCGTAGAACAACGCGTCGGCCGCGTCCAGCACCTGCTGCTGTGCCGTCGCCGTCTCCAGAACCATCTGTCGCCTCCCGGGTGACCCGCGCCACCTTGCGCGGAGAATCATCGTTCTCCTAGAGTAGCGGACATCGCAGGAGAACGCCCGTTCTCCACCCACGAGGAGATCCCCATGACCGTGCTGGAACCCGCTGCCCAGGCCTTCGCCGACGCGACCGCAAACCCGCCGTACCTGTTCCAGTTGGCGCCTGAGGAAGGCCGCAAGCTGGTCGACGAGGTGCAGACCACCGACTACCCGAAGCTCGAGATCGACGAGGAATGGGTGACCGCGGCCGATGGCACCAAGGCCCGGATCGTGAAGCCGAAGGGCGCGACCGGCGTGCTGCCCGTCATCCTCTACATCCACGGCGCCGGCTGGGTGTTCGGCAACGCGCACACCCACGACCGGCTGGTCCGTCAGCTCGCCGTCGGTGCCGGCGCCGCGGTGGTGTTCCCGGAGTACGACCTGTCGCCGGAGGTCCGCTACCCGCACGCGCTCGAGCAGAACTACGCCGTCGCCCGCTGGATCATCGCCTCAGGCAAGGACCACGGCCTGGACGCGACCCGGCTGGCGATCGCGGGCGACTCGGTCGGTGGCAACATGACCGCGGCAGTGACGCTGCTGGCGAAGGAGCGCGGCGACGTGCCGTTCGTTCAGCAGGTGCTGTTCTACCCGGTCACCGACGCGTCATTCGACACGGCGTCGTACAAGGAATTTGCCGAGGGCTACTTCCTTCAGCTGGACGGGATGAAGTGGTTCTGGGATCAGTACACGACAGACGAGAACGAGCGGAACCAGATCACCGCGTCGCCGCTGCGCGCCACGACGGAGCAGCTTCAGGGTCTTCCGCCGGCGCTGGTGATCACGGGTGAGGCCGACGTACTGCGGGACGAGGGTGAGGCGTACGCCGCCAAGCTCCTCGAGGCGGGCGTTCCGACCACCGCCGTACGGTTCGGCGCGATCATCCACGACTTCGTCATGCTGGACGCGCTGCGCGACACGTACGCCGCCAACGCCGCGATCGACCTGGCGATCTCGACCCTCAAGAACGCGCTGCGGTAAGCACCTCGAGTTCGGAGAAGGCCGCGGCGATCTTCGGCAGCGTGTAGTGCGCGTTGAGGCCGCTCGGGTTCGGCAGGATCCAGACCCGGGTGGCGCCGATCATCCGATCCTGCTTGCCCATCTTGGCCGTACGCTCGCCGAAAGCATCGCGGTACGCCGTCACGCCGACGACCGCGAGCCACTCCGGCTGGTACTCGAGCACCTTCGAGACCAGGTTCTCCCCACCGGCGACGTACTCCGCGCGGGTCAACTCATCGGCCCGCGCGGACGGACGATCGACGACGTTGGTGATGCCGAGGCGATAGCTCAGCAACTCCGCCTGCTCGGCCGGCTGCAGCTGGCGCGGGGTGAAGCCGCTCAGATGCAGAGCCGGCCAGAACCGGTTCCCGGGCTTGGCGAAGTGATGACCGGTCGCGGCCGACATCATCCCCGGATTGATCCCACAGAACAGCACCCGCAACCCGCCGCTGATCACATCCGGCACCACCTGCATGCCGCGCACCCTAATCGTCAACCCAGGGTTGACGGGCGCGTGGCTGTCAACCTAGGGTTGACGCATGACTCCCGGACCTGATCTGCAGGAACTCATCAACACGATCAAGGCCGACGCCGGCAGCGACGACGAGCTCGAGCAGCTCGCGGCCGCTGCGGCGACGATCAGCGAACTGACCAGCACCAGCGACGCAGCGCTCGGGTTCTTCGTGGACCGCGCGCGGGGCGCGGGCAAGTCCTGGGTGGAGATCAGCGCGGTGCTCGGCGTGAGCAAGCAAGCCGCGCACAAGCGGTTCGCCGACTCCTGGACCAGCAAGCCCGGCTTCCGCCGCTACACCACCCGGACGAAGGCCGTCCTCGACGCCGCGAAGGATGTCGCGCGCGGACGGAACAACGCGTTCATCGGAACCGAGCACCTGCTGCTGGCCTTGTTCTCGCAGCCCGAGTCGCTGGCGACAAAAGTGCTCCTCGCTCACAACATCACCGAGGACTCCGTCCGGGCCGCCGTCGACGCCAAGAGCCCCGCCGGCGCGCCGGCGGATGCGGAGACGGTCGAGAAGGCGCTGGATGCCGAGGATCCGCCGTACACCCGTCGTACCGCGCATGTCCTGCAAGGCGCACTGGGGGAGGCGCTGACACTTGGCCACAACTACATCGGCACCGAGCATCTGCTGCTCGCCTTCTACCGGGACTCGGCCGGGGTCGCGGCCCAGATCCTCCAGGAGCAAGGCCTCGACGAGAATGCCGCCTGGTCCACACTGCGCGGGTTGTTCGAGGAACTGGCGAAGTAAGTTGGGCGCATGCCTGACTGGTCTGTGCGGTTGAGTGAGTTGGCGGGTACGGCGAAGGTCCCGGGCGCGGTGCTCGGGATCTGGCACGACGGCGAGACGACGATCACGCCGTACGGCGTGCTGAACAAGAACACCGAGGTCGAGACGACCGAGGACTCGGTCTTCCAGATCGGGTCGATCAGCAAGCCGTGGACCGCGACGATGATCGTGCAGCTGGCCGCCGAGGGCCGGCTCGGGCTGGACGATCCCGTCGTCAAGCTGTTGCCCGAGGCGCCGATCGACCCGCGGGTCACGGTCCGTCACCTGCTCACCCACACGAGCGGGATCGACGGCGACGTGTTCACCGACACCGGCCGCGGCGACGACTGCGTCGAGAAGTACGTCGGTCTCCTCGCCGACGCGGAGCTCCTCTATGAACCGGGTACGGCGTACTCCTACTGCAACGCCGGATTCGTCGTAGCCGGCCGGATCATCGAGGTCCTGGACGGCCGGACCTGGGACGACTCGCTGAAGCAGCGCCTCATCGAACCGCTGGGGCTCAAGAGCACCGTCACCCTGCCCGAAGAAGCGATCCTGCACCGGGCAGCTGCCGGCCATCTCGCGACCGACGGTTCGCTCGTGAAGACCTGGCAGCTGCCGCGAAGCATCGGTCCGTGCGGGCTGATCACCCAGAGCGCAGGCGACCTGCTGCGGTTCGCCGAGCTGCATCTCACCGACGACCGGTTCAAGGACATGCAGGAGCAGCAGGTCGTCAACCCCGGCGGGGCCGCCGGGATGACCGGCGTCGGCCTGACCTGGCGGATCTACGACTGGCAAGGCCGGAAGCTGTTCGGCCACGACGGTACGACGATCTCGCAGCTGGCCTTCCTGCGCATCGATCCCGAGGCACGCCTGGCCGTCTGCCTGCTGACGAACTCGGGCAACGGTCCGGGTCTGTTCGAACCGCTGGTCTCGGAGATCTTCAGCCACTACGTGGGCGTCGAGCACCCGGCGCCGCCGCAGCCGATCGACATGCCGATCCTGGACGACCGTCACGTCGGGCGGTACGAACGAGCCGGTGTGCGGCTGGACGTCGTACGGCGAGATGATCGGCTGGTGGTGCTCGCCCACGCGACCGGGGACCGGCTGGCGTTCGCGGAGGAGCCTGAGCAGGAGTACGAGCTGCATCCGACGGCGCCCGCCGACGGCGACCATTTCGTCACCCGGGAGTCACCGCTGAACCCGTGGGTGCCTATGACCTTCAGGCCGGGTTACCTGTTCACCTCGGGCCGGGTGACGCCGAGAAGGTGAGATATCGCGAGCGTTCGCTGGGGTGACCGAGCTAACGTCTTCAGGGTGACTAGTGCACCTGCTGAACTTCCCCGTAAGGCCGGTGACCTCCGGGCCGCCGGGTATCTACCACGGTCAGTAAAGGCCGAAATCCGAGACAACCTGCTGAAAGAACTCCGCGCCGGGCGTGATCCCTGGCCGGGGATCGTCGGATTCACCCGCACGGTGATTCCGCAACTCGAACGCGCCCTGCTCGCGGGGCATGACGTCGTACTCCTGGGTGAGCGCGGTCAGGGCAAGACGCGACTGCTGCGCACGCTTGTTGGCCTGCTGGACGAGTGGACGCCGGTGATCGAGGGGGCGGAGCTGCCCGAGCACCCGCTCGACCCGATCACTCCGGAATCGCGGCGTCGGGCCGCCGAGCTTGGTGATGACCTGCCGGTGGCGTGGCTGCATCGCGATCTGCGGTACGCCGAGAAGCTCGCGACTCCGGACACGTCTGTTGGAGACCTGATTGGTGACGTCGACCCGGTCAAGGTGGCCGAGGGACGTAGCTTGGGAGATCCGGAGACCATCCATTTCGGTCTGGTCCCGCGGTCGCACCGCGGGATTGTCGCGATCAACGAGCTGCCGGACCTGGCCGAGCGGATCCAGGTCGCGTTGCTGAACGTGATGGAGGAGCGCGACATCCAGGTCCGCGGGTACACGCTGCGGCTGCCGCTCGACGTGTTGCTGGTGGCAACGGCCAACCCGGAGGACTACACCAACCGCGGCCGCATCATCACGCCGCTGAAGGACCGGTTCGGCGCCGAGGTCCGGACCCACTACCCGCTCGACATCGACGCCGAGGTGGACGTGATCCGGCAGGAGGCCGAGTTCACCGCCGAGGTGGGTGAGCCGCTGCTGGAGGTACTCGCGCGCTTCGTCCGGCACTTGCGGGAGTCGACCGCGATCGACCAGCGGTCGGGTGTGTCCGCCCGGTTCGCGGTGGCCGCGGCCGAGACGATCGCCGCGGCCGCGTTGCGCCGGAGTGCGATCACCGGTGAGGAGCCGGCCGTCGCGCGTCCGGTCGACCTCGAAGCCGTGCCCGCCGTACTGCGGGGCAAGCTCGAGTTCGAGCCGGGTGAGGAAGGGCGCGAGATCGAGCTGCTCGAGTACCTGCTACGGCGGTCGGTTGCGGACACCGCGCGGGAGCGGTTCGCCGGTCTCGACCTCAGTCCGCTCGCCCATGCGATTGCCGACGGCAACCTTGTGACGACCGGTGAGCGGGTGCCGGGTCGCGACGTACTCGCGGCCTTGCCCGAGCTGCCGGTGCTGCACGACGTCGCGGCCCGGGCCGGTGTCGAACCGAACGAGTCGCCCGGCCGTATCGCCGCCGCGGTCGAGCTCGCGTTGGAGATGCTCTACCTGTCCAAACGTGTCGCCAAGGACGCCGACAACGACACGACCATCTACGGGGTCTGACATGTCGGCGTCGATACCGGAAGGCTGGTCCTACGGTCCGTGGCATGACGGGCCGGATCCGCTCGCCGCGCCGGTGGATCTGCGCGACGCGCTGGACGAGATCGGCCGCGACGTGATGAACGGTTCGTCGCCGCGGTCCGCGCTGGAGGAGATGCTCCGGCGCGGCACCCGGAACACGCAGGGCCTGGACGATCTCACCCGCCGGCTGTGGGAACGCCGCCGCGAGATCCAGCGGCGGCACAACCTCGACGGGACGCTGCGCGACGTCCAGCGGCTGCTCGACGAGGCGCTCGCGGCCGAGCGGCGTGAGTTGTTCCCGAACCCGTCCGACGACGCCCGGTTCAAGGAGGCCGAGCTCGACGCGCTTCCGGCTGGTACGGCGGCCGCCGTACGGGAGCTGGCCAATTATCAGTGGGAGTCGTCGGAGGCCCGGGAGAAGTACGAGCAGATTCGCGAGTTGCTCGGGCGCGAGCTGCTGGGGTCGCGGTTCGAGGGCATGAAGGAGGCGCTGCAGCAGACCACGCCGGAGGACGTGGAACGCATCAACGAGATGCTGACCGACCTCAATGCGCTGCTGGCGGCGCATGCGCAGGGCCGGCCGGACGTGCCGCAGCTGTTCGACGAGTTCATGGCCAAGCACGGCGAGTTCTTCCCGGAGAATCCGCGCAACGTCGACGAACTGATCGACGTACTGGCGCAACGGGCGGCCGCGGCGCAGCGGATGCTGAACTCGATGACGGCCGAGCAGCGGGCCGAGTTGATGGAACTGTCGCAGCAAGCGTTCGGCAGTCCGCAGCTCGCGCAGCAGCTGGCGCAGCTGGATGCTCAGTTGCAGTCGCTGCGGCCAGGAGAGGACTGGTCCGGATCGGAGCGCATGAGTGGCGACGATCCCCTCGGTCTTGCCGAAGGCGCTCGAGCGATGTCGGATCTGGCCGAGCTGGATGCGCTGGCCGAGCAGTTGGCGCAGTCGTATCCGGGGGCGCGGCTGGAGGACATTGATCTCGATGCCCTCACCCGTCAACTCGGGGACGAGGCGACGGTCGATGCTCGTCGGTTGTCGGAGCTGGAGCGGCAACTGCGCGAGCAGGGGCTGATCGAGCGTGCGCCCGACGGTTCGCTGCGGTTGTCGCCGAAGGCGCTGCGGCAATTGGGTCAGACCGCGCTGGCCGACGTACTGCGGAGTGCCCGGGGTTCGGGTGAACGCGACGCGGCCAACGCGGGTGCGGCCGGTGAGCTGAGTGGCTCGACTCGCCGGTGGCAGTTCGGCGACACCCAGCCGTGGGACGTCCCCCGGACGGTGCGGAACGCCGTACTGCGGACTGCGGGGGTCGGCTCACGATCGGTCAAGCTCGACGTCGCGGACGTGGAGATTGCCGAGACCGAGCATCGGGCGCGTGCCGCGGTCGCGTTGCTGGTGGACACGTCGTGGTCGATGGTCCAGGAGGGCCGCTGGCTGCCGATGAAACGTACGGCGCTCGCACTGCACCAGCTGATCTCGACCCGCTACCGCAACGACGCGCTCCAGCTGATCACGTTCGGCCGGTACGCCGGCGTCGTCGAACTGCCGCAGTTGATCGGCATGGAAGGCACCTGGGAGCAGGGCACGAACGCGCACCACGCGCTGCTCCTGGCCGGACGCCACCTGCGTCGCCATCCGGATGCGCAGCCGGTGGTTCTGATGGTGACCGACGGCGAGCCGACCGCTCACCTTGAGCCGGACGGTACGGCGGAGTTCTCGTATCCGCCCGAGCCGGCGACGCTGCGGAAGACGATCTTCGAGGTGGACCGGCTGGCGAAGCTCGGCGCGTCGCTGACGGTGTTCCGGCTCGGCGACGATCCGCGGCTGAACGCGTTCGTCGATCTGCTCGCCCGGCGCAGTGGCGGCCGGGTGCTCGCCCCGGACCCCGATGGGCTCGGTGCGGCGGTCGTCGGCGACTACCTGAGGACCCGCCGCAAGCTCTAGCAAGCACCTCGGACACCACCTCGGGACCTCGGACATCTGACCAGATGTCCGAGGTCCCGTTTTCTTGTCCGCACCTCCGTCGAGTGCGGATCGCGGTCGGCTGCAGATTCCGCGGTCAACGTGCTGTTTGTCTCGCGTTGTCAACCAGGCAAGGGTTTTCCGGCCTTCGACCTGTGGGCAGAGTCACGTTCGTGCTGTGAGACCAGTGTTCAACTGGACTGTTTTTTTGGCTTACTCTGAAAACACGCCCCCGCCGCCGGAGTCGATGGGCCAGCGGGCCACCTCACCGCGCTCCAGCACCACCTGAAACCCAGGGAGTGATCGTGCCGAATCTCGTCTACGACTTCGCCGCAGGCAACAAGGACATGAAGGATCTGCTCGGTGGAAAGGGGGCGAACCTGGCCGAGATGACCAATCTCGGCCTTCCCGTCCCGCCGGGCTTCACCATCACCACCGAAGCCTGCAAGGTCTACCTGAAGACCGGCTCGGTCCCGCCGGAGCTGGCCGACGAGATCGACCATCACGTCGACGAGTTGCAGCGGAGGATGGGCAAGAAGCTCGGCCAGGCCGACGACCCGCTGCTGGTGTCGGTCCGCTCCGGTGCGGCGGCGTCGATGCCCGGGATGATGGAAACGGTCCTGAACGTCGGCCTCAACGACGACTCGGTGAACGGCCTCGCGCACCAGTCCGGCAACCCGCGGTTCGCCTGGGACGCCTACCGGCGGCTGATCCAGATGTTCGGCAAGACCGTGCTCGGCATGGAAGGCGAAGTGTTCGAGGACGCGCTGGAGAAGGCCAAGGAAGCCAAGGGCGCACGTAGCGACCTCGACCTGGATGCCGACGACCTGAAGGCCCTGGTCGAGAACTTCAAGCACGCCGTACACGAGCACACCGGCCGCGAGTTCCCGCAGGACCCGCGGACCCAGATGGACCTCGCGATCGCGGCGGTCTTCGGCTCCTGGAACTCGGAGCGCGCGATCCTCTACCGCCGCCAGGAGCGCATCGGCGCCGACCTCGGTACGGCGGTCAACATCTGCTCGATGGTGTTCGGCAACCTCGGCATGGACTCCGGCACCGGCGTCGCCTTCACTCGCGACCCATCCACCGGCCAGCAGGGCGTGTACGGCGACTACCTGCAGAACGCGCAGGGCGAAGACGTCGTCGCCGGCATCCGCAACACGGTCCCACTGGCGGACCTCGAGCAGATCGACAAGGCGTCGTACGACGATCTGATGCGGATCATGGCCACCCTCGAAGGGCACTATCGCGACCTGTGCGACATCGAGTTCACGGTCGAGCGCGGCAAGTTGTGGATGCTGCAGACGCGCGTCGGCAAGCGGACCGCGGCGGCCGCGTTCCGGATCGCGACCAGCCTGGTCGACGAAGGCGTGATCGACATCGACGAGGCGCTCCGGCGGGTGAAGGGTGCGCAGCTCGCGCAGCTGATGTTCCCGCGGTTCGACGCGGACGCTTCGAAGGAGAAGATCGCGAAAGGCATCGGTGCTTCGCCGGGCGCGGCGTCGGGCAAGGTCGTCTTCACGTCCGCGGCGGCGGTCGAGGCGGCGGAGCGCGGTGAGAAAGTCATCCTGGTACGGCGCGAGACGAACCCGGACGACCTGCACGGCATGATCGCGGCGCAAGGCATCCTGACCAGCCGTGGCGGCAAGACCTCGCACGCGGCGGTGGTCGCCCGCGGCATGGGCAAGACCTGTGTCTGCGGCGCCGAGGAACTCGACGTGAATGTTGCCCAAGGCACCATCAAGGTCCACGGCTCGGTGATCGAGGCGGGCGAGATGATCTCGATCGACGGCACCACCGGCGAGGTGTTCCGCGGTGAGGTCCCGGTCGTCCCGTCGCCGGTTGTGCAGTACTTCGAAGGATCGCTGGCTCCGGACGCCGGCGACGAACTGGTGGAGTCGGTCCACCGGTTGATCTCGCATGCGGACGACGTACGGCGTCTCGGCGTACGAACCAATGCGGACACCGCGGAAGACGCGGCCCGGGCCCTGCGGTTCGGCGCCGAGGGGATTGGGTTGTGCCGGACCGAGCACATGTTCCTGGGGGAGCGGCGGGTGTCGGTCGAGCGGTTGATCCTGGCCGAGACCGACGAGGAGCGCGAGGGCGCGCTGGCCGAGCTGGAGCCGCTGCAGCGTGGCGACTTCCTCGAGCTGCTCGCGGCGATGGACGGCGTACCGGTGACGATCCGGCTGATCGACCCGCCGCTGCACGAGTTCCTGCCGTCGATGGAGGACCTGGCGGTCAAGGTCGCGCTCGCTCGCGAACGCGGCGAGGACCCGGGGCACGACGCGGCCTTGCTGGTGGCAGTCGAGCGGCTGCACGAGGAGAACCCGATGCTCGGTCTGCGCGGAGTGCGGCTCGGGCTGGTCGTCCCCGGTCTGTTCGCGATGCAGGTACGGGCGATCGCGTCGGCGACGGTGGAGCTTCGCTCGCAGGGCAAGGACCCACAGCCGGAGATCATGATCCCGCTGGTAGGCGCTGTTCAGGAGCTGCACCTCGCGCGGGACGAGGTGGAACGCGTGCTCGCCGAGGTCGGCGTGGCGGGGGAGATCCCGATCGGCACGATGATCGAGCTGCCGCGCGCGGCGGTGATCGCGGACCAGATCGCCGAGGCGGCCGACTTCTTCTCGTTCGGTACGAACGACCTGACCCAGACCACCTGGGGTTTCAGCCGCGACGACGTCGAGGGCGCGTTCTTCTCGCGGTATCTGGAGAAGGGCATCTTCGCGGTGTCGCCGTTCGAGTCGATCGACCGTGAAGGGGTCGGAGCGCTGGTGCGGACCGGCGTCGATCGCGGCCGCGCGACCAAGCCGGAGCTGAAGCTCGGCATCTGCGGCGAACACGGCGGCGACCCGGACAGCATCCACTTCTTCCACGAAGCCGGCCTGGACTACGTCTCGTGCTCCCCGTTCCGCATCCCCGTAGCCCGCCTGGAGGCCGGCCGCGCCTCGCTCGACTGACCCCGACCTTGGGAAGCCACCGACCATTTCGCGGCGGAGGAAATGGTTGGTGGCTTCTCAACGTCGCCAGCTAGCGTGCCTGGAGTGAGTAGGGAGCTGCTGCGCACGACGTTTGGTGAGGTCGCGGAGTTGTACGACCGCGTCAGGCCGACGTACCCGCCCGAGATGTACGACGACCTCGCTCGACTGCTGGGGAATCCGCGGCCGCGGGTGCTCGAGATCGGGCCGGGGACCGGTCAGGCGACGGCGCCGATGGTCGCGCGCGGGTGGTCGGTGACGGCGGTCGAGCTGAGTCCTGACCTGGCCCGGGTGGCGCAGGCGAAGCGAGCAGTTCTGGGTCGAGGTGCAGGACTGCTATCGGCGGTTCACCGATGATCCGGATGAGCGCGGGCTGCCCGCGGCGGACGAGATTGCGAAGGACTCGGCGGAGTTCGATGCGTCGGGGCGGTTCGGGACTGTGGAGTTTCGGCGGTATGAGTGGGAGGCGGCTTATACGACCGCGGAGTACCTCGACTTGTTGTCGTCGTACTCGGGGAATCTGTCCTTGACAGGGGAGCGGCGTGACGGACTGTATAGGTGTATCAGCGCTCTCATGGATCGGTTTAGTGGTTCTGTCACGAAGCGTTACCTGTTCCAACTCTCCGCAGCAATTTGTCTGCACAACCCCTTGCATGAGAGCTGAAAGAACGGTCATTATTACCGGGCGGGAAGGGCGATCACTCGTCGACTTTCGGGTCTGACTCGAACCAGCCGCTGTGGCGGCTCGTGACTCCCTTCCCGCACCAAATCCCTTGTATTACAGGCCGTGTAGGGTTTCTGTCATGGCCCAATTTGTCGTGCAGTTGCGCTTCGACCTTGCCGAGACCGAGCGCCGGATGAAGGTCCGTCCGGCCCACCGCGAGTACCTCACCGAGCTCAAGGCCGCCGGCAAGCTCGTCGCCGCCGGCCCCTTCGCCGACCAGACCGGCGCGCTGCTCATCTACGACGTCGCCGACGAGGCCGAACTCCGCGAGATCCTCGCCAAAGACCCGTACACCGCCGAGGACGTCTACGAGATCGCGACCCTCGCCGAGTGGCAGCCCCTGTTCCCACTGAGTTAATTGCTGTGGTGGGGCCGAGGACGTCTACGAGATCGCCACCCTGGCGGAGTGGCAGCCGCTGTTCCCGTTGGGCTAGGCGGTGGTCAGGTCGAGGTGGTCTACGTAGGCCCAGAGCCAGACGAGGGGGGCGAGGACCAGTTCGGGCTCGCCGTCCTCGTCGGCGATGAAGATCATCGACCCCTCGCCGTTGGAGATGTCCTCGATCACCGCGTCGCACGCCTCGAGCGCGATCTCGAACGGCAGCAGGTCCGGCCCGTTCTCCCAGCGCGGATGGGGGAGCGGTAGCACCGGAGCCTCGTCGGTGCCGTCCAGCTCGACCGAGACCTTCTGCAGTTCCTCGTAGAGGTCGAAGGTGATCAGCCCGGCGAGCGGGCGGCCGTCGATGCCGATCAGGTACGGATCGTCGGCGCCGTCGCGGTAGTTGTCCCGCAGCTCCGGCAGCGCCGCCTTCAGGTCGGCCGCTTCCAGGTACGGCGCCTCGGTCGGCTCCTCCTCCTCGACCGGGACCAGGCCGCTTCGCATCTGGTCGAACTGATGCAGCAGGCCGTTCAGCTCGTCGTACGCGCCCCCGCCGGGAGCCTTCTGCGCACGCTGCTCCAGGTCGCGCAGGTGCTCGACCAGGTCGTCCTCGAAGTGCAGCTCGTACCGCGGCAGCCCGGGCTCGCGACCGGTGTTGATCTGCGCGACGAGCTGGGTCGACACCGGCCCGAGCCGCTCGGCCAGCACCTCCAGCGGCGTCGTCGGCTTCTCCTCGTCGTCATGCGCGCAGGAGTCGTCGTCGACCTTGCCCTCGTTGTCCATCGCCAGCAGCACCTGGAACGCCGGGAACGCGACCAGCGCCGCGGTCGCCATCATCCCGTCGCCGATCAGCATCAGCGGGTTGCCGCCGGCCTCGGTCCGGCGCAAGTGATCCGGCATCAGTACGGCGGCCTGCTCGACGTTCACCTGACTCGCCAGCGAGGACAATCCGTGGTCGGTGTCGACCCCGAGCAGCTCGATCAGCCGCTCCGAGCTCATGTCGAACTGGGAGCGCAGGTAGTAGCGCAGCCAGCCGGCGTCGACCGGGTTGGCGAGCAGCTCCGCGATCCGGGCCCGGAAATCGGCCAGGTCCGCAATCGCGAGCACGACCAGCACCGGCTGGTCGCCGTCGCCGATCACGAGCGGCCGGGTGTCGCCGTTCTGGAAGCCGTCGATCACCTGGTGCAGGCTGTCGGCGGCGGCCTCGAGCGGCCACGACTCCGCCTCGAACTCGTTGACCACCGCGGCGGACGTGTCGTCGGGCATCTGCTGGTCCTCTCCGGGTGGCGGCGGGAGTTGCGCTAACTGTAGGGGGCGGCAGTTCGACCGGGGGTGGCCGGTAGGGTCTGCGTGACATTGGCTACGCTGACACCGGCGGGTCGGCGCAGTGGTATCTCACATGTGAGATAAGGTCCCGCGCATGACTGATGACTATCTCAGCCGGATCGGGAATCTCATCCGGGACGCCC
Source organism: Kribbella antiqua (assembly GCF_004345665.1). Taxonomy (GTDB): domain Bacteria; phylum Actinomycetota; class Actinomycetes; order Propionibacteriales; family Kribbellaceae; genus Kribbella; species Kribbella antiqua. The sequence goes on from NZ_SLWR01000009.1 coordinate 370,782, forward strand.
GTAAGCATCGCGGCTGGACGCAGACGCAGCTCGCGGAGCAACTGAACACCAGCCAGAGCGCGGTGAACAGGATCGAGAAGGGTCATCAGAACCTCACCCTCGAGATGCTCGCCCGGATCGGCGAGGCACTCGACTCCGAAATTGTCTCTCTCGGTGGCGGTCCGGTCCACCTCCGTGTGGTGGGCGGACGACCGCTGTCCGGCTCGATCGACGTCAAGTCCAGCAAGAACGCCGGCGTCGCGCTGTTGTGCGCAAGCCTGCTGAACAAGGGCCGTACGACGCTGCGCAAGGTGGCGCGGATCGAAGAGGTCAACCGGCTGCTCGAGGTGCTGAACTCGATCGGCGTCCGGACCACCTGGCTGAACGACGCCGGTGACCTGGAGATCGTCCCGCCGGCGCAGCTCGACCTGGCCGCGATGGATGCGGCCGCGGCACGTCGTACCCGGTCGATCATCATGTTCCTCGGCCCGCTGCTGCACCGCGAGGACACCTTCCAGCTTCCGTACGCCGGTGGTTGCGACCTCGGCACGCGGACGGTCGAGCCGCACATGGCGGCGCTGCGGCCGTTCGGGCTGGACGTGAAGGCGACCGGCGGTGAGTACCACGCGATGGTGAACCGGGCGGTGACGCCGGGCAAGCCGATCGTGCTGACCGAGCGCGGCGACACGGTGACCGAGAACGCGATCATGGCCGCGGCCCGGTACGACGGTGTCACGGTGATCCGGAACGCCAGCTCGAACTACATGGTCCAGGACCTCTGCTTCTACCTCGACCTGCTCGGCGTGAAGATCGACGGCATCGGCACCACCACGCTGACCGTGCACGGCCTGCGCGACATCGACGTGGACGTCGACTACGCGCCGTCGGAGGACCCGATCGAGGCGATGAGCCTGCTCACCGCCGCGATCGTGACCGGCTCCGAGGTCACCATCCGGCGGGCGCCGGTGGAGTTCCTCGAGATCGAGCTGGCGCTGCTGGAGGAGATGGGGCTGGACTACAGCCGCTCCGAGGAGTACCTGGCCGAGAACGGCCGGACCCGGCTGGTCGACCTGGTGACCCGGCCGTCCCGGCTGCACGCGCCGATCGACAAGATCCACCCGATGCCGTTCCCGGGCCTGAACATCGACAACCTGCCGTTCTTCGCGGTGATCGCGGCCTCGGCGACCGGGCAGACGCTGATCCACGACTGGGTCTACGAGAACCGCGCGATCTACCTGACCGACCTGAACAAGCTCGGCGGCCGGGTCAAGCTGCTCGACCCGCACCGCGTGATGGTCGAGGGCCCGACGCACTGGTCCGGCGCCGAGATCATGTGCCCGCCGGCGCTCCGCCCGGCCGTGGTCACACTGATCGCGATGATGGCCGCGAAGGGTACATCGGTACTGCGCAGCGTCTACGTGATCAACCGCGGCTACGAGGACCTGGCCACCCGGCTGAATTCGCTAGGCGCTCAGATCGAGACCTTCCGGGACATCTAAGAAGCTGACTGCCTCCTCGATCACGGCCGGGTCCGACAGGATCCGGCCGTGGCCGAGCCCGGTCTTGCCGGAGAACTGGGCCTTCGATCCGTACGACGCCAGCAGTACGTCGACCTGCGTCGGGTCCACCACGTCGTCCACGTCGTTGTGGATCACGAGTAGCTCGGCATCACCCGGACCGACCGAGAATCTGGTCCAGATCTCCGGGTCACCGTCGAACAGCTCTCGTTCGATGGACCGCTTCAACGCGGCCTGCACACTCGGCCTCAGGCCGAGCTCGAGGCTGAACTTGTCGACCAGGTAGCCGAAGTCCGCGAAGCCGCTGATAGAGACGATCCTGCCCGCGGCGACTCCCTGGCTGACGGCGTACAGGGCGAACGGCACGCCTAGCGAGTGTGCGATCAGGCCTTCGAAGTCGCCGTACCTCCCGGCCAGTCTGGTGATGATGCGCTGGTGGTCGAGGATCGTGCCCATCGGCCTGGTGGTGTCGCCGTGGCCAGGGCCGTCGTACGAGATCGGGCTGTAGCCGAGGTCGAGGAGCCGCTCGACGAAACCGGCGTACCTCGACGCGCGCGAGCGCCAGCCGTGGACGAGCAGGACCGGTCGGGTGCCGTCGCCCCAGGCGTAGGTGACGATCCCGTCGATGACCTCGACTCGGGCGGCCTCGTGGATCGCGCGCTCGGCCTCGCGGAGCTGACCGCGGGCCAGGGGCCGGCGCCACAGCTCGAAGGCGATTCGCCCGGCCAGTGGCGGCGAGAACATTCCGATTGTCGACAATCCTGCCCGGATCAGCTTCTTCATGGCACTCCTTGGTCTGGCAAACAATACGAACGGTCGTATTATTAGTTTGGAACGAGTGTGGGGTCAAGGCGAATAGGATCGGGTCGTGGAGAAGGTCGACGGGCGGTTGGTGCGGGGTGACCAGACGCGGCGCGCGGTGCTGCGCCGGGCGGTCGACATCGCGTCGGTCGACGGGCTCGAAGGGCTGTCGATCGGGCGGCTGGCGAGTGAGCTCGGGATCAGCAAGAGCGGGCTGTTCGCTCACTTCGGCTCGAAGGAAGAGCTGCAACTCGCGACGATCCGCGCCGCGCGGCGGATCTACGCCGACGCTGTGGTGACGCCGGCGTATGAGGTCGAGCCTGGGCTTGGGCGGTTGTTTGCGCTGAGCGAGAGCTGGCTGGAGTACTCGCGGAGCCGGGTGTTTCCCGGTGGTTGCTTCTTCCAGAAGGTGTCGCATGAGTACGCCGCTCGGGGTGGCGCTGTCCAGGAGGCGCTGGCCGGGGCGCATCAGGAGTGGATGGGGCTCATCGAGAACGTCGTACGCGAGGCGGTTGAGCGTGGCGAGGTGGACGTGGATCCTGCGCAGCTCGCCTTTGATCTGAACGCGTACTACGAGGCGGCCAATCTCGCGTCGATCCTGCACAACGACGAGGCGCCGTACGAGCAGGCTCGTCAGTCCATCCGGGCGCGGCTCGAGTCGGCGCGGGTCGGCAAGTCGCGCTGACTCCTGATCGGGGAGAGCAGCAGAACGAGACCGGCGAGCGGGACTCCGGCTGTGGTGATCCACAGTGCTGGCGTGAGGCCGAGTAGTTGGCCGGCGGTTCCACCGAGGGTCGGGAGGCCCAGTTCGCACAGGAGGAGGGCTCGCGCTGTGCCGAAGCGGGTGGCGAGGCGGCGGCCGATGAAGGCTCCGGCGACTCCACCGCTTGCTGCCGCGGCGACGAATTCAGCCGGTGAGGTCGTCGGAGCGGCCGGCTTCGACGCGGGACCACTGGGAAATGGGGCGTCCGTTGGCGGTCAGGCCGCCGACCTCCCAGGGTTGCGGCCAGCCGGCGGGGGAGTCCTCGTGCTCCTCCTGGCGCCCGTACACCGTGAGGTCCATCAGTGAGTAACTGTTGTCCATCACCTCGACGCCGCGGATGGTCGTCCACCAGGTCTCGAACACCCGGTCGCCGTCGCGGACGTAGCAGACGAGATGCATCATCCCGATCCGGCGCCCGACCAGGAGTTGGTCGAGCGAGGCCTCGGCCGAGTACCACGGCATCGTCCAGCCCATGAAGTCGTGGTAGCGGCGGCTTTCGTCGTACGGGCCCTGGCAGAACACGGCGTACGTGATGTCGCGGGAGTGCAGGTAGGAGAGTTCGGAGACGTGGCCGTTGCACCACGTGCAGCCCTGGCATTGCTCGGCCGCGGGATGGCCGGGGTGCCACATGAAGTAGTAGGCGATGAGTTGCCGACGGCCTTCGAACGCGTCGAGCAGGGTGAGCGGCCCTTTGGGTCCGATCAGTTGGATGCTCGCGTCCACTTCGACCATGGGCAGTCGGCGGCGGGCCGCAGCGATCGCATCACCTTCGTGGGTGTGCGCTTTCTCCCGGACCCGCAGTTCCGCTAGCTCTGCTTCGAAGGTCTCCCGGTCGACGACCGAAGGGAGGCTGGTGGCCGTGCTGGCGTCCGTCATGACGGCTTCCTGTCGTTGCTTCTCGTTCTCGGTCATGATCGGGACGTCGGAGCCGGTTCGTCGGTCTCGACCTGGCCCTGTGCTCTTTCCGGGTTCCCTCGGTGGTGTTCACGAAACTGTCGGTGGCGGCGGTTACTGTGAGCGGTAATGAGGAAGCAGCATGAGTGGTACGACGAGCATGACGCCGAGCGATGGGTGGCTGAGCCGGTCAAGCGGCCGGGGCGGACGGCCTTCGCTCGCGACCGTGCGCGCGTACTGCACAGTGCCGCCCTGCGACGGCTGGCGGCCAAGACGCAGGTGGTGACGGCCGGTAGTGACGACTTTGTCCGCAACCGGCTGACGCACAGTCTCGAGGTCGCGCAGATCGGCCGGGAGCTGGCCTTGACGCTCGGGTGCGATCCCGACATCGTCGACGCGGCCTGCCTGTCGCACGATCTCGGGCATCCACCCTTCGGGCACAACGGCGAGCGAGCGCTCGATCAGGTCGCGGCTGAGATCGGTGGGTTCGAGGGCAACGCACAGACCTTGCGACTCCTGACCCGGCTGGAGTCGAAGACCTTTGACGCCGACGGTCGCAGCGTGGGCCTCAACCTCAGCCGAGCCACGCTCGACGCGGCGACGAAGTACCCATGGCCGAGGCGTGCCGGCGAGCGGAAGTTCGGTGTGTACGACGACGATCTGGCCGTCTTCGAGTGGTTGCGCCAGGGGGTCGGCGAGCGGCGTTGTCTGGAGGCGCAGGTGATGGACTTCGCCGACGACGTGGCCTATTCGGTGCACGACGTCGAGGACGGGATCGTTGCCCATCACATCGATCTCGCCGCGGTCGGCGCGGACCGGGCGCAGTACTGGGAGATCGTCCGGCGGCTGTATTTGCCGGAGGCAACAGATGCGGAGCTGGACGACGGGTGGCGGCGGCTGACCGAATTGCCGTACTGGCCGAGTGCGGCGTTCGACGACAGCCGGCGGGCGCTCGGCGGGTTGAAGGATCTGACCAGTCAGCTGATCGGCCGGTTCTGTACGGCGGCCGAGCAGGCGACGCACGCGGTGTTCGGCCGGTCACGACTGATCCGATACGAGGCGGACCTGGTCGTCCCGGACGGCATCGGCGTCGAGATCGGGCTGCTCAAGGGCGTCGGGATGTTCCACGTGCTGAACTCACCGGAACGCCAGGCCCGGCGCGCGTCCCAGCGTGAGCTGCTCACCGAACTGGTCGAGGCCCTGTGGAAATCGGCCCCGGTGCACCTCGATGCTGCCTTCAAAGCCGACTTCACCGAAGCAACCGACGACCGCGCCCGCCTCCGCGTCATCGTCGACCAGGTCGCCTCCCTCACCGACCCATCAGCCCAGGCCTGGCACGCGCAGCTCATCAACTGACCGCCGCGCCGGCCCGCCTGCGGTGCGGGTCGGCGCGGGCAACGGCTGGGTTAGTTGATGGTGGTGAAGGGGAGGTCTAGGCCTAGTTGGTAATAGCTGGGCTTGTTGGTTTGGCGGATTTGGTCGAGTTCGGCGGCGGAGAGGGCGCGGCGGTAGACGCGGACCTCGTCGACTGTGCCGTGGAAGCGGTTGACCCCATCCACCCGCTGGCCGACGTGGATGCCTTGGACACCGAATTCCTTGCCGGCTGTTACCGAACCGGGTGGGGCGGTGGCTGAGCCGACCTCGATGCCGTCGACGATCAGTTTGAGTTTGCCATCGGCGCGTTGCAGGACGACGTGGTGCCATTGGTTGTCGTTGTACGCGGAGGCCGACTGCACGGTGATGTTGAAGCGATCGACCGCGAGCAGCGCGCGGATCCGGTTGCTTTCCGGTTCGGCTCGGAGCCAGACCTGGGGTGTCGTGCCGGACCCGGTGCGGTAGGCCCACAGGATGGCGTGTGATCCGGTGGTGTCGCCGTACTTGATCCACGTCATCAGGGTGAAATCGTCTGCGCCGAGGTCGATCGAACGGTCGAACGGCACCTCGACCCGATCGTCGACACCGTCCAGCGCGAGTCCGCTCCCGAACTTGCCTTCGGCAACTGTCGCCCCGCCGCGCACGTACGCCGGGTTGTGCGCCGGACCGACGTCAGGTGTCAACGGGCCTGGAGCGGGCGGGCCGGGGATGCCCGGGGGAGTGCCGTTCGGCGTTGCGAGGTAGGCCTCGTTGAAGCGCGCGTACCGGATCGTCTCGTACGGCGTCGCGACGCCCGCCTCGTAGAGCAGGGCCGCCTGGTCGCCGTCGAGCCGGACCATGTCCGAGTACGCCGTCGGTCCCCACCAGAACACCTTGCCCTGCTGCCAGGTGTCCCAGGTCCGCGCTTCGTCGTAGGACGATCGGATTGTCATCACTTCGCGGGCGGCCGGGTGAGCCGGTGCGGAGAACAGGATCCGGTTGCGCCGGTCGCCCTCGTTGCGGGCGCTGAAGCGGAGCAGGGAGCCCTGGACATCGGGCATCACGAGTTTGGGCAGGGTCTTGAAGGGGGCATCGAAGGTCTCGCCACCGTCGCTGCTGATCGCGTACGCGCGGTTGCCGGGGTCGGTGCCGCGTTCGCGGGCCAGGGCGTAGATGCGGCCGTCGGTCAGCTCGATCACGGTGACTTCTTGGGCGATCACCGTGCCGTCGTCGCGGGAGGTGGTCGCGCCGATGTGCCAGGTCTCGCCGGAGTCGTCGCTGTAGAGCAGGTGGGTGCCGTAGACGTGCGGGCCGACACCGTCGTACGTCTCGAAGTTGGCGCCGACAATCAGACGACCGGCATGTTGACCGTGCTGGAGCTGGATGCCGTGCATCGGGCCGGTCGCGTACCAGAAGTTCCAGCTCGGCAGCTTGCCTTCGGTCATTTCGCGCGGTGCCGTCCAGGTCGCGCCGAAGTTGTCGCTGGTCTGGACGTAGGGGTCGCGCTCGCAGCCGTTCGGGCACGGGTCGGGTCCGTTGTGGGTGGTGACGAGGACAATCCGGCCGGTCCGATTGTCGACAATTGGAACCGGGTTGCCTTGCGTACTGCCGTTGCCTTCGGATACCACCTGCAGCGGTCCCCACGTCTTGCCGTCGTCGGACGATCTCCGCAGTACGACGTCGATGTCGCCGTCGTCACCGCAGTCCGCGACCCGGCCCTCGGCGAAGGCGAGCACGGTGCCGTTGGTCGCCCGCACGATCGCCGGGATCCGGAAGCACGCGTACCCGTTCGTCTTCTGCTGGAACAAGACATTGTCGTCAACAAACGGCGCCGACTCGGTTGCCGCGGCCGGCGATGCCTGTTGGCTCGTCGGGTTCGCCGCGCTCGAGGCGGCGGATGCCGCGGTCGGTGGTGACTCCGGGACAGGGCGCGCGGAGGCTGGTGGGGAGGCGCCGACGGTTGCCAGCAGTGCGCCGGCGGCGAGCAGGGCGGCGGTCGCGAGGCGACCTGGAGTGGTCTTGCGCATGACACTCTCCCTGGGCGGAGGTAATAGGACGTGGGATGTCCTCCGACAAGGTAACGACCTGGCCGGGGTGCGGCAAGAGTTCAGGACGCGGCTGTGCCAGCGCGGGCGATCCGGAGGCGGACGTCGCGGAAGTGGAGGCGCATCGCGTCGCGGGCGGCGGTGGCGTCGCGGGTCCGGAGGGCGGTGACGATCCGGCGGTGGTTTGCGACGATGGCCTCGGTGCGGTCGACCGGCTCGCCGAGGATGTGCTCGACGTCGTGGTACGTGTCCCAGAACAGGCCGATCAGCTGCAGCACCAGTTCGTTGCCGCAGTTCTCGTAGAGCAGTGCATGGAAGGCCCGATCCGCACCCGGGTCGTGGGCCATCGCCGTGACGAGGGCATCCAGCGCGGAAAGCCTTGCCTCGCTGGGTCCTGCCGTCGCGACCTCGCCGATCAGCCCGTACTCGAGCAGTTCGCGGACCTCGACCAGATCGTGCAGTGCACGGACGCCTTGGCCGGCACGGGAACGGATCCGGAACGCCAGCGACGCGGACAACGACCGCAGCTCGGCCTGCCCGACGAAGGTGCCGTAGCCGTGCCGGATGTCGACGATGCCGAGTGCTTGCAGTGCCCGGATCGCTTCGCGGACGCTGTTCCGGCTGGCGCCGAGCAGGTCCATCAGTTGCGGCTCGGTCGGCATCGCCGCGCCCGGTTCGAGGCCGCGCTCGTGGATCAGTTCGACGATCCGCTCTTCCAGGGCTGCCCCCGGCCGCATCCGCATCGCGCCTCCTGTGCCGGTCGCCGGGGAGCCGGAGAGCCGGCGATTCCGCGCAAATCTACACCGGGTCACCCCTTGACCGGCTGAAACCGGTGTCCTACGGTCCATGGACATCCTACGTCCTATGTCCACAGGGACACATCCGCCTCAGGAGTTCGTGATGGCACCAGCCAAGCTCACCCGCCGTACCCTGCTGACCGGAACGGCCGCTGCCGCCGGGCTCGCCTTGGCCGGCTGCTCGTCCAGTACCGACGAGGCGGCGGCGCCGCCGAGCCGCAAACCGGGCGAGAAGATCACCCTGGCCTTCTGGTCCTGGGTGCCCGGCATCGAGAAGTCGGTCGACCTCTGGAACAGCAAGAATCCGGAAGTCCAGGTCAAGCTGGAGAAGGTGATCGCCGGCAACAAGGGCGCCTATCCGAAGATGTTCGCCGCCCTGAAGGCCGGGAACCCGCCGGATCTCGGCCAGGTCGAGTACCAGCAGATCCCCTCCTTCCTGCTGGAGGAGGGCCTGACCGACCTCACCAAGCTGGGGATCAACGACCACGCCGGCAAGTTCGTCGACTGGCAATGGCAGCAGGGCGTCTTCGGTGATGGGGTGTACGCCGTACCGCAGGCATCCGGGCCGATGGGGATGTACTACCGCGAGGACCGCTTCAAGGCCTGGGGTGTGCAGCCGCCGACGACGTGGGACGAGTTCGAGACCGCCGCCCGGGCGATCCGCAAGGCGGACCCGAAGTCGTACATCTGCAGCTTCCCGCCCACTTCCGGCGGCTGGTTCAGCGCGATGAGCTGGCAGGCCGGCGCGAAGTGGTTCGATGTCCGCGGTGACGACTGGGTGGTGAACATCGACTCGGAGCAGACCCGCCAGGTGGCGACGTACTGGGAGAAGCTGATCCGGGCGGACCTGGTCAAGCCCGAGCCTGACCAGCAGAGCGGCTGGTTCGCCGAGGTCCAGGCCGGCACGATCGGCTGCTGGGTCGCCGCGCAGTGGGGTGACGCGATCCTGGCCGGCAACGCCGCGAACACGTCCGGCAAATGGAGAGTCGCGCAGATGCCGCAATGGGATCTGGCTAAGCCGGCCAGTTCGAACTGGGGCGGCTCGAGCACGGCGGTCCTCAACGGCTCCAAGTATCCGAAGGAGGCGCTGGAGTTCGCGCTCTGGCTGAACACCGATCCAGCCAGCGTGGACCTGCTGATCCAGGGCGGCTACGGCTGGCCCGCGGCGAAGGACGCGTTCAGCGGCTCGGCGCTCGACAAGCCCAGCCCGTTCTTCGGGAACGCGAAGTACAACGAGGTGTTCGCCAAGTCCGACCAGCTGATCGACAAGAGCTGGAAGTGGATCCCGACCATCAGCGACACCCACCGGCACCTCGGAGACGCGATCACCGCGGCGATCGCGAAGAAGACGTCGTTCGCCGACGCGATCGCAACGGTCCAGCAGCAGACCGTTGCAGATCTGACGGCCAAGGGTTTGAAGGTGGCCACTGCGTGAGGCGCCACCGCACTCTCGCCGTACTAGCGCTGCTCGGGCCGTTCTGCCTGCTCTTCGCGGGCTGCTTCCTCGCGCCGATCGGGTACGCGCTCTATCAGAGTCTGCTGAAGGTCGAGCGGAGCGGTCCGCTCGGCCTTGGCAGTGATCGGTCGGTCTTCGCCGGGGCGGCCAACTACGCGGCCGCGCTGCGCGATGACGAGTTCACCGGCAGCGTCGTACGGGTGCTGCTGTTCGGCGTCGTACAGGTCCCGCTGATGATCGTGCTCGCGGTGGTACTGGCGTTGTTGCTGGAATCGGCGTCGGCGCGCTGGGTGCCGTTCTTCCGCTCGGCGTTCTTCCTGCCGCACGGCGTGCCGGGCGTGATCGCGTCGATCCTCTGGGGCTTTCTGTACGTCCCCGGGATCAGCCCGATCGTGAAGCTGCTGGACGACCTCGGCCTGCAGGTGAACTTCCTGTCGAGCGGCACGGTGCTGTGGTCGATCGCGAACATCGTGACCTGGCAGTTCGCCGGCTACAACATGCTGATCGTCATCGCGCAGCTCAAGGCTGTGCGGCTGGAGCTCTACGAAGCAGCCAAGATCGACGGGGCCAATGCCTGGCAGCTGGCCCGGTATCTCAAGCTGCCGATGGCCCGCCCGGCCATCGTGCTGACCACGGTGTTCTCGATCATCGGCACGCTGCAGCTGTTCTCCGAGCCGCTCGTACTGCGGCCGTTGACAGTCGCGGTCAACGACACCTACACGCCGAACCTGAACGCCTACACGCAGGCCTTCGTCAACAACAACTACAACCTGGCCGCAGCTGAGGCCGTCCTCCTCGCGCTGGTCGCCTGCGTGCTCTCGTTCGGATTCCTCCGCCTGGTCGGACGGCAGGAGGACGAATGAAGTACCGCATCATCGTCGCCTCCTTGCTCGCCGTAGCGGCCGTCTACTTCCTTGTCCCGGTCTACTGGTTGGTGCTGGCGGCAACCAAGGACACGACCGGACTGTTCGGGTCGAACGGTTTCTGGTTCGCCGATCCGCATCCGATCCGCTACCTGCGGATGGTGCTTGACTATGACAACGGCATCTACGGCCGCTGGATCCTGAACAGCATCCTGTACGCCGGAGTCGGTGCGACCGCGGCGACGTTGCTCTCCTCGGCCGCCGGTTACGCGCTGGCCAAGTTCAGCTTCCCCGGTCGCGAGACGGTGTTCAACGTCGTACTGGCCGGGGTGCTGATTCCGGCGACCGCGCTGGCGCTGCCGCTCTACCTGCTGTTCAACAAGATCGGGCTGACCAACTCGTACGCCGCGGTGCTGATCCCGTGCATGGTGTCGCCGTTCGGGGTGTATCTGTGCCGGATCTATGCCGCTGCCGCCGTACCCGACGGCCTGCTGGAGGCGGCGCGGATCGACGGAGCGGGGGAATTGGCGATCTTCGGGCGGATCGTGCTGCGGGTGATGACGCCGGCGCTGGTGACCGTCTTTCTGTTCCAGTTCGTCGGCATCTGGAACAACTTCTTCCTGCCGTTGGTGATGTTGTCGGATCAGAAGCTCTATCCGGTGACGCTGGGGCTGACCTCGTGGCACGGGTACACCGACCGGGCGCCGATCCTCTACCAGCTCACTGTCGGCGGCGCTCTGCTGTCCGTGATCCCGCTGATGATCCTGATGGTCGTTCTGCAGCGGTACTGGCGCTCCGGCCTGACTCAAGGAAGCTTGAAGGTCTAATCTCGGTGGCATGACTGATGCAGAGCAGATCGTCATCGTCGGCGCGAGCCTCGCGGGTGCGACCGCGGCCGAGACGCTCCGGTCGGAGGGATGGACCGGCGGCATCGTGCTCATCGGCAGCGAGAATCAGTTGCCGTACGAGCGACCACCGCTGTCCAAGGGTGTCCTGCTCGGCAAGGACCAGCCCGACGTCGCGCAACTGCACGACCAGCAGTGGTACGACGACAACAGCATCGAGCTCCGGCTCGGGACAACCGTCACCGCGATCGACAGCGCCACGCACACGATCACGCTGGACGACGGCTCGACTGTGTCCTACGGCAAGCTGCTGATTGCGACCGGCAGCCGGGTGCGTCGTCTCGACGTACCGGGTGGTGACCTCGCCGGCATCAACTACCTGCGCACGATCGAGGAGTCGCAGGCGCTGACGGAGGCGTACGCCGCCAAGCCGAGGGTGGTCGTGGTCGGCGCGGGCTGGATCGGTCTGGAGGCTGGGGCGGCCGCGCGTGAGCGTGGTTGTGAGGTGACGGTTGTCGAGCCGCAGTCGACGGCGCTGGCCGCCGTACTGGGTGAGCAGGTGGGGGAGCTGTTCGCCGACCTGCACCGGCAGCACGGGGTAGACCTTCGGTTCGATACCGGGGTGGACGGGTTCGAGGGAACCGACAAGGTGACCGGGGTTCGGACCTCCGGCGGCGAGGTGATCCCGGCGGACCTGGTGATCGTCGGCGTCGGCGTACAGCCGAACACCGAGTTGGCGTCGGACGCAGGCATCGAGGTCGCCACCCGCGAGAACGGCTCCGGGATCATCACCGGAGCGGACCTGCAGACCTCTGTCTCGCATGTCTATGCGGCGGGCGACGTGGTGCAGTGGGACCACCCGCTGTTCGGCCGGTTTGTCCGGGTCGAGCACTGGCAGAACGCGAAGGACACCGGGAAGTCTGTCGCGAAGTCGATGCTCGGGCAGGAGGTTGCGCACGACGCGATCCCGTTCTTCTTCACCGACCAGTACGACCTCGGGATGGAGTACGCCGGTTACGTCCCGCGCGGGGCGTCCTACGAGGTGGTGCTGCGCGGTGATCCGGCCTCGGGTGCGTATCTGGCCTTCTGGCTCGACGACGACCGTCGGCTGTTGGCGGGGATGCACGTCAACACGTGGGGTGCGATCGACGCCGTACAGGAGCTGATCCGGGCTCAGAAGCAGCTCGATCCGGCCCGGCTGGCCGACACCTCGGTGGAGCTGTCCGACGTGTAGCTCGGCGGGGTTCCTTGCCACTTGCTGGATTCCTTGCCGATGATCGTAGACTCACGGGGTGGCAGGCCGGATCAAGGACGAGGACATCGCGCTGGTGCGCGAGCGGGCCCGGATCGACGACGTCGTCGGCTCCTACGTGACCTTGAAGAACGCCGGCGGGGGATCGCTGAAGGGGCTGTGCCCGTTCCACGACGAGAAGTCACCGTCGTTCAACGTCACCCCGGCCCGCGGGTTCTTCTACTGCTTCGGCTGCCAAGAGGGCGGCGACGTCATCGACTTCATCCAGAAGATCGACCAGATCAGCTTCTCCGAGGCGGTCGAGACGCTGGCCGCGAAGGTCGGTATCCAGCTCCGGTACGAGGACTCCGGCGCCCCGATCCAGCGCGGCCCCTCCAACCAGCGCCCGCGGCTGGTCGAGGCGCACAAGGTCGCGGCCGAGTTCTACGTCGAGCAGCTGTTCGGCGCGGCCGATGCGACGCTCGGCAGGCAGTTCCTGGACAAGCGCGGCTTCGACCGGGACGCCGCCGTACATTTCGGGGTCGGATTCTCTCCACGTGGTGGTGAGGCGCTGACGTCGTACCTGCGGAGTCGCGGCTTCAGCAATGCCGAGCTGGTCGCGTCCGGGCTCTCGGCGGAGGGGCAGCGCGGTCTGTACGACCGGTTCCGCGGCCGGCTGATGTGGCCGATCCGGGACGCCTCGTCGGACGTGATCGGCTTCGGCGCCCGGCGGCTCTTCGACGACGACAAGATCGAAGCCAAATACCTGAACACCCCCGAGACCCCGATCTACAAGAAGTCCAAGGTCCTGTACGGCGTCGACCTCGCCCGCCGCGAGATCGCGAAGGGCCGGCAGGCCGTGGTGGTCGAGGGCTACACGGACGTGATGGCGTGCCACCTGGCCGGCGTGCAGACGGCTGTCGCGACGTGTGGTACGTCGTTCGGCGACGACCACGCGCGAGTGCTGCGGCAGCTCCTGCTCGACCACGACCAGTTCCGCGGCGAGGTGATCTTCACCTTCGACGGTGACGAGGCCGGGCAGCGGGCGGCGCTGAAGGCGTTCGCCGGTGACCAGGCGTTCGCTTCGCAGACGTACGTCGCGGTGGAGCCGGACGGGCTCGATCCGTGCGACCTGCGGTTGCAGAAGGGCGACGCCGCAGTCCGGGAACTGATCGGCCGACGGGTTCCGCTGTACCGGTTCGTGCTGTCGAACGTGCTGTCGAAGTACGACCTGGATCGCGCCGACACCCGGATCGACGCGCTGCGCGACGCCGCGCGGCTGGTGGTGAGCATCCGGGACCGGTCGAAGGTGGACGCGTTCACCCGCGAGCTGGCCGGACATCTGGGGATGGAGGTCGACCAGGTACGCACGGAGGTTCACCGGGCCGCGTCGCGACCTGCTGCTGCTCCTTCTGGACCTGCTGAGCGCGGGCCGGTCGTCGTACAGACGGAAGCTCCGGCTGCTCCGCCGAAGGTTGATGTGCCGTCGCCGCGGGACCAGCGGTTCGTGATCGAGTGGGACGTGCTGAAGGTCGCGATGCAGCACCCGCTGCTGGTCGGTGTCGCCTTCGACGAGCTGGATGATCACGACTTCACCCATCCGTGGCTGGCCGCCGTACGGGCTGCAATGGCGAAGGCTGGTGGGCCTTCGGCGGCTCCGGCGGGTGAGGCGTGGGTGGTCGCCGTACGCGATGCCATTGGCAACGATCCGGCGGCCGCGGTGGTCAGTGCGCTGGCCGTCGATCCGTTGCGGTTGGGTCGCGAGCCGGACGAGTCGTACGCGCTGGCGTTGCTGGCGCGACTGCAAGAGCTGACCTGCGCCCGCCGCATCCAGGACCTCAAGTCCAAACTCCAGCGAACCAACCCCATCGACCGAGCCGACGACTACAACCGCATGTTCGGCGAACTCATAGCCCTCGAGGCCTACCGCGCCGAACTCCGCAAACGAGCCATCTCCGGCGCCCTCTAACCCCTACCGTCCTTAGCGCCGGGGAACTCGCGAGAAGAGGCGAACCGGTGTGGGTCAGGTCTCGCGCCAGGTTTCGGCGAATGCGAGGGCCGCGGAGCTGCCGAACCATCCTTCCGGTTGGTGGATCTCGCCGTGTGCCGTGATGCCGTTGATTCGGACCTCGGCTGCGGCGCATGGGCAGGCGACGGCTGAGGTCTCGAAGCCGGTGAGGTGGGTTGTCACCTGGAAGCAATCGAGCACGTCGCGCCATTCGAGTTCGATCGTGGTGGTGGCGGCGACGCAGGTGATCCGGTGGAACTGGTCGCCGCCGGGGAGCTCGGCGAACCTGGCCGGGATCGGCGGCCCGGTCTCGATGCCGCGGCCACGGATCGTGTCGTAGTCGCGATAGAAGTGCTCCCAGACGTACGCGGCCAGGTCCGGGTTGTCGGTGTAGATCCCGATGGGCGCGCCGGAACCGAGTCCGGACTCGGCGGGATCGGTCCAGATCACCAGCGCGCGACCGGAGCCGACGGGCGAGTATCGCGCTGTCCACATGCTCACCAGGACGACGATGTCGTTGCTGCCTGGGCGATAGAGAATGATCATCGGATTCTCGCCGGCGATCTTGATGCCGCGCTGCGTGATGACCTCGGGCATGCTGTCTCCTGATCTGCTGCGGGCCTCCGGTTAGCTGGTGCCGGTCGCACGCGAGTTGCCTCGAATAGACCCGTCTTGGTTCCCAGAGTGCGCTCCCAAGCTGAACTGCCGAGCATTGGGCTGAGCCGTGACGTGCAAATGGGGGCCGCATGGTCCGCACGCGGCTGTGGCGCAGGTCAAGAGGTAGAAGCACCTCGTAACCTGCGGTGATGCGGGGAGGGCTGGCGGGACTCGAACCCGCGGCCCAGGATTATGAGCGCCACGCCACTTGCCACGCTGGTCAACTTCAGGCTGCGTGAGTTCGGGATTCGGCAGCTCTAGCTGACTGAATCCACTCTGTTTGACGCGATTTCATGTCACGAGTCATGTCACGCGGAGGCCGTCTGCGGCTAGGGGAGGTTCGCTCGCCGCCGCGGTTCGCTCAAGCGATCTCTACGTGCGAGAAGCTGTCCAGCGCGGCCGGAATCGGGTCCAAGGTGTTCAGATGGACCCAAAGACGCCAAACAAACCGAGCGCGAACAAGACCAGCCCAAGCACGACCGCAATGGCATGAGGTAGCGCAATGGGCGGCCAGAGCAAAATGTAGTTCATGACTCCAGGGTCCCCGTTCACAACATCCCAGCGCTTCGGAACTTGCGGCTCCTTCTGCCTGATTCTTGTCGGCTTCAGGCTCAGGAGCACCGCGGTTCGATTGCGTTTCGGATCAACGCCCCAGATCCGCTGCGCCGCAGACGACCAGGCCCAGTCGATGAGCGGCGAGGACGCGAGACCGCCGGCGGTCTTCTCACCGAAGAGCTCGTATGCGAGCGCCTCGATGTCGCCCATGCGGGGGTAGTAACGCATCTGGTGCACCTTGGTAGATACCTCGATGAACCAGAATCCCAGCGCGCCGGCAGCAGCTGCCAGGAAGAGACCGTAGTGATTCTGCTGGAATCCAAGGGCCAGCGTGGCGAACGAGAACGTGACGCCCCAGCTCTTGATCGTCAGAAGGCGCTGGTCGAAGGCGGCGACCGTGTCAGCAAGGCGGCAATACTCCGCCATCAAATCGTCGTGAAACCGATCGCGACTCCCGGCTCCGCTTGGCGTGCTACTCGTCGTCATGGTCCGAGTCCCTCACCTCGTCACGTTCGGACACCCGCGTCGAAGGCGTTACATGCGCCCTAGGATTTCTGACTTCTTGGCATTGAACTCGTCGTCCGATAGGACGCCTGCGTCGCGCAGTTCGCCCAGCTGCTTCAGTTGCGCGAGGTTGTCCGGAGCAGGGGATACCGGCGGATTGCTGCGCTGCACGATCGCGGACTCGATTGCCGTCCGAAGGGCATCGAACTCGGCCATCTGCTTCTTGAGGAAGATCACGCTGTTCTCATCTTTGGCGGCATCCGTAGTCTGCGATCCGAACTTCGACCGCGACTCATTGCCGCCCCCCACCGTGAACTGGATGAAGCCGTTTACCAGTGCGCCGGCGGGCTTCCACTGAACTGCGGAGATGGACGTCATGGGGATGCGCTTCTCGCCCTTGCCGATACTGGCCCGAGCCAGGAATCCAGTCCTCCTGATCGTCACGAAGGCACCGTCCCAGACCACCGTCCCGTTGTGCCCCTTAACCTCCATAGAACCTTTCCCTTCACCAGAGCTGGAGCCGCCGCACTACACAGTGCCCCTTCGCTGGTCTATCGCGCCCGCGGCGGCCGGCGTTACGACGGCCTGTCGGCCGCCACAAAGCGCTGTGGCTACGGGTCGTGTCAGATGTTTCGAATACAGGTTCAGGAACCGCAATCAAGCACGGTCTGGAACACGTGGACACCTCGCTGTGTTGGCGAGATGCCGGTGGGATGCAGCGTCGGAGCGACGCCCGGATTAGAAGGCCGCCGGACCAGGTGGGCAGGAGCCGACTTGAGCCTCAAGAGCCGTCCTGAGTCCGAACCTAATCGACTCCAGAAACTCTGCTACTCGCCAGTTCGTTCCACAATCTGTTCCACAGGCGCCCAAGATCTGATGTCGAGCTGAGCTGGGCTGAGAGGTGCTACCCGACCCGGCCGGCGTGGATCACGACCACTGTGACGATGGCGTCATTGACGTCGTACAGGACGCGGTACCGGCCCACGTGAAGGCGCCGTAGGTCTGGTGAGCCGTATTCGGTTGTGCCCACCGGTCGAGGATCGTCGGCGAGGAGGTCGCCGTGCTGAGGAGCTGTTCCAACCCTGCTGGGTCCTCTTTGAGGAAGCCGGCGGCTTGGTCGAGCGCGCGTTCGCTCCAGATGACTTCGTACGTCACGCCTCAGTCAGGCCCAACCGCTGGCGAACCTCCCGATTCGGGACCGTCCGCAGCGTCCCCTCCGCCTGCTCCGCGCGGTACTGGGCGACCGCGAGGTCGTCTTCGAGGTCGGCCAGCTCCTGGGCGTTGATGATCACCGCGGCTCCCGCGAGTTCGGCCCGGACCGTCAAATCACCAGATCGACTCGGCCTGTGCCATCCGGTAACCCGTGAGGGGACCGTTGCGGTGCCTCAGGTCGTCACTGAGCCTCAGTCAGGCCCAGTGAACGGAATACCTCGTTCGGCACTCCTTGCAGCAGCTCATTGAGGGTGATGTCGAGGGCTCGGCAGAGCAGTACGGCGTCCGCCAGGGTGACCCTGCGTTTGCCGGCCTCGAGTGTCCCGACCACAGGCCTGGACCAGCCGAGCTCGTCGGCGAGGTCCTCCTGGCGCATCCGAGCGCGAGCTCGCGCTGCGCGCACGTTGCCCGCGATCAAAGCGTCCAGATCCTCCGGCTTCACGCCCGCATCCTGCCTGCTCAGTGATCGGTCGTCATGGCGCGAAATCAGGCGTCGTGTAGTCCAAACCTTCTACTCACTCCGATAATGCGCCTTATGCTTGATTTCAGAGCGCCAAGTCAGGAGATCAGTCATGGGCAGCGAGTGGTGGGCGGACCCGCGCGCGGGCGAGATGTGCGTCGAGCACAGGAGCGTGGTGAAGGCGGACAGCCTCGGAAACGGCCGGTACGTGAGCGTGGCGTGCGACTCGCGCTGCCCCCGCCATCCACCGTCCCGGCAACCGCTCCGCGGGACGTCCGAACCAACTCACCGTCGCGATACGCAACCGCGCTTCGGGCCCAGCGACCGGAGTCCGCGCTTGTCAACTATCGACGCGTCTCGAGCCCTCTGGTGTCGCAATCACGCCGGGCAGATGAAACGCTGCGGTGCATGGGGCGCAAGTTGGTGGTGGAGCTAGCCGACGGGACCCGACAGTTCCTTGAACAGGTTCCAGCCGACAACGAGCTTCAGCTTCAGGAGCAGCTGAAGCGATATCCCGAGCTGCTGCCATTGGGAGAGCTGGGGCTGGTAGGCCCAGCCGTCGTTGTAGGGCGCGAATCGAGTCTCGATTCCGGGCGAGTTGATCTTGTTCTGCTAGGCAACGGAGGCGATCTGGCGCTCGTCGAATTCAAGACAGGCCCCCAGAATCCAGACTTCCGAGAATGCCTGGCGCAACTCCTGGACTACGGTTCTGACCTCTGGGGCATGTCCCTGGAGGACTTCGAGACTCGCGTCGCCCAGCAATACTTCAACGGTCCATATTGCCCGCAAGGGACTGTGCCGATCGACGCTTCCCTCGAGCAAGTGCTGACTAGTGCATGGGGCACCGCAGTCGACGACCCCGTGGACTGGCGTGAGCGTCTGCAAGCGCAGCTACGTGATGGCGCCTTTCACTATGTGGCGGTGGCGCAACGCTTCACACCGTCTGTGCTCAGAACTCTGCAGTACCTCAACTCGGCGATGAAGTCGTCGCGGTTCTCCGCAGTCGAGCTCGTACGGTTCAAAGGAGCCGACCATGCCGCGTTCGAGGCACGATTCATGGCCGGCGCCGAACCGGTGAAGGGCCCCACTGGCACCAGCAAGACCGCGCTGGCCGGCGTGGACGAGCTGCTCGCCTCAATCATCGACGACGAGTATCGACACTGCCTACAAGACCTCTTCGAGGCACTGCTGAATCTTGATGGGCTCACCGTCTACTGGGGTACCACCGGGTGCTCACTGCGGGTGGCCATACCCAATCGGAGCCCGCTATCCGTCGGTTGGATCTTTCCCCCAGGCCCGCCACGATGGATGGGGCTCACCGACGTAACACTCGGCTGGTACGAAGATGCGAGCGGACTCGACCTCTCCGGATCAGGCCGCGCTGCCCTCGATGACTACTCCCGACGGCTGGCTGCACTCCCTGGTGCTAGCGAGGCAAAGCCCGCCGTCATCCGCGGATGGACCCTCGCGCCGGGCGCCGTCGTCAGCAACGCCGTACACCTGGAGGCGGCCGTCCGCTCTGTCGTCGCCGCGCTACTGGAGACTGACTGATTCGAATCCTGCAGGTCAGCTCGTGGCGGGCGTATCGCAGCCTGGTGGGCGCGTCCTTGCTGGCATGGCTACCTAAGGGCAGATGCCTGCGGATTAAAAGGGGCAATGATGCCCTAGCAACCAGCCTCTCTAGGCGTCAGAAGACGATAGGTCAGCGGGTGTGCGGACTACCCGGACAGTTTGTCCGGGTCGCGGAGACAACTCCAGTGTCCACTGGTTCACATGGCAACCAGAGGTGACGAATCTTCGGTGAATCACTCGGCTCCCGACCGCTGGGAAGCGTCGAGCACCAGCTGCTCAAGCTGCTCGACGCGCCGCTGGAGTGCCTCGAAGTCAGCCCGCAAAGTCGCGAGGTCTGAATCGTCGGTACCTGCGGCAGCGACGAACACGCCGACGCCTGGCGCGGATCGGAGAAGCCCCTCCGATTGGAGCGTCTCGATAGCGCGCCGGACGGTCATCAGGGCAACGCCGAAGGTTGACGCGAGCTTCGGTCCGGCCGGCAGCTTCTCGCCGGGCGTTAGCTCGCCGCTCGTGATCGCTTCGCGAATGCCGGACGCGACCTGGAGGTACGCCGGACCGGCAAGTTTGTCATCCAACTTCATACCCGAACGGTAGTCCGGGCTAG
This sequence comes from Kribbella antiqua, assembly GCF_004345665.1. Lineage (GTDB taxonomy): Bacteria > Actinomycetota > Actinomycetes > Propionibacteriales > Kribbellaceae > Kribbella > Kribbella antiqua. The sequence goes on from NZ_SLWR01000009.1 coordinate 390,898, forward strand.
ATCAGCTAGTCATGTCTACCCGCGAGGTGTTGTTGAGAACAACAGTCTAGTCTAGGCTAGACTAAACTAGAGTTGTTCGAGAGGAGAACGGAAATGCAGGAGTCCTACGAGGGCAAGCGTCAGTGGCTGAACGTCGCAGATGTGGCCGCAGAGCTGGGATGGCCGAGATGACTCTGTACCGGGCGATCGCCGCAGGGGAGTTCCCGGCCGTACGGATCGGGCGGCGTCTGGTCATCCCCGCCAGGGTCCTGGATCGCATGGGGGAGGCCGCCATCTCGACCGGACGTGTGGTTACGGCGGCCGAATTCTGTGGCGAAGCGTCGTGACCGCTACCACCAACCGCACCAGCGACGAGCAATCAACTTCGGACCGGCCCCGCACGGGCGCCAACCAGAACAGGGCCGGTTCTCCCATCACTCAGCTACGAGTTCGAGAGGTCTACAGCATGACTGACGCAGTACATGGCGGCACGGAGTGGGTGCCGCGATTCGGGATGTTGGAGGAGTTGCCGTCGGAGCACGCGGCGGTGATCCGGGGATTGTTCGAGTTGGCCGCGTCCGTGGCCGACCACCCCGAGCTGCCGGCGCCGGATGTCCGAGCCGTGTTTTTCCCCGCCTATGACCCGTTCGCGGACGAGGTGGCCAAGATGCATACGGGCGAGCAACTCTGCGGAGTCGTCGATCGGATCCGCATGGCGATGCACGATCTTCCATTCGCCGTTCTCGCGCCGGAAGATCGTCGTGCTGCGGAGCATGTACGGCGTCGGTTCGGAGCCGCCAACCGACGCGGTCGTCCGTTCGATCGCGAGCAGATATGCAAAGTCTTCGCCTACGCCGGCGGCAACCACTTCCCACTCGCACGAACTGCAGTTCGAGAAGTTCGACGCGAGCCTCTCGAACATCGGACCGACCTCGGCCCACCCGATCGGACTGAAAGCAGCGCCGAAGACGGTGACCGGATCGGTGTGGGACCACATCTCGAAGCGCGGACCGGCGTCGCCGTTGTGCAGCGCCGTCTCGGCCTCATGAATGCGCGGCATCATCTCGTCGAGGAATTGCTTGGTGTCGCTCATTGGTCCTCCTGGGTGATGCTCGGGTGGCGGCCGAGCCGGTGGAGCAGCTGAGCTTGTGGTGACGCGTTACGCGGAACGTCGCCGTCCGCCGGCGCGAACGCACGTTGCTGAGGGCCGAGATCAAGATCGGCTGTGTCTGCGAGGAGGAAGGCCACGACATCGTCAGCGAGGGTCTCGTCCGCGCCGATCGCCCGGGCGAGATCCCAGGCATGGATCGCGGCGTCGAGGATTCGCATCGACAACAGTTCGCGCCCGGTGCGATCGCCCCTCGCGTGATGTGCGATGCGTTCGAGCGCGCCGTCCTCGTGAAAGCACGCGACAACGCCGTCCGCCGTCGCGACAAACGACGCCAGCGCGTCGTCGCCAAGGTGATCAATGGTGCGCGTCGCTTCGACCTGTTCAGTCGGTGCGCCGCGTAATAACAGCTGGTAGCGAACGTTGCCACCGACGACGTGGTTGACAAGCGCGCGCACATCCCACTCGGTACATGGCGTTGGTCGCCGCCAGTCGTCGGGTCCGACGAATCGCAGCCGCTGTGCGAACTCGTCGTTGGCCGCCACGAGCAGTTCGAGAGGATCTCTCGTCGCGCTCACATCCGGATTGTGGCACCCGGCCGCCCGGCCGACAAGGGTGGCCTCACCAGGCGACGACCCCTCCGGAATGGCCGGGATCGATGTGCATGTCGCCCGGTTATCCATGCGTACGTGATTGGCGGATCGGGTCAAGAGACTGCATCTGCCCGCCGGCGCATTTGCCGGCGGGCATCTCAGCAGATGACGCACGGCTGAGGAAACCGACGCACTCCACCGACACGGGCCCCTCCAGGCGTAGCAGCCAACTCCAGTTCGGCTGGTCTTGACTCGAGTTGACTCGGATCGACGCCTCTTTGTTCCCACGGTGTTCCCACGCTGAACTGCTGATCGTTGGCCCAACTCGTGCAGCTCGGAGCGACTGAGATGAGGCTGACCCGTTACGCGTGGCGGACGAGATCTCGGCGGTGGCTTAAGGTCGCGTGAGCACCCTTCTTGCCGCCCTGGTCGTGCTCGGCTTCGCGGCTACCGGGTGCACCTATGGAGCGGCCGGCGCCGACCCGGCTGGGTCGACCCCGCACTTCTGCACCAGTCTTGCAAGGGCGGGACCGACATTTGTCTGCAGAACCCAAGGCTGAGCGTTGGAGACCGAATCGCACCGCTGACCGACGGACTAGAAGGTGGACGGACCTCGTCATCACGCCCCGCATCGCGCAACTCTGACCTACTGCAGTCCCGCTTGCTGTTGACTCTGGCTGAGATCAGAAGCCGGCGCTGGATTCCCAGAGAGATTCCCAGGAGCAGATCGGAGCGTTGGCGCGTCAGCGCTGTGTCAGCCGTGCGGGCGCCGAAGCAGTCGCTTGAATGACCCCCCGCGCAGGCCGAGTCTCGGCGGCGGACCGCCGGTTAGCCCTCGTCCTGCTCGCCGAGCTAGCTGGCTTCGCCTTTGGACCCGGCCCAGCCAGGCAGCCGCCGCACAGCACCGCCCTCGGTGAACTGTCCGCCCAGCCGGCCCGCTCAGCACCAGGCCCAGCGACCGGCTGGCGGGCCCGAAACAACGGCACCATAACCCTCATCAAAGCACCGGTGCCTACAGCACGCCTGCGCTCGTCGATCTCTGGCCGACTCCAGCACGCTCGGGAGACCTCTCTGAGTGTGTACTTCACCTGGAGTTCAGTCTCCGAACCAGTCCCCGGGCGCCATAGTCTGGCTCGTTCGATGCGGACCTGCGCTCACGCTACGCCGTGCTGCCGGCCAAGGTGAACAGGCGGACTGGCCGGCGGTCCCACGTACCCGGCAAACGACGGCCTACCGACGCACCAGTCACCGGCCCACACGGCCGACGCCGGTGGATCCGGGGTCAGGGGTATCTGGGCAGAGACGCCGGCAGTGAGGCGAGGGCGGTGGCTCTGCCCAGACGCTAGGGCCCCACCCCGAAGCGCACAAGCGCCCAACCAACTGATCATGGGAGACAAGTGGACGCCAGTGATAAGGAGACTGCAATGGCTTGGACGATCTTTAGATGCAATGACACCGGTCGAATCTGGCTGTGGGAGAAACCGAACGGACCCGGCGAGAAAGCCAATGTCGCTGATGGTCGACGTCACCTGATTCCTGACGAGAACACGCGACTCGCCCTATACGGCCAATACCCCGTGTACATCGTCCCATCTGAATCCAGGCTGGATCCCATTCCGGTGGGAGGGCCAAGGGGGCGTTGGCCGTACTCTGCCAATATCGACCCTTACGAGGCCGAGCGGTTCGAGCACCCCTGGCTAGGTGGGTTCTAGGCGAGCATCAGCTTTCTGCTCCCGAGACAAGTTTCTTCAAGAAGGGATGAAGTAATGAACTACGATGAACAGCGGCTCGAGTCTATGCGGGATGAGCAGCGCCGTGAACAGCAGCGCCAACTCGAGCGCGATGAGATTGCTCGCCAAGAGATGCGCCGGGCGAGCGAGGCGACCCGGTTCAACAAGGAGTTCGCCAATCGGTGCGCCAACAACGACGGTCCCGCAACCATTGGAGGACTATGTGCCTCGTGCCACGCGGCCGCTGTCGCCGCAGAGCGAGCCGGGGAAGGCCGGATGCCGGGACTTACCGAGCCGAGCGGCGATTGGCACGCGTTTCTGGAGAGACTCCCGATCCAGGACCATCATTTGGCATCTGACAAGTCGCGAACCGAGCGAACCACGATGTTCAAGGAAATCACGCGAAAATATGACCTTGAGTTAGATGGTGACTGGAATAAGGTGCCAATTCACCATCGCGGTCGCCATCCCGACGAGTATCACGCGTTCGTCCTTGGGACGATGCAATTCATCGACCAAGAAGCCAAAGGGGATCGCCGTCGATTTCTTCGGATGTACCACGAACTGGTCAAGGATACGGTCGTGGAGAATCCAGAGATGCTGCGCAAGAAGGCTTGGTACGAATAGGTGCTCGACGAGCACCTATTCATGAGGCGCCTTCGGTCCCCTCACGTGCTCACCTCGAAGGCGATCTCTAAGTAGGCATGTCGCTTCGCATCAACTCGACTAGTTCGCCCCGCGACTTAAGTCCAAGTCTTCGGTAAATTGCGCTCAGATGGAACTCCACGGTCTTCTGGCTGAGGAATAACGAGTTGGCGATCTGTCGGTTCGTTGCGCCGGATTCCACCGCCATCGCAACTTGGAACTCCTGTGGCGTGAGCAAATGCGACTTCAGTGTGACGCGGCCCAGCGTCACACTGCCGGTCGCCTCGAGTTCTTGGGCGGTCCGCCGAGCCCAAGGTGCTGCGCCGAGGTGAGAAAATACCTCCCAAGCGGCGGTCAGGTGTATCCGCGCGTCCTTCCGGCGCCGATGTCGACGAAGGCTCTCGCCAAAGCACAGCTGAGTCCTGGCCTTTTCGAAAGGTCGGGTGATGCCGCCGTCATGATGGTCCAGGGCCGCTATGTAGTGGTACTCCCACTGGCCGTCCTCGTCTACGAGGCCGAGACATCTCTCAAGGAGCGCATTGTTGAGTGCGATTGCGCCATCGTGGCACAGGCGACGCATCAGACTCAGCGTTGGGGCCGTGCCTGTTACTTGGTTAGTTCGCACCTGGGCTTCAATGAGTTCGGCCGCCCACTGCAGGTGGCCTAGTTCGAGAAGGCCGAGGCGCGCGGCCATCTCACCGCAATGCCTTAGTGGAGCAATGGCCTCGGCGGGATGGCCCACGCCGAGTTCCAGTAAGCCCAACATGCTATAGCTCTGGGCCTCGACGAATTGTGCGCCCATCTCACGGGCGAGGGCAACTGCAGTTTCGGCGTGTTCCCGGGCGGCGTGATCACCGCGCGCCGCCTCGATCATGGCCAATACTGCCAAGGCATTGGGGCGCTCGGTCTCTCTGTGCGTGTCCTCGGCTAAAGATAGGCCCTCTGAAGCCCCGGCGAGCGCTTGGTCCCAATTCCCGGACCTGAAGTCTGCTACCGCGCCGTGGGTCAGGGCGAACGGCAGCAATCCTATCGCGCCACGTAGGCGGGCTTCCTCGGTAGCACGCTTGAACAGTGGTAAGCAGGCGTCGAAGGCGTCAATAAACGTGTAACTAACCGCCAGGTAGATCAACTGCTCAAGTCCGCCCAGCGACAGGGTTGGCACATCGATGGCTGGTCGACATCTGTCGAGCAGCGGCAAAGCTCGTTTTCCATCGCCGCGCATCGCCTTGACTGCGCCGATCATCAGGTCGCTGATGGGTTGATATTCCGGTCCGATGTCCAACACAATGCTGCCAACCATCTGCGCATTTCGGGATGCAGCAACCATGTCTCCAGCGAACACTGCGGCGACTGTCGCGTCCACCGAAATCGACATTCCGAGCACCGAATTTTCGGGCCGCACCTTTACCGCCAGCGCGGCCAGTCGACTGGCCGCGCCGGAAGGCTTCCCAGACCATGTGTCGAGGCGGCCGGCCAAGTGGTCGATTGCGGTCATCTCTGCGGGTTCATCAATGGCATGTTCACGGGCTTGGTCGAGAAGTTCCGCGCAGCGGATGGACATCCCGCCGGTAAACGCCGAGTCTGCCGCCGCAAGCAGGCGTCGTAGGCGGTCTTGCCGAGAGGCGCTCAATGCGGCGGCCCGTTCGAACGTCAGGGCGGCCGCAACGTAACCGCCGCGAGCAGCGGCGGATGAAGCCAACTCCTCTAGCCGTGCGGCCGTCGGTTCATGCGTCCCGACGCATGCCCGCGCGAGGTGCCAGACGCGAGCCTCGTAGTCAACCGGCCTGACGGCTTCTACTAGCGCCTCGGCCGCCGCAAGGTGGGCAACGCGCCGGTCAGCCGGGGCGGCGATTTGGACGATCGCCGAACGGACCAGGGGATGCCGGAACTGCACCTTGTCATTATCGACCTTGATGAGTCCCGCGGTCTCCGCTTGTAGCAGGGCTGAAAGATCGATTGTGGCGGAGGCAAGCGCTCGGCTCACGAGGCGGATGTCCTGGTGATCAAGGACGGCGGCTATCAGGGTTGCTTGCCTCGCGGCCGGAGGCAGCTGCGAGACAGCCTTGCCGTACGCGCTCTCGAGTACACGGCCAACTGGGATCGGTTCCCGGTTGAGCAAGTAGGCGGCAAACTCCGACGGGAGCACGTACGTGGGTAGGTCGCGGAGTGCGAGCGGATTGCCACCAGTTGCGCGAACGAGGGACCTCGCGACGTCATCGCCGACCTCATAGCCCTGCTGCCGTAGTAGAGCCGCTGCGGCTGCGGGATCGAGACCCCCCAAAGCCATCACAGGGAGCTCTGGCTGGGGCTGCGGCAGATCGGGATCATCCCGGTACGTCAGCACTATCGCCACGGGGTCATGGCCTAGCCGCCGACCCGCAAACACAACTGCGGAGAGTGATGCGTGGTCGAACCAATGGGCGTCATCGATGAGCACGACCAGCGGGTTGTCGGACGCCGCCGCGGCCATCAGGTTCATCGTGCCCAGGTATGTGGGGAACACGCCGTCCGTGCCTTCCGAAGGCCCAGCTGCGACCGCTGCCGCGAGCGCCCGTGATTGCAAGTCGGGCAATGATTGGGCGAAGCGTGTGATGGGGCTCAGCAATTGGCTGAGGCCGGCATAAGAGATATCAGTCTCGCTCGGCGATCCGGTCGCACGAATGACCGTCAGGTCTTTCGTTTGACCGTCGACATAATCGAGGAGGGCAGACTTGCCGATGCCCGCAGGGCCGATCACGCATAGGCATCGGCCATGCCCTTGCCTGACGGCCCCGATGACGTGGTCCAAACTGGCACATGCATCTTCTCGACCAAAGAGCATGCTTCGCAGCATAGTCCTCACAGAGCTAAGGGCGTGGCTGAGGACTCCTCCAGGATTCGTGGGCGGCGTAGCGCCAATCGACGCCCGGGTAATCTTTCACTCTGTCGTCCGCAATAGGGCCGATGCCCGTTCCTTGGCAGATTGAGCCATCCGCAGCGCAGAGTCTCGCGCTGCACGACGCTGCTCCGGGGTCGGCTTGTGTCTTTTAGCCAACTTGATGGCCGCGGCGAAACCCGCGGCGACGATGGGCTCGACTGCTGAGCGCAGCCGCTCCTCGTCGGAAGGATCAGGCGACTCTCCCTTCCGCGCCCGGTTGGCCATGGTGGCGGCAGCAAGCATCGCTTGGCCGAACTGCGTGCCCAGATTTGGCTCACTGTCAGGGATGCCTACAGTCGATGCATCGCCCTGCGGTGAGGTGAATGGTCCGCTCATAGCGCTGTCCCTCCCGGTTGAGGCTCCTGTGGTTCAGGTCCTGTCGACCATCCTCGGTTGTGTGACGCCGTTCCGCTTCCGGGGTGCACCCTGGCCTGAGGGAACACTGCCTTGAATCGGCTGAGCGGCTTCATTCACATGTTGGAGGTCGACTGATGGCGCTCGCCGGACTTCCCCAGGAGTGCTCAATGAATTCCCCACCTGGGTGGTGGTGGCTCGGCGGAGTGTGTGGTTGCAGGCGTGGTGGCCGCGGAGTCTGTGGGAGTCGCCGTCGAGAACACGATTATCAGGTGCGCCTCGATGGAGTCGCGTTGATGGTGGAAGACGGGCCGGGCACGCAGATCGGTCTTGGCCATCCGGAAGGGCCGTTCCACCTGCCACAGGGCGTGGCAGGCGCTGATCACGGCCTCTCCCCAGCAGCCCGGCAACGGCTCTCCGCGCTGGAGCATCCAGGTAACTGAGCTAAGCCAAGTGGCACGACTCAAATCGGGTGAGCTGTACTCGCTGGTGCCTTCGTGCAAGGGCCCCCGACCCGCGAGCCGGACGACAGCGCTGGGAGTCGTTCGAGGCATTCAGGGTCTTCTTGGAGGAAGCCAGATGCCTAGCCGGGACTAAGCTTCGTTCCAACGCTTCGCCGTCCAACTGACTAGGTGGATCTCCTTGGAATAGGTGGCGACTTTGGCGGTGCGAAGTCGCTGCAGTTTCCCGCGCCCAGGCCCACAGATGCGACCGGTCGAATGATGGGACGGAGCGTTCAGTGCCAACGGGTCACACGCTGGCGATGTGCTGTGCGGAGGCATCGATCCCGCCGGTACTACGGTTGGCTGCGAGCTGGCGAGTCAGCAGCAGGTTATTCATCTCCGGAGCGCAAGACTCACGACGGAGTGATGGTCGTGGTCTGCTGCTGGGCCAGCCGTTGGAGTCTTGTGTCGGCGTCGGCTGCGGAGATCTCGGCAAGCCGTCATCTGACCTTCGCACTATTGTGTCGCGGCTTTCCGCCATCTTCTCGCGGCCCTCGCTGGAGCGGGCAACGAGCAGGCACTTGCGCTCGCGTAGTCGTTCGCTGACGGGTTCCGGTGACCACGGTAGTTGTCCGTCCACCGCGGCCGGGAAACGAGTGTCCCCGGGTGCCGGCATCGGCGACGTGCCGGTGCGACGCACGGTTTAGGAAACCGACGCACCCCACCGACATACGCCCCTCCACTCGTGTCTAGCCGACTCCTGTTCGGCCGATGACTCCATTTGACTCCGATCAACAGCTCTTTGTTCCCACGGTGTTCCCACGCTGAACTGCGGAGCGTGGCCGACCTCGCTGCTTTCGCGCTCGGCTGAGCTTTGCGGTTTCCGCGCCCTCGATCACGGTGCTCGGCGGGCGTCGGGTGGAGCTGTGGCGCCGGCAAGCAGTGGGACAGAGTGGCTGTGCCCACCACGCGACACAACGTCGACGTGCTTCGGAGATGCCGATAGCGCGTCGCCAATCGACCAGGGCTGCGGCGGTCGCATATAGCGGGCTCAAGCGTTAGCGTGTAGCGCAAGGAGCCAGTGGAGCGTGTGTAGTCCAGAGCGACGACTCAGTGGCCTACGTGCCCGAAGGCCGCCAGCGAGCCGCTGAATCGCTCCGCTGCCCTCAAAGCCGCAGACGGGGCCCGACGCTCCACGTTCCCGGACAGGGATCATGATCGAGTCCGGGGGTTGATGGCCCTCGGGTGACGGCCGGCTCGTTGCGGCGTGACTGCCAGCCAAGGCGAACTGCTCGAGCTGCTGCCGCCAACTACTCGAGCTTTGCGGGGCCCGATCGATCGCACCAACCGCAACCAGACCCGGGAAGCCGCCACGCTGGCGAGCCTGTGCTGGCGTGATGCACGCTGTAGAGATGGACTGGGCGCGGTCGGCGCCTAGAGTGCCGGTGAACCGTACCTCGGTCACGATCTGCCCGTGAATCGAGACAACTTCAAACTCTCGCTGGCGCCCTTGTGGTATGTCGCGTGCCGACGCATGGTCGAAGCAGGGATCAGCCAAGCGCAGGTCCAGTGCTCAGACGCGCTGCCGCGCCGATCCCAACAAAGGGGGCAGGAAGCAGGGCGGGGCCATGACAAAACGACCTTCACGACGTCTCAGGGATCCGAGACTCGCGCAGCCCCCACCACCTGCACCCCCGCCGCCCGATATCCGGTCGCCGCGATGGTGGTGGAACAGGTTTACTAAGGTCGTATTGAGCCTGGGTGCCCTGGCTACAGCTACCGGAGCGATTCTGTCGCTTTGGCCTTCGGCCAACCTCGAAGACGGTGCAAGGCTGACCCCGGTTAGCTTGAACCGCATGCCTATTAGCGAGTACCAGGTACGGTCCCAGTCATTGAAGCCCGCGGAAGGTGAACCTGGGGCTGCGGGTATTCCCAGCCAGCAATCAGCGCGGCTCACGATCGCACTCGTCGGCACCACCGCATCGGTACCGCCTCAACCGACTGTACCAACTCAGGCCAAGCCGCGCGTGGACTCACCATCGCCAAGCGAGTCATCGACGTCAATCGAGACAACAGAACCAGAGTCAACAAGCCCAAGCAATTCGCTAACGCCAACTAGCGTGCCGCCATCGAGCGACTCGCCACGGCCGAACTCGTCGCACAGTACAAGATTGAAGTTCGACAGCCATGCGGTCACGCACGAAATCCAGAAGCAGAGGTTGGTACCCAAAAGCAACGTTTGCTACGAGACCGACTGTTCACGGAGAGTCTTCAGCCAAAACGTTATAAGCGCTGCGATCGATGCTCAGGGCGAGACCGTGACACCCGCGCTGGCCGCGAAGCGGGTCGCCGCAATTTTGAAGCAGACACGGACCGTTAGAAGGCACGTTGACCACAAGGTTGAGCCACTCGGCGTGAGGGTCGTCGTGAACATAGAAATCCTCGGTATGCGGGGCCAACCACTACTACTGTCATGGTCCGTTCTGCAGCGGTCAGGCAATGTACCTCTACCCGATGACTGGCTAAGCAGCATCATTGGTTATCGCCTTCAGGCCACATCAGAGAGGGATACGGGGAGCGTGGACTTCTGGGTTCCGCTGCCCAAGTCACCGGGCGTGTACTTCGTCAGCATGACTCTCACAACCGCCGGCACGCCGCTCACATCTGCTGAGAGCAAAGACTTCGAGTGATTCTGGCGCAGCCAACGGGGTACTCGACCGCTGCTCGGCAATCCCCTGAAAGCGTAGAGACTTGAGTTTTGTCGTTCCGGTTGTGGGCCGGTGCCGTCACGCGCACTCGGCGCGTGACGCAAGGTTCAGGAAACCGACGCGCACCACCGACATACGCCACTCCAGACGTAACCAGCCATCACCAGTTCGGCCGATCTTGACTCCAGTTGATCCGGATCGACGCCCCTTCGTTCCCACGGTGTTCCCCCGCTGAACTGATCTGGGCGAGGTGCAAGCCTCCGAGCTACTCTGCTTCGTCCGTCGGGAGTTCATGTGGGCGAAGAGCCTATGCCGGGAGTCGCGCGAGGCGACGAAGGTGCCAGCGATCCCCGGGCCCGCGGTCCGGTGTCGGCCGAACGGATGACATTGTCGGCCGATCACCCGCTGTCGAGACTGGCCGCTGCGAAGCACGCTGTCTCTGAGAGGGTCATGGCGCCCGGCCAGATAGCGCCTCGGTGCCCACTGTGGCCTGAGCCGTCGATGAGCAGCGCTCGGACGAGAGGAAGGCTGTCCACATGTGGGCCAGACGGAAGCGCACGACAGTAATGGGCACGAGCGCGGCAGCGGCTAAGGCGCGCCCGTGATGGATTTCCCGAGGCTGAGCCGTCGGCGGCTGCGCCAGCGCCGATCCTACGCGCGCCGCAGACTACGCCTGCAGCTCACTCGGTTCCTAAGAATCAACTGGTGGCCGATCCTGGCGTTCGCCGGTGTGTGCGCGATCGCGACTATCCCGGTCACGTTGTTCCTGCGCGGGTACCTGCTTGGCGTCGCGCACGGCGCTGTGGCGACGTTCTTCGTCGCCGCCGTGGGACTCCTCTTCCTCGTCTACACCGGCTCGACGCGAGAGTTGTCCGGCGCATACGGGGAGGACAACACCCGCGAGGTCCTGCGGCGAGCTAGACGAAAGCGGTACATCTGGAGCTCGATCGACAACCTCGAGATTCAGAGCGGGGATGTGGATCACCTCGTCATTGCACCAGCCGGCATCTACGCCATCGACAGCAAGTGGCACGCCACGGATCTGACCGACGCCGTTCTCGACCGCGACGTTGCGACCGCCCGCGCCGCCGCGCGGCGAGCGAACCTCATTCTGCGGTCCATGCGTCTGCAGGCGCTCGAAGCGCAGCCGCTCGTGGTGGTCTGGGGCCGCGGGCAAGGCGATCTACCCGAGGCGGGATGTGTTGTAGACGGCGTACTGATCCTCAGAGGATCAGGCCTGCGCAATTGGTTGGCGCAGCGCTCCGCCGCAGTCATCAGCCAGGAAGACGCCAACGAGGTAATCACCAAGCTACGACAGTTCAAGGCCCGTGTAGATCCCACTCCTCCGCCATCCGCCAAGTAGGCAGAGCACACCAAGGATGGACGCGGCAACTAACTGTAAAGCCCGCGGGCCGCAAAAGCTGCTGTTTAGGCTGAGCCTCACGACAAGGAGAGATGCAATGACGAATCGCGCCCGTCCGAGTTTCCTAGACGCCTATCTCGTCGCTGAAATTCAATCGGAGCACCCGCGATTGGCGTTGTCCGTAGGGATCGGAATGTCTGGAGGATCCTGCGGTCCGGTGTCCGTGCTGACCAACAGCCACGCGACGCGTAAGGAAGCCGGCGCCTACTTGTTGGAGATGGAGCAGCGCGCCGACTGAGGCTCAGTCCCTGGCCTCCACAGCGGGGATGTGGTGGCGCGGTGGGACGTCGTCGCGTTGAGGGACAGCGCCGAATCCATCTGCATTCGAGCAGGCGAGGCACTCGTAATGAGACGAAGCGATCGACTGACCACGCCAGCGGATCCGTGACCGCGCCCGGCGTGCCCTTGCCGCTTGCGCACGTTCCGCCGCCGTCAGTTGATCCAGGGATTATGAGAGCCACGCCACTTGCCACACTGCCCAACTTGAGGCTGCGGTAGGTCGGATTCCGACCCCTCGAACTGACATAACCCACTCTGCTAGACGCGAGTTCATGGCACGAACCATGGCACGGCCGAGCGGTTCGAGCGCGCTTACCGCTACGCGGTATGCTCGGGAGCCACCAGACCGAGCTGGCCACCGTACCGACGGGACTGGAGGGTGGTGCTAACGGCGCGCAGTCCCCGCCCCGGTTCCAGGCCAGTCACAAGGCAGTAGCCGTAGCTTTGGGTGTCCTGCCAGGATTTCGCCATGCTCGTCACACTGACTCCTGGCGTCAACCGCGATCACGTCCTCGAACTGCTCCGTAAAGCCTCCGTTGAGATCACGAACAAGTACGGTGATCAGGACGGCTACGTGCGATGGGCGTTGGACACCGCCCGGACACTGCGCGGCCAGATCGCCCAGACCGACCTGGAACAGCTTCTGCTGACCCCGGCCTTCTACCGCCTGGTCGACCCGGTGATGATGGGTACGCCACAAGGCCTCTGGTTGCTCCAAGCCGAGATGTCCGATCGTCAGGCCCTGCTCGTGGCCGCGTTCGAGGCGCTCCAAGAACAGATCGGTACGTGGACCGCCGCGGCGGGCAAGGTCTTGTCGGTGGTGGACAGCAGCGTCTTCTTGTCCCACCCCGCATGGACTCAGGACGACGACCCGACCGCGGTGATCGCGAGCATCCCGTGGGCCGAGGAGCTCGGGGTCGGGTTCGAGGATGTCCTGCTTGTGCTTCCCGAGGTGGTGATTCGCGAATTGGACCGGCTCAAGGAGTCCGGGAACCAGAAGACGCGCTATCGGGCCTCGGTGACGCTTGCTGTGATCGACAAACTGCTGGACGACCCGTACGGCACGGTGCCGATCCGGCTCAAGGACGCCGACTGGGATGCGGTGGCGGCACGCGGAGAGATGCCTCGGGGTGGGATCGAGTTGCGGGTGTTCTACGACGATCCGGCGCACCGGCCGCTTTCGGATCCCGACGCCGAGGTCATTGATCGGGCGATGGCGGTACAGACTCTGGCCGGCGCTGAAGTCCGGTTGTTGACCATGGATACCGGGATGGGACTCAACGCCCGGCGCGCCAAGCTCCTGGTGAGGAAGCCCGCCAGGGCAATTGAGTCGCCGCCGCCCGAGGGCCAGTCGGCGCGAGCGCGCCGGCGCGCGGCGACGCAAGCAGCGGAGCCGGAGTCGCCCAAGTAGCGGAGCCACTCGCATGGTCACTTCCTGCAGGCGTTGCCACAGCATCCATACCAGGCGCGCCGGGCGGAACTGATCCCGCAAGTCCGCCGGCTGCCTCGGGCGAAACTCCGACCGAGGCAACACGGCCATCAACAGCGTAGTCAGCAGCTATCGCGCTGAGGGAGCAGGCATGGCGACGACGACCGGAGCGGAGCGGGATTGGGAGGCCGGGCATCGACTACATCGGAGGTAGTCGTCGCACGACCTCTTCGAGGCGGTCGACTACGGCTGGCAGCATCTCGGAAGCACTGAGAAGCCAGCGTGCGCTCCGGTCGATATTCGCGGAGCTGAGGAGTTCGGCGGCGATGGCGAGGTCATGCGCGCTTCGGGCGTCAACGCCGGGATCTGACGAGGACAACAGATCTACGAGATACCTCAGTTCGCGGGCCGTTTCTTCCGTTGCCTGCCCGGTCTCTTCTAGTCGCTCGGTGATCGACTCGAGGCGGTCGAGCGGCGGCTTTGCGACAGCGGCGAGGAGATCCATGAATGTATCAGGGTCCGGCAAGGTAACGCCGTTGAGCGCAGCCACCTCTGGACCGTCGTGCTTCTGTTTCCACTCTCGAAGACGCTCCGGAGGATATCGTTCCTCGTCGTCGTCAACCTCGCCGTGGTGTGGATAGCACAGCAGGAGAAGGTTGGCGAAGGCGTCACGCACTGAGGCGGGAATGTCTGGGCGGTAGCGGGCGCCTTTCACGCCATAGACATGCGCCACTTGGGCGTTCTTGCGGTAGACGCCGGGTCGGACCTCAAGTACAACCGGCATGACACACCCCGGCGCGTAGCAACGCCCGCTGCTCAAGGCCCAGAGTGCTGCTTCTGTGGCCGGTGGGATCTTCTTGCGCTTGCCTGCGCCATCGGCAGTGGACTCGGTATCCGGTGACATTGAGTCAGCTTGTCAGCGGGTGCAGCCGGCCGCAGCTCGCGACAGCGCGCCGACCGGGGTTGGTTAGCTACCGGGACGACGCAGAGGTGTTGTCACGGTCGCGGAGACTGGTGTTCGTGGCCACCGGGGTTCACGAGGAATGACGGAAGCGAGTACAGCAGTGACTGACCTCAACTATGCGTGGGAGAAGTTCTTCACAGGTCTCGACAGCCTGGCGACTGGTGAAGGGACTTTGCGCGAGCGCCTCAAGAGCGCATACACGTCCCAGATCAACCGCGCAGAGGACTGGAGCGGATCGAGTATCGACCCGGAGCTCGGTGAGATGGTCAAGCGGTTCCACGCGCGAATGCGGACGGTGGACAACCCGGGCGACGGCCGGGGCATCTACAGCGCCAGCATCGACGCGATGAGCGACGAGGAAGTCTCGACGGCCGCCCAGGAGCTGTTCTCAATCGCCCTTCGCCTCCACGAGCTGCACGCCCTCCAGTACGCAGACCGCTGACCCCGATGGGCCATTAGGGAGCGATTACCGTGTCTCGATCAAATGCTGCCTGCGCCTAGTCTGTACTAGTGATGGCGTACAAGATTCACCTCGGGTTCGAGTTGGTGGATTGTCAGGGGTGCGGGGCGCGCCGAGTGCGCGGCGTGGTATGTCCGGATTGTGCCAGGCAGCCTGATAGCTGGGAGGTCAACCAGAGCGTTCAGCGACGCCAAGCAATGGCAGCTGACCTGGCTCCGCTGCTTGCGGAGCCATTGCCTGATGCGGCTGAGAATTCCGTGCTCCTCGACTTTGGTGCAGTGTTTGGCAAACTGGCGGATTGGCTGCCGATGTTCCTGTCGGCGCTCCGCGATGATGGTGCTGATGGGTATCGTGAATGGCAGAGAACGCGAGCGGCGATAGTCGAATTCAATGAGATATCTGCTGTGGTCTCCAAGGCTACGGTGGTGCGGCCCTTAACTAAGCCGCTGAACATTTCTCGCCGGATCATTGCGGCCGGCCGTTCGACGGTTGCGCAATATGTCGCCGCCCTTGCAGCCAACACCCCGGCGACGGCCCAGTCCGCCGCCGCCGAAGCTCAAGCACAAATCGACAAGATGGCAGGGCTCGCGGAAGAGTTGAATTCGTGGCAAGAGCGATCCGAGCGGCTGGGGGAAGCTGGAGATGTTGCATCGATTCTGAATAGTCTGGTTCAGGATGGAATGGAGCAATCCGGCGCGGACGGCCTGCTCGATCTGGATTCGAACTTCCGCTCCCGATTGACCTCCTTGCTGCTCGGATTGGATGTCTCGCCGGGTGTCGGGGTGCTCTATGCTGTTCATTCATCAATTGCAGATATCTATTTTGAGCGCGAGCACTACGACGCCTTGCTGCACGGGTTCGTCAGCGTATTCCTCTCAAATGATGCCGTTTTGGTGGACCTGCTCCATGATGAGAGATTTCGTTCGGATCTGCGGGCTGCCGAGGTGGGAGCCCGTCGAGGTGCTGACCAACCAGAGCGCCAAGAACCAGCTCATCGCGACCGAGCCGTTCTGGTTCGCCTACACGGTCTTCTTCCACGCCCTGCTCACCGCGGACCGCTGGTTGATCGCCGGCTACTCCTTCAGGGATGCCTGCGTGAACGACATCCTGGCCCAGGTCTGGACCCACCGGAAGAACAACCCTCCGCAGATTCTCGTGGTCGCCTACGGCGACGAGCCGAAGTATGAGGAGATCAGCGCCGCCATCTGGGGTGGCAACCGCAGCGTTGCCGCTCCGACCCGCGCGAACCTCCGGGTCTACCGGCATGGCATCGCCGTAGCGCCCAACTGCTCCACCTGGGCGCGCTGGGACGGCGCTGGCCTCGGCGACGTGGCCTGGCAGCTGACCTGACAGCACTCGGCGGGCCCCGTCCTCCAGATCGGGGGCGGGGCCGCCCGCTTCAGGTAGACCATGCAGATTTTCACTCACCGTCCCCCAAAGGACACGGACAGGACAGTGAACATGAGCAGTTCGATGTACCGACGTCAGCACCAGCTGAAGGTCAAGCAGGCGATGGACAGCCAGAAGAAGGCTGCCGACTTGCGCACCAAGGAGGCTACGAAACGACAGGACACGAACAGGGCCCAAACAGCTGCCCAGAAGACCAACAGCCCGGCCACCCGCAAGTCGCGGATGAACGACGCCAGCCGCGCCCTCACCGCGGCGGACAAGTACGGGAAGGACGCCTCCGAACTCGAGAAGAAGGCTGCGCGCTACGGCAGCGAGGCCGCAGACCTTCAGGTCAAGATCGCGAAGGCCGAGCAGGCGGAGGCTGACCAGGCCGAGCGGCAGCGCAAGCGCCAGGAACAGCAGCGCAAGACCGACGACCTGCGCCGGGCCCGCGAAGCTGAAGCCGAGCGGCACCGGATCCACGATCGGCTCAGCTCCACGGAAGCGAAGGCCGACGACGCCCTGCGCAAGCTGGCTGCCCCGAAGCCTGAGAAGCTGCGGGTCCTGATGCTCGGGGCCTCACCCGAAGGCGACCTGCGTGTCGGCCGCGAGCAAGCCAAGATCCGTCGAGCCGTCGAGCGGGCGCTGCACCGCGAGCAGATCCAGCTCGACGTACGTACCGCCGCAACCACCGACGACCTGCTCGACGGCATCGCCAGGTTCCGTCCGCACGTCGTCCACTTCAGCGGTCATGGCCAAGACCAGCTCATCGGCTTCGAGGCCGACCTCGACGAGCACCACGTCGGTGTCGTCGTCACCATCGACAGCTTCGCCTCGGCCTGCGCCGCGACCGACACCCCGCCCGTTCTGGTGGTGCTGAACGCGTGCGAGACCACAACGGCTGCCGACCGCCTGGTCGCGCGCTTCGCCCCACTGGCAATCGGGATGGCCGGCGAGATCGACGACACCGACGCGATCACCTATGCCACCGGCCTGTACGCCTCGATCGCCAACGGTCACTCCGTCAACTCCGCCCACATGGCCGGCAAGGCAGCAGTGGAACTCGCTGGCGGGGAATACGAACTGCCGTGTCTGGTGGCGGCCGGCGACGTCGACCCGACGGCCGTGAAGTTGGTGAAGGGGCCGGGCAAAGACGCGCCGGCCTAGCGGCATGTGCACGGACCGGAGCCGGACGTCGTTCTAAACCGATGCCCGGCTCCTCGGCCGAACCGGATGGGAAAGCTTGAGGCGTCCGCCGACTAGTCACCTCGTGGTGCAGGCTGTGGTGCGGCGACGTCGCCCACGAGTCGGGTCGACTTGCGCCGCCAGGAGTTCGCACCACGTGTAGCCCCACGCGGACGGCCGCGGCCGAGCCCGCAGGTCGGCGATATGGCTCTGATCAGCGCATTTGTGTGGTGCCCCCGGCAGGATTCGAACCTGCGACGCACGGTTTAGGAAGCCGAGCCATCTCATCGAATGTGGCGCCGGATGTCACCCGGGCGTGCATCCACGACTGCGTTGCTCACTTTCAAGTTGACTAAGCTGGAGTTTTAGAGAATTAATCATGTTTGTTAATGCCATCCGCTCGCCAGTCGTCTCGGCGTCCTGCCTATCTTTTTCGATCGACTTTAATCGATTGCTCAAATCGCGATGCTTCTTGTGCAGATTGGCGCAAATGGTACTGGAATCGGCGGTGACGTACACCGCCACAGGTGGACTCGAAACGAACACGCCAAGGCCAGCCCGTGAAACTCCCCATGAAGCACGGAATGTTCCATTGAGAAGCGGCGCGGTAATTGGCACATTGTAGATGGCGGAACTGTTGGGAACGAGGGTGCCCGGGTCGACCACCTGTCCTCCCCACATGGGGTAGGCAGAATTGAGGCCACCCCTCTCGACCACCCTGTAGCCCACGGCCATGTCCCATGTTGATGAGCCCCCGTTGCGCACATGAATGCGGGCGATGGCGTTGGCTCCCGGCTTCATATCCGCAGGTACTTGGTAGTCGACGATGGTGCCGACATCCACATAAGCGCTGGATGGATCTTGCCAGGTGTAGGTCTCCAATTTGAAAAATCCACGGATGAGGCCGCTCGTTGACGTTCCATTGGTTGTGATCGGTTTCGAAGGAGATGGTGCACTGTCATCTATCTCGATGTGAATACTGTCGTCGTTGGGATAATTGCAGTCATAAACCCACAGTCGTAATGTGGAGCCGACCCGGTCATAGCCATAAGCCAGGACGACGTGATTCTCTGTGGCGGACCATGGCCATATCGAATGAACTAATACCACTCCTATGGGGCAGAGATGTCCATTGTCGATCTCCGCAGTAATCTTCGGCACTTCGCCGACGCTGAAACGGAATAGTCCGCCACCGAGCCAGGTGTCGTGATCGAACATGCCATCCAGGAAGATCCACCCGTTGAGCATAGAAAGGCCAGGACCAAGGCTGTCGAGCATGCGGTACCAGATGTGCGACACTACCTGGCGGGGCAGAAGGTCGGGCGATGTGCTCTTGAGTTGCGGCGAACCGGCCTCGTAAATGTCCCGAGCGAGGAAGCTCATGCCACCACAGAGGCCAAAGGATCGGCCGTCCAAGTCGATCCGAATCCCGAGGATCCGAACTGGGAAGCTGCTCCCTGCCGGCCATGGGCCATTGCGGAACAACGGAGCATGAATCGATGGCTTGAAATTCCCAACGAACGGCATATGGACCACCAACTGCCTGTCCCGGCCTGGCTGATCGTATCCGCGAGGTCGTGCAGGCCAGCGAGGGGATGGCTGCTTCGACGTGGCCTCGGTTACGCAGACGGAGCCGGTGTCTACAGCAGACTTGTCACAGAGCTGCTCGTCGGCGTGTTACCCACGCACAGCACTTGTAAGCGGACTCCGGGATCGACCGTCGTAGTTCTGCCGCGCGATTCTCATAGTGCTCCCTCGTTCGAATGAAGTTCAAGTCATTCTCTCATTCTGAGTCGACTGTGAGGCGCGTGCATACATTGCGGGGATGATTCGAAGGCTTGTTTCACCTGAGAAGGGGGAAGATGGAACCGACGTCCGGGCTCTTCCTCAGGTTCGTCCGGGACTAGCAGGTGAAATTGGTGAGCGTCTATGGGCATGACCACGCTGGCGCCTGCCGCAGCCGAGCGGCTGAACGACAGCTGGACCCGCTTAGCCTCGGTCGGCTGGACCGCCGGACAGAGCGCCGCGGCAGCGCTGGCCAGCGGGATTCCGCCTCGGGCTGGAACGCCGAACTCACCCGAGAAGGGCTGCAAGCAGCCGCCGACCGCCGCCCGAACCGGGGCTGAGCGAGAACCTCACCGACCGCATCGTCATCCTGCAAACCTTCGTCGCCTGGCTTGACAAGCCAAGGCAACCGCGGGTTCACGAACGTTCTCACCTCCGTCGAACGCGTTCTCCTCCGTCTCGTGGCGGATCGCACGCCAAAGACCGCGTCACGATTCTGTCCCTGCCGCAACGGGTGCTCGTGACTCCGTGGGGTTGATCGGATGGCTGCAGGCGCTCGAAGCGCTAAGCGGACTCGCCGCGATCGCTTACGCGACTTCGCAACTCATCACCGGCCGGCAGGCGGCACCTGGGCAAGAGATGAACTGGAAACGGCCGCGGGATGCTGCGTTGTTCTTCTTCTATCTGGGCTTATGGCTCCTGTTGCAGGGAGCGGCAGGCTTCGCCGGGCTTGAGCCGCGACTCCGAACCATCCTCCGTCTGCTTGCCCTCGTCTCAGCGGGTGTTGCCTTCCTCTGCTACCGCCCACGGCGGATCCGATCCAACTCGACCCCATAGCCCCTGCGATCGAACCTGACCTTTCCTGCGGCCGGCGGGCGCACGCTAGGACTCGGCTCGCGCCGGATGGGTCTGCAGATCGGAATTTGGTCGGTGTCCCCCGGGTGATGGACGCGCTCGGTCCACATGACCTCGACCGCTCACACCCGCCGCCGTGGGATCATTCGTGGTGCGAAATCGCGTTAAAGCGAGTCAGCTCACGGGGCGAGAAACGCTTCGAACGCGGACTCCTGACGCTTAGAGAGGCTGGTTGCTAGGGCATCATTGCCCCTTTTAATCCGCAACATGAGGCTTCGATCGATGTATCGACCGACAACGGATCTAATGTAAGGCATTAGCTTGCTGGGGAGATCTGAGCCCTCCCCGACGTGGCCGGTTGGATCGCCCACCGGGCATTGTCAACATTCCACTCGCGCGCCCAGATTCGGGCGCAGCTCACGATGTCTGTGTAGGCGCGAAGGCGACCTACCAAACGAGTCCGTCGAGATGGTTATGGCCGGAAAGCAGACGAGCGATGCGGCCCTGCGCCGCTTCGCGTTCGTCCGGATGGGGGTGGTGTGCGTAGAGCGTGAGCTCCCCGTACATGTCGTAGAAGTTCAACCGTTCGCGCAGATGCTCGCGCTCGAACAGCTCCGGATACGCGCCGTTCAGCCATCGGGGAACCTCGGTGAGTGTGGTCTCGTCGAGCCCTTGTTCGTCGGGTGTTGGTGGGAACTCTCGCGCCTTCGCGCACCAGCGCAAAATGGTGTCGAGCTCGACATCGGCTGGCTGAGCCAACGCCTCCGCGAAGTCGATCAGACCAGTGACGCGTCCTTGGTCGACGATCAGATTGGACCCATGTAGATCACCATGGACGAGGCAGGTCGGTCGGTGGCGAACAATGCCAGCCGCTCCTGGACCCAATCGGCAACATCGGCGAGCAGGCGCGAGTCATGACCGCGCACGCGCTGGGCAGCCTCGACCTGCTGGAGCGCCGCACCCACGACGGGTGGATGGAACGCAGACCATGGCTTGCCGGCGAGCGCGCTGGCAAGCCAGGGCGGCAGCACACCTGCCGGAGCAGGAACCCGGTGCAGAGCCCGCAACGCAGCACCCAGGCTCTCGATGATTGCCTGGCGGGTGGACGAATCCGCCGCCGGCCACGCTTCGTACAGGGTTCGTCCGGGCAAGCGTTCGGAGACGTACCACGGCCCGTCGGGGCCGTCGCCATGGGCGACGTGCCGGGCGTGTGGGACCTCGCTACCGGCGAGCAGGTTGACGACTGCAGCCTCGTGGCGATACGCGTCGCGGAACCGTCCGTCGTTGTTCAGTCGTACGACATACTCGTCACCCACCCACGCCCGGCTGACCCAGCCGGCCTTAGGCACAAAACGCCCGGTTGCTGGCAGATCAGCGGCCGCCAGGATCCTCAGCAGCACCGGATCGGTCGCCGGCTCGACGAACGATGTTGATCGGGTGATCGCGGTGCTCCTCAGAACGGTCGACCAAGAACATCAACGTATCGACCTCAACCGAAGAGAGCGATCGATTTTCACCCAAGCAGGACTCGCGTGGCGCGGCGGGGGTGCCGCGCAATCGAGCGGGAGAGGTCCGTTGCCCTCTGCGAGACCACAAAGTGTTGAGAATCGATCGTTTCTCGACAGCCGTGTCCGGGACCGCTGCCATCCCGCGACGCAGCAAGGATCTCCGTGTTGCGAAACGTGTTGTGTACGGAACCTGGCTAACAAGTCGGCGCCGCCCGATTCTCGACGGCGGATTTGCACGACAACTGAGGGTGCCCGTGCTGCGGGTCCGCACCAGTCGGATCTTGCCACCCCATGGGCCCGGCAAGTTCATCTGCTACCCGTCAGCCTGAACGCGGCGCGTGGTGCGGATCGTGGTGCGAAGTGGTGTTAACTGCTGCGGGATGTGTTGCCGTGGTGCGAAGCGAACGATGGCAAAGTTGCTGGTGGAGACCAGATGCGGCGGTGTCGTTCCTCCTCGTAATGAGAAGGTCGTCAATTCAGCTCGACATTGTTGCCAGCCGGTTGCGCTGTCCTCGTCGTCGATGCGGACCCGAGGTTGGCGGCGGTGAGCCCCAGAGGGGTCCTGGCGTAAACTCCGGGTTCGACGCGTGCAGGGTCAAACCGGAAAGGTGCCGATAGACGTGCCTGAAGCGGATGCCGATATTCCGGTCGTGTCGCTCTCGGATGGCGTGGTCACTCTCCGACCTGGGTCCAAAGCCGACGCCGGGTTCATGGCGGAAGCATTCGCCGATCAATCGATCCGACGTTACAACGGGCCCACGACCGACTCGGACGACCGGCTCCGCCGCTCTCGATCGAGCATGCTGAAGCGATCATCGACGAGTTCGCGTCGAGCTGGCGGGCGTTCGTCGCGGCGGA
Source organism: Kribbella antiqua (assembly GCF_004345665.1). Classification (GTDB taxonomy): domain Bacteria; phylum Actinomycetota; class Actinomycetes; order Propionibacteriales; family Kribbellaceae; genus Kribbella; species Kribbella antiqua. Next base: position 413,510 of record NZ_SLWR01000009.1, read on the forward strand.
GCCACCATCTGGTGTTGCATTCGCGATCACGGACGCAGCCTCTGGTGGCCTGGTCGGCTGCTGCGGCGTCGATGACTGGTCGCAGGCAGACGTAGCGCAGTTCGGCTACTGGATCGGGCCGGGCGCGCGCGGGCGCGGGTACGCGACTCGGGCGGTGGTTCTGCTCACACGGTGGTTGTTCGAGCTCGGCGCAGCTCGCGCCTTCCTGACGGTCGAGGCGGACAATGAAGCGTCGGCGGCGGTGGCCCGCCGAGCGGGGTTCGTGCACGAGGGAACGATGCGCGCACACAGCGTGTGGCAGGGTGAGCGGATCGACGTGATGTGGTTTGCGGCGCTGCCGCTCGAATGGGCGATGCGCGAGCCGGACGAGCCAGCGTGATGTGCAACGCGATCGGAGCCGGCTTGTTGAGTCTTTCGGCGGCGGCAACGAGTCGGGGATGTACGCCATGGTCCGAAGGCAATACCTGACCCCAACGACCTGCACCCGCGAGCGACGATGAGCACCTGGTCGACGACCGCAGGAGCGCAGACGAGCGGGTCGCGATCAGAGTGCGTGCCTCTACGGATCAGAAGGTGCCGGCGGCGCCTGGTCGGGCATGACCAGGCGTGAGCTGTGTCCTGGGGTGGTCGAGATGCATGGCATGACTCGTGGCACGAAACGACGGCTACGCATGGGAAATCTCGCGCTCGCTGGGGGCGGCCGTGTTGCTAGAAGCGCTTGTAGAGAGCGGATGAGACGCTGTCGTTCTTCCTCGTAATGAGAAAGTCGACCGTTCGAGCTGACGGCCTTCCACGCTGGCGAGGTCTCCCGGTGATAACCGCCATTATCACCGGACTCCGCTCGCCGACATCCTGGATTGACGCCTTACACGCCCGTCGGCCGACCAGCGCGAATTCATGGTTATCACCGGGATGAACCGTCCGATTGGGGCGGAACTCGGCCGCCGTCCCAGCATGAACCCGTCTCCGTGCTCCGAGCAACTGCCGGAGCGTTGGCAGGCGTCGGCTACCTGGCAGCCTCGGTTGGCCGGGTCCGGATCGAGCTGCCCGGCGACACCATTTCGTCGGCCCGACGCTCGACTTCTCGCCAACCGCACTTGCCAGGTACTACGCCGGGCGGTGTAGACGAGATCGCGCTGCCGTGCCGCGCGGCTTTCGCCGCGTCGGCGACGACCGGCCGCAAACAGGCCCGCGATGCGTTCCAGTTGACTCGTGGCGTCGTTAGTTCGCACCACGCGTAGCCCCGCGCGCGACCCAAGAATGCTGGACACTCTTGGGTCGACTGGCGCCTGACCTGCAAGTTTGTGCTGTGCCCCCGGCAGGATTCGAACCTGCCCCGCATGGTTTTGGAAACCGACGCGCCTACCGCAGGTAGCGATCGAGGAGTTCCATGACGTCGCCCGGTACGCCGGTATCTCGTTACGGTTCGCGGTTCCCGTTCGTCACAGCTGGAGCGAGCCGGACGTCACCAGTGCACGTGTCCGGACTCGCCGCGGACGCGGCCGTACCACTCGCCTGGTCCCGGATCCACACGTCGAGGGTTCCGGTCGACCGCGAGGTCGCGGCGACACCTGGCGCGGCTCGCACCAGGTGACGCGATCGACACCGTCGCCGGGGCCGATGCGGAGCATCGTTGACCTTTGCCGCCGGCGTGGTACGCCGTACCGAACCGCAACAGGCCGTTCACGAGTACCGCGCAGGCCACCGGGGTTGCCGCCGCCAGGCCCGCGACCCCATCGTGGTTGACGTGGATGTCGCCGCGATCGCGCTCAAGCTCTAACGGCTACTACCCGAAGACTTCATCGCCGCCCGCAACGAGCTCGCGCAGCAGGCCAAGGACTCTCGCGGTGTCGTGTCGCCGGGAACCGTGCCTGCTTGGGTTGCGTATGAACGTGTCATGCCGGCGATTGATCCGTGACCAACCAAAACGAGAGCCCAGCGCCTGCGTGGGCGATGAGCAGGGTGGACTCGCCAGTGCGATGCTTTCCTGTCGCCAACGCCCGGGCAGCGGTCCCGACCCGAGTGATCTCGCTTCGGGACGTCAAGTCCCACACACGCACAGTCTGGTCGTACCCGGCGGTGACGATCCGCCCATCTAGCAGCGCAGCGACTGCTGACACTTTGCGGTCGTGGCGGCCGAGCTCGACCGGCTCGGCGCCGGGGGCGGCCGCGTCCCACAACAGCACCCGGCCGTCGCCCCCGGCGGTGACGACTCGCCCGTCCGGCAGCACGGCCACCGCTGACACCGTGGTGTGGCGGCCGAGCTCTACCGGCTGGGCGCCGGGGGCGGCCGGGTCCCACAACAGCACCCGGTCGTCGTACCCGGTGGTGACGACTCGCCCGTCCGGCAGCACGGCCACCGCGAACACCGTGGTGTGGCGGCCGAGCTCTACCGGCTGAGTGCCCGGGCTGCCCGGCTCCCACAACAGCACCCGGCCTCGGATGCCCCCGGTGGTGATGACCCGCCCGTTCGGCAGGACGGCCACCGCTGACACCGTGGTGTGGCGGCCGAGCTCTACCGGCTGGCTGCCGGGGGTGGCCGGGTCCCATCTCAGCACCCGGTAGTCGTACCCGGCGGTGACGACTCGCCCGTCCGGCAGCACGGCCACCGCTGACACCGTGGTGTGGCGGCCGAGCTCTACCGGCTGGGCGCCAGGGGTGGCCAGGTCCCATATCAGCACCCGGCCGTCGCTCCCGGTGGTGACGATTCGCCCGTCCGGCAGCACAGCCACCGCTAAGACAACGCCGTCGTGGCGGCCGGGCTCGACGGGCCGGGCGCCGGGGCTGCCCGGCTCCCATATCAGCACCCGGCCGTCGCTCCCGGTGGTGACGACTCGCCCGTCCGGCAGCACAGCCACCGCTAAGACAACGCCGTCGTGGCGGCCGAGCTCTACCGGCTGGCTGCCGGGGGTGGCCGGGTCCCACAACAGCACCCGGTAGTCGTACCCGGCGGTGACGATCCGCCTGTCCGGCAGCACAGCGACTGCTGACACCCTGCGGGCATGGCGGCCGAGCTCGACCGGCTCGGCGCCGGGGACGGCCGCGTCCCACAACAGCACCCGGCCGTCGCCCCCGGTGGTGACGACTCGCCTGTCCGGCAGCACGGCCACCGCTGACACCGTGGTGTGGCGGCCGAGCTCGACCGGCTCGGCGCCGGGGGCGGCCGCGTCCCACAACAGCACCCGGCCGTCGCCCCCGGTGGTGACGATTCGCCCGTCCGGCAGCACGGCCACCGCTGACACCGTGGTGTGGCGGCCGAGCTCGACGGGCCGGGCGCCGGGGCTGCCCGGGTCCCATATCAGCACCCGGTCGTCGCTCCCGGTGGTGATGACCCGCCCGTCCGGCAGCACGTCCACCGCTGACACCGTGGTGTGGCGGCCGAGCTCTACCGGCTGGGCGCCGGGGGCGGCCGCGTTCCACAACAGCACCCGGTCGTCGCTCCCGGTGGTGACGATTCGCCCGTCCGGCAGCACAGCCACCGCTAAGACAACGCCGTCGTGGCGGCCGGGCTCGACGGGCCGGGCGCCGGGGCTGCCCGGGTCCCATATCAGCACCCGGCCGTCGCTCCCGGTGGTGATGACCCGCCCGTCCGGCAGCACGGCCACCGCTGACACCGTGTTGTGGCGGCCGAGCTCGGCCGCGAGATGGCTGCTTGAGCGGCGGGTGGTCCACAGCGGAAGTAGGCCACCGGGATCGGCCTGCAGTCGTGCGTGCAGGTCATTAGCGAGGCTGTCCTCGCCGAGCTCCGCCGCCTGTAGCCACAGCTGCCGCAAAACGTAGCCGCGCTGGGCGAGCGGCTGGGAGGGGCGCAGGTAGTCCACCTGACGTGTGACCGTAGTGAGCATCGCGCCGACGGCCGCGTCGGTTGGGTTGGCGGTTGCGGCCTGCCGAATAGCGGCTGTGACATCTGAGCCGGCTGATTGGATCGCAGCGTTGACCCACCCGGCGTCGCCGACCAGGGCCATCAACCTGTTCGGTTCGGCGGCCAGTGTCGCGGGGTAGCTGTCGAGCAGGTATGCCGGAGTGCCGCCAGTGGTAGTTGGCCAGCCTGTGGCTCGCCAGTGCTCGGCCCACCGGTGGATCCGGTCGCGATATTCGGGGTCGCACAGGTCGTCGGTCATCTGGGCGTGCTCGAGTAACGAATAGTGGGCGAACTGATAGCGCTGTCGCTCGATCGATCCGACCGGCTCCAGGCTGCGGGCCGCGCGCTCGGCGACGAGGCGACGTACCTGTCGCATGTGGGCGGCCGATGGTGCCGCCAGGCCGTTTGAGAGGGTAGCGAGGTCCGTGACCGACAGTGGGCCGGCGGCGGCGGTCAACAATCCCAAGACGTCCACCGCCAGATCGACATCGTCGCCGTGCGTCAGGTCATAGATCTCCTGGCGGGCCCGGTGTGCCAGTTCCTTGGCGCCCTCGAACGGCTGAAGCTTCGTGGGACTGGTCTCCTTTAGCGGGTGCCCGTCCGCGTCGACCGGCAGATCCGGGTAAGGACGGCTGGCCACCAGCACATGCGCGTGTGTGCTGACCAGCGTGGGGAGCAGGCTGGCCACGCTCGCTGAGCCAGGCCGGCGATCCTCGTCCAAGCCGTCGACCACGAGCAGCAGATGCCGGCCAAGGTCGTTCGCCCGGTCGGCCGCCTGTCGCCACAATGCGGCGAACTGGTCTCGATCCGGCACCGGTGGATCCACCTCGCACAGGTACGCCAACTGGGGCACCGTCGCGTCAAGGAACCGGATGCTATCCGCGTCCGAGGCCCGTTGGGACAAGAAATAGCTGACAACGTCGACCTCAGAGGGCAACCCGACCGTGACCGCCTCGTACAGCAGCGCGGTCTTCCCCGCGTAGGCCCCGCCGACGAGCCACCGATATCCCACAGCGCCTGTGGCGAAGGCCGTGATATCGGCGATCTCCCGCTCTCGGCCAAGGAGCTGCGGCATCCGCTGGTGCAGCGTGCGGCCGAACCCGCGCAGGGTTTCCCGGTACGGTGGTTCTGGCCGCTCCGTGCGGGACGGGAGTTGCCGCAGCTCGCTGAGGCCTGATATGCCCAGCTGCGACCACCACGCGGACGGATCGTCGACGCCCTCGCCCCAATTCTTGTGGAGGGGATCCCGCTCAAGCGCGGTCAGCGGTACCGCCGTGATCGCCGAGGTGCCTTCCCGGGGAGCGTGCTCGGTCACCACGGCGAGCAGCAACCCGCCCGAAATCACCGGGGCGCCGGACATGCCCGACCACTCCGATTCCCCAAGGCTTATTTGTTCAGGCGGCAACGGCCGTGGCGAAGCACGTACCTGCATGCTCAGCGCACCACGAGCCAGTTTCGACAACACCGGGACTTCGCCGAGAGCGTCGACTGTGTCCCGCGCTGTCTGTGGTGATGGGGTCTCGGCGAACCATGGGTAGCCGACCGCGTGACAGCTCTCCACTGGCTCGCCTGTCGGGCTGTCTCGATCGACCCGCGCCAGTCCGATCGGCGGCAGATCCAGCGACATGTCGTCGATCTCGACCAGCGCGAGATCGGGCCCAGGGCCGTCCACATCGCCGACAAATCGCGGGTCCACTGTCGCCGCGAACATCCGCTTGTCCGAGGCCCGCACATGCACCGCGACGGCTTCGGTCACCACGTGCGCCGCGGTCAGCACCGTGCGACCTCGCACGATGCACCCAGACCCGTATCGGTACCGGTTCGCCGCGGATGCACCCAGGTCGGCGATCACCTCTACAACCCGGGCTGCGACCGACGCCACCTTTGCTGGCGCCACGAACCTACCCCTTCAGCTCGTTAGTTGCGTGCGCCACCTTCACTGGTTTGCCGTCGCGATCGACTGGGCTCCCGAACACGACCGTCACCTTCTGATCTGAGCCGTGCTCGCGGCTTCCGCCGCCGCCCAATTCCAGGTTCACGAACGGCACCTTGAACCCAGCCTTGCCGTCGACGGACTTTGTCGCGGTGACCGTCAACTCCACGGTCATCGACTCGACGGGCAACTGGATATCCGACCCGCCAGCCGCGGCCCGCGCACGCAACAGCTCGTCCCGCAGTAGCGCGATAGCGTCCGCCAGCCCAAGTCCGTCCGCCGATCTCTCGTCCCGTCCGCTCATCTGGGCGTGCCTCCCCGACTTGATCCCGCTGCCGACTCTTCGTACATCGTCGGAAGGGACGTCTCGTTACTCAAGGCGACACCAAATCAGAGTCAGCAACGCGTGGCAACGGTCCGGCGATCGCAGCCGAAGGCATCGTTGAGTGTGCGCTGAGGTGGTGACCGACGCACGGTCGCGTGACACGGTCCGTGACGCGAACTGTGTCGACGGCAGGTGAAAACTGACCCCCAGGCGGCGAGGCGGGTTCTAGTCAACGTTGCAACACAAGGTGTTCCGCCGAGGCTAGCAGCGCCGTGAACAACTCGGCGGGTGCGCGGTCGTCAAGGACGTGA
>NZ_SLWR01000010.1:0-29878 GCF_004345665.1 Kribbella antiqua
GGCAACAATCCGAACACCAGCCAGGGCTGCCGGCCGGTCTCGGTGAAGATCCAGCCGAAGCAGTTCGCCACCAGCGGCAGCAGCGGCAGCGGGATCGCCAGCCAGACCAGCCACCGCTTCGGTGCGCGCCCCTTCCGTGTTGCCCAGAGCAACCACACGGCGATCGCGGCGGACGCCATCCCGACCCCGATCATCAGCCGGAAGGTCCAGTAGGTCAGCGGGATGTTCGGCTTGTACGACCCCGGTCCGTACAGCTGCTCGTACGCCTGCTGCAGCGAGTTGATCCCCTTCACCTCGCCATCGAAGTGCCCGGTCGCGAGGAACGACAGCAGGTACGGCACCTTGATCGAGAAGATCTCCTTCGACCCGTCCAGCGTGCCGATGGTGAAGGCCGAGAACGACGCCGGCTTCTCCGTCTCGTACAGCGCCTCGGCCGCGGCCATCTTCATCGGCTGCACCTCGGTCATCACCTTGCCCTGCTGATCTCCGCTCAGCGCGACTCCGGCCCCCGCCGCGATCACGATGACCGCGCCGAGCTTGAGCGCCGTCCGGAAGACATCCCGATCGACGTCGGGCCGACGTACCAGATGCCACAGAGCCACCCCGGCGACGAACGCGCCGCCGACCATGAACGCGGCGAAGATCGTGTGTGGGTAGGTGACCAGCACGACCTTGTTGGTCAGCACTGCCCACAGGTCCGTCAGTTCCGCCCGGCCACGTTCGGCGTTGTAGCGGAAGCCGACCGGGTTCTGCATCCAGGAGTTCGCCGCCAGGATGAAGTACGCCGACAGTTGGGTGCCGAGCACCACCATCCAGATGCAGGCCAGGTGCACGCGGCGAGGAAGCCGGTCCCAGCCGAACATCCACAATCCGATGAAGGTCGACTCGAGGAAGAACGCGAGCAGCCCTTCCAGCGCGAGCGGCGCCCCGAACACGTCCCCGACGAAGCGGGAGTAGTCGCTCCAGTTCATCCCGAACTGGAACTCCTGCACGATGCCGGTGACCACGCCCATCGCGATGTTGATCAGGAACAGCTTCCCGTAGAACTTGGTCAGCCGCAGGTACTTCTCCTTGCCGGTCCGGTACCACGCGGTCTGCAGGCCGGCCGTGATCGCGACCAGCGAGATCGTCACCGGGACGAAGAAGAAGTGGTACACGGTGGTGATCGCGAACTGCCAGCGGGCCAGATCCAGGGTGTCCACGTCAGGTCCCCTCGGTTATCTACGACGTTACGTAGTAGATGCTAGCGCGGATCTACTACGACGTGTAGTTATACTGGTCACGTGGCGAGTGAGGAGAAGGCACCGCGCCCCCTGGGCGACCTGGAGCGGCTGGTGATGGAGCAGCTCTGGGCGGCGCCTGGCGCGCTGACCGTGCGCGAGGTGCACGAGCAGCTGTCCCTCACCCGGGAGCTCGCCTACACGACCGTGATGACCGTTCTGGACCGGCTGGCCAAGAAGCGGCTGACCGAGCGGGAGCGGGACGGGAAGGCCTGGCGCTACCGGGCCGCGTCACCGCGGGAAGAGCTCGCCGCCGACCTGATGCGCGACGCCCTCGACCGGGCCGGCGACCGCCGCGAGGCTCTGGTCCGCTTCGTCGGCCAGGTCAGCGACGAGGAGGCTGCGCTGCTCCGCGAGGCGCTCGCGCGACTGGAGGAGCGGGAGGGGTGATCACACCGGTCCTGCTCGCCGCACTCGCCCTGGTGCTGACCGGACCGGCGCCGGCGCTGCTGGCGCGCTCTGGCTGGCCCTACCGGATACCCCGGGCCGCCGTGGCGTTGTGGCAGTCCATAGCGCTGGCGGCAGTCCTGGCTGCGCTAGGAGCCGGTATCGCCCTCTCGTACTCCGCAGCCGGCGAGCCGGGGCATCCCCGCTTCGACCCGTCGTCGCCTCGGGACCTGCTGGCCGGCGCGATCCTTGCTCTGACGGCACTGGTGGGAGTCAAGCTCCTCTGGGCGGCCGGACGAGTAGCAGTCGGCACTAGAGCCCGTCGTAAGCGGCACCGCGACCTGGTCGACGTACTGGCGACACCGGACGGCCTCATCCCTGGGCTGCGGGTGCTGGCCGAGGAGACGCCGCTCGCCTATTGCCTGCCCGCGCTCCGCGGGTCCCGCGTGGTTGTTTCGGTTGGAGCGCTCGACAGGCTCGACGACAGCGAACTCCGCGCCGTACTCGCGCATGAGCAGGCGCATCTCCGGGCACGCCACGACCTGGTGCTCGAGGCCTTCACTGCGCTGCACACGGCGTTCCCCCGCTGGGTCCGTAGTGACGTGGCGCTCGAGCAGGCGCGGACGCTGGTGGAGCTCCTGGCGGACGACGACGCCCGCCGCCGCAACGGCCCGCGCCCACTGGCTCGCGCCCTGGTAGCCCTGGCGGGAGCGCCCGCACCAGAAGCGGCCATGGCGGCATCCAAGTCGGCCACCGTCCTACGCGTCCAGCGCCTGGCCGACCCAGAGCCCCGCTACCCCTGGCTCTCAGCAGCCACCTATGCCGCCGCAGCCGCCCTGCTGGTCGTGCCGACGATCACCGTCGCCGCCCCGATAGTCGCGGCAATCGTCAATGCGGTCAGCTAGCCGGCTGGTAGCGCAGCAGCACGCCGCCCTTTGCCCATGGCCGAGCCTCGATTAGCTCGAGGTTGACCGGCGAGCCGCTACTGGGGAACGCACTCTTCCCCGCGCCCAGCAGCACCGGGCAGACCCGCAGCTGCACCTCGTCGACCAGGCCGGCGAGCAGCAGCGAGTGGAACAGCGTGATGCTGCCCCACAGGATGATGTCCTTACCGGGCTCGGCCTTCAGCTCCCGCACCTGGTCGATGTCGCGGACCACCAGCCCAGGCTCGTACGGTCCCCACGGTGCGCTGTCGAGGGTCCTCGACACGACCACCACGCGGAGTGCGTTGAGCTTCGGCGCGATCGCCTCCTCGGCCGACGCCTCCGTCGGCCAGAAAGCAACGAACAACCGGTAGGTCTCGGCCCCGAGCAGCATCGTGTCGACGTTCTCGAGCAACTCGAGGTTGTCGGCATCCGCGTGCTCGGCGATCGTGTCGAAGAACTCCAGCCCACCATCCGGCCCGGCGGCGTACCCGTCCAGCGTTACGTATTCCTGGAAGACCAACCGTCTCATCCAGGCACCGTACTACCCGAAATGCTTACCTTCCCCCCGAGCGACAGCCAGCAGCACCAGCCCGGACAGGACCAGCAGAACCACCATGGTGATGACGAACGTCAGCACTTCTCTCCCCGTATCCCCACAAACAACCTCACTGAAAGTGTTACGCGTTCAGTCTCGCAGAAGTTCCGCGAACGCTTTGACCACTTCGTCGGTCTGCCACTCCAAAGTGGCCGGAGTCACCACCAGCTCCACCCACGACCAGCCTGGTACGTCGGCCTGCTGCCACGGCGGCGAGATCGCCTCCCGCGTGGTCTCCATCCGCCGTACTGCCACCGGCTCGATCACGTCGGCGGCGCGCGGCGCGAATACCCGGAAGGAGTTGGCGTGCGGCGGCTCGGGAAACACCCGGAAGCCCTCGCTCTGCAAGGCAACCGCGAGCTCCACCGCCCGCTCGTGTAGCTCCCCCATCACCGGCAGCACAGTGCGCAGGCTCTCGCGCGCGGACACGGCGTACGGCAGCAGCGTAAAGAGGTTGCCACCAAGCCGGCGTTGCCAGCGACGAGCCTCCGCGATCACGTCCTCCGGCCCAGCGAGCGCTGCACCGCTCAGCCCGCCAAGGCCCTTGTAGAACGAGACATAGACAGTCGAAGCCAGTGCGGCCACCTCAGCCAGGCTGTGCTCCAGGTACGGCGTGCTCTCCCATAGCCGGGCGCCGTCCAGATGCAGTGGTACGCCGCGGTCCGCACAGGACTCAGCGAACACCACCAGCTCGTCCCACGTGGGCAGGACGAACCCGGCGTCGCGCAGCGGCAGCTCCAACGCCACAGCCGCCAGCTTCCCCGGTATGGCGGCCAGCTCGTCCGGTCGCGGCTGCCGCGGCTCCGAAGTCAACCGCTCGATCCGGAGCCGGTGCACCTCCTCCAGTGCGTTCAACTCATGCACCAACAGGTGCGACAGACCATGTACGGCGACCCGGGTGGTCCCCGCGCGGTCGGCGTACACCCGGAGCACGCTCTGCTGCGCCATGATCCCGCTCGGCATGAACACGGCGGCCGGTTTGCCCAGCAGGTCGGCTACTTCCTGCTCCAGCTGGGCAACGTCACCACCGTTGCCGTAGACATCCGCCTCGTCCTCAGAGCTGATCGCTGCCAGCTGCTGCAGTCTGTCTGCCGCAGGTAGCCGGCAAGCGGAGAGCCAGCGGGTGCAGTTCTCGGAGGCTGCCTTACGGCGGGCGCGGAGGTCCTCAGAAGCTGTCGACACGGAAGCGGTAGGCACGCCTCCATCCTCTCCTGAGCCGCAACCGGCTTTCAGAGGGCGGTGGTGACCACGTGCTTGCCCTGAACCGTCCTGATCTCCACAGACCGCACCTGGTCGAGTGGCACCAGTACACCGCCGCCGAAGTAGCTGCCGTCGCGGGCCGCCTTCTCCGACACCACCCAGCTGCCTGCACCCCAGGTCTTGCCCGACTTGTCGGTCACGAGCATCTCGCACTCCGCACCGGCCGTCAGGCCGGTCAGGTGCACCTGGATCCAGCTCCACCCGGCACGTGGCTCGACAGTGGTATCCATCGTCGTACCAGTGACAGCGTCCGTCGTACTGACCTGCCTAGAACCGGCAGGCGGCTCCGCGACCTGGTCCACGGTCTGGCGCCCGATCAGCACGCCGCCGCCGAGCGCACCGGCGATCAGCACGAGAGCAGCCGCGATCCACAGCCAGCGTGAGCGCTGCTTCTTCTGAGGCTCCGGAGCCGTACGGACCTGACGAAGGGTGCGCTGGAGCAGGAGGTCACCATCGGCCGGTGGACCGTCCAGGAACGCCTCGGGCGGCACCTCACCGAGGAACTCCTTCATTTCCTCCAGCTCAGCCAGCTCCGCACGGCACTCCGGGCAGGTGGCAAGGTGCTCGTCCATCTCACGGACCTCGTCCGGCTCCAGCGCGCCGAGGGCATAGGCACCGAGCTGCGAGCGGTCGTGCTCACTCATCGGGCCACCTCCGGTTCAGTCCCTGCCATCACCGCGCGCAGAGCTCGGAGGGCGTAATACGATCTCGATTTCACGGTACCGGGCGGGACGCCCAGCTCCTTGGCGGCCTCGTTCACCGACCGGCCGCGGTAGTACAGCTCCACCAGCACCTCACGGTGTTCCGGCGACACCTTGTCCAGCGCCGCCAGCACCACCATCGTGTTCACCACGGCCTCGGAGTGGTCGCTCTCGACCGGCGGCCGGTCCTCCACGTCCGCCACCTCGGCCGGCCGGACCGCCCGCGCCCTGGCCCGGTCGGTGACGATGTTCCGCGTCACCGTCAGCAGCCAGCCGCGGACAGACCCTTTCCCCTCGGTCAGGTCGTCCGCATGCTTCCAGGCCCTGACCAGAGTCTCCTGTACGACGTCCTCGGCCGCAGCCCGGTCGCCGGTCAGCCGGGTGGCATACGCCAGCAGGCTGCGGCCGTGTTCGGCGTACAGGGAACGGATGAGGGCCTCGGCGGCATCCGGACCGCGGTAGTCACCCACCGTCCGTACGATACCCGGGACCGCCGTGGCCCACAGGCGCTCAGTAACCGCTATTGCCATTGCCGGACGGTTGAGTGGTGATCTTCTTGCCGTCCGCGCCGACTACCCACCAGACTCCGCCGACCGCCTGACCCTTGGCCTCGCCGGCCTTGGTGTCGCTGGCGAACAGGTACAGCGGCAGGCCGCCGAGCGCCAACTGCTTGCTGCCGTCGCTGCGGGTCACTGTGCTCACCAGGGACGCGTCCACGCCGTCCAGCTGCGGAGTGCCCTCGCCGGCCGCTACCGCCGGCCACTTGGCCAGACAGTCGCCTTCGCAGTTCGACTTGCCGGACGTGTCCTTGTCGAACACGTACACGGTCTTGCCGTTGCCATCGACAACGACCTTGCCCAGGCCGCTGATCTCCGCGGTGGCGAGCTTGGCGGCGCCACCGGCCTGGCTCGCACTGGAGCTGCTGGACGACGAACCGCCGCCGTACCCGTCGTCGCCGCCGCAAGCTGTCAACGTGGCCAGACCGAGCACGGCCGACCCGACCACCGCAATAAGGGCCTTCATGGTGTCTCCTCGGGGTTGTTCACACCCCGCACACGAGCAAAACCCCGGATCGGTTCAGCTATCGTCGGCCCCATGAGCGAGCAGATCCCGGCCGCGGTCCAGCGCGCACTGACCGCGATCGACGAGCAGGACAACGACGCCTTCGTCGCCGCGTTCGCCGCGGACGGCTACGTCGACGACTGGGGCCGCCAGTTCCGCGGCCACGACCGCATCCGCTCCTGGAGCGAAAACGAACTCATCGGCAAACAAGCCACCTTCACCGACACCGAAGTCTCCACCCCCGGCAACCCGCTCACGATCGTCACCCAAGTAGGCGGCGCCGGCTACAACGGCCCCTCCCACTTCACCTTCGACATCGAGAACGACCAGATCACCTCGATGACGATCACGGCCTGATCAAACCGCCCGGACAGTCAGCACGTCGTCGAGTCCCTTGAAATCAGCAGCATTGCGTGTGTAGAGCGGAATTCCTCGGCTCGACGCGATCGCCGCAATCATCAGGTCCATCCTGCGTGGCCGTGGGTCGCGGCCGGCCGAGATCACGAGGGCGACCAGCGTGCCGTACCGAGCAGCCGCATCCCCGTCGAACGGCAGCGGCTCGAAGTCGGTGACGGCAGCGCCGAGGACCTCGGTCCTGGCAGCTCTGGTGGCAGCGTCCTTCGCCATGGCAACACCCTGATGCAACTCCGCGAGGGTCACGGCGGTGAGCTCGGGATACTCCGGAAGCGCTTCGGCGTCGATGACACCGAGATCGATGTACGCACAGGTGTCCAATACACCTGAGGCGCTTGGCTCAGCCACCAGTGCGCTCCCACGGATCGTCGTCGCCGACCCTGTCCTCGGAGCCGAAGAACTCGTCTGCCTCCTGCCGCATACGAGCGGCATCTACGCGCGGCAGCCGGCGATGCCGCTCCACCAGCTCCTGCGCACTCATACGTCGCCGCCGGTGCAGTGGCCGCAGCTCGGCGACCTCGGTGCCGTTCCGGGTGATGTGGTAGGTCTCCCCCGCCTCGACGGCATCCATCACCGCGGCAGAGTGATTCCGGAACTCTCGCTGAGTGATGATCTTCATGACTCCAGCGTAGCGCCATGAGACACAGCTCGCTACAGCGTCGTCTAGACGGGCTCGGGTTCGCGGATTCGTTGGGAGATTACGGAGGAGACGCCGTCGCCGCGCATGGTGACGCCGTAGAGGGCGTCGGCTACCTCCATGGTGCGTTTCTGGTGGGTGATGACCAGGAGCTGGCTGTTCTCGCGGAGTTCCTCGTAGATCTCCAGCAGGCGGCCGAGGTTCGTGTCGTCCAGCGCCGCCTCGACCTCGTCGAGGATGTAGAACGGCGACGGGCGCGCCTTGAACAGGGCGACCAGGAAGGCGACCGCTACCAGTGACCGCTCGCCACCGGACAGCAGCGACAGCCGCTTGACCTTCTTGCCCGGTGGGCGCGCCTCGACATCGATGCCGGTGGCAAGCATGTCGTCCGGGTCGGTCAGCACCAGCCGGCCCTCACCGCCGGGGAACAGCCGGCTGAACACGTGCTCGAAGGCGACCTCGACATCGCGGTAGGCCTCGGTGAAGACCTGCTCGACCCGCTCGTCGACCTCCTTCACGATGTCCATCAGGTCGCGCCGGGACTTCTTCAGGTCGTCCAGCTGCTCGGACAGGAACCGGTGCCGCTCCTCCATGGCGTCGAACTCTTCCAGCGCGAGCGGGTTGATCCGCCCTAGCTGGTTCAGCGCGCGCTCGGCCTGCTTGAGCCGCTTCTCGACCTTGGTCCGGTTGAACGGCTCGCCTTCCAGCTCCAGCGTGTCGTCGTCGCCGTCCTTCGGCAGCGGCGGCACCAGCTGGTCCGGTCCGTACTCGCGGACCAGTACCTCGACCTCCATGCCGACATCGCCGAGCGCCTTCTCGTACAACGCCTCCAGCCGCATCTTCTGCTCGGCCCGGGCCAGCTGGTCGCGGTGCACGGTGTTCGTCAGCTGCTCCAGCTCGGAGCTCAGGTTGCGCGTCGCCGACCGGGCCTGCGCCAGCGCCTGCTCACGGTCCGCACGTTGCGCCTGGATCGCCGCCCGCTCGGCAGCAGCCTGCTGCAGCGACGACTCCAGCCGCGCCAGCACGTGGCCAGCCGCCAGGTGCACAGCCTGCGCCGCCTCGGCCTGCCGGGCCCGCCGTGCGGCCCGTGCGATCGCCCGAGCCCGCGCCTCGCGCTCCTGTCGCGCCGCACGCTCCAGCGAGTCTGCGCGGCCGGACAGCGCCCGCGCCCGCTCCTCGGTGGTCCGCAGCGCCAGCCGCGCCTCCATCTCGGCCGCGCGACCCGCCTTGGCGGCCTCCGCCAGCCGGTCCCGCTCCGAGGTGTCCGGCTCGTCGCCGTCGTCATCGAAGGCCTCGGCGTCGGTGAGCCGCTCCTCCAGCTCAGCCAGGCCGGACAGGTTCCGGTCGCGCTCTTCCTCGGCCGCCGCGATGGCCTCAGCCATCCGCTGCGCCTCACCGCGGGACGCCTTGGCCAGCGACCCAAAGTGCGCCAGCTGCTCAGCCACCGCTGCCATCGCCGCGTCCGACTCGTGCAGCCGGGCGAGCGTGATCTCGACGGACTCCTTCTGCCGGGCCCGCTCGTCCTCCATCGCCGCCAGCTCGAACCGCAGCCGCTCGCTCCGAGCCGTAGCCTCGGTCAGCTTCTCCGCAGCCTCGTCGACCGCGGACTGCACCTCGATCAGGCTCGGCGCCGCGTCCGAACCGCCGTACGCGAAGTGAGCTCCCAGTACGTCGCCAGCGCGCGTAGCGCACGTGACGTCGGGCAGGTGGCTCACCAGCGACTGCGCGGCCGGTACGTCGTCCACTACGGCAACCTTGCGCAGCAGTCGCCGCAAGGCGGGCCGCAGGCTCTCCGGGCAGTCCACGACATCAACGGCGTACGACGCTCCATACGGCAGCTGCGGCCACGTCGAGTAGTCGTCGGCCGGAGCGTCACCGAGGAGCAGACCGGCACGACCCAGGTCGTGCTGCTTCAGGTGCCCGACCGCCTGCAGCGCTGCGTCGGTGTGTGTCACCGCGACGGCGTCAGCGGCCTCTCCGAGCGCAGCCGCGATAGCCGTCTCGTATCCGGAACGCACGCTCAGCAGCGCGGCCACCGAGCCCATCAGGCCGTTGACCTGCTCGGAGGCGGCCAGCAGGGCGCCGGCGCCGTCCTTGCGGTTCAGGCCGAGCTCCAGGGCTTCCTTCCGGGCGGCCAGACCGGTGCGCTCACGCTCAGCGTCCCGCTCTTCGGCGCGGAGCTTGGCCAGGCGCTCGTCCAGCTCGTCGAGGACCGCCTGAGCGGCCTCGTACTGGTCGTCCAGGCCCTTCTCACCGGCGTCGAGGCCGGCGACCTGGGTCTCCAGCGCGGTGAAGTCGTGCTGCGCCTTGGCAGCGCGGGCCTCGGCCTCGCGCATGTTGGTCGCGAGCCGGCCGATCTCGGACTCGGCGGCGGCCGCGCGGCTCTTCAGCGCGTTCACCTGGCCGGTCAGCCGGGCCAGGCCCTCGCGGCGGTCGGCGGCGGCCCGGATCAGTGCCGCGATCCGGCGCTCCTCCTCGGCTTCCTGCGACTCCAGCTGCTGCCGGCGCTCAACCGCGTCCGCGAGCAGCTCGGAGTGGGCCTCGACCTCGGCCTCGATCTGCGCCTCGGTCTCCCGGATCCGGGCAGCCTCGAGCTCGAGCTCCTCCGGATCCCGGCCGGCCCGTGGTTCGTCGGCCTCGTCGTTGAGCGAGCGGATCCGGTCGGCCGCGATTCGCGCCGTACCCTTGATCTTCTCGCCGAAGCCGGACAGCTGGTACCAGGTGTCCTGCGCGGCCTGCAGCGCCGGCGCGTCCTCGCGCAGCGCATCCTCCAGCTCGGCCTCGAGCTCCCGGGCCTCGCGCAGCTTCGCCTCGGTCTCGGCACGTCGCTGGGTCAGCGCCGCCTCGTCCTTGAGCTCGGCCTCCAGCGCGGACTGTGCCTGGACGATGTCGTCGGCGAGCAGGCGGGCCCGGCCGTCGCGGACCTCGGCCTGGATCGTCACCGCACGGCGCGCCACCTCCGCCTGGCGCCCGAGCGGCTTGAGCTGGCGGCGGATCTCGGTGATCAGGTCGCCGAGCCGGTGCAGGTTGCCCTCGGTGGCCTCCAGCTTCCGGATCGCCTTTTCCTTGCGCTTGCGGTGCTTCAGGACACCGGCCGCCTCCTCGACGAACCCGCGCCGGCCTTCCGGCGTGGCGCGCAGGATCGAGTCGAGCTGGCCCTGGCCGACGATGACGTGCATCTCGCGGCCGATACCGGAGTCGCTGAGCAGTTCCTGGACGTCGAGCAGCCGGCAGTTCTGGCCGTTGATCTGGTAGTCCGAGCCGCCGTTGCGGAACATGGTCCGCGAGATCGTCACCTCGGCGTACTCGATCGGCAGCGCGCCGTCGGTGTTGTCGATGGTCAGCACCACCTCGGCGCGGCCCAGCGGGGCGCGGCCGGAAGTGCCGGCGAAGATGACGTCCTCCATCTTGCCGCCGCGCAGCGACTTGGCGCCCTGCTCACCCATCACCCAGGCGAGGGCGTCGACGACATTGGACTTGCCGGAGCCGTTCGGGCCGACGATGCAGGTGATGCCCGGTTCGAAGTTCATCGTCGTGGCCGACGCGAACGACTTGAAGCCTCGGAGCGTCATGCTCTTCAGGTACAAGGCGAAGCTCTCCAACCCGTGAAAGGACAGACGATACCTGAGGAACCGTCGTAACTGCTCG
The DNA here is from genome assembly GCF_004345665.1 of Kribbella antiqua. GTDB lineage: Bacteria > Actinomycetota > Actinomycetes > Propionibacteriales > Kribbellaceae > Kribbella > Kribbella antiqua. The sequence continues at coordinate 10,911 of NZ_SLWR01000010.1, forward strand.
TGACGCTGCCGCTACCCGGGGGAAGTAGTTCCGCTTCGGAGTCTACCTAGAGACTCAATCGAACCGGTGGAGGCCAGCCGTCAGAAGGGCCGGCAAGAGGGCAACAACTGGACATGCAGTGCTTGTTTTACCAAAAAAGGCGGCGGAGGCCCGGACGGGGGCCACCGCCGTGGGTCGTGCGGACGGTAGAGATGAAACTCTTTTGTCGCGGCTCGGGTCCTCAGACCGAAGCGGGAGCGCGCAGAGCCTCGTCAACTGTGAGCAGCCGGCCCTCGTGGACCTGTGCGACGAGGTGGTCGTTCTCTGCCTGCAGGCGCATCACGTGCGCCTCCAGATCGGCGACACGCCGGTTGAGCAGTCGAACCTGCTCGAGCATGCGCGGGTCAGTGCCTCCAAGGTGCCCTAGAAGAGCCTTGGCCATTGTGCTGTCCTCCGGAAGGGTTCTGGCCTCTGTGCGCCCCTGGTCCGCGGAGCGCCGAATGAAAGGTGTGCCGTCTTTCAGGGTGACACCGGCGGGCCCGGCGGTCAACCTGGGCCCCAGTTATTAACGATACCTCGCTCACCAGCGGACATGGCGAGGGACCGGCTGACATTTCGGACACCGATACGACGAACGGTTCATGAACGGCTCGCGACGGATCGGCCGGCCGTCGCGCGGACACGGGCTTCCCTCTTGCCCGTAGACGTTCAAGCCGCGTTCGAAGTAGCCGGATTCCCCGTTCACGTTGACGTACAGGGCGTCGAAGCTGGTCCCGCCGACGTCCAGCGCGGCGGCCATCACCTCATGGGCGTGCAGCAGGATCTCCCTTATCTGCAAGGGTTTCAGCGTCTCGGTCGCCCGCGCGTAGTGCAGCCTGGCCCGCCACAGTGCTTCGTCGGCGTAGATATTGCCGACCCCGCTGATCAGCGACTGGTCCAGCAACGCCCGTTTCAGCCCGGTCTTGCGTCGCCGTACGGCGGCCACGAACAGCTCCGGGTCGAACAGGGGATCGAACGGGTCCCGGGCGATGTGAGCGATCTCCGCGGGCAGCTCCGCGCCGCCCTCGGAGTAGGACAGACCGCCGAACATCCGCTGGTCCACAAACCGGACCTCTCCGCCGTCGTCGGCGAACCGGAACCGCACCCGCAGGTGCGGCTCGTCCGGCGCCCCGACCGGCTGGACCCGGAACTGCCCGCTCATGCCGAGATGCGTCAGTACGGCGTCACCCGACTCCAACGGCAGCCACAGGTACTTCCCGCGCCGGGCTGGTTCGGCGAACACCTGACCCTTGAGCCGCGCCACGAAATCGTCCGGCCCGGCGGCATGGCGCCGTACCGGACGGGGATGCAGCACTTCGACGGCGTCGATCGTCCGCCCGGTGGTGAATTCCGCCAGACCGCGGCGTACGACCTCTACCTCGGGAAGCTCGGGCACCTCAGGACTGCGAGGGGTCCGTGCTGTCCGGGTGGGCGGCGCGCAACGCCTTCCAGGCGGTCTCAGCGGCCTGCTGCTCGGCTTCCTTCTTGCTCCGGCCGATCCCATGCCCGTAGGTGTCGGAGCCGATCCGGACCCGCGCCTCGAAGGTCTTGGCGTGGTCCGGGCCGGACTCGGCGATCACGTACTCCGGGACGCCGACGCCGAGCTGGGCGACGAGCTCCTGCAGCGAGGTCTTCCAGTCCAGGCCGGCACCGAGCCGGGCCGAGGACTCCATCAGCTCGTCGAAGAGCTTGTGCACCACCTGGCCGGCGGTCTCGAACCCGCGGTCCAGGTAGACGGCACCGATCAACGCCTCGACGCAGTCGGCCAGGATGGACGACTTGTCCCGCCCGCCGGTCGCCTCCTCGCCGCGGCCGAGCCGCAGGTACTTGCCCAGCTTGAGCTCGCGGGCGACGCCGGCCAGCGCTCGCATGTTGACCACGGCGGCGCGCAGCTTGGCCAGCCGGCCCTCGGACAGGTCCGGATGGTTGCGGAACAGCGACTCCGTGACGATGACGCCGAGGACGGAGTCCCCCAGGAACTCCAGTCGCTCGTTCGTCGGCAACCCGCCGTTCTCGTACGCGTACGAGCGGTGGGTGAAGGCGTGCTCCAGTAAGTCGTCAGCCAGCGATACGCCGAGCCGCTGGTTCAGCTCGGCGTAGAGCCCCGTTTCGTTGACCGAATTCACTGGGTGAGGTGTCGCTTAGCTCTCGACGACCTGGCGACGCTCGCCCTTGGCGCCGTACTGGCCGCAGGTCGGGCAGACGGTGTGCTGCAGGTGCTTCGCGCGGCAGGCGGGGTTCACGCAGGTGACCAGCGACGGGGCAGTGGTCTTCCACTGGGCCCGGCGGCTGCGGGTGTTGCTGCGCGACATCTTCCGCTTCGGAACGGCCACGGTTATGACTCCTCGGTTCGGCCGGGGGCTGGTGGACCCGGCCGGCTTGGCTGACGTGTGGTTCGGTTTTCAGTTGTCCTGCTGGTCGTTCTGGAGCAAGCCGCCGAGGGCGGCCCAGCGGGGATCGGTCGGATCCTCGTGCTTGTGGCCGGGCTCGTCCGCCAGGCGCACCCCACAGTCGGGGCACAGACCCGGACAGTCGTCCGAACACAAGGGCTGGAACGGCAGCGCGAGCACCACCTGGTCCCTCAGCACCGGCTCGAGGTCGATCAGATCGCCCTCCATCCGGCTGGCCTCGTCCGGTTCGGCTTCGCTTTCCGGGTAGACGTACAGCTCCTGGACGTCAGCGAGGAACTCGTCCTCGATATCGACCAGGCACCGCGCGCACTCCCCGACCAGTCGGCCGCTGGCCGTCCCGGTGACGAGAACCCCTTCGACGACCGACTCCAGCCGTAGATCGAACTGGATCGGGTCGCCCTCGGGGACGCCGATCACGTCGATTCCGAGATCCTCCGGAGCCGGTGCCGTGAAGGTGACTTCGCGCTGGGACCCGGCGCGGCGTGTCAGCTCGTGCGTGTCGATCACGAGTGGGGACCGCGGGTCCAAGACGCTCAGGACATTCCTCTCAGGCGTGGGCAGGCAAGATCTCGGTCTCGTCGAGACCGAGGCTCAACATTACCAACTCCGCGGCCAGTCGCCCAATTCGGGGCGACTCTAGAGTTTCTTCAGTAACCGGGAGTGAACAGAGGGTGGCACGAACCCGGCCACGTCACCACCCAGCTTGGCGATCTCCTTGACCCAGCTGGAGGAGATGAAAGCGTTCTCCGAGGCGGTGGGCAGGAACATCGTGTCCACCCCGGTCATGGCGTGGTTCAGCTGGGCCATCTGCAGTTCGTAGTCGTAGTCTGCCGCCGAGCGCAGCCCCTTGACGATCACCCCGGCGCCCTCGCGCCGGCAGTACTCGACCAGCAGCCCCTCGAAGGTCGCGATCCGGACGTTGCCGTACGGCGCCGCGATCTCGGTCAGCATCGCGATCCGCTCCTCCACGTCGAACAGCCGCTGCTTGGACTGGTTCACCCCGGCCGCGACGATCACCTCGGCGAAGGCCGCGGACGCCCGGGCGATGATGTCCAGATGCCCGTTCGTCGGCGGGTCGAAGGTCCCCGGGAAGACAGCCTTACTCATTGGCCAGCCTTACTCATGCCGGTGACCGTACCAAAGCCGGGCCTCACCGTACTTGCGGTCGCGCAGCGCGGCGAACCCCTCCGGCCACTCCCACGGCTCCCGCTTCCCCCGCTCGACCACCACGACGGCGTCCTCGGCCAGCCAGCCCTTCTCCAGCAGCTCCACCAGCACGTCCTGCAGCTCGCCCGTCTCCAGCTTGTACGGCGGATCGGCGTACACCAGATCAAACGGCCCGAGCCCCTCGCCCGCCGCCACTTTCTCCACCGGCCGCGTCAGCACTGTCGCCCCCGGCAGCCCGACCACCCGCACGTTGGCCGAGATCACGTCAGCTGCCCGACGATCCGACTCCACCAGGACGACCCGGGCCGCCCCACGGGACAGCGCCTCCAGCCCAATCGCCCCGGATCCGGCGTACAGGTCCAGCACCGCGAGCCCGTGGAAGCTGCCGAACTCCGACTCCAGCGACGAGAACAACGCCTCCCGCACCCGGTCCGCGGTCGGCCGCGTCCCACTCCCCGGCGGTACGGCGATCCGCCGCCCACCCGCAGCTCCCCCGATAATGCGCGTCACGTCTTCTCCAGGTATTCGGTGCTTTCGGACTCCAGGGCGCTCCGCACGAACGACCGGAGCGTCGGGTAGCCGGCCAGCTCGGCGTCGACCGAGACGATCGAGTTGGCCACGTGCCGCGCGGTGAAGATGATCTCCTCGTCCCGCAACACGCTCAGCAGCTTCAGGCTGCTCCGCTTGCCGGACTGCGCGACGCCGAGGACGTCGCCCTCGCGCCGGGTCTCGAGGTCGATCCGGGACAGCTCGAACCCGTCCGTGGTCGAGGCCACAGCGTCCAGCCGGCCATAGGACTTCGATCCCGGCCACAGATCCGTGACCAGCAGACACAACCCCGGCACCCGGCCTCGCCCGACCCGGCCGCGCAGCTGGTGCAGCTGGGAGATGCCGAAGCGGTCGGCGTCCATGATCACCATCGTGGAGGCGTTCGGTACGTCGACGCCGACCTCGATCACCGTGGTCGCGATCAGTACGTCGACCTCGCCGGCCGCGAACCGCGACATCACCGCGTCCTTCTCCTCGGCCGGCAGCCGACCGTGCAGGATCTCCACCCGCAGGTCATGCAGGATCTCGGCCAGCGCCTCGGCGACCTGCACCACGGAGATGGGCGGCCGAGCCTGTTTCTTCGGCTGGTCCTCTTCGCCGAGGACGAACTCGCCCTCCTCGTCCCCCGCGTTCTTCACGTCGTCACCGATCCGCGGACAGACGACGTACGCCTGATGTCCCTTGCGGACCTCCTCGCGGACCCGTTCCCACGCGCGTTTCAGCCAGTCCGGCCTCTCCTGCGCGGGCACCACCGACGACTGGATCGGCGATCGCCCAGCTGGCAGCTCGGTCAGCGTCGACACGGACAGGTCGCCGAAGACCGTCATGGCGACGGTCCGCGGGATCGGGGTCGCGGTCATCACCAGCACGTGCGGGGTGTTGTCGCCGGACTTCTGACTCAGCGCCGCCCGCTGCTCGACGCCGAACCGGTGCTGCTCGTCCACGACGACGAGCCCGAGGTCGGCGAACTGCACCTTGTCCTCGAGCAGGGCGTGCGTACCAACGACGATCCCCGCGGCTCCGCTGGCCGCGTCCAACATCGCCGTACGGCGTGCTGCCGCGCCGAGCGAGCCGGTCAGCAGACCGACGCGGGTCGCCCGGTCGGCACCGCCCAGCATTCCCTGCTCGGCAAGGTCGCCGAGCATCTTCGTCAGCGTCTTGTGGTGCTGCGTCGCGAGCACTTCGGTCGGCGCCAGCAGGACGGCCTGACCGCCTGCGTCGACGACGGACAGCATCGCCCTGAGCGCGACCACGGTCTTGCCAGAGCCGACTTCGCCCTGAAGCAGCCGGTGCATAGGGTGCGGGCGAGCCAGGTCGGCGAAGATCTCCTCACACACCTCCGCCTGCCCCTCGGTGAGCTTGAACGGCAGCCGTTCGTCGAACTCGGACAGCAGACCGTCCTCGATCCGCGGCCGCGGCACCGCCTTCAGTGCATCGGTGACGGCACGCCGCTGGGCCAGGATCGTCTGCATCACCAGGGCTTCCTCGAACCGGAACCGCTGCTGCGCGTCGCGATAGTCCTTCTCGCTGTCCGGCAGATGGATCTGCCACAGCGCGCGATGCAGCCCGAGCAGCCGCTCCTTGCGCAGGATCAGCTCCGGGATCGGGTCGTCGAGGTTCTCGTCCAGCTGCTCCAGGACGAGTTTCACGCTCCGCTCGATCGTTGCCGTCGACAACTTCGAGGTGGCGGGGTAGAGCGGCCGGAAGGGCCGGGCCCGGCGCTCGATCTCGGCCTCGGACAGGTCTTCGTCGTCGAGGATCTCGGTGCCCGGGCTCTTCAGTTGCATGATGTCGCGGAACCTGGTCACCTCGCCCCAGAACAGCGCCGACGTACCGGGCCGCAGTTTGGGCGCCAGCCACGGCTGATTGAAGAAGGCCAGCTCGAGGTCGCGCCGCCCGTCGGTCACGACCACCTTGGTCAGCGTCTTGCGTCGGGCCCATTTCTGGACGTCGGTGAGCGGGATCTCGGCCTTGGTGTCGAGGGACCGGACGGTGACCTTCTTGACCTGGCCCATCACGGTCGCCTGATCGCCGACCTCGAGCTCGTCGAACGGGGTCAGCTCGCCCTTCTTCAGGTACCGGCGCGGGTAGTGCCGCAGCAACTCGCCGACGGTCTCGATCCCGAGCACCTCGGCGAAGGTCTTGGCCGTCTTGGCGCCGAGGAAGTCGCGGAGCTTCCGGTCCATGTCGCTCTTCATTCCACCCCGATCAGCAGCGGGTACCTTTCCTGTCCTCCGTCGTACACCACGACATCGACATCTTTGCGGTTCCGGCGCACGTGCCGCTCAAGCGCGTCCACAAGCGCGGGCTCGGCGTCCCGTCCGGTGACGATCGTGAGCAGTTCGCCGCCACCGCCGAGCAGCCGGTCGACGACCCCGATCGCCGCGGCCTCGAGGTCCTCGGTGATCAACGCGAAGTCGCCGTCCACGACCCCCAGCGCATCGCCCACCCGGCACATCCCGGCCATCGTCCACGCGTCCTTCACCGCTATCGTCACCGCGCCGTGCCGCGTCTGCCCAGCGGCAGCCGACTGATGTACGACGTCGTCGTCGAAACTGCGCTCAGGGTCGTGTACGGCGATCGCCGCCAGGCCCTGGACCTGGGCCCGGGTCGGGATCACGGCCACCCGGATGCCGTCCTGGCGAGCCGCGGTCGCGGCGGCCTCGGCGACCGCGATGGAGTCCTTGTCGTTGGGCAGCAGCACGATCTCCGGCGCTTGCGACTTCTCGATCGCCCTCAGCAGCTCACCGGTCGAGCACCGCCTGCCAGGCCCGCCCATGACGACCTGGGCACCGGCCTCAGAGAACAGACTGGCGAGCCCGTCACCGGCCACGACGGCGATCACGGCGCGGCCCGGGACCGGCTCGTGTGGCGCCAGATCGTCGAAGTGGGTGACCCGGATCCGGTGCGGCCGGCCGATGTCGATGCCCTGCTCGATCGCCGCGCCGACGTCGTCGGTATGCACGTGGATGTTCCACAGCCCGTCGCCGCCGACCACGACGACGGAGTCGCCGAGGCCGGCCAGGTTCTGCCGGAAGTCACCGATCTTGTCGTCCGGCGCGTCCAGCAGATACATCACCTCGTACGCCGGTCCATCCAGGCCTTCAGCGCCCTCGTCCTCGACCTGCAGACGTGCGGGAACGTCGACCCGCACGGTGTGCCCGGTGAGCACCGACTCCATCGCCCCGAGGATCACGACCAGGCCCGCTCCCCCGGCGTCCACCACGCCCGCACGCCGCAGTACGTCCAGCTGCTCGGTCGTCTTCGTGAGCGCCTGCCGAGCTGACGCGACCGCTGCCAGGCAGACGTCGGCCAGGCTCTTCCCCTCGTTGGCGGCGGTCATCGCGCCGTCCGCGGCGGCCCGGGCGACCGTCAGCATGGTGCCCTCGACGGGCTGCGCCACTGCCCCGTACGCGGCGTCCGCGGCGAACCGCAGGGCGTCTGCGAACGCGGACGCCTCGCTCATCCGGGTGTCCGCGAGTACGGCGTGCTCGTCGGCGTGCTGGTCGCGCGGGAGGTTCTCGGCGAGCCGGAGACCGCAGGCGCGGACGATCTGGGAGGCGATGACGCCGGAGTTCCCGCGAGCACCCAGCAGAGCGCCGCGGCCGAACGCCTGGACGGCCTCGGCGAACGTCAGCTCTCCCTGGGGCAGCGCGTCGCAGGCGGCCTCCCAGGTCAGGTAGAGGTTGGTCCCGGTGTCGCCGTCCGGGACCGGGTACACATTCAGCTCGTCGATCTCGATCCGCGCGCGGCCGAGCTCGGCCAGCGCGGTCCGAGCCCAGGCCCGCAACACCTCGACCGTCAGTTCCTCCACGCCCGGAAGGCTAACTGTTCGCCCGCCTCTCCACCCCCACACACCCCCAGACCCCGCCGGAGAGCGGTTGCCGACGACACACTGCCGCCACTCGGCGAGCTGACCCGGCGGCGGCCCGAGGCGAGGAAGGGGTCGGTGGGTAGGGTCGGGGCTGCGGCGAGAGGTGGGAGAAGTGTGAGCGTGTTGTTCTCGGTCGCGGCCGACAGTTACGAGTGGGCCGTGCGTGAGATCCGGGCTGAGTTCGGCAGGGACGTCCGGATCGAGCGGGTCAGCGGGGACCTCGGGCGTGTCGCCGGCATCGCTGTCGAGCAGCTCGCCGGGGCGTGCGATGCGGGGCGGATCATCTTCGTCCGGCACCTGACGGTCGAGATCGCGAGCTTCGGGCTGGACGACCTGCCGGCTGGGTACGAGCTGGCGGAGCTCATCCTCGAGGAGCTGCCCGACTACCCCAAGGCCCTGGCCGTGCAGGCGTGGACCGACAGCGCCGGCACCGGCGGCTCCTACTACCACCTGCTGGAGGAAGCACTAGCCGACCGCGGCGTCTCCGTGACCCGCTCCGGTCAGGACGTTGTCGTGTCCTGCTTCGCCGGGCGGCGGGCCGTCGTACTGGGTATCAACCGGCTTGAGTACAGCCTGTCGGATTGGCCGGGTGGGCGGATGCGGCTGGCTCGATCGGAGGAGCGGGTGTCGCGGTCGGAGTTCAAGCTCGAGGAGGCGATCGCGACCTTCGGGCTGGAGTTGCCGGCGGGCGGGAAGGCGCTGGACCTGGGTGCTTCGCCAGGCGGCTGGACGCGGATCCTGCGGCTGCATGGGCAGGAGGTGTGGTCGGTCGACCCCGGCAGTCTCGATCCCCGGCTGCGGGGCGATCGGCGGATCCACCACGCCGCGACCACTGCCGGCCGGTTCTTCGCCGAGAACCGGGTGCGGTTCGACGTGGTGGTGAACGACATGCGGATGGATCAGGTGATGAGCGCCCGGATGATGCTCGACGCGGCTCCCCACGTGCGCCGAGGCGGTCTGGCGATCGTCACGCTGAAGGGCGGCGGGAGAAACCCGCTCGACGGTGCCCGTCGCGGGATGGACGTGCTGCGGCAGAAGTACGACGTACTCCACGCACGGCAACTGCATCACAACCGGAACGAGATCACCGTGGTCGCCCGGACAACATGAACAGGCGCCCGGCGTGGACCCGGGCGCCTGTGTCAGGCCCTACACGGAAACTTGCTGAGGTCAGCCGACGACGCGCTGGACCTTGCCGGCCTTGATGCAGGACGTGCAGACCTTCATGCGGGTCGGGGTGCCCTTGATGAGCGCCCGGACCGGCTGGATGTTGGGGTTGAACCGCCGGGGCGTGCGAGCCTTGACCCGGCGGATCATCGCGCCCTTACCCAAGCGGGCAACGCTGTTGCCGAACGTCGGCTGCTTGCCGCAGACATCGCACTTCTTAGACATGATTCTCCGTGTTCAGGGTCGTGACACCGACAGACCATGTTACATGGGCTCCGACGCCCGACCAATTCGGCCCATAGTGGGGTTCAGGCTGTGAGCCAGGCCACTTCTTCGGGGGTGAGTTCGACCGACAGACCGGGCAGTGAGGTCCGGGTCTCGCTGATGTGCCGGGGCCCGATCAGCGGGAACACCGGGTACGGCTGGTGCAGCAGCCAGGCCAGTGCGATCGCGGTCGGCTCGACGCCCTTGGCGGCGGCGAGTTCGCGGGCGCGGTCCAGCCGGCGGAAGTTCTCGTCGGAGTAGAAGCAGCGGACCATCTCCTCGTCCGACCGGTCCTCCGGCTTGGCCCGTCCGGTGAAGAACCCGCGCGCCTGGCTCGACCACGGGAACAGCGCGACCTGCCGGTCCCGCAACCACTTCTGCGACTCGTCGTCGGCGACGTGCCGGCAGCCTGCCCACGGTACGTCGTACGCCCGGGCCAGGCTGAGGTGGTTGCTGAGCAGGGTGAACGGCTGCTTCCCGTTCGCCTCGGCGTACGCGTTGGCTTCGTCGAACCGGGCCGTGCTCCAGTTGGAGCCGCCGTACGCCTTGATCCGGCCGGCTTTGAAGTGCTCGTCGAGGACGTCGACGAACTCGCCGACCGGGATTTCCTCGTTGTCCCGATGCATCAGGTAGAGGTCGACGTGGTCGGTCTGCAGCCGCTCGAGGCTCTCGGTGAGCTGCCGGGTGATCGACTCGGGGTCGCAGTGTGGGGTGTGCGCACCCTTGCCGATGACAACGATCTCGTCGCGGTTGCCGCGCGACGTGATCCACTGGCCGAGCAGTTTCTCGCCGCGTCCGCCGCCGTAGATGTAGGCGGTGTCGAACGTCGTACCGCCGCGCTCGACGAAGTCGTCGAAGACCGTCGCCGCGTGGGTGAGGGTCTGCTGGTTGTCGACGCCCATGACGAGCCTGGACACGTCCTTGTCCAGCCCGGGCACCCGGCCGTACTTCATCGGCGCATCCGAGCGCTTGGCGAGCGGCCGGCCGGTCGCGGTCGGGATGATGGCGTCGTCCCGCTCGCTCGCGTACTGCTGCCCGATCGCTTTCCGCCAGGCGTCCTGGACCGTGAGGTTCCCAAGGGTGTCGGCCCAGCTCATCTCCGGCGCCTGCCGCTGCTCGATCGCGGCGGCGACTGCCTCCGCCTCGGCGGCATAGATGAGGGCAGGCTCCGCGGAGATGTCCCGCGGCTCCTCCCCCACCTTGTAGAGGGTGACGTGGGTCGGCTTGCCGTCGCCGCCGAACCACGGGTCCTCGACGACGAGGTAGCCCTCGCTGCCGTAGATACGGACCTGGTTCTGATCGGCCAGCCGTACGCCGGTGCTCACCTGAGCGGTCACGCCACCGTCGAAGAACAGCGTCGCCACCGACCATTCGTCGGCACCGGTCTCGCCGACGTGCCCGACCGCGGTGACCGCCGCCGGGTCCAGGAACGGCTGCCCGGTCGCGGCACCGGCGATCAACCGCGCGTACGAGACGGGGTAACCGCCGACGTCGAGGATGCCGCCGCCAGCCAGGTCGTCGGCGAAGATCCGGCTCTCCGGCCGGAAGCCCGCGGCGAACGCGAACGTGGCCTGGATCTGGTGAACCGTGCCGAGCTCGCCGTCGCGGACCAGCTGGGCGACCAGCTTGGTCTGCGGCAGGCAGCGGTACATGTACGCCTCCATCAGGAAGACGTCGTTGCGTACGGCGGCCTCGATCATCGCCTCGGCCCAGGCCTTGTTGATCGCGAGCGGCTTCTCGCAGAGCACGTGTTTGCCGGCTTCGGCGGCCTTGATCGCCCATTCGACGTGCATCGGGTGCGGGGTCGCGATGTACACCGCGTCCACGCCCGGGTCGGCGAGCAGGTCGTCGTACGAGCCGTGCCGGTTCTGGATGTCGTATTTGTCGGCGAACTCGTTCGCGGAGGCGATCGACCGGCTGCCGACGGCGACGACCTCGTTGGCCGTCGACGTCGGCACCTGGCTGGCGAACCGGGACGCGATGTTCCCGGTCCCGATGATTCCCCAGCGAAGTTTGGTGTCAGTCAAGAGGTTGTCCCGTTCAGTTGTGGGGTCAGAACTTCATGGCGCCGGCGGCGATGTCGGCGATGAAGTGGCGTCCACCGATGATGAAGACGCCGATGAGTGGGATGACACTCATCAAAGCACCCGCCATCACCATCGAGTAGTCGGTTCCGTAGATCCCGTTCAGCTGCTGCAGGGCGACCTGGAGCGGCAGCTTGTTCGGGTCGGTCATCACGATCAGCGGCCAGAGATAGTCGTTCCAGACGTTGATGAAGGTGAAGATACCCAGGAAGGCCAGGCCTGGCCGCAGCACCGGGATGCCGACGGTCAGGTACTGGCGGAAGAAGCCGGCGCCGTCGACCTTGGCGGCCGAGATGAGCTCGTCGGGGATCGCGCCGCGGGCGTACTGGCGCATCCAGAAGATGCCGAACGCGTTCGCCGCGCCCGGGATGATCAGGGCCTTCAGGGACCCGATCCAGCCGAATTCGGCCAGCGTCACGAACTGCGGCACCAGGGACAGCTGGGCCGGGATCATGAAGGTCGCCAGCAGCAGTCCGAACAGCCAGTTGCGGCCGGGGAACTCGTACTTCGCGAAGGCGAAGGCGGCCAGCGAGTCGAAGAACAGCACCAGGACGGTGACCGCGAGCGAGACGATCAGGGTGATCAGCATCGAGCCGAAGAAGTCGATGTTGTCGAGCACCTTGCCCATGTTCTCGAACAGGTGCGAGCCGATGACCAGTTTCGGCGGGTAGCTGAAGATGTCCGGGGTGGTGTTGGAGGCCATCACCACCATCCAGTAGAAGGGGAAGATCGACAGCAGCACGCCGAGCATCAGCACCACGTGGCTGGTGACGTTACGGATCCGGTCAGCGCGCATCGGTCGTCTCCTTTGCAGTCCTGCGGGCGGCTCGCCGGGTGATGCGTTCGTCGCCGCCGCCGATCAGCCGCCAGTTGATGATGCTGAACAGCACGATCAGGATGAACAGCGCCCAGCCGATCGCGGCGCCGTACCCGAACTGGTTGTCCAGGAACGCGCTCTGGTACAGGTACGACACGATCGTCATCCCCGATCCGCCCGGGCCGCCGGTGTCGCCGACCAGGACCTGGGACTCGGTGAAGATCTGCAGGCCGCCGATGGTCGAGGTCACCGCGGTGAACAGGATCACCGGGCGCAGCAGTGGCACCGTGATCCGCCAGAACGTCTGCCGTGGCGAGGCGCCGTCGACCTTGGCCGCCTCGTAGACGTCGTTCGAGATCGCCTGCAGGCCGGCCAGGAAGATGATCGCGTTGTAGCCGACCCAGCGCCAGGTGACGATGGTGGCGATCGCGACCTTGATCCCCCACGGCTGCGTGAGCCATTCGATCTTGGTCAGTCCGATGGACTGCAGGAAGGCGTTCAGCAGGCCGAAGTTGTTGCTGAAGATCGAGCCGAACACCATGGTGACGGCGACGACCGAGGTGACGTTGGGGATGAAGTACGCGATCCGGTAGAAGCTGCGGAACCGGGTGGCGTTGTGCAGGGCGTTCGCGATCACCAACGCCAGCAGGAGCATCGGTACGGTCGACAGCACCCAGATGATCAGCGTGTTGCCGATCGACTGCCAGAACTGCGGGTCGCTGAGCAGGTAGCTGTACTGCTGCAGCCCGACCCATTTCATCGCGCCGATGCCGTCCCAGGAGTGGAACGAGATCCAGATCGAGAACAGGATCGGGAAGGCGCCGAACACCGCGAACAGGATGAAGAACGGTGAGATCGCGGCGTACTGCGGCAGCGCGAGGCGGTACTTGCTCGGTGGCTTCTGCTGCTGACCTGGGTCCTTGGTGGTGCTGACCGCGGCCGGGAGTGTCTTGCTGGTGACAGCCATTTCAGATCGCCCCCGCTCGGGTGAGCTCGCGATGGACTTGCCGCTGGGCGTCGGCCCACGCCTGGTCGGGCGACTTGCCGGCGACCTCGACGTTGACCAGCTCGGCGGAGATCGGCGTACCGATGATCGAGTCGTATGGGCTGAAGTAGGCGCCCGGGTACTTCTTGGCCGATGCGGCGAAGACGTCGACGATCTTCTGCCCGCCGAAGAAGGGGTCCGGTTCGGTCATCTTCGCGTCGGTGTAGCTGGCCGGTGTGGACGGGAAGAGGACCGGGTCGAGGAACGCCTGGGCTTGGTTCTTCGCCGACTCCAGCCAGCTGATGAAGGCGAACGCGGCCTCAGGGTTCTTGCAGTACTTCGTGATGGCGAGGAACGACCCGCCTCGGTTGCCCGCGCCCCCGGGTGCAGCGGTGACTCGCCAGAGTCCCTTGGTCTTCGGGGCGGCGTTCTTCGGCCCGAGCTGCGCCCACCAGACCGCGGCGTTGTAGGCGACGAGTTTTCCGTTGGTCACCACGGCGTTGGCGTCCGTCGTACCGGACTGGGCGTTGGCCGACAGGCCTTCCTTGACCACGCGGATGGAGAGATCGAACGCGGCGCGGATGTGGTCCTGATCGCCGATGTACTGGCCGTCCGGCGTCATGTAGCGCTTCGACTGCTGGGCCAGTGCGTAGCTGTAGATCCCGGTGATGTTGTCGGTGATGGCCGAGCCGGGCACAGCCGCCTTGAGCTTCTTGCCGAGCTCGATGTAGGCGTCCCAAGTCGGCGCGAGCTCCGCGACCGCGGCGGGGTCGATGTCGATGCCGGCCTTCTGGAGGACGTCCGTGCGGTAGAACAGCGCGGTCGGCCCGGTGTCCATCGGGTACGCCATCATCTTGTTCTCCGGCGTGATGCCGAGCTTCCACTTCCAGGGCAGGAAGTCCTGCGCCAGCTTGTCCGCGCCGAGCGTCTTGAGGTCGATGAACTGGTCCTGGTTCGGGAAGTACGTCGCCACGTCGTCGTTGATGGCAACGATGTCGGGAACCAGCGATTTGCCGGCCAGCGCGGTCAGCACCTTGGTCTTGTAGTTGGTGCCGATCCGGGTCATCGCCAGCTTCATGCCGTCGTACCCCGGGATCGCCTTCTCCGCCTCGCCGATCAGGTCGTCGTTCACCGATCCGACCCAGGTCCACATGCTCAGCTCATCGGAAGCACCGAGCGAACTGCGCGAGCCGCTGCATCCGGTGAGGCCGGTGGTGGCCGCGGCGGCACCCGCGCCGAGCGCGAGAAACTTCCTTCTGCTCACTGTCATACGCCTCACCTGGCGCTTTCTGTGTTCATTTCCGCCGGAAGTTGTCCAGAATTGTTCAGGCACCGACAAGGTAAGCGCATACCGACTGAACCGGTCAAGGGTCAGTCCCGGGTGTCACGGAGTTCCCAGGATCGGCCGGCTGACAGGATGGCGGCATGATCTCCGCCGTTCTCTTCGACGCCGACGGCGTCATCCAGCGCCCGACCCTCGACTGGTGGTCCCGGCTCACCTCGTTCGTACCGGCTGATGGCGACGCGTTCGTGGCCGAGCTGATGTCGGCCGAGAAGCCGGCCTTGGTGGGCAAGGGTGACTTCCGGGAGGCGGTGGCCGAGGTCCTGCGGCGGTGGGACTCCACGGTGTCGCTGGAAGATGCGCTTGAACCGTGGCACTGGTTCGCCGCCGAGCCGGCGGTGGTGGAGTTGATCGCGGGGTTGCGGGCTGCCGGGGTCGGGTGTCATCTCGCCACCAACCAGCATGCGTACCGGCGCGCGATCATGCAGGACGAGCGGGGGTACGGTGCCTGGTTCGACCAGACTTTCTACTCGTGCGATCTCGGGCTGGCCAAGCCGGATCCGGCGTACTTCCGGGCGATTCTGGGGGCCATCGACGTACCGGCTTCGTCGGTGCTGTTCATCGACGACAACGCTGCGAACGTGGACGGCGCTTTGAGCGTCGGGCTGCAGGCGGAGGTCTACGACCTGGAGTCCGGTGTTGACGAGCTGGTCGCGTTGTTGCGGCGGTATGGACTGCCGGCCTGAGCTCTTGTGGACTTCGGGGCGGCTGTGGCATCGTCGCTGGGCAGATGACAACGTAGGACAGTCACCAGCCGCTCCTGGAGGCACCGCATGTCCGATCGACGACGTCTCACCCGCCGCCGCGCCCTCGGCCTGACCGCCGGTCTTGCTCTCGCTCCATCCTTCGCCGCGCCTGCTCGCGCCTTCTCCGCTACGCCCGGCCCGACGGCAACGTTGTCGGCATACCCCAAGGGGCAGCGCCCGCTACTGCTGACCGTCCTGACCGAGGACTCGCTATCGCCCGCCGAGCGCACGCTCGCGACGACTTTGCAAGGCCTGCTGGCCCGTCGCGGCAGCGAGACGCTGTACCTGAACATCCCCTCGCTCGGCTACCAGATCTGGCTCGACGACCTGGTCTCCCGGTACGGCGTTCGCACCCGCCCCGGCGACCTGTGGAAAACCGTCAGCCGGTCCGGCGTCGGCGGATATGTTCTCTTTCGTACAGGCACTCCGTCGGTCAACGTGGCCACCACGCTCGCCGGCCTGACGGGTGCGGTCGCGATCGAGGAAAGCCTGGAGGCACTCGCGATCCGGAACGGATTGCGCAAGGTCCTGGACGTGCGGGACAAGGACGACCGCTGGGTCGTCGACAACTACTGGCCACGACTGCGGCACGACGTGGCGATCGAGCAGAGAGGAGACTGGCCGGAACGGCTGCGCGACTACGTGACGATGGCGGGGACGCTCGCCTTCTTCGACGGCAACTCGGCGTTCCGCGCCGAGGTGGTCGACGCGCTCGACGACGACGCGACAGTGATCGGCTGGGGCGACGCCTCCGACGGTGAGGACAAGTTCATCGGGCCGAACTCCGACGCCGGCGTCAAGGCGCTCCCGGCCGACCACGCGCGCAACCTGTCGGTGCTGTCCGGCATCCAGGAAAACCGGCTGAGCCAGAGCGGAGGGGGTGGGGGGAGGGCCCTCGAGCCGGAGCCGGACGTGCATTACGTCAGCTTCCTGATCACCGACGGGGACAACATCCAATGGATGCTGGGAGATTTCCCCACCGACAAGCGATGGTTCGGCAGTCCGCTCCGCGGACAGGTCGACCTGGGCTGGGGCATCTCCCCCTCGCTGATCGATCTGGCCCCTTCGGTCATGCGCTGGTACTACGACCAGTCGGTGAAGGATCGGTGGGTCGTCGGCCCATCCGGCGGCGGCTACATGTACCCAAGCCGCTACCCCGCCGGTGCCCTGGAGAAGCACACCGCCTCGCTGGCCACGTCGATGGAGCGCTCCGACCTCTCGGTCGTCCAGATCATCGACTTCGACTCCTTCCAGGACAAGCGCCTATGGTCGTCGTACTTGAAGCGCCCGCAGATCGACGGGCTAATCTATCTGGAGTACTCGCGGTACGACGCGCACAAAGGCAAGGTCGTCTGGTCCGAAGGCAAGCCAGTCATCTCCGCGCGGACGATGTTGTGGGACGGGCTGGACGGCGCCGACGAGGCATCGGTCATCGCGGAACTCAACAGCGCCACCCGCAACCCGAGCTCAACCGCCGGCTACTCGATCGTCCTCTGGCACGCCTGGAGCAAGTCCGTCGACAACGTGATGACTGTGGTCAACGGACTCGCCCCACACGTGAAGATCATCCCGCCCGACACTCTCGTGAAGATGGTCGGCCAGTACGCGCAGCACTAGCGATCCGGGCATCAGAGCTTCCGGTAGTAGACAGCGACCGGGAGCTGGATGCACCCGAGACTCTCGTACAGGGCGCGGGCTGGGGCGTGGAAGTCGTCTCCGCCGGTGCCGATCTCGACGACTTCCGCATTGTGTTGTCGCATCGCGGCGAATGCGTGTTCACAGAGTGCGGTACCGACCTTTCCTCGGCGGTGCTGCGTCGTGACGGCGAGGATGGTGATGGTCCCGTTCCGGGCGGCATGGTTGACGCTCCAGGCGACGTAGCCCGCGAGTACGCCACCGACCTCGGCGACTGCGACGTACTTGTGGTGGTTGGGGTCGTGGAGTTCGGCGACCTGTTTGCGGTAGTCGTCGCGCCAGTTGCCGTGCTGGTTGGCGAAGATGACGTCACCAACGAGTGGGCGGAACGAGTCTTCGTAGAACGGCCGGAAAGTCTCGATGGTCAGCTCGGTGAGCTGAGCCAGGTCAGCACGGACATACGAACGAATGAGCATGAAGTGTGCCTCTCGCACTGAAGGAAGTCAGACATCGTCTGACCCGCTCGCGGCTTGGGAAGCGGCAGCGGGCCAACCTTCAGCGGCGACTACGCCAGGCGGCGAAACACTCCATGGGCTTGATGGTACTTCGGTGGATGCCGGGCAGGCAGGTCGATGTCGCCCGATTCGCCGCAACCCGATGGCGGTCTGCGTTGCACGCTTAGAGGCGTCGGTTCGTGCAGGCGACGCGGACGCGCCCAAGCTGCGTGCTCGCTTGGAGGCCGCTGTTACATGCCATCCGTGCGCTGGAGCCGGAGACCTGGCGGCAGGCTGAGGACGAAATCCTCGAGATAGCTGCTCGGTTTGCCGCACACCCGAATACCCGGCGCTCGGGTTGGCCGCACAGCCGGAGGCGTAGGGATAAGGCCCGGTTCGTACTCGGGTCAGCTCGAGTCAGGCGCCCTCCGCGGTAGTCGTACTCGGTGGGTTCCGGTGGGGTCGACGTGGAAGGTGAAACCGTTGGGAGTGATCCACTCCAGCGTCTTGGCGTCGAGGCGGCGTACCTTCCAACGCCCATGCGTCTTCACCCTGTGGGAGAAACGCCGCAGAGGTGCGAGATTCGAGGTGCTGGTCTGTTTTGACGGACCGAGCGGGTCATAGGGCTCGATGTGGTCCAGATCCATCGCCGCGTGGGTTTCACGGACGCCGTACGGGAACACCTCGAACGGGTACATCAGTTTCACCCGCTCGCGGATCCGGTCGGGGATTTCGTAGGCGTCGACGGCGACGGCCTTGTTCAGGTCGATGACCGGCTTCACGGTGTACGGGCCGTGACCAACGAGTTCGGTGAGTTGAGCGGCAAGCAGCGGGCCGAGGCCTTCGACACGCAGGACGCCCGTGCCGGTGGCCAGGGTGTGGTCGGTGAGATGCACGTAGATCTCCGTCTGCCCGGGGCGTTGCCATGAACCCGACGGGTTGGTGTGAGCATCGTGCTTGATCTGCGCGAGGCGAGCGTCGAGTGCGCGCTGGGCAGCAGCATCGAGCGGCTCGCACTCCTCGGAGTCGAGCTGTAGACCGGGATCGAACGGCTCGAACAGCTCGGTGAACGGAGCGTCGAGCGGGTCAGGCAGATCGCTGACGCTGGGGTGAGGCGCGTCGCGGTCGGCCTCATCGTTCACGCCAGGCTCACCCCAGTCGCTCCCCCAGTCGTCCAGTAGACCCTGATCGACTGAATCGCCACCGCATCCCGCGGCCCTGCCCGCGCGCCCAACCTCATCGGCGCCGTACTCCAGGCCGGCAGCCAAGTCGGAGACCGGCGTACTCGCCTGGTCGGAGGTAGGACCTGCGGTCGGCCCGGCATCCTTCCTAGCGCCCCTCGCCGCGGTCAACGCACTCGCCTGGTCAGAGACCGACCCAGCATCCTCGCCAGCACCCCGCGCCTCGCTCGGCCT
>NZ_SLWR01000010.1:29976-289590 GCF_004345665.1 Kribbella antiqua
CTACCGGCGCGGGAGGTCGGTACGTCGTGGTCAGAGACCGACCCAGCATCCTCGCCAGCACCCCGCGCCTCGCTCGGCCTACCGGCGCGGGAGGTCGGTACGTCGTGGTCAGAGACCGACCCAGCATCCTCGCCAGCACCCCGCGCCTCGCTCGGCCTACCGGCGCGGGAGGTCGCTACGTCGTGGTGGGAGGTCGACGCAGCATCCGTGTGAGGGCCCGGCACCTCGGTCGGCGTGGCCGCCGGATTGGAGGTCACCCCGGCGTCCTCCCCAGCGCTCCGCGCCGCGGTCGACTTACCTGCCGGGTGAGGCCCACTATCCGCGTGGGCGGTGCGCGGTGCGGGCGGCGTACTGGCTTGGTGGGAGGTCGGTGCGGCGGGCTTTCGGGTGGTGGAGGTGGGGGCGCCGGTTTGGTTGGTGGGGTTGGAGGGCTCGGGGACGGGGTGGTCGGAGTTGGTCGGGTTGGTTAGGCGCTGGTTGCGGGCTTGACGGAGGAGTTCTTCGGTGTAGTGGGAGTCGGTGATGATGCCGACCGCCTCCGAGCGGCGGTGCTGTAGGTTTCTGGTGTCGCCGATGTCCTTCAGCGCTGCGGCGATGCGGCCGATCTTGGCGTTGAAGAGGAGCGCGTTCCCAGAAGACGTGCGGATGAAGATCTTCTTGGTGCCGTGCTCGTCCGAGCGACTCACGTACACGCCGCGCTCCTGAGCCTTCTCCTCGGCATTCTTCCGGGCGCCCTCCGGGTCGGCGTGCTTCTTGGCGGCCTCGACGATCTTCTCCAGCCGGTCCGGGGTGAGCGAGTCCACGATTTTGGCGACGCGGCGGTCAACAGCTCTGGCGGCCTCTTCGGACAAATCCAGGCAGGCGGTGGCGATCTTGCGCGCCTTCCACGGAGTCGCCTCGCCCGCTTGGACCCGAGCCCAGGTGAACGGGAGCCGGTGTCGCAACGCCAGCGCCTGGCCGATGTAGTGCGCGGCGGCACCTGCCGAGACGCCGATCATCACGCCGAACTCGGCCGGCGCGAACTCGGCGATCTCCGGGCAACCCTCACCGCCCAGCACCACGGCTCGTTCGCGGCCATCACTGGACCGGCGGCCCGGCCGCTGCGCGCAGACGTCGGGGTGATGGCGGTCGGCGAAGATCTGGGCATGTTCGATCAGCCGAGCGGCGCGCCGGTTCTCCTCGGCGCGGTGCTCGGCGGCCGACTCCAGCAACTCCGGGGTCGGCAACGAGGTCAGGTCTCCATCGAACATGTGTTCGATCTTACGCCACAGCTCACCGCGAGACAAACCGGAAGATGACCAGAATCCCTTATCCACAAGGCGAAACGTCACACTCTCCTTACTCAGAAACCGGGTATGCATGAGCGCGGAGAGCCGCGCGACTTGGCGGGCGAGGGCGTCGGCTGCTAGGCCGTGTGGCTAAAGGTCTGGACCCAGTGGAGTGTGGCTGCGAGGCACTGCCCGCGTGGTTGTTTCGGGCAGTCTTGTCTGATCGCATTGCGAGCCCACGCCACATTTTCAGCCTGTTGAAGCACGGCTCTACGACGTTGCGGCCCCGGTAGCGCTCACGCTGCTCGTCACCGAAGTCGATCGGCCTCCCGGGCCGCTTGCGGCGGTGGGCGGTCTGGTCGTCACGTTCCGGGATCGTCGCGGCCACACCGCGCTCCCGTGCGCCGGTCCACAGGGAGGGCGGCCTGTTGCCTTCGGCGCCGGGAACAGCGGCCCGATCACCGCCCACGCCTTATCCGAGACCACGTCACGCGACACGAGCACAAGGCTGCGCCCGAGGACATCAAAGACCCTCTAGCAACGCGCCAGGTGACTGACCGAGACTCACTGCCCGCGCGCACCACGAAGCGTCGACTGGTCAGACGGGATCGGTGAACGAGATCGGCTTGCCGGTGGCGCGGGCGTATGCGATCTCCCTGCTCGTGGACTCGCCGATATACCCGCCGGGGTTGACGACGAGAACGCGGTCAGCCAGGTCGATCTTGCGCAGGTGGAGGGCGCCCAACGCGGTCTTCTGCTCGTTGGTGATGAACTCGTTTGCTTCGTGATCCTCGGCGCGCAGGAAGACGCCTGGCGCGACGACGATGACGCCTGCAAAGGTCAAGTCGCGGTTCGCCGCGCGCATCTCGTCCACGAACCGGGTAGAGCCGCAGATGCACACAATCTCAGGTCGGTCAGGCACAGCTCAGTCCTTGGATCGAACGGGTAACCGTCAGTACGCGCGTTGACGTCACGGACAGCAATACGAGCCAACAGTTTACGCAGCGAGATGGAGTGCGCCCGGCTCACCAACTCCCTTTAGCAACACGGCCTAGCGGCGCTGGACTTGGCTGCGGCGGCGCCGGCTTGGCTGCTGGCGGTGGTCGGTGGGGTCAGTCGTTCTGGGGTGCCTGGGGAGCGAGTTCGTCGAGAGGGCGGTGGGCGCGGTCGGCGGGGGCGCGGCGGGTGTGGAGGTTGTGGCGGCGGGTGGATCGGTCGGCGGGGCGGTGGCGGCGGCTGAGGGTGATCAGGAGGGTGATCAGGGGGATGGTGATCAGGTAGGCGGTGCGGAGGTCGGCGACGCGGGCCAGGGCGGCTAGGGCTGCGGGTGTCAGGAGGATTGCTGTGCCGGATGCGAGGGCGCCGATCGCTGCCAGTCGGGTCGGATTGAGGCCGGGAGTGGCGACCAGTGCGGCCAACGTGACCGGGTAGAGCGGCGCGACTCCGACGCCGGCTGTCACCAGGCCGATCGTCACAGCGGCGGGTGCGTCGAAGAGGCTGACGAGTAGCGTGCCGATGATCGCGAGCAGACCGGCGGGCACGACCGGCGACCAGCCGCGCCAGTGGATCGGACCGATCGCGCGTCCAACCGCCATCCCGATCGGGAACGCACTACCCAGGAGCGCGGCCGTTGCCATCGGCAACCCTGCGGCCACCAACCGGGCAACCGCCCAGACGACGAAGCAGAACTCGACCCCAACCGCCAGTACCACCCGCAGCCACCCCAGCGCGATGGTCACAGCCGCAGCCTTGGTCGGTGACGGCTCCCCGCGCAGGGGCTCAGCGCCCGCCTTGCCCTTCACGACGGCGAGAGCGACAAGCGGCGGTACGGCGGCCAGCAGCGCCAGACGGCCGGTGGGACCGAAGGAGTCGACTGCACCGATCGCAATAGGCGCAAGGATGCCCACAGCGCTGGCAACAGCGTTGACGCGACTCAGCCGGGCAGCTGCAGTCGGCCCACGCAGTACGAGTGGAGCGACCAGAACGAGCAGTGCGCCACCCAGCCCGATACACAGCCCGCCTGCGACCGCTACGCCGTACGTGGGCGCGAGAGCAAGCAGAACAGCGCCGACGGCACAGATGAGGGAGCCGATGCGCAGGGCGGTCGTGAGCGGCCACGACTGCAGCAGTCTGGGGCCGACAACCGCGATGACGATCAGCCCGACGGCGAAGGCGGACGAGAGTAGGGCGAGTTTGCCGGTGGGCTCGTTCAGGTCCCGTGCGAGCATCGCAATGCACGCGCCAAGCCCGGTCAGCAGGAAGCCCATCGACGAGAGGCCGACTCCGATCCGGAGCTGGTCCGTCCGGCCGGTCATCCCGCTGACAAGTCGGTAGACCCGGTGTCGGCTGAGAGCAGCTCAGCGAGCTGGTGGAGGTCAGTCAGCTGGATGTCCGCCTGCAGCCCCTTCAGACCCGCTGTGACGGCTCCAGCTGCGCGGCCGGCGGCCAAGCCGACCTCAGCGTCTTCCACGACCAGGCAGTGCTGCGGCGGTACGCCGAGCAGCTCTGCGGCACGCAGGTACCCCTCGGGGTCGGGCTTGCCACGAGTGATGTCTTCGACCGTGACGAGGACAGGTGGTTCGATGCCGGCTACTGCGAGGCGTACCTTTGCCAGCCGGTTGTCCGCACTGGTGACGACCGCCCACGGCAGTCGCAGGGTGCTCAACAGCTCTACCGCGCCACGCGTGGCCACGACGTCGGACAGGTCGTCGTACTGGAGTTCCAGCTGGCGGACCGCGGCGGCGGCTCGCTCTTCAGCGGAGAGGTCGGGGCGAAGACGGTCGACCGTTGACTCGGCCGGACTGCCGTGAGCGATCGCGAGTACGTCGGCAGGGTCCACGCCGTACTCATGCGACCAGATCGTCCACGCGCGCTCGACTGCGGCGTCGGAGTCGACCAAAGTGCCGTCCATGTCGAACAGGACGGCCCGGATGTGCCTCATCACCCCTCCAAATAAACTCGCTCTCCGAGCATAAGGTAGAACGATGCCATGACGACAGGGGTACGCCGCGGCCAGTGGCAGACGGCAGCCGACGTACTGGCGCGGGTGAGCCGCCAGCCTGGGATCACCCGCGCGGCGGTGGCGCGGGAGCTGCGGCTGAGCACCGGTTCGGCGACTGAGATCACTGCTCGGCTGCGCGACGTACACCTCCTCACTGAGGCGCCCGCGCCCAGCCAGGGACGTGGGCGGCCGACCACTGTGCTGCGGGCGCATCCGCAGGGTCCGGTGGCCCTGGCACTCGACCTGCGGCAGGGCAGTTGGCGCAGTGCCGTGGTTTCGCTCGATGGATCGTTCCTGGATCAGCAGTCCAAGCGGCACCGGAGCCGACGGCCGCAGGTGGTACTTGGCAACCTGCAGAGAGTCGTCAAGGACACACAGCAGCAGTACGGCGAGCGCCTGCAGGTGGTGGGCCTCGCAGCACCAGGCACCATCCGTGACAACCGTCTGATGCAGGCTCCGACACTGGACTG
The DNA here is from genome assembly GCF_004345665.1 of Kribbella antiqua. Taxonomy (GTDB): domain Bacteria; phylum Actinomycetota; class Actinomycetes; order Propionibacteriales; family Kribbellaceae; genus Kribbella; species Kribbella antiqua. The sequence goes on from NZ_SLWR01000010.1 coordinate 34,716, forward strand.
GGCGGAGCTGGACCTCGAGACGATCACAGACCTCCCACTGCTTGCCGGGAACGACGCAACGCTCAGTGGTGTGGCAGAAGCTCGCACGGGAGCTGCCGCAGGGGCTGGTACGGCGTTGCACCTCATCGTCGAGGTGGGTATCGGCGGCACCTTGCTCATCGACGGCGTACCGGCGCAGGGCGCCTCAGGAGCTGGTGGCGAGTACGGGCACGTGCCGTTCGGCGACCGCAGTCGGCCATGCCCTTGTGGCGCCAGAGGGTGCTGGGACCTGGAGATCGATGGGCGGGCGCTGGCACGCCATCTGAAGGAGCCGGCCCCGAAGGACCCGTACGGCTACACCGAGGCGGTCCTTCAGCGCACAGACCGCGCAGCCGCGCGCGCTGTCGCCAGAGTGGTCGCCGCACTCGCCGCAGGCATCGCCGGCCTCGTCAACGCGCACGACCCCGACGTGGTGACGCTGGGCGGCCTGGCGATACCACTCCGCGCTGCAGCGGAGTCCACCTTCGAGCAGGCGTACCTAGCCGGCCTGATGAACTTCCATCGCGCCTCTCCCCCGCCAGTGCTCCCCGCTGCGCACCAGCCCGACGGTCCGCTGCGCGGTGCGGCAGCGCTGGCCCTCGACTACCTCACCGCCGAGCCGTTCATAGCTGGCTGGGCGGATCGTCCGTAGCCGCCTCGTCCGGCTTGGGCTTGGGCACAATCGGCGGTTCGACCCGAGCCAGGATCGTGATGATGTCGTGGCGGTGGTGCTGGATCTCGTGAGCCGTGTGCCGGATGATCCAGCCCAGCGTGCGCGGCGCTCGCACCGGGTAGTTGTAGAGGCCCAGCTTGCCCAGCTGAGGCGGTGTGAGCACCCGGGCAGCGGCACCGAACTCCCGTGCGAACCGCATGAGCGCGGCCGCGACCTCCATCGGGTCCTGGTCCTCGTACTTGAGCTGCTTCACCCGCCCAGTTCGGTCCATCGGCGCGTAGACAGGCCGGTCCTCGGCTAGACACTGCGCGATCCGCGCCCGCTGGGTCTCCAGTACGTCGCGCACGTGGCACGCGTATTCGATCGCCGACCACACCTCAGGCTCCGGCCGCAGCCGTACGACGTCCGGGTCGGGACCAGCCGCGGCCTTGGTCAGCGCCATACTGCAGTCCGCAGCCTGCCGGATCAGCGTGGTCACAGTGCCCTGCAAGTCACCCGTGTCGTAGTCGAACCCGCACTCGTCACAGCGCCCGTCCACCGGTGGCTGCTGCTTGGTCAACTGCTACTCCCTCTGAATCGCCAGGCGTGATCGACCGGGCCGATGCCACCGCCGAGTGCGAACCCGGCCGCGATCGCCCCAGTCACGTACTCCTTGGCCGCGCCCACCGCGGCAGGTACGTCGTACCCACGGGCCAGGTACGACGCGATGGCACTGGCCAAGGTGCATCCGGTGCCGTGGGTGTGGCTGTTGTCGTGCCGTGGTGCGCTGTACTCCCGTCGTACGCCGGGACCGTGCAACACGTCCACCGCGACCGGTCCGTCGTCGTGGCCGCCCTTGACGAGCACCCACTTGGCACCGGCCTCCAGCAAAACCTCTGCGGCCAGTTCGCGGTCGTCCACGCCGGAGACCGGACCCAGCTCGGTCAGGTTCGGTGTCAGGACTGTTGCCAGCGGCACGATCTCCGACCGTACGGCGTCCATTGCGTCGGCAGCGAGCAGAGCGTCACCGTGCTTGGACACCGACACCGGGTCGACCACTACCGGCACTGACGGCGGCAGCGTCCGCAGCAGCGAGGCCACGACCCGGACCATCGACGCGGAGGCCAGCATGCCGGTCTTGACCGCGTCTACACCGATGTCGTCCACCACGCTGCGGAACTGCGCCCGGACCTGCTCCTCCGGCAACTCCCACGCGCCCTGGACGCCGAGGCTGTTCTGGGCTGTGATCGCGGTCAGCACGCTCATCCCGTGTACGCCGTTGGCCAGCATCGCCTTCAGATCCGCCTGGATGCCGGCTCCGCCTCCCGAGTCGGATCCGGCGACGGTCAACACTCTGGGCAGCATCTCAACTCCTGAAATGGGCATGGCCGGACTCATAGGCGTACGGCGCGCCGTCCACCGTCACGGTCCCGGCCGGCCGGTCCTCGTTGCCCTCCGCAACCGAACCGATCACGGTCCAGCCCTCGGGCACGTCGGCCGGCTCGAATGTTCCGACCAGTGCGTGGTCCTCGCCACCGGTCAGGATCAACTGCAGCGCGTCCGCCCCGGTCGCAGCCGCCACAGCCTGCAGTGGCTCGGGCACGGTCATCGCCTGCGTGTGTACGTCGATCGTCACCTGACTGGCGACCGCGATGTGCTCGAGGTCGGCGAGCAGGCCATCGCTCACGTCGCACAGCGAGGAGGCGCCTGCGAGCGCCGCACGCGGACCTTCGGCGTACGGCGGCTGTGGCCGGCGGTGCGCATCCACGACGGACCGGGGTGAGCGGAAGCCGCGAGACAGCACCATGTAGCCCGCCTCCGCCCAGCCGAGCCGGCCGGTCACGGCGACCTCGTCACCGGGCCGGGCGCCAGATCGCAGTACGGGCGGACGGCCGTCCAGCGAACCGAACGCGGTCACCGAGACGACGATCTTGTCGGACTGCACGGTGTCGCCACCGACAATGCTCACCTCGACCAGCTCGCACTCGTCGACCAGGCCCTGGTTGAGCTCCAGCGCCCACGCCGTCGGCAGGTCGGCGGGCGCGCCGAACCCGACCACCAGAGAGGTCGGCCGGGCACCCATCGCCATGATGTCGGCCAGGTTCTGCGCGGCGGCCTTACGGCCCACGTCGTACGCCGACGACCAGTCCCGGCGGAAGTGGCGGCCCTCCACCAGCAGGTCCGTCGTGATCACCATCCGGCCGTCCGGCACCGCCACCACGGCCGCGTCGTCGCCCGGTCCGACCAGAACGTCCTCAGCTGTGGACAGCCCCTTGGTCACGGCCGCGATCAGGCCGAACTCACCGGTGCTCCCCAACGTCTCTGTCACGTCAACAGACCTCCCATGTACCCACGGGGAGTCTAGGCGGTACCGTGACCGGGCAACGAAGAGTACGCCCGGCCGTCTCGCAGTACCCCCGCAGTGTCACGGCCGGAGCCCAGCTGAGGACGACTGAGTGGAGAACGACGTGGTGGTCCAGGCCTACATCCTGATCCAGACCGAGGTCGGCAAGGCAGCCGATGTCGCGGCACAGATCGCCGAGGTCCAGGGCGTCACCCTGGCCGAGGACGTCACCGGTCCGTACGACGTGATCGTCCGCGCGGAAGCCCGCAACGTCGACGAACTGGGCAAACTGGTGGTTGCCCGGGTCCAGAACGTGCCCGGCATCACCCGCACCCTGACCTGCCCCGTCGTCCACATCTGACCGATCCGGGGTCCCGCCTCGTTTCCGCATGCCCAAAGTACTCTTCGCCGCACTCGGCTCCGTAGTGGTCGTGGCCGGGTGCAGTCCGGGCCCGGCGCCGGTCGCCGTACCGTCTCCAGCGCCTGAGGTGGTCGCTGCCTGCGCGCAGTTGGTGAAGGCGCTGCCGGAGAAGGTGCTCGACGCAAAGCGGCGCAAGACGTCGCCGGAGAGTCCGTTGACCACGGCGTACGGCGATCCGCCGATCGAGGTGACGTGTGGAGTCGCCCCGCCGGCGGGGATGGCGCAGGCGCAGTCGCAGTGCTTCGAGGTGAACGGCGTGGGCTGGTTCGCCAAGGAGGTCGGCAACGGGGTCATCTTCACGACCATCGGCCGCGAGGTCTATTTCGAGGTCGCGGTCCCGTCGAAATACGCGCCCGAGGCGAACGCGCTGACAGACGTTTCGGACGCTGTCCACAGGTTCGACAAACTCGTCACGCCCTGTACGTGACGACGGCATACTCCAGTCGAAAGCAAAAAGTTCGTCGGCGGTGTCCGGTTCGATCCGGCGGGGGCGACGTACCAGGCGAGAGACACCGCGGTGGTGTCCGGACGACGGGAGATTCCGATGAAGTACATGATCCTGACCTACGCGTCGCAGCAGGACTACGACGGCATGGCGGGCAAGGAGACTCAGAAACCGGCCTGGACGGCCGAGGACTTCGCGGCGATGGGCGCGTTCATGGAGAAGTTCAACGCCGATCTGGCCGAATCCGGTGAGCTGGTCGAGACCCGCGGGCTCGCGGCGCCGGTGCTGACCAGGCGTCTGGGCTCGAAGGACGGCGCTTCGGTGGTGACGGATGGGCCGTACGCCGAAACTCAGGAAGTGCTGGCCGGGTACTGGATCGTCGAGTGCGAGTCGTTCGACCGGGCGACCGAGATCGCGGCCCGGCTCGCCGACACGCCAGCGCCAGAGTCCGTCCGGGCGACCGCGTACGCCGATGTCCGGCCAGTAGTCGAAGGCCGCGACGACATGCTGGGCTGATCACCATGTCCGCTGCTCTCGAGCACCTACTGCGTGAGCTGGCGCCGCAGGTGCTCGGGGCACTCGTCCGGCGGTACGGGCACTTCGACACGGCTGAGGACGCCGTGCAGGAGGCGTTGCTCGCGGCGGCGCAGCAGTGGCCGGCTGAAGGTGTGCCGGACAGTCCGCGGGCGTGGTTGATCACGGTGGCGTCGCGCCGGCTGACGGATCTGCTACGGCGGGAGCAGGCTCGTCAGCGGCGTGAGGATCGGGTGGCTGCCTGGGCTTCGGCGACGGCTGAGCCGATCGCGGACGCCGACGACACCTTGATCCTGCTGTTCATGTGCTGCCATCCGTCGTTGTCGCCGGCATCGCAGATCGCGTTGACGTTGCGCGCGGTCGGCGGTCTGACGACCGCGGAGATCGCCCGGGCGTTCCTGGTGCCAGAGGCAACGATGACGCGGCGGATCAGCCGGGCGAAGGCGAGTGTGAAGGACAGCGGTGCGCGGTTTGCTTTGCCGGCGGACCGGGACGAGCGGCTCGGCGCGGTCTTGAAGGTCGTCTACCTGATCTTCAACGAGGGCTACGCGAGTACGACGGGACCGAGCCTGCAGCGGGTGGAACTGTCCGCCGAGGGCATCCGGTTGGCGCGGATGCTGCACCGGTTGCTGCCGGACGACAGCGAGGTCGCGGGGTTGCTGGCGTTGATGTTGCTGACGGATGCACGCCGTCCGGCGCGGACGGGTCCGTTGGGTGAGTTGGTGCCGATGGACGAGCAGGATCGATCGTTGTGGATCCCCGAGTTGATCCGGGAAGGAGTCGAGTTGATCACCGAAGCGTTGCCTCGCGGTCCAGTAGGGCCTTATCAGTTGCAGGCGGCCATCGCAGCCGTGCACGACGAGGCGCCGTCCGCGGCGGAGACCGACTGGGCGCAGATCGTCGCGCTCTACGAGGTGCTGCTGGAACTGACGGACAATCCGATGGTGGCGCTGAACCACGTAGTCGCGGTGGCGATGGCTCGTGGGGCGGACGAAGGGTTGAAGCTGCTCGCCACGACCTCCACAGACGAGCGGATCTCGACCGATCATCGGATGTTCGCGGTTCGGGCCCATCTGCTGGAGATGTCAGGGGATGTGGTCGGGGCCCGAGCCGCCTATGAGGAAGCGGCGCGCAGGACGACGAGTCTGCCGCAGCAGCGCTACCTCCACGACCGAGCGAGGCGACTGTGACTGGCTACACGATCAGGTCGGCGAAGACCACGAGATTGGCTTCGTACTTTGCCGACACGGAGTCGAGCCCGCCGCAGGTGATCAGTCGCAGCCCGGCGTGGTCGATATCGCCGTACACCGCGGCGCTGGGGAAGCTGGCCTTGGGATACTGCTGGACCCGGCTCACCCGGAATACCGCGGTCGTGCGGTCCTGCCGGGTCACCACGATCGTGTCGCCGGGCTCGAGCCACGCCAGCCGGGCGAAGACGCCCGCCCGGCCGGCCCAGCGGACGTGGCCGGCGATCACGGCTGGGCCTGTCTCGCCCGGTGTCGGGGCCCCGGTGAACCAGCCGGCCGGGAATCCGTTCGGCGGCACCTGCAGACTGCCCTTTCGTGTGATGCCGAGACGAATCAGGCCTGAATCCACCCCGATCGCTGGGATCGTGACCCGGATCGGGGTGGACTTCCGCATCGAAACCGGCTGTCTGCGTCCCTGGCCGGGGGGTGGCCGAGACGGTTCGGCGGATGGCTCCGAGCGGAGCGTCGGGCTGGGCTTGCCTACTGCAGTGGTGCGTTTCGGCGTGCCCACGCTCGGTGTGCTCGGCGCACTTGGTGTGGGTGTGATCACGGTGGTAGTTGGCGCAGCGGTTCCCTCGGGCGCGACGTCGGCCGTAGTGGGGCCGGGCTGAGTCGGCCCCGTGCCCGACTCATTGGTGCACCCGGTTACGGCCAAGGCGGTCGCGAGGAGCAGAACCGCTGCGCCGGTCCTCATGGAGTGCCGGCCCCGATCCAGCCGAACCATGAGGTGCTCTGGGGCTCGACGAGGAAGATCCACGGGCCGGACGCATCACCTGTTCCGACAGGGCCTTCCGGGGTCTCGGTGACCTGCGGCGGCCTAGGCGTGACCGTCGGCACCGGCCGAGAAGTCGGCGGTGAGGTGGGCCGTGTAGTCGGCGGCGTCGTTGGGTGTGTGGTCGGCGGCGTCGTTGGCGGCGTCGTAGGCGGCGTCGTTGGCGGCGTGGTCGGCGGCGTCGTTGGCGGCGTCGTAGGCGGCGTCGTAGGCGGCGTGGTCGGCGGCGTCGTAGGCGGCGTCGTTGGCGGCGTCGTAGGCGGCGTCGTAGGCGGCGTGGTCGGCGGCGTCGTAGGCGGCGTCGTAGGCGGCGTCGTAGGCGGCGTCGTAGGCGGCGTCGTCGGCGGCGTCGTAGGCGGCGTCGTAGGCGGCGTGGTCGGCGGCGTCGTAGGCGGCGTCGTAGGCGGCGTCGTAGGCGGCGTGGTCGGCGGCGTCGTAGGCGGCGTCGTAGGCGGCGTCGTAGGCGGCGTCGTTGGCGGCGTCGTCGGCGGCGTGGTCGGCGGCGTGGTCGGCGGCGTGGTGCTGCACGACGGTTTGGTGATTGTGTTGGTGTCCAGCGTCACGGAGCCGTTGCGAGCCAGCATCCGGCCGACGGCCGTGGCGCCGGTGTCCATGGTGATGGACGTCAACGCCAGGATGGTCCCGCGGAACTGGGTGGCGGTACCGATGGTCGCCGAGCTGCCCACCTGCCAGAACACGTTGCAAGCCTGGGCGCCGTTGGTCAGCACCACGCTGCTGCTGGTCGCGGTGGTGAGGGTGGACCCGGCCTGGAACACGAAGACGGCCCCCGCGTCGCCCTCGGCGTTGAGGGTCAGTGCTCCGGTCAGCCCGATCGAGGAGGCCGAGTTGTAGACGCCCTGGGTCAGCGTCTTGCCACCCAGGTCGTCAGTGATCGGCGTCGGCGGCGACTCCCCGGCGGCGACGTTGTAGGCCGTGACCAGATCCTTCTTGGCCTCCTTGGTCACGTTGTCCCCAGCATGGTTGGTTCCGGTGATCGTCATCGTTCCGGTGCCGGTGATCGACGGGTTCGGGAAGCTGCCGATGTCCCCGGTCAGCACGGTGGGTCCGGTGTTGGTGATTCCCGCCCCGGCGAGAACCACGAAGCTCTCTGCGGTGCCCAGAGGCACCGGCACGGCCGCCGCCTGGGCATTGCCGCCGGTGGCCAACAGACCGCCCGCGGACACGACGAGCGCCGCCGCGACCGCCAGCGCGCTCAGCCGCAACCGGCCGCCAGGTGGCACGTATGTGGACAACTTCATGATCGGTTTCACCCTCAGTCCATCGATAGCCGCCTGATCCGGTGATCGGCACGGCTTGTTATCCGGGCAATGCGTCGTAAAGGAGGATCCGCGGTCGCAGGAACGACATCGAGCGATCCGGGCGGGTCCAGGCCCGGTAACAGGACATCGGGAGACCGCCACGAGCAACAGGACGATTCATGGTCCTGCCATCTTGATGGCACCCCGTTCGATCGGCCGCGGCCTTGCAAGGCCGTCCAGCGCCGATCACAATTCGTTACTAAAGCCAGACGTTAGGTCAAGGGTGACGCACTGTCAACCACTCACTGGATGCATTGGGCAACTATCCGAAGTGGTTGCTTCATTCAACTAGCGCGTTTGCGCTCAGCTACGCACCGGATGTGCCGTTGTGCGGAGACCTGTCCGGGATTGTGGGCAGGCCGAGTCCGACTGCTCGATGAGTCCGGGTGCGTTTGCTGCGAATGAGGTGAAGTTGATGCCGTCGGCCACAGCACGCCGCGGGTGGGGGTTGTGGCCGGCGGCAACTCCGGCGACGCTGAAGTCTGCCCGTCTGGGCAGCGCTCGCGGTGACCTAGCGGAGGCCGGTTGGGCGGGTCATCGCCAGAGTGAGCAGGCGGTCTACCAGCGCGGGGTAGTCCAGGCCGGAGGCGGCCCAGAGCCGGGGGAACATGCTGGTCGGGGTGAAGCCGGGCATCGTGTTGATCTCGTTGATGATGACGCGGCCGTCGTCGTCCAGGAAGAAGTCGACGCGGGCCAGGCCCTCGGCCTCGATGGCATCGAAGGCGGTCAGCGCCTTCGCGCGGATATCGGCTGCGACGTCGTCCGGCAGGTCGGCCGGGACCGACAGCGCGGTGTACTCCTCGCCCTCCGGCAGGTATTTGGTCTCGAAGTCGTAGAAGTCGTGCCCGCCACCAGAGACCGCGACCTCGCCGCAGACGCTGACCTCCGGCTGACCGCCGTTCAGGCCGCCGAGTACGCCGACCTCGATCTCGCGCGGGTGCTTAGCCGACGCCTCGACGATCACCTTCGGGTCGTGCGCGCGCGCCTCGGCGACGGCGTCGTCGAGCTCGTCGAGGTTGTTCACCTTGCTGATGCCCAGGCTGGATCCACCGCGGCACGGCTTCACGAAGACCGGGTAGCCGAGGGCGTCGACCGCCTCCCGGGACGCCTGGGGGTCGCGGATCCAGTCGCGGTCGCGGATGACGACGTACGGGGTGACCTCGAGGCCGGCGGCCTGGAAGACGACCTTCATGTAGTGCTTGTCCATGCCGACCGCGCTGGCGAGGACGCCCGCGCCGACATAGCGGATGTCGGACATCTCGAGCAGGCCCTGGATCGTGCCGTCCTCGCCCCACGGGCCGTGCAGCAGCGGGAAGACCACGTCGACCTCGCCGAGCGTGCTCGGGACCCGGTCCGGCTCGCTGACGACGAGCTCGCGGTTCGCGCCGAACAGCACCGGCAGGGCGGTTACGTCGACCTCCGGCAGCTTGCCGTCGGTGATCGACAGCCGCTCCGGGTCGCCGCTCTCCAGCACCCAGTGACCACTGGTGCTGATGCCGATCGGGACCACGTCGTACTTGTCCCGGTCGATCGCCTGCAGCACGTTGGCCGCGGTCACGCAGGAGATGGCGTGCTCGCTCGACCGGCCGCCGAAGACCACGGCGACACGGGGCTTGCGTTGTTCCCTCGAGTACTCACTCACCGGCTCGACTGTAGCGGTCACGGGATCAGGATCCGATCGGGGTCGGGTTAAGAGCTCTTCAGATCGCAGTCAGTAGCGGCACCGTGGCACGTGACCACAGCGTGATCACGTTGTCACTCCCAGGTGATCGATCTAGTAGTTTGACGCTGCCCCGGATGGCTGTGTTCGAATCCGCGTCCGGGAGAATTCAGCTATGACGCCTGAGCTCGATCCCTCGACCATCGTGGTACACGCCGGACGGCCTGAGCGGGTGCCGAACGCACCGGTCGGTGAGTCGCCTGTGTTCAGCTCGACCTATGTCGCAGGTGGGGACCGGGGTTACGGCAGGTTCGGCAACGACGCCTGGGTGGCGCTGGAGGAGACGCTCGGGCAGCTCGAAGGTGGTCGTGGGCTGACGTTCGCGTCCGGCATGGCCGCCGTCGCCGCCATCGTCGATCTCGTGCCCGTCGGAGGCCGGGTGGTCGCGCCGCAGCATGCGTATTCCGGCGTACTCGCGCTTCTCGACCAGCAGACGGCGACTGGACGGCTGGAGGTGGTGAAGGTGGACATCGCCGACACCGATGCCGTCAGCGCCGCCATCCAAGGGGGCGACATGCTTTGGATCGAGTCGCCGACGAACCCGGCGATGGAGGTCGCCGATCTGCCCGCGATCTCCGCGGCCGGGCGTGCGGCCGGCGCAACAGTTGCCGTCGACAACACGTTCGCGACGCCGCTGCTGCAGCAGCCGCTCCGGCTGGGCGCGGACATCGTGATGCACTCGGCAACGAAGTTCATCGCGGGCCACTCGGATGTCGTCCTGGGCGCGGTCGTCACCGCCGACGACGAACTGTGGTCGGCCGTCGAACTGCGGCGCCGGAGCCTCGGCGCGGTGCCCGGACCGATGGAAGCGTGGCTGGCTTTGAGAGGTCTGCGAACGCTCGCGCTGCGGCTGGAGCGGGCGCAATCCAACGCGGCCTTCCTCGCCGACCGGCTACTCGAACACCCGCGCGTCAGCCGGGTTCGGTACCCGGGCCTTCCGACGGACCCCGGTCACGCGAGGGCGGTCGCGCAGATGTCCGGGTTCGGGGCGATCCTGTCGTTCGAGCTCGGCGGTGACGCCGAGGGTGCTCAGCGAGTGTGTGAAAGTACGGCGCTCTGGGTGCACGCGACCAGCCTCGGCGGCGTCGAGTCGATGCTGGAACGCCGTCGCCGATGGGCGGCCGAGGTACCCACGATCCCGGCCGACCTGATCCGCCTAGCCGTCGGGATCGAGCACCCGGACGATCTGTGGGCCGACCTGGAGCAGGCGTTCAAGACCGCCGGGCTTTGAGCACAGGCCCACCGAAGAACGTCAGCACACACAGCACCACCGGCAGGATGAACGCGATGTTCAGCGGCATCCAGTGCGCCAGGCCGCCGATCAATGCCGGGCCGGCGAGGAGTCCGACGTACCCGAGCCCGACTACGCGGGCCATCAATGCGCCCGCGGCTCGCGGGTCGAGGTTGCCGGCGGCGGTGAACAACTGCGGTACGCCGCCGGCCAGGCCGAGGCCGAACAACGCCCAGCCGAAGAGCGCGACCGGCACCCACGGTACGACGATCACGATGGTGAGCCCGACCGCCGCCATCGCCGCGCCCCACCGGACGATCGCGGCCGGTCCGACGATCGCCGCCACGCGGTCGGTGAGGAAGCGTCCGACGGTCATCGCGACGGCGAAGGCGCCGTACGCGTAGGCCGCCGTACTGACCGAGGTGCCGAGGATGTCGCGGAACTGCAGGGCGGCCCAGTCATTGGCAACGCCCTCGGCCAGCATCAGGCCGAACGCGAGACCGCCGAGGGCCCACACCAGTTTGGCCGGCGGCTTGGCACGATCCTCGTGCTCTTCCGCTTCGTGCGCCGAGGACTCGATCAGGAAGCGGCTCGCGGCCAGGGAGACCACGACGACGAGCGCGCCGCACAGGCTGAGGGTGACCTCGGTCGGTACGCCGGCGCGCAGGGTGGCGGCGCCGATCAGTGCGGCGAACGCCCCGCCGATGGACCACATCGCGTGGAACGCGGCCATGATCGGGCGTGGGTAGCCGCGTTCGACCACGACGGCCTGCGCGTTCATCCCGACATCGAGCGAACCGTTGCCGAAGCCAACGACCATCAAAGCGAGGCCGAGCGTCCACCAGTTGTGAGCGAGGCCGGGCCCGGCGAGGGCGAGGCCGAGTACGACGCCGGCGGCCGGCACGAGGCGGCGCTGGCCGAGGCGGTCGGCCAGTGGGCCGGCGACCTGCATGCCGATGAAGGCGGCGCCGCCGAGGACCAGCAGGAGGAGCCCGAGGGTGCTGTGGGTGATGCGGGTGGCGTGCTCGATGTTGGGGATGTGCACGACCCACATGCCGACGGCGAACCCGTTCAGGCCGAAGTAGGTCCACGTGGCGATGCGGGCGGCTCGTGGCGGTGCGGTCTGCTGCAGTTCCGAGGTGGCGGTCAAGAGGCCACCTCGACGAGCACCCCGCGTTGGGCGAGCATGGTGCGCTGGTCCTCCGGTGCGGTCGAGTCGGTGATGATCAGGTCAGGACGGTCCGCTGGGCAGACATAGGCCAGGGCGGCCCGGTCCCATTTGGCGCCGTCGGCAAGCACCATCGAACGAGTGGAGACGGCGAGCGCCTCCAGCTTGACCTCGGCGTCGCCCAGGTCGAACGCGGTCAGCCCAGCGTCCAGACTGAAGGCGCACGGGCTCAGCACGGCCAGATCGAAGCGCAGCGCCCGCAGGGAAGCGACGGTCAGCGGGCCGACCAGCGACAGCTCTCCCCTGCGCGCCTCTCCCCCGGGCATCAGCAGCCGGATCCGCGGCGCGTCGGCCAACTCTTGGGCAATGCGCAGCGACAGAGGCATGACGGTGAGGGCGCGGTCATGCAGGAGCTTGGCGACTTCGAGAGCCGTCGTACCGCTGTCGAGGACGATCGTCTCGCCATCGTGGAGGTGCTCGACTGCAGCCGCGGCGATGGCCTGCTTCGCGGCGACGGCCGCCTGGGCGCGCAGCGAGTACGGCGGCTCGACACCGGTGGGCATCGCCGAGACCGCTCCGCCGTGGATGCGCTTCAACACGCCCTGGGCGGCCAGGAAGTCGAGGTCGCGGCGGACCGTCATGTCCGACGCTTCCGTTGCCTCGACCAGTTCCTGGACCGACACTCGGTCCGCCCTGCGTAGTCGTTCTACGATCACTTGGTGCCGTTCTGCGCTCCTCACGCACAGAAATCTACCATTCTGATGTGCGATCGAACAAAGGGAATGTTTGCCTGTGGCTGATCTGGTCCGCCGGTCCCGGTACGCTGTCGCCGCGGTGTTCTGCGTGCATGGGGCGGTGACGGGTTCGTTCGCCACCCGGGTGCCGTGGATCCAGGAGCACACCGGGGTGTCGGCCGGTCAGCTGGGATTGGCGCTCGCCTTCCCGGCGCTGGGCGCGGCGCTGATGATGCCGCTGGCTGCCCGAGTCACCCACAGCTTCGGTAGCAGGACCGCCCTCCGCGGCCTGCTCGCGCTCTGGACGCTCGCACTGGTGCTGCCGTCCCTCTCCCCCAACCTGCTCACGCTGTGCGGCGCATTGTTCGTGTACGGCGGCACGGCGGGGATGGCGGACGTCGCGATGAACGCACTAGGCGTGGAGGTCGAGCACCGGCTGGACAGGTCGATCATGTCCGGCCTGCACGGCATGTGGAGTGTCGGTGCGCTGATCGGGTCAGCGGTGGGCACAGTCGCGGCCCACACCGGGCTGAGTGCGCAGGTCCACCATGCGCTGGCGGCCGCCGTACTGACGGTCGTCGGTGTGGTCGTGTGCCAGTTCGTGCTGAATCTGCATCCGCATGAGGACGAGGAGCCGCCGGCGCGGTTCGCGTTGCCGCCGCGGTCGGCGCTGCTGATCGGAGCGGTCGGGTTCTGCGCGGTGTTCGCGGAGGGTGCGAGCCTGGACTGGTCGGCCGTCTACCTGCGCGACATCCTCGACAGTTCGGCGGGCGTGGCGGCGGGTGCGACTACGGGCTTCACGCTGACGATGGCGATCGCCCGGATCACCGGCGATGCTGTGGTCGACCGGTTCGGCGCCGTACGCACGGTTCGGTGGAGCGGGGTGATCGCGACGGCCGGTGGCGCGCTGGTGGTGGTCGCTCCGAGCCCGGTCGTCGCCATGGCCGGGTTCGGGCTGATCGGCATCGGCATCGCGGTCGTCGTACCGCTGGCGTTCGCAGCGGCTGGTCACACCGGCCCCAACCCGAGCCACGCCATCGCCGGCGTCGCCACCGTCACCTACGCGTCCGGCCTGGTGGCGCCTTCGATCATCGGCGGCATCGCCCAGACGACCAACCTGACCATCTCGTTCCTGGTCGTGACCGCGCTCGCCTTCGGACTGGCGTTGTTCGCTCCAGTACTGCGAACCAGGAGCAGAACTCGGGCAGCCTAGTACCCGGCTCTAGCGCCTGGGCCGGGGAGGATGTCGACGTCGGCTGCGTGCATGGGCTTGTCGCAGTGGGTGCAGTGAAGGTCGACGTCGGCGATTTCGCCGCAGGCGTGGTGGCGGTAAAGCACCGGCGGGCCGGCCGCGCCCGCGAGCCACTTGTCGCCCCAGCCCTTCATGACCATGAGCAGGTCGACGAGTTCGGCGCCCTTCTCCGTCAGGTGGTACTCGTACCGCGGCCGGTTGTCGTACGGCCGGCGCTCGAGCACGCCGTGGTCGACGAGGTGGCCGAGCCGCTCGGTCAGCACCTTGCGCGAGATCTTGAGATCGGCCTGGAGTTCGTCGAACCGGCGCATCCCGACCCACACGTCGCGCAGGATCAGGGGCGACCACGGCTCCCCGATCACGTCGAGCGTACGCGCGATCGAGCAGACCATCTCGCCGAAATTGGTGCGCTGCATGACCTCAGCGTAACAGGCAGGGTTCCCTTACAGAACTCCATCTGCTACGGTCGTGGAGTCTCTTCACGGAACTCAGCTGAAGGAGTACGGCGATGAGCAAGGTCTTGAGCGCACTGTCGGTCTCGGTCGACGGCTACATCACCGGCCACAACCCCGGTCCTGGGCACGGGCTCGGCGACGGCGGGATGCTGTTCGACTGGTACTTCGCCGGCGACGTACCCAGCCAGGTGATGGACGGCTTCAAGCTCAGCGAGCCGAGCGCCCAACTGTTCGACACCCTCGCCAGTCGCGTCGGCGCTTCCCTCGCGGGTCGCAACACCTATGACGATTCCGAAGGATTCGGCGGCGGCAGCCCGCACCCGACCGCATCGCTCGTCGTCCTCACGCACCGGCCGGTGCCGGAGGCGAGTGACCGCCAGACGATCGTCACCACCGGGATCGAGGACGCGGTCGCGGCAGCCAAGGCGCAAGCCGGCGACAAGGACGTCGCGCTGATGGGCGGCGGTGTCGTGACCGAGGCTCTCAAAGCGGGCCTCGTCGACGAGTTGGTGCTCCACCAAGTCCCGATCCTGCTCGGCCGCGGCCGTCCGTACTTCCAGGAACTGCCTGAGCACATCCAACTGCGCCTGATCGAGGCCGTGCCGGCCGCGGGCGTTACCCACCTCCACTACGAGGTCCAGCGATGATCCCCTGCCCTACTTGTCGGTGGCGAAGGCCGCGTCGAAGGCGGCTGCGGGCTTGTCGAAGGCCATTGCGCGGATGACGTTGACGGCCTCGGCAGCGCCCACCTTGCGCTCCATCCCGGCGTCTTCCCACTCGACCGAGATCGGGCCGTCGTACCCGATGGAGTTGAGGACGCGGAAGCAGTCCTCCCACTGCACGTCGCCGTGGCCGGTCGAGTAGAAGTCCCAGCCGCGCCGCGGGTCGCCCCAGGGCAGGTGCGAGCCGAGCCGGCCGTTGCGGCCGCCGCCGGTCCGCATCCGGGTGTCCTTGCAGTCGACGTGGTAGATCCGGTCCTTGAAGTCCCACAGGAACGCGACCGGGTCGATGTCCTGCCAGACCATGTGGCTAGGGTCCCAGTTCAGGCCGAACGCCTCCCGGTTGCCGACCGCCTCCAACGCGAGCTTGGTGGTCCAGTAGTCGTAGGCGATCTCGGACGGGTGCACCTCGTGCGCGAACCGTACGCCGACCTCGTCGAACACATCCAGGATCGGGTTCCACCGGTCCGCGAAGTCCTGGTAGCCGGCGTCGATCCGGGCAGCAGGCACCGGCGGGAACATCGCGACGTACTGCCAGATCGACGAACCGGTGAACCCGATCACCGTCTTCACGCCGAGCTTGGCCGCGGCCCGCGCGGTGTTCTTCAGGTCCTCGGCGGCCCGCTGCCGGACGCCTTCGGGATCGCCGTCGCCCCAGATCCGGGACGGCACGATCGCCTGGTGCCGGAAGTCGATCGGGTCGTCGCAGACCGCCTGGCCGACCAGGTGGTTGGAGATCGCCCAGACCTTCAGGTTGTACTTCGCCAGGATGTCGTGCCGGCCCTGGACGTACGAGTCGTCCTCGATCGCCTGCTGGACGTCGAAGTGATCACCCGAGCAGGCGATCTCGACACCGTCGTACCCCGATTCGGAGGCGAACTGGCAGACCTCCTCGAACGGAAGGTCGGCCCACTGGCCCGTGAACAACGTGATCGGACGTGGCATCTGACTGGCTCCTAAGAGTTCTCGACGGTGATCCAGGCGCTGTCCGCGGCGGCGGACCGGAGTACGGCGTCAACCAGGCGAGCCGAGCGCGCGCCGGCGGCGAAGTCGGGCAGGCCGTCCGGGCGGTCCCCCAGTACGGCGGCATAGCTGTCGGCGACAAAGCTGTCGAACGCGTCCTGGTAGCCCTGCGCGTGGCCGGCCGGCAGCCGGTTGACTCGCGCAGCGGGCGGGCTCAGCGTTTCGGGGTCGCGGGTGAGCAATTGTGATGCGGTACGACGGCCGACCCACAGGCGGTCCGGGTCCTCCTGGTCGAAGCCGAAGCTCGACTCGGTGCCGGAGACCTCCAGGTAGAGGCGGTTCTTGCGGCCGGCCGCGACCTGGCTGACCACGATCGTGCCGACCACGCCGGCTTCCGTGCGGAACTGCGCGGTGGCCAGGTCTTCCGTGCGTACGTCGGCGCCACCACGGCTACCTCGGATGGTCCGCAGCTGCGCACTGATCGCGTTGATCCGGTCGCCGGTGACGAACTCGGTCAGGTCGCACCAGTGGGAGCCGATGTCGGCGAACGTCCGCGACGGACCGCCGGCTTCGTCGTCAACCCGCCAGTTCTGGTCGTCCTCGCCGGCCAGCCAGTCCTGCAGGTACGACCCGTGCAGGCTGGTGATCACGCCGGCTTCGCCCGCGGCGATGCGGGTGCGCAGCTCGCGGACCATCGGGTGGTAGCGATAGACGAACGGCACGGTGCCGACCAACTCGGCCTCGCCCGCAGCGGCGAGCAGCCCGGCCGCGTCCTGCACCGACGTCGCCAGCGGCTTCTCGCACACGACGTGCTTGCCGGCTTCCAGCGCCTTCAACGTCACCGCGAGGTGGGTGTTGTTCGGCGTACAGACGTGAACGACGTCGATGTCGGCGGCAAGCAATTCGTCGAGGCTCTCGAAGCCGCGCTCGGCGCCGGTGGCCTCCGCCGCGGCCTCTGCGCGGCCCGGCGATGACCCGACCGCGCCGGCCACCTGTGCGCCCGCGACCAGCGCGGACCTGCCGTGGACACGACCCATGAAGCCGCCGCCGACGATCCCGACCCGGAGCTTGCGCGCACTGGTGGACACGTCGAAGGACGCTATGTGAGACTTTTGAATCCTGTCAAGCAAAAGTCCGGCGACTCGGAGACGGAAGTCCATGAGCGATCTCAGTGGTCCAGTACTGCGGCTGCTGCTGGACGGGCAGCCGCGGACCCGGGCCGAGCTGATCGATCTCAGCGGGCTGGCCCGGTCGACGGTCACGGGCCGGATCGAGGAGCTGGTCGCGGCGGGTCTCGTCGTACCGTCCGGAGAAGCGGCGTCGACCGGTGGGCGGCCGCCGGCGCGGTTCCGGTTCAACCCGGAGGCGCGGCTGATTCTGGCCGCGGACGTGGGTGCGACGCATCTGTCGGTCGCGCTGACCGATCTGACGGGCGAGATCCTCGATCGGTCCACAACGGCACTCAACATCGCGAAAGGGCCCGAGGCGGTGCTCAGCGCGGTCGTACGCGCGGGGCACGCACTGCTCAAGAAGGCCCAGCGATCGGCCGACGACTTGGCCGGCACCGGAGTCGGACTGCCGGGCCCGGTCGAGCACAGCACCGGCCGGCCGAACCATCCGCCGATCATGCCGGGATGGGACTCGTACGACGTCGTCGCGCGGCTGGCAGGTGAATTCGCCGGACCGGTCCTGGTCGACAACGACGTGAACATCATGGCGCTCGGCGAGCACGCGACGGCGTACCCGGAGGTCGAGCACCTGCTGTTCGTGAAGGTCGCGACCGGCATCGGCGCGGGCGTGATCAGCGGCGGGCGGCTGCATCGCGGCGCGCAAGGCGCGGCCGGGGACATCGGCCACATCCAGGCGCCGGGTCACACCGAACTCTGCCGCTGCGGCAACACCGGCTGTCTCGAAGCCGTGGCGTCGGCCGCTGCCATCGCCGCGCAGCTCAACACCTCGACCAGTCAGGACATCGTCGAGCTCGTACGCGCGGGCAACGCCGCTGCGACGGCGGCCGTTCGACAGGCGGGTCGCGAGATCGGCACCGTACTCGCGGCCTGCGTGAGCCTGCTCAACCCGTCGGTGATCGTGGTCGGCGGCTCACTGTCGCAGGCCGGCGACAGCCTGCTGGCCGGCATCCGGGAAGCGATCTATGCCCGATCGTTGCCCCTGGCCACGACCGATCTTCGCGTCGTGACCTCACGCACCGGTCGAGACGCGGCTCTCCGCGGCGCCGCGGCGCTGGTCCTTCAGCACCAGCTGACCGCGAGCTGATCCGCCAGCGCGATGATGCGATCCAGGAGCGGACCGCTGCGAGCGCGGCCGAACCCGTAGCGCCTGCCGTGGAAGGCCGCCTGCACAAGCTGGAGATGCGCCCACCGCCGGACGCGTTCGCGATCAAGCTCCGCAGCCTCGGCAAACACGTCCAGCTCGCGTTGCAGAGCCTTCGTCAGGTCCGCGGAGTCGATCAGCGCCAACGCGCGAGGCTTGAGCAACGTACCGCCGTCGTACGCCGGATCGCCCACGTACCCCTTGGGATCGACCGCTAGCCACGGTTCGCGCTCGGCCCGGAGGATGTTGCGCGGATGGAAATCGCCGTGCAGAAGGAGATCCGGTTGAGACCGGCCCAGCTCGTCAACCACCGCCAGCGCGGCCTCGACCACCGCAGCAGGCAACGCGTCCGGGAAATCCGCGGCACCTCGGCGCAGCTCGTCTTCCCAGCTGTCGGCCTGATCCGCCAGGCGGGGTAGTTCGGGAGGCGCCGGAATCGACAGCCGACGACTGAGGCTTCCCGCCACGGCAGCGATCTCGTCGCCGGCGCCGAGCTCGGCAAGCGTCGAAGGATGCACTCGCTCGAGCAGCATGGCGAACCGCTCGTCGTCACGCTCGTACAACCGCACCGCGCCCTGCCCGTCCCAGGCTGTGAAGGCGTCGGGCTCGTGCACGTTGCCTGGATGGGGAAACGACACCTTGATGACAGCATCCTGAACAGGCACGACCACGCCGACCCGGCCATGCACCACCGGCCCATCAGGCTTGCATCCCCAACGCTCCATCAGCTCAGCCACGATCCCGGGGAGCTCGGCGAGCCAGGTCGCGCCTGCCTCACCTTCGCGTTCGATCGTGGACCGGGTGAAAGCTTCGGGGATCATCCCCAGCGTTCTGACTTGGCGGAGCGGGAGACGAGGCTGAAGAGCATGTCTTTGGGGGTCATTTCGCCGGAGACGACCTTGGTGACGTGTTCGACGATGGGCATTTCGACGTCGTGATGGTGGGCGAGTTGGGTGATGGACGCGCAGGACTTCACGCCCTCGGCGACCTGGCGGGTGGCACCGGCGATCTCGGCGACGGTCATGCCCTGGCCGAGTTTCTCGCCGAACGTACGGTTGCGGGACAGCGGCGACGAGCAGGTCGCCACCAAGTCACCCAGTCCTGCCAGGCCGGAGAACGTGTGCTCGTCAGCACCGAGCGCCGTACCGAGGCGAGCGGTTTCCACCAGACCGCGGGTGATCACCGACGCGCGGGCGTTGTCGCCGAAGCCGAGACCGACGGCCATCCCCACCGCGAGCGCGATCACGTTCTTGGTGGCGCCACCGAGCTCGCAGCCGACGACGTCGTTGTTTGTGTACGGGCGGAAGGTCGGTGAGTGACACAGCTTCTGCAGCCGGGTCGCGGTCCCCTCGTCGGCACACGCGACCACCGACGCGGCCGGCTGTCCTTCGGCGATCTCGCGCGCAAGGTTCGGACCCGACACCACCGCGATCCGCTCCGGACCGGCACCGGTCAGCTCGGCGATCACCTCGCTCATCCGCTTCGTCGTACCGACCTCGACGCCCTTCATCAGGCTCACCAGCGGTACGGCATTCGGCAGCACCTCGGCCCAGTCCTTCAAATTGTCGCGCAGTGATTGCGACGGAACCGCGAGTACGACGGCTTCCGCGCCATCGGCTGCGACGGCCGGATCGTGGGTCGCGGTGATCGCGTCCGGGAGGCGCAGCCCGGGCAGGTAGTCGGGGTTCTCGTGCCGGGTGTTGATCGCCTCGCACAGCGATTCACGCCGGCCCCAGATCGACACCTGGTTTCCCGCGTTGGCCAGCACCGTGGCGAACGCCGTACCCCAGGAGCCCGCCCCGAACACCGCGACTTTCGTCATGCCTTCTCCTCACCGTCGTCCTTCTCAGCAGCCCGGGCTTTCCGGAGGTCATAGAGCTCCTTGGGCGGGGTCTCCCCGCGCAGCTCGCCCAGTGTCTCGGCGACCGCCATCATGATCACCTCGGTTGCCTCGTGCAACAGCTGGTTCGTGATCGGCTTGCCCCGGAAGGCGCTCAGATCGACCGGCTTGCCGGCCCGCACCTGGATCGTCTTGCGCGGCAGCAGCCGGATCCGCAGCTTGCCGGTGTAGGACTGGAAGATCTCGTGCGCACCCCAGTTGGCCAGCGGGATCACGGGGCAGCCGGTCATCAGCGCGATCCGGGCCGCGCCGGTCTTACCGGTCATCGGCCACAGTTCCGGGTCACGCGTAATCGTGCCCTCGGGGTAGACGCCGACACACTCGCCGCGCTCGACCGCGGCAACCGCGTCACGGAAGGCGTCCGCGGCGTGGATCGAATCCCGGTAGACCGGGATCTGCCCGGCGCTGGAGATGATCCGCCCGACCACCGGCACCTTGAAGACCGACGCCTTGCCGAGGAACCGCGGGATCCGGCGGCACTCCCAGATGAAGAAGCCGAGCACCACCGGGTCGAAGTGGGAGATGTGATTGGGCGCGAAGACCACGCCGCCGGAGCGCGGCATGTTCTCGCGGCCGGTGAACCGCGGCTTGGTGAAGACGAGCAGGAACGGCTTGACGATGGCGACCACGAGCCCGAACCAGAAGCCCCGGCGCGGCCGAGGGTCCCGTGCGTCCACTGGTGCCTCCTGGTGCTGGTCGTGCGCGTCCGTCATGGGAGAATCCTGCCTGATGGCAGACGTACAGGTCGCTCCCTGGACCCTGGTAGTCCCGGTGAAGCGTACGGCGATCGCGAAGAGCCGGCTCGCTGCCGCCTACCCACAGCACCGTCCGGAGCTCGCTCGCGCCTTCGCGGTCGACACTACTGCGGCCGCGCTCGCCTCTCCCCTGGTCCGCGCCGTACTGGTCGTCACCGACGATCCTGTCGTCGCCGCGGACGTCACGGCCGTGGGTGCGCGGGTGATCCCAGACCTGCCCGCCACGGGTCTCAACGAGGCCTTGCTGCACGGAGCCGCTGTCGCCGCTGCGGAGTTCCCGGACAACGGAGTCGCTGCCCTCTCGGCCGATCTCCCCGCCCTGCGCCCCGCCGAACTGACCGCCGTACTCGCGGCCTGTGTGGCGCCGCGGTCGTTCGTCGTCGACCTTCCTGGCACCGGTACGACGTTGCTCGCGGCGACTCCGGGTGCCTCGCTGGATCCACGCTTCGGCGTGGGTTCCGCACTAGCCCACCAAGCGTCCGGTGCGGTCTCGATCGAACTGACGGGCATCGAGTCGGTACGGCGTGACGTCGACACCGCGGCTGATTTGGCCCACGCCGTACAACTTGGAGTGGGTCCAGCAACAGCGGAGGTGATGTCGCTGGTGCTCGGTGCCGCGACGGGGACCGAGGGTCTAGCCTGCTGACATGCAAGCAACTGTGAGCCGCTACGACACCGAGACCTTCTCGGGTGCGGTGCTGACCGATACCGGTGTCGAACTGCCCTTCACCGTGCACGCCGTTGCCGACACCCCGGTGCGTCATCTCCGCGTCGGGCAACGGGTTCGCCTGCAAACCACGGGTTCCGGAGCAGGTCTCAGCATCACCAAGGTGGACTTCATCACCGAGCTGTAAACGTTGCCGGAGGCATCGTGACAGAGCGAAGGCCGGTCGCCCCTGGAGTGGGGTGACCGGCCTTCGCTGGTGTTGCGGTGCTGCAGTGCTTGAAGGTCAGCGGGCGGTTGCGCGCTTCGCCGGAGCCTTCTTGGCGGGGGCCTTCTTGGCCGGCGCCTTCTTGGCAACGGTCGCCTTCTTGGCCGGAGCCTTCTTGGCAACGGTCTTGGCCGGCGCCTTCTTGGCAACGGTCTTGGCCGGGGCCTTCTTGGCCGGCGCCTTCTTGGCGACGGTCTTGGTGGCTGCGGTCTTGGTCGCCGCGGCGGCCTTCTTCGCCGGGGCGGCCGCCTTGGTGGCGGTCGCGGCCGGCTTCGGCACGACCAGCTTCGGCAGCTTCTTCGCACCGGAGACAACGGCCTTCAGCTCCGCACCGGCGCGGAACTTCGGAACCGTGGTCTTCTTGGCGCGCTTGGTCTCACCGGTCCGCGGGTTGCGGACGATGCGAGCACCACGCTCGATGGCCTCGAAGGCACCGAACCCGGTGATGGCGACCTTGCCGCCCTTCTTGGTCAGCTCACGCTGGACGGTGTCGATCACCGATTCCAGCGCGTGCTGGGCCTGGCGGCGGTTTCCGTCGAAGTGCACTGCGAGCGCTTCGACCAACTGGCTCTTGTTCACTGCTTCCCTCCGTGAACACTAGGCGTCGAGCACAGCGCTCGATCTCACGTGAACGTTATGGACTCAACACGCCGTTCACAAACACCAACGCGGCAATTCGTCCTTGTTTTGGGCGATTCGTGCCACAATTTCGCCCGAATCGGCCCGGATCGGGTCCCCGAATCCCTTCAGAGCAACGATCCGGTCCCCAACAGTGACCACTCGAGGGACCACCTCATCAGCGCTTGCCGCGCACTGTTCGCAGGCCTGAGCGGGCCATGTCGAGGCCGCGGGTGACCCCGGACTCGCCCTTCCTGGCCCGCAACTCGTCACTCACTTTGCCCAGCAGGTAATCCAGCAACGGTACGGCGATCGCCAGCACCACCCACCAGATCAGTCGCCGGCGCAGGAACAACCACATGGTCCGCCTCCAAAGCTCAACAGGTGACTCAGGAGACTAGTGCCCGCGCCGGGCCGCCCGCATTCAGAGCCAGCCGCGGCGCTTGAAGATCTGGTGCAGACCTCCACACACCAACGCCATCAAGGCGATCGCGAACGGGTACCCGTACTGCCAGTGCAGTTCCGGCATGTTGTCGAAGTTCATCCCGTAGACGGTGCCGATCAGGGTCGGCGCGAACAGGATCGCCGCCCACGCGGAGATCCGCTTCACCTCTTCGTTCTGCTCGCTGCTGGCGATCGCGAGGCTCTTCATCTCCTCGTTCTGCTGCTGCGCGACCAGGGTCGCGTTCACGGTCAGGATGTCGCGCAGCAGTTCGCGGAACCCGTCGACCTTCTCCACCACCTCGGTGACGTGGTCGGCGACGTCACGCAGTGAACGTTGCAGTTCCTCGTCGACGCCGTACTTCTCGAAGCCGCCGCGCAAAGCCTCGAGCATGCCGACCAGCGGCCTGGTGGCGCGCTGGAACTCGATCACCTCGCGGGACAGTTCGTAGATACGCCGCGACACCTTGGGATCGCCGCGGAACACCTCGGTCTCGATCTCGTCGATGTCGTTCTCGAGACCGGCGACCACCGGCGCGTAACCGTCCACGACCTTGTCCATGATCGCGTAGAGCACGGCTTCGGTACCGCGGTTGAGCAACTCGGGGTCGCGCTCGACCCGGCGCCGTACGGCGGCCAGATTCGGCGCTTCGGCATGCCGGACCGTCACCACGAAGTCCGGGCCGACGAACACGTGCACCTCGCCGAACTCGACCTCCTCGGTCGCGTCCCGGTAGCGAGCGGCCTTCAGTACGACGAACAACGTGTCGCCGTACCGCTCCAGCTTCGGCCGCTGGTGGGCCTCGTTGGCGTCCTCGATGGCGAGCTCGTGCAGGTCGAACTCCTGGGCCAGGGAGGCGAGTTCGCGGCGGTCCGGCCGATACAGGCCGATCCAGGCCAGGCTCTGCGGCGCCTTGTGCAGGACGCGATAGGTCTCGGCCAGCGACTCCGGCGACGCGACCCGGCGGCCGTCACAGTAGATCGCACTGTCGACGACGCTGTGTCCCTTGGGCTTCGGGGCGGTGTCGCGGATCTGCAGCTCGGCCGGCTCCGGAGCGGGCCGGCGGGGAGCGCGGAAGGGGGTGCGGCTGAACGCACGCAGCGGACGGATACGAAGGTCGGACATGAGTCCCCCAGATGCGGTGGTGCGGGTGTGTGGGCACGCGTCTGCCCGACCCCCGCGACCCAGAGGGCCGCATCAAGAAAAGAGAGAGAACTCAGATCTCAAGGTCGAGCGAGATCGGTATGTCTGGAGGGTTCGCTGCTGTTCATCAGCGCCTCACCTCCCTGATCTCGCAAGCCTTGTACTGACAACCCCAGAAGGGTAACACCAGAGTTATCGCCACGGATGTTCTGTCCGTTACACAAAGGTTTCGCCCACCCCCACAGTGGGGATGGGCGAAAGCTCGGCGTACGAACTAGGCCTTGGCGGGCAGGGTGGCCGGCTTGAAGGACGGCCGGGTCGCTTCGTAGGCAGCGATCTCGTCCGCGTGCGACAAGGTGATGCCGACGTCGTCCAAGCCGTTCAGCAGCCGGTACCGGGTGTAGTCGTCGATCTCGAACGGTGCGGACACGTCCCCGGCCGAGATCGTCTTGTTCTCCAGGTCAACCGTGACCTTGGTGCCCGGGTCGGCCTCGATCGTGGTCCACAGCTGCTCCACGACGTCCTGCGTCACCAGGGCCGCGAGCAGCCCGGCCTTGCCCGAGTTGCCGCGGAAGATGTCACCGAACCGCGACGACACCACGACCCGGAAGCCGTAGTCGAGCAGGGCCCAGACCGCATGCTCCCGCGACGATCCGGTGCCGAAGTCCGGCCCGGCCACGAGCACCGAGACACCGTCGTACTCGGGCTGGTTGAGTACGAAGGACGGATCGTTGCGCCAGGCCGCGAACAGGCCGTCCTCGAAGCCCGTCCGAGTGACCCGCTTCAGGTAGACGGCCGGGATGATCTGGTCGGTGTCGACGTTGCTGCGGCGCAGCGGAGCCGCCGTACCGATGTGCTGGGTGAAGGCTTCCATGATTCCGTTGCTCCTCAGACGTTCTCGGGTACGGCGACGTCGACCGGCGGCAGATCCGCCGGGGCCGCGAGGGTTCCGGTGACGGCGGTGGCGGCGGCAACCAGCGGCGAGACCAGGTGGGTCCGGCCGCCCTTGCCCTGCCGGCCTTCGAAGTTGCGGTTCGAGGTGGAGGCGCTGCGCTCACCCGGGGCGAGCTGGTCCGGGTTCATGCCCAGGCACATCGAGCAGCCGGCGCCACGCCATTCCGCCCCGGCGTCCTTGAAGATGCGGTCCAGACCCTCGGCCTCGGCCTGCAGCCGGACCCGGCCCGAACCCGGGACCACCAGCATCCTGGTGCCCTCGGCAACCTTCCGGCCGGCCAGCACCCCGGCCGCGGCCCGCAGGTCCTCGATCCGGCCGTTGGTGCAGGAGCCCAGGAACACCGTGTCCACGTGGATCTCGCGCATCGGCGTACCGGCGGTCAGGCCCATGTACTCCAGCGCACGCTCAGCCGCGACCTTGTCGTTCTCGTTGTCGAAGTCGTCCGGCGACGGGACGTTCTCCGACAGCGGGATGCCCTGGCCGGGGTTGGTGCCCCAGGTGACGAACGGGGCGATGTCCTCGGCGCGCAGGACGACCTCGCGGTCGAAGGTGGCGTCCTCGTCGGTGGCGAGGCTCTTCCAGTACTCGACCGCGGCTTCCCAGTCGACACCCTGCGGCGCGTGCGGCTTGTCCTGCAGGTAGGCGAAGGTGGTCTCGTCCGGCGCGATCATGCCGGCCTTGGCGCCCCACTCGATCGACATGTTGCAGATCGTCATCCGGGCTTCCATGCTCAGCGCGCGGATCGCCTCGCCGCGGTACTCGACGATGTAGCCCTGGCCGCCGCCGGTGCCGACCTTCGCGATCAGCGCCAGCACCAGGTCCTTCGCGGAGACGCCGTCGGGCAGTACGCCGTCGACCGTGACAGCCATCGTCTTCGGCCGGGCCTGCATCAGGGTCTGGGTGGCGAGCACGTGCTCGACCTCGCTGGTGCCGATGCCGAAGGCGATCGCGCCGAACGCACCGTGGGTGCTGGTGTGGCTGTCACCGCAGACCACGGTCATACCGGGCTGGGTCAGGCCGAGCTGCGGGCCGATGACGTGGACGACGCCCTGGTCCGGGTCGCCCAGGGTGTGGATCCGGATGCCGAACTCCTCGGCGTTCTTGCGCAGCGTGTCGACCTGGGTCCGCGACACGGGGTCGGCGATCGGCTTGTCCACGTCGTACGTCGGGACGTTGTGGTCCTCGGTGGCGATGGTCAGGTCCGGGCGCCGTACTGGCCGGCCGGCCAGCCGGAGGCCGTCGAAGGCCTGCGGGCTGGTCACCTCGTGCACCAGATGGAGGTCGATGTAGAGGAGGTCGGGCTCTCCGTCGGCATGGCGCACGACGTGCGCATCCCAGACCTTTTCCGACAACGTCCTACCCATCAGACTTCTCCTCCTTGGATACTTTTCCCGCCCCACCGCCCCGGTCGGGTGAGTCTTGTGGTGAGGTGCTCTCGCTCACAGTGCTCCGACTGCGTCTTCGTAGCGTGCTCCGCATTAGGCACCGGAAGCGACTTGCGTTCCACGATTCGAGACGGCAATATCGTCTCATGGACAACTCTAGCGGAGTCGGCGTTCTCGACAAAGCAGCCCTGGTTCTGTCCGCGCTCGAGTCCGGGCCGGCGACCCTGGCCGGACTGGTGGCGGCCACGGGACTGGCCCGACCAACGGCACACCGCTTGGCGGTGGCGCTGGAGCACCACCGTCTGGTCGGCCGGGACATGCAGGGACGGTTCGTGCTCGGACCGCGACTCAGCGAGTTGGCCTCGGCTGCTGGTGAGGACCGGCTGCTCGCGACGGCGGGTCCGGTGCTGGCGCGACTGCGCGACATCACCGGTGAGTCGGCGCAGTTGTTCCGCCGGCAGGGTGAGTACCGCGTCTGCGTCGCCGCTGCAGAGCGTCCGTCGGGTCTTCGGGACACGGTCCCAGTCGGCAGTCAGCTGACCATGGCGGCCGGGTCGGCTGCGCAAATACTGCTTGCCTGGGAGGACCCGGAGCGGATGCACCGCGGTCTCCACAACGCCACCTTCAACGCCGCGGCGCTGGCCGGCGTCCGACGCCGTGGCTGGGCCCACTCCGTCGGCGAACGCGAGCAGGGCGTCGCGTCCGTCTCCGCTCCGGTCCGCTCCCCCAGTGGCAAGGTGATCGCCGCAGTCTCCGTCTCCGGCCCGATCGAACGTCTCTCCCGCCAGCCCGGCCGCATGCACGCCCCCGCCGTGATGGCCGCCGCCGAACGCCTCTCCGAAGCCCTCCGCCGCGCCTCCGAGTAACTAGAGCGGCCAGACCTGCCCCGTGCCGCTGTCGATCAAGGCGGCATGGTCAGCAGTCGTCTCGAGCGGCAGTACGTCGTACACGGCCGCCGCAAGAATCGGCAGCGCGACCAGTGGCACGCGAGGTGCGAGGGTGCAGTGCGGCACCCAGCGACCCGGTTGGTAGTGCCGATGCAGATCGGCCCCGGTCGCAGTGACCGCCGAAACCGCCTGCTCCTGTCGGTGCAGCACCTCCACACCAACCGCAGGCACCAGCCAGGCCCGGCCGCGCCGGAACGTTCCGAGCGCATCGAAGTAAAGGTTGACAGGCCCGCCGTCCATCAGTGGCTGGACAGCCTTCATCACTTTGTCGTGGTCCCACTCGCGCAGCACCGCGAGCGACAGGTGCGGCACGTGCCGACCGTGCGTGTGTGACTTCAGGGTCGGTACGCCGAGCTCCTCCAGCCGATCCCAGAGTCCCCGAAGGATCCGCTCGGACCGCCGGTCGAACAGCAAACACACGGCGAGTGCCACACCACCACGGTAGGCCGGATCGCCAGAACAGCATGCAGGCCTGGACGGCGGGCCTACAGTGAGTGCTGTGGCGTTGCGAGTTGTCTTTGCGGATGACAACTTCCTCGTGCGCGAAGGCATCTCCGCGCTGCTGACCGAGGCCGACGATGTCGAGCTCGTCGACGTGGTCACCGATCCTGCCGCACTGCTGGAGTCCGTGGCCCGGTACCGGCCGGACGCCGTCCTGACCGACATCCGGATGCCGCCCACATTCACGACCGAGGGCATCGACGCCGCCAAGCGGATTCGCGCCGACCACCCGTCGATCGGGGTCGTCGTGCTGTCCCAGTACGTCGAGGACGACTACGCCTTCGACCTCCTGTCCGACGGCGTCGCCGGCCTCGGGTACCTGCTGAAAGAACGGGTGTCGCAACGCGACGAGCTGCTGCGAGCCCTGTACGACGTTGCGCGCGGCGGCTCCGTCCTCGATTCCAGAGTCGTCGAGGGTCTGCTGGCGCGAAAGGCACAGGAAGCGCGGTCGCCTTTGCCCGGCCTGACCGATCGGGAGCGCGAGGTCCTCCAGGAACTCGCCGCCGGCCGCAGCAACGAGGCGACGGCCAAAGCCCTCTTCATGAGCACCCGGGCCGTCGAGAAACACATCAGCTCGGTCTTCCAGAAACTCGGCCTGGCCGACGAGTCCGACGTCAACCGTCGCGTCATGGCCGTCCTCGCCTTCCTCGAGGCGACCGGAGGGCCGGCCGAGCACTGACGACGGTGGGGGTCAGCCGCACCAGTCAGGCGGACAACACCATGTCGCCTCGGTGCCTTATCGGCCACGATGGCGGTGAGGAGGTGAGCCAGTGGCCGACGTACGCGTCCTGATCGTGGACGACCAGGAGCCGTTCCGCCGGGCGATCGCCGCCGTCGTGTCGGAGACGGACGGTTTCGTCGTCGTCGCGTCCACCTCGTCCGGCGAGGAGGCGCTGCTCGCCGTCACCAGCCTGCGCCCGGGCCTCGTGCTGATGGACGTCAACCTGCCTGGCATCAATGGCATCGAGGCCACCCGGCGGATCACCCGGGACGCCGACCCGCCGATCGTCGTACTGCTCTCGACCTATGACCAGGACGATTTCGACATCTCCGGCTGTGGAGCTGCGTCGTACCTGGCCAAGGCCGCGTTCGGTCCGGACTTGCTCACTGCCGCGTGGGCTCGTCGGCGTCGACCGGAATTCTGACCGACAGCAGACCCGCCTCATCGAGCCACAGCCGGCCACCCGCCGCCTCGACCCGGTCGACGATCGCCTGTACGTCGATCTGGTCGCGGGCCACGCCACGGATCTGCACGACCAGCTCCGCTGCGACGATCCGGAGGTCGATCCGGGCCGCCACGGTGCCGGCGCGCACGGACTCCACACAGCAGAAGTAGACCGCCGCCTCGACCCGCGTCGCGAACCGCCGGTCGGCCGACGGCTCGACGTGCAGCGCGATCGCCTGACCGTTCCGCGCCAGGTGTGACCTGAGCGCGCGGGCCAGCCCTGCCCTGGCAAGCTGGGTGGGGAACAGCCCCCGGGTCAGTACGCGCAGCGACTCGAGTGCCGCGTTTGTATCGTCGACGAGTTGCTCGATCTCGTCCGTCGCCGCGCTTCCCGACTCCGCCACGCTGAGGCCACTCAGCCGCCCGGGCATCAGCTCGAGATGGGACAGCACCTCCTGGGAGATCGCGGACTCCAGTTCGCGGCGAGTGGCGTCATCGGCAGCGATGATCCTTCGCCTGGACTCCGCCAGCGCATCGGTCGTGCGATCGAGGGCAGCGACATGCCCTGCCAGTTCGGACTCCATCGCAGCGTTGCGGAATGCCAGCGCGGTTTGGTCGGCCAGATCGTGCAGCAGTTGCTCGTCCGCGGGCCGGAGCCCGCGCCCCTTCGGCATCGTGACGCCGATGCTGCCGAGGGTGTCGCCACCTTGCCGGACAGGCACCTGGAAGTCCGGTGTTCCGCCGGCAGGGCCGGGCCAGACGCCCGAGATTCCCACCCGGTCTGGAACCTGCAGGACTGCGGTCGAGGTCCGCGCGGAAACCGCGCGCCCGGCCGCTTCCGCGACAGCAGGCAGCAGGGCACTCGGTGACGGGGGTTCCGCGAGCCGACGGCCGAACTCGGAGAGCGCCTCGTAAGGCAGCGCCCTGGCGCCATAGGCCAGCCGGTTCGCCACCCGGACGATCCGTTGACGGAGCGGCTGGAACGCGACAGCGACCAGCGCGGTGGCGAGCAGCGACAGCCAGAATCCACTGGTCCGGGTGTTGAGGAGGGCTGCGACCGCAAGGACCAGACCGGCGTAGCCGATGCCGGCAAAGATGGTGCCCAGGGCAAGGACGACGGCCCGGTTGATGATCAGGTCCAGATCGAACAGCCGGTAACGCAGGACCGCGACGGCGAACAGCAGCGGTAGACAGAAGTAGGAGAAGAACAGTGGGAGGCTCGCGATCCAGGTCTGCCGTCCGCCATTGAAGAGCTGGACGACGAGAAGGAAGACGAAGCTCAGGGCAACGAACACCACCGACAGTGCGATCAGCCGCAACTGCTGCCGCTGCACTCCCCGGCTCCGGCGCAGCCGGAGGACCATGGACACCATCGAGGCGACCAGGCCGCCGGCGATGAAAGGCAGACCCACCAGGGACAACAGACTGCCGATCGGCCCGCCGACCTCCTGCCGATCGATGTCGAACTCGGCCGGCGACAGGGTGAGCAGGCTGCCGGCGTAACCGGCGTACCCCACCAGCGCCACGACCACCGCGGCGCGCCAACGGCGGGACAGGAGCCGGCCGTCCGGCGCAACCAGGAAGAGGATGGTCAGCAGAGCCAGGGCACACTGTCCACCCAGCAGGGCGGCGATCCAGCCTGCGATTCCGCCGAGGCTCCGCGACCCCGGCCCGTCGGCCGAGACCACCCACACGCCGTACGCCTCGGTCAGCAACGAGATCGACGAGAGGAAGCCGGTCAGGCAGAGCAGCCAGCCGATCGGGTGCCGCGCCCACCGGGCCACGATCAGCGCGCCCATCGCCGCGCATCCCACGACCGCGGCGGTGACAAACGGGAACCCGTGGACGGCGACGGCTTCCTCGGACAGCAGCGGCCGGTAGGCCGAGGTGACCCAGACGTCGCCGCCGGCGATGAGCACAGTAAGCGCCGTCAGCACCCAGGCCGCTCGCGCGTACATGTCAGTCCCCCGGCCGGCGCGCACCCGGCAGGCTCGCTGCTACCAAGGTGCCGCCCGAGGGTGTCGTCTCGATGGTCAGCGTGCCACCGGCGGACTCGACCCGATCACGCATGTTGATCAGACCTGTGCCGGCCGGCGCGGCCTTCAGATCGAACCCGGCACCATCGTCTTGGACCGTCACCTCCAGGAGTGCGGGACCGCCCCGCAGTTCCAGGCGGATCGCCTTCGCCGATGAGTGCTTGGCGGAGTTCTGCAGCGCCTCCAGCGCGCAGAAGTACGCCGCGGCCTCAACGCCCGCCGGGTATCGGCCGACGTCACCCGCGACCAGTTCGGCCGGCAGCGGGCTCCAGGAGATCGCCGTCCGGAGCGCGACGGCAAGCCCTTCGTCGACGAGCAGGCTCGGGTAGATGCCGCGCGAGAGACTGGTGATCGTCTCGATGGTTACGGTGGCCGCCTTGCACTGCTCCGCAAGCAGCCGATCGGCCCGCTCAGGCGACCGTCCGGCCAGGGTGTGGGCAAGCCTCAGGTTGACTGCGAGCGCGACCAGATGCTGTTGAGCGCCGTCGTGGATGTCGCGCTCCAGCCGTTTCCGCTCGGCGTCCTGAGCGTCGACGAGTCGTTGCCTCGACCTTCGCAGTTCCTCCGCCAGCCTGGACAGTTCCGCGAGCCG
Organism: Kribbella antiqua; assembly: GCF_004345665.1. Lineage (GTDB taxonomy): Bacteria > Actinomycetota > Actinomycetes > Propionibacteriales > Kribbellaceae > Kribbella > Kribbella antiqua. The sequence continues at coordinate 66,412 of NZ_SLWR01000010.1, forward strand.
GTGCACGAGCTCGGCCCGTAACCGCGCGCCGCGCAGGACCATTCCGGCCTGGTTCGCCAGTCCTGCGAAGAGCCGTTCCTCGACCGGAGTGAGCGGTACGTTCTCGTGTTCCTGCACGACCAGAACGCCCAGCAGTTCGCCGGCCTGGCGCACCGGCAACTCCCGTCGGCCGGGCACGTCGCCGACTGCGGCTCCATCGGCGGGCCAGGTTGCGGCGAGCCTCAGTCGGCCGTCCACCATCAGCCACACCTGCGCTGCCTTCGCTCCCGTCCCACCGGCCAGTACTTCAGCCATCCTGGCCGGTAGGTCATCCTTCGCCGAACCGCCGGTCACCGCCGGCGAGAACCGGCTCAGGACCTCGTACGGCGACTGCGATCCGCCATGCACCAACCGCGACATGACGTCCTCGAGCCGTGACTGCACCCGCCCGAAGGACAACGCCACCACCGCGGTCGCCAGCACCGACAGCCCCGCGTGCGGCGACGAGGTGTGGCCGATCAGCGCACCGCCGCCCAGAACGATGACGACGTACACCAGCACCACGAACACCACGAGCCCGCCCAGCACCAGCAGAGCGGCGAGTTGTTCACGGCCGGTCCGCCAACGCCCCCACAACTTCACCTCTGCAGTGTGCGCCCACCGACGCCGGGATGGGAGTACCCGAACCCCCAGGGTGGGGTCAGCCGCACGATCGTCCGCCGATTGCCCGCGGCCAGCGCCCAGGTGCCGTGTGCCCAGCCCGATGGGATCAGGCGACAGGAACGTCTTTGCTGGGATCACACCGCTCGACCGGGGGGTCGAAACCAGGCACCACGAATCCAGGCACAGGGAGAAATCACACATGTCTGCCACCATCAGCATGACCGGAAGCAGCACCGCTCCGGTGACGGCCGCAGCCCGGGCCGAGGGCGTCAGCAAGTTCTACGGCACCGGCGACGCGACCATCGCCGCGCTCAAAGACGTCTATGTCAGCCTCGAGGCCGGCATGTTCACCGCGATCATGGGGCCGTCCGGCTCGGGCAAGTCGACCTTGCTGCACATGCTCGCCGGCCTCGACCGGCCCACCTCGGGTGAGGTGTTCCTCGGCGACACTCAGCTCACCTCACTCAACGACAAGGCGCTCACGCTGCTGCGCCGAGACCAGATCGGCTTCATCTTCCAATCGTTCAACCTGCTGCCGACGATGAGCGCCGCGGAGAACATCGTCCTGCCGATCCGCATCGCCGGGCGCAAGCCCGACGAAGTCTGGGTCAAGTCGATCGTCGACAAGCTGGGGCTCGCCGACCGGCTGACCCATCGCCCGACCGAACTGTCCGGTGGGCAGCAGCAACGGGTGGCCGCGGCTCGCGCGCTCGCTTCGCGTCCGCAGATCGTCTTCGCGGACGAGCCCACCGGTGCGCTCGACTCCGCCGCGGGAACCGAACTGCTCGGCTTCCTGCGCAAAGCCGTCAAGGAGCTCGGCCAGACGGTCGTGATGGTCACCCACGACCCGACGGCCGCCAGCTACGCCGACCGGGTCCTGTTCCTGGCCGACGGGCACGTCGTCGACGAGATGTTCGAGCCGACGGCCGACGCCGTACTCGACTTCATGAAGCACCTAGGAGCCTGAGCCATGTTCACCGCAACGCTGCGCGGCATGCTCGCGCACAAGGTGCGACTCGTCCTGACCGTGGCCTCGATCGCGCTGGGGGTCGCGTTCCTGGCCGGCACCCTCGTCCTGACCGACACCATGCGCCTGGCCTTCGATCAGCTGTTCGGCAAGGTCTCCGCCGGTACCGACGCGGTCGTCCGCGCCGAAGCCGCCTACAGCCAGTCCGAAGGCATCAGCACCAGCCGGGCGCCCATCCCCGCCGGCGTTCTCACCCAGGTACGCAAGGCCGACGGGGTCCGCACCGCCGAGGGCTCGGTGAGTGGCTATGCGCTGCTGACCGACAACGCCGGCCGTGCCGTGCTGACCAGCGGCGGAGCTCCCACCATGGGCTACAGCCTGCCGGCCGATCCCGCGCTGCGAGGTGACGTCAAGCTCCTCACCGGCGCCGCGCCATCAGGTGCGCACCAGGTCGCGATCGACGCCACCAGCGCCGAGGAGCACCACATCGCGCTCGGTTCCACCATCAAGGTGCTCTTCAACGGCCCGACGCAGATCTTCACTGTGGTCGGCACCGTCGGCTTCGGCGGCGAGAAGAATCTCGGCGGTACGACGGGGGCCTACTTCGACTCCGCCACCGCCCAGCAGGTGCTGGGCGCACCCGGCGTGTTCGACTCGATCAGCGTCAGCGCCGAGCCAGGTGTGGCCCCGGCCGAGCTGGCGCAACGGATCAACGCGGTGCTGCCTGACGGCGCCGAAGCCGTCACCGGGGCGACCGTGGTGAAGGAATCCGCCGACGCGGTGAACGAGGACCTCAAGTTCGTCACCGTGCTGTTCATGATCTTCGCCGGTATCGCCCTGTTCGTCGGTTCCTTCATCATCTGGAACACGTTCACCATGACGATCACCCAGCGGTCCCGCGAGATCGCCCTGCTGCGAGCCATCGGCGCCACCCGGCGGCAGGTGAACCGGAGTCTGATCGTCGAGGCTCTGCTGCTCGGCCTTCTCGCCTCGGGCGTCGGCCTCGGTCTCGGCCTGCTTGTCGCCAAGGGCCTCAATCTCCTGATGGATGCGGTCGGCTTCAGCCTGCCCAGTACGTCGATGCAGGTGGAACCCCGCACCATCGTGGTGTCGCTGCTGGTCGGCACCCTGGTCACCGTCGTGGCGGCTCTCGTCCCGGCTTACCGGGCCACGAAGGTGCTACCGGTCGAGGCTTTGCGTGATGCGGTGCCTGGCGCCGGCAACCCGACGAAGAAGCGCATCATCGCCGGTGCCGTCGTGACCAGCTTCGGTCTGGCCGGGCTGTTCTCGACCCTCTACGCCGACCTGAGCATGAAGCTGTTCGGTCCCAGCCTGCTGGCCATCATCGTCGGCGTCCTGATGCTGCTGCCGGCTGCCGCCCGTCCGCTCGCATCGCTGATCGGCATTCCGCTGCGGCTGCGAGGCATGCCCGGCGAACTGGCCAGGCAGAACGCGATGCGCAACCCACGCCGTACGTCGTCCACCGCGGCCGCGCTGATGGTCGGTCTGACGCTGGTCGTCAGCATGGGCGTGTTCGCCTCGTCGCTGAAGGCCTCCTTCGGCGACGTGATCGGGGACTCGATCAATGCCGACCTGTTCGTCACGACGTCGAGCGCCCAGGCACCTGGGTTCAGCCCCGAGGTGATCAAGGTGGTCAAGGGCGTCTCCGGCGTCAGTTCGGTGACTGCCAGCGGCTGGGGCGAGGCACGCTTCGACGGAGCGGATTCGAGTTACTCGGCTGTCGACCCGGCAACCGCGGCGGACGGGCTGAACCTGGGCGTGTCGGCCGGCTCCGTCGCAGCACTCGGCACTTCCGGAGTCGTGGTGGCGCAGTCCGCCGCTACGTCCCACGGGTGGAAGCTCGGCGACGTCATCCAGAGTGAGTTCGCCGCAACGGGCAAGCACGACCTGCGCATTGTCGGCATCTACAACGGCAAGGGCTGGATCGGCGACGACTTCATCATCAGCATCGCGGCCCAAACAGCCGCCGCCGGCCAGCAGTTGACCAGCTCGGGCCTGGTCAGGCTCGCGCCGGGCGCTGACCGGTCGACCGTCCAACAGGCGATCACCGCGGCTCTCGCGGACCACCCTGACGCGAAGGTGCTCGACCGCAAGGGATTCGAGAAGGAGGCGAGCGGGTTCATCGACAAGCTGCTCACCTTCGTCACAGTGATGCTGCTGCTGGCGGTCCTGATCGCCCTGCTGGGCATCGTCAACACCCTGGTGCTGTCGGTTTTCGAGCGGACCCGCGAGCTGGGCCTGCTCCGGGCGGTCGGCATGACGCGGAACCAGGTCCGGGCGATGGTGCGCTGGGAGGCGGTGGTGATCTCGCTGATCGGTGCGCTGGCCGGCGCCGCCCTCGGTATCGGCTTGGGGCTCGCCCTTTCGCAGGCACTCGCGGACGAGGGCATCAAGGCCATCTCGATCCCCGGCGTGCAGGTGACGCTGTACGTGGTCCTCGCCGCGGTGGCCGGAGTGCTGGCGGCCATCGGGCCGGCCCGATCCGCCGCGAAGGTCGACGTACTCAAGGCGGTGGTGGCGGACTGAGAAGGGCGATTGCCGAAGGCCCGGACCTCGTGGTCCGGGCCTTCGGGTTCTGTTGGGGTGCGGGCGCTTGGACGTACCCTCACGTCATGAGGGTGGGGATCCTTGGGGCGGCGGAGGTCCTTCGGGACGGGGCGCCGGTGGAGCTTGGTGGCCGGAAGCAGCGGATGCTGCTTTCGGCTTTGGCGCTGTACGGCGGCCAGCCGGTGGCGGTGGACAGCTTGATCGACATGCTGTGGCGGGACTCCCCTCCACCGAGCGCGCTGCCGACGCTGCAGGTGTATCTCGCCGGCGTACGCAAGGCACTGGAGCCGGGTCGTCCGGCCCGCACGCTGCCGACCGTGGTGGTCACAGTCGCACCGGGATACGCCCTTCGGCTGCCCGAGCACGGCATCGACTCCGGGTTGTTCGCCTCGGCCGTGAACGCGGCCCATCGTCGACTCGGCAACTGGTCGGACGAGGCGTCAGGGTCGATCACCGCACCCGATCTCGCCCCTGGCGAACTGAACAGCGTCGTCAGTGAGCTCGACGATGCGCTGGCGCTGTGGCGAGGTACGCCGTACACGGACCTGGACGACATCCCGGTGGCTACTGCGGAACGCGCCCGGCTCGAAGAGCTGCGGCTGGTGGCGCTGGAGGACCGTGCGGTCGCCCGGCTGGCACTCGGCCAGCACCTGACCGTGGCCGCCGAGTTGGAAGCGCTGACCGCCGAACACCCTTTGCGGGAACGGCTCTGGACGTTGCGGGTGCTGGCACTGGCCGGCGCCGGCAGGCAGGCCGACGCCCTCGAGGCGTTGCGCCGGGTACGCCACGTCCTGGCCGACGAGCTGGGGCTGGACCCTGGTACGACGCTGCGCGGCTTGGAGACCGCCGTACTGCGTCAGGACCCGGCGCTCGTCTGGCGATCGAAGCCGATCAACGGAGCCCCACGCGCTTCCGCCTCCTTTGTGGGCAGGGCAGCCGAGATCGAAGCGCTCGAGCAACTGCTGGACCAGGCGACGGCGGAGCCGCAGTTCGCCGTACTGGTTGGAGAACCGGGGATCGGCAAGTCCAGGCTGGCGGCGGAGCTCGGGGCGCGGGCGCGTTCGCGTGGGTTCGCCGTACTGACTGGGCGGTGTTCGGAGGACGAGGGTGCTCCCCCGATGTGGCCGTGGATGGGAGTTCTGCGGGGACTGGCTGACGATCTGCCCGCAGCGGCCGAGCTGATGGGGCGGTTGGAGTCCGGTGATCAAACGCTTCCGGAGGACGTGGAGGCGGCGCGGTTCCGGCTGTGGAACCTGATGGCGGACGTTCTCGTCGCGGCATCGGCGGTGCGACCGCTGCTCGTGATCCTTGACGATCTGCACTGGGCTGCACCGTCTTCGCTCAAGTTGCTTGGGCATCTGGCGGACATGCTCGACACCGGTCGGCTGCTGGTCGTGGCGACGCGCAGAGCCGCTCCCGAGCTGACGGGTCCGCTCGCACAGGTGGCTGAGAGCCTTGGGCGGCGGCACGCGCTGCGCCTCGACCTGCAAGGGCTGTCGACGGCCGAGGCGGCTGCTCTGATCGAGGTCGCGACGCATCGCAAGCCCGGCACCCGTGAAGCCGAGGCGTTGCGCGAGCGTACGGATGGAAACCCGTTCTTCCTCGTTGAGCTTCTCCGTGACGGCAGCAGCGAGGTGCCCGCAGCGGTAACCGATGTCGTTGCCCGCCGGGTGGCGCGGCTGCCGGAGCCGACCGGCGATCTGTTGCGAACCGCTGCTGTCATCGGGCGTGAGTTCGACCTTGCCGTACTCGCGGCAGCCGGTGGGCGCGACGAGGACGACGTACTGGACCAGCTCGATCCTGCGCTGGCTGCGGGGGTGATTGCCGAGGGAGACCGGGTGGAGCGGTTCCGGTTCGCTCATGCGCTCGTGCGGGACGTGGTACACGCTGGTCTGCCGGCTGCCCGGCGCGCTCGCCGTCATGCGGCGATCGCGAGTGTGCTGGACGGTGCGGGCGCGGCACCGTCGGAGACGGCGCGGCACTGGCTGGCTGCCGGGCCGGCGCATGCGGCACGAGCGTGGCGTGCAGCGGCTGAAGCCGCCGAATTGGCGGGGCGGCTGTACGCGTACGAGGAGGCCGCGGCGCTGCTCGCAGACGCACTTGAGGTGCAGCAAGCGGACGGATCCGCCACTCCGCTCGACCGGTACGACCTCTTGATGGCACGAGCCGACGCTTGCCGTTGGTCGGTCGATCGGGACGGCGTGAATGCTGCACTCACAGCTGCTGCCCATCAGGCGGCGAAGCTGGGGGACGTCGTACGCATGACGCAGGCCGCCGTCGGCACCACAGAGGCCGCCTTGTGGCAGACACGTGTCTACGGGCAGTCGGATCAGTACATGATCGCCGTACTGCGACGTGCGCTGCGGGAGCTGCCGGCCGAGGACGGTGAGCTGCGCTGCCGAGCACTTCTCGTCCTGGCGACCGAGCTGTACCACACCGACGCGCCGGCGTACCGGGAAGCGTTGGTGGAGCAGGGCATGGCGATGGCACGCAGACTCGGCGATCCCGCCCTGCTGGTGTGGGCGTGTCAGGCGGCGTTCATCGCCAGCTGGCGTCCGGCGACCGGACCGGACCGGCTTCGGCTGGCCGACGAGGCCATCGCCATCGCGGTCGAGCGAGCCGATCCGATCCGGGAGGTGCTCGCCCGGACCCTCCGGGCCATTGTTGCCGGTGAACTCGGGCTGGTCGCGGAGATGTGGGACGAGATCAGCCGCACCAGGGCGATCGCTGAGCCGCGGCGGCTGTTGTATGCGCTGATCGTGCTGGGCGAGCTCGAGTCACCGTGGCTGGCGATGCAAGGGCGATTCGCCGAAGCCGAGCGGATCATCGAGGCGAGGCGCGAACTCATGACCGGTGCTTCGATGCCGCAGCGGCACGAATCGATAGTCGCCGGCTACGCGTGCAACAAACTGTGGCAGGGCCGCATCGCAGACATGATCCCGGCGTTCCAAGCGCTGGTGGGGGTCAGTCCGATGCCGTTCGACCTCACGATCCAGTGGATGCTCGTGCGGGCCGGCCGGCTGGACGAGGCGCGCGCACTGGGCACTGGCTACCTGGCCCCCTCGACTGATGACTGGGTGGCGATGCACCACCACTGCATCGCGGCCGAGGTCGCCTTCGCGCTGGAGCAACCCGAGGCGGGGCGAGCGCTGTATCAGTGGCTGAGCCCGTACGCCGGACGAGTCTGCAGCGCCGGGTTCTCGGTGGCGATCGGCCCGGTGGACGCCTTCCTGGCCTTGGCCGCCAGGGCCGCGGGCGAGCGGGACATCGCTGCCCGGCACGCCGCGAGGGCGCTGGAGCTGTGCGCGGAATGGAAGATCCCGCTGGTCGCGCAATGGATGCGTGAGCAGCGGGATCTCTTCTGAGTCACACGTAGCGGAACGCACGGCGCTCGCGGCGCTCGAAGGGCCGTCGCCAGAAGAGCCGCCAGACCAGTTCCATCGGACGACCTGCCATCGAGTCGCGCACGTGACGGAACTGTTCGGCCGGTAGCTCATGCAGCGCCCACGACGCGACGAACGGGATGTCCCGCGGACCGTACGCCGGTTGGAATGTCTCCTTCTCGAGTCGAAGCCAGTCGTCGTTGACCAGGTAGCGCTGCACCAGGGCGAGGGCGTCGCACTCCTCGTGAGCCAGATGCCGTGCCAGGTGCTCGCCGAGTGCGACCACCCGCACCTCCAACGCGTCCCGTGCGTCGGCATCGGCGTACGACGCCAGCCGGTCGAATCCCGCCGTACAAGCCGACAGCAGCGGGTCGATCTCGGCATGCTCGCCCTCCATCGCCTCCAGCGTCTCCCGGTCGGCGGCGTCCGCCCTGGACATGAGGAGAGGCCACAGAGCGTCGTCCTCACCCGTGTGGTGCTTGTGCAGGATCTCGACGAACTTGCCCCACCGGGCGGCGAGTGCCTTCCACGTGGTGCGGTCCTCGAGCGGCGTACCGACCACGGCGGCTTTGAAGGCGGCCAGGTCACGGCGAAACGCATGGTGCATCACGTACATTGAGGTGAGATCCACCGGCCCGGGCGGAGCCGCAGCCTGCCCCGGCAACATCAGTTCAGTATTCATGGCCTTACGGTCGACCCGTCCACTTGGAAACCACTTGTGGTCCCGACCCCAAGCCGCCCCCAAGCGGCCGAGTTGATGCTCATCGCATCACTCGATCCAAGGGGAACCTTCCATGAATACGCTGTCCGTCTCGCTCTGGCCAACGGCCGTCATGCCGACCCTCGAGCGGGCCCTCACCTGTGAGTACGCGTCACTCACCCGCTCCGGTGCACCGATCACGTGGCCGCTCACGCCGTACTACGACCCCGGTGCGGCCACGATCGACGTCAGCACCGGGCTTACGTATCCGGCCAAGGCGGAGCGTGCCCGGCGGGATCCGCGCGTGGCTCTGTTGTTCTCCGACCCGACCGGTTCGGGCCTAAGCGATGCACCAGTTGTGCTGGTCCAGGGACTGGCGACCGTACGAGATGCCGACCTGCAGGCCAACACCGATCTGTATGTACGCCGCGTGCTGGAGAAGCTGCCGGAGACCGTGGCGGGGCAGCCGTGGTTCGTCGTACGGCAGCAGAAGTGGTACTGGTCCCGGCTGTGGATCGAGGTCACTCCGCTGAAGATCCTGTGGTGGCCGGGTGGTCGGCTCGACACGGATCCGCTCCGCTGGGAGGCATCCGCCGGCACGGCCGCACCGCCGTCCGATCCGGCGCCGGAGGGCGCCGCTCCCCCGCCGTGGGCTGCGCCGCCCGCCGACTGGCGCCCGGGAGCGGATCGCGCGATGCAGCTTGGCAACCCGGTGCTGACCGTTCGCGACGCTGATGGCTGGCCGCTGCCGCTGCGGTCGCTGGGAGTCGAGCGGGTGGACGACGGCTTCGTGGTGCGCACCGGTGCTCTCGGTGCGGCCGCCAGTGGCCGGGCTTGCCTGACGTTCCACGCGCATCCCGAACAGTTCACCGGCCAGCAGAACGCCGCATTCGTCGGCACCGCGACACCCACTGCGGACGGCGTACACGTCCGGGTAGACCGAGCGCTCGCGGACTTCAGCCTTCCGACCGGGCGCTTCGGCCAGCTGCGCACGTTCCTGGCCAGCGGCCGGGCTCTCACGCCGCGCCTCAGCCACGAGGCCGCTCGCCGCCACCAGCCGGTTCCCGTCGTACGACGACCGGCCGGCTGACGCAAGAAAGGCCTCCCGCTCCGAAGAGTGGGAGGCCTTCTTCTCTGGTAGCCCCGACGGGATTCGAACCCGCGCTACCGCCTTGAGAGGGCGGCGTGCTAGGCCGCTACACAACGGGGCCAGAGGGTTGTCGACCGGTCCTTCCGGACCGGGCAACGAGGTTGAACTCTACCGATTTCCATCGGCGCGGTCCAATCCGCTGGGGTACTAGGACTCGAACCTAGACTAACTGAACCAGAATCAGTCGGGCTGCCAATTACCCCATACCCCAAAGGCATTTCACTGCTGCTGTGAGTTTGTCTCCGCCCTCACAACCTGGCCCGCTGAGCCTACCCGAGCAAACCCCGAGAAACCAAAACGGGGTCCCGGTGGCGCGATGTCACTCCTGTCACACCAGCCTCTTGCCCGGCAACTCGGCAGCCACCAACGGCAGGTCGCAGACCGTCGCCAGCTTCGCTCGCCGCGCCAGCCAGACCGCGACCGCGCCGAACGCCGCGAACTTCACCACGTCCACCGTCACCAGCGACCACGGCGCGTCCTTCGCCCCCAGACTGGCCCCGACGCTGTTCGTCAGCGCCGCGAAGACGAACGTCACCACGTTGTTCGCCGCATGCGCCGCGATCGACGCCTCCAAGCCGCCAGTACGTACGACGAGGAAGCCGGCGACCAGTCCGAAGGCGAACCGATCCAGGAACAGCGCCGGGCTCTGCCAGGGCCAGATCCCATGCGCCATCGTGAACAGCACGGTGGTGACGAGCACCGCCACCACCGAGCTCCGCACCAGCGCACCGACCGCCTGCAGCAGGTAACCGCGGAAGAAGTACTCCTCCCCCGCCGCCTGGAAGGTCGACGTCAGCAGCGTGACAGCGATCACCCCGGCCACGTCCGGCGCGACCCCGGTGCCGCCGTCGCCCAAGAGCTCGACGCCCCCGACCTTGATCACTCCGAGCATCACCAGCTCGAGCACCAGCGCCGCCACCCCGAACCACGCCAGCGGCCGCCACCGCAACCGCGCGACCACCGATGACAAAAGCCCCGGCGCCTGCCGGTTGAGGTAGCGCGCGACAACCATGCTCAGCGGGATCAGCACGACCAGCGACAAGTTCGTCGCCAGCAGCCCGAACCAGGACATGGTGCCCTCGGGGTCCGTCCGGATCGCCCGCTGCACGGACAGGATCACCACACTGGCGACCATCCAGCCGGTCAGGATCGCGAACGCCCCGAGGATGACGTACCCGCGCGGAGAGACCTCGTTCCGCAGCAGCCGGTGGTACGGCAGTGCCATTTACTCGGCCCGGGCCTGGTTGAGCCGGTGCAGCGACTTCTCCCGGCCGAGCAGCTCCAGCGACTCGAACAGCGGCGGCGAGATCCGCCGCCCCGAGATCGCCACCCGGACCGGCCCGAACGCGTTCTTCGGCTTCAGCCCGAGCCCGTCGATCAGCGCCTCCCGCAGCGCCGCCTCGATCGCCTCGGTCGTCCACTCGACGTCCGTCAGCGCCTTGGCCGACGCCTCCAGTACGGCGCCCGCGTCGCCGGTCAGCACCTTCGCCGCGGCATCCGGATCGAGCGCGAACGCGGCCTCGTCGACGAACAGGAACCCGAGCATGTCGACCGACTCCGACAGCGTGTTCATCCGCTCCTGCACCAGCGGTACGGCGGCCCGCAGTACGGCGAGCTGGTCCGCCGACGGCTCGACCGGCAGCACACCGGCCTTGGCCAGGAAGGGGATCATCCGCTGGGCGAACTCATCTGCGGGCAGCAGCCGCATGTGCGCCGCGTTGATCGCCTCGCACTTCTTCGGGTCGAAGCGGGCCGCATTCGCGTTCACCTTGCGGATGTCGAAGGCCTCGATCATCTCATCCATGGTGAACACGTCGCGGTCCTCGGCAATCGACCAGCCGAGCAGGGCCAGGTAGTTCAGCAGGCCCTCGGGCAGGAAGCCGCGCTCCATGTACTCGCCGAGGCCGGAGCCCGGGTCGCGCTTGGACAGCTTCTTGTTGCCCTCGCCCATCACGAACGGCAGGTGGCCGAATCGGGGCGTGCGGCCGTTGCCGATACCGATCTCGGCCAGCGCCTCGTAGAGCGCGATCTGACGCGGCGTCGAAGGCAGCAGGTCCTCGCCGCGCAGGACGTGGGTGATCTCCATCAGCGCGTCGTCGACCGGGTTCACCAGCGGGTAGAGCGGATAGCCGTTCGCGCGGACTAGAACGTAGTCGCCGAGGTTCTCGGGCAGGAAGGTGATCTCGCCGCGGACCAGGTCGTCGAACACGATCGGGCGGTCGGGCATCCGCAGCCGGACCACCGGTCGGCGGCCCTCGTCGACGTACGCCTGGATCTGCTCCTCGGTGAGGTTGCGGCAGTGACCGTCGTACCCGCTGTGCTGGCCGGCGGTGCGAGCGGCCTCGCGGCGCTGGTCGAGCTCCTCCTGGGAGCAGTAGCAGTGGTAGGCCTTGCCGGCATCCAGCAGCTTGGTGACGACGTCGGCGTACAGGTCCATCCGCTCGGACTGCAGGTAGGGGCCGAACTCGCCGCCGACCTCGGGGCCCTCATCCCAGTTCAGGCCGAGCCAGCGGAGCGACTCCAGTGTGTACTGCAGCGCTTCGGGAGTGTTCCGGGACTGGTCGGTGTCCTCGATCCGGAGCACCAGCTTGCCGCCGTAGTGGCGGGCGAACGCCCAGTTGAACAGGGCGCTGCGGATGTTGCCGACCGTCAGCAGGCCGGTCGGGGACGGTGGGAACCGCACCCTCACCTGGTTCGGTTCGAGGCCGCCAAGAACGCCGCCGTCGTCGTCGAAGGAAGCAGCGGCAGGCCGGTCAGTCACGCACGATCACCTTGTTCGTCAGAGTTCCGATTCCTTCGATGCTGACCGAGACCTCGTCGCCGGGCAGCATCGGGCCGACACCCGCCGGGGTGCCGGTGAGCACCACGTCGCCGGGCAGCAGCGTGGTGAAGGAGGTGATGTAGGCCAGCACCTCCGGGATGCCGAAGATGAACTGCGAGGTCCGCCCGTCCTGCTTCGGCTCGCCGTTCACTTCTGTGGTCACCCGTACGTCGGACACGTCCAGCTCGGTCGTGATCCACGGGCCGAGCGGGCAGAACGTGTCGTACCCCTTGGCCCGGGCCCACTGGCCGTCGGTCTTCTGCAGGTCGCGGGCGGTGACGTCGTTGGCCACGGTGTAGCCGAAGATCACCTCGTTGACCCGCTCCTTGGGTACGTCGCGGCAGATCCGGCCGATCACGATCGCCAGCTCGCCCTCGAAGTGCAGGTCGTTGGTCTGCTCCGGGTAGACGATGCCGTCGTGCGGGCCGATCACCGACGTGTTCGGCTTCAGGAAGATCATCGGCTCCTTGGGGACCTCGTTGCCGAGCTCCTCGGCGTGAGCCTGGTAGTTGCGGCCGACACAGACGACCTTGCTGCGTGGGATCACCGGCGCCAGCAGCCGGACGTCGGCCAGCTGCAGCTTCTCCCCGGTGAACTGGACCGGCCGGTAGAGCGGGTCCGAGTCGAGCACGGAAACGGTGCCGGCGAGTCCCTCGGGGTCGTCGGTCTCGACGACGCCGTACTTCGGTTCGTCGTCCACGGAGAATCTGGCGATACGCACGGGCCGAGCCTACCGTCGGCTGGGGATGAGACAGTTATCCGGTGACTGTACAGATCCGGCCGGCGCTGCCAACCGAGTACGACGCGGTGGGCGACCTCGTCGTGGAGGCGTACGCGTACGACGGCTTCCTGCCGGCCGGCTCCGACTATGCGCTGACCCTGCGGAACGCGGCGGACCGTGCCGCCAAGGCCGAGCTGTGGGTCGCGGCGAACGCTACGGAACTGCTCGGCACAGTTACTTACTGTCCACGTGGCTCGGTCTACCGGGAGATCGCCGAGGACGACGAGGGCGAGTTCCGGATGCTCGGTGTCTCCTCGCGGGCGCGTGGGCTGGGTGTCGGGACCGCATTGACGGTGAAGTGCGTCGAGCGTTCGCGGGAGCTCGGGCTGGCCCGTCTGGTGATGTCCAGCGCGTCGTACATGACGACGGCGCACCGCATCTACGAACGCCTCGGCTTCATCCGGCTGCCTGCGCGTGACTGGTCCCCGATCCCTGGCGTCGACCTGTACGCCTTTGCTCTGGACCTGTGACCATCACGCTCAGCCCCGCCGAATGGACGTCGTACAAGACGGCCCATCGGACCCGTGTCGACCTGTTGCTGGCTGATCACATGGAGCGGCGGAAGCGGCGCGAACCGCATCCGGTCGAGGACTTCCTCTTCACCTACTACCCGACCCGCCCGAATCAGCTCCGCGTCTGGCATCCCGGCCCTGGCGTCCGGTTGCTCGGGGCTACTGAGTACGACGGTCGGCGCGGCTACCGGTATGTCGACGGCGCTGCGTCGGTGGATCCGGCGGAGGTCGAGCGCCGGGCCGACAGTATTCAGTGGATCCGGCGGTTGCTCGCGGCGACGGCGGATCGGCAGCCGCAGTTCGGGTGTTTCGGGCTGCACGAGTGGGCGATGGTCTACCGGACAGCCGACGTACGGCATCAGGCCTGGCCGTTGCGACTAGGTGTCGAGGGCACCGATCGGGTCGTCGAGTCGCACAAGGTCGCCTGCTCGCACTTCGACGCCTTCCGCTTCTTCACTTCCGCCGCGCGTCCTTTGAACGTGTTGCAGCCGACCCGTGAGTCCCAGCCTGTGCTGGAGCAGGGCGGTTGCCTGCACGCCAACATGGATCTGTACAAGTGGGCGTGCAAGCTGATGCCCTTTACTCCCAGCGAATTGGTGCTGGACTGCTTCGAGCTGGCTCGGGACATTCGTACGCTCGACATGCGTGCGTCGCCGTACGATCTGGCCGGGCTCGGCTACACCGCCGTACGGATCGAAACTCCAGCGGGCAAGGCGGAGTACGCCGCCGCGCAGCGTGGCTTCGCCGCCCGCGCGCGGCCGTTGCGGCACCGACTCGTGGAGCTGTGTGACCGCTTGCATGCTTCAATGCCCCGGTGACATCGCAGGCACACGGGACGTCTCTTCGTGGCGACGTCCGGCATCACCGCCGATGCGGCCGATTACTTCGGCCTGCCCCGCGATCGCGTCGTGATCATGGGCTCGCACATCAACATCTAGCGCTTTGTGCGGATGACCGCCCACTGGTAGTGCATCGGGCCGTCGGCCTGCCAGGTCAGCCACTCGTCGACGGTGCCGTGCTGCGCTAGGGCCTCTTGGATCGCTTCGTCGGTGCGGATGCTGAAGAAGCGGGGCGGGCCGAAGTCGGTGCCGTCGTTCCATTCGCGCTCGCCGCCGACCTTGTCGCCCCACAGGCCGATCGCCAATGGTGCACCGGGCTTGAGAACCCGGACGATCTCCTCGAGTGCTTTGCCGAGGTCGTCGTCCGCGACGTGCAGCAGCGTGCTCATCGTCCAGCCGGCGTCGAAGGTCGCGTCGTCGAACGGCAGGTCCAGCGCGGAGCCGACGCACGCGTCCAGGCCGAGTCGGCGGCAGGCCTCGACGCTTGCCGGCGCGAGATCGACACCGGTGTAGGTAAGTCCGGCCGCGGCGAACGCTTCGCCGTCCCGGCCGGGTCCGCAACCGATCTCGACTGCCGTGCGACGACCGTCACGATGCAGCTGGTCCACGTACGTCGTACGCCGATCGACTCTGAAGTCCGGCAGCTCCCGGCTGACGCGAGCCTCGACCTCGTTCGTGTAGTAGGTGATGAGGTCGCTCTCACGCTGCGCGCGAGTCGTCATGCGGCTTGCTCCTAGGCGGCTTTGGTGGCCTTGGTGGCTTTGAGGGCGAACAGCAGCGGTACGCGCGGGGCCTCGTCGGGGAGGGTCCACCAGCCTTCGGGGGTCTGCCGCATCGATGGCCAGCGGGGCCATTGGAGCACTTCGGACTCGCGCAGGCTGCTGATGTGAAGGCCGGCTTGGGCGAGGGTGGTGACGAGTTCGCCTAGGCCGTGGCGCCATTCGTAGCTGCGCTGGCGGCCTGGGACCTCGTCGCCGGTGTAGGTGACGGTGGAGTCGTGGGCGAGGGGACCTCGGCCTTCGAGATAGTCGGTGCGGATGGTGAGGTCGTCGGTCTCGCCTGGGAGCGCGACGGGACGGAGCGCGTTGAGGAGTGGGTGGAACTCGACGATGTACAAGGCACCGCCGGGCTTGAGGAGGTTGCGGACGACCTCGGCCCAGGCTTTCAGGTCGGGCAGATAGCAGAGCGCGCCCTTGCCGGTGTAGACGATGTCGAACTGGCGACCCTGCAGCGCTTCTCCGGCGTCGTACACATTGGCATGGACGTACTCGACGTCCAGGCCGGCGTCGGAGGCGATCAGGCGCGCTTCGTCGAGCGACTTGGCGGACAGGTCGAGACCCGTCGCACGGGCACCGCGGCGGGCGAACGCGATGGTCTCGGTACCGAGGTGGCACTGCAGGTGCAGCACGTCGCGACCCTCGAGCGAGCCCAGGTCTTCCCACTCGTAGTCGGCGAACCAGTACTCGGCCGGTCGATCGTAGAACTGGCTCGCCGCATGCAACGGCGCCCGCGCATCCCAGTCCGCCTCATTGGCCGCCACCATCCGCAGCGCATCCGCGTCCAACGTCACCGGCGCCTCCGTCAGTCCACGTTCAGCCTGGGCCCAGTCTGCCCAACCCTGGGTCCACACCTCGGCACTCATGCTCATCTACTCGTCCTCACCCACAGTCGCGGCGCGGCGGCCGGAATTGGGCAGGCTGCTCCTGGTGCTGCGTCACGATTCCCCCTCGGAAACGGTTCAGATGAGTGCGCGCCGCCGACCTCTCGGTCGTGCCCCCGGCGCGTTACTCCGTGTGACAATACCGCAGATCGCGACGCTGCGTAATCACGAACGCATCTCTTCTCAGCCTTTGACTCGGCAGCGTCTTGTTCAAGGTTATGGAGTAAGCTTGAACAAGAGGTGGTGACATGGCGCGGGTTGAGTTGCATCGGTGGCCTGGGCATCCGGACGGATTCACCCGGGCGGAGCGGTTGGGCGGGTCGTACGAGTTGTACTTCCCGGATCCGCTGGTCGGGCGGGTGTTCGACTTGAGCGACGAAGTGCTGGCCGCGTTGGAGGACGCCGCCGGGGATCTCGGCCGGCTAGACGCGACGGCCGCCGTACTGACGAACAGCGAGGCGCTCGCGCGGCTGCTCTTGCGCGCCGAGGCGGTGGGGTCGTCGCAGATCGAGGGGCTGGTTGTCGGGGCGCGGCGATTGCTCAAAGCGGAGGCGCTGGGGGAACGGCAGCACGACGTGACCGCCGAGGAGGTGCTCGGCGCGGTCGACGCGATGACGTGGGTGACCGAGTCCGTTCAGGCCGGCGACAAGCTCGAGGTCGAGCATCTGCTCGAGGCGCATCGACGACTGATGGCGCATTCGCCGGCGCCCGAGTTCGGCGGGGAGATCCGCTACCTGCAGAACTGGATCGGCGGCCGCTCCCCCGCCGAGGCGTACTACGTCCCGCCGCCGGCGCAACTGATCCCCGATCTCCTGGCGGATCTGATGTCCTTCGTGCGCGAGTCCAGCCTGCCGGTGCTGGCGAAAACCGCGATCGCGCACGCGCAGTTCGAGACGATCCATCCCTTTGCCGACGGCAACGGCCGGACCGGGCGGGCGCTGATCCACTTGATCCTGCGCGCCGAAGGCCTGGTCGAGCGGACCGTGCCACCGGTGTCGCTCTCGCTCGCCACGCACGCGACGCAGTACATCGAGGCGCTCACCGCGTTCCGCTACACCGGCAAGCCGACCAGCCCACGCGCCCGCGCGGCGGCGAACGAATGGCTGTTGATGTTCGCGACCGCTTGCAGCCACGCGACGGCAGAGGCAGCCCGGTTCGAGCGGACCGCGGCCGAACTCAAGACCGCCTGGCGCGAGCGGGCCGAGCCTGTCCGCGCCGGGTCGGCAGTGGAACTGTTGATCGAGACATTGCCGGCGGCGCCGGTGCTCACTCTGGGCGCTGCGGCGCGACTGATCGCCAGGTCGCAGCAGGCCGCCAACCAGGCGCTCGCCCGGCTGGTCGAGGTCGGCGTCCTGCGCGAGGTCACCGACGGCCGCCGCAACCGCGTCTACGAGGCGCCCGAACTGATCGACGCCTTCACCTTGCTGGAACGGCGGTTCGCCAGCCCGGCCGCCGACACCAGGGTCGAACCACCTAGCAGACCAGTGCCGCCAAGACCAGAACCAACACGCCGAGCACATTGACTTTCTCCTCCCGCTCGAGACAGAATTCGAACACATGTTCGACGATCTGTCCAAATCCGTCCGGGGAGCGTGGGGAAAGTGATGCCGGAGCCGTTCGACTGGGAGATCCTGCACCGCCCGTCGGCGCTCGCGATGGTCAGGGGGCAGCTCGGCTTCAGCTGGATGGTGTTGTCCGGCCGGCTCGCGCAGCTGACCGACGAGCAGTACTTCTGGCAGCCGAGCCGCGAGGCGCTGACCGTCGTACGGCGCCGTGACGGCAGCCGGTTCCGATTGCTCGGATCCGGCGAATGGGTCGCGCAGTGGCCGAACGAGCCGGATCATCGTGGGCCACGGACAATCGCCTGGCTGATCGCGCATCTGACCGAGATGTTCTTCGAGCGCTGGGAGTGGACCTTCGGCGAGAGCCGGCAGGGGCGCGCCGACATCACCCTGCACGGCAACGCGCGAGACGCGGTCGCCTGGCTGACCCACTGGGTCGACGCCTGGCAGGAGTCGATCGCCGGCCTCAGCGAGGAGCAACTGATGACGGTCGGCCTCAGCCAGGCAACCGAGCTGGACGCGTCCGAACCATTCGGCCACGTCGCCCTCCGTCTCAACCGCGAGCTCATCCATCACGGCTCGGAGATCATGACGCTCCAGGATCTGTACGCGACGGCCGCGTGAGGGACACAAGATGTGCGACACGCGGCGTGGCGCTACCACAAGATGTAGGAGTGTCCACCTAGCATCACTACTGCTGGTGGTTCGGAGCGGTCGGCACCACAAGATGTGGGCCGCTTCGAGGCAACAGGGGAATCCGGTGCGAATCCGGAGCTGCCCCGCAACGGTGAGCGGAAGGCCTCCGCAAGCCCGGATACCTGCCACCGGCGCGCGCACCGCCGGTGCGCGCGGTCCGAGACCTCGCGGGTGGGTCGCAGGGCGTGACGGCAGCTGTCCCGGCCGGAGCTGCCGGTCCCGTCATGCGCCCCGCTCGCGCGGTGTCCCCTGCCTTGGCGCGGGACGCCCGGTCGCGGCCCTTCCGACTTGTGTGGAGAGAGCTTCTGTGACCATCGCCTCCCAAGCTGTCCATCAGACAGCGGAGCAACCGATCCAATTGACCGTCGTACGACGTGACGGCAGCAGCACCGCCTTCGACCAGACCAAGATCTCCGTCGCCATGACCAAGGCGTTCCTCGCCGTCGAGGGCGCCGACGCCGCCACCACCCACCGGGTCCGGGACCTGGTGGCCGACCTGACCGGCCGGGTCGCCGACGCCCTGACCAGTCGCGGAGACGCGCGACGCAGTGTTCAGGTCGAGGACATCCAGGATCAGGTCGAGCTGGCCCTGATGCGCGCCGGTGAGCACCAGGTCGCCCGCGCGTACGTCCTCTACCGCGAGGAACGCACCAAGGCCCGCACTCCTGCCGATCCTGCGGGTGTCACCGCGAAGCCGGCGATCACCGTCCGTGCGGCCGACGGCAGCGCGGCGCCGCTCGACGTCGACCGGTTGCGGGTCATCATCGCGGAGGCCGCCGACGGCCTCGACGCGGTCGATCCCGAGCAGATCCTCGACGAGACCATCGGCTCCTGTTACGACGGCATCGCCCAGCACGAGGTGGAGCTCGCCCTGGTGATGGCTGCCCGGTCGTACGTCGAGACCGAGCCGCAGTACAGGTTCGCCGCCGCTCGCCTGTTGCTGGACCAGATCCGCCGTGAGGCGCTCGGCCGCGTCCACGGCGAGCCGCGGCAAGCGAGCCAGGCTGACATGGCAACGGCGTACGCGGACTACTTCCCGCGCTATGTGCAGCTCGGCATCGAGGCCGGGCAGCTCGATCCGAGGCTGGCCGAGTTCGACCTGGCCAGACTGGCCGCGGCGATCCGGCCGGAGCGCGACCTCGACTTCGCGTTCCTCGGCCTGCAGACGCTCTACGACCGGTATCTGCTGCACATCGACAAGGTGCGGTTCGAGTTGCCGCAGGCCCTGTTCCTCCGGGTCGCGATGGGGATGGCGCTGCGCGAGGACGACCGCGAGGCCAAGGCCATCGAGTTCTACGAGGTGCTCAGCTCGTTCCGGTTCATGGCGTCGACGCCGATCCTGTTCAACTCCGGCACCACCCGGCCGCAGCTGTCGGCGTGCTTCCTCACCACCGTCGAGGACGACCTGGCCGGCATCTTCACCGGCATCCGCAACAACGCCCTGCTCGCCAAGTACTCCGGCGGCCTCGGCAACGACTGGACTCCGGTGCGCGGCATCGGCGCCCGGATCCGCGGCACCAACGGTGAGTCGCAGGGCGTCGTACCGTTCCTCAAGATCGCCAACGACACCGCCGTCGCGGTCAATCAGGGTGGAAAACGTAAGGGCGCGGTGTGTGCCTACCTGGAGACCTGGCACATCGACATCGAGGAGTTCCTCGACCTGCGCAAGAACACCGGCGACGAACGACGCCGTACGCACGACATGAACACGGCGAACTGGGTGCCGGACCTGTTCATGCACCGGGTCGAGGCCGACGGCGAGTGGACGCTCTTCTCGCCCGACGAAGTCCCCGAGCTTCACGACTTGTACGGCGCGAAGTTCGCCGAGGCCTACCGTGGCTACGAAGAAGCGGCGGACCGCGGCGAGATCAGGATGTTCAAGCGGGTCCGGGCCGTCGACCTGTGGCGGCGGATGCTGACCGTGCTGTTCGAGACCGGGCATCCGTGGATCACCTTCAAGGACGCCTGCAACCTGCGGTCGCCACAGCAACACGCTGGTGTCGTTCACTCATCGAACCTGTGCACCGAGATCACGCTCAACACGACGCTCGACGAGGTCGCGGTCTGCAACCTCGGCTCGGTGAACCTGGTCGCGCACGTGACTCCGCAGGGGCTCGATGCCGAGCTGCTCCGCGACACCGTGCACGCCGCTGTCCGGATGCTCGACAACACAATTGACGTGAACTTCTACACCACGCCCGAGTCCGAGCGCTCGAACCTGCGGCACCGCCCGATCAGCCTCGGCCTGATGGGCTTCGCCGACGCGCTGTTCACACAGCGCATCCCGTACACGTCGGACGCCTCCGTCGACTTCGCCGACCGCTCGATGGAGCAGCTCAGCTACTACGCGATCGAGGCGTCCAGCGACCTGGCCGCCGAGCGAGGACACTACGAGACGTACGACGGTTCGCTGTGGAGCCAGGGCATTCTGCCGATCGACTCGATCGACCTGCTCCGGACCGCCCGGGACGGCGACCTGATCGTTGACGAGGGCAAGCAACTCGACTGGGAAGCGCTGCGTGCCAAGGTGCGACGCGATGGCATGCGCAACTCCAATGTGATGGCGATCGCGCCGACCGCGACGATCTCCAACATCTGCGGGGTCAGCCAGTCGATCGAGCCGACGTACAGCAACCTGTTCGTGAAGTCGAACATGTCGGGTGAGTTCACGGTCGCGAACCCCTACCTGGTCGCCGATCTGAAGGCGCGCGGGCTGTGGGATCAGGTGATGGTGTCGGATCTGAAGTACCACGACGGCGTGCTCGCCGGTATCGAGCGGATCCCGGCGGACTTGCGCGAGCTGTACGCCACGGCGTTCGAGATCGACCCGATGTGGCTGGTGAAGGCGGCGTCGCGACGGCAGAAGTGGATCGACCAGGCACAGTCGCTGAACCTCTACATGTCCGCGCCCTCTGGCCGAGCGCTGGACGAGCTCTATCGGTCGGCTTGGCGTCATGGCCTCAAAACGACTTATTACCTACGTTCCCAGTCAGCGACTCACGTGGAGAAGTCCACTTTGAAAGGCACCGACGGGCGGCTGAACGCCGTACCTGTGAGCCTCCCTGAGCCGACCGGTGCCGTGTGTGCGATCGACGACCCGGATTGCGAGGCGTGCCAGTGACTACCGGATTGGGTGAGATCTCCGTCGGGGCAAGCAGGGTCGAGGTCGCCGACAAGGCGATGATCAACGCATGCGCGGACGTCAACCAACTGCTGCCGCTGAAGTACCAGTGGGCCTGGGAGAAATACCTTGCCGGGTGCAACAACCACTGGATGCCGACCGAGGTGTCGATGCAGGCCGACATCGCGCTGTGGAAGTCACGAGACGGCCTGACCGACGACGAGCGGCTGATGCTGAAGCGCAACCTCGGCTTCTTCGCCACCGCGGAGTCCCTGGTCGCGAACAACATCGTGCTGGCCGTCTATCGGCAGCTGACCAACCCCGAATGCCGGCAGTACCTGCTCCGCCAGGCGTTCGAGGAGGCAGTGCACACGCACACCTTCCAATACATCTGTACGTCGCTCGGCCTGGACGAGGGCGAGTTGTTCAACATGTACCGCGAGGTGCCGTCGATCTCGGACAAGGACGCCTGGGCGCTGAAGTACACCCAGCATCTGGAGGACCCGGACTTCCACACCGGGACACCGGAGGCGGACACGGCGTTCCTGCGGGACCTGATCGCGTTCTACGTGGTGTTCGAGGGGATGTGGTTCTACACCGGGTTCGCGCAGATCCTGTCGCTCGGCCGGCGGAACAAGATGGTGGGGATCGCCGAGCAGTACCAGTACATCCTGCGCGACGAGTCGATCCACCTGAACTTCGGCATCGACTGCATCAACCAGATCAAGCAGGAGAACCCGCACCTCTGGACGGCTGCGTTCCAGGGCGAGGTGCGGCAGATGCTGACCGAGGCGTGTGAGCTCGAGGTCGCGTACGGCCGGGCGACGATGCCGAACGGCATGCTCGGACTGACCGCGGAGCTGTGCGAGCAGTACATGCACTTCATCACCGACCGCCGCGCCGAACAGATCGGCCTCGCCCCGATCTTCGGCGAGACCCGCAACCCGTTCGGCTGGATGTCCGAAGTCATGGACCTGAAGAAGGAGAAGAACTTCTTCGAGACCAGAGTCATCGAATACCAGTCGTCCAGCGGCCTCACCTGGGACTGAGGTTCCGCGGCCGGGCGAACCGTGCTCCCGGCCTGACGGTCTAGCGCCGTCGGGCCGGCGGCGGCCGTGGGCCCCGTTGTTTGACATGCTTGCGGTCCATCACCGCCCAAGCGAGGACCTGAATGCCTGACGCTCTCCCCGGTCTCGAGTTCAGCCTGGCCGAAGACATCGCCAAGGGCAGACAGCAGCGAGCACGCCGGCGAACCATCGCGGCGTTCGTCGTCCTCGGAGTTGCCGTTGTCGTCGGCATACTGACCGTCGTCCTCGATTGGGGATGGATCGCGTGGATCGCCGCGCTGGTGATCGCGGCCGTCGCGCTCACCGTTGTGTCACGACAGCTCAGTACCGTACAGCGGATCGGCGCGGCGGTTGCCGCTGTCGCGGTGATCGTCGCCGGAGTACTCGTGGTCCGGATCCCGCCGATCGCGCCGCACGGATGGACGGTCGACGAAGGCGTGAGCCTGGTCGCGGCCCACGACGGCATCGCGGTCACGCTGGACCGCGGCACCCATGCGTTGCGAGGCCGAGCGACCACTGATGGTCGCGAGGTGTGGACGAGCAGCTTCTTCAGCTCAGGCAGGGCCGACTGGAAGCAACTGGGAGAGGACTCCCTGCTCCTCTTCGACGATGACTCCAAGGCGGCGGTCATCTCGATCGCCGACGGCAAGACCAAGTGGCAGCAGGACATGCCAGACCAACAGCCCTTCACCGCGAACGACAACGTGATCGTGTTCAGCAGCGACGCTACGACGACAGGGTTCGATCTGCGGACGGGTAAGAAGCTCTGGACGCACCCCGGTGGAGCGACCGCGGGGTCAGGCGGTCAGAGCGGCTACAACCCGAGGCGCTGGGTGCCGCGCTCCGACTGGATCGCTGTCGACGGCGGGCCGAACACGTCGGGTCGGCCGGTGGCGGTTCTCGACGCGCGCACCGGCCGGGTGGCGGCAGCGGTCCACCCCAAGAGCAGCGATTTCGCGATCGCGGGAAAGACCTTCGTCGAGTTCGGCTACGACGAGGCACGTCGCGCAGCCAAGGGAACCGCGCTTGCCGGCGGCCGATCCTGGGTGAGCCCGTTCGTCAGGGGCAGCGTCACCGAGGTGCTGGACGTCATCGACGGTCAAGCGCGGGCGCTCTACGGCAACAAAGCCGTCTACATCAATCCTGGGAACGGGCACCTTCGAGAGGTGGAGTTCAAGGACGACTGGTCCGTGAACTGGTTCGACGGCCGAGTCAGCGGCCGCTATGTCGTGGTCGAGAAACGCGACTATGAGAGCAAGCTCGAGGCAGAGGCCGTGGCCGACACGGTCACCGGCGAACTGGTGAGCCTGGAGGGGCGCGGCCGCCCGGTCGATCTGCAGATCGAGCAACTGTCCGACGATACGGCGGTCGCACAAACCTCTGTCGCCGACGCGGTGGGTGCCGAAAGCACTCGCTATACGCTGATCGACGACGGCGCCGCCCAGGGTCAGGTCTCCATGCCGACGGCCGGAGGCCGCGGTTCCTTCGAAACGGCCGGCAGGCTCTTTCGGTCGGGAAGACGAATCGTCGCGCTCCAGAAGGACTAGCGGCCCCTTCTCAGCCAATCCACCGTTCGCGGCGGCCAGTAGCTATGGTGCGCGCTGCCATCCGGCAGCGCGCACCACACCTGGTTAGCGGGGGTTGTTGGCGTGCGTCAACGTCTCCCAGGCGAAGAAGTAGTTGGCGCCCATCGGTCGTTTGCTTTCGGTGTAGGCGAGGGTTGTCGGCATCGGCAGGCCGAGGCGGTTGTGGTAGTGGTTGTAGACAACTTCAGTGACGGGGCCGAGCCCTAGCTTCACGGTTCCGCCGCAGAGGTTCGCCGGTATCGGCGTACCGGTCTCATACTGAGTGTGGAAGGCGTAGCCGTCCATCAGCCGGTCCTTCCCCTCGGCGTACAGGTTGACTCCTTGATGCCAGGCGGTCTCGGCGACCTGGGTGGCGGCGGTCAGGCCCCAGCCGGTGTGGCCGAAGTCGCGGCAGGTCTCCTGCGCGAGTCCGTCGGAGAAGACCTCCTGTCCCTGCCAGTAGTCGACGATCTCCTGCCGGGTGTCCAGCGGGCAGGTGGACGCCGCCTTCGGGTAAGGGCCGTCACTCTTCTCGTAGACATAGCCGGGCAGCCGGCCGCGCCAGATGTTGATCGCCTGATCGAAGTCGGCGCGATCGTCGAGGAACACGGCGATGCCGATCATCGCGTCCATCATGATCATTTCCCAGTTGCCGTTCTTGCAGCCGGCGCCGTTGCGGATCTCCGGCAGGTAGACGTCGCGCAGCATCGTCTCGAACCGGCCGCGCTGCACCCATTCACCAGGAAATGTGTGCTTGATCAGCTCACCGGCACGCGACCAGGAGGCGCCGGACCAGCCGGTCTGCAGCGGAGCGTTCGTGTTGACGTGATCCTGCAGTACGGCGGACCAGGCATCCATGATCTCGATCGCCTTCCGGGCGTACCGGGGGTCGCGATCGATGTACCAGATCAATGCGTCGGTATAGGCCGCGAGCGCGTCGTTGCGTTCGTCCGTGCAGCCGTAGTTCGGGATCGAGTTCGAGCCGCACTCGACGATGGCACGAGGCATCGGGGTGTAGTCGATGGCGGCGTACGTGCTCGCTTTCATCGCGTCGTACGCCGCCTTCTGCGGTTGGGCTCCGGCCTGGACCTGCTGGCGGGCGAAGTCGAGTTGCGCCTTGTCGACCAGCACCCCGGGATGGACGAATCCGGCCGGGGGCTTCGGTGGCGCGGCGGCGCCGGGACTGGCCGGGACCAGTACGGCGAACCCGGCGACGAGGGCGGTGATGAGGGGAATGAGGAGTGGGCGTTGCAGTCGCATCGTGGCGGCCTCCAGAGGGCGGGGTGACCAGGAAGCTACCCACGATGCGGTTGTTAGTAAACCTGCCTAACTCAGCAATTCGAGGACATCTGCCGAGATACCGGTTTCGCCTAGCCGGGGGAAGTGGGTGATGCCGCGACGGCCCAACTGATCGTCGAGATCCGTTCCATAGAAGGCGCCCCAGTTTCGCTTGGTCACAACGATGTCCTCGGGGTACCCGGCCAGTTCGTCGACGATGTTGGTCGCGTTGGGAGGCGGCGTACCGGTGGAGCGGGTTGCCTGCTCAACTCGACCCGGCACGCGATCTGCACCGTCGGCGCTGAAGCCGACCTGAACCAGGACCACCGGCAACTCCCGTTTCCGGAAGGCATCCGCAAGCTCCGCCGTACGACGAACCACGTCGGCAGTGGAGTGTGGTTCACAGACTGTCTATCTACCCACGGGCTCAGCTGACTGCGGCCGAGACCTCCAGGACGCCGACGATCTTTTCCAGGCGGGCGGCGACGCGGCCGGCGTCGAAGCCGTTGCCCTCGACGACGATCCGGAGCATCCCGTCGTCCAGGGACAGCGAGAGCTCGCGGACGTCGTACGGATTCAGCAGTACGGCGATGCGCGCCAGCAGCCCGGTGGTCTCGACCACAGTTGCGGTGAACACCGTGAGCGTGCGTTCAACGGTGGCGATGCTCATCCACGTCCTCGCTTCGCTCCGGGCGCGGATGAGACACGAGGCGCACTGTGCTCGATCATGAGCTCGCTCCTCTCGCTCATCGGGCGACCTCCTTGTGGCGGAGGAGGCCGTAGGTGTAGCCGTCGACCAGGGCTTCCCAGGAGGCTTCGACGATGTTGTGCCCGACGCCGACCGTGACCCAGGAGCCTTCGCCGTCGGCGGTCTCGATCAGGACTCTGATTACAGCATCCGTCCCGTGGCCCTGGTCGAGGATGCGGACCTTGTAGTCGACCAGCTCGAACTTGTTCACCACCGGGTACGCGCGCTCGATCGCCGTCCGCAGCGCGTGGTCGAGGGCGTTGACCGGGCCGTTGCCCTCGCCGGTGACGATCTCCCGTTCGCCGCCGGCGACCAGCTTCACGGTCGACTCCGAGACTGCCTCGCCGTCGGCGCGGGACTCGGTGATCACCCGCCACGACTCGACGTCGAAGAAGCTGGCCCGCTTCCCGGTGACCTCCTCGGTCAGCAGCAGCGAGAACGACGCGTCGGCGGCCTCGAAGGTGTAGCCGCGGGCCTCCATCTCCTTGACCCGGTCGGTCACCCGGCTGACCAGCTCGCGGTCGCTGCCGAGGTCGAACCCGAGCTCACGGCCCTTCAGCTCGACGCTGGCCCGGCCGGCCATCTCGGAGACCAGCATTCGCATGTCGTTGCCCACCAGGGCCGGATCCGTGTGCTGGTAGAGGTCGGGATCCACCTTGATGGCGCTGGCGTGCAGCCCTGCCTTGTGGGCGAAGGCGGACACACCGACGTACGGCTGCCGGGTCGACGGCGGCACGTTCGTCACTTCGGCGATCGCGTGGGCGATCCGGAACGACTCGGCCAGCCGGCCCGGCGGGAGCAGTTCCATCTCCCGCTTGAGCTCGAGGTTGGCGACGATCGCGAGCAGGTCGGCGTTGCCGGTGCGCTCGCCGTACCCGTTGATGGTGCCCTGGACGTGCGTGACGCCGGCCTCGACGGCGGCGATCGAGTTCGCCACCGCGCAGCCGGCGTCGTTGTGACAGTGGATGCCGAGTCGTGCGCCGGTGTTGTCCAGGACGTCGCGGACGATGTCCTGCAGCTCCCGGGGCAGCGTCCCGCCGTTGGTGTCGCACAACGCGACCACGTCGGCGCCGGCTTCGGTCGCTACCCGGACTACCTCGAGGGCGTACGCGCGGTTGGCCCGGTAGCCGTCGAAGAAGTGCTCGGTGTCGAGGAAGACCCGCTGGCCGTTCTCGCGCAGGTGCCGGACGGTGTCGGCGACCATGCGGAGGTTCTCGTCGAGCGTCGTACGCAAGGCTCGTTCGACGTGGGCGTCGTGGCTCTTGGCAACGAGGGTGACGACGCCGGCGCCGGAGTCACGGAGGGCGGCGACCTGCGGATCGTCGGCGGCGACAGCGGAAGGCTTGCACGTCGCGCCGAAGGCGGCGAATGTCGCGTTGCGCAGGTGCAGCTCGGTCCGGGCCCGCTCGAAGAACTCGGTGTCCTTGGGCACCGCTCCCGGCCAGCCACCCTCGATGAACCCGACCCCCAGCTCGTCCAGGTGCTGCGCGATGGCGATCTTGTCGGCCACGGACAGCGCCAGCCCCTCCTGCTGCGCGCCGTCGCGCAGAGTCGTGTCGTAGACGTGGAACTCGTCCGAGATGCTCATGGTGGGCCTTCCGGGAGGAGGGGCTGCGGTGATCTGTGGTGATGAACGGGGCAAACAAAAAACCTCCCGCAAGGTGCGAGAGGTCTGCGCGCTCAGGTACAGCTTGCTGAGCGCGCCTAGGGAATAATGCCCCGGTAGTTCTTCATGACATTCGGCAGTCTGCCACACAATGTCCATACGGTGGCGGAATCGTCTCGCATCACGAACATCCAGTACGCCGACCAGTACTGCCGCGTCATCTGGAGTCCTCTTACGCAGTGAGGCTGGTGAGGGACCAGCCTGGGTCGTCCCAGGCGGTGTAGAAGTCGTCGCGGGTGAGGGGACGCAGGCCCCACTCGTCGCGGTCCAGGGCCTGGTCGGTGAGGATGCCCTCGTCGTCCTCGAGCCGCTGCCACCAGTACTTGGTGACCTCGCCGTCCTCCCGCACGCCGAGCTGGCGGACTACGACCCACTCACGCTCGTGCCAGACGGCCTCGTAGAGCCAGTCGGTGCCGTCGTCGTCGGCGAGCGCCCCGTACGTGCGTGGAGCGGTGCCACGATCCAGATCCCGGATCAGCTCGACGGTCGCACGGATGGCACGCACCGTCTCGGGTGACCAGCCGCGCCGCTCGCCGAGCTCCGCGTAGTAGGCCTCGACGTCGTCCGGGAAGCTGCTCATGGGCCCCGACCCTACCGAACTCCGAAGCCGGACGGCGACCATCCGTCCACAACCCACACCTGAAAAGATGCTGAAAACAACTGCTTCAGAAGGGAATCTCCAGTGAGCGAGGCCGACCGCCGTGACGACTTCGAGGACGACGTTCGTACGGCGCTCTTCCGGCCCAGCGGGGAGCTCAGACGGCTGCAGTTCCGGCTGATGGGGTTCGCGATCGGGCTGGCCTTGCTGGTCACGCTCGCGCCGACCTGGCTGACCACCCGGAGTGAGTACGCCCGGGCGGGGACGAGGATCTACAGCGGGATCAGCCTGTTCGGTCTCACGCCAGGGAGCGACTCCCCGATGGGTGCCTTGGGCACCGTTCTGTTCCTGCTGTATCTGCTGCTGGCACTGGGGTTGCTGGTGACCGCGCCGGAGACGGTGTTCGCACTGGTGGCCGGGATCGCCGGACTGGTGGTCACCTTTATGGTCGTGGTGAACCAGCCGGAGAAGGACGAGTCGGTGCACGTGGATTGGACCGGTGCACCGACTGTTGCCCTTGGATTGTGGTTGCTCGCGGTCGTCGTCGCGGGAGTTGCCCGGACGACGACGCGCGCTGGCTAGCAGATCTTGGTCATCCAGCCGTGGGGGTCGGCGGCGCGGCCGTACTGGACGTCCAGGAGGGCGTTGCGGACCGCGGCGGTGACCGGGCCACCGTTGCCGTCGGCTACCTGGACCTCGCCGCTGTGCCACTTCAGCGAGGCGACCGGGGTGATCACCGCGGCCGTGCCGCAGGCGAACACCTCGCGGACCTTGCCCGATGCTGCCCCGTCGCGCCACTCGTCGATCGAGATCTTGCGCTCGGTGACGTGGTAGCCGAGGTCGGTGACGAGCTTGAGGATCGAGTCGCGGGTGACGCCCTCGAGGATGGTGCCGGACAGCTCCGGCGTGACGACGGAGTTGTCGTCGAGGACGAAGTACAGGTTCATCCCGCCGAGTTCCTCGACCCACTTCTTCTCGACCGCGTCGAGGAAGGCGACCTGGTCGCAGCCCTGCTCGATCGCCTCGGCCTGGGCGAGCAGCGAGGAGGCGTAATTGCCGCCGGTCTTCGCCGCGCCGGTGCCGCCGGGGGCCGCGCGGGTGTAGTCCTCGCTCAGCCAGATCCGGACCGGCTTCACGCCTCCGGGGAAGTAGGAGCCGGCCGGCGACGTGATCACGCAGTACGTGACCTGGGCCGACGGGCGGACGCCGAGGAACGGGTCCGAACCGAACATGAACGGGCGCAGGTAGAGCGAGGTCTCGCCGCCACCGGGCACCCAGGCCCGGTCGAGCTCGACCAGCTTCCGCAGCGAGTCCAGGAACGCCTCTTCGGGCAGCTCCGGCAGGGCGAGCCGGCGCGCGGACTTCGCGAACCGGGCCGCGTTGGCCTCGGGGCGGAACATCTGGATCGAGTCGTCGGGATGCCGGTAGGCCTTCATCCCCTCGAAGATGGTCTGGGCGTAGTGGAACACCGCGGTCGCCGGAGACAGCTCCAGCGGTCCGAAGGCGGTGATCTTCGCGTCGTGCCAGCCGTTCTCTTTGGTCCACGTGGCGATCGCCATGTGGTCGGAGAAGTACTGCCCGAATCCCGGGTTCGCCAGGATCGCGGCGCGCTGGTCGTCGCTGGCCGGTTGGGTGGTTGGCTCAACGGTGAACTGCAGATCGGCGCTCATGAGCGCACCGTACCTCTAGGCCTGGTGGTCATGCGAGCCTCAGCCTGCCGCGCGCTTGGCGATCGCGTCGCCGATCTCGGCGGTGGTCCGGACCGCTCCGGTGCGCTCCTCGATGTCCGCGGTGACGGCCGCCTCGATGGCGGCGGCGGCCTCGGTCAGGCCGAGGTGGTCGAGCAGCAGCGCGGCGGACAGGATCGCGGCCGTCGGGTCGGCCTTCTGCTGGCCGGCGATGTCCGGCGCGGAGCCGTGCACGGGCTCGAACATGCTCGGCGCGGTCCGGTCCGGGTTGATGTTGGCGCTCGCGGCCAGCCCGATCCCACCGCTGATCGCGGCGGCCAGGTCGGTGATGATGTCGCCGAACAGGTTGTCGGTGACGATCACGTCGAAGCGCGCCGGGTCGGTGACCAGGAAGATGGTCGCCGCGTCCACGTGCAGGTAGTCGACGGTGATGTCGGGGAACTCCGCGGCGACCGCGTCGACGGTCCGCTTCCACAGGTGGCCGGCGTGCACGAGCACGTTGTTCTTGTGCACCAGCGTGAGCTTCTTGCGCGGCCGCGCCTGGGCCCGGGCGAACGCGTCCCGGACGACCCGCTCCACGCCGTACGCCGTGTTGACGGAGACCTCGGTGGCAATCTCGGCCGGCGTGCCGACGCGCAGGGCGCCGCCGTTGCCGGTGTACGGGCCCTCGGTGCCCTCGCGGACGACGACGAAGTCGACCTCGCCCGGGTTCGCCAGCGGGGAGCCGACGGACGGGTAGATCTTCGACGGGCGCAGGTTCACGTAGTGGTCGAGCGTGAAGCGGAGCTTCAGCAGCAGGCCGCGCTCCAGCACGCCGGACGGGACGGTCGGGTCGCCGACCGCGCCGAGCAGAATCGCGTCGTGCTTGCGGATCTCCTCGAGTTCGGCGTCCGGCAGCGTCTCACCAGTGGCGTGCCAGCGCTTCGCGCCGAGGTCGTACTCGGTCCGGTCGAACGTCACGCCGTGCACCGCACTGACCGCGTCGAGCACCTTGAGCGCCTCGGCGATCACCTCGGGTCCGATCCCGTCACCGGGAACGACGGCCAGCGTGAAGTTCTTCTGCTCGGTCACTTCTTGTGTTCTCCGTTGTAGACGCGGTTGATGGCTTCTTGGGCAGCCTTGACCTCAGGCGATGAGTCGACAGTACGGCGGGCCGGCCGGCGACGGCGGGCCGCCTTCCGTTCCCGGGCGTCGATCGCGGGCCAGTTGGCTGGATACATGTCGTACATGGTGCTCTCCGGTTGGTCTGCCGACAGATGCCGACGCGGGCGGCACGACAGAGGCGAATTTACTCTGACGTCCGACTATTTCACCACTATGTGGGCGTTGAATCCCGAGATGTGAGATGAGCGTGCGAGTGCTGGACCAAAGCTGTGCGACTCTCAGCCGGTGAGTGCTCCTCCAGAACTGCCGCCGCTGGTATCAGCGGCCCTGAGCCTGTCCGGCCGGCGCGGGTTCGTCAGCTCCACCCGGAACGAGACCGGCCGATTGCTCGCCACGCTCGCGGCCTCGAAGACCGGCCTCCTCGGTGAGCTCGGGACCGGCTGCGGCGTCGGGTCTGCCTGGCTGCGCAGCGGTGCCGCGGAGGGATCGCAGATCGTCACCGCGGAGAGCGATCCGCAGCTGGCGAAGGTGGTGGCGGAACTCTTCGCCGACGACGAGCGGATCGAGGTCGTCTCGGCGGACTGGACCGCGCTGATCGAGCGGGGACCGTTCTCGCTGCTGTTCGTGGACGCGCGGGAGGCGAAGCTGTCGGCGCGGGACATCATCGCGGACGTGGTCGAGCCAGGCGGGTTCGTCGTACTGGACGACTTCACGCCGTCGGCGGTGTGGCCGCCGATGTACGAGGGCCGGGTGGACACGCTGCGGCAGGACTGGCTGATGGACAAGCGGTTCACCACCGTCGAGGTGATGGTGGCGCCGGACGCCGCCGTACTGCTGGCAACCAGGCACTGAGAAAAGGCGGGCCCGAGCCATAGGTGGCTCGGGCCCTTGTCGGCCGCCATGCGCCTGCGGGCGGCTGACCGCCTCCAGTAAATCAGGCGTTCGGTTTAATCAGGCTTCCAGGTCCACGGTACGAGCGGTATCCGCCTGAACCGCGGTGGCGATGTCGTCGAGGACGGCCGTGGCGATCGCCGAGTCGACAGCTAGCGCGACCAGGGCCTTGCCGCCCTTGCGGTCCCGGCTGACCTGCATACCGGCGATGTTCACGTCCGCGTCGCCGAGGATGCGGCCGACCTGGCCGACGATGCCCGGACGGTCCTCGTAGGTGAGGAACGCCAGGTGTGCCGACAGCTCGATCTCGACGTCGAAGCCGTCGATCTCGACCAGCCGCTCCGACTGCCGGACGCCGACCAGCGTGCCGGACACCGACACCTGGGCGCCGTCGGCGAGGGTGCCGCGCAGGGTGATCAGGTTGCGGTGCTCGGGGCTGTCGTGGTCGGTGACGAGCCGGACCTCGAGGCCTCGCTCGGCCGCCAGCAGCGGCGCGTTCACGTAGGACACGTTGTCCTCGACCACGTCGGCGAAGACACCCTTGAGCGCGGCCAGCTCGAGGACCTTCACGTCGTACTGCGTGATCTCGCCGCGAACCTCCACGTCGAGCTGCTGAGCCACTCCACCGGCGAGCGCGGTGAAGATCCGGCCGAGCTTCTCGGTCAGCGCGATCCCCGGCCGGACGTCCTCGGCGATGACGCCGCCCTGGACGTTGACCGCGTCCGGCACGAGTTCACCGGACAGCGCGAGGCGGACCGACTTGGCGACCGCGATACCGGCCTTCTCCTGCGCCTCGTCGGTGGATGCGCCGAGGTGCGGGGTGGCGACGACGTTCTCGAACTCGAACAGCGGCGAGTCGGTGCACGGCTCGGTGGCGAACACGTCCAGGCCGGCGCCGGCGACCCGGCCCTCCTTGAGCGCGCTGTGCAGCGCCTGCTCGTCGACGATGCCGCCGCGGGCCGCGTTGACGATGATGACCTCGGGCTTGACCTTGTGCAGTTCCTCGTCGCCGATCAGGCCGATCGTCTCCGGGGTCTTCGGCAGGTGCACCGAGATGAAGTCGCTGACCGCGAGCAGCTCGTCGAGGGTCGCGAGGCGGACGCCCATCTGCGCGGCCCGGCCGGCCTGCACGTACGGGTCGTAAGCGATCACGTTCATGCCGAAGGCAGCCAGCCGCTGCGCGACCAGAACACCGATCTTGCCCAGGCCGACGATGCCGACGGTCTTCTCGAACAGCTCGACACCGGAGTACTTGCTGCGCTTCCACTCGCCCTTCTTGAGCGACTGGTCGGCGGCCGGGACCCGGCGCGCGGTGGCCAGCAGCAGCGCCACCGCGAGCTCCGCGGCGCTGACGATGTTAGAGGTCGGCGCGTTGACCACCATCACGCCCGCCTGGGTGGCGGCCTTCACGTCCACGTTGTCGAGGCCGACGCCGGCGCGGGCGACGACCTTCAGCCGCTTGGCGGCGGCGAGCGCTTCGGCGTCCACCTTGGTGGCGGACCGGATCAGGATGGCATCGACGTCGGCGATCGCCGGCAGCAGCTCGGCGCGGTCGGCGCCGTTGGTCTGCCGGATCTCGAAATCGGGGCCGAGAGCTTCGACGGTGGCCGGGCTGAGCTCTTCGGCGATCAGGACGACGGGCCGGGTTACGTCAGTCATGGGAGAAGTCTCCTGCAGAAGCGGTAGGGGCTCATGTGACAGAGCACCGCGCTGTGCCCGCTGAAGTCGATGGTACCGCGTCCCGGGATCGGCCGGCGGCGGGGACCCACCATCCGGTTACTCGGTGTCGCAACTCTGCGCCTCGACCTGCGTGGTGGCCGAGTCGATCTTGAGCTGTCCACGCTCTCGTACGACGCGATAGCGCAGGTCCAGCCGGTTGCACGTCTGGCCGCCGGCCCCCTGCGAGGTCGGCGAGAACAGCACCGCGAACGTCATCCGCACGCTCAGCCCTTCCGGAACGCGGGCCAGCGAGATGATCTTGGCGTTGAACAAGAACGTCGTCTCGTGGTTCTCCGCGTCCTTCTCCTCCGGCAGCGCCCTGGCCAGCTTCTTGGAGTAGTACCGGCGTACGGCGGCGAAGTCGTGCTTGTTCTGCTGCGTCAGGTAGTTGGCGAACAGTTTCTGCACTTCCAGCCCGAGCCCGGTGCTTCCGACCTGGAGTTCGGGCGCCATCGGGATCTGTGGACCACGTGAGCGCTGACAGGTGCCGCTCTCTTCGGGCGTGATGGCCGGTGGCCGCACTTCGGCGTACTCGCGGAGTTTGGCCAGCGGCACGATTTCGGCCGCCGGGACGGTCTTGCCGACGACGAGCCCGATCACGTGGCCGGACTTGTCCACGACCGGGCCGCCAAGTTTGGCCGGGTTCATGATCTCGCTGAGCCCGCGTGGTTGCTCCGCCGTACCGATCGGCTGGATGGCCTGCTTGCCGTCGGCGGTGTAGCCGATCTGCGCGCGTTCGGCCAGCGGATCGGGCTCGGCCGTGGCCAATGGCACCGGCGCGCTGTCCAGCCGCCCGATCAATCGCAGTACGGCGACCCCGTCGGCACTGCTGCCGAGCAGGTTGGCCCGTCGTACGCGCCCGTCCGGAGTCATGAACGCGATCGCCAGCGGCTGCTTGACGGCGGACGCGGCGGTCAGAATCAGGCCGTCATCGATCAGTACGCCGGTCGCCTCGCCGGTCCCCGCGCAGGTCGTGGCCAGAACCCGTACGACGCCTGGGCTGATCGACTCGAACACCTTCGTGGTGTCCATCCGCAGACTGTCCGCGCGGACCCACCAGCCGGCGCTCGCCCCACCCGCCACGACGAGCAGGAAGACGACGAAGCCGGCCAGGAACCGGCCGAACCTCCACGGCTGCCGGCGTGGCGGTGGCTGCGGCGGCCGCGGCGGGAGCTGGGCGAGCGGCGCGGCGCCCCTGGGTACGCGCCGAGGGGGCCGCGGCTTGCCGTCCTCCCCCACGCTCCACCTCCCCAGTCACGGTCCAGACCGATTGTGCCAAAGCAAAGGCCCGAGCCACGGGTGGCTCGGGCCTTCTGCTGCGGAGATCAGCGGGCGGCGGTGCCTTCGACGTAGTCCTCGTCGTGCGACTTGACCCACGCCATCAGGCCGCGCAGCTCCTTGCCGACGGCCTCGATCGGGTGCGACTCGCTCTGCTTGCGGAACTCGGCGAACTCCGGCGCGCCGGCGTCCTGGTCGGCGATGAACCGGGCCGCGAAGGTGCCGTCGGTGATGTCGCCGAGGACCTCCTTCATCCGGGCCTTCACCGACGCGTCGATGATCCGCGGGCCGGACACGTAGTCGCCGTACTCGGCGGTGTCGGAGACCGACCAGCGCTGCTTGGCGATACCGCCTTCGTAGATCAGGTCGACGATCAGCTTCAGCTCGTGCAGGCACTCGAAGTACGCGACCTCGGGCTGGTAGCCGGCCTCGGTCAGCGTCTCGAACCCGGCCTGGATCAGCGCGGACACACCACCGCAGAGGACGGCCTGCTCACCGAACAGGTCGGTCTCGGTCTCCTCGGTGAAGGTGGTCTTGATACCGCCGGCCCGCAGGCCGCCGATGCCCTTGGCATAGGACAGCGCGAGATCCCAGGCCTTGCCGGTGGCGTCCTGCTCGACCGCGACCAGCACCGGGACACCACGGCCCTCGGAGTACTCGCGGCGGACCAGGTGACCCGGGCCCTTCGGGGCGACCATGAACACGTCCACACCGGCCGGCGGCTTGATGTAGCCGAACCGGATGTTGAAGCCGTGACCGAAGACGAGCGCGTCGCCGTCGACCAGGTTCGGCTCGATCGCCTCGGCGTAGAGCTTGCGCTGAGCCGGGTCCGGTGCGAGCACCACGATCACGTCGGCTTCCTCGCAGGCCTCGGCCGGGGTGAGTACCCGCAGGCCCTGCGCCTCGGCCTTGGCCCGGCTCTTCGAGCCCTCGGGCAGGCCGACCCGGACGTCGACGCCGGAGTCGCGCAGCGAGAGCGCGTGGGCGTGGCCCTGGCTGCCGTAGCCGAGGACCGCGACGTGCCGGCCCTGGATCACCGACAGGTCGGCGTTGTCGTCGTAGAACATTTCAGCTGCCACTGGGAGCTCTTCTCCTTGATTCTGGATTCTTGGGTACGGCGTTCAGCCGTGACGGGCCGGGGCCACGGGCCGGCCCGGCGGGGGCGTGGGCACCGGATGGTGCGGTCGGTCGGCGGGCTGCGCCTGCACGTT
Source organism: Kribbella antiqua (assembly GCF_004345665.1). Taxonomy (GTDB): domain Bacteria; phylum Actinomycetota; class Actinomycetes; order Propionibacteriales; family Kribbellaceae; genus Kribbella; species Kribbella antiqua. The sequence goes on from NZ_SLWR01000010.1 coordinate 102,627, forward strand.
CGGGGTCGCCGAAGCAACGTGCGGCGGTGGCACCGGGACCGGCCGCAGGGTGCGGTCGGAGATGGAGCGGCTGCCCCGGCCGATCGCCACCATGCCGGACTGCACCAGCTCGCGGACGCCGAAGGGTTCCAGCACCCGGAGCATGGCCTCGAGTTTGTCGGGATTACCGGTCGCCTCGATCGTGATCGCGTCCGGAGCCACGTCCACCACCTTCGCACGGAACAGCTGGACGGTCTCCAGCACCTGTCCCCTGGTCAGGGTGTCCGCCTTGACCTTCACCAGCAGCAGTTCACGCTGAACCGTCTGGCTGGGTTCGAGTTCGACGATCTTGATCACGTTCACCAGCTTGTTCAGCTGCTTGGTGATCTGCTCCAAAGGCTGCTCGTCCACGCTGACCGCGATGGTCATCCGGGACACCTCGGGGTGCTCGGTCGGGCCGACCGCGAGGGAATCGATGTTGAATCCCCGCCGCGAGATCAGCGCCGCCACCCGGGCCAGCACACCGTGCTTGTTCTCGACCAGGATCGACAGAGTGTGCTTACTCATCAGAGTTCCTCGCTGTCCCAGGTCGGGGCCATGTCGCGGGCGATCTGGATGTCGTCGTTGCTGGTGCCGGCCGCGACCATCGGCCAGACCATCGCGTCGCGGTGGACGACGAAGTCGACCACCACCGGCGCGTCGTGGACCGCCATCGCCTTCTCGATCGTCGCGTCGACCGAGTCACGGTCGGAGCAGCGCAACCCGACGCCGCCCATCGCCTCGGCCAGCTTCGCGAAGTCCGGGATCTGGGCCGAGTGCAGGTCGGTGTTGGAGTAGCGCTTGTCGTAGAACAGCGTCTGCCACTGCCGGACCATGCCCAGCGACTGGTTGTTGATCACCGCGACCTTGATCGGGATGCCCTCCAGCGCACAGGTGACGAGTTCCTGGTTGGTCATCTGGAAGCAGCCGTCGCCGTCGATCGCCCAGACGGTCTTGTCCGGGCGGGCGACCTTGGCGCCCATCGCGGCCGGAACGGCGTACCCCATGGTGCCGAGGCCGCCGGAGTTCAGCCAGTGGCCGGGCTTCTCGAACGGGAGGTAGTGCGCGGCCCACATCTGGTGCTGCCCGACACCAGCGGTGTAGACGGCGTCCGGGCCGGCGATCTTGCCGATCCGCTCGATCACGTACTGCGGCGACAGAGTGCCGTCCTCGGGCTCGTCGTACGCGACCGGGTACTTGGCCCGGACCGCCTCGAGCTGGTGGCGCCAGGCGTCGTACGACGGGGTGCGGCCAGAGTTCGCGATTTCGGTCTGCAGGGCGCCGATGAGGTCGCTGATGACCTCTTTGCAGTCGCCCACGATCGGCACGTCGGCGGCCCGGTTCTTGCCGATCTCGGCCGGGTCGATGTCGGCGTGGATCACCTTCGCCTCGGGGGCGAACGAGTCGAGCTTGCCGGTCACCCGGTCGTCGAACCTGGCGCCCAGGCAGATGAGGAGGTCGGAGCGCTGGAGCGCGCCGACGGCGGACACCGAACCGTGCATGCCAGGCATGCCGAAGTGCAGCTCGTGCGTGTCGGGCAAGGCGCCGCGCGCCATCAGCGTGGTGACCACCGGGAGGCCGAGCATCTCGGCGAGCTGCTTGAGCTCGGCGTGCGCCTTGGCCCGGATCACCCCGCCGCCGACGTACAGGACGGGCTTCTCGGCCGCGGCGATCAGGCGGGCCGCCTCACGCACCTGCTTGGGGTGCGGGCGGGTCACCGGCCGGTAGCCGGGCAGCGACAGCTCGGTCGGCCAGTGGAAGTCGACCTTCGCCTGCATCGCGTCCTTGGTGACGTCCACGAGCACCGGCCCGGGCCGCCCGGTCGACGCGATGTAGAACGCCTCGGCGATCGTGGTGGCGATGTCGTTCGGGTCGTTGACCAGGAAGTTGTGCTTGGTGATCGGCATCGTTATGCCGCGGATGTCGGCCTCCTGGAACGCGTCCGTGCCGATTGCGGCGCTGGCCACCTGACCGGTGATCGCGACCAGCGGGACCGAGTCCATGTACGCGTCCGCGATCGGCGTCACCAGGTTCGTCGCACCGGGGCCGGAGGTGGCCATGCAGACGCCGACCTTGCCGGACGCCGCGGCGTACCCCTGGGCGGCGTGGCCGGCGCCCTGCTCGTGACGTACCAGGATGTGGCGGATCTGGGTCGAGTCGAGCATCGGGTCGTACGCCGGGAGGATCGCGCCACCCGGGATGCCGAAGACGGTGTCCACCCCGGCATGTTCCAGTGCGCGGATCAGAGCCTGTGCCCCGGTCAGCTGCTCACTCATGAGTGCCTTCCCTTGTCTGTCACGTTATGGCTTGTCGCGACCGATCCATCCTCGCTCTTGTCTGTTTTCAATGCTCATCTGGGTCGCAGATACTCGCATTGGCAACAAAAAACCCCCTCCGCCGGGTGGGCTGAAGGGGGCGCGCTCGACTCTGTGGTCGCGTCAGTCGGCGCGCCGCACAAGTACGAGGAGAATCGATCGCATGTAGGCAACACTCGCCGACACAGTGCGATCGGGTCAAGTTCGGCAGCGTTCCGTCCCATTTTCTGAGACACGCGTCTTACCGATAGAGGACGGACAGCAGTTGCGGGCCTAGCTTCTCGATCGCCTCGGGGTCGAGCTGGTAGTAGACGACCGAGCCGCGCCGGTGGGCGTGGACCAGCTCCGCCTCCCGGAGTTTGCGCAGATGCCGCGAGACCTGCGGTGCGCTCATCCCCAGCTGTTTGGCCAACTCCGACGTCGCGACGGGGTTACGCAGGATGGCGTAGCACAGCCTCAGCCTGGTGGGATCCTGCAGTACGGCGAGCCGGTGCCGGATGGTCTCCAGCGACGGAGCCGTCGACGGACTCATGCCGTACTGGATCACCACCGGATAGCCCGGGTAGTGCTTCACCACGAAGTGCGGCTGGCCGTACAGCGTCGGCACCAGCAGACACGGCCGCTGCGCGTCGATCTGAACCGTCGCGCTGTAGAGCTTGTCCAGCACGATCCGCCCACCAGCAGCGGTCGCCGCCGGGAAGTCGGCCAGCGCGAGTGGGCCACGACGGCGCAATTCCCGCTCACGGGCAGCCGCCTCACGGTCGAGCACCGCCTTCATCGCCGGCCAGTCGGTTTCGAACACGGCAGCCGCGAAGGTGGTCAGGAACTCGATCAAGCGGCTCCTGAACTCACCGGCATCCTGGCGTACGGCGGTCCCGAGCTCGAGGCGACTCGACGAGATCAGCCGCAGCCGCTGCAGCACGTCGTCGCCGATCTCCGCGTTGTTCTTCCCGATCAGCGCCTGCAGTGTCATCGTCACGAAGTCGTCGAGCGGGATCGCCTCGATGTCCTGCAGCTCCTCCTCGAGCGAGCGGCGGGATCCGGGCGTGAGTGGCAGCAGGTAGCGGGCGCGGAAGGCGCTCCACAGCGGAGCCCAGGCGGTTGCGCGAGCCAGGAGGTCCTCGTCGGCGGTCACATGAAGGCGCGCGACCCACCGGGCGGCTGCCGGGTGGTGGTCGGGCTCGTCCAACGCGTGCAGGCATGCGCACAGCTCGGCCAGCGGCGACGTACGGACCGTGATCGAGGCTGGATCCGCGACAGGCAGCAGGAGCGTGACGGCCACGAGGCACATTACCGCGTTGGCGGCAATGTCCTTGCCGGTGCCTTTGGCCTTCTCCAGGCTGCGGTTCATGTCCAATGTGCTTCCGGTTCACGATCCGGTCGGGTTCTACCTGGCCGGATCCACCACCATCTTTGCCTCGCGCTACGACCAGCGCTTCTCCTACTGCCTGTACGTGCCGACGGCCCATTCGGCCGACGGTCCGCCAGTGCCACTCGTCGTACTGCAGCACGGGACCGGACGGCGAGGGCCGCAGTACCGGGACAACTTCGCCGACTGGGCGGAGGAGCACGGGTGCCTCGTCCTGGCACCGCTGTTCCCGGCCGGGATCGAGGATCCGGACGACCTGCACAACTTCAAGTTCATCCGGTACGGCGACATCCGCTTCGACCAGGTGTTGCTGGCGATGGTGGACGAGGTCGGGGCACGGTTCAACGTCGCCACCGAACGCTTCCTGTTGCATGGGTTTTCCGGTGGCGGCCAGTTTGTGCACCGGTTCGCCTATCTGCACGCGGATCGGCTGGCCGGGGTGTCGATCGGGGCCCCCGGACGGATCACCTACCTGGACCCGGATCGGCCGTGGTGGATCGGGACCGCGACGTTCGCCGACGAGTTCGGGCACCAGCCCCGGATCGAGGAGCTGCGGCGGGTGCCGGTACAGATGGTGGTCGGCGCCGAGGACGTGGAGACCTGGGAGATCAACAACCCGGCCGACTCGAACTGGATGGACGGCGCCGACGCGCACGGCGTGACCAGGATCGAACGGCTGCGAGCCTTGCGCGACAACTTCACCGAACACGGCATCACCGTCCGGTTCGACCTCGTCCCCGGCGTCGCCCACGAACCGATGCGCGTGCTCGAACCGGTCAAGGACTTCTTCGCCACAATTCTCCGGGAGGCATCATGAAACGCCTTTGCACGCTTGCTGTTCTGGTCGTCCTGACCACCGCTGGTTGCGCAGTCGGTGGTGAGACCAAGACGGAGGCCTCCGAGACGTACCCGAGCAAGCCGCTCTCGATCCTCGCGCCGGGCAGCCCGGGCGGTGGCTGGGACACCCGGGCGCGCGGCATCGCGAACGCGCTCGGCCAGTGCAAGATCACCTCGCAGAAGGCCACTGTCACCAACGTGCCCGGTGCCGGCGGCACGATCGGCCTGGCCCAGTTCGCCAAGCACAACGGGGATCCGTACCAGCTGATGGTGATGGACAGCGCGACCATGCTCGGCGGGATCGTCAACAACCACTCCCCTGTCGACCTGACCACCCTCACCCCGATTGCCGGATTGAGCCGGGGCCCGAGTGCGATCGTCGTACCGAAGAAGTCGCCGTACGCCGATCTGCCCGCCCTGCTGGCGGCGTTGAAGCAGAACCCGCGTGGGATCAAGTGGACGGGTGGATCGCTCGGTGGACCAGGGCATTTGACGGTGGCCGGGCTGGCCAAGGGTGCTGGAGTCGGGGTGAAGGACGTGAACTATGTTCCGACGGCCGGTGGTGGCGAATCGATGAACCTGCTGCTGAGCGGAGCCGCAACGGTCGGCATCGACACGGTGGTCGAGTTGAAGCCGCAGATCCAGGCCGGAGCGCTGCGCGTCCTGGCAGTCGACGGCTCCGACCGGGTCGAGGGCGTCGACGCGCCGACGCTGAAGGAACTCGGGCTGGCGGACAAGGCGGTGACCACGCTGGCGGGGGTGATGGCGCCGGCGGGGTTGTCGGCCGAGCAGCAGAAGGATGTCATCGGTCTGCTGGACAAGATGCGTCAGAGCTCTTGCTGGCAGCAGGTGCTGAAGCAGAACAACTGGGTCGACGCGTGGACGCCGGGTGACGACTTCAAGACGGTGCTGACCGACCAGCGCACCCAGATCACGGCGATCCTCACCGAGATGGGCCTGGCGAAGTGACTGAAGTCAACTGGTCGCGGCGGATCGTCGCGATCGGATTCCTGGTCGTCGCGGTGGTCGTCCTGGTGTCAGCCTTCCGGATCCCCGTAGGCGGCGGGTACCAGGCTGTCGGCCCACGGGCCTTCCCGCTGCTGGTTGGTGGCGGGCTGGGTGTGGTCGCCGTAGTCGGCGCAGTGCAAGCGTTCAGGCCGCGCGATTCCGTGGCGGCCGGATCGGCGCTCGAGGCGGACGACGACGGCCCCATCGCCTGGCGACCGGTGCTCATCCTGCTCGCGGCGCTCGCCGGCTATGCGGCCCTCCTCGTACCCGTTGGGTATTGGCAGTCGACCACGGTGTTCTTTGTCGTGTGTGCGCGAGTACTCGGGAGCCGGCGTTTGCTGCGCGATGCAGTGATCGCGCTGGTACTGGCGTTGGCGACGTACGTGCTGTTCGATCGGGTGCTCGGGATCACGCTGCCGCCGGGCTTTGTCAGGCTGGCGATCTGAGATGGACGTCCTCTCCAGCCTGTTCGACGGTTTCGGGCATGCGCTCAGTCCGGCCAACCTGCTGCTCGCGTTGCTGGGTGTCACGATCGGGACGCTGGTCGGCGTACTGCCGGGGCTGGGGCCGGCGACGACAATCGCGCTGCTGTTGCCATTGACCTTCGTGTTCGAGCCGACCAGCGCGTTCGTGATGTTCGCCGGCATCTACTACGGCGGTATGTACGGCGGTTCGACGACGGCGATCCTGCTGAACATCCCCGGCGAGACAGCGTCGATCCCGACCACGCTCGAGGGCTATCCGATGTCGCGGGCCGGCCGGGCCGGGGCCGCGCTGGCCACGGCGGCGATCGGGTCGTTCGTGGCCGGGACGATCTCGACCGTGGTGATCACGTTCCTGGCACCGGCGATGTCGGCGATCGCGAAACTGATCCAGCCGGCCGAGTACTTCGCGATCATGGTGCTCGCGTTCGTCACGGTGACCTCGCTGATGGGGTCGTCGATCGTGCGTGGGTTGTCATCGCTGTTCCTCGGGTTGACCATCGGGTTGGTCGGTATCGATCAGCTGACTGGTCAGCCCCGCCTGGCGTTCGGCGTACCTCAGCTCTTCGAAGGACTGCCTGTGGTGGCGCTTGCCGTCGGCCTCTTCGCGGTCGCCGAGGCGGTCGCCACCGCGGCGTCGCGAGATCGTGGTGCTGGACCTGCGGTATCGGTTGAGGGGCGGATCGGGATGACGCGGGACGACTTCCGGCGATCGTGGCCGGCTTGGTTACGCGGTACTGCGTTCGGTCTGCCGATCGGGTCGCTGCCGGCCGGTGGGGCCGAACTGCCGACGTTCCTGAGCTACAACGTCGAGAAGCGGTTGTCGAAGCACCCGGAGGAGTTCGGCAAGGGCGCGATCGAGGGCGTCGCCGGGCCGGAGGCGGCGAACAACGCGGCCTTCTCGGGCGTGCTGGTTCCGCTGCTGACTCTCGGCATTCCGACCTCGGCGACCGCGAGCATCCTGCTGATCGCGTTCCAGATCTACAACGTGCAGCCAGGGCCGCAGTTGTTCGACCAGCAGCCGATGCTGGTGTGGACGCTGATCGCGAGCCTCTACATCGGCAACGTGATGCTGCTGGTGCTCAACCTGCCGCTGGTGCGGGTGTGGGTGAAGCTGTTGCGGGTGCCGGCACCGTTGCTCACGGCAGCGATCCTGGTGTTCGCCACGCTCGGCGTTTACTCAACCGGGGCAAGCGTTTTCGAGCTGTTCGTCGCCTATGGCTTCGGTCTGGTCGGCTTCGCGTTGCGCCGGGCCGGCTATCCGGTCGCACCCTTGATCCTCGGCGCCGTACTCGGCCCGCTGATGGAGGTGCAGTTCCGGCGCGCACTGGCCTTCAGCGAGGGCGACCCGACCGTGTTCGTGACCCGCCCGGTCTCAGCGGCGATCCTGCTGCTCGCCCTCGCCTGCCTGGTTCTTCCCGTCGTACTGCGTCGTACCGCACGAATCCCAGCCGCCGTCGACTAGTTCCCGCCACTGAAGCCACGGTGCCTGAGGCCGTCTGACAACTCTGAGCACCCACCAACCATTTCTCACCCCGTTTCGTGAATGAACGGTGCACAAGGTCGGCCGCGGCGCATCGAGTGAAAGCATCTGGTCGCCGGAAGGCGCTTGCCGGCAACCCGGCTCCTTCAGTCGATGAACGGGAGCTCGCCGGCCGGCACGGTGGCTTCAGTGGCGAGGGCTCGGGGCAGCACGGTGGCTTCAGTGGCGAGGGCTCGGTGCAGCACGGTGGCTTCAGTGGCGAGGGCTCGGGGCAGCACGGTGGCTTCACTGGCGAGGGCTCGGAGCAGCACGGTGGCTTCACTGGCGAGGGCTCGGGGCAGCACGGTGGCTTCAGTGGCGAGGGCTCGGAGCAGCACGGTGGCTTCACCCGCGGGGAGGTTCAGATGCAGACCGCGCCCTCGGAGGCTGAGCGGACTAGGCGGGTGTATTTGCCGAGGACGCCCTTGGTGATGTTGGGGGCCTTCGGGGTCCAGCCTTGGCGGCGGCTCTCGAGTTCCTCCGGGGTGACGTGAAGGTCGAGGGTGCGGTTCTTGACGTCTAGGGTGATGCGGTCGCCGTCCTGGACGAATGCGATCGGGCCGCCGTCGACGGCTTCCGGGGCGACGTGGCCGACGCAGAGTCCCGTCGTACCGCCGGAGAAGCGGCCGTCGGTGAGCAGCAGGACGTCCTTGCCGAGGCCGGCGCCCTTGATCGCGCCGGTCACGGCGAGCATCTCGCGCATCCCGGGACCGCCCTTCGGGCCTTCGTAGCGGATGACGACGACGTCGCCGGGCTTCAGCGAGGCGACGGCGTCCATCGCACCGCGCTCGCCGTCGAAGACCCGCGCCGTACCTTCGAACACGTCGGAGTCGAAGCCGGCGCTCTTCACCACGGCGCCTTCGGGAGCGAGCGAGCCGTGCAGGATGGTGATGCCGCCGGTGCCGTGGATCGGCTTGTCCAGCGCGCGGATGATGACGCCGTCGACGTCCGGCGGCGCGATGTCGGCGAGGTTCTCGGCCATCGTCTTGCCGGTCACGGTCAGGCAGTCGCCATGCAGCAGGCCGACGTCGAGCAGCGCCCGCATCACCACCGGGATCCCACCGACGTGGTCCACGTCCGTCATCACGTACCGGCCGAACGGCTTGAGGTCGCCGAGATGCGGCACCCGGTCGCCGATCCGGTTGAAATCGTTGAGAGTCAGCTCTACCTCGGCCTCGCGGGCGATCGCGAGCAGATGCAGTACGGCGTTCGTCGAACCGCCGAGCGCCATCACGACGGCGATGGCGTTCTCGAAGGCTTCCTTGGTGAGGATCTGGCGAGCCGTGATCCCCTTCTGCAGCAGACCGACCACTGCCTCGCCCGACTTACGCGCGTACCCGTCGCGGCGCCGGTCCACCGCCGGCGGCGCGGCCGAGCCGGGCAGTGACATGCCGAGGGCCTCGGCCGACGCGGCCATCGTGTTGGCGGTGTACATGCCGCCGCAGGCGCCTTCGCCCGGGCAGATCGCGCGCTCGACCGCGTCGACCTCGTCCCGCGTGATCAGGCCGCGCACACACGCGCCGACCGCCTCGAAGGCGTCGATGATGGTGACGTCCTTGTCCCCGAGCTTGCCGGGCATGATCGAACCGGCGTACAGGAAGACACTCGCCAGATCCAGGCGGGCCGCAGCCATCAGCATGCCGGGAAGCGACTTGTCACAGCCCGCCAGCAGCACCGAACCGTCGAGCCGCTCGGCTTCCATCACCGTCTCGACCGAGTCGGCGATGATCTCCCGGCTGACCAGGGAGTAGTGCATCCCGACGTGGCCCATCGAGATGCCGTCGGACACGCTGATCGTGCCGAACTCCAGCGGATACCCGCCGGCCGCGTGCACACCTTCCTTGACCGCCTTCGCGAGCCGGTCCAGCGACAGGTTGCACGGGGTGATCTCGTTCCAGCTCGACGCGACCCCGACCTGCGGCTTCGCCCAGTCGTCGTCGCCCATCCCGACCGCCCGGAGCATGCCTCTGCTCGCGGTGGCTTCGAGCCCGTCGGTCACTGTCCGGCTGCGTGGCTTCACATCGACCATGGGCTCACTCTATGCCGTCGTAACTTAACGACACTGTGATGGTTTTCAGGGGTTAGTTAATTACATACCTGCAGTTGCGGGCCGTTGGGGGGATATGTCCCATATCGTCAGAACGGAGCACTCTGATGGGTTCCTCATTGCGACTTGTGCTGGCCGCCGCCTTCCTCGCCGTACTGGGTTCCTTCTCACTGACAGCTGCCGCCGCGGATACGCCCATTTCGCCACCTGGACCTGGCGCAAGGGCGCCCCGGCAACATCTACGGCTGGGTCTCCGCTCAGTAAGCCGCGGCTGGTTCACCGGCTCTAGGCTGGGCCGGTGAACCAGCTCGAGGCGTATATCGATGGGTGGCGCCGCCACGACATTCCGGCCGTACTCGCGACTTTGGCGGAGGACTGCACGGTGATCGAGTCCTACGGGCCGGTCTATCGAGGCGCCGCACGCGTCGAGCAATGGATGAACGCGTGGTTCGGCGCGGGCGGCACGGTCGATGGTTGGGAGATCACCTCGTCGGCGGCCGCCGGCGACACGCTCGTCACCGAGTGGCATTTCGACTGCACCTGGAAGGGTGAGCCGGGCGCCTTCGACGGTTCGACCGTCGCCCGGCTCTCTGGAGATCGGATCGCCTACCTGCGCGAGTATGCGACCACCGCGCCCCTGTACGACTGGACCGGGACCTGGCGGGACTAAGCTGGCTGTCAACCGCGACTGGCGAGGGTGGAGAACCACCGGGGAGCGGCAGCAGACAAGGCGTCGTCCGCCTGGGCGCCTCCGGAGCTTCGTTCGGAGGTTGCCAGATGCAACTGCGCTACGGCATGAATCCCCATCAGTCGGCCTCGTGGAGCCCGGTGGGTGATCGGGCGCCGTTCGCGGTGGTCAGCGGATCGCCGTCGTACATCAACATTCTCGACGCCCTCGCGGGGTGGCAGCTGGTGCGGGAGGCTTTACAAGCCTTCGGTCTCCCCGCGGCGGCGTCGTTCAAGCACGTCTCTCCCGCCGGTGCTGCGGTCGCGGGGCCGGTGGACTCCGTGATGCGGTCGACCTTCAAGGTGGATGAGGTTGGTCCGGTGACCAGTGCTTATGTGCGGGCGCGCGATGCCGATCCCAAGTCGTCGTACGGCGATTTCGTCGCGGTGTCGCACCCGGTCGACGCGGAGCTCGCGGGGCTGCTGAAGCGGCTTGTGTGCGACGGGATCATCGCGCCTGGGTACGACGAGGGCGTAGTCGGAGTGCTGGCGGCCAAGAAGCGTGGCAGCTTCCTCGTGCTCGAGGCTGATGCGACCTACGAGCCACCGGCTACGGAAACGCGGGAGGTGTACGGCGTCCGCCTGACCCAGGAACGCGATGCGGCACCGCTGGACCTCAACGGTGATCTCCTGCTGGGGTCGATCGTCGCGCGCTACACGCAGTCGAACACGGTCGTGATGGTGAAGGACGGCATGGCGATCGGCATCGGCGCGGGTCAGCAGTCCCGCGTCGACTGCACCCGGCTGGCCGGTGAGAAGGCCTCGCTGTGGTGGTCCCGGCGGTCGAGCGAACCGCTGACTGGCGTGTCGATGGTGTCGGACGGCGCCCTGCCGTTCGCCGACAACGTCGAGGAGGCCGCCCGGCACGGGGTTGAGTGGATTGCCGAGCCTGGTGGGTCGATCCGGAGCGCGGAAGTCCAGGCAGCGTGCGATGCCGCCGGCATCAGCCTCACTCAGACCGGGGTCCGGTTGTTCCGGCACTGAGGAGGTAGTTGCCTGAGGCGACGGCATCGCGGACGGCCGCGGCGGTCTGGACCGCGTCGAGGTGGGTGGTGTCGATGACGTGCGGCTCCAGCTCACCCAGGTCGGCGAACGCGCCGTACAGCCCGGTGATCGCGTCGACGTCCTTCAGTTCGGTCTCGGCCCGCTGCCGCGCGCGGTCCAGCGTCGTGTCGAGGTCGGGGCGGAGTACGACGTACGACATCCGCCAATCCCCCTCGGCGGCGGCCTTCCGATACACCGGCAGGAACCACGGGCCGATGATCCCGTCGACCACCACGTCGTAGCCGCCGCGAACGTACTCCGTGACGGCGGCGACGATCGCGTCGACGACGATCTCGTTCTGACGCCACGCATCCGGCAGGTACGGCGCGATGAAGCCGGTGCGGATCGCGCGGAAGAACTCGTCGGTCGTCAAATGCACCGTCGGCCGGGCCGCGTCAGTGGCGACCAACGCGGCCACGGTCGTCTTGCCCGAACCCGGCGAGCCGGTCAGCAGGAGCACGTCACTCATGCCGCCCGACGCTAGCCAAGCATTCCGGCAAATTGCAGTCTTTTGTTTTCGCCCGGCTTCAGCCGCCCGCCACACTCGGCAGGATCAACAGCTCGTCGCCGTCGGTCAAAGGCGTGCTGAGGCCGTCGAGGTCGCGGATGTTGTCGTTGCCGAGGTAGATGTTCACGTGCCGCCGTACGGCGCCTTGCTCGTCGGTCAGGCGGCGCCGCAGCGGCGGGTCGAGGGCGGCGAAGGCTTCGCCCACTGTCGCGCCCTCGACCTCGACCCGTTCGGCGCCGCCCGCGAGAGGTCGCAGCACGGTCGGCAGCTTCACTCCGATCGCCATGCGTCAGCCCACGACCGCCGCGCGGACGGACAGCACGTCCGGGAGATGCCGGGCCACCTCGGTCCAGGTGTCGCCCGCGTCCGCGCTGGCGTAGACGCAACCGTCGCGCGTACCGACGTAGACACCGGCTGGATCGCCCGCGTCGGTGGTCATTGCGTCGCGGAGGACCGGTGCGTACGACGTGTCGGGCAGGCCGTTCGCCAGTGCCTCCCAGGTGGACCCGGCGTCACGGGACCGGAAGACCCGGCACTTGGCGTCGGTCGGGATCCGGTTCGCGTCCGCGATCAGCGGGAACACGTACACGGTCTCCGGGTCGTGCGGGTGCACCGCGATCGGGAACCCGAAGTCCGACGGCAGCCCGTCCGCGATCGACTTCCAGATCGCACCGCCGTCGTCGGATCGGTAGACGCCGTGGTGGTTCTGCGCGAACATTCGCTCCGGTACGTCGGGATGCGCGGTGATCTTGTGCACGCACTGCCCGAACTCGGGATAAGGGTCGGGCATGAACTTCACCTTGATGCCCTGGTTCGCCGGCGACCACGTCTTCCCGCCGTCGGAGGTCTGGTAGACGCCGCCGGTCGACATCGCGACACTGACGCGGTCGGGATCGGTCGGATGCGGCAGCACGGTGTGGATCGCCTGACCGCCGTACCCGGCGCCCCAGTCCTTGCGGTGCGGGTGGTCCCACAGTCCGCGGACCAGCTCGTACGTCACTCCTCCGTCGGTCGACTTCCACAGCGCGGACGGCTCAGAACCGGCGTACACGACACCAGGCTGGCCGGGCGGCCCGGGCTGGATCTGCCAGACGCGCTCGAGCGACGCCTCGGCGTCCTCCGGGAAGCCGATCGAACCCTTCGGTGGCTCGTCCCAGGTCTTGCCGAGGTCGTCGGAGTGGAACACCGCCGGTCCCCAGTGCTCGCTGGTCCCGCCGACGAACAGGCGTGGACGCTCGCCGCGCGTGTCGACCCCGACGGAGTACACCCCCTGCATCTCGAACTGCGGCACCGGCCCGTCGAGGGTCCATTCCCGACGCGCGGCGTCACTGCGGCCGATCCAGAGCCCTTTCTTGGTCCCGATCAGCAGTACGGCTTCGGACATCGTTGTCCTCCCTCATCGCGGTGGACCCGCCACCACGTTGATCAGTGATTCCCCTCCCGCGTAGCGCTCCAGCTGCGCGCGCACCAACCGGGCCACCCGCGGCGCGAACGCCGTCGAGGCACCCCCGCGGTGCGGATTGATCAGCACATTCGGAGCAGACCACAACGGATGTCCGGCGGGCAACGGCTCGGGATCGGTGACGTCCAGCGCGGCGCTGATCCGCCCACCGGCCAGCTCGGTCAGCAGCGCGTCCGTGTCCACCACGACACCGCGCGCGACGTTCACCAGCAGCGCCCCGTCCTTCAGCTGCCCGAGGAACTTGTCATCCACCATCCCCCGCGTCTCCTCCGTCGCCGGAGTCAGCAGTACGACGACGTCCGCCCGCGGGAGCAGCGCCGGCAGGTCGGTGAGCGGGTGAACGCCTTCCCTGGCCCGCCGCGCGACCCGGATCACCTCGCACTCGAACCCGGCCAGCCGGCGCTCGAGCGCCTCACCGATCGACCCGTACCCGAGGATCAGCACGGTCCGGTCCGCGAGCGAGTCGTCGATCTCGTCGTACGACGACGGCCAGACCTGCTGCTCCTGGTTGCGCACGGCACGCGGCAGGCGGCGGTACGACGCCAGGATGAGCGCGACCGCGAGCTCCGCCGTGGAGGCGTCGTGGACGCCACGCGCGTTGCACAAGGTGACGCCGTCGGCCAGATGTGGCAGCACGTTCTCGAAGCCGGCGGTCTGCAGCTGCACTACCTTCAGGGCAGGCATCTCGCGGACCACCTCGACCAGCCGTGGACCGCCCATATAGGCGGGCACGTAGAACTCCACCTGGTCGAGCGACCCGGGCCGCTCCCCGCCGGCGTAGAAGTCGACGTCGAATCCCGCGGGCAACCCGCCGAGGAAGGAATCCGGGTCCTCCCACGGCAGCCAAGCCTTCACCACATCAGCCATGTGCCGAACCTACTCGCCCGCCCGGACACTTTTCATCCCGCTGTCCACAGGTTCGTCGTACATTGGATCGGTGCCTTCGACATCGGATCTAGCCTCCACCCTCGATCACGATCAGGCCGTCGGTCGGCTGCGTTCGTCGTACGAGCGCATCCCGGTGGGCGAGCCGGTCCGGCTGGCGAAGCGCAGCTCGAACCTGTTCCGCCCGCGGACCGAGCTGGAGCGCCCCGGGCTCGACGTGTCGGGGCTGACCGGCGTGATCAGCGTCGATGCGGGCGCGCGGACCGCCGAGGTCCAGGGCATGTGCACCTACGAGGACCTCGTCGCGGCGACCCTGCCGTACGGGCTGACGCCGATGGTCGTGCCGCAGCTCAAGACGATCACCCTCGGCGGCGCGGTGACCGGGCTCGGCATCGAGTCGTCGTCGTTCCGGGCCGGCCTGCCGCACGAGTCGGTGCTCGAACTCGACATCCTCACCGGCGCCGGCTCGCTCGTCACCGCCCAGCCGTCGGGCGAGCACGCGGACCTGTTCCGCACCTTCCCGAACTCCTACGGCACGCTCGGCTACGCCACCCGGATCAAGATCGAGCTCGACCGCATCTCACCGTACGTCGCCCTCCGCCACGTCCGGCTCGAATTGGATCAGCTGGCTCCGGCGATCGAGCAGATCGTTGCCTCCGGCATGTACGGCGACGAGCCGGTGCATTTCGTCGACGGCGTCGCGTTCAGCCCGGCAGAGGCGTATCTCACCCTTGGCCGGAACAGCGACGCCGCGGTGAAGACCAGCGACTACACCGGCCAGCAGATCTACTACCGCTCGATCCAGCAGCGGCCGACGGACTTCCTCACCGCGCACGACTACCTGTGGCGCTGGGACACCGACTGGTTCTGGTGCTCGGCCGCGTTCGGCGCGCAGAATCCTTGGGTACGGCGGCTCTGGCCGCGCCGGTGGCGGCGGAGCGACGTCTTCCACAAGATCGTCGGCTTCGAGAACCGGCATCAGGTTGCCGCCCGCATCAATCGCCGTCGCGGCCACCCGGAGCGTGAGCGGGTCGTCCAGGACGTGGAGATCCCAGTCGACCGGCTGGCTGACTTCCTGCGCTGGTTCGACCTAGAGGTGGGGATGCGGCCGGTGTGGCTTTGTCCGCTGCGGCTTCGTGGGGACACCTCATGGCCTTTGTATCCCCTCGAGCCTGGTGTTACTTATGTCAACGTCGGCTTCTGGGGAACCGTCGCCATCGCTGCAGGTGCCGCGGACGGCGACGTCAACCGTCGCATCGAGGCCGCCGTGGCCGAGTTCGGCGGGCACAAGTCGCTGTACTCCGACGCTTACTACGACCGAGACACCTTCGACCGGCTCTACAACGTCCCGGCCCTCACCGAGGTGAAGAAACGCTACGACCCCGACGCCCGGCTCACCGGGCTCTACGAGAAGGCGGTGACGCGCCGATGACGACGCTTGAGACCCGAGTTTCGATCGCGGAAGCCCTGACGACGGTGACCCCGGACGGCCTGCCGTTCCGGTTCACGGCGTACGACGGCAGTGCGACCGGCCCCGAGAATTCGACCATCCACATGCACCTCGCCTCCGAGCGTGGTCTGTCGTACGTGCTGACCGCGCCGGGCGATCTGGGGCTCGTCCGCGCGTACGTGATGGGCGACCTGGAGATCACCGGGGTGCACCCGGGCAACCCGTACGACCTGATGCGGATGATGCTGAACCAGGTGCACTTCGAGCGGCCGACCCCGTCGGAGGCGCTGCGGATCGTCCGCGGGCTGGGCTGGAGCCACCTGAAGCCGCCGCCTCCGCCGCCGCAGGAGCACTTGCCGAAGTGGCGTCGTACGTTCGAAGGGCTGCGGCACTCGCGGACGCGGGACAAGGCCGCGATCCATCACCACTACGACGTGTCGAACGCGTTCTACGAGTGGATCCTCGGCCCGTCGATGACGTACACGTGCGCGGTCTACCCGTCCGCGGATGCCTCGTTGGAGCAGGCGCAGTACGAGAAGTACGACCTGGTCGCGCGGAAGCTGGATCTGAAACCCGGCATGCGGCTGCTGGACGTCGGCTGCGGCTGGGGCGGCATGGTCCGGCACGCGGCCCGCGAGTACGGCGTCCAGGCGCTCGGCGTGACGTTGTCGTCGGCCCAGGCGGAGTGGGCTTCGGCGGCGATCAAGCGGGACGGTCTGGAGGAGCGTGCCGAGGTGCGGTTCCTGGATTACCGCGACGTCGCCGAGCGCGATTTCGACGCGATCAGCTCGATCGGCCTGACCGAGCACATCGGTGTCCGCAACTATCCGTCGTACTTCGGATTCCTGCTGGACCGGCTGAAGCCGGGCGGCCGGTTGCTCAACCACAGCATCACGCGGCCGGACAACCGCTACCGCTCGGTCGGCGCCTTCATCGACCGCTACATCTTCCCCGACGGCGAACTCATCGGCTCCGGCCGCATCATCGCCGAGGCCCAGGACGCCGGCTTCGAAGTCCGCCACGAGGAGAACCTGCGCGAGCACTACGCCCTCACGCTGGCCGCCTGGTCCGACAACCTGGTCGCTCACTGGGACGAGGCCGTGGCCGAGGTCGGCTACGGCACCGCCAAGGTCTGGGGCCTGTACCTGGCTGCCTGCCGCGTCGGCTTCGAGCGCAACAACACGCAACTCCACCAGGTACTCGCGGTCAAACTCGACGACAACGCGGACGCTCACTTCCCCCTCCGCCCAACCTGGTAGGCCATGTCCGCGACCCGGGTGATTCCCGCCGTACGGGCTGGTGTGGGCCGATAGTTTGGGGGTACGCATCGGACCGGAGGAGACGGCGTGGTCAAGACGATGGTCAGGGCTCGGACCGCGGTAGTGGTGACCGCGCTCGCGCTGGCGGCGGGGTGTTCCGGCAACGATGAGCCGTCGGCGTCGTCGACCACACCAGGTACGACGTCCGCGCCGACGACTGCTGGTACGACGTCCGCGCCGTCGAGCTCAGCGCCGTCGAGCACGGCGGCTGCGCAGGGGCCGGTGAAGCTGACCGTGGCGTCGACGGTTGCGACCGGCATCGAGGTGCCGTGGGGGCTGGCGTTCCTGCCGGACAAGAGCGCGCTGGTGAGTGAGCGCGACTCGTCGAAGATCAAGCGGATCGCCGGCGGCCAGGTCAGCGAGGTCGGTGAGGTCGACGACGTGGATGCCTCGTCGGAGGGCGGGCTGCTCGGCCTGGCGGTCGACCCGCAGTACCCCACGCGCCCGTACATCTATGCGATGTACACCAGCGGGGACGACAACCGGATCGCGCGGTTGACGTACCGGAACAACCAGCTCAGCGACCAGCAGGTGATCCTGGACGGGATCCAGAAGGCAGCCATCCACAACGGCGGCCGGCTGCGGTTCGGGCCGGACGGCTACCTGTACGTCGGGACCGGCGAAGCGGGCGACCGGCCGAACGCGCAGGACGACAACTCGCTGGGCGGGAAGATCCTGCGGATCACGACCGATGGCAAGGCCGCGCCGGGGAATCCGGGCGGACGGTTGTGGCTGTCCAAGGGGCACCGGAACGTGCAGGGCCTGGCCTTCGACGGCAAGCAGCTGTACGCGTCCGAGTTCGGGCAGAGCACCTGGGACGAGCTGAACGTGATCACCGCCGGCGCGAACTACGGCTGGCCGGCCGCGGAAGGGATCGACAGCCTGGACGGGATGACGAACCCGATCGCGGTCTGGAAGCCGGCAGACGCGTCGCCGTCCGGGATCGCGTTCGCGCAAGGGCACATCTTCATGGCGTCGCTGCGGGGTGAGCGGCTGTGGGCGATACCGGTTGCCAATGGCAAGCGAACCGGTGAGCCGCAGGCCTTCTTCGTCGGCGAGTTCGGCCGGCTGCGCACGGTCGAGACGGCGCCGGACGGATCACTGTGGCTGACCACGTCGAACACCGACGGCCGCAACGATCCCCGCGACGGCGACGACCGGATCCTGCGCATCACCATCAGCCGTTGACCGACAACCGTCAAGCCTCGGATCACCATCAGCCGTAGATCGACAACCGTTTAGCTCCTTTGGCCGTCTGGTACTAGTGGAGGAAAGCTTCCAGGCCAAGGAGGATGCGGTGTTGTACCAGGGGGCCGGGGTTCCCAGCAAGGTGATCGCTTCGGCGGACACGTTCGAGGATGCTCAGCGGACAGTGGAGTATCTGCGAAGTTATGGGATGGAACCGGCCGATCTGGAGATCGCCGGCGCCGACCTCCGGCTGGCGCGAAAACCGCAGGCCGTTCCAGTTGTCCAGCTGACCGCAACCAGCGCGCTCCACGGCGCGTGCCTCGGGCTGCTGGCGGGCGTCTTCATCACCCTGGTCGCCGAGACAAGCCTGACCGGGCTCGTCGTGGTGGTTTGGGGTTTCGTGTACGGCGTCCTGGTCGGAGCGCTCTGGGGATTGTTCCGCGGGCTCGTGCGGAACCGGCCGGACGCGGTGACGACGGAGGTCGTGCCGACGCGCTACGAGGTGCGCTGCCCGGTCGAGGAGCTATCGGTCGCGAGGACCTTGCTTGCCGACGCCTCCGACGCCTCCGGCGTCGACGACGGCGGCCGGGACGAACGCGAGGTCATCGCCGCCGCTGGGCCCGAGCAGACCGACCAGAAGCACGCCGCCTGAAGGTTGCCGTCCCGGGCCGGCCTTGACGGCCGGCCCGGGATCGCTCAGATACCGAGCTTGGCGTTCAGGAGTTCGCGGACCTTGGCGGCGTCGGCCTGGCCGCGCATGTCCTTCATGACGGCGCCGATCAGCGCACCGGCCGCGGCCGGCTTGCCGGAGTTGACCTTCTCGACGACGTCGGGGTTGGCCGCGATGGCCCGGTCGATGGCCTCGATCAGGGCCGAGTCGTCGGAAACCAGCGCCAGGCCGCGCTTCGCCATGATCTCGGCCGGCGTGCCCTCGCCCTTGATCAGGCCGTCGAAGACCTGACGGGCCAGCTTGTCGTTCAGCGAACCGGCGTCGACGAGCTTCTGCACCTCGGCGACCTCGGCCGGGCCGACGCCCAGCGCGTTGAGCTCCTGACCGGACTCGTTCGCCGCGCGCGCAAGCTCACCCAGCCACCACTTCTTCGCGGCAGTCGGCGTGACGCCGAGCTCCACGGTCGCCACGATCGGCTCCAGCGCGTTGCCGTTGACGACGTCGCGCATCTCCAGATCGGTGAAGCCCCACTCCTCCTGCAGCCGGACCCGGCGGAGAGTTGGTGCCTCCGGCAACGACGAGCGGATCTCCTCGACCCATTCGCGCGACGGCGCGACTGGGACCAGGTCGGGCTCCGGGAAGTACCGGTAGTCCTCCGCGTCCGACTTCTCCCGGCCGGACGTGGTGATGCCGGTGTCCTCGTGCCAGTGCCGGGTCTCCTGCACGACCTTGCCACCCGACGCCAGTACCGCGGCCTGCCGGGTGATCTCGTACGTCACCGCGCGTTCGACCGAGCGGAAAGAGTTCACGTTCTTGGTCTCGGTCCGGGTGCCGAAGGTGGCCGAGCCGGTCGGCTTCAGCGACACGTTGGCGTCGCAGCGCAGCGAGCCCTGGTCCATCCGGACGTCCGAGACGCCGAGCGCGAGCAGCAGGTCGCGGAGCATGCTGACGTAGGCCTTCGCGACCGCGGCCGCCTTGTCCCCCGGCACCTCGATCGTCTTGGTGACGATCTCGATCAGCGGGATGCCGGCCCGGTTGTAGTCGACCAGCGAGTGCGAGGCGCCGTGGATCCGGCCGGTCGCACCGCCCACGTGCGTCGACTTGCCGGTGTCCTCCTCCATGTGGGCGCGCTCGATCTCGATCCGGTACGTCTCGCCGTCGACCACCACTTCGGTCCACCCGTTGTACGCGATCGGCTCGTCGTACTGGGAGGTCTGGAAGTTCTTCGGCATGTCCGGGTAGAAGTAGTTCTTCCGGGCGAACCGGCACCACTCGGCGATCTCGCAGTTCAGCGCCAGGCCGATCTTGATCGCGGACTCGACCGCGCGCGCGTTCACCACCGGCAGCGCGCCCGGCAGGCCGAGGCAGACCGGGCAGGTCTGCGTGTTCGGCGGGGCGCCGAACTCGGTCGGGCAGCCGCAGAACATCTTCGACCTGGTGTTCAGCTCGACGTGGACCTCGAGGCCCATCACCGGGTCGTACTGCGCCAGTGCGTCGTCGATCTCGAGGACTGCAGCGGTCATCGGGTCACCTCCAGCTCCGGAGCCTGTGCCATCAGGACGCCACCCCACTGCTCGGCCAGCGCGGACTCCAGCGCGGCGCCGACGGTGTAGAGCAGCTCGTCGCGCATCACCGGCGCCATCACGTGGAAGCCGACCGGCAGGTTGTCCTCGTCGGCCAGGCCGCACGGGAACGACGCGGCCGCGTTGCCGGCCAGGTTGACCGGGATCGTGCAGAGGTCGTTCTTGTACATGGCGATCGGGTCGTCGGCGCGGTCGCCGATCGGGAACGCGGTCGTCGGCGTCGCCGGCGACACCAGTACGTCGACCTGCTCGTACGCGTTGGCGAAGTCACGCTGGATCAGCGTCCGCACCTTCTGCGCCTGGCCGTAGTACGCGTCGTAGTAACCGCTGGACAGCGCATGCGTGCCGAGCATGATGCGTCGCTTGACCTCGTCGCCGAATCCGGCCTCGCGGGTCAGGTTCATCACCTTCTCCGCGCTGTTGATGCCGTCGTCGCCGACCCGCAGCCCGTACCGCATCGCGTCGAACTTGGCCAGGTTGGACGACGCCTCGCTCGGCAGGATCAGGTAGTACGCCGGCAGCGCGTACTGGAAGTGGGGGCAGGACACCTCGACCACCTCGGCGCCGAGCTTGGTGAGCAGCTCGACCGCCTCGTGGAAGCGCGCCTCGACACCCGGTTGGTACCCCTCGCCGCCGAGTTCCTTGACCACGCCGACGCGCAGACCGGTCACGTCACCGCGCCGGGCCGCCTCGACGACGGCAGGCACTGGCTGGTTGATCGAGGTCGAGTCCATCGGGTCGTACCCGGCGATCGCCTCGTGCAGTAGTGCCGCGTCGAGCGTCGTACGGGCGCATGGGCCGGGCGTGTCCAGGCTGGAGGCCAGCGCGATGAGCCCGTACCGCGAGGTTCCGCCGTACGTTGGCTTGACGCCGACCGTGCCGGTGAACGCACCGGGCTGACGGATGGAGCCGCCGGTGTCGGTGCCGATCGCGAGCGGTGCCTCGTACGCCGCGAGTGCGGCCGACGAACCGCCGCCGGAACCGCCGGGGATCCGGTTGAGGTCCCACGGGTTGTGGGTGGTGCCGTACGCCGAGTTCTCCGTGGAGGAGCCCATCGCGAACTCGTCCATGTTCGTCTTGCCGAGGATCACGATGCCGGCCGCCTTGAGCCGCTTCACGACGGTCGCGTCGTACGGCGGCTTCCAGCCCTCGAGGATCTTCGAACCCGCGGTGGTCGGCACGCCCTCCTGGGTGAGCACGTCCTTCAGCGCGAGTGGTACGCCGGCCAGCGGGCCGAGCTTCTCCCCCGCCGCGCGCTTGGCGTCGATCGCGGCGGCCTGGGCCAGCGCGCCCTCGGAGTCGACGTGCAGGAACGCCCGCACGGAGTCGTCGACGGCGGCGATCCGGTCCAGATGCGCCTGGGTGATCTCCACCGAGCTGGCCTGCCCGGACGTCATCAGTTCCTGCAGCTCGACCGCGGTCTTCCTGGTGAGGTCGCTCATGTCAGTCCTCCTCCAGGATCCGCGGCACCCGGAATCGCTGCTCCTCCGCGGCCGGCGCGCCGGACAGCGCCTGCTCCGGCGTGAGGCACGGCACATTCACGTCCTCGCGCATCACATTGGTGAGCGGCAGGGCGTGCGAGGTCGGCGGGATGTCGTCCGCGGCCACCTGGCTGACCTGCCCGACCAAGGCGATGATCTGGTCGAGCTGGGGAGCGAGGTGGTCGAGCTCGGCGTCGGAGAGCTCGATCCGCGCCAGTCGCGCCAGGTGCGCGACTTCTTCGCGGGTAATCGATGGCATGAACTGATCCAATGGTTCGCAGGAACACCGAGAGGTTCTCGGTGATACCTGAGCCATCTTAGGGGGCCGCTGTGACGCTCGTGTTGCCTCGGTCGCGGACCTGTGGACAATGCCCCGGCTCTCATCTGCCGAGAGGGGCGGGCGTGTCGTCGGGTTCCGCTCTGTAACATGGCCCGCGACAAGGCGTTACACGCATGGTGACCGGCTGGGAGATGATCGTTCGGTGTTCCTGCTGCGATTGATCATCCCGGACCGTCCCGGTTCGCTCGGCACCGTCGCGACGGCGCTCGGTGAAGTGCAAGCCGACATCCACGCGATCGAGATCGTCGAGCACCGGCGTGAGAACGGCACCGCCGTCGACGACATCGTGGTCGACCTGCCACCCGGTGTGCTCCCGGACCGCCTCGTGTCCGCCTGCAACGGCGTACCGGACGTCGAAGTCATCTGGTTCTCCCGGTACGGCGCCGGCGGCGGACTGCACATGGACCTCGAGGCCGTCGAGCAGATGACGTCTGCGCCCGCGGACGCGGTCGACATCCTGGTCGAGCAGGCGCCGGCCGTGCTGCACGCCGACTGGGCCGCGCTGCTGGACGGCACCGGCGCCGAGGTGAAGGTCGCGCTGGAGACGAGCGCGACGCCGGACTTCGGCGAGCTGGTCGGTCAATGGCTGCCGCTGGAGAAGGCGTCGACGCTGGAGGCGCTGGACCACAAGGGCCTGGCCGAGTCGGTTCTGGTCGCCGCGCCGCTCGAATCGAACCGCCGCATCCTCGTGATCGGCCGCCGTGGCGGTCCCGAGTTCCTCGGCTCCGAGGTGGCCCGGCTGAGCTACCTGGCGTCGCTGGCCGTGACCATCCGCGCCAACGCCTGACCGACGTACGCCACACACACAGAAGCCTCCCGCTCCGAGAGCGGGAGGCTTCTGGTGTCTTCTAGCTGAACTGGAAGTACGCGAAGGTCCAGAGAGCGGCGACGAGCAGGAGTACGACGACGCCGGCGAGCGCGACGATCCAGATCGACTGGCTGTTGCTGCCGTCGCGATCCGGGAGGTCGAACTGCGTCGGCCCCCACGGGCCGCCGCCGTCGACGCGCTGAGCCGCCTCGGGCGGTGGCGTGACCACCGTCCGTGACTCCCGCTTCTCCCGGGGCAGCTTCAGCTTCAGCTTCATCCGCAGCTCCTTGGAAACCATGACTCCTCAGACGTAGAACGTCTCGTAGCTGATCGAGATCCGCTGCGAGGCGTAGCTGTCGTCGGTCCTGCCCTGGATCTCGACCCGCCAGCCGGCGACATAAGCAGCGTACGACTTCCCGTCACTGTGCGCCTTGACGTAGGCCTTCAGCGCCTCGACGTCCTCGCCCTTCGCCACCGCGAACGCGTCGTTCACACCGGCCGGGAACGCCTGCTTGACGTCCGACGCTTCACCGGACGCGCTGATGTCCAGCGACGAGATGCCCTCGCCCCGGATGCCGAAGGCGTAGATCCGTTGCGAGCCGTACTTGCCGATCGACTTGCTGCAGGACGAGCTCGTGCAGGTGTACTTCCGCGCCTTGAGCCCGGCGATCAGCTGGGCCTCGGTGGAGGTGAACTCCTTGCGCGGCAGGTCGAGGTTTTCCGCGCCGGACTTGCCGCCGGACAGCCGCAGGTCGTCACCGTCGTTGCGCAGCTCGAACTCGCCCCAGGTGCTGCCGACCTTCTGCTCCTTCTGGCCGGTCTTGACCGCGTCCTGGATCTTCTTGACCTCGCTCCCGCCGAACGTGTCGTTGCCGACCGCCTGCAGCGCCGCGTCGAAGGTGACCGCGGCGTTGTTGACGTTGTCCTCGTTCTGCGAGACCAGCTTGACACCGAGGATGGTGCCGTCCGGCTGGAACTGGAAGATCGCCTCGGCCTCGGTCGCGCCCTCGTACTTGAAGCAGCCGCGGTGCGCGCCCTGGCTGGTGTTGAACAGGTCGCTGCAGGAGAACCCGAGGCCCTGCAGCTTCTCGGTCGCGGTCTTGGCCTGACCGGTCGCGTTGCCGAGCTCGCCGTTGTCGCCACCGCCGGTGGTCTGTCCACCGGTCGGATTGGTCGTCGGGTCCGCCTTCGTGTCGTCACCGCCCAGCGCGCGGATGCCGAGGAAGACGAGCAGACCGATCAGCACGATGCCGACCACGCCACCGCCGATGAACAGCGGCATCTTGTCCTTACCGAGGCCACTCTTCGAGCCGGAGCCGCCCTGCTGCCATGGCTGCTGCGGGCCGCCTTGCTGCTGGTGCTGCCAGCCGCCGCCCTGCTGCGAGTGCTGCCGGTTCTGCTGGCCCCAGGACTGCTGCTCGTAGCCGCCCTGCTGCTGCGGGGAGCGCTGACCCCAACCACCTGGCTTGCTCTGACCCGGCTGTCCTTGGCCGGGCTGTCCTTGGCTGGGCTGGCCCTGACCAGGCTGACCTTGGCCGGGGCCTCCGGGCTGGCCGTGCTGCGCCGGCTGGCCGGGCTGCGGGCGTCCTGGCTGCTGGCCCCATCCGCCGCCTTGCTGAGGGGGCTGCCCTTGCTGTGGGGGTTGCTGGGGACGTTGACCCCAACCGCCACCACCTTGGGCGGGAGGCTGCTGCCCCCAGCCGCCATGGCTCCCCTGTCCCCCTTGTTGCCCGCCCGGCTGGCCCCCCGGCTGCTGCCCAGGACCCCACGGTCCCTGCGGCGGCGTCGTCATATTTGCTCCTTTGACCCACGTGTCGACGTGCAAAGCTAACAGTCCGACGGATCAGCCCACCTGACAGATCCATCCGTACGGCGACCCGCCCGGGTGATGCTGGACACCCGCACTCACCACAACCGGGGGTGAGTGGGCAGGGGGTTAGGCCTGGTCGGGGGTGGTGGCGACTTTGGCTGCTGCTTCGGAGCCTTCGGCGAGGAGGAGCTGGAAGCCTGGGGCGTCGAGGATGGGGACGCCGAGCTGGACGGCCTTGTCGTACTTGGAGCCTGGGGAGTCGCCGACGACGACGAACGACGTCTTCTTCGACACCGAGCTCGCCGCCTTGCCGCCGCGCGACACGATCGCCTCGGTGGCCTCGTCGCGGCTGAATCCCTCGACGGTCCCGGTCACGACGATGGACAAGCCGGTCAGGGTCTGCGGGACGCTCGGGCCGCTGCGTTCCTGCCGGAGCTGGACGCCGGCGGCCTTCCACTTGTCCACGATCGCCTGGTGCCAGTCGACCTCGAACCACTCGATCACCGCATGCGCGATGGTCGGCCCGACCCCCTCGATCTCGGAGAGCTCCTCCTCGCTCGCCGCCCGGATCGCCTCGATGTCGTCGTACACGGCCGCGAGTGCCTGGGCCGCGGTCGGCCCGACGTGCCGGATCGACAGCGCCACCAGACCGCGCGCGAGCGGTTGCTCCTTCGCCTGCTCGAGATTCGCCAGCAGGCGTTGCGCGTTCGCGGACAGCGACCCCGCCTTGGTGGTGAAGAACGCGCTCTGCGCCAGCGCCTCCTCGGTCAGCCCGAAGAGGTCGCCCTCGTCCG
The DNA here is from genome assembly GCF_004345665.1 of Kribbella antiqua. Lineage (GTDB taxonomy): Bacteria > Actinomycetota > Actinomycetes > Propionibacteriales > Kribbellaceae > Kribbella > Kribbella antiqua. Next base: position 128,293 of record NZ_SLWR01000010.1, read on the forward strand.
CGATCAGCCCGCCGCTGATCAACGCGTCCGCCGCCTTGAACCCGAGCACCTCGATGTCGAACGCCGACCGCCCGGCCAGGTGGAACAGCCGCTCCCGCAACTGCGCCGGGCAGGACTGCGAGTTCGGGCAGCGGATGTCGACGTCACCTTCCTTCATCGGCCGCAACGTCGTACCGCAGGACGGACATTCGGTCGGCATCACGAACTCACGCGCGTCGTCCGGCCGCAGGTCGATCACCGGCCCGAGGATCTCGGGGATGACGTCACCCGCCTTCCGCAGTACGACGGTGTCGCCGATCCAGACGCCCTTGCGCTTGACCTCCTGCGCGTTGTGCAGCGTCGCGAACTCGACCGTCGACCCGGCCACGCGCACGGGTTCCATCACGCCGTACGGCGTGACGCGGCCGGTGCGGCCGACGTTCACCTCGATGTCGAGGAGCTTGGTGGTGACCTCCTCAGGCGGGTACTTGTACGCGATCGCCCATCGCGGCGCGCTCGACGTCGAGCCGAGTGCGCGCTGCAGGTCGACCTCGTCCACCTTGACCACGACGCCGTCGATCTCGTGGTCGACCGAGTGCCGGTTCTCGCCGTAGTACGCGATGAACTCGTTCACGGCGTCGAGCGTGTCGACCTTGCGGGCGCGGTCGCTGACCGGCAGGCCCCAGGCCTTGAGCTGGTCGTACGCCTCCGACAGCCGGCCGACATGATACCCGTCGACGCGGCCCAGACCGTGTACGACGAAGCGCAGCGGGCGGCTCGCGGACACGCGTGGGTCCTTCTGCCGCAGCGATCCGGCGGCGCTGTTGCGCGGATTGGAGAACGGGTCCTTGCCGGCCTCGACCAGCTGCGCGTTGAGCTCCTCGAAGTCCTCTACCCGGAAATAGACCTCGCCGCGGACCTCCAGGAACGCCGGGAGATCGTCGCCGTCCAGCTCATTCGGGATGCTCTTGATGGTGCGGACGTTGAGCGTCACGTCCTCACCGGTCCGGCCGTCGCCGCGGGTCGCGCCGCTCACCAGGCGGCCGTTCTCGTAGACGAGGTCGAGCGCCAGACCGTCGACCTTCAGCTCGCACAGGAACCCGCTGTCGTTGATCTGCTTGACCGTGACTTCGCGCTCGAGCCGCTTGGACCAGGCCTCCATCTGCTCGGCGGAGAACGCGTTGGCGAGGCTCTCCATCCGGGTCGGATGCTGCACCGGGGTGAACAGGGTGGAGATCGGCGCGCCGACCTTCTGCGTCGGCGAGTCCGGCGTCCGGAGCTCGGCGTACTGCTCCTCGATCGCCTCCAGCTCGTGCATCAGCGCGTCGAAGTCCGCGTCGGAGATGGTCGAACTGGCCAGGTAGTACCGAACCCGGTGTTCCTCGATCTCCTTGCTCAACGCCGCATGCCGCTCCCGTACGTCGGCGGGTGCCGCAGGCTGCTCAGCAGCAGTACTTTCGGGAATCTCCGTGCTCATGGGCAAAACCTACAACCGCCCACCGACGTTTTCGGAGAAGAGCAGCCGCCTTCGGCGGCGGGGTTGGAGGCGGCCCACCGACGTTTTCGGAGAGGAAAGAGCCGCCTTCGGTGGCGGGTCGGCAGGCGCACCACCGACGTTTTAGGAGAAGAACAGCCGCCTTCGGCGGCGGGTCGCGGAGGCGCACCGCCGATGTTCTCGGCGAAGAACAGCCGCGTTCGACCGCGATATCTGGTGGGTTGCCCACTCAGATACTGGGTTACCCCCTCGAAATCTCAGTGGGCAACCCTCCATCTGAGTGGGCAACCCCTCAATCGGAACGTCTCGGAGGCCGCCTCGAAAACCACCACCACGCTTAACGGAGCGGCGGGCGGGTCAGGCGTCTGCTGCTTCGGCGACGGTTTCGGCGATGCGGCGGAGGAGGGCGAGGCGGGCTTGAGCGTCTGCCGGGGAGGGTGCGGCGGCGAGGCCGCACGCGGGCGTGATCACGACCTTCTTCAGCAGCTCCGGGTCCAGGCCCAGTTCGCGCCAGCGGCGTACCAAGGGATCGGCGGCCTGCTCCTGGTTCGGTAGTGGGCCAGTCGTGGGCACCACTCCGGCGTACAGGGCCGTGCCAGCCTCTACGGCGACGGCTACCTGCTCCCAGCCGGGCTCGTTGAGCTGAGAGAGGTCTACTGCCACTCCCACGGCTCCGGCCTTGGTGAAGGCCTCGATGGGCGGCCGCACGGCGCAGCAGTGCACAAGCGTTGGCGCCGCGGTGGTGACGAGACTCAGGAGCTCCACGGCGCCCGGCCCGTCGACAGAACGGTGCTTACCCCACCCAGACGCTGTGGGAACGGCTCCAGCGAGTACGGCGGGCAGTCCAGGCTCATCCACCTGTACGACGAGCTCCGCCCCCGGCACACGACGTCGTACCTCGGCAACATGATCACCAAGCCCCAGCGCCAGCGCCTCCGCCAGGTCGCGCCGGGCCCCGTGGTCCGCCAGCACCTTGTCACCGCGCGGCAACTCGACCGTCGCCGCCAGAGTCCACGGCCCGGTCAGCTGCAGCTTCAATGGCCCGGTGTAGCCGTCGGCTAGCTCTTCGAGCACATCCAGGTCCTCAGCCAGCAGCGACCGCGCCCGCCGCTGGTCCAAACTCGCCCGGGGGTCGCTGCCACCCGTGAGCCGCCACCCGGCCGGCTGCAGGTCCACAGCCAGCTCAGTCAGTACGGCGACCGCCCGGCTCAGCATGTCGCCGTACGGCCGAGCCGGAAGCTCCGCAAGGAACGGAATGTCGACAGCCTCGAGCAGAACCTTCGTCCACTCCCGGATATCGTCACCCGGCAGCGAACCCAGACCAGTAGTGGTCATGCGTGCTGAGCTGCTACGCGCTCGACACTGTCGATCGTCGCGGAGCCGATCACGCGCGTGCCGTCGTACAGCACCACTGCCTGCCCCGGAGCGACTGCCAGGGTCGGCTCGTCAAAGGACACCTGCACCTCGTCGCCCTCGACCCGAGCGGTGACGGCGACCTCTTCGCCATGTGCCCGCAGCTGAGCCTTGACCTGCAGTTCCGACGACGGCGCCGGGCCGCACCAGCGTGGTTTGGACGCGGTCAGGCGGGCGACCGCCAGTTCCTCGCGCGACCCGACCGTGACGGTGCGATCCACCGGGCTGATGTCGAGCACGAACCGGGGCTTGCCATCCGCCGCCGGCGTACCGATCCGCAGCCCCTTGCGCTGACCGACGGTGAACCCGTGCGTGCCCTTGTGCTCGCCGAGCTTGTTGCCCTGCGCATCGACGATGTCACCCGGCGCCTCACCCAGCTGCTTGCTGAGGAAGGCCGGAGTGTTGCCATCGGCAATGAAACAGATGTCGTGGCTGTCCGGCTTGGCGGCGACCGACAGCCCACGCCGCTCGGCCTCTTCCCGCACCTCGGTCTTCACCGTGTCGCCGAGGGGGAAGAACGCGTGCTTGAGCTGCTCCTGCGTCAGCACCCCGAGCACATACGACTGATCCTTCGCCGGATCCACCGCCCGGTGCAACTCGCGAGAGCCATCCGGCGTGTCCACGATCCGCGCGTAGTGCCCGGTCGCGACCGCGTCGAAGTCGAGCGCCAGCGCCCGCTCCAGTACGGCGCTGAACTTCACCTTCTCGTTGCAGCGCAGACACGGGTTCGGCGTCCGGCCGGCGGCGTACTCGCTGACGAAGTCCTCGACCACGTCGGCGTGGAACCGCTCGGCCAGGTCCCAGACGTAGAACGGGATGCCGATCACGTCGGCGGCGCGGCGGGCGTCGCGGGAGTCCTCGATCGTGCAGCAGCCCCGCGCGCCGCTGCGATACGACTGCGGGTTTCGGCTCAGCGCCAGGTGCACTCCGACCACGTCGTGCCCGGCCTCGGCCATCCGCGCCGCCGCGACGGCCGAGTCGACTCCGCCGGACATGGCTGCGAGTACCCGCATCAAACCTTCCTTCCCACGTTCTGCAGACCGGCGGACTTCGCCCGCTCCACCACCGGTCCGATGTTCTCCAGTACGGCGTCGATGTCGGCGCGCGTACTCGTGTGCCCGAGGGTGAACCGGAGCGACCCGCGCGCCCGCTGGTCGTCGTACCCCATGGCCAGCAGGACATGACTCGGCTCGGCGACCCCGGCGTTGCACGCGGATCCGGTGGAGACCTCGATCCCGCGCGCGTCGAGCAGCAGCAACAGCGAGTCACCCTCGCAGTCGCCGAAGGACAAGTGTGCGTTATTGGGCAAGCGGTCCGTCGGGTCACCCGACAACTGCGCGCCCTCGATCGTGTTCACGACGCCGCTGACCAGCGCGTCCCGCAACTCGGCCAGCCGCTGCGCCTCGTCCGGCTGATGCTTGATCGCGTGCTCGACCGCGACGGCGAACCCGGCGGTCGCGGGCGCGTCCAGCGTTCCCGACCGTACGTCGCGCTCCTGCCCGCCGCCGTGCAGGATCGGCGTCAGCTTCGTCTCCTTGTGGACGACGAGCGCGCCGATGCCGTAGGGCCCGCCGAGCTTGTGCGCGGACACGGTCATCGCGTCGACCCCGAGGTCCGCGAAGTCGACCGGCACCTGCCCGACCGCCTGCACGGCATCGGTGTGCACGGGGATGTCGTACTCCCTGGCGAGCCCGGCGATCTCCCGGATCGGCTGGAGCGTCCCGACCTCGTTGTTCGCCATCATCAACGTGACGAACGACACGGACCCGGGGTCCTGCTCGACAGCCCGCCGTACGTCGTCCGGCCGGACCCGCCCGAGCTCGTCGACCGGCAACCACTCGATCTCGGCCTTCTCGTGCTGCGCCAGCCACACCGCGGGATCCAGTACGGCGTGGTGTTCGATCCCGCTGAGCAGGATCCGCCGCCGCCGCGGATCCTCGGCCAGTCGAGCCCACCACAGGCCCTTCAGCGCGAGGTTGTCCGCCTCCGTACCGCCCGAGGTGAAGACCACTTCGCTGGGCTGCGCGCCGAGCGCCGCGGCGATCGTCTCCCGCGACTCCTCGACCGTACGGCGGGCAGCGCGGCCGGAGCCGTGCAGGGACGACGCATTGCCGGTCCGCGCGAGGTGATGGGTCATCGCCTCGATCGCCGCCGGCAGCATCGGAGTCGTCGCCGCGTGGTCCAGGTACACCGTGCGACGGTCGGAAGATGTCATATCGGATTCAAGGGTATGTCCGGCACCAATGTTCCCGCTCTCCCACCCGCCCCTCGGGCGTTCCGTGCTGCTTCCGTGGCGGCCACGGGTGACATTCCGTACGACGACCTCGCACTCTGGTGAGCACGATCCTTCGAAGGGAGCTGTGATGTCGCAGGAGGTACTCGACCAGCGCGCGGTCGCGGTCATCGAAGCCAACAAGTACATGACGCTGGGCACCGTCGGGGCAGACGGTCGTCCGTGGGTCACGCCGGTGTATTTCACCCCCGACGGGCATGCCGACTTCTATTGGGTGTCGTCGCCGCAGGCCGTGCACTCGGTGAACGTCGACCTGAATCCCGACGTCAGCATCGCCATTTTCGACTCCAGCGTGGCGATCGGCCAGGCGTCCGCGGTGTACCTGACCGCACAGGCGGGCGTCGTACCGGACGACGAGCTCGAGCAGCGGGCGGCGTTCTACTCGTCCCGCTACCCGGAGCTGAAGTCGTTCTCGGTCGACGAGCTCCATGCCGAGCTGCGCCTCTACCGGGCCCGGGCCACTGCGCACTGGGTCCTCGTCCGCGGCCGTGACCCGGAATTCGGCACGGGTATCGACTCCCGCAGGGCTGTGTGGTCAGAAGGCTGAGCTGCGGATGCGGGCCGGCCAGGGGTGGTCCGGGTGGAGGTGGTCGATCATGTCGGCCAGCCAGGTGCGTTGGGCGCCGGTGAGGAGGGGCAGGGCGGCGGCGAGGTCGTGCTGGTCCTTGGGGCGATTCAGGCGGGCCTTGTAGGCGAGGGCCATCTCGGGGTTCAGGTAGCGGATGCCGTCGGGCGCCGTCCAGGTGATCCCGTCGAGGGCATAGTCGAGCGTCGGATCGCGCCGGAAGACCCAGCGGCCGTCGCGGTCCGGGTTCGGTTGCAGATCGAACTCCCAGGGCGCGAGGGGCGTGCTTCCGCAACCAGATCTGGTCGGCGTCCTCCGGCTGTTCCGGGCGCTCGTCGGTCAACGGCTGGAACCGTCCGCCGGCGTTCGACCACAGGTCATAGCTGCCCTTGAGGTGGATCCGCAGCTTCTCGATATCCCGCCGCCACAGCGACACGTCGAGGTCCTCGTGCTCCCGCCGTACGCCGGTGAACGCCTCGATCGCCCACCCGCCGTTGACCCACCACTCCCCCTCGTACCCCGCCAGCACCCGCTGCGCATCGACCGGAGTCGACACCTTCCACGGCCCATACAACCGATGAAACGCCAACTCCTCCGGTTCCAGCCCCTCGTCGTACCAAACCCGCTCCTCCACCAGCTCTCCCCTCCCACCACAACAGTCACCCGACGCTAGCCCGCACGGCCCGAGACAGCTACTGGAGGCTCCGGAAGCACCTTCGGACACCTTCCCGGGACCTCGGACACCTGGCCAGATGTCCGCAGTCCCCGGTTGGTGTCCGCAGCCATACCCGTACTCCCCGGGACCGGGTGGTGGCATGGGACGGCCCGGCTCGGGAGGGGTCCGAGCCGGGCCGTGGGTGACCGGGGTGGGTGGTGGCCCGGGCGGGGGCGCCGCGCGAAGTTCGCCGACGCCCTGCAGTACGCCGGGGCGCCGGGCATGCGACGGCCCGGCTCGGGAGGGGTCCGAGTCGGGCCGTCGGTGACCGGGGAGGGTGGTGACCCGGTCGGGTGGCCGGAGGTCGAGGGGTGAACTCCGGTCGGGTTCGGCTGGGGCCCGAGGGGAAGGGCCCCAGCCGGGGGTGGTGTCAGGACTTGCGCTTGGTTACTTCTTCGGTGGCGGCGGGGAGGACCTTGTGGAGGTCGCCGACGACGCCGAAGTCGACGAGTTCGAAGATCGGGGCTTCCTCGTCCTTGTTGATGGCGACGATGGTCTTCGAGGTCTGCATGCCGGCACGGTGCTGGATGGCGCCGGAGATGCCGGCCGCGACGTACAGCTGCGGGCTGACCGTCTTGCCGGTCTGGCCGACCTGGTAGGCGTGTGGGTACCAGCCGGAGTCGACGGCCGCACGGGACGCACCAACCGCAGCGCCGAGCGAGTCCGCGAATGCCTCGACCGGGCCGAAGTCACCGCCGGTACCGCGACCACCCGACACGATGATCGCCGCCTCGGTCAGCTCCGGACGCCCGGTCGCCTCGCGTGGCTTCGACTCGGTGATGCGAGCCGTCTTGGCGAGGTCGGAGATCGATACGTCGAACTCCTCGACCTCCGGCGACGTCTCCGCGGCCTCGGGCGTTGCCGCGTTCGGCTTCACCGTGATGATCGGCGTGCCATGGGTGACCTTGGCCTGCACCGTGTAGTTGCCCGCGAACACCGACTGCGTCGTGACCGGACCACCATCACCGGCGGCCACGTCGACAGCGTCCGTGATCAGCCCGGAGTCGAGCTTGACCGCCAGCCGCGCGGCGATCTCCTTGCCCTCCGCGTTCGACGAGATCAGGATCGCCGACGGCTCGATCTTCGCCGCCACCTGCTGCAGCGCCTCCGCCTTCGGAGCCACCAGGAACTGCGTCAGCTCGGGGTTGGTGAGCGCCACGACCTTGGTCGCGCCGTACTGACCCAGAGCCGGTAGCGCATCCTGGACGCCCTCACCGATGAACACGGCGACCGGCTCACCGAGGCGGCGGGCGATGGTGAGGAGCTCGGCGGTGGTCTTGCGCACCTTCCCGGCGGTGTGGTCAACGAGAACCAGAACGTTGGACATGAACGACTCGCCCCTCAGAGGAACTTGTTGGTGGACAGGAACTCGACAAGCTGGGCAGCGCCGCTGCCGTCCTCGTCGGCGACGATCGTGCCGGCCGAACGCGGCGGCCGGGCGGTCACCTCGACGACCTCGGTCCAGGCCGACGAACCGCCGACCTGGTCGGGCGAGATCTCCAGGTCGGCCAGCGACCAGGTCTGCACCGGCTTCTTCTTCGCCGCCATGATGCCCTTGAACGACGGGTACCGCGGCTCGTTCGCCTGGTCCGAAACGCTCAGCACCAGCGGCAGCGTGCCCTCGATCGTGTCGCTCGCGGTGTCGCCGTCACGGCGGATCCGGACGGTCTGCCCGTCGACGGTCACCTCCGAGCCCAGCGTCACGGCCGGCAGCCCGAGCCGCTCCGACACCATCGCCGGGACGACACCCATCGACCCGTCGGTCGAGCCCATCCCGAACACGACCAGGTCGGCCTCGAGCTTGGCCAGCGCCTTCGACAAGATCAGCGACGTCGCCACCGCGTCCGAGCCGTGGATGGCGTCGTCGATCACGTGGACACCGGCATCGGCGCCCATCTGGAGACCCTTCTTCACCGCGTCGGCGGCCTGCTCCGGGCCGACGGTCAGCACCGTCACCTCGGCATCTCCGGCTTCCTTCACGGTCAACGCGGTCTCAACGGCATATTCGTCCAGCTCGGACAGCAACCCGTCGACACCGGCGCGGTCCACCGTGTTGTCCTCCGGGCGGAAGCGGCGGTCCGCGGTGGCATCCGGCACGAACTTCGCGCAGACGACGATCTTCATAGCGTGTGGGACCCCTTCTGGTTAACGGTCTCTCCCAAGCCTGCCACGGATGTTACTCGCGAGAAACATAAGTCGCGTGCGAGTCCCATCACAGTCCGCCGTACGGCGCGCGAACCCTGACCCTGCCTGCTTATCCGAGCGGACCGATCAGGACAAGTGGGACACGGCGTGAAGCGCAGCACGGCCTAAGCTGACCCGGGTGACCGAGACGTTACCGCTCACCGGCGAGAGAACAGCGCCCGGCATCTGGCACGAGAACTACTGGTTCGCGCGTCATGAGGCTGCCTACCGCTGGATCACGGCGAATCTGCCGTTGACCGGTCGCGTCCTCGACGCCGGCTGCGGCGAGGGTTACGGCGCGGAGCTGCTCCGCCTGGCCGGGGCGGACTCCGTGACCGGTCTCGACTATGAAGATACGACGTTGCGGCACGTCAAACGCGTTTATCCACAGGTCAATGTGGCGAAGGGCAATCTCGTCCAGACGCCCTTCGCGGACGGCGCCTTCACGCTCATCACTTCGCTGCAGACGATCGAGCATCTGTGGGAGCAGCCGCGGTTCGTCGCGGAGTGCGCGCGCATGCTCGAACCGACCGGCACGCTCATCCTCAGCACACCCAACAGGCTCACATTCCCGAGCGGCAACTGGTACCACACGCGCGAGCTGACCGCCGCCGAGTTCACCGAACTGCTCGAGCCACACTTCGACATCACCCACGCACTGGGGCTTCACCATGGCGCTAGACTGCGCACCTGGGAGGAGCAGCACGGGTCCTGCGTCGACGCCCAATTGGCGACCGAGTACGACGACTGGACGCCCGAGCTGAAGCAGCTCGTACAGAGCACGCGGCACGAGGACTTCGAGATTCGCCCAGACCAGGCAGACCTGGACGAATCTCTCGATCTCGTGCTCGTCGCGACCCCCTAGGGACGGACGAAGCGCTCGATGATCTTGCCGGCGATCAGGTAGACCAGGGCGGCGATGCCCCAGTTCACCAGCAGGGTGTTCTTCGCGGTCTCGAGCCGGAACAGGTCCTTGAACGGGCCCACCAGGTCGTGCCCGCGCTCCAGCACCCACCGGACGATCTCGTTGCTCTGGTTGGTCTGATCGAGCGCCGTGAACAGCGCGCCGAGCGCGAGTACGGCGGCAGCGATCACCGCGATCAGCCAGATCAGCGAGGCGATCAGGTTCCGCAGGCGCCGTACGCCGGAACCGACCGCCGACACGGCCTGCTTCCCCTTGCCCGGCGGCTCCTTGGCCACGGGCTTGTTGCCTACGGCACCAGCCGAAGCGCTGACCTTGCCGACCGGCTTGGTCACCGAGGTCTCCGCCGGATCCTTGCCACCGGCAACCGAAGCAGTCGGAGCGCCCGATGCGGAAGCCTCAGCCGCCGCCTTCTCCCGGGCCTTCTGTTCGGCGACGATCTCCGCCGCTGTCTTCGGCCGGACGGGTTTCGTTGCCGTCGCCGTCGTACCACGCGCGCTCGTACCGGCGTCCCCCGCGGTCTCCGCGCCGGTGTCTGTCACTGCGTCCTCTGACGGCTTCACCGCCTTGTCGGCAGCCTTCTCGTCACCCACGTCGTCCATCTCCTCAGCCGGGGTTGGTTCCTCGTCCCGCGCCGCTTCCGGAGCCGGCGGTCTCCTACGCCGGCTGACCGGGACCGGGCGCGGCGACAACCTGCGCCGGGCTCCCGCGATCGGGGCCGGTGCCGCTGTCCTGCCGTCCACTGCCTGCACCTCTGGGTCCAACCTACGGTCCACACCCACGTCCAGACCCGCGACCGCGCTCCGCGCACCCGCCGGGTCAGCACTCGTTTCAAGCGCTGGTTCCAACGTAGCGCTGCCGGGTTCCGTCACGATCGGAACCGGGTCGACCGCGCGCGTCCGCGCCCGCGTGATCGAGCCGTCGGCCGCAGCCTGATCGAGCGACCGATCAGGGCCCGTCTGGTCAGCCACGCCGGGTCTCCTCTCCGACTGTCAACCGATCGTGCGCGTCATCCAACCGAACGTGTGGGACATAGTGCCCGACTGGCGAGTAACTTGAGAACCCCTCGCCCTCAACTCCGCCATCACCAGCCGCTCCCCTGTCGTTACCCACAGCTTCCCCAGGTACGGCGCTCGTACTCGGGAGGATCGATGCAGGATCCGCCGGGGCCTCCGTCCCGGGTTGCGGGGTGGTGGGGCTCCCGGCGCTGGGGGCCGTCCCGGGTTTCGGGGTTGGGGGCTTCCCGGCGCGAAGTAGTGCCGCGGTACGTTCGTTCGCTTCGGCCAGGCCCGCCAGGTAGGCGCGGCGCTGGGCGTCGGCGGCGTAGCGGGCGGCCCGGTCGCCGACCACCACGGCCGGGACTCCCGCGGCCACGGCGTACGACGGAATGTTGCCACGGGCAACGCTGTTCGCGCCGATCACCACGCCCCGGCCGATATCGGTTCCGCGGGTGACCGTGACCTTCGTGGCCAGCCAGCAGTCCGGGCCGATCCGGACCGGCGACTTGAGCAGGCCCTGGTCCTTGATCGGCAGGCCGAGGTCCTCGGTCTTGTGGTCGAAGTCGCAGATGTAGGTCCAGTCGGCGATCAGCGTGGAGGCGCCGATCTCGATGTCCAGGTAGCAGTTCACCGTGACGTCGCGGGCGAACACCACCTTGTCGCCGATCCGCAATGTCCCCTCGTGCGCGCGCAGCCGGGTCTCGTCGCCGAGGTGCACGAACTTGCCGAGGATGATCCGGCCGTGCCCGGGCCGTGCGACGATCTCCAGCTTCTTGCCCAGGAAGACGAATCCCTCGGTGATCACCTGTGGATGGCGCAGCTTGAACCAGGCGAACCGCCAGTAGCGTTTCAGGTAGTACGGCGTCCACGCTCGATGACGCACCACCCAGCGCAAATTCGCCGCGGTCAGCAACCGCATCCAATCACCCTACTGCGCGAGGCCTGTAATGCTGACGTTGTAGTACAGCTCGTCGGGTACGACGGCCGACAGCGCCTTGTCCACCTTCGACAGCTGCAGCCACGACTTGTACGCGAACATCCGCCAGCCGAACCCGAGCTTCTGCTCCGGTACGGCGGCCTCGAACGTACGGATCGGCCACCCGACCCAGGCGGCCAGCAACTCCTCGGTGACAGTACGCACGTCGGCCGCACCCGCCCGCGAAGCCATCCGGGCCAGCGTGTCCGGGTCGAACGTGTGCAGGTCGACCACGGCCTCCAGGGCGGCGGCCCGGGACGACTCGTCCAGCTCCTCCTGCGGACGACGCCAATGCGACAGCGCGGGCAACTTGGTGACGTTCGTCGTTGCCCACCAGGTGAAGCGGGACAGCCGGCGGGCGACGAAATCGCCGTACCGGGTGGGCTCGCCGCAGATGACGAAGCGGCCGCCGGGCTTGAGTACCCGCAGCATCTCGCGGAAGGCGAGCTCGACGTCCGGGATGTGGTGGATGACCGCGTGCCCGATGACCAGGTCGAAGGTGTTGTCGTCGTACGGCAGCTTCTCGGCGTCGGCGACCCGGCCCTCGATCGCGAAGCCGAGGGTGCCGGCGTTCTTCTTGGCCGCCTCGACCATGCCGGGCGAGAGGTCGGTGACGTGCGCCTCGTCGATGACCCCGGCCAGCTTGAGGTTCAGGGTGAAGAAGCCGGTGCCGGCGCCGATCTCCAGCGACTTGCCGTAGGGCCAGCCGTCCGATCCGGCGACGGCGGTGAAGCGGTCACGCGCGTAGTCGACGCAGCGTTCGTCGTACGAGATGGACCACTTCTCGTCGTACGTCGAGGCTTCCCAGTCGTGGTAGAGCACCTGGGCGAGCTTGTTGTCGGTCCAGGCCGCCTCGACCTCTTCGGCGGTGGCGGCGGGCTTCTCGGCGGAGGTGGTCAAATCAGTTTCCCTTGAACTCGGCCTTGCCAGGGCCGTTCTCGACGAAGGACTTCATCCCGATCGCGCGGTCCTCGGTGGCGAACAGCGCGGCGAACTGCTGCCGCTCGATCTCCAGCCCGGTCGCCAGGTCGACGCCAAGGCCGGAGTCGATCGCTTCCTTGGCGGCGCGCAGGGCCAGCGCGGCACCGCGGGTGAATTGCGAAGCCCAGGCAACAGCTTCCTCGTAAACCGATGCCGCCGGCACGACCTTGTCGACCAGACCGAGTGACAGTGACTCGGCGGCGTCCACGAAGCGACCGGTGTAGATCAAGTCCTTGGCCTTGGATGCGCCGATCAGCCGGGACAGCCGCTGCGTGCCGCCGGCGCCCGGGATGATGCCGAGCAGGATCTCGGGCTGGCCGAGCTTGGCGTCCTCGGCGGCGATCCGGTAGTCGGCGCACAGGGCCAGTTCGCAACCGCCGCCAAGCGCATAACCGGTGATCGCGGCAACGGTCGGCTTCGGGATGGCGGCGACCGCGGACAGCGAGGACTGGAGCGGGCCGGAGCGCTTGACCATGTCGGCGTACGACATGTCGGCCATCTCCTTGATGTCCGCGCCGGCCGCGAAGACGCGCTCACCGCCGTAGATGACAACCGCGCGGACGTCATCGTTCGCAGTGGCCTCGAACGCGGCGGAGCGGATCTCCTCCTGGACCTGGACGTTCAGCGCGTTCATCTTCGGCCGGTCCAGCCGGATCGTGCCGACACCGTCGCTCACGGTGAGGTTGACGAACTCGCCCATCGCCTCGCTCCTAAACAGTCCAGGGGTCGCTACCCGTCGGTCACAACTCCGGAACCGTACCGGACCAGTCCTGGTCCGTGTACTGCGGGGACGCTACAACTCCACCGGTTGCCCCGAGACCGCGGACCGCCGCGCCGCGTCGACGATCCGGAGCGTCCGCAGGCCGACGGCACCATCGGGCTGCGGTACGACCGCGGGCGTCTTACCGGCCACCGCCGGGCCCGACTCGCGCACCGCGTGCAGGAAGGTGCGCAGCATCGAAGCGTCGAAGTTGGAGCCGATCGGCAGGTACACCTCACCGGAGGCGTCGGTCCCGCCGACGTGCGGCAGGAACGGCTCGATCTCCACCGAACCCTTGGTGCCGGTCACCTGCAAAGACACGCCACCCCAGGTCGGGCCGTTGTCCGGCACGCTCCACGAGCAGTCGATGGTTGCCAGCAGCCCGTTGTCGTAGGTGATCGTGACCAGGCCCCCCGTCTCCACGGACACACCCTTGTCCTGGTGCAGGACGTGGTTCGCGGCCGCGTAGACCCGCTTGGCCGACGCACCGCCGGTCAGCCCGTCGATCAGGTCGGCACAGTGCACGGTGTGGTCGACCAGCGCTCCCCCACCGGCCAGCTTGGCGTCGGTGAACCACTGCCGCTGGTCGTAAGGGATCTTCCCGTTGTTCGTCCCCAGTACGGCGAAGACGTCGCCGAGCAGACCGGCCTCGACGGACGCTCGCAGCCGCAGGTAGGAGGGCGCGAAGCGGACCGGGTAGGCGACCATGAGGATCACACCGGCGTCCGTGCAGGCGGCCAGCATCGCCTCGCCGTCCGCGACCTCTGTAGCCAGTGGCTTCTCACACAGCACATGGGCGCCGGCAGCCGCCGCCCGCTCGACCAGCTCGCGGTGCCGGGCGTTTTCGCTTGTCACTACGACGGCATCCGGTCCCCACGCGAACAGGTCGTCGTACGAGTCCACATAGGCCACGCCATGCTGCTCGGCAAACTCTGCGCCCCGCGGTTTGGCATCGGGCGCGGAGGCGCCATCGGGGTCTGCGGACAGGACGTCGACGTCCGGCATCGCACCGAGCAGCGAGACGTAAGAGGCGGCATGGGTGTGCGCGAACGAAGCGATCGCAACCTTCAGGGTCATGCCACTGCTCCAGTCGGGTCGAAGGTCGTCATGTCGATCGTGCGGCCGGTCGCCATCGACTCACGGGCGGCCTCGGCCAGGTACACCGCGATGGCGCCGTCAGAGGCGAGCACCCGAGGCTCCGCGCCGCCGCGCAGGGCAACCGCCAACTCGCGAAGCTGGGTCAGGTAAGGACTCTCCCCCAGCGTCGACGCCGGGATGAGCAGGTCGCCGCCCACTCCGCTGTCCTGGAGCTCCTCGGAGTACCCCGTGCCGGCCTCGGTCGAGTACTTCAGTACGCCGGTGGAGCCTGCGACCGTGAACCCGGACTGGAACTTGGTCCCGGTAGCACCCCAGGTCGCGCGGCAGTGGCTGATCGCACCGGTGTCGTGGGTCATCGTGACGTGCGCCGCCACGTTGACCGGGCTCATCCCGTCCACGGTCGGCGGGTTCTGTACGGCGTACACGCTCAACACCTCGCCACACAGCCACCGGGCCTGGTCGAGGTCGTGGACCATCAGATCCATGATCACTCCTCCGGACCGGGCCACGTCGCGGTACCACCCGGCACCGGCCGGCGACGAGGCCTGGCGGAAGAACCGCGCGACCGCCACCTCACCGACCCGGCCCGCGCGGAGGGCGTCGTACGCCGCGCTGTAGGCCGGAAAGAATCGGACCACGTGGGCCGGGTAGACCTTCACGCCGGCGGCCGACGCGGCCGCGATCACTTCGTGCGAGTCGGCTGCCGTCAGCGTCAGCGGCTTCTCGCAGATCACGTTCCGGCCGGCCTTGATCGCGGCCAGCGCGATCTCCTTGTGGGTCGGCGACGGGGTGACGATGTCGACGAACTCGACTTCCTTGAACAGGCCGTCGAGGGACGGCGCCAGCTCCAGCCCGTACTGCTCGGCGAGCTCGGGAGCGCCGGCCTCGGAGTGCACCAGGACGCGGGCGCCGAGTGCCTTCCAGGCGGAGACGTGCAGATGCGAGATGTTGCCCGCGCCGATCAGACCGACGGTCAGATCGGCCAGCTGTTCCGACATGAGGTCCCTTACATGAGTCGCAGGCACAGGGGTGAGTTAGTAACGGTTCTTGCGTATCATTGCGCACAGGCGTTCGCAACCACCGTCTCATGAGCACAACCAACTTTGTTATCGATAAGCCACCCCGTGCAGGCGACGGTTTGAGAGGACTTGTGCAGAATGTGCCGGTGACCGAAGCGACCGCCGCCCCGAGTGCTCTCGACACCGGGCTCCAACTGGGGGCAGTGGTCCAGACCGATGGAACCACCTTCACGCTGTGGGCGCCTGCCGCGGAACGCGTCGAGCTCGTGCTGATCGCCGACGACGGCGCGCAGCGGAACCTGGATCTGGCCCATACCGGTGAAAGCTGGACCGGGTTCGTGCCCGGAGTGGGCCATGGGCAACGGTATGGGTACCGCGTGCACGGTCCCTTCGACCCGACACACGGGCTTCGGTTCAACCCGGCCAAGCTGCTGCTCGACCCGTACGCGCGCGCCGTCGACGGCACGCTCGACTACGGCAGCCCGCTGATCTACGACTCGTCCGACGGCGACTCCGCCGGTCATGTCCCGGTCGGCGTCGTCGTCGCTCCGTCGGAGCCGCCACCGCCGATCAGCCAGCCGGTGCACTGGGGCGAGACGGTCATCTACGAGTTGCACACCAAGGGTTTCACCAAGCTGCATCCCGATGTACCGGAACATCAGCGCGGGACGTACGCAGGGCTCGCCCACCCGTCGGTGATCAACTATCTGACCGAGCTGGGCGTGACGTCGGTCGAGTTGTTGCCGATCCACCACTTCCTCACCGAGCCCGCGATCGCCGCCCGCGGCCTGCCGAACTACTGGGGTTACAACAGCCTCAACTTCTTCGCGCCACACGCGCCGTACTCGTCCTCGGGCTCACGTGGTGAACAGGTCGCGGAGTTCAAGGCGATGGTGGCCGCTTTCCATGCCGCCGGCATCGAAGTCATCCTCGACGTCGTCTACAACCACACCGCCGAGGGCGGCTTCGACGGGCCGACGCTGAGCTTCCGCGGGATCGACAACCGCGCGTACTACCGGCTCAGCCACGGCGGCACCATGTACGACGTCACCGGCACCGGCAACTCGGTCGACACCTCGCACCCGCAGGTCCGCCGGCTGGTGATGGACTCGCTGCGGTACTGGGTCGAGGAGATGGGCGTCGACGGGTTCCGGTTCGACCTGGCAGTGACGCTGATCCGCAACGAGCGGCACGAGGTCGACACCGTCGACCACCCGTTCCTGGCCGAGGTCGCGGCGGATCCGGTGCTCGGCCGGGTGAAGCTGATCTCCGAGCCATGGGACGTCGGCAACTTCGGCTACCAGGTCGGCAACTTCGGTACGCCGTGGTCGGAGTGGAACGGCAAGTTCCGCGACAGCGTCCGCGACGTGTGGCGCAACACCTCCGACGGCGTCAAGGACCTCGCCTACCGGCTGTCCGGTTCGAGCGACCTGTACGGCGACGACGGCCGTTACCCCTACGCGTCGATCAACTTCATCACCGCGCACGACGGGTTCACCCTGCGCGACCTGGTCAGCTACGACCACAAGCACAACGAGGCGAACCACGAGGACAACCGCGACGGCACCGACGACAACCGGTCCTGGAACCACGGCGTCGAGGGTGAGACCGACGACCCGAACGTGATCGCGTTGCGCAAACGGCAGATGGCGAACCTGATGTCGACGCTCATCCTGTCCACCGGCGTGCCGATGATCACCGCCGGCGACGAGTGCGGGCGGACCCAGCACGGCAACAACAACGCCTACTGCCAGGACTCCGCGCTGTCCTGGTTCGACTGGACGCTGCCGAGTGCCTGGTCGGACCAGCTGGAACTGACGAAGAAGCTGACCGCTCTGCGGGCGGCGCATCCGACCTTGCGGCAATGGCACTACTTCTCCGGCCAACCCGTCGTACCGGGTGGGCGCAAGGATCTGTCCTGGATCGCGCCGCACGGTGGCGAGATGACCGAGGCCGACTGGTACGACGGGAACCTGCGGACCATCGGCATGTTCCTGGCCGGCGACGCGCTGCGGGCGACCGATGCCGAGGGCAACGCGTTGACCGACAGCTCATTCCTGCTCGCGCTGAACGCGACGCCGGAGACCCGGCAGGTCGTCGTACCGGATGCGTCGTGGGCACCGGCGTACGAGGTCGTGCTGGACACCAGCAATTCGATGGTCACCGAGGTCGAGGCGGGTGCCACTGTCCCGCTGGCGCCGCGCTGTCTGGTGCTGCTGCGCGCACTCTGAGGGCGCACTCTGAGAGGTCGTTAACCTTCCTCCAGTACATTCATCGGTCACCTGCTGTTCACTTCTGGGGGGATCGATGTTCTTTCTGCGCCGTGAGACCCGGGAGCGCACGACGCCGATCGGTGCGCTGCACCGCGCGGTGATGCGGATGGGCGAGGCCGAGCGGGCCAGCACCCGCCCTTTTCAGCGCTGGGTCGACGGGATCGCGTACGTCGACATCCAGGCCCGGACCTATGCGGATTTCTGGACCCGGCAGAACGCTGACGTTTTGCAGGCTGATGGCCCGCTCTGGGTCGTGCTCGGCGACTCGACCGCGCAGGGTCTCGGCGCGTCGTCACCGCTGCACGGGTACGTCGGCCAGGTGCTCAACGCATTACGCCGCCGGACCGGGCGGCCGTGGCGCGTGCTCAACCTGTCCCGCTCCGGTGCCCAGACCCGGCACGTGCTGGAAGACCAGCTCCCGCTCATCGACGGGCTCGACCCTGAGCTGGTGACATGTGGGATCGGCAACAACGACATCCTCGCCACGCCACCTCGCCGATTCCGCACCCACCTGCGTCAGGTGATCGAGCGCCTCCCACCCTCGTCGGTGATGATGGATCTCACGGTCCCGGACCGCTTCTGGCGGATCGGCGGCGTCGCCAGCCCTTATGTCACCGGCATCAACCAGTTCATCAACACCACCGCAACCGGCCGCGGCCTCCCGGTCGCCGAAGTCTCCCGCCACGCCCGCCCACCGTGGCGCGGCATGCTAGCCCCCGACAGCTTCCACCCCAACAACCTCGGCTACCGCCGCCACGCCGACGCCCTCCTCGCCGCCCTGCCCTCAACTCACGGGCAGGTCTTGCGGTAGGCCCTACTGCCGAAGGCCTGTCGCCACTCGTGATTGCGGCCGGTCCTTCACGAATTACTACGGATCTGGATAATCTGGATCCGTGGGAAATTCGGGTGAGCCGCTGCTGGTCGTTTTGCAGCGGGCTACGCATGTGACGTTGCAGGTGCTGGGGACGGAGTTGGCTGAGCTGGGGCTGACGGCTTCTGAGGTGAACGTGCTGGCGAATCTGGCTGACGGGCGGGGGCGGACGGTGTCCGAGCTCGGGGTTGCGGCTGGGGTGCGGGCGACGACCTTGACCGGCGTACTGGATCGGCTGGAGCAGAAGGGGCACATCAAGCGGTCGGCTCGGCCGGGTGATCGGCGGGCGGTTGAGATCTCGCTGACCCCGGCCGGCGTGAAGAGTGCGGCGCGGGTGCAGCGGGCGTTCGTCGAGGTGGAGGAGCGGGCGCTGGCGGGGTTGCCGGCGGCGTCGGTGAAGCAGGCGAGGCGAGTGTTGGAGGCGTTGGGTGAGCACGTTCGATGAATTGATGGGTGAAGTGATGGCGACCGCCGACCGGTTCGGCCACCGGGAACACGTGAAGCTGACGTGGCTCGCCGTACGGCGATGTGGAACGACCGCGGCGGTGGAGTTGATCGGCGACGGCATCCAGCGGACGGCGCGATACGCGGGAGTGCCGCAGAAGTACAACGCAACTGTGAGCCGAGCGTGGGTGGAGCTGACGGCGTACCACATGGCCGAGGCGCCGCGTGAGAGCTTCGACGAGTTGCTGCGTCGCAACCCGGGACTGATGGACAAGCGGCTGCTGACGCGGTTCTACCACTCGCGCACACTGGCTTCTCCGGCCGCGCGGCGCGGGTGGGTCGAGCCGGATCTGCACGCGTTCCCGCGATGAAGCTTGACCTTGCCCTTGGGGCAGGGGGTTTGGTGGTTGCGTGTTGACGATCAGTGAGTTCGGGCGGCGGACCGGGCTTTCGCACAAGGCGTTGCGGTTGTACGACGTGTCGGGGCTGTTGCCGCCGGCACAGGTCGATCCGGCGAACGGATACCGGCTGTACGACGAGGAGCAGCTGGAGCGGGCCCGGCGGATCAGCGTGCTGCGGCAGTTGGACATGCCGCTGACGACGATCGCCGAAGTACTCGCAGGGTCGGACGAGGAAGGGCTGATCCGGCTGAACCGGTGGTGGGAAGCCGAGGAGGCGACCACCGCGGCCCGGCGGGCGACGCTCGAGTACCTGCGGGATCGGCTCTCGCGATCGGGGACGCCGGGTTTGACGCCGCGGCCGGTGCTGACCCGCGACGTACCGGAAACGAAGATCGCGACGATCCGGTGCGACACCGATCAGCAGTCGCTGGTCGGGGTGATCGTGACCTCGACCAACGCCATCGTGGAACACCTCACAGCTGCCGGGGCCGAACTGACCAGTGGTTCGTGGGTGATCTACCACGGCGCGGTGACCCCCGAGTCCGAGGCGACCGTCGAGATGTGCGTGCCGTTCGCGGGCTTGGTGGATCCCTCCGGTCCGATCGCGATCCGGGTCGAGCCGGCTCATCGTGAGGCGTACTGCACGATCACGATGGACGAGTGCGCCTACCCCCGGATCATGCTCGCGTACGACCTCGTCTACGACTGGGTCCGCTCGGCCGGCGTGCCGGTGGACGGTCCACCGCGTGAGGTCTACCTCCCCGACTGTCACCTGATTCCGCGCGACCAGCCGGCCGTCGACATCGCACTGCCGATCGAGAGGAAGCCCTGATGGATTACGCCATACACACCGACTACAGCGATCCGCGTTCGTACGCGCACTTGTTCGACGCGTTGCCCGACGATGTGCCCGGCATCGCCGCGGTGATTCGCAACTTGCTGATCCACTACCGCGGCGGCGGGATCACGTTCACCGGCGATCGATTGGCCGAGATCGACCATCGCTGGGTGTCGTCGATGCTCGCGACGGACCAGAAGCGCAACGGTACGGCGCTCGCCGTACCGCGCGAGCCCGTCGACCGGATCGTCGGGTGCTGCCGGGACTACACGCTGCTGTTCGTGTCGGCCCTGCGGCACAAGGGGATTCCGGCGCGGAGCCGGGTCGGGTTCGCGGTCTACTTCAAGGAGGCCTTCAACCACGACCACGTCGTCGCGGAGTACTGGAACGGCGATCGCTGGGTGATGATCGACGCGCAGCTCGACCCAGCCGGCCAGGAGCCCTTCAACACCGAAGACATGCCGGCGGGCCCGTTCGCGTCGGCTGCCTCGGTGTGGCTGGGTTATCGGTCGGGATCACTCGACGCGGACTCGTACGGCGCGGATCCGAACCCGGATGCACCGCTGCGACTGCATGGCGGGTGGTTCGTGCGGACCTATGTGCATTATCAGCTCGCGCATCTGCAGGGCGACGAACTTCTGCTGTGGGACAACTGGGGCACGCTGTGCGACACCCCGGCCACCCTGGACGGCGCCGATGTCGACCTCACGGACGACATCGCTCGCCTTTTGGTTGCCTCCGACAACGGAGACGAAACCGCCACAAAGGACCTGGCCGAGCGCTACGCTTCGGACCCCCGCCTCCGGCCGACCGGACGCTCGTACATCACCTCGCCCACCGGCGCACCTCCCGTGTGGGTGGAGCTCGTACCTCCGGCGGCGTAGGTCCTCGGTTTGTGCTGAGGTGCTGTGGTCTGTTCTAGTGCGGGTAGTCTCGTCCACGGGGCGCGGACAGCATCCCGGGACCTCGGACATCTGACCAGGTGTCCGAAGTCTCCATTTCGTGTCCGAAGCCCTCCGAATCCGGCGATATCAGCCCACGATCCCGCTATCCGGACACACCCGACCACATCCCGGGCAAATCCATCGTCGGCCGACCTCGCTAGCGGGTTATGTGACCGATAGCCCTCTATTTCCCGCCATCGGACAAACAACCCGCTATCGGGCCCGGCCAGGAGTCCGAATCGGCTTCGGCAAGGGGACCCATGTCCGGCCCGGCGCAAACCGCTCGGCCCGAGTCGACCTCGCCAGCAACCAGGCCCATCGCACCGAATCCAGACTCGGGCACGCGACCACTCGGGTGAGCTGCTCCGGGATAGCTGCCGCCTTCCCTGGTCCGGGGGGGAGTCAAGAGGCGAGCTCGCTCGCTCCCGCAGGGACGCCGACGAAGGAGGCACTCTTGACGCCCACCACCCGGACTAGCACACTCGCGCAGCCCGGAGCCGCGCCCCCCGCCTCGAAATGGCTACGGCGGGAGACAGCTGTCGGCGCTCAGGGTCGTGAGTAGGTGTCTAAAAAGAAGGGCCCCGCCTGGTGAGGCAGGCGGGGCCATTCGGGTTAGAACTCGGAGCCGGCTGGGAGGTCCGGTGTCGACGGGTCCTCGGGGTCGGAGGGGCCGGCAGCTAGGCCTAGTTCGGCTGGGCTGGCTAGGCCGGCGTGCTTCGGGACGACGCGGACCGTGTAGCCGAAGGGGCCGGTTCGGTCGAGCTTCAGTTCGCCTTCGTAGCGGTGCCGGTTGCCGTCGTACGTTTCCGCCAGCGACAGCGACGCGCGGACCGGGTCCTTGATCTCGTCGTTGGAGTCGACCCGTCCGTGCAGTACCTCGACGTCGATGTCGGCCGGCAACAGGTCGCCGAGGGCCGCGAAGGCGCGGATGCCGACGTTGGTGCCGAGCTGCGGTACGTCGCCGAGACCCTGCAGCTCCACGTGGTCGACCCGGATCTGCGGCCAAGCCGCCCGGACCTTCTTCTTCCACGCGGCCAGGTCGCGCGCTCCGTCGTACGTCGCATTCAGCGAGCGCGACGAGTGTGCGGACGGGACGTACAGCTGCTCGACGTAGTCGCGGACCATCCGGGTGGCGAGCACCTTCGGGCCGAGCTCCTTGATCGTGTGCCGGAGCATCTCGATCCAGCGGCCCGGCACCTCGCCGTCGTAGAACCGCGGCGCGACCTGCTTCTCGATCAGGTCGTACAGCGCGTGCGCCTCGAGGTCGTCACGCCGGTCGGTGTCCTCGATGCCCTCGGCGGACGGGATCGCCCAGCCGAACTCGTCGTCGTACCACTCGTCCCACCAGCCGTCGCGGATGGACAGGTTCAGCGCGCCGTTCAGCGCCGCCTTCATGCCGGACGTCCCGCAGGCCTCGTAAGGACGCAAGGGGTTGTTCAGCCAGACGTCGCAGCCCGGGTACATCGGCTGCGCCAGCGCGATGTCGTAGTCGGGCACGAACACGATGCGGTGCCGGACCTCCGGGTCGTCGGCGAACCGGACCATCTCCTGGATCAGCTTCTTGCCGCCCTCGTCGGCCGGGTGCGCCTTGCCCGCGATGACGATCTGGATCGGCCGCTGCGGGTGCAGCAGCAGGGCCTTCAGGCGGGCCGGGTCGCGCAGCATCAGCGTCAGCCGCTTGTACGACGGAACACGCCGAGCGAAGCCGACAGTCAGCACATCGGGGTCGAGGATCGAGTCGACCCAGCCGAGTTCGGCCTCGCTGGCACCACGGTTCAGCCAGGACTGGCGGACCCGGGCGCGGGTGTCGTCGATGAACCGCTGCCGCAGGATCCGCTTGGTCTCCCAGATCTGCGCGTCGGTCGTCTTGTCCAGACCGGCGAAGATGCCGTCGGTCTCGGCGGTATCGGTGGTCGCGTAGGTCAGGCCGTGGATCTCCCGGGCCACCCAGGTCGGCGCGTGTACACCGTTGGTGATCGACGTGATCGGTACGTCGGTCGCGTCGAAGCTCGGCCACAGCCCGGAGAACATCCCCCGGCTGACGACACCGTGCAGCTTCGACACGCCGTTGGCGCGCTGGGCCAGCCGCAGACCCATGATCGCCATGTTGAAGACGCCGGGGTCGCCGCCCTCGAAGTCCTCGGCGCCGAGCTCGAGGATCCGGTCGATCGGCACGCCCTCGCCGAACGCGTCCGGGGAGAAGTGCTGCTGGATCAGCTCGACCGGGAAGCGGTCGATACCGGCCGGCACCGGCGTGTGGGTGGTGAACACGGTCCCGCCGCGGGCCACCTCGAGCGCGGTGTCGAAGTCGAGGCCCTGGTCGGCGGCCAGTTCGCGGATCCGCTCGATGCCGAGGAAACCGGCGTGACCCTCGTTGGTGTGGAACACCTCCGGCGCCTCGTGGCCGGTGATGCGGCAGAACGTGCGTACGGCGCGCACACCGCCGACGCCGAGGAGCAGTTCCTGGAGCAGCCGGTGCTCGGTCGAACCGCCGTACAGACGGTCGGTCACCTCACGCTCGGCGGGCTCGTTCTCCTCCATGTCGGAGTCGAGCATCAGCAGAGGCACCCGGCCGACCTGGGCGACCCAGATCTGCGCGTGCAGCTGCCGGTTGCCCGGCAGCGTCAGGGTGACGGTCGCGGGCGCCTCGCCGTCGCGGAGCAGGTTGATCGGCAGACCGTCGGGGTCCACCAGCGGGTAGCGCTCCTGCTGCCAGCCTTCGCGGTTCAGCGACTGGGCGAAGTACCCGTGCCGGTAGAGCAGCCCGACACCGATCAGCGGTACGCCGAGGTCGCTGGCGGCCTTGAGGTGGTCACCGGCCAGGATCCCCAGACCACCCGAGTACTGCGGGAGGACGTGGGTGATGCCGAACTCCGGAGAGAAATAGGCCACCGAGCTGACCGGCGAGCCGGCGTCGGCCTGGAACCAGCGGTTGCCGGTTACGTAGCCGTTCAGGTCGGCTACAGCCAGCTCGAGCCGGCTCAGGAAGGCATGGTCGTTGGCCAGCTCGTCGAGCCGGGCCGCCGGGACCTCACCGAGAAGCTTGACCGGGTCACCGCCGGTGCTCCGCCACAGCTGCGGGTCGACAGCCTCGAAGACGTCCTGCGTCTCCGGGTGCCAGGCCCAGCGGAGGTTGTTCACCAGGGTGCCCAGCCCGGTCAGCTGCTCGGGCAGGACAGGGCGGACGGAGAATCGTCGTATCGCTCGCACCGGGACACCGTACAAGCCCCAGGCCAGCACGGCACCTCCGGGATGCATCGATTTTGCAACACGAGCAAGATTTTGCAGAGCCGTTAGACACCTATGGACAGTCTTGTTCCGGAGTGTGGACCGAACCGTGACCACTGCATGTCACCGGCCGGACATGGGAAACCGATAACGTGAGTCCTGCAGTCTTCTCTGTACGCCGTACTGACCCCGCCGGATCCGCAATCGGAAAGCGAAGGTTCGTCTACGCCATGACTGGGCGCATCCCGATCACCGACGTCACCCCGACCGTCGACGCCGGAGCGTATCCGGCCAAGGCCTCCGTCGGCGAGACGTTCACCATCGCGGCAACGGTCTTCCGTGAAGGCCATGACGCGGTGAACGCGAACGTCGTGCTGACCTCGCCGACCGGCCAGACCAGACGGATGCTGATGACACCGGTCGGCCAGGGCTCGGACCGGTGGACCGTCGACGTCACCCTGCAGGAGCAGGGCGCGTGGACGTTCGCGGTCGAGGGCTGGAGCGACCCGTACGGAACCTGGCGGCACAACGCCGAGATCAAGATCCCGGCCGGCATCGACGTGGACCTGATGTTCGCCGAGGGAGCCGCGTTCTTCGACCGGGCCGCAGCCGGCGTGCCCCCCGCCGTACGGGCTGATCGGAGCACGCTCGGCGATGCCGCGCAGGCGCTGGCCAACGGCGCGCTGCCGCCGGAGGCCCGGCTGGCCGCGGGGATCTCGCCGCAGGTCCGGGCCGCGCTCGGGCGGTACCCGGTGCGTGAGCTGATCACCTCGTCGGACACCTACCCGGTGTGGGTCGACCGGCAGCGCGCGCTGTACGGCAGCTGGTACGAGTTCTTCCCGCGGTCCGAGGGAGCGACGTACGACGAAGCGACCGGGCAATGGACCTCCGGAACCTTCCGTACGGCGGCCAAGCGGCTCGAGGCGGTCGCGAAGATGGGCTTCGACATCCTCTACGTGCCGCCGATCCACCCGATCGGCCACTCGTTCCGCAAGGGCCCGAACAACACGCTCGATCCGAAGCCGGGCGACCCCGGGTCGCCGTGGGCGATCGGTTCGGCCGAGGGCGGGCACGACGCGATCCACCCCGAGCTCGGCACCTTCGAGGACTTCGACCACTTCGTCGGCCGGGCCCGCGAGGTCGGCCTGGAGGTCGCCATTGACCTGGCCCTGCAGGCGTCGCCGGACCACCCGTGGGTGACCGAGCACCCGAAGTGGTTCAGCGTCCGCGCCGACGGCTCGATCGCGTACGCCGAGAACCCGCCGAAGAAGTACCAGGACATCTACCCGATCAACTTCGACAACGACCCCGAGGGCATCTACGCCGAGGTGCTGCGGATCGTCAAGCTCTGGATCTCCCACGGCGTGACCGTGTTCCGGGTGGACAACCCGCACACCAAGCCGGTCAACTTCTGGGAGTACCTGCTCGGCGAGATCCGCAAGACCGACCCGGATGTGGTGTTCCTGTCCGAGGCGTTCACCCGGCGGCCGATGATGCAGGAGCTGGCCAAGGTCGGCTTCCACCAGTCCTACACGTACTTCACCTGGCGCAACGAGAAGTGGGAACTGGAGGAGTACCTGCAGGAGCTGACCAAGGAGACCGGCCACTTCCTGCGGCCGAACTTCTTCGTCAACACGCCCGACATCCTGACCGCATATCTGCAGTACGGCGGCCCAGGCGCGTTCAAGATCCGGGCAGCCATCGCCTCGACGTCGTCACCGGCGTGGGGTGTGTACGCCGGCTACGAGCTGTTCGAGCACGTCGCTCTGCGGCCGGGCTCGGAGGAATATCTCGACACCGAGAAGTTCCAACTCCGGCCGCGTGACTGGGAGGCCGCCGAGGCCGAAGGCCGGTCGCTGGCGCCGTACCTGACGCTGCTGAACAACATCCGCCGCCGGCACCCGGCCCTGCAGCAGCTGCGCAACCTGACGCTGCACTCGGTCGAGGACGAGGCGATCATGTGCTACTCGAAGCGGACCACCGGGCCGGACGGGCACAGCGACACGCTCATCATCGTGGTGAACACCGACCCGCACTCGGTCCGCGAGTCGATGGTCCACCTCGACATGGCCGCCCTCGGCATGCGCCCCGAGGACACCTTCACCGTGTACGACGAGATCACCGGCGCGACCTGGCGCTGGGGCCAGTCCAACTACGTCAAACTCGACCCGAACGGTGACCCCGCCCACATCCTCGCCGTCCGCCGCGGCCAAGCCTGACCCGACCCATGAGATCCTCTCCCCCACACTGAAGTGGGGGAAGAGGATGTCTGTTCTCGAACGAGTCTCGGCGGAGACCCGCCGCAGCACCGGCTGGCTCATCCCGGTGGCCGCCAACCTGCTGGTCGACGACTTGGCACCCGGCTCGGGTGAGCTGGTGGCCCGCACCACCCAATTCTGGTACGGCGGGCTCGGGCTGGCCGGTGTATTGGTTGGCGTGCTGTGGCAGTGGTTCAGTCCGCGTGAACTGGCGGAGCGACTGCTCCTGGCCGGCGGTGCGTTCCCGGTGGTGTGCGTCCTTTTCCTGCTGCCGGTCGACGAGACGCACGAAGACCGCTACGCGCTGTACTTCTGCCTCGGCATCGTGGCCGGGCTGGTCCTCGCCACCTGGTGGCAGAGGGTTCGGGCCGCTAAGTCAGCGGGACAGTCTCCGGGTACTTGAGGCCGAGGCCGGTGTTCAGGGCTACGACCTGTTCGCCGGGCTGGATCCAGCCGGATTCGCGGAGGCGTCGTACGGCGGCGAAGGTGGCGGCGCCTTCGGGGCAGATGAAGGCGCCTTCGAGCTGAGCGAGCCGGTGCAGTTCGGCGAGGATGGCTTCGTCGTCGACGGCAACGGCACAGCCGCCTGTGTCCGCGATCGCTTGCAGGACAAGGAAATCGCCGAGCGCCTTCGGCACAGTGATGCCGAAGGCAACCGTTTTCGCGTCCGGCCAGGGCTCGCTCTCCGGCAGACCATTCTCGTAGGCCTGGACGATCGGGGCGCAACCGGTCGACTGTACGGCGACCAGCCGCGGCAGCGGCCCGTCGACCCAGCCGAGCTCCTGCAATTCCAGCAGCGCCTTCCAGATGCCGATGATGCCGACGCCACCGCCGGTCGGATACAGGATGACGTCGGGCAGCTGCCAGTCGAGCTGCTCGGCGATCTCCAGGCCCATCGTCTTCTTGCCCTCGATCCGGTAGGGCTCCTTCAGCGTCGACACGTCGAAGTACCCCGGCTGCTCCCGGATGTACGCCGCCGCGTCCCCGATCAGCCCATCCACCAGGTGCAAACGAGCGCCGACGACCTTCACCTCACGCCGGCAGATCTCCGGCGCCGCGATCGGCATCGCGATCAACGCCTCCATCCCCGCCCGAGCGGCGTACGTCGCCCACGCGGACCCGGCGTTCCCATTGGTCGGCATGGCGATCTTCCGTACGCCGACCTCGTACGCGCGCGACACGCCGACCGCGGCCCCACGCGCCTTGAACGTCCCGGTCGGGATCAGCCCCTCGTCCTTCATCAGCAGCCGGTCCACCCCGACCTCACGCCCGTACCGCGGCAACGGGAGCAGCGGGGTCATCCCCTCCCCCAGGGTGACCACGTTCGCGGCCGATCGCACCGGCAGCAGCTCGTGATACCGCCACAGGTCAGGCGGCCGCGCGGCCAGTTCGTCCTTGGTCAGCTTCACCGACTGCACGTCGTACCGAGCGAGCAAGGGCGATCCACACGGGCACAGGCCGATGATCTGGTCGGCGTCGTGGACGGTCCCACAACGAGGGCACTCGAGCTGACTCAACGAGGAGAACGTCACGTCAAGTCAAACTACCCCGCGCGGAGACTGGTGATGGCCGGGCGCTGGTGATCGGTGAGCCGGAAGCCGATGCCGCGGACCGCGTCGATGGTGACCGTGGTGCCGAGGTCGTCGAGCTTGCGGCGGAGTCGTTTGACGACCGAGTGGACGTTGGCCGTGCCGCGCAGGTGGCGGTTGTGCCAGACGGTCTGGTGCAGAGCGTCGTACGTCCAGACCCTCAGCGGCGACGTCATCAGCCGGGTGAGCAGGTCGTGCTCGAGCTCGGTGAGCTGGACCTCGCGGCCGCGCCACTGAGCCACCGACCGCATCCGGTCGATCGTCAGCACGTCGCCGTCCGAGGACTGCTCGGCGATGGCAGGCTCGGGTGGTTCCGGCGGCGGTCCCGGGACGAGGAGCTTCCGCAGTTCGTCCAGGCTGGACACAAGGAGGAGGGGTGCGACGTCGTCGACGAGCTCGGCGAGCCGGATGCGTTCCTCCGGCGTGGCCGCGACCGCGATCAGCAGTGGGAACGCCTGCTGGCCGGCCGTGGTCAGATCGACGTCCGCTCCGGTCATGGGGCCCTCCCGCCCTGGACTGAGGAGTGGAGGGAGCCGGGTGTCATGGGGCCTCCCGCCCTGGACTGAGGAGCGCAGGGAGCGAAGCGACCGGAGAGACGAGGGAAGGGCGGGAGCCAGGGCCCCATGACCCGCCGCGCCGGAGGCGTGGCCAAAAGCACAGCGACCGGAGTGACGAGGGAAGGGTGGGAGCCAAGGGCCCCATGACCCGCCGCGCCGGAGGCGCGGCCAAAAGCACAGCGGGGACACGGGCGGTGACCATCTGATCACGATGTCAACCCTTGCCTTGGATCGTCAACGAACTGCCAATCTTTGACCAATTTGCCTCGATCGGTGCGACGGCTAGTCACATCTTGCTCACGAAGTGTGCTTGTTGACGCCGCAACCTGACACATAGGGTCCTCGGCAGGCTCGCGGTGTCACATGCCGCGGCTGCGTAGTTACTGGGGGGCACGGTGCGTTCGCTAAACCGGTTCACGGGGCGGACCGCCTGCACCTCTGCACCGAATGACTCGGGGGAGTCGACTCGGGGTCGTTACCAGTGAGGGGCTGCAGAGATGTCACATCAACCACGAAGGGGACTCGCCAGATCGCTGGTGGGTGCCCTGGCGACGGTGGCAGTCGTCGCGACCGGACTGGCCGCCGCCGGCCAGGCCCAGGCGGTGCCCAATTCAGGGCCGCCCACCAAACCGGAAGCAACACCGTCACCGGCGGAGAAGATCAAGCCGGAACTGAAGGCGAAACTGGCCGGCGCGGAGGCCAAGGAGGCGACCGACTACTGGGTCCGGTTCACCGACAAGGCCGACCTGACCGCCGCCAGCAAGATCACCGACTGGAACGAGCGCGGCACCGCCGTCGCCGCGGCACTGAAGAAGGCCGCCGCGGAGAGCCAGGCCAAGGTCCGTGCCGAACTGGACGCACAACACGTGCAGTACAAGGCCTTCTGGGGTACGAACGCGATCCGCGTCACCAGCGGCACGCTCGAACTGGCCGAGAGCCTGGCCGGGCACGCCGAGGTCGAGGGCCTCTACAACCCGACCGCCGTCGAGGTCCCCAAGATCACCCCCGGTGAGAACGAGCACGAGATCAACGCGCTCGAGTGGGGTATCGCGAACATCAACGCCGACGACGTCTGGTCGCAGTACGGCGACAAGGGCGCCGGCATCGTCATCGCCAACATCGACACCGGGGCGCAGTACGACCACCCGGCGCTGGTGAAGCAGTACCGCGGCAACAACGGCGACGGCACGTTCAACCACAACTACAACTGGTTCGACGCAGCCGGCACCTCGCCGAGCGCGCCGGCCGACGGCAACGGCCACGGCACCCACACGATGGGCACCATGGTCGGCGACGACGGCGCGGGCAACCAGATCGGCGTCGCGCCGGCGGTCAAGTGGATCGCCGCGAACGGCTGCTGCCCGAGCGACGCGGCGCTGATCGAGTCCGGTCAGTGGATGCTCGAGCCGACCGACCTGAACGGCCAGAACCCGGACGCGAGCAAGCGGCCGAACATCATCAACAACTCGTGGGGCTCGACGCAGCCGTCGAACGACCCGTTCATGGAGGACATCACCCTCGCCTGGACGGCGTCCGGCATCTTCGGCGCCTTCGCGAACGGCAACAGCGGCACGCTCGGCTGCCAGAGCAGCGGGTCGCCGGGCAGCCTGACCAGCAACTACTCGGCAGGCGCCTACGACATCAACAACAACATCGCCTCGTTCTCCGGCCGCGGTGTCGGCCAGAACGGCACGATCAAGCCGAACATCTCGGCCCCGGGCGTCAATGTCCGCTCCAGCCTGCCGGGCAACACCTACGGCAGCTTCAACGGTACGTCGATGGCCACGCCACACCTCGCCGGCGCGGTCGCCCTGCTGTGGGCGGCGTCGCCAGTACTGAAGGGTGACGTCAACGCGACCCGCGCGCTGCTCGACGGTGCAGCGGTCGACAAGGCCGACAGCCAGTGTGGTGGCACTGCCGCCGACAACAACGTGTACGGCGAGGGTCGCCTGGACGCGCTGGCTCTGCTAAACGCCGCACCGATCGGCGACACCGGCACTCTGGCCGGCAAGGTCACCGCCGCGACCGGTGGTGCCGCACTCGCCGGCGCCAGCGTGACGGTGAAGACGGCCGGCCAGCCCGACCGCGTCCTCACCACCAGCAGCACCGGTACGTTCTCGTCGGTCCTGCCGGCCGGTAGCTACGACCTGACCGTCGCGTCGTTCGGGTACAAGACCCAGACGGCGACCGCGGTGATCACCACCGGCGCGACCACGACGAAGAACTTCGCGCTGGTGTGCGCTCCGCAGGTGAACATCGGCGGCACCATCACGGACGGCTCCGGCCACGGCTGGCCGCTGTACGCGAAGGTGACTGTCGAGGGTCCGGGTGGCGTGTTCGACTACACCACCCCGGCCAACGGCCGCTACAGCCTGAAGGTCCCGTCCGGAGCGGCGTACTCGCTGAAGATCGAGTCGCAGTACCCGGGCTACCAGACCGTCAGCCAGCCGATCACGGTCGGCAGCAGCAACCTGACCAAGAACGTCGCGGTCCCGGTCCGGACCGACGCGTGTACGACGGCTCCCGGCTATAAGTGGGGCTCCGACGGTGTCTTCGAGACGTTCGACGGCACGGCCGCGCCGAACGGCTGGACCGTCGTCGACAACAAGGGCAACGGCCAGGTCTGGAAGTTCACCGATGACGGCAACCGGGGCAACCTGACCGGTGGCAGCGGCGGTTTCGCGGTCGTCGACAGCGACAGGTACGGCGGCGGTGGCTCGCAGGACACCTCGCTGGTCAGCCCGGTCGTGGACCTCAGTGCGGTCACCGCTCCGGTGATCCGCTTCAACCAGGAGTACAACTACCTCGGTGGTGAGAAGGCCGACGTGGATCTGTCGATCGACGGCGGTACCACCTGGACGAACGTACTGACGCAGTCCGTCGACATCCGCGGGCTGAAGGAGATCGCGATCCCGCAGGCGGCCGGCAAGTCCGCCGTACAGGTGCGGTTCCACTACTACAACGCCTCGTACGAGTGGTGGTGGGAGGTCGACAGCGTCCTGATCGGCAGCCAGGTCACCTGTGAGCCGGTCGGCGGCGGCATCGTCGTCGGCAACGTCAAGGACGCCAACACCAACGGCTTCGTGAACGGTGCCGTGGTCACCCGGGACAGCAAGCCCGCCGAGACCGCGACCACCGTGGCGACGCCGGAGGACACCGGCCTGAACGACGGCTTCTACTGGCTCTACTCGTCCGACTCGGACGCGCAGGGCTTCACCGCCAAGGCCGGCAACTACAAGAGCTCCAGCCAGAGCGTGAACGTGGAGGCCGACTGGGTCACCCCGGCCGACTACACGTTGACGGCGGGGCGGCTGGCCATCACGCCGGGAAGTGTCAGCGGCACCGTGCAGCTGCCGACCGGCAAGGTGACCAAGTCGTTCACCGTCACCAACACCGGTGGTGAGCCGGTCGACGTGAAGTTCGGTGAGCGGGACGGCGGCTTCGTGCTGGAGAACGCGGACGGCAGCAAGACCAGCAAGAAGCAGCTGCTGAGCAGCACCGGCGCTCCGTTGCAGCGGCTCGAGGTCACCACCTCGTTCGCGAACAAGCTGTCCGGCAAGATGGCGGGCACCAAGCCGGCCGCCGCACCGGCTGCGGCGCCGTGGGCCGACATCGCCGACTACCCGTCGACCGTGATGGACAACCGGGTGGTCAACCTGGAAGGCAAGGTCTACTCGATTGCCGGTGGCAACGGCAGCGCGTCGACCGCGAACAGCTACGTGTATGACCCGGCGACGCTGGCCTGGACCGCCATCGCCCCGCTGCCGGGCGCTCGTAACGCCGTCACCGTCGGCGCTGTGGGCGGCAAGATCATCGCCAGCTCCGGCTGGGGTGCCAGCGGTCCGGCCGGGGACACCTGGTCGTACGACCCGGCCAGCAACGCCTGGACCGCGGTCGCCGCGAACCCGGCTCCGCGGGCCGCGGCCGGTCAGGCCGTCCTCGACGGCAAGCTGTACGCCGTCGGTGGCTGCACCACCTCCAGCTGCCTGCCGATGAGCAACAGCGTGGTCCGGTACGACCCGGCCGCGAACAGCTGGGAGACCCTGCCCAACTACCCGAAGTCGGTCGCGTTCGCGTCCTGCGGTGCGATCGAGGGCAAGCTGTACTGCGCCGGCGGTAACGACGGTGCTGCCTCGCTGAAGTCGGCGTACGTCTACGACCCGGGAGCCAACGCCTGGTCCGCGATCGCCGACGCGCCCGCCGACCATTGGGCGGCGTCGTACGCCGTGGCCGGTGGCAAGCTGCTGATCGTCGGCGGTGTCCAGGCCGGAGCGGTCACCAACGCCGGGTTCTCGTACGACCCGGCGGCCGAGACCTGGGCCGCGCTGCCGAACGCCAACCTGCCGCGGTACCGCGGTGGTGCGGCCTGCGGCTTCTACAAGGTCGGTGGCTCGTCCGGTGGCTTCACCGCCACCGCGGACTCCGAGGCCCTGCCGGGTCTCGAGGAGTGCGCCGAGTCGTCGGCGGACGTGAGCTGGCTGTCCATCGACAAGACCGAGGCCACGCTGGCCCCGGGCGCGTCGACGACGGTCAAGGTCACGCTGAAGGCCAACGTCGACCAGCCCGGCACGTACAGCGGGTCGGTCACGATCGGCGAGAACACGCCGTACACCGTCCCGGCGGTGGGCGTGACGATGAACGTCACCCCGCCGAGCACCTGGAGCAAGCTGCAGGGCACCGTCACGGGCATCAGCTCCGCCGGCGCAGAGGCTGCCCTCCCGGGCGCGACCGTCCAGGTGGACTCGTGGGCGCAGTCCTACACGTTCATCACGGACAAGGACGGCAACTACGCCTACTGGCTGGACATCCGCAACAACCCGCTCACCCTGATCGCCGCCAAGGACGGCTACAAGCCCCAAACCCGCAGCACCGAACTCCTCCCCGACGAACCCGTCATCGAGGACTTCGCCCTGAAGGCAGTCAAGTAACAGTCGAGTAGTCAAACCGGCCCTCACCCGCCCTTGGGTGAGGGCCGGTCGCACGTCCACGCGCCGGCCGGGCTCGGCAGCCGTTGCGCCGATCTCCGGAAACAAATCTGCACTGGCTGGCAGTAGAACTCCGGAAACCTCGGTCGGCGACCTCGATCTCGAAGGTGCCCGGCCCGCCGACGTCCACGCCGTACTGGCTGCCGTCCTGGTGACTAGGTAGTGGGCAGGAGATGGAAGCCGACGCCTCGGACGGCGTGGATGGTGACTGTGGCGCCCAGCTTCGAGAGTTTTTGGCGGAGGCGTTTGACCACTGAGTGGATGTGGGAGCCGTGGCCCAGGTGTTCGTTGCCCCAGACGGCGTGGTGGAGGCGTTGGTAGGTCCAGACGCGGCCAGGTTCCTTGACCAGGCAGTGCAGGAAGTCGTGTTCCAGGCGGGTCAGGGGGACCTCGCGGTTCTGCCAGCGGACGACGCGGCGGTCGACGTCCAGGTAGAGGTCGGCCAACTGGTCCGCTGGTGAAGGGGACGGCACTGCCGCGATCTGGGCAGTCTGCTCATCGGGCAGTTGGGCCGGAGTCAGTACGACGGGACCGGCGGCCGTGGTGAGTTCGAGGAAGGCCCGGGCCTGGTCCGCGCTGTTCACCAGCAACAACGCCTCCGCACCGCCGAGCAGCCGGGCGAGTTGCACCCGCTCGGCCGTGGTGGTTGCCACCCCGATGATCAACGACGAATCCGGCGACCGCTCCATGCGCGTCCCTCCCCAGTCAGCCAACCAGGCACAAGTACGTTTCACGACGCGAAGTAAGTCAAGGGATTCAGCGCGTGACCACCTGGCACATATGCGAATTGTCCGAGACAGGACAAATGTGCGGGTCCGGCGTGCGGACCGCCCGCGGTACGGAGTAATGTCCTCGCGCACGGTCACCCTTGACCGCATCCGACGGAGGAACAGTGCCCGGACTCGTTCGGCGGCCGCTCGTCGTGTGGCTGCTCGCGGCCCTCGCCGTACCCGTGTTGCTGACGGCTGTGCTCATTCCGGCCAAAGCGGGCACCACCGAGGACGAGCTGCGGGATCGTACGACGGCCGCGCTCCAGGCCCGCGGCATCAACGGCGCCGAGGTCGACATCGACGGCCGGGACGCCACGATCGCCGTGCCGGCCGGGGTGGACGCCGGCGAAGTCCGAGAGGTGGTCGCCGGCGTCGACGGCGTACGGTCGGTCAAGGTCGACGGCGGTACGACGGAGAGCACCCCCACTCCCCCGCCGCCCGCGGCCATCGCGCCGTTCGAGGTGGGCCGGACGGCACAGGCGATCCGGGTGCAGGCCGTGGTCCGCGATCAAGCGGTCAAGGACGCGGTCGCCGCCGAGGTCGGGAAGGTGATCGACGAGGGCAAGGAGTTCGACAACCGGATCACCGTCGACGCCGCGACCGGGTTGCCCGACGCGTCCGCGTTGGCGCCACTCATTCAGGCTCTGGCCTTCGGACCCGGCGATGTGTCCGCGCGGTACGACGGTACGACGATCACGCTGACGGGTCAGGTCGCGGACCAGGCCGCCAAGGCGACGGCCGCGCGGGCAGCCGCGAAGGCGGTGCCGGGTGCGGTGGTCGCGAACGAACTGGAGCTCCCGCCTCCGCCGAAGCCGGAGGTCAGTGAGGCCTGCCGCACCTTCGGGAGCCGGCTGGCGGAGTTCTCCCGGCACAACAAGATCGTGTTCCTGTCCGGGACATCGATCGTGAACGACGCGTCGAAGGGCTCGGTCATCCGGGCCGCGGCGCTGCTGAAGACGTGCACGACCGCGCGGGTCGAGGTGGCCGGTCACACCGACAACCTCGGTTCCCCCGCCACCAGCCTGCCGCTGTCGCAACGCCGCGCCGACGCCGTGAAGGCGACGCTGGTCCGGCTCGGAGTGCGGGCCGACCGCATCCTCGCGCACGGCTACGGGGAGTCCTTCCCGGTCGCGCCGAACACCACCGCCGCCGGCCGGATCGCCAACCGCCGGGCCGAGATTCGAGTACAAAGTGGCCCGTGATGCTGGGGCCTTGAACGATGGCGGCGTCCAGGTGCGTGCATCGCAAGGCGGAGCAGCGTCCTCGATGCGGGTTTCATCGTGGATGCTGCTCCAACGCTGCGAGGCGCGTGCCTGGGCGTCGCCAGCGTCAAGGAACCAGCATCACGGGACACTTAAGGGGAATTGATGAGTTGGCTGATCGCGGAGACCTGGATCCTGCTGCTGGTGGCGTTCGTGCTCGGAAGCGCGGCGGCCTGGCTGGTGCACCGCCTGTCGAGAGGGGTGCGCTGATGGCCTGGCTGATGCGGCACAACTGGCTGTGGTCCCTGCTCGCCTTCTCCCTCGGCGCGGCGATCACCTGGTTCCTGCTGGTACGACGGGAACAGCTTGCCCCGGTCCTGGTCGAGGAGCCGGTGGAGGAGAAGGAAGAGGTCCTGGTCGGGGCATCGGTCGGGGTCCGCGCCGAGCCCGTCGTGCAGGCCGAGACCGTCGTACCGGCTGCGCCCGTCGTACCGCAACCGGTCTTCTCGCGGCGGATGGAACCGGAGCGGGTCGAGGAGCCGACGCTTTTCGATCACGTCGCCGAGTTCGGGCCAGGCGACACAACTGCGAGTGAGCCGCAGGTACCCACCGACGTGCCGCCCGGACGGTACGGTGAGGGCTCGGCCGATGCGGTACCGCACCAGGGTCCGCCGGACGGGTTCACCATCAAGGGCAACGCCCAGTCGATGCTGTTCCACACCCCCGACTCGCCGTACTACGGCCGGACCAAACCCGAGGTCTGGTTCCGTAGCGAGGCCGATGCCGAACGCGCCGGCTTCACCAAGTACGCCCGCCGTCCGCGGAAGTCCGCCAAACCCGCCGAGTGACACCGCACCGAAGGAGAATGTGACTCGTGGCGAAACCCGTGGTCACCTTCGAAGAGGGCGAGGACGGCGTTTGGCGTCCTCCCGCCGACGGTCAGGCGACACTCGACGACTTCTCCCAGAAGCACGTCGATGCGGCCCAGACCGGGATGAGCGATGCGCGCCGTGCCACCCAGCAGAGGGCGGGCCGCGGTGGCCGAGGCAGGCGTCGTACCGCGCCGAACACCGCCAGGGAGAAGGGCGAGCGCGGGCCGAGAAGCTGACCGCCCATGCACCTCCGGTGACCCGGGAAACGGTGCGAGATAGGGGGACGAGGCACCTATTTGCTTGGAGTGGCTTCGGACCGTCACACTGAGCGCAACGCCGGGCCGGACCGCCCATCCCACGGCGTCACCACATCACCGGACCCACCGGCAAAACCGCGGCGTTCCCTTTTACGAACCTGGCAACGGGGTATGGGGACCTGTGCACGCCGGAGGAGTCCATCCGTCCGCGACCCGGTTCGGGTGCGTGGCGGCAACCCGCAGTACCGCTAGGTTTGGAGACACCCGATGGAGGTGAGCGTGACCGACATGCTGCCGGAGCAGCACCACGGACTGACGAAGAGTGACCCGCTGTGGTTCAAGCGGGCCGTCTTCTACGAGGTCCTCGTGCGGTCCTTCAAGGACTCGAACGCCGACGGCATCGGCGATCTGCAGGGTCTGACCGAGAAACTCGACTATCTCGAGTGGCTCGGCGTGGATTGTCTCTGGTTACCGCCGTTCTATCCGTCGCCGCTGCGCGACGGCGGCTACGACATCTCCGACTACACCGGAGTGATGCCCGAGGTCGGCACGATCGCCGACTTCGCCGCGTTCATGGAGGCCGCGCACGCCCGCGGGATCCGGATCATCGTCGACTTCGTGATGAACCACACCTCCGACCAGCACCCCTGGTTCCAGGCCTCCCGGGAAGACCCCGACGGACCGTACGGCGACTTCTACGTCTGGTCCGACACCGACGACAAGTACGCCGACGCGCGGATCATCTTCGTCGACACCGAGCAGTCGAACTGGACCTGGGACCCGGTCCGCGGCCAGTACTTCTGGCACCGCTTCTACTCCAACCAGCCCGACCTGAACTTCGAGAACCCGGCCGTCGGCGACGCGATGATCGAGGCGCTGAAGTTCTGGCTCGACCTCGGCGTGGACGGCTTCCGGCTGGACGCGGTGCCGTACCTGTTCGAGACCGACGGCACCAACTGCGAGAACCTGCCGCGCACCCACGAGTTCCTCAAGCGGGTCCGCAAGGAGGTGGACGCGAACTACGAGGACCGCGTCCTGCTCTGCGAGGCGAACCAGTGGCCGGCCGACGTGGTCGAGTACTTCGGCGACCGCTCCTCCGGCGGTGACGAGTGCCAGATGGCGTTCCACTTCCCGGTGATGCCGCGCATCTTCATGGGCGTCCGTCGGGAGTCCCGGTTCCCGATCTCGGAGATCCTGGCCCAGACGCCGGAGATCCCGGAGACGTGCCAGTGGGGCATCTTCCTGCGCAACCACGACGAGCTGACGCTCGAGATGGTCAGCGACGAGGACCGCGACTACATGTGGGGCGAGTACGCGCAGGACCCGCGGATGAAGGCCAACATCGGCATCCGCCGCCGGCTGGCCCCGCTGCTGGACAACGACGTGAACAAGATGGAGTTGTTCACCGCGATGCTGCTCAGCCTGCCCGGCTCGCCGATCCTGTACTACGGCGACGAGATCGGCATGGGCGACAACATCTGGCTCGGCGACCGCGACGGCGTACGGACTCCGATGCAGTGGTCGCCTGACCGGAACGCCTCGTTCTCGACCGCCACCCCGGGCAAGCTCAGCCTGCCGGTGATCATGGACCCGGTCTACGGTTACCAGGCGGTCAACGTCGAGGCCGAGATGGAGAACGCGTCCTCGCTGCTGCACTGGACCCGGCGGATGATCCAGACCCGCAAGCAGCACCCGTGTTTCGGCATGGGTACTTTCACAGACCTGGGGGGCTCCAACCCCAGCGTGCTGTCGTACGTGCGTGAGTTCGGTGACGACGTGGTGCTGTGTGTGAACAACCTGTCAAGGTTCCCGCAGCCGATCGAGCTCGACTTGCGGCAGTGGCAGGGTGTGGAGCCGGTCGAGCTGCTCGGCGGGGTGCATTTCCCGACGATCGGCGAACTGCCGTACCTGCTGACCCTTGGCGCGCACGGTTTCTACTGGTTCCGGCTGCCGGTACACAAGCCGGCTGACCACGAGGAGAGCATGTAGTGACTTC
The DNA here is from genome assembly GCF_004345665.1 of Kribbella antiqua. GTDB lineage: Bacteria > Actinomycetota > Actinomycetes > Propionibacteriales > Kribbellaceae > Kribbella > Kribbella antiqua. Next base: position 167,176 of record NZ_SLWR01000010.1, read on the forward strand.
CCATCTGGACCAGGTCCAGTCCTTCTGCTCGGGCCAGAGGTGGTTCGGCGAGAAGGGACACGACGTCCATGTCGACGCGATGGCCACCTCGGTGTGGCTGTCGGTCGAGGACGCCTGGCCCGCGGTCCGGATCGGGTTCGTCTACTGTTCCGGTCCGCCCGGCGCGGAGTACCCGATCCGCGTCTACCAGCTGCCGCTCAGCTACCACCGCGAACCGGTCGAGAACCTCGGTCACGCGCTGGTCGGTGAGTGGGAGGAGCAGGATCTCGGCGACACCCAGGTCTGGGTGTACGACGCCCTCCACGACAAGGAGGCGACGCCGTACTGGCTGGACGGGCTGACCCACGGACGGCGGCTGGACGGGCTGGAGTTCCATCCCGTCCACGCCCCGGACCGGAGCACGGTCGTACCGGAGGACGCGCAGTCGCTCGTCCTCACCGTGGAGCAGAGCAACACGTCGCTGGTGTTCGGCGACGTGGCGCTGCTCAAGGTGTTCCGGCGGCTCGAGCCCGGGAGCAATCCCGGGGTCGAGATCGAGTCGGCGCTCACCGAGGCCGGGTCGGAGCTGGTCCCGGAGGTGCTCGGGTCGGCGCGCGGCAGCTGGCCGCACGCGGGCGGCGGGACCGACACGGGCGAGCTGGCGATGATGACCGCGTTCCAGAAGAACGCGACCGACGGCTGGTCGTTCGCCTGCTCGTCGGTGCGGGACCTGTACGCCGAGGGTGACCTGCACGCCGAGGAGGTCGGCGGTGACTTCGCCGCCGAGTCGCACCGGCTCGGCGCGAGTACGGCGCAGGTCCACTCCGAGCTGGCCAAGGCCCTCGGTACGGACATCTGGGAGCCGGCCAAGCTGGTCGAGCACTCTGCGGCGATGCGGCGCCGGCTCGACCTCGCCGCCGGTGTGATCCCCGAGCTGGCGCCGTACAAGGACGGTCTGGCCCGGTGGTTCGATGCGCTGGCGACGTACGACCAGCCGGTCACGGTGCAGCGGATCCACGGTGACTTCCACCTGGGTCAGGTACTGCGGACGATCGACGGCTGGAAGCTGATCGACTTCGAGGGCGAGCCGGCCAAGTCGCTGATCGAGCGGCGCGCGCTGGACACCCCCGTCAAGGACATCGCCGGGATGCTGCGCTCGTTCGACTACGCGGCCCGGTCGCTGCTGGCCGACCACCTGGGCGACTCCCAGATCGCGTACCGCGCGGCCGAGTGGGCCGGTCGCAACCAGCGGGCGTTCTGCGACGGCTACGCCGAAGTGGCCGGGGCGGATCCGCGGCATCTCGATGTGCTGCTGAACGCGTTCCTGGCGGACAAAGTGGTCTACGAGACGCTGTACGAAGCCCGGAACCGGCCGACCTGGCTGCCGATCCCATTGGCGGCGGCCGCACAACTGGCTGAACGCTGATACCCCAAATCTCTGCCAAGTAACCCTCACTGAGGTGAGAATTACAGAGCGTGGGTGAGCGACCACTGTAATACTTGCGGGTATGCCCCCCGAGCCCCCGCTAGAGGTGCTTGTCCTCGGTCCTCTGGCAGTCCGGCTCGGCGGCGCCCCGATCTCCGTCGACCGTCCGTTGGAGCGGGCTCTGCTGGTCCGGCTCGCGCTGGCCGGCGGGATGTCCGTGCCAGACCACCGGCTCGCCGCGGACCTCTGGGGTGACGTCGACCTGGCCCGCCCGACCGAGCGCCTGCGCGTGCTCGCGTCCCGGCTGCGCGCCGCGATCGACTCGCCTGATTCGCTCACCCGGGTCAACGGCGGCTATGCGCTCGCGGCGCAGCTGACCGATCTCACCGAGGCCCGGGCGGCGGCCGAGCGCATGCATGCGGCCGTGCGGGCCGGCGACCACCTCGCCGTACGGACGGCTGCGCGGCAGGCGCTCGCACTGTGGCGCGGGCCGTCACTCGCGGACCTGAGGACGGTTCCGTACGCCGTGACCGAAGGCGAACAGCTGGATGCGTGGCGGCTGACTCTGCAGGTAGAGCTGCTGGACGCAGAACTGGCTCTCGGGCATGCGGCTGAAGCTGGCCGGGAGCTGGAAGCGCTGGCGGCTGAGAACCCCTTGCACGAACGACTCTGGTGCCTGCTGGCGTTGGCGTTGTACCGGACCGGACGCCAGGCGGATGCGCTGAGCCGGATGGCCAGGCTGCGGAACCGGCTCGCGGAAGAGCTCGGTGTCGACCCGGCGCCGGACAGCGCGGCGATGGAGCTGCGGTTGCTCCGGCAGGATCCCACCTTGTTGCTCTCGGCCCCTGAGCCGGCCGCTCCCCCAGCCGCGCCGGCAGCTGATCTGCCGTCTCCGCTGACCAGCTTCGTCGGGCGGCAGCAGGAGCTGTCGTCGCTGGTGAAACGACTCGACGAACCAGGTCTGGTCACGTTGACCGGAGGTCCGGGCAGCGGGAAGTCGCGGTTGTCCTCCGAGGCCGCGCGGGCCGTGGCGGGTCGCGTCGTACGGCTGATCGAGCTTGCTCCGCTGCAGCGCGAGAGCGCCGTACTGGAAGCGATCGTGGGTGACGATGCCGGTGGTTCGGATCCGATTGCGGCGGCCGCGGCCGCGCTCGACGGGTCGGTGCTGGTGCTCGACAACGCGGAGCATGTGGTTGAGCAGGTTGCCGAGATCGTGGCCGGGTTGCTGCGCCGGGCGCCTTCGTTGACGGTGCTGGTGACGTCGCAGCGTCCGCTGCAACTCGCGGCCGAGGAAGTGCGGCCGATGCGTCCGCTGGATGCGCTGGCGGCGGCGCAGCTGTTCACCGAGCGCTGTGCGGCCGACGCGCAGGGGGCCGATCCGGAGCAGGTCTCGGCGATCTGTACGGCGGTCGATCGGATGCCGCTCGGGATCGAGCTGGCCGCTGGTCTCACCCGAACGTTGACCGTGCCGCAGTTGGCGAAGCGGCTCGCGGATCGGATGCGGCTGCTGGTGGCCGGGTCGCGGGATTCGCAGGCTCGGCACACGAGCCTGGTCGCCGCGCTGGACTGGAGTCATCAGTTGCTCGGCGAGGCGGAACGCGCCGTACTGCGGCGGGTGGCGGTCTTCGCGGGTGGGTTCACGTTGGAGGCGGCCGAGCAGGTCGCGCTGGATCCGCGGGACGTCGCGCCGGCGCTGACGGAGCTGGCGGACCGGAGTCTGCTGACGGTCGAGGCGGTGAACGGGCGGCGGTTCCGGTTGCTTGAGACCGTGCGGGACTACGCACTGGCGAAGCTCGAGGAGGCCGGCGAGACCGAGCTTGCGCGAGCGGCCGAGCTCGAGTGGGCGACGCAGTACGTCCGGACCTTGGGCGAGGAGGACAACGACTTCGCCTCGGCGCAGTCGGTCGGCGCGGTGTTCGCCGAGTGGCCGAATCTGCTCGACGCGCTGGATCGTGCGCCGGGCACGGACAACGCGCTCGCCGGGCTCCGGCTTGCTCTCGAGATGCACTTCCCCTGGCTGATCAGGGGTTGGTACCCGGAAGCGGCGCGGCACTTCGCGGCTCTGTCGGACGCACCGGGCGCCTCCATGGCCGAACGGCTGACCGCGCTGAGCAACCACGGCTTCATGCTGACGATGCGCGGCCATTTCGAGGAGGCCGCGGCGAAGCTGACCGAGGCCGAAGCGCTCGCCCGGCAGCAGGACGACGACAACCTGACGATGACGGTCTTGTACTACCGCAGCATCGTCGAGATCGAGCGCGGTCATCTCAACGACGCATTCACCCCGTTGCAGGCCGGCCAGGCCCTCGCCCGTACGTCGCCCCGCTTCGAACGACGGCTGTCGTCGTTCACCGACGCGCTCGGCACGCTGTACGTCTACACCGGTCAGCCCGAGGCGGCCCGCGAGTGCTACGAAACGTGCATCGTCGCGGATCGCGAGTACGGCGACGAGCACGGGCTGTCGCGTGGACTCAGCAACCTCGCCGGCGCCCTGGTCAGCCTCGGCCGGCTGGAGGAGGCGCTGAAGGCGGCGACCGAGTCCGACCACTACGCCCGCCAGTTGGACGACCGGCAGATCCTTCCGCTGAACGACGTGATCCGCGCTCTGGTCGCGGTCGCGCGGGGCTCGCTCGGTGACGCGGAGAAGCACCTGCGCTCCGCGATCGAATACGCGATCGCCGACGGCAGCGGTGCCAACGTCGCCTACATCGACCTGGCCGACGTACTCATCCAGCAAGGCGAACTCGACGAAGCCGCAACCCTGCTGGACGCAGTCTTCGAAGAAGCCCCCGCCCACAGCACGATCTGGCTGGCCGCCCGCGCCGTAGCCGCCGCCCTCGCCCTCGCCCAAGGCGACCGCCCCCAGGCGGCCTCCATAACCACCGAAACCACCGCCGCCTACGCCCGCGCCGGCTTCGCCTGGCCCCGCTACGCCACCCGCCTAACCACCGTCCGCAACGCGCTCACCGAGTGAGGTTTGTGTACATAAGAACTCGACGGGTACGGGGGTGCGGTAGATGGTCGGTAGATCGGGCAGGATGGGGTTTATGGGATCGAGCGAGCGGAACACCGGGCCGGTTACTGCGCAGGATCTTGGGGCTTTCGAGCAGCCTGCGGTGGCTGCGGAAAGGCCGCCGGTGACGGCGGTTCCGGTGGATCGGACGGTGCTGGAGCGACTGGTGAGCGGGACGTTCCACGATCCCCATCAGGTGCTCGGCCCGCACCTCGGCGATCACGGTGTGACGGTGCGCGTGCTGCGCCCGTTCGCGCAGACGGTGACGGTGCTGCACGACGACCAGCGGCTCGAACTGCGGCACGAGTTCGAAGGCGTCTGGGTCGGCGTACTCGACATCGACAAGGTGCCCGACTACCGCCTCGAGGTCAGCTACACCGACGGTCCCGCGATCGAGGTCGACGACCCGTACCGCTATCTCCCGTCCCTCGGCGAGGTCGACCTGCACCTGATCGGTGAGGGCCGGCACGAGCAGTTGTGGACCGTGCTCGGCGCCCACGTCCGCCGGTACGACGGTCCGGCCGGCACCATCACCGGTACGTCGTTCGCCGTCTGGGCCCCGAACGCGCAGGGCATCCGCCTCACCGCGGACTTCAACTTCTGGGACGGCCGCGCGCACCCGATGCGCTCGCTCGGCAGCTCCGGCGTGTGGGAGCTGTTCGTCCCCGGCGTCGGCCCGGGCACGAGGTACAAGTTCGACATCTGCGGCCGCGACGGCGTCTGGCGGCAGAAGGCGGACCCGATGGCGAACCTGGCCGAGACTCCCCCGGCGAACGCTTCCGTCGTACACGAATCGACGTACGAGTGGAACGACGCCGAGTGGCTGGAGCGGCGGGCGGCGTCGGAGTCCTACGCCGAGCCGATGAGCGTCTACGAGGTGCACCTCGGCTCCTGGCGCAAGGGCAAGTCGTACCGCGAGCTCGCCGACGAACTCGTTGCCTATGTCAACGAAATGGGCTTCACCCATGTCGAGCTGATGCCGGTGATGGAGCACCCGTTCGGCGGCTCCTGGGGCTACCAGGTCACGTCGTACTTCGCGCCCACCTCGCGGTTCGGCGACCCGGACGAGTTCCGTATGCTGGTCGACCGGCTGCACCAGGCCGGCATCGGCGTGATCGTCGACTGGGTCCCGGCCCACTTCCCGAAGGACGCCTGGGCGCTGGCTCGCTTCGACGGAACGCCGCTGTACGAGCACCCGGACCCACGGCGCGGCGAGCAGCCGGACTGGGGCACGCTGGTGTTCGACTTCGGCCGCCCGCAAGTGCGCAACTTCCTGGTCGCGAACGCGATCTACTGGGCCGAGGAATTCCACATCGACGGCCTGCGCGTGGACGCGGTCGCGTCGATGCTCTACCTGGACTACTCGCGCCAGGACGGCCAATGGGTGCCAAACCAGTACGGCGGCCGCGAAAACCTCGAGGCGGTGTCGTTCCTGCAGGAGATGAACGCGACGCTCTACAAGCGAGTCCCCGGCGTCATCACCGTTGCCGAGGAGTCCACCTCCTGGCCGGGCGTCACCCGGGCGACGCACCTCGGCGGCCTGGGCTTCGGCTTCAAGTGGAACATGGGCTGGATGAACGACTCGCTCAGCTACATGGAGCACGAGCCGGTCCACCGGCAGTACCACCACCACGAGATGACGTTCTCGATGATGTACGCCTACTCGGAGAACTTCGTCCTCCCGCTGTCGCACGACGAAGTTGTGCACGGCAAGGGTTCGCTGCTGCGCAAGATGCCGGGCGACCGGTGGCAGCAGCTGGCGAACCTCCGCGCGTACCTGGCGATGATGTGGGCGCATCCAGGCAAGCAGCTGCTGTTCATGGGCTGTGAGTTCGGCCAGGAGTCGGAGTGGTCCGAGAAGGGCGAACTCGACTGGTGGCTGCTCGACCACGCGGATCACCGCGGTCTGCAGCAGCTGGTCAAGGACTTGAACGGCCTCTACCGCGACACCCCGGCGCTGTGGCGGACGGACCACTCGCCGGAGAAGTTCACCTGGATCGACGCCAACGATGCCGGCAACAACATCTTCTCGTTCATCCGGTACGGCGACGAAGGCGAGCCGACCGTCGCCTGCGTCGCCAACTTCTCCGCGATCCCGCACCACGGCTACCGGCTCGGCCTCCCGTACGGCGGCCAGTGGGCCGAGGCGGTCAACACGGACGCGGACACGTACGGCGGCTCGGGCGTCGGCAACTACGGCTCCGTCGAAGCCGACGGCCCGGCCTGGCACGGCATGGAAACCAGCGCCGAACTGTCCGTCCCACCCCTAGCCACGCTGTACTTGCGCTACACCGGGTAGCGTTCACGGCGTGACCGCCGTACCGCCACAACCGACGCTGACCGATGGCGAGTTGACGCTGCGACCGTGGCGCGAGGAGGACATCGACACCGCCGTGGGCCTCCACGACGACGAGATGGTCCGCTGGTTCGACTTCCCGGGCCTCCCAGAGCGGTCCAATCTGGCCTCGGCGATCGAGGAGTGGCATCGGCAGTACGCCGACGATCGACGGGTGGTGAGCTTCGTCGTCGAACTGGCCGGCGAGTCAGGCCCGGTCGGCTCCGTCGAGGTCCGCCGGATCGCCGACGGTGTCGCGAACATCTCGTGGACGACGTACAAGCCGTATCGCGGCCGGCGGGTCGCGCGGCGCGCCGTACGGCTGCTGACTGTCTACGCCTTCGGTGAGCTCGGGCTGGACCGGCTCGAGGCGAAGGTGGACCCGGAGAACCGGGCATCCGCCCGCGTGGCGATCCGGTCCGGCTTCCGGCGCGAGGGACTCTTGCGAGGGGCCACGACGCTGCAAGGTGAGCGTCGCGACGTGGCTGTGTACGGCCTGCGGCGCGACGACCCGCGGCCGGACACTCTGTTCGGCTGGACCGCGTTGATGGACTCGGTGTTGCCGAAGAAGCGCGTGATCGCGCACGTGGTCGTGCGGGACACGGCTGGGCGGGTGCTGTTGTGTCAGGTCAGCTACAAGAAGGACCTGGAGCTTCCCGGTGGTGTGGTCGAGCCGGACGAGGATCCGGCGACCGGTGCGTCTCGGGAGATGCATGAGGAGCTTGGCGTCGCGCTGCCGCTGCTCGGCGTACTCGCGATCGACTGGCTGCCACGCTGGGAAGGCTGGGGCGATGCCGTCGAGATTCTGTACGACGGCGGCGTCCACGACCCGGGCTTAATCGATGAGCTGACGCCGGACGGCTTCGAGATCCGCGGTATCGCCTGGCACTCCGCTGATGCGCTGGCCGGGCTGGTCTCGCCGCTGAACGCCCGCCGGCTGCCGCTGATCCTGAGCGAGCCCACGCGGCTGCACAACCTCAGAGACGGTCAGCCAATCGTTTGAGGTTGTCGACGCACCAGACGTAGTGACCGTCGCCGGCGTTCTCGTCGTAGATGGTCGCGGTGGTGATCGCGTAGGCCGCGCGGTACAGGTACATGCGGTGCCGGTCGTGGCCTAGCTGCTCGAACCGGTCCAGCAGCAGGTCGTCGAGCCGGCGCGCCTCCGGGCCGTACATGTCGAAGAACCCGGCGGCGAGCGCCGCTTCGAAGGTGTTGTCACCGGCCGTCGAGTAGAAACCCCAGTCGAGCAGCGCGGCGGCCCGCGGTCCATCCATCAGCAGGTTGGGCGGGCAAATGTCCCCGTGTACGACGCTGAGCTTGTCCGGCTCGATCGTCCTGAGCTGAGCTGTCACGTGCTCGATCAGGTCCTCGAAGCCGTGGAGGTGCGGCTGGGATTCGGCGGCGCGGCGTCGTACCAGGGCTGCCAGCGCCTCGCCCCAGGAGAGGTCGTCGTACCAGAAGGGCTGGTTGAGGACCGGGAGCGCCTTGCTGGCCGGGCCGGGCGTGGTCTGTCCGAGGGCCTCGACCACCCCGACGAACACGTCGAGTGCCTGATCCTCAGGGAGATCTTGCAGTGGGGTGCCGGTCAGCTTGTCCTCGACGGTGACTGCCTGACCGTTCTGCTGACCGATCTCGCCGATACGCGGCGTACGGAACGGGAGCGGTGGCAGTTCGTCCAGGAACGCCTTCAGCGGACGTACGTCGTCCGGCCTCCGATCGAACCAGGTCTTGCTGACACGGCCGTCACCGAGGTCGTAGACGGCACCTTCCATTCCTTGGCCGATCAGTTCCACCGTCGGCACACTAGCGGACCAGCCTGATCGTGAGTGGATAGCGGTACTCGCGCCCGCCGGAGGCCGCGACCGTGGCGAGGATGATCACCACCAGCGCACAGGAACCCCATCGCGAACCAGGCCGCGACGAACACCCCGACGTGGGCGATCATCCCCACGTCCGCTCCTCCGAAGCCGACAACGGCGGCCCCGCATCGGGAACAGCCATATTTCAGTGAAGCACACCGATTCTTTTTCCGGAGCCTGCCGGTCTACATGGCCGAAGCATTGCCGAGGAAGGGAATCTGGAGATGCCGAGTCAGCAGTCGGAGCTGGTAAGACGCCATTGGGCGGCGGCAGGGGCTGTGGAGCACCCGGACCGGGAGGCGGCCGACCATGCGTGGGCCGGGCTGACCACAGAGCCACTCGGGGTCGACTACATCGCTACGGATGATGTACCAGCGTTGTGGATCGTGCCGAAAGGCGCCGTAATGGATCGGGTGTTGCTGTGCATGCACGGAGGCGGGTTCATCGGCGGATCGGTCTGGTCGCACCGGAAGATGTTCGGTCACCTCGCCAAGGCCCTCGGCGCCCGGGCGCTCGTCTTCGACTACCGGCTGGCTCCCGAATACACCCATCCAGCCCAGGTCGACGACGCGACAGCCGTCTATCGATGGCTGCTCGACCAGGGCGTCGGCGCGGTCGCGTTCTGCGGCGACTCCGTCGGGGCCGGCCTGGCGATCACCACGCAACTGCGAGCCCGGGAGCTCGGTCTGCCGCTGCCGGTCGCTACGCTGGCGATTTCACCGGCGGTGGACCTGGAGGTAACCGGCTCGTCGTACGACGCCAACCGGGACCGGGACGCGTTCTTCCATCGCGAGCTCGTGCGAGGGCTGGTCAGCACCTTCCTAGGTCCGGACGGCGATCCACGCGATCCGATGGCGAATCCGCTGTACGGCGATCTGACCGGCTTCGGGCCGATCTACGTCCAGGTGGGTGGTGACGAGGTGCTGGTCGACGACGCTCGACTGCTGGCCGAACATGCGGAGAAGGCCGGAGTCGAGGTGCGGCTCGATGTCTTCCCCGACATGCAGCACACCTTCCAGATGGGGGCCGGTCGCGTGCCGGAGGCCGACGACGCGATCGGGCGGATGGCCGACTGGGTCCGCCCTCACCTGATGATGGAAGCGTGATGACGACCAGGGCTGAGTTCGAGCGTCGGAGCGAGCCGTTCCGGAAGGAACTGCTGGCGCACTGCTATCGGATGCTCGCCTCGGTGGACGAGGCCGAGGATCTCGTGCAGGAGACGTACCTGCGGGCCTGGCGCTCGTACTCAGCGTTCGAGGAGCGATCGTCGCTGCGGGTCTGGCTCTACCGGATCGCGACCAACGCCTGCCTGACCGCGCTCGAGCAGCGCGGCAGGCGGGCGCTCCCGTCCGGCCTCGGTGCACCCAGTGATGACCCGGACGGCCCGTCAACCCCGGCCGACGTCCCGTGGGTCGAGCCGTTCTTGATGGACCCGGCGGCGATCGTCACCGGCCGGGAGAGCCTGCGGCTCGCGCTCATCGCGGCCCTGCAGTACCTTCCACCGAAGCAGCGCGCCGTACTCATCTTGCGGGAGGTGCTCGCGTTCCCGGCGGCTGAGGTCGCCGTCATGCTCGGCACCACGGTCGCGGCGGTGAAGAGTACCCTCCAGCGCGCCCGGGCTCGCCTCGACGAGACAGCTCCGGAACAGTCGGATGTCACCGAGCCAACCGATCCACAGGCCCGCGCGCTGCTCGCCGAATACATCGCCGGCTTCGAGAACGCCGACACTGCCGCCCTTGAGCGAGCGCTGCGCGCCGACGCGGCCATCGAAATGGTCGGCACCACCACCTGGTTCTCCGGCCGGGTGAACTGCCTCCGCGTGCTGAGCGAGGCAGTCGGATCGCCTGGCGATTGGCGCATGATCCCAACGGTCGCCAACAACCAGCCAGCGGCCGCCGTCTACCTCCGGGATGCCACCGGCATCCATCAGCCGCTCGGCGTGGCAGTCCTCACCGCGACATCGACCGGCATCAGCCGAATCCACGTGTTCAGCGATCCCGCGCTCGTCACCAGGTTTGAGGGTCTGGGCTCGAGTCAGGGTCTGGGGGCCCAGAGGCTGTCGGCTTCGCCGGCTTCGAGGCGGCCTCGGTAGACGTCGATCTTGTGGTCGATCAGCTCGAGGTTGCTCTGGAGTTCGGCGAGGTTCGCCAGGACTTCGGCGCGGTGGGCCTCGAGGAGCTCGAGCCGCTGCTCCTCGTTTCCGGGCCCGGCCGAGACGAGTTCGGCGTACCGGCGGATCTTGGCGATCGGCATCCCGGTCGCTCGCAGCCGGGTGCAGACGGTGATCCACTTCAGATCGATCTCGCGATACCGCCGTCTGCCGCCGGCCGTGCGGTCGACGGTGGTGACGACCAGGCCGGCGCGCTCGTAATAGCGCAGGGTGTGGACGCTCACGCCGCTGAGGCGGGCGGCCTCGGCGATGCTCACTCCGGCGGCAGGGACGGCTTCCTTGACTTCGAGCACGCTCTAAATCCTAGCGTCGAGGTATGACGCTCACAACAACCGCTCCAGCAGCACTCAGCCGCCGCCGGCAGAACCTGATCCTCGCGATCTGCTGCGCCAGCATCGTCGTGGTGGTGATGGACATCACGATCATCAACGTTGCCTTACCGGCGATCCGGGCCGAGCTGCACACCTCGATGTCGGGCCTGCAGTGGACCGTCGACGCCTACACGCTGGTGATGGCGAGTTTCCTGCTCCTCGCCGGGTCGACCGCCGACCGGATCGGACGTCGCCGGATCTTCCAGTTCGGCCTGGCCGCCTTCGGGCTCGGCTCACTGCTGTGCAGCCTCGCGCCGAGCATCGGCTGGCTGATCGCGGCCCGCGCGCTGCAGGCCGTCGGCGGCACGATGCTGAACCCGGTCGCGATGGCGATCATCGCTCAGGCGTTCCCGGACCGCGCCGAGCGGGCGAGAGCGATCGGGGTGTTCGGCTCGATGTCCGGACTGTCGCTCGCGCTGGGGCCGATCCTCGGCGGTGCGGTTGTCGACGGTTTCGGCTGGCGTTCGGTGTTCTGGATCAACCTGCCGATCGTGCTGGCCGCGCTCGTACTCACCAGGCTGTTCGTGCCCGAATCCCGCGCTCCCCGGGCCCGCCGGTTCGACCCGGTCGGTCAGGGGTTGGTGACGCTGCTGCTCGGCAGTGTTGTCTACGCGATCATCGAGTCGCACTCGCTGGGCTGGTCTTCGCCGGTGATCCTCGGGCTGCTGGTTGTCGCCGTACTCGCGCTGATCGGTCTGCTGTCTTACGAACCGCGCCGGACTGATCCGCTGCTGGAGCTGCATTTGTTCCGGAGCTTGCCGTTCAGTTCGGCGATCGTGATGGCGGTCTTCGCGTTGTGTGGGTTCGGCGCTTTTCTGTTCGTCACTCAGCTTTATCTGCAGAACGTGCGTGGGCTGTCCGCCTTCACGGCCGGGCTCTGCCTGCTGCCGGTGGGTGCGCTGATCATCGTGCTGTCGCCGTTCGCCGGCCGGATGGCCGGCAGCCGCGGTCCGCGTCTGCCGTTGGTGATCGCGGGATCGGCGCTGGCCGCGGGTGCCGCCGCGTCGTTCTGGCTCGGGCCGTCCACACCGATGATCGTCGTACTCGCGATCTACCTCTTCATCGGCGTGTTTCTCGGCTTGGTGAACCCGCCGATCACCAACACCGCGGTCTCCGGCATGCCGTCATCGATGACCGGGCTCGCCGCGTCGGTGGCCTCCGCCGGCCGGCAAACCGGTACGACGCTCGGAGTCGCCATCGCCGGGACCGTCGTCGGATCCTCGACTGCCGGTTTCACCACCGCCGAGCATGCGCTGTGGTGGCTGCTCATCGGTCTGGGATTGGCGATTGTTGCGCTGGCCTTGCTGAGTGCTCGGCGAGACTTGAGCGCCGGCGGGTGAGGAAGCGGCGTTCGGTTTCGTTGGCGGTGAGGGTGATCGCGGCGTCGTACGCCTCGGCCGCCTCCTGAACGCGGCCGAGGCGGGCGAGGACGTCGGCGCGGGTCGCGGGCAGGTACGCGTACGACTTCAGCGCCGGCTCGTTGCTCAAGGCATCCAACTCGGCGAGAGCGGCTTCCAGGTTCGCGCCGGGGACGAGGCTGTGGGCGGCGGCGCGGTTGAGGGCGACGATCGGAGTCGGCCAGCTGATGAGCATCGCGTCGTACATGCGAACCACTTGGGTCCAATCCGTCTGCTCCCACGAGGGCGCGGTCACATGCAGCCCGGCGACGGCCGCTTGCAGCGCGAAGCGTCCCAGTCCTCCCCCGTTCAGTGCCGCGGTCGCCCGTGAGACGCCTTCCGCGAGCAGCTTCCCGTCCCACTTCGAGCGGTCCTGGTCAGCGAGTAGGACCAACTCGCCGTCCTCGCTGAGTCGCGCGTCGCCCCGGGCCTCGGTCATCAGCAGCAAGCCCAGCAGTGCCTCTGCCTCTGGCTCCTTGGGCATCAGCCGCACGAGGAGTTTTGCCAATTCCACCGCCCGCCCAGTCAGGTCAGAGCGAGTCAGCACTTGCCCTGCCGCCACATGCCCTGCCGTGTAGACCAGATGCACGACCGTCAGTACGGCGTCCAGTCGCGCGGGGAGTTCTTCGTCGGCTGGGATTCGGTACGGGATCCCGGCGGCGGCGATCTTCTTCTTCGCCCGGGTGATCCGGGCAGCCGCCGTCGGCTCGCTGATCAGCAGGCCCGCGGCGACTTCGCGCGTGGTCAACCCGCAGATCAGCCGCAGCGTCAACGCGACCTGGGCCTCGCGCGCCAGGGCCGGGTGGCAGCAGGTGAACACCAAGCGCAGCGGATCAGTCGGTTGCTCCACATCGCCGGGCGCCTCGATCAGCAGCGGCAGCTTCCGCCAGAGGTTGGTCTCCCGCCGCAGCCGGTCGAGCGCCAACCTCCGCGCGACTGTGGTGAGCCAGCCGCCTGGATTCGACGGGATTCCGTCCGGCCAGGTCCGTAGCGCCTGCACGAACGCGTCCTGCGTGCAGTCCTCGGCCAGATCCAGATCACGTGTCAGTCGTACGACGGACGCGAGTACGGTCGACCAACTCTCCCGATGCGCCCGCTCCACCTCCCGGGCGACTTCAACCGCCGACCTGGCCGCCGCAGGCGGATACCCGGTCGGGTCCGCCACGGCGCGCGGGGCGGCGGGCGGGGCAGGCGGGTGCGCCGACGCATCAGGCGTCGATGCACCCGGCCGCCCGACCATCGATCAGGCTGGGGGTTGTGCGTCGGCCGAGGTGTCCATCACCGGACGAACCTCGATGTTTCCCGACGGGCAGGCCTTGGCGAGCTCGAGCGCCTGGTCGAGATCCCTCGCCTCGATGATGTAGAAGCCGCCGAGGGCCTCCTTGGTCTCGATGAACGGCCCGTCCGTGACGAGCGGCTCGGCCCCCTCGCGGTTTTTCACCGTACTCGCGGTAGTGGACCGCTCCAGCGCCTCACCCCCGAGGATCTTCGCCCCAGCCGCCTCGACCGCCTGAGCGAAGGCACCATGCAACTCCATCGCCTTCTGCCACTCCTCGGCATTCAGGTTGTCGAACCACTCTTCGCTGTCGTACAGCAGGAACATGTACTGCGCCATCTCCGGCTCCCTTGCCTAGAGCTTCCACTGAACATCTTCCTGACGAACGGCCCCAAGCGGAATCGACAACACCCCCAGCAAATTTCCATCCACAGGCCGCCTCCCGCTCGCCCCCGGCTGCCCGCACGAAGCCGCACTTCGCGCGAGTGAAAGGAGATTGCCGCCGAAAGCCTTTGCCGGCAACCATCTCCTCTCACTCGCTACCCGTGCGGCCAGGTTCCCGGTGCAGCCCGCACGGTGGCTTCACTCGCGGGGCCACCCGGGCGGTTGGCGGCACGGCGGCTTCACTCGCGGGGCCACCCGGGCAGTTGGCGGCACGGCGGCTTCACTCGCGGACGCCATCCAGGCGAATGGCAGCACAATGGCTTCACTCGCCGACGCCACCCAGGCGAATGGCAGCACAGTGGCTTCACTCGCGGACGCCACCCAGGCGGGGGCAGCACGATGGCTTCGCTCGTCGTCTGCTCGCAGGGGGTTCTGTGGCGGGGTTACGGGACGGGGACTGGGGGTTGGGGGCCGGTGTAGGTGGCGGCGGGGCGGATGATTTTGGGGTCGGTGGACTGTTCGAGGATGTTGGCGGACCAGCCGATGACGCGGCTGACGGCGAAGGTGGGCGTGAACATGGCGCGCGGGATGCCGCAGAGTTCCATCACGACGCCGGCGTAGAACTCGACGTTCGCGTAGAGGTTGCGGCCCGGCTTCAGCTCCGCGAGTACGTCGACGATGCGCTGCTCCACGGTGGTGGCGAAGTCCACCAGGTCCCCGCCCAGGCCGCGGGCGATGTCGCGCAGCATCAGTGAGCGGGGGTCCTCGGTCCGGTAGACCGCGTGCCCGAAGCCCATGATCCGGTCCCCGGCCGACACCTTCTCCCGCACCCAGGAATCGATCCGGTCCGGGGTGCGGATCTCGTCCAGGCTCGCCAGCGCCCGGTCCGGCGCTCCGCCGTGCAGCGGTCCGGAGAACGCGCCGATCGCTCCGGCGATGGCGGCGACGACGTCTGCCCCCGTGGACGCGATCACCCGCGCGGTGAAGGTCGACGCATTGAACCCGTGGTCGACCGTGGCAACCAGATAGTGCTCGATCGCAGTCGCCTGTACGGCGCTCGGCTCGGCGCCGGTCACCAGGTACAACCAGTTCGCCGCGGCCGTCAGGTCGGCGCGAGGCTCGAGCGGCTCCTGCCCTTCGCGAAGGCGGTACAGCGCCGCCAGGATCGTCGGAGTCACCGCGCAGACCAGCATCGCGTCGGCCTTCCGTCGTACCGGGTCGGCGTCCCACAGCGGCGGGAGGCTCCGTACGGCGGCCAGCAGCGACAGGGCGGTGCGGAGACCGGCCAGCGGGTTGAACGTCGGACCCGCGGCCGCGATCGCCGGCAGTACGGCGCGAACCTCCTCCGGCAGCACCCGCAGCGGAGCCAGTTCGGCGACGAACTTGTCCCGCTCGACCGCAGTCGGAAGGTGGCCCTCGAACATCAGGTACCAGACGTCTTCCAGCGTCTTCGACTTGGCGAGGTCGATCGCCGAGTACTCGCGGTAGTGGTAGAACCCTTCATCGCCGCGGACATCACCAAGGGTCGTCGCGGTGACGACGACGTTGCGCAGGCCGGGCGGAACATTGATGACTGTTGACATACCTTTAGAGTTGACAGGCGATCAATGATTGTCAATATTGATCCAGTCAACATGAACCTCCGACGGAGCGGCGGATGACGGAGCAGAGTGACGAGAATTACCTGACCACGGCCGAGGTCGCGCGCCGGCTGAAGGTGAAGCCGGAGACGATCTACGCGTACGTTAGCCGCGGCCTGCTGACGAGCGTCCGGGCTCGCGGCCGGCGCGGCAGCCTGTTCGCGGTGGCGGATGTCGAGCGGCTGGCGAGCAAGTCCGTCGAACACTCCGGCGTGGTCGAGCAGATCGAGTCCGCGCTCACCCTGCTCGAGAACGACGAGCTCTACTACCGCGGCCATTCGGTCCGGGACCTCGCGACCGAGCGGACGGTCGAGTCGGTGGCCCAGTTGCTCTGGACCGGCGAGTTGACCAACCGGCAGCCGTTCCCCGCTCCCCCGGAGTCGGTGCAACTGGCCAGCTCGGCGATGTCGGTCGTTCCGGACACAGCACGACTGACGGACCGGTTGCGCGTCGCCGTCGCCGTACTGGGTGCTGCTGATCCGCTCCGGTTCGATCTGTCGCCGCGGGCGGTGATCCTCGCCGCCGAGAAGCTGATCGGCGTACTTGTGACGGCGTTGCCGGGACCTATGGCCGGAGCGCAGGAGACTCTCGGAGCGCGACTGTGGCCGAAGCTGTCGCCGTACCCGCCGCGCCCGGAACTGTTGGACGCGGCACTGATCCTCCTCGCCGACCACGGCCTCGCGGTATCGACCGTCGCCGCGCGAGTAGCCGCAAGCGCGAGAGCAAACCTGTACGCCGTCGTGTCGGCCGGGCTGGGCGCACTCGACGGGCAGTACCACGGCGCCGCACCGACGCTGGCCTATGACTTCCTGGAGCGGGCGCAGCGGGATCCGTTGGGTGCGCTGTCGGATCAGCTGCGATCCGGTGAGCCCGTGCCGGGGTTCGGTCACAAGATCTATCAAGAGCGGGATCCACGCGCCGAGGTCTTGCTGGGGATGCTCGGGGATCATCCGGTGGTGGAGACGATCGAGGTGCTCGGCGCGCGGATGCCGTCGTTCCCGAACAGCGATCTGGCCGTGGCCGCGATGATGCACGCCTTCGGCTTCCGGGCCGATGCCGGCGACGCCTTGTTCGCGTTGGCGCGGATCATCGGCTGGACCGCGCATGCGCTGGAGGAGTATGCGGCACCGGCCCTTCGCTTTCGCGCGCTGGGGATCTACACCGGAGTCTCGGGCTAGCGGGCGGTCAGCTTCAGGAGCGCCGCGGCACCGGGAGCCAGGTAGAGCGGGACCTGGGACGGACGTTGCGGCGCGTACGTCTGAGTGCTCGGCTGGAAGAGGCCGACCGACGCGACCTTTGTCGTATTCGGAAGGACGATCGCTCGGGCCTGGACGCTGTGGGAGCGGTTGGCGACGAGCAGCCAGCGATCCGCGGTGCCGGCATGGAAGGTGCCGACGACAACGGAGTTCCCATTGATGGCGGTGACATAGTCGGTGGGCGTGAAACCCACGGCTCCATTGGGCACTGGTGTTTCGTTGGCGTGGGCAACCGATTCGGAGATGAGCGGCTTGAGTTCGCGACCGACCTGGTGGAGCCAGGTGGTGTTGATCGAGCGGGCCGCGGCGTACCGGGGTGTGCGCTGACCGTCGACGGTGATCAACGCCGGGCCGAAGCCTTCACCGCGGGCCGCTTCGGGAGTCCAGTAGGTGAAGTACTGGATGCCCTTGGCGCCGTAGGCGAGGCTGATGGTGACCTGCCACAGCAGCTCCGCCGCCGTCGGTTCGCGATGGTTGTCGTAGGCAAGCGTTTGGATGAAGACCCAGGACGGGATGCCGCCGTGCAGGGCGGCGTCGCGGACGATCGCCCAGTTGTGGAAGTAGTTCGCGTCCTCGCGCCCGTCGGACAGCAGCGGATAGCGGTCGAACGAGATCAGCGACGGCTTCACCACGTCGACGAAGTTCCGGTAGTACGCCGGATCGTCCGACGGGAACAAATTGATGTACGGCAACAACCCTGGCGCTAGTTCGCGCGAGATGGCAACGGCTTTGGCGAGGGTCCCGAACCAGCCGGGGCCAGGTTCGTCGTAGAAGTTGAAGCCGGCCAGCGAGGAATAAGAGCCGTAGGCATCACGGGCGCGGATGTAGAGCGCCCGCGCCTCGCCGGGTGTGACACTGAGGAAGTCGGCCGGGTTGTCCGAGATAGAGAACCAGCGGGACATGTTGCGGATCTGGATGTCGTCGGAGATCAGCATCTTCAGGCCGGCGGTGCGGGCGAGGCCGAGCTGGTACTGGAAGATGTTGCCGTCGCCCGCGTAGTTGCCGGAGATGATGAAGTCGAAGCCGGCCTCCTTGATCTCGGCGTAGCGTTCCGCCGTACTCGCGTACGGATGCGGCGGCCAGAAGATCCCGATCGGGAACTCCGGGCCACCCGTCAACGGCAACTGGTCAGGCGACGGGATCGCCGCAGGCTCGGCGCCAACGGCATCGGGTGAGGCGCCAAGAGCGATGGCCGGGCCGGTCGAGGCGGCCGCGGCGGCAACGGTCGCGCCGGCACCGAGCAACAGAGTGCGGCGGCTCGGGCCAAGGGTGCGGTGCGGACTCTGCATGGTTCTCCTTCAAAGGGCGGTTGACGGAGTTCTCACGTACGTCGGCGATGGCCGGCAACGGCATCGGCGGTGCCATCGAACGCCTGCTCGGCCAGCGGAAAGTCGCGTTGGGCCACGCCCAGATAGAGCGCGTCGAGCACGATCATCTGGGCATGCCGCCCGGACAGTCCGCCTGTCCGGAACGTCACATCGCGTGCAGCCGTCACCAGTACAACGTCCGCCATCCGGGCCAGCGGGGAACGCGGATAGTTGGTGATGGCAACAGTCGTCGCGCCTTGCCGGCCGGCCCGCTCCAACGGCTCCAGGACCTCGACGGTCTCGCCGCTGTGCGAGATGCCCACGGCAACGTCACCCGCACCGAGCAGCGCCGCACTCGTCAGCGCGTTGTGCACATCGCTCCAGGTGCTCGCCGCCCGGTCGATCCGGTGCAGCCGAAGCCGCAGATCTTCCGCGACGCACGCCGACCCCGACACGGCGTAGATGTCGATCCGTCGCGCATCCGAGATCGCCCGCACCGCCCGGCCCAGTGCGTCGACGTCGATACTCGCCACGGTGTCTTCGAGTGCTCGAGTGTCGGCGCGCAGGAGCGTGCGCAGCACCTGATCGAGCGGGTCCTCCGGGCCGACCTCGGTTCCGGTCCCCCGCTCCCAGCTGATACTGCTGCGGCCGCTCTCTCGGGCCAGCGCGAGGCGGAGTTCGGCGTACCCGGTAAGACCCAGCGCGAGGCAGAACCGCGTGACGCTGGGCAGCGAGGTGCCGCACCGGGCCGCGAGCTGACCGATCGTCGACGACGCCACCGCCGCCGGATCCCGCAGTACCTCAGTCGCCACCCGCGCCTGCGCCGGGCTGAGCGCGGGCAGCAGCCCGCGGATCCTCGCCTCGAGACTCGGCGGCGGCACGGCAGCGGGCACAGCGCTCATGTGAATAATTCTCAGACCAACATGGAGAAGATTGCAAGAGTTCACACAAACCTGAGCCCGCGGCCAGGGCGGGCTCAGGTTGCGGAGAACTACTGGCGGTGAATGGTGAAGTTGTCGGACTGGCCACCCGCGAGCATTACGTCCAGGCTGCCGCTCAGGACATAGGTGCCATGCGGAGTGACGGCTCCCGTGGTCGGACCTGCGACCGGCCACAGGACACTCGTCACGACGCGGGCGGAGTGGTAGTTGTCGGAGCTACTCAGGACCGTGACCGCTTCATTGCCGGCAGCACCCAGTTTGTTGGTGACGGCAACCAGCTTCCGATCCCGTGTCAGCGCCAGCCCGTCGCCACCGACAAGCGCCGTACCGATGGCAACCTCGGTCAGCCGCGGCCTGCTGTGCAAGGAGATCCGGAACAACCGGCCGATGTCGTAGCGGACGGCCAGCAGATAGCCGGCCGGGTCCCAGACGATGCCGTTGGCACCGATCGTGTCGCTCCGCAGCCGATCGTCCCGAATCAGTACGGACGCCTGACCCGACGGAGTGATCTTGTAAATGGCGTCCGCGGCCGGATCGGTCACATAGGCGTTGCCGCGGGCATCGATCGCGAGGTCGTTGGCGCCGTGCTTGCCACCGGCCGGGTTCAACCGAGTGGTGTTGAGGTCGATGCGCCGCTCCAGGCGGCCTGTCCGCAGGTTGTAGATCCCGACCCCGGACTGCCGATACTCCGTCGCGTCCGACGAACGTTCGCCGCTGCCGATGTCGGCGTACGTGACCAGGAACCGGTTGCGTACGGCGTCCACGTGCAGACCGAAGGTGGACACGCCCGGCGCCTGAGCCAGAACGTGCGGCACTCCGTCCCGGCCGACGACGGAGATCCGGCCGGTCGCGATCGACCCGACCAGGAACGCCTGCCGGGTCGGATCCCAGGCGATCCCCTCCGGATACCGATCAGCCGCCCGCCCCTCGATCGACGCCGGCCAATCGCCAGCGGACGCCGGAGACGCGGGCAGCGCTGAGGCCGAGGATGCGGGCAGCACTGAGGCCGGCCCGGCGCCGACCAAGCCGGCCAGGCTGACCAAGCTGACCAAGGCGGCGGCAGCTACCAAGCGGTGAAGCTTCATGAAGAACCCTCTCTCGTATGGATACGAGCACAGAGATTAATCAGAGCTCTGATGGTCGTCAATGCATATATGGTCGACGGTGTTCGTACGATGGGACCCATGCGGATGTCCTTCGACGAGCGGCTCGGGAGTCACCTCAAGCGGGTCGAGCAGGAGCTCACCACGGCTAAGACGGCGGCGGTGAAGCCGGCCGGCCTGACCGTGCCGCAGTACGCCGCTCTGTTCGTCCTGGCCGAGCAACCGGGCATCTCCGCGGCTGAGCTCGCCCGGCGCTGCCTGGTGACACCGCAGACGATGACGACCATCCTGCGCAATCTCGAGGCGGCCGCGCTGATCGAGCGGACGCCGCATCCGCTGCACAGGCACGTGATCGAAACCCGGCCGACGCCGGCCGGGCGCAAGGCCCTCGATCAGGCCGACGAGCGCGCCGTATCGGTAGAGCGTCGGCTGGCCGCGGCCTTCAGCCAGGACGAGCTCGACACCTTGCGCAAGCTCCTGGCCCGGGTCTCCGAGACTCTCACCAGCGACCCGGTCCTGGGGTCATGAAAAGACCCCCTCGACCGATCAGGCCGAGGGGGGTCCGGAGAGCGTTGGATCAGAACAGCGCGGCCATCAGCCGCCGGCGGGCCTTGACGACGCGCTCGTCGTCGGTGCCGACCACCTCGAAGAGCTCGAGCAGGTGAAGGCGAACGGTGTTGCGGTCGTCGCCCGCGGTGGCCTGGATGGTGGAGATGAGCCGGTTGAAGGCGTCGTCGACGTGCCCGCCCACCAGGTCGACATCGGCGACCAGGAGCTGGGCCTCGATGTCGGTCGGGTTGTCGGCGGCGCGCGTACGGACGTCGGCGGGGACGTCCTGGGTGCGCTTGACCAGCTGGACGCGGGCCAGACCGGACTTCGCCTCGGCGTCGTTCGGGGTCTCTTTCAGGAGTTCCTCGTACGCCGCGATGGCGCCGTCCAGGTCACCGGCGCCGACCGCGTTCTCCGCTGCCTCGTACCGCGGGTTGGGCGCCGGCTCCTCAGCTTCTTCCGCCGGAGCGGCGCCGCCAACTGGCTCGGCCCGACCGGTGATGCCGTTCGCGACCGCCAGCTGAAGCAGCTGGTCGAAGTACTGCCGAGCCTCGGGCTCGCCCAGCGCGCCCTGGAACAGCGGGACCACCTGACCCCGCAGTACGGCGATCACCAGCGGCACCGACTGGACACCGACAGCCTGAGCCAGCTGCGGGTTCGCGTCGATGTCGACCCGGGCCAGCAGGAACTTCCCGCCGTACTCGGTCGACAACCGGGCCAGCACCGGACCCAGCGCGGTCGAGGCCTCCGACCGCGGCGACCAGAACTCGACCACCACCGGGACCTGCAGCGACCGCTCGATCACGTCGGCCTGGAAGGTCGGCTCGCTCACGTTCAGCACGTAAGACCCACCAGCGCCGGAGGCTGACCCACCGGCCGACGGCGCGCCCGCGGAGGCGGCTGGTTTGCGCAGGGACGACAGATCGATCGCCCCAGGACGGGAGAAGTTCGACTGGCTCACCACTGCCCTCGCATTCCGACACAACGTACGTTCACAGGTCCATCCTCTACGACGCCGCAGAATCGTGTTTAGCCCGGGTCGCCAGGAGTAGTCGGGCCAAGCCGCTTCGGGTGCCGGCCACCGCTATCCGGTCGCCGGCTTCGAGCACCTTGTCGGGCTTCGGAGTCCAGTCCCAGGTGGTCCCGATCTGACGGGCCAGCACCCGCAGACCGCCCGCCTCGTCCATCGAACCGAGGCGCAGCCCGACCGCGACCGAGGCCGGCTCGACCGTGACCTCGGTGAGCAGCAGAACACGGCGACCGGCCGGGACCGTGACCTGACTGCGCCGGTTCGACACCGCGGCCGCGATCGCCGGCGCGACCAGCATCGACACCGACCGGCTGTGCCCGAGCCCGAGCTGCCGCTCGACCCGCTGGGCCAGGTCGTGATCGAACATCCGCATCGTGATCCGGGCGTCCGGGTTCAGGTCCCGGACGACCATCGCGGACTCCAGGTTGGTGATGTCGCCGTCCGTCAGCGCGAGGACCGACTGAGATCGCTGCACCCCGGCCGATCGCAGCGTCTCTTCGTTGCTGCTGTCACCGATCACTACCGGGATCCGCAATCGATGCGCGGTCTGTACGCCGGGCGCGTCCTCGTCCTGCTCGACCCCGACGACCGCGACGCCGCGCTCGGCCAGGATCTCCAGCACCCGCGCTCCGACGGTCCCGAGACCGCACACCACGACATGGTTGCGAGGCCGACCTCGTACGCCGCCGATCACCCGCGACAGCCGGGCACCGATCAATGAGTCGACGACCACGGCTGTCAGCAACGCAACCAGCACGATGCCCATCAGCTGCGCCAGGACGGCGGCGACCTTGGCCCAGGGCTGCGCGTCGGAGAACGCGTTGTCCTCGACTCCGGCGGACGTAACCGTACCCAGTGCCAGATAGAGCGCGCGCAACCACTCGACGCCGGAGATGTAGTGCGTCAGCACCGTCCCACCGAAGACGAGGAACGCCATCACGCCCGCGATCCGCCGTACCCGTCGATCGAAGACGTCGCGGATGCCCATCAGCCAGCCGGCCCGTCGTACATCCTTGGTTCGCCAGACTTTGCTGACGCCGGTCCCGAGCACGATGTCGCCGTCCGGATCCGAGCTCGACGGCGGCAGCAGGACCGGCGTTGCCGACGACGTGGTGTCCGCGAGTACGGTCAGATGCGGCTCCCGGATCAGCTCGGCCTGACCCGCGACCAGCCGCCGCCCGCCGATCTCGAGCCAGGTCAGCTCGTCGTCCTCAAGCGCGTCCGACACGAACGCGGGCGCGGCCAGCGACGGGCCGGAGATCACCACACAGTCGCCGAGCAGACTGTGCAACTGGTTGCCGAGCCGCGGGTTGACCATCTGGACCACGATGCGCAGGCCCGGATCCATGTCCCGCGCGGTCAACGCGGTATGAACGTTCCGTACGTCGTCGGTGTCGAGCAGCACCAGGGCCCGCGCGTGCGACGGCTTCCCGTCCGCCGCGTCGATGCCCGCACGTCGCAGCACCGACTCACTGACGACTCGCACGCCCATCACCTGGGGGGCGAGCTCGCCGATGCGGTCGTAGTGCCGCGACGCGGGATTGACGATCGCGGTCACGTGCTCGCCGGAGTCGACCAGCTCCGAGACGACCCGCAGCATCGTGCGATCCGAACCGCAGACCACGACCCCGCGGCCGTCGGACGGGCCGATCGCGAGCCGGCCCGGGGTCGATGACGGTTCTGCCGCTACCTCCTCAGAAGCGGGCGGGCTCTCGGTACTCGCCCCATTCGTCCCGAAGAACGTGACAGATTTCCCCCATCGTGGCCTCCGCACGCGCCGCCTCCAGCATGGGCTCGATCAGGTTGCCAGTCCCCCTGGCCGCCTCCACCAGAGCCGTTAGCGTACGCCGTACCCGGTCCTCGTCGCGGTGCGCCTTGCGCGCGGCGAGCACCCGGCACTGCTCGACCTCCACCTCGTGGCTGACCCGGAGGATCTCCAGCTCGCCGGACACGGTGTCGGTCAGCGTGTTCACGCCGACGATCTTCTTCTCGCCCTTCTCCAGCTTCTGCTGGTACTCGAACGCGGCGTCGGCGATCTCGGCCATGAACCAGCCGTCCTCGATCCCGCGCAGGATGCCGCCGGTCATCGACCCGTCCGGGCTCATCTCCTTGATCCGGGCGAAGACCTCCTCGGCCTCCGCCTCGATCTGGTCGGTCAGCGCCTCGACGAACCACGATCCGCCGAGCGGGTCGGCGACGTTGGTGACGCCGACCTCTTCCATCAACACCGACTGGGTCCGCAGCGCGATCTCGGCCGACTCCTCGGTCGGCAGCGCGAGCGTCTCGTCCAGCGCGTTGGTGTGCAGCGAGTTCGTCCCACCGAGGATCGCGGCCAGCGCTTCGACAGCCGTGCGTACGACGTTGTTGTACGGCTGCTGCGCGGTCAGCGACACCCCGGCGGTCTGGGTGTGGAACCGCAACGACTGGGCCTTGTCCGTCTTGGCGTCGTACACGTCGCGCAGCCAGCGGGCCCAGATCCGGCGGGCGGCGCGGAACTTCGCGATCTCCTCGAAGAAGTCCAGGTGGCTGTCGAAGAAGAACGACAGGCCGGGCGCGAACACGTCGACGTCGAGCCCGCGGCTCAGGCCCAGCTCGACGTACCCGAATCCGTCGGCGAGGGTGTAGGCGAGCTCCTGCGCAGCGGTCGAGCCGGCCTCGCGGATGTGGTAGCCGGAGACGCTGAGCGGTTTGTACGCCGGGATCGTCGCGGCGCAGTACTCCATCAGGTCGCCGATCAGGCGCAGGTGTGGCTCCGGCGGGAACAGCCACTCCTTCTGCGCGATGTACTCCTTGAAGATGTCGGTCTGCAGCGTCCCGTTGAGCTTGGTGATGTCGGCGCCCTGCCGCTCGGCCGCGACCAGGTACATCACGAACGCCGGGATGGCAGGGCCGGAGATCGTCATCGAGGTGGTGACGTCCTGCAGCGGGATGTCCTTGAACAGCCGGTCCATGTCGGCGGCGGAGTCGATCGCGACGCCGCAGTGCCCGACCTCACCGAGCGACTTGGGGTCGTCGGAGTCGCGGCCCATCAGCGTCGGCATGTCGAACGCGACGGACAGGCCGCCGCCACCGCCGTTGAGGATCATCTTGTACCGCTCGTTGGTCTGCTCGGCGTTGCCGAAGCCGGCGAACTGGCGGATCGTCCAGGTGCGGCCGCGATACCCGGTCGGGTACAGCCCGCGGGTGAAAGGGAACTCCCCCGGCCACCCGATCCGCTCCATCCGCGGGTCGTCCACTCCCTCGGGAGGCCCGTACACAGGCGCGACCTCGGTCCCGGAAAGCGTGGTGAAATCCGCCTCCCGCTTCCGCGCCGCGTCGTACCGCTCCTGCCACCGGCTCCGCCCGGCCGCAATCTGCTCGGCATCCATCAGTCAGACCTCCTAGAGAACTGGTCCCAAAATACTAGGACGTCCAACTATTTCCAATCCATCGCGGGTCACATCTCGTGGGTTCACCCGCCAACTGGTGGGTTCACCGCCGGAATACGGTCGGGGAACCCGCAATTTGATGGGTGGACCCATCAAACGCGGGGAGGTCAGCCGGCTAGGCGGTGGGATTGTTCGCGGGGGTCAGACCGGGGTGGGTTGTCAGGTGAAGTCGCCGGCGTTGTGGCGGAGGGGTTCTAGGACGGACCAGAGCATTTTGAGTTGCTCGTCGGTGAGGCCTTTGAGGGCGAAGTCGGCTTCCACCAGGTCGGCGGTGGCGCGTTCGACCAGCTCGCGACCCTCCGGTGTGATCTCGCACAGTACGGCGCGCCCGTCGTCCGGGTGCGGGGTCCGCGTCACCAGTCCCGCCGCCTCCAGCCGCCGTACGATCGAAGTCACCGAGGTCGGATGCACCTGCAGCCGCTCCCCCATCTTGCCCAACGGCAATGACCCCCGCCGCGAGAATGTCAGCAACACCAGCGCCTCGAACCGGGCGAATGTCAGCCCGTGCTTCTTCAGGATGTCGTCGAGCTCACCGATGACGATCTGCTGGGCGCGCATCAGCGACGTGACGGCCCGCATCTGCTCGACGGCCCCCCACCGCCGTCCCCACTGCCGCGACGCCTCATCGATCGGATCGAACGACAACGCCCTCTTCCTCGCCATGACCGGAAGATTAACCGTCTCGTGTCCCACCCGGGGCGGCGAACCACTTACCGTTTCTGACCATGACCGCCCTGAGTGACACCGATTTCCCGGCGCTGGGCACGGACTCACCTGCCGAGGAACTGATCAGCCGGCGCTTCCAGTGGTACCACCTGCATGCGAGGAACGCCCGCCGCGCCTATCGGGCGCTGGGCACCGTTCAGCTGATCGCTGCTCTCGTGATCGCGATCTCGGTCGCCATCAGCGCGCCCACCTGGCTCGCGCCGGCGCTCGGCGGCGCGATCGCCCTTGCCGAGGGGATCCGCACGCTCTTCGGCTTCAAGGACTCGTACCCGGCCTACACCCGTACGGCGGCTGAGCTGCGCAACGAGGCCTGGTTGTATGCCCAGCGCGCCGGCCGATACGACGAGGCCGAGGAACCGGTCAAGCTGCTCGCCGAGCGGGTGGTCGAGATCAGCCAGGCGGAGACGATGGACTGGGAGACCGCCCTCAAGTCGCGCAGCATCTGAAAACTGTCCGCGGGACCTGAGATGGTCAGTTGTATGACGCTTTCAGGGGAACGTGCGGCCTTCTATCTCGCGCAGCTGCGGGCCGAGTCCGTACGGCTGGCTGAGGTCGGGCGAATGGGCCTCGATGCCGCGGTGCCGAGTTGTCCAGGGTGGACGGTCGAGTCGGTGGTGCGCCATGTCGCGACGGTGTACCTGCACAAGGTCGAGGTGCTTCGGCTGGGGGCGTTGCCGAAGCCATGGCCGCCTGATTTCGGTGGGCGGGAAGCGCTCGAGCTGTACGACGAGGCGCGCGCGGCGATCGTGGACGCGTTGGAGCAGGCCGGGACCGGGCTCGAGACGTGGACGTTCAACCCGGACGACAAGACCTCCGGGTTCTGGTATCGGCGGATGGCGCTGGAGAGCGTCGTACATCGGATTGACGTCGAGCAGGCTCATGAGGTCGTCACGCCGATCGACCCCGACCTGGCGCTCGACGGGATCGACGAGCTGCTGTTCCCCAATCTCGGCGGTCCGTGGTGGGAGGAGGGCGACACCGAGCATCCGATCGACGCGACAGTCCGCATCACCGCCGACGGGAGGTCGTGGACCGTCCGGGCCGATGCGACCAGCGTCGAGGTGAGTCAGGGTGCTGAGGGTGATGTCGCCACCGAGGTCTTCGGGCCCGCCGAGGCGGTATTCCTGTGGCTGTGGGGTCGGGCCGCCGACTCCGCGATCGAGTCGGCGGGCGACGAGTCCGTCGTGCGGGAGTTTCGGGCTCGGGTTTCGGAGGCGACGCAGTAGATGTCCTTTCGGGCGGTCGGCTGTTCGTTCACTTGCTGAGGGGCCACAGTGGGTCTTGGCGAGAAGGAGTTTCCGATGGCGCAGTATCTGGCATTGACCTACACGGCGGACGTCGACTGGTGGGCGCCCGAGCAGGCGGACGAGCTGGCGGAGTACCGGAAGTTCGGGGTCGACTTCGCGGACAGCATCAAGGCCAGCGCGGTTCTGCATCCGACTCAGACGGCGACCGTCGTACGGGTGGAAGGCGCGCGCGGCGGGAAGGTCGTCACGACGGACGGGCCGTACGCCGAGACGAAGGAAGCGCTGACGGGCTACTACCTGATCGAGGCCGAAAACCTGGATGAGGCAGTCGCGATCGCCGCTCAGATTCCGGCTGCCTGGGGCGGCGCTGTCGAGGTTCGGCCGGTCATCGCCGCCAAATGAGCGGGTACGACGCCGTCGCGGAGACGATCAGGGTCGAGGGGACGCGCATCCTGGCGACCCTGATCCGGACCGTCGGCGACGTGCAGCTCGCCGAGGACGCCGTACAGGAGGCAACTCTGGCAGCCCTCGGCGCCTGGCCGGTGACGGGCGTACCGCCGGAGCCACGGGCCTGGCTGACCGTGACGGCCCGGCGGAAGGCGATCGACCTGATCCGGCGCGAGCGCGCCCGTGTCGGGAAGGAACGGGACAGCGTCGAACTGCTTGAACTCAGCCAGCCTGAGGACGTCGATCTGCTCAGGCTGGTCTTCACCTGCTGCCATCCGACGCTGTCGCCGGCCAGCCGGATCGCGCTCGCGCTGCGCACCCTGTGCGGCCTGTCCCCTACGCAGATCGCCGGCGTCCTTCTCACCACTGAGGCCGCGACGGAGAAGCGCCTGACTCGAGCCCGCCAGAAGATCG
The DNA here is from genome assembly GCF_004345665.1 of Kribbella antiqua. Lineage (GTDB taxonomy): Bacteria > Actinomycetota > Actinomycetes > Propionibacteriales > Kribbellaceae > Kribbella > Kribbella antiqua. Next base: position 195,474 of record NZ_SLWR01000010.1, read on the forward strand.
CGGCCGCCCGCATCCCGTACCGCGTGCCGGCCGAGACCGAACTACCCGACCGGATACCGGCTGTCTGCGGCGTGATCCACACCCTCTACACAGCCGGCCACGCACCCGTCGAGGGCCGGCAGGCGTACGACGTCGACGCCTGCGCCGAGGCGATCAGACTCGCCGAGCTCCTGCATGAGCTGCTTCCAGAACAACCGATGCCAACCGCCGTACTGGCGTTGTTGCTCCTGACCGAAGCACGGCGCCCGGCGCGCCTGGACGACAACGGCGAGGTCGTCACGCTCGACTGCCAGGACCGCAGCCGTTGGGACGCCGACGCGATCGCACGCGGTATCGCCCTGCTGAACGACTCACTCCTGCGCTCGAACCAGCAAGCGGATCCGTATCAGCTCCAGGCCGCGATCGCCGCCGAGCACGCCCGCGCGGCCCGGTACGCCGACACCGATTGGCCGGAGATCGTCCGCCTCTACGACTTGCTCGTCTCGATCGCGCCCAGCCCGGCGGCATCCCTCAGCCGCGCCGTCGCGGTGGCCGAAGCAGCCGACACCACGGCCGCCCTCAAGCTGCTGGACGAGGTGCCGGTCAGCCCCCGCTGGCACGCCGTACGCGCAGAATTCCTCGCCCGCGAACACCGCTACACCGAAGCAGCCGCCGAACTCGGCCAAGCGCTCAACGCTCAGTCGACCGACGCGGAACGCCACTACCGGGAACGCCGCCGCGAGCACTTCCTCAGCCTGGCATCCACCGCAACCGAAGCCACCGAGCCCCGCCACTGAAGCCACCGTGTCAGACGAGTGAAGGCGCCGTGTCAGTCGTTGTCGTCGGTCCAGTTGCCGCGGTCGCTGTTGAAGATGGATTTCGAGCCGCCGGAGCTGACCGGGCGGTGGTGAGCCGGCGCCGGAGCCGCGGTAGTGGTGGTGACCTCCTGGGCGGAGTCCATCCCGATCGGGCCGGTGCCGTCGTCGTCGGAGTCCTCGTCGCCCTGGACCACGTCGACACTCGCCGAGGCGCGCAGGCCGGTGCGCTGGATGACGCGCTGGATGGTCAGGTCGCGGTCGTCGGGGCGGCTGACGAACTTGATCTCGCGGAAGCCCTGGTCCTGCGCCGCGGACTCGAAGATGAAGTGCCCGTAGCCGAAGACCCGGCCGCTGATCGGCTTGACCAGGGTGATGTCCAGGATTCGCGCGATCGGGGTGGTCGCGACGGTCTGGGAGAAGACGCCGCGGATCCGCATCACCCGCATGTTCGTGACCACGAACCGGTCCCGGTGCTGGGTGAGGAATTGCCAGAACGCGTGCGCCAGCAGCACCAGCACCAGCGCGAGCAGGACCTGCGCGCCGCCGATGTCGGTGGTCATCAGCACCACCAGCAGCGCGGCCGCCAGCACCACCTCGAGCATCGGCACGATGAACACCACCCAGTGGTGCCGCACCTCGTCGATGACGACCTCGCCCTCGTCCGAGATCAGGTGGCGCCGGACCTTCGGATCGAAGATCCGGAACAGGCCTATTCCGGCCATCGGTTCACTCCCCTATACCGCGATCGGCACTGTCACCCCGTGTCGGCACCCAGTCGGATCCTTACAGCCAAGTGTCCCGCACGATCACTCGCCACGGGACACTCGAACCACAGATCAGCTGAACAGCGCGGTCAGGAAGGTGATCACACTCCCGAACGCATCGCCGACGGCCGAGAACGCGCCTCCCACCGCGTCGGCGGCATTCGCCGGTTGGGTGAAGAGATAGAACCCGGCAAAGGCGATGACCGACCAGATCAAGAGCTTCTTCGGCATGTCACCACTCCTCATTCGCAACCACAACGGTCGACTGTGTTTGTGTTTGTATCACGGACCGTCACCAATTGTCACTGACTGAACACAGCCCACCGCACAATGCTCACCAGCTTCAAGGTCCATTCTGTAACGGATTCGGGGGCATGGCAGCCACCGGCGCGCCGCCGTGAGACGCAGATCGCTTGCCGCAGCAGGAAATCCGCTCACTTTGCCCGAATTCGGATCCGAAGTCAGGTGAACGGGAAATGAAGACACAATGTGACAGACCGTGGTCGAGTGTTCCAACCGGACCGAACTTTTCGCGTACGGCGTAACGGCGGCCGGCTCGCGTAGGGCGTAAACCGGGCCGCCGGACTCCGTTCAGAGGGCGGCGATGAGTTCGTCGGCAGCCGTGTAGGGGTCGGTGTCGCCACCGGCCACCTTGGCGGCGAGGACGTCGAGCCGGGCGTCACCGTGCAGATGGGCGAACCGGGACCGCAGCGCCGTCATCGCGATCGCCTCGATCTCGTCCCGCGCCCGGCTCCGGCGGCGTTCCGTGAGTACGCCATGAGCCTCCATCCAGGTGAGCCGGTCCTCGATCGCCGTGACCACCTCCGCGACACCTTCGTTGCGGGACGCAACCGTCTTCAGGATCGGCGGCACCCAGGCGCCTTCCGGCCGTTCGGCCAGCGCGAGCATGGCCCGCAGGTCGCGGGTGACACTCTGCACGCCGTCCCGATCGGCCTTGTTGACCACGTAGATGTCGCCGACCTCGAGGATCCCCGCCTTCGCCGCCTGGATCCCGTCCCCCATCCCCGGCGCGAGCAGGATGAGCGTCGTATCCGCCATCCCGGCGATCTCCACCTCGGACTGCCCGACCCCGACGGTTTCCACGAGTACGACGTCGAACCCGGCCGCGTCGAGCACCCGCAACGCCTGCGGGGTCGACCACGCCAGGCCGCCCAGATGTCCGCGGGAGGCCATCGACCGGATGAAAACCCCACTGTCGGTCGCGTGGTCCTGCATCCGCACCCGGTCCCCCAGCAGCGCACCGCCGGAGAACGGCGACGACGGGTCGACCGCGAGCACACCAACCCGCTTGCCGGTTTCCCGGTACGCCGAAACGAGTGCGGACGTCGAGGTGGACTTGCCGACACCCGGCGAGCCCGTGATGCCGACGATGTGGGCATGACCGGCGTGCGGCGCCAGCGCTGCCATCACCTCGCGCAGCAGCGGCGACTCGTCCTCGACAAGCGAGATCAGTCGAGCGACAGCCCGGGAGTCACCCTCCCGGGCACGCTCGACCAACTCACCGACCGGAGCCGTTCGGCGAGGCATCAGGCCACCCGCGCGATGGCGTCGATCCGCATCAGCTCTTCGGCACGCGAACGATGAGAGCGTCGCCCTGGCCGCCACCACCGCACAGCGCGGCCGCGCCGACCCCGCCGCCGCGACGCTGGAGCTCGAGCGCCAGGTGCAGCACGAGCCGGGCACCCGACATACCGATCGGGTGGCCAAGCGCGATCGCGCCGCCGTTGACGTTGACCTTGTCGACGTCGAGCTGAAGCTCCCGCGCGGACGCGATCCCGACCGCGGCGAACGCCTCGTTGATCTCGACCAGGTCGAGCGCGGACGGCTCGATGCCTTCCTTCGAGCAGGCCTTGACGATCGCGTTCGCCGGCTGGCTCTGCAGCGACGAATCCGGCCCGGCGACCGAACCGTGCGCGCCGATTTCGGCGATCCACGACAGCCCGAGCTCCTCGGCCTTCGCCTTGCTCATCACGACGACAGCGCAACCGCCGTCGGAGATCTGCGACGCCGAACCGGCCGTGATCGTGCCGTCCTTGCCGAACGCCGGCCGCAGCTTGCCCAGCGACTCGACCGAGGTGTCGCTCCGGACACCTTCGTCACTGTCGACCACGATCGGGTCGCCCTTGCGCTGCGGCACCTCGACCGGCACCACCTCGTCGGCGAACACCCCGTTCTTCCAGGCCGCGGCGGCCTGCTGGTGCGAGCGGGCGCTGAACTCGTCCTGCTCCTCGCGGGTCAGCTTCAGGCCATCATTGTTGGCCTGGTCGGTGAGAGCGCCCATGGCTTGGTCGGTGAACGCGTCCCACAACCCGTCGAACGCCATCGAGTCCACCAGCGGCACATCGCCGTACTTGAAGCCCTCGCGGGACTTCGGCAGCAGGTGCGGGGCGTTGGTCATCGACTCCATGCCGCCGGCGACGACGACGTCGTACTCACCGGCGCGGATCAGCTGGTCGGCGAGCGCGATCGCGTTCAGGCCGGACAGGCAGACCTTGTTGATGGTGATCGCCGGGACGTTCATCGGGATGCCGCCCTTGGTGGCGGCCTGGCGGGCGGTGATCTGGCCGCCGCCGGCCTGCAGCACCTGGCCCATGATCACGTACTCGACCTGGTCCGGGGCGACCCCGGCCTTCTCCAGTGCGCCCTTGATCGCGAAGCCGCCGAGCTCGGCGCCGGTGAAGCCCTTGAGGCCACCCAGCAGCCGCCCGATCGGGGTCCGCGCACCGGCGACTATGACGGTTTGGTTCCGCGTGTCAGACATGCTGTCACGATACCTGCGGCAGCACTGGTACGCCGCTGTCGATCAGGTCACACGTGGTCGTCGGCAAAGAGGATCTGCCGTGGCACTTTCGCCGGAGCCAGCCGCTCGCGGGCGTAGTTGATCAGCTCCTCGGCTTGTACGGCGTCTCGTCGTACGACGCGAGCGGCCGGCAAAGCGCCGTACTCCTCATCGGGTACGGCGACGACGCGGACCTCGGCCACCGCGGGATGAGTGAGCAGGACGTTCTCCACCTCGATCGGGAATACGTTCTCCCCGCCGGTGACGATGAGATCGTCGGCGCGGCCGTCGATGAAGAAGCGGTCGGCGGAGTCCCGGTGGCCGAGATCACCGGAGTCACCGCGCCTTGTCTGCAAGCTGCTCTCGATCCACACGTGGCCGATCTCACCAGGTGCGACTGGCCGGCCTTCGTCGTCGAGGATGGCGATGCGGACACCTGTCGCGGCGCGGCCGATCGTGCCTGGCGCTTCCGCGAGATCCTCGGGTGTGGCGAGCGTCGACCAGCCGTCCTCACTGGATCCGTAGAGGTTGAAGACCACGGGACCGAAGGCTTTCGTCAGCCGATCGGCGACGGCCGGATGCAAGGGACCGGCGCCACTCACGACGGCTCTCAGCGGCACGTGGACACCGGTCCGCGCGACCTTGGACAGGATCGGCGGTACGCCGGTCAGCACAAAGCCAGGCTGCAGGAACTCCGCGACCTGCTCAGGATCGAAATGCCGACGTACGACGACCGGCATGCCGAAAGCGAGGCCGAGAGCGAGGAACCCGAGGCCGAAGCCGTGGAACAACGGCTGCGTGACGACCAGCGGAACCCCATGTTTCAAAGGCAATCGGCGCACCAGTGTCGTGATCGGCATCACCTGTGCTGGCGTGAGCTTCCGCTCGACGACTTTCGGCGTACCGGTGCTCCCGGACGTCATGACGACCACCTGACCGCGCCGCCCGGCCCGCTGCTTTCCGACCTCGACTGCTGGACCGCGCGGATCGGCCAGAACGACATCCGCGTTGTGCAGCAGGCCGGCGACGACGCTGATCACGAAGGATCGGTCGTTGAGCTCGCGGACCACGATCCGCTCCCCGGAGGTGTGGTGTTCGCGGGCCATGCGGGCCAACTCGCCGTACGTCAAAGCCCCCTCGTCGTCGATGAGCGCGACCTCGGCGGGATGGTTGCGGGCGGCAAGGAACGTCAGCGTGGCGAGGGTGAGACCGTGCCGCTGGAAAGCCAGCGGGGCGCGCCAGGGCTGGACGGCTGTCAGTAGCCGCCAGAGACCGATCGGCACGTCCATCTCGTCAGTGTCGCATCGGCCACTTTCGATTGGATTCACGCGACTGCCTGGTCCACGCTGGCGGTATGGATCACCTCACCACCACCAAGACCTTGTTCGAGGCGATCGACCACGTCGGCGTCGCCGTGGCCGACTTCGACGAGGCCGTCCGGTACTACGCCGACGTCTTCGGGATGACCGTCGCGCACGAGGAGATCAACGAGGAACAAGGCGTCCGCGAGGCGATGCTGTCGGTGGGCGACTCCGGTTCGTCGATCCAGCTGCTCGCGCCGCTGTCGGAGACGTCGCCGATCGCGAAGTTCCTGGACCAGCGCGGGCCGGGCATCCAGCAGCTCGCCTACCGGGTCCGCGACCTCGACGCGGTCTCCGCGACCTTGCGTGAACGCGGCGCGAAGTTGCTGTACGACGAGCCGAAGCGCGGTACTGCGGGTTCGCGGGTCAACTTCATTCACCCGCGCTCGGCCGGCGGCGTACTCGTCGAACTGGTCGAACCTGCCCGTCAGTGATCGTCGCGGTGCGCTGAGTGCTCGGCGGGAAAGCTGAATTTCCCTCACTGTTACTGGATTTCCACAGCCGGTGACGGCACGCGCCGAACACTGCCGAGTGGCACTCCGCGGTCTACGCTGTTCGGGTGCTGAAGGACAGCGCCACCGAGTCTCTGGACGGTGTGCCCGCGGGGTTCCGGCACGACGCCTTCGTCTACACATCTGACGAGGAGTTCGTGCGGTTCGCGGCGCCCTATGTCCGCGACGGACTGACCGTCGGCGAGACGGTTGCCGCTGCCCTCCCACCGGCCCGCATCGCCGCTTTGAGTGACGCACTCGGGCCGGACGCCGGCCACGTCTCGTTCGTCGACATCACTGTGGTTGGCCGCAATCCGGCACGGCTGATCCCGTACTGGCGGGACTTGCTGAACCGTCATTCCGTCGTACGCGCGTTGGGCGAGCAGGCGTACCCGGGCCGGACCGCGGCGGAGTACGAGGAAGCCTTGTTCCACGAGGCTCTGACCGACATCGCCTTCGCGGACGCCACCGGCTTCCGGCTGCGCTGCCCGTACGAGGCATCCGCCGGCATCGACCCGACCGCGAACCACTCCGACCCGGCGGCCCTGGCCGAAAAGACCTTCCGTACGGCGCTGACCGTCGTACCGGATCGGGCCGAGCGGTGGGAGTTCCGGCTGGCCGATCTCGGGCAGGTTCGGCAGTGGGTCAACGCGCAGGCGTCGTCGCACGGCGTCTCGCGAGACCGGCTGGACGACTTGGCGCTCGCGCTGCACGAGATCTGCACGAACAGCATCCGGTTCGGCGGCGGGCGCGGGACGCTGTCGGTGTGGATCGCCGACGGCTCACTGATCTGCGACGTCGCGGACGAGGGCCTGATCGACGACCTGCTCGTCGGTCGTGTGTTGCCGCCGCTGGACGGACTCGGCGGCCGTGGTGTCTGGCTGGCGAACCAGCTCTGCGATCTGGTCCAGCTGCGCTCCGGCGACGGCTTCACTCAGGTGCGGTTGCACACGCGTCTTCGGTAGTAAGACCACTGACATCGGTGGACTGGAAAAGTGACGGTCGTCTCAGCGACCCCGAACTGTGTCACAAGGCACAGCCAGCGCGGCATACTCAACGGTAAGTTCCGCTCACCAGCCCCCGCTGCAGGAGGTATGACGTGAAGCAGATCCTCGACGCGATCCTTGCCGGTGACAGCGCCGCCGTCGGCGAGCTCGACGTACCGGACCATTACCGCGGCATCACCGTGCACGCCGACGAAGCGACCATGTTCGAGGGTCTGGACAGCAAGGAGAAGGATCCGCGCAAGAGCCTGCATCTGGACGACGTCCCCACTCCCGAGCTCGGCCCGGGCGAGGCCCTGGTCGCGGTGATGGCGAGCGCGATCAACTACAACACTGTCTGGACGTCGATCTTCGAGCCGGTGTCGACGTTCTCCTTCCTGAAGCGGTACGGGAAGCTGTCGCCGCTGACCGCCCGCCACGACCTGCCGTACCACGTGGTCGGCTCGGACCTGGCCGGCGTCGTACTGCGGACCGGTCCCGGCGTGAACGCGTGGAAGCCGGGCGACGAGGTGGTCGCGCACTGCCTCTCGGTCGAGCTCGAGTCGCCGGACGGGCACAACGACACGATGCTCGACTCCGAGCAGCGGATCTGGGGCTTCGAGACCAACTTCGGCGGGCTGGCCGAGATCGCGCTGGTGAAGTCGAACCAGTTGATGCCGAAGCCGGACCACCTCACCTGGGAGGAGGCCGCGTCACCGGGGCTGGTGAACAGTACGGCGTACCGGCAACTGGTGTCGGCGAACGGCGCCAACATGAAGCAGGGCGACGTCGTCCTGATCTGGGGCGCGTCGGGCGGGCTCGGTTCCTATGCGACGCAGTTCGCGCTGAACGGCGGGGCGATCCCGGTGTGCGTGGTGTCGTCGCCGGAGAAGGCCGAGATCTGCCGGGCGATGGGTGCGTCGCTGATCATCGACCGGTCGGCCGAGGGGTACAAGTTCTGGAAGGACGAGACCACCCAGGACCAGAAGGAGTGGAAGCGGTTCGGCGCGCGGATCCGGGAGCTCACCGGCGGTGACGACCCGGACATCGTCTTCGAGCACCCGGGGCGGGAGACGTTCGGCGCCTCGGTGTATGTCGCCCGGCGCGGCGGGACGATCGTGACGTGCGCGTCGACGTCCGGCTTCATGCACGAGTACGACAACCGCTACCTGTGGATGAACCTGAAGCGGATCATCGGCTCGCACTTCGCCAACTACCGCGAGGCCTGGGAGGCCAACCGGCTGATCGCCAAGGGCATGGTCCACCCGACCGTCAGCAAGGTCTACCCGCTGGAGGAGACCGCCCAGGCGGCGTACGACGTCCACCGCAACCTGCACCAGGGCAAGGTCGGCGTCCTCACCCTCGCTCCCACCGAGGGACTGGGCGTCCGGGACGCTACGCTGCGCGCTCAGCACCTGGAGGCGATCAACCGCTTCCGCAACAGGTAAATAACGGGGGAGATTTCCCCCGGCCCGGTTGGCTGGTTACACCCCGCTTCTGACAGGCTTAAGGTGGGGGATTCAATCGAGCCGCCAGAAGGGAATCTCGGGAATGCCTGACGAGTCGAGCCTGCCGTTCTTCGACCGTACGGCGACCGCGGCCGGGGGCTTCCCGGTCAGTCGCCGTGGGTACGACAAGCAGGCCGTGGACGACTACGTCCGCGCGCTGGAACTGCAACTCGTCGAGGCACGTGGCCGCGCCGATCAGCTCCAGGCGAGTGTCGCTCCGCTGCAACGCCAACTCGACGACACCCGGCGCCAGCTCGAGGCCAGCGCCAACCCGTCGTACGCCGGTCTCGGCGACCGGGCCGCGCAGATCCTCCGGCTCGCCCAGGACCAGGCGTCCGAGGCCCTCGAGGAGGCCCGCCGCGAAGCCGACGAGCTCCGCAGCGCCGCGGCCAAGGAGGCGTCCGCCACGCGTGCGACCGGTGAGCGCGAGGCCGAGGACATCCGGACCGTCGCGCTGAACGAGTCCGACAGCATGCGCAGGACCGCCGAGGGTGACGCCGCAGAAATCCGTCGTACGGCGGAAACCGAGGCGGCCGAGGTGCTCCAGGCCGCGCGGCGCAAGGCCGAGCAGTTGCAGCTGACCGCGGAGTCGCAGGCCAGCACGCTCAAGAACGGCGCGCTGCACGAGGCCGAGAAGATTCGGACCGCCATCCAGCGCGAGTCCGCCGCGTTGCGGGCCCGGCTGGCCGACGAGCGTGAGCAGCAGGCCAAGGAGCTGGCCGACAAGCACGCGCAGATCGCCGCCGACACCGAGAACCTGACCACCCAGATGAAGGAGGCCGCGGAAGCTTCCGAGCGGCGGGTCGCGGAGGCGACCGAGCAGGCGAAGAAGATCCGCGCCGAGGCCGAGGAGTCGGCCGAGCGGACGCTCGCCCGCGCGCGGCGCGAGGCCGAGCAGTTGCTTACTACCGCGCGTACGCGGTCGGAGGCGGAGTTGGCGAACGCGGCCGACGAGGCTGAGCGGTCGCGGACGATCGTTGCTCGGGAGACGGAGCGGCTGGCGAAGCGGCGGGACGGCATTCTGACTCAGATCGCTGGGCTGAACGAGATCGCTTCGAATATCGCGCGACAGGCGGCGGAGCTCGACTCGGAGACGGCGGCGCCGGCATACGTGAGCCCGTTCGCGCGGCCGGCAGGCAACGCGGCGGGCGGCAACACTGGGGCTGGCAGCACCGCGGGTGGCAACACGGCGGCGCCGCGGCTCGGGGCGTTCGTGGATCAGCCGGAGGAGGATGCCGAGGACGCTGCGCCGGCGGACAGCCCGTTCGCGCCGCCGCGGGAGACCTCGTCGTCGTACACCCCGCCCTTCTCGCCGAAGGAGGATGCACCTGCTTCGTCCCCCTTCGCGCCGAAGGACGACGGCCCGGCATCGTCGTTAACGTCTGAGAACGGCTCCGCATCGTCGTCCGCCCCGAAGGACGCTCCGGCATCGTCTCCGTTCACGGCTGAGGACCCCTCTGCGTCGTTTTTCGCGCCGAAACCTGCGGAGGGCGGATCGGCGGCGAGCCCGTTCGTTTCTGTCGACTCCGCTGCGGGCGAGGCGTCGTACGAGGACGACGAGGACGACGAGGACGAGGACGAGGACGGGCCGTTCACCGGTTCTAGCCCGTTCGTCGGGATCGGTGCGGGTGACGCGCGGGTCGACGAGACGCGGATCGACACCAACCTTCGGGTCGACGCCGACCTCGCCGGGGAGCTGACCGGCGGCGATTCTGCCGACGAGAAGTCCGACGACGAGCCGGCCGACTCGACGAAGATCGACGAGTTCCGGCTGGGTGACCTCGCGAACGACGAGACTCAGGTGCAGGCGCGGCCGGCTGGTTCGGCCGCGCCTGGATCCGACTCAGGCGACGAGAAGACCGACGAGTCCAGCGCGGGCTCGCGATCCCCGAAGGGCAAGAAGTGACGCCATCTGGCGACCAAAACTCCACAGCGACCTCCGGCGAGAACCTCGAGGAGATCGAGGCCGCCACCCGCGAAGCCCGGGCAGCCGCCGCCGAAGCCGAAGCGGCCGCCGACCACGCGGAAGCCGCTGCGGGTGATGCTGCGGGCTCAGCGGGCGAGGCCGCGGGCGCCGCGGACAAGGCGGACACCTCAGCGGACGAGGCCGAGGAGTCGGCGGACGAAGCGGAGGAATCCGCCGACGGGGCGGAAGCCGCCGCCAAGTTGGCCGACAAGTCCGCCGACAACGCTGACGATTCCGCCGACGAGGCGGAGGAAGCGGCCGAGAAGGCCGACACAGACGAAGACCTGGTCGGCGAAATGCTGATCGAGGAGCGTCACCCGTCGGTCGGCATGGGCCTGCCCGGTCCCCCACTGCGTCGCTCGAACCCGTTCATGTTCGGGTTCTTCGCGGCCCTCGGAGTCCTGGTCGCTTGGGGCCTGTGGAACGCGCTCGGCCAGGCCCGCTCGGTGCTCATCCTGCTGCTGGTCTCGATGTTCATCGCGGTCGGCCTGAATCCGCTGGTCGAGTGGTTCATGCGCCGCGGCCTCAAGCGCGGTCTGTCCGTCGGCGTCGTCTTCCTGCTGATGATCCTCGCCGTGGCCGGCGTCGGCTTCGCGATCGTGCCGGTCGTCACCGACCAGATCAACAGCCTGATCAAGAACGCGCCCGAGTGGCTCGACCTGCTGACCAAGTCGAAGACCCTCAACGACCTCAACGACCGCTACCAGTTCATCCAGAAGGCCCAGGACTACATCCAGGACCCGGCCCTGGCCCAGCGCGCGTTCGGCGGCATCCTCGGCGTCGGCAAGGTCGTCGCGAACGCCCTCTTCTCCGGCTTCACGATCCTGATTCTGACGCTCTACTTCCTCGCGTCGCTCCCGTCGGTCAAGCGCGCGGCCTACAGCCTCGTCCCGGCCAGCCGCCGTACCCGCTTCTCCATCCTCGGCGACGAGGTCCTCGGCCGGGTCGGCGGCTATGTCAGCGGCCAGTTCATGGTCGCCGCGTGCGCCGGCTTCTTCATGTTCGTCTTCCTCCAGATCGTCGGCCTGCGCGAGTACGCCCTGGCCCTGGCGATCGTGGTGATGTTCACCGCCTTCATCCCGATGGTCGGCGGCCTGATCGGCGTCGTCGTGGTAGCCCTCATCGGCCTCACCGACGGCCTCTGGACCGGCGTAGCCTGCCTCGCCTACGGCATCATCTACCAGCAAATCGAAAACTACGTCGTAGCCCCCCGAATCATGCGCCGAGCCGTAGACATCCCCGGCGCCGTAACCGTCATCGCAGCCCTCCTAGGCGGCGCCCTCCTAGGCGTAGTAGGCGCCCTCCTAGCCATCCCCAGCGCCGCCGCCATCCTCCTAATAATCCGAGAAGTCTGGGTCCGCAAGGCCGACGCTTCCTAACCAGTACGACGCCCTCGCAGGGAGCGGGCGTAAGACCCACGCGCCGCCACGCCCGCTCCTCCGTCGCGTGCTCGCCACCGCTCCCACCCATAGGGCGCGCGCTCCTGTCGTCGCCCGCTTGTCGACAACAGGTGGAGTCGCCACCAGCACCTCGCGAAGCACGAGCCAGAGCGGAGCTTTACGCGGCACAGCGGAGCCACAGCCGAAGGCGCGACCGGACAGACGGTCAGCACGAGCTGGTCGGCACGTCAGCCTTCCTGCAAGACCCAGCGCAATGGCCGTAGACGGCAGACAGGCGTAGCCATACCGAGAAACTTGAAATCAACGCTGGCGATCGCCGGCTCACGAAGGCGTTCAGCCATGGCCAGGACAATGCCGTCGACGTATCCCAGCGGCCCAGACACGAGCTGCGCACTGAGCTCGGCGGCACGTTCACGATCTTCACTCGTCGGGTTGACGACCTCGAACGCCTCGGTCCCACGGGTCACAGCTTCCAAGAGGCGCACTTCGAGTGCCGGACCGTTGCGCACATTGTTGCGCAGGAAGTTGCAGGTCTCGCCGAGGACCGGTTCTGGAACCAGCAGCCTGCCGTTCCATCCGGCGAGCAACCGGGCACAGCGCTCATGATTTACATCGCGAACGTTGAAAGTGGCAATGAGCGGACCAGAGTCGCAGAGCAGTGCAGTCACGCGCTCCGCCGCGCCGCTTCGATCGCAGCCACGATCTCACGGTCCTTCCGAGCATCGGCCAGTATCTCGCGATAACGCACAGACAACTCGGGCTCATCGATGCTCGCCAGCCCGACCCACGGGAACCGCTCCCGCAATGCGTCGATGTCGATCTGCTGGTCGTCCATAAACACACTGTAGACGACCGGAAGCCGGACATCGCCAGACGGCAGTCGGCGCGCCGATCGCGCCACCGCTCCCCCCACCCGACGGGCGCACGCTCCTATCGTCGCCCGATGACCAACAACAACTGCAGTCTCATTACGGTTGGGGATGTGGATAGATCCGAAGAGATTGGCCAATCCTCCGAGCGGGCTGAGCCTTCGATGAGTCCGGCGTTCTCTGCGGGGGACGTGAGTGCGGCGCTAGTTGTGCAGGCGGTCGCGGTGGATGTGCTCGAGATGTTCGCGGCGTCGGCGGCCGAGGTTGCGCGACTGCGGATCCTGTTTGCGGATCGGCCCGACCTCACTGTGATCGGGAAGCACACGATCGGCGCTGGGGCGGCCGGGGCGCGTCGTGAAGTGCGCTTCTTCGAGCAAGGTCGCGCCACAGTGGAACCATCCAGCACCACACTTGCTGGGTGTCCATGACACCGGTGACCGCATCCTGCTGCTGAGCGAAGACCTGAATGCCGCCGGCTACCGCACGCCCGGCACGCACGTGTCAGAGGCGCAACTACTCGGCACCATCGACACGCTCGTCGACCTCCACGTCCACTTCGGAACGACGTACCGCACGAGTTGCTGAACTCCGCAGATCCCGAGTCGTCAGCGACCAGCACGGCGCAAGCCTGGCCACCCGAAGTGATTACCAAGCACGCCGCAGCCGCCCGCTCCGAAGCCAAGAAGTGCTTCGCCGAGGCCACGGAGCTCGAGCACGCCGAGCGCGCGGTACTCGACGACCTTCTTCCGTATGGGCGCAGCAGTTCCGCCCCCGCGTCACCGACGGTTCGGGCATCACTTTGATCCACGGCGACTTCCACTTCCTCGGCAACATCTTCTTCGCACCCAACGACGTACGCCCGCAGGTGATCGACTGGTCAGAAGCCAAGCCCGGCCTCGGCCCCACGACCTCACCTACTGCCTAACCGCAGTCCCCACCGACGAACGACTAGCGCGTGATCGCCCATTGCTGCGCCACTACTGGGAAGGCTTGCAAACCGCTGGCGTCCGCGACTACCCCTGGGACCTCTGCGAATGGGACTACCGCTTCTCCGCCATCTCCAACCTCTTCCAACACAGCGAGAAGTGGTACCGAAAGTCCCTGTCCGAAATCGAAGCCCTCAACTCCCACACAACCCTAGTGTCGTGAGTCGTTACTGCGCGTGCAGTAGGCGGCGAGGGTGTCGAGGATCTGGTCGGCGGTCTTGGTCCAGACGAAGGGTCTGGGATCGGCGTTCCATTCGTTGATCCTGCCGCGGACGTCGGCTTCGAGTTCGGTGACGCTGCGGTGGACGGAGCGGCGCGGTTTGCAGTTGGTGAGTTCGGCGAACCAGCGTTTAACCAGGTTGAGCCACGACGAACTGGTAGGGGTGAAGTGCAGGTGGAACCTAGGGTGGCGGATCAGCCATTCCTTCCCCTTGGGGGCTTGTGGGACGAACTCGGCACGATGGACACGCTCGTCGACCTCCACCTCTACTTCTGGAACGACGTACCGAGCATCTAAGGGGCGCAGAGTTCCTGATCGAGTTCGGCGGCGACCGTGCGGAGGTGCGGTTAGCTTTGGCGGCCATCCTTGAGACCGCGGCCGAGGTTGACGGCTTGCTCGAGGTCCCTCGCGGCCGGTGATGAAGCCGAGGGGCATACGGCAATTCGGCGATGCGCATCGGTCTCAAGTGCCGTCGAACTGGCATAGCGCCGCATACATCCTGACATTGCAGGGCGGCGCCGCCACCCGGAGGTGGCGGCGCCATCGGGATTCATTCGCCCGGACCTATCGGTGTCTTTCTGATCCCCGTGTCAGCAAGGTGATGCCAATCGGTGGAACCATGAATGAGGCATTTCCTTGCCTCGAGGTCGTTATCCCTTCAGCCTGTCAACAATCTTAATACCGGCTACAGCAAGTGCACCTACGAGCGTGGCTCCCACGAAGAACAGGAAGCGGTGCAGTCTTTCAGCTCCGATGAAGAGCGCCAGGACAGCGATCACCCAGACGAACGTGGACCACCACCCGATTGCCTTCCAAGGGTGGGCTCGCACATATGACAGAGTCACTCGCTCAGAGCACACATCCCACCAGCCCATCGATGATACGCCGGATGCCGGTGTTGCCAGAGGACCAGTACGAATTCCCACCGCCTATAACGCAGCCGATGCCCCAGCCTACTGGACCGGCCCTCTTGCCAATGCGCAGGGCCCATTTGCCGATGAATCTCTTACTCTTCCATGCCCATTTGCCGAACCGTTTGGTGTGCTTCCACGCCCACTTGCCGAACCGCTTGGTGTGCTTCCACGCGAACTTGCCGAACCGCTTCGTGTGCTTCCACGCGAACTTGCCGAACCGCTTTGCGTGGCCCCAGGACCATTTCCCGAAACTCTTCGCGTGACCCCAAGCCTTCTTGCCGGCCCTGCCGACCTTCCGCACCGCCGACTTGATCGAGTCGCCGATGCCGTCCCACCATCGGCGGCCATCGAGGTCGAATTTATTCACCGGATCAGTGGGGTAGGCGTATGCGTTCGCGCCGCCGCCTCGTACGGGATCAACCGAGAGGAACAGCGCTGTCGTCGGGTTGTAGACCCGTACACCCATGAGGGTCAGACCGGCCCCACTTACCGCACGCTGCTTCGCACCCAGCCAGCCATAGCTCAAGGCCCCTGTCTGCAAAATCGTCTGCTGGGTTGGCGAACCATTCTCCTCGTATCCACTCCAGCCCTGGATGCCGCTCGACTGCACACCCGACTCCGGGACGTCGACGGTCGTCACGATGTCTCCGTGAGCATTCGACAAGGCCAAGTCGGCTTGACCATCATCCTCGACGATCAACGAGAGGTCGTCGCTGATCAACTCGACGTATCGATACCAGCCCGCGTCGGTCGTTACCCACGTCGGGTTGTCGGTGGCATCGGTGTAGTGCCGAGTCGTCTGCGTGGTTGTGGTGCCGCTGGCAACAGTCTCCACGGATCGGCGATCGCTGGCATCGAGCAGGTAGGACGTGGTGACGCCGCCTTGGGTAATCGCTTGAGCCAGATCGTTGTCGTAGTAAGAGAGTGTGACCGCGCCATCGGCGGGATGTGGGGCGTCCGACGCCGGAACGCTGGTGGTTCGGCCAAGCGCGTCGTACGCGTAGTCGCCGACGCCGTTGGCCCCGGTGACCGGACGGTCGGCGGTGTCGAACGCCCGGGTCACGACGGTTGCGCCTGACGTACTGCAGGACTTGTCCGACGCCGCAGGGGCAGTGCCCTTGGTGAGCCGGTTGTCGTTGACGTCAAATCCATACGTGCGGGTTACGCACGGGACTGTGGTGAGATCGGTGCCGGCCGCAGTGGCCGTGCGGTCGTTCACTTGGGCTAGGCGGCCGGCGTTGTCGTAGGAGTAGGTGCGGCTGGAGGGGATAGCTCCGCCGGTCGTTGTGGTGAAGGCGTTGCCGTCGGGCGTCCACTCGTGAGCGACGCGGCCGGTGATGTCGTTCTCCAGGGACCATGACAGCCATGCGCCGTTGGGATCGACCGTCGTGCTGCCATCATCGTTGACGGTGGTGACTTGCCCGGTGTAGCGCAGGCCGATGGGTTCGCCGGCGTTGTCGATGTCGTTGTACCGGGTGACGCCTCCGGGAAGTTTCTGGACCGTCATGGAGCTGTCGGCGTCATAGGCGCCGGTCGAGGTCCAGGTGGCGCTGGGAGTGGTGACTTCCACCTTGGTGATCAGGCCCCGGCGCTCGGTTTTGCCATTGGCGTCTGCACCATCGTAGGTGTACCTCGTGGTGCCAGTGGCGTCCGTGACGGTTGCGACGGAGCCTGCGGCGTCATAGACAGTCGTGGTGGACTGCTCACCGGAAGGCTGGTACGAAGTCTGGCGGCCCCAGGTGTCGTACCCGATTGTCACGCTACTGACAGTCGCACCGCTCGCGTTCTTTGCGGTCACCACAGTGGGATCCCCGGTGGTGGGGTCGTAGGTAGTGACCTTCTCGGTGTTCGGTGTGGAACCGGTGAGGCCGGCGACCGTGATCTTGGTCGAGGACGTGCGGCCGTCAGGTAGATACGTCGTCGAGGTGGTCCTGGTCACGGCACCGGACTTCTCCTCGACCGACGTCGGGGCGAGCAAGTAGCTGAATGCCTTCATTGTGGTGGTCGGCAGCGTGGAGGTCGGACCAGACGGTCCGGTCGGCGCCGCGGCCGGGTAGGTCTTGCAGACAAGGCCTGCCCATTGCGGCTTCGAACCGCACTCGGCGAACGTCGCGTTGGGGGCAGTGGTGTAGTAGACGGTCTTCGTCGTACCGGCGTCAGCTCCGTTCGATGCCGGTTGCCGTGTCTCGATCACGCCGCCTTCGGTGTCGTGGCGAGTAAGCCGGACGATGTCACCTGAGCTGTTGGTGCCGTCGAGATCGACATCGGTGATCGTCTTACCGACCTGACCGAGGGCCCACCCGTCTGCGTCACCCGGGATCGCCGGGCCGTAGTCGGTTAGGGTCTGACTGGTGACCTCCACGTCGGTCCCGGTGCCGGGGTCGTGAGCGTACGACGTTTCGGTTGTGGGGAGCCGGTACGGCACGTTGGTGTCGGGATTGATCCCGTTGTTGGGCGCACCCTGGTCGTAACTCATACGGGCGTGCGGACGGATCCACGCGGTCGTGCCGCTCTTGAGTGCGGCGTACCGGGACGGACCATAGGTGTCGGTGACAAGTGTGCCGGCCGGGGTCAGCACGGTGTCGCCGGCGGCGTTCTTGATCTCCGGGTTGTAGACGGTCAGCGTCGCGAGTTGGTCGACGGTGGCGCCGGCCGGCATCGAGGCATCGATGACCGCGCGCAACGCGCGTTCATCGAGTTCGCGTACCGCGTTGCCTTGCTCGTTGTAATCGGTGGAGGTGTACTGCCAGTCGCCGGCGCCGTACTTCGCAGTGTTGATGGTGTATCCGGCGGCGTCGGTGTACTGCAGGTCGGCGTGTTGCCAATCATCCGACGTCGGCGCGCCACTCAGCGGGTGGTCGGGCCCGAACACCGCGAACCCGTTAGTGGGCGTGGCCTTTTGATTCCACCGCGCGACCGAGGTCGCGGACAGGTCAGGCAGGCCGGTCCCGGACAGCGGGACGTCGTACACGTACTTGCCGAGCGTGGCGGTGCCACCGGTCGGATCGCCCGCCGGGCGGGCCCGGGTGACCGAGTCGAGCTTCTCGCGCTGGTCGACCGTGACGTAGTTCAGCTGGTACGGCACCTCGCCTGCAGGCTTGACCGAGGTGAGGTGGTTGGCGGCGTTATAGGTGTACTCCGTCGCCAGCCCCGACCGCGGATCGGTCACCTTGGTCAGCAGGGCGTTGACGTCGTACGTGTACGCGGCGACCTTGATCGAGTCCATCCCCGCGGCCGGCAACTTGTCCGGGTTGTAGATGTCCAGCCAGGCCTCGCTGAGCCGGACCCGCGTCGCGCCGATCGTGGTGTAGATGAAGTGCAGGGCGCGGCAGCCCGGGTTCATCCCGGTCAGCGGCGAGGACGGGTTGTAAGCGCCACACGTCACCCCCGGCGCCGCAGGCGCGAGGATCCTTACGACACGACCGTTGCCGTCGTAGGAGAACGCCGTCTTGCCAGCAACGCCTGGCTCAGAGATACCAGCAGCGCGGAAGAACGTCGCCGCGTTCGCGACCGGCGCGGCCGCCGGGTTCCAGGTGGTGACGGTGCCGTCATCCTCGGTGTACGACAGCACCATCGACGAACCCGAACCGGTCACCGTCAGCCGGGATCCGTCCTGGTCGGTGTCCTCGTCGACCGGGACCCAGTCGCCCTGCTCGAAGGCGGCCGTTGTACGACGCTCGCCTGACGGTGACTCGTAGATCAGGCTGGTGCCGTCGTCGTCAAGAAGGACGAGGGTTCCGTCGAGCTTGGTGGAGTCGATCACTTGCATGCCCGCGGCGCCGGCGTCGGCGCCGTCGAACTGGGCGGTCCAGCCCTGGCCGAAGGCGCCGTTGATCTGGTCGGTCGGGGTCTCATAGGTCATGTGCGACCGGGAAATCGACAGATCACCCGTGTAACCCGGCACCGAGATGTCGGTCGTCGACGTGTTGAACTCACCCGTCCACAGCGCGACCTGACCCGGCCCGGCGTCGGCGGTTGGGAACCCGTTGCCGAAGGCATGCGGTACGCGCTGGATCGTGGTGTCCGGGGTCTGCGACCACGTGCACTGGGGTGTCGTGCCGTAGGTGAAGCAGACCTGGAGGTCGAGCTTGACCGGCACTCGGTCGTTCAGCGTCGTCGGTTGGACGCCGGCGGTATCGGGGTCGGAGTCGAGGTTGTTGTCGATCTTGGCGTTGTTGGTGTCCCACCAGGTGCTGACCGTAACGCCGCCGGCGCCGTTGTCGACTACCGGGAGGACGGTCGCGTCTTCGTTCCAGCCGACCAGGTCGTCGGCGCCGCCGTACCCGGAGACGCGCCAGCGAACGCGCGCGGTCACCGAGGACGACGAGCCCTTCGGCGGCCCAGAGGCGGAGATCCGGACTGTGTTCGCGGTGGTGATTCGCGGCGAAGCGGTCGGCGACGTCAGCGACGTGCCGCCCCAGCCGAAGCTGTGCGTCTTGACCGTCGACAGCTTCGCGGCCGGGGTCTCGGCCTGCGCGGTGATCTGGTGCAGACCCGGCGTCCCCTTGGGGATCGTCACGACGTACTTGGCGACCGCGGGGTCGCTGGACGGCGTGATCTTGATCTGACCCGCGGCGCCACCGGTGAAGTTCGTGGCCAGCGGCTTGCCGTCGACCGTGATCCGGATGTAGCCGGGCGCGTTGTAGCCGGTGCCCGTCGCGGTGATCGTGCAGACCACATCCGCGGTCGGCGCGTTGTCCTGCCAGGAGTTGTTCACGTTGTACGGCGCTGGGCACGAGACCACCGGCTCAGCCGGGGCCTGGCTGCCCGTGCGCAGGCGGGTCTGGTAATTCGTCCACGGGCCGTCGCGGCGGCCGTCGTTGGCCTTGGCACGGATGTACAGCAGCGTGTTGTCCGGCAGGTCGGTGGACGGGCGGCAGCCGGCCGTCGTACCGGAGGCGTACACCGAGGAGGTGCAGGTGCCGCGGACGGTGAAGGGCTCGGTGTAGAACTCGTAGATGTACTTGACCGTGTTGCCGTCCGCATCCGTTGCCTTGGTCTTCACCCACGGACGGAGGCTCGGCGAGTACATCGACGACGTCGACTCACCCGGCGCCGCGTACGCGACGGCCTCGGAGGTCTGCACCGTGTCGGGGATGCTCGGCGGGCGGTTCCAGGTGAAGGAGATGTACGGGTCAGCCGGGCCGCCGGAGGCGTAGAACCGCTTCCAGGAGTTCACATCCGCCTCGTTCGCCGCGACCAGCGCCAGGCCGCCGACGGTGTAAGACGCGTTCGACCAGGCCTGCGCCAGCGAAGTCATCGGGATCGAGAGCCGACCACCGGGGCATCCCGTGTAGCCCTTGGCAGCAGTCAGCTGACCGTAGACCGTGCCGAGCGTCGGCTGGTTGGACCACCGCGTGTCGGTCGACACCGGCTGGATCGCCCGGACGTACACCGTCGACGGGGTGCACGACACAGCGCCGTACTGCCAGATCGACAGCGTGGCCGACAGGACGTCCTTGCCCGCGAACGGGGCGGTGGAGAAGTTCATGAAGGTGCGCTCGGTGTGCGTCCCGTTCTTGCCGAGGCGCAGGTCGATCGTGCCGGACAGGTCGTCCGGGTACGCGCTCTGCACCCAGGTGTCGAAGGTCGGCAGCAGCGTCGTGACGGCGTACGTCGGGTCCACGGTCACCGGGAAGACTCGAGCCGGATCCATGAACCACTTCGCATCCGGCGCGAGCACCAGCGTCGCCTTACCCGCCGACACCTTCTCCAGCGACATGGCGACCGGCGCCGCGTTCGCCGGCATGCCCGTGTGCTCGTCCTTGACGGCGTCCCACATCTGTCCGACCGGGATCCGCGACCGTACGATGCTCTTCGCGTCGACGAACTCGATCGCGCCATCCTTCGACTGGCGAGCCGTCAAACCCTTTGTCCGCAAGGGAATCCGCCACACCGGCGCGGTCGCCGGCCGCTGCTTCACCACGAAGTCGGCCTCGAACCCACTCCGCCGCGCGTCCAGCATTAGGTCCACGCCCGGCTGGATTTCGGCGTACGTCGCCTTGGTCCCGGCGAGACCGGGCTCCGGAAGCTTCCACGGCGCCAGCCACTCGACCTGCCGGCCGGCACCGGCCGTCGCCGACGCGAACACCTGCCCGGCGGCCGCGTTCCGCTTGCCGAGGCGCAGACCGAACTGGTGGCCACGCGGCGCTACCGCACCATCCGTGCCCTTCGCGAGTGTCAGGTCGACCGGCGACCAAGCACCGTTGGCGGCCTTGAACCGAACGGGCGCCGTATGCGCGTCGGTCGTCATCGTGCCGTCCGGGTTCGCCCACGTCGTGGACGTTGCCGTACGCATCGATTCGACCTCGACACGGCTCCCCTGCGACCGCGCCGTCACCGACGCCGACACCACATCCGGGCGCGAATTCACCTTCGGCGCCGCCGGTTTCGGATCCGCCGCGGGAGCTGCCTCCGCGGGCTGCCGAGCCTCCAAGCCACTGACCAGTAAGGCCGCCGACACCAGGACGGCCACGAACCGCGGGAACTTCTGCACCCGGGCACGCTGCGAACGATCCAGGACAAACACGATTCCCCACTCCCCGCTCGACCGGGACAGCACGGATGACTAGGCGGGTCATCCATGGGTCAAGCAGTCGGGACATCGCGCGGCCAGTAGCCGTCGTTACACAAACTGCAACAACCTGCAGAAATCGTTGACGTGGGACGGTCGCCCGGCTACAAGCGCCTACGGCCGTGCACAACGACAGGAGGTATCGCCAGATTTGGGGTCGCGGACGGGCTGTCCGCGCTCAGCGATCCATGCCGGGATCGAACACATCCTGTCGGTCTACACCGGACCGTCAGGGGAGGAAGGGGGTCAGTACGGCGAGGAAGTCGTCGAGGCGTTCGGCGTGGACCCAGTGGCCGGCTCCGGGGACTTCGGCGTACTGGACCTGGGGGAAGTACGACGCGATCGTCGCGCGGTGGTCCTGCTGGACGTAATCCGACTTGCCGCCGTAGATGAAGAGGGTCGGGCCGTCGTAGGTCAGGCCCTCGAGGTCCGGCGGCCACCCGGAGATCGACGGCAGCGCGGCCTCGATCGCCGGGAGGTTCGGGCGCCAGCGAGCGCCGGCGTCGTCGAGGATCAGGTTTTGCAGCAGGAAGGCGCGGGTGCCGGGTGACTGTACGGCGTCGGCCAGTTGAGCATCCACGTCGGAGCGACGCTGCACCGAGGACAGGTCGGCGGTGCGCATCGCCCGCGCGTACTCGACGAAGGCCGGCGGGTAGGCGACCGGAGCGGCGTCGACCACGATCAGCCGCTCGACAACACTTGGGTAGCGCAGCGCCGTGAGCATCGCGGTCTTGCCGCCCATCGAGTGCCCGACCAGTGCGACCGGGCCGACGCCGAGCGACTCGATCGTCTCGCGTACGTCGTCGGCCATCTCCGGGTAGCTCATCGTGTCGGTGTGCGGCGACGAGCCGTGGTTGCGCAGGTCGAGCGCGAACACCCGGTGCGCGGACGAGAGCCGCCGGGCCGCGGTCATCCAGTTCCGGCCGGACCCGAACAGTCCGTGCATCACCACGACCGGCGTACCAGTTTCGCCGTACGACGTGACCGGGAGCTTCATCGACAACCTTTCATCGGCGGCGTTGCCAGCAGGCCGTGTGCCAGTGTCGTCGCTCGTCGAGGGACTGGGAGCCGCCGATCGCGGCAAGCAGGCTCGGGTTCTCCGGCCACACCACCACGTGCGGAGTGGCGGGCGGGATCAGCTGGTCGCAGCCGGGGCAGCGGTACGCCTTGCTCGACGCGGACCCGGACACCCGCCGTACGATCCACTCTCCGTCGGCCCGCTCCTCCCGCACCTGGGAACCACCAAGCAGCGGCCGGTCACTCACGGGCCGCTGCCACTTGGAAGGCTTCCTCTTGCCGGGCGACATAGCCCTTAAAGGCTAGCTGTATGACCCAGCTCACGCCGGGGTGAGCCATGGACCACCCCGGCTACGGCTGTCAGCTGCGGGCTACCGAGTACGCCGCTGTGCCGATGAGTTCCATCGAGACCTGGAGGCGTTCCAGGCTGACGTTCTTGGCGATGGTGTCCTCGGGCGAGTGGTACGGCGGTTCGAGGAACGCCGGGGAGATCTCGCCGCGCCAGGAGAAGTTGGCCGACGCGATGCCGACCTCCTGGAACGACTGGTGGTCCGACGCGCCGCGCTGGACCGGACCGACCATCTGCGGGTCGTACCCGAGCCGCACACCGGCCGCGCGTACGGCGTCGGTCGCGGTGTTGGCGAGACCGGTGAACGACAGCAGCCAGTAGGTGATCGCCGGGTCCCAGCTGGTGGCGACCATGTCGTTCTGGAAGACGGCCTTGTAGCGATCGCGCTGGTCCTGCGCGAGCTGCGCCACGTGGTACCGCGACCCGATCAGGCCCTGCTCCTCCGATCCCCAGAGCGCGAACCGTAGCGTCGCACTCGTCGGGATCCGGCTGAACACCCGCGCCAGCTCCATCGTCAGCACGGTCCCGGAGCCGTCGTCGTTGGCGCCGGGCGCACCGATCACCGAGTCGTAGTGACCACTCACCATCACGATCGGCGAGTTCGCACCGCGACCGCGGCGCTCGCCGATCACGTTGTTCGAGATGAGTCCGCGGTGCGCCGTCGTACTGATCCGCAACGGCAGTGTGTTGACTACGGCCAGCGCCTCGCGGATCAGCCGCTTCTGCACCTGCGCCACCCCGATCACCGGGATCGGCGCGTCGGTCAGTCCAGCCGGCTGGAACGCGGACGCCCGGCGCGGGAACACCAGGTCGGCCGGCAGCAGGATCACACCGACGGCTCCACGCGCCACAGCCTCCGCGACAAAGGCTGGGCGCGCGGCCGCGGTGTCGTCCGTGATGACGATCGCGCCGGTGACGTCGGCCGGCCAGACCGGGGCGGTTGCCGGGCCGACGTCACGGACCGGACCTTCCACGGTGACGTCGAGCTTGCCGCCGGGTGCGGCGCCGGCCTGCCAGCAGAGGTCGTCCGGCAGGATGCCGCGGACGTCCTCGATCTGGGCGATGAACTTGTCCGCGACCGGGAAGGGCTCCAGCCGCGTGTTGTACCCGAACTTGTCGAGCTGGCCGGCGATGTAGTCCGCCGCGCGCTTTTCACTCGCCGTACCGCCGATCCGCGGCCCGATGTCCTCCGACAGCACTTCCAGGTGGCGCAGCGCCCGCTCCGAGGACAGGTTCGCCACGATCTGACGGTCGTACCGGTCCAGGTTCGGGCGGTTCACCGCGCCGGGCCGTGGGTCGTCCGCGGCCCAGGCGGGAGCGGCGGGCAGAGCGGTGGCAGCGGTCACTCCGGCGACGGCGCCAAGCAAGCCACGCCGACTCAAACCGGATCTATCCGTCATGCAGATCTCCTCACAAGGTGGGCGGCCCCGAGAGCAGGAACCGTAACCGATCCGCCACCCGGGCGCCGCACCTCGTGAAGTTTTTTCCTGAGCAACACGGGGAAACCCGCATCGCCGCGCCGAACGACGGTCAGCGCTGGTCGCGGAGCTCGCTGCCGACCTCGTGCATGTGCTGCAGACCCATCCGGTACGACTCGACCAGCCCGGTGCTCAGGTAGGGCATGCCGATCCGTTCGCAGTACGCGCGGACGATCGGCTGGGCGAAGCGCAGGTTCGCCCGCGGCATGCTCGGGAAGAGGTGATGCTCGATCTGGTAGTTCAGCCCACCCATCATCCAGTCGGTGACCAGACCGCCGTTCACGTTCCGCGAGGTCAGCACCTGCTTCTCCAGGTGACCCCACTGCTCGTCACCGTCGGGCATCTCCATGCCCTTGTGGTTCGGCGCGAACACGCTGCCGAGGTGCAGGCCGAAGATCATGTGGTGGATCAGCGCGAACAGCACCGCCTGGCCCGGCGACATGATCAGGAAGAGGGCGGTGAAGTACAGCACCAGGTGGGCGGCCATCAGGCCGAGCTCGACCTGGGCCTCGCGGCGCGGGCGGCCCAGCAGGAAGCGAATGCTGGAGACCTTGAGGTTGAATCCCTCGAGCGTAAGCAGCGGGAAGAAGATCTTCGCCTGGTTACGGCTCAGCCAGCCGTGCACGCCGGTGCGGCCCTCGGCCTGCTCGAGCGTCCAGACCAGCACGCCTTCGCCGACGTCCGGATCCTTGTCCGTGTGGTTCGGGTTGGCGTGGTGCCGGTTGTGTTTGTCGTTCCACCAGCCGTAGCTCATCCCGAGCAGCAGGTTGCCGTGCAGCATGCCGATCCAGTCGTGCAGCTTGCGCGAGCCCGCGATCTGCTGGTGACCTGCGTCGTGGCCGAAGAACGCGGCCCGGGTGGTGAGGATGCCGAGCGGGATCGCGAGGAAGAGCACCCACCAGGAGCTGCCCAGGATCGCGATCCCCGCCCAGGTCGCGGCCATCAGGGCGAGGTTGATGCCGATTGCCATCGCGTAGGCCGCCGTACGACGCTCGAGCAGCCCGGCGGATTTGATCTCCCGCAGGAGGGGCGCGAAGTCGCTGCCCTTGGTGGCAAGGCGCGTGGAAGTAGCGGGTGATGCCAATGGCTGAGCCATTCAGGTCCTCGTCTCAGAGCGGTGGGGGCCTAGGCGTACAGCCACGGCCAGCGTACGTCATCAAGCCTCGTCGCCCTAACGGCTGAGCACACTCCTGCCAGCACCCGGATCGGCCGGGGTGCAAACTCCCGGGAACAGAGGGGGGTTAGCCCCACTGCCCAGAGCCTTACGCTCGGTCATGATGGTGGATGCCGGGCCACGCCGTACCGGCTCTGGACACGGGAGAGACCATGACGACCATTGCCACACAGTCGCCGCCGATGCGGTATCCCAAGCTTGCGCAGCCGTGGGTCGCGCTGTTCCTGGCGATTCTGGCTGAGCTCGGGATCGCCTTCTTCGTGCTGAACGTGGTGGCCGTGCCGCTGATCGCGGTCTGGGTCGGTATCCCGATGCTGCTCGCTTTCGTGCCGGCCACTCGCTGGTTCGCGAACTGCCACCGGACCATGTTGGCCGGTGTCCTCGGCGAGCCGATTCCACGGCCGTACAAGAAGCCACCGATGCCAGGCGTGTTGATGTGGCTGCGGACCACGCTGACCGACCCGGCGACCTGGCGCGACATCGCCTGGCTGCTGGTGAACGCGGTCGTCGGGTTCACGCTGAATCTGCTGTCCGCCGTCCTGTTCCTGGCCGGGCTCTTCTACCTGGTCTATCCGCTGCTCGTCGGCGTCACGCCGGAGGGCGTCTTCACCGAGCCGTTGGGCGGACTGTTCACGGTGAACTTCTGGACCAGCTTCCTGCTGCTGCCGGTCGCCCTGCTGGCGTTCCTGATCTGGCAGGCCGCCGGCGAGCGGCTGCTGAAGGCGAACGCGTTCATGGCCCGGTCGCTGCTCGGCCCGACCGAGAGCGCCAAGCTGGCGATCCGGGTCCGGGAGCTGGCCGAGTCCCGGGCCGAGACCGTCGACACTCAGGCGGCCGAGCTGCGCCGGATCGAGCGCGACCTGCACGACGGCGCCCAGGCCCGGCTGGCCGCGCTGAGCATGAACCTCGGTATGGCCGAGGAGATGGTCGCTCGCGACCCGGCGCAGGCGGCGGCTCTGCTGACGGAGGCGCGCGAATCCGCGAGTACGGCGCTGTCCGAGCTGCGCGACCTGGTCCGTGGGATCCACCCGCCGGTGCTGGCCGACCGCGGGCTGGAAGGTGCGGTCAAGGCGCTCGCGCTGTCCTGCCCGTTCAAGGTCGACGTCACCTTCGACGTGCCGGGGCGACCACCAGCGCCAGTCGAGTCGGCGGCGTACTTCGCGATCGCAGAGGCGCTGGCGAACGCCGTGAAGTACTCGGCGGCGACGACGGCCTGGGTCCAGATCACCCATGAGCAGGAGAAGCTGCACATGATCGTCGGCGACGACGGCGTGGGAGGTGCGGAGGTCAAGCCCGGTGGGGGTCTGTACGGTATCGAGCGGCGGCTGGCCGCCTTCGACGGTACGTTGACCGTGGTGAGCCCGACGGGCGGGCCGACCACCGTGATCATGGAGCTGCCTTGCGAGTCCTCATCGCTGAAGACCACGCCCTCCTCCGGGACGGCCTGATCCGCCTGCTGGAGGCGCACGACTTCGAGGTCGTCGAGGCGGTCGACAACGGTCCCCGGCTGGTGCCCGCGCTGGTGGAGCACCGGCCGGATGTGGCCGTGGTCGACGTACGGCTGCCACCGACGTTCACCGACGAGGGGCTGAAGGCCGCGATCGAGGCGCGCCGGCAGGTGCCGGGGCTGCCGATCCTGGTGTTGTCGCAGTACGTCGAGCAGCTGTACGCGCGGGAACTGCTGACCGGCGGCGGAGGCGCGGTCGGCTACCTGCTGAAGGACCGGGTCTCGAACGTCGCCGAGTTCCTGGATTCGGTACGACGGGTCGCGGGCGGCGGCACGGCGATGGACCCGGACGTGATCGGCCAACTGCTGGCCCGCAACACTCGCGACGAACCGATCAGCCGGCTCACGCCGCGGGAGTCCGAGGTCCTCGGCCTGATGGCGGAAGGTCGCTCCAACGCCGCCATCGCCAACGCCCTCTTCGTCACCGAGAAGGCAGTCAGCAAACACACCAACAACATCTTCGCCAAACTCGACCTGCCACCCTCAGAAGACGACAACCGCCGGGTGATGGCGGTCCTCACCTACCTGTCGTCACGCTGACGAAACCGGTCACCCCTCGCGCTGGCGGATTCGGCTGAGGAATTCGCGGGTGCGGGGCTCGCGGGGGTTTCCGAAGAGCTGGTCGGGCGGGCCGATCTCCAACGGACGCCCGTGGTGCAGGAAGCACACCTGGTCGGCGACCTCTCGCGCGAACGCCATCTCGTGGGTGCAGATGAGCATGGTGATGCCGTCGGAGCGCAGGTCGCGGAGCAAGTCGAGGACTTCGCCGACCAGTTCCGGGTCCAGCGCCGAGGTGATCTCGTCGAGCAGCATCAGCGCCGGCGAGTTCACCAGCGCCCGCGCGATCGCGGCACGCTGCTGCTGACCACCTGACAGCTCGTCCGGCTTCGCCGACGCCTTGTCCGCGAGCCCAACCCGGTCGAGCACCTCGAGTGCCCGCGCCCGCGCGACATCCCGGCGTACTCGATGAACTCGGATCGGGGCCAGCGTGACGTTGTCGAGCACCGAGAGATGCGGAAACAGGTTGTAGGACTGGAAGACGACGCCGATACCGGACCGGATCTTGTCGGCGTCGGCCCGCGGATCGGTGATGTCCACACCGTTCAGCGAGATCACGCCGTCGTCGACGGTCTCGAGCAGGTTGACGCAGCGCAGCAGCGTCGACTTCCCCGATCCCGACGCGCCGATCAGTACGACGCACGAGCCTTCGTCGACGTCCAGATCGAAGTCGTCGAGTACGACGTTCGCGCCGTACGCCTTCCGCACTCCCCGCAGCGACAGCAGGCTCACACCGGACCACCTCCCCCGCCGTACCAGCCTTGTCGGCGGGCGACGTAATCGGTCAGCCGGGTCAGCGGGATCGTCAGCGCGACGAAGAGCAGCCCGGCCACGACGTACGGCGTGAAGTTGAAGTCGATCGCCGTCTCGAGCTGGGCCGCGCGGATCGCGTCGATCACCCCGAGGACCGCGATCAGCCCGGAGTCCTTCTGCAGGCTGACGAAGTCGTTCAGCAACGGCGGCAGAACCCGGCGCACGGCTTGCGGCAGTACGACGAAGCGCAACGTCTGCCGATACGACAAGCCCAGCGACCGCGCGGCCGCTCGTTGCGACGGGTGCACCGATTCGATGCCCGCGCGAAACACCTCGGCGACGTACGACGAATAGGTCAGCACCAAAGCGGCGCCACCCCAGATCACCGCCTGGTTCGGGAGACCGCGCAGTTGCAGCGCAGGCACGCCGAAGCCGAGCAGGAAGATCACCAGCAGCAGCGGCAACCCGCGGAACACATCCGTGTACGCCGCGGCGAACACGCGGAGCGGGAAGAAGATCGGCCCGCGCAGGGTCCGCATGATCGCCAGCGCCATCCCGATGATCACGATCAGGACGGCGCAGACCAGCATCACCCGGATGTTCAGCCAGAGGCCCTGCGCGACGGTCGGCAGCGCCTGCCAGCCGCGGTGGACGTCGAAGAACGTGTCCCGCACCCGCGGCCAGCCCGGCGTCGAGCCGATGCCGACGGCAACCACCACCAGCACCACGATCGAGCTCACCGCCGCGATCAGGGTGGACCGCTGCGCCCGCCGGCGCCGGTACGCGATCCGTTCCTGCTGCAGCGCCGACGGTCGCCAGTCGCTCACACCGGAGGAGCTCACGAGAGCTCGGGCGCGCCTGACTCGGTCAGGTACTGCTTCTGGAGATTGGCCAGCGTGCCGTCGGCCTTCAGCGCGTCGACTGCCTGGGAGATGCAGCCGGTCAGCTTGGAGCCCTTTTCGAGCACGAAGCCGAACTGCTCGGTCTGCCCCGCCGCCGGCAACTGCCCGACGATCTTGCCGTTGTCGAGCTGCGCCGCGGTCATGTAGAACGCGGTCGGCAGGTCCACCACGATCCCGTCGATCTGCTTGTTCTTCAGCGCCTGCACGGCGAGGTCGTTGGTGTCGTACGGCGCTGCCGTCTGCTTCGGCTTGATCTGGTCGCGGATCGCCGTGTAGCTCGTCGTACCGACCTGGGCGCCCAGCTTGGCGTCGGCGAGATCGGCGATGGACTTGGCCCCGGCGATCTTGCTGCCCGCGGTGGTGATGACGGTCTGCCGGACGTCGTAGTACCCGGAGGAGAAATCGACCGCCTTGCGCCGGTCGTCCGAGATCGACACCTGGTTGACGTCGAGGTCGAACTTCTTCGGCCCCGGCGCGAACGCGGTGTTGAACTGGACCGTCTGCCACTTCACCTCGGCCGCCTCGAACCCGAGCTTCTTCGCCACCGCGTAGGTGACCGCCGACTCGTAGCCCTTGCCGTTGCTCGGGTCGTTGTTGCTGAACCAGGGCTCGTACGCCGGCTTGTCGGTACCGACGGCCAAGGTGCCTGCCGTCTTCACCGCCAGCTTGTCCTTGGTACAAGCGTCCGCCGCCGACGGGGACGACGTACCGCTGGAGCTGTCTTCCGGCGCGCAGGCCCCGAGACCCAGCACGAGGAACAGGGCCGCCACCACCGTCACAGAACGAGTCATAGTGAGCAGAGTAAAGCCTCCGCGAGCCCAGCCTGCGCACCGTCCCACCACTACAGTGGGGGACCCGGCACGAGGTGGGGACTATGGACCTGATCGACGAATTCATCGCGCAGTACACCAAGGAGTACGACTTCTACGCCGAGGCCAGCCGGCTGGCCGCCGAGATGCTCGAGTCCGATCTGCGGGCCGCCGGAGTCCGCTCGCTGGTCACCTTCCGGGCGAAGTCGATCACCCGGCTGGAAGAGAAGTGCCGCAAGCGCCACCGCGGGAAGAAGTACCAGACCCCGGCCCAGATCTACGACGACATCGTGGATCTGGCCGGCGTGCGGGTCGCTCTCTACTACCCGGACGAGTCGGACCAGCTCGACAAGGCCATCGGCCGGCTGTTCCGGCCACTCGAGCCGAAGAAGGAGTTCGCACCAGGCGCGTCGACGCAGCCGAACAGGTTCCCCGGGTACACCGCGACGCACTATCGGGTCCAGCTCGCGGAGTCTGATCTGTCGGAGTCGCAGCAGCGGTACAGCTTGGCGCGGATCGAGATCCAGGTCGCCTCGGTGCTGATGCACGCGTGGTCCGAAGTCGAGCATGACCTGATCTACAAACCGTTGCAGGGCGAACTGTCGGAGCAGGAACACCGGATCCTCGATCAGCTGAACGGCCTGGTGCATGCGGGTGAGGTCGCCCTCCAGCTGCTGCAGAAGGCAGCCGAGCTCAGGGTCTCCAGCGGCGAGCGGGTGATCACCAATCACTACGATCTGGCGGCGTTCCTGCTCAACCGCATCGGCATGCATTCCGAGGAGCCGGTCACCGACGCCGAGCTCGGCCGGGTCGACCTGCTCTTCGAACTGCTGCTGGCGCTGGACCTGAACACCCCTACGGCGCTCGATCCCTACCTCGAGATCCTGCAGATCGAGCTGGAGCGCCGGCCGATCGCCGAGCAGCTCGTCGACGGGCTGCTCGGCGACAACCTGGGCCGCTACACCCTCTACCGGCGCATCCGGGAAGACCACCAACCGCCGGGCGGCCGTCCGGTGACGGAGTCCCAGGCGTACGACGAAAGCGGGCGGTTCCTGGCTGAGTGGAGCGAGTTCGAGGCGGACGTTCGCGACCATGTCGGACCGATGCAGCTCCGCGGTGCGCCGATCATGTGGATCTTGCAGCAGTCCGATCTGCTGACCGAGGACGAACAGGACGAGATCACCTGGCTTCGCAGGGTCCGCAACCACATCGTCCACGGCGAGATGCCGTCCGTCTCGCTGTTGGAGCGGGCAAGCTCACAATTGGCCGCGATCACCTCGGATCTCCGGCAGCGCCGATCCCAATCGGCCTAACGGCGGTAGGCGGTCGGGCTGGTGCCGGTGTGCCGGCGGAAGCGGGTGGAAAAATAGAGCGGATCCGGGTACCCGACCTCGGCCGCGATGGACGCGATCGACCGCCGGGTGAGTTCGAGTAGCCGGCAGGCGGCGTCCAGGCGCCGGCGTTCGACGAACTGCCGCGGACTGACACCGAGCTGCTCCCGGAACAGATGCGCGAACCTCGACACTGACAGGTTGACCGCCCGCGCCAACCCGGGGACGTCCAACTGAGCCTTGAGGTCCTGGTCGATCAGCTCGATGACACGCAGCAGTCGATCATCGATCCGCACCGCCTTGGGATTCTGAGTGTCACACCAGAGCAGTGCGGCTTCGAGGGCGTTCGCGCTCAGCTGCTCGCCCTGCGGTAGGACACTGTGTTGATGCCGTACGGCGTCGCGAAGCCGACTGGCGATCCGCTCAGCGGCAGGTGCGGCCGGCCGAAGCTGAAGGATGCCGGAGGCAACTTCCGGCCAGTCGAGCAGGGGCAGCCAGTCCGGCTTGGGATGCAGATGCGCATAGAGGAAGTGCCACCGCTCACCCCGCGTCCCGTAGTCGTGCGGAGTGCCCGGCCGGACGAGGACGATCGTGCCCAGCTCCGCGTCGAGATCCGGATGCGGGCGGGCGACGTGCTGTTCTTCCATGGCAGCGTCGTCCATGGTTCACGCCCGAACACGTCGGCCGACCGCTTCCGCCGCTCGCTGATCTTCCACTACGTGCCCGAGGCAAGCACCGAGATCGCAGCCTTCTACAACCCGCTGGTCCGACCCGACCGTCGCCCGGCCACACTCAATGCAGCCGTCGGCGGCGGCCCCTGCGGCGACTACGCGGAAGCCGAGCCGTAAGCCCTGACCAGCGCGTCCAGCCAGTACTCGACGTTCTCGACCCAGGCCGCGCACTCGATCTCGTCCGCGTGCCGCAGCAGCCGATGCCACGACACCATCCGATGCACCGTGTGCAGCGGCTCGGCGATCTCCAGCTCGCTGCGTAGTACGTCGATGGGCGCGAGGTCCGACCACTTCTCCAGGTACGCCGTCACGACGTGATCGTCGACATCCTCACGCACAGCGGCCAACGTGGCGAACGGATGACCCCAAACCGCGTCACCGAAGTCGAAGAAATGGTACGGCCCGGCCGGATCGGGCCTGAAGACATTCCGCGCATGCAGGTCGTTCTGATCAAGAGCCATCGGTACGACGCCCGGCAGCGACTTCTCCACCTCGGCCACACCGTCGGCTGCACGTCGTAGGCCGGACAGGATCTCCGGGCCCGGGCGCAGCGGATGGTCAATCGTCAAAGCGTTGAACCAATCAGCCACAAGGCTCACGGCCTCGGGCAAACGGGACGGCTCGAGCGAGGTCAACCCGCTGGCGAGCAGTGCGTCCTCAACCCCAACGGTGTCGCGCTGGAATTCGGCGTACTCGAGGACGAGCCGGCGCCAATCCGCGCCCTCCTGATCGCCGAGCACAGGGCCTTGGTCGGCCGTCAGCAACCAGCCGCGGTCCGGATCGATCGCGAGTGGCGCAACGACGTGCTGCGGTAGGACATCTGCCAGCGCACCGATCAGAGCGGCCTCGAACGCCTGCCCGGGATTGTTCTCCTTGAACCAGAACCAGCCGTGGTCCGTCGGATAGCACCAGACTGCTGCCCAGAAGCGGATCTTGTACGGCACCGGTGCGCCGGAGACAGCGACTCCGCCGGCGGCCAAGCGCTCTCGCACCCAGCCGTCGGCGTCGGCGAACCAGTCGTCACCGGTCCAACGTCGTACCCATTGCCCCTCGGCATCGGCACGCAACGCCATCGGCTCCAGCACACGTCTTTCCACCCGCCCGAGCCTAGGCCGTCGACCGCGGACTTCGGGACAGGTTTTCAGCCACTGCAGCCACCGCGCCTCGAACGCAACACCGCTCGGAGTCTGTACGACGTTGCGCACGCTCCACACCCCGCCCAACCGGAACCGGTCGTCCTCATCTGTCGGTCTCGGCCCGCTGGCGCTGACTGCCGGTGGGTGACCGGCCGGAGGTTCCGCGCGCGGTGGTCATGGCCGAGCTGGTCATCTGCGGGGGTGCGACGCCGGCGGCGGTGATTCGGTGGAGGGCGATCAGGCGCTGATCGAGGCGGTACAGGGGCGCCCGGGTGATGGGCTGTGGCGCGCCGCGCTGCGCATGCTTGTCCCACGTCCACCGAACCAGATCGGCGACCGGCTGCTCCAGGTCGGTCCGGTCCAGCAGCGGAACCGCCGTCGCGACGAACAGGTCGTGCTCTTCCTGCGTCGGCGGACGGTTGCGCTCGGCAAGCATTTCCTGCCTGGCAAGGTGCGGCGGCGGCATCCGGCCGTCGTCGCCGCGGTGGTTCTCGTACAGCACGTAGCCGTCCCGGTCGACGATGTACAGATCGTCGGCGTACGACGCGGCCTCGATCGCGAGGGCATTGTCCGGAATGGCGCGATCGGCGCGCGGACCCAGGCCGGGATCCACCACCCACCGGCCGATCCCGGTGTCGTCCCGCGCCAGCTGGTACCGGTTCGCCCGGCCGAGCGCGCTGTTGGCCTCGTTCGTCACGACGTAGACGAGCGGGACCCGGTAATCCACGGCGTGGAAACCGTCGATCCACCGCCTCGTCACGTCCGCGGTCTCGAGCGGCGCACTGGCGATCAGGTCGTACGGCGGGTCGCTGCGCCGGAGGTGATCCAGGCAGCGGGAGAACAGCTTGGGCGGCAGGTGCTGGACGACGAGTTCTTGGCCCATCAGACCGTGCTCCCGCATGATCGCGTCGTACCGGGGATGCGCCTTGGCGTCGTCGTCGTAGTCGTACACGGCGACCGAATCCGCGCCGAGCGACGCTTGCAGGAGCCACTGGATGGTCGACTTGCCCGTGCCCGGGGTACCTCCGATCAGCACAGCCATGGGATGCGCTCCGGCCTGCCGCACCGGCCGCTGCGGCGGAGTGATCTGGGCGAACCGCCAGGCGACCAGTGCTTCTGCCTCGTGCGCCGTCAGCTCGAGAGTCATCTGTCGATCTCGGCCCGCAACCGCCGGAGCAGCTCTGGGTAGGTGCGGATCACCTCGCGGCGTTCGTCGGCCGACATCGAGTGAAGGCGGCGGAGCTCGGCGTCGTAAAAGGCGAGCTTGGCGGTCAGCTCCGTTCTGCGGCCGGTGTCGAGTTCGCGGTTGGCTAGCGTGTGGTAGCACGCGGCCACCGTCTCGATCAGGTTCCGGACCCGCTCGCGCTCAACCCGCTCCTCGTCGTTCGGCGGAACGACCGGGTCACCGCCGAGCGCCTCGGCGATGTGCTTGCGCTCCCCCTCGGGCATACCCCCAAGGTTAGCTGTAGTCGCGGAATCCTCGACCGGTTTTGCGGCCCAGGTAACCCGCCGTCACCAGATGTTCAAGGAGTGGTGCCGGGGCGAAGCCGGGCTCGCGGAACTCCAGGTAGAGCGTCCGCTGGATCGCCAGCGAGACGTCCAGGCCGACCACGTCGAGCAGTTCGAACGGGCCCATCGGGAGGCGGCAGCCGAGCTTCATCGCGGCGTCGATGTCGTCGACGTTCGAGTAGTGCGCCTCGAGCATCCGGACCGCGTCGTTCAGGTACGGGAACAGCAGCGCGTTGACGATGAACCCGGCCCGGTCGCCGCACCGCACCGGATGCTTGCCAGCGGCAACAGCCACCCCGGCGACCGTGTCGGCGACGTCGGGCGACGTGCTGACCGTGCTCACCACCTCGACCAGCTTCATCACCGGCGCCGGGTTGAAGAAGTGCAGGCCCACCACATCGGCCGGCCGCTTGGTCGCCATCGCGAGGTCGATGACTGGCAACGACGACGTCGTGGTGGCCAGGATCGCGCCTGGCTTGCAGATCTCGTCGAAGGTCTCGAACAGCGCCTGCTTGACGCTCAGCTCCTCGACCACAGCCTCGACCACCAGGTCGACACTCGCGAGGTCGTCGAGTTTCGCCGTACCGACGATCCGGCGGAGCGCTGCGTCCCGCTCTTCCGACGAGAGCTTGCCGCGCTGGACGCCCTTCTCCAGGGAGCGTTCCAGGCCGGCCCGGACCCGGTCGACCTTTTCGGTGCCGCGGGCAACATAAAGTACGTCGTACCCGGCCTTGGCGCAGACCTCGATGATGCCGACGGCCATCGTGCCGGAGCCGACCACACCGATCTGCTTGATCGGGCGGACCGCCGGCCCAGCGGTTGAAGTCGACGGGGTGTGCTCGTCGTCGACGACGACCGGCGAGTCCGGCGCCTCGTAGGTGTAGAAGCCGCGGCCGGTCTTGCGGCCGAGCAGGCCGGCGGTGACCATCTGCTTGAGGATCGGGGCCGGAGCGTGCAGGCGGTTGCGGCCCTGCTTGTACATCGTGTCGAGGATCTCGTACGCCGTGTCGAGGCCGATCAGGTCGAGCAGCGCGAGCGGGCCCATCGGGTAGCCGCAGCCCAGCCGCATCGCCGCGTCGACGTCCTCGCGGGTGGCGTAGCGCGATTCCACCATCGAGACCGCGTGGTTGAGGTAGCCGAACAGCAGGGCGTTCGCGATGAAGCCGGCGCGGTCGGCGGCGACCACCGGGACCTTGTCCAGGCGGCGGGCCAGGGCGAGGACGTCCTCGACCACGTCGGGCTCGGTGACGACAGTCTTGATCACCTCGACGAACTCCTGCACCGGCGCCGGGTTGAAGAAGTGCATGCCGACGACGCGTCGCGGCCGCTCGGTGGCGACCGAGATCTCGGTGACGGACAGCGACGAGGTGTTGGTGGCGAGGATGGCGTCCTCGCGGACCACCTTGTCCAGCGCGGCGAAGATCTCCCGCTTCAGCTCGAGCCGCTCGATCACCGCCTCGATGACCAGGTCGCAGTCGGCCAGCGCCTCCATCGAGGTGGCGAAGGTGACCCGGTCGAACAGCGCCTGCTGCTCCTCGACCGACAGCTTGCCGCGCTTCACCGCCCGGTCGGTCGAGTGCTGAATGTGCCCGCGGCCACGCTCGGCCGCGTCCTCGTCGCGCTCCACGCCGACCACGGTCAGCCCGTTCCGCGCGAACACCTCCGCAATCCCGGCGCCCATCGTGCCGAGTCCGACCACACCCACCGTCTTCAACTCACGACCCATGCCCCGCAGTGTGCCAGTACCACCACTGGTCCGCCCATGAGCTGAGTCACCCAAGAGTCAAACCTCACACCTCGTCAAACACCACCGGCGACCCGAACCCGCTCGATCGCGGCGAGCCCGTCACGCGACAGCAGGATGATCCCGGCGCGCATCACGAGCGTGTCGCCAGGACGTGGAACCAGGTGAAGTCGCCGCTCTGGCTACGCGCAAAGGTCTGGACGGTCCATCCGGTGGTAGTGAGCAGGTCCTGCAGGGGCTCCTCCTGCCAATGGACGAAATGGCGGGGTAGGTCGAGGCGCCGGTTCGACCACTCCTCCCCGTCGCCTTCGCGGGTGGCGAAGGCGAGGACTGGGGCGGCCTGCGCTGCCTTACGCAAAACCTGAGCCAGCTGGGTCCGGTCGAGGTGCAGGAAGACCGCGTCGGCGAAGATTGCGTCGTACGGGCCGCCGAAGTCGTCCGTGACCGCGTTCAGCAGCTCGGCGTCGTACCCGTCAGCGCGCATCATCTCGACGAAGGCCCGCGTGGCGTCAGTACGCCGTACGACGAAACCGCGCCGCTCCAGCTCGATCGCGTCGCGGCCGGTGCCGCTGCCGAGTTCGAGCACCCGCGCGCCCGGGGCGACGGCCTCGGCGAGCAGGTCGATCACCAGGTGGTTGGGCTCGGTGGGAATCGACTCCCGGAAGCGCTCGGCCGCCTGCTCGTACGTCGCCAGCGTCAGGTCGTTGTCATTCGGTACGACGCTCCACCCGTCGCCGCTGTGTTCGACAACCGCCGGCAACCGCAGCCCGAGGTCCACCCCGAGCAGTACGACGGTCTCGCCACGGTGGAGGTCGGCGATCGACTGCAGTTCGGCCTCGTCGGCTGACGGGATGACGGTCAGCCGGACGCCGAGCCGCTCAGCCAGGCGCTCGCCAACCGACGCTGCGGGCGGAGCGGCGTACACCTGGGCGATTCGTTCGGCGTCATCGACGGTGAGGTCGAGCGGCAACAGGATCCGGGCCGGGCAGATGAGGTTCATCCGCGGACGTAGTCCAGGGCCTCGGCGGCGTACGTCGGCCAGGACGAGGACTGAGCGAGCGGGATCAGCACCCACTCCTTCATCGGCTTGCCCATCCCCGGGTCGAACGGCTCCGCGCCGGGCAGCGTCAGCGCCTTCTCGCGTGGCTCCGGCGGCAGTTTGAACGTCATCGCGTCGCCGAACATCCCGGCGAGCACCTTGCGGCCGACCTTGAGGCACGGCATGCCGAACATGCTGCCGCGGGTCACCCCGGCGGACTCGAGCCCGGCCGCGACCACGTCGTACTCGGCGATCGCCTGTTCGCTGGTCTTCGGCATCATGCCCCCAGACTCCCACTCCAGACGGCCAGGCGATATGGGTTCCGGGCTGGTGGTGGACTACGGTGCTTTCTCGTGCGCTTGGTGATTGCTACGTGTTCTGTGGACTACTCCGGACGGCTGACGGCTCATCTGCCGATGGCGCCGCGGTTGCTGATGGTGAAGGCGGACGGGTCGGTGCTGATCCACGCCGACGGCGGGTCGTACAAACCGCTCAACTGGATGTCGCCGCCGTGCAAGCTGGTCGAGGAGGACGCCGTCTGGAGCGTCACCAACAAGGCCGGCGAGGAGCTGCGGATCACCATCGAGGAGGTGCACAGCGACACCGCCTACGACCTCGGCACCGACCCCGGGCTGATCAAGGACGGCGTCGAGGCGCACCTGCAGGAGTTGCTCGCCGAGCACGTCCACACCTTCGGCGACGGCTGGACGCTCGTACGGCGTGAGTACCCCACCGCGATCGGGCCCGTCGACCTGCTCTGCCGGGATGCCGACGGCAGGCACGTCGCCGTCGAGATCAAACGCAGGGGCGAAATCGACGGTGTCGAGCAGCTGACCAGATATGTCGAGCTGCTCAACCGCGACCCGCTGCTGGCCCCCGTCCGCGGCATCTTCGCCGCCCAGCTGATCAAGCCCCAGGCCAAGGTCCTCGCCACGGACCGAGGCCTGGAGTGCCTGACCGTCGACTACGACGCCCTCCGCGGCATGGAGTCCGACGTACTCCGTCTCTTCTGACCGGAGCCGCGGTTCCCCGGAACCGCGGAGTTTCTGTCAGAACAGTCAAATTTGCCCGATTTCGGGCAGATGCTTGGCTTTGACCGGCGAAACACTGCACAGTTGACGGGTGATCAGTGAGGCCACGGCGGGTCCGGTGGACGAACTCGCCGAACAGATCAGCCGGACCACGGGGCTCCCGCCGGAGGACGCACGGCGGGTGGTCGCCGACGTTCTGGCCTACTTCACCGAGACCACCGAAGAGTACGTCCGGCGCCGGCATCGCGAGCTGCAAACGTACGGCGCCCGCAACGACGAGATCTTCGCCCGGCTCGGCACCGAGCTGAAGACCCGCCCGGTCCGGTCCCCCGAACTCTCCGCCCGCCAGCTCCGACGGATCGTCTACGGCTGACGGCACCCCACGTGAGCCCGCCCCTGCGGCGGGCTTTCCCATGAGTGAACGACAACCTCCGAAAGGCATGAACACATGTGCGGAATCGTCGGGTACGTCGGCACCAAGCCGGCCGCTCCCATCCTGGTCGACGGACTGGCGCGGCTGGAGTACCGCGGCTACGACTCGGCGGGTGTCGCCGTACTCGGGTCGAGTGAGCTCAAGGTGCACAAGGACGCCGGGCGGGTGCGGGAGCTGGAGGCGTCGCTGCCGAAGCGGTTCGGCGGCAAGCTCGGCATCGGCCACACCCGGTGGGCGACGCACGGCGGCCCGAGCAAGGACAACGCACACCCGCATGTGAGCGGCAACGAGCGGATCGCCGTTGTCCACAACGGCATCTTCGACAACGCCGCCGCCCTGCGCGCCCAGCTCGAGGACGCCGGCGTCAAGCTGCGCTCGGAGACCGACACCGAGGTGCTCGCCCACCTGATCGAGCAGGCCGAGGGCGACACCCTCGAGGACAAGGTGCTGGCCAGCCTGCGCCGGATCGAGGGTACGTATGGCATCGCCGTCATCGACCTGGACTTCCCGGACCGGATCGTGGTCGCCCGGAACGGCAGCCCGCTGATCCTCGGCGTCGGCGACGGCGAGATGCACGTCGCTTCCGACGCGGCCGCGCTGATCCGCTACACCCGCCAGGTCGTCTACTTGGACGACGGCGAGCTGGCCACCGTCCGCGCCGACGGCTACCGCACCTTCACCCAGGACGCCCGCGCCACCACCAAGACCGAGAGCACGGTCGAGTGGACCGCCGACGAGTACGAGCGCGGCCTGCACGAGCACTTCATGATGAAGGAAATCCACGAGCAGCCGGAGGCGGTCGGCCGGGCCATCCGCGGCCGCCTGGACGAGCGCTTCCACACCGTCCACCTGGGCGGCCTGAACATGGACGCGCGGGAGGCCCGGGAGATCAAGCGGGTCAAGATCCTCGGCTGCGGTTCGGCGTACTACGCCGGCCAGATGGGCGCGCAGTTCATCGAGGAGGTGGCCCGGATCCCCGCCGACGCCGAGCCGGCCTCGGAGTTCCGCTACCGCAACCCGGTGGTCGAGCGGGACACCCTCTACATCGCGGTGAGCCAGTCCGGCGAGACGCTCGACACGCTGGTCGCCGTACAGGAGCTGAAGCGCAAGGGCGGCCGGGTGATCGGCCTGGTGAACGCAGTCGGCTCCAGCATCGCCCGTGAGGTGGACGGCGGCGTCTACCTGCACGCCGGTCCCGAGGTCTCGGTGGCGTCGACGAAGGCGCTGACCAACATGGCGGTCGCGTTCGCGATGCTCGGCATCCACCTCGGCCGGATCCGCGATGTCTCCCCCGCC
The DNA here is from genome assembly GCF_004345665.1 of Kribbella antiqua. Lineage (GTDB taxonomy): Bacteria > Actinomycetota > Actinomycetes > Propionibacteriales > Kribbellaceae > Kribbella > Kribbella antiqua. Next base: position 235,904 of record NZ_SLWR01000010.1, read on the forward strand.
GACGGCCGCCGGCTGATCGAGGGCCTGAAGAAGATTCCGGGGCAGATCGCCGAGATCGTCGCCCAGGAAGAGGAGCTGGCCAAGATCGCTGGCCGGCTCTCCCAGCACGAGAGCCTGTTCTTCGTCGGCCGGACCCGCGGCTACCCGGTCGCCCGCGAGGGTGCGCAGAAGCTGAAGGAGATCTCCTACCGGCACGCCGAGGCGTACCAGACGTCAGAGCTGAAGCACGGCCCGCTGGCGCTGATCTCGCCGGACGTGCCGAGTGTCGCCATCGTTCCGGACGACGAGCTGCTCGACCGCAACATCGGCGCGCTGCACGAGATCGGCGCCCGCTCCGGCCCGCTGTACGTCGTGACGCACCCGGGCGTGGACGTGCCGGACGGTGTCGCGGCGAAGATCGTCGTACCGAAGAACGAGCCGGAGCTCGACCCGATCCTGCTCACCATCCCCCTGCAGATCATCGCGTACTACGCAGCCGTTGCCCTCGGCCACGACGTCGACAAGCCCCGCAACCTGGCCAAGTCGGTCACCGTCGAGTAGACCGCATCCAACGTCGAACGGCCCTCGCCACGCTCAGCGCGGCGAGGGCCGTTTGTGCCGCTACTTCTCGGTACCCATGCCTCGCTGCTTGTCGCCGCTTCCCGTGGTGGCCGCCTGATCAAGGGCGAACGCTTTACGTGGGTCTGTCGGGGCCGCCGAACTCACTCCGCCGAAGGCGAGGTACGCCGGATTGGACGGCTGGAGACGCTGGTAGGGTGCCGGCGCCGACTGCGGGCCGGACCATGCGACGGCGGTCTCCCGCCCGCGCTCGACGCCCAACTGCCGGTAGGGGTGCAGGTTGAACTGGTTCACCAGCCGGCGGCAGACCTCGAGGCCGCGCACCGAGTTGCCGGCCGGATCCAGCCGTGGCGAGTGGACCGCCATGGCCATCCGCAGCTGGGGGATCACCAGCATGATGTTGCCGGACACACCGCTCTTGCCCGGCAGCCCGACCTCGATGGCGAACTTGCCCGAACCGTCGTACATCCCGCAGTGCGCCATCAGTGACAGCGCTCGCGCGGTGGCGTCGGCGGAGAACACCCGCTCCTCCGTGAACGGCGCTACGCCACCGTTCGCCAGCGTGGCGCCCGCAGCCGCCAACCGTTTCGAGTCCAGCTCGAGCGCGCAGACCGTGGTGTAGAACCTGAGCGCATCCTCGACGGCGACCTCCCCGCTGCCGCCCATCAGCTTGTCCTTGGCGGCGATCCGTCCCGTCAGCTTCCGGTTCCCCTCGGCGGTTTCCATCTCGGCGAGGAAGGTCTCGAGATCAGACCCGGCCCGCTGCCGCCCCGTCATCGCGTCCCAGATCTCCAGGAGGGCGCGGGCCCGGGCGCTTTCCCGTTCGCCCGATCTGACCATCGCGAGCGTCCCGATCGCACCGGCGTTGATCATCGGGTTGCGCGGCACGCCGTCCTCGTCCAGGGACAGCACCGGGTCGTTGAAGGGCCCGCCGCTCTGCTCTGTGCCGACCCGCTTGTGGACCTCCTCAGGTCCCAGCTCGTCGTACGCCATCAAGAGGTTGAAGACTTTCGACGTCGACTGGATGCTGAACGGGACGTCGGTGTCGCCGATATTGAAGACCTGGCCGTCCGCCGTGCAGATCGAGATGGCGAACTTGTCCGGGTCCGCACTCGCAAGGCTCGGAATGTACTGGGCAACCTGGCCGTCGCGGTTGTCCAGCAGATCGTGGTAGATCTCGGTGATGCCTTGGGTGATGTCCGTGAACTGCGAGTGCGGCATCACCAGCCGGCCTTGCAGCGCCTTCGCGATCACGGGTTCCTGGGCGACCCTCGCGAACTGGTCCCACTCGAGCCACTCGGGTTGTCCTGGCTCGAAGCCGGGGCGGGTGCCGAGCGCCTCCTCGAGCGCCCGTACGACCCGGGGATCGTCGTTCGCCAGTCCGGATTCCTTCAGCTCCTCGAGCAGCTTCCACTTCCAGACCACGTTCGTACGGTCGGTGTCGAGCGAGCGGAACACCTCGTCCAGACCGAACATCTCGCCGGCAGCCATGGCTACCCCTTTCCCCAGGTGACGAACGTGAATTGCAGGTTCTCCGGAGTGTGTTTCGGCGACGGATCCGCGGTGTTAACGCGGTGTCAAACGCGCGTTGGCCAGTACTGGAAACTGTCCACTTCTGACCTGTCCGGGCGAGGCCGCGGCATTCCACGCTGGAGCGGACCGCCCCGCCCCAGAGAGGTCAGCTCATGCCGTTTCCCCGGACCTGTTTCTCGCGGCCTTATCCGACCCGACGATCGGCGCGCTGGATCGGCGTCCTCGCCGGTCTTGCCCTGACCGCAACCGTCCTCGAGACGCTGCCGGCGGCCGCAGTACCGCCGCCGCGGGCCGAGGCCGCAGTCCCGGCCGCAACCGTCACCACGCAGACGATCGGCGCCAACTTCGACGCCTTCGTGCAGAACACCTACACCACCGACCAGTCGACGACGACCGAGCTGAAGGTCGGCACGTACGACGGCGGCACCAACAAGGCCCGCTCGTACCTCCGGTTCGACAACCAGGAATGGCTGTGGGACAAGCAGATCCAGTCCGCGACGCTGAACCTGTGGGAACACCATTCCTTCTCCTGTACGGCGAAGGAATGGCAGGCCTGGCGGACGCCGGACGTCACCAACGCGGTCCGCTGGTCGAACCAGCCGGCCTGGATCGAGAAGGTCGGTACGTCGACGCAGACCAAGGGCTTCTCCAGTTCGTGTGGGGACGGCTGGGTGACGATCCCCGTGACGGCCGCCTTCCAGCACACGGCGGCGAACCGGCTGTCCAAGACGACGATCGGCGTACAGGCCGCGAGCGAGACCGACAACTACGGCTGGAAGCGGTTCAACTCCCGCGAGGCGGCGTCCAATCCGCCGTCGGTCACGATCGTCTACCAGACCAAGACGGCCGTGAACGCGCAGGCGACCGCGCCCGAAACCGTGTGTGCGACCGGCACCGACCGCCCGTACATCCGCAGCCTGAATCCGCAGCTGCGCGCACAGATCAGTGACGGCGTCGGAGCTCAAGTGTCCGCGACGTTCGAGTGGAAGCCGGTCGGCGGTACGGCGGCCACCGCGACCGCTGGTCCAGGTGCGTCCGGATCGTGGCTGGCGGCAACGGTCGGCCCGTTGACCGAAGGCGGCAGCTACGCCTGGCGAGTGCAGGGATCAGACGGTACGACGGCCGGCGACTGGTCACCGTGGTGCGAGTTCACCGTCGACACGATCGCGCCGGGATCGGCTCCCACGGTGTCTTCGACGACGTATCCGGCCGGGCTTTGGTCGGGTGGAGCGGGGGTCGCCGGCACGTTCAGCTTCGGCGCATCGGGCGTGCCGGACGTCGTCGCCTACGAGTACGGCGTGGACAGCAATCCACCTGATCAGGTCGTCAACGGTGGCGCGACCGCCTCGGTGTCGATCACTCCCACCGCGGATGGGCCGCACACGTTGTGGGTGCGGACGCGTGACCGTGCGGGCAATCGGTCGCCGCTGACGTCGTACACCTTCTCCGTCGGGGGTGGCGCCGTGACCTCGCCGAAGAACGGTGATGTGAGTGCGGCGAAGACCTCGATCATCGGCGTCGGCCGGTCGACCGCGACCGGTGTGACCTACCAGTGGCGCCGCGGCGACACCGACGCGTGGACGACCGTCCCCGCGGCTCACGTGACGGTCGCCGCCGGCGGTGGCGCTGTCACCTGGCCGCTGCCGACATCTGGCAATGGCGAGTTCCCGAAGCTCAACTGGAACCTCGAGGCGACCTTGGCGGCCGCTGACGCACAGTCGATCCCACGGGATGGTCCGGTGCAGATTCGCGGCACGTTCACCGGCGGTACGGCGGCCTCCTCGGGCGCGGTGAAGCTGACCTTCGACCGCAATCTGGCGAGTGCGGCCACCAGTCTGGTCGGGCCTGGTGAGGTCAACCTGCTGACCGGCAACTTCACCCTGTCGGATGCGGATGTGTCGGTAGACGCCTATGGCAGCGACCTGACGGTCAGCCGGACGTACAACACTCGCCGGGCCGGGCAGAGCGACCAGTCCGGCATGTTCGGACCGGGCTGGATCTCTGGAGCGCTGGTTGACGAGGCGGAAACGCCGTACACCTCGCTGGGAGTGTTCGGGTCGCTCGTGCAGGTGGGGCTGCCGGACGGGGACACCGTGGGCTTCACTGCGCGCAACGGGACGGACTTCGATCCGGAGGTGGGGCAGGAGTTCCTCCGCCTGACCTACATGAGCGCGACCGACTCCTACAAGCTGTCCGATCAGGACGGTACGTCGGTGACGTTCACTCGGGTGGCTGGTTCCGCGGCCGGGACCTATTACCCGACAGCGACCACACAGCCAGGTAGCAATCAAACGACTACCTATGTTTGGGAGAAGGTCGTTGTCGCCGGTGATGAGGTGGTCCGGCCGACGCGGATGCTCGCGCCGGTGCCGGATGGCGTCAACTGCACCACGCTGAGCCGCGGGTGCCGGGCGTTGGGCTTCACCTACGCCACGACGACCACTGCGACGGGCTCCACGCTCGGTGACTACGCCGGGCGGGTCAAGCAGATCTCCTTTACTGCTTGGGATCCTGACCAGGCTGCGATGCGCACGGTGCCGATGGCGGCGTACGAGTACGACGGCACCGGACGACTGCGCGGCACGTGGGATCCGCGACTGGGTACTGCGGCCAAGGAGACATACACCTACCAGGCCGACGGCGTGCTGTCCGCGGTGATGCCGGCCGGCCGGGAGCCGTGGCAGCTCAGCTACACGACAGTCGGCGGTGATGTGGCTGCCGGACGACTGCACAAGGTCACTCGCTCGACTGCTACGACGACAGTCGCCTACAAGGTGGCACTGTCCGGCTCTGGTGCGCCCAACGACCTGTCACCCGAGCAGACCAAGCGCTGGGGACAGCTCGAAGCGCCCACGGACGCTACCGCGATCTCTCCGGCCGACGAGACTTCTGGCAGCTGGGGCCGGTCCACCGTGAGCTATCTGGACGCCAACGGCCGACTGGTCAACGAGGCGAAGCCCGGCGGCCACATCAGCACCAATTGGTACGACGGGTTCGGCAACGTGATCCGCTCACTGACAGCGGAGAACAGGGCGCGTGCGCTGAACGACAGTGACGGTTCGCCGGCGCTCTCGACGCTGAACACCTACTCGCTCGACGGGTTGCGCCTCGAGACCACAGCGGAGCCAGAGACCGACGTACAACTGGCCGATGGGACTCTGACGCGTGGACGGCAGGTCGTGCGCAACACCTACGACCAGGGTGCTCCGGCCGGTGGGCCGTACAACCTCATCACCACCGAAGAGACCCTGGTCCGGCACTGGGGCACGAACGGGACCGCGCTCGAAGCGGACCGGCGCGTCACCACCACCGGCTACAACTGGTCGCTCCGTCAGCCGACGGTGACGACCACAGACCCCGGCGGACTCGCCCAGACAGTCCGGAACACGCTGGACCCGGTCACCGGACTGGTGACGTCCACAACCCAGGCGGCGGGCGGTACGACGACCACCACGCCTGCCACCCGCAAGACGATCTACTACCGCGCCACGAGCGGCTCTGGCTATGCAGAGTGCGACCTGCGACCGGAGTGGGCGAATCTGCCCTGCCGACAGCAGCCGGGCGGTCAACCGGCCAGTGGTCCCGAGTTGCCGGCGACGGTGACGACGTACGACATCTATCACCAGCCGCGGGTGAAGACCGAGAAGACCAGTGCGGGCACGCTGCGGACGACGACCACGTCGTACGACGCAGCCGGGCGAGTCCTGGAGACGCAGGTGTCGGCGACCACCGGCACCGCCGTACCGATCCAGCGCAACGTGTACGACGCAGTGACGGGCGATCTGCTGCGCAGCCAGTCGATCGTGGGCGGCTCGGTCACGGCGGAGGTCGTCCGCGGCTATGACACGCTCGGACAGCTCACGTCGTACCAGGATGCCGACGGCAACGTATCGAGCACGACGTATGACCTGCTCGGCCGGATGGCGACCAGCTTTGACGGCAAGACCACTCGCACCTACTCGTACGACGCACGTGGGCTGCTCACCGGGGTCAACGACGGCAACGCGGGCTCGTACTCGGGTAGCTACGACGCGGACGGGCGGCTGACGAGTGAGACGTGGCCGAACGGCGTGAAGGTCGACACGACGTACGACGAGAGTGGGAACGAGGCCGGACTCACCTACAGCAAGCCGGGGTGCGCCGCAGCGGACTGTGTGCTGTTCCGGGAGTCGATCACGCGCACACCGCATGGTCAGACGGCCAAGCGCGTCTCGTCACTGTCCAGCCAGAGCTACACGCACGACCAAGCGGGTCGGATCACCGCAGTGGCAGACACTGTTGGGCAGCAATGCACCACTCGCACCTACAGCTTCAACGTCGCCGCCGACCGTCTTGCGAATGCTGAATACGCGCCGGCGGCAGATGGCTCGTGTCAGTCGGTCACTGCCGCGTCTACTCGTAACTGGACGTACGACACCGCTGACCGCGTCACTTCGGCCGGCTACGCCTACGACGCGCTTGGGCGGACGACAACCGTTCCTGCCGTCGACACCGGCGTACCTGCTGCTGGCGCCGCGACGATCGGGTACCACGCGAACGACCTCGTCGACACGATCACGCAGGGCGGACGGACCACCGACTACACCATCGACGTCACCGGTGAGCGGATCCGGTCGTGGACCGACAACGCGACCGGTGTGGTCGAGCAGAAGACCCAGCACTACGACAGTGACGAGGACAAGCCGGTCTGGACCCAGGAGGGCCCGGAGCGGTTCACACGGTACGTCGCTGGGCTCGCTGGGCTGACCGCGGTCATCGACAGTGACAGCGGCGTACCGGAGTGGCTGGTCACGGACCTGAGTGGGGACGTTGTCGCCACTATCCATGACGGGGACGACGCACTGTCGACGACGAGCGAGGCCGATGAGTACGGCGTCTCGCGTGATCCGGAGGCTGTCGGGAAGCAGCGGTACGGGTGGCTCGGTGGCGAGCAGCGGGCTGCTGACAGTCCTGGTGGCCTGGTGCTGATGGGTGTGCGGCTGTACAGCCCGGTCACCGGCCGATTCCTGCAGACCGATCCGGTGTACGGCGGGAGCTGCAACGCGTACGAGTACACCTGTGCGGACCCGATCGACACGTTCGACCTCGATGGCAAGAAGGCCAAGAAAAAGAAGAAGTGGAAGTCGGACCTGCTGTTCTGGGCCGGGCCGCTCAAGCGTTTCGGCGGCTGGCTCGGGAAGAAGGGGAAGTGGCTGTGGAAGGGGTACACGCGGGCGTACGTCGGGTTCCACAAGTGGTTCTACAAGCAGCACCGGAACGTGGCCCGGTGGTCCTGGAAGTGGACCAAGCGGGGGTGGCGGAAGCTGTTCGGCTGAGTCGTCAGACAGGTTGATCACTTGTATGATGACTGGATGCCGAGTGATCAGATCCGCCACATCCGTCTCTCGTCCGTCGTCCTCCCGCTCGAGCGGCCGGTCAGCGATGCCAAGGTGCTGACCGGCCGGCAAAAGCCGATGACCGAGATCGTGTTCCTGTTCGCGGAGATCGCGACCGCCGGCGATCAGCACGGGATCGGGTTCAGCTACTCGAAGCGGGCCGGTGGGCCGGCGCAGTACGCGCATGCCAAGGAGGTGGCGGCTGGGTTGATCGGCGAGGATCCGTCGGATATCGGGAAGGTGTACGACAAGCTGCTCTGGGCCGGGGCGTCGGTCGGCCGGTCCGGAGTGGCGACGCAGGCGATCGCGGCGATCGACATCGCGTTGTGGGACCTGAAGGCGAAGCGGGCCGGGCTGCCGCTGGCGAAGCTCCTTGGTGCGCATCGGGACTCCGTGCGCGCGTACAACACCTCGGGCGGTTTCCTGCACGCGCCGATCGAGGAGGTCAAGGAGCGGGCCTCGAAGTCGCTGGCCGACGGGATCGGCGGGATCAAGATCAAGGTCGGGCAGCCCGACACCCGGATCGACCTGGAACGGGTCCGCGCCGTCCGCGAGCACCTGGGCGACGACGTACCGCTGATGGTCGACGCGAACCAGCAGTGGGATCGGCCGACGGCGCTGCGCTTCGGGCGGGTGCTCGAGCAGTTCGACCTGGTCTGGATCGAGGAACCTCTGGACGCGTACGACGCCGAGGGTCACGCGCAACTGGCAGCGGCGCTGGACACCCCGATCGCCACCGGCGAGATGCTGTCGAGCGTCACCGAGCACGTCCGGCTGATCGACGCTCGCGCCGCCGACATCATCCAGCCGGATGCGCCGCGGATCGGCGGCATCACCCCGTTCCTGCGGCTGGCCGTGCTGGCCGACCACAACGGACTCCAGCTCGCTCCGCACTTCGCGATGGAGATCCACCTGCACCTCGCGGCAGCGTATCCGCGCGAGCCGTGGGTCGAGCACTTCGAATGGCTGAACCCCTTGTTCAACGAGCGTTTGGAGACCCTGGACGGCCGCATGCTCGTGCCTGACCGGCCCGGTTTGGGCTTCACCACCTCCGAGCAGTGCGCCGCGTGGACGGTCGACAGCTGCGAGTTCGGCACTCGATGAGCCGGCGCGGGCTGGCGTACGACCTGGTCGAGGAGCTGAAGCGGCGCATCCTCAGCGGGGAGATCGCGCCCGGCGAGAAGTTGCCTGCCGAGAACAGCCTGGTCGAGGAGTTCCGCGTCAGCCGGACAGTGGTGCGAGAGGCGGTGTCGCGGCTCCAGGCGGCGGGGCTGGTCGAGACGTTCCAGGGGCGCGGGTCGTTCGTGCTGGAGGTGGCTGAACGGGCCTCAGGCCTGCGGGAGGTGCGGTCGCATCGGGACGTGCTCGAGTTGCTCGACTTCCGGATCGGGGTGGAGAGCGAGGCGGCCGGGTTGGCGGCGCAGCGACGTACTGAGCATCAGGTGAAAGCGATCGAGCGGGCGCTGGACGACTTCAAGCGGATCGGCGACGACCCGAGCCGATCCGTCGAGGCCGACTTCGCGTTCCATCTCAAGGTCGCGAACGCGTCCGGCAATCGGTTCTACACCGACCTGATCAGCTCACTCGGACCGATGATGATCATGTTGCCGCGCACACGGCTGGACCCGGCGTACGAGATGTCCGACGCCACTCATCTCACCCGAGTTGTACTCGAACACGAGAACATCTCCGCCGCAATCGCGCGGGCCGATCCCGACGCCGCCCGCGCGGCGATGCGGGTGCACTTGTCAAACACCCGCCACCGCCTCCAGCCACCCAGCATCTGAGTGGGCAACCCATCGGACATCCCCGACCGGGGAGTGTTGCGCACCCGGAGAGGCGGGGTAGGGCTCCGCGAAGCAGCCGTACGGGTTGTGCGCGGGAGCCGGCGAATGCGTGCGGCGGGGCAAGCCACCGCCTCACCAGCGAGCAGTGTTCGGGGTGAAGTCCGGCTGGATGGTTCGCATGTACGTCGTGTCGTCGCGTTTGCGGATCCCGGACGACAAGTACTGCTCGTGCAGTCGGCCGAGCGCGTCGAGATCTAGCTCGACCCCGAGCCCAGGCGTGGTCGGCACTCGGACGCTGCCGTCGACGAACTCGAGGACCCCGGGCTTGATCAGGTCCTCGGTCTTCCACGGGTAGTGCGTGTCGCACGCGTAGGTCAGGTTCGGCGTGGCTGCGGCCAGTTGCGTCATCGCTGCAAGGCTGATGCCGAGGTGCGAGTTGCTGTGCATCGACAACCCCATCCCGAAGGTGTCGCAGATCCCGGCCAGCAACTGCGACCGCCGCAACCCACCCCAGTAGTGATGATCCGACAGCACCACTTGTACGGCGTCCGCGAGTACTGACGGCTTGAGATGCGCGAAGGCGATCACGCACATGTTCGTCGCCAGCGGGATCTCCGTCTGTGCGGCGACCTCCGCCATTCCGGCGATCCCCGGCGTCGGGTCCTCGAGGTACTCGATGACGCCGGTCAGTTCCTTCGCGACCCGCACGGACGTCAGAGGCGTCCACGCGCAGTTCGGATCGATCCGCAGCTTGTGCTCCGGGAACGCGGCCGCCAACGCTCGCACCGCCTCGACCTCCGCGGCTGGCTCGAACACGCCGCCCTTCAGCTTGATCGCTGTGAATCCATAGTGATCAACCATTGATCGGGCTTGATCAACGATTCCATCAGGATCAAGAGCCGCGCCCCACGAGTCCTCGGCACCACCCGGATGCGCGGCCCACTTGTAGAACAGATAGGCGCTGAACGGCACCGACTCCCGCACCGCCCCACCCAGCAGATCCGCGACTGGCCGCCCCAGCTCCTTGCCCTGGATGTCCAGTAGCGCGACCTCGAACGGCGACAGCACCACATCCGCGGGGTCCTGCAGGTTCAGCATCCCGCCGACCTGCGCGCTCCCGTCCTTAGCCAGTACGTCGATCACCAGCCGCCGCAAGCCATTGACGTCGAACACATCCAGCCCAGGCAGTACGTCGGCCACCGCGCGAAGCCGAGCCAGATGAGCATCATCGGCGTACGTCTCCCCCAGCCCCACATTCCCGTTGTCGGTGTGCACCTGGACGATCGTCCGCAGCGCGAACGGCTCGTGCACCCCCACCACGTTGAGCAGGGGCGGGTCGGCGAACGCGACCGGCGTGAGTTCGATCCTGGAAACCTTGCTCACACCAACTCCTTGTCCCGTGCAGCGGACTTCCTGCGCATCAGGTAACGCACCCCCGGCAGCGCGAGTACGGCGATCAGCGCAGCCAGCACCGTGCCGGAGATCGGCCGGGTGAAGAAGCCGGTGACGTCACCGCCGAAGATCAGCAGCGACTGCCGCACCGCCTTCTCCATCACGCTGCCGAGCACGAACGCCAGCACCAGCGGGCCGGGCTCGAACCCGAACTTCTTCATCAAGTATCCGACCACGCCGAAGACGATCACCAGGAAGATGTCGAAGACGCGGTTGGCCACCGTGTAGACGCCGAGCAGCGTGATCAGCACGGTGATCGGCGCCAGGATCGCCGGCCTGATCCGGAGGATCCGGACGAAGATCCCGACCATCGGGATGCTCATGATCAGCAGCAGGATGTTGCCGATGTACATCGAGTTGACCACACCCCAGAACAGGTCCGGGTGCTCCGACACCAGCTGCGGGCCCGGCGGAATGCCCTGGATCAGCAACGCGCCGAACATCAGCGCCATCGTCGCGTTGGCCGGGATACCCAGGGTGAGCAGGGGAATGAACGACGAGGTCGCGGCCGCGTTGTTCGCCGTCTCCGGCGCCGCGACGCCTTCGATCGCACCCCGGCCGAACCGCTCCGGCTGCTTCGCCCGTCGCTTCTCCACCGCATACGCGACCAGCGACGACAACGTCGCTCCACCACCCGGCAACACCCCCAGCACGAACCCGATCACCGAGCCGCGACCGATCGCACCCCGCGACTGCTTGAGATCGTGACGAGACGGCCAGACGTTCGCGACCTTAGCCGGCGCCTGCACCTTGTGGTGCCGTTCCTCCAGGTTGTAGAGGATTTCGCCGAGCCCGAACAGACCCATCGCGATCGGCACGAAGTCGATGCCGTCGGCAAGGTTCAGGCTGTCGAAGGTGAACCGGCTCGCACCGGTGAAGGTGTCCCGTCCGACGGTTGCCAGCAGCAACCCGATGCCTGCGGCAATCACCGACTTCGTCCGCCCGCCGTTGCCAACCGTCGCGACCAGCAGTACGCCGAACAGCGACAGCGCGGCGTACTCGGGCGGACCGAAGTCCAGCGCGACCTCGGCTACCACCGGCGCCAGCAGGGTGAGGCCGATGATCGACACCGTGCCGCCGATGAACGACCCGATCGCCGCGACGCCGAGCGCCGTACCGGCTCGTCCTTGTTTGGCCAGGGCGAAGCCGTCGAAGACCGTGACGACCGATGACGCCTCACCGGGTAGTCGGAGCAGGACGGACGTGATCGTGCCGCCGTACTGCGCGCCGTAGAAGATGCCGGCCAGCATGATGATCGCCGACACCGGCTCGACGCCGTACGTGATCGGCAGCAGGATCGCGATCGTGGCGGCCGGGCCGAGACCGGGCAGGACCCCGATCAGCATGCCGATGACGACGCCGATCAGGCAGTAGAGCAGGTTGACCGGTTGCAGGACGACGCCGAAGCCGTCGACCACCGGGTTGAGGAAGTCCATCACGAACCCTTAAATCAGGCGCGGCAGCGGGATCTGCAGCAGCACCACGAACAGGAGGTAGAACGCGGCCACGGTGGCCACGCTGATCGCGATCGACGACCGCCAGGACTCCTTGCCCAGGAACCGCAACCACACGAAGGTGAGCAGCAGCGACGGGATCTCGAACCCGATCAGCGGCAGCAGCAACGCGAGCAGAACCAGCGTGAGTACGGCGATCGCCGTCATCACGCTGGCCCGGGAGAACTTCTCCGTGTCCGTGCCGCGCCGGCCGGTCAGCGCCAGCACCACCGACAGAGTGGTGATGACAACGCTGACCACGAAAGGCCACAGGCCTGGACCGGGAGCGGTGAGCCGCCCAAGACCGAGGCCGAGCGACCCGACCACGCCGGCCACGCCGATCAGCCCGGTGACGACCGCAGCGCCCAGCTGCGACCACGGCCCGGCGTGCGGCGGCCGGTCCTCGGCCAACTCCGCGCGCAGGGCCTCCTCGTCGAAGACCTCACTCATTTCTTTGCCGCGAGCGAGATGCCGTACTGGTCGAGCTGCGCCTTGTACTTGGTCGCGTACTCGTCGAGGATCTTCTTCACCTCGTCCGGCGTGACCTCGATCGGCGTCAGGCAGTGGGCGTCGTTGAACTTCTTGTACGTGTCGGTCGCGAAGGTCTTCTTCGCCGCGTCGCCGATCTTCGTCTTCACGTCGTCCGGAGTGCCTTTCGGCGCGGTCAGGAACCGGTACTGCGACACGACGACGTCGTACCCCTGCTCCTTCGCGGTCGGTACGTCGGGCAGGAACTTGATCCGATCGGCCGAGAACACGGCCAACGGAACGACTTTGCGAGCCTTGATCTGCTCGATGCTGTCACCGACCTGGATCGTTGCCACGTCGACCTGACTGCCGAGCAGCGCGGTCAGCGCCGGCGCCCCGCCGTCGAATGGTACGTCGGTGGACTCGATCCCGGCCTGCTTGAAGGTCAGCGCGGAGGCCAGCTGCGCGCCGGTGCCGACGCCGGTGGTGCCGTACTTGATGTTCTTCCCGGTCTTCTTCAGGTCGGCGATCGTTTTGTAGCCGGAGGCAACCGGTGCGATCAGCACGTAGTCGTCCTGGGAGATGCCGCCGATCAGGTCGAAGTCGTCGAGCTTGACCGCTTCGTTCGCCGACACCGCGAGCGGGGTGATGGTGAACAGCGACGCGTTCTGGACCGCGATCTTGTACCCGTCCGCCTTCGCGGATTGCAGTTCCTTCGCGTTCAGCGCGCCGTTGGCGCCGGGCTTGTTCACCACCGGCACCGAGACACCCAGCTCCTTGCTGAGTCCCTGCGCGATCGCCCGGGTGATCAGGTCGGTGCTGCCGCCCGGCGACGCGCCGACGCTCATCTCGATGTTGCCGGTCGGATACGCGCCCTCCCCGCCGCTGGAGGTCGTCTTCACCCCGCCACAGGCGGTCAGTACGACGGTTGCCGTCACACCGCTGGCCGCCATCACCAGGACGCGGCGGCTCATCTGTGTGAACTTCATGGAAGATCCTCCTTCGCGGGGAGTGCTGACCCGGCTTGATTGCGTGAGCGTAGGGAGGCCTGATAATGCCTGTCCAAGGCCGATAAGGCATCGAGTGATACCTTGCGAGCATCATGTTCTCGCTCGACCAGCTGAGCGCCTTCGTCGCCGTTGCCGAGGAACTCCACTTCGGCCGCGCCGCCGAGCGACTCAACATGACGCAGCCCCCGCTCAGCCGGCAGGTCCAGAAGCTGGAACGTGCGGTCGGCGTGCGACTCCTAGAGCGTGACAACCGCCGCGTGGTGCTGACCGAGGCCGGCCGGGCGTTCCTGACCGAGGCCCGCCGACTGCTCGCGCTGGTCGAGACCGCGGGCGACCTGGCTCGGCGAGTCGACCAGGGCGCGGCCGGGACGCTGCGACTCGGCTTCACCGCCACTTCGGCGATCCGGACGCTGGGTCCCTTGCTGCGCCGGATGTCCGAAGCGCTACCCGATGTCGACGTGATCCTGCACGAGCGCGTCACGCCGGCGCAGATCGACGGCCTGCTTCGCGGCGAGCTGGATCTCGGGCTCGGTCGGCCGCCGGTCGACTCCCGGGTGCTCGACTCCCGGATCGTGTTCCGGGAGCCGCTCTGTGCCGTTGTCCCGAGCAACCATCGCCTCGCGACCCTCGACCGGCCGCTGTCGCCGTCCGACTTCGCCGACGAGCAGGTGATCAGCTACTCCCCCAGCCAGGCCCGCTACTTCCACGAACTCACAGTCCGCTTCCTCGCCGACTCCCATCCCCGCATCGAGCAGCGGGTCCAGCAGATTCTCACGGTGATCCTGCTCACCGCGGCCGGTCGAGGCGTGGCGCTCGTACCGGCCTCAGCCCGCAACCTCGGCGTCGAAGGCGTCACGTACTGCGAACTCGCAGGATCCGGCGAGCCCGTAGAACTCCACGCAATCTGGAACCGGGACTCCACCAGCCCAGTCCTGCGCCGGGTGCTCGCGAAGCTCGACGACCCGTCGATACCCTCAGAGCATCAATAGATCCAAAAAGGATCTTGGACAGGCATCTGAACCGCTTCCTACGCTGACGAGCGTGACCCACTACGCGCCGTCGGACCTCGCCGCTCAGCTCAAGACCGGTCTTCTCTCCTTCCCAGTCACGCACTTCAACGCCGACCTCAGCTTCAATGAGGCCGGCTACCGCGACCACCTCTCCTGGCTGAGCCAGTACGACGTCGCCGGTCTCTTCGCCGCCGGCGGCACCGGCGAGGGCTTCTCGCTGACCCCAGCCGAGATCGACACCGTCGTACGTACGGCGGTCTCAGAGGTCAACGGCAAAGTCCCGGTGCTCGCACCCGCGACCGGTGGTACGGCAAGCGCGATCGCCCAGGCACAGGCCGCCGAGGCCGCTGGTGCCGACGGTCTGCTGCTATTGCCGCCGTACCTCACCGAGGCCGGACAGCGCGGTCTGATCGAGCATGTGTCGGCCGTCTGCCGCAGTACGTCCCTCGGAGTGACTGTCTACAGCCGGGCGAACGCGATCCTGAACGACTTCTCCGTCGCCGAACTGGTCGACCGCAACGAGAACCTGGTCTGCTTCAAGGACGGCGTCGGCAACATCGAGATGATGACCCGGATCTACGCGCGGATCGGCGACCGGCTCACGTACATCGGCGGCCTGCCGACCGCCGAGACCTTCGCGCTGCCGCTGCTGCAGCTCGGCGTCAGCACCTACTCGTCGGCGATCTTCAACTTCGTGCCGGAGTTCGCGCTCGGCTTCTACGCCGACGTCCTGGCCGAGAACCGCGAGTCCGTCTACCGCAAGCTGAACGACTTCGTCATCCCGTACCTCGACATCCGCGACCGCCAGAAGGGGTACGCCGTCTCGATCGTCAAGGCCGGCGTCACCGCGATCGGCCGCGCTGCCGGCCCGGTCCGCCCACCCCTGCAGGATCTGACCGATGATGAAGTAGCCCTTCTCACCGACCTGATCGGCAAAGTGAAGTGACTCCGACCGTCGCGTCCGTCGAGGTTGTGCCCGTGGCCGGGTACGACAGCATGCTGCTCAATCTGAGCGGCGCGCACGGACCGTTCTTCACCCGCAACGTCGTCATCCTGACCGACAGCGAGGGCAATACAGGTCTCGGCGAGGTCCCGGGCGGCTCCAAGATCGCGTCGACGATCTCCGACGCCGCGGAGCTCCTCATCGGCCAGGAGATCGCCCGCTACCGCCAGCTGCTCCGACGCGTTAGCCAGACCTTTGCCGACCGCGACGCCGGCGGCCGCGGCCTGCAGACCTTTGATCTACGTACGACGATCCACGCGGTGACCGGACTGGAGTCGGCACTCCTCGACGTGCTCGGGCAGCATCTCGGCGTACCGGTGGCTGAGCTGTTGGGCGACGGGCAGCAACGGACTTCTGTGCCTGTGCTCGGTTATCTCTTCTATGTCGGCGATACCGGCTTGACCGACCTTCCTTATCTGACCGGTGACGGCTTCGGTGATCGCTGGTCTGCGCTGCGGCGGCAGGCAGCGTTGACGCCCGATGCGGTGGTCGCGCTGGCCGAGGCGGCGCAGGAGCGGTACGGGTTCGCGGACTTCAAGCTGAAGGGCGGCGTGTTCGCCGGCGCCGAGGAGATCGACGCCGTACGCGCGCTGGCGAAGCGGTTCCCGGCGGCGCGGATCACGGTCGACCCCAACGGCGCGTGGCCGGTGCGGGAGGCGATCGCGCTGTGTTCCGGGCTGGACGACGTACTCGCGTATGTCGAGGATCCATGCGGTGCCGAGCCCGGGTTCTCCGGCCGGGAGACGATGGCGGAGTTCCGGCGGGCGACCGGGCTGCGGACGGCAACGAACATGATCGCGACCGATTGGCGGGAGTTGGCGCATGCCGTACGCGCGGACGCTGTCGACATCCCGTTGGCGGATCCGCACTTCTGGACGATGAGCGGGTCGGTGCGGGTGGCGCAGCTGTGCAACGACTTCGGGCTGACCTGGGGTTCGCACTCGAACAATCACTTCGACATCTCACTCGCGATGTTCACCCAGGTCGGCGCGGCGGCACCGGGCGACATCACCGCCCTGGACACGCATTGGATCTGGCAGGACGGTCAGGCTTTGACGTTGGATCCGTTGCAGATTGTGGACGGGGCGATCGCCGTACCGTCGAAGCCCGGCCTCGGAGTCGAGCTGGATCGGGATGCGTTGGGCGCGGCGCACGAGTTGTATCTGTCGCGCGGACTCGGGGCGCGGGATGACGCGGTGGCGATGCAGTACCTGATCAAGGACTGGGTGTTCGACCCGAAGCGGCCCTGTCTGGTGCGGTGATGTTCACCTGGTGTTGCCCGGGGTAGGTTTCGATCGGTCTGTCGTTGTGACTCGCCTCGGAGGAATGCCATGCGCTGGCAGAAGCCGCTCGCCGCTGCTGTTGTCCTTTCCACGTTGTCTGTCGGTCTGACTGCCTCGGCTGTCGCTACTGGTGGAGCCTGCTCACCGGACGCGCGGTTCATCGGCTTCAGCGACACTTTGGACAAGACGACGTACGACGGTCAGATCGTCGCCGGGCTGTCGGCGTTGAACGTGACCGGGCGGGACAGCGCGGTCGCGTTGGTGGACAACGTGCAGACCACGCCGGCGCGGGTGTTCCAGCTGAAGATCAGCAGCACGCCGACGGTGAGCGTCGACGGTCTGACGATCCTGCGGCGGCCGGACGGTACGCCGTACACCGGCGCGGACTTCGACGGCGAGGGACTGGTCGTCGAGCGCGGCGACCGGACCATCCTCGCGACCTCCGAGCGTGAACCGTCGATCCGACGCTTCCGGCTGTCCGACGGGTTGCAGATCGGCTCGCTGCCGGTGCCTTCGCGCTTCCAGGTCGCTCCAGCCGGTGAGGCGACGGCCAACGCGACCTTCGAGTCGCTCGCCGTTTCGCACGACGGGCTGTCGCTCTTCGCCGGGATGGAAGGGCCGCTCGCCCCCGACGGCGCCGACGCCGACGGGCGGTCGCGCAACCGCATCATCCGGTACGCCGGTCTGCCAGGCCACGACTACCGGCCGGTCGCGCAGTACGCGTACAAGACCGACCCGGGCCTGTCGCTGGTCGAGCTCGCGGTGGTGAACCCGTTCGAGCTGGTGTCGATGGAGCGCACGTTCGTACCGGGCGTCGGGAACACGATCCGAATCTTCACTGTGTCACTACGCCACGCTGTCGATGTGACGGCGCGTACCGCGTTGACGGACGACGCCCCGTTCCTGCAGAAGAAGCTGCTCTTCGACCTGGCCGACTGCCCGCCGTCGGGCGCCGTCGCCAAGCAGCCGCAGCCGAACCCGCTCCTGGACAACGTCGAAGCCCTCGCACTGGGCGGCTACCTGCCCGGCGGCCGCCGCCAGCTCTACCTCCTCTCCGACGACAACAACGGTGCAACCCAGATCACCCGCTTCTACTCCCTCGCCGTCGACCTGCACTGATCGTCGCCGGGGGCAACCAGTCGGTTGCGGTGGCGTGATGCTGGTAGGCGCGCAACAATTTGTGGATGCGCGTGATCGTGGTGGGTGCGGGCGTGATCGGGCTGACCTGTGCCGTGCGGCTGGCCGAGGGCGGGTACGACGTCGCCGTCTTCGCCCGGGACCTCCCGCTGGAGACGACCTCGGCGGTTGCGGCCGCGCTCTGGTACCCGTACCTGTCCGCGCCCGAGGATCGAGTCGTCGGCTGGTCCAGGACGACGTACGAGGAATTCGCCAAACTGGCCGAGCTCGAGCCTTCGGTCCGGATGCGGCACGGCCGGGAGTTCCTGGTCCGGCGGTCGCCGGATCCGCGGTGGGCCGACGTACTGCCTGATCTGAGCCGGGTCGCGTCGCCGCCGACCGGTTTCGAGGACGGGTGGGCGTTCACCTCGCCGGTGATCGAGATGCCGATCTACCTGCAGTCGCTGATCAAGCGGCTGGAGCAGGCCGGCGGCACGCTGACGCGGGCGGCGTTCTCGGCGCTCCCGACCACGGCCGATGTGGTCGTCAACTGCGCGGGGCTCGGGGCACGTCTCACGGCGTCGGACCCGACCGTCACGCCGGTCCGCGGTCAGGTGATGACCGTTGAGCAGTGCGGTCTCACGGAGTGGCTGATCGCTCAACGCGCGCCGGACGACCTCACGTACGTCGTACCGCGCGAACACGACATCGTCGTCGGCGGCACCAGCGAACCAGGCAACTGGAACCTCGCCGTCGATCCCGCCCTCGCCGACCAGATCCTCACCCGCGCCGCCGAACTGGTCCCGCAACTCCGCACGGCAAAAGTCCTCCGCCACCGCGTCGGCCTCCGCCCAACCCGCCCCACCATTCGCTGCGAACTCGTCCGAACCCGAAGCGGCGAGCCCATCGTCCACTGCTACGGCCACGGCGGCTCCGGCGTCACCCTCTCCTGGGGCTGCGCCGACGAAGTCTTCGAGCTGATCCATGGAATCTGAGCACCCGATCATCCTCGACGGCGGGATGTCGAACGCGCTGGAAGAGCGCGGCCACGACCTGTCCGATCAGTTGTGGTCGGCACGGTTGCTGCGGGATGCGCCGGGCGAGATCGCCGCGGTGCATCGGGCGTACTACGACGCCGGGGCGCTGGTGGCGACGACGGCGTCGTACCAGGCGAGCGTGGTCGGCTTCGAGCGCGCGGGGGTGCCGCGGGGCGAGGCCGAGCGGCTGATCGCGAGCAGCGTCCGAATCGCCCGCGAGGTGCGGGACTCCATGGCTGACGGACGGCAGCGAATGGTGGCTGCTTCGGTCGGCCCGTACGGCGCGATGCTCGCGGACGGGTCGGAGTATCGCGGCCGGTACGGCGTGAGTGCGGCGACCCTCCGCGACTTCCACGGGCCCCGGCTCGAGCTGCTGATCGACGCCGGCCCCGACCTGCTCGCGGTCGAGACGATCCCCGACGTCGACGAGGCCGCCGTACTGGTGGAACTGCTGGCGGAGCTGGACTTCCCGGCCTGGTTCTCGTACTCCATCGAAGGCTCTCACACCCGCGCCGGCCAACCGCTCGCCGACGCGTTCGCCGTCGCCGCCATCGACCCAGTGGTTGCCGTAGGCATCAACTGCTGCGCGCCGGAGGACGTCCGGGCCGCGGTCGAGACGGCCGTCGAGGTCACCGGCAAACCGGCCGTCGCCTACCCCAACTCCGGCGAAACCTGGGACGCCGGCGGCCGCCACTGGACCGGCTCCTCCACCAGCCCCACTACGCTCGCGTCGGACTGGCTCGCCGCCGGCGCGACATACATAGGCGGCTGCTGCCGCGTCGGGCCTACCGACATCCGCGCCCTCGCCGCAGCGATCAGCTAGCCGTGCGCTCCTGACCTTGCCCGCGCCCCCTGACCTTCCTTGCTTGAGTCTATCCGTCCGCATGCATCTCCGGCTCGAGTTATCCACAGGCGCTGCGGTGCGGGCGGCGGCTGCGGGCTGCGTAAGCGTGCTGGCCGCCGCCCGATAACGGGTTGTTTGATCGCTGCCGCTTTGTTTAGGGGCTAGCGATCAAACAACCCGCTAGTGAGGCGGGCCCACGGTGGTTTTGGTCCTGAAAGCGGACGGTTCGTGGGAGGCGCGCCGGATAGCGAAACCGTCGGCGGAGGGTGTCATCGAGTCGTGGATGGGTGGCGGATCCGCGCTGGCGGGCGGCGGGTCGGGGTTAGACGCCGAGGACTTGGCAGAGGAGATCCAGGGCGCCGGGGTAGGCATGGTCGGGTGGGGTGCCGTAGCCGACGATGACGGCTTGGCGGGTGGTGCGGGTGGGGTTGACGTGGTAGCGGCTGAGGGTGGCGAGGCCGAGGCCTTGGCGGGCGGCTCGGCTGACGATGTCTTCGGCGTCGCCGGGGACGTCGAGGAGGACGTGGAGACCGGCGGAGATGCCGGCGACGCGGACGTTCGGGGCGCGGACGGCGAGAAGTTCGACCAGGCGGTCGCGACGACGGCGGTAGTGCAGGCGAGAGCGTCGTACGTGCCGATCGTAGTGGCCTGAGGCAATGAACTCGGCGAGGATCAACTGGTCGAGCGTCGCGGTCTGGAAGTCCGCCGTACGCTTGGCCGCGATCACCGGCTCGAGCAGGTGCTGCGGCAACACCATCCACGCGAGCCGCAAGCCGGGCGCGAGGCTCTTGCTCGCGGTCCCGGTGTAGGCGACGCGCTCAGGATCCAACGCCTGCAAGGCTCCCACCGCCTGCCGGTCGTAGCGGAACTCGCCGTCGTAGTCGTCCTCGATCAGTACGGCGCCCGCCTCCCGCGCCCACTCGACAGCAGCCGTACGACGCTCAGGCGCCAGCGGCACGCCGGTCGGCATCTGGTGCGCAGGCGTCAGCAACGCCGCCTGCCCGGACAGCTGCGACACCCGAGCACCCAGCTCGTCGACCTCCAGCGGCACGGGCTCGAGACCGCGCGACCGGATCACGTCGCGGTGCAAGTCGTAGCCGAACTCCTCGACGGCCATCCTCGTCCCGCCCTGCGCCCGTACCACCTCACTCAGCAGACTCAGTGCCTGCACATACCCCGAGCAGATCACGATCCGCTCCGGATCGGCCCGTACACCGCGAGCCCGGGCCACGTAGTCCGCGAGCATCCGGCGCAACTCGGTCCGGCCGCGCGGATCGCCGTACCCGAAGGCCTCATTAGGTGCCGAGAGCAACGCCTTCCGCGCCGCGGCCAGCCACTCACCGCGCGGAAACGTCGACACATCCGGCGACCCAGGCATCAGGTCGTACCGATAAATCCCCTTGGGTACGACGCCCTGCGACGCAACGGGCGTGAGATCCGCCGGCACCGCCGCGCGGTTGGCGACGACTGTCCCGGACCCCTGCCGCGCGGTCAGCCACCCCTCGGCGACGAGCTGACCGTACGCATCGGCGACGGTGTTGCGAGCGATGCCGAGATCGCGAGCCAGCGATCGCGACGACGGCAGCCGAGTCCCCGCCGGCAGCCGCCCGCTGCGGATCGAGTCGTGCAACGCCCGGACCAGGTCGTTGCGTCCCCGTGTCGCGGCCAGGTCCAAGTGGAGGTCCGCACCGCCACCCGCCGTACTCTCCATGAATCGGACCCTACTGCGTGACCGCTTCCTGCCAGGCCGGCACCGACAGCTTCCGCCGTACCTAGGGTCAGGACCATGAAGCGCAAACTCATCGCCGCCGCCATGGCCCTCGCCACCGCCGCGGGTATCAGCATCGTCAGCACACCCACCGCCAACGCCTACGCGTACTGGCGCAACGGCTACTTCTACGCCGACACCAGCTACTCCCGGAACGTCCCCGGTGTCTACGTCAAGATCATCGGCCGCCGCGACGTCGCCAACCAGCTGTACCACGTGCGGGTCTGGCTCTACGACACCAAGACCGACGGCAACAAGGCCGCCGCCCGGATCCGCGGCTGGGACAAGCAGACCAACAAGTTCATCGAGGAATCCAGCCTGATGCGCACCACCGGCGCCAAGGGCTCGGCGTACGGCGAGTTCACCCTCGGCACCGGCACCGCCGACACCCTCATCCTGCAGGACTGCATCTACGGCAAGACCTGCGGCTCGAACTCGGTCGCGATCTTCCGCCGCTACGCGAGCTAGGGCGCATTGTTCAGACGGTGATGGCGACCTTTCCTCGCACCTGGCCGGCTTCGAGGTGGCGCATGGCGTCCGGGACCTGCTCGAGCGGGTAGGTCCTGTCAACGCTAGGCGTCACCTTGCCGGCCTCGATCAGATCGGTGAGCCGTTCGAGATCGCTGCCGCGTTCCTTGTTGATGAACATGGTCAGCCGCTGGCGGACGAACAGCGACAGGATCAGGGAGCCCAGCTGGCGGTTCATCCCGCCGGTCAGGCTGCCGCCCTCCTCACCACCGGTGAGGACGGCAGTCCCGGTGGCGGTGAGCGCGCGCCGTAGCCGGGACAGCGACGGATTGCCGGCGATGTCGATGATCACGTCGTAGCGGTTCCCGCTCTCGGCGAAGTCGTCGCGGGTGTAGTCGATGACGTGGTCGGCACCGAGGGCCAGCACCAGATCGAGCTTGGCTGTGCTCGCCACGCCGGTGACTTCCGCGCCGGCAGCTTTGGCCAGCTGTACGGCGTAGCTGCCGACGCCGCCCGAGGCTCCGGTGATCAGCACGTGCTGGCCGGGCCCGATCCGGCCGACGGTCACCGCGTCCTGGGCGGTCAGCGCCGAGACCGGGACCACAGCGGCCTGTTCGAAGGAGAGGTTCGCCGGCTTCCGGGCGAGCTTGTCCTCGCGGGCCACGGCGTACTCGGCGAACGAGCCGGGCGCGACGCCGTACACCTCGTCACCCACGGAGAACTTGCTCACCGCTGAGCCGACGGCCTCGACGGTGCCGGCGACATCTCGTCCCGGCACGGGGTTCTTCGGCGCGCGGAGGCCGAAGGCGAGGCGGAGGAGGTAGGGCTTGCCCGTCATCAGGTGCCAGGTGCCGCGGTCCAGGCCGGCCGCGTGCACGCGAACGAGCACTTCGTTGTCGCCGATCCCGGGTCGTGCGATCCACCCGAAGCGCAGGACGTCGGCTTCGCCGTACGAGTCCTGCAGGATCGCTCGCATGGTGGTCTGGGTGGCGCTGATGGCCATGGTGATCCTCTGGTGCTCTAGGGGCGGTGCTGATGTCGGCGCCCCCAGCGCCGATGGTCTTTCGTACTAAGTACGGCCACCGTATCGTACTTTGTACGAAACTGCTATGGTCCGTGGATGGAAAGATCTGAGCCCCAGGAGCCACGCCCTCGGCTCAGCCGGGACCGGGTGCTGAGTGCCGCCGTCGCGGTGGCCGACGCGGGCGGACTCGGGTCGCTGACGATCCGCTCGCTCGCCCAAGAGCTCGGCGTCAAGCCGATGTCGGTCTACTACCACGTCGCCAACAAGGACGAGATCCTCGACGGCATCGTCGACTTCGTCTTCAGCCAGATCGAGCTGCCGGCGGCCGACGGTGACTGGCGCACAGAGATCCGCCGGCGCGCGACGTCGGCCCGGCAGGTGCTGAGGCACCACAGCTGGGCGATCGCACTGATGGAGTCGCGGACGACCCCCGGCCCGGCCACGCTCCGCCACCACGACGCGGTCATCGCCACCCTGCGAGCGGCCGGCTTCTCGAGGGCGATGACCGCCCATGCCTACGCTCTGCTGGACGCTTACGTGTACGGGTTCGCCGTACAGGAGGCCTCCCTGCCATTCGAAGGCCCCGAAACCGTGGCGGAGGTTGCCGAGCCGATCATGGAGCACTTCGCCACCGGTGAGTATCCACATCTGGTGGAGATGGCGACCGAGTACTACCTCCAGCCCGGCTACGACTTCGGCGACGAATTCGAGTTCGGCCTCCACCTGATCCTCGACGCCCTCGCCCAGTCGCTGCCTGGCCACCCCGGCTGACCGCCTGCACGAGCCGCGGCGTGCGATTTCCGGTGCAGACAGGCGTACAGTCGAAATAGTTCCGGAATCGACGACATCCCACCTCGAGGTGCCAGCCACACCGGCTCTCCCGCAGGGGATGTCATGTCCATACTTCACCGCGCCCGGACCACACCCGAACCTCCGGCAGCAGCGCCCAAGCCCCCGACAGCAGCGACAGTCACAGCCACGCCGCGGTCGGCCGTTGACGAGCTCTCGAAGCCGCTGCCGGCTCGGGTGCCGCGCACCCGGATCAGCAGCGCCTGGCTCGGGATTTGCGCCGCTGTCCTGGGTTTCGTCGTACTGATCATCTTCATGCTGCAGAACACCGGCAGCGTCGACGTGAACTTCCTCTGGATGGACGGCTCTGTGCCGCTCGCCCTGGCCCTGTTCATCGCCGGAGTCGCCACGACGATCGTGGCCACGACGATCGGCGCCGCCCGGATGACCCAGCTGCGCCGCCTTGTGCGCCGCAGCAAGAACTGAGGCTCTCGCCATGACAATCACCGCCAATGACGGCAGGACCGTCATGTCCACCACTGAGCCGTCGACACCACGACTGCGACTGCAGCCCGGTGCCGCGGCCGAACTCCTCGATGGTGCCTGGTGGCCACGGTCGACGGATCCCGTCGCCGAGCTTCCCGGTCTCGTCCTGGCCCTGGATGCTGTCCACGGTGCGATCACGCGACTGATGCTCCACGGCAACGACGGGACAGCCATCCGCGTCGACTGGCCGTGGATGGACGACTTGTGCGGCTGGGCTACTTCGCCAGCCAGCCCGCCGGTCTGCTGACAGCCTTGTCCGGGCGGGCCGGTGCCCGCGTCGATCTGGCGGTCATCCCACCGGGCACCGAGTCAGCGACAGCTGACACCGCGATGACCCTCGCCGCCACCATAGGCAACCGGATCCACGCCCAGCACATCGTCGCAAGCGTCGTCAACGATCAGACGCCTCAAACACCGCAGGCAGGGCAGGAAGACACCTGGGAAACCGACGGCGGCCACCTGGCCGGCGTCGGCCATGAACAGTGAATCAAGGAGATTCGAGCTGACCGACACCTGGCCCAGGCCGGGGAGAGATCCAGGGGCAGTTCCGCACGAGCGGAATTGGCCCCTGGACTCTTGCTGGAAGTGGACCAAGGATCTGGGCCGATCGGCGCCTAGCGTGGTCGGCATGAGCACAACGACGACGCGGCGGGTCAAGCTCGCCAATCTGGTTCCCGATTTCTACCAGGCGATGATCGCGCTGGACGCGGTGTCCGACGCGGGGCTCGACCCCAAGCTGGCGCACCTGGTCCGGATCAAGGCCTCCCAGCTGAACGGCTGCGCCTACTGCACCGACATGCACTCCCTCGACCTGCTGCACGCCGGCGACGACCAGCAGCGGATCAGCCTGCTGCCGGTCTGGCGCGAGGCACGCAAGTTCTACTCCGAGCAGGAGCAGGCCGCACTGGAGCTGACCGAGGCAATCACGTTGATCAGTGTTGATCACGTCCCGGACGACGTGTACGACCTCGCGGCGAAGGCCTTTGACGACAAGGACCTTGCACAGTTGATCGCATTGATCATCACCATCAACATGTGGACTCGCGTGGGCGTCACCGGCCGCATGGAGCCCGGCCACTACAAGCCATGACCTCCACAGCCGAGGCCTTCCGCGCACTGCACCACGGCGGTACGCCGCTGATCCTTCCGAACGCCTGGGATCCGGTCAGCGCGCGGATCGTCGCCGAGTTCGGCTTCCCCGCGATCGCCACCAGCAGCGGCGCGGTCGCCAGAGTCCTCGGGTACGACGACGGGCAACTGACTCCACCGGCGGAGATGTTCACCGCCGTCGCCCGGATCGTCCGCGCGGTCGACGTCCCGGTGACCGCGGATATGGAGGCGGGCTACGGCCTGCCGCCGAAGGAGTTCGTCGAGCGGCTCCTCGAAGCCGGCGCGGTCGGCTGCAATCTGGAGGACTCGGTCGACGGCATACTCACGGATCCGGCCGAGCAGGCCGACTACCTGGCCGAGGTACGCGCGACCGCCGGCGCCGATCTGGTGATCAACGCCCGCGTCGACAACTTCGTGCGCGGTGGGGAGCTCGCGGACGCCATCGAGCGCGGCCGGATCTATCGCCGTGCCGGCGCCGACTGCGTCTACCCGATCCTCGCGCCCCTGGACGTCCTGCCCGAGTTGGTCTCCGGCATCGGCGGCCCGATCAACGCGCACGCGACACCCACCGGGCCGTCGCAAGCGGACCTGATCGCCGCGGGCGCGACCCGCATCTCCTACGGCACCAGCCTGCACAACCACGTGATGACCAACCTGCGCGAGCTGCTGCCGACGCTGACGTAAGACTGTGGGGCCGCCCGTTGTGCGGGCGGCCCTGTCATCGCGACGCCATAGTCGGCGCTACTGCCAAGGACATGGTGTTCACGGTGAACTCACACCAGTCGGACCACGCGCCGGCCGTCGTACCGTCGGAGCCCTGGACGCGCCAGGCATAGCTGCTGCCCTCGGTGAACGCACCGTCGGGGATGGTCGAGCCCAGCCACGAGCCGGAGGCACCAGGACCCTCAGTCGTCGTGGTGCTGGTGGACGCGCCGACCACCTTCCACTCGAAGGTCGCGTAGACCGATGAGGCCAGGCTGTCACTGATCTGCGCCCGCAACTGCGGCGTCAGGCTGGAGATGTACGGCCGGGTCGCGCCCGTCGCGCAGGTGGTGTCGGGCGCAGTCGCCACGGCGTCGACCGTCGTCTTGGTCTGGTAGACCACAGTCACCGACGGCAGGTTCGCAGCCGCGTCACGGGAGGCGAATCGCTTCCAGCCGTAGCTGTCCGTCTCACTGGCGGCCTTGATGCCGATGCTGGTCTTGGTCAGCTTGTTGGTGGCCGTGTACTGGAAGGCGGCCGTCACGGGGATCGTCACCCAGCCGTCGCCACAGGCGCTCGAGAAACCCTTTGTCTGCGTCGATGTGCCGACTCGCTCGATCCACGCCGGCTGGTTCGACCAGCGGATCGTGCTCGACTCTTCCGGCGTACGCCAGGCTTCCCAGCCCTTCGCCGTACACGAGTAGGAGTGGTGCTCCCACAGGCTCAGCGTCGCGCCCTGGATCTGCTTGTCCCACAGCCATTCCTGGCCGTCGAACCGCAGGTACGACCTCGCCTTGGTGGACCCGCCGTCGTGCGTGCCGAGCTTGAGCTCGGTCGCGCCGGACTGGTCGCTGGTGTAGGTGTTCTCGACGAACGCATCGAAGCTCGAGCCGGTGCTCTGCGACGGGTCGATAGTCACCGGGTACACAGTGTTCGGATCGTTGAGGAACGCCGCGTCCGGGGTCAGCAGCAGCGCGTCCTTGGCGAACCCGAGCCCGACTGGCGCGCGACGGGTGTGCTCACCCGAAGCCGAGTCGACGGTCGCGTCCCACATCATCGGCGCCGGTACGTCGTACTGCTCGGCGCCGGCGCGGACGGCGAGACCGCCTTTGCCGTCCGGCTTCGCGGTCAGGCCGGCCATCTTGAACGGCATCCGGATCTGCTTCAGCTGCGTGGCCGCGGCACGGTTCTTGACCAGCAGGTGCTGCTGGTAGCCGGTCCGAGTGGCCTCGACGACCAGGTCGACGCCGGGCTTGACGTCCCGATAGGTGGCGATGGTGCCGGCCAGCTCAGGGGCGGGGAGCGGGCCGGACCAGCCGAGCGCGGAACGCTTGCCCTCGGCACCTATCGACACGAGTTCATGGTCACCATTGCCTGCTGGGCCGGACAACTTCAGGCCGTAGGGATGCGCGATCGACGCCACTGTGCCGTCCGGACGGCGGACGAGCGAGACGTCGACATCGGTCCAGCGGCCGGCCGCGTCGCTCATCCGGACCGGGCCGGCCGCCATCGTCGCTTCGATGGTTCCGTTGGGCATCGCCCGGTACTCGGTCGTCTCGGTAGTGCGGCTGGTGATCAGCACTGGTTTGCCGGTGACCCGGGCGGCGATCGCCGCGGACGCCTCGTCGGGTCGCTCGAGCGGCAGGTCGGCGGTGGTGTCGGCCTGATCCGTCGTACCGGCCTGTTCCGTCGTACCGGCCCGTTCCGTCGTACCGGCTTGGGCGGGCGGCGCCAGCAGCGTCGCGACCAGCGCCAACCCTGCGCTGACGGCTATCCAGCGCGCCGAGCGGCGCCCCGGAAAGACGCGCAGCGGGCGCGACCTCGGGAATGCGGACATGATCAACCTCTCAGGGGTTGCCGTTCCCGGGCACGCCGGATCAGCCGGAAACGCCTGCGTCGAAAGGCGAATCGGCTGCTGGGGACGACGTACGGGCGGGAACGTCGGGGCGGACCCCACCAGCGTGGGCCGCAGCACGCTCCACCAACAGGGAAAAAGTGGACAACTTCCCTAATTGGCCATCAGCTGAGCAGGCCGAGGCGTTGCGCGGCGGCGCCGGCGGCGAAGCGAGTGGGCGCGTCGACGAACTCCATCACGGCGGAGATGTGCCGTCGTACGGTACGAACGCTGAGGTTCAGATGCCGCGCGATCGCCTCGTCCTTCAGCCCATGCGCCAGCAACGCCAGCACTTCCCGCTCGGTCGCGCCCAGTCCCCTTCCCTGCCTTGCGATTGGTACGACGGGAGTCGCAGTGGCCCAGAGTTGGTCGTAGTACTGCGTCAACGCCGCGATCAGCACAGCGGACCGGACGAGCAAGGCACCGGCAGTGCCAGGCGGCACCAGGCCCACGACCGCGAGGTGGTCGTCGACGATCACCATCCGGGCCGGAAGATCCTGGACAGTGCGCACTTCGACACCGGCTTCGACCGCGGCCCGGATCGCTTCCGCGCCACGTGGGTCGGCGAGGTAGTTCGGCGTACACAACTCGCGGAAATGCATGCTCGAGCATTGGCTGTTGAGTGGTGACGGCAGCACCGGCGCGGGCTGATCGGGATCGTTGACCGCGATCGAGCGATAGGTGCATTGGACCGTGTGGATCGAGGTGGTTCAGCGTTCGACGATCTCATCCGGATCGGTCAGCACCTGCGCGAGTACGGACGAGACCTCACCGGACTGCCGGTCGTGCAGCTGGAGTTGATGCACCTCGGCGGCGGCGACGTACCCCTGCAGCAGGCGCTCGTGTTGCTTGGTGAGCTCACGATGCACCAGGGTGAGCAGGCCGGTGACCGCAATCAGAGCGTCGACGGGCCGAAGCAGGACTGCCTCCGGGCTCCATTGGAGATAGGCCAAGCGGCGATTCACGAGTTCCTGATCGACTGGATCGTTCTCGTGAGCGGGACGCCCGCCGATGATCGTCAGCTCCAGATAGGCCTCTGCGACCTTGTCCGGAAGCAGTTCGCGGACCAGTTTCTCGAGTTCGGACAGTTCCTGCCGCCGGCTGAAGCCAGCCGCTATCTGTGCAGTCATGGCATCCCCCACCACAATCAGCCACCGGGCGGTGGCAGCCAGTTGTGGCAAAGAAGCTACCACTGAGTTGTCTAGTCAGGTAGTTATCTTTCTTGAATTGCCCATGTCGAGAAACCGAACCCAGCTCCGTCCCCTGGTCAGAACAACAACCCGACGGAAGGATGCGCACCATGACCAGGGAAGAAATCGCCGCGGTACTGGCCAAGCCCTACGCACAGCAGCTGCTCAACGGCCCCGAGCCGGCCCGGCTCGCGTACGTCGGCCTGGACGGCGACCCGCGCGCGATCCCGATCGGCTTCTGGACTTCGGGCGAGCAGATCCTGATGGCCACCGTCCCCAAGTCCGCCAAGGTCGCCGCCCTCCGCAAGAACCCGAAGGTCGCCCTCACCATCGACACCGGCGCCTTCCCACCCAAGGTCCTCCTCCTCCGCGGCACCGCCGATGTCGAACTGGTCGACGGCGTCCCCGAGGGCTACCTGGTAGCCGGCCACAAGGTGATGACCGACGAGCAGTACCCGGACTGGGAGGCCGGCGTAAAGGGCCTCTACGACCAAATGGCCGTCATCACCATCACCCTCACTTGGGCCAAACTCCTCGACTTCGAAACCACCATCCCCAGCGCCGTCGAAGACCTCATCAAAGAAAAGTCAGCCGGCTAAGAGGTTTCTCCCCACGCGTGGTACGCGACCGCTCCTCCGTCGCGTCAGCTACGCCCGCTCCCGCCCATCCAACGCACCTTGCGGGCTCGTCGCCCGGCGGTCTGCACGCTTGCGGACGCGGTGCCGAAGCAGCCGCCGCGTAGCAGACCAAGACCTAGGAGACCCCCGTCGTCACCGGCGGGGGCGGTTGGTGCGCGTCACTGCTTGCGCTCCTTGCTGCCCGCCGTTATGGTCGTACGAACGTAAGACATACGAACGTAATTCAAACCAAGGGAGCCCCGTGATGGCAGCAACTCGGCAGGTCGCGCTCGTAACAGGTGCCACCTCAGGCATCGGCAAGGCGGCAGCGATCGCGCTGGCCGCCGCGGGCTTTGAGGTGATCGGAACCGGCCGCAACACCGCGCGCGCCACGCCGCCTGCCGGGGTGACCTACCTCGACCTCGACGTGACCAGCGACGAATCGGTCGCCTCAGCGGTCAAGCAGGTGATCGACCGGTTCGGCCGCGTCGACGTCCTGGTCAACAACGCCGGCGTCGGCTCAACCGGCGCAGCCGAGGAGTTCTCGATCACCCAGACGCAGGACATCTTCGACATCAACGTCTACGGCGTCATGCGGATGACCAAGGCGGTCCTGCCGCACATGCGCGCCCAGGGCCGCGGACGCATCATCAACGTCTCGTCCCTCAGCGGGTTCGTTCCCAGCCCGTTCATGACCGTCTATGTCTCGACCAAGCACGCGGTCGAGGGCTACTCCCAGTCGCTGGACCACGAGGTGCGCGAGTACGGCGTCCGGGTCCTGCTCGTCGAGCCCGGCCCGATCAACACTCCGTTCGCAGGCCACAGCGTGGAGGCCGACACCCCCATGCCGCTGTACGCGGCGGGACGCCGCAACTACGACGAGCTGCTGGAGAAGAACCTCAGCAGCGGCGACGACCCCGCCGTCGTCGCCAAGGTGATCGTCGCGGCGGCCACCGACCGGAACCCGAAACTACGGCGCACCGCCGGCACGACCGCCCGGACCATCAACGCGGTGTACCGCGTCGCCCCGGCCCGGGTCTTCGACCGCGTCATCCGCAGATTCAACCGGATGCCGACCTGATCGCCCGCCTTGGGTCCGTCGGGGAGATTGACAACCACGGAGAGACAAATCATGACGTCCGAAGCCAAAACAGGACTGGAAATAGAAGAACACGGCACGACCTTGATTGTGCGCATTGATGGCGGCGAGCATGCGCTGCTGGATCCAGGCATGGCGGCTCAACTCGGCAGACTCGTCGACAGGGCTGACAAGGATCCCAGCATCCACGCCGTCGTGTTCACGGGAGCCCATCCCGACCGATTCTTGAGCCACGCAGACATCACCTGGCTCCAAGAGGGCGGTGTCGGGTTTCCACCCATCAATACCCGTACGGCGGGGTTTGTCTTTCGCCTAGCGACCGCTGTCAACAAGATGCCGGGCATCAGGTCACTCGCGGGCAAGACCAAGCTGAAGACCCTCCTGCAACTGGATGGCCTGCACGCGACGTTCCTGAAGATGAACGCGAGCGGCACCATCTTCATCGCGGCACTCAACGGCTCGGCGCTCGCCATCGGCGCGGAATTCGCCTGGGCATGTGATGTGCGGATCATGGCAGATGGAGACTTTGTCATCGGCCTGACCGAGGTGCTGCTCGCGCTCACCCCGGGCGGCGGGGGTTCCCAGCGATTGACTCGCTTGATCGGCTCCCGGCAATCGCTGGCCGCGATCCTTGAGGGCAAGCCGTTCACCCCTGCAGAAGCCCTCGCGCTCGGTGCTGTCGACGAAGTGGTACCGCAGAACAGGGTGCTTGAGCGCGCGATTGAGCGAGCTGAATACCTGAGCCTGCGGTCGAAGAAGTCGCTCGGGGCGATCAAGCGGTCGGTGTACTTCGGCGCCTCGATGCCGCTGTTGGACGGCCTGCAGCTCGAGCACGCGGAGTTCCTCGTGAGGGATCAGGCCAAAGAAGCCCAGCAGCGGATGCTCGAATACGTCGTCGCAACGGAAGCGACAGGCGACCTGCCCTTGCTGGACCCCAAGACGTACGCCCGCGCACTGCGCGAGGGTCGCATCGGCGGCGGTTCAAACGAATAGAACGAACCACTCATACAACAAGGCGGCCGAGGGCTACTCCGGGTCGCTGGACAACGAGGTCCGAGCACGGCGTCCCGGAACCTCGTCGAGCCGGGCGGCACACTGACCTTGGCCAGCGGAGCCAAGCCCCGACCGAGCTGGAGGAGGAACGCGTGGTGCGGTACACGAAAGAACACAAGCAGGAGACCAGGCAGCGGATCATCGCCACCGCCGGTCGACGGCTCAAGCGGGACGGCATCGACGGCTCCGGAGTCGCGACGCTCATGAAGGACGCGGGCCTGACCAACGGCGCCTTCTACGCCCACTTCGAATCCAAGGACAGCCTCGTCGCCGCCGCGATCGCCAACGAACTGGACACACTGCACGCGAACCTCGTCGCGCAGGCCGAGCCCGGCCGAGCCGGCCTCGAACAGATCGTGCGCTGGTACCTCTCGCCCGACCACCGGGACAACCCCGTCGACGGCTGCCCCAACGCCGCCCTGCTCGACGAGATCGCGCGCAGCGGCGACGACGCAATCAGGCAGGCCTACACCGACG
This sequence comes from Kribbella antiqua, assembly GCF_004345665.1. GTDB lineage: Bacteria > Actinomycetota > Actinomycetes > Propionibacteriales > Kribbellaceae > Kribbella > Kribbella antiqua. The sequence goes on from NZ_SLWR01000010.1 coordinate 268,610, forward strand.
GCGTGCTGGTCGTCATCGACGGCCTCGCCGCCCGCATGACACCCGAGGATCCGGCCTCGGCCCGCGTGAAGGCGCTCAGCCTCCTCGGCCTGATGGTCGGGACGCTACAACTCGCCCGGGCTCTGACCGACCGACAGCTCTCCGACAACCTCCTGGAGCAGGGCCTCCGCAATGCCTTGGCCCTGGTAGACGCTGAGCTCGGAGCATGACCCGGCATCTGCTTCTGGGACGGCGTGGATCTTGGGAGCCGGGTCAGGACCACCATTTCTGGTTTCGGGACAATGCGTCGGCGGTCTGGTTGGTGGTGTCGAGGGCGTCGAGTGCCGCCATGGACTCGTCGTCGAGTTCGAAGTCGAGGACGTCGAAGTTTTGGTCGATGCGGTCGTGGTGGGTTGACTTGGGGATGACCGACAAGCGCTTCTGGAGTGCCCAGCGGATGAGGACTTGGGCGGGGGTGCGGTCGGTGGCGGATGCGATCCGGGCGACGACCGGGTCGCCGAGGTGGCGGCCGGTGCCGAGTGGGCTGTAGGCCTGCGCGAGTACGTTCGCGTCCTCGCAGGCATCGACAAGGCCTCGGCGGTATTCGAAGGGGCTGAACTGGATCTGGTTGACCGCGGGCTGGATCTGGCTGACCTTGGAGAGCTCCTGGAGCTCGGAGGCGCTGAAGTTCGAGATGCCGATGGCTTTGGTCAGGCCGGCTTCAACGGCCGCCTCCATGCCGGGCCAAGCCCACGTCGGGCCACCCTGCGGCCAGTGGATCAGGTAGAGGTCGAGGTACTCGGTTCCGAGGCGGGCCAAGCTCTTCTCCGCCTCGACCCGCGCGTCCTTGCCGCCCGGGTAGAACTTCGTGGTGAGGAAGATTTCCTCCCGCGGGATCCCACTGCTGGCGATCGCCCGCCCCACACTCGTCTCGTTCCGGTACGCCTGGGCCGTGTCGATCAGCCGATACCCCTTCTCCAGCGCCCACGTGACCGCCTGCTCACACTCCCGGCCGTCCCGCACCTGCCACACTCCCAACCCAAGCAGCGGAATCTCCGCACCATTCGAGAGTGTCCGAGTCGGCCCTGCGCTGTTAGCGGTCATGTACTCCTTCTACCACGCCCGCAAAGCACGGCGGAGGAGCGGCGGGTGGCACGTGTGGGAAGGAAATTCCTACAGTTTGTTGGCTCGGCGGATGACGTCGACGACGTCGGACATCATGCCGGTCAGGTCGTAGTCCTTGGGGGTGTAGACGGCGGCGACGCCGGCTGCCTGCAGGGCTCGGGCGTCGGCGTCGGGGACTATGCCGCCTACGACGACTGGGACGTCTTCGAGACCGGCTTCCCGCAGGCCCGCGACTACCTGGGGGACCAGTTCCATGTGGGAGCCGGACAGGATGGAGAGGCCGACGCAGTGCACGTCCTCGGCGACCGCAGCGGCGACGATCTGCTCGGGGGTCAGCCGGATGCCTTGATAAATCACCTCGAAGCCGACGTCACGCGCGCGTACGGCGACCTGCTCAGCACCGTTCGAATGACCGTCCAAACCGGGCTTGCCAACCAGGAATCGCAACCGCCCACCCAACTCCGAGGACGTCGCAGAGACCTTCGCGCGTACGGCGGCAATCGCCTCGCCACCGCCGGAGACGCCAACCGAGCCGGACACCCCGGTCGGCGCGCGGTACTCGCCGAACATCTCGCGCAGAACCCCAGCCCACTCCCCCGTCGTCACCCCCGCACGGGCGCACTCCAGGGTCGCCGGCATCAGGTTGTCCGTCCCCTTCGCCACCTCACGCAGCTTCAGAAGCGCCGCCTCGACTGCCCCCGAATCCCGCGAGGAGCGCCACGAGACCAGCGATTCCAAAGCAGCCGATTCGGCCGCCGGATCGACCGTCTGGATGGCGGTGTCGAGGTCGGCGGTCAGCGGCGACGGCTCGGTGTTCTCGAACTTGTTCACGCCGACGACGACCTGCTCGCCTGACTCGATCCGCTGCCGGCGTTCGGCGTGCGATGCCACCAACGCCTGCTTCAAGTAGCCGCTCTCTACAGCCGCGACCGCGCCGCCCATCGCCTGCACGCGATCGATCTCCTCACGCGCACCGTCGACCAACGAGGAAACCTTCGCCGTGATCACGTGCGAGCCGTCGAAGATGTCGTCGTACTCGAGCAAATCGGACTCGTAAGCCAACACTTGCTGCATCCGCAGCGACCACTGCTGGTCCCACGGCCGCGGCAATCCCAAAGCCTCGTTCCAGGCCGGCAGTTGCACGGCCCGTGCACGGGCGTTCTTCGACAACGTCACGCCGAGCATCTCGAGCACGATCCGCTGGACGTTGTTCTCCGGCTGCGCCTCCGTCAACCCGAGCGAGTTCACCTGTACGCCGTACCGCAGCCGCCTGGCCTTCGGGTCCGAAACGCCGTACCGATCCAAAGTCAGCTCGTCCCAGAGCTGGACGAACGCGCGCATCTTGCACGTCTCCTCGATGAACCGCACCCCGGCGTTCACGAAGAACGAGATCCGCTGGACGACGTCACCGAACCGCTCCGGCGGCACCTGACCGCCGTCCCGGACCCGGTCCAGTACGGCGATCGCAGTCGACAGCGCGAACGCGAGCTCCTGCACGGGGGTCGCGCCGGCCTCCTGCAGGTGGTAGCTGCAGATGTTGATCGGGTTCCACTTCGGCATCTGAGCGACCGTGTACGCGATCAGATCCGTGGTCAGCCGCAGCGAGGCGTCCGGCGGGAACGCGTACGTGCCGCGCGACAGGTACTCCTTCACGATGTCGTTCTGCGTCGTACCGGTCAGCTCGGACGGCAGCGCGCCCTGCTCCTGCGCGGCGACCTGGTAGAGCGCGAGCAGCCACATCGCGGTGGCGTTGATCGTCATCGACGTGTTCATCTGCGCGAGCGGGATCTGGTCGAACAGCGCGCGGACGTCACCGAGATGAGCGATCGGTACGCCGACCTTGCCGACCTCACCCTTCGCCAGCGGGTGATCGGCGTCGTACCCGGTTTGCGTGGGCAGGTCGAAGGCGACCGACAAGCCCGTCTGCCCCTTGGCCAGGTTCCGCCGGAACAACGCGTTCGACTCCGCCGCCGACGAATGCCCCGCATACGTCCGCATCACCCACGGCCGATCCTTCTCGGTAGCCATGTACCCGAGAGTAGGACCGTGTGCCCTTGTGAGTCCCCCGCTCGTGACCGGTGTCACCAGCGGTGTGGATCACAGTCAGGCGCTGATGGGCAGAGGGTTTCTTTCGACGTGCAGGATGCGGTGGAGCCGCGTGACCGCGAGGATGCGGACGACTGACGGCACCGGGTGCCACAGCACCAGTTGACGGCCCAGGATCTGCGTACGGCGATGTGCGGCGACCAGCAGGCCGAGGCCGGAGGCGTCGACCGCGTCCACTTCCTCGAGGTCGACGATGACGTCGCCGTCGGAGCTGTCGATCACCCGGTTCAGCGTCTGCCGGACGTCGCCGACGGACCGAACATCCAGGATTCCGGTCAGATGCACCACATTGCCCTCGACCGGGTTATCCGGTGTCGGGAACTGTTGGTTTTTGTTGTCTGAATCGTCGTGGGTCGGTGCGAGCATGTCCGTGCCCTCCGCTCTCCCGGCGGCCCCCGAGTCATCGGCCGCACTGCAGCGTCTTGTGTTGGTAAAGACTCCCCGGCGACGCGGAAGGTTGCCAAGACCTCGCGAGGTTTTATTTCGCGAGACAATGTTGTACGTGTTCCGTGAGGAGTACTTCATCTTCCCGATCGTGGCCGCCGCCTTGATCGGGGCCGTCGTACTGCTCTGTCGCTGGGCATTCTCCCGGGCCAAGGGCGGATCGCTGGTACGACGCACCGACTACTCCCCGGCCCGTCCGGACAGTTTCGGGCTGCTGGTGGTCATCTACACCACCCGGACCTACGACGACGCACGCCGTACGGCGGAACGCCTGACACATCAGCGGATCCGCGCCACCACCGCCCGCACCACCGACGGCTGGAGCGTCTACGTCTGGCCCGCCGACGAGACCGCGGCCCGCGAATTCCTCAGAGCGTCCTGAGCCCACGCAAGCCGCGAAGCTCCCGCCGGATGACCTCCGGAGAGCGTTCTCGCGCGTCTTCTCACGACGGACCGGGGTCGCGAGAAGGGGGTTGGGGACATCGGGCAAGAAGTGGGTGTGCCGACCGGCGCACCAGACGTGAGGAGTTCGATGACGCCCGACCTGGCCTTGGCGACGCTTGCGTTCCCGCTGCCGGCCGCCGTACCGGCCGGCCAGACCGACGAGGACGGCTGGGTGCTGGAAGCCTCGGTCCGGGAGCCGGATCGGTTCACGCAGATCTTCGACAAGTACTTCGGTCAGGTGCACTCGTACGTCGCTCGCCGCCTCGGGACCGACATCGCGGACGACCTGGCGGCGGAGACGTTCCTGATCGCGTTCCGGCAGCGCGAGCGCTTCGATCGTCGTACGGGCGCAGTCCGGGCCTGGCTGTACGGCATCGCGACGAACCTGATCCGCCGGCACCGCCGCGACGAGCTCCGCGCGTGGCGAGCGCTCGCGAAACTCCCACCGCCGACGCCGACCACCGGACACGAGGACCGCATCGCCGCGCAGGTCACCGCACAAGCCGCGAGCCGCGAACTCGCCGCCGCCCTCGCGAAGGTCTCCACCAAGGACCGCGAAGTGCTGCTACTCGTCGCCCTCGGCCAGCTCACGTACGACGAAGTGGCCGCCGCGCTGGGCATCGCGTACGGAACGGTCTGCTCCCGGCTCTCCCGGGCCCGCCGCGTGATCCGCAAGTCCCTCCCGAACCCGACAGGTGACGCCTGATGAACGAGCTCGAGTCCATCCGCAAGGCGTTCCCGGAGACGGATGGCCCGTCCCCCGAAGCAGCCGCCGCCGCGCGCCGCCAGGTGGAAGCACTGATCCGCGAGTTTCCGGAACAAAATCTGCACGGAGCGACGATTTCCGGAAAGCAGCACGCGCGGGGTGGGTGGGGACCGCAGTGACCGCGGTTGCCGCGGTGGTGACGGTCGTGGTCTTGGGCGTGCCGCTGGTTCAGGGGACTGGGGGCGATGCGGGGGTCGCGCCGCCAACGGTGACGCCGACCGCGCCACGACTCGCCACCGCGAGCCAGGTGTTGCTGTGGGCGGCGGTCCAGCAGGAAGTGGACGAGAAGGTCTCCGGGAAGTTCTTCCGGGTGCGCAGTCTGTACGTCAGTCGAAACCAGCGCAGGACGATCAGCGAGAGCTGGATGCCGGCCAAGCGAGGACGCCAGTCGTGGTTCGGCTGGGTCGACCTCGTCGACCATCCCAAACCGAACCTGAACAAGATGTCCTTCGCCGAGGTTCCGCCCGGCTACTACTTGACCGGGGACAAGCCGCTCAGCGCGCAACAGATCGCGGCGCTGCCGACTGACCCGGTCAAGCTGCGTGCCCTCCTCGCCAGCGCCGCCGGCCCCGGCGCGTCGGCCGACCAACTGAACTACACCGTCTTCACCGCCGCGGGCCGACTGTTGTTCGAGATGCCCTCGCCGCCGAAGCTCCGGGGCGCGGCGCTCCGCGTCCTCGCCGCCCTGCCAGACACCAAGGTCCGCGCGGACGTCAAGGACCCGATCGGTCGCACCGGCACCGAGATCAGCATCGACGTCGACCTGTCCAGGCCGGGCGCGAACGCGACGATCTACAGGTTCGGCGACGCCAAGTTCATCATCGACCCGGCCACCGGCCGGCTGCTGAGCTCGGTCGTCAGCGGCCCGAAGCCGCTCACCACCGTCGTCCTCGAATCCGGCTGGACCGACGAGACCCCCACGGCTCCCGCCCCAGCGATCCGCTGACCTCAAGCCCCACTCGAGCCACTACGAGAGGTGAACTATGCCCAGATTCCGCCCCCGACGGCTGATCCCGGCCGTCGCGATCGCCGCGGTGGCCGTCGCCGCCGTGGCCTTCCCCGCCTCCGGCAACCAGTCCGCCAGTACGGCGAGCGGCCGGAGCGCAGCCACCCAAGCACCCAGCACGTTCACGCTGATCACCGGTGACAAGGTGATCGCCCGCCAGGGCCCCGGCGGCACCTTCAGCACCGAGGTCCGGCCCGGTCCCGGCCGCGCCGGCATGATGTTCCACAAGGTTGCCCTAGGCAAGCAGCAGTCGGTGATCCCGTTCGACGCGGTCCCGCTGGTCGCGGCCGGCCTCGTCGACCCTCGGCTGTTCGATGTTGCCCTGCTCGCGGATCTCGGCCTCGACGACGTGTCTTCCCCCGACCTCCCACTCCTGGTCGAACACGCCGGTCGGGCGACCACTTTCAAAGGCACGAAGATCAAGCGCGAACTCCCCTTGGTCGGCGCCGTCGCGCTGCGCCAGGACCGTCGTACGGCGAATACCTTCTGGCAATCCTGGAAAAGCAGCAAGAAGAAGATCTGGCTCGACGGTGGCATCAAGCCCACTCTCGATCGCAGCGTCGCGCAGATCGGCGCGCCGGTCGCATGGCAGGCGGGTGCGACCGGCAAGGGCGTGAAGGTTGCCGTCCTCGACTCCGGGTACGACGCCACCCACGCCGACCTCGAGGACCGGGTCGTCGCAGCCAAGAGCTTCGTTGACGACAACACGGTCGACGATCAGGTTGGCCACGGTACGCACGTCGCCTCGACGGTCGCCGGCACGGGACAGGCGTCCGGCGGCAAGTACCGCGGTGTCGCACCGGAGGCGGACCTGATGATCGGCAAGGTTTGCGGCCGGAAGGGCTGCGAGCTGTCCGACATCATCGCGGGCATGGAGTGGGCCGCCCACGCAGGCGCGAAGGTGGTGAATCTCAGCCTGGGCGGCTGGGCGTCCGACGGCACCGACGTCGTCTCACAGGCGGTCAACGAGCTGACCGCGAGTACCGGCACGCTCTTCGTCGCATCAGCCGGGAATGACGGCATCGAGTCGAGCATCGGCAGCCCGGCCGCCGCTGACGCCGCGCTGGCCGTCGCCTCGGTCACCAAGTCCGACACGCTCAGCACGTTCTCCAGCCGCGGTCCCCGGCTCGGCGACTTCGCCGTGAAGCCGGACATCGCGGCACCGGGCGACCGGATCGTCGCCGCCCGCGCCGCCGGGACATTGGCGCCGTTCGCGATCAATCCGTCGTACGCCGAACTGTCCGGCACCTCGATGGCATCGCCGCACGTCGCGGGCGCGGCCGCGCTGCTCGCCCAGTTGCATCCGGGCTGGAAAGCGCCGGAATTGAAGGCAGCGCTGATGAACTCCGCCCTCGGCCTCCCCGGGATCGGCGTCTTCGGCCAAGGCGCCGGCCGGGTCGATCTGTCCCGCGCGGTCAAGCAGTCCGTGATCGCCACACCGGCCACGGTCGACCTTGGCCTGCAGAGTTACCCGCACGCCGACGACAAGCCCGTCACGAAGACGGTGACCTATCGCAACGACGGCGGCAAGCCGATCAACCTGAAGCTCTCCCTGGAGGCCAAGCCGGCGAAGGTGTTCCGGCTCAGCCGGTCGAGCATCGTCGTACCGGCCAACGGTACGGAGACGGTCGACATCACCGCAGACACTTCCACCGAAGGTCCCAACGGTGCGTACGCCGGCTGGCTTGTTGCTACTGGCAACGGTACGGCGATCAGGACGACCGTTGGCGTGGGCAAGGAAATACCGAGCTACGAGCGGAAGATCGTCATGCTCGACCGCTCCGGCAAGCCGGTGGTCAACGACGAGACCCAGTTCGGCGCGGTGTTCCTGGCCGACGTGGAGCACCAGCAGGGCTATTTCGCCGTGCCGGGCGACACGATCCGGTTGCCGCAAGGCCGCTATGCGATGGACGCTCTGCTGGGGAAGTCCAACGAGGAGGGGCAGGGGTACGCCGAGGGGACCTACTTCGGTGAGCCGGAGCTCGTCGTAGGCGAGTCGGGCAGCCTCGTCCTCGACGGCCGCAAGGCCAACAAGGTCGCGGTCCAAGCACCAGTCGCCGGGGCTTCCGCTGCCACAGCGGGCGTCGGGTACGCCACGCCACTCGGCAACAGCACCTTCGTCGGCGGCATCGCGGTCATCAACCCGCTGCGACCCGACTTCTCCCCCGACCTGTACGTCGTACCGAACGCCACTGGGACGGCGAAGACCTTCACTGGCTTCGCCCATGTCGCGTGGGCGAAGATGCCGCCGGATCAGTCACCGGAAGGCGGCTTCTACCTGGACAGCCCTTACCTCTACCACGACGTCTCCACCTGGCCGGGCCGCTTCCCCACCAAGCCGGCGCTGGTCAGCAAGGAGTACGCCCACCTCGACGCGTCGTACGCCGGTGAGCCCGGGACGCGCGGCAACAACTACGGCTTCCCCTCGCTGCCGCAGAAAGACAGCGGCGGGCATGTGGTCGGGCTGTTCCTCTTCACCCCTGCGATCGAGATGAACCTGCCGTTCCGGCGCCAGGAGTACTACGCCGCCAAGGGCGTCAACTGGGCCTTCGAGACCGAGGTGTTCCGCTATCTGCCGGAGGACGGCGCGGTCGAGTACACAGCCGTCGTCGACTCCCAGCACACCGCCTACCCAGCCGGGCGTACGACGAAGGTCCGTTGGCAGCAGGGTGTCTTCGGCCCGAGCCTGCCGGACCGGCGCGCAGGCATGCCGGGACGCGAGCCGCAGCCGTTCACCTACCGCGACGGCGACAGCCTGACAGTTGACGTCCCGCTGTACGCCGACGGCGGCGCGGGACGGCTCGGCGACGCGATCATCGACTCCGAGCACACCACTCTGTCGCACGAGGGCGTCGAGCTCGGCGCCAGCGACGCACTCCGGTTGCAGACCTTCCAACTGCCGGCGGAAGAAGCGCAGTACGTGCTCACCAAGACGGCGACACGCTCACCGGACCGCTACAAGCTGTCCACGGACATCGAATCGGTCTGGACGTTCCGCTCGCAGCGCACGCCCGACGGCCAGTCCACGGCGCTGCCGCTGATGAACGTGCGCTACCAACCCGCTCTCGACGACCGCAACCGGGCACCAGCCGGACGCTTCGAGGTCCCGTTCACCATCGAGCACCAGTACGGCGCGACGCGGCGACCGGTGGTGTCGGTGGCAGTAGAGGCGTCGTACGACGGCAAGACCTGGCACACCGTGCCCGTCCGCCGGACCACCACCGGCTGGACCGCGGTCACCGACCAGCCAGCCGGGACCTTCGTCTCCCTGCGGGCGCACGCCACAGACTCAGCCGGGAACGAGGTGAACCAGACCATCCACCGAGCGTTTGAGGTGAGGTAGCAGTGTTGTGGGCGGCGTCTAAGGTCGAAGCATGGGGATACTGCTCGAGCTTGACCTGACCAGGGGTGTGCTGGAGACGCCGCCCGCTTCGCCGGTGGCCGCGTTCCGGGCCAGGCACCTGCCGACGCTGCGCGAGTTGGTGGCGGCGCTGCGGAAGGGCGCGCGGGACGACTCCGTGGTCGGACTAGTCGCGCATCTGGGTGGGCATCGGCTGTCGCTCGCCCAGGTGCAGGACCTCCGGGAGGCGGTCGCCGATTTCCGTACGTCGGGCAAGCCGGCCGTCGCCTGGACCGAGTCGTTCGGCGAGACCGGCAGCGGGACCGTGCCGTACTATCTGGCGACCGCGTTCGACGAGATCTGGGTGCAGCCGTCCGGCGAGCTCGCCATCACCGGCGTCTCGGTCCAGGCCGTGTTCGTCCGGAGCGCGCTGGACAAGGCTGGAGTGATCCCGCAGTTCGGCAAGCGCCGCGAGTACAAGACGGCCGCGGACACCTTTACCGAGAAGGAGATGACGGCTCCCGCGCGCGAGATGGCGGCGCGGCTGGCGGAGTCGGCGTACGAGCAGATCGTCGAGGGCATCGCCGTACGGCGTCGTCTCGACACCACGCGGGTCCGGGAGCTGGTGGACAGCGCCCCACTGGCCGCGCAGGCGGGCCTCGAAGCTGGACTGGTCGACCGGCTCGGCTACCGCTCGGATGTGTACGACGAACTCCGCAAAGGGCTCGGCGAAGGGACCACGCGGTTGCTGGCCGAGCGGTACATCCGCCGCGGGCCGCGCACTCTGGAGGATCTGCGCAAGACTCTGCCCTGGCCGCAGAAGCCGGTGGTAGCCGTCGTACGGATCTCCGGCGGCATCACGGTAGGCCGCAACTCCAGCAGCCCGCTCGGCGGTCAGGGCTCAGGCTCCGACACGGTCGGCGCCGCGCTGCGTGCCGTGGCCGACGAGGACAAGGTGAAGGCCGTCGTACTGCGGGTGGACAGCCCGGGCGGCTCGTACGTCGCCTCGGACGCGATCCGCAACGAGGTGCTCCGGCTGCGGTCCACCGGGCGGCCGGTGATCGCTTCGATGGGCAGCGTGGCGGCGTCCGGCGGGTACTTCGTCGCGATGCCGGCCGATGTGATCGTCGCGCAACCGGGCACGATCACCGGCTCGATCGGCGTGCTGTCCGGCAAGGGCGTCGTACGGGATGCACTCGGGCGGATCGGGATCTCGCAGGAGGCGGTGTCGGAGGGCGAGAACGCGCGGATGTACTCCGCGCAGGAGGAGTTCACCGACGAGCAGTGGGCTCGGTTGGAGGAGACCCTCGACCGCATCTACAAGGACTTCGTCGCCAAGGCCGCCCAGGACCGCGGCCTCCCCGAGGAGCAGCTTGAGTCCCTCGCCCGCGGCCGGGTCTGGACCGGCGCCGACGCGCACGCGCGCAAGCTCGTCGACGAGCTCGGCGGCTTCCAGCACGCTCTGACGATCGCCTGCAACCGCGCCGGCCTGGACCGCGACAACATCGCCCTCGCCGCGGTCCCACACCGCAACCTGCTGGACCACCTCCGCGCCCCCACGACCACCGACGACCTGGCCGTTACCGCGCCGCCGCTGACCCTCGACGGCATCACCACCGGGCTGTACTCCGCACTCGGCCTCCCACCGGCAGGCGTACTGCGGATGCCACTCAACTGGCAGCTCGGCTAAAGCGACTGCGGGAAGGTGAAAAATCCCTCGGGGTCGTAGGCCCGCTTGACCTCGCGCAGCCGGCCGAGGTTCTCCCCGTGGTACGCCGTCAACGCGTCGTCGAGGGTCGGGTCGGGAAAGTTGGTGTAGACCCGCCCGGTGCCGTACGGCTCGAGCGGGCTGAAGACCTGGGCAAGCTTGGCGCGGTCGGTGCCTACGAGCTCCAGCAGGAACGCCGTGTCGCGGTGAGCGAAGGCGGTCGCGGTCGCCGGGACTCGGTTGTAGGCGCCGCCCATCGGCGTGAAGTTCACGTCGCCGGGTGCGTCGCGGAGCAACTCCTCGATCACCGCCACCGGGAGCGGCCCAGCGAAGAACTCCGACTTGCTGACCGCCATGCTTTCGCCCGCGTCGGGATCGTCACCGAGGCCGACGAGCGACTCCTTCAGCCGGCGATACGGCAGCTGCTCGACCACCGCGAATGTCGGCGAGACTTCCATCGGTGCAGAGAACTCACCAGTGGTCAGGCCGAAGAGATGGATCTCGGTGGCCGTCACGCGCAGGCTCGCACTGAGCTCGTCCCACGCGTACGGCGCCCAGTGCTGCCAGGAGTCGATCACGCCAACGGCGTCCGCGCGCGACCAGGTCAGGTGGAACCGCGTCGCCACCGGAGTCGGCAAGGTCGAAAACCACAGCCGGGTGACGACGCCGAACTGGCCACCACCCGCGCCGCGCAGAGCCCAGAAGAGGTCGGAGTCCTGTTCAGCGGAGCAGGTGACGATCCGCCCATCCGCAAGGACTACCTCCGCCGCCAGCAGGCTGTCGCAAGTCAGCCCGTGGCTCCTGCCGAGCACGCCGATGCCACCACCCAAGGTCAGGCCGGCGATCCCGACGGTCGGTCCACAGCCGGCCGGGATGGTGACGCCGACCGCGTCCAGAGCGTCGTACAAGCGGCTCAACCGCGTGCCCGCGCCGACGACCGCGACGTCGTCGGAGACCTCGACGGACGACATCGGTGAGACGTCAAGGACTACTCCGGTGGTGGACGAGCGGCCGGCGAAGCAGTGGCCGCCGCTGCGCGGGACGACCGGGAGTCCTTCTTTGCGTGCCTCGGCCAGGACCTCCGCAACGTCAGCGGGGGTCTCGCACTGCGCGATCACCGCCGGCCGGACTTCGCCGTACTGGGGCATCGCCGGGCGGCGGACTGCCTCGTACTCGGGGGAATCCGGGCGGAGGTAGCGCGTCACTCGCGTTCGCCGCCGGGGATCCAGAGGACGTCGCCGCCGGAGGAGAGGTTGGCGACGCGGCCGAGGATGAACAGGAGGTCGGAGAGGCGGTTGAGGTAGGTGAGCGCGAGGAGGTTGACCGACGGGCCATGTGCCTCGACCGCGGCCCAGCCGGCCCGCTCGGCGCGGCGGACGACGGTGCGGGCGACGTTCAGGTAGGCGGCGCCCTCGGTGCCGCCGGGCAGGATGAACGAGCGGAGCTTGGTCAAACGGCTGTTGTAGTCGTCGCACCAGCCTTCCAGGCGGTCGACGTACTCCTGGGTGATCCGCAGCGGCGGGTACTCCGGGTTCGGCGTGATCGGGTTGCACAGGTCGGCGCCGACGTCGAAGAGGTCGTTCTGGATCCTGGTCAGCAGCACAACCAGTGCGCTGTTCAGGTGTCCGGCCGCGATCGCCACGCCGATCGCCGAGTTCGCCTCATCGACCTCGCCGTACGCCGCCAGCCGCGGATCGGTCTTCGACGTCGTCGAGTTGTCGCCCAGGCGGGTCTCGCCCGCGTCACCGGTGCGGGTGTAGATCCGCGTCAAGTTCACAGCCATGGCAAGGACTCTACGCAAACCCCCGGGACGTTAAACGCTACGGTTGGCGGGTGGAACGGTTTCGGATCGCGGGTGAGGCACGGCTCGAAGGGGTCGTGCAGGTAGCTGGGGCGAAGAACAGCGTGCTCAAGCTGATGGCGGCGGCACTGCTGGCGGAGGGGACGACGGTGCTGCGGCTGGTGCCGAGCATTCTCGACGTCACCTTCATGGCCCAGCTGCTGGACACCCTCGGCTGCTCGGTCAAGGTCGACGCGGACGCTCAGACGGCGACGATCGCCGTACCTGGTGACGTTCGGCACCAGTGCGACTACGAGCTGGTCCGCAAGCTGCGGGCGTCGATCTCGGTGCTCGGGCCGCTGCTGGCCCGCTGCGGTCAGGCCGAGGTGGCGCTGCCGGGCGGCGACAACATCGGCTCCCGCGGGCTGAACATGCACGTCGCGGGACTGGAGGCGATGGGTGCGAAGGTGCACATCGAACACGGTTTCGTCATCGCCGAGGCGCCCCAGGGCCTGCACGGTGCCGAGGTCTGGCTGGACTTCCCGAGCGTCGGCGCGACCGAGACGATCATGATGGCCGCGGTGCTGGCACGCGGTACGACGATCATCGAGAACGCCGCGCGTGAGCCGGAGATCCAGGACATCGCCAAGATGCTGGTCGAGATGGGCGCCCAGATCGAGGGCGCCGGGTCGCCGCGGATCGTGGTGACCGGGGTGACCGGGCTGCTGAAGCCGGTCGACCACACCGTTGTTGCGGACCGGATCGTGTCCGGCAGCTGGGCGTTCGCGGCGGCCATCACCAAGGGTGACGTGACGATCGCGAACGGCCGCGCCGACCACCTCGAGTTGCCGCTGGACAAGCTGCACAAGGCCGGCGCCGAGATCAGCGTGCTGGAGTCCGGATTCCGGGTCCAGATGAAGGAACGGCCGAAGCCGGTGGACGTGGTCACGCTGCCGTACCCGGGTTTTGCGACCGACCTGCAGGCGTTTGTGATCGCTTTGAACGCGTTGAGTGACGGTGCCGCGATGGTGACGGAGAACCTGTTCGAGGGGCGATTCACCTTCGCGCAGGAGCTGACCCGGCTGGGCGCCCAGATCCAGACCGATGGTCACCACGCTGTCGTTCGCGGCGTACCGCGGCTGTCCGGCGCTCCCGTCGTAGCCAGTGACATCCGGGCCGGTGCGGCGCTCGTACTCGCGGGTCTCGCCGCGGAGGGCGAGACGCTGGTGTCCGCGGCTCATCACGTGCACCGCGGCTACACCGACTTCGCCGGCAACCTTCGCCGCCTCGGCGCCGACGTCACGGTCGAGCCGGACGACGCGGAACTGTACTGGAACTGAGCACGCACTTTCGGCGCATTCTCTGTGCACTTCGTTTTGTGGGGGCGACGGGCCGGTTAGTGTCGTCCGCATGAGTGAGCGCGTGATCAAGCCCGTAGGCCGTGGATTCCTGTTCCTGGACTCGCATCCGGACGGTTGTGCCCAGCTGGTTCGTGACCTGGCCGGCCAGGTCGAGCGTCGTACGACGGAGCGCCGTGTCGCGCTCGTGATCGGGTCCAGCTCCGGCTACGGCCTGGCTGCGACCGTTGCGGGTCTGGCGCGCTACGGCATCGACGGGGTCGGCGTCTCATTCGAGAAGGCTCCAACTCCACGACGTACTGCGACAGCCGGGTGGTATCGCACGGCCGAGACCGCGGCTCTCGCATCGGAGCTCGGCCGGGACTTCCACTTCGTCAACGCGGACGCCTTCGCGGACACCACCAAGTCTGAAGTCCTCGACTTGATCGCTGAGCGCTTCGGCGGGGTCGATCACCTGATCTACAGCGTTGCCGCGCCACGCCGGGTGGACCCACGCAACGGCGAGACGTACGAGTCGGCGCTGCGGACGATCGGCTCGCCGTACCGGACCAAGAGCATCGGGTTCGAGGACGGTTCACCGGTGCTGCAGGAGGTCGGGCTCGAGGCCGCGACCGAGGACGAGATCGCGCAGACCGTGAAGGTGATGGGCGGTGAGGACTGGGCTCGCTGGGTCTCCGCGCTGGAGGAGCGGGGGTTGCTCAAGCCCGACTTCAGCACGGTCGCGCTCACGTACATCGGCTCGGAGTTGACCGGTCCGATCTACCGCCAGGGTTCGATCGGCGCCGCGAAGGCGGATCTCGAGCAGACCGCCCTGACGCTGAGCAAGGACGGCGTACGCGCTCTCACGTCGGTCAACGGGGCTGCGGTCACCCAGGCGTCGTCGGCGATCCCAGGTATCGGCCTGTACGTCAGCCTGCTCCACAAGGTGCTCGGCGAGCGGATGCAGACCCCGATGCAGCAGTCGGTCGCGCTGTGGGATCAGCTCACGGGAGCGACGCCACTCGATCTCGACGACGAGGGCCGCATCCGCCTCGACCGCTGGGAACTGGCCGCGGACGTTCAGGACGCCGTACGCGCGCAGTGGGACGCGGCGACGGCGGAGAACATCGCGGACGTCGCCGACGCCGCCTGGTTCTACGCCGAGGTCCGCCGCCTCTACGGCTTCGACGTGCCAGGGGTCGACTACGACGCTGAGACCGAGGTCGACGTGGAGTGGCCTAAAGGGGTTTGAACGAGACCAGTTCGAGGACGAGGTCGCCGGCTTCGTCGGAGGCGGCGAGGTCGACCGTGGCGGTGATACGCCAGTCGTGGTTGCCCTCGGGGTCGTCGATGAGCTGCTGGACCTCCCAGTAGCCCGGGTGCTCCTCGACCACGAACAGCGCCGGACCGCGGGCTTCGGGGCCGGTGTTGAGGGTGTCGTGCTCGGCGTAGTACGCCGTACCGGCTTCGGCCCAGCGGCCTGCGTCCCAGCCGGCCTCGGCGTCCAGCTGGCCGAGCTCGGCCCACCGGTGGCGTGCGATCAGCTCGACCCGGCGGAACATGGCGTTGCGGACCAGCACCCGGAAAGCCCTTGTATTCAACGTGATCCGGCGCGGTCCGGCCGGCGTCGGCTCGGCGACCTCCTCGGCGGTCGGGTTGGTCAGCTCCTCCCACTCGTCGAGCAGACTGGAGTCGGTCTGCCGGACCACCTCGCCAAGCCACTCGACCAGGTCATTCAGATCCTCGTTGGCCTTGTCGGGCGGCACGGTCTGCCGCAGCGCCTTGTACGCGTCGCTCAGATACCGCAGTACGACGCCCTCCGACCGCGCCAGCCCGTAGTACCCGATGAACTCGCCGAACGTCATCGCCCGCTCGAACATGTCCCGGACCACCGACTTCGGCGACAACCCGGCGTCCGCGATCCACGGATGCGTCTGCCGGTACATCTCGAACGTTGCCTCGAGCAACTCATTGAGCGGCTTCGGCCAGCTGACGTCCTCGAGCAGCTCCATCCGCTCTTCGTACTCGATCCCCTCGGCCTTCATCGCGTTCACGGCCTCGCCCCGGGCGTGGTGCTCCTGCGCCCACAGCACCGCCCGCGGATCCTCGAGCGTCGCCTCGATGATCGACACCACATCCAGCGCGTACGACGGATCCTCCGGGTCGAGCAGATCCAGCGCGGCCAGCGCGAAGGTCGACAGCGGCTGGTTCAGGCTGAAGTCCTTCTGCAGATCGACGGTCAGCCGTAGCGTCCGGCCGTACTCGTCGGGTTCGTCCAGCCGCTCGACCACGCCGGCGGTGAGCAGGGTCCGGTAGATCTGGATCGCCCGGCGGATCAGCCGGACCTGGACCTTCGATTCCTCGTGGTTGTCGCGAAGCAGGTGCCGCATGCTTGCGAACGCGTCGCCATCGCGCGCGATCACGTTGAGGAGCATCGCGTGGCTGACCCGCATCCGCGACTGCAGCGCCTCGGGCTCGGCCGCGACCAGCCGGTCGAACGTGTCCTCACCCCAGGTGACAAACCCTTCCGGCGGCTTCTTCCGCTGGACCTTTCGCTGCTTCTTCGGGTCGTCCCCCGCCTTGGCCAGCGCCTTCACGTTCTCGACCACGTGATCCGGTGCCTGTACGACGACCGTGCCTGATGTGTCGTAGCCGGCTCGTCCTGCGCGACCGGCGATCTGGTGGAACTCCCGCGCTTTCAGGATCCGCTGCCGGCGTCCGTCGTACTTGCTGAGAGCGGTCAGTACGACGGTCCGGATCGGTACGTTGATGCCGACGCCCAGGGTGTCGGTGCCGCAGATGACCTTGAGCAGGCCGGCCTGCGCGAGTTGCTCGACCAGCCGCCGGTACTTCGGCAGCATGCCGGCGTGGTGGACGCCGATGCCGTGCTTCACCAGCCGTTGCAGGGTCCGGCCGAAACCCTTGCTGAACCGGAAGCTGCCGATCAGCTCGTTGATCCTCTCCTTCTCCTCCTTCGAGGAGACGTTGATGCTCATCAGCGCCTGGGCGCGTTCGAGCGCCGCCGCTTGGGTGAAGTGGACGACGTACACCGGTGCCTGGTGTGTGGTGAGCAGTTCCTCGAGGGTCTCGTGCAGCGCGGTGGTGACGTACTTGTAGATCAGCGGCACCGGCCGTTCGGCGCTGGACACGATCGCGGTCGGGCGGCCGGTCCGTCGCGACAGGTCGATCTTGAACCGCTCGACGTCGCCGAGGGTCGCCGACATCAGGATGAACTGGGCATTCGGCAGCTCGAGCAGCGGCACCTGCCAGGCCCAGCCGCGGTCGGGTTCGGAGTAGAAGTGGAACTCGTCCATCACCACCTGGCCGACGTCCGCGCCGGCGCCCTCGCGGAGTGCGACGTTGGCGAGGACTTCCGCCGTACAGCAGATGATCGGCGCGGTGGCGTTGACCGACGCGTCGCCGGTCAGCATCCCGACCTTCTCGGCGCCGAAGATGTCGCACAACGCGAAGAACTTCTCCGACACCAGCGCCTTGATCGGCGCAGTGTAGAACGTCCGCTTCCCGTTCGCCAGCGCGGCGAAATGCGACCCGGTGGCGACCAGGCTCTTCCCCGACCCGGTCGGCGTCGACAGGATCACGTTCGACCCCGTCATCACCTCGATCAGCGCCTCCTCCTGCGCCGGATACAACGAAATCCCCTGCTCCCCCACCCAGGAAGCAAAGGCGTCATACAGCGCGTCGGGTCCGGTCGTCTCAGGCACTTGCTCGGTCAGCGTCATCGCCAACCATTGTCCCTTACCGCCAACCTGGCCCTCCGCACCCACCTCGAACGCTCGTCTCGGGAACGGGGCCGTTCGGTGCGCGGACCTGGGATGCGACGACGCTGGACCGAAAGACTCGGTGGGCCGCCGCCGGGCTACATCGCTTGCGTTACCGGACCGTCTCTGTCGACGTCGCTGGCGACGAGCTGGTCGGGGTGACCAAGCTCGGAGCCGCTGCGATTGACGCCGGCGTACTCACGACGTACCGATGGTCGTCCGACGGCGAGATAGGTCTCCCTGCGGGGTTTCGGCAGGTCACGTGGTTCGGACTCGGGCCGGGGCAGGCTTACCCAGACTCGCGCGCGGCCGGGCGGGCCGGCCGGTACACCTCGACCATCGAGGACCTCCAGGTGCCCTACCTCTCCCCGCAGGAGAACGGCACCCGATCCGAGGTCTGCTGGGCCGAGCTGTCTAGGCCGGCTGGAAACCTCACGCTGACAGGCGATCCACACCTGGCCTTGAGGTAATGCTCGACGCATTGCAGCACGGGCTTGGTAGTCCGACGAGTGGTGCTCCGATCCTGCCGCCGTACGACCTCCAGCCCCTCTCACACCGCTTCAGGTTTGCACTGCGGTAAACCTGCTCAGGTGAGATTGGGTTCTCGTTGCGGGATGCGGACTCGATGTGTCCCCGTGGGGTCGACGTGGAAGACGAAGCCGTGGGGTGTCGTCCATTCCAGGGTCTTGGGGTCGAGACGGCGGACCTTCCAGCGGCCGTGGGTTTTGAGGCGGTGGTGGTACCGGCTGAGGGGTACGAGGTTGGTGGTACCGGTCTGCTCGGTCGGGCCGAGCGGATCGTAGGGCTGGATGTGGTCCAAGTCGGTGGTGTTGGTGGTCTCCACGGTGCCGTAGGGGAACTGTTCGGCGGGGTGGATCAGCTTGACCCGCTCCCGGATCCGGTCGGGGATCTCGTAGGCATCGACGCTGGCGGGCTCGTTGAGGTCGATGACCGGCTTGACCACATACGGTCCGTGCCCGACCAGTTCGGCGAGCTGGCTGGCCAGGTGCGGGCCGAGTTCCTCGACCCGCAGGACGCCGGTGCCGGTGGCCAGGGTGTGGTCGGTCAGGTGCACATAGATCTCGGTCTTCCCCGGCCGCAACCGCCCACCACCCGCACGACCGCCGACACCGTGAGCACCCGAGGACACAGCTGTCCCCTCAGCAGTTCCGCCAGCGGACAGAGGTGTCCCGCTGGAGGGCATGGGTGTCCTGCCGGTGGGCATGGGGGTGCGGTGCGTGGTGCCGGTAGTTCCAGGGCGGTGCCCGGCGGCGCGGGCTGTGCGCGGGGTGGCGTGGGCGTCGTGCCTGATCTGCGCCAGCCGCGCGTGCAGGGCACGCCACGCCGCCGCGTCCATCGGCTCTCCTGCGTCATCGCCCCCGCCCGGGTCGTCCCAGGGCTCGGAGATAGGACTGGGTGTGTCGAGCGGATCGGGCATGTCAGTCTGGCTGGGGTGAGGGGCGTCGCGATCGGCCTCGTCATCGGGGTCGGGCTCGGTCCAAAGGCTCCCCCCATCACCCAGCAGCCCTCCACCGCTTGAGCCGACGCCGCCGCCAGCCTTGGTTGCCGGGGGCATCGGGTTCGATGCGGCGGCGGAGGGGGCGTCTTCGGATGTGGCGGCGGGGTCGTCGCCGCTCGCAGCAGCACCGGAGCCGCCGAGCCTGTCGTCCGGGGTGGGGTTGGTTGCCGCGGGCGCGAGGGTGGTCGCCGGGCTGGACGCGGCGGCGGAGGGGCAGTCTTCGGAAGTGTGGGCCGGGTCGTCGCCGCTCGCAGCAGCACCGGACTCGGCGGGGCTGTCGTCTGGGGTGGTGGGGCTGGATGCCGCGGGCGCGGGGTTGGATGCACCGGCGGAGGGGCCGTGATCAGGTGTGGTGAGGGTTTCGCTGCTCGCAGCAGCGCCGGGCTCGGCCTGGCCCTCGTCCTCGGCGTGGATGGTGTGGGTGCGGTGGTGGGCTTGGGCTTGGAGGAGGAGTTCTTCGGTGTAGCGGGGGTCGGCGATGATGCCGACGGCTTCGGCGCGGCGGGCGTTGAGGGAGCGGGTGTCGCCGAAGACCTTTAGGGCTGCGGCGATGCCGTCGATGGTGGCGTCGTAGCGCTTCGCGTTGCCGGTGGAGGTGCGGATGTAGATGGTGGTGGTGCCGTGGTCGTTGCCGCGGGCGACGAAGACGCCGCGTTCGCGGGCCTTCTCCTCCGCCTCCGCCCGTGCGGCCGCGGCGTCGGCGTGGAACCGGGCCGCGGTGATGATCTTGTCCAGCCGGTACGGCGTGATCGTGTCCACGATGCCGGCGACGCGTTTGTCGACGGAGCGGGCGGCCTCTTCGGACAGTTTCAGGCAGGCGGCAGCGATCTGCCGCGCCTTCCACGGCGTCGCCTCACCCGAGCGGACCTTGGCCCAGATGAACGGGAACCGGTGCCGCAGCGCGAGGGCCTCGCCGATCAACCGCACCGCGACACCGGTGGACACCCCAACCACCACACCGAACTCGGCCGGCGCGAACTCGGCGATCTCCGGGCACCCGTCACCGCCCAGCACGATCGCACGTTCACGGCCCCCGGAGGATGTGCGTCCGGGGCGGACCGGGCACTTGTCGGGGTGGAAGCGGTCGGCGTAGATCTGGGCGTGTTCGAGGAGCCGCGCATCGAGCCGGTTGGCGGCGGCGCGGTGGTCGGCGGCGGACTCGAGTAGGTCGGCCGTCGACAGGGAGGTCAGATCTCCTTCGAACATGTGTTCGATCTTACGGGATCAGGCCGTGCCTGCCAAATCGTCGAGTTGTCCGGAATCCCTTATCCACAAGGGGAAACATCACACTGCAAGACCGTACGGAAACGGGTATGTGGCATCGAGGTGGCGGCCGCGGTTGGGAGGGCTCGGTGGGCAGTGTGTCGAGGGGAGGCGGCAGGCGGAGACGGCGGCGCCGGTCGGCTTCTGGGCCTAGAGCCGCACGGGACTGCGACCAAGCGGCGGCAAGCGGTGCGGTGCGGTGGGTGCGGTGCGGTGGGTGCGGTGCGGTGGGTGCGGTGCGGTGGGTGCGGTGCGGTGGGTGCGGTGCGGTGGGTGCGGTGCGGTAGGTGCGGTGCGGTAGGTGCGGTGCGGTAGGTGCGGTGCGGTAGGTGCGGTGCGGTAGGTGCGGTGCGGTAGGTGCGGTGCGGTAGGTGCGGTGCGGAAG
>NZ_SLWR01000010.1:289685-402803 GCF_004345665.1 Kribbella antiqua
GGTAGGTGCGGTGGGTGCGGTGCGGTGGGTGCGGTGCGGTGCGGTGCGGTGCGGTGCGGTGCGGTGCGGTGCGGTGCGGTGCGGTGCGGTGCGGTGCGGTGCGGCAAGATGATGCGCCCGGGGCGGCGGCTCGATCGCCAACGGGCCGGCGCGGCGAACGGTTGGTCTGATGAAGGCTGATGCAGGCGCCCGGCGAGGGCGGTTCGGTGGCCAGCGGATCGGTGGGGCGAAGGGATCAGTTGAAGGTGAGCCAGGTGCCGGACAGGGGTTGCTGGCCGATGCCTGGCTTGGTGTAGTCGCAGACGCCGGTCGGGAAGATCGCGTTGAGGCGACTCCACTGGGCGTTGGTCCACGTGACGCCGTACTCGGATCGGATCGGCGGGCGGAGGCGGCATTTGATGATGTCTGCGGCTACGTCGGCGCCGGCTACCTCGCGGGGGAAGGAGGCGGAGGGGTAGAGCTGTTCGCAGCGGGAGGACGGGTCGCGGTTCAAGGGCTGGGCGATGAAGCCCTCGGGTCCGCGGCAGCCTTCTCGCAAACTCGACGGGCGGGCGGCGACGATCTTGTCGATGCGCGGGCGGGACGAGTCGTCAGCGGCAAGCGTGGTCAGCCACAGATCGAGGGAATCGACAGCGCCCTGCAGGAGCGGGCTCGCCGTACTGAAGAGGCCGTACTGTGCGTTCTCCAGCAGGCTGACCTGGTTGGCGGAGGTGCCATTGGCTTTCTCGAGCCGGGCTCGCATCGAGAAGGTGTGGTAGCGGACGTGGATGTCGCCGTACGGCTGATCGTCGAAGTAGGCGCGGTAGTCGATGATCGGTACGTCGGCCAGCCCTCCGCCGCCGCTTGTCAGCCGGCCGGTCCGGTACGCCGCACGCAACGCGATCGGGTCCGCCACGGTCCGGGCCGGGACGAGGTTGGCATCGGCATCGAACCCGCCGACCCGCTCATTCAAGTCCAGGAACTGTTCCGGCGTGATGACTCCGGACTGCAGGCTTCGCAAGCCGTACTGGACACCGACGTTGTCCAGCGGCCGCCGTGCGAACCCGGTCGCCGGGTTGGCGCCGTACACGTTGATCGTGTGGTCGTAGACGTCGCACCGGACGCCTTCCGGGTTCTGCACCGGGTCGTAGCGCTGCCCGGCGGGGAGGTGGGAGCAATTGCGCCGGGGGTCGATCCGGCCGGCGCTGATCGCCATGCTCGGCAGGGTCGCGTACGTCGCGAAGCCGGAGACCTGGCGCTTCTGCTCCTGCGTCCACGGGATCGCCGCCCCATCAAAGTAAGCATCCAGCAACCAAGCATCGCTGATGAACGTGATGGTGCCGAAGCCGACGTCCGGGAACGAGCAGCCGACGATGATGCCGTCGAAGATGCCCGGGTAGTTGTCGGTGATCTGGTGCGCCTGGTAAGAACCACCCGAGCAGCCGAAGCCGACGGTGAACTCCGGCCGGCCGTAGTGCTCGACGAAGTACTCCTTCGTCATCATCGCCGACTCGGCCGCGGTCAGGTCGTTGCAGTTCTGGCCGAAGACGTTCAGCGACGACGACATCAACGCGTAGCCGCGCCCGAGCAAGAACGCATCCGTGACTCCGCCGGTCGTGGTGCCGGAGCGGTACCAACCACCTGCGCATCCGCCGCCTAGCGTGAAGATCGCCCGGCCGTTCCACCCGCTCGATCGCCGTACCGGTGAAGGCTTTGGCTCGCTCAATGGATCGTGCAGCATGCTCGTCTGTACGACGGCCCGGTTGGCGCTCGCAGTCTCCATCCGTACGACGAACGGCACGCCACTGTCCGTCCGGGCCAGATCACCTGGGTACGACGTCGCGCCCAAAGGCCAGGCGGCCCACTGATCAGCGGTAGTCCGGTAGAAGTAGTCGGCCCGCGGCGCGACCGTGCAGTCGTCATCCAGCGGCTCCCCCAGAGTCCCACCGATCACCGGCACCACAAACGCAGCCGTCTCACACAAGAACGGCTGCTCCTGCGGCCCCGAGAACACCGGCCCTCGGCGTGGAAAATTGACCACCTCTAGCACCGCCTGCTGCTCACCCGCCGAAGCCCGCAAGGTGTTCGACCCCAGCCGCATCCCGCCGACCAATCCGATCCCCGCCGTGAACGCCGACGTCACATCCCGCCCGTTCAACGTCACCTGCACCCGACTCGGCCCGGCGACTCGTACGAGCGCATCACCCCCGGACACCATGTCCGCGCGACCGGACAGGATCTCCAGCCGCAACTCGTCCGACGCCGCGGCCGGTACGGCCGTCGGCAGCAAGACAAGGGCAAGCAGGCAGAACAGCAGACCGAATACGCGGGAGCGGCTCACTGGTCCTCCTACGCCAGAGGGTGACGACCTCTTACACGCTCTGTACTTACCCAGAATCTGGGTGGGGACTCAGTGGTAGGTCTGGCTGCTCGGGGGTGCTGATTCCATCCAGGCCAGGACGCCGGTGAGGGCTTCTTCGGTCATGGCGAAGTGGACGGTGTGGTCGTGGAGCTTGGCGTCCACGATGACGTGGCCGGCGTACGTCACCAGCGGTTCGTTGCCCATCGGGCGGCGGGTGGTGATGCCTTCCAGCTGGCGGCGGTTGACCACGAGCTTGGGCCACCAGGCGAGGCTGAAGACCCGGAACCACTGGAGGTCGTCGCCGACGTAGCGGGCCAGGCCGAGGGCCCAGCCGCGGCCGTGATCCTTCTCGGCCAGTTGGAGGCTGCAATCGAACGTGCCGCCGTCCCTGGACAACCAGCGACGGCGGCACGCGAAGGCGATGATCAGCAGTACGGCGGCAGCAAGACAGACCCCGACGACATCGAGGACTACCCTCATACCTTGCCGACCTCATTTCCGGTGCCCGATTGCCGGTACTTGCCCCGGGCACCCCGGAGAACCGTACTGTCAGTGACGATATTCGATTATGGCAGGTGGGTTCAGGGCCGGTTGCGGCCCCACCCCACCGCCGTGGTCAGGACGTCTTCTCGGCGGCCTGGACCCGTGCTTCGGCGAGCCGCACGTCTTCCTGTGCGGCCTCGGTGTCGCTTCCGGTCGCCTGGGCCCGCTCGAGGTCGCGGCGGGCCTCCTCCAGGTCGATGTCGTGCCCCATCTCGGCGTTCTCGGCCAGGATCGAGACCCGGTCGTTCGCCACCGAGATGAAGCCGTCCGGTGCGGCCGCGACGAAGTACTCGTCGTCGACGGTCCGCACCTGAACGGTTCCGGCCTGCAGCAGACCGAGCAGCGGCGCGTGGCCGGGCAGGATGCCCACCTCACCGTCGGTGGTGCGGGCGATGACGATCTTCGCCTGCCCCTGCCACACGGTCCGCTCGGCAGCGACCAGGGCAACCTCGAGATGCTTGCCGCTGGTTTCGTCAGCCATCAGTTGTCCTTCTGGAGCTCAGCCCACTTTTTCTCGACGTCGTCGAGCGAACCGACGTTGAAGAACGCCTGCTCGGCGATGTGGTCGCACTCGCCTTCGGTGATCTTCTTGAAGGACTCGATGGTGTCCTTCAGCGGCACGGTGGAGCCCGGGATGTTGGTGAACTTCTCCGCCATGTAGGTGTTCTGGGAGAGGAACTGCTCGATCCGGCGCGCGCGGGCGACGGTGATCTTGTCCTCTTCGGAGAGCTCGTCCACACCGAGGATGGCGATGATGTCCTGCAGTTCCTTGTTCTTCTGCAGGATCTGCTTCACCCGGACGGCCACGTCGTAGTGCTCCTGGCCGATGTACTGCGGGTCGAGGATCCGCGACGTGGAGGTCAGCGGGTCGACGGCCGGGTACAGACCACGCGACGCGATGTCACGGGACAGCTCGGTGGTCGCGTCCAGGTGGGCGAAGGTGGTCGCCGGCGCCGGGTCGGTGTAGTCGTCCGCGGGCACGTAGATCGCCTGCATCGAGGTGATCGAGTGACCCCGGGTCGAGGTGATCCGCTCCTGCAGCACACCCATCTCGTCGGCCAGGTTCGGCTGGTAACCCACGGCCGACGGCATCCGGCCGAGCAGCGTGGAGACCTCGGAACCGGCCTGGGTGAACCGGAAGATGTTGTCGATGAAGAGCAGCACGTCCTGCTCCTTGACGTCGCGGAAGTACTCCGCCATCGTCAGCGCCGACAGCGCGACCCGCAGGCGGGTGCCCGGCGGCTCGTCCATCTGACCGAAGACCAGCGCGGTGTCCTTGAAGACGCCGGCCTCTTCCATCTCGTTGATCAGGTCGTTGCCCTCACGGGTCCGCTCGCCCACGCCGGCGAACACCGACGTACCACCGAAGTTGTGGGCAATCCGGTAGATCATCTCCTGGATCAGAACCGTCTTGCCGACACCCGCACCGCCGAACAGGCCGATCTTGCCACCCTGCACGTAGGGCGTAAGCAGGTCGAGCACCTTGATGCCGGTCTCGAGCATCTCGGTCTTCGACTCGAGCTGGTCGAAGGCCGGCGCCTTGCGGTGGATCGGCCAGCGCTCGGCGATCTCGAACTCGGACTCGTCCTGGTTCAGGCACTTGCCGGTGACGGACCAGACCCGACCCTTGGTGACGTCACCGACGGGGACAGAGATCGCCGCGCCGGTGTCGCGCACCTCGACGCCGCGGACCAGGCCGTCGGTCGGCTTCATCGAGATGGCGCGGATGATGTTGTCACCGACGTGCAGGGCCACCTCGAGGGTGATGGTCTGGGTGCTGTCGCCCAGGGTGATGTCCACCTCGAGCGCGTTGTACATCTCCGGCATCGCGTCCACTGGGAACTCGACGTCGACGACCGGGCCGATCACCCGGGCGACGCGACCGATGCCGGCGGCACCAGCCTCGTTGTTCTTCTCGGTAACCGTGGCAGTCATCTCTCTCACTCGCTCCCGGCGTTCGCGTCGGCCAGCGCGCTGGCGCCACCGACGATCTCGCTGATTTCCTGGGTAATTTGGGCCTGGCGGGCCTGGTTCAGGTCCCGCGTCAGCTTCTCGATCAAGTCCTGCGCGTTGTCGGTCGCCGACTTCATCGCGCGCTGCCGGTTGGCCAGCTCGGAGGCCGCCGCCTGCAGCATGCAGTAGTGGATCCGGCTGGCGACGTACTTCGGCAGCAGGCCGTCGAGCACCTCCTCGGCGGATGGTTCGAACTCGTACAGCGGCAGCACCTCGTCCGCCGCCGGCGGCTCCTCGCCCTCGATGACCTCCAGCGGCAGCAGCCGGATCACGTCCGTGCGCTGGGTCAGCATCGACACGAACCGGGTGAAGACGATGTGGATCTCGTCCACACCGCCCTCCTCGGTCGGGGTCAGGAACGCCTCGATCAACGCGTCGGCGATCTCCCGGGCCCGGGCGAAGTTCGGGCTGTCGGAGTCACCGCTCCACGACTGCGCGACCTCGCGCTGCCGGAAGGTGTAGTACGCGATGCCTTTGCGGCCGCTGAGGTACGGGACGATCTCCTTCTCGTCCTCGCGCAGCAACTGGTTCAGCCGCTCACCTTCGCGGATCACGTTGGCCGAGTAGGCACCGGCCTGACCGCGGTCGGAGGTGATCAGCAGCACCGCGGCGCGCCGCGGGTTCTCCTTCTCGGTGGTCAGCGGGTGGTCGACGTTCGAGAACGTCGCCACCGCCGACACAGCACGGGTGAGCTCACGCGCGTACGGACCGGCCGCCTGGGCGCGCTGCTGCGCCTTGACGATCCGGGACGCCGCGATGAGCTCCATCGCGCGGGTGAGTTTCTTGATCGTCGAGACCGAGGCCTTGCGATCGCGAAGCTCCCGCAGACTAGCTGGCACGGTCGATCAGCCCCGCTTCTGCCGGACGATCTGCTCCTGCTCCACATCGCCTTCGGCCATCGCCTCGGCTTCTGCCTCGGTGCCGAGCAGCGTGCCCTCGGAGGTCTGGAACGTCGGCTTGAACGCGTCCAGCGCCTCGGTCACCGCCTGCGCCTCGTCGTCGCCGAACAGGCCGGACTCCCGGATGGCGTCGAGCACCTTGGTCTCACGCCGCAGGTAGTCCAGGAAGTCCCGCTCGAAGCGCAGTACGTCGTCGACCGGGACGTCGTCGAACTTGCCCTTCGTACCGGACCAGATGGAGACGATCTGCTCCTCCACCGGGTACGGCGAGTACTGCGGCTGACGGAGCAGTTGGACCAGCCTCTGACCCCGGTCGAGCTGCCGGCGGGAGGTGGCGTCGAGGTCGGACGCGAACATCGCGAACGCTTCCATCGCGCGGAACTGGGCCAGGTCGATCTTCAGCGAGCCGGACACGTTCTTCATGCCCTTGACCTGCGCGGCGCCACCGACCCGGGATACCGAGATGCCGACGTCGATGGCCGGCCGGATGTTGGCGTTGAACAGGTCGGACTGCAGGAAGATCTGGCCGTCGGTGATCGAGATGACGTTGGTCGGGATGAACGCCGAGACGTCGTTGGCCTTGGTCTCGATGATCGGCAGACCGGTCATCGAACCGCCGCCGAGCTCGTCGGACAGCTTCGCGCAGCGCTCGAGCAAGCGGCTGTGCAGGTAGAAGACGTCACCCGGGTACGCCTCGCGGCCCGGCGGGCGGCGCAGCAGCAGCGACATCGCGCGGTACGCCTCGGCCTGCTTGGTCAGGTCATCGAACACGATCAGCACGTGCTTGCCCTGGTACATCCAGTGCTGACCGATGGCCGAGCCGGTGTACGGCGCGACGTACTTGAAGCCGGCCGGGTCGGACGCCGGGGCGGCGACGATGGTGGTGTAGTCCATCGCGCCGGCCTCTTCGAGCGCACCGCGCACCGCGGCGATCGTCGAGCCCTTCTGGCCGATCGCGACGTACACGCAGCGGACCTGCTTCTTCGGGTCGCCGGACTCCCAGTTCGCCTTCTGGTTGATGATCGTGTCGACCGCGATCGCCGTCTTGCCGGTCTTGCGGTCACCGATGATCAGCTCGCGCTGGCCGCGGCCGATCGGGATCATCCCGTCGATCGCCTTGATGCCGGTCTGCAGCGGCTCGCGGACCTCCTGGCGGTCCATCACGCCGGCCGCCTGCAGCTCCAGCGCGCGGTTGCCCTCGAGGTCCTTGATCTCGCCGAGGCCGTCGATCGGCTTACCCATCGGGTCGACCACGCGGCCGAGGTAGCCCTCGCCGACCGGGACCGAGAGCACGGTGCCGGTCCGGCGGACCTGCTGGCCCTCCTCGATCCCGTCGAACTCACCGAGGACGACGACACCGATGTCGCGGACGTCGAGGTTCAGCGCGATGCCCCGGGTGCCGTCCTCGAACTCGAGCAGCTCGTTGGTCATCGCCGACGGCAGGCCCTCGACGTGCGCGATGCCGTCACCGGCGTCGACAACCGTGCCGACCTCTTCCCGAGTCGTCTCCTCCGGTTGGTACTCGTTGACGAACTGATCCAGGGCGTCCCGGATCTCCTCCGGCCTGATCGTGAGCTCAGCCATGCTGTATTCCTGCTTCCTTGACCTTGCTGGCCTGTTGTTGGCTCTAAAGGCTTGCTGACCCTTAGCGCCTTGCTATGTCGTTAGGGGTCAGCCCGCGATGCGCCGCTGCGCCTCGTCGAGCCTGGCCGCGATGGTTCCGTCGATGACCTCGTCGCCGATGTCCACCCGGACACCGCCGACGACGCCTCTGTCGACGATCACGTTCAGCTGGATGTCCCGGCCGTACTGGCGGCCGAGCACCTCGGCCAGCCGGGTGCGGTCGGCCTCCGACAGGTCGGTGGCGACCCGCACGGTGGCGATGCTGGCGTTGCGCCGGGCCGCCGCCGCGACCATGTAGGCCCGCATCGAGGCCGCAAAGTGACGGCCCCGGCCGTCCACCGCGCGCTCGACCAGCCGCACGGTGACCGCGTCGGCCTTGCCCTGCAGCAAGCCGTGGATCAGCTGCTGCCGCAAGCCGACCGGGATGCTCCGGTCACTCAGCTTGTCGCTCAGCGCCCGCTCGGCCACGACCACCCGGTCCAGGCGGAACAGCTCGTCCTCGAGATCGTCAAGCTTGCGCCGGCCGTCGGCGTACGCCACGTCGGCCTCGACGCTCAGCTGCTCCAGCGCGTCGCCGAGGTCGCGGCCGCTGACCCAGCGGCCGGCCACGGCGGCGGTCAGGATCTCCTGCGCCTGGGCGGAGATCTTGCCGCTGAACAACTGCCCGGCCAGGCGAGTGCGGGCCTCGGTCGGGCGAGCCGGGTCGGTCAGGGCCCGCCGGAGCGAGCCGTTACCGTCCAGCACCTTGGCGATCGAGAACAGCTCGGTGCCCAGCTCCTCGGTCACGCTGACACTCGCCAGGGCCTCCTCGGCCCGGGCGAGTGATTCGTGCGAAGCGCCGCGCATCAGCCGTCCGTTCCGACGGCCTGACGAGCGGACTCCGACGCCTCCAGGTCCGCCAGGAACCGCTCGACGGTGCGACGCTGGCGCGCCTCGTCCTCGAGCGACTCACCGACGATCCGGCCCGCCAGCGTGGTCGCCATGGTGCCGACCTCGCTGCGCAGCGAGGCGACCGCCTGGGCCCGCTCGGCGTCGATCTGGGTCCGCGCGTGCGCGACGATCCGGTCGGCCTCGACGACCGCCTTCTCGCGCATCTCCGCCATGATCTGCGCACCCTGCTCCCGCGCATCCTCACGGATCCGCGCAGCTTCCTGCCGGGCCTCGGCCAGCTGCGCGTTGTACTTCTCCAGGGCCGCCTTCGCCTCGGCCTGGGCCTGCTTGGCCTCGTTCATCCCGCCTTCGATCGCCGCGGTCCGATCGGCGTACGCCTTCTCGAACTTGGGAACGACGACCTTGGCGAAGGCGATGGCCAGCAGGACCAGGAAGACGAAGCCGAAGATGATCTCAGCCGTGTGCGGCAGCAGCGGGTTGGCTTCCTCGCCCGCCTCCGTCAGCGGAAGCACCATCGTCAACATGTCTGAGTCCTGTCAGTCAGAGGGAGTGGATCAGGCGCCCGAGCGGAAGACGAAGGCCAGAGCGATACCGATGATCGCCAGCACCTCGGTCACGCCGAAGCCGATCCAAGCGATCGACTGCAGCTTGCTCTGAGCCTCGGGCTGACGCGCGGTGCCGTTGATCACGGCGGCGAAGATCAGACCGACGCCGACGCCCGGGCCGATCGCGGCGAGGCCGTAGCCCAGTACTGCGATGTTGCCGGAAATCTCCAGTGCGGTCATTGCAGTGTGTTCCTTTCGGTACGGATAGCGGCTATCCGGGTTTCCGTTACTACGGGTCTAGGGGTACTGCGGTACTGCGGATCAGTGGTCTTCGGCGATGGCGCTGCCGATGTACTGCGCGGTCAGCACGACGAAGATGTAGGCCTGGATGCACTGGACGAACAGCTCCAGTCCGGCGATCGCGATGCCCATCAGGAAGGTCACGACGCCGACCCCGGCCAGGCCGATGCTGCCGGCCTCGAAGACCATGTACTCGCCGCCGAGGACGAACACCAGCAGCAGGATGTGGCCGGCGAACATGTTCGCGAACAACCGCAGACTCAGCGAGACCGGCCGCACCAGGATGTTCGAGATGAACTCGATCGGGATCATCAGCGGCATCAGCCAGGCCGGCACCCCGGCCGGCATCGTCTGGTGCTTGAAGTAGCCCCAGGCGCCGTGCTTCCTGATGCCGACCGCGTTGTAGATGACCCAGCTCATGATCGCGGCCACATAGGCCCAGCCGACATGGCTGAAGGTCGGGAACTGGATCAGCGGAACGGTCGCGGCGACGTTGTTCAGCAAGATGAAGAAGAACAGGCCGGTCAGGTACGGCACGTACTTCATGTACTCGGCGCTGCCGATCGCGTCGCGGGCGATCGAGTTGCGGACGAAGTTGTACCCGAGCTCGCCGGCGAACTGCAGCTTGCTGGGAACAACCGCGGCCTTACGGGACGCACCCCAGAAGAACCAGACGATCACCACGACGGACAGCGCGGCGACCAGGACCGGCTTGGTGAACCAGTCGACGCCGTCGATGATCGGCAGGGTGTCGAAACTCTCGGGACCGGGCGGGGTGAACTCGGTCGGAACGCCGGCAATCACCGGGTCTCCTCTCGCGTCGTGCTCAAGTCGGACGCCTTGTAGCAAAGGGCAGGGCGGCTCAGGGCATGGCGGTCAACAACGTCAGACCCGGCAGGGAACGAAGGAACTAGGACTTCGACCCGTACCGGAAGTGCAGCAGCGCAATGGTGAGCCCGGCACCGAGGACGATGCCCACCGGAAGCAAGAACTGGGTGCCGAACAAGCGATCCAGCCCGAACCCGATGCCGCCGTACACCACGACACCGCCGATCAAGTAGGACAGGACCCGCCAGCCGTCGCCCGCGTTCGGGGGTGATGGCTTCGGATCCTGATGCTCGCTCATTGGCACCCGAAACGTACCAGTCGTCGACATGTGCGGTCACATTGGCCCCCACCGCATTACCGTGGGTGCTCATGCCGTCACTTCCTGGTCAAGGTCGTAGATCGGCACCCGCAGCCGGGACCAGGCCCAGATCTCACCCGCCATCCAGCCCATCACGACCACCAGCGCGCACAGGCCGAGCACGGTGAGGTTCACGTGCTTGGCCAGGGTGTCGGAGTTCAGCGCGACCGCAAGCAGTCCGCCGAAAATCGCGATCCGGCCGGTGTACGACGCCATCGCCACCGCGAGCTGGGTGGTCGGCGACGTACGGCGGGACAGGTGCAGGGCGAGCAGCCCCGCGCCGGAGAAGGTGACGACGATGACCAGGCCCAGCAGGGCGCCCCACAGGCCTGCGACACCGGCTGCGACGGTGGAAACGGCCGCGGCATTCACGCCGACGACCACGGCGGCGACGAGTGCGCCGCGCAGCATTACCAACGCCGGGTGCCTGGTTGCCTGGCCGGCGACTTTCGGACTCTGAGCCGAGGGAGCCATCTGGTGGTTCCGTCCTGCTGGCGACCGGGTCTCGCGGCCCGGTCGTCGGGTGGGCGGGGTCAGGGGTGTCGCTGTTCTTTGCTGGTGCTTGTGAAAACTAGCACAAAGTCTGCACGGTCAGCAAAACGGAGCCCCTGCCGCTGTACAGGGCCACCCTATCGGTAGGCCAGGTGATTGAGTGGTCTGGTGTCACTCAGACCTTGGCGAGCGGTTTCCGCTGACGTCTCGGGAGGCCCGTCGTGAGCAGCACCGCGGTGACCGCGACGGCCAGCACGATGAGGGCGGTCCACCAGAACAGCACCAGCCCGAGGACCACGACGCCGTACGCGATCAAAGCGGTCCACAGGTACATGAGCAGGACCGCCCGGCGGTGCGAGTGGCCGCGCTGCATGAGGCGGTGGTGCAGGTGCAGCTTGTCCGCGGCGAAGGGTGAGCGACCGGCCTTGGTACGGCGGATGTAGGCCAGCGTCAGGTCGAGCGCCGGGATCGCGAGTACGGCGATCGGCAGGACCAACGGCAGCAAGGCCGGGAGCAGGCTGGAACCGCCGACCTCGTACGGGACCGCGTTCGGGTCCATCTGGCCGGTCAGGCTGATCGTGGACGCGGCCAGCATCAGGCCGATCAGCAGGGCGCCGGAGTCGCCCATGAAAACCCTGGCAGGGAAGAAGTTGTGCGGCAGGAAGCCGAGGCACGCACCGGCCAGGGCGACCGTGATCAGGGTCGAGGTGGTGGCGCGGTCGAGGTTCTGCTCGACGTTCAGCAGGTACGAGTAGGTGAAGAACGCGGTCGCGCCGATCGCGGTGACGCCGGCGGCCAAGCCGTCGAGTCCGTCGACGAAGTTCACCGCGTTGCAGGAGACGAGCAGGATGCCGGCGGTGAGTACGGCGAGTTGCGCGGGCGGCGGCGAGACGACGCCGCCGGGGAGCGGGAGCCAGTACAGCTGGATGCCCTGGACGACCATCACGCCGACGGCGAGGACTTCGCCGGCGAGCTTGGTGATGGCATCGAGTTCGTACAGGTCGTCGACGACGCCGACGGCGCAGATCACCACGCCGCCGATCAGGATCGCGCGGGCGTCGTGGGCGACCTGGAGGCTGTCGCCGAGGAAGGGCAGGCTGGATGCGACCGCGAAGCCGGCGATCAGGCCGCCGAGGATGGAGATCCCGCCGAAGTACGGGATCGGGACCTTGTGCACGTCCCGGGCCCGGACCTTCGCGACAGCGCCGTACCGGAGTGCGATCTGCCGGGCCACACCGGTCAGCAGGAAGGTCGTGGCCATCGCCACGAACAGGACCAGCAGGTACTCGCGCACTAGTCCGCAGGCCTCACATCGGGTTCGGTCGGCTTCTCGTCCTGTTGCTTCGACGCCTCAACCGGCTGATCGGTTGGCTCGACCTCGTCCGCGGGCTTCTCTTCCTCGACGCGCTTCTCTTCCCCGGCGAGCTTCTCTTCCCCGGCGGGCTTCTCTTCCCCGGCGGGCTTCTCTTCCCCGGCGGGCTTCTCTTCCCCGGCGGGGATCTCTTCCCCGGCGGACTTCTCTTCCTCGGCGGGCTTTTCTTCTTCGGCGGGCTTTTCGTCGTCGTCTTCGAGGTCTGTGGTGACTTCGGGGACGACCGCCCGGAGCTGAGCGAGCGACAGCGCGCCCAGACGTACGACGTGAGGTGTGTCGCCGGTGATGTCGACGATCGTGGACGGCTGCCCGCCGGTCACCTCACCGCCGTCCAGGTAGACCGCGACCGAGTCCTGCAGTTGCTCCTCGGCGTCGTACACGTCCAGCGCGGCCGGCTGACCGCTCTTGTTCGCCGAGCTGACCGCGAGCGGTCCGGTCCGCGACAGCAGCTCGCGGGTGTTCTCGTGGTCCGGCACCCGCAGCGCGACCGTGCCCTGGGTCTCCCCCAGGTCCCACATCAGCGAGGTCTGGGCGTGGCAGATCACCGTCAACGGCCCGGGCCAGAACTCCTGTGCCAGCTTCCGGCCGGAGTCCGGGATGTCGGTGGCGAGCGCGTCCAGCGACTCCACCACTGAGATCAGCACCGGCGGCGGCATGTCCCGGCCACGGCCCTTGGCGTCCAGCAGCCGCTGGACCGCGTCGGCCTTGAAGGCGTCCGCGGCGAGGCCGTACACGGTGTCTGTCGGAAGGACGACCAGGTCGCCGGCCTCGATGGCGTCCACAGCCGCTCGATAGGCCGGTGCCAACTCGTCGCCGGTGAAGTCGAAGCGCTCACTCACGCACCGAATCGTGCCACTCACGCACCCACCGGCTCCACCCGGGCTCCACTAGCGCCAACTTGACAGATGATTGTCAGCTTCGCAGCACGTCACCGGCGATCGTCCTTAGGATCCCGGTCATGACTGTCTCGCGTGAGTTCCTCGCCGGTCTGCCGAAGGCCGAGCTGCATGTCCATCACGTCGGATCCGCCTCGCCGCGGATCGTCGCCGAGCTCGCCGCCCGGCATCCCGAGTCGCCGGTGCCGGCCGATCCGGCCCTGCTGGCGGAGTACTTCAAGTTCAGCGATTTCGCCCACTTCATCCAGATCTACCTGTCCGTCGTCGAGCTGCTGAAGACGCCTGAGGACATCCGGCTGCTGACCTACGAGATCGCCCGCGAGATGACCGGGCAGAACCTGCGGTACGCCGAACTGACGGTGACGCCGTACACCTCGGTGATCCGCGGGATCGCCGCCGAGGCGTTCTGCGAGGCGATCGAGGACGCACGGATCGCGGCCGAGAAGGACTTCGGCATCACCCTGCGCTGGATCTTCGACATCTCCGGTGAGTCGGGCCTGCCGGCCGCCGAGGAGACGCTGCGGATCGCGACGAAGATCCGGCCGGAGGGTCTGGTCGGGTTCGGCCTCGGCGGACCGGAGATCGGCGTACCGCGGCCGCAGTTCGCCCCGCACTTCGAGGCGGCGATCGCCGAAGGGCTGCGGAGCGTTCCGCACGCCGGCGAGACGACCGGGCCGGAGACGATCTGGGACGCCGTACGGGTGCTGAAGGCGGAGCGGATCGGCCACGGTACCTCGACGATGCAGGACCCGGCGCTGGTCGACTACCTGGGTGAGCACCGGATCCCGCTCGAGGTCAGCCCGACGTCGAACATCGCCACCCGGGCGGTCGCGTCGTACGACGAACACCCATTGCGCGCGATGGTCGACGCCGGCCTGGTCGTCACGATCAACTCCGACGACCCGCCGATGTTCGGCACCGACCTGACCAACGAGTACGCCGTCGCGGCCAAGCTGCTCGAGCTGGACGAAGCCGGCGTCGCCGAGTTGGCCAAGACGGCCGTACAGGTGTCCTTCGCCGAGGACTCCGTGAAGAAATCCCTGGTCTCAGAAATCGACGCATACGCGGCTGGATGATTACCTGGACCGGTGCGGAAACTTGCAGGGGTTGTGGCGGCGCTCGGATTGCTCGCGGGCGCCGCTGCTTGCAGTGACGAAGTGGGCGGTCCGGCCTCGACGCCTTCGCCGACCACAGCGGTATCCAGCAAGCCGTCCGTACCGGCGACGACGACGCCTCCACCTGGTCCTGGGGATTTGCCGCGAGGTGGGCGGACGATCTTTCCGAAGTACCAGCTGGTCGGGTACGTCGGCCTGCCCGGCTCACCGGCCCTCGGCCCGCTGGACAAGGACCTGGACAAGAAAGCGGCGTCGCTGGAGACGTTGTCGCGGACGTACGCCGCCGGGCGCACACCGCAGCCGGTGATGGAGCTGATCGCGGTGGTCGCGAAAGGCACTCCCGGCAAGGACCGGCTGTATCGCGGACGGTTGCCAGACGCAACGATCGACGAGTACCTGGCGGTCGCGCGGAGGCACCGGATGCTGTTGCTGCTCGACGTACAGCCAGGCCGCGCCAAGATCCTTCCCGAGGTGAAGCGGCTCGAGCGGTGGCTGAAGGAGCCGGACGTCGGCCTCGCGTTCGATCCGGAGTGGGCGGTCGGGCCTGGGCAGGTCCCTGGGCGGGTGTTCGGTCATACGACCGGCGCCGAGCTCGACAGCATCGCGTCGTACCTGTCGGGTCTCGTGACCGCGAACAGGCTGCCGGAGAAGGTGTTCGTGTTCCATCAGCTGTCGCGGCGGATCGTCAGCAACGAGCATGCGCTCCGCAAGCACCCGGGCGTAGTCACGATCAAGTCGGTCGACGGCATCGGCCACCAGAAGGACAAGGTCGAGACCTGGTCCAAACTGACCCCGAACCTCCCACCTGGCGTCCACGCCGGCTTCAAACTCTTCTACACCGAAGACCGCCGCCACGGAACACTCATGACCCCCACCCAGGTCCTGTCCCTCAAGCCCCGCCCAGAGTTCGTCGTGTACGAATAACGAACTGCGTGTTGTGTTCGCGCATGTGGCGGGAGCTGCTGACACAGGGCGGCTGAAACCCCGGCCATTGAAGGGAAAGACGCCACCAAAACCCTCCACAGTCTTTCGGTCTAGATGCGATGGCCGGTGGTGAAGCGGTTCTTCCCGGCGAGGTCCAACTGGTCTCGGACTTCCGTGAACAGGCCGATGGCGGCAAACACCGCTGGAGCGGATGCACCTTGGACGTCGGCGTGTTCGCAGGCGAACCAGCCGCCGGGTTTGAGGAGGCGGGCGGCGGTGGCGGCGACGACCTTGATTTCGTCCAGGCCGTCGTCGCCGGACCATAGCGCCAGTGCCGGGTCGTGGTCGCGGACCTCGGTGGTGACGGATTCCCAAGCGGTCAAGGGGATGTACGGCGGGTTGGCGATCACCGCGTCGACCTGGCCGTCGAGCTCCGGCAGGCAGCCGTCGATGTCGCCCTCGTGCAGGACTGCGCCGGTCCCGGCTAGGTTGCGACGAGCCCAGACACACGCTTCGGGTGACAGCTCAACCGCGTGAACGACGCTGTCCGGGCGCTCTGTCGCCACTGCGCCGGCAATAGCACCCGAGCCGGAGCACAGGTCCACCACCAGAGGGGTTTCGATGCCGGTCAGCTTGTCGAGGATCCAGCCGACCATCACCTCGGTCTCCGGCCTCGGCACGAAGACACCGGGGCCTACCGCGAGCTCCCGGTAGCGGAAGGCCGCCGTACCGGTCAGATGCTGCAGCGGTTCGCGAGCCGCCCGGCGTGCGATCAGCTCGTCGTACTGGCGAAGCTCTTCGACGTTGGGTTCGCGCAGGGTGAGCCGGGTCGTGTCAGTCACGAAGGCCAGGAGCTCAGCGGCGTCGAAGTCGGGTGAGGCAACGCCGGCCTCGCGTAGGCGCTCGGCCGCCGCGGCGACGAGCTCACGAACACTCACTGGGATTCGACGGCCTCGAGGCGGGCGGCGAGGTCGGCGTCCGTGAGGGCCTGGATTACCGGCGCCAGCTCCCCGCCCAGGACCTGGTCGAGGTTGTGGGCCTTGTAGCCGACGCGGTGGTCGGAGAAGCGGTTCTCCGGAAAGTTGTACGTCCGGATCCGCTCCGACCGGTCGACAGTCCGGATCTGCGAGCGGCGGGCATCCGAAGCCTCCTGGTCGGCGACCTCCTGCGCCGCCGCGAGCAGCCGGGCCCGCAGCACGCGCATGGCCTGCTCACGGTTCTGCAGCTGCGATTTCTCGTTCTGCATCGACACCACGATGCCGGTCGGCAGGTGCGTGATGCGTACGGCGGAGTCCGTCGTGTTCACGCTCTGACCACCCGGACCCGACGAGCGGAACACGTCGATCCGCAGGTCGTTCGGGTCGATCTCGACGTCGACGTCCTCCGCCTCCGGCAGCACCAGTACACCGGCCGCCGAGGTGTGGATCCGCCCCTGCGACTCGGTCACCGGCACCCGCTGGACCCGGTGCACCCCGCCCTCGAACTTCAGCCGAGCGTACGGCGCCTCACCCGGCTCAGGGGTGCCTTTCGCCTTCACCGCGACGGTGATCGACTTGTACCCGCCCAGGTCGGACTCGGCCGAGTCGAGCACCTCGGTCTTCCAGTTCTGCGACTCGGCGTACTTCAGGTACATCTTCAGCAGGTCGCCGGCGAACAGCGCGGACTCGTCGCCGCCCTCACCGGCCTTGATCTCGAGGATCGCGTCCTTGTCGTCGCTCGGGTCGCGCGGGACGAGCAGCACCTGCAGCTTCTCGGCCAGCTCGTCGCGGCGGGCCGCCAGCTTGGTGGCCTCCTCGGCGAACGCCGGGTCCTCGGCCGCGAGTTCCTTCGCGGCTTCGATGTCGTCGCTGGTCTGCAGCCATTCGTCGTACGTGCGCACCACCGGCGCGAGGGCGGCGTACCGCTTGCCGACGCGGCGGGCGTTGGCCTGGTCGGAGTGCAGCTCCGGAGCGGACATCTGCCGCTCCAGCTCGGCGTACTCCGCCTTCAGTGTCTGGACCGCTTCGAACATCGCGCACTCCTCCCTTCGGACATCCTGGACAGACAAACCGCGCGCCGGTCCCGCAAAGAGATGCGGAACCGGCGCGCGGTGAGACAGCTACTTCTTGGCGTACCGCTTCTCGAAGCGGGCAACCCGACCACCGGTGTCGAGAATCTTCTGCTTACCGGTGTAGAAGGGGTGGCACTGCGAGCACACGTCGGCGTGGATCACGCCGTTCTCCGCGGTCGAGCGCGTGGTGAACGTGGCGCCACAGGTGCAGGTCACCGTGGTGTCGACGTACGTCGGGTGGATGTCGCTCTTCAAGGGTTCTCCTAGGTTCAGGTGCCCCGGGTCGCCCGCGGATGCGGACGTGAACCGGAACCAACACACAAGTTTGCCATCTGAGGGCGTCCGATGACGAATCGGCCGCCCTCAGCTGACCGTCAGTTGCCGTCGTCGGTGCTGCGGCCGCCTGCGGACGGTGTCGTCTTGTTCACCTGGAGCAGGAACTCGATGTTCGACTTGCTCTCCTTGAGCTTGCCGATCAGGAGTTCCAGCGCCGCCTGGCCGTCCAGCGCCGACAGCACCCGCCGGAGCTTCCAGACAACCTGCGTCTCGTCCTTCGACATCAGCAGTTCCTCGCGGCGGGTGCCGGAGGCGACCACGTCGATGGCCGGGAAGATGCGGCGGTCGGCGAACTCGCGGCGCAGCCGCAGCTCCATGTTGCCGGTGCCCTTGAACTCCTCGAAGATCACCTCGTCCATCTTCGAGCCGGTCTCGATCAGCGCGGTGGCGAGGATGGTCAGCGAGCCGCCGTCCTCGATGTTGCGCGCGGCACCGAAGAACCGCTTCGGCGGGTAGAGCGCGGACGAGTCGACACCACCGGACAGGATCCGGCCGCTGGCCGGCGCCGCGATGTTGTACGCGCGTCCCAGCCGGGTGATCGAGTCGAGCAGGACGACGACGTCGTGGCCGAGCTCGACCAGCCGCTTGGCCCGCTCGATCGCCAGCTCCGCGACCGTGGTGTGGTCGTCGGCCGGGCGGTCGAAGGTCGAGGCGATGACCTCGCCCTTGACGGTGCGCTGCATGTCGGTGACCTCTTCGGGCCGCTCGTCCACCAGCACCACCATCAGGTGCACTTCGGGGTTGTTCGTGGTGATCGCGTTCGCCAGCGCCTGCAGGACCATCGTCTTACCGGCCTTCGGCGGCGAGACGATCAGGCCGCGCTGGCCCTTGCCGATCGGGCTGACGATGTCGACGATCCGGGTGGTGAGCACACCGGGCTCGGTCTCCAGCCGGAGCCGCTCGGTCGCGTACAGCGGGGTCAGCTTGTTGAAGTCCTGCCGCTGCCGGGCGATCTCCGGGTCCGACCCGTTCACGGTGTCGATCCGGACCAGCGGGTTGAACTTCTCCTTGCGCTCACCCTCCTGCGGCTGCTTCACCGCACCGGTGATCGCGTCGCCCTTGCGCAGGCCGTACCGCTTCACCATCGAGAGGGCGACGTACACGTCATTCGGGCCGGGCAGGTAGCCGCTGGTCCGGACGAACGCGTAGTTGTCGAGTACGTCGAGGATGCCGGCGGCCGGGACGAGGACGTCGTCCTCGCTGATCGTCGGCTCCGGGTCGAACCGCTCGCCGCGGCCGCGGTTGCGGCTGTTGTCCCGGGGGCCGCCCTGGTTGTCGCGGGTGCGGTCCCGGTCGCGACCCCGGCGGCGCCGGCGACGGCCCTCGCCTTCGTCGCCCCCACGGTCGTTCTGGTCCTGCCGGTTCCGGTCGCGGTTCTGCTCGCGGTTCTGGTTGTCGCGGTTCTGGCCACCGTCGCGGTTCTGGTTGTCGCGGTTGCCGTCCCGGTTCTGGTTGTCCCGGTTGCGGTCGCGGTTCTGGTCGCCGCGGTTGTCCCGGCTGTCCCGGTTGCGGTCGCGGTTGCCGTCCCGGTTCTGGGTGTCCCGGCTCTCGCGGTTCTGGTCGCGGTCACTCCGGTTGTCCCGGTTGCCGCGGTCCTCCGCCGCCTGGTCCGCCTTCGGCTCGGCCGGGGCGGTGCCGTTCTGCGCGGTGCCGTTCTGCGCGGCGACGCCGTTCTGGGTCGTGACCTGCGCGGCCGGCGCCTCGACGGCGGCTGCGGCCTCGGCGGGCGCGCCGTTCTGGACCGCGTCCTTCTCGGCCGCGGCGCGGCTACGCCGGCTGCCGCCCTCCCGCTTGGCGGGAGCCTTGGCCGCCGGCGCCTCGGCGGCGCCTTCGTCCAGGGTCGGCTGGCTCGCCTTCGGGCGCGACGCACCCGTGGAACCACCGGCCTGGGCGGCCTTGATCGCCTCGATCAGCTGGCCCTTGCGCAGAGCGCCGGTGCCCTTGATGCCCAGCGTCCCGGCGAGCTGCTTGAGCTCGGGGAGAAGCATGCCCTCGAGGCCGCCACCAGCCTTCCGGCGACGCGTCGCGGTGGTGGCCGCAGCGTCGGTACCCGGGGCCGGCGTGGTGCCGGCGCCGCTGGAGGCTTCAACAGTTTCTGTCACGTGAGGTCCTTCCCACACGGATCGTCGATGTCAGATGTGCGCATCGACAGTTTCATCACCCACGACCGAGAAACGGCGACGTGGGCACAAGAGGCTCTCGCTCGATCTGAGTCCCCCCGGAAATCCCCGGCGCAGGCGGCGCAAGGTCTGTCCACAGGAGGGTCGCCACACAAAACCTGGGAGCTGAGCCCGGATCGTGACGAGAGTTCACCGATCACCTGGAGGGGATCGGGTGAGTCGAGACTAGCACCACTGCGGGTCGTTCTGCTGACTCGAGGGGTTCAACGCGTGTCAGTCGTGAATGATTCCCGGCTCTACCCGGACTCCATCGACCAGACCTGTACGCCGACTGGATCGATCCCCAGGTCGTACCGCGTCCAGCCGTCCGGCGGCGGTGGCGCCTGGTTGACTGGGCTGCCCAGCACGAGCACGGTCGGCCCGGCACCGCTCACCACTGCCGGCAGACCACTGCCCCGAAGCTTGTGCACGAGGGCAAGGCTCTCCGGCATCGCGGGCTCGCGGTACTCCTGGTGCAACCGGTCCTCCGTGGCGGTCATCAGCAGTTCCGGCCGCCCGGAAAGCGCCGCTACGAGCAGCGCCGCACGACCCGCGTTGGCCGCCGCATCCGCATGCGGTACGACGTTCGGCAGCAACCCACGCGCTTCCTTCGTCAGCACCCGGTTGTCCGGCACATAAGCCACCCCGACCAGCGCCTCACCCGGCTGAAGCCGGACCGCGCGGCCACTCCCAGCGTCGGTCCAGGCAATGGTGAACCCACCAAGCGCACTCGCTGCAACGTTGTCCGGATGCCCCTCGATCTCGGTCGCCAACTCGACAATCCGATCGCGGTCCAACTGCACGCCGGCCAGCCCGTACGCCGCCGCCAGACCACCCACGATCGCAGCCGACGACGACCCCAGCCCGCGACCGTGCGGAATCTGGTTCTCACACAGCAGCGAGAACCCCGGCACCTCGGCCTCGAGCGCCTGCAGTCCGGCCCGAATCGACCGTACGACGAGGTGCGACTCGTCCAGCGGGACCTCGCCCTGACCGGCGCCGACCACCTCGACCCGGACCCCGGATCCACCTGGGGTGACGATCAGTTCGTCGTACAGGGTGAGCGCGAGGCCGAACGCGTCGAAGCCGGGGCCGAGGTTGGCGCTCGTCGCGGGGACCCGGACCCGTACCTGGTTCAGCATCAGATCAGGCCGGCGACGCGGGCGACGTCGTCGGTGTGGGCGGGCGTCACCGGCGACTCCTTCACCTTGGCGTGGTCGAGCGCGGTGTCGATGTCCTTCAGGCCGTGACCTGTGACCGTGATCACGACGGTCGAGCCGCCGTCCAGCCAGCCCTGCGCCTTCGCGTGCAGCAGACCGGCGACGCCGGCCGCCGAGCCGGGCTCGACGAACACCCCTTCGCGGGCGGCGAGCTCACGCTGCGCGGTCAGGATCTGCTCGTCGGTGACCATCTCGATCCGGCCGCCGGACTCATCCCGGGCGGCCTCGGCCAGCGTCCAGGACGCCGGATTCCCGACCCGGATCGCGGTCGCTGCGGTCTCCGGGTGCTCGACGATCTTCTTGCGCACGATCGGTGCGGCGCCTTCGGCCTGGAAACCCCACAGGCGCGGCGTCTTGGTGGCCAGTTTGTCCTTCGCGTACTCCTGATAGCCCTTCCAGTACGCCGAGATGTTCCCGGCGTTGCCGACCGGCATCACATGCAGATCCGGGGCGTCGCCGAGCGCGTCGCACACCTCGAAGGCGGCTGTCTTCTGGCCTTCCAGCCGGACCGGGTTCACCGAGTTCACCAGGGCGACCGGGTAGTTCTTCGCGAGTTCGCGGACGATCCGCATGCAGTCGTCGAAGCTGCCGTCGATCGCCACCAGTTGCGCGCCGTGCACGATCGCCTGAGCCAGCTTGCCCTTGGCAATCCGGCCGGCCGGGAGCACGACCAACGGCAGCAGTCCCGCACGTACGGCGTACGCGGCCGCGGAGGCAGAGGTGTTACCAGTGGAGGCGCAGACAACGGCCTTGTCACCGGCCTGCGCGGCGAGCGAGATCGCGACCGTCATACCGCGGTCCTTGAAGGAGCCGGTCGGGTTGTTGCCCTCGACCTTGAGCCAGACCTCGCAGCCGGTCTGCTCACTCAGCCACTGCGCGGCCACCAGCGGCGTCCCGCCCTCGCCGAGCGTGACCACCGGTGTGTCCGCCGAAACGGGGAGCCGGTCTCTGTATTCCTCGATCACGCCCTGCCACTGGTGAGCCATTGTGCTCAGTCTCCTTCTACCCGCATGACACTGCTGACTTCCCGAACGATGTCCATGTCGCGCAGGGTCTCCACGGTCGCGGACAACGCGGCGTCGGTCGCGGTGTGGGTGACCACCACCAGCTGCGCGTCACTGCCCCGGCCCTCCTGGCGGACGGTCTGGATCGACACGTCGTGCTCGGCGAACGCGTGGGCCACCGCCG
The DNA here is from genome assembly GCF_004345665.1 of Kribbella antiqua. Lineage (GTDB taxonomy): Bacteria > Actinomycetota > Actinomycetes > Propionibacteriales > Kribbellaceae > Kribbella > Kribbella antiqua. Next base: position 311,779 of record NZ_SLWR01000010.1, read on the forward strand.
CCAGCACACCGGCCTTGTCGGCCACGTCCAGCGACACGTGGTAGCGGGTCATCGCGTCACCCATCGGCCGCACGGCTCGCTGGGTGTACGACGACTCGCCGACCCCCGGCACACCCTTGAGCCGGTTGCGCGCGGCGGACACGAGATCCCCGAGGACAGCACTGGCCGTCGGGGCGCCGCCGGCACCACGACCATAGAACATCAGCTGGCCGGCCGCCTTGGATTCCACGAATACAGCGTTGTAAGCGTCCCGGACGGACGCGAGCGGGTGGCTCTGCGGGATCATCGCCGGGTAGACCCGGGCGCTGACCGAGTCGGTCGCCTCGTCCAGTTCGCAGATCGCCAGCGACTTGACCACGCAGCCCATCTCGCGGGCCGAGGCGATGTCGGTGGCGGTCACCTCGGTGATGCCCTCGCGGTGTACGTCGGCGATGGAAACCCTGGTGTGGAAGGCCAAACTCGCCAGCAGCGCCGCCTTCGCGGCCGCATCGAAGCCCTCGATATCGGCGGTCGGGTCAGCCTCGGCATACCCGAGCGCTTGGGCCTCCTCCAGCGCCTCGTCGAAGCCGGCGCCGGTGGTGTCCATCTTGTCCAGGATGAAGTTCGTGGTGCCGTTGACGATGCCCATCACCCGGACCACGTCGTCACCGGCGAGCGACTCGCGCAGCGGCCGCAGGATCGGGATCGCCCCAGCCACGGCGGCCTCGAAGTACAGGTCGCGCTGGTACTTCTCCGCGGCCGCGAACAGCGTCGGCCCGTCTTCGGCGAGCAGCGCTTTGTTCGCCGTCACCACGGACGCGCCGTGCTCGAGCGCGGACAGGATCAGGCCACGGGCCGGCTCCAGCCCGCCGATCACCTCGATCACCAGGTCCAGGTCGCCGCGCGACACCAGCGCCTGGGCGTCGGTCGTGATCAGCGCCGGGTCGACCGCGATGTCGCGCACGCGTCCAGGCCGCCGTACGGCGATCCCGGCGATCTCCAGGCGGGCACCCACCCGGGCGGCGAGGTGGTCAGCCTGCTCGGTCAGGATCCGCACAACTTCGGTGCCGACCACGCCACAACCGAGCAGGCCTACCTTCAGCGGTTTGTCGTTCACTCGTCCCCCATATCGAGGCGTAGCAGATCGTCTTCGGTTTCCCGCCGTACGACGATCCGCGTGTGACCGTCCTTGACCGCGATCACCGGTGGTCGCGGTACGTGGTTGTAGTTGCTGGCCATAGACCGGCAGTAGGCACCCGTCCCCGGTACGGCGACCAGGTCGCCGGGCCGCACGTCCGACGGGAGGAACTCGTCCTTGACCACGATGTCGCCGGCCTCGCAGTGCTTGCCGACGACCCGGGCCAGGCGTGGCTCGGCGTCGGAGTAGCGGTTGGCCAGCGTGCAGGAGTAGTCGGCGTCGTACAGGGCGGCGCGGATGTTGTCACTCATGCCACCGTCGACGGAGATGTACGTGCGGGACGCGCCGGCGTCGAGCTCGACCTCCTTGACCGTGCCGACCGTGTAGACGGTGCAGACGGCCGGGCCGACGATCGCACGGCCGGGCTCGATCGACACCTTCGGGACGTCGACCTGGAACGCGCGGCACTCGTGCTCGACGATCTTGCCCATCTCGGTCGCGAGCTGCGCGGGGTCGGAAGGATCGTCCTGGGTGGTGTAGGCGATCCCGAAGCCACCACCGAGGTCGAGCTCCGGCATGTCCACGCCGAGCTCCTCGGAAACCCTTGCGTGCAAGGCGATCACGCGCTTCGCCGCCACCTCGAATCCGGACGAGTCGAAGATCTGCGAGCCGATGTGCGAATGCAGGCCGAGCAGCTCCAGCTCCGGTGCTTCGTTGACTCGGGCAACGGCTTCGTAGGCGGCGCCGGAGGTGATGGAGAAGCCGAACTTCTGGTCCTCGTGCGCGGTCGCGATGTACTCATGGGTGTGCGCCTCGACCCCGGCCGTGACCCGGATCATCACCGGCGCGGTCGTGTTGCGCTCGCCGGCGAGCTCGATCAGCCGGGTGATCTCGTACTCGGAGTCGACGATGATCCGGCCGACACCTGCGTCGATCGCTCTGGCCAGCTCCGACTCGGACTTGTTGTTGCCGTGGAACCCCAGCCTGCGTGGGTCGGCGCCTGCCCTCAGAGCGACAGCGAGTTCTCCCCCGCTGCACACGTCGAGGTTGAGGCCTTCTTCCATCACCCACCGGACGACCGTCGTACAGAGGAAGGCCTTGCCCGCGTAGTAGACGTCGAAGTCCTTGAAGGCGTGCTTGAACGCGCGGGCGCGGGCCCGGAAGTCGTCCTCGTCCAGCACGTACGACGGACTGCCGTGCTCGGCGACGAGGTCGCGGACGTCGACCCCGCCGACGACCAGCGAACCCTCTGCGGTCTTCTTGGCCGTGGACGACCACAGCTGCGGGACCAGGTCGTTGACGTTGCGGGGCGCGCGGAGCCAGCCCGGACCACGGTGGCCGATGTCCGCGTGCAGCGCGCCCGCCTCGTGCGCCCTCACATCCGCTCCGGTGCGGAGACGCCGAGCAGGTCCAGCCCGTTGGCGAGCACGGTCCTGGTCGCGGAGACCAGGGTCAGGCGAGCCTTGTGCACAGGCTCCACCTCCTCATCGCCGCGTGGCAGCACGCGGCAACTGTCGTAGAACTTGTGGAACGCCGACGCCGTGTCCTCCAGGTAGCGGGCGATCCGGTGTGGTTCGCGCAGCTCGGCGGCGGTGGCGACGATGCGCGGGAACTCGGCCAGCGCACGGAGCAGGTCGCCCTCGCGCTCGTGACTGAGCAGGCCGGGGTCGAACTCGTCCAGCTTGATACCTAGCTCGTCGGCGTTGCGGAGGATCGACGCCAGCCGGGCGTGCGCGTACTGGACGTAGTACACCGGGTTCTCGCTGGCCTGGCGGGTCATCTCCTCGATGTCCAGGGTCAGCGGTGAGTCGGCCGGGTAGCGGCAGAGCGTGTAGCGCAGCGGGTCGACACCGCCCTCCTCGACCAGCTCGGCCAGCGTGACGATGGTGCCGGCCCGCTTGGACAGCCGCATCTCCTCGCCACCCTTGAGGATCTTCACCAGCTGACCGATCAGGATCTCGATGTTGTGCTCGGGGTCGTCACCGGCGCAGGCCGCGATCGCCTTCAGCCGGTTCACGTACCCGTGGTGGTCGGCGCCGAGCAGGTAGATACAGACGTCGAACCCGCGCTCGCGCTTGTTCACGTAGTAGGCCGCGTCCGAGGCGAAGTACGTCGGCTCGCCGTTGGACCGGATCAGGACCCGGTCCTTGTCGTCGGTGAAGTCCGTCGTCCGCATCCACAGCGCGTCGTCGGCGTCGTACAGGTGGCCCTGGTCGCGGAGCTTGTCGATCGCGTGGCCGACGCCGTCCTGCTCGTGCAGGCTGCGCTCGGAGAACCAGACGTCGAAGTTGGTCCGGAAGTGCTCGAGCTGGGACTGCTGCTCCTTGAGCTGGCGCTCGTACCCCGCCTCGCGGAAAGCGATCACCTGCTCGTCTTCTGGGAGCTCCGTGATGCCTGGGACCTCTTTGGTGATCTCCTTGGCGAGATCGAGGATGTACTCGCCGTGGTAGCCGTCCTCGGGGATCGGCTGACCGTGCGCTGCCGCCTGCAGGCTGGCGCCGAACTTGTCCATCTGGGCGCCACGGTCGTTGATGTAGAACTCGCGGGTGACCTTCGCGCCGGCGGCGGCCAACACGCGGGCGAGCGCGTCGCCGACGGCGGCCCAGCGGGTGTGGCCGAGGTGCAGCGGGCCGGTCGGGTTGGCGGAGATGAATTCCAGGTTGTACGTCTGGCCGTGCAGGCTGTCGCTCGTGCCGTAGCTCGAGCCGGCGTCGAGGATGGCCTGGGCGATCTTGCCCTGGGCATCGGCCGCGACCCGGATGTTGATGAAGCCGGGGCCGGCGATCTCGACGGCGGTGATCGCCTCGTCGTCCTGGAGCTTGGCCGCGAGGAGCTCGGCGAACTGGCGCGGGTTCAGCCCGGCGCGCTTGCCCAGCTGCATGGCGACGTTGGTGGCGTAGTCCCCGTGCTCGGGGTTCTTGGGTCGCTCGACCTTCAGCTCGCGCGGCAGCCCGCCCTCGACGGCGATGGTGCCGTCATCGGCGAGCGCATTCAGGACCTGCAGGATCTTCTCAGCGAGCTGTTCCGGAGTCACCGCCTCAGCCTAATGGCCCCACCCCGAAACCCTTGACTCACCATCCACAGCCCGGTACGGCGCTCACTCTCGCGGCTTATCGGAGGCTCACCTTCGGCTGGCGAGTTCGTACAGGTTGCCGTCCGGTGCCCGGACGTTGATCCACTCCCAGTCCTGATCCGTCCCGAGCGGCCCGACCAGTTCCACCCCGGCCTGCCGGAGTTCCGCCATGGCGGTGTGTACGTCGTCGACCTCGAAGAGTGGCACCGGCCCGGAGGCGTTCTCGGTGAAGAACCCGAAGAACCGGTTCCCCGGAGCCATGATCTGCACGGTGTCACCCTCGGCGGTGACGAACTCGGCGGTCGTTTCCTCGGTGAACGCCGCCTCGAGCCCCAGCGCGCCGTACAGGAAGTCGAACATCGCCTGGTAGTCCTGCGTCGCCACCCCGACCCACCGCACGTTCAGCACCTTCATTGCCGTCCGGTCCCCTCGCCCGAACCGGGCAAACGGCGTCAGCGCCTGGCGGTGACCTGGATTCGCGAGTTGGCGGTCAACGGAGCGTTCCAGGGGGCTGGGTCACCGTTGATGGTGACTTTCAGGGCTTTACAGGCGTCGGCTAGGCAGGTGGCGTCGTACTTGACTCCCCAGAGGGTGAAGAACTGGGCGAGGGTCGGGCGCTCGGAGGTGGTTTTGGCTTCGACATAGATCAGGCCGTCGCTGGTGTGGGTGTGGACGGCGGCCTGCTCTGCACGGAGGCGGTCGACGCCGATGCCGGCCGGGATCTGCACCGGCTTGCCGTCGACGGTGATTTTCAAAGCGACTGTGTACGGCGATGGGCCGGAGAAGTCGAGCGGGAGTCGCTCGAAGCCTGCCTTGTCGATGTAGGAGACCCCGTCGCGGGGTGCGTCCCACGGCGGCGGGCCGGTCCGGAGCTCGGCCGGACCGGGCGGCGCGGGACCGATCTGGCAGCTGGCGACCACACTGCTGATGAGGAGCAGGGCGGCCGCCGTCGCGCCCGCCCGGCGCCACCTGCCTGCTCTCATGAGGAGCAGGTTGTCATGTGGCGCCGGTCTGCCTGGACGCTGGGGTCGGCTGGGCTCAGCGCTCCGCGGGCATCAGGATCCAGAGCACGACGTAGATGAGGATCTGCGGGCCGGGCAGAAGGCAGCTGATGACGAAGATGAGCCGCATCGTGTTCGCCGAGATACCGAACCGGCGAGCCAGTCCGGCACAGACACCGCCGATCCAACGACCGTGGGACGGGCGGACCAGATTGCTAGCCATGGGTACCGACTTCCTTTCACTGATGGGCTTACCACCACTATGACGCCGCGCTGACCGGAGTCGATCCCGCCGCACCGGCCTTCCAGGGTCGCGTCAGGGACTCCCCCGGCCCTGCCTCCGGTACCCACCCGACGCACCGCGCCCCGATTCGGGAATCCCGCGCCTTACCTGCTACTGTTCTGCACGTTCCTGAGCCCCCGTAGCTCAGGGGATAGAGCACCGCCCTCCGGAGGCGGGTGCGCAGGTTCGAATCCTGCCGGGGGCGCCACCGATCTGGGCGATCTGTGCCGGCGAAGACCGCCGACATCGATCGCCCGTTGTGTTTGTGGGGATGTCACCCCCGGGGTTCGGCGGTTGGCCTGACGCGGGTTCTGAACCTGGCTGGGGTTGTGCCGGTGCGGTGGTGGAAGTACTTGGAGAAGTTGGATGGATCGTCGTAGCCGAGTTGCTCGGCGATCTGTGCCACCGGGTCGGCTCCGTGCGCGAGGAGGCGTTTGGCCTCGAGTACGACGCGCTCGTCGATGAGCTGCTTGGCACTGAGACCGGTGTTCTCACGGGCGAGGCGGTTGAGGGTGCGCGTCGAATAGCCCAGGCGGGCTGCGTATTCGGCGACCTTGTGCCGGGTGCGGAAGTTCGCCTCGAGCTCGTCGCGGAACCAGACGAACACCTCGTGGGTGGGCGGACGACGGCCGCTGCCTTCCGGTTCGGCCATGACGAGGAGAAGCAGCGCGGCGGCGAGCGCACGAGCCAGAGCGGCGTCACGGACCTCCACAGTCGACCGCGCCGGCATTGCGGCGGCGGCAAGCGCGGCGTCGAGGGCCACTGCCGCCGGCGTCCCCGCAACCGTTACGGCACTCCAGTGGTTGGGAGTGGTCACATCCGCCGACCGGATCAGGTCCCACGTGCCGGTGTCGATCGCGGACGGGGTGAACAGGAAGACCGGCCCCTCGATGTCGCCGATGGCGCCCCATTGCTGCACCTGCCCGGCACGCACCCAGATCAGATCGCCGGGTGCGAGCGGGTAGCCAGTGAAGTCGACAGTGTGTACCGCGCTACCCGCCTCGACGCGGATCAGCAGGTCGAATTCGAGGCGCTGCGGGGCGATGAACTCGTCTGGGCCGCCGCGTACCCGCATCCGCGTCAGCGAAGTGAGCTCGATCTGCCCGGTCACCCCGGGCGGTGGCGCATACCGGACGGGCCGGATGGCGTCTGGCACGCGATGTCCCATTTTCACCATGATACGTCCCGGAGCTACCGTGAAACGCGCGGGCACTCTTCCTAGCCTTGGGGTCATGGCAACGAAATTGACCTACGTGTTCGATGCGTACTGCGGCTGGTGTTACGGATTCGGCCCGGTGATCCGCGACTTCGCCACCGGCAACGCCGGGCGGGTCGAACTCGAAATCGTCAGCGGGGGCCTGTTCACCGGTTCCCGAGTCGCGCCGCTCGGCTCCATGCCGTACGTGGCGGCCGCTAACGCCCGGATCGCCGAACTGACCGGTGCCGAGTTCGGGCCCGGTTACCGCGAGCTCATCGCCGACGGCCGCTTCGAGATGGATTCCACGGCGGCCGCGACCGGGTTCGCCGCGTTACGGGCGGCGGCTCCCGGGCGAGCTCTGGAGTTGGCGGAGGCGATGCAACAGTCGTTCTACTTCGACGGATTGAGCCTGTCCGAGGCATCGACGTACTGGCGCATCGCCGAGCGGCAGGGCCTGGACGCGGATGCGGTGGTGACCGGGTTCGCGTCAGCCGACGGGCGGACCGCGGCGACGCATGATTTCGCACGCTCCGCCCGGCTGGGGGTCAGCTCCTACCCGTCCCTCCTGCTTCACACCGACGCCGGTGTGGTCCGGCTCGGCGGTCCCACCTCCACAGCCGCTCAGCTCACCGACGCGATCGACCGTCACCTCGCCCTGACCGTTTCCGAATGACTACCTCAAGGGACACAACCATGACCGCACTCACCTACAAGATCATCGACGCGGCCGACACCTCGCTGAACAAGACCAGCACGCTGGTGACGGGCGAGACGGAGGCCGTCGTCGTGGACGCGGCCTTCACCCGGGCCGACGGGCACCGGATCGTCGCCGAGGTCCTCGACTCCGGCAAGCGGCTCACCACGGTGCTGATCACCGCTGGAGATCCGGACTTCTACTTCGGCGCCGAGGTCGTCGCCGATGCCTTCCCGGAGGCGGTGTTCGCGGCACCGGCCGACGTCATCGACCACATCCGCGAGACCTACGAGAAGAAGCTGGTCGCGTGGGCGCACCTCGGCGCCAACCTGCCGACCCGGCTGGTCGACATCGCGCCGTTGACCACGCCGTCTGTCACAGTGGACGGTGTCGAGCTCGAGGTGCGCCGCGGCAGCGAGGCCCTCGGCGACCGCGCCTGGTACGTCTTCGAACGGGCAGGGCGCACTCTGCTCGGTGGTGTGTTGCTATTCGAGGGACTGCACGTGTGGACCGCTGACGCCGCGAGCGTGGAACAGCGGGCGGAATGGCTCCGCGTCCTCGACGACCTCGAGGCACTCGACCCCAGCTTCGTCGCTGCCGGACACCGCGTCGCCGGTGCGCCCACCGACGCGACCGCGATCCGGCACACCCGTGAGTACCTGCGGTTCTTCGAGAAGACCATCACCGACGCTGCCGACGCTGCCGCGGCCGAGGAAAGCCTGCTGGCCGCCTATCCGGACGCCGGGCTGCGGATCGCCGCCTCGCTCGGTACCAAGGTCGCGAAGGGGGAGATGACGTGGGGCTGACGTCAATCGACGACACCGCACCGGCCGCGGTAGTCCGCCGCCAATACGTCGCTTCCGCCACAGGTGATCTCGACGCCCTGCGCGCGACCCTCGCCCCCGACGTGGAGTGGACGGAGATGGCGGGCTTCCCACTCGCCGGCACCTACCGCACACCCGACGGTGTGACGAGCGGAGTCATGGAGAAACTGGCCCAGGACTGGGACGGCTGGACCGCCCACGACGACACCTATGTCGTCGAGGGCGAGAACGTCGTGGTCCTGGCCCGCTATACCGCGACCCACAAGACCACCCGGAAACCCTTGAATGTCCGGGTCGCGCACCACTTCACCGTGCGCGGCGGGTTGATCGTCCGGTTCGAACAGTTCGTCGACACCGCCCTGGTCCGCGACGCGGCAACCCCATGATGCGCCACCTGACTGCTCATGCGATTCCCCTTTAGCTTCGACCTCCCCAGAACGTAGCCGTTTCGAGCATCCAGAGGTGCCCGTCGGGGTCGGTGAGGGTGGCTATGTAGCCCCAGTCTTTGCGCGTGGGTGGGGTGACTGGAGTGGCTCCGGCGGTGGTCGCTCGTGCGAATGCCTTGTCGACTGCGGCCTCGTCGGGCAGGGGTAGCGAGAGGATGCATTCGCTGGTGTTGCGGGGCGCGCGCCGCTGGCTGCCGAGGACCCACTTGAACCCCCCGATCGGGATGAGCATCAGGTGTACGTCGTCGGATAGGACGAACCGGAGCGGTTCGGGGATACCGTCGTCGTCCGGCTCGCCCGTCGGCTCGAGGCCGAAAGCCTCCTGGTAGAAGGCGTACGAGCGTGGTCGGTCCTTGATGGGAAGGCTGATGATCATCGGGTCACTCCAACGGTGAAGCGGGCCGCGGCTGGGCCACTGAGGTGGCCGGCTGGGAGGGTTCGGCCGCAGAGGACGAGGAGAAGGTCTTGGGCGCTGCCGGTCAGCGGCGTGCCGGTGCCGTGGGTCCAGTCGAGGTCGGTGGCACGAAGCTGGACGCCACTCAGGTCCACGCCGAAGTACTTGAGCTGGCGGGGTTTCACGTCGTCGAGGATGAGACGCATGCGGTCCGGCGGTACGACGCGATCGATGCCGAGGGCAACGGTGATGTCGAGGCCGTGGATGACGTCGTGGGACAAGGCACCCTGGTAGCCGCCGCCCGGCGGCTTCCACGGGTGGTTGAGGTTCTGCCGCAAGCACTCCGTCAGCTCGGCCGCCGACAGCTCGGCCGCCGTACGGCGCGCGTAGCGGTCGGCGAAGCGATCGAGGTTGCCTCGGGCCTGCAGCAACCCAAGCACGAAGCGAGGCATCGACAGCCGGAACGGCATGGTGATGTGCGCAACCGTCTCCCGGACCCGCCAGCCCTTGCACAGCGTCGGCTTGTCCCAGTCCTCCGCGGAAAGCCCTGAAAGCAGCGAAGCGAGGTCGGCCCGCTCCCCCGCGACGGCAGCTCTGATGTCTGTCATGAGAATTTCTCCTTTCGCCCCACCGACGAACGGGTCCCGCTCAGACAGACACCTCCTCCAGACGCTTCTGCAGATAACGCCGCTCAGCGTCCGTGGTAGCGAGTTCCACCGCTTCCTTGTACGACGTAGCCGCCTCGGACAGCCGGCCGAGTCGTCGCAGGAAGTCAGCACGGGTGGCGGGGAGTAAGTGGTAGCCGGCCAGTGGTCCAGCTGCGAGGTCCTCCACCAGGCGTAGACCGACTGCTGGGCCGTCAGCCATGCCGATGGCCACTGCACGGTTCAGCGCGACCACAGGGGTCTGCTTGAGCTGGCCGTACAGAGCGGCGATCTGCGTCCAGTCGGTGTCGGCCGCCGTACGGGCCGTGGCGTGACAGGCGGCTATGGCGGCCTGCACCTGGTACGGGCCGGCGTCGCCTCGCGCCAAGGCTGAGTCGAGGAGAGCAACGCCTTCTGCGATGACGGAGTGGTCCCAGCGGGTGCGGTCCTGGTCCTCCAGCGTCACCAGTACGCCGTCGGCGGTCAGCCGGGTGGCACGGCGTGCGTCGTGCAGCAGCATGAGTGCGAGCAGCCCGGCCGCCTCCGGCTCGTCCGGCATGAGCTGCACAAGCAGTCGGGCCAGTCTGATGGCCTCGCTGCTCAGACCGCTGCGCACGACGTCGGAGTACCCCTCGTTGAACAGCAGATAGAGCACAGCGAGTACGGCGGGTGTCCGCTCGGGCAGTAGGTGCGCAGGTGGGACCCGGTACGGGATGCCGGCGTGCTGGATCTTCTGCTTGGCCCTGGTGAGTCGCTTCGACATCGTCGTCTCCGGGACCAGGAACGCCCGCGCGATCTCCGCCGTACTGAGTCCGGCCAGAGTACGCAGCGTCAGCGCCACCCGTGCCTCCATGGCCAGTGCGGGGTGGCAGCAAGTGAACATAAGCCGCAGCCGGTCGTCCGGTACGTCGTACGGCTCGTCGGACTCATAGCCCAGCGCAGCCACTGCCTGGAGCTTGGCGGCACCAACAGCCTCTCGCCGCAACCAGTCGACGGCCCGGTTGCGGGCGGTGGTGGTCAGCCACGCACCGGGCCGGTCCGGCACGCCCTGCTCCGGCCAGCGCTGGAGTGCCGCGGCGAATGCCTCCTGCGCGCACTCCTCCGCCAGTTCCCAGTTGCCGGTCACTCTGATCAGCGTGGCGACGACCTGGCCCCACTCGTCCCGGAAGATCCGGTCGAGCAGGGCCTGGACAGCCTCGGTCACAGCACCGGGCGGATCTGGATCGTCCCGTACCCGGCCGCCGGGTGCTTGGCGGCGATCTCGATGGCCTCGTCGAGGTCGGCGCAGTTGATCAGCACGAACCCGCCGATCTGCTCCTTCGTCTCCGCGAACGGACCGTCGGTCAGCAGCAGCTCGTCGTCCCGCACCCGCACGGTCGTCGCCTCGGACGGCGGCCGCAGCCCGGCCCCTCCTTCGACCACGCCGCGTTGTTCCATCTCCTCCGACCACCCGCCGCACCCGTCGTTGGCGTGCGCCTCGGCCGACTCGTCACCACAGATCATCAGCAAGTACTTCACAGACCTACCGTAAAGCGCCTTGTGCACTAGAGCATGCAAAGGCCGCCGGCCGAGAGACCCAGTCGCAGCCAACTGTAGGGCGCCCGCGCTAAATCCTTCGCGTCGCGGTGCGATACGGCGTTAGCGTGATGCGCATGCTGTCGCCAGCTCAGCGCGAAAAGTTCGAGCGGACGGGGCTGCTGCACCTGCCCGCAGCGATCCCGGCAGCAGACGTCAACGTGATGTGTGACCTGATCTGGGAGCACGTGCGCGCGGAGCACCAGATAGAGCGGACAGATCCGACGACGTGGGTGATCGAGGAGCGGTTGTCGGGGTTGCAGAAGGTGGCACGGCGGGGTGAGTTCGAGCGGATCGGCTCACCGGCGGTTCGATCGATGCTGGACGGGCTGCTGGGGCAGTGGACGGTGCCGGGTAAGTGGGGCGGGCTGCTGGTTACCTTTCCGCGCCGGGAGACCACCCCCTGGGATGTTCCGTTCACCGTCTGGCACAACGACTTCGTGCCGGGATCCGGGCTGCGTGCGGTACAGATCTTCGTGCTGCTGAACGACATCCGCCCACGCGGCGGCGCGACCGTCGTACTCACGGGATCGCACCACCTGGTGGCCAAGTACGCCGACCCCTCCGACGACGGCCCGCACCCAAAGCGGCTCCGGAAAGCCCTGGCCGCGGTCGATCCCTGGCTGCGGGATCTGTGGGACGGCGATCCGGGCGATGATCGCGTACGGCGCTACATGGTCGACGGCGCCGAGATCGACGACGTAAAGCTGCGAGTAGTCGAGCTGACCGGCAGCGCAGGCGACGTGTTCTTCATGCACTGCGACACCTTCCACTCCCCCGCCCCCAACTGCCGGGATCAGCCTCGGATGATGGCGACGAACATGATCCGCCGACCTCTGGCGGGCGGTCAGGACCGGGGCTAGCGTCGAAATGAACCGGATCCCAGGGGAGGACGTGAGATGGCAGGACGAGTGGTGCATTTCGAGATTCCGTACGACGACGGGGAGCGGGCGCGGAGGTTCTACGCCGAGGCGTTCGGGTGGCAACTCCAGGAGATGCCGGAGCTGAAGTACACGACGGTGTCGACCGGGCCGGTAAACGAACAGGGGTTCCCGGCCGAGCCCGGCTTCATCAACGGCGGCATGTTCGACCGTGCCGGTGGTGGCGAGATCAACCGGCCGGTGCTCACCATCGATGTAGACGACATCGACGCGACCTGGAAGTCGATCGAGCAACTCGGCGGCAACACCGTAGGCGAGAAGATCCCGGTCGGCGACATGGGTTTCGCCGCGTACTTCACCGACTCCGAGGGCAACCTCATCGGCCTGTGGCAGTCCGCATCATCCAGCTAGCCGGAAGCGGGCCCGGGACCGCAAGAGCCCCGGGCCGGGTCGGCTACTTGATCAGGCTCCAAGGACCGCGGGGGTCGCCCGGGGCCTGGTTTCGGGTGTACCAGCGGGCTTGGTACCTGTGGTCCTGGTTGATGACGATGTCGCCCTTGGTGAAGATGCGGGACGCTGTCCAGATCGTCGTACCGTCCTCGGTCATGGCGAGTTCCTGCCAGGCGCCGCGCGGGTCGCCGGGCTGCTGGTGGATGCTCGCCCAGGCAGCCAGGTACGGCTTGCCGTTGTAGCTGACCTTGGCGTCGGCCTTGTAGAGCGTCGTCGACTTCCACGCCGGCGGCAGGTTGACCGTCACTGTGCCGGTCGCCTGAGCGGCCTCGAGTGAGTCGCTGCCGGAGTACGACGCGGTCAGCGTGTGGCTGCCGGCTGCGAGGCCGACGGGGAGCGTGAACTTCGCCGTACCGCCAGACAGACTCGCCGAGCCGCGGACCTTGTCGCCCTCGCGCAGTTCGACAGTGCCAGTCACCGGGACTGGGCTGGCGTCCACCTTGACCGTCACGGTTGCCGCCGTACTCCAGTTCACCGGAGCAGAGGTCATGGTCACGGCCGGCTTGCCCTTCGCCGTCCGGAACACCGCCGGCTGCGCGACAGCCACACCGTCATCCGCACTCTTCGCCGAAACGATCCAGCTGTACGACGTCGCAGGCGTAAGGCCCGGCCAAGTCACCGAAGCCGTGCCGTTCGCCGCGACTGAGTCGGAGCCGATGACGGTGGTCGGCACGTAGGCCGCCAGCGACTCGGTCGAGAAGGACGTCTTGCGGGTGGTGAGGTCGACCGGCAGGGTCAGGTTGTCCTCGGCACCGTTGTACCGCGGCTTGGTCTGGCTGCCGTCCTGGCGGATGTCGTACTCGGTCGCCCCGTAGTTGTTGAGGAACGGCGAGTAGGTGTCGATCTTCATCACCGACCGCTTGACATCGAACTGCAGCAGCCGCAGGAAGCTCGCGCCGAACTGCAAGCGGTCGGTCGCCTTGTGGTCGACAACGCCATCGCTGTTGACATCAATGTTGCCATTGGCATCGACCTTCGAGGGCCACAGCTCACCCGCGGGCACTGTGTAGAACTGGTAGTCCGCGAGCAGCTCGACCACGTCGTGCGCGACCGTCACGCCGACGTTCGTCTTCAGGTTGGTGCCGACGCCGTGCTCGTGGCCGGCCAGCACCAGGAAGACGTTCGGGTTGCTCTCGACGACCTGTTTGTACAGCGGTGAGCCGTCCGGTGCGGAGAAGTCGGCGCCACGACCGTCCGGGTTCGCTGACGGCCGGAGGTAGTCGTGTGACAGCAGGATCCCGTTGTGGTCCTTGTACCGCTTGAAGATCGAGTCGGCCCACTTGGCCTCCTGCGGCGTCACGCCGTACGAGAGACCGACCGCGACGAAGTCCAGACCGCCGGCGGAGAAGAGGACGTAGTTGTTCTGGTTGTCCTCGCCGGGCGTCGTGGTGCCATCCGCCTGGATCTGCTCGTCCCAGGCGTGGTACTCGCTTCCGGTTGGCCAGGCGCCGGATGCCTGCTGATACCGGTGTGCGCTGAAGACCTGGCTGAAGCGGGAGTGCCGACCAGTCTCGGCGCCGAGCTGGTTGTCGTGGTTGCCGGCGATGACCTGGTTCACCACGCCCTTGTCGTCGAGGATCTTCTGGAAGCTCGAGGCGACCGCGAGTTCCTTCTGCACCTGCTCGTCCAGACCGGGCCGCTGCAGCGTTCCGTCCGGCTTCTTGGCGAGCGGGTCGTAGTAGTCGTTCTCGATGATGTCGCCGGTGTGCGCGGTGTAGGCGATCTTCCGGTTTGTCGCATTGTCGGCAATCCACTGAGTGGTGTTCCGGTACGCCGACGCCCAGATCGCCTGCTCCTCGGCGGTTTCCACGTCCGACGGCTCGGTCTGGCCGTCGAAGTCGTCGTACGTGCCGCCGGCCGCCCCTTCGGTGAGGTACTGCGTGTCGGTGAAGTGCGCGATCGCGAAGTCGTACGCCGACGGGTCCTCGAGGTGGTCCTTGTCGTTCTGCGCCGACGCGTCACGCGGCGACAGGTCGTCGGCGAACGGGTCCTCGCCGGTGACCAGTACATGGACGGTGTCGCCGTCGCGGTAGCGGTTCTCGAGTTGCGTCGTCAGCGCTGTGGTCTTGTCGGCCTGACCCCGCGAGCTGGTGAGTGCGATCCACCTGGCGCCGTCCCACACTCGCAGGGCGACGACTCGCTCCGGGTCGATGGTGCCCTCCCAGCGCAGCGTCGGCGTCCTACCGGTGCTGCCGAGCTTGACGTCGTACCGCTGGAAGACCACGTCGCGACCGGACGGCGTGCTGACCGACTTGCCGTCCAGCGGCCGCAGCGAGTTGACGTCGACGCTGCCGTCGTGCGCGACATCGAGCGTCGTCGGTACGGCGGATGCCTCGCCCTGGTAGCCCGTGGACGGAGTGACGACGTCGGCCTTGGTGAAGGTCGCCGTCAGCTGTACGCCGTCCTCGCCGGGGATCTTGGCTTCGAGCTTGGCAGCCGGTGAGTTGGTGCCAGTGACGGTGGCGGTGAGGTCGGCCGGGACATCCGGGATGCTCGCGCTGGTGAACTGGATTTCGCGGGTGGCGGTGTTGCCGAGGGCATCGGTCGCGGTGATCGCGATCGTGTGCGCTCCGGCGGGCAGGCCGTGACCGATCTGGCCGCCTTGCTCGACCGCTTTGCCGTCCAACGAGATCGCCGGCTGACCGACGATGCCCGACGCGTCCTTGAGGTTCACCGTCAAAGCCACGGTCGACGTGAGTCGCTGGCCGTTCGCCGGGACACTGCTCTCGATCTCGGGCGCGGTGTTGTCGACGGTGAAGTGCCGGCTCGCGGTCTTCTCCCCCACCGCGGCCTCGATGGTGTGCCGGCCGTCCGGCAACCGCGTGGTGTCGACATCCGCCCGCAGACCCAGCGGCGGCAGCGTCACGCCGAACTCAGCGGAGACGTCGAACAGGATCGTCTTGTCCAGTACGCCGTTGTTGCTACTGCTGCAGCTTCCGTCGCCGACGGACACGGTGACCGGCGTACCGGCGGGGTAGCTGGCCGAGCCGATCGTGACCGTGGTCCCGGCGATCTCCTTGGTGAGCTGAGTCGCCTTGGCTCCGATCGGTTCGAGCTTGAAGTCGCGGAGCGTGTAGTCGTCGTAGTTGTCGCAGCCGCCGGGCTTTGTGCTGCCGTGGTCGTTGCCGGCGACGAACTCGATCGCGTTGACGCCTGGGACCAGCCACTCGTTCGGGAAGGTCAGGTCGGCGACCTCCTTCTCCCAGATGCCGAGGTTCAGCGGGATGCCGTTGATCAGCACCTTGTTGTCGTAGCCGTTGTCCGCACCGTTGCCGCCGACAAAGACCTTCAGATGCGCGTCGCCGCCGCTGCCGAGAGTCTCGATCGTCCGCGTCGTCGGCGCATCCGCGATGGCGAAGTGGAACTCGGCTTCCTTGTTCGCGCCGCAGGTTCCGTCGCCCAGGGCAAGGATCGCGTCCGTGGTCGCCGCTTTGGCGCCGGCCGTGACGAGGTACGTCGTACCGGGGATGACTGTGCCCGCGGTGCTCAGAGCGAGGCCGGGGCCGCTGATCTTGAAGTCGTCGTGGTTCGCGCAGGTGGCGCCGTTGAGGGTGCCGTTGTAGTCACCGGTCTTCACCTCGATGACGTTGTCGCCGGGGTGCAGGAGTCGGGTCGGGAACTTCAGGCTGACGTTCTCCGCGCCGCCGACGCCGTAGTCGCCGCCGAGGTCGACTTTGTTGCCGTTGACAAGCAAGTAGTTGTGGTACTTCGCCTCGACCGAGTTGCCCGCCTCGATGGTGATCCCGAACGTCGCCGTACCGGCTGCCAGAGTCTCGGCGTTGCCGGCCGCGGTGCCGTCGATGGCGAGGGAGTCGACCCGGTCGCCGCTGCCCGTCGGCAGAGCCGCGATCACCGGTTGAGTACGCCGTACGACGGAACCGTCGGCCGGAGTCACCTTCGCGGCGCCGGCCGGGGCGTTGTTGACGTCGACGGTGACGGTGGTGGTCGCGCCTGAGGTCGTGGTCGCGGTGATGGTGTGGGAGCCGTTGGACAGCATGGTGGTGTCCAGGTCGATGCTCAAGCCCGCCGTACTGCCGGGCTCGCCGGAGACGACGAAGGTGAGGTCCTGGGTCAGCGCCTTCTTCGACGTACCGCAGGTCCCGTCGCCGAGGTTGTAGCTGAACGCGTTCTGCTCGCCGTCGGCGACCACACCGAGGAGGCTCAGGCTGATGCTGCTCAGCGCGAAGTCGTCGTAGTTCGGGCAGCGGAGGCCCTCGCCGTACGGGAGGGCCTCGACGCCGACCGCGGTGGTGCTGGTGGTGTCGACCCAGTTCGCTCCGGCGTACACGGTGATGGTGTTGCTGCCTTCGTGCAGCCATGCGCCGGGGAAATCGAGGGTGCCGGTGCGTCCGCCGGCGACATCGGGGAAGGCGATGCGGTCCGTGCGGCCGTTGACAGTGAAGTAGTTGTGGTAGCGCGCCTCGGTGCCGTTGCCGCCCATGTCGAACGCGAAGTGTGCGGTGCCGGCCGTCTTGCCGGCGTCCACCGGCTTGCCGTCGATGGTCAGTGCGGTGACCGAGTCGTTCTCGGTGACCGGCTCGGCGGTGAGCTCGACCGTACCTTCGAGGGTTTGCCCGTCGCGGACGCTGAGCGCCGGCCCGTTGCCGGTGGTGGTCTCGGCTCCTGCGGACGAGGGGTGGATCGCGGCGACGGATCCGGCGATGAGTGCGGCTGCCAGCAGGGGCCAAAGCGTCCTGCCCAGGCGCGGGCGGTGGGTCATGGGCGGACTGTGTCTTTTTTCCGCGAATTCGTGGACTTTGGTAAGGAACGTACAGGTGAACAGAAGTTGATCACTCAGGCATGCGTGATCGCGGACCGTCGGTGCCTAGACTTCGAGGTGTCGGCTCTTTGTGGAGGACTGCATGCCTGACCGTACTCAGACCATCGCGTATCCCGCTCCCGGTTCGCGGCCGTCGCGGCGGGATCCGGAGCCACTGGCGCCGCATGTGATCGTGCTGTTCGGCGCGACCGGAGATCTGGCCAAGCGCAAGCTGCTGCCTGGGTTGGCGTATCTGCAGCAGTCCAAGTTCGCGCCCGACGTACGGATCATCGGTTCGGCGGTCGAGGACATCACTCCGGACGAGTTCCGCGCCAGGGCTCGCGAGGCGGTGGAGCGGTTCGGGACACACCAGTTCACCGACGAGGAGTGGGCACAGTTCGCCGAGCGGCTCGACTACGTGCCGGTGACGGCCGGGCCGGAGGCGCTCGCGACCGCGGTGAAGGCGGCCGAAGCGTTGCTCGGCCCGGATGCCTGTCGGCTGCATTACCTCTCGGTGCCGCCGAAGGCCGCGCAGTCGGTGATCGCGATGCTGCGCGACGCGGACCTGGTCGACCGGGCCCGGGTGGTGATGGAGAAGCCGTTCGGCGACGACCTGGCCAGCGCGATCGAGCTGAACAACTACGTGCACGAGACGTTCGACGAGTCGCAGATCTTCCGGATCGACCACTTCCTCGGCAAGGAGGCGGCGCTCAACATCCTCGCGTTCCGGTTCGCGAACGGGTTGTTCGAGCCGATCTGGAACCGCAACTTCATCGACCACATCCAGATCGACATCCCCGAATCGCTCGGGCTCGACCAGCGGGCCGCATTCTACGAGCCGACCGGCGCGTTCAAGGACATGGTCGTCACGCATCTGCTGCAGGTGCTGTCGTTCGTCGCGATGGAGCCGCCGACCGCGCTGGAGCCGCGGGCGATCTCCGAGGAGAAGAACAAGGTCTTCCGGTCCATGCTCCCGATCCAGCCGACTGAAGTCGTACGGGGTCAGTACGGCGGTTATCGCACCGAGCAGGGGGTCGCGCCGGACTCCGACACCGAGACGTTCATCGCGATGAAGGTCGGGATCGACAACTGGCGGTGGGCCGGCGTGCCGTTCTACCTGCGCACCGGCAAGCGGATGGCGGAGGGGATGCGGATCATCTCGATCGCCTTCAAGGAAGCGCCGAAGACGATGTTCCCGGCGGGCTCCGGGGTCGGGTCGCAGGGACCGGACCACCTGACTTTCGACTTGGCCGACTCGTCCCGGGTGTCTCTGTCGTTCTACGGCAAGCGGCCCGGTCCGGGGATGCGGCTGGAGAAGCTGTCGATGCAGTTCTCGACCCAGGAGACCGAGAGCGCGGGCGACGTACTGGAGGCGTACGAGCGGTTGATCCTGGACGCCATGCGCGGCGACCACACCCTCTTCACCACCGCCGAGGGCATCGAGTCGCTGTGGGACCGCTCGGCTTTGTTGCTGGAGGACCCGCCCCCGGTCAAGCCCTACCAACCCGGCACCTGGGGCCCGAACGCCATCCACCAACTCATCGCCCCCCGAGCCTGGCGCCTCCCCTTCGAACGAGAATGGCGCGAATCCAAGCCGTAGCCCGAGACATTGCCCTGGCCCGGCTCTGAGGCGCACTATCGAGGTGTGATGTGAGTCACAAACACCTCAGAGCCTAGAGGGGGTGGGTGAATGACCGGGACCAGGACGCATCTGACTGGGGAGCGGGCGCCGTGTGGGCGGATGGGCGACGCGGACCGTAGCCAGGAGGACGACTTCGAGGGCTTCCGGCTGGACGACATGCACTTTGCCTGTGGCTGCCGGCAGATGCGGCACGAGTTCCACGACGGCAGCCTGCGGATCCGGACCGTGCGGCACGACGGCAAGATCCTGCTGGACGAACACAGCGGCGATCATGAGGCCTGATCGATGAGCACCTTTCACGATGTCGTGGTGATTGGGGGCGGCGGCGCCGGGTTGAGAGCTGCTATCGCGGTGGCTGAGACCAACCCGGCGCTCCGGGTGGCCGTCATCTCGAAGGTCTATCCGATGCGCAGCCATACGGTGTCCGCCGAAGGCGGCGCCGCTGCTGTCTCTGCGGCAGACGACAGTCTCGACGAGCACGCGTACGACACGGTGTCCGGTGGCGACTGGCTCTGCGACCAGGACGCCGTAGAGGCGTTCGTCGCCGAAGCGCCGCGGGAACTGCTCCGGCTCGAACACTGGGGTTGCCCGTGGAGCCGGCAGCCGGACGGGCGGATCGCCGTACGGGCGTTCGGTGGGATGAAGAAGAAGCGCACGTGGTTCGCCGCCGACCGGACCGGGTTCCACCTGCTGCACACGCTCTTCCAGACCGCGCTTTCGTACTCCGACATCGTCCGGTACGACGAGTGGTATGTCACCAAGATCCTCGTCGACGACGGACGCGCGTACGGCGTCGTGGCAATCGAACTGGCGACGGGACGGATCGAGACCATCACGGCCAGCGCGGTGATCGTCTGCACGGGCGGCTGTGGACGCGTCTTCCCGTTCACCACGAACGCCAACATCAAGACCGGCGACGGGATGGCGCTCGCGTATCGGGCCGGCGCCGCATTGAAGGACATGGAGTTTGTCCAGTACCACCCGACCGGCCTGCCCTTCACCGGCATCCTCATCACCGAGGCGGCCCGGGCGGAGGGTGGCTGGCTGCTCAACAAGGACGGCTACCGGTACCTGCAGGACTACGACCTCGGTACGCCGACACCCGACCCGGTCCTACGCAATATGGAGCTCGGGCCGCGGGATCGGCTGTCGCAGGCGTTCGTGCACGAGTTCGAGAAGGGCCGGACGATCGATACGCCGTACGGGCCGGTGGTGAATCTCGACCTGCGGCACCTGGGGGCGAAGCTGATCGACGCGAAGCTGCCGTTCGTGCGGGAGCTGTGTTCGAAGTACCAGAACATCGATCCGGTGACCTCGCTGGTCCCGGTACGCCCGGTAGTGCACTACATGATGGGCGGCATCCACACCGACATTCGCGGCGCGACGTCCCTGGACGGTCTGTACGCAGCCGGTGAGGTCGCCTGCGTCAGCATCAACGGCGCCAACCGCCTCGGGTCGAACTCGTTGCCGGAGTGCCTCGTCTTCGGCAACCGCGCCGGGCGGGCCGCTGCCGTCTTCGCCGCGCGCTACCGTCAGGCCGTACCTTCTGCTGTGCAGGCGATGGCCCGCGATGAGGAGCGGCGGCTGGCCGAGGAGCTGGCACGGCACGCGGAGGGGCACGAGCGGATCGCGGACATCCGGACCGAGATGCAGACCACGATGGAGAACGGCGCCGGGATCTTCCGCGACGGTGATTCGTTGACCAAGGCATCCGATCAGTTGCACGAGCTGCGGATGCGGTTCGCGCATGCCGCGATCGATGATCACAGCAAGGATTTCAACACCGAGCTGATCGCGTTGCTCGAGCTCGGTTTCATGATGGATGTTGCCGAGAGCATCATCGCGTGCGCGCTGCAGCGGGAGGAGTCGCGGGGAGCGCATCAGCGGACCGATTTCCCTCGTCGTGACGACGAGCGGTTCCTTGCACATTCGCTGATCCAGCGTGGGGCTGACGGCACCGGCCGGGTCAGCTATCTCCCGGTGACGATCACCCGGTGGCCGCCTGGGGAACGGATCTACGGGAGGTAGTCGATGGCAGACGAAATCACACTCGAGGTGGCGCGCTATCGGCCTGAGGTCGACTCTTCGCCGGTCATGCAGAGCTATCAGGTGCCGCTGCGCGAACACTGGGCGGTCCTCGATGGGCTGACGTACATCAAGGATCAACTGGACGGGACGCTGTCGTTCCGGTGGTCGTGCCGGATGGGCATCTGCGGCAGTTGCGGGATGACGGTCAACGGCGAACCAGTGCTGAGCTGCGCGACCTTCCTGACCGACTACGCCCCTGGTCCGGTGCGGGTCGAGCCGTTGCACAACTTCCCGGTGATCCGCGACCTCGTCATCGACATCGAGGACTTCATGGCGAAGCTGCCGACGGTGAAGCCGTGGATCGTGCGGGACGTGCAGAGCCCGGTCGAGCAGGGCGAGTACCTGCAGACGCCGGAGGAGCTGGAGGAGTACCAGCAGTACAGCATGTGCATCAACTGCATGCTCTGCTACTCGGCCTGCCCGGTGTACGCGCTCGAGCCGGAGTTCATCGGGCCGGCCGCGATCGCGCTCGCACAGCGGTACAACCTCGACTCGCGGGACGAGGGTGCTGCGGAGCGTCTGGAGGTGCTTTCTTCGCCTGAAGGGATTTGGGCGTGCACGTTCGTCGGGGAGTGCAGCGCGGCGTGCCCGAAGGGGGTTGATCCGGCGGGCGCGATCCAGCGGTACAAACTCACCGCTGCAACCCAGACTGTGAAGAACTTGCTGATGCCAAGGAGCAAGCGGTGACGGCCTCGACGGGGCGATCCTACAGGCGGCCGATCGCGTTGTTCTGGTGGCTTTCCCGGCGCTCGTATCTGCTCTTCGTCTTGCGTGAGCTGAGCGCTGTCTTCGTCGCCTGGTTCGTGGTTTACCTGCTCCTGCTGGTGAACGCGATCGGCGACGGCGCTCCGTCGTACGCGCGCTTCGTCGACTGGAGCGGGTCCTCGTGGGTCCTCGTCCTCAACCTGATCGCGCTCGCCTTCGTGCTGCTGCACGTGGTGACCTGGTTCGGTTTGGCGCCTCGGGCAATGGTCGTCCGCCTCCGCGGCCATCGCATCCCACCACCGCAGATCGTTGCCGCCCACTACCTGGCCTGGTTGTTGCTCTCAGCAATCGTCGCCTGGGTGGTGCTCCGATGAACCACCGCCGCTCCCCCGAACCGCTGCTCTGGCTGCTCTTCAGCTCCGGCGGCATGGCCGCCGCGCTCATGGTCCCGATCCTGCTGTTCCTCTTCGGCATCGCGATCCCGCTCGACTGGTTCGACCCGTCGTACGACCATCTGTCCGCCGTACTCCACAACTGGATCACCCGCCTGATCCTCTTCGGCCTCTCCGCGCTGGCCCTCTTCCACTGGGCCCACCGCTTCCGCTACACCCTCTACGACGGCCTCCAACTCAAGCGCTACGGCACCCCCATCGCAGCCCTCTGCTACGGCGGCGCCGTAGCCGGATCGGTCATCGCAGCAGCCCTCCTACTGACCATCTAGGGCCGGATGGGGGTCGCGGTGGTTCGGTGACATATGGTCGGCCGCATGCGGGAGATCGTGGTGATCGGGGTCGGTGCGGGTGATCCGGAGCAGGTGACGATGCAGGCGGTGTCGGCGCTGAACCGGGTCGATGTGTTCTTCGTGCTGGACAAGGGTGAGGTGAAGCAGGAGCTCGTCGACCTGCGGGAGGAGATCCTGCGCCGGTACGCCAAGGACAAGGAGTACCGGGTCGTCGTCGGGCGTGATCCCGAGCGGGACCGGAGCAGTTCGGCGTACGTCGAAGCGGTCGACGACTGGCGGCGCCGACGGGCCGATGTGTGCGCGGAGTTGATCGCGTCGAACCTGGGTGAGGGTCAGGTCGCGGCGTTTCTGGTCTGGGGTGATCCGTCGCTGTACGACAGCACGCTGGCGATCCTGGACGACATCCTGGCGCGCCGTGAGCTGGAGTTCGGGGTCGAGGTGATTCCGGGGATCAGCAGCGTGTCGACGCTGGCGGCGCGGCACCGGGTCGGGCTCAACCAGGTGGGCCGGCCGATCCAGATCACCACCGGACGGCGGCTGGCGAAGGCGTGGCCGGAGGACGTGGACGACGTCGTTGTGATGCTGGACGCGCAGACGGCGTTCACCGAGCACCTCGGGCAGGACGCCGACATCTACTGGGGCGCCTACCTCGGCACCCCTGATGAACTCCTCATCTCCGGCCCCCTCCGCGAGGTAGCCCCCGAGATCGAGAAGGTTCGCGCCGAAGCCCGAGACCGCAAGGGCTGGATCATGGACACCTACCTGCTGAGAAGACACCGCCCCGACGCGTAAGAACCGCCGCCTTCGGCGGCGAGAGCGCGGTGTGAGAAGGCGTGCCACTTAGACCAAAGGTGTAAGTGGTTTGGCCGGTGGGCTGAGGCGGGGGTGGGGCGGTCTGGTCGAGGCTGCTCGGCATGAGGATCAAACGTAGGTATGTGCAGTTGGCTACGGCGTTGTCGCTGGTGCTGACTGGGGTGCTGGTGGATGGCGCCGCTGCAGAGAGCGATCCGCCGGCGCAGCAGGACGTCGTACGGACTGAAGCCGGCCTGGTGCGCGGCAAGACGACCGGCGAGGCTCGGGTCTTCAACGGAATCCCGTACGCCGCTCCACCGGTCGGAGTACGGCGATGGGAGGCGCCGCAACCCGTGAAACCGTGGGACGGGGTCCGGCCGGCCGTGGATGTCGCAAGCGCGTGCCCGCAGCAGGCCAATCCGGAGGCGCCGGACGGTTCCACCACCGAGGACTGCCTCTATCTGAACGTCACCACCCCCGCACAGCCGTCCAGCAAGCCGCGAGCTGTGGTGGTGTGGATCCCTGGTGGCGGGTTCTTCTCCGGTGCGGGCAGCAGCTATGAGGCGTCGAACTTCGCGACCAGGGGTGACGTCGTCGTCGTGACGGTCAACTACCGGCTGGGGATCTTCGGCTTCTTCGGTTACCCCGGGCTCAACGGATCCGGCACGTTCGGGATTCAGGATCAGCAGGCGGCGTTGCGGTGGGTGCAGCGGAATGCGCGAGCCTTCGGCGGTGATCCGCGCAACGTCACCGTGGCAGGCGAGTCCGCCGGCGGCATGAGCGTCTGCGCGCAACTGACCTCCCCCACCGCAACCGGCCTGTTCGCCAAGGCAGTCATGCAGAGCGGGTCCTGCGCGTTCAACTGGGACGACAACAGCCAGTACCCGGGCCAGACGGCTGACTCCCCCTGGGTGCCAGTCAGCCGCGTCCAGGCCACCGGCAAGGAGTGGGCCGCCGAGAACACGAGCTGCAAGACCCTTGAATGCCTCCGGTCAGCGAAGTCCGACGTACTCGTGCAGGACACACTGCAGTTCACCCAGATCGCGTACGGCGGCAGTGCGGTGCTGCCACTGGACCCAGCGAAGGCCATGCGGGCCGGGCTGTTCCACCACGTGCCGATGATCTCCGGCAATAACCACGACGAGGCCACACCGTGGCTGGCCGCGTTCGGCGAGATCAAGGACTACAGGCAGCTGGTCACGAACATGGTCGGTGCGGACCAGGCGGCAGCAGTACTACGTGAGTACCCGCTCGACCAGTACGACTCAGCAGCCGTGGCGTGGGCCGCAGTCACCACAGACCGGATCTGGTCGTGCACACAGGTCGCCACCGACCGGCAGGCAGCGCGGCACGTGCCGGTGTACGCCTATGAGTTCGCGGACAAGCACTCGCCACTGGCGCAACCCGGACAGGGCGCTGCACACGCTACTGAACTGCCGTACCTGTTCAGACTCGGCGGCTACGACCTGCTGACGACAGCAGCACAGCAACGGCTGTCGAACCAGATGATCGACTACTGGACCACCTTCGCCCGTACCGGCGACCCCAACGGCCCAGACCGACCGCGCTGGGCACCGACCAAGGCTCACACCATCACGGGGCTGGCACTGAACCAAGGCAGCATCCCGCAGGTCAACCTGACCGCGGAACACCACTGCGCATTCTGGGCAGGTATCAGCTGACCTGCGCCTGCCGGCGGTTCCAGACCCTCAGCGTGATCGGTGAGAGCAGCAGCAGGAGCAGAGCGTAGAAGTGGACCCCTGGAACGAAGGCCGCCAGCAGGAAGGCGACCAGGGTCAGCCCGGTCAGCACGAAGGAGCCGATGAGCTCCCGCCGGCTGACCGGGTCGTCCTGGTGTTCGAGCTCGCGGTGCCCGCTGACCAGCCAGGTGAGCGCGCTCTGGCAGATGCTCAAGGCAAGGATGTTGCCGGCGTACAGACCGGCCGTGAACCGGTCACTGTCGTAGCCGGCGACGATCTCGGTCGGGAACGGCAGGATCACGATCATCAGCAGCCAGAGGATGTTCAGCCGCATCACGGCCGGGGTGTACGCGCGGACATGCTCGAACAGCCGGTGGTGCCCCAGCCAGAAACTCGCGATCACCACGAAGCTCAGCAGGAACGCGTAGATCTGCGTCCAGTGCTCGGTGACCACCTCGACCGCGTCGAGCCCCTCCGACTTGGACTCCGTCACGACGTCGACCAGCGGCAGGATCAGTAGCGTGACCGCGATGGCGACGACCGCATCGGTGAACAGGACCAGCCGGTCGGGGTTCCGCGTTGTACTCACGGCCGACAAGAGTAAGCCATCAGTTTCGGCGGAGGGTGAGGGACAGGAGGAGGGCTGCGAGGACGAAGGCGACTGCGCCGAGCCAGGCGGCGCCGTAGCCGTCGCGGAGCGCGAGTACGTCGGTTGCGCCTTCGCCCAGGCGACTGGTCGTGGTGGATGCCGCCAGAGTGGCCAGTACGGCGGTTCCGACTGCGGCGCCGGCTTGTTGCGCGGTGTTGTTCAGACCGGAGGCCAGTCCGGCATCGCCTGGTTCCGCGCCGGACATTGCGAGCATGATCGCGGCTGGGATGGCCGCGCCGATACCGAGGCCGAGGAGTGCCAGCGCCGGTGCGACGTTGACGACGTACGAGCCGTTGACGGGTGCCTGGCTGATCCAGAGCAGGCCGACCAGGAGGATAGTCAGGCCCGCAGCCAGTGTCGTGCGTGAGCCGAAGCGGACCGTCAGGCGCGGCACGACCCAGAGTGACATGACGGCGTTCGTCAGCGGCGCGGGGAGGAACGCCAGACCAGTCATCAGCGAGTCGTAGCCCAGCACCCGCTGCACATACAGCGCGGTCGTGAACTGGAAGCCAAAGCCCGCCGCGAACAGCAGGAGCACCACAACGTTGGCCACTGTCACCTGCCGCTTGCGGAAGATGTGCAGTGCGAGCAGCGGGTTCGCGATGCGCGCCTGCCGCAGTACGAACGCCGCCAGCAGTGCCACGGACACCACTGCGAGCACAAGCGTGCGTGGCAGCGAGGCATCCGGCTCTGAGGTCTGGACGATCGTGTAGACACCAAGCGAGAGCCCAGCGGTCACCAGTACGGCGCCCAGCACGTCTGCACCCCTGCCGAGCCCCAGCCCGTTCTGACGAGCCAGCAGCTGTACGGCGAACAGCAGCGACACCAGGCCGATCGGAACGTTGATCAGGAAAGCCCAGTGCCAGCCGATCGTCTGGGTGATCACACCGCCGACAATGAGGCCGATCGACGCACCGGCAGCCGCAGTGAAGCTGTAGACGCCCATAGCCCGCGCCCGCTCACCCGGAGCCGGGAACAGGCCGACGATCATGCCAAGGATCACTGCGGAGGCCAGCGCACCACCGACGCCCTGCAGGAAGCGCCCGGCGATCAGTAGCTCGGCACTGTTGGCCACGCCGCACAGGAGCGAGGCCGCGGTGAACAGGCCGAGGCCGGCGAGGAAGACTCGTTTGCTGCCGATCAGGTCACCAACACGCCCGGCCAGCAGGAGCAGGCCGGCGAAGGCGATCAGGTACGAGTTCATCACCCAGGCCAGACCGGCCTGCGAGAAGCCGAGGTCCTCCTGGATCGTCGGCAGCGCGACGGTCACCACTGTGCCGTCGAGGATGATCATCAGCTGCATCACACACAACACGATCAGAGCTTTCACGCGGCCCCGGGCAGCGTGGCCGATCGCAGGAGTTGCCGAAGTGGTCGTCATGAGAACGACCATAACAGATAGTTTGGTAGCGGACTATCTCTTTGCGGATCAGCTTGCCCGTTGCCGTGCCCGTCGTACGGGCTGAGCCTCGACGGGCGTGGACAGGTGGCCGCCGACGAGCTGCGCGAGGGCGTTGACGAAGGGCTGGCGCTGACCGGCGGCGAGCGCTTCCAGCGCCTCGGCGTGGACGCGGTCGACGATCCGCTGGCCTTCGTGCGCGATCTTGGCGCCGGCCTCGGTGACGGCGATTATGCGGGCCCGGCGATCCGTGGCGGACGGTTTGCGCTCGGCGTACCCGGCCTTCTCGAGCGCGTCGACGGTGACGACCATGGTGGTCTTGTCCATGTAGGAGAGCTCGGCGATCTGGATCTGGGTCCGCTCGGCCTCGAGCGCGTGCCGCAGGACGCACTGCATCCGCAGCGTCAGGCCAACCTCGGCCAGCGCGGCGGAGAGCTGGGTTTCGAGGACGTGCCCGGCGTGGGTGAGGTAGCCGGTGAGGTCGGGAACCGTGCGCGGTGGAGTCTTCGCCATAGGACCAAGGCTACCGCGGGATTATCTCAAGCCAGACGATCTGCTTCCGGACGGATCACCGCCCACCGACAAACCTGAGTCGCGAGAAAGCGACGTGGTGGTTGCGAGAGTACGGCGATGTCGCGAACCCGCCAGTGTGCAGGCGCGTGAGGCGGCCACTGTGCTGTTCACGTCGTCCTTCCAGGCGATGCTCTCCACTGGTGCCCTGCTCGGCGGACTGGTCGTGGACGCGTGGTCGGTGTCGGTGGCGATGGTGTGCGGCGGCGTCTGCGCCCTGCTGACCACCGGCGTGCTGCTGTGGTCCAGGACAGGGGACGTAGCATCGCGGGATGACCAGGATGGTGAAGGACCGGTGCCCTGGGGTTCTGACGGTCCACGAGGCGGCTGATGGCGGGCTGGCTCGGGTGCGCGTGGTCGGCGGGCTGCTGAGCGGTCAGCAGCTCGAGGTACTGCGAGTGGCCGCCGGCGAGCTGGGGGACGGGAAGCTGGAGCTGACCTCACGGGGAAACGTGCAGGTCAGAGGGCTGAAGGCGGACGGACCGCGGGAGCTGTCGGAGCGGTTGTACGACGCCGGACTGCTGCCGTCCATCACCCACGAGCGGGTCCGGAACATCCTCGCCTCTCCCCTGTCCGGACTCGACGAGCAGAGCCGGTACGACGTTCTGCCCGTGGCGGCTGAGCTGGATCGGGAGCTGTGCGCGCGGCCCGGGCTGGCTGAGCTGCCTGGTCGGTTCCTGTTCGCACTGGACGACGGGCGCGGCGATCTGGCCGGAGTCCAGGCCGATGTCGCCGTACGCGCGCTGGACGGGCGTGAGGCCGTCCTGTACGTCGGAGGGCGCGAGGCGCGCGTGAGCTGGGCCGACGCGGCCCAGTTGATGGTTTCGGCCGCGGAGGTGTTTCTAGCCGAGCGAGAGCAGGCGTGGCGGGTGGCTGAGCTGGACGACGGAGGTGACAGGATCCTCGGCCGGCTCGGGCTCGAGACCTGGAGCGCCGGAGAGGCTGACCGCGGGGCGGTGGACGCCGGAGAGGCGGGTCGCGGGGCAGTCGCCGGCGGCGAGGCCGGGCCGAGCGGGGTCCCCACAGGACCGCACCTGCAGGTTGACGGCAGGACAGCGCTGGTAGTGACGGTGCCGCTCGGGAGTCTTGGCGCCGAGCAGGCTGAAGTGCTCCAGCACGTCAGCAGCGGGGAGATCAGGCTCACGCCGTGGCGGTCCGTCGTACTGCCTGGGCTGGAGAACGACCTCACTGAGCGGCTGGAGGAGGTTGGGTTGGTCACAAAGGCCGATTCGCCGTGGAACGGTGTGACAGCGTGTGCGGGGCAGCCCGGTTGCGCGAAGGCGCTTGCCGACGTACGCGCGGATGCACGCCGGGTCACGCCACGGCTTCCCCGGCACCAAAGGCCAATGCATTGGTCGGGTTGTGAACGGCGATGCGGCAAGCCGGCCGGCGAGTTCGTCGATGTGCTTGCTCTGGGCAACGGATATGTGATCGACGGTGAGGGACTGCAGTGAGCTACGAGTACGTCAAGGATGGCGCGGAGATCTACCGGCGGTCGTTCGCTACGATCCGCGCCGAGGCAGCGCTCGACGATCTCCCGGCCGACCTCGCGCAGGTCGCCGTACGGATGATCCACGCCTGCGGGATGACGGATCTGGTCAAGGACCTCGAAGCATCCGAGAACGTCGTCAAGAACGCCAGAGCCGCCTTGCACAACGGCGCGCCGATCCTGTGCGACGCGCAGATGGTTGCCGCCGGCATCACCCGGCGCCGGCTGCCGGCAAACAACGAAGTGGTCTGCACACTGCACGATCCAAGGGTTCCTGAGCTGGCAAGACACCACGAAACCACCCGAAGCGCCGCAGCCGTCGACCTGTGGACGGACAAACTCGAAGGCTCGGTCGTTGCTATCGGCAACGCCCCGACCACGCTCTTCCGGCTGCTCGAAGTGATCGCGAACGGCGCCCCGAGGCCAGCCGCGGTCCTCGGGATCCCGGTCGGCTTCATCGGTGCCGCCGAGTCCAAGGACGCACTGGCCGCAAACGACCTCGGCCTGGAATACCTGGTTGTCAAAGGCCGCCGGGGCGGCAGCGCGATCACCGCAGCCGCCATCAACGCAATCGCAAGCGAGGCGGAGTGACTATGAGTGGGGTGACCGGACGACTGTGGGGCGTAGGGCTAGGCCCCGGCGACCCCGAACTGGTAACGGTGAAGGCTGCCCGGCTGATCGGCGCCGCGGACGTGATCGCGTTCCACAGCGCGCGCCACGGCCGCAGCATCGCACGCTCGGTCGCGGCGCCGTACCTCACCGAAGGACAGCTCGAGGAGCACTTGGTCTACCCGCTGACCACTGAGACGACAGACCACCCCGGCGGGTACCAGGGCGCGATGGACGACTTCTACGCCGACTGTGCCGCCCGCCTGGCTGCGCACCTCGACGCCGGCCGGAATGTCGTCGTACTGGCTGAAGGGGATCCGTTGTTCTACGGGTCCTACATGCACATGCACAAGCGGCTGGCCGGCCGGTACCCGTGCGAGGTGGTCCCCGGCGTCACGTCCGTGAGCGCGGCGGCCGCCGTACTGGGGAGACCGTTGTGTGAGCGGGACGAGATCCTCACCGTCCTGCCCGGCACGCTGCCGCCTGACGTGTTGGCGGATCGGCTGCGGAACACCGACGCGGCAGCAGTGATGAAGCTCGGCCGGACCTTCGCAGGAGTCCGCGAGGCCTTCGAACTCGCCGGGCGGGCGGATGAGGCCTGGTACGTCGAACGCGCCACGACCGAGCAGCAGCGGACCGCTCCCCTGGCTGAGGTCGACCCCGACCAGGTCCCGTACTTCTCACTGGCCCTGCTCCCCAGCCCGATCAACAACGCCTTCAGCGCGCCGGGGCCCAAGACCGAGACAGACGGCTCAGTGACAGTCGTAGGACTTGGACCGGCCGGACCGGAGTGGATGACTCCCGAGGTACGCGCCGCGATCGCGACTGCCGACGACCTGATCGGCTACGGCCCGTACGTCGACCGGCTTCCGGACCGGGCTCGTCAGCGCAAGCACGGGTCGGACAACCGCGTCGAGTCGGAGCGCGCCGCGTTCGCGCTCGATCTGGCTCGCAAGGGCTCACAGGTGGTTGTGGTCTCGTCCGGTGATCCAGGCGTGTTCGCTATGGCCAGCGCGGTGACGGAGGTCGCGTCGGAGCCGGAGTACGCCGACATCGCCGTACGGGTGCTGCCCGGCATGACTGCTGCCCAGGCCGTCGCGAGCCGGGTGGGAGCGCCGCTGGGGCATGACTACTGCGTGCTGTCCCTGTCGGACCGGTTGAAGCCGTGGGAGGTCATCGCCGAGCGCCTGACCGCTGCCGCACAGGCGGACCTGGCGATCGCCATCTACAACCCCGCGTCGAAGTCCCGCACCTGGCAGGTCGCAGCCACCCGCGATCTGCTGCTGGAACACCGTTCGCCCGAGACTCCGGTCGTCATCGGGCGCGATGTGGGCGGCGCGGCGGAGTCGATCACAGTGACAACACTGAGCGAAATCGACCCGGCACAGGTTGACATGCGCTGCCTCCTCCTGATCGGCTCATCGCAGACCCGCACCATGCCCCGCCCGGCCGGCCCCCTGGTCTTCACTCCCCGCCGGTATCCGGCAACGGGGAGTGAACCCGCGCCAGAGGCCGGTTAAATCCACCGCCCGGTTGTGTCAGACCGCGTCCGGGCGGGTAGGGATCGGCGCGAGGCTGACCAGTGAGGAGAACGTGGACATGGTCCAGCAGTACGGCGACACCGCCACCATGACGGAGCCTGACAACGACGCGACTACCACCGCGCGCTACGAGGAGGCGCGGGCGGCGGCGCACCGGGCGATGAGCAACGTCACGATCATCCCGGACCAGCCGCTGACTCCCACAGGCGCGATGGAGCCTGTCGAGGACCCGGAGCTGCTGGCCTACCGAGGGTTCAAGTTCGGTGCAGCCTTCTTCGGCTGGCTGATCGCCATCGCCATGTCAGTGGTGCTCAGCATCGCCGTCGCCGCGGCTGCACTCGGTACGGCGGAGATCCTCGACTACACGCGCGCCGACGCGGAGGCACAGCCCGGCGCCACGGCTATCACTGCGGCCGCTGTCTCTGTCGTGGTGGCGACCCTGGCCTTCTACTCCGGTGGGTACGTCGCCGGCCGGCTCGCCCGCTTCGACGGCGGGCGGCAGGGCTTCGGCGTGTGGATGTTCGCGTTTCTCTTCGCCGTACTCGCGGCCGGCACCGGAGCGCTGCTGAACAATCAGTACGACCTGCTCGCCGACGTGAACCGCCCCGACGTGTCGCTGACCACTGACACGCTGACCACGGGTGGCATCGTCGCCACCGCAGCGCTGCTGCTCCTGACGCTGCTGTTCGCGATCGTCGGCGGCAAGGCCGGCCGGCGCTACCACGACAAGATCGACCGGCTGCTCGAGCAGCAGTTCTAGCCGTCAGTCACCACCTCGCCACGCACAGCCAGCGTCCGCGCTTAACCGGCGTCCCGACGGGTACCGGTGGGTCGACACGGGGCTGTCTCGCGAGGAGAGAACTGACATGGCCCAGCGGTATCGGGACGACACTGACCCGCAGCTCAGCAACTACGACGACACCGACAATACCCCGGTGCACGACCCGGAGGCTGACCGCGCTCCCCTGCACCGGGCGGACGTCCGGATCTCGACCGACAACGAGGTCGATCCGGTCTACCGGGGCTTCAAGGGCGGCGCCGCGTTCTTCGGCTGGCTGGTCGCGGTCGGGCTGATCGCGCTGCTGTCCGGAATCGTCGGCGCGGTCGCGGCAGCGGTCGACTACGCGATCACCATCGACTGGAACGCGGCAGAGGCTGACGCAGGCACGATCGGCATCGTGTCCGGCGCGGTGGCGCTGCTGATCCTGGCGATCGCCTACTACAACGGCGGATACGTCGCCGGCCGGCTCGCCCGCTTCGACGGCGGACGGCAGGGCTTCGGCGTCTGGCTGATCGGCGTGGTGGTCACGGCCGTGGTGGCCGCGATCGCCGGTCTGGCCGGCTCGCAGTACGACGTACTGGACCGGGTGGACCTGCCTTCGGTGCCGATCGCGGACGACACGCTCACGACCGGTGGCCTGATCGCGGTCGTCGCGGCCGTGGTGGTCACGCTGTTCGCGGCTGTGATCGGCGGCAAGTCCGGTCAGCACTACCACCGGCGCATCGACACGAGCGCCTGACGCCCTGCGCAGTACACAGGCGTGGCCCGGACGGCGGAAGACCCCTATCCGCCGTCCGGGTCATCGTTGTCCTGACCTGGAAACTTGGGCAGGATGCCGGACATGTCACCGCGCACCGCACTCGTCGTCGGAGGGACCAGTGGTATCGGCGCGGCCACCGCGCTGCGGCTGTTCATCGACGGTACGACGGTGATCGCGGCCGGGCTCGACCTCGCCGCCACCTCTCCTGAGCTCCGGCGGGCCGCCGAGCTGCACGAACTCGACCTCCGCGCGGAAGGAGCTCTCGAGGACCTGATCGCCTCGCTCGACCGGCTCGACGTACTGGTCAACGCGGCCGGCATCATCAGGCGCGGGGACGAGCACCGGCCCGAGGTGTTCCGGGAGGTCGTCGAGATCAACCTCACCGGCGCGATGCGAGCGGCCGAGGCGGCGCACGACCTGCTCGCCGCCAGCCGCGGTTGCATCGTCAACGTGGCCTCGATGCTGAGCTACTTCGGCGGCCCGCTGGTCCCGGCGTACAGCGCCAGCAAGGGCGGCATCGTCCAGCTGACCAAGTCGCTCGCGGTCGCGTGGGCGCCCGAGGGCATCCGGGTGAACGCGGTCGCGCCCGGCTGGATCGCCACCGAGCTCACCTCCGCGCTGCAAGCCGATCCGGTCGCCGCCGACCGGATCATCTCCCGTACGCCGATGGCCCGCTGGGGTACGCCGGAGGAGGTCGCCGGGGCGATCGCGTTCCTCGCCGGGCCCGACGCGGGTTTCGTCACCGGCGCCGTCCTGCCCGTGGACGGCGGCTATCAAAGTATGTGAAGGAGCTGTCGCATGATCCCGGTATCAGCTGGTGTTCCCGCGGAGATCGCCGTACCGGCGGTGCCTGATGACGATAGGTTGTGGGTTCAGCAGGCGCCGGACGTGTGGTTCCGGCCGCTGATGCTGAACACGATCACCGGGCAGTGGTGCAACCTGCTGAAGGTGACCAGGTCCGGGATCGTCTCGCGGCACCGGCACCCGAGCGCGGTGTTCGGCTACGTGATCAAGGGCAAGTGGCAGTACGACGAACACGACTGGGTCGCGGAGACCGGGTCGTTCGTGTACGAGCCGCCGGGTGAGATCCACACCCTGCGGGTGCCGGAGGACTGCACCGAGATGATCACGTTCTTCAACATCTCCGGCGCGATGATCTACGTCGACGACGACGGCAACCAGACCGGCTACGAGGACACCTTCACCAAGATCCAGCTCTGCCGGGACCACTACGGCTCGAACGGTCTCGGCGCGGACTACGTGGACCAGTTCATCCGCTAGTTGGACGGCGGTTCCACGGCGAGTACGGCGTCGATCACGGAGCTCAGGGTGGGTGATCGCGGGCGGTCGCGGGGCAAGAAGATCGCGACTTGTCGTTCGGCCCCGGCGCCGCGGATGGGGACGAGGCGGACACCAGTCAGGTTCGCGGTGGTGACCGCGAGCGCGTTGGTGACACCGGTGCCGAGGCACGATCCAATCCATCCGGTAGCCGTACGCCGCGGTGAGATCCATTCAACACACGCCGGCCGGGAAGAGAGCGGCGGCGGGAAATGTTGAGACCGGTGTGAAGGTCGTCGTGATCGGGGCTGGGCAGGCCGGGTTGTCGGCTGCGTATCACCTGGTCCGGCTCGGATTCACGCCGTACGACGAGGTCGTCGTACTGGATCGGAATGCGGCGCCTGGGGGTGCGTGGCAGCATCGGTGGGATTCGCTGACGATGCATGACGTGCATGGAATCGCGAATCTGCCGGGGGTGCCGGTGCCATCGAGCGCTGGGGTGGAACGGGCGAACGAGTTCGTGCCGCGGTACTTCGAGGACTATGAGCAGCGGTTCGGGTTGCCCGTCGTCCGGCCGGTGACGGTGGAGACCGTGCGGAAGGTCGACGGGCTGTTCTCGGTGAAGACCGATCACGAGACGTATCTGGCCGAGGCGATCGTGAATGCGACCGGGACGTGGAATCGGCCGTTTGTGCCTTGGTATCCGGGGATCGAGACGTTCCGCGGGCGGCAGTTGCATACTGCGGACTATCGCGGGGCGTCAGAGTTCGCAGGGAAGCATGTGCTGGTGGTCGGCGGTGGCGCTTCGGCGGTGCAGTTGCTCTCGGAGATCTCCGCGGTCGCGTCGACGACGTGGGTGACGCGGCGGCCGCCGGAGTGGCGGACTGGTGAGGAGTTCGGGCCGGAGCTCGGGCGGAAGGTCGTCGCCAAGGTCGAGGAACGAGTGCGAGCCGGTCTGCCGCCGCTGAGTGTGGTGAGCGTGACCGGGCTGCAGCTACGCGAGCAAGAGCGGGACGCCTGGCGGCGTGGGGTGTACTCGCGTCACCCGATGTTCGCGCGGATCACGCCGTACGGCGTCGAGTGGGCCGACGGCCAATCGCTGGACGTCGACGCGATCCTGTGGGCCACGGGCTTCCGCGCCGACCTCGCCCACTTGGCCCCACTGCACCTCCGCGAGCCCTCCGGCGGCATCCGCATGGACGGCACCCACACGGTCCTGGAACCCCGGGTCCACCTCGTCGGCTACGGCCCCTCCGCCAGCACCATCGGCGCCAACCGAGCCGGCTTCACCACCGCCCGCACCCTCCAAACCCTCCTCCACTCCCTCGCTGCCTAACCCCGCAAGCCCCACCACCTGCCGCGCACCCCCTTCACCACCCAACCCCCGCACCGGCTCCCGCCGGATTCCTCCGTCCTTATTCCTTCTCCTAAGACGTTGCCGAGGGCATCGGTAGCGGGACGTTTGATCGATGGCGGGATGTATGAGGCCATCGGTGAAATAACCCGGCAGCGGGCGGGGGCGCTTGATGCCGAGCGCGGGTAGGCGCGGTGGGGCGCTCACGAGGCGGGGGCGGCTGATGGGGTGGGGGGTGTGGATGGCGTGGGGGTGGACGCTGAGGGGTGTTTGCGGACGACCACCGGGATGAGGGTGCCGGCGGTGAGGAAGATGAGGGCAGTGAGGAGCCAGCCGGGCCAGCCCCAGGAGATGGCGATGGTAGTGAGCAGCAATGGGGCGGTGAGGTCACCGACCTGGCGGCCCATGGCGTAGGCGCCTTGGTATTGGCCTTGGGCGCCGGGAGATGCCAGCTCGAAGCTGATGCCCCAGCCGCCTGCAGACTGAAGCATCTCGCCGACCACGTGCACCAACGCGGCGACCAGCAGGAGCCCGATGGTGATCACGCCCGACGTGACGTCGGTGAGCGCGAGTACGGCGCAAGCCAGCGCCAACGCGAGACCGGCCGGTCGGCCGGCGCGGGCAGCACCTGCCAGGTGTTCGGTGCCTCGGGCAACGCGGATCTGGAGGAGGACCACGGCGACGGAGTTCAGTACCATCAGGACCGAGATCAGCCAACGCGGCGCATCGGTCGCCGTCGCCACCCAGAGCGGGATCGCGACCTGCGCCATCGCGGCGTGCATGCTGAGTACGCCGTCCAGCGCGACGAACACCAGGAACGGCCGGTCCCGCAGCGCGGCCAGCGCTGACGGACCAGTTGCCGACGGCACCTTTTCCACTTCCGGCATGCCGAACCGGACCAGCCCGGCTGTGACCAGGAAGGTGGCGGCGTTCGCGAGGAGCGCGATCACGTACACCTCGCGCCGGTCGACCGCGAGCACGATCCCCGCCAGCCCCATGCCGGCCGCCATTCCGATGTTCGTCACGACCCGGAGGATCGCCCGCGTCCGCACTCGCTGGTCAGTCGGTGACAGTCCTGCGATCAAGGCTCCCTTGGCGCCACGCTGCCCGGAGTCCGCGATTGCCGTGATGCCTGCGATGACGACGTACAACAGGAAGGAGCGGACTTGGGTCAGCGCGGTCATGGTGATCGCCTGGAGGAGCAGGAAGCCGACGTACGTGCGATTCGGGCCGAAGCGGTCGGCGACGGTGCCGAGTGGGGTGCTGGTCACCAGGCCGATCAGGCCGGCGATCGTCAGGCCGACTCCGACGTGGGCGACGGACAGGCCGGCCGCCCTGGTCAGGTACAGGGCGCCGATCGCGAAGTAGAGGCCGTTGCCGAAGGTGTTGACCAGTGTCGCGATGATCAGGCGGCGCACTGCGGGCGGAAGGGATGCTGTCACATCCGTCGATCCAACAGCTCGGCCGCTCGTCGACCGGTTGGATTGACGGATTCCGTCAGCGCATCACCAGATCGAGGAGATCGGTGCCAAGGTTGCTCAAGGCATCTTCGTTCAGCCGGTAGGCAACGAAACGACCTTGCCGTTCCGCAGTCACCAGGCCCGCCCGGGTCAGCGCGCGCAGGTGCCGCGTGACCTGCGTCGGGTGAAGCCCCCACAGCCCGGCGATCTCGCCGGCAGTACGCGGCTCACTCGCCACCGCTCTGCACATCTTTAACCGATCCGTCGCCGCCAGCGCATCCAGGCGGCTCAGCACCTGCCGCGCCGTCGGTACCGCGTTCCCTCGACCCTCGGCCGGGTAGATGACCGTGAGCGGCTCCCCTGGCACCTCGCCCAGGAACAGATGCGGAGCGATGTAGTTGCTGGGGACAAGCAACAGCGACCGCTCGGCCAGGTCGATGCGCTTGTTCTGCACCTTCTGCACCAGCACGCTGTCTTTGTCGCGGACCTCGACGGAGCCGTCCAGCGAGCAGAGCATGGCGGAGATCCCGTCGCGAATCGCCAGGTCCCTGTCCTGCCGGCCACGCGCGGCCAACGCGTCCCGCGACTGTTCCCACACGTCCTGGAACCACTCCGACCAACAGGCGTCGAGCAGGTCGAGGAAACGTCGTACTGGTTCGGCGGGGTCGGTCAGGAGCGCCTCGACCAGCTCTCCGACCACCGGCCCACGGCTGCGAGCCCACCGTCGTACGGCGTCCGCATCAATCGCCGAGGTCTTCGAGGGACGACCACGCATCGGGCGGATCAGATCGGCTGCCAGGTCCTCGGGACTACGCGACCGCAACGCGTCCAGCTCGTCCTGCCAGGATGGCATGCCCGTCGCCGCGCTGGTCGCGAAGCAGCGGGCTCGGACAGCACGCACGGTCCACGTCCAGTGCGCCAGCTCTTGCCGGAGCGAGTCAGGCAGCCGCACGCTCGCTGCCCACTCCACACGACCGTGATGACGTGGTTCGGCCAGGACGTGCAGCGCGCAGCCCAGCTCGATCACTGGTGAAGCGACGTGGCGGATCCGCTCAGGGTCAAGCCGGCTGACACCTGCGAGAACGTTCGGCACGGACCTGGTCAGTCCTTGAGTTTGAAGAGCAGCTCGGTCTCCCAGTCGTTCATATCCGGAACCTCGCGTGGGTCGGACTTGTAGACCTCCAGCCGGGCGGCCCACTTGTCGCCCTGGGCATCCCACTCGAGGCCCTGCTCGTCGGCCCAGGCGAGCAGGTCACGGGTGGCGCCGAGCAGGCCGTCCGGATGGCCGTGGTGCGTCACGCTGGCGTAGCGGCCGGCCGGGAGCACGCCGGTGACGATCTCGCCCTCACCGTGGTGCAGATCGTCGACCGGGAACCCGATCTCCATCACCAGACCCGCCTCCATGTCGACTACGTCGTACTTGAAGAACGGCGCGTCGTTCGGCGCGATCTCATGCGCGGCGAGCCAGCCGATCACCTCGCCCATCCGGTCCGCGAACGCCGCGATCCCGTCCATTGCGACCGTCCCCCGCAACGCGACGTACGGCCGCTCCTCCCGCTTCACGATCTCCGGCATGCCACGTCCTCTCCAGCTCGGCCTCTCAGGTCAACTTAACGCCTGGCGGATGGCGTAGGTGTCCTGGTACTCCCGCCAGGCGGCGATCCGCCCGTCCCGGACCCGCAGCACCCCGATGAAACGCGCCGTGGACCGCTGACCGGTTGGCTCCACAACACCACCCAACTCGTACTCGACGACTGCGACCTCTGGATCCAGCGTCTCGTGCACGGCCAGCTTGGTGAACCGGTCGAGCCGCACCGGGAACTGTGCGCGACTGGGCAGCGCGAACGCCAGCCACTCCTCCCGCCCGACCCACCGCTGTGGACCGCCCGCCGCGAACGGCGCCTCGATCACCGCGTCGTCGGCGAGCAACTCGTCCCACGCTCCCGGCTCACCGGTCCAGCTCGCACCCATCCGGTCGATCACCGCGCCAAGCTCGGACATGACACACCTCCAAAGATGAGTCTCCACTCAGGTTGCGATCGACTATAGTGAGTGGCCACTCAGGTTTCAAATCCGATCGGAGGTGGCCGTGTCACCGGAACTGCGCGCCGACGCCCAGCGCAACCGGGCCGCGATCCTGGCCGCCGCGTCGGAGACCTTCGCCGAGCACGGTCCGAAGGCGACCACCGAGCAGGTGGCAATCCGGGCCGGCGTCGCGGTCGGGACGGTGTTCCGTCACTTCCCGACGAAGCAGGCGTTGCTGGTCGCGATCATGAAGGAGTCGCTGCATCGGTTGATCGCGAAGGCGGCCGAGTCGACCTTGTTCGACTTCATGACCGAGATCGTCGACGAGGCCGTCCGGACCCAGACCGTCGTCGCCGCGTTCACCGGTCCCCAACTCGACATCCGCGACGCGTTGATGGGTTTGACCGAGGAGATGCGCCGGTTGCTCGAGCAGGCGAAGGACGCCGGCGAGGTGCGTTCCGCCGTACAGGTGGACGAAGTGATGGCGTTGCTGACGGCCGCGGCGCAGGCCGCGCAACAAGGCGGCTGGTCGGTCGACCTGCGGCGGCGGACGCTAGCGATCATCTTCAAAGGCCTCGCCCCGTAAGGGCTCTTGCCGTCGTTCGTCCAGGAGCGTGTACTGATTCCTGGGGGTGGTCGCGATGCTCAAAGTCGCACTCAAGATTGTCAGTACGGCGCTTGCCGTGATGCTCGTCGGGCCTTCGATGCAGGCTTTCGCGTTGCCGACGACGCCGTTGACTTATCCGGCTGGAAGCACGGCGACTCGGTTCACCGGGTTTGCGTTCGATACGTGTACGGCGCCTACCGTCGCGCAGCTGACGGCGTGGAAAGCCTCGCCGTACAAGGCGATCGGGATCTATGTCGGTGGCCCCAACCGGACCTGTGCGCAGCCGCAGCTGACGGCTGGCTGGGTCACGACGGTGACCAAGATGGGCTGGCGGCTGATCCCCATCTACATGGGCCGGCAGGCGCCGTGCACCTTCCGGCCGAACGCTGTGAAGATGTCGACAACCGCTCCCGGCAACGACGCGGTGCGCGACGTGGCGGATGCCGTCGCCAAGGCGAAGGCACTGGGTCTGCTGGCCGGCAGCGCCATCTACGGCGACATGGAGCACTACGACGCGACCAACAGCACGTGCCGTTCCGCCGTACTGCGCTATCTGTCGTTGTGGACCAGTGAGCTGCACCGGCAGTCGTACCTGTCCGGCGTCTACGCACACCAGAACTCCGGCGCGCCGCACCTCGCGTCGGTCTACAACTCCGCCTCCTACGCGCGGCCCGACGCACTCTGGATCGCTCGCTGGGACCTCAACAGCTCGCTCACCGGCTGGCCGACCGTACCCAACTCCTATTGGGCGATCGGCCAGCGCGGCAAGCAGTACCGCGGCGACCACAACGAGACGTACGGCGGAGTGACGCTGAACATCGACAGCGACAGGTTCGACGCCCCGGTCGCGACGGTCCGGTACCTCTACACGGCGTTGGCGACCCTGAACGCCCGGACTACTCCGTCGGCGGTCTACCCGGTCGTCGTGTCGTACCCGAGGGGCACAGTGGTCAGCGTGGTCTGCCAGACGTGGGGTCCCAAGGTCGGGACCACCACGGTGTGGAACCGGCTGATCAACGGGAGTTATGTCTCCGACTACTACGTCGACACCCCGTCCAACACGACGTACAGCCCTCTGATCCCCAAGTGCGTCTATCCCTTCCAGACAACGGTGAATGGCCTGTCCCGCCGCAGCGGTCCTGGTACGGCGTACTCCGTCGTCGGCTCGATGCCGATCGGCTCGCTGGCCTGGATCGTCTGCCAGCTGGCCGGCACCAAGGTCGGTACGACGTCGGTCTGGAACCGCTTGATCGACAGCACCTACGTCACGGACTACTACGTCGCCACGGCGAGCAACACCACGTACACCGCGCCGATCAGACGCTGTTAGGAGAAGTACTTCGAGAAGTAGTCGTGAGTCGGCCAGGCCTTCACACCGTTGGCCGCGGTCCACATCGCCGCGTCGATGTCGCCGTACGACTTCCCGCTGGCGTCGTCGCGCCGGTTGAACAGAGTCGCCCAGCTCATCCCACCGGAGGTCCGCACCAGCATGGTGGAGGTGCCGGGCAGGCTGCCGGTGTGCCACGTGTTGCGCCCGGTGCCGCCCGACACCGGCCGCACCTGCCAGCCGAGGCCGTAGTACCAGCCGTTGCTGATGCCGGTCTCGGGCTTCGCCCAGATGGCGTTCAGCGAGGTCGTGTTCAGCACGCTGGAGCCGGCGTCGAACATCTTCGCCCACTTGACCAGGTCCGGAGCGCTGGCGATCCAGCCACCGTTGGCGTCGTGGATCCCCATGCTGAACGTGCCGTACGGCGCTTTCACGGTGGCGCCGGTGTTGTTGAGCACGGTCTTGCCGGTGTACTGCGACTCGTACGACATCTCACCGGTGTGCTTGGAGATGCTCCAGCCGAGCGCCATCCGCTTGATCTTCAGCGGGGTCAGCAGCTTCTGCTGCACGTACGTCGCGTAGCTCAGGCCGGACACCTTCTCGATCACCCGGCCGGCCAGCAGGTAGCCGAAGTTGGAGTAGGCGACCTTCGTGCCCGGCGCGTAGTTGGGCTTCCGGCCCGCCTGGAACCTGATCACATCGGCGTGCTTGAGCTCCATCGGCACGCCGAGTGCCTTCGAGATGGTGGCGTCCATGAACTCCGGGTCGCCGGACAGACTGCTGTCCCATCCGCCGAGGTGCTGCAGCAGCCGCTTGATCGTGATCGCCGACCAGCGCGTGTCCCGGGTCTGGCCGGCCGGCGGCGTGATCGTGAGGATCTTGGTGACCGGCGTGGACAGGCTCAGCTTGCCGTCCTGCACGAGCTTCATGATCGCCGCCGCGGTGATCGACTTCGACAGGCTCGCGACCCGGAACAGCGAGGTCGGCTGGACCGTCAGCGTGTCGACGGTGCTGTAGCCGCGGGCAAGCACCAGCCGGCCCTTGTAGGTGACCGCCAGCTGCCCGGCCGAGATCCCGCGTGCCTGCATGAACGACTTCATCTGGTTGTCGAAGCCGGCCAGCGCGGATACCGCGGTGCCGGTCGTCTTCCAGGTCGCGGCCGCATCGGCGGACCGGCTCAGGGTCGTTCCAACGCCGGTCCCGACGGCGGCGACCGCCCCGGTCGCGACAGCAAGCTTGCCGAGGTTCCGGCGGGTCATCTCCACGGACGTGATCTCCTTCGTAGGCAGCACTGCGGAGTGTGTCACCGCAACGGTTCATCGACCGCCGATGCGGATGAGATCACAGTCACTGCGCCCACGGCGGCTGCACCTTGGTGCCGTCGGCCATCGTCCCGGTGAAGCCCGCGGTGATGGCGACGTACAACTCGGCTTTCTCCTCGCCGAGGTTGGCCAGCGCGATGGGCTCACCGGCCGGTACGACGACCGCGTCGCCCGGACCGAGCTTGTCGCCGTCCGGCGTGATCTGGACTGTCCCGGTGAGCACCATGAACACCTCGTCCCGGTCGATCGTGTGCGACTCGCCGCCGCCCACTCCCGGATCGACTGTGAGCTTCCACGTGCACAGACCGGCGGACCCGCGGCTCGGCGCCGCCAGCCCGGTGAACTCGACGCCGGGCGCCAGCTGGAACCTCGGAGCCTCGTCGGCGTGAATGACGTACATGCCTTCCCCCTTTGATGAGATAGTCAAGCTGACTTGACCAAGCCAGCTTGACTATCATGGAGGACATGACGCGATCCGGCAAGCCTGATTTCGGGATTCTGTTGTTGCTGGCGGACCAGGAGTTCGTCCGCGCGCTGCGGGCCGCCACGGCCGAGCAGGGGTACGACGACCAGGGCCGGACGGACGGCTTCGTCCTGCGCACGCTCAGCGCCGGCCCGACCACCATCAGCGGCCTCGCCGAGCGGCTGGAGATCACCAAACAAGGTGCGAGCCAGATCGTCGACGACATGGAACGCCGCGGTTACGTCGAACGCCGCCTCGACCCCTCCGACGCCCGCGCCCGGCTGCTCCACCTCACCTCACGCGGCGAGGCCGCACTCGCCGCCGCCCGTCGCTTCCACCAGTCCTACGAGCGCAGACTCCGCCGTGAGTACGGCGACGAGGCCATCGACGCCATGCGCGCCGTACTGACGGGAATGGCCGGCGAAGCGCAGGTGGACAACCCGCACTTCAGGGCCTTGATGTTCTAGTCGACCATCGACGCGTACGAGATGACGCCGCGGCGGATCTGGTCGACGACGGACCGCGCCGTACGACGCAGCGGGGTGTCGCCGGCCGCGTCGGCGACCTGTTCGGTGAGGTCGATGAGCTGCTTGACCCAACGGACGAAGTCGCCCGCAGCCAGGTCCGACTCATAGAGCACCTCGGCCAGCGACGCACCGGAGGCCCAGCGGAAGGCCGGCCAGCAGAACCCGAGATCCATCGAGCGGAGGAAGTCGACCCGCATGTCGCGTTCCAGCGCGGACAGATCGCGCCAGATCGAACCCATCCGCTCCAGAGCCTGACGTACGTCGCCACGCGGCAGCCGCGGTGACGTCGGCTCGTCCTTCGACCGCGCCTCGTACACCAGTGCGGCCAGGCACGCGGCCAGCTCCGGCACCGTGAGGTCGTCGAACACGCCCTGCCGCAGGCATTCCGCGGCAACCAGGTCGAGCTCGGTGTAGATCCGCGCGAGGCGGTCGCCCGCCTCGGTGGTCTTGTCGCCGTCCAGGTAGTGCAGCGCGTCCAGCACCTGGCAGACCCGGTCGAACTGGCGGGCGATCGTGTTCGTCC
Source organism: Kribbella antiqua (assembly GCF_004345665.1). Taxonomy (GTDB): domain Bacteria; phylum Actinomycetota; class Actinomycetes; order Propionibacteriales; family Kribbellaceae; genus Kribbella; species Kribbella antiqua. Next base: position 355,531 of record NZ_SLWR01000010.1, read on the forward strand.
GCTGCTCGATCTTGCGCTGCACGTCGCGGTTCTCCCGGTCCAGCCGGAAGTACCGCTCGGCCCAACGGGCGTGGTCCTCGCGATCCGAGCAGCCGTGGCATGGGTGCGCCCGCAGTTGCGCGCGCATCTCCTGCAGTTCCGGGTCGTCCGCATGGGCGACGACATCGCGGTGGCGTGACGGCGGCCCGTCGTCGCCGAGCATGTCGGTGCGATTGCGCAGTACCTGAGCCAGCTCGCGCCGCTGCTGCGGGTTGCGCGGGTTGAACTTCTTCGGCACGCGCAGGCTGCTGATCGCCTCGACCGGCGTCGGGAAGTCGATCATCGACAGCTTCCGGACCTGGCGATCCAGCGTCAACACGGTCGGCCGCGGGCCTTCGCGCTCGGACCGCATCCCCGGGTCGAGCACCAGCGCCCAGCCCGCGCTTCGGCCGGCCGGGATCCGGATGATGTCACCGATCCGCAGCTTCTCCAGCGACTCCTGCGCCTCGACCCGGCGGTCCAGCTTGCGCCGCTTCGAGCCAGAGGATTCGCGCTCCCCGATCCGCCGGCGCAGATCGGCGTACTCGAGGAAGTCGCCGAGGTGGCACTCGATCGACTCCTTGTAGCCCTCGAGCGCCTCGGTGTTGCGCTGCACCTGCCGCGCCAGCCCGACGACCGCCTGGTCGGACTGGAACTGTGCGAACGACAACTCCAGCATGTCCCGGGAGCGCGAACGCCCGACCTGACGGACCAGGTTCACAGCCATGTTGTACGACGGGGAGAACGACGAGCGGAGCGGATACGTACGGGTGCTTGCCAGACCGGCCACGGCACGCGGGTCGAACCCGGGCTGCCAGAGCACGACCGCGTGGCCCTCGACGTCGATGCCGCGGCGCCCAGCCCGGCCGGTGAGCTGCGTGTACTCCCCCGGGGTGATGTCGACGTGCGCCTCGCCGTTCCACTTGCTGAGCTTTTCGAGCACGACCGTACGGGCCGGCATGTTGATGCCCAGGGCAAGTGTTTCGGTGGCGAACACGACCTTGATCAGGCCGCGCGCGAACAGCTCCTCGACGACCTCCTTGAAGGCCGCCAGCATGCCCGCGTGGTGCGCCGCGATGCCGCGGCTGAGCGCCTCGGCGAAGTCGTGGTACCCGAGCACGCCGAGGTCTTCGTCCGGCAGGTCGGCGGTGCGTTCCGCGAGTACCCGCTTGATCTCGTCGCGCTCGCTCGGCTTGGTCAGCCGCAGGCCGGACCGCAGGCACTGCACCATCGCGTCCTCGCAGCCCTTGCGCGAGAAGATGAAGTAGATCGCCGGCAGCAGCGCGCCGGCGTCCAGCTCCTCCACCACATCCGAGCGGTGCGGCGTGAAGTGGGTGCGTGACGGCCGGGTCTTCGGCAGGTCGCGGCGACGGCGTGGTTTGCGCGAGTCGTCCCGGAAGATGCGGTTGTCGTCGCGGGCGATCCGGACCAGCTGCGGATTGACCAGATCCTTGATGTCCGCCGTGCCCGCCTTCGCGGGGTTGCCGGACTTGTTCTTCACCGGGGCGCCGACGCGTGCAGTCGGCGCCTCTCCGGCGAACAGGTCGTGCAGCCGTTTGCCGACCATTACGTGCTGGAACAGCGGCACTGGCCGCTTCTCCTCCAGGACGACGACGGTGTTGCCGCGGACCGTCTCCAGCCAGTCGCCGAACTCCTCCGCGTTGCTCACGGTCGCGGACAACGAGACCACGCTCACCGAGTCCGGGAGGTGGATGAGCACCTCTTCCCAGACCGCGCCACGGGCCCGGTCGGCCAGGTAGTGCACCTCGTCCATCACGACGTACGACAGACCGAGGAGCGTGTTCGAACCGGCGTACAGCATGTTCCGGAGCACCTCGGTCGTCATCACGACGATCGGGGCCTCGGAGTTGATCGAGTTGTCGCCGGTCAGCAGGCCGACGCTGTCAGCGCCGTACCGGCTGACCAGGTCGCTGTACTTCTGGTTGCTGAGCGCCTTGATCGGAGTCGTGTAGAAGCACTTCTGACCGCGCTGGAGAGCCAGGTGTACGGCGAACTCGCCGACCAGCGTCTTGCCGGAGCCGGTGGGGGCGGCCACCAGCACCTGGTGGCCGTCCTCGAGCGCGGCACAGGCCCGCAGCTGGAACTCGTCCAGATCGAATTCGTAGAGCCCCCGGAACTCCTTGACCGCAGGATGCTCCTGGTCCGAGCGGAACGAGGCGTACTTCTCGGACGGAGTGCTCATGCTGGACAGGCTATGCGACGCCGCCCCCAAAGCCACGCTGGGTCAGCCAGTCGGCGGCCCGGGTGAGCGCCGTGTCGGCTTCGTCCATCAGGCCGACCATCAGCTGGTAGACGTGCGGAGCGCCGGCTACGACGTCCAGGCTGACATCGACCTCGTGTTCCGCGGCGCGGACCGCGAGCTGGAGCGCGTCGTCGAGCAGGACCTCGGCCGAGCCGACCTGGATCAGCAGCGGCGGCAGACCGGTGAGGTCCGCCAGCAGCGGGCTGGCCAGCTCGTCCTTCGGGTCATGACCAGCGAGGTACTTCTCGGCGTACTCCTCCATGTGGGCACGACTGAACAGCGGGTCGTAATCCCCGCGGGTGTCGAGGCTCGCGCCAGACAGCGTCAGATCGGCCCAGGGCGAGAACACGACTGCAGCCGCGGGCAACGGCAGGCCGTCCCGCCGCGCGGCCAGCATGGTGGCCAGCGCGAGCCCACCACCGGCGGAGTCGCCCGCGATCACGATCGGGCGACCGCTCCCGAGCAGCTCCTTGTACGCCGCCAAGGCGTCGTCGACCGCAGCCGGGAACGGGTTCTCCGGCGCGAGCCGGTAGTCCAGCGACACCGCCGGCAGTCCGGTACGACGTGCGAGCGGCGCCGCGAGGTTGGCCCCGGTACGGGCCGAGCCGATCACATATCCGCCGCCGTGCAGGTAGAAGATCACCCCGTCGCCGTCGGCGCCCTCGACCTGGACATCCAGGGCCGGAACGCCCCCCAGCGTGCTGGGCGTCAGCGTGACGTCGTCGCCCAGTGGACGGTCCGCGAACAGCTCGTCGAAGCCTGCGCGCTGCTCCGCCGCCGTCTGGCCGAGGTCGCCCTTGGTGATCATCGCTCGCGCCGTTGCGCGTTGTTCCTGAGTCATCGTCGTCCTCCAGCTCACTGATGATAGATTCCAAGGAATGTACTTCCTGATAACTACATTCTTAGGAATCTAATTCCAGGGAAGCTTGTGACCGATCTCACATCCATGTTCACCGACCTGGTCCGGCTCGAAACGCGGCTCTACAACGTGATCGACGCCCGGCTGAAGGCTGAGCACAACCTGCCGCTGGGCCAGTTCGAGTTCCTGCGGTTCCTCGACCAGCACGGAGTGGCCCGGGTCTACGACATGGCCCACTGGGCGGCCATCACGGTCGGCGCCACCAGCAAGGCGGTCGACCGCCTCGAGGCGTCCGGCCGATGCCGTCGTACGGCGAACCCGGACGACCGGCGCTCGTCGCTGGTCACCATGACGCCGGAAGGCAAGCGCATCCTGGCCGAAGCGGCCCCAACGGTCGAGGCCGAGCTCCAGAACTGGGTCGGCTCGGTACTCCCGGCCGCGACGCTGGAGCAACTCGGCGCCATGCTCTCGATGCTCCGCCAGCGCGTCGAGGTCGATCCCTGCACGGACCGGGCCGAGGCGTGACCGGACGCCCAGGCCATCACATTCGCCCCCGTCGGCCCGCGACCACGCTCAGGAGGCGCGAGCGGTGGAGATTGTGATGGCCTGGCGGTCCGTGTCCTAGTCGAGGTGGTAGCTGTCGCCGTACACCTTCCAGTCCAGCGGTGTGTTGAGGTTGAGGTTGCCGTTGCGGAGGAAGACGCGCTGGGCTGTGTCGACGCGGCTGGTGTCGCTGTGGGCTTCCTCCTGCTTCATCGCCCAGACGCGGGCGTCGAGGAACGCGTTGAGATACGTGACCTGGTTACCGCCCTGCGCCGGCGGCTTGGCCGTCCTGAGGGCGCGGCTGCGGATGCCACCGAAGCTGGTCGCGTCGGTGCCGGGACCGTGCATGACGATGGCGTCGTAGTAGATGAACTGACCGAGGGTGCCGATGCCGTCGGACTTGCCCTGAGCCACGGCGGGGTTGAAGTAGACCCGATCGCGTTCGTCGTTCTGGGCGGTCTTGAAGACGCTGTCCGCCGCGGCGGTCCTCCAGTCCCTCGGGTAGTTCGGATCCAAGCCCGCGTGCGAGTCGGTGCCGTTGACCCGGCGGAGGGCCGGTAGGTATTTCGCGAGCACGTTGCCGGGCTTGCGGTCGGCGTACAGCTCGACGAGTTCGAGCATGTCGCCGGTGCCGGAGCAGAAGCCGATAATGCCGGCGGTGTAGCCGCGCCCGTCGTCGATGTCCTCGATGTACTTGTACTGCGCCTTCCAGTCCAGCGACGAGTTCTCCGCACTGGAGACCAGCTTCATCGCGATCTCCTTCTTCACGGGATCGTCGAGGCCGGTCGCCAGCATGCGTGGCTCGTACGGCGTGGCTCCGGCGGTGGCGGGGGCAGTTGCGAGGGCCAGTCCGAGAAGCAGGGTGGTTCTACGGGTGGGACGGTTGGTCACGATCTCCTCCGAGGGGCGTCGAGGGGGATGAACTGTTAGGAAGCTTTCCTATCAGCTGTGACGCGTGACGAACAGACTTCGGTGTGTGAAGGTTCCGTCTCAGGCGAAAACGGTCAGGGCGCCCGGCGCGATGGTGATGTCGACCGGGAGCGGTCCGAGCGGCTCGCCGTCGGCGTACGCGGTGATGCCGGGCGAGTCGATCCGGACCGATTTGCCGCGCAGCATCCGCAGCCTGGGGTCAGTGACGTGGGTGCCCTTGGCCAGCTTCGGGAACATCTGCAGCAGGGTCAGCCGCGAGATCGGCGGGATGATGGTGATGTCGAGCAGGCCGTCGTCGATCTCGGCGCCGGCGCAGATCTGCAGCCCGCCGCCGTACGTCGGTCCGGTGCCGACCGCCACCAGCATCGCCTTGGTCTCGATCACCTCGCCGTCGACGGTGACGACGTACTCGAGTGGCTTGAACGTGCGTAGTTCGGCGAGGGTGGCGACGGTGTAGCGGGCGTTGCCCTTCGGCCAGCGCATCGCGTTCGCGCGCTTGTTCACCAGGGAGTCGAAGCCGCCGGCCACGATGGTGGTGATGTACTCGTCCTTCGCCACCGCGAGGTCGACCGAACGGGTGTTGCCGGCGACGATCAGGTCCGCCGCCTTGACCGGATCCTTCAGTGGTACGCCGATGCCGCGGGCAAAGTCGTTGCCGGTGCCGGCCGGGATGACGCCGAACGGCATCCCCGATTTCGCCAGCACCTGGGCGCCGAGGTGAATCGTGCCGTCGCCGCCGATCAGCGTCACCGCATCAGCGCCGGAGGCGATCACGGCCGCGGAGATCCGCCCGACGTCCTCGGCGCAAGTCGTCGTGTACTCGTCGGCCGTGATCCCGGCTTCCTCGAACCTCCGTCGTACGACGGGAGCCACCCGGGCACCGAGGCCCCGGCCGCTGGTGGGATTCACCACCAGCGCGATTTTCCGGGTCATCAGTCGGCCAGGAGTTCTTCGGCCTTGCGGGCGCGGCGTTTGTCGTTGATTCGCGAGATCACTTCGGCGACGAAGAACAGCACGCACATCGGGATCGCCAGCAGGCACATCGTGAACGGGTCACCCGACGGGGTCGCGACCGCGGCGAAGACGAAGATCACCAGGATGATGTACGGCCGGAACTTGGCCAGCGCGGCGGCCGGCACGATACCGAGCATGTTCAGCAGTACGACGACCAGCGGGATCAGGAACGCGATGCCGAACACCAGCATCGTCCGGATCACGAAGTCGAGGTACTTGCCCAGTTCGACCAGGTTCTGCACGGTTTCGGGGGTGAAGCCGAGCAGGATCTGGATGCCCTTCGGCAGAGTCCAGTAGGCGACCGCGACGCCGCCGGCGAACAGCGGGGTGGCGATGCCAGAGAAGATGTAAGCCCACTTGCGCTCGTTGCGATGCAGGCCGGGCGCGATGAAGGCCCAGAGCTGGTACAGCCAGATCGGACCCGCCAGGACCAGGCCGAGCATCGCCGACACCTTGATCCGGAACGTCAGTGGATCACCGACGCCCTGGAAGGTGAGCTGGGGCTTCAGCCCGCGATTCTCCGCGAACGGCCGGACCGCCTGGTCGAACGGCTCCTTCAGGAAGTCGAGCGCCTTGTAGTAGACGAACCACGCGGCGATCGTGCAGACCACGATCGCGAGCACACTGATGAGCAAGCGGTTGCGAAGCTCGACGATGTGCTCGCGCAGGGTCATCCGACCCTCGTCGTCCTTCGGGCGGCGTTCCGGTTTTTCCTTACGCCGCCCGATCCTCACCATGGTCAAGGCTGGGCGCTCGGCTCAGTTGGCCGTGTGGGTCGGCGGCAGGCCGTCGCCCGGCGCCTGGCCGTTCACCTGGTTCGGCTGCTGGGCGGCCTGGGGCTGCGCCTGCTGCTGGGCCGGAGCCTGGGCCTGCTGGGTGGTGCCTTCGGTCAGCTCCTGGTCCTTCTTCTTCGGGCCGACCTCTTCCTCCCAGATCTTCTTCGACTTGCCGAGCTGCTTGACCAGGGCCGGCAACTTGGCCGAACCGAACAGCAGCACGACGATCGCGAGGATGACGAGCCACTCTGCGCCCTGGGGCATACCGAGGAGCGGTGCCATGTCGATCTCCCTTTCACAAACTTCTTGATCTGTGGCTCAAGCGTGGGACGTGGGCCGAATACTACGCCGGGGCGCGCTGATCCTCGCGGGTCTGTCCAGACCCGGACGTGGACATCGCTGCGTCCAGCTTGGACTGGGCGGCGACCAACTCCCGTGTCAGCGCCTTGCCCTGGCCCCACAGCTTCTTCGCGAGCAGGGCGAGGACGAGCAGCCACACCGCCACCACCGCGAGGAAGAGCAAGAACCAGTACATAACGAGGAGCCTAGCCGGTTCCCCGCAATCGCCCACGTCCAGCGGGGCGTCTCAGCGGACAACGGTGTCGGAACGTGATGGTAAAACCGGATGTCTCCAGTGGAACCGGCCCGACCCTGGCGGCGGGCAGAATCGGCTGGGCTCAAGCGTGGTGAGACTGGGGGATGGCATGGTGCGGATCGGGGTCGAGGAGCGGCGGAAGCGGATCGGGCGGCGGCACCGGCTCGGGCCGGACTGCCGGGCGGCGGATCCGGTCGAGGCGGCCGCGTCCCTGGTCGCCCTGCACGCCACCGACCCCGCCACGGTCCACCTGTCCGTGGCTGCGCGGGTGCCTGGGAGTGAGGTCGCGGGCACGGAGCGTGCGCTGTACGACGACCGCACGCTGATCCGGATGCTCGGCATGCGGCGGACCGTGTTCGTCGTACCGACTCCGTTTGCGCCTGTGGTTCAGGCGGCGTGCACGGACGACATCGCGGTGAAGCAGCGGAAGTTGCTGGTGAAGCACCTGACCGAGGCTGGGATCGCTGCCGATGTAGAAGCGGCCGGGCAGTGGTTGCGGGCTGTCGAGGAGTCGACGGCGACCGCGCTGACGCTGCGGGGGTCGGCGACCGCGCAGGAGCTGTCAGCGGACGAGCCACGCCTGCGGAGCCGGCTGAGCATGGCGGAGGGCAAGGCGTACGCCGCTCAGCCGTATGTGACGAGCCGAGTGTTGTTCCAGCTGGCTGCCGAGGGCCGGATCGTGCGCGGGCGGCCGCTGGGGACGTGGCTGAGCGGGCAGCACCAGTGGTCGCCAGCAGAGAACTGGCTGCCAGACGGACTTGGCGACAAGCTCACGGCGGACGAGGCGCGGGTGACGTTGGCGCGGGCATGGTTGTCGTCGTTCGGGCCGGGTACGGCGGCGGATCTGCAGTGGTGGGCCGGGTGGACGGCTGGGCAGACGAAGAAGGCGCTGGCCGGGGTCGAGGCGGTCGCAGTGGACCTGGACGGGCAGACGGGATACGTGCTGCCGGGTGACGAGGCGCCTGCGGATGCTGTGGAGCCGTGGGTGGCGTTCCTGCCGGCGCTGGACCCGACGCCGATGGGGTGGAAGGAGCGCGACTGGTACCTCGGCGAGCACAAGGCGAAGCTCTTCGACAACACCGGCAACGTGGGCCCGACGGTGTGGGCGGACGGCCGCATCATCGGCGGCTGGGGCCAGCCCGAGTCCGGCGAGGTCCGCTTCCAGCTACTGGAGGACGTCGGCCACGAGACCGTCAACCTGGTCGAGGCCGAGGCGGCCCGCTGGACCACCTGGCTAGCCGGCGTCCGCGTAACCCCCCGCTTCCGCGCCCCGCTGGAGAAACACCTCAGCCAGGGCTGACCCGCCGTCGCACCATTTCATGGGATACCCCATGAAATGGTGCCTTCCCCCACGTCATGCGGAGGGGGAACGGGCAAGGTGATGGGTCAACCCATCAAATGGCGGTCGGGGTCAGGCGGGGTCGTCGTACGCCGACAAGGCTTCTCGGGCTGTGGCGGCTATTTGGGTGGTGAGGTTGGGTGGGTCGAGGACTGTGGCGGCGCCGCCGAGGCGGAGGACCAGGCGTTGGAGCCAGCCGGTGTCGGCGACGCGGAGTTTGACGATGAGGGAGCCCTCGGGGCCTTCCTCGACCGACTCGTTCGGGTAGTACTCGGCGACCCAGCGGGCCGGCGGGGCCAGCCTGATGGTGGCCAGCAGGTCGCGCTCGGACGGCTGGAACATGCCGTTGGAGAGGTCGCGCGGCGTCGCCTCGGGCGGCGGCTCGCTGGGCAGGTCGAGGAGTTTGACCGCGGCGATGCGGTCCAGGCGGAAGAGCCGGACATCCTCCGCCAAGCGGCACCACGCTTCGAGGTACGTGCGGCCTTCCGAGACGACCAGCCGCATCGGATCCACGTCGCGCTCGGTCGTCTCGTCGCGGGACGGGACGTCGTACGTGAGGTGCAGGCGCCGCTTGCCCGCCAGAGCGCGGTTGACCGTCTCGGCGATCTCCGGCGCGGCCGGCTCCACGTGGACGTGCGCCGCCGTACCTTCGGCGCCCTCCCCCGCGGCGCGCTCGAGCTTGGCGATCGCGCGGTCGACGGCGTCGCGGTCGCTCCCGGCCGTCACCTCGCGCAGCGTCCGCAGGGCGGTCAGCAGCGCGAGCGCCTCATCCGCCGCCAGTCGCAGCGGGCGCGCCAGGTAGTCGGCGTTGTTGATGTGGATGATGCCTTCGCCCTCGGCCGCCTCGATGTCGATCTCGATCAGATCGCCCATCTGCGCACCCGGCAGCCCGCAGAACCACAGCACCTTCAGGTCCGCGATGATCTGCTTCGGCCGTACGCCGAACTCGGCGGCGACGTCGTCGACCCGGGCACCGTCGTTCTCTCTGAGATAAGGCACCAACGCGAGCAGCCGCTGCACCTGATCGCGTGCGTTGCTCATATAGCCACCGCCCTGAGCCGCCACAGCACGCCGTCCAGTACGTCGCCGGGGCCTTCGACGACCGCATCCGGGCCGTACGACGCGATCTCCTCGGCCAGGACGCCTGAGTCGGCGTACGGGACGTGCAGCAGGTCCCAGCCGTCCTCGTACGGCTCGATCGCGTTGGCGCGGCGGCGCAGGCTCACGCAGGACCCGACCCGGGCCCGGACCTTCGCCTCCGACGTCGGCCGCGGCGGCGCCAGCTCGGACACCAGCGACCGGAGATCGGTCCCCTCCGGCACGGTGAACGCGCCCGGCTCACCGACCGTCTTCACGTTGCCGCCGATCCGGGACAGCCGGAACATCCTGGTCGCCTGCCGGTCCCGATCGCGGCCGACGACGTACCAGCGGCCGTGCCAGGACACGATCCCCCACGGCTCCAGCGTACGCAGCGTCGGCTCGGACGCGCCGCTGCGGAGATGCTCGAACTGGACGACGGTGTGGCTCACGACAGCGGACCACAGCGGGTCGAACGCGGGCTCGGACGCCCCGACATGCGGCTCGATCGCGCTCAGCGCGGACTGATCGGTCTGGATCCCGGCCGCCTTCAGCTTCAGTACGGCGGACGTGGTCGCCTCGGCCAGGCTCGCGTGCTGCCAGACCCGCGCGGCGACCCCGAGTACAGCGGCCTCGTCCGGCTCCAGGTGCACCTCGGGCAGCTCGAACACGTCCCGGCGGATCCGGTAGCCGACCTCGTCGGAGAAGAACTTGTCGATGGTGCCCATCTCGATCGGGATGCCGAGATCGCGCAACTCGTCCTTGTCCCGCTCGAACATCTTCTCGAAGGCATCGTCGGTCTGGCCGGCGTACCCTTCGACCACTTCACGGATGCGTTCCTTGGTCACATAGGTGCGCGCGACCAGCAGGCAGATGACCACATTGAGCAGCCGCTCACTCTTCCGCGCCGACACCCGACCACCTTACGGCCTCGGGGCGTCAAAACCCCTCTTCCGCGCCGAACACTTGTTCGCTTCCTGCCTTGCGCGCAGTGACCCGCGGCGGCCTCACACTATGGCGGCGCCGACCGGACTGTCCGCGGGCTGTCCGACTCCGCACGCCTCTACTACGAAGACGGCCGCGTGCACGACTGCGGCTGACCACCCCGACCAGCCAGCCGGCATCCCCGGCTGGCTAAGGTCCCATTGTGATTCGGTGGCGCGACGGAGTGGTGCGTGAAGTCGGACGGAGCTGGGCTGGCGCTGTTGAGCTGACGGCAGCTGTTGGTGAGCAGACAGTGCGCGCCCTGGCCTACCCAGAGCTGGTGGGCACGCCGGTAGCCGGCGACCGCGTGCTGCTCAACGTGGGGGCGCTGGATCGCGGTCTGGGCACTGGCGGGTACGCACTGGTCGTCGCCGTACCCGACCGGCTGCCGGCTGACCGGCAGGAGAGCGGTCACCTGGTCAAGGCCCGCTACACACCGCTTCAGGCCATGGTGCTGGGTGCGGACGAGCAGGACTCACCGGATCACGACGTACTGCGGGACGCTGACGACCTGTTCGGTACGCCGGTAGTCGTGGCGGACCTGCACTCCGCGCTGCCCGCCGTACTAGCTGGGGTGTATGAGGCTCGGCCGACCACGCGGGTCGTGTACGTGATGACGGATGGTGGGGCACTGCCGCTGGCGTTCTCGCGGACTGTTGCGTCGCTGCGGGACAGTGGCTGGCTGAGCGGCACTGTGACGGTTGGGCAGGCGTATGGCGGGGATCGGGAGGCTGTCACGGTGCACACCGGACTGCTGACGGCTGTGCACGTGCTGGCGGCGGAACTCGTCGTACTGACGCAGGGGCCCGGGAACCTCGGCACTGGGACCCGCTGGGGGTTCTCCGGGGTGCAGTCGGGTGAGGCGGTCAATGCGATCGGCACGCTGGGTGGGCGGGCTGTGGCGTCGCTGCGCATCTCAGAGGCCGACCCGCGGCCGCGGCACCGGGGTATCTCGCACCACAGCCTCACGGCGTACGGGCGTGTGGCGCTGCAGCCGGCGGATGTCGTCGTACCGGATCTGGCTGGGGACTTCGGCGATGCGGTGCGAGACGCCGCTGAGCCGCTGAAGGCGCGGCACCGCGTCGTACGCGTAGGTGTTGATGGTCTCTACGAGGCCATGCAGGCAGCCCCAGTCAAGCTGTCGACCATGGGCCGCGACCTCGACACCGACCGCGCCTACTTCGAAGCCGCCGCCGCAGCAGGCCGCCACGCGGCCGGCCTGGTAGACGTGCCGTGGCCGTGACTATCACGGCCGCGAGCTTCCCGACGCCTGACCTCATCAAGACGACGAACAATCCGGCCATCTGGGACCAGCAAGCGCGGTTCGCGGCTGAGCGGTGGATCTACCTCCACTCCGGGTGGGGACGCAGTACTCCTGATCCTGGGCGCTCCTGCGGCGACGCTGAGAGCATGCCAACCCTCGCACCTCCCGTCGCACCCCTGACCGCCCGCTGGGCCACCTCGATGTGGCTCCTCGCCGTCGCCGCCGGCGTCGCAGAAACCGTCATCGGTGTCACCAGTGCCGACGCTCCGATGCACACCCTGGTGACGCAGATCGCCGTACGGACGCTTGTGTACGGCGCTCTGTTCGTCGTCATCGACAAGTACTTCCGCCGCGGCATCCCCTGGTCGCGCTACCTACTCGCCGGCCTCCTCGGCACGGTTGGGCTGGCTTCGCTGCTGATCGGCCCGATCCAATGGCTCCTCGACCCCACGACCATCAACTGGTCTCCGGGCTTCCTCGCCCTGGCCGCCACCCGCACCATGCACATCAGCGCCGTACTCGCCGCTCTGTTCCTGACCTTCCAGCCCGACACCAACCGCTGGTTCCGCCGCTGAACGCCAAAGGCCGGCCTCCACAACGGGAGACCGGCCCTGGACCACTGCTGCTGCGGGGAGGGAACCCCACCCCACCACCCGGCCGGAGGCCGATGCTTTTCTTACTGCTGCTTCGGGGCTGGGAATGCGTTCAGTACGTCGATTACTGCGAAGGCGTTGACTGTTTTGCCCTTGGCGTCCTTGGAGGCGGGGAGTTCGACGAGGACGCGGCTGCCGACGGGGATGCCGGCGAGGCCGTCGAGGGCGCCGGTTTGGCCGGTGGGGCCGGGGCCGACCTGGAGTTGGTCGGTCGGGGCGCCGGGCTGCGCGGGCGACTGGGCCGTGGCCGGCTGGCCGTCCCACGTGCTGGCCTGCTTCTTGCCGCTGTAGTCGAAGACGACGTACCGGCCGATCAGCTGGCTGGACTTCTCGATCGGCTTGCCCTTGCCCTCGGCGAGGACGACCGGCTTGCCCGGCTTCGCCGGCGCCTTGAATCCGGCCGGAACGGTCGCCTTCGGCTCCGCGTTCAGCTCACCGGTGACCTTGATCGGGGTGGCCGGCGAGGCGACCGGAGTGGCGTCCAGCGGCGTGTCGTTGGCGGCCGCACCGACCAGGTCGACGACGAAGATCAGCGTGTCGTCACCCTTGATACCGGCCTGCGAGTTGCCCTGCGCCTTGTAGCCCTTGTCGGCCGGGATCGACAGCACGATCCGGCTGCCGATCTTCTTCCCGACCAGGCCTTCGTCCCAGCCGGAGATGACGTTGCCGGTGCCGATCGGGAACGACGACGGCGCGCCCCGGTCGTAGGAGTTGTCGAAGACCTTGCCGTCCCGCCAGATCTGGCCGAGGTAGTTCGCGGTGAGCAGCTCACCCTTCTTGACTACCGGACCGTCGCCCTCCTTGAGGACCTGGGTCACCAGGGTCTTGTCCGGCTCGCCGTCGCGGTGGGTGACGGTCGGCTTCTGACCGAAGTCCGAGGTCACCTTGATCCCGCCGGCGCCGAACTCGGACTTGGCGGCTCCGCTTTCGGAGCCACAGGCCACCAGCGACGATCCCAACGCCGCCACCGCGACCAGACTCAACAACTTGCGCACGAACCAGCACCTCGAAACATCCCGCGGCACGGACCCGCGCCGCTCGACTCAGGGGCAACAACGCCGCCCACCCTAGCCTGCACGCGCAACAACACCACCAGCCGCCTGCGTCACCATTGCGTCACACCACGTACGGTGACGCGGCAAAGCGCCGTACTGCATCCGGTACGGGCGTCGACAGACCGCCGTACCTCACATGCTGGCGATGAGCTTCTCGACGCGCTCGTCGTGGGACTTGAACGGATCCTTGCAGAGCACGGTCCGCTGCGCCTGGTCGTTCAGTTTCAGGTGCACCCAGTCGACGGTGAAGTCGCGGCGGCGCTCCTGCGCCCGCTTGATGAACTCACCGCGCAGCCGCGCCCGCGTGGTCTGCGGCGGCACCGACTTGGCCTCGAAGACGCGCAGGTCGTCGACCACCCGGGTGACCGCGCCCTTGCGCTCGAGCAGGTAGTAGAGGCCGCGCGGCCGGTGGATGTCGTGGTACGCCAGGTCGAGCTGGGCCACCCGCGGGCTGGCCAGGCCGAGGTTGTTCTGCGCCCGGTACCGCTCGATCAGCCGGTACTTGATCACCCAGTCGATCTCGCGCTCGATCCCGCTAAGGTCGCCGGACTCGATCGCCTTCAGCGTCCGCTCCCACAGCGACAGCGCCCGCTCGACGGCCGGCGTACCGAGCTCGCGGCGGTCGACGAAATCGCGCGCCTTCGACAAGTACTCGCCCTGGATGTCGAGTGCGCTCGCCTCGCGGCCGTTGGCCAGCCGGACCTCGCGGCGGCCGGTCATGTCGTGGCTGATCTCGCGGATCGCCCGGATCGGGTTGTCCAGGGTCAGGTCGCGCATCACGATGCCGGCCTCGATCATCCGCAGTACGAGATCCGTGCTGGCCACCTTCAGCAGCATGGTCGTCTCGGACATGTTCGAGTCGCCGACGATCACGTGCAGCCGGCGGAACCGCTCGGCGTCCGCGTGCGGCTCGTCGCGGGTGTTGATGATCGGGCGGGATCGCGTGGTCGCGCTGGACACGCCCTCCCAGATGTGCTCGGCCCGCTGGCTGACCGAGTACACCGCGCCGCGCGGCGTCTGCAGCACCTTACCGGCGCCGCAGATCAGCTGGCGGGTGACCAGGAACGGGATCAGTACGTCGGCCAGCTTGGCGAAGTCGCCGTGCCGGCTGACCAGGTAGTTCTCGTGGCAGCCGTAGCTGTTGCCGGCCGAGTCGGTGTTGTTCTTGAACAGGTAGACGTCGCCGAAGATGCCCTCGTCGTGCAGCCGCTTCTGCGCGTCCACCAGCAGACCCTCGAGGATCCGCTCACCGGCCTTGTCGTGCGCGATCAGGTCCGTGACCGAGTCGCACTCACCCGTCGCGTACTCCGGATGGGAGCCCACGTCGAGGTAGAGCCGGGCCCCGTTGCGGAGGAACACATTGCTGCTCCGCCCCCAGGACACGACCCGCCGAAACAGGTACCGCGCCACCTCGTCGGGGGTCAGTCGGCGCTGACCGCGAAAGGTACACGTGACGCCGTACTCGTTCTCCAGACCGAAGATTCGCCGGTTCACACACCCACACTACGTGGCAGCTCCGACAACCGTGCCATGTCTCAGGCGCGCCGTTTTCCGGCGTTACCCCTTTGATGTCAATCGCGCCCCTCACCAGACAGTAGCGACCAGGCTCGTTGCCACTGAGGATGGATGCATGTTCACTCTGGAGCAGGTCAACGACATTCATGACCGACTCGGCAACCCGTCAACGCTCGTCGCTTGGCTCGCTGCGCTGCGCGAGATCGGGGTGACGACCAGCGATTCGTACCTGACCGACGGACACACGACGTACCACGGCGACGCCGGCCACCAGGTCACGACGGCGCCCGCTCACGAGGTGTTCTCGATCGCCACGACCGGCGACAAGCAAGCTGTGGTCGAAGGGCTCAGACTCCACAAGGAGCGAGTCACCTCGTACGTCGAAATGTCCCGGGCACTCGCCGACGCGGGCGTCGAAAAGTGGACCTTCGACATGAGAGCACAGACGATCACGTACTACGACCGAGCGGGTACGGCGCTGTTGTCGGAACGAGTGGACTAGAGGTCGACGAGGTCGAGGAGTTGGCCTAGTTCTTTGTGGTCCAGGTCGCGGAGTTCGCCGGTGTGGAGGTTGCCGCGGCGGACGGGGCCGATCGCCGTACGGGTGAGGCGTTTGACCGGGTGACCGATGGCGTCGAACATGCGGCGGACGATGCGGTTGCGGCCCTCGTGCAGGCTGATCTGGATGAGCGTGCGGCCGCGGATGCTGGAGACCACCTTCACGGTGTCCGCCTGGGCGGGTCCGTCGTCGAGTTCGATGCCGTCGAGGAGCCGGCGAAGGGCCGCTGGTTTCACGTTGCCGTCGACTTCGGCGACGTACGTCTTCGAGACCTCGTACGACGGGTGCGTCAGACGGTGGGCGAATTCGCCATGATTGGTGAGCAGCAGCAGGCCCTCGGTGTCGGTGTCGAGGCGGCCGATGTGGAACAGGCGCTCCGGGCGATCGTGGACGTAGTCGGCGATGCACGGACGGCCCTGCGGGTCGGACATCGTGGTGACGACGCCGCGGGGTTTGTTGAGGACGAGGTACACGTGCGCGCTGGTCGGCGGAATGCGTTCGCCGTCGACGCGGATCACGGCCACCGCCGGATCAACCCGTACGCCGAACTCCGTCACCACCTGACCGTCGACCTCGACCCGCCCCTGCTCGATCAGCAACTCAGCATTCCGCCGACTCGCAATCCCCGCCTGAGCCAGCACCTTTTGCAGCCGAATCCCGGCTTCCTCAACCATCACGCCGAGCATCCCCAAAATTCCCGCGGTCCGCGTCATCCGCCGAGATCCCGTCCGGGGACTTGGCGGCGTCGACTGCGGGCTCCTCTGCTTCGGCTTCGGCCGGATCGACGGCTTCGGCCGACTCGACCTCATCGGACGGATCTAGCTCGTCCGGCTCGTGTTCCAGATCCAGGTCGACCGGCTCGCCGGTGCTGAGGTCACCGTCGATGCCCGTCTCGTCATCGTCCTCGGCGGGTTCGAGCTCGTCGGACGGCTCGAGCTCGCCGGGCTCATGCTCCAGATCCAGGTCGACGGACTCATCGGTGCTCAGATCCCCGTCGATCCCGGTCTCGTCGCCAGCGTCCCCGGCCGCGTACCCGCCGCCCACGTCCTCGCCAGCCGGCTCTCCCGCCTGAGCGTATTCCGCGCCGGCGGCGTCCTCCGCCTTCGCGTCGCCGGCGGCGCCGTACTCGCTGGGGACGTCCTCGCCCACGGCGTCCTCCACCTCCGCGTCGCCGGCGGCGCCGTACTCGCCGGGGACGTCGTGGCTCGCGGCGTCCTCCGGCTGGGTGTCGGCGTCGCCGGGCTCGGCGGGTGCTTGGTCCGCTTCGGCGGTCGGGTCTGCGTGCGCGGGCTCGGCGGCTGGCTGGTCGGGGGTGGCGTCGTCCGCGGGGGTTTCGGTGGTGGGGATGGTTTGGGCGGCTAGTTCTTCTTCTACATCGTCCATTTCGGGGAGGTAGGGGGCGAGTTCGGGGAGGTCGTCGAGGGACTGCATGCCCATGCGTTCGAGGAAGTACGACGTGGTGCGGTAGAGGGTCGCCTGGGACTCGGTGTCGGAGCCGGCCTCCTCCACCAGACCGCGGGCGACGAGCGTACGCATGACGCCGTCGACGTTCACACCACGGATCGCGGACACGCGCGCGCGGCTGACTGGCTGCTTGTAGGCGACCACCGCGAGCGTTTCCAGCGCCGCCTGGGTGAGCCGCGCCTGCTGCCCGTCGAGCACGAACCTCTCCACGTACGGCGCCGCCTCCACGCGGGTGTAGTAGCGCCAACCGCCACCCACCTCACGCAGGTCGAACCCACGTCCCTGCTCGGTGTACTCCTCAGCCAACGTCTCCAGCGCCGCCGACACATCGCCCGTCGGCCGCCCCACCGCCCGCGCCAACGTCAGCACCGGCAACGGCTCATCCGTCACCATCAGAATCGCCTCGAGCGCCCGCCGCATCGTGTCGTCGTCGATCACCACCTCCTCCCCCACCGGAACCTCCGTCTGCCCCGGCGGCAGATGATCCTCATCCAGTACGCCGCCCTCACCCTCACCAGAGCCGGAGTCGCCTGACGCGGAGTCGCCGGAGGCGGAGTCGGTGTCGCCGGGCGTGGAGTCGCCTGCGGCATCGCCGGAGTCCGAGGCAGAGTCGCCTGGAGCCGAGTCAGAAGCGGAGTCGCCGGGGGTAGAGTCGCCGGAGGGGTGGGCGGCGGGCTCCGAGCTGGGGTCCACGCCGTCTGCTTCGTCGTCCGAGCTGGTTTGGGGAGCTCTGCTGGTCGATTCCGGTGGGTTAGGCTCCCCAGACTCGGCTGGAGCGCTCCCCGAACCGGTTTGGGGAGCAGCCTCCGCGGAGTCGGAGTCGGAGTCGCCTGCCGCATCGCCGGACTCCGGGGCGGAGTCGCCCGGGGTGGGCTCGGCGTCGTACTCGGGCTCGAGGTCTTCGGCGCCGTTGTCTACGAAGCTGTGGGTGTCGGGGGCGGTGTCCAACTCGGTCGGGTTGTGTTCGGTCACTGCTCCACCGTCTCGTTCGAGGCGCCTGGCTCGGCGTCGTCGTCATCTGTGGCGAGGTCGCCGGGTTCGAGGAAGTCGTGGTCGTCGGAGACCTGCGGCGCCTCGCCCTCCTCGGACTCGGGCTTGGCGACCTCGTCGAACTCGTCGCTGACGTCGATGTCGCCCTCGTCCGTGCCGGTCCACCGGATGGTGAGCTCCCCCAGCGGCGTCACCTGGTCGAACGAGACCGCCGCCTCCCGGAAGAGCTCCAGCAATGCCAGGAACCGGCACACCGTCGTCACCGTGTCCGGCGAGTCCGCCACCAGCGCCCGGAACGTCGTACTGCGCTGACGCCGCAACCGGTCCACGATCACCACGGCCTGTTCGCGCACCGTCACCTGGGACCCGTGAAGGTGCATCAGCGACACACCTTCCGGTACGTCGGTCTTCGGCGCCAGCGCACGGGCAGCCAGCGCGGCCAGCCCGGCCGGGTCGATTCCCAGCAGCACCTCCGGCAGCAGCTCCGCGAACCGCGGCTCCACGCCGACAGCCCGCGGGAAGCGCCGCGACTCGGCAGCCATCCGCTCCTGGATCAGCGCCGCGATCTGCTTGAACGCCCGGTACTGCAGCAGCCGCGCGAACAGCAGGTCCCGCGCCTCCAGCAGCGCCAGGTCCTCGTCGTCCTCGACCTCGCCCTTCGGCAGCAGCCGCGCCGCCTTCAGGTCCAGCAGGGTCGCCGCGATCAGCAGGAACTCCGACGTCTGGTCCAGGTCCCACTCGGACCCGAGCGCCTTGATGTGCGCGATGAAGTCGTCGGTGATCACCGAGAGCGCGATCTCGGTGATGTCCAGCTTGTGCTTGCTGATCAGCTGCAGCAGCAGGTCGAACGGCCCCTCGAAGTTGACCAGGTGAACGCTGAACCCCTTGCCCTCGGCAACAGCCGGCACCCCGTCGTCGGCCGGAGCTGACGAAAGGTCCAAGGGCAGCGAGTCCGACGAGCTCATTCCGAGGCCTTGAGCCGCCGTACCAGCACAGAGTCGGGCCCGTGGTCGACGAAGTCGGCCAGCAGGACGTCGATCGCCTCGCGGACGATCCGGCCGCGGTCGGCGCTCAGCCCGTGTTCGGCCCGCAACGCGAGTCTGGTCTGTTCCAGGCCGAGCAGCTCCTCCTCGGTCACGTACACGGTGATCTTCGTGTCGTGCCGGACCCGACCGCTGGACTTGCGGTCGTCGACGACGGCCGTCCGCGACCGCACCGAAGCGGCCGGTGGTCCGTCAGTGGTGGTGCGCTTCTCGGGTCTGGTCTGCTTCGGTGCCGCACCCCCGAAGAGTTCACTGGCACCTGGCAGGCTTACCCGGCGGGACAACGCGCCAGCACCTCCTTGGCAAGGTCGCGGTACTGCGTGGCCGCTTGGGACGAGGGGGCGTACGTCGTGATCGGTTCGCCGACGACCGTGGTCTCGGGGAACTTGACGGTACGCCGGATGACGGTGTGGAAAACACGTTCGTCGAACGCCTGGACAACCCGGTCGAGCACCTCGCGGGCGTGCGTCGTACGCCCGTCGAACATGGTGCCGAGGATGCCGACGATCTCCAGCTTCGGGTTCAGCCGGTCCTGCACCTTGCCGATCGTGTCGGTCAGCATCGCCAGCCCGCGCAGCGCGAAGAACTCGCACTCCAGCGGTACGACGATGCCGTTCGACGCGGTCAGGGCGTTCACGGTGAGCAGGCCGAGCGAGGGCGCGCAGTCGATCAGGATCACGTCGTACAACGGGATGATCGGCTCGAGCACCCGCTGCAGGGTGTACTCGCGAGCGACCTCCTGGACCAGCTGGACCTCGGCCGCGGACAGGTCGATGTTGGCCGGCAGCAGGTCGAGGTTCTCCACCCGGGTCGGACGGATCACCTCGTCCGGGGTGATGTCGCGCTGCATCAGCAGGTTGTAGACCGAGATGTCCAGGTCGTGCGGCTGGACGCCGAGCCCGATCGAGGCCGAGCCCTGCGGGTCGAAGTCGATCAGCAGCACCTTGCGCCCGGTCTCGGCGATCGCCGCCCCGAGGTTGATCGTGGTGGTGGTCTTGCCAACGCCGCCCTTCTGGTTGCACATCGCGATCACCTGTGCGGGGCCCGTCTTCGTCGGCGGCTGCGGCTCCGGTAGATCGGGGAGCGGCCGGCCGGTCGGCCCGATCTTGTTCCTCGGGCCGTGCGGATCATTCACAGGTGCGATGTCCTCCGCGGTGAGCTTGGCCGTCGGCCGGGGCATCTCCGCATAGTTGTCGGGTGGGGTCAGGCTCCGGGGCGCGGCGGGCGTGGCCGGCTGGACCGGGGTCGTACGGGTCGGTTCCGCCTGTGTCGGCAGGTGCTCGGTGACCGGGAATGTCGACTCGTTCATGACTCGTCAAACCTTTCAACCGATACGGGCGATCCCAGCGACTGTAAGCGTGCATTCAAGCACTCTCAACGAGCCACTCCGCACCGGGGTGGGGTGGTTTGTCGACAAAGCTCCCGACCGGCCTGATTACACCGTTCGGATGACGAAACGTGACCAGATGATCGCACACCGTCGCCAGCTCGCTCGAACCGGGTCTACCTTTCACGAGCGAGTCAGGAGGAGAGGGCTCGGGGGTGTGAGGTCGCGTAGACCTCGCGGAGCTTGTCGACTGTTACGAGGGTGTAGACCTGGGTGGTGGTGACGGAGGCGTGACCCAGGAGTTCCTGCACCACGCGGACGTCGGCGCCGCCGTCCAGTAGGTGTGTGGCGAAAGAGTGGCGCAGGGTGTGCGGCGAGATCTCCTTGGCGATCCCGGCTCGCTGGGCCGCGCGACGCAGTACGGTCCAGGCGCTCTGCCGCGACAGCCGACCGCCCCGCGCGTTGAGGAACAATGCGGGCGTACCACGTCCCCGCTGCACGAGGTCTGGACGGCCGCGGACCTGGTACGACGACAGCGCGTCGCGGGCGTAGGACCCGACGGGCACGACCCGCTCCTTGCTGCCCTTGCCGCGCAGCAGGACCGCGCCGGTCTCCAGGTCGATGTCATCGACGTCCAGCCCGACCGCCTCGGAGATCCGAGCGCCCGTGCCATAGAGGAATTCGAGCAGGGCGGCGTCGCGGGTTGCCAGTACCGCGGGCTCGGCTTCGGCGCCCGCAGCCGCGGACAGGATGCGGGTCACCTCGTCCACAGAAAGTGCCTTCGGCAACCGTTGTGGCGGCGCCGGCGGCTTCACCGCGGCTGCTGGATCGGATGCGGTCAAACCCTCACGCAGACAGAACTTGTGGAACCCGCGTACGGCGACCACGGTCCGGCCGGCCGACGACGCGGTCAGCGGCGGGTGATCCGCATCGCCCTCGCGTAACCGCATCAGGAAGTCGCTGACCACGGCCTCCGTGATCCGGCCGAGGTCGTCGATCCCGGCGGCCGCGAGATAGCCGTCATACCGGCGTAGGTCACGCCGGTACGACGCCAGGGTGTTCGCGGCCAGTCCGCGCTCCACCGTGAGGTGGTCCAGGTACGCCCCGACCGCTCGGCTGATGCTCAGACCAGCACCTCGTCGAGCTTCAGCTGGGACAGGTCGTGAGCGTCGGCAACAGGTCCGTAGGTGACGTGCCCGTCGAACGTGTTCAGGCCGAGCGCCAGGCTGTGGTCCTGCTTCATCGCCTCGCGCCAGCCGAGGTTCGCCAGCTCGATCGCGTACGGCAGGGTCACGTTGGTGAGCGCGTACGTCGAGGTGTTCGGCACCGCGCCGGGCATGTTCGCGACGCAGTAGAACAACGAGTTGTGGACCTGGTAGACCGGGTCCGCGTGCGTCGTCGGACGCGAGTCCTCGAAGCAGCCGCCCTGGTCGATCGCGATGTCGCACAGCACGCTGCCCGGCTTCATCCGCCGGACCATGTCGTTGGTGACGACCTTCGGAGCCTTTGCCCCCGGCACCAGCACCGCACCGATCACCAGGTCTGCCTCGAGCACCGCGCGCTCGATCTCGAACGAGTTCGCGGCGATCGTCAGCAGGTGACCCTGGTAGATCCGGTCGGCCTCGCGGAGCCGCGCGATGTTGCGGTCGAACAGCTGCACCTGGGCCTGCATACCGAGCGCGATCGCGGCCGCGTTCATGCCTGCCACGCCCGCACCGATGATCACCACGCGCGCCGGGTGCACACCGGAGACGCCGCCCATCAGGACGCCACGGCCACCGCCACTGCGCATCAGGTGATAGGCGCCCGCCTGTGGCGCGAGCCGGCCTGCCACCTCGCTCATCGGGGCCAGCAGCGGCAGCGAGCCGTCCGGAAGCTGAACCGTCTCGTACGCGATCCCGGTGATACCCGACTTCAGCAGCGCCTCGGTGCAGTCGCCGCTAGCGGCCAGGTGCAGGTAGGTGAACAGGACCTGGTCCCGGCGCATCCGGTGGTACTCCTCCGCCACCGGCTCCTTCACCTTGAGGACCAGCTCCGCCTCGCCCCAGACGTCGTCCGCGGTCGGCACGATCCGTGCCCCGGCCGCGACGAACTCGTCATCGGGGATCAGCGAACCGGCCCCCGCGCCCTGCTCGATCAGAACCTCGTGCCCGCTGCGCGCGAACTCGTGCACACCGGACGGGGTGATCGCCACCCGGTACTCGTGGTTCTTGACTTCCTTCGGAACTCCGACCTTCACAACTTGCCCTTCTTTCACATTCCAGGGTGTGCGGCCCACGTCGTTGTGTCCGCGGCCCGGCGGTGAGGGGTGTGCTGCCAGGTCGCTGCCGAGTGTAAGCCCGCAGGATTCATACCACCTGATCGGATGGTCCTATCGGGTGGAGACTCGCGGAACCGTTGCCCGGCGGTTCGGTTACACTCCTATCAGACGCCGTGGCGCCCTGTGACGTTGACCGGGAAATCCCTTGCCAGGCAGGCTTTGCGCAATCTTGACCCAATCCGGTTCGTTGCCCTCTCCCCCGCTGCGCGCTGCCCGGAAGTGTGCTCTCAAGTACCCCTCATTGAAACCCGGATGGGAAGCTTCTGACATGGAAATCGCTCTGCCAGGTGGGAACGTCGGCGGGGCTGTTCGCGTCGGCGACACCGTCCGCCGCGCGACCGGTGCGTGGACTCCTGCCGTCCACGGCTTGCTCAACTACCTGGCCGAGGCCGGGGTCAATGGCGTGCCGCGCGTACTGGGGTTCGATGACCAGGGCCGGGAGATCCTCGACTACCTCCCGGGTACGGCGTACGGGCCGGAGGTGCCGGACGACGTACTCGCGGACGCGATGCGATGGCTGGCCGGGTACCACCGGGTGATCGCGTCGTACCGGCCGGAAGGCGAGATCGTCTGGCGAACGAGTCGTGGGGTACTCGCGGCCGACCAGATCATCTGCATGCACGACTACGGGTACTACAACTGGATCGGCGACGAGACCGGGTTCAGCGGCGTGATCGACTGGGACATGGCCGGGCCGGGTGTGCCGCTGGACGACATCGCTTTCACTGCCTGGAACACGGCGCCGCTCGCACTGCCGGGGGATCCTGCTTTCCAAGCCCGCCGCCTGCGCTTGATGGCTTCGTCGTACGGCGACGTGTTCACGCCGCTGGAGATCCTCGAAGCGGCGCCGGTCAGAGCCCAGCGGTCGGCGCGGGTGATCCGGGCGGGACAGGTGGCCGGTGATCCCGGCATGCTCAATCTGGCTACGGTCGGTGAACCCGAACGCACCGAACGGCGGCTGAAGGATCTGCGGCTGCGCGTCCCGGAGATCGCGTCGTACCTCTGATGGTTGCCCAGGGCACGCACGAGTGTTTCGGATCACACACGCGCGGGCACAGACGGTTGCCACGGCAGCGATCGTTGACGCCCCCTGCGAGGTCCCGCAGGCTTTCCCAGAGGGCGTCTGGGAACCCTGCGCCGTCGCGAGCAGGTGCTCGGCGGAGTGCCTCGGTGCGCTGGAGGGGAGGGCTCGATGCGGAGCATCGTGACCTTCACTCCAGTGCAGCGAGGTGCCCGCCGAGTGCCGCGCAGTAGGCGCAGGGTTTCCAGACGCCCTCTGAAGCACTGGAATTGCATCCGTCCGCTCCGGGTTGCAACTGGTGAGACGCAAGCCGACGAGAGGAGTACGACGTGGCGGTCGAACTGGGACGCTTCGGGGTCTGGCACGGACCACAGCACTGGGGTCCGGAGCTGGCGGCGGGACTCGAGCAGGCCGGGTACGGAGCGCTCTGGCTGGGCGCTTCCCCGGGCGCCGATCTGCGCGATGCCGAAGTGTTGCTCGCGTCAACGAGTTCCGTTGCCGTCGGCACCAGCATTGTGAACATGTGGAAGTCGGCCGCGACCGAGGTCGGTGCGTCGTACCACCGGCTCGAGGACGAGCACCCGGGCCGGTTCCTGCTCGGGGTCGGCATCGGTCATCCGGAGCGCACCGGCGAGTACAAGTCGCCGTACGAGACCATCGTCGGCTACCTCGACGAGCTCGACGACGCGAAGGTGCCGGTCGATCGCCGTGCGCTCGCAGCCCTTGGCCCCAAGGTGTTACACGTCGCCGGGACCCGGACGGCCGGCGCGCTGCCGTACCTGACGACTCCCGAGCACACCCGCGAAGCCCGTCGTACGCTCGGTGGCGGCGTGCTGCTGGCGCCCGAGCAGAAGATCGTGCTCGAGACCGACGACGAGATCGCGCGGACGACGGCGCGCGACTATCTGGCGTCGTATCTTGCCTTGCGCAACTACACGTCCAACCTGAAGCGGCTCGGTTTCACCGACGACGACCTCGCCGACGGGGGTAGCGACCGGCTGGTCGACGCGCTCGTGCTGCACGGTTCCGCGGTGGATATCGCGGCGGGTCTGAACGCTCATCTGGAGGCCGGCGCGGACCACGTCGCGATCCAGCAGTTGGGGCGTGAAGGCATCGATCTGCTGCCCGGATACGAGGCGTTGGCAACCGTTCTCCAGTAGGCGGCGACGGGACCGTCCGACGACGCGCCTGTTCGCCGGACGGACCCTCTTGACGCCCGCCCAGAACGGCGGAACATCAGCAGTAGACGCACCGCATTTCGCGGTGCGCGCACTGGAGGTGTTTCCCCATGACTGAGCGACACGAGTTGCGTTGGGGTGGCTTCGCCGGGCTGGCCTTCGTCGTCCTGGCTCTCCTGGGCAGGTTCCTGCCCGGCAATCCACCGACAGTCGACGAGTCCGACAGCACGATTTCGGCCTGGCTCGCCGACAACCGCGGCATGATGCTGACCAGCGCCCTGATGTGGGCTGCCGCGGCCGGGTTGGTGATCTGGTTCGCGTCCGCGTTCGCCGAGGCGATGCGGGAGCGGGACGAGCGCAGTGACGTGCACCTGGCGCTGCTGGCCGGCTCGGTGCTGGTCGGTGGCGCGATCTTCGTGAACGCCGCCCTCAGCGCCGCGACCGTCTTCGGCATCTCCGGCCGGGACGCCGCGGTGACCATGCTGATGTACGACGCGACCGCGGTGATGACGACGATGATCGGCTTCGCCGCCACGCTTCCGCTGGCCGCGGCCGGCCTCGGCGTACTCCGCACCCGGCTGATGCCGAACTGGCTCGGCTACCTGGCCCTGCTGGCAGCCGTGATCGCGTTCGCCGGAGCCTTCGGCGTCTTCGCCACCGACGGCGCGTTCGTCGCCGGCGGCTTCCTGATGACCGGCATCCCGCTGCTCCTCTCAGCTGTCTGGATCGCCTGCGCCGGCGGCTACATGGTGCGCGAACACCTCCCCGAGGTAACGGCCGGCGAGGGCATCGTCCCGCAGACCTGAATCCCTACCGGAGGGTGAAATCAGCGAAGTCGAAGCCTGGCGAGACGACGCACGAGACCAGCACCGGCTGATCGCCGGCTGGGCGTGCCGCTTGCCAGGCTCCGGCCGGTACGACGAGCTGTGGTTGCTGGCCCGCGCGTACGTCGGGTCCTAGCGTGAACGCCTCGGCCTGCTCCGGCTCATCGCCGTACTCGAGGGTCAACGGCCCGCCCGAGTGCCACAGCCAGATCTCCGCCGACCGCACCCGATGCCACCGCGACTCCTCCCCGGGTGCGAGCAGGAAGTAGATCGCGGTCGCGCTCGCCCGCTCCCCGTCGTACCCCTCCGGCCGGATACTCACCTCCGACCGCCACGTCTCCCGATACCAACCACCCTCGGGATGCGCCTCGAGCCCCAGCACTTCCGCCAACTCCGGCTTCTCCATGAAACCCATTGTCGAACCCCCAGGGGTCCGGCAGAGTGCGGCTTATGATCGATCCCGACGAACTCGCGGCGGCGCAGCGCAGGAAGCTCGAACTGCTTGACGCGGTGCTCGCCGCGATCGAGCGGCGCTCCGAGGTGCTTGACATCGTGAGCGAAGCCGAGTCGCCCGAGGCCGCCTTGCTCCCGGTGCAGAACCTCTTGGGGATCACCGAGGAGAACGCCTGGGCGGTGATCGACCTGCAGTTCCGGCGGCTGACCAAGTCCAACGTTGCCCGGATCGAATGGGAACGCGACGAGTTGCGGGCGCAGTGGGGAGATGACGTATGAGTGACTTGCCTTCTGAGTATCATCGTCGGCTGCCGTACGGCGAACGTGTATCAGCTGAGCCTTTGCTGGGTGGGCCGTTCTTTCCGTTCGAAGGTGATGTGCAGGTGGTGCCGCTGGCTGAGCCGGTGGTGCCTGAGCCGCCTCGGCGAGGTGAGGACGGTGGCGACGACTGCCCGACATGCGTCGAGCCTGAGCGGGATGTGATCTGGAGCGACGACCAATGGTTGCTCAAGGCATTCGAACCGAGCGGGCTGCCGATGGTCGCGCTGCTGCTGCCGCGCGAACACTACCGGCTCGACAACCTGCCACCGGAGCTCACCGCGACCCTCGGCCCGATGATCCAGCGCGTCGCCAACGCGATCCGCCGCATCGACGGCGTCGGCCGGACACACTTCAACCGCTGGGGCGACGGCAGCGAACACTTTCACCTCTGGTTCCTCGCCCGCCCCCTCGGCATGATGCAACTCCGCGGCGCCATGATCGCCGCCTGGGACGACATGCTGCCCAAGATTCCCACCGAGGAGTTCACCACCAACGTGCGGACAGTCGCCGCCGCACTCAGCGAAGGCTGATTCAGCGAAGTGGGCCGAAGCCGGTTGTTCGGGTGCCACGGGCGGCACATAACGATGCCGCGCCTCAGCGGTCTTTGGCGGGCCAGGGGGTGTCGGCGGGGCGGAGGGTTTCCAGGCCGGGGCCGTTTAGGGCAGTCCAGGTGGCGAGGGAGCCCATGACGAGGATGGGGTTGTGGAGGTGGCCGGCCAGTACGGCGGCTACGACGTCGACCAGCGGGGCCCACACGGTTTCCATGTCGGCTTCTTCGTGGAGGCGGTCGTAGGACTCGTCCGCCGGGGACAAGTCGCGGGCCAGGAAGATGCGCACCGCCTCGTCGGTCAACCCCGGAGACGTGAAGGCGTCGACCAGGACGCGCCAGTCGGCCGCCTTCGTCCCCGTCTCCTCCCACAGCTCCCGTTCAGCGGCGAGCCGGTACTGCTCCCCCTGTACGTCGAGCAGCCCAGCAGGCGGCTCGAGCAGCCGATAGCCGACCGGGTGCCGGTACTGGCGCACCAGCAGCATCCGGTTGTCGGCATCGAGCGCGACCACCCCAACAGCACCAGGATGTACGACGACGTCGCGGACAAAGGCGTCTCGACCACCCGGCGGCTCGATGTGATCCCGTCGTACCGAGATCACCCGGCCCGTCTCGTGGACCACCTCGGACGACGACACCGGCCAGGACTCACGCGCGTCAGCCAGGCCGGCGCCGAACCGCAGTTCGGGAAGATCCTTCATCGGGCTTTGACCGCTCCAGCCGCGACCTTGGCTCCGGCCTTCTTAGCGACGGGCTCCTCGACAGGAAGCCGGGATTCGCGCTGCCGGACCAGCGCGGCCGCGATCAGCCCGGAGAACAGCGGATGCGGCTTGGTCGGCCGCGACCGCAGCTCCGGGTGTGCCTGGGTGGCGACGAAGTACGGGTGCTGCGACCGGTCCAGCTCGATGAACTCGACCAGTTCGTTGTCCGGCGACAGTCCGCTGAACACCAGGCCGGCCGTCTCGAGCTTGTCGCGGTAGGCGTTGTTCACCTCGTAGCGGTGCCGGTGCCGCTCCTGCACCGACGGAGCGCCGTACAACTCCCGGACGATCGAGCCGTCGGCCAGGTTCGCCGGGTACAGGCCCAGCCGCATCGTCCCGCCGAGATCGCCGGAGCCGGAGACGATGTGCTTCTGCTCCTCCATCGTCGCGATCACCGGCTGCTCGGCGTCAGGATCGAACTCGCTGGAGTTCGCCTCGACCAGCCCGGCCAGGTCGCGCGCGACCTCGATCACCATGCACTGCAGCCCGAGGCACAGCCCGAGGATCGGGATGCCCTGCTCGCGGGCGAACCGGATCGCGCCGATCTTCCCCTCGATGCCGCGGACGCCGAAACCGCCCGGGATGCAGACCGCGTCGACGTCACCGAGCAGCCGCGCGGCCGCCTCGGGCGTGGCGCATTCGTCGGAAGCGATCCAGCGCAGGTTGACCTTCGCGTCGTTGTCGAAACCGCCGGCCCGCAGCGCCTCGGCGACGGACAGGTAGGCGTCCGGCAGGTCGATGTACTTGCCGACCAGCGCGACGGTCACCTCGTCCTTCGGGTGGTGGACGACGCGCAGCAGCTCGTCCCACCGGGTCCAGTCGACATCGCGGAACGGCAGGTTCAGCCGCCGTACGACGTACGCGTCCAGACCTTCGGTGTGCAGCACCTTCGGGATGTCGTAGATGCTCGGCGAGTCGACGGCGGCGACCACGGCCTCGGTGTCGACGTCGCACATCAGCGAGATCTTCCGCTTCACGCCGTCCGGGATCGGCCGGTCGGCGCGGCAGACGACCGCGTCCGGGGCGATACCGATCGAGCGCAGCGCGGCGACCGAGTGCTGGGTCGGCTTGGTCTTCAGCTCGCCGCTCGGGGCGAGGTACGGGACCAGCGAGATGTGCAGGAAGAAGACGTTGTCCCGGCCGACGTCGTGCCGGACCTGCCGGGCCGCCTCCAGGAACGGCAGTGACTCGATGTCACCGACCGTGCCGCCGATCTCGTGCAGTACGACGTCGACGTCCGGGCCGGCCATCGCCAGCATCCGTTCCTTGATCTCGTTGGTGATGTGCGGGATCACCTGAACCGTGTCGCCCAGGTACTCACCGCGACGCTCCTTGGCGATCACGCTGGAGTACACCTGGCCGGTGGTGACGTTCGCGACCTGGGAGAGGTCCCGGTCGAGGAACCGCTCGTAGTGGCCGATGTCCAGGTCGGTCTCGGCGCCGTCGTTGGTGACGAACACCTCGCCGTGCTGGAACGGGTTCATGGTGCCGGGATCCACGTTGAGGTACGGATCCAGCTTCTGCATGGTGACCCGGATGCCCCGCGCCGTCAGCAGACTGCCGAGGCTGGACGCTGTCAGCCCCTTGCCGAGACTGGATGCCACGCCACCGGTGACGAATACGTGCTTGGTCTGCTGGGAGTTCGAAGCCCTGTCCACGGGCCTTCAGCCTACCTCTTGTCAACCCCTGGTCGCGACGAGACCCGCGTAGATGTCGAGCAGATTCTTCGCCACCGCGTCTTCGTCCGGCCATTTCGCGGCCAACTCCCGGCCGCGCGTCCGCATAGCGTTCGCCGTTTCCGGCTCCGCCAGCACCGCCCGTACGCCGTCGGCCAGCCCGTCCGCATCGCCAGGAAACGCCAGTACGGCGCTGTCGTCGACCAACTCGGGTACGCCGCCAACCGCCGTAGCCACCGCCGGTACGCCGACTTGCAACGCCTCCTGAATCACCAGAGCCCGCGCTTCCCAGTGAGAGGTCAGCAGGAAGATGTCCGCCGCCCCAAGCAGGTCGGCCACGTCGGAGCGGTGTCCGAGCAGCCGCACCGGCAGTTGCTCTGCATCGATGCGTGCCTGCAGGTTGTCGCGCAGCGGGCCGTCTCCGGCGATCGCGAACACCACGTCCGGGTTGGACTCCCGCACAAGGGCTGCTACGGACAGTAGTGTCGGGTAGTCCTTCTGCGGTGCCAGTCGGCCGATTGACAGCACGAGGGGCTCGTCGGTGAGGCCGAGAGCCCGCCGTACCTCCTCACGCGATGTGTGGGCTTCTGGGATGGCCGGAGCCGCTACTGGAGCCAGCCGCGCGTCGCGGGCTCCCAGGCTCTTGGCGAGGTCTACGAGGTCGCTGGAGGCCCCTAGAGTCAGGTCGGCGCCCTTGGCTACCAGCCGCTGGCCGAGCCGCATCACGATGCCGCGTGGACCTGGAGCGATCACCGCGTTGTGCCAGGTGACTACGAGCGGTCGTAGCCGCGCCCGGTCGCGTAAAGCCGTCATGCCCGCGCGGTAGCCATGAGCGTGGACCACGTCGGTGCCGCGGAGTGCTGGGGCCTGTGTGACGACTGTCGCGTCACCGAAGTCGAAGTGTTCCGCCGTACCGGGTGGAGCGCAGACGACCACCTCGTGGCCGGCGCTGACGAAGCGCGGCACCAGGGAGGCGACGTGCTGCCCGATCCCGCCTCGCGACTCCGCGAGTAGCAGGCCGATCCTCATGGCATCCGTCCTCGGTGTAGTAGTGCGCGAGCGTCTTGACGATCCAGTGCCAGTACGACGACGGCGTACACGATGACGACCGCCAGGCCTGAGAGCACCGAGAATACGAGCGACATGCCCAGTCCGGCGTCGTCGGCCGGCAGCGCGACCGCCCAGCCCGCAGCACCTGCCAGTACGGCGCCCACCAGCGCAACAACGTGAGCACGCGGCACTCCGTCGAGCACAGCTGGTCCAGCCTCGCGGCGCAGGACCAGCAGGAGGGCGACAGCGCCGAGCACCATGCCGACCGACATAGCGGCGGCCAACGCCGGCACCGCATCCCACTGAGCTGTCAGCACCACACCGGCCACAGCCACCAGCACCCAAGCGCCTGAGGTCACCACAGCGACCTGGCGTCCAGCGTGTCGCGCGTAGAGCACGCGGCCGAGGTGCATCAGCACTGCAAAGCCAATAGCCGCAGGGGCGAAGGCGATGAGCCCATTGCCGAGCGACGACGCCTGCGCTTCCTGTACGGCGCCACCGTCGTACGCGAAGATCCTCGCGACCGGGACAGCGGTGCCAGCCAGCAACGCGGCCCCGGCGCCGCCGGCCAGCATCACAGCCCGCGTCGACGTGGCTGCGTAGTAGTCGAAGCGCTCCGCCGACTCGAACGCCGCAGCCAGGCGCGGGAAGACCGCTGTGGTGATGGGAACGGCGAGTACGGCGTACGGGAGCAGATAGACCGCGTTGGCCCAGGTGTAGACCGCGATGCTGCCGGCAACACCTCTGTGGTTCGCCAAGTACGTGGTGACAAGGAAGGCGAACTGCTGCGCGATCAGTACGGCGAGACCGGCCAGTGCGAGTTTCCGTAGTACCGGACCGACGCCTGGGTCGAGTCGCAGCGTCAGCTTGATGGGGATCCGCAGGAAGAGCATCGGCACGAGCACAGTCAGAGCGAGGGCGGCGACACCGGCCGTCGTACCCCAGGCGAGGAGATCGGCAGCTCCCCGCGACGCTGCGTCGGCCTCAGGGGCAGCAGCAGCGAAGAGCAGGTAGGTGGCGACGACGACCAGGCTGGAGATCAGCGGAGCCAATGCGCCTGCGGCGAAGCGCTTGTGGGACTGCAGGACGGCTGTGGCGATCACCGTGATCGCGTAGCCGAAGACTTGTGGCACGAAGATCATCAGCATGCGGGTGGCGGTGGATGCCGAGCCGCCGCACTCCGGGCCCGAGTCGAGCATCGCGTCGGTATAGGTGGACGCCAAAAGCCAAGCCAGCAAGGCGAACGGCGCCAGCAACACCACAGACCACGTCAAGAGTGCGCCGACGATACGGCCCTGCGCGTCCCGGTCTCCGCGAGCCACCGGCCCGGCCAGCACGGGGATCACCGCACCGGCCAGCGCACCACCGACGACGATCTCGAACAGCACGTTGGGCAACTGGTTCGCCGTTGCGTAGGCCTCGGCAAGACAGCCCGCACCGACGGTTTTCGAGAAGACCAGCCACCGGCCGAAGCCGACCACCCGGGCCAGCACAGTGACCGCGGCAACAATCAGTGCGGCCCGCGCGATGCGCACCCCCGCGCCCTCGGCGCCGGCTGGGCGCGGGGCGCCCGAGCCGTCTTCGCTCACTTGGGCCGTCGGCCCCACTGATCGATCTTGTCCAGGACCGGGTTGCCGGCGATGACCTTGGTGAAGCTGACCTTTTCGCTGGCGAGGTTGAGACCGACGACCGCAGCCAGAGCCAGGGCTTTCAAGGGCCTCGGCAGTGACGCGGCCAGCGCCGTACCGGTGATCGCGCCCAGGCCGTTCGCCCCGCAGTCGCCGAGCATCGAGCGCTCACCGAGCTCCGACGGAGCCGAAGCGGCGGCCGCGCCGACGACCGCGCCGGCCGGACCACTGACGACCGCGAGTGGGGCGTTCACCGCGGTGACCGCCTTGAGCGCGCGTCCCGGCCGAAGATCCAGCAGGTTGGTGAGGTTCGCCGTACCGGCGATCAAGGCGCCGTCGGCAACGATCCCGGCCACGGCCTTCACACCCGAAGACTTCCGCGGCAACAGTGCGGCGGCAGCCAGGCCGGCGGCACCGACGCCGAGGATCTTGACCGCACCGCTCGTCACCTCGCCACGCTTCAAAGCGCTGAGGTGTCCCCGAAAGCCCTTTGCCTGCGTGGTTCCGCGCAGATCGTCGTACGCA
Organism: Kribbella antiqua; assembly: GCF_004345665.1. Lineage (GTDB taxonomy): Bacteria > Actinomycetota > Actinomycetes > Propionibacteriales > Kribbellaceae > Kribbella > Kribbella antiqua. Next base: position 388,103 of record NZ_SLWR01000010.1, read on the forward strand.
CCGACGGCGCCCGAGACCGAGCCCGCCAGGAGCGCCGCTGCCTTCACCTTGCCGTCAGACCGCGATGCCGCGACGCCGGCCAGCGCGCCCAGCACCGCGACCGGACCTTCGAGCAGGGTGACCGGCTCGCCGCGATGGTTGGTTCGCTCGAACGGTTCCCGGTTCTCCTTGGGCAGTTTCGCCGCGGCCCGCTCGAGCGCGGCGGTGGCGGCTGCCGCGACGGCAGCGCTCAGAATTCCCACGTCAGTTGTCCTTTGTCTGTACGGCCGACGGCGCAACGCCGTTCTTCGCGTCGATGGCCCCGTACTGCCCCGCCTTGCCGCCCGCCTGCTCGGCCAGCGAGAAGACGACCGTCGCCTGTCCCGCGGGGAGGTTGGCCACGTCCACCGAGGAAACGATCTTGGTGGCGTCGGAGTCACTCCGCAAGGTCTTGAGCAGACCGCCGTTCTGCGCGGACTCCGGCGTCCCGGCGACCACTACCCCGCCGCTGCCCTGGTCGAGGCCCTCGATGAAGTCGACCGGATCGTTGTACGACGAGTTGTCCGGCGCCGGCGTCGGCGGCTTGGCCGCGACCACGAGGATCAGGCTGGCCCGGTCCTTGACCTGCGACGGCTTCACCGACAGCAGCTTCGACCCGGTCAGACCGCTGATGACCTTGGTCGAGTCGGCGTCCGCGGTCTTGCCTTCCTCCTTGGCCGCGATCCCGCGGGCCAGGATCAGCCCGGCGCGCTGGTACGTCGTACTGTCCGCGGGGAAGTCGATGTCGGCGACGACGAGCTGAGTCACCAGCGACTCGACCAGCTGACGCTGGCCGGCGTCGAACAGCTTGCTGTCCAGCGTCACCCGGGTGGTGACCTGACCGCCCGACTGCTCGACCTGATCCTGCAGCGCGTTGGTCATGTCGCCGTCGGCGTTCGGCATCGTGACGATGGCGACGTGCTTGCCGGTCAGCTTGCCGTCGGTCAGTCCCGCCGTGACCTTGGCGACGTAGTCGTCGCGGTACTTGTCCAGCGCCTTCAGGTCGGTCAGCTCCTGCCGGGTGTCGGCGAGCTGCTCACGGTCCTTCTCGGCCTGGCTCGCGACGACCTCACTGGCGGTGCCCTTCAGCGGGCCGGCGCCCAGCACCACACCGGCGCCCAGGGCGAAGAAGATCGCCACGATCGAGACGATGTGGTAGCGAAAGTCGATCACGTGAACAGCTCCCGGATCCAGTAGACGAAGTCGCTCCAGCGCGCCCGCAGGATCGACCAGAGCACGTCGTCGGCGCCGATCGCGACCAACGCCATGCCGAGTGCGAACAGGCCGGCCACGGCCAGCGCGACCACCTGGAACGTCGAGACCCGGCTGCGGTACAGCCGGCCGACACCCTTGGCGTCGACCAGCTTGGCACCGACCCGCAACCGGGTGATGAAGGTGCTCGCCATTCCGGCGCGGCCCTTGTCGAGGAACTCCACCAGCGAGTTATGGGTGCCGACGGCAACTATCAGGGAGGCACCCTTGGAGTCGGCCAGCAGCATCGCGACGTCCTCACTGGTGCCGGCGGCCGGGAACTCGATCGAATCCACGCCGAGGCGCTCGAGTCGTTCCGAGCCGGGCGCACGGCCGTCGCGGTACGCGTGCACGACCACCTCGGCACCGCACTTCAGCGTCTCGTCCTTGACCGAGTCCATGTCGCCGACGATCAGGTCCGGCACGTAGCCGTTCTCCACCAGTGCGTCCGCGCCGCCGTCGACGCCGATCAGCACCGGCCGGTACTCGCGGATGTACGAGCGCAGCGCGACCAGGTCCTCGCGGTAGTCGTACCCGCGGACCACGATCAGCACGTGCTTGCCGTCCATCGGCGTATGGATGTTCGGTACGCCGACACCGTCGAGCAGCAGATCGCGTTCGCGGCGCAGGTACTCCAGCGTGTTGGCGGTGAACGCCTCGAGCTGGGTGGACAGGCCGGCGCGGGCGTCGTCCATCAACTCGGCGACGGTCGTGCTGTCCTGGGAGATGCCCTTGGCGACGACCTCCTCGCCGCGGTACAGCGCGCCGTCGTGCAGCCGGACCCGCTCGCCTTCGTGCAGGGTCGCGAACACCTCACGGCCGACGCCGTCGACCAGCGGGATGCCGGCCTCGACGAGGATCTCCGGGCCGAGGTTCGGGTAGCGGCCGCTGATCGAGTCGGCCACGTTCACCACCGCGGCGACCCGGCAGTCGACCAGCGCCTCGGCGCTGACCCGGTCCAGGTCGACATGGTCGATGACCGCGATCTCGCCCGGCTTCAGCCGCTTGGTGAGATTCTTGGTACGGCGATCGAGCCGGACCACTCCGGCGATCCCGGGCAGTTCAGTGGGTCGTGCTCTCCGCAGGCTGGGCAGTTTCATCGCGCTCTCATCCTGCCATGTCAAGAGCCCCCTGCCGGTTCATTTACCCTCGCACGCCCGCAATCACGCACGGAAATCCTGGTGACTGTGCGTCAAATCATCCTTTCGAACGACGCGTGACCCCTGGGCCTGGATAGCGTCGAGCGGGATTTCAACCCGAACGGAGCAGTGATGGCAGACACACCCAAGCGTCCGGCCCTCGACCCCGAACTGGAAACTGCCAGGCGCATGATGTCCGGTCTGGCGCCCGCAGGCAGCTCGGTGGTCGGTCCGGCGGTGGCGGAGTCGGAGGAGGCAGCTGAGAGGTCGCGAGCCGCTCGGGTCGAGCAATGGGCCAGGACGGTCTTCGAGATGAGCCCGGAGGAAATGACCCGTCAGCCCGAGGCACTCGGGGCGACCAACTTCCACGAGCTCCGGTGGGCACTTCTCGACCGGGTCCACGGAGCCCAAGCGGCTTATGACACCCTGCGCGCGAACGCCGAGCGTCCTGCTACTGGCAACGGCGAGCGTCCCGCCACCGGTGGCAGGGTGGATACCAAGCAGGGTGGCGGCATCAAACGCGGCTGAGGTTCAGCGCTTCTTCCGCTTGGGTTTCGTACGGCGTTCGGCCGCCAGCGCGAGTAGTTCCTCGGCGTGGGCCTGGGCGGCGTCGGAGTTCTCCAGGCCGGCCATCATCCGGGACAGCTCCTTCAGCCGGGCGTCGTCGTCGAGCGCGACCAGGCCGCTGGTGGTGACCGAGCCGTCGTCGCTCTTCAGCACCACAGCGTGACGGTCGGCGAACGCGGCGACCTGCGGTAGGTGCGTGACCACGATCACCTGTGCCTTCTCCGCCAGCCGGGCCAGCCGCTTGCCGACCTCGACCGCGGCCCGGCCGCCGATCCCGGCGTCGATCTCGTCGAACACCAGCGTCGGGATCTTGTGCGTGTCGGACAGGATCACCTCGAGCGCGAGCATCACCCGGGACAACTCACCACCGGACGCCGCCTTCTGCAACGGCCGCGCCGGGCTGCCTGGATTCGCCGCGAAGCAGAACTCGACCTCGTCGATCCCGAACGGCCCGCGCGCGGTCTCGTGCACCTCGACCGAGAGCTTCGCGTGCGGCATCGCCAGACCGGTCAGCTCCTCCGACACCGCGACGCCGAGCCGCTCGGCGGCCTCGACGCGCGCCGCGCGGATCTGCTGACCCAGGTCGTTGAGTTTCGCGTCCAGTTCAGTGAGTTCCGCGGTCAAGTGCTCGACCCGCTCGTCGCTTCCGTCGAGCTCGGCCAGCCGGGTCGCGGACCGCTTCACCCAGTCCAGGACCTCGTCCACCGTGCCCTGCTCAGCGCCGTACTTGCGGATCAAACCGGTCAGCAGCGACCGGCGCTCGCTCACGACCGCGAGCCGTGCCGGGTCGGTGTCGACGTCAGCGGCGTACGACGAAAGCTCACCGGCAAGGTCGGCGGCGAGATAACCGAGTTCGCCGGCCCGATCCGCGAGCTCGGCCAGCTTCGGGTCGTGCTGGCGCTCGGCGTCGAGGACCTGTTTCGTCAGAGCGAGTAGCCCGAGTACGTCGTTCGGGCGGGTGGAGTCGAGGCCCTCGTCGGATGCCAGTGCGTCGGCTGCTGTCGTCGCCGCCGTACGGAGGCCATCGGCGTACGCGAGCCGGTCCTCCTCCGCGGCGAGCTCGGTGTCCTCGCCTGGCAACGGCTGGGCCTTCGCGACCTCGTCGAGGCCGAAGCGGAGCAGATCCGCCTCGGCGAGACGATCACGCTGGCGCGTGGTCAGCTCGGTCAGCTCGGCTTCGACGTCACGATGCCGCTTGTACGCGGCGGCGTACTCCTGCAGTGGGACGAGCACCGCCTTGCCCGCGAACGCGTCGAGCGTCTCGCGTTGCCGCGCCGGCTGGAGCAACCGCCACTGATCGGCCTGGCCGTGGATGGCGACCAAGTCGCCGGTCACCTCGCCCAGCACGGAGACCGGTACGGACGCGCCACCGAGGAAGGCCCGGGAACGCCCCTCCGAGGAGAGCTCGCGGGCGATCAGCAGCTCGTCGTCGTCCAGCTCGCCGCCGCGGTCCTCGGCCTGCTGCACGATCGACTTCGGCACCGAGCTGGCCCGGCCCTCGACCCGCGCCCGGCGGGTGCCGTGCCGCACCAGGCCGCTGTCCGCCCGGCCGCCGAGCAGCATGTTCACGCCGGTCACGACCATCGTCTTACCGGCGCCGGTCTCACCGGTGACCGCGGTGAACCCCGGATCGAGGTCCAGCGTGGCGTCCTCGATCACGCCCAACCCGGTGATGCGGATCTCCGAGAGCATCTCTAGGTCTCCTGTTGTCCGTTGGCCTTGCCGTTGCGTTTGCGTTCGGCGGCGCCGCGCCAGCCAAGCACGGGGAGGTCGAACTTCGCCACCAAACGGTCGGTGAACGGCGCCGTGTGCGCCCGCGCCAGCCGGACCGGAGTCTTGCCGCGCCGGATCTCGATCTCGGCGCCCGGCGGCACCTCGACCATCCTCCGGCCATCGCACCACAGCACGCCACGACCATGCCACGACGGAACCAGCTCGACCGACAGCCGCGAGGTCGGCGCCACCACGACCGGCCGCGAGAACAACGCGTGCGCACTCAGCGGAACCATCAAGATCGCCTCCACCTCAGGCCAGACGATCGGACCGCCGGCCGAGAACGAGTACGCCGTACTGCCGGTAGGCGTGGCGACGACGACACCGTCACAGCCGTAGCGGGACAGCGGACGGTCGTCCACCTCGACGAGCACCTCGAGCATCCGCTCGCGGGCCGCCTTCTCCACACTCGCCTCGTTGAGCGCCCAGGTGTCGAAGATCAGGTCGCCGTCCAGCCGGACCTCGACGGCCAGCGTCATCCGCTCCTCGACCGTGTAGCTGCGGTCGACGACCACCTGGACGATCCGCTCCAGGTCGTCCACCTCGGCCTCGGCCAGGAAGCCGACATGACCGAGGTTCACCCCGAGCACCGGCGTACCGTGCGGCCGGGCAAGCTCGGCACCGCGCAGGATCGAACCGTCGCCGCCGAGCACCATGATCAGCTCGACGTCCAGCGCCGCCTTCTCGTGGTCGTCGACGATCTCGGCCGGGTCGAGTTTCAGCGCCTCGGCCTCGTCGCCGAGCAGCCGGACCTGCATCCCGGCACCGGTCAGCAGCCGGTGCGCCTCGCGCGCCACCTCGACCGCCAGCTCCCGCCCGGTATGGGTCACCAGCAGCACGCGCCGCGGCTCGGGCTGCTGTTGGTCCTCGGCCACCTACGTCCTACCTCTCACTGTGGACCGCTCTCGATCGCGGTTTGGAGCATCGTCTCATCGAGAGGCGGTGCGGATCGGCGTATCCACAGGAAGTATTCGACATTTCCTGACGGACCAGGCAACGGACTGGCCGCCACGCCTTCGATTCCCCAACCTAGCTCGGTCGCCTTGGCCGCCACCGCGCGTACGGCGTCGGCCCGCAGCTCCGGGTCACGGACGACGCCACCCTTGCCGAGCCGCTCCTTGCCGACCTCGAACTGCGGCTTCACCATCAGCACCAGATCGCCGTCCGGCGTCACCACCCCGATCAGCGCGGGCAGGACGAGCGTGAGCGAGATGAAGCTGAGATCGGAGACGACGAGATCCACCGGTTCGCCCCCGATGTCGTCGAGGGTGAGGGTGCGGACGTTGGTGCGATCCATGACGGTGACGCGATCGTCGGTCTGCAGCGACCAGACGAGCTGGCCGTAGCCGACGTCGACTGCGATCACGTGGGCTACTTCATTCCGGAGCAGTACGTCGGTGAAGCCGCCGGTGGAGGCACCTGCGTCGAGGGCTCTGCGGCCTTTGACTTGTACGCCGGGGAAGGCTTCGAGGGCGCCGATCAGCTTGTGTGCGCCGCGGCTCGCGTAGTTCGGGTCGTCGGTGTCGGAGGTGTCGACGACGATGGGCGCGTCGGCTGCTACGCCGGTCGCAGGCTTGGTGGCGACGGTGCCGGAGATCTTCACCTTGCCGGCGGCGATCAGGTCGCTCGCGTGCTCCCGAGAGCGGGCGAGGCCGCGTCGTACCAGCTCGGCATCGAGCCGCGACCGCTTGACTCCCTTGGCCACGGTGTCCGGTCAGGCGCGGTCGCCGTGCTCGGCGTCCGCCTCCACCAGCGCACTCTGCAACCGCTCATGCAGATCCGCGTACACCTCCGCGTGCTCCGCCACCGGCCGATCCCGCAACTCATCCAGCCGCGCCATCGTCTCCTCGACCAGCGGATGCCCCGCCTCCTCGTCCGCGTAGTCCGACGCCGGGTCGTCAGTTTCCGGCTCGGCCTCCTCGGCTTCCTCGTGCTCGGGTACGGCGGACTCCGCGGCTTCGTGCTCGGGTACGGCGGACTCCCCGGCTTCGTGCTCGGGTACGGCGGACTCCCCGGCTTCGTGCTCGGGTACGGCGGACTCCCCGGCTTCGTGCTCGGGTACGGCGGACTCCGCGGCGTACCGGTGTTCGTGCTCCTCGCCGGGGGCCCGCGCGAACTCCGGCCCGAACTCCACCTCGGCCGGATCCACATGCGCCGCCGGCTCGTCTGCGGCCGGTTCTTCGGCGCCCGGTTCTTCGGCGCCCGATTCCTCGGCCGCCAGTTCCTCGGCCGCCAGTTCCACGGCGGCTGGTTCCTCGACCGGAGCAGGCTGCTCGTCGCCGCCGTACGACCCTCCGCCGTACGACCCTGCGCCGTACGACCCTCCGCCGTACGACTCGGATGCGCCGAACTCTCCGCCGTACGACTCGCCCTCGATGTCGGTCTCGCGTGAGTCTCCGCCGGGCTCGACGTCGTACGAGGGAGCGGACTCCTCGGCGTACTCGTTCTGCGGGGCAGGTTCGGTGTCGTAGTCGGGGTGGTGGTGCGGGGTTTCCTCGGACGGGTACGGCTCGAAGCCCGGCTCGACGTCGGGGTCGACGTCCGGTGGGAACTGCTCGCCAGGGTGCTCGGTCACGTCACGCCTTCTTCGCCGTCTTCTTCACCGCGGTCTTGTTGGCGGTGGTCTTCTTCGCCGGCGCCTTCTTGGCCGTGGTCGTCTTCACCGCGGTCGTCTTCACCGCGGACTTCCGGGCGGCGGGCTTCTTCGCCACCGGACCGGGCCCGGCCTCGGCCAGCACGTCCCCGGACGGCGACGACGGCGCACCGGCTCCGGCCTGCGCCGCGGCCAGCTCCGCCTCGAGCGTCTGCACGCGCCGGGTCAGCGCGGCGACCTCCTCGGCGCGGACGAAGCCGAGCCGCGCGACCGCGCCCTCGACCTCATTCGTCACGATCGCCTGCAGCAGCTGACGGTTGCTCTTGCTGGTGGCAACGATCTCGTCGGCCAGGTCGGTGACCTTGGTGGTCAGCCCGGACGTCAGCTTGTCGGCGCCGGTCTGCTGCAGCAGTGCCTTCGCGGCCGCCTCGGCCCGCTGCTTGGTCACCTCGGTCAGCCCGCTCGCCAGTTGTACGTAGCCGCGCAGTGCGTCCATCACCATGACTGCCTCCTCGCTTCGTTCCAGCAACGGTATCGCCTCCCCGCCCCAATACCACCCACCCCCGCCACCCCCACCACATTTGGTGGGTTACCCCACCACCTTGTGGGTTCGCCGCCTGTATTCGAGCGGGGAACCCACCATTTGATGGGCGAACCCACCAAATGGCCGGCAGCCGGCCGGGGCGGGCGGGGCGGGGCGGGGCGGGCGGGGCGGGGCGGGGTTACTTGTCGAGGCCGATGCGGTGGAGGGCGGCGTCGATGGCGATCGAGCCGGGGGCGGGAGCCGGCTTGGGCAGGGGCCGCCGGCCGCGGCTGTTGCTCTTCTTCACCGGCGGTTTCGCGTCGACCGCGGTCCACACCGCCGACAGGATCGCGCGGAGGCCGTCGTACGGATCGCCCTCGCCCTTCACACTCACGGCGTGGTTGACGATCTCGGCCGTCCAGCCGCCACACGTGTGCCGTCCGCCCTCGACCGTCACTCCCGGCTGCTTCGTCGCCAGGGCGCTCAGGTCGGCTCCGACGTACGTCGGCCGCTGGTTCTTCGGCGCCCGCGCAAGATCGTGCGCGTCATGCACCCCGGTCGCCACCCACAGACTCGCGATCCCGACCGCGTTCGCACCCTCGATGTCCGAGTCCAGCCGGTCGCCGATCATCAACGGGCGCTCGGCGTTGAGCCGCTCGATGCTCGTCTCCAGCAACGGCCGCTCCGGCTTCCCCGCCACGATGGGATCCACCTCGACGGCGGCCCGGATCGCCTGCACCAGCGTGCCGTTCCCGGGCGCCATCCCCGCGGCCGTGGGAATCGTCAGATCAAGGTTCGTCGCGTACCACTTCGCGCCCTCGTTGATCGCGTGCGCCCCGTCCGCGAGCATCACCCAGTTCACCTCGGGATGAAACCCTTGTACGACGGCCACCGGGTGCGCGTCGCTGCTCCGCACGGGGTTCAGCCCGTACTCCTCCAGCGCGTCGTACAAACCCTCGCCGCCGACCACGAGCACCGGCGAGCCCGTGGGGAACTCGTCCGCGATCAGCTTCGCCGCCGCCTGCGCGGAGGTGACCACGTCGTCGGCGATCACATCCAGCCCGAACGACGCCAGGTGCTCGGCCACCACCCGCGCCGGCCGGCTCGCGTTGTTGGTGATGTACCCGAGCCGCATGCCTTCCTTGGCCGCTTTGCGCAGGTTCTCCGGGGCCTCCGGCACCGGGTCCGGCCCGACGTACACGACGCCGTCCAGGTCCAGCAGCGCGACGTCGTACCGGCTGGCGAGCGGTTCGTCACACGCCGAGAGCGGCGCGGGCGCTTCTCGTTCCACCCTCATGCTTCCCCCCGTACGATGCCGCCCATGCCATCTTCGGACGCGACCGTGCTGCGGCTGGAGCCGTTGCGCGCCTGGCGGTTCGTGGCCGGCAAGGTGAGCGCGCTCGGCGCCGTCACGTCGCCGCCGTACGACGTACTGGAACCCGCCATCGTCCGGCGGCTGACTGACTCTGATCTGCACAACATGGTGAGGCTCATCCTTCCACGCGATCCCGAGCTCGGTCCCGGCCGGTACGACGAGCCCGCACGACGCCTGGCCGAGTGGCAGCGCGCCGGTGTGGTCATCCAGGACCAGCAGCCCGCGCTGTACGTCTACGAGCAGCAGCTGGGCAACGCCGTACTGTGCGGACTGGTCGGCTCACTCGGCCTGGATCCGGCGCGGCGCGTCGTACTGCCGCACGAGGACGTCATGCCGCACTGGGTCGACGACCGCCTGGAACTGATGGAGGCGACGGATGCCGACCTGGAGCCCATCCTGCTCACGTACGACGACGGTGGCGCGGCCAGCGACGCCGTGGACGCGGCCCGCTCCGGCGAGCCGTGGGTAGAGGCAGACACGGAGAACGGCGCTCAGCACCGCATCTGGCGGATAGACGACCCGGCTGTGCTGGCAGACATTGCTGCGGGGCTGGCAACGCACGAAGCGCTGATCGCGGACGGCCACCACCGCTACGCGGCGTACCTGGAGCGTCAGCGGCGTGAACCGACTCGGCAAGGCACAGGCTTCGGTTTGGCCATGCTGGTCGACTACAGCCGCCACCCACTCACCCTGGACCCTATCCACCGCGTCGTACCGGGTCTGGACCTCGCCACCGTCCGGGAGCGTACGCCCGAGGGCTGGCAGGTGCTGCCTGGTCGTGTAGAGGGCGTGCCGGACCGGATTGCTGTCACTGACGGGTCCACTTGGGTGACGCTGCGATCTACGCGCGGCCAAGAGGCTCCGACGGTCGCAATGCTCCATGACTTGTTGCTGCCCGCCTGGGGCGTCGTCGAGGCGGACATCAGCTTCCATCACGCCCTGGCAGACGCACTGGCCCTGGCTGGACCTCAGCAGGCGGCTGTGGAGCTCGCAGCCCCCCGACTGGACCAGGTACGGCGGTCTGCCGCGCGAGGCGTCGTACTTCCGCAGAAGGCGACGTCATTCGGACCGAAGCCGCGGGTGGGGCTGCTGTTCCGGACGTTGTAGCTACGGGCGGTGGTAGAGGCTGAGGAACTCCTCGCGGAGGGGCTTGCGGGCGGCGCGGTGGCGCTCAGTGAGCCGGCCAAGGGTGAAGGAGAGCTCTGGGTCGTCTTGCGCGGCTGCGTCCGCGGCCATCGCGGTCAGAGCGTCTGCGGCGGCGCAGTGGTCCTGGTGCTGGCCTAGGAGCTCCTGGTACTTGGCTGCGTGGGTGGCGGTTTCCTTGGCTTCGTCTCCGAGGACCGCTGCGCTGGTGTCGGCGGCGTGCCGGAGTCTCTTGGCCAGCAGGCGTACCTCATGCCAGTCGTCGTCGGGCGTCCAGGGCTTGAGCTTGTCGGCCGCCTGGGAGAACGTGCGGTCGGCCGCTTTCAGCAGCTCGGGCAGTACGTCGCTGCAGGGCTTGCTGGCTTTTGGCTTGAGCTCCGGCGCCGCGGAGACGGCTTCCACCGTCTCCAGTAGCAACGTCGTACTGTCTCCAGTCACCACGTCTTTGGACCTCGCCGCCGCCCGATCCAGGCCTACGGTCAGCGTCGTCAGGATCGTCTCGACGTGCTCCTGATCCTCTTCACTGCTGGCCGTCTCGCGCACCAGCGCGGCGATCACCTCGAGGTCGCGGGCCTCACCGCAGGCATTCGCGAGCGCGGCGAGATCCGTCCGCAGCTCCTGCGCCCAGCTTCCTGCCAGCAGCTTGCGGAACAGCTTCAGGTCGCTCCGCAATCGCCGGCAGGACACCCGCACCTGGTGGATCGCGTCGTCCTCGCCCTTCTCGACCATGAGAATTGCTCGATGCAGGCGGGCGCTCCCCTTGGTGAGCGCGTTCGACACCAGCTGGCCAACCGGCGCATCAGCCCCGAGAGGCCCGGTCCACACGCTCACACTCTCCGCCATCGCCCCATTCTCCTCGCCCGAGCTGAACCCGGCGGCCGAAGAGCGCGCCGTCCTACCCCTCGGACTTCCCGCTCTTCCCCTCCGTCACATCGATCTCACCGTCCAGCGCGTCATCCACAACACCGTCGAGGTCCGCGTTAACGTCCTCATCCTCTACGGCGAGATCCGCAGCGCCCTCGTCCACACGATCCGCAACGTCGCCGTCGTCGCTGTACTCGACGTCGTCCTCCGCGCCGTAGGCGCCCTCAGGGGGCTCGCCAGCGTCCGCGTCCTCGACGTCGTCGTCCGGATCCTCGGCGTCGGCCTCGTCCTGGTCGTCGTAGACGTCGTCAGTGTCCTCGCCGGCGTCATACGCGTCCTCCGCGTCGGCGTCGCTGTCCTCGACGTCCTCGGACTCGTCGCTGTCTTCGGCGGCGTTGTCCGTGTCCTCGGTCTCGTAGGCGTCCTCGGCGTCGTGCTCGTCGTACGCGTCTTCGTCTTCGTCGTCCTCGTCGAGGTCGGTGAACTCGAGACCCTCGAGCTTGGCCGCGCGTTCGGCGGCGTCGGTGGAGGCTTCGGCGTCGGCACCCGCGGCGCGGTGGAACCAGATCAGCGCGTCCTCGGTCCGGCCGGCCGCCTCGAGGGCGTCGGCGTACGCGTAACGCAGGCGCGGCAGCCACTCAGCCCGCGTCCGCTTGGTCAGCTCCGGCACGTCGAGCGTCTGGATCGCCGCCGCCGTCTGACCCATGTCGCGCCGTGCTCCGGCCGCAACGATCAGCAGCTCGATCTGCGTCGCCTCGGACAGGTCCCGAGCGTGCTTGTCCTGCGACAGCGTGAGCGCCTTCTCCGGCCGGCCGAGCGCCCGCTCGCAATCCGCCATCATCGCGAGTACCTCATGGTTGCCGGTCATCCGCCGTACTGCCCGGAACTCCGTCAGCGCCTCGTCGTAGTGCTCAGCCAGGTACGCCGTGATCGCCACAGCCTCACGTACGCCGCCAAGCCGTGCGGCTAGCCGCCGAGCCGTCCGGGCGTGCAGATACGCGCGCTCCGGGTCCTCGTCGAGGAAGCGCCCAGATGCCACCAGGTGCTGTGCGACCAGATCAGCCAGGCTTCGCGGTAGGGACCGCAGCTCGGCCTTCACCGACCGATCGAGCTCGGCCCCGGTGATCCCTTCCGGAATGGGCGGATCATCGCGGCGCGGTCCAGCCTTCTCCTCGTCCCGACGCTCGTCCCGCCGGAAGCCGCCACGCCCACCACCGCGCTCATCCCGCTCATCACGCCGCGGACCGGAACGTCCACCCGCGCGGGAGTCACCACCCCGCTCATCCCGACGGAACGCACCCCGCTCGCCCCGAGCAGGCCCAGCCCCACGAGCCGGCCCACGGTCCCCACGACCACCCGCCCGCTCATCACGCGAGTACCCGCCACGTCCACCCGCACGGTCATCCCGACCGCCACGCTCATCCCGCCGGAACCCACCGCGCTCATCCCGCGCCGGCCGGGCGTCGCCCCGCCCACCACGCTCGTCGCGCCCGTAACCTCCGCGGTCATCCCGCCCAGCACCCGCGCTCCGCGCGTACCCAGCGCGCTCATCGCGTCCACCACGCTCGTCGCGGCCGTATCCGCCGCGCTCATCGCGCCCACCACGCTCGTCGCGGCCGTAGCCGCCGCGGTCATCCCGTCCGGCGCGCTCGCTGCCCGCGTATCCGCCACGGTCATCGCGTCCACCACGGTCATCGCGCCCGTACCCGCCACGTCCGCCGGTGCGGTCGTCTCGACCACCGCGCTCGTCACGCCGGAACCCGCCGCGCTCATCGCGCGCCGATCGGTCGTCGCGCCGGAAGTCACCCCGCCCGCTGCGCTCGTCACGTGCACCGCGGTCATCGCGTCCACCGCGGTCATCGCGTCCACCGCGGTCATCGCGCCCGCCTCGGTCATCGCGGCGGTAGCCGCCGCTTGCGCCCGCGCGGTCGTCGCGACGGGAGCCGCCCCGGTCGCCGCCGGAGCGGTCGTCACGGCTGTCAGTACGCCGGTAGCCGCCGGACCGGTCGTCCCGACCAGCTCCCCGGCCACGGTCTCCGCGCTCGTCGCGCGGTCCACGACCAGACATCTGACCACCGAACGGATCCCGCTCGGACTTGTCGTCCCGCCGAGCCCCGGCAAACCCACGCCGGTTGTCGCCACGATCGCCCGAGCGCTCGTCGCGCCCGGCTCCACCGGAAGCACCACGCGGCCCACCCGTCCTCGGGGCGTCACCACGGCTCGAAGCACCCCGGAAACCACCGGACGACCGCCCACCGCCGGAACCAGCCCCGCCGCCGGCACCACCCGAGCGCCCACCGCCAGTACCACCGGAACGCCCGCCGCCAGTGCCGCCGGTGCCACCAGAACGACCAGCGCCAGTACCCCCGGACCGACCAGCGCCAGAGCTCCCGCCGCTGAAGCCTGAACGCCCACCGGAACCCGAGCGGTCCCCACCGAACCCTGAACGACCGCTGCCGGAGTCCGACCGCCCGCCACCGGCGCGACCGGAACGGCCGCTGCCTCCGGAGGAACCGCGACGGTCCCCCGAGCCGGAGCGAGGATTGCGAGGTGGCGTCGCCACGTTGACTCCTAAGGGTGCTTGTTGCTCGATCGAGCGGGCGTGCTGCAACCAACTGCAGTACAAGGACAAAGAACAAAGGTACCGCCGCAACCCCCACACCCAGACATCCAGCCCACCACCCCGCCCAAGCGTCACGCGCAGCGGTCGTCATGTCACCCCGCCGACATCCGCTCGAGCCACGGCTCGCGCCGGCCTGGGACAGAGTTCGGGGCCCATGGGAGGAACTCGCACCTGTTTGACGGCAGGTCCAAGGCTATCCAGAAGAGCCCAGGACTATGCGGAGAGCTCCGAGGCTGTGCAGGAGAGCTCCAGGGCTGTGTAAGAGGAGGTCAACGGTAGAAGGAGGTCAACGGCGTACAGGAACGCAGAACTTGTCCTTCGGGCAATGGTCGGTGTGCTCGCGTGTTCACGCGCCTACGCGGTGCACGCCAGTTGCCGATACAAATGTTAAGGGCCACCCCGTGGGGGTGGCCCTTAACAGTGTGAATGTCCGGCGGCGTCCTACTCTCCCACGACCTCCCGGTCGCAGTACCATCGGCGCTGTCGGGCTTAACTTCCAGGTTCGGAATGGAGACTGGGTGTTTCCCCGACGCTATGGCCACCGAAACTCTATCAAAATATCAACCAACCATCCTGCACAGTCACAACACCCTTCGGTGTTGGTTGCTGGGGTTGACCGTATTTCGGGAACCGTACAGTGAACGCGAGTTACTTTGCAGCGCAGTCATCGAGCCTGTGTTGTCCACCACGTGGGTGGGTGTGTGACAAGCCCTCGGCCTATTAGTACCAGTCAGCTACACACGTTGCCGTGCTTCCACTTCTGGCCTATCAACCCAGTGGTCTACTGGGGGCCTTACCCGGTTAACCCGGTGGGAGACCTCATCTTGAAGCG
>NZ_SLWR01000011.1 GCF_004345665.1 Kribbella antiqua
TACTGCGAATACCACCACGTCATCAAAGACACCCCCACCTGGGGCTGGACCACCACCAGCCACCCCGACGGCTCCATCACCCTCACCACCCCCACTGGCCACCGCCACACCACCGTCCCACCCGCCCGCGGCCCCATCACCACCCACACCCACACCCACAGCGGCACCGGCACCGGCACCGGCAGCGGCTCGGACGCCGACACGGACACTCGTGACTTCGGTCAGCCCACGCCTGCTCCGCGACGCGTACCCGACGCCGATCCGCCACCCTTTTAGACCGACCTGTCACGCCGCACTCACACTCGGGCTCGCAGTACAGTGCCTGCCCGAGCCCGTTCTCGATCCGCGCACAGGTAGCCAGATCGCAGTCGACCGGCTGATCCTCGGAAGGACGGACTGGTCGTGACCAGGGTGACTGGCCAGAGCCCGGTCGTGGTCGTGGGCGTGTTTGACCAGTTCTGGGGGTCGAAGACTTGTCCGGGGTGTCTCCTCGTGCGTTGGCCGGGAACCTTGAGGACGGTCTTCGCCGGGCTGAAGTTAGACCCTGTTGCGGCCCAGTGCCGGGGCCTAGCGGTGGTACGGGGTGGACAGGACCGGGCGGGTGTTGGAGAGGACGTGGGCGTAGAGGGCGCGGACCTTGGCGGCTTCCGCGTCGGTCATCACCGGCGACTCTGGCTTGCCTGTCGGGACTGTCCACGTGGGTGGGGCTTCCGAGCCAGACACCGCCCAAGCGGCTTGGCGGGCAGCACCGAGGGCGACGTACTCAGCTGGCTCGGGGAGCACGACCTCGGCGCCGAGGAGGGCCGGGGCGAGGGCTTGTACGGCGCGCGAACGGGCGGCGCCGCCGAGCAGGAGGACGCGCTGGACGGGCAGACCTTCGGCGCGAAGAGCGTCGACGGCATCGGCGAGACCGCAGAGCAGCCCTTCGACGGCCGCGCGGGCCATGGTGGCGGGCTGGGCAGTGGCCCGGGTGAATCCGTAGATCAGGCCCGTCGAGTGGGGCAGATCGGGTGTGCGCTCACCGTCGAGGTAGGGCAGGAGTACGAGGCCGCCGCTGCCGGAAGAAGCCAAGGCGGCGTCGTTGAACGCATCGAGGTCGAGTCCGAGAAGTTCAGCGGTCGCGGACAGAACCCGGGCGGCATTCAGCGTGCAGACGAGCGGTAGGTACTCGCCGGTGGCGTCGGCGAAGCCGGCCACCAGGCCGCTCGGGTCCGCGGTCGGGTGCGCCGACCGGGCGAACGCCGTCCCGCTCGTGCCCAGCGAGACAGCCACGTCCCCGGGTCGCAGATCGAGACCGAGCGCGGCCGCCGCGTTGTCCCCTGTGCCCGCGGCCAAGGCGGCCCCGAACGCGGTCTGCCCGACGATTTCGGCCGGACCGGCGACCCGCGGCAACTCCAGCGAACGCCCGAAGGCGAGCTCGACCAGGTCTGGCCGGTAGCTCTCCGAGGCCGGCGACCACCAACCGGTCCCCGAAGCGTCGCCGCGGTCGGTGGTGATCCCCTCGATGCCACGACGGTCGGCAGCCAGCCGGTGTGTCATCCAGTCATGCGGCAGTACGACGGCCGACGCACGAGCAGCCGCTTCAGGCGCAGCCGTGCGTACCCACCGCAGCTTGGTCACCGTGAACGAAGGCACCGGCACCGAACCCACCGCCTCGGCCCACGCGGCCGGGCCGCCGAGGTCAGAGACGAGCTCAACCGTCGCGTCGGCGGAGGAGGTGTCGTTCCACAGCACGGCTGGGTGGACGACTTCACCAGCCTCGTCCAGCAGGACCATGCCGTGCTGCTGCCCGCCGATCGAGATCGCCTCGACGCCGTCGAGCAACCCGTCGGACGCGATCTCCCAGGCCTTCCACCACTCGGCCGGATCCACCTGGGTCCCGTCCGGGTGCGGCGCGCGGCCTTCCCGCAGTACCTCACCGGTCTCGGCGTCACACACGACCACCTTGGTCGCCTGGGTGGAACAGTCCACACCGGCAACCAGCCTTGATTCACTCATCTCCGGCCTTCCTCGAGCCTGCGGAAAACCACCCTAGCCGCCCGCGACAGACGCCGTACGACGTTGTCCACAAGCGGTCCGGCACCCGCAGCCGGACCGGGTGTGGCCGCGGGTGCCGGGGTCAGCTTCCGGGGTGGACGATCGCCTTGATCGCCTCGGGATCGCGGCGGGAGGCGGCCAGCGCGTCCGGTGCCTGCTCCAGACCGTGGCGGCTGGTCACCAGCCTGTCCAGGTCGACTCGGCCGCTTGCCACCAAAGCGATCGCCGTCGGCCACGTATTCGCATAGCGGAAGGTTCCGGTCACCTCGATCTCATGCTCCGGCACGACATGTGCCATCGCCTGATGTACGACGACAGCGCAGCACGGCCGCCCGCATAGTGGTGTCCGATCCCATCAACCGGCCAGTCCTTCAAGCGTCGCCCGGGCGCCGCGCTCGTGTAGCGACGACAACGCCTTGGTGTACTCCGCCACGAAACGTGAATCGGACGCCAGATCACCGAAGAGGTCCTGATCCGAGATGAACAGCAGCGGATCCTCCCGGTTCTTCGCCGCTCGCTCCATCACCTTGTCGCGAAGCCGGTCCACCACTTCGATCGGCTGACCTTCCTCGTCGACGCCCTCGGCGTACCGGGCCCAGGAAGCCACCACGAGCGCCGACCGCGAGATCCCCCGCCCGGCGGCCAACTGCTCTCGAACCACCGGGATCAGCCACTTCGGGATCCGGTCCGAGCTCTCCGCGCACAGTCGCGCCAGCGTGTCCCGCACCTCCGGGTTGGCGAACCGCTCGATCAGCTGGTGCTTGTAGCGATCCAGGTCGACACCCGGCACCGGCGGCAACGTCGGCGTACCTTCGTCGTCCATGTAGCCGAGCAGGAAGTCCACGAACAGCTTGTCCTGGCACACCTCGTGCGCATAGCGGTACCCGGCCAGGTACCCGAGGTAGCACAACGCCTGATGACTCGCATTCAGCAGCCTCAACTTCATCAGCTCATACGGCTCGACGTCCTCCACCAGCTGTACGCCGACCTCCTCGTACGGCGGCCGGTCGCCGCCGAAGTCGTCCTCCAGCACCCACTGGGTGAAGGGCTCGCATACCACCGGCCAGCCGTCCTCGACCCCGAACTTCGAGGCCAGCGCCGCGCGATCGGTGTCCGCGGTCACCGGCGTGATCCGGTCCACCATGCAGTTCGGGAATCGCACCTCGTCAGCGATCCAGTCGGCAAGCGAAGGATCCTTCAGCCGGGCGAACGAGGAGAGCATCCTCCGCGCGACATGACCGTTGCCGGGAATGTTGTCGCAGGACATCACCGTGAACGGCGGCACCCCGGCCGCCCGCCGACGCGCCAGCGCCTCGACAACAAACCCGAAGGCGGTCGACGGCGTAGCACCTGGCACCAGATCAGCGGCCAACCCAGGATCGGAGGCATCGAGCTCGCCGGTCACCTGGTTCACGTGATAGCCGCCCTCGGTGATCGTCAGCGACACGATCCGCGTCGCCGGATCCACCATCCGGTCCAGCACGGCCGAGGGATCGTCCGGTGCGAACAGGTAGTCCACGATCGAGCCGATCACCCGCGGCTCCATCGTCCCGTCCGGGTGCTTGACCACCAGCGTGTACAGATGGTCCTGCGCTTCGAGTACGTCGTACATCCGCCGATCCTGCGGCAGGACGCCGACCCCGACGATGCCCCAGTCGAGGGCGACGCCGGAGTTCATCAGCCGGTCGAGGTACATCGCCTGATGGGCCCGGTGGAAGCCGCCGACGCCGAAGTGCACGATGCCGGGCCGGACCGCCGTACGGTCGTACGACGGTACGGCGACGTCGTTGCCCAGGGCATCCAAAGCGGCAGTGGACAGTGCGGTCACTTGACCGCCCCCAGCGACAGGCCCTGGACGAGCTTGTCCTGGGCGGCGAACCCGGCGATCAGTACCGGCAACGACACCACGATGGACGCGGCACAGACTTTCGCGAGGAACAATCCTTGGCTGGTCACGAACCCAGTCAAGAACACCGGCGCGGTCTGCGCCACCGTGCCGGTCAGCACCCGGGCGAACAGCAACTCGTTCCAGCTGAAGATGAAGCAGATCAGCGCCGCCGACGCGATTCCCGGGGTAACAACCGGGGCGACCACGGATCGCAGCGTGCGGGTCAGATTCGCGCCGTCGACCGACGCGGCCTCGAGGATCTCGACCGGCACCTCGGAAAGAAAGCTGCGCAGCATCCAGACCGCGATCGGCAAATTCATCGAGGTGTAGAGGATGATCAGCAACCAGATGTTGTCCAGGAACCCGACCGACTGCGCGAACAGGTAGATCGGCAGCAGGCCGGCCACCACCGGCAGCATCTTCGTGGACAGGAAGAAGAACAGCACATCCGTCCATTTGCGGACGGGCCTGATGGACAGCGCGTACGCCGCCGGGAACGCGAGCAGGATCACCAGCGCGGTCGACAGGATGCTCGCGGTCAGCGAGTTCGCGATCGACGGCCACGGCCCGGTGTCGAAGAACGACCGGTATCCGTCGAGTGTCAACGGCGCGCCCAGGTCGGGCGGGTTCTTCGCCGCGTCCTCCTCGGAGTGGAACGAGGTAAGCAACATCCACACCACCGGCAGCACGAACAGGATGCCGACGATCCAGGCCAGCCCGCTCAGCGCCCACCCACCACCGCGACGCTTCGAGATGAACTCGCTGCGCTCGTTCATCGGCCAACCTCCTCTCGGAACAAGGTGGACACCGACCGCAGCGCGAACGTCGCGATCAAGATGGTGCCGATCACCACGATCACGCCCGCCGCCGAAGCACGGCCGTAGTCGTGCGCGGTGTAGAAGGTCTGGTAGATCGTGTACGGCAGGTTCGCCGTACCAAGACCGCCCGAGGTGATCGTGAAGACCGCGTCGAAGTTCTGTACGACGTAGATCGACCCGAGCAGCGCGGACAGCTCCAGGTACTGCCGCAGGTGCGGCAACGTCATGTACCGGAAGATCTCCCACTGGTTCGCTCCGTCGATTCCGGCCGCCTCGATCACGTCCAGCGGACGGCTCTGCAAGCCGGCCAGCAGGATCAGCATCATGAACGGCGTCCACTGCCAGACCAGCGCGAAGATGATCGACCACAGCGGCTGGTTGCTGATCCAGTCCGGCTGCGGCGCGTTGTCACCGAACAACCACTTCAGTACGCCGTTGAAGAGTCCGTACGTCGGGTTGTACAGCGCGTGCTTCCACAACAGCGCGGCAGCCACCGGTACGACGAGGAACGGCGTGATCATCATCGTCCGGACCGCGCCACGACCGCGGAACTTCCGGTCCAGCAGCATCGCGATCAGCAGTCCGAGGACCAGGCTGATGAGGACGACGCCCGCGGTCAGCAGGATCGTCACCCAGATCGCGTGCCGGGTGTTCGCGTCGGTCAGCACCCGGCGGAAGTTGTCGACCCCGGCGAACCCACGCTCGTCCGGGTAGTAGGCGTTCCAGTCCATGAAGGACACCACGATGGTGACCACGAACGGCAGCTGGGTCACGATGATCATGAAGATCAGGGCCGGCAGCAGCGGACCGCGCCGGGCCCAGTCGCCGGCCTTGCGCATCATCGTGCCGTCCGGAGGCGGCTGCGCCGCGTGACGACCGGGCCGGGTCTCTGTGTCGACGGACATTTGAGCCTTCCCCTCACTTCGCTTGCCGGGAGCGATAGCGCTCCGCGACGTCGTCGGCGAGCTCCTGCCCGCGTTTCAGTGCCTCGTCGACGCTCATCCGCCCGGCGATGGCCGAGCTCACGTCCTGACTGACCTGGGTCCCGAGGTCCGGGAACTCCGGGATGTCGACGAACTGGATGCCGATCGCCGGCCGCGGCTGCGTGCCCGGGTCGGTCGGGTCCGCGTTCTCGATCGCCTGCTTGGTCGGCTCCGCGAACGCGGCCGCCTCCTTCAGGTACGCCGGGTTCTCGTACGTCGAAGCGCGTTTGCCGGCCGGGACCCGGGACCAGCCGAGCTGCTCGCCGACGAGGTTCTCGTAGTCCTTGCCGGAGGCCCAGGAGATGAACTTCCAGGCGTTGTCCTTCTTCTTCGACGCTTCCTGGATGCCCCAGGCCCAGGCGTACAGCCAGCCGGAACTGTCAGTCTTCACCACCGGCGCCGGGGCGTAGCCCATCTTTCCCTTGACCGGTGAGTTCGGTGCCTCGAGTGATCCGGCCGCGGAGGTGGCGTCGTACCACATCGCCACGTTGCTCTGGATGGTGTTGTTCAGGCACTCGGTGAAGCCGGCCTGTGGTGCGCCCGCCTCCCCGTGCGCGCGGACCAGGTCGACATAGAACTTCACCGCCTGGGTGAACTCCGGCGAGTTCACCCCCGCCTGCCAGTCCTTGGTGAACCAGGTGCCGCCGAAGGTGTTCACGACCGTGGTGAGCGGAGCGAACACCTGGCCCCAGCCGGGCTGGCCGCGCAGGCAGATGCCGCGCATCCCCGGCTGCGCGTTGTCCACCTGGGCCGCGATGTCCGCGACCTGCTGCCAGGTCGGGTTGGCCGGCATCGTGATGCCCTTCGACGCCAGCACGTCCTTGCGGTACATCAGGAACGACGACTCGCCGTAGAAAGGTTCGCCGTAGATCTTGCCGTCCGCGCCGGACAGCGACTGGGTCATCGGCTTGAGGATGTCGTCCTGGTCGAACGACGGATCCTTGGCGATGTAGTCCGACAGCGGGGCGATCCACTTGCTGGTCGCGTAGATCGGGATCTCGAAGTTGCTCACCGTCGCGACGTCGTACTGACCGGCCTGGCTGGAGAACTCCTGGCTGATCTTGTCCCGGACGTCGTTCTCCGGCAGCACGGTGAAGTTCACCTTGATGCCGGTCTGCTTGGTGAAGTTGTCCGCGGTCAGTTTCTGCAGGTCGACCATCTGCGGGTTGTTCACCATCAGCACGTTGATGCTGTCGGCGCCACCGCCGCCCGCACCACCGCCCCACCCGGCACAGCCGCTGACCGCACTCACCAGGAATGCGATCGCGACCGCCCCGAGGCGTTTCCGCTGTCCCAGCACGAGCCGCTCCTTCGCCGTCGGTCGGGGGTTGCTCATTTGAGCAGAGGTCTGCTCACACAGCATGAGTGAACCGGGAACGCCTTGACCTGTCAAGAGTCTGTGCAACACTAGGGCGCAGCAGTGCTCATATGAGCGGGGAGGCTTCTATGGAGTCGGGCACCAACGTCTTCGGGCCGGCGCAGCTCGTTCTGACGGCGTCGATCGCGCGCCGGTACTACGTCGACGGTCGCTCCAAGGTGGAGATCGCCGACGAGTTCCGGCTGAGCCGGTTCAAGGTGGCGCGGCTGCTCGACCAGGCGCGCAGCAGCGGGCTGGTGCGGATCGAGATCAGCCACCCGGGCGCGATCGACCTCGACCTCTCCGCGCGACTGCAGGAGTCGTACGGTCTGCGCCGGGCGATCGTGGTGGACACGCCTGAGGAGGACCCGGCGGCCCTGCGCGCCCAGCTCGGCAAGGCGGCCGCGGACCTGCTGTCCGAGATCGTCACCCCCGAGGACGTCCTCGGACTCGCCTGGGCACGCGCCGTCACCGCGATGACCGAGCAGCTCACCTCGCTGGCCCCGGTTCCCGTCGTACAGCTGACCGGTGCGCTGACCCGGCCCGATGTGGAGGCGAACTCGGTGGAGCTCGTGCGACACACGGCCCGCTTGTCCGGCGGACCGGCGTACCTCTTCTACGCGCCGCTGGTGGTGCCGGACGCGGCGACCGCGCGGGCGTTGCGTCAGCAGCCCGAGGTGGCCGAGGCGATCAGCCACTTCGACTCCGTGACGAAGGCCGTGGTCGGGCTCGGTTCGTGGGCGGCCGGGCAGTCGACCTTGTACGACGCGATGGACGAGAAGGCGTGTGATCAGCTGCTCCGGCGTGGAGTTGTCGGGGACATTTCCGGGGTCTTCGTGGACGCCGCCGGCGCGCCGGTGCAGAGCAGGGTGACCGACCGGGTGATCGCGATCAGCGCCGAGCAGATGGCGGCGATCGACGAGGTGATCGCGATCCCGTACGGCCTGGCGAAGGTGGACGCCGTCCGCGCCGCGGTCCGCAGCGGCCTCGTCAACGGCCTGGTGACACACAGTCCGCTCGCGAAGGCACTGCTGGACGAGCCAATCTGAGCCAGTATGGGTGAGGTGGAAACCCTGCTCCTCGGCGGCACCGCCAACCGCGGTCTGGTGGTGCGCGTCGGCGATACGGTACGGCGTCCGCTCCGGCCGAGCAGCCCCGCGACGCACGCGCTGCTCGAGCATCTGGATCGGGTCGGGTTCGACGGTGCGCCGAAGCTGCTCGGGATCGATGCGGCCGGCCGGGAGGTGTTGTCGTATCTGCCGGGCGAGACGGTGACAGCGCCGTACCCCGCCTGGTCGATGACGGACTCCGCGCTGAGCAGCGTGGCTCGGCTGCTGCGTCGCTACCACTCGGCGGTCGCCGACTTCGCCGGGGACGGCCTGGAGTGGTTGGAGCCGGTGCCGCCGGAGTACATCGACGGCCTGGTCAGCCACAACGACCCGAACCTGGACAACATCGTCTTCCGCGACGGCGAGGCGGTCGCCCTGATCGACTTCGACCTCGCCGGACCGGGCTCAGCCCTGTGGGACGTCGCCGCCGCGATCCGCCTCTGGGCGCCGCTGCGACCGGATGCCGACATTACCGACGTACGACGAGGTCGCACTTTCCAACGCCTCCGCCACTTCGCCGACGCCTATGAGCTGGGCGAGGCCGACCGCCTCCGCCTGGTCGACGCCGCGGTCCTCAACCACGTCTGGTGCATGGATTACGTCCGCCGCGGCGCCGAAACCGGCCACCCCTGGTTCCACCAACGCTGGACCACCTACGAGTCAGACCTCACCGACCGCACCAACCACTGGTTCACCACCCAGGCGGAAGCCCTCCGTCACGCCCTGCTCTGAGCTAGCAGGTTGGTTGTCACCGGGGGCCTCCTGTCGTTCGGCACCGGGTGGCGGAGAATGGGGCGGGTGAGTGCGCGGGTGGTGTTGCTGGCGGGGCCGTCGGGGGCGGGGAAGTCGCATTTGGCCGAGGTTGTTGGGCTGCCCGTCGTACGGCTGGATGATTTCTACCGGGACGGGGACGACGAGGCGATGCCGCGGTCGCCGCTGGGGATTGTCGACTGGGACGACCCGCGGTCGTGGGACGGCGAGCGGGCGGTCGCGGCTCTGGAGACGCTGTGTACGACGGGTGAGGCGGACATGCCGATCTACGACATCTCCGCCGACGGCACCGTCGGGCACCGCCCGGTCAGCACCGAAGGCTCACCGCTGATCATTGCCGAAGGCATCTTCGCCGACCAGATCGTCAGCACGCTCCGCGACCGCGACCTGCTCGCGGCCGCCATCTGCGTCCGCCACCACCGCCTGGTCACCTTCGTACGGCGCTTCCAGCGCGACCTGCGGGAGCGTCGCAAACCGCCGTTCACCCTGCTCCGCCGTGGCCTGCTGCTCCTCCGCGACGACCCCGTCGTGGTCCGCCGCTGTGTCGACGCCGGCTGTGAACCCCTGCACCCCAAGGCGGCCCGCCGCCGCATCGAGGCTCTGCTCACAGAAGCCCGCTCCCATTGATTCGTGGGACGTTCGTCCCGTGTTCACCTTCGTCTGATGCCATCGGGCCGGAATTGTTCTCGGGGTGAGAACGCGGACGGAGTCGGATCGTGGATCGGACCACACCAGGCGCTGCCGTTGTGGTGATTGCCCTGTTGCTCGGTGTGACCGGGTGCGGGAGTGACGCCGGTGCAACGGTGGACACCGCATCGGCGCCCAAGGCAACCAAGCCGCTGAAGGACCCAGCCCCGAAGAGTTCACTGGACGGGCTGGTAGTGCTGCCAAGCGGCTACGTCGCCGACTCGCGCGACACCGGCGGCGCTTTCACCGTGTCCACCTTCCTCGACCGGTGGTCCGCCGTACCGGCGCTTGACCGCGCACTGCTGCTGAACGCCGGCTTCACCGAGGGCTACCGCGCGACCCGGCTGAGCCCCGACAAGAAGAAGCGCTTCACCGTCCAGCTCTTCAAAGCCGCCACCCCGGCCAAGGCGAAGACCCTCCAGCAAGGCTTCTGGGGTCAGGACACGCACGTACGCTCGCTCAACATCCCGAACGCGCTGACCGACGCCAGAGTCGAGTACGACGGCGGCACCGGCCAGTCCGAGGCGGTCGCCGAGTCCAGCTTCGTCGTCGGCGCCCTGGTAGCCACCCTGACCATCCGCCAAACCGGTGCCCTGGGCACCAACCCCCAGCCCGACACCGCGCTGCTCACCACCCTCACCACCCACCAACGCGCCCGCCTCACCACCAAGTCGAGCTAGCGCTCGGCGTTTGGTGGGTTCACCCATCAGCTTGTGGGTTCCCCGTCGGTATTCGGGCCGGGAACCCCCCACTTGATGGGTGGACCCATCAAATGACGGACGGGGTCAGCCGGGCGCGGCGCGGCGCGGGCGGGGTCAGCCGGGCGCGGCGGGCGGGTCAGCCGGGTTGGCAGGCTACGAGGTCAGGCGATGCGCTCGATCACCAGGGGTTTCACTTCGTACGACGTGGAGACCTCGACCGCATCGGCCAGCGACTCCAAAGCACGCTCGAAACGGGCAGGATCGTCGGTGTGCAAGGTCAGCAGCGGTTGACCCTCGGCAACGTGGTCGCCGGGCTTCGCGTGAAGCTCGACGCCGGCCACCGCGGAGACCGGGTCCTCCTTGCGCGCCCGCCCCGCACCCAGACGCCACGCAGCCACCCCAACAGCCAACGCATCCAGCTTCGACAGCATCCCAGAAGCAGGAGCCGGTACGACGTGCTGCTCAGGAGCGACCGGCAACGAGGCCGCCGGATCCCCGCCCTGAGCCGCGACCATCCGCCGCCAGGCATCCATCGCCGTACCGTCCCGAAGCTTCTCAGCAGGATCGACGTCGGTCACCCCGGCAGCTGCCAGCATCTCCACGGCTAGCGCGAGGGTTAGCTCCACCACGTCGGCAGGACCGCCGCCGGCGAGTACCTCGACAGATTCCCTGACCTCCAAGGCGTTTCCGGCGGTCAGGCCGAGCGGCACCGACATGTCGGTGATCAGGGCAACGGTCTTCACCCCGGCATCGGTGCCGAGCGCAACCATCGTCGAGGCCAGCTCCCGGGCGTCGTCGAAGTCCTTCATGAAGGCGCCGGAGCCGACCTTGACGTCGAGCACCAGGGCACCGGTGCCCTCGGCAATCTTCTTGCTCATGATCGAGCTCGCGATCAACGGAATCGACTCGACCGTCCCGGTCACGTCGCGGAGCGCGTACAGCTTCTTGTCCGCGGGCGCCAAACCGTCACCGGCCGCGCAGATCACCGCGCCGACCTCCTCGAGCTGATGCATCAGCTCGTCGTTCGACAACGCGGCGCGCCAGCCCGGGATGGACTCCAGCTTGTCCAGCGTGCCGCCGGTGTGACCGAGGCCGCGGCCGGACAGCTGCGGTACGGCGACGCCGCACGCCGCCACCAAAGGGGCCAACGGCAACGTGATCTTGTCACCGACCCCGCCGGTGGAGTGCTTGTCCGCGGTCGGCCGGGACAGTTTGGTGAAGTCCATCCGCTCGCCGGAGGCGATCATCGCCGCGGTCCAGCGGGCGATCTCGCGCCGGTTCATCCCGTTCAGCAGGATCGCCATCGCCAGCGCCGACATCTGCTCGTCGGCGACGGCGCCGCGGGTATAGGCATCGATCACCCAGTCGATCTGACCGTCGCTCAGCTCGCCCTTGTCCCGCTTGGTACGGATCACGTCGACCGCGTCGAAGCTCATCAGTCCTCCAGGTACTCCGGCCCGAACGCCTCGGGCAGCAACTCCCGCAACGGCCGCGATCCGGTCGCCGTCTCGATCAGCAGACCCGGGCCGCCGTGCTCGTGCAGCAACTGCCGGCAGCGCCCGCACGGCGTCAGCAGCTCGCCGTCGTGGTTCACGCAGGTAAACGCAACCAGCCGGCCACCCCCGGTCCGGTGCAGCTCCGACACCAGCCCGCATTCAGCGCAGAGGGTCAGCCCGTAGGAAGCGTTCTCTACGTTGCACCCGGCAACGATCCGTCCGTCGTCGGCGTACGCCGCCGCACCCACCGGGAACCCGGAGTACGGCGCGTAGGCGCGTCGCATCGCCGCCCGCGCCGCCTCGCGCAGCGCCGGCCAGTCCACCGCAGCCATCTCAGCCCTTGACGTAGGGCTCACCATCGGCCTTCGGTGCTCTGACCCGTCCGACCAGACCGGCCACCGCAACCACCGTCGCCAGGTACGGCGCCATCAGCAGCAGGTCACCCGGAATCGGCGTGTCCACGATCTGCAGCTGCGACTGCAGCTGGGTCGCGAAGCCGAAGAACAGCGCCGCGACGGTCGCGCCGATCGGGTGCCAGCGGCCCATGATCAACGCGGCCAGCGCGATGAAGCCGTTGCCCGCCGTCATCTCCTTCACGAACGCACCGCCGTACCCGACCGTGAAGAACGCGCCGCCCAGACCGGCCAGCACGCCGGCCCAGAGCACCGCCGAGTAGCGCACCCGGCTGACCTTGATGCCGACCGTGTCCGCCGCTTTCGGGTGCTCGCCGACGGACCGGACCCGCAGACCCCAGCGCGTCTCGAACAGCACGAAGGTGACCACGGCCACCGCCAGGTACATCAGGTACACCAGCACCGTCTGGTTGAACAGGATCGGCCCGATGAACGGGATGTCGCCCAGACCCGGGATCTTCACCGCCGTCAGTACGTGCGGGGTGTTCAGATCGGCCGCGTTCTCCTGCATGAACTCGTCGTACAGGTAGCCGGTGACACCGGTTGCGAACACCACCAGTACGACGCCGAGGACGACCTGGTTCACCAGGTACTTGATCGAGAACACCGCCAGCAAGGCGGCCAGCAGTACGCCGGTCGCCGCTGCCGCGATCAGCGCCGCCGCCGAGCTCCCCGTCGTACTGGAGACCAAGGCCGCGGTGAAGGCTCCGAACAGGAACTGGCCCTCGATGGCGATGTTGATCACGCCGGCCCGTTCGCAGACCACGCCGGCCAGCGCGCCGAGGATCAGCGGGGTGGCGAAGTTCAGCGTGCCCTGGAACTGGTTGGAGATCGGGAAGGCGAGGTTCTTGCCCGCGACCGCCCAGCACAGGAATGCGGCGAAGAACCCGATCACCACAATGCTGCCGAGCAGGCCGTTCAGCCGGCCCCCGGCGACCCGCAGAACCCACACCACCGCACACGCGACCGCGAGTACGGCGAGCGTCCAGGCGGTCGCACCCGCGGGCACCGAGAACGAGGCGGAGCCCTTGGTCTTGAAGAACATCACCGCGAAGAGCAGCAGCAACGGCGCCAGCGCGGCGGTCGCCCGAGGCGCCCGTCCGGTGAACGGCAGTACGACGGCTGCCACGGTCGCGGCGAGCAGCACGAGGATCCCCACCCACGCGGCGGCACTGCCCAGCACTTCGCTGCCACCCAGCAAACCGAAGGCAGCCCGGCCGTCGCCGGTAGTTGCCGCCAGCAAGATCGTCACCGCGGCGAGAACGAGCAGGATGCTGCCGTAGCGGATCCGCTGGGCCCGCTCGGTCGGCGACTCGATGGTCCGCTCGACCTCGACCGGTTCGGTCGGACCGGCCGGTTCGGTGGCTTCTGTGGTGGTCATCCGTTCCACCCCTTCGCGAGGACGGCGCCGAGCCCGCGTTCCCTGGGCAGGAAGCGGAAGATCGAGCGCACCAGAGCGGGAGCTGCGACGAACAGCACGATCACGGCCTGCAGCACAGTGGTCAGGGTCAGCGCGGTCTGAGTCTGCAGCTGCATCTGCAGACCGCCCGCGTTCAGCGCTCCGAACAGCAGACCGGCCAGCACGGTTCCGACAGGAGTCCCCCGACCCAGCAGGGCGACAGTGATCGAGTCGAAGCCCACCGAGGCCGCCACACCATCGGTCAGCGGCAGATCAGTACCCAATACCTGCTGCGTGCCCGCCAAACCAGCGAGCGCACCTGCGACCAGCATGGCGATCGTGTACGCGCGGCCGACGCTCATACCCGCCGTCCGCGAGGCATCCGGGTTGGCACCCACTGCCCGCAGCTCGAAGCCCACAGTCGAGCGATTCAGCAGCCACCACACGAAGGCCGCGGCGACCAGCGCCAGCACGAAGCCCAGGTGCAGCCGGTTGCCACTCAGTTGCGGGTACTGCGCGTTGCTGTCGACGATCGGGCTGATCGGGTCGGTGCGCCCCGGCCGCTGGAAGGCGCTGGTGGTCAGCAGCCACTGCAGCAGGTAGATCGCCACGTAGTTCAGCATGATCGTCACGATCACCTCGTGCGCCCCGGTCCGCGCCTTCAGCAGGCCGACCAGGCCACCCCAGATCGCGCCGCCGATGATGCCGGCGATCACGGCGATGATCAGGTGGATCCCGACCGGCAGGTGCCAGGCGAACCCGACCCAGGCGGCGAAGATCGCACCCACGATCAACTGGCCCTGGGCACCGATGTTGAACAGTCCGGTGCGGAAGGCCAGCGAGACCGCGAGACCACCGCAGATCAGCGGCGTCGCCTGCGTGAGCGACTCGGCGATCGGGTTGAGCCCGCCGACTGCGCCGACCAGCAGCGCCTGGTACGCGTCGCCGACCGCGGTCAGCGCGGCGGAAATGGTGTCCCCAGGCGCGGCGAAGAAGTAGCTCGAGGCGGACTTCACCTTCTCGTCGCCGATGATGATCAGTACGGCGCCCACCACCAGCGCGAGCACGATCGCACTCAGCGACACCAGCGCCTGAACGGCCCAGCCGGGCAGGCCGGACCGGCGCCGTACGGGCGGCTTCTCCACCACCGGCTCGGTGTCGGTCGTCATTCCATACTCCCCAACGTGGTCGGGTGTTCGGTGGCTTCGACCTCGGCCTCCTGCTTGGAGGCACCGGCCATCATCAGGCCCAGCTCGTCGCGCGGGGTGTCCGCGCCGACGATGCCGACGATCCGGCCGCGGTACATCACCGCGATCCGGTCCGCCAGCGCGGCGATCTCGTCCAGCTCGGTGGACACGATCAGCACCGCGGTGCCGTTGTCCCGCTCGCGCACGATCCGCTTGTGCAGGAACTCGATCGACCCGACGTCGACACCGCGGGTCGGCTGCGAGGCGACCAGCAGCTTGAGCGACCGGGACAGCTCCCGGGCCAGCACCACCTTCTGCTGGTTGCCGCCGGACAGCGAGGACACCGGCAGGGTGATCGACTGCGTGCGGATGTCGAACTCCTCCACCCGCTCCTCGCAGTTGCGCTCGATCTCACCGGTCCGCAACGCCACACCGGCGCTGAACGGCGCCCGGCGAAACAGGTCGAGGACGAGGTTCTCGGCGACCGAGAAGGAGCCGACGAAGCCGTCGTGCGCACGGTCCTCGGGCACGTAGCCGATGCCGGCCTCGAGCCGTTCCCGGGTCCCGGCCCGGGTGATGTTCTTGCCGCCGAGGCTGATCGCGCCGGCCGCGACCGGGGTGAGCCCGAGCAGTGCCTCGGTGAGCTCGGTCTGACCGTTGCCCTGGACACCGGCCAGCGCCACGATCTCACCGGCCCGGACGTCGAGATCGACATTGTCGACAGCGGTGTGACCGCGCTCGTCGATCACGGTCAGGCCGCGAACCTCCAGCTGTACGTCGCCTGCGTCGGCCTCCTGCTTGTCCACCACCAGCTCGACAGCCCGGCCGACCATCATCTCGGCCAGCTCTTCCTCGCTGGCCGAAGGCTCGGCCTGGCCGACCACCTTGCCACGGCGGATCACGGTGATCTTGTCCGCGATCGCCTTGACCTCTTTGAGCTTGTGGGTGATGAAGACGATCGACGTGCCGGCCTCTTTGAACTGGCGCATCACCGCGATCAGGTCGTCGATCTCGGACGGCGTCAGTACGGCGGTCGGCTCGTCCAGGATCAGCACCTCGGCGTCGTTCGCCAGCGCCTTGATGATCTCGACCCGCTGCTGCACCCCGACCGGGATGTCCTCGACCAGGGCGCCCGGGTCGACGTGCAGTCCGTACTGGTCGGACAGTTCCCGCACCCGCGCGTACGCCTTCTTCCGGTCCAGCACTCCGCCGCCGCGGGTTTGCTCCCGGCCGAGCATGATGTTCTCGGCGACGGTGAAGACCGGGACCAGCATGAAGTGCTGGTGGACCATGCCGATGCCGTGCCGGATGGCCGCGCTCGGCGAGTCGATGACCACCTTCTCACCGTTGATGATGATCTCGCCGGAGTCGGGCTGCAGCAGCCCGTACAGCATGTTCATCAGGGTGGACTTGCCCGCGCCGTTCTCGCCCAGCAGGCAGTGGATCTCTCCTGGTTCGATGACCAGGTCGATGCTGTCGTTGGCGACCAGCGAGCCGAAACTCTTGGTCAGTCCCGAGAGCTCGAGGTGCATCTGAGGCCTCCCTCCAGACGGCGAGCCAGGAAGGCGACGGTGGCCGCCCTCCTGGCTCGAACGCTACCGAACGATCTCGCTAGCTGTGCGCTGCGGCGCGGGTTACGGCTGGGCCTTCGAGGCGACGGTGACCTTGCCGTCGATCAGGTCCTTCTTCAGCTGGTCGATCTCGGACTTCAGCTCGGCCGGGATCTTGCTGTCCCAGTCGTGGTACGGCGACAGGCCGGTGCCGTTGTTCGCCAGCGTCCCGACGTACTCCTCGTTGCTGAACTTGTTCTCCACCGCTGCCTTGATGGCGTCCTCGACGGCCACGTCCATGCCCTTGAACACACTGGTCAGCAGCACGCTGCAGTAGTCCGCCGCGCTCACGCAGCCATCGGTGTCGACCCAGATCGCGTTCACCTTGCCGCCGCTGGCCTTGGCCGCCTGCAGACCGCCGATACCGGCCGGGCCGGCCACCGGGAAGATGATGTCGGCGCCCTGGGTGATCAGGTTCTGCGCGTTCTGCTGGCCCTTCGAGGTGGACTCGAAGTCACCGGTGAACAAGCCCTTCTGAGTGGTGGCGTCCCAGCCGACCACCGTGACGTTCTTGCTCTTCTGCTTGTTGTAGTAGGCAACGCCCTCGGCGAAGCCGTCCATGAAGATCGTCACGGTCGGGATCTGCGCACCGCCGAAGGTGCCCACCTTGCCGGACTGCGACATCCCGGCGGCCAGGTAGCCGGCCAGGAAGCTGGACTGCGCGGTGTTGAACACCAGCGGCTTGACGTTCGCGATCGGTGCCTTGAAGCCGTTGTAGTCGACGATGGCGAACTTGATGCCCGAGTTCGCCTTCGCGGCCTTCTCGGTCGCGTCGGCCAACTTGAAGCCGACCGGGACGATGATGTTGCACTTGGCCGCGACCATCGCGTTCATGTTCGTCGGGTAGTCGTTGTCGGACTTCGACTCGGCCTTCTTCTCGGTCACTCCGAGGTCCTTGACCGCGTCCTGAAGGCCCTTGTACGACGTCTGGTTGAACGACTTGTCGTCGAAACCACCCGAGTCCGACACCATGCAGGCGTTGAAATCCTTGTTGGCAGTCGACCCGGAGGACTCCTCGGCCGGCTTGCTGCCGCAACCGGCGATCGTGAGCGCGATCGCGCTCACCGCTGCCAGTCCCCCTACGTACTTCTTCACGGACGCCTCCTTGCGTCGAGACCAGAAAGGCAGACACGCCTTCCCCAGCGCGCCGCACCCGCAGACTATAGGTGCCTCGGGCCCCTCTCTGTATGCGAAGAGTGGCCCCGATACCGGAAAGTAATCGGACTTTCGCACGGCCGGGCGGAGATCGTCCGGAGCGGTCACAGAACGCACTGCAGGCGTCACTGGCCGCGGGTAAGGCACAATCACCGCATGACGATTGCGCGCGGGGAGCTGCCCGCCGACGTGGCGAACCGCGTCGACCAGTTCCGGAACGAGGCGATCGCCGTCCGCCGGGACCTGCACGCTCACCCCGAACTGGGCTGGCACGAAGTCCGTACGACGGAGCTGCTGCAGCGGCGGCTGACCGAGGCGGGGCTGTCCCCACAGGTGCTCCCGACCGGGACCGGACTGATCTGTGACATCGGCTCCGGCGACACGTGCGTGGCGCTTCGGGCTGACATCGACGCCCTACCGGTCCGCGACGGCGTGCCATCGCCGTACCGCTCGACGGTCGAAGGCGTCGCGCACGCGTGCGGCCACGACGTACACACCGCGGCTCTGCTGGGCGCGGGGCTGGCGCTGGCGGGGCTGGCCAAGGACGGCGGGCTCGACCGGCGAGTGCGGCTCATCTTCCAGCCGGCCGAGGAAGTGATCCCTGGCGGTGCGCTGGGGGTGATCGCGGCCGGCGGGTTGGAAGGCGTGCACCGCATCTATGGCCTGCACTGCGACCCACGGCTGGAGGTGGGCCAGGTCGGGCTACGGACGGGCGCGTTGACCGCGGCCTCCGACCGGATCCTCGTTCGGCTTTCCGGGCCGGGAGGGCACACGTCCCGGCCGCATCTCACCGCGGACCTGGTGTACGCGCTGTCCACCGTTGTCACCGAGCTGCCCGCGGCTCTCTCCCGCCGGGTCGACCCGCGGGCCGGGCTGTCGCTGGTCTGGGGACGCATCACCGCCGGCTCGGCGGCGAACGCGATCCCCTCCCGTGGTGAGGCCGAAGGCACCCTGCGCTGCCTGGACGGCGATGCCTGGCGCACCGCCGCCGAGATGGTTCCGATGCTCGCCGACCAGCTCGTTGCGCCGTACGGCGTGGAGGTCGACACGGAGGTCACGCACGGCGTACCACCGGTGGTCAACGACGCGGGTGCGATCGAGGTGTTCCACAACGCGGTCGTCCAGACGCTCGGGTCGGAGGCGGTCGCGGCGACGGATCAGAGCCTCGGCGGCGAGGACTTCGCGTGGTACCTCGAGCATGTGCCGGGCGCGATGGCTCGGCTCGGGGTCCGGCCGGCCGGTACTGACACGGCCGCTGATCTGCACACGTCGGGGTTCACCCCCGATGAGGACGCGATCGCGCTGGGCACCAAGGTCCTCACCGGGTGTGCGTTGCTGGACTAGCGGTTGAGCGGACCAGACCGGTCCAGTCAGAAGGTGTCAGCGGGGATGTAGTTGCCCCAGACGTCCCTGAGGGTGTCGGAGACTTCGCCTACGGTGGCTCGGGCTTTGAGGGCTTGTTTCATCGGGTAGAGGCAGTTTTCGTTGCCTTGGGCAGCGGTTTTGAGGGCGGCCAGGGCTTCGTCGACGGCGGCCTGGTCGCGGGTGGCGCGGAGTTTGGCCAGGCGTTCGCGCTGCTGCTCTTCGATCGCCGGGTCGACGCGGAGCGGCTCGTACGGCTCCTCCTCGGCGATCCTGAACTTGTTCATGCCGACCACGACCCGCTCGGCCGAGTCGATCTCCTGGGCGATCCGGTACGCCGACCGCTCGATCTCCTGCTTCTGGAAGCCCTTCTCGATCGCCGCGACGGCACCGCCGTACTCCTCGACCTGGTCCATCAGCTCGATCGCGGCCGACTCCACCTCGTCGGTCAACGACTCGACGACGTACGAACCGGCGAAGGGATCGACAGTCGCGGTGATGTCGGTCTCGTACGCGAGGACCTGCTGCGTCCGCAGCGCGAGCCGGGCCGCCTTCTCGGTCGGCAGCGCGATCGCTTCGTCGTACGAGTTGGTGTGCAGCGACTGGGTCCCACCCAGTACGGCGGCCAGACCCTGGACCGCGACGCGGACGAGATTGACCTCCGGCTGCTGCGCCGTCAGTTGCACGCCGGCCGTCTGAGTGTGGAACCGCAACATCAGCGACTTCGCGTTCTTGGCACCAAAGGAGTCCCGCATCACCCGGGCCCAGATCCGCCGCGCGGCGCGAAACTTCGCCACCTCCTCCAGCAGCGTCGTCCGCGCCACGAAGAAGAACGACAACCGCGGCGCGATCTCGTCCACGTCGAGCCCGGACGCCACCGCGGCACGCACGTACTCGATCCCGTTCGCCAGCGTGAACGCGATCTCCTGCGCGGGTGTCGCCCCGGCCTCGGCCATGTGGTAGCCGGAGATCGAGATGGTGTTCCAGCGCGGCAGTTCCGCCTTGCAGTAGGCGAAGATGTCGCTGATCAGCCGCAGCGACTCCTTCGGCGGATAGATATAGGTGCCACGGGCGATGTACTCCTTCAGTACGTCGTTCTGGATCGTGCCAGTGAGCTTGTCACCGGACACGCCCTGCTCCTCGGCCACCAACTGGTACAGCAGCAGGAGCACCGAGCCGGGCGCGTTGATCGTCATCGAGGTGGACACCTGGTCCAGCGGGATCCGGTCGAACAGCACCCGCATGTCGTCGATCGAGTCGATCGCCACGCCCACCTTGCCGACCTCGCCGTGCGCGATCGGGGCGTCGGAGTCGTACCCCATCTGCGTCGGCAGGTCGAACGCGACCGACAGGCCCATGGTCCCGTGGTCGATCAGCTGGTGGTACCGCTGGTTCGACTCGGCCGCCGTACCGAAACCGGCGTACTGACGCATGGTCCACGGCCGCTCGGTGTACATCGTCGGGTAGACCCCACGGGTAAACGGATACTTCCCCGGTTCCCCCAGCTTGGCGTCCGCCTCGAACCCGGCGAGCACCTCCGGTCCATACACCGGCTCGATCTCGAACCCCGACTCACTCCGACGACTCATCCCCCCACGGTAGGCCGAACCACCCGTCCACTGGTACGCCCACCCAGGTGACATCAACCACCCTGTGTGACCGACGTCTCTGGTAAGATTCCTACTGGTTGGATTCCTACCGGGAGGCGCCGATGAAGCTCAGGTCGAAGGGTCAACTGACCGTGCCCCTCGAGATTCGCGAGCACCTCGGTTTGCACGAGGGTGACGAGGTCGAGTTCACCATCCACGGCAACGTCGTACATCTGACCCGGGCGGAGCATAAGTCGCACGGTCGCCAGATCGCCGCGCGGCTGCGCGGTCGTGGCAAGAGCGGCATGAGTACCGACGAGATCATGGACCTACTCCGTGGCGAGGACTGAGCCGAGTCTCGTCCGTCCACCGGCGACCCTGGTCGACGCCTGCGTGATCCTCGACCTCACCACCAACGACCCGAAATGGGCCGACTGGTCGGAGTCCGCCCTCGCGCAGGCCGCCGACGAAGGGCCGCTCGTCATCAACCCGATCGTGTACGCCGAAGTGTCGGTCGACTTCACCTCGATCGAAGAACTCGACGAGGTGCTCGACGACGCCGACCTACGCCGCGAACCGCTGCCGTTCGAGGCAGGATTCCTAGCCGGCAAGGCCTATCTCACCTACCGCCGCCGCGGCGGCCACCGCCGCTCCCCACTAGCCGACTTCTACATCGGCGCCCACGCCGCCATAGCCGGCCACCGCCTCCTCACCCGAGACGCCGCCCGCTACACCACCTACTTCCCCACCATCCCCCTCATCTCACCGGACAGTTAGCTGGTTTGCCGTCGGCAGTCTGTGTGGCGACTCCCGTAGTTCGTGTGGCACTAACCGAGTGGTGCCGGTTGGCTACCTGAAGGACACTTGACGTCCCTGCATGTGTCGACAGGTCATCGACGCCGTGTCACGGGAGCGTCGCCGAGGGTTCACCGTGGGTCGGGAACCTTCGAGCTGTGCGCATCGTGATGGTCGCTGAGTCCTTCCTGCCGCAGATCAATGGCGTGGCGAACACGGCTCGCCATGTCGCCGACCGGCTGCTCGCCCGGGGGCACGAGCTGCTGATCATTGCCGCCGGCCCCGGTCCTGACACTTACGGCGGGATCCCCGTGCTGCGGGCCCGGAGTTTCGGAGTGCCGGGGTACAAGGAGTTCCCGGTCGGTCTGCCTGATCCGTCGATCGAGCGGGCGATGGCCGAATTCAAGCCGGACCTCGTTCACCTCGCGTCTCCCTTCATCATCGGCGCCTACGGCCTGCGGAGTGCGCGCAAGCTGGGCCTGCCGACGGTTGCGATCTTCCAGACCGACATCGCCGGATTCGCCCGGCAGTACCCGTGGTTCGCCGCCGCGGACCGCGGGATCTGGCGTTGGGTACGACGGGTCCACTCCCGCGCTGACCGCACACTCGCGCCGTCGTCGGCGTCGGTGCAGCAGCTGGTCCAGGGCGGCGTACCGAACGTCCACCTGTGGGGGCGCGGCGTCAACCTGGATCTCTTCGATCCCAAGCACCGCGACGAGAACTGGCGCCGGGAGATCTCGCCGGACGGCCGTCCGATCGTCGGGTACGTCGGCCGGCTGGCCGCGGAGAAGAAGGTCCGGCGTCTTGCCGAGCTCAGCGATCTCAACTGCAAGGTCGTCATCGTCGGCGACGGCCCGGACCGCGCATCGCTGGAGAACTCCTTGCCCAACGCAACCTTCCTCGGAATGCGCCGCGGCGCCGACCTGGCGTCGATCTTCGCCGGGCTGGACGTTTTCGTGCACACCGGCGAGCACGAGACCTTCTGCCAAACCATCCAGGAAGCGCAGGCATCCGGCGTCGCCACGGTCGGCCCGGCAGCGGGCGGTCCGCTCGACCTGATCCAGCCGGGCACGAACGGCCTGCTGTTCGAACCAGGCCGGCCCGGATCGCTGCACCACGCAGTGAAAGCCCTGCTCGACCACCCGATGGCCCGCGCGCGGATGGCGGCCGCAGGCCTCGAACGCGTACAGACCAGGACCTGGCCGGCGGTGGTCGACGACTTGGTCGACCGGCACTATGCCGACGTACTGCGGGACGCGGCGGCCGTACGGCGGGTCGCATGACGCAACTGCGGATCGCCCAGCTGGCCAACTTCGTCGGACCCACGTCCGGCGGGATGCGGACCGCGATCGAGCACCTCGGCCAGGGGTACGTCGAAGCGGGCGCGGAGCGGATCGTGATCACGCCCGGCGAACGGGACACCGTGATCGACACCGAGGCCGGCACCGTGATCCGGATGAAAGCACCGAAGGTCGGCGGCGGCTACCGGCTGATCACGGACCCGTGGCGAGTCATCGAAACCCTTGAACGCTTCCGCCCAACCACCGTTGAGATCTCCGACAAGTCCACGTTGTTGCCGGTGGCAAGGTGGGCCCGACGGAACGACATCGGCTCGGTCCTGTTCAGCCACGAACGCCTCGACGCAATGCTCTCCCTGCGCACCGGCCGCCAGCTCGGCGTCGCGGCCGGTGTCGGCGCGCTCTACAAGCTGCTCAGCCGCACGTACGACGCGGTCGTGGTGACTTCGCGCTACGCCGCAGCAGAGTTCGACGAGGTCACCACGCCACTCGTCCGCATCCCGCTGGGCGTCGACCTCGACACGTTCCACCCGTCGCTCGGCGAGCCGGTCGACGACGGCGTACTCAAACTCGTCCACGCCGGCCGCCTCTCCCGCGAGAAGAGCCCACACCTCGCCGTAGCCACCGCGGTCGAGCTCCACCGCCGCGGCGTGAACATGCGCATGGACGTCTACGGCTCTGGCCCCCACCTTGACGAACTGGTCGCGATCGCGGGATCCGCCCCGATCACCTTCCACGGCTACGTCGACGGCCGCCGAACCCTCGCTCGACACCTCGCCGAGGCAGACATCGCGCTGTCCGTCTGCCCCGGCGAAACCTTCGGCTTGGCTGTCCTGGAGGCTCTCGCCTCAGGTACGCCGGTAGTCACGGCCGACACCGGCGGCGCCCGAGAGCTGGTCGACGACTCCTGCGGCCGCTGGGCCCCGGCCACCCCCGCAGCCCTCGCCGACGCCGTACTGCAACTGGCACAATTGCCCGGCCGTAGAGCCGCAGCCCGACGCCGAGCCGAGCTCTACGACTGGCCCACCTGCGTCAACCACATGCTCGCCCTCCACAGCCGGCTCGCTCAGTCTCGGATGGCCGCCTGACTCCCGCATTGCACAAAGCTGCAATGGGGTTGCGGAGCGCTCGTCGTACACGGTATTTCTTTACCTTCTCTCGCCGGTGCGTTCGGGGTGCGCGCCGGAATCCCCTGCTCTGGAGATTCGATGCGCCGCGCCCGTACGTCTGTCCTCTTCCGCTATGCCCTGGCCGCTGCTCTCGCCGCCATTACGGTGCCGTTCCTGGCCCACGCCGCCTTCGGCGACGAGGCTGTTGCCGCCCCGGTCGCTCAGGTCTTCCCGACCCGCCAGGGCATCGGCGTCGTCTGGGACGCCGTCGACGCATCCGGCTACCGCGTGGAACGCAAGCAGGACGCCTCCGAATGGCAGGACATAAGCGGCGCCCTGGCGCCCTCAGCAACCAACTGGATAGACGAATCGATCCCCGCCGGCACAACCGCGGACTACCGCGTCGTCGCGCAGTCTTCCGACAGCGAGGGCGCCACCAGCGCGCCGGTGACCGCATCCCGTGCCGCTCAAGCTCCGGAAGTCGGAGACGTCGACGTACTGATGACCGACGCGGACCGCGGCGATGGGGCCACGTGGCTCCAGGACGAGATCGTCGGCCCGGTGACAGTATCGGCGCCCACCGGAGGATCCCGCATTCTCTCTGCCGGCGCGATCAAGCTCAGGATTCCGGCGTTCTTTCCCGGTCCTGGCACCTACAACCTGACGCAGACGCAGGTCGAGCTGACCCAGGGCGATCGCAACTGCACGACCAGCGGGCGCATGTCTGTCACTGAGCTCGCGTACACCTCGGATCTCCAGGTCGAGACGATGGCCGCGTCGTTCCAGGGATGGACCTGCGCCGGCATCGAGTCGGGACTGGGTGTCGAGATCAGGATCAAGAGCACGAAGGCCTACCAGGCACTGTCCGTCACCCCTCACGAAGTGGCAGTGGGCCAGGTCAGGAGCGGCACGACATCGGCGCCGGCTCCAATCACCGTGAAAAACGTTGGAACCGAGCCCGTGGAACTCGAACGTTTCAGCATCAGCTCGGGCGCCTACTGGGCCTGGAAGATCAGCTCGAACGACTGTCCCGCGGTTCTGCCGGTCGCAGCAAGCTGCACGGTGAAGATGACCTTCGCGCCGAACTTCATCGGGCTGTCGAGGGCCAAGCTAGTGATCGGCGACTCGACCTCGAGAGGCTGGCACACCGTCTTCTACAGCGCGACAGGCACATCCCTACCCGAGGCGCTCGGTGTCTTCGTCTCCCCGACCTTCACCGGCAACACTGTCCGCTGGGCTGCCCTGGCGTCCGCAGGAGGTACACCGGTACGGGGCTACTTCCTGCACAGGTACGTGGATGGCGTCGAAACAACGCAGTGGGTGACCACCAACCGAACGAGCGGCTTCGTCACTGTCGCGGATTCGAACCCGAAAGCCGGCATCGAGTACGCCGTCTCCGTGGTCAACGATGTCGGCGAAGGGCCGACGGGCGCACGCGGCAAGGCGGCCCGAGCAACCGAGCAGATCGCGGTCATCGGCGGTGAGCCAACAAAGCGTGAACTGATGGCGGCGGACCCGCTCGGTCAAGTTGTGCCGCTTCCCTACGAGCTTGACTCGGTGACTCCGAAACAGGCCGTCGCGAGTTCACCCGACGGGCGAACGCTGGCCTACGCGACCGGCGGCAGCGACCGCAGCTTGTGGATTCGCAAGGTGGAGCCAAGCGGACTCGGCACCCCCGTGAAGTTGTGGACATCCTGGATGGGCATCACCCGTCTTTCCTGGTCTCCGGACGGATCGCGGATCGCCGTCGAGGCGCCGGGCGTCGAGGGTGATCTCGACTTGCCGTGTGTGTACGTCATCTCGTCGTCCGGCGGCACGCCCGAGCAGATCGCTTGTGACGTCACCAGTCCAAGCTGGATGCCGGATGCCCGGACGCTGATGGTGATCGATGGCCGGGTCGAAGGCACCCACCCCGATCTCGTCCGCATCGAGGCGAAACCCGGCGGCGCCCCGGTCAAGTCGTTCAACGTGACGGCGCGACAGGGCGATCCGGTCGCCGCCTCACCCGATGGGCGCCACATCGCGCTGGCCGGTGGCGTCGGTCTCTCTCTCATCGACTCCGTTACGACTACCCACCTTTCAAATGTGACCTTCAGTAGTTCGATCAAGTCGATCAGCTGGGCGCCGGACGGCGGTCAGCTGCTTGCACTGGCCTCGAACGGTCAGCTCTCCAGAATCTCGGTCGGCTCCGACGGCGATATGAAGGATCAGCTGCCGGTCACCGTCTGGCCCAGCAGCACGCAGCCGGTGTTCGATGTGGCCTGGCAGCGCCTTGGATTGGTGATCAAGCCGACTGCGGCGGTGATGGGTCCTCAGATCTCGATCGCCTACGACAGCTCGGCCTTGCTGCCCGGTACCACGTTCACATGCGTCCTCGACTCCGCCCGATGGTTGTCCTCCTGTGAGAGTCCGGTGACCACCACAGTCACTTCATCAGGGACGCACACGCTTCAGGTGAGCGCCACCGAGCCTGGCGGGCGCAGGGTTGTCGCCACGCGCACGTTCACAGTCGACGCGACTGGGCCGGTGTCGCGGGTCGTGGGGCCGACTTATCAGGCGTCGGCCGCTGGTACGGCGAGTATTCAGGTGGCGGCGACGGATTCGAGTGGTGTGGCGTCGTACGACGTGCGGTATCGGAAGGCGTCGTATCTCAGTGGATTCGGGGCGTATGTGCAGCCGTGGACGGGCACGACTGCGACGTCGATGAGTTTGAGTGTGGCCGCGGGGTATGAGTACTGCGTTTCGGTTCGGGCTAAGGACAAGTTCGGGAACGTCGGGGCGTGGAGTGCGGAGCGGTGTTTTGGGCGGCCGTTGGATGACCGGGCGATGACTACGGCGACGACCGGGTGGACGAGGGCTTCGTGGTCGGCGTTCTATGCCGGGACGGCTACGCAGACGGCGGCGTACGGGAAGTCGCTGACGCGAACGGTGCAGGGGAAGCGGTTCTATCTCGTCGCCACCAAATGCCCGACGTGTGGCATGGTGTCGGTCTATGCCGGTGGCAAGTACCTGACGGCGGTCAACCTCGCCTCGACCACCACCCAGCGGCAGGCGTTGATCGCGTTGCCGGTGCAGAGTGCCCTGTTCAGTGGCACGCTCACCTTCACCACCCGTTCGACGGGCAAGCTCGTCCAGATCGACGGTCTCGTCGTACGGCGGACGTAGCCAGAGCGGCCCCGAAGCCGGGGCCGCTACGTACGACGGCTCAGGTCAGGTGGTCGTAGTCGCCTCGGGTCCAGGCGGCGTGGCGGTCGGCGGAGCGGCGGACTACGGCTTTGGCGTCGGTCGGGATGGAGGCGCCGAAGTTGTTGTAGAGGCGGTCGTAGTCGAAGGGGTCGAGGGAGCGGGCGACGCGGTCGACGACGGCGCCGGAGAGCGGGATGCGGTTCGGGTAGCTGCGCATGAAGCTGACCGAGGTGCGGTCCGGGTTGGCGAAGATGGTGTCGCCGGACAGGATCACGCCCTTGCCGCCGGCGCCTTCGGCCCAGTGGACGACCGCGCTGCCGGGGAAGTGACCGCCCGGCTGGATCAGTGTCACGCCGGGTAGCGGGTTGAGTTTGCCCGACCAGGTCTGGATGACCGGGTCCTGCCGGGCGACCCACTCGGCGTCCGCCTCCGAGACGTAGACCGGTACGCCGCCGAGCCGGTGGCTCCACTCGACCTGGACGCCGTACATGTGTGGATGGCTGGCGATGATCGCGACCACCTCGCCGAGCTCGCGCATCCGCCGTACGGCGTCGTCGTCGACGTACCCGATCGGGTCCCAGAGCAGGTTGCCGTCGCTCGTCTGCACCAGCATCGACTGCTGGCCGATCCCGGTCGGCGGCTTCGACGTGACGCCGTACAGGCTGGGCTCCACTTCCTCGATGGCGACCGTGGTGCCGGCGGCGGCCAGCTCCTCGAGTGTGGTCCAGTGCTGGCCGTCGGCGGGTACCCACTGGCGCTCGTCGGCGCAGATCGCGCAGACGTCGACCTTTTCGGAGTGCTCGACCGCACAGGTCGCACAGATCCAGAAACTCACCGTGTTCTCCCCTCGCTGTGACCCGGGCGACTCCCGGGCCGTTCGGCAGTCTCGAATGTCAAGCTCGGTTGAAGTCAACAACGCCGCCGGGCCACCGTCGAGGGCCACTCGCCGGCCTGCCCGAAGGGCGACTTCGGCCGGGGTTCCGCTGTGGCCGATCCGGCACGCGCGAGAGCGATGTCACACCTGTCAGGACAAAATGGGCCGATCGGCAGGACTAGCATCGAGTCGGCCTGGTTTTCGCCGGGCCGAGCCGATCGCGGGCGCCCTCGAGGGTCACGCCCCGACGCGCCGCGGAGACCGGCTCTCGGTTAGTGAGTCCGATCGGAGGATCGGTTTGCCCAGCAAACCAGCCGGCACGCTGTACCGCGGCCGGGAGGGCATGTGGTCATGGGTCGCGCACCGGATCACCGGCGTGGGGATCTTCTTCTTCCTGCTGGTGCACGTGCTGGACACCGCCCTGGTGCGGGTCTCCCCGGAGGCCTACAACGAGGTGATCGGCACCTACAAGAACCCGATCGTCGGCCTGCTCGAGGTCGGTCTGGTGGCCGCGATCCTGTTCCACGCGTTCAACGGCATCCGGCTCATCCTGGTCGACTTCTGGGCCAAGGGCCCGCGCTACCAGCGGCAGCTGATGATCGGCGTCGGCGTGATTTGGGTCGTGCTGTTCGTGCCGTTCGTGATCCGGCACCTCTCCCACGTCTTCGGAGGCTAGCCAGATGCCTTCCCCACCCCACCACCCCGGTCGGATGAGCGAAATCGCTGCTCCCCGCTCCAGCAGCCGGTCGAGAAACCTCAAGGGCGGCGGCCGGAACCGGTCCGGGCAGACCAACTTCGAGCTGTACAGCTGGCTGTTCATGCGGCTGTCCGGCCTCGCGCTCGTCGTACTGGTGCTCGGGCACCTGTTCGTGAACCTGA
The DNA here is from genome assembly GCF_004345665.1 of Kribbella antiqua. Lineage (GTDB taxonomy): Bacteria > Actinomycetota > Actinomycetes > Propionibacteriales > Kribbellaceae > Kribbella > Kribbella antiqua. The sequence continues at coordinate 28,704 of NZ_SLWR01000011.1, forward strand.
TGCTCGGCGGCGGGATTACCGCTCTCGACTTCGCGTTCGTGGCCGGCAAGTGGGCCAACCCGCTGTGGCAGGTCTGGGATCTGCTGATGCTGTGGCTGGCGATGCTGCACGGCACCAACGGGCTGCGCACGATCATCAACGACTACGCCGAGAAGGACCAGACCCGGTTCTGGCTGAAGGCCCTGCTGATCACCGCGTCGATCGTCGTCGTGGTGCTCGGCACGCTGGTCATCTTCACGTTCGACCCCTGCCTCGACCCCAGCTCCACGCTGTCGGTCTGTAAGTAAGGACGTTATGCAACAGCACCAGTACGACGTAGTGATTGTCGGCGCGGGTGGGGCCGGGATGCGGGCCGCGCTGGAGTCCAGCAAGCGGACGCGTACCGCCGTACTCACGAAGCTCTACCCGACCCGGTCGCACACCGGCGCGGCCCAGGGCGGCATGTGCGCCGCGCTGGCCAACGTCGAGGAGGACAACTGGGAGTGGCACACCTTCGACACGGTCAAGGGTGGTGACTTCCTGGTCGACCAGGACGCGGCCGAGGTGATGTGCCGCGAGGCCGTCGACGCGGTGCTCGACCTGGAGAAGATGGGCCTGCCGTTCAACCGGACCGCCGAGGGCAAGATCGACCAGCGGTTCTTCGGCGGGCACACCCGAAACCACGGCGAGGCCGTCGTACGGCGATCCTGCTTCGCGGCGGACCGGACCGGCCACATGATCCTGCAGACGCTGTACCAGCAGTGCATCAAGCAGAACGTGGAGTTCTTCAACGAGTTCTACGTGCTCGACCTGCTGATGGTGGGCGGTCGCGCCACCGGCGTGGTCGCGTACGAGCTGGCCACCGGTGAGCTGCACATCTTCTCGGCCAAGTCGATCGTGTTCGCCTCCGGCGGCTTCGGCAAGGTCTTCCGTACGACGTCCAACGCGCACACGCTGACCGGCGACGGGATGGGCATCGTCTGGCGCAAGGGCCTGCCGCTGGAGGACATGGAGTTCTTCCAGTTCCACCCGACCGGCCTGGCGGGTCTCGGCGTACTGCTGTCGGAGGCCGCTCGTGGCGAGGGCGGGATCCTGCGGAACAAGGACAACGAACGGTTCATGGAGCGGTACGCCCCGACCGTGAAGGACCTGGCGCCGCGGGACATGGTCGCCCGCGCGATGGCGAACGAGGTCCGCGAGGGTCGCGGCTGCGGCCCGGACGGCGCGTACGTGATGCTCGACCTGACCCACCTGGAGCCGGCGCACATCGACGCGAAACTGCCGGACATCACGGAGTTCGCGCGTACGTATCTGGGTGTCGAGCCGTACACCGAGCAGATCCCCGTGTTCCCGACCGCGCACTACGCGATGGGCGGCATCCCGACCAACATCAAGGGCGAGGCGCTGGCCAACAACGACGACGTGATCCCGGGGCTCTACGCCGCGGGCGAGGTCGCGTGCGTTTCGGTGCACGGCGCGAACCGGCTCGGCACGAACTCGCTGCTCGACATCAACGTGTTCGGCCGGCGGGCCGGGATCGCCGCGGCCGAGTACGCCGAGACGGCTGCCTTCGAGGAGCTGCCTTCCGAGCCTCAGGCGTACGTCGTCGAACTGGTCGAGGGACTGCGCAACTCCACCGGCGAGGAGCGGATCGCCGCGATCCGGGCCGATCTGCAAGCGACGATGGACCTGAACGCGCAGGTGTACCGGACCGAGGGTTCGCTGAAGCAGGCGCTGGTCGACATCGAGGCGCTCAAGCAGCGGTTCACTCAGGTCGGCGTACAGGACAAGGGCAAGCGGTTCAACACCGACCTGCTCGAGGCCGTCGAGCTCGGCTTCCTGATCGACCTGGCCGAGGTGCTGGTGGTGTCCGCGCTGGCCCGCAAGGAGTCCCGCGGCGGACACTTCCGGGAGGACTACGACAAGCGCGACGACGTCAACTTCATGCGGCACACGATGGCGTACCGCGAAATCTCAGTTGCCGAAGACGGTAAGGAGACAGTCAACATCCGGCTGGACTACAAGCCGGTCGTGCAGACCCGCTACAAGCCGATGGAGCGCAAGTACTGATGGACGCACACGTCAAGATCCTCCGGTACAACCCCGAGGTCGTCGGCGAGGCGGAGTGGAAGACGTACACGGTTTCCCTTGAACCGACCGACCGGGTGCTGGACGCGCTGCACAAGATCAAGTGGGAGCAGGACGGCACGCTGACGTTCCGCCGATCCTGCGCACACGGCGTCTGCGGCTCGGACGCGATGCGCATCAACGGCCGCAACCGGCTCGCCTGCAAGACGCTGATCAAGGACCTGAACCCGGAGAAGGAGATCACCGTCGAGCCCATCAAGGGTTTGCCGGTGCTCAAGGACCTGGTCGTCGACATGGAGCCGTTCTTCGACGCGTACCGCTCGGTGATGCCATTCCTGGTCACCACCGGCCACGAGCCGACTCGCGAGCGGATCCAGTCGCAGGCCGACCGCGACCGCTTCGACGACACCACCAAGTGCATCCTGTGCGCCGCGTGTACGACGTCCTGCCCAGTCTTCTGGTCCGACGGCCAGTACTTCGGCCCGCAGGCGATCGTCGGCGCCCACCGCTTCATCTTCGACAGCCGCGACGAGGGCACCGAGCAGCGCCTCGAAATCCTGAACGACAAGGAAGGCGTCTGGCGCTGCCGCACCACCTTCAACTGCACCGAGGCCTGCCCCCGAGGCATCGAGGTCACCAAAGCCATCCAGGAAGTAAAGCGAGCCCTGATCTTCCGCCGCGTCTGAGATTCTCCACTTCGGCGAACAGCCTCTGCCCGATGGGCGGAGGCTGTTCGCTTGTTCAGGGGTGCATCCGGGCGCCTTTGAGGACCTTGTCGACGGCGTTCTTCGGGCCGTAGAGGGCGATGCCGACCAGGTCGAGTTGGCCGGTCGGCACTGCCTTGACGGCGGCCCGGTTGTCGCGGTCGTTGCCGGTGGCAAACAGGTCTTGAGTGAAGATCGCGTGCTCGAGGTCGCGTTTGAGCGCCCGCTCGTGCGCCGTACTCATGAACTCCTTGGAGCCTTCGAACACCAGCACGGGTTGCCGGAACATCGGCAGATACGCCTGCCCGTCCGCGTCCTCATACGCCTCCCCCACCACCTCCGGCTTCGTCCCGGCGATCCCGCTCACCAGAAACGCCGTCACATTGAGCCGCTGCCAGGTCGCCAGGTCATCACGCAGCAGCACCGCAATCTTCGTATCGAACCGCACCGGTTCCAGCTCGTCATCCACACCCCGACTCTGCCCGCTCGGCGAGGCGACCGGCTTGTACGTTTTAAGCGTCCCTGCCTGCTGCCGAGCCCGGCGCCTGTTCGCGCGTCCCCGGTTTAGCAGTAGGGCGGGTTGGTGGTTACTGCGGTGGCTACGCGGAGGTAGAGGTTGAAGAGGCGGTAGAGGTGGAGCATTGGGCCGGAGGCGGTGGTGGTGCGGTCGTCGTCGCGGGTTACGCCTGGGATGGCGGTGAGGTGGGAGGCGACTGAGGCTGACTGCCAACGGACGGTCAGGCGGCGGTCGGCGGGTGGTGGGGTGACGCTGGGGAGGTTGCGGAGGGCTGAGGCGGCGGTGGCTTCGATGGCGGCCTGGGCCTCGGCGACTGGGACCAGTTCGGCGGCGAAGCGGTCTTTGGCGTATTTGACGGGGACGGTGGCGACCGTCGGGTCCCAGGCCTTCATCTCGGCGCAGGCCGTGTCGTCGCCGGTCAGGAGAGCGACCGGTACGCCGTACGCAAGAGCTGCGGCGTGGAAGAGCCCGATTTCGCCGGTGAGCTGGTCGTCGAGCCAGATGTCCTCGATCTCGTGGCCCATGAAGCTATGGCTGAGCACGCCGAGCACGCCGGCGCGGGCGTGATAGCCGATGCACAACGCAGCGTCGTACTCGCTGGTCAGCCCCTCCATCATGCCGAGAGGCTTCGGGCGGCCCTTGATCAGCGTGGCGCGTGGGTCGAGCAGCTCCGGCAGGAGGTTGCGCATCGGGCCATGCGCGTCGTTCACCAGTACGGCGGTCGCGCCAGCGTCGTACGCACCCCGGATGGCGGCGTTCGTGTCCTCGGTCATCAGGACGCGGCCGCGCTCGTAGTCGCGTCCCGGCGGCTGGACGTCCTCCGCGTCGACTACGCCGGTGATGCCCTCCATGTCCGCGCTGATGTAGATCTTCACGTCCAGCAGCGTATGTTCTTAAGCGTGAGCGGCAATGCGCAGGTCCGAGCGTGGCGGCCCGGGCTGAGCGGGGTCGTCGAGGTCCTGCACGCGTACTTCCCGTCCCACGCGTACCCGAGCCACACGCACGACGCCTGGACCGTGCTGATCGTCGACGAGGGCGCGGTCCGCTACGACCTCGACCACCGCGAGCACGGGCTGGCGCAGGCGCAGGTCTCGCTGCTGCCACCCAACGTCCCGCACGACGGGCGCTCCGTCCGGCCGGAGGGCTTCCGCAAGAGAGTCCTCTACCTCGCGCCTGACCGCCTCGGAGACAACCTCATCGGCGCCGCCGTGGATCAGCCCGAGTACGTCGATCCCGTACTACGCCGGCGCATCCACCAGCTCCACGGCGTACTGCTGGACGGCCGGGAGGACCTCGAGGCGCAGAGCAGACTCACACTGATCGAGGAGCGTCTCGGACAGCACCTGCGCCGGAACGTCACCGACCCGCCCGATCGCCGCGACCCCACCCTCGCTGCGCGCCTGCGCGACGTACTGGATGGGCATGTGCCGGCCGGGATCACACTGGACGAGGCGTCGAAGCTAGTGCATGCGCATCCGGCTCATTTGGTACGCGCGTTCAGCCGGGAGTACGGGATGCCGCCGCACCGGTATCTGACCGGCCGACGTGTGGATCTGGCCCGGCGGTATTTGCTCGACGGGCATCCGCCGGCCGAGGTCGCGACGCTGGCCGGGTTCTACGACCAGTCACACCTGAACCGGCACTTCCGCCGGATGCTCGGCGTCACTCCGGCGAGGTTCCTGAGGCGCTGAGCTGACGATCAGCTTTGTACGCGCGCACACCCCACGTGCCGAGCACCGCGGCGATCAGCAGGTTGACGATGATCAGGATCGTGTGCGCGACGTAGTACCCGGTCGGGCGCCCCTCGGTGTCCGCGAGTGCCTTGATGAAGCGCAGGTAGGTGACCACGTTCCAGACCGCGATGCCGATCAGGACGAGCGCGTGCTTGCGTTGGAGTTTCACCCCGACATTGTCCCAACCGCGCGAAACGGGGCGGCCGCGCCTCACTCGGCCGCCCCGGCGAGGGGCGAGCTCACCCCTTCGAGACTTATCCATGGGTCGCCGGACAGCAAGGCATTGCAACCTACCGGCGGGTCACAACAAGGGTTTCCCTGCGCAGGACGGGCTCAGCCGTTCGGGCGGTCGACCATCCGCAACAACTGAGTCCGGTTGGCCACGCCGAAGCGGCGGTAGAGGCGGGTCAGCTGGGACTCGACCGCCTTGACGCTGAGGTACAGCGCGGCGGCGATCTCGCGGTTGGTGGAGCCGTCGCGGACCATGGCGACGATCTGCAGCTCGTTGTCGGTCAGCTCCGATGGCTGCCGGCTGCGACTAGGCACATCGAGCCGAGCCAGCTCCGTCTCGGCCACCTCGCGCCACGCCGGAGCGCCGTACGCCTCGAACTGCTCGATGGCGTCCAGGAAGGCGGTCCGTGCGACCGAGCGGCGGCGTGCCTGCCGGGCGACGCGGCCGCGGGTGAGTTCGCAGCGGGCCAGATCCAGCGGGTAGACGCGGTCTCCCGCCGTACTGATCGTCTTCTCCAGCAGCTCCAGCGCGGCGGCCGGATCGCCCTGCTTGGCGATCAGCAGCGCCTCGGAGCGCGCCAGCCCGACCCGCACCACGGCGCGGTCCAGCGTCTCGGCACGGGCCCGAATGTCCGCGATCAACGAAGCTGCGTCGTCCAGCCGGCCGGCCGCGACCAGCGCCTCCGCATAGTCCGCGTGCCAGGGGATGACTGCCGGGTCGAACGGCATTGCCGCCTCACCCGAGTCCGCGATCGCGTCGAACGCCTCCACCGCACGCTGCGGGTCACCTGTCAGTACGCCGATCAGCCCAAGGCTGGCCAGCGCCGGACCGGTCCATTCGTCGTTCCCGACCAGGCGGACGCCCTCCAGCGCGGCCTCGGCCAGCTGCCGTCCCATCGCCGCCGTACCGCCGGCCCACTCCGCGCGGCTGGCGATCACCATGCCGACCTCGGCCTCTTCACCGATGTCCTGCATCAGCTGGTAGCACTCGTGCCCGGCTGCGAGTGCATCCGCACCGCGGCCGCTGCGCTCGTAGATCGCGGTCGCAGAGATCAGTACGGACGCCAGCCAGCGCATCGCACCGTGGTCGCGCACCTCATCCACCAGCGCGCTGATCTCCGTGATCGCCTCAGCGGTCCGGCCGCGGAACAGCTCCCGCATGGCCGCCATCTGCCGCGCGTTCACTACGGTCTTGGTGAGCGGCAGGTCGCGGGCCAGCTCAGCCGCCTCCTGCAGCAGCGCGTCAGCAGTCTGCTCGGCGTCCCGCGCGATCTGCACCGAACTCGCCGCACTCAGCGCGTCCACGACCGCCTCGGTGTCGCCACCCTCGCGGGCCAGCGCCTCCGCGACCCGGGCGTCTTCCTGCGCCTCGTCCAGCCGGCGATCGAAGTACTCACTGTGGCTGCGCATGATCCGCACCCGCGCCTCGAGCCGCTTGTTCCCCACCGCTGCCTCGAACGCCTCGGCCAGCAGCTCCACCCGGCGATCCCGGTCGGGCCAGGCAGCATCCACCAGCAGCAACAGCGCCGGCACCTTCGTCTCCGGCGTCGTCGCAGCCTGTACGGCGAGACGCGCCATCTCAGCGGATTCCGCCAGATGCCCGGCGGCGGCCGCGTCGTCGGCGGCCCGGGTGAGTCGACGGGCCCGACAGTCGGGCAGGCTGATCGGCGTACGCTCGGCGGCCAGCCGCCACAGAGTCGCCGCCGCGCCTGGAGCTCCACGGCCCGCTGCTACGGCGGCAGCCTCCTCGATCGTGACGGCGAGCTCGGAGTTGGCCTCTTGAGTGGCGAGCGCGCGGTGTGTCGCGTTCTCGACCGGCTCGTCCACGACTGCGGCGAGCTGAGCGTGCGCCTGACGTCGGGCCGCTGAGGTCGCTTCGGCGTACACGAACTCCCGGAGGAGTGGGTGAGTGAAACGCAGCCGCTCGGAGGAGATGTCGATCAGCCCGAGCTCCTCAGCTTCGGCAAGCTCGGCCTCGATCGGCCGGGCGAGCGACTGCGCGAGCTGGGTCGTGGTCGGGCGGGGCGAGGACGCCGCGTGCAGGAGGAGCTCATGGGTGGCCGCAGTGAGGTCGGCCAGCCGGTCGCCGAGCAGCGTCTTGAGGCGGCTCGACACCGGCAGCGGGTCGTTGGGCGAGACACCTTGCGGGTGACGCAGCACCGCCCGCCCTAGCTCCAGCGCCATGAACGGGTTGCCGGCGCTGGCGGTGAAGATGCGCCTCGCCGTACGGACTGGGAGCGGGCTGGAGAGACGCTGGCGCAGCAGGCCGAGTACGTCGGGCTCCGCGAGCGGCGGGACCTCCAGCTGGAGCACCGGCTCCGGGCACGCCTCAGCCATCACCGGGAGGTCGCCGTCTGCCACCTGCTCCGTGGCGAGCATGTGGACGCCGTCGGTCAGACGGCGAGCGCAGAAGGTCAGCACCTCGAGGCTGGACGGGTCCACCCACTGGATGTCGTCCACAACGAGCAGGACCGGGCCGTTGGCGGCCAGGCGACGCAGCACGTGCAGTACGGCGAGGCGGACGGCCAGCTCGTCCCGGACGGTGTCGGGAGCGCTGGCTTTGAGCAGAGCCACTTCCAGCGGCTGGCGGAGGTGGTCGGGAAGGACCTGCCAGGCGAGCTCGAGCTGGTTGGACAGGAGGTCGAGGAGGGTGACGTACGGGAGGCCGGCTTCGCTCTGGGACGGCGCGGCGCTGAGGACGCGGCAGCCGGCGCGAGTGCGGTCGGCGACCAAGGCGCGACCGAGAGCCGACTTGCCGATGCCGGTCGGGCCGTAGAGCAGCACGCTGCCGCTGGTCTCGAGCTGCTTGATGGCACGCTCGACCAGCCCGGCGCGCCCGACCAGCTCGTCGTCAGTCATCGATACACATACTCCTCGAAGGTTTACCTTCGCCGATTATCACAGTCAACGACCATCCGACACGGCGAGTGTCACATGAGGAAACCATCCCGTCACCATCCTGTCACCGGTCGCTGCCCAGATCAGAGCAGTCGCGGCGGCACTCTGGTGCCGGGGCACCAATGGACCACGTCGGTTGTGGACAAAACACGACTCGGCGGCCGAGTAGACGCACTCAGCCGCCGAGTCTGATTGAAAGTTAGATGGATTCGAGGTCTCGTTCGATGGCGGCCAGTTCCGCTTCGGTGCCTTGCACCTTGGGGCCCTTGAACCAGTGGCGGGCGGAGATCAGCCACCAGAGGCCGGCGAAGCCGAGGACGACCAGTACGGCGATCGGGGTGTAGTTGAAGCTGGAGGCACTGACCGGGCTGACCTGCGGCAGCATGAACAGCACTGTGATGAAGACGACCCAGGCGATCGCGATGATGCCGATCGGCTTGCTCCAGCGACCCAGCGACCACGGACCAGGCTGGAAGTTGTCGCCCTGCAGCAGCCGGAGCAGCGTCGGCAGCACGTAGGCGATGTAGAGCCCGATCACCGCGATCGAGGTCACCGCGGCGTACGCCGTCGCGTTCCACAGGTACGGCAGGCCGAGCAGGAAGGCACCACCCGCGGCGAGCCAGATCGCGTTGGTGGGCGTCCGGGTCCGGCCGTTGATCTTGTGCCAGAGCTGCGACCCGGGCAGCGCGCCGTCCCGGGAGAACGCGTAGATCATCCGCGAGTTCGCCGTCACCGACGACATCCCGCAGAACAATTGCGCCCCGATGACCACCAGCAGCAGGACCTTGCCCATCACCGAACCGACCGCGTCGATGAAGATCTGCGCCGGCGGTACGCCGCTCTCGCTGTCCAGCGCACCGTCGTAGCTCTGGATCGCGAACGTGAGACCGATCAGCAGCACCCAGCCGGCGCCGAGCGAGACCAGGATCGACATCACGATCCCGCGCGGACCCGACCGGGCCGCGTCGTGCGTCTCCTCGGTCATGTGCGCGGAAGCGTCGTACCCGGTGAAGGTGTACTGCGCCAGCAGCAGACCGAGCAGGGCGACGTAGAAGGTGGAACCCCAGCCGGTGTTGTTGACGAAGTGGCCGAAGACGAACCCGGCCGACTGGTGCTTGTCCGGCAGGATGACGAGCGCGCCGACGATGAACAGGACGCCGACGATGTGCCACCACACGCTGATGTCGTTGAGCCGCGCTACCAGCTTCACCCCGAGCGAGTTCAGCAGCGCGTGCACCAGCAGGATCACGCCGAACAGCAGAATCGTGTGGCCGGGCGTCGCACTGAAGCCGAACTGCAGGTCCAGGAACGCGTTCAGGAAGAAGGCCGCGCCGAAGTCGATCCCCGCGGTCACCGCGACCTGGCCGAGGAAGTTGAACCAGCCGGTGAACCAGGACCAGGCGGCGCCGTTGGAGGGCGCGAGCTTGGCGGACCAGTAGTACAGCCCGCCCGCGGTCGGGTAGCTCGAGCACACCTCCGCCATCGCGAGACCGACGAACAGCGTCATGATGCCGACGATCGGCCAGCCCCAGACGATCATCACCGGGCCGCCGGTGTTCATCCCGAACCCGTACAGCGTCAGGCAGCCGGACAGGATCGAGATGATCGTGAACGACACCGCGAAGTTGGAGAACCCGGACATCGTCCGCGACAACTCCTGCGCATATCCCAGCTGATGCAGGCGTTTCTCATCGTCGGTCAGGCCTGCGGGTTCAACAGTCTCGTCCTTGCTCACGTGGCCTCCTCAGGTACGCCGCAATGGTCTCCCCGCAGACCTTTGGACAATTGAGGCATGACCCTCAACCCGTGTCAAGGGAAACGAAAAAGCAAGGGAAAGACGGAGCGAGTGGGGTCTGAACCCGTATCAAGGCCGATTAGCTCAAGAAGGCTCTGAGCAAAGCTGCCGTGCCGGAAAGATGTTCCTGCATCGCCTGCCGGGCCGCGATCGGATCATCGGCCAGGATCGCGGAGACGATCGCTTGATGTTGCTCATTGGAGTGCTCGATGTTGCGCTCCAGCAGGGGAATAGCGTCCAGCAGCTCGTTCAGACGCATCCGTACGTCGGCCATCGCAGACGTCAACGACGGCGAGCCCGTGACTTCCGCGATCGCCAGATGCAACCGCGAGTCCAGCCGGCGGTAGTCGGTCAGCGACGCGGCCGAAGTCTCCGCAAGACAACGCTCCAAGTGCTCCCGCTCAGCTGAGCTCAACGAGCGGGAAGCGGCTGCTTCGGCGGCGCCCGTCTCCAAGGCAGAACGCAGTACGAGCGCATCCTCCAACCCGTTGCCCAGTTCGCGAGCCAGCTTCCTGGCCGGCGCACGGCGTGGCTTCGGCAGCTGCTCGTTGACGAACGTACCGCCGTACCGCCCGCGGCGAGACTCGACGTAACCGGCTTCGGTCAGTGCATGGATCGCCTCGCGCAGGGTGACCCGGCTGACGTTCAGCCGGGCCGCCAGGTCGCGCTCGGCCGGCAACCGGTCACCCGGTACGACAACCCCAAGCTTGATTGCCTGCAGCAACCGCTCGACCGTTTCCTCGAACGGGTTCCCGGTCCGGACCGGCCGGAACAACGCATCATCTGCCTGGGCAACCATGAGAACAGACTAGAGCGGGGTCACATAAGCGCCTGAGATTCCCCCGTCGACCAGGAACGTGTTGGCGGTGATGAAGGACGAGTCGTCGCTGGCCAGGAAGGCGACCGCGGCCGCGATCTCCTCCGGTTCGCCGAAGCGGCCCATCGGTACGTGCACCAGCCGCCGCTGCGCCCGCTCCGGGTCCTTGGCGAACAGCTCGGTCAGCAGCGGCGTGTTCACCGGCCCCGGGCAGAGCGCGTTGACCCGGATCCCCTGCCGGGCGAACTCGACGCCGAGTTCCCGGCTCATCGCCAGTACGCCGCCCTTCGACGCGGAGTACGAGATCTGCGACGTGGCGGCACCCATCACCGCGACGAACGACGCGGTGTTGATGATCGAGCCCTTGCCCTGCCGCTGCATGTAAGGGATCGCGGCCTTGCAGCACAGGTACACCGAGGTCAGGTTGACCTCCTGCACCTTGCGCCAGGCCTCCAGACCGGTGTCCAGGATCGAGTTGTCGTCGGGCGGCGAGATGCCGGCGTTGTTGAACGCGATGTCCACGCTGCCGTAGGTGTCGAAGGCCTGCTGGAAGAGATTCTCCACAGCCGCCTGATCGGTGACGTCGGTGGCGACGAACAGGCCGCCGGCCTCGTCGGCCGCGGCCTTCCCGGCGGCGGGGTCGAGGTCACCGATGACGACGTGCGCGCCCTCCGCGGCCAATCGCCGTACCGTGGCCAGACCGATCCCGCTCGCGCCGCCGGTCACCACCGCGACGCGACCCTCGAGCCGCTGAGCCTTGACGTCCATTCAGTCCTCCGTGGAGATGAAGATGTTCTTGGTCTCGGTGAACGCGTCCAGCGCGTCTGGGCCGAGCTCGCGGCCGAGCCCGGACTGCTTGTAGCCGCCGAACGGCGTCGAGTACCGGACGGACGAGTTCGAGTTGACCGACAGGTTGCCCGCTTCGACGCCGCGGCCGACCCGCAGCGCGCGGCCGACGTCGCGGGTCCAGATCGAGCCGGACAGCCCGTACTCGCTGTCGTTCGCGATCCGCAGCGCGTCGGCCTCGTCGTCGAACGGGATCACAGCGACGACCGGCCCGAAGATCTCCTCACGCACCGCCCGCTCGCTCGCCGGCGCCAGCACGGTCGGCGGGAACCAGAACCCAGGCCCGGTCGGCGCAGTCCCTTGAAACGCGGGGTTCTCGACGTACGACGCCACGCGCTCGAGCTGAGCCGCGGAGATCAACGGCCCCATCTCCGTCGACGGGTCACTCGGATCGCCGACTTTAAACCCCTTCACCGCCGGCTCGAGCAACTCCAGGAACCGGTCGTACGCCGATCGCTCGACCAGGATCCGCGATCGCGCACAGCAATCCTGCCCAGCATTGTCGAAGACGCCGTACGGCGCCTGGGCCGCGGCCTTCTGCAGATCCGCATCGGCGAAGACGATGTTGGCCGACTTCCCGCCGAGCTCCAGCGTCACCCGCTTCACCTGGTCCGCACAGCCGGCCATGATCTGCTTCCCAACCGCGGTCGACCCGGTGAAAACCACCTTCCGTACGGCGGGATGCGTCACGAACCGCTGCCCGACAACCGAGCCCTTGCCCGGTACCACCTCGAACACCCCCGGCGGCAACCCGGCTTCAAGCGCCAGTTCGCCAAGCCGGATAGCGGTCAACGGCGTCAGCTCAGCAGGCTTCAGTACGACGGTGTTGCCCGCGGCAAGCGCCGGCGCGAAACCCCAGCCGGCGATGGGCATCGGGAAGTTCCACGGCACGATCACCCCGACCACACCGAGCGGCTCCTGGAAGGTCACATCGATGCCGCCGGCAACAGGAATCTGCTTGCCGAACAGGCGTTCCGGGGCAGCCGAGTAGTAGCTGAGGACGTCGCGGACGTTGCCTGCCTCCCAGCGTGCATTGCCGATGGTGTGACCGGCGTTCTCGACCTCCAGAGCGGCGAGGTTCTCCAGCTCGGCGTCGACGGCGTCGGCGAACCGGCGCAGCAACCGACCGCGATCCGCCGGGGTGACGTTTCGCCAAGTTTCAAAGGCTTTCGAGGCCCTGGCAATAGCTTCGTCCGCCTCTTGCTCGGACGCCAAGGAGATCGTCCGGACGACCTTCTCGGTGGCCGGGTTGATCACGTCGTAGGTCATGGGGCCTCCCGGCCTGGACTGAGGAGCGGAGGGAGCGAAGCGACCGGAGTGACGAGGGAAGGCCGGGAGTCAAAGCCCCATGACCCCCGAGCCGGAGGCGAGGCATTCAACACAGTCATTTCGACCTTCTTTTGAGAGCGGCATCGGTCAGTGCGGTGAAGAGCCGCAGGTCGTCTGGGTTCTCCTCCGGGTGCCACTGCACGCCGAGGGCGAAACCGTGGCTGTCGACCTCCGCTGCCTCCACGGTCCCGTCCCCCGCGCGGGCCGTGACGGTCAGCGTTGCCGCGACGACGTCGATCGCCTGGTGGTGATAGCAGTGCACACTCGCCCGGTCGCCGATGACGCGACTGGTGAGCGTGCCCGGTTCGACCTTGACTTCGGTCACGCCGAACACAGCCGGCGACGGCCGATGCTCGTCATGCGTCACCACCTCCGGCAGGTGCTGATGCAGCGTCCCACCCAGGGCGACGTTGAGCATCTGCAGTCCGCGGCAGATCGCCAGCAGCGGGAGATCCAGGTCGAGCGCCGCCCGGATCAGAATCGTCTCGTGCTCGTCCCGACCCGGCCTGGTGGCGACCGTCTCCGGATGCGGCTCCGCGTCGTACGCCGCCGGGTCGACATCACACCCGCCGGCGATCACCAGACCGTCCAGCACCTCGAGCACCGAGGTGTCGGTGCCTACGGGCGGCAGCAGTAGCGGCACCCCTCCGGCCGCAACCACTGCATCCAGATAGACGCGCGGCAGCAGCGCCGCGTCACGCTCCCAGACACCCCAGATCGTCGGTTCCAGGTACGTCGTGATGCCAATACGAGGTCTAGAGGCGCTCGAAACCACGGACCAGCTCCCAGTCGGTGACGGCGGCGTCGTACGCGTCGAGCTCGATCCGCGCGGCGTTGCCGTAGTGGTCGACCATCTCGTCGCCGAACGCCTGCCGCGCGATCTTCGAGCCGGTGAACAGCGCTGCGGCCTCGCGCAACGTCGTCGGCACGTGATCCTTGTCGGAGTCGTAGGCGTTGCCCTCGAGCAGCGGCTCGAGCTCCAGCTCGTTCTCGATGCCGTGGAGGCCGGAGGCGATGATCGCGGCGACGGCGAGGTACGGGTTCACGTCGCCGCCGGGCAGGCGGTTCTCGACTCGCAGCGACTCACCGTGGCCGACCACCCGGAGCGAGCAGGTGCGGTTGTCCAGGCCCCACGCGACCGCGGTCGGCGCGAAGCTGCCCTTCACGAATCGCTTGTAGGAGTTGATGTTCGGCGCCAGCAGGTAGGTGAACTCGGGCAGGCAGGCGAGCTGGCCGGCGATGAACCGTTCCATCAGCTCGGAGAACCCATGGTCGCGATCACCGGCGAGTACGGCGTCTCCCTCGGTCGACCGGAAGCTCAGGTGGATGTGACACGAGTTGCCCTCGCGTTCGTCGTACTTCGCCATGAAGGTCAGGCTCTTGCCGTGCTTCGCGGCGATTTCCTTCGCACCGGTCTTGTAGATCGAGTGGTTGTCGCAGGTGACGAGCGCTTCGTCGTACCGGAACGCGATCTCGTGCTGGCCGAGGTTGCACTCGCCCTTGGCGGACTCGACGTACAGGCCGGCGCCTTCCATACCGTTGCGGATGTCGCGCAGCAGCGGCTCGATCCGGGCGGTGCCGAGGAGCGAGTAGTCGACGTTGTACTGGTTGGCCGGCGTCAGGCCGCGGTACCGCTGGTTCCAGGCGGACTCGAAGGTGTCGTCGAAGACGATGAACTCCAGCTCGGTCCCGACGTACGCCTTCATGCCGCGCTCGGCCAGCCGGTCCAGCTGAGCCCGCAGGATCTGCCGCGGCGACGCGACCACCGGAGCGCCGTCGAGCCACTCCACGTCGCAGAGCACCATCGCCGTACCTTCGAGCCACGGGATGAGCCGGAGCGTGTCGAGGTCGGGCGCCATCACCATGTCGCCGTACCCGCGTTCCCACGACGACATGGTGTAGCCGTCGACGGTGTTCATGTCGACGTCGACCGCGAGCAGGTAGTTGCAGCCCTCGGTGCCGTGCTTGAGCACCTCCTCCAGGAAGTACCGCGCACCGCACCGCTTTCCCTGTAAGCGGCCCTGCATGTCGGTGATCGCCACCAGCACCGTGTCGATCTGGCCGCTGCCCACCAAGTCCCGCAACTCCTGCACACTCAGCTTCCCAGCAGCCACGGCAACTCCCAGAGTCTATTGGTCTACGTCCAGTCCATTGACTCAAGCCTACCCCTGCGCTGTCAACGCTTTGCGGGCCGGGAGGGCCGTCAACGCCAACGCGATCAGAACCGGAACATCGCCGAGCAAGTACCGGGATCGCCCCAGGAACAGCAGAGTGAAGGCCGCGATGCCGGCGATGGTCAGTGCCATCAGCAGGCGCAATCGAAACCGTGAGTCGCCCCTGCTCGCCAGCAGAAGAGCCAGTACGGCGGCTATCAGGCCCACGACCGGCATGATCTTCAGAACGTAGCCGATGGCAAGAACCCCGGCACACCAGATCCGATCCGCCCACAGGGCATGACCGCCCCCGACCCCGCGCCTCCCCCGGCGCACTTGAAGCAGACCAGGCCTGCTTACCAGAATTCCGGTCTGGTCCACAAGAGATTGCGGGGACCGTACGCCTCCGCAGCCGCCGAGCGGGCCTGCCCCGGTGTGGGTTGATTGCGGGGCGCTGGCAGAATCGGGGGCATGTCTGTTGCTGCGCCTGACCCCTCCGCAGCCGGTTCTCAGCGACGCCCTCGGGTGCTGTCCGGGATCCAGCCGACGGCGGACTCCTTCCACTTCGGCAACTACCTCGGTGCGTTGCGGCAGTGGGTGGCCCTGCAGGACGACCACGACGCGTTCTACTGCGTGGTCGATCTGCACGCGATCACGGTGGAGTACGACCCGAAGGCGCTGCGGGAGCGGACCCGCCGGTCGGTCGCGCAGCTGCTCGCGGCCGGGATCGACCCGGAGCGGTCCACGCTGTTCGTCCAGTCGCACGTGCCCGAGCACGCCCAGCTGGGCTGGGTGCTCGGCTGCCTGACCGGGTTCGGCGAGGCCAGCCGGATGACGCAGTTCAAGGACAAGTCCGCCAAGGGCGGCGCCGACCGGGCCACCGTCGGCCTGTTCACCTACCCGATCCTGCAGGCGGCGGACATCCTGATCTACCAGGCCGACCGGGTCCCGGTCGGTGAGGACCAGCGCCAGCACCTGGAGCTGACCCGCGACCTGGCCCAGCGGTTCAACCACCGGTTCGGCAAGACCTTCCGGCTGCCCGAGCCGTACATCGTCAAGGAGACCGCGAAGATCGCGGATCTGCAGGACCCGACCGCCAAGATGAGCAAGTCCAGCTCCTCGCCGGCCGGCATCATCGACCTGCTCGACGACCCCAAGGTGAGCGCGAAGAAGATCCGCTCCGCCGTCACCGACTCCGGCCGGGACGTGATCTTCGACCCGGAGAACAAGGCCGGCGTGGCGAACCTGCTGACCATCTACTCCGCCCTGACCGGCCGCAAGATCAGCGAACTGGAGGACGAGTACGCCGGTCGCGGGTACGGCGACTTCAAGAAGGACCTGGCCGAGGTCGTGGTCGAGTTCGTCACCCCGTTCCGGGAGAAGACGCTCGGCTACCTGGAGGACAAGGCCGCGCTGGACGCGATCCTGGCCCGCGGGGCGGAGCGCGCCCGCGCGGTGACCGAGCCGACCCTGCAACGCGTGTACGACCGGCTCGGGTTCATCGCCGCACCGCCCATGTTCATCGAGTCTGGCCGGTAGGGCCCGAATGGCGACGATCGGTGTCGCGATCCCGATCGCGGAACCCTACGGCTCGGAGCTGCAGAAGTACCGGGCCGAGTTCGGCGATCCGATGGCCTCCTCGATCCCCACCCACGTGACCCTGCTGCCGCCGACCGAGGTGGCCGACGCCGACCTCGGCGTGATCGACGACCACCTGCTCGAGGTCGCCGCGCGGTTCCCGAGCTTCAAGATCCGGCTACGCGGTACGGCGACCTTCCGGCCGATCTCGCCGGTCGTGTTCGTGCCACTGGCCGAGGGCATCTCGTCGTGTGAGGTGCTGCAGTCGCAAGTCCGGTCCGGCCCTCTGCAGGTGGAGCTCCGCTTCCCGTACCACCCGCATGTCACGGTGGCGCACGACTTGGACAAGGTCGCGCTCGACCGCGCGTACGACGCCCTGTCGGAGTACGACTGCTCGTTCGACGTGGAGTTCTTCAGCCGCTACGAACACGGCACGGACGGCGTGTGGCGCCCGCAACGCGACTTCCCCTTGGCAGGCTAGGTCTCCTTCGTCGGGGTACAGGAGACAAATGAAGGTCAAGGCGGTCTGGGCCAGGTTCAAGCGAACCCAGGTCTGGCGGGCGTGGAAACGGTACGGCGACCGGCGGGGCAATCGGCTCGCGGGAGCGACAACCTTCTTCGGGTTTCTGTCGCTGTTCCCGCTGATCGTGCTGGCCGCGGCGATCATCGGCCCGTTGCTGGGCGACCCGGCGATCGAGGCGCTGAAGGAGGCCCTGCAGAAGAACCTGCCCGGCATCGGCGACAAGATCGACATCGACTCGCTGATCAGCCACGCCGGCACCCTCGGGCTGATCTCCGGCGTCTCGCTGCTGTTCACCGGTCTCGGCTGGGTCGACGCGCTGCGAGCCTCGATCCGGTCCATGCACGAACTGGACGACCAGCCCGGCAACATCGTGGTGCTGAAACTGGTCGATCTCGGGGCGATGCTCGGCCTGGGCGCGGTCGGCCTGATCGCCACGGCCTCCTCATCGGTCATGACCGGCCTGTCGAAGCGCATCGTCGGGTGGCTCGACCTGGACGGCACCTGGGTGGCGAACTGGGGCCTCGACGTGACCAGCGCCGTCATCGGCATCGCCTCGGGCGCGGTCCTCTTCCTCTACATGCAGACGGCGCTGCCGCGGATCAAACTGCCCCGCAAGGTCGCGCTGATCGCCGCACTGGCCGGCGGGATCCTGTTCTACCTCGCCCAGAAGCTCGGCAACCTGTACGTGACCCACGTCATCGGCTCCAACGCCGCGTACGGCGCTCTGGCGCTGCCGCTGGCGCTGCTGGTGTGGATCTACGTACTGACGCGCGCCATCATGCTCATCGCCGCCTGGACGAAGGAGGCGTCCCTCGACGCTCACGAGCGCGAGAAGGCCACTGCCGGCACGCGTGAGAAGGCTGGCGCCCGCACGCAGAAGGTTGGCGCCCGTACGCGTGAGAAGGCCGACGTACGGGCAGCTGAGCCCGGGGATGAGCCTCTGCTGCCCGGTCCGCCCGGCAAGCGCTACAAGGTGGTCCCAGTGCCGCAGCGCAAGGCGGACAGCGTTGCCGTGGCTGCTGGGGCGTTGCTCGGTGTTACAGCGACCGTCCTCGCGGCGCAGCTCGCCAGAGCCGCTCGCAGCGTCCGCCGCTAGTGCCGCCGCTTGCTGCCGCTGCGCAGGGCACGTGGTCTTCGGAGGAACAGGCCGAGGAGTAGTACGGGCGGTGCCGCGTAGAACCAGGCCGGTACTCGGAGTGCCAGGGACTGCACGGCCTGGCCCGGGTTCAGGACCGTGCGGCTGCGGGGCGGATGCGTCGTACCGGACCCTGACTTCTCCTTGGATTCTGCCGGCACTGGACCGGCCTTGGGCTGGTCGGCGGGCTTGACCAGGTTGCCGACGGGCTTCAGGTCGCTGTAGTGGTCGAACGTCCAGGTGAGCAGGTTGCTCGCGTCCGCCGTGATGCCGTGCGGTGCGTTCATCATCGTCACCACCAGCGTGTGCCCGTTGCGGCGGGCCGCTCCGATGAAGGTGTTGCGGGCCAGCGTCGTGTAGCCGGTCTTGACGCCCAGTGCGCCGTCGTAGCTGAACAGCAGCTTGTTCTGGTTCGCGACCTGGTAGGTGCCCTTGTTGCCGACGTTCGGGAAGTTCGTGTACTTCGTCGACGCGTACTTGGCGAAGTCCGGCCGGGCTAGGCCGGCCTGCGCGAACAGGGCCAGGTCGTACGCGCTGGAGTACTGCCCGTCGGCGTCCAGGCCGGTCGGATCGGTGACGTGGGTGTCCAGCGCCCCGATCGCCTGTGCCTTCTGGTTCATGCGCTGAATGGTCGCCGGGATGCCGCCCTGGTCGTGGGCGCACAGCGCGTGCACCGCGTCGTTCCCGGAGGCCAGGAACATGCCCTGGAACAGCAGGTCGACGGTGTAGCGCAGACCTGGGTACACACCGACCTTGCTGCCGATGATGCCGGCGTCGGCGTCCGTACCGATCACCGGGTCGCTCTTGTTGAGCCGCGGCAGCAGGACCAGCGCCGTGAGGGTCTTGAGCGTGCTGGCGGGCCGCAGCTTGGCGTGCGGCGCCTTGGCAGCCAGCACCTCGCCGGTGTCGATGTCGGCAACGACGTACGCCGATGCCTGGACCGCCGGCGGTGTCGCACCGTCGGCGACAACCGTCGGCTTCGTGGTCAGCAGGTCGCCGCCGACCGGGCCTTGTGGGCCCTGGCCGGCGGCGGTAGCTGTCAGAGGACCGGCGACCACCAGTGCGGTGGTTGCGGCGGCCGTCAGAAGCAGACGCATCGGCGGCACTCTAGACGGCCACCCCTCTGCACGTCACGTTCGGGTCACGCCTTGGTCATGCGCGGTAGGCCGTCCACATGTTGCTGATGCGGGTGCTCTGGCCGGGAGTGAACTGGTTGTAGCAGGAGTCGTAGGAGTAGTCCATGTAGTTGCGGATCGGGTCCAGACCGGGCAGCGAGCAGGAGTCCCGGCCGGTCGGGCAGCCGCTGCTGGCGCTGCTCTGCGCCGGGGTGTCCGAGACGGAGTCGTTCGTCGACGTACAGCCGCCCTGGAAGGTGTGGTACAGCCCGAACCAGTGGCCGGCCTCGTGCGTCGCGGTCTTGCCGAGGTTGTAGTTGGTCGCCGAGCCACCCGGCAGCGAGCTGTACTGCACCCGGATGCCGTCGATCGACGGGTTGCTCGCGTAGTCCCACGGGAAGGTCGCGATGCCGAGGTAGGAGAAGTCGACCAGCCAGATGTTCAGCGCGTTCTTGCCGCCCTTGCGGGTCTGCGACCGGTACGTCGTACTCTGGCCGTCGTTGTGCCAGGTGCTGTTGTTGTACCGGTAGGTGCCGGCCAGGTAGAAGGTGAAGCCGGTGTTCGCGGCCTGGGACGACTCGCCGCCGCCGAAGTCCTGGTTCAGCTCCGCGATCTGGTTGTTGATCTGCGTGCTGGTCACGTCACCGGCGCCGGAACTGCTCCGCATCACGTGGATGTAGACCGGAACGCTCGCCGCCGCCAGGGTGCCGGCCTTCGGCGTCAGTCCACGAGCTGACTTCGCCTTCAGGATCTGCGCCGTCTTGGCGTCGATCGCCTTCTGCTCGGCCGCGGACAGCTCCCGGTGGTCCGCGCCGAAGCCGCCGCGAGCAGCGGCCCCCTCCTCCGGGGTGAAGCACGGATTGGCCACCTGGCCGGCCGGCAGCTGAGCCGTCGCCTGACCACCGAGTGGGCTGAACGTGAGCGCCGTACCGGCCAGCAGAACGGCCAGGGCGCGCGGACGGGTGATGAAAGATCGCATACTGCGTCCTCCGTGGATCGGGCCGCTTGGGCGGTGCGGCCGAATCACCCGATTTTCCGCATCATCCCGGAGAGTCGCCACCCATTCACTGTCCGCCCAGTGCCACGGCACCACCACGCCGCTCCAGGCTGCGCCAGCTCAAACGAAAACGTCGTGTCAGGCGATGAAACACCGTTTCAGCTCAACGGTCACCAGGACCAGCCGCGGGAGGCTAGGGCTTGTTCTTCCATCCAGCGCTTTTCTTCGCTGCGCTTCAGGTCGGCGTCGGCGGGGATGCCGGCCAGTTGGCAGGCTTCGTCGAGGAGGTCGTCGTACGCGGCCTCGAGGGCCATCAGGCGGTGCGCCTTCGCATAGATGCGCGGCGCGGACTCGACTCGCCGGATCTCACCGGCGAGGTGACCGAGCCTGGTCTGCAGCCGCAGCGTGTCGAACGGATCGGGCGCTGGGTCAGCGCGCCGACGAAGCAGCCGGGTGACACGGTCCGTCGACGTCCGCAGACCCCGGCGCCAGCGCGACGGCGGCGGCTGCGGCAACACCAGGTTGAGCAGCACGCACAAGAACAAGAACAGGAGCAGAAGGGCTACCCACTCCATCGACCTCACCTTCCCTCTTCCGAGGTTACGACGGCTCGTTGGCGAGGGCGAGACCTTTATCTAGGCGTTGGTTACCTAACCAACGGATCAGCTGCGGTGGTATTTCGTGATGGCCTTGTTCTGTTTGAGTTGATCCGCGGCGGACTGGATGCGGGCGGTCCACTCGGAGAGTTGCAGGCCGCCGGCCAGGTACTGCCCGGTGGCCTCCGCCGCGGCGGTCGCGAAGGCCGGATACCAGTCCGCGAAGTACCAGGTGATGACTTGGTCGCTCGCGGCCGTGAGCAGGTCCCTGGCGGTACGGAGCGCCGTACTGAGGTCGAGGCCGTCGGCCGCGCCGCGGACGATGGTGAGCTGGTTCGACTCGGTGGTGACCTGGGCGGCGACGTCCTTCGACAGCATCGCCCGCAGATATTCGAGCCCGCCGGCCCTGTTCTTCGCCTTCTCCGGGACCAGGTACGGCGCTGTGGCCGCCACGTGCAGGCCACGCGGAAGCGCGGGCGAGCCGTCGAGCGGCGGCACCCCGATCATGGTCAGCCCGAAGTTGGCCGGGATCAGCGCCTTCATCTCGTTCTCGAGCCAGTTGCCGCACGGCAGTAGACCGGCTTTCGACTTGAGGAACCGGGTTTGCGAGGCGATGTGGTCGAGCTCGGAACTGCCCGCCGCGATCAGTCCGCGCTTGGCGAGCTCGCCGACCGCGGTGATCGCGCGGGTGACGCTCTCGTCCTTCCACGCGCCGTCGTCCAGGTTGTCGATCCGCTTCACCACGTCGTGGCCGCCCGTCTTCGCGGCGAGGGTGAGCACCAGCTCCAGCAGGTAATACGGATGCGCCCCGGCGTAGATGAACGGGCCCAGCCCGGCGCCTCTCATTTCGGTGCCTAGGGCAAGCAATTCCGGCCAGGTCCGTGGCGCGTCCCACCCGTGCTTCTGGAACAGCGCGGCCGAATACCAGAGACCGTAGACGGTGGCGACATAGTTGATCGTCCGCTGCGTTCCGTCGTACTGCCCGGCATCGAGCAGCCCCGGCAGTACGCCGTCCTCCACCGTCGCGTCGGCGTTGTCCCACGCGGGTGCGTCGAGCACGGCCTGCAGATCCGCCAGTTGCCCTTCCCGCACCAACCGCCCGAGTTCGAGCGGCTTGTCGCCCGTACTCAACACGACATCCGGCGGAGTCCCAGCCGCGAACCGCGGCAACACCACATCCCTGAGCTGCTTCGACACCGCCGGCGTTACCACCGCCCCGGTGTACTTCTTCCGATACGCCGCCGCCCCGAATCCGCCGTACTCCTCCCCCACCACGACGTCAACGGGCAGCCCCCCATCCACCCCCAACGGATTCCCCACCTCCGCCGTAGGCCGAGTCCCCGTCGTACTAGAAGAACACCCACTGGCGAAGGCCCCCGCCAGCACCCCTTGCAAAACAGTCCTCCGCCTGAGCACCCCGGCAGACTAGTACGCCACCTGCGGGTGCGACCACATCACCCAACACGACTGTGGATAACTCTCACCTTGTACAAGACAGAGCTTGTATTGTGATCGCGCATGGAGGAGTATGGGATTTATGTTCTCGACGGTTGCCTGGAGTGGATGAACTCACTTCCAGACAAGGACTTCGAGGGCCTGAGTGCACGCCTTGACCTGCTTGCCGAGCACGGGCCTGCGCTGCCGCGCCCCACAGTCGAGACCATCAAAGGCTCGCGTCATCCGAACATGAAGGAGTTGCGTTACGGCAAGCTGCGGGTTCTCTTCGCGTTCGATCCCAGCACACGCGCAGTGCTGCTCCTCGGTGGCAGCAAGCAGGATCGCTGGACGGAGTGGTACGAGGTGCATGTTCCGCTGGCCGACGAACTGTTCGACGAGTGGCTCGACAACGTGAAGCGCAACCTCCACTGGGCAGACGAGCCGGACAGTTGAGCAGGCGGATGCGGCCGATGAACGTGGTGACGAAGGGATGACGAGGATGGCGCACAAGAACTGGAAAGAGGTCCGCGCCGAGCGGATCAATACACCTGCGGCCGAGGCGCGCGTCGCCGTACTGAAGGAAGAGGCCCTGGCCGAGCAGCGCGCCTTCCGCCTGGCCGAGGTTCGGCTGCAGCAGGGCCTGACACAGGTTCAGTTGGCCGAGACGCTGCACATCAGCCAGGCGGCGGTCTCCTCGATCGAGCGCGGTGAACTGAGCCGCTCCGAGCTCAGCACTATTCGCAAGTACGTCGAGGCATTGGGCGGGAAGATCGAGATCATCGCCAGCTTTGGCGACGAGCGCCTGGTACTGGGGTAAAGCGAACCGCCGCCCCGGCCGGTGCGGCGAGGACGGCGGTTGCGGTGGGCTACTTGAGGGTGGCGCCGGTTAGGCCGGCTTGGACTTGGCGGTAGAACACCAGGTAGACGGCGACGACGGGGACCATGGCGATGGTGAGGGCGGCGAAGAGGGTGCCCCAGTCGTTTTCGTAGCGCTGGCTGCCGAGGAGGGTCGCGATGCCCTGGGAGAGGACGGGCTTCTCGGGGGAGAGGAAGCTCGGCAGCACGAACTGGTTGAACTGACCCAGCACGTTGAAGATGCCGACGCTGATCAGGCCGGGCTTGGCCATCGGCAGCATCACCCGGAAGAAGGTGCCGGCGTGCGAGGCGCCGTCGACCAGGGCGGCCTCGGCGATCGAGGTGGGCAGCGTCCGGAAGAACGCGTGCATGAAGAACACCGTGAACGGCAGCGAATAGGCGATGTAGACCAGGATCAGGCCCTGGTACGTCGACACCATCCCGAAGCCCTTCACCACGAAGAACAGCGGCACGATCGCCAGGAAGGTCGGAAACATCATCCCGGCCGCGAACAGGTAGTAGACGAACCGGTTGCCGGGGAACTCGTACCGGGCCAGCACGTAGGCGACCATCGAGCCGAACAGCATGGTGCCGAAGACACCGCCGGTCACCACGACCAGGCTGTTGAACAGGTACTGGCCGACACCCTTGTCCCAGGCCTTGGCGTAGTTGTCCCAGAGCAGCTCCTTCGGCAACGCCCAGGGGTTGTCGCCGAAAATCTCGCCGGTGCTCTTCACCGACGCGATCAGCGCCCAGACGAACGGCACCACGACGAGGATGCTCCACGCGATCAGCACCGTGTGGGAGAAAACGTTCACCGGGCTGAACACGCGGTCCTTGCCGCCGACCGGGTGGGCTGCCGGCTGCGCCTCCGAGCGGGTGCCCTCGACATCGATCTGTATGGTCATGGTCGGCCCCTCAGAATTCGATCCGCTCGCGGCGGGTGGCCCGGAGCATGACGGCGGCGATGATCAACGTCAGGAAGAACAGCACCACGCCCATCGCCGAGGCGTAGCCCGCGCGCCCGTACTGGAACCCGTTGTCCGCGATCGCCAGGCCCATCACGTACGTCGAGTTGTCGGGCCCACCGGGTCCCGCGGTCATCACCGCGACCAGCGCGTACGCGTCCAGCGCGAGGATGGCCAAGTACACCCAGGAGGTTTGGATGGTGTCCCAGAGCAGCGGCAGGGTGATCCGGAAGAACGTCGCCAGCCGGCCCGCGCCATCGATGATGGCAGCCTCGAAGATGTCCTTCGGGATGCCCGACATGGCGGCGTTGAACAACACCAGGTAGAACCCGACGCTGCCCCAGATCAGCACCCACATCACGCAGTACAGCGCGATGTTCGGATCGGCCAGGTACTCCGACGTACCCAAGCCGATCTTCTTGGTCACAGAGTTGAGCAAGCCGGTGTCGGTCGAGGTCATCACGGTCGCCCAGATGACCGCGATGACCGGCACGGACAGCACCTGCGGCAGGAAGAAGGCCAGCTTGTAGAAGCCGTTACCCCGGACTCCCTGCACGCCCGCGGCATTCGCCCGCCCGCCCACGTTGAGCAGGTAGGCGAACACCAGGGCAAGGAAGATGGTGATCAGCGGCAGCCCGATCAGCAGGATCAGGTTGTGCCCGACGGCCTGCTTGAAGACGCTGTCGTGAGCGAGGGTCTTGAAGTTGTCCAGACCCACGAACTTGAACTTCGGTGAGATCCCGGTCCAGTCGGTCAGCGAGTAGTAGAACGCCTGGACGAACGGTGAGATCACGAAGATCGCATACAACGCCAGCGGTATCGCGAGGAAGCTCGCGACGAACCGGTAACTGCCGTGCCGCATCTCTCTCCTTGAGCGTGCAGGGGGCGGAGGTCAGCTTGGTCAGCTGCGGGTCTGCTTCTTGGTCTTCGGGTCCTTGGCCGTGTCGTCCGCGATCTTCTGCGCACGGTTCATGAACTCGTCGGAGGTGATGCGGGCCGCGGCGAGCTCACCGAACACGCTACGGATCGGCTTGTCCATCGTCGAGTACCAGGCGGCGTAGTACGTCGTCCAGTTGTTCTCGCCACCGGAGGCCAGCAGCGCGCCGGACGAGGCAGCACCCGGGCTCAGCTTCAGGCCCTCGCCCGCACCCTTCACGACGGTCGGCGAGCCGGTCAGCTCGGTGAACTTGCCGGCCGCCTCCTTCGACAGCATGATCCGCAGGAACTCCAGGCCGCCGGCCTTGTTCTTCGCCTTCTCCGGCACGATGAAGGGCTCACCCGCGGCGATCTGGGTGCAGTCGACCGGCAGCTTGGCGCCGTCGAGCAGCGGAGTGTAGGCCGCGGTGGTCAGGAAGTCCTTGGGCGCGACCGGCTTCTGCTCGTTCTCCAGCCACGAACCGGACGGGATGAACGCCGCCTTGCCCTGGTTCCAGGCGGTCTGGGACTGGATGTGGTCCAGGCCCTCGGTGCCCTGCATGATGTAACCCTTGCCCTTGAGCTCCAGCAGCGCCTCGGCGGCGAGCTTGATCGAGGGGTGCTTCCAGGCGTTCGGCTCGAGCTCGTCGATCGCCTTGATCACGTCGTGGCCGCCGTGCTTCACGGCCATGTCCATCACGACCTGAGCGATGTAGTACGGGTGCTTGCCCTGGTGGGCGAGCGGGGCGATGCCGGCCTTCTTGATCTCCTCGCACAGCGCGAGGAACTCGGTCCAGGTCTTGGCCGGAGCCCAGCCCTTCTCGTCGAAGAGCTTCTTGTTGTACCAGATCGCGTAGACGGTCAGTACGTAGTTGAGCAGCAGCGGCTTGCCGCCCAGCTGGGCCGCTTCGAGGGTGATCGGCTCGATCGTGTCGCTGACCTTCTTGTTCGCGTCGTCGATCGAGGGGGCGTCGAACAGCTGGGTCAGGTCAGCGAGCTGACCGCTGGTGGCCAGCGTCGACGACGGCAGTGCAGAGGCACCCGAGTTGTCGATCACGTCCGGCGGGTTGCCGCCGTTGAACCGCGGCTGCAGCTGCGGCGTGATGTCGGTGATGCCGGCGTGCTTGACGGTGGTCCCAGGGAACTTCTTCTTGTACAGCTCCTCGTGGGCCTTGGCGTAGTCGTCGCCGTACCCGCCCTTGAAGATCACGACGTCCAGCGGGTCGGATTCCTTCACCCCGAACGGGTTCTCCGCCGTCTTGTCGGCGCCACCTCCGCCGGTGTTCTCGTCGTCGCTGCCACCGCTGGCGCAGGCCGAGAGCAGGGCGCTACCGCCGGTGGCGAGCAGCGTGCCGACAGCCGCGTGCTGCAGGAAC
The DNA here is from genome assembly GCF_004345665.1 of Kribbella antiqua. Taxonomy (GTDB): domain Bacteria; phylum Actinomycetota; class Actinomycetes; order Propionibacteriales; family Kribbellaceae; genus Kribbella; species Kribbella antiqua. The sequence continues at coordinate 55,289 of NZ_SLWR01000011.1, forward strand.
AGCCGCCGCGACAGGTTGTCAGGAGTGGTCATGGGTCCCGCCTTCCGAGTGGTGTTTCATGCAGTACGCCGGATCCGGCCGGCGTACTGAGCTTCAAGGGCGTGGTTGTGGTCGTCGCCGCCCGGGATGTTCGCGGACAGATAGACCGGTGGGGTCTCGCCGGCGTCGGTCAGCCGGCGCAGGACCTCCGCGACCAGCATCTGAGCGATCAGCGCGGCGGTGATGGACGAGACCGCGCAGACCTTGCCTCCACCAGCGGGCAGGTCGAGCACGGAGTCGCCGTACGGCGCGTGGTTGTCCAGCACCACGTCCGCGAAATCGATCAGCTTCTTGCCGGACGGGTGGCGCGAGTCCATCCCGCCGGTGTGCTGCAGTGAGGTGATCGCGATCAGCGGGTGGCCCTTCTCCTTCACCACCGTGGCGAACTCGACGATCGAGCCGTTCACGCCGGAGTTGGACGCGATCACGAACAGGTCGGTCGGGTGCGGCTCGGCGAGGTCGTAGAGCCGGCGGGCTATCGACGGATCGCGTTCGAGCTCGCCGCCGCGGAGCAGCTCGAGCGGCTCGCCGCCGAGCAGGACCAGATCGCGCAGCGCGATCCGGTTGGTCGCGATCAGGCCACCGGCGCGGCCGGCGATCTCCATCGCGAGCGCCTCGGAGTGGCCGGAGCCGAAGGCCTGGATGACGCCGTCGGCGCGCAGGGCCTCGGTCATCAGGTCGGCGGCTTGCTGGATCGGGCCGTCGATCTGCTCGGTGACGGCGGCCATGACCGGAGTGAGCGCATGAACATAGGACTGCGCGCTCACGCCGCCCACCTCCCCCGATCCCCCGTGTCTGCTGCTGGCCATTATCGGCCCCACCCCTCGACTAATGTGTCCGTCGCGACACTCCTGGTGCCGACAACTGCGCAAGTTTGCGGTTTGCTGGACAGAACTTTTCTCAACTGGCAGCTAAAGTCAAGGCTCATCCCACTCTTCTCCTAGATCGGGACCGTTGCGTGACCTTGATTGTCTGTGATTGCTAACGGCACTTTTTGAACAGTTTGGAGCATCGCCTATGTCGGTCGAACGCCCACTGCCGGAACCTGCGGACCCAGTGGTCTTGATGCCAGCCTCAGCACTGGTCCTGGGCGGCGACCTCGGCGGCACCTCCACCCGGATCGTGATTGCGGACCATGACGGCAACGTAGTCGGACGAGGGTCCGCGGCCGGCGGAAACCCGACGAGTCATCCTGCAAGCGCCGCGGCCAACTTCGGTCAGGCGCTTCACCAAGCATTAACCGGACTGGACCCGTCTGCGGTGCAGGCGGCAGTCATCGGCGCGGCGGGTGGCTCGGCGCTGGCGCGGCCCGACGTACGGGCGCAGTTCGACGCCGCGTGGACGGGTGCCGGGCTGAGCGGCGAGCCGGTCTTCATCGGCGACCTGGAGGTCGCCTTCGCCTCCGGTACGCCGGAACCCGACGGCACCGTGCTGATCGCGGGCACCGGCAGCGCGGCCGGCATGGTCCGCGGTCACCAGTTGATCCGTACGGCGGACGGCCACGGCTGGCTGCTCGGCGACAACGGCTCCGGCTTCTGGCTCGGCCGGGAGGCGGTGCGCAGTGTGTTGCGCGCACTGGATCTCGGTGAACCGATCGGCGTTCTCGGCGAGTCCGTCGTACGCGCGGTATTACCGGAACGCGACGGGACCGAAATCGCCGAGCGTGAGGGGTACAACGTGCTGCGTGACGACCTGGTACGCACGGTGAACAGGCGTCCACCGGTCTTGCTGGCGGAACTGGCTCCGGTCGTGGTGGCGGCGTACGAGCAGAACGACGAGACCGCACAGGCGTTGGTGAAACGCGCAGCCGAGTTGCTCACAGAAACGGTCGGCCGGGTAAGGACAACGTCGGACAACGGCCCGTTGGTCCTCGCCGGCAGTGTCGCGGGCGAATCCTCGCCGGTCGGAAAAATCCTCCGCCAGACCATCCACGACCACTTCGCCGGCGAGGTCCTCACCGCCCGCGACGGCGTCGGCGGCGCCACCTGGCTCGCCCTAGGCGCGTTGGACCCCGCCCTGGCCACCCGCACCAACCACACCCGCCTCGTCACCTGACCCGTCCCCCCAGCCGCCATTTGACTGGTTCACCCATCAAATTGTGGGTTCCCCGCCCGCATCCGGACGGGGAACCCACAACGGCGTTGGTCGACCCAGCAAATGGCCTCAGTCGCCGAAGGTGGAGACTGGGCGGACTTCTACTGCGACGAACTCGGCTTCGGGGATGGTGGCGGCGATTTCCTCGGCGCGTTCGGGGGTGGCGACGTCGACGATGAAGACGCCGGCGAGCTGTTCCTTCGCCTCGGAGTAGGGGCCGTCGGTGGTGGCGCGGACGCCTTTGCGAACCCGGACCACCTTCGTCCGCTCGGGCGCCTCGAGCGGTACGGCGGTCAGCAGCTCACCCGACTCGGACAGCTCTGTGAGCAGCTTCTCCAGCTGAGCGGCCAGCGCCTCGCGGGCCTTCGCCGGCAACGCCTGCCCCTCCGCGGTGTGCAGGAACGACGGGTGGCCCCAGGTGATCGGGTTGCTGTGAATCAACAGCAGATACTTCATGGTCTGCCTTCCTTGTTGGACTCCAGCCTTTCGGAGTCTGAGTGGATCCTCGCAGCAGAGGTCGGAGACCACCCGGAACCCTCGACATTTCACCTTCGCGCCGATCTCGCTGCCCCGAAATGTCGAGTCCTCCCCCGGACCTCCGACGTACCACTCGCCAAGACTCTCGAGACCTAAGGTGAGCGACATGAACGAGACGGACCTCCGGCTGGCGGACGGCCGCACGCTGCACGTCTACGACTCCGCGCCCGGCGACGACGGCCGGCTGCCGGTGTTCTGGCACCACGGCACCCCGAACCTCGGCGTCCCACCCGAGCCGCTGGCCGAGGCCGGCGAGTGGCTGGGCATCCGGTGGTTCTCGTTCGACCGTCCCGGGTACGGCGGTTCGACGGCGGCACCCGGGCGGACGATGGCCTCAGTCGCGGCCGACCTGACCGCCGTCGCCGACCGGCTCGGCATCGGCAGCTTCGCGCTGATGGGCTACTCAGGAGGCGGTTCGTACGCACTCGGTTCGGCCGCGGTCCTCGGAGACCGGGTCGAGGCCGTCGCCACCTTCGCCGCCATCGCGCCGTACGACGCCATCGGCCTCGACTGGTACGACGGAATGGTCGCCTCCGGCCTGAAATCGCTGAGAGCAGCCGCGGCCGGCCGCGATGCGAAGGTCCAGCACGAGAACTCCGGCGTCGAGTACGACCCCGAGTTCACCGCGGCGGACCTCGCGATGTTCGAGGGCCCGTGGGGCTGGCTGGGCTCGGTCGCGGGTGAGAAGTCGATGCCGAACGGACCGGACGGGCTGATCGACGACGACTGTTCTTATGTAATGCCGTGGGGTTGCGACCCGACCGCGATTACCGCGCCGGTCCTGCTCTGCCACGGCGACGACGACGGCATCATCCCGAGCACCCATGGCCGCTGGCTGGCCGAGCACCTCCCGACGGCCTCGCTTCGCCTCTACCCGGGCGACGGCCATGTCTCCGTCCTCGCCCACGCCGAGGACAGTCTGGAGTGGATCCGCGCGCAAACCGCCTCGCCGTACGACGGTGCCCTCGGCAACAGTTGATTCACCGGTACCGCACTGGGTACCGGAGTGACGTGCTACTGGCGGGCCGTTACCGACTGACCGAGTTGCTCGGTCACGGTGGGATGGGCGAGGTGTTCCGCGGATGCGACGAACTTCTCGGGCGGTCGGTGGCGGTGAAGGTGTTGCTCCCCAATCGGCGAGACCCCTTCGCGGCGGCGCGGTTCCGGCGGGAGGCCCGGACCGCGGCGATGGTGAAGGACCCGCACGTCGTAGCGGCGTACGACTTCGGCCGGGACGCCGGCAGCTATTACCTCGTGATGGAGCTGGTGGAGGGCCGCAGCGTCGCGCATGAGCTCGCACTGAACGGCCCGCTCGAGCCTGAGCGGGCCGTCGACATCATCCGGCAGGCGGCGACCGGTCTGGCCGCGGCGCACCGGCAGGACATCGTCCACCGCGACATCAAGCCGGCGAACCTGCTGATCGACGCGGACGGAACAGTGAAGGTCGCTGACTTCGGCATCGCCCGGTTCCTCACCGACACGACCAGCACCACGTCGGGTCAGATCCTCGGGACGAGTTGCTACCTGGCCCCCGAACGTGCCCTGGGCAAACCGGCCACGGCCGCCTCGGACGTCTACGCCCTCGGCTGCGTGCTGTACCAGCTGCTGACCGGCCATCCGCCCTTCATGGCCGACGACCCGACGGCAGTGCTGCAGCAGCAAGTCGAGCGAGAACCGATACCGCCGAACGAGCTGTGCCCGGGACTCGCCGAACCCATCGCGGAGCTGCTCCTGCGGATGCTCGCCAAGAACCCGGCCGAGCGCCCGACCGCGGCCAAGATCGCAGCGGGCATTTCGCCCGAGCTGCCAGTCGTCGAGCAACCGGCCAGACATCCGCTCCCGATCAGGCGACTCTGGCGACACGCGGTCCTGGCGGTGGCCGCGGCTCTGCCCGAGCGAGCACACCGCGCCCAAGAAGACGACACCCAGCCACTGAGTCAGTGATTCCAAGCAACAGCTTGACATATGGCTGAACCTCGGCGCATATTCCAAGCATGTCTTTGGAAAAGGATCCGCGCCGGCTCCGGCTGTTGGACGATCCGCTGGCGATCCGGGCGATGGCCCATCCGGTCCGGCTCGACCTGCAGTCGCTGCTCGGCCGCGAAGGACCGATGACCGCGGCCGACGCGGCCCGCCGGCTCGGCATCAGCCAGGCACTCGCGTCGCATCACCTCCGGCAGTTGGCGAAGTACGACTTCGTCGAGCCGGCGCCGGGCAAGGACAACCGCGAACGCCCGTGGCGGCTGGTCGCGACCTCGCAGTCCTGGCGCGAGGCCTCTCGAACCCCCGAGGGTGCCGCGGCTGCCGACGTACTGGAGCAACTGCTGGCCGAGCGGGCGCTGGACAGGCTGGCCCGCTGGCAGGAGCAGCGGGTGAACGAGGACCCGATCTGGCGCGACAACGCCGGCATCGGAAACAGCGGCTTCTACCTCACCGGCGAAGAACTGGCCGAGCTGCTCGAACAGATCGAGGCCCTGATGCAGCGGTACGTCGACGAGCGGCCGATCGACGACAAGTCGACCCGCCCACCGGGCAGCCGGTACGTCTCCATCACCCAGATCGTCACAATCGCCCCGGAGGAGCCGTGAAAGAGCTGTGGGGAGTACTCGCGCGCCAACACGACTACCGGCTCGTCCTCAGCGCCGGACTGATCTCGCTCACCGGCGACTGGCTCCTCCGCACCGGCCTGGCGTTCCAGGTTTACGTCCTGACCGGTTCGACCCTCGCCTCCGGCGGCCTGCTGCTCGCGTCCTTCCTCCCGACGGTGGTGCTCGGCTCACTGGCCGGCGTCTTCGTCGACCGATGGGACCGCCGGCGCACCATGATCATCACGAACATCCTCAACGCGGTCGTCTTGCTCCCACTCCTCGCGGTCAGAGACGACAGCGCGATCTGGATCGTGTACGTCGTCGTCCTCGCGCAGAGCTGTTTGCAGCAGTTCTTCAGCCCGGCCGAGCAGTCGATGGTGCCGCACCTGGTCGAGCCCGGCCAACTGCTGACCGCGAACGCATTGAACAGTCAGATCCGGGACGTCGCACGCCTGGCCGGTGCGGCGATGGGCGGTGTACTCGCGGCCGCCGGTGGACTGCCGCTGCTCGCGATCGTCGACGCCGCGACCTTCCTCCTCGCGATGGGGCTGATCGCCCGCGTCCGGCACCGCGTCGAGCGCACCGTGGTCCGGCCGGCCGTCGGCGCGATCCGCCGGTTGAAGGCGGAATGGGCAGAAGGGATCCGGATCTGCCTCGGCGGCAGGGCGATGCGGTTGGTGTTCGTGTTCGGCCTGGTCACCGGGGTCGGTGAAGGGGTGATGAGCACGCTGTTCGCGCCGTTCGTCAGTTCCGAGCTCGGCGGCGACGGGACGGCGTACGGGCTGATCGTGTCGTCGCAGGCGGTGGGCGGGATCGCGGGCGGCCTGGTGGCGGCCGCGACCGGGTCGAGGCTGCCGGCGGCGAAGATGTGGGGTGTCGGAGCGGTGCTGTTCGGGCTGATCGACCTGGTGCTGTTCTGTTACCCGCTGATCTCGAGCAGCCTGATCCCGGCCTTCGTCTGCATGGTGATCGTCGGCGTCCCGGGCGCGTTCACCATCGCCGGCGCGATGACTGTCATCCAGCGACTCACCGACGACGCCTCCCGCGGCCGCGTGTTCGGTGCTCTGTTCGCGGCCGAAGGAGTCGCCGTACTGACCGGAATCGTCGCCGCCGGTGTCCTCGGTGAGCTGGTCGGTGTCATTCCGGTCCTGGTCTTCCAGGGCCTTGGTTACCTGGTCGGCGGTGTCGTCATCCTGGCTCGACGGTCTCTACTGACTCCTCAGCCGGAGCCTGCTGGTCTGCCGTCGTGACCCGGTGGACTCTGACCCGGGCCACGCGGCGGCCGTCCATCTCTGTGACGATGAGCTTGTGGCTGTTGACGTAGGCCTCGTCGCCGGTGGTCGGGACCCGGCCGAGGCGGGCAGCGAGGAACCCGCCGGCTGTTTCGTAGGGGCCGTCGGGAAGTTCGAGGCCGGTTTCATCGGCGAAGTCGTCGAGGTTGAGCAGGCCGTCGACCTCGACGTCGCCGCTGCGTAGCCGGGTGGTCTCGGCGGCTTCCTCGTCGTACTCGTCCTTGATGTCGCCGATGAGCTCCTCGACCAGATCCTCCAGCGTGACGATTCCCGCCGTACCGCCGTACTCGTCGAGGACGATGGCGAGGTGGGTCGACCGGCGGCGCATCTCGGTCAGGGTGGGCAGCAGCTTCGCGGTGTCCGGCAGCATCAGTACGTCGCGAGCCAGGTCGCCGACCCGGACCGAGCGGGACGCGACCGCCGGGTCGAAGAGGTCGCGGACGTGGACGAAGCCGACGATGTCGTCGGCCGAGCCGTTCATCACCGGGTAGCGCGAGTGCGGCCGCTCGGCGGCGAACTTGACCGCCTTGTACGCCGGCATCTCCGCGTCGACGAAGTCCACCTCGGTACGCGGCAGCATCACCTCGCGCAGCTGGCGGCTGCCGGCCTCGAACACGTCGTCGACGATCCGGCGCTCCTCCTCACCCAGTGACTCGTGCGCGGAGACCAGGTCACGGAGCTCCTCCTCGGTCATCACCTCACGGTTCGCGTTCGGGTCGCCACCGAGGACGCGGACCACCAGGTCGGTCGACTTCGACAGCAGCCAGATCACCGGCCGGGCCAGCGTGGCGATCCGGTCCACCAGCGGCGCCAGGCCGAGCGCGAACGTCTCGGCCCGCTGCAGCGCGAGCCGCTTGGCGGCCAGCTCACCGAGGACGATCGAGACGTACGAGATCGCGATGGTGATCAGCACCAGCGCGACCGTGCTCGCGACCCCTTCGGGCAGGCCGAGCTTCTGCAAGTGCGGGGACAGGCTGTCGGCGAGCGTCGCGCCACCGAAGGCGGCGGACAGGAAGCCCATCAGGGTCACGCCGACCTGGACGGCGGACAGGAACCGGTTCGGGTTGGCGGCCACCCGGGCCACCGTTTCGCCCCGCTTGCCGCGGTGCGAGAGTGACTTCAGCTGGCTCTCCCGGAGCGAGACCAGCGCCATCTCGGCCGCGGCGAAGACCCCACCGATCAGCACGAAGATCAGGATCAGGACGATATTGAGCAGGGTTTCGTTCATCGGCGGGTGGTCCTAGAGCCCTCTCGTCGTACAGCGAGGAGAGGGCGACGGTTGGGCGTCGTCCATTTCAATACCTTAGCGGTGGCAAGCATCACCGTGCATGTTCGAGTTTGTTGGTTTACGATGATTCCTGGCCGTCGGTGTCGTACGGCCGGGAGGGTCAAACGATGAACACACCGCGCGGCGCACGCCGGACGGATACCAAACTGTCCGACGGACGCGAGCTGATCTACTACGACCCGGCCGACGCGCCGGCCCGGGTGCCACTCGAGGACACCCGCGCGCTGCCGGCGCCGCAGCCGCAGGTCGAGCTGCGCACCGACCCGCTCACCGGCGACGTGATCACCTACGCGACGCACCGCAACACCCGGACCTACCTGCCGCCGGCCGACCAGTGCCCGCTGTGCGCGAGCAAGCCGGGCAACCCGACCGAGATCCCGGACCACGAGTACAACGTGGCCGTCTTCGAGAATCGGTTCCCCTCCTTCGCCGGACCGGGCCGGACCGAGGTGGTCTGCTTCACCAGCGACCACAACCAGTCCTTCACCAACCTGTCCCAGGGCCAGGCCCGGCTGGTGGTCGACACCTGGGCCGACCGGACCGCCGACCTCAGCGCCCGCCCGGACGTCGAGTACGTCTTCCCGTTCGAGAACCGCGGCCGTGAGATCGGTGTGACGCTGAGCCACCCGCACGGCCAGATCTACGGCTACCCCTTCCTCCCGCCCCGGATCCGCACCCAGCTGGACCGCGCCCGCGAGTACGCCGAAGTTGCCGGCAGCAACCTGTTCGCCGACGTCCTGGCCGCGGAGAAGAAGGACGGCGCCCGGGTCGTCGCGGAGAACACCAACTGGACCGCCTTCGTCCCGGAGGCCGCCCGCTGGCCGGTGGAGGTGCACCTGTACCCGCACCGCCAGGTCGCCGACATCAGCGAGCTGTCGGTCGGCGAGCGCGACGACTTCGCCGAGCTCTACCTCGACGTTCTCCAACGCCTCGACGGCCTGTACGGCGACCCGCTGCCCTACATCGCGGCCTGGCACCAGGCTCCGGTCCGGATCGACCGCGAGCTCGGCTACCTTCACCTGGAGGTGTTGTCGATCCGCCGTGCCGCGGACAAGATCAAGTACCTGGCCGGCTCGGAGTCCGGGATGGGCGCGTTCATCAGTGACACCCGGCCCGAGGATGTGGCCGAGACCCTGCGGAAGGTCGGTTCGTGAGCTCTTTCGAAGAAGTCTTCGGTACTGCGCCGGAGGGCAGCTGGCGTGCTCCCGGCCGGGTCAACCTGATCGGCGAGCACACCGACTACAACGACGGTCTGGTGCTGCCGATCGCTCTGCCGAACCGCATCCTGATCACCGCGTCGAAGCGCGACGACGGCCGGATCGCGGTCGCGTCGACCGGTCATGCCGGCGTGATCGAGTTCGCCATCGACGAGCTCGCCCCGGGCTCGGTCGGCGACTGGGCCGCTTACCCGGCCGGAGCCGCGTGGATCCTGCGTGAGTCCGGCTACGCCATCGGCGGCGCCAACCTGCTGGTCGACTCCGACCTTCCTTCCGGCGCGGGTCTGTCATCATCCGCGGCCCTGCTCTGCGCGACCTCCGTCGCTCTGTTGGGGTTGCGCGACCTCGAGGTCGACCCGGCGGAGGTCGCCCGGCTCGCACAGAAGGCCGAGAACCAGTACGTCGGTGCACCTGTCGGCCTGATGGACCAGATGGCGTCGATGTGCTGCACGGCCGGACACGCCCTCTACTTCGACATTCGCGCGATGTCCACGGACCAGATCCCGTTCGACCCGGCCGCCGACGACCTCGCCCTGCTGGTGGTCGACGTGAAGGCTCCCCACCGGCACGTCGACGGTGAGTACGCCGCCCGCCGCCGCAGTTGCGAGGAAGCCGCGGCCGCGCTCGGTGTGCCGGCTCTGCGATCGATCGCGTACGACGACCTCGACGACGCGCTCGCACGTTTGACGGATGACGTCGTACGACGCCGGGTGCGGCATGTGGTGACGGAGATCCGCCGGGTCGAGGAAGCCGTGGAGCTGATGCGGGCCGGGCGGTTGCGTGATGTCGGGCCACTGTTCACCGCATCGCATGTGTCGCTGCGGGAGGACTTCGAGATCACCGTGCCGGAGCTGGATGTCGCGGTCGACTCCGCGCTCGAGGCCGGCGCTCTCGGTGCCCGGATGACCGGTGGCGGTTTCGGCGGCTGCATCATCGCGCTGACCGAGGCTTCCGCGGCCGACGCCGTACTGTCCGCGATCGAGAAAGCCTTTGCGGAGAAGGGGTTCACGGCCCCGAGCTCGCTGTCGGCGGCGCCGTCGGCCGGGGCTTCACGCGTCAGCTAGTTCGCGCTTGATGATTGGCGCGAAGGCGATGGTGGCTGCGACCTGCACCAGGCCCATCACCAGGTACGGCGTACGCAGGTCGGTGCGGTGGGCAAGGAAACCCGCACCGACAGCGCCCAGCGGCGCCGCGCAGAACGCCACCATCCGGTAGACCGCGGTGACCCGGCCGAGCAGTTCGGGCGGCACGATCCGCTGCCGGAGCGAGATCGAGATGACGTTCCACCAGGTGCTGCCGAAGCCCATCAGTACGGCGCCGACGACGACGACCGCGAGTTCGCTGACCAGACCGAACACGATCACCGCGCCGCCGACGATGAACATCGCGGCGATCAGGTTCACGAACGTCGGCAGCCGGCGTGCCAACCGTGGCGCCAAGCCGGCGCCGACGACTCCACCGACCGCGTACGTCGCGACCAGCCAGCCGAAGCCGGCCTCGGGGAGATGCAGCACCTCCAGTACATAGAGGACGAGGATCGCGATGATGCCGGTCCCGACCGCGTTCACGACCAGGAGCAGCAGGCACAGCGACCGCAGCAGCTTGTGCCGCCAGAGGTAGACCAGCCCCTCCTTGAGTTCGCGGCCGAGGTGCTGATCGGCTGATCGTTCCCGCTTCGGCGCGGCCCGTCGTACGGCGAAAACGAGGACGGCGGCGGCCGCGAACGAGATGGCATCGATCAGGATCGGCAGGCCGTGGTGGAGCACGAACAACGCTGCGCCGAGCGGAGGGCCGACCAAACGGAAGCGCGCCGAACAGGATGCCGTCACCGGTGAAGGAGATGGCGCCTGCGATCCAGAGAATCCAGTACGGCTTACCGAGCGGCTCCTGGCCTCTCATGAAGCGATGACGAGTTCACATCCCGTGTCGCGCATGGCTTTGCGGGCGGCGGTGGACAGGCCGGCGTCGGTGACGATGACATCCAGGTCGGCCCAGTTGGCGAAGGTGCTCAGCCCGACCGTGCCCCACTTGGTGTGGTCGGCGACCACGACCACCTCACGACTCGCGGCAATGAAGGACCGGTTGGTCTCGGCCTCCATCAGGTTCGGCGTACTCAGGCCGTGCTCGGCGTCGACACCGTGGGCGCCGAGGAACAGCAGGTCCAGGTGCAGCGAGGCCAGCGCGGCGGTGGCGATCGGGCCGACCAGCGCGTCGGAGGGGGTCCGGATGCCGCCGATCAGGACGACCGTGCGGTCGGAGCGGCTGTTGCCGTGGAACACGTCCGCGATCCGGGCCGAGTTCGTCACGACGGTCAGGTTCTCCACCCGGAGGAGCTGCCGGGCGAGCGCGTACGTCGTCGTACCGGCGCCGATGCCGATCGCGCTGTCCGGCTGGACCCGGCTGGCAGCCTCGGCCGCGATCGCCTGCTTGGCCGCGGACTCCTGGGTCAGCTTGGCGTCGAACCCGGGCTCGTGCGCGCTCCGCAGCCCGACCGAGGTGGCGCCGCCGTGCACCTTGTGCAGCAGTCCACTGGAGTCGAGCGCGTCCAGATCGCGCCGGATGGTCATGTCGGACACGCCGAACCGATCGACCAGTTCGGCGACCGTGACCGCACCCCGACTGTTGACCTCGGCAACGATCGTGGCCTGTCGCTGCGCGGCCAGCTGCCCACCCCGGCCCTTCGGCACCTCTGCTCCGGCTGCGTTCACGCTGCACAGCCTAGTGGCGAAATCGATCTCTGTCAGGGAAATGCCGTTGCCTCGGCGGTTGCTCCGGGTCACCCTGGAGCATGCGATTTCCCGAGGACGTACCGGTCCTGACCGACGACGTGGTGACCCTGCGTGCGGCGAGACCGGACGATGTCGACCCCGCCCACCGGATGTGCCAGGACCCGGAAATGCAGCGCTGGACCACGATTCCGGTGCCGTACGAGCGCGAGAACGCCGTACATTTCCTCACCGAGATGATGCCGGCCGGCTGGCGGGACGGGGGCACGCGGGGCTGGGTGATCGAGTACGACGGTCGGTTCGCCGGCAGCATCGACCTCCGCGACAGCGAGGGCGGGGCCGGCGAGGTCGGGTTCGCGGTGGCACCGTGGGCCCGCGGCGGTGGCGTGATGACCCGGGCACTGAAGGTGGTCGTCCGGCACGCGTTCGACGACCTGGGCTGGGATCGGGTGATCTGGCGGGCGTTCGTGGGCAACTGGGGTTCCCGGCGGGTGGCGTGGAAGTGCGGGTTCCGCGGCTTCGTCGTAGTACCGGGTGGCGGGGTTGCGCGTGGGGTGCGCCATGACGAGTGGATCGCGACGATCGGGCGGGACGACGAGCTCGAGCCGCAGGGCAACTGGTGGAAGGTGCCGGAGGTCGAGCGCGGCGGGTTCCGGTTGCGGGGGTGGCGTTCGACGGACGCGAAACGGGTCGCAGAGGCGTGCAACGACGAGCGGACTGCGTTCTGGCTGGCCGGGCTGCCGTCGCCGTACGGCGTGACGGACGCCGAGGGCTTCATCGAAAGCCGCAGGGAGAACCTGGCGAGCGGGGAGGGCGTGTCGTGGGCGATCGCGGATGCGGAGTCCGATGAGCTGCTCGGCTGTGTGAGTGTCTTCGACATGAACAACCGGATCGACAAGACCATCGGCGAGGTCGGCTACTGGTTGCACCCCGAGGCGCGTGGTCGCGGAGTGATGTCGACCGCAGTCGGGTTGGCGATCGAGCAGGCGTTCAAGCCTGTGGCGGAAGGTGGTCTGGGCCGGCGGCGGCTGGTCCTGTTCGCTGCCGAGGGCAACACCGCGTCCGCGCATGTTGCCGAGGTCAACGGCTTCACCCGCGTCAGCACCGAACGCGCGGCCGGCCCGCTCCGCGACGGCAGCTACACCAACATCCTCGGCTTCGACCTCCTGGCCACCGACCCCCGCTGACCCAACCGGCAAACCCTCCAGCTGAGTGGCTAACCCCCCAGCCGGAGGGTTGCCCCCTGAGAATCCGAATGGGCAACCCTCCAACTCGGTGGATGCCCACTGAGCTGGAGGGTTGTCGGGTGGGGTGCTTGGAGTGGTGAGGGGTGGCGGGCAACGGGTTCGCGGGGTAGCGGTGACCGGGTGGAATCGGCGGTATACGGCGAGTTGGTGACAGACGACACCACTTCCCCTCGCCGTCTCGGCATCTGGCTGCTTGAATCGACGGGTGAGAGAACGTGAGGAGCTCGTCCGCCGCTGGCAGGCCGGGTGGTCCATTTCGAGGGGCTGGACCACTGTGGAGGACGACAACGACGGCATCCTGACCGTCCGGGCGGGCGATGAGAACCGCGCGATGGAGTACGTCGTACTGGATGCCGATGACAAGCCTGAACGGGTCGAACGTGCCGCCGAGCTGGCCCTGGCCGCCGGCGGTGGCCGCGGCGCCGGCTGGATCACCTTGGCCACGGACGACAAGGAAGCCCGGGTCGAGCAGCTCGAGGACCTCGGCCTCGAGGTGCAGGCGGAGCAGGACTGGCTGATGACGATCCAGTTGTCGGAGCAGCCGGCTCTGAAGCTGCACGAGCGCTATGCCTTGCACACCGAGCTCGAGTCCGACCTGATCATCACCCGCGCCACCCTGCACGGCGGCGTGGTGTCGAGCGGGCGGATGGCCGTCGTCGGCGAGGACGCGGTCGCGGACCGGATCGAGACCGATCCGGCGCACCGGCGGCGCGGTCTCGGCAGCGCGGTGATGGCGTCGCTGGTCGAGACCGCCGCGGCCCAGGGCGCCAAGCGCGGCATCCTGATCGCCTCGATCGACGGCCTCCGGCTGTACCGCAGCCTTGGCTGGAAGGTGGTCAGCGATATCGTCACCGCTCGGTCTCGTTAAAACGCTTGAGTTTGTCAAAGGTTCGTGAAGTACGGCGGGGGCGGGGAGTCGCCCGGCGGTCGGGTGGGCAAGGCTGCACACCATGACTAACCACCGGCGGTCGCGGCGGCACGGGCTGATCGGGCCGATTCTGGCCTCGCTCACGACGCTCATGCTGATCGCCGGCGCCGGGTGGTTCGTGCTGCACGAGACCGCGAGCATGCTTGTCAGCCGCGACGAGCCGCTGCCCTCAGCCACGCCCTCGTCCGTCACGCCGTCTCGTCCGCCGACCGCGTCGTCGACTCCCCGTCGTACGACGGCAACACCGAGCGCGACGCCGACCCGGTCGAAGACGAAGAGCGTGACGCCGACTGCCCGTCGTACGACGGCACCTAGCCGGGACGGCACCCGGGCGCCGAAGTCCACCGCGACGCCGACTCGGTCCAGCACGCCCAAGTCCAGTACGACGACGACCAAAGCGTCGGGCACGATCGAGGCGCAGGTCCTGCAGTTGACCAACAACGAGCGGGCCAAGGCCGGGTGCGGACCGCTGCGGACCAACAGCGCGCTGACGCGGGCCGCCGACGCGCACGCGTCCGACATGGTCGACCACCACTACTTCGCGCACGACAGCCAGGACGGCCGCAGCCCGTTCGACCGGATGAAGGCGGCCGGATTCACCGGCGGCGCCATGGCCGAGAACATCGCCGTGGGTTATCAGACCGCGGCGGCCGTGGTGAACGGCTGGATGAACAGCGAAGGGCATCGCGAGAACATCCTCAACTGCACGTACACGATGATCGGCATCGGCTACGACTCCGGGCAGGTCAAGCCCGAGTGGGGCAACGGCAGCTGGGTCCAGGACTTCGGCGGCTGACCGATTCCGGCCACGTCCGGTGGCTGACCCCGCGGCCGCGGAAAATGCTTACCGGCCCGCGCCGATGGGGAACCTTCGGGGTTCGTTAAGAGGGGTCTCCAACCTGTAACAGTGACCTATCGCATCGGTTAAGGTCGCTGTCCGGTGACCAGGGGGGACCTGGCTGGCTACGGAACGACACAACTGCAACGCGGGGAACCACGCAGCACCCGGTACGACGAATAACGAAGAGGATTCGCCCACCCATGACGGATTCGCCTACCCCCCGGCGGCACCGCGGCAGTAGACGAGCTCCCACCCGGAGCCGTGGCCTGATCGGCCCGATCGTCAGCGCGCTGTCCGTGCTGCTCGCGATCGGTCCCGTCATCTGGCTGATGTCCCGCGACTCCTCCACGGTCGAAGACGCGACCAAGGTGCTGAACGTCTCCGAGGACAGCCGGGTCGACTCCGAGCCGGCCACCAGCTCCACCCCCGGCACCCCGCTGGGCAAGTCCCTGCCGAACGGCCTGGCCACCACCGGCACCGGTACGACGATCCTCGGATCGGCCGCATCGACGTCGAAATCGGAGGCCCCGGCAACGACCGGCACCCCGAGCAGTACGCCGTCCAGCGTCGTCACCACCGCACCGAGCGGCAGCGTGACCACCGTGACCGTGACGACGCCGGATGCGCCGAAGGCCACGAGCCGCCGTACGACGCCTCGGCCGTCGCGCACCTCGCCGACGAAGACCGCCACGACCAAGCCGAAGCCGAGCAACACGGCTCAGCCGCCGACCGATGCCGGAGGCACCAACGCGCAGGAGCGCGAGGTGCTCGAGTACACGAACGCGATCCGGGAGAACCAGGGCTGCGGCCCGCTCCGGCTCGACGACTCACTGGTCGAGGCGTCCGGCAAACACGCGTCCGACATGGTCCGCCGGCACTACCTGGACCACACCAATCCCGACGGGCAGGGCCCCGGCGACCGGATGGCCGCCGCGGGATATCGCGGCTCCGGCTGGGGCGAGAACATCGCCGCCGGCTACACATCCGCGAAAGAGGTCGTCGCGGCCTGGATGAAGAGCGAGGGACACCGCGAGAACATCCTGAACTGCAAGTTCACGTCGATCGGCATCGGCTACGACCCCGGACAGGTCCGGTCCGACATCGGACCGGGTAGCTGGGTCCAAGACTTCGGTCGAAGCTGAGGCGGGACTGTCATCGTGTTGAGCACACCGAGTGTGGCGAAGACTTTGTCTTTCGGCCACAACGTCCGGCCGGTTCACGGCCGGTCACTGCGGGTAGATCCGTCCTTGTCATGTCGCCGGGCTGTCCTGGGGGGCTCCGGTGAGACGGATGAGGCACGTCTTGGGGGCGAGACAGTGAAGGGAACAACGAAATAATGTCCGAGCCCGGCAACGGCCGGTACAAGGCACGTAGGAGAGCGACCCGCTCGTCGCGCAGCGACCGATCCGCGAGTACGGGGTCGACCCCAGCCGAGACCACCCCGCCCAGCCCACCGGAGCCGCCGCGGTACGCGCCGCGCGACGAGTCTCCGTTCTGGGCGACTGCGCAGACCGCTGGTGCGTCCAACCAGTCCCCCTTCTGGGCCAACGCCCAGACCGGCAGCGGCCAGTCACCCCTGCCCGCTCCGTCCGGGCTGGGCGCGACACCGTCCCGACCGAACATCCAGTCCGGTCTCGGTACGACGGGGCAGTCCAGCCGCCAGTCGCCGTCGTGGACAACTCAGTCCACGGCCGCTGCGGAGTCCGAAGCCGACACCCCGTCCACCGGTCGCCGCTTCCTCGGCCGAAGCCAACCCGCAGCGGAAGCGCTCGCCGACGCCGGAGCCGAGGCAACAACCGCCAACCGCGTAGGCGCCCGCCGAGCCCGCACCCGCACACCAGACTCCCCCAGCACCACAGCCGGTCGTGGTGCTGCTGGCGACGCTGCCGCTGGTGCTTCCGCTGGCCGTGGTGCTGCTGACAGTGCTGCCGGTGGTGTTGGTGCCGCTGCCGCTGGTGTTGGCGGCGCTGCAAGCGCGTCCGGCGCCACCGCATCCGCCACCCGCTCCGGCGTCGGCTCCTCCGCCGACACCCCCGCGTACTCCGCTGGCTCCGCTCGTACGACGGAAGGCACGGCGTACTCCAGCGACCTTGGCCGCTCGAGTGCCGACAGGCTCGGCCACCCCGGTGGCGACAAGCTCGGACACCCCAGCGGAGACCAGCTCGGCCGGTCCGACGCTGACGTGGTCGCGCGTTCCGGAGCCGCGGGAACGGCCGCACGTTCCGGCTCGACCGGGCCTGGGCGTTCCAGCTCGGGCGGTGGCGGTTCACGGCCCGGGTCGCGCGCGGCCGGCCGGTCGGGCGACGGCGGCGGTTCGCGCACGCGGACGAAGCGCACCCTGATCGCGATCGCGTCGGTCGTCGTGGTGATCACGCCGATCTCCTGGATCCTGCTGCACGAACCGCAGAACGACACCGCCGACGCGTCCCTCCCGATGGTCACCCGCACCGACGACACCTACGTCACCCCGACCACCAAGCCGGTCGTCAACACCCCCAAGCCGAAGACTCCGACTCCGTCGGCCACTCCAACAACGACGCCGACCACCACCCCGACGGGCACCCCGAGCCCGACCCCCACCGGCACAGGCAGCCCCACGGACTACCCCACCACGGTGCCGACCGAGGGCCGCACGACGTCGACCCCCAGCAAAACCCCGACAGTCGAGCGCCCGACGACCACCGCGGAACCGTCCGAAACGCCGACCCCGACCACACCGCCGCCTCCGAAGGCCGACGGTCAGATGACAGCGGACGAGCTGAAGCTGTTCAACATGATCGACGACGCTCGCGTCAGCAACGGCTGCGCACCGCTTGAGCAGGACCCTGACCTGACCGACACCGCCCGGTCCGACGCCGGCGACCGCGCGGAGTCCGGCAACGTGAACTCGAGCAGCTCCTCAAAGACAACTGCCGGGGGCAACAACTGGTCCGCCCAACAAGCCTTCGATCAGATGATGGCGCAGAGCAAGAGCACTGTCCTCAACTGCGGCCTGAAGACCTTGGGTGTGGGCAAGGACTCCGCCAAGTACTGCAGCGGCGGGGTCGACATATTCGGAGGGTGCCTCCTCGGAACAAAACAGACGCGGGTCGCCTGGGTCGCCTCTTTCACGTAACTTTCGGCGGTGGTTGGTGCGACCATGGGGGAACGACTCATGGTCCACCAACCCTGCGGGAGGCCGGATGTACGGGGAACGCGATGACCTGGAACCGGCCCGGCCCGCGCACTTCGGGATTCCGCCGGATGCGCTGGCCGGCGAGCGTCCCGATCCGCGCCCGGAGGAAGCCAAGCGGATGGGCCTGAGCCGCCACACCGAGGAAGGCGCGGTCCTCTACTTCGCCTCCTCGCTGGACCGCGGCAAGCCCGGCCACCGGATGATCGCCTGGATCCTCCTCGTCACCTTCGCCGCACCTGCCCTCTACACCCTTCTCCTACTTCTCTAGCGAGAACTCCAGCCGATGCCGCTGAGGCGTCGTACCAAGAACGGCGTGGAAGTGGTGCCGCAAAGCCGCGCTGCTGCCGAACCCGCTCGCCGTCGCCACCCGCTCCACCGGATGATCGGTTGTCTCGAGCAACAGCCTGGCCCGGTCCAGCCGCTGCCGGAGCAGCCACGCTTGCCCTGAGCTACCAGTACGCGCGCGAAACTGCCTGGTGAACGTACGACGAGACAGCGCCACCGCGGCGGCCCAATCATCCAGCGACACAGGCTGATCCAGGCGAGCACGCGCCCACACCATCGCCTTCTCGATCACGTCGTCGCCGGACTCGGGCGGCACCGGGACCGGGATGTACTGCGCCTGCGAGCCGCTGCGATGCGGCGCGACGACGATGTCCCGGGCAAGCTGCTCGGCCAGTTCGACGCCGTGGTGAGTCCGGACGAGGTGGAGGCAGCAGTCCAACGAGGCCGCCGTACCCGCAGAAGTGACGACGTCACCGAGGTCGGACCAGAGGACGTCGGCGCGGACCTTGAGGTCGGGATACATGCCCTGCAACTGCTCGGCCCATCGCCAGTGCGTGACCACTTCCCGGCCGTCCACGATCCCGCTGGCCGCGACGAGGAACGCGCCGATGCACAGCCCGACGACGGTCGCTCCGCGCGCATGGGCTTTCCGGATGGCATCGATCAGTACGGCGGACGGCTCGCGATCGGGATGCCAACTCGGCAACACCACCACGTCCGCTGTGTCCATGACGTCGAGCCCGTGCTCGACGGTGATGCCGAAGCCGGCGTTGGTGCGCAGTGACCCCGGCTCCTCGGCGCAGACGAGTACGTCGTACTGGGTCGGAAGGCCGCAGCGGTCGCCGAAGACCAGGCACGGCACGGACAGGTGGAACGGGCTGATCCCGTCGAAGGCGAGAACGGCGACTGAGCGCATGACACCAGTATGGCCCGATCTTCAGGAACTGTGGCTCTCGGGCCAATGGCGGGACGCTCAGCCTGCCTGCAGGATCGTGGCATGAAGATCACGCACATCGGCGGCCCGACCGCACTCATCAGCCTCGGCGGCCTGAACCTGCTGACCGACCCCGCCTTCGACGAGCCCCAGGAATACGTGCTGCCGACGGGCCGGGTGATGACCAAACTGATCGGCCCCGCGGTGCCGGCGTCGGAGCTCGGCCCGATTGACGTCGTACTTCTGTCGCACGACGAGCACAAGGACAACCTCGACGACGCCGGCCGCGCGCTACTGCCGTCCGTCCCGGTCGTCCTGTCGACGCCAGGCGCAGCCGCCCGGATCCCCGGCGTACGCGGCCTGGCGAACTGGGAGTCGATCGACCTACCGCGACCCGACGGCGGCGTACTCACGGTCACCGGCGTGCCCGCGCTCCACGGCCCCGATGGCGCCGAGGCCGTACTCGGCGTCGTGACCGGCTTCGTCCTGACCGGCGAAGGCCTGCCCACCGTCTACGTCTCCGGCGACAACGCCTCCGTCAACCTCGTCAAGCAAATCGCCGACCGCTTCGCTCCCATCGACGTCGCCGTCCTGTTCGCCGGCGCCGCGCGTACACCCCTGATGGACGGCGCCCCGCTCACCCTCACCTCAGAGGCAGCCGTCGAAGCCGCCCACCTCCTCACCCCGGCCACCATCATCCCCGTCCACACCGAGGGTTGGTCCCACTTCTCCGAGGGCCCGGACCACCTCGCCACCACCTTCGAGTCCGCAGGCCTAACTCCCCGCCTCCACCTCCTCAACCACGGCACCCCCACAACCGTCGACTGAACCCACGACCAATAGCGGGTTATGTGACCGCTGGCCGCTAAACAAGGGGCTATCGGTGAAATAACCCGCTATCGACGTCACCCGACGGCGGTGGAGTGCTACCGAGTGGCTGACGCGGGATCAACCCCGTCGGCTAGCCATTCGTGGACTGTGACCTCGTCGCCTAGCTGGAGGTTGCCTTCGGCAAGTACGGCGGCTTTCATGCCGAAGCTGACGCCGCCGCCGTAGTCGGGTTGGCGCCGGTACGACGCCAGCGTGCGGGTCGGCTCCGGACCACGCTTCTCGCCGGTCGCCTGGTCGACGGTGGGGACGGCGCAGCGGATGGCGCGGGCCGCGTAGCCGATCTCCACCGAACCCAGAGAAGCGCGCAGCAACTTGTCCTCGGTGTGTGGTTCGTCCCAGCCGGCGACGACGATGTTGGGCCGGAAGCGGTTCATCGGGATCGCGTCGCCGCCGCGCTCAACGATCCGCGCGTTCAACCCGTCCAGCGACGACAGCGACGTGATCAGCAGCGCATGAGCGTCGCCGAACGCCGTCTGGCCGCCATGCACACCCCAGCCCAGCCGCTCATGCTCCGGCGTCACCCGGACCACCGCCGCCGCCTTCCCGAGCCGCGCCGAGAACCACTCGTCCGCGGCCGGGTCCTGCACCACGCCCTGGCCGAACCACTTCCCGAAGAGGCTCACGTCGCGCCGCTTCCCGTCGTACTGAACGGGAATCTCGAGGTGCTCAGCACCGTCGGCGGACAGCCGCAAAGCAGCCCCGTCATCAAGCACGGAGGCCCGCAGCGTCGCCATCGCGGGCAGGCTGCGCTGGCTCAGGAAGGTCCCGTCGGGCTCGACGAGCATGAAGGTCCGGTCGTGCCGGAGGCCGCTCGGGCCCACCTCGGCCGACTCGACGGACACCCCGGCCAGGCCCTTCACCGGGTAATACGTCAGAGCAGCAACCCTAGCGACAGACATTGCCCAAGCCTACCGTGACTCCTGACACTTGAGTTGTTCGTTCATGTTGGATTATGTTTGATCACGTGAAAGAGTTCGCCGACGCCTTGGATCGGGTACGACGCCACGCCGGCCTGAGCTATCGCGAACTGGCAGCCAGAGCGCACTACTCCCATCCACACCTCATCCGAGCGACCAGCGGCAAACACCTGCCCACCTGGGACGTGACCGCCGCGTTCCTCACCGGCTGCGGCGTACCACCCGAACTGCAAAAAGTCTGGCGCCGCCGATGGGACAACATCAACCGCGGCAACGCCCTCGAGTTGCTCCAGCGCGCCGACAGCCGAGAAGACCTCGGCAAAGCACTCGCAACCCTTGCCGGCCGCAGATCGCTGCGAGACCTGGAACAACTCACCGGCGTCCCGAGAACCTCGATCCAGGCCTGGTTCAGCGGCACCCGCCGAGCACATCGCGACCGTCTCGACACCTTCGTCAGAACACTCAATGCGACCCCCGAAGAGCGCCGAGCTGTCGCGGAAGCACTCGACCGCGTCAGCTCCGGAAGGTCCCGGGTGGCGCCGGCGGCGTGACGAAACCCTCCGCGTCGGTGAGCGGCGCCGCCTTCCCCGCCAGCTCAGTCAGCCGCATCACGTCGTACGGCGGTTGAGCCCGCCGGCCGACCGCGGTCAGATCCGGCACCACCTGGGGTGACGCGACCACGATGACGTTCCCGAAACCCTTGCCACGAAGGACTTTCCGCTCGGCGAGCACCACCCCGTCGCCGACCACGCCGGCAACCGTGGCCGCCGTACGGCGGATGAACGGAAGCCCGGCGGATCCGTCGATCAGGTTCGCCACCAGTACGCCGGTCGGCCGCAACACCCGGGCGCATTCGGTGAAGAACTCGGCCGTGACCAGGTTCGCCGGGACCGCCTCGCGCTCGAACGCGTCCAGGATCACCAGATCCATCGAATCGTCGTACAGCTCACCGATCCCGGCCCGGCCGCTGACCCCGCGCACCTTGATGCCGGCGCGCTTGGGCAGCGGCAGCGCCTCGCGGACGAAGTCAGTCAGATCCTCGTCCGGCTCCAGCACGATCTGGCGGGACCGCGGCCGGGTCGCGGCGACATACCGCGGCAGACTCAGCGCCGCGCCGCCGATGTGGGCGACGGCGACCGGCTGACGCCGCGGCGCGACCGCGTCGACGACGTCGCCGATCCGGCGCATGTACTCGAACGACAGGTGGGTGGGATCCGCGAGATCGACCTGCGACTGAAGCGATCCGTCGACCCGGAGCACGAAGGTCCCGTCGGCCTCTGCCTCGACGGTCGCGACACCAGAGCCGACCTTGCGTTCCACCCACCCATCATTTCAGCTACTTCGCTTCGGCCTCTTCAGCCACCGCGATGTCGGTGTTGTCGGTGAAGAGCCCGTCGATCCCGGCCTTGCGGTACGCGGCGATCTCACCGAACAGGTTGCCCGAGTCGGACGGGACCGCGTCGCTGTCGAAGTCGGCCGGCAGGAAGTTGTTCTCCACCCGGAACGTGTACGGGTGGACGACGAGACCGGCGCGGTGCGCGTCCGCGACCAGGCTGGTCGGCTTGCCGAGCTTGCCGGTGGCGTCGAGCGGGATCACCTGGTCCTTCGACGGCCCCAACCCGGAGGCGTACGTCGCGACGTCACGCAGGCCCGCCGCGCTGACGATGTCGGCGTACGTGCGCTTGTCGCCGGAGACAACGAAGTCGTACGGCGCTCCGGCCGAACTCGTGAGCTGGACGAGCGGCACCCGCAACTGCGTGTGCAGTGCCTTCAGGTTCGACACCTCGAAGGACTGGACGAACACCTTCGCGTCCGGGCGGTTCAGGCCGTTGCGGGTCAGGGTCTTCACCAGTTCCGGCTCGAGCGCCAGGCCCTGCTGCTGGAAGTACGTCGGGTGCTTGGTCTCCGGGTAGATCCCGATCGGCCGGCCGAGTTCGCGGGACAGCCGGCGGCTGAAGTCGATGACCTCCTGGAACGTGGGGATCTGGTAGTGCCCGTCGAACACGGTGTTGTGCTGGCGGACCGCCGGGATCCGCTCCTTGGCCCGCAGCGTCTTCAGCTCCGCCAGGGTGAAGTCCTCGGTGAACCACCCGGTCACGGCGACACCGTCGAGCAGCTTGGTCTTCTTCCGCCCGGTGAACTCCGGGTGGGCGGCGACGTCCGTCGTACCGCCGATCTCCGGCTCGTGCCGGGCGACGAGCACGTGGTCCTTGGTGGTGACCAGGTCCGGCTCGATGTAGTCGGCTCCCATCCGGGCCGCCAGCTCGTACGACGCCAACGTGTGCTCGGGGCGATACCCGGAAGCACCCCGGTGCCCGACGATCACGAAGTCGTCGTGCTTCCCGGCGTACTGCGCTTCGACCGTCGACGGCGTGGTGGCCGGGACAGCCTGCGGGATCAGGACGCCGGCAGCCACGGCAGCAACCGAGGCGACAACTGGGACGAACCGGCGGGGCAGCACCGTTCGCTTCATACGCTTCTCCTTACACGTCGGGACTAGCTTCACCCTTGGTGCGGGCAGCGACATCGTGGCGCACGCGCGGGGTCGCGCCGGTATCCAGGCGGTGAACGCTCCACTTGAATGTGAGGAACTAGTCGGTGCCCCAGCGTTGGTCCCGGCTGGCTGGCTTGCTAGCGTCCGAAGCACACAAGTCAAATGAGTTCGAGGAGCGTGTCGTGAGCACTACACCGGTGAAGGTGGCCGTTACCGGGGCCGCCGGCCAGATCGGCTACAGCCTGCTGTTCCGGATCGCGAGCGGAGCCCTGCTCGGCCCCGACACGCCGGTCGAGCTGCGGCTGCTGGAGATCACCCCGGCGCTGAAGGCGCTCGAGGGCGTCGTGATGGAGCTCGACGACAGCGCCTTCCCGACGCTGGCCGGCGTCGAGATCGGCGACGACCCGAACGTCATCTTCGACGGTGCGAACGTCGCGCTGCTGGTGGGCGCGCGGCCGCGGACCAAGGGGATGGAGCGCGGCGACCTGCTGGAGGCGAACGGCGCGATCTTCACCGTCCAGGGCAAGGCGCTGAACGACCACGCCGCGGACGACATCCGGATCACCGTCACCGGCAACCCGGCCAACACCAACGCGCTGATCGCGAAGAGCAACGCGCCGGACATCCCGGCCGAGCGGTTCTCCGCGCTGACCCGGCTGGACCACAACCGCGCGCTCGCGCAGCTGGCGAAGAAGACCGGCACCCACGTCACCGACCTGAAGAAGGTCACCATCTGGGGCAACCACTCCGCGACCCAGTACCCGGACATCTTCCACGCCGAGGTGGCCGGCAAGAACGCCGCCGAGGTCGTGAACGACCAGGACTGGCTGGAGAACGACTTCATCCCGACCGTGCAGAAGCGCGGCGCGGCGATCATCGAGGCCCGCGGCGCGTCCTCGGCGGCGTCCGCGGCGGCGGCGACCATCGACCACACCCGCGACTGGCTGCGCGGCTCCGCCGACGGCGACTGGCTGTCGATGGCGGTCGTCTCGGACGGCTCGTACGGCGTACCCGAGGGGCTGATCTCCTCCTTCCCGGTCACCACCAAGGACGGCAACTGGGAAATCGTCCAGGGCCTGGAGATCAACGACTTCTCCCGCACCCGCATCGACACCAGCACCGCCGAACTCGGCGAAGAACGCGACGCAGTCCAGGCCCTCGGCCTCCTTGGCTGACCTCAGCCCGAAGGCGCCTAGTACTCCAACCGCCGTCCCCGGGCTAAGCCCAGGGGCGGCGGGTTCGTTTTACCGGTCCGAGGTCGCGTTCACAGGTCCCTGCCCTTCCGGGCAGCTCAGGCGGGCGGGGCGACAGCCGCGTCGGGCTGGTGGGAGCGCGCCAGGGAGTCGGCGATGAAGCCGGTCGATTTGAGGTCTTCGACGAGGGAGTGCAGGTAGTCGACGGTTTCGGCGCTGCGGTCCTTGGTTGTCCCGACCGCCTGCTGGATCTGCATGAAGCGCTCGTCGATCAGCCGGAATTCGGGGTGCTCGGCAACAAACCGGGTGATCGGCTGGCGGATGCCGGCGGCAACCTCGAGTCCCTCATCTTTGAATACATCCACGCCTTCGTCTCCGCGGACGACGGTCGCGTGCTGCAGCGTCCGGGTCAGATAGAGGTCGTACGCCGACCCGCGCTTCACCCCCACCCGTACGCCCGGCTGGTCCACGTCCGCGACAGTCGAGAAAGCCGACTCACGCCGTACGGCGAAAACGCCCTCGATGATCACGTACGGCGCGGTGAAGGCCACCTCATCAGCCCGGGCCGGGTCGATCGCGAGGAAGCAGATGTCCGCCTGGCCACTCGTCATCGCCTCGAACGACTTCCGCGCGGCGTCGAAGCAGACGAACTCCACCGGCAGCTCGAGCCGCCGGCCGATCTCGCGAGCGATGTCGACAGCCACGCCGGCCGGCTCCTCCGGCGTGCCCTGCGCGAGCACCGGATTGCCGAGGTTGATGGATGCCCGCAGTACGCCGCTCGGCGCCAAGTCCTCACGAATCACACGGGCGACCCTACTTCAGCAGGGATTCGGCGTACTTGCGGAAGTCCACGACCAGCCGGCTCCGGTCGCCCGCACGAGTCGCCAGTACGACGTGACTCGGCTCCACGCCCTCCAGCGCGATCGCACACAGGTCAGGCCGAAGGCGCTCCCGCACGGCCCCCGGCGCGATGGCGACACACTCGCCGGCGGCGATCAGTTCCAGCTTGTCCTCGATGTCCTTCACCGCGGGCCCGTCGGGCGCAGGTCGTCCGTCGGGGCGGGGATCGATTCGCCAGAAGGTATTCCACGCCGCATCCGGCAGCCGCGGCAGCGGTTCGTCGACGATGTCGTCGAGGGTAACGATTTCCTTGCCGGCCAGGCGGTGATCGAGCGACACCACGAGCACCCGCGGTTCGTCGTACAGGATGGACACCTGGAGCTGATCTGTTGCGAACGGCAACCGAGCGACGACCGCATCGACCCGATGCTCGAGCAACGCCGAGCGTGGCTCGTTCCACGCGATGTGGATGGTCTGTACGTCGGCCTCCGGGTGGCGGCGTCGCAGTTCGCGCGTGGCCGGC
Source organism: Kribbella antiqua (assembly GCF_004345665.1). GTDB lineage: Bacteria > Actinomycetota > Actinomycetes > Propionibacteriales > Kribbellaceae > Kribbella > Kribbella antiqua. Next base: position 81,338 of record NZ_SLWR01000011.1, read on the forward strand.
GTGACGATCAGGCTGGTCGTGTACCCGATGGTGATGCGACTCGGCTCGGCGGCAGCCCGGGTGGTTGCCGCGGCCTCTGCGGCCGATCGCAGCAGCGCCTGAGCTTGCGGCAGGAACACCGCACCGGCCTCGGAGAGCCGGCTGCCTTGCGGGGTGCGATCGAGGAGCCGCGCGCCCAACTGCTGCTCCAGGCTGCGGATCTGACGGCTCAGCGACGGCTGCGTGACATGCAAAGCCTCGGCGGCGCGGCCGAAGTGCTGATGCTCGGCGACCATGGTGAAGTACCGCACCAGTCGCAGGTCGAGGTCAGGCATACAGACCAGCATATGACCTGCGGTGATGCCTGAAACGTATTGCCCGATACGAAACAAGCTTTGGAATCTGCCCGCTGCCCGGCCGGACGATGGAGACCCCCAACCCAGGAGTGAATGCATGCGCGTTTTCGTCACCGGCGCGACCGGCTTCGTCGGCTCGGCCGTCGTCCGCGAACTCATCGGCGCCGGCCACCTCGTCACCGGTCTGGCCCGCTCGGACCAGGGCGCTACGTCGCTCACAGCCGTCGGCGCCGACGTCCACCGCGGTGACCTCCACGACCTCGACAGCCTCCGTACGGCGGCCGCCGCGGCCGACGGCGTGATCCACACCGCCTTCATCCACGACTTCGCCAACTTCCCGGCCTCGGTCGAGACGGATCGGCACGCCATCGAGACCCTCGGCGACGCCCTCGCCGGTTCTGATCGCCCGCTCATCGTCACATCCGCCACCGGCCTGGTCTCCGGCGCCGGTGTCGCCACCGAGAACAGCCGGCCCAATTCGGACTTCCACGTCGTATCCCGCTACGCCAACGAAGGACTGGCCCTCTCGTACGTCGATCGCGGCGTACGGGTGTCGGTACTGCGTCTCCCACCGTCGACCCACGGCGAAGGCGACCACGCCTTCGTCCCCGGTCTCATCGACATCGCCCGCACTACCGGCGTCTCGGCGTACCCGGGAGATGGCTCGAATCGTTGGGCCGCCGTCCATCGCCTCGACGCCGCGCAGCTCTACCGGCTCGCGCTGGAAGCACCGGCGGGTTCGAAGCTGCACGCGGTCGCCGAGGAAGGTATCTCACTCCGCGACCTCGCCGAAGTCATCGGCCGTCACCTCAAGGTCCCGATCATGTCAGCAGATGCTGACCACTTCGGCTGGCTCGGCGGCTTCGCGACCGCCGACATGCCCGCGACCAGCACGATCACCGCGGAGCTCCTCGACTGGCATCCCACCCAGCCCGGCCTGATCGCGGACCTCGAGAAAGGCCACTACTTCGGAACCAGTAGGAAACTTTCCTGACGATCTTTCGGCAGAGTCATTGCTTAAATCGTCGGAAGAGCTCTAGAGTCGGCGCCACTTGTTTCCTGAACCGCCCGATGGGGAGTCAGATGAAGCGTCGGAGTGTGGGGTTGCTGGTGGCGGCCGCGACGGTAATGGCGGGGTTGACCGCCGTACCGGCCGAAGCGCACAGCAGCAAGCGCGTGGTGGGGTACTACACCAACTGGAGTGGGTACGACCGGAATTTCCTGGTCAACGATCTGGCCAAGAACGGGACGGCTGCACGGCTGACCCAGCTGAACTACGCGTTCGGGTTCGTCGACGAGCACGGCAACTGCCTGAGCAGCGATCCGTGGGCCGACTACCAACGGCCGTTCACCGCCGAGCAAAGTGTCAGCGGCAAGGCCGACGCTCCGGGTCAGGCACTGAACGGCAACCTCAATCAGCTCAAGCAGCTGAAGCAGAAGTTCCCTGGCCTGCGGATCAGCATCTCGCTCGGCGGGTGGACCGGTTCGAAGTACTTCTCCGACGCGGCGCTCACGGCGGCGTCGCGGGCCGCGCACGTGAAGTCGTGCCTGGACCTGTGGCTGAAAGGCAACCTTCCCGGCCTGCCCGCGGGTGCCGCGAAGGGCGTCTTCGACGGGGTCGACCTGGACTGGGAATGGCCTGGTAGCGGAGGCAATCCAGGCAACGTGATCCGACCGGAGGACAAGCAGAACTTCACCGCGCTGGTGCACGAGTACCGCAAGCAGCTCGACAAGCTGTCGTGGCCCGGTCGCTACAACCTGACCGCGTTCCTGCCGGCTGATCCCGAGCAGATCGACAACGGGTTCGAGGTCAAGAAGCTGTTCAAAGACCTGACCTTCGGTACGACGCAGGGCTACGACTACCACGGGTCGTGGGACCCGATCACCAACCAGCAGTCCGCGATCGACGGTCCGGCCGGCGATCCGACCACACCCGAGTTCAGCTCGCAGGTGACGATCGACGCCTACCTGTCCCGGGGTGCGCCGCGGAGCCAGCTGGTGATGGGCGTGCCGTTCTACTCGCGCGGCTGGACCGGCGTGACGAACCAGAACAACGGCCTGTTCCAGCCGGCCACCGGTCCCGCGCCGGCGACGTACGAAGCCGGCTACGAGGACTACCGGCTGCTCAAGGCGAAACTGTCCGGCTTCACCGTCTACCGGGACAACACCGCGGGGTTCGCCTGGTTGTTCGACGGTACGACGTTCTGGACCTGGGACGACCCGGTCGAGATGAAGCGCAAGGCGCAGTACATCTCGCAGCGGGAGCTGGGCGGCGCGATGATCTGGTCACTCGACGGTGACACCGAAAATGGTGAGCTGATCGCGGCGTTGCACCGTAACCTTCACTGAGTGGACCTGAATGCTCTGCTGGACCGGTTCGGCGCGGACAGTGCCGAACCGGTCCATGTCGGCTGCTCCGAGGCGACCGTCGTACGGCTGGAGCGGGGCCGGGAACGGCTGTATTACAAGGCTGGTGCGGTGATCGACCGGGAGGCTGATCGGCTCTCGTGGCTGAGCGGGACGGGGTTCCCGTGTCCACAGGTGGTTGATCGAGGCAACAACTGGATGCTGACCACGGAGCTGCCCGGCCGGGACGCGTCCCAACCGTGGCCCGCCGCCGATCGGCCCGCCGTACTGACTGCGATCGCCGATGGTCTGAAAGCCCTGCACCAGCTGACAGAGTGTCCGTTCACCTCGCCATTCCCCGGCAAGCCGCAAGCTGTGACGCATGGCGACTACGCGGCTCCCAACGTCTTCATCGACCCGGAGACCCTGCGCTTCACCGGCATGCTCGACGTCAGCCGGCTCGGCATCGGCGACCGCTACACCGACCTCGCCCTGATGTACAAGAGCCTGTCCGGCACCCTCAATCCCCAGTACGGCGGCCCGCCCGCGGCCCGTCGGTTCGTCGAGGCGTACGGCGGCAACCCCGACGACCCACGCATCCCGTACTACATCGACCTGGACGACTCCGACGACTTCTGAGCCCGGAAGGCGCGGCGGTAGGCGCTCGGCGTCGTCCGTAGGGCCGCATGGAAGCGGCGGCGAAGATTGGTCGCCGACGACAACCCGACGCGGACAGCAATCGTTTCCACTGGCAGGTCGGTCTCCTCCAGCAGAGCACGGCATTTCGCGATGCGTTGCGCGAGCAACCATTGGCCGGGCGCTTGGCCGAGCTGTTCAGCGAACCGGCGGGCCAGGGTCCGCGGCGAGACATTGATCCGTGCGGCCAGGTCGTCGAGCGTGATCGGCTCGGCGAGATGCCGCGTCGCCCAGTCGAGCAACGTTCCGAGTGACTCGGTCGGCTGAGCTTCCTCGATCTTGTACTGGACCTGACCACCCTCGCGATGCGGCGGCATCACCATCCCCCGGGCGACCTGAGCGGCGTACGCGGCGCCGTGATCGTTGCGAACCAGTTGCAGACAGAGATCGATCCCTGTCCCCGACCCGGCGCTCGTGGCGATGTCGCCGTGGTCGATGTAGAGGACGTCCGGATCGACCAGGACGGCGGGATACCGGCGCTGGAGCTCGTCGGCATACCGCCAATGTGTCGTCGCGCGGCGGCCGTCCAGCAAGCCGGTCGCGGCCAGCGCGGCCGCACCCGAGCAGATACTCACCAGCCTCGCCCCACGCCGATGCGCCCGTACCAACGCCCGTACGACGGCAGGCGACGGCTCGGACCCGATCGGCAACCAGCCCGGTACGACGATCGTGTCGGCGCGATCGAGCGCCCGCAGCCCGGACCGCACCAGCATCGTGAAGCCCTCGGTGGTCCGGATCGCGCCCGGCCGCTCGGTGCACACGCTGAACCGGTACCGATCGGCGCGGAACACCGCCGCCGCACAGCCCAGCTCGAAGCTCGCCTGCGGCCCGGTCACCAGTGCGACGACGCGATGCGGCTGCATGGCATAAAAGTACCCGACCACGACTATCCAGACACTGTGGGAAAGCCTGTGGACAACCCATGATCGAAGGCATGCAGAACTACGAATTCAGCTCGGCGGCCGACGTGCCGGTCCGTGAACTCTTCCCCGGCATCCGCCTTCGCTCGCTCTGGAAAGGATCGGCCGGCGCAACGGCGCACGTCCTCGAAATGGACCCCGGCTCGTGCTGGGAAGGCATCGATGTCCACGAACCGGGACCGGAGGAGGTGTACGTCGTCGACGGCGTCTTCAACGATGGGATCCGCGACTACCCGGCCGGTTCGTTCATCCACGCCCCGGCCGGGTCGTCACACGTACCGCAGTCGGAACAGGGCTGCACCCTGTTCCTCTTCTACCCCGAGGGCTGATCAGGCTTGCGGATCTGAACCACGTCGAAGTCGGTGCCCTTCGGCGCACCCGGTCCGAACGGTGGCGGGAAGCCGAGGTCGAAGCGAGCGTTGACCAGCGCAAGCCGGTCGCCGCTCTTTGCGACGGCTGTTGGGACTCGGAACAACTTGCTGGTGACCGTCGCAGTGATCCGGCCGCGGGTCAGGTCCGGGCTGAGCTTGATCTTGACCAGGCGATTGGCGAAGTTCTCCACCACCCACAGGATTCTGCCGTCGAGCAGGATGCCGTCCGGCGTACCGGGTGTGAGCGCCCCACCGGTCACCGTGATGGTCCGGCTGGAGCCGGTGCGCGGATTGACCAAGTACAGCTCGGCCCGCGACGAGTGACCGAGGATCAGCACTTTGCCGTTGCTTGGAGCGGCGATGCCGTTCAGGTTGGGGAAGGCCCCCATGACCGCCGCGGGTCCAGTGAGCGGGATCGTCTTCGGCGCACCGATCCGGCCGTGCTTGCCGATCGGGATCTTGTAGATCACCGGGTTGAACGTGTCGGTGAAGTACGCCGCGTGGTTGGTCACCATGACATCGTTGATCAAGGAGTTGCCGCTGGAGTTGAGCACCAGATCCTTGATCGTCTTGCCGTTGCGGGTGCTGTAGACGTAGGCGTGACCAGTCGGGCCGCCGGCGACCCAGAGCCGTTTGGCGGACGGTTCGACCTTCATCCCGGTAGCCGAGCGCCCCGGCGGTGCGTCGACGAAGATCGCACCCTTGCCGGTGCGCAGGCTGCCGCGGAAGATGTCACCGGTGGTGAGCGATCCGGCGTAGAACGTGTTCCGCGGCCCGCTGGCGATCCCTTCGGGCGCGAAGTCGACCGGCAACGGAATCGATGCCGGGAAGGGTATGCCTGCGGCGACTGTCAGTGCCACCGCGGACACGATGAGCGCAAGTTTCCTGAAGTACGACATGATGCCCCCTGCAACTTTCCCCGAAATCCCCTTGTTGTGAAGGTAGATCCGGGTTCGGGAGCTGTCCATGCCTCGAATCAGTCGGTACTACGCAATTCGGTCGGTGCGCCGTGGACGGCCGGGATGCTGCCGAGCTTGCCGGCCTGGAAGTCCTCGAAGGCCTGGATCACCTCGGCGCGGGTGTTCATCACGAACGGACCGGCCATCGCGACCGGTTCGCGGATCGGGCGTCCACCGAGGACCAGGACCTCGAGGTTCGGCTCCGCCTGCGGCTGCGTCGGACTGGCCGCCGTACGAATGGTGTCGCCGGGACCGAAGACCGCCAGCTGGCCCTTGCGGATCGGGCGGTGCTCGGCGCCGACCGTGCCCTGGCCGGCCAGGACGTAGACGAGAGCGTTGTAGTCCGGCTGCCACGGCAGCACCATCTCAGCTCCTGGGCTGACCGTCGCGTGGACCAGGGTGATCGGGGTGTGGGTCGAGCCAGGGCCGTCATGCCCGTCGACCGATCCCGCGATCACGCGGATCAGCGCGCCGCCGTCCGGAGTGGACAGCAGGGCCGAGTCGCCGCCGCGGATGTCCTGGTAGCGCGGCGGAGCCCACTTGAGTGCCTTCGGCAAGTTCACCCAGAGCTGGATGCCGTGGAAGAGACCGCCGCTCAGCACCAGATGCTCCGGCGGGGTCTCGATGTGGAGGAGCCCACTGCCGGCGGTCATCCACTGGGTGTCGCCGTTGGAGATAACGCCACCACCGCCGTTGGAGTCCTGGTGCTCCATGATTCCGTCGAGCATGTAGGTAACGGTTTCGAAGCCGCGGTGCGGGTGCCACGGCGTACCTTTCGGCTCGCCCGGTGCGTACTCCACCTCACCCATCTGGTCCATGTGGATGAACGGGTCGAGATCCCGCAGATCGACGCCGGCGAACGCACGCCGGACCGGGAATCCTTCACCCTCGTAGCCGGTCGGCGCCGACGTCACCGACCGCACCGTCCGCTCGTGGGCCACGGCGGGATCCGGCTGGTGGACGCGGGGCAGCACGGTGATGTCGCTGACGGTCACGGCGGGCATGGTCTTCTCCTCGCTGATCAGTAGTTCAAGAATAAACTATCTGCCCTAACCAGGGCAAGACGCTGGGCATTCCCTGTGCGGTCGCTGTGCTTCGGCCGGCTTGGCGGTGCTGATCTGCGCTCACAGGAAGCTCCCAGCCGACGTCCAGGGTGGTCGCAGTCCCGCTTGTCATCGTCTCTGTGGGACCTCAACGCAAACCTTCGCTGCCTGGATGGAGACGCGATATGACCACCCTGCTTGATCCATCAAGGACCAGGTCCGGTCCGGAGAGCGCCGAACCACCGGCGCGTCCGCCCGGCCCGCTCCGTCGCCTCGTCCGCGGTCCGTCCGAGCAGGCCGCCTACGTGCGGCCGGCCGCGCTCGCCATGCTGGCCGGTACGGCGTTCCTGTACCTCTGGAACTTGACCGCCTCCGGCTATGCGAACAGTTTCTACGCCGCGGCCGTCCAGACCGGGACGCAGAGCTGGAAGGCGTGGCTGTTCGGCTCGCTCGATGCGGGGAATGCGATAACTGTCGACAAACCCCCGGCCGCGCTCTGGGTCGCGACAGCGTTCGCCCGGCTCTTCGGGTTCAACAGTTTCACCGTGCTGGCCCCACAGGCGTTCATGGGCATCGCTGCCGTGGGTCTGCTGTATCTCACGGTGAAGCGGATCTCCGGCCCGGTGGCCGGCCTGATCGCCGGAACCACTCTGTCGCTGACTCCGGTCGCCGTACTGATGTTCCGGTTCAACAACCCGGACGCGTTCCTGGTCCTGCTTCTGGTGGCTGCGGCGTACTGCGTCGTACGGGCGCTGGACAAGGCTTCGTGGAAGTGGCTGGCGCTGGCCGGGGTCGCAGTCGGGTTCGGGTTCCTGACCAAGATGGGCCAGGCGATGCTGGTCGTGCCCGCGTTCGGGCTGGTCTATCTGATCGCGGCGCCGACGTCGGTCAGGAAACGTCTGCTGCACCTGGTCGGCGCGCTCGGGGCGATGATCGTCAGCGCCGGCTGGTACGTCGCTCTGGTCGAACTGTGGCCGGCGTCGAGCCGCCCCTACATCGGTGGTTCGACTAACAACTCGCTGCTGGAACTTGCCCTCGGCTACAACGGTCTCGGCCGGCTGCTGGGTGGACAAGGCAACGGTGGTGGCGGCGGTGGCAGTAGCACCAACACCGGCTTCGGCGGTAGCACCGGGATCACCCGGATGTTCAACGATGCCTTCGGCACCGAAATCTCCTGGTTGTTGCCTGCGGCATTGATCGCACTGGTGGCCGGGCTGTGGCTGACCCGGAGGGCGCCGCGGACCGACCGTACTCGCGCCGGGCTGGTGCTCTGGGGCGGCTGGATGCTCGTCACCGCTGTGGTGTTCAGCTTCATGAGCGGCACGATCCACCCGTACTACACCGTGGCGCTGGCTCCGGCGGTCGCCGTACTGGTCGCGATGGGTGTGCGGCTTGCTTGGCAGCGTCGGGACGAGCTGGTGGCGCGGCTGTCGCTGGCTGCAATGGTGCTGGCGACTGGCGTGTGGGACTACGTGTTGCTCACCCGTACGCCGTCGTTCGTGCCGTGGCTCAAGTTCGTCGTACTGGCGGCTGCGGTGGTTGCTGCTGGGTTGGCGCTGGTTGGTCGGCGGGTGCGTCGGGTGTTGCCGGCGCTGGTGCTGGCGCTGGTGGTGGCGCTCGGTCTGGGGAGTACGGCGTACGCGGTGTCGACTGCCTCGCAGACGCACAGCGGGTCGATTCCGACGTCTGGGCCTAGCAGCAGCGCGATGGGCGGCGGTGGCGGGATGCGCGGCGGTGCCGGTGGTGGCAACGGCGGCGATCCCGGCGGCGGGATGGGTGGTGGCGCTCAGACCAGCAGTGAGCTGACCGCGCTGCTGTCGAAGACCACGACCACGTGGGCGGCCGCCGTCAGCGGCTCGCAGTCCGCGGCGTCGCTGGAACTGGCCACTGGCAAGTCGGTGATCGCCATCGGCGGCTTCAGCGGTACGGACGACGCGCCGACGCTGGCCCAGTTCAAGGAGTGGGTGGCCGAGGGCAAGATCGCCTACTACATCTCCGGCGGCCAGGGCGGCGGCGGTGGCTCGTCGTCGGCGGCCAGCGAGATCCAGTCGTGGGTGGAGGCCAACTACACCGCGACGACGGTCGGCAGCACGACTGTGTACGCGCTGACCAGCTGAGGGCGAACTCCCAGCACATCACAACGGCACGGCTCGGCCGGGCGGCCCGCGTGGCCGCCCGGCCGAGTGCTGATTGTGAGGGCCTGGCGGTCCGGTCATACCCTAGGGCGGTGACCGCACAGATTCTGGACGGCAAGGCGACGGCGGCAGCGATCAAGGACGAGCTCAAGGTCCGGGTCGCGAAACTGGCCGAGCAGGGCGTGGTGCCCGGGCTCGGCACCATCCTGGTCGGGGACGACCCGGGCAGCCGGGCGTACGTGGCCGGCAAGCACCGCGACTGCGCGGCGGTCGGCATCGCATCCATCCAGGTCGAGCTCCCGGCCGACGCGACCCAGGACGAGATCGCCGCGAAGGTGACCGAGCTCAACGAGAACCCGGAGTGCACCGGCTTCATCGTCCAGCTCCCACTGCCCAAGCACGTCGACACGAACGTGATCCTCGGCCTGATCAACCCGATCAAGGACGCCGACGGCCTGCACCCGGTCAGCCTCGGCAAGCTCGTCCTCGGCCAGGACGGCCCGCTCCCCTGCACCCCGAAGGGCTGCGTCGAGATCCTCCGCCGGTACGACGTACCGATCGCCGGCGCTCAGGTGGTCGTCGTCGGCCGGGGCGTGACTGCGGGTCGACCGATGGGGCTGCTGTTCACGCGTCGTACCGAGAACGCCACGGTCACCCAGTGCCACACCGGCACCAAGGACCTGGCCGCCGTGGTCCGCACCGGCGACATCGTGATCGCCGCGGCCGGATCCGCCGGGCTGATCACCGCCGACATGGTGAAGCCGGGCGCCGTACTGCTGGATGTCGGCACCAGCCGCAACGCCGAGGGCAAGATCGTCGGCGACATCGCCGACGAGGCCCGCGAAAAGGCAGCCTGGATCGCCCCGATGCCCGGCGGCATCGGCCCGATGACCCGCGCCATGCTCCTCACCAACGTCGTCGAAGCCGCCGAAGCGAGCGTCGCCCGGTGACGGCGCATACGGCCGAGGCGGGCACGTGCTGATGGCCGGCGAAGCCCAGCGACGGAACGAATGGCCGTTGGCCGTGTCGCTCCTGGTCGCCGCGACCGGCCTGGTCGTGCTCACGTTCTACAACTGGCGCAACGGCATCTTCATCTTCGCCGGCGGCGTCGTCCTGGCCGGCCTCCTCCGCATCGGCCTCACCGACTCCGCCGCCGGCCTCCTCCACGTCCGCGGCCGGATGTTCGACACCACCCTCCTCCTAGCCGTAGGCACCGCAATAGCCCTCCTCGGCCTCATAGTCCCGAACTGAACTTCGGACACCCTCTCGGGACCTCGGACATCTGACCAGGTGTCCGAGGTCTCCGTTTGGTGTCCGCAGTACTCGGCTTTTGCTGACGCCAGCCGGGATCCTCGGCTAGTGGAAGAAGTGGCGGGTGCCGGTGAAGTACATGGTGATGCCGGCCTTTTCTGCGACCTCGATGGCGGCTTCGTCGCGGATGGAGCCGCCGGGTTGGACGACTGCCTTGACGCCGCCCTCGATCAGGACTTCCAGGCCGTCGGGGAACGGGAAGAAGGCGTCTGAGGCGGCGACGGAGCCGGCCGCGCGGTCGGCGGCGCGGAAGACGGCCAGGCGGCAGGAGTCGACGCGGTTGACCTGGCCCATGCCGACCCCGACCGAGGCGCCGCCGGAGGCGAGGAGGATCGCGTTCGACTTGACCGCGCGTACGGCCTTCCAGGCGAAAGCGAGGTCCGCCAGCACCTCAGGAGAGGCCGGCGATCCGGCCGCGAGCTGCCAGGAGGAAGGGTCGTCGCCGGGAGCCTGGAAACGGTCGGTGTGCTGGAGCAGCAGCCCGCCGCTCACCGGACGCATCTCGACCTCGTCACCGGCAACGGCCGGCGCGACCAGCAGCCGGATGTTCTTCTTACCCTGCAGGATCTCGACCGCGCCGTCCTCGAAAGCCGGCGCGACCAGCACCTCGGTGAAGATCTCCGCGACCTGCTTGGCCATGTCCACCGACACTGGCGCGTTCGTCGCGATCACACCGCCGTACGCCGACACCGGGTCGCACTCGTGCGCCCGCCGGTGCGCCTCTGCGATGTCCTTGCCGACCGCGATGCCGCACGGGTTCGCGTGCTTGATGATGGCAACGGCCGGCTCGCTGAAGTCATACGCCGTACGACGGGCAGCGTCGGCGTCGACGTAGTTGTTGTACGACATCTCCTTGCCGTGCAGCTGCTGCGCGGCGGCCAGACCACCCCGGCCATTGACGTACAGCGCCGCCGGCTGATGCGGGTTTTCGCCGTACCGCAGTACAGCGGACTTGTTCCACACTGCACCGACCCACTCCGGGAACCCAGTCCCCTCGGAGGTGTCCGTCACCACGCTGCCCATCCAGGAGGCGACAGCGACGTCGTACGACGCCGTGTGCACAAACGCATCCACGGCGAGCCGCTGGCGCTGCTCCAAAGAAAACCCGCCGTCGGAGAGAGCCGCGACGATCTCCGGGTAGCGAGAAGGGGACACGACGACAGCGACGTTCGCGTGGTTCTTGGCGGCGCCGCGGACCATCGACGGACCGCCGATGTCGATCTGCTCGATGCACTCGTCCGAGGACGCGCCGGACGCGACGGTCTCGGTGAACGGGTACAGGTTGCTCACCAGCAGGTCGAACGGCTCGACCCGCATCTCGGCCAGCTGCTCGACGTGGTCGTTCTTCCGTACGTCGGCCAGCAGCCCCGCGTGCACCATCGGGTGCAGCGTCTTGACCCGGCCGTCGAGGCACTCCGGGAACCCGGTCAGCTCCTCGACCTTGGTCACCGGCACCCCGGCCGCCGCGATCCGGCCAGCGGTGGACCCGGTCGACACCAGCTGCACACCGGCGGCATGCAACGCGGACGCGAGCTCCTCCAGACCGGTCTTGTCGTAGACGCTGATCAGCGCGCGGCGGATCGGCCTGCGGTCGGTGCTCACTTCAGTCGAACCTTTCGTCCGGTGATGGTCCAGCCTTCGCGGACCAGCCGGCCGACCCACTCCACCAACTGGTGGCGTTCGACCTCCTTGATCCGCTCGGTCAGGGTTTCTTCGGTGTCGTCGTCCAGCACGGGTACGGCGACCTGCGCGATCATCGGGCCGGTGTCGACCCCGCCGTCGACGAAGAACAGGCTGGCGCCGGTGATTTTGACGCCGTACTCGAGCGCGTCCCGCGGTCCGTGGATGCCGGGGAACGACGGCAGCAGCGCGTTGTGGGTGTTGATGTACCGGTCGCCGAAGGAGGCCAGGAAGTCGTCACCGACCAGCTTCAGGAAGCCCGCCGAGATGACCAGGTCCGGCTTGTACTCCGCCACGGACGCGGTCAGCGCGCGGTCCCAGTCGGCCCGCTCGGCGTAGTCCTTCACCTTGTGCACGAAGGTCGGTACGCCGGCCGCCACGGCCCGGTCCAGCCCGGCGATCCCGTCCCGGTCGGCGCCGACGGCCACGACCTGGGCGCCGTACGCCGGATCGGCGCAGGCGTCCAGCAAGGCCTGCAGGTTCGAGCCTGACCCCGAGATCAGCACGACGAGTCGCGCAGGTGCGGGAGTCGGCGCAACCGGGTCTGTCACGGCCCAAACCTTATCGCCCGGCGTCCGCCTCGCCGTCAGCCGGTCGGCGGGAGGCGATTACCGCCGCCGTGATCGAGGCCCCGATCGCCATCCCGGCAGCCAGTACGCCGGCCGCCGGCAGCGCAGCCGGGATCCCCACCACCGACATCCGCCCAGGCCCGGCAGAACCGCCCGACAGAGCCATCAGCACGTAGAGCATCACCCCGGCGAGCAGTGCGGCCATGCCACCGCGCAGAGCGAACGCATCCCACCCCAGCGCCGCAGCGTCCTCGTCCGCGACCCCCCGCCGGACCACAACCAGTCCAGCGACCACGCCAGCCGCCAGGGGGACCACGGCGGTCAGCACCAGCAGGTACGTCGGTGTGGCTCCGTCGGCAGGTACGGCGGCCAGCAGCGGAAGCGCCGGCAAGTTCCCAACATCCACACCGGTCGGAGCGATCGTCGTACCCACTCCCAACTGGAACCCGGGCCCAGCGAGGAACGAGACGACGTACAGGACCATGTTCGGCACCAGCATCAGGCAGATGGCGAACAGCACCACTGAGCCGACCACACCGGCATCCAGCAGCTCCAGCATCCCGGTGATGCGCGAGAAGTGGATGGCCAGCAGTACGCCGTACAGGGTGGACGCGATGGCGATCACGGTCAGTACGGCGGCCACCGCAGCCGGCACAGCGTCACGCAGCCCGCTGGGGGTCGCATCGGCGATGTCGTCGAAAGCACCGGACTCGACTAGTACGCCGATTGTGCCGGCGACCAGAGCGAGAGACGCGGTGCCAAGGAAGGCAGACAGCGGCGACACCCGCAGGGAGCCGTCCGCGGTGAGCAGAGCGACAACCAGCCCGCCGAGGCCGTAGACGGCCGCGAACGTGCCGGAGAGCAGGATCAGGTCCTTGGTCCGGTCGGCGGCGCTCGTACGGGCGGCTGACTTGCCACCGCGGTAGAGGCACCAGCCGACGAACATGGTCAGCCCGAGCGGCGCCACGGTCAGAGTGCCGCTGCCCAGCGTCACACCGGCCTTGTGCGCGACCAGCCAGGCGGATGCACCCGCCCGGATCGCTCCGGACGCACCGCCGAAGGTGGCGGCGAGCCAGCCGATCACAGCGACCGCCGCACACGTCAGCAGACCGGTGAGCAGGCAGGCTCCAGCGGAGATCACGGCCGCCAGCACCACCGGCTTGGTCGGGGCGGTGACCTCGGACGGGGCAGGCCCGGGCGCCAGGTGTGGTCCGCCGTCACGGGCGCCCGGGCGGCTCAGCATGTCGGTCATCTGGCTCCCATGGTCTCCCGCAGTGCGAGACCACTCGTTCTGACACGCCGGATATGGAAGACTTCGGCCCGCTGTTCACGCTCAGTCGGTGTGATCGTTACGCATCCGGCTGAGTGGGGACAACCAGGGACCACCGGGTACTGTCGGGTGGAATCAGTCAGGAGGTCGAGCTTTGGCCGGTTCCCACCGTGCACCCCGCGGCGGCAGTCGCGCCGCTGCCCGGGAGGCGCGCCGGCAGAAGGCGCGCAAGCGGAACCAGACGATCGCCGCCGGCGTCGCGGTCGTCGTGCTGGTCGGCGGCGGCGGGGTCGCCGCCCTGAACGCCTTCGGCGGAGACAACGAGCCCGGCTCGAAGGCCGGCACCTCCGACGACAAGCCGACCGAGTCGAGCCTGCTCGCCGACGCAAAAGTCCTGCTCGACGGCCCCACCGCGAAGCAACTGTCCGCCACCGGCACCTGGGCGGTCACCAAGACGGCCGACGGGAGCAGCGCGCCCGAGCAGTCCTTCGTCTGCCAGTCGCAGCGGTTCGCCGACCCGGCCGGCCAGCGCACCTGGGTCCGCACCTTCCAGAACTCGACCACCAAGGACACCGCCGTCCAGTACATCGAGGTGTCCAACGACCCGACCGCCGCGTCCAAGGCGTACACCACGATCGTCGGGTGGCTCAGCACGTGCAGCACGCCCCAGGTCCGGCTGACCGAGAGCTACGCCACCACCGGGGTAGGTGACCGCGGCGTGATCGCGGTCTTCGGCCAGCCCTCCGGCAAGAAGATGAAGTACCGGACCATCTCGGTGACGCTGGCCGGCCAGGCCACCATGGTTCTGGAGCACGACAGCGTCTCCGACACCCCGCCGAAGCCGGCGCCGGTCCTGGTCGCGTCGTCGACCGGGCTGCGGCGGATCTGTGCGGACACCGGCGGCTGTGCCACCGGTTCGCCGGTGGCGAAGGAGAGCCTGCTGCCGACCTCCGAGCCGGCCGGGTTCATGGCACCCGTCGACCTGCCGGTGCTGTCCGACATCACCAAGCCGTGGGTGAGCACCGACGCGAAGACCGGCGCCGGCACCGGCTGCGAGAAGTTCGACAGCCTGAAGAAGGCGAAGCCGCTCAGGTACAACAGCCGGACCTACCTGACGCCGGAGGCGAAGGTGCCGACCGAGTTCGGCCTGGACGAAACGGTGTCGAGCTTCGCCACCAACGCCGCGGCGGGCAACTTCTACACCTCGATCCGCAAGAACGTCGACACCTGCGAGAAGAACGTCTCGAACGCCAAGGTGGACTCGACCGGGACGGTGTCGTCCGGGCTGGTCAAGGGCAAGAGCTGGGAGGCGGAGTACGACACCGGCGGCGGCAAGACGTTCACCTTCCGGATCGGCATCGCGTCGGCCGGAAACCGGGTCGTCTACCTGGTGTACCCGGTGCTGAAGGACCTCGACATCTCCGACTCGGCCTTC
Source organism: Kribbella antiqua (assembly GCF_004345665.1). GTDB lineage: Bacteria > Actinomycetota > Actinomycetes > Propionibacteriales > Kribbellaceae > Kribbella > Kribbella antiqua. The sequence continues at coordinate 96,408 of NZ_SLWR01000011.1, forward strand.
AACGACACCCTGGTCCGCGCCGCCGAACGCTCGGCCACCTTCAAATAGGCGAACGGCCCCAGGGAATCCCTGGGGCCGTTTCAAGCGGGTGTTACTTGGTCAAGCTCTGCATGATCTCGCGCATCAGGTTCGCGGTCTCGGTGGGCGTCTTGCCGACCTTGACGCCGACGGCCTCGAGGGCCTCCTGCTTCGCGGCCGCCGTACCGGACGAGCCGGACACGATCGCGCCCGCGTGACCCATCGTCTTGCCCTCCGGCGCGGTGAACCCGGCCACGTAACCGACCACTGGCTTGGTCACGTTCTCCTTGATGAACGCGGCCGCCCGCTCCTCGGCGTCACCACCGATCTCACCGATCATCACGATCGCGTCGGTGTCCGGGTCGTCCTGGAACGCCTGCAGCGCGTCGATGTGCGTCGTACCGATGATCGGGTCGCCACCGATACCGATCGCGGTGGAGAAGCCGAAGTCACGCAGCTCGTACATCATCTGGTAGGTCAGCGTGCCGGACTTCGACACCAGACCGATCCGGCCCTGGCCGGCGATGTCGGCCGGGATGATGCCGGCGTTCGACTCACCCGGGGTGATGATGCCGGGGCAGTTCGGGCCGATGATCCGGGTGGTGCCGGAAGCCTGCGCGGCGGCGAAGAACGCGGCGGTGTCGTGCACCGGCACGCCCTCGGTGATCACCACGACCAGCGGCACGGCGGCCTCGATCGCCTCCAGTACGGCGTCCTTGGTGAACTTCGGCGGCACGAAGATGACCGACACGTTCGCGCCGGTCTCCTTGACGGCGTCCGCGACGGTGCCGAAGACCGGTACCAACTTGCCATCGAAGTCCTGGCTCTGGCCGGCCTTGCGCGGGTTCACGCCGCCGACGATGTTGGTGCCGGAGGCAAGCATCCGGGTGGTGTGCTTGGTGCCTTCCGAGCCGGTCATGCCCTGGACGATGACCTTGCTGTCCTTGGTCAGGAAGATAGACATTGTTCAGCGATCCCTTACTTCGCAGCCAGCTCGGCGGCCCGCTTGGCGGCGCCGTCCATCGTGTCGACCCGCTCCAGACCGGCCAGCCCGGCCTCGTCGAGGATGCGGCGGCCCTCCTCGGCGTTGTTGCCGTCCAGCCGGACGACCAGCGGCTTGGTGACGTGCTCGTCCCGGCTCGCCAGCAGCTCGAACGCCTGCACGATGCCGTTCGCGACGGCGTCGCAGGCGGTGATGCCGCCGAAGACGTTGACGAAGACGCTCTCCACCTGGGCGTCGGAGATGATGATCTCCAGCCCGTTCGCCATCACCTCGGCCGACGCGCCGCCGCCGATGTCGAGGAAGTTCGCGGGCTTGACGCCGCCGAACTCCTCACCGGCGTACGCGACCACGTCCAGGGTCGACATGACCAGACCCGCGCCGTTGCCGATGATGCCGACCGAGCCGTCCAGCTTCACGTAGTTCAGGCCCTTGGCCTTGGCCGCCGCCTCCAGCGGGTCCGCCGCTGCGATGTCCTCGAACTCGGCGTGCTCCGGGTGCCGGAAGTCCGCGTTCTCGTCCAGGGTGACCTTGCCGTCCAGCGCCTCGACGTTGCCGTCGGCGAGCTTGACCAGCGGGTTCACCTCGACCAGCGACGCGTCCTCGGCGATGAACACGTCGTACAGCTTGACGATCTCCGGTACGACGGCGTCCAGCACGTCCTCGGGGTACTTCGCGGCAACCGCGATCTCGCGCGCCTTCGCCTCGTCCACCCCGGTGGCCGGGTCGATCGAGATCTTCGCCACCGCCTCGGGGTTGGTGTGCGCGACCTCCTCGATCTCCATACCGCCGGCGGCCGACGCGATGCACAGGTAGTTGCGGTTCGCCCGGTCGACCAGGAAGGAGAAGTAGTACTCCTCCGCGATCGCGGCGGCCGGCACGATGTTCAGGATCTTGACGACGTGACCCTTGATGTCCAGGCCGAGGATCTCGCGCGCCTTCTCCTCCGCCTCGTCCGGCGAGGAGGCCAGCTTCACGCCACCGGCCTTACCGCGGCCACCGGTCTTCACCTGGGCCTTCACGACCACCCGGCCGCCGATCTTCTCGGCCGCCGCGCGGGCTTCTTCCGGCGTGGTGACGACCTCGCCTACGGTCGTCCGCACTCCGTGCTTGGCGAAGACTGTCTTCGCCTGGTATTCCATCAAGTCCACGACTGTGGTCCCTCTCTCGCACCTGTTCGAGTAGGCCGCGCGGCAGGCGGGCTGTTCCCGGGTAGGAGGGCACGGTCGCCGGCGCGTTCCGTCGGCCCGAGACTAGCCACCTCCGTGTGCACCGCAACAGCCGGGGTACACGCTGAGACGACTGTCACAGACTAATTGCCCGCTCGTGAAAGGCTGGTCGCATGACCGACTCAGCGCTCGATCCAGGGACCAGACCAGCTGACGACTGGTGGCGTAGCGCCGTCGTCTACCAGGTGTACCCAAGGTCCTTCGCCGACGCAGACGGTAACGGGACCGGCGACGTGAACGGCATCCGCGCCCGGCTGCCGTACCTCGCCGACCTCGGCATCGACGCCATCTGGATCAGCCCGTGGTACCCCTCCCCGCTGCTCGACGGCGGGTACGACGTGTCCGACTACCGGGACATCAACCCCGACTTCGGCACGTTGGCGGACGCGGACGCGCTGATCGCCGAGGCGCACGCACTCGGCATCCGGATCCTGATCGACCTGGTCCCGAACCACTGCTCCTGGGACCACCCCTGGTTCAAGGCGGCACTCGCGGCCGGCAAGGGCTCACCGGAGCGGGACCTGTTCTGGTTCCGCGACGGCAAGGGCGTTGACGGTTCGGAGCCGCCGACCAACTGGCCGGCGGCCTTCGGTGGCCATGCCTGGACGCGGATCGACGACGGGCAGTGGTACCTGCACCTCTTCGACGTCAGCCAGCCGGACTGGAACTGGGATCACCCGAAGGTGGTCGAGGAGTTCGACTCGATCCTGCGCTTCTGGTTCGACCGCGGTGTCGACGGCTTCCGCATCGACGTGGCCGACTCGATGGCGAAGGACGCCACGCTGCCCGATGTGGTCCCGTTGCCGAACGGCGAGGCGACCCGGGACAAGTACGAAGGCCATCCGACGTACGACCAACCCGCCGTACACGACATTCACCAGCGCTGGCGCCGGATCGCCGACGAGTACGCCGATACGCCGCAAGGCCCGCGGGTGTTCGTCGCGGAGGCCTGGCTGTCCCCGGCCGACCGGCTCGCGCAGTACGTCCGGCCGAACGAGCTGCACTCGGCCTTCAACTTCGACGCGCTCCAGTGCCCGTGGGACGCCGAGGATCTGCGCGAGGTGATCGACCACACCACCGAGAACTTCTGGGCCGTCGGCGCACCGGCGACCTGGGTGCTGAGCAACCACGACACCATCCGGCACCGCACCCGCTACGGTCGCGACCAGAAGGACGCGTCGATGCCTGCCGGCACCGTGCCGACCGACCTCGAACTGGGACTGCGCCGGGCCCGGGCGGCAGTGCTCCTCGAGCTTGCGCTACCCGGCGGCGCCTACATCTACCAAGGCGACGAGCTGGGTCTGCCCGAGGTCGAGGACCTGCCTGAAGACGTGCTGGACGACCCCACATGGAGGCGCTCCGGCCACACCGTCCGCGGTCGCGACGGCTGCCGGGTGCCGGTCCCGTGGAGTGGCAGCGAGCCGCCGTACGGCTTTGGCAGCGGTGCCGGCCAGCCGTGGCTCCCTCAACCCGCCGACTGGGCTGGCTTGACCGCCGAGGCCCAGGCGTCCGATCCCGACAGCCACCTCAACCTTTACAAGGCCGCCCTCCGCATCCGCCGCTCCACCGAAGCCCTGGGCGAAGGCCGCCTCACCTGGGACGAAGCCGCCCCCGCCGGCGTCCTCTCCTTCACCCGCTCCCCCAACTTCCGCTGCCTGGCAAACCTCGGCGAAGCCCCGGTCCCCCTCCCAGCCGGGGCAACCGTCCTGCTGTCCAGCGAGCCCCTCACCAACAACCAGCTCCCGGTCGACGCCGCCGTCTGGCTGAAGCTCTAACGGAGAGAGGGCCGGAACCCAACCGGGTTCCGGCCCTCTTGCCGTGGTCTAGCGGTACCGGTCGCGGCGGTCGCGGTCCTCTCGATCGCGGCGGTCGCGGTCCTCCTGGTCCCGCCGTTGCCGCTCCCGATCCTCGCGGTCGCGCCGCTCCCGGTCTTCCCGGTCCCGGCGGTCACGCTCCCTCCGGTCGCGGTCCCAGGTCACTTCACGCCACCTGCCGTGAGGCCGGCGACGATACGGCGCTGGAACAGCAGTACGGCGATCACCAGCGGGATGGTGACAACCACACCGGCGGCCATCTGGCTGCCGAACGGTTGGTCGCGTCCCGACGTACCGGTGAACTGCGAGATGACCACGTTCGCGGTCTGGATCTCCTTGCGGTTGACCATGCTCAGCGCGATCAGGAACTCGTTCCACGCCGCGATGAAGGTGATGATCGCGGTGGTGAACACACCCGGTGCCGCCAGCGGGAGGATCACCTTGCGGAACGCCTGAGCCGGCGTACAGCCGTCCACCATCGCGGCCTGCTCGAGTTCTCGCGGCATCTGCCGGAAGAACGCGGTCAGGAGCCACACCGCCAGTGGCAGCGCGAATGACAGGCTGGGCACGATCATCGCCTGGTAGGTGTTGATCCAGTCGATGTTGACGAACAGCTTCTTCAGCGGGATCACCAGCGAGATCCCCGGGAACATCGAGGTGACGATGATGATCGCCAGCACGAAGTTCTTGCCCCGGAACTCCAGCCGGGCCAGGGTGTACGCCGCCACCATCCCGATGATCAGCGTCAGGATCGTCACCGTGCCGGCCACGATCAGGCTGTTCAGCAGACCACGCTGGAACCCGGTGCCGGCCTTGAACACGTCGCTGAAGTTGGTCAGCGAAATAGGCGACGGAATGATCGTGTTCTCGAACTGGTCGGTCGGCCGGCGCAGCGACGACACCACCATCCAGAAGAACGGCAACAGGCAGTAGAGCACGATCAGCCCGACGCCGATCAGCGGCAGCCAACGCCGGTACCAGGGCGCCTCGGCAGCCTTGACGTCGATAGCCCTCGGGGCCTTTTCAGCAACAGCCATCACGCACCTCCTCCGCCGCCACCACTACTGGCGGTCAATCCGGCCAAGGCGGCGGCTGGGGCCTCCTGCTTGCCCCGGCGTCGCCCGCTCCTGCCGTTCTTCTTCGGCTTCCGCTGGATGGCGTCACCGAACACGTCGGCACCCAGCAACTTGACGAACACGTACGCGACCACAGCGACGTAGATGAACAGCAAGGTCGCGTACGCCGCCGCCGGCCCGTACCGGGTCTGGTTGGCTTCGAGGTACGCCAGGATCGACAGCGTCTCGACCGACTCCTTGTTCGGGCCGACCAGCACGAACGGCAGGTCGAAGATCCGCAGCGTGTCGAGGATGCGGAACAGCACTGCCACCAGCAGCGCCGGCTTCACCAACGGCATCGTGATGTGGACGAACGTCGACCACACCCTGGCGCCGTCGACCTTGGCGGCCTCGTAGACCTCGTCCGGGATCGTCTGCAGGCCCGCGAGCACCAGCAGCCCGATGAACGGCGCCGTCTTCCAGGTGTCGGCGATGATGACCGACAGCACCGACTGCCAGCCCTCGGTGGACCACAGGATCTGGGTGCCGAGCAGATCGTTGGCGATACCGTCGGCCTGGAAGATCCACTTCCACAGCAGCGCCGAGACGACGGTCGGGATCGCCCACGGGACCAGGATGCTGGCCCGCACGATGGCGCGGCCCTTGAACGCCTTGTGCATCACCAGGGCCATCGCGACACCCAGGACGGTCTCCAGGACCACACAGGCGACGGTGAAGAACGTGGTGTTGTAGAAAGCGTTCCAGAATCGGTCGCCGGTCTCGCCCGAGAAGATCGCCGTGAAGTTGTCGAGGCCCACGAATTCGGAGCCCTGGATGACGAAGCCTGACTCGTCGATCCGCTGACCACTCTGGTACAGCGACTCGCGCAACGCCGCGAGGATCGGCAACCCGACCACGAGGATCAGCACGATCATGGTCGGCGACAGCAGCAACGCGGCCAGCCGGCCGGTGCCCTCGTTGAACGAGCTCCGCCGCTTGGGCCTCTTGGTGGTCTCCGGCGTCGGTCGCTCTGCGACCGGGGCGGATGTACTCACCTCTGCCTCCTTCTCTCTGCCCGCCTCCAGCGGGCATCGACAGGCCGGGGCCGGCCCGCAGCGGTGTCGCTACGCGCCGGCCCCGCCACTTCGGTCATTGCGTGATGAGCTGACTCAACTTGGTCTGCAGGCCGGCCAACGCATCCTTCGGCGTCGTCGTACCGGTCAGAGCGCCGTACGCAGCCTCCTGGATCGCGGTCGTGACGTCGCCGTACTTGACCACCTTCGGCCGCGACTGCGCACCCTCGATCGAGGCCTTCAGCGGGGCCAGGTACGGGAACTGCTTGTTCAGTGCGGCGTCGTCGTACAGCGAGGCCCAGGTCGGCGCCTGCGACGTCTTCTCGATGTTCGCCCGCTGCCGCTCCTCGCTGGACATGAACTTGATGAAGTCGGCCGCGGTCGCCTTGTTCTTGGCGAACTCCGAGATCGCGTAGTTGTGGCCACCGAGGGTGGACACGCCCGGGCCCTTCAGGCCCGGCAGCGGCGCGACCGCGAACTTGCCGGCGATCTTCGACGAGCCGTCGGTCTTACCCGCCAGCGCGTACACGTACGGCCAGTTGCGGTGGAAGAGCAGGTTGCCCTCCTGGAACGCGCGGCGTCCCGGCTCCTCCTGGTAGGTGATGGCGGCCTTCGGGATGAAGCCCGTCTTGAAGCCCTCGGTCAGCGCGGTCAGACCGGCCAGCGCCTCGGGCGTGTCCACGTTCGGCTTGCCGTCCTTGCCGACAACGACACCACCAGCACCGTTGACCGCCTCGGAGAAGTTCACCGTCAGGCCTTCGTACTTCTCGAACTGCCCGGCGTAGCAGCCGATGCTCTTGGCCTCCGGCAATGCCTTGACCTTCTGGCAGTCGGTGACCATCTCCGCCCAGGTGGTCGGCGGCTTGACGCCGGCCTTGGCCAGGAGGTCCTTGCGGTAGTACAGCAGACCACCGTCGGACGTGACCGGCACGGCGTACAGCTTGTCGCGGTACTTCGCCGTGTCGAGCGTGGACGGCAGCAGCTTGCCGAGGTCAGGGAACTGGTCCTCCGGCAGCTGGGTGACCCAGCGGTTGGCCGCGAACTCGGCGGTCCAGACCACGTCCAGGTTCAGCACGCTGAACGCGTCCGACTTGTTCTGCGCGTTCGAGATCATCTGCGCGCGCTGCTGGTCCGCGGACTCGGGCAGCTCGGCGACAGTGACCTTCTCGTCCGGGTGCTGCGAGTTCCACGCCGCGACCTGGTTCGTCAGGTTCCCGGAGGTGTCCTTGCCGGTGGCAAATGTAATCGGGCCGCGCCCCTCAAGCGCTCCCCCGGACGAGCCACTGTCTCCGCTACCGCCGTCATCTCCGCCACCACACGCTGACGCGAGCAGCACCAGGCTGCTTGCGACGGTCAGGGCGACCGCCTTGCGCGTGTGTGATCGTTCAAACCTCATCGTTTACCTGCCCTCTCCCGATGGGACATCGCTTGGTCCTGCGTCAGCCGGCTCACAGTCCCCCACCGCGCTGCGATCCGCCCTGTCCGGACAGTAACCGAGAAGGGGGCGATGTGTTCTGAGCCACACACACGTGCCCACTCGACGGTCTCTGAAACAGACAGCCGCATGGCTGTATGCGACCGCGATTCGACAGTCCGCACAACCGGGTGTTTCTTAACGATTCGGTATTACCCAGCGGTAATGTGACTGAAGTGGTCCAATCGGTTCAGATCGACTCCGCCCCGTCGCCATCACGCTCCGGAGCGGATCCGTCCCGGTAGGACGACCGATGGTGAGCCGGCCGAGGGCGTCGTACGAGCGTCCCGGCTCAGGCCTCAGGCGGGTGAGGCGGCCTGCGATCAGGCGGGTGACGCGGAGGCGTCGCCGACGTTGGTGCGGACCCACTCGACGATCTCGGTGGTGGTGGCGCCGGGGGTGAAAATCTTGTGCACGCCCAGGTCGGCCAGTGGCTGCAGGTCGGCGTCCGGGATGATCCCGCCGCCGAATACCACGATGTCGTCGGCCTCGCGTTCGGTGAGCAGTTCGCGGACCCGCTTGAACAGCGTCATGTGCGCGCCGGACAGCACCGACAGCCCGATCGCGTCGGCGTCCTCGGCGATCGCGGTCTCGACGATCTGCTCCGGGGTTTGGTGCAGGCCGGTGTAGATGACCTCCATCCCGGCGTCCCGCAGGGCCCGGGCGACCACCTTCGCGCCGCGGTCGTGGCCGTCCAGGCCCGGCTTGGCGACGACGACTCGCAGAGGGCTCGTAGCTGGCATGTTCGCAGGCTAATCGCTTCGAACCTCACGGATAAGACACGGAGGTGTGTGTTCCCCGACACGCCCGGTGGGAACCGGTTACCTTGGAAGAGATCGGACCATTTCGGGGGGTCTGGTTGCGTGAGGAGTCGCCCATGAGCGAGCGCAGCGAGCTCATCATCAAGCACAGCGTGTTTCGTGCCTCATGCGCGCCCGGAGCGAAGCGAGGACGCGCATGAGCTCTGAGGCGGTGGAGGAGCCGGAACGTTTGCCCGTCGAGGCGGGCGGTTCCTGGCAGGACGGTGTCCGCGGCGCACTGGCCGGGTTGAAGTACGGCGCGCAGTCCGCGCTGTCACCTCGCGTCTTGCAAGGTGCGGCCGTGGAGATCGGCTGGTTGACCACCCATCTCGCGATGTACCCGTTCGGCCTGGTCGGCGGTTCGGGTGCGCGTGCCGAGCGCCTGAACCTGGCCGGCCTCACCCCGGCCCAGCGCGGGCTGCTGGTCGGCGACGTCCGGGCCGCCGGTACGCCGATCCTGCTCGCGCACGGGATCATCGACAACCACACCGTCTTCGCGCTGATGCGCCGGCAATTGCTGCGACGCGGCTTCAGCAGCATCCACACATTCTCGTACTCGCCGCTGACGCTGGACGTCCGTCGTACGGCGGAACGGATGGGAACCGAGATCGAGGCGATCTGCGAGGAGTCCGGGTCGGACCAGATCCACGTGATCGGGCACAGCCTCGGCGGGCTGATCGCGCGGTACTACATCCAGCGGCTCGGCGGCGATGAGCGGGTGCACACCTGTGTGACCCTCGGCACGCCGCATCAGGGGACCGTCGCGGCGCGGCTGCTGCCCTGGCCGCTGGTCAAGCAGGTACGCCCGGACAGCGACCTGATGGCCGAGCTGGCCGAGCCGGCGCCGGAGTGCCGGACCAGGTTCGTCGCCTTCTACAGCGATGTCGACCAGCTGATCGTGCCGCAACGGCGGGCCCGGATTCGGCACCCCGACCTGGTGGCGAGTAACGTCCGGGTCCGCGGCGTGGGCCACCTGTCCCTGCCGTTCCACGGTGACGTGGTGCACCAGATCACCGGTGTACTCGCGCACTTGGACGAGCAGGACGACGAGAAAAATACCGTCGCCTGATCGTTCTTGTCCTGACAATGCTGCTTTTTTGCCTGATTGGGCAGCGTTGTGGGCGCTCCGGGCGGATGCACGTGCAGCCGCTCATGCAAAAGTTTCGTGAAGGAGAGGCGGAAAAGTGGGTGGCAGGGTTTGTCGCCTCGTGACTGATCCGTTATCGTGCGTGGAACCCGCCAGGGAATAAACCCCTGGAGGGCGAAGGACAGCCCCTCCCCTGTGACCGAAAGGCCACGTTGTGTCCCAGCACCGTGCCGCGGGAAACCGCGTCACGCCAGGCAACGCTGCGCGCAAGCCCGGCGCAGGACGTAGCAGCGCCAAGCATCGAGTTGCCAGGCGTAACACCCCCAGCAGTACCCAGATCGTCGGTTTGACCGCAGCGCTTGCTGCGGCAGCGGGAGCTGTCGGCTTCAGCCACAGCACCCTCGCCTCACCGACCCAGGCGAACTCCGCGGTCAACCTCGCGGCCCTCAGCCTGGACAACGGGCAGCTGTCCGGCATCACCACCGCGCGCATCCAGGCCCGCCAGCTCGCCACCCGTGACTCCTCCCGGGTCCAGCTCGCCGCAAACGACACGAACAAGAAGCAGGCCGCGGCCGCCGCGCTCGCGAAGGCCCGCGCCGCCAAGCTCAACGCCACCCAGGCCCTCACCGCCAAGCGCGCCTCCGCGCTGGCCCTCGCCAAGGCCAAGGCCGACGCCGCCGAGAAGAAGCTCCGCGAGTCCGCCACCCGCTGCGAGATGATGATCTCCGGGTACCACATCACTGCCACCTTCGGTCAGGGCGGCAATCGCTGGGCCCGCAACCACACCGGTACCGACTTCGCCGCCCCGATCGGGACTCCGATCCGCTCGGTGATGAAGGGCGTGGTGATCTTCGCCGACTGGGCCGGCCCATACGGCCGCCAGGTCCAGGTCCGGCACGCCGACGGAACCGTCACCTGGTACAACCACATGTCGAAGTTCTCGGTGTCCGTCGGCGAGACCGTGTACGCGGGCGACCAGGTCGGCGCGGTCGGCGTCACCGGCAACACCACCGGACCGCACCTCCACTTCGAGGTCCACCCGGACGGCGGCGAAGCGATCGACCCGATGCCCTGGCTCCGCAACCACTGCGGGCTCAACCCGTAAAGCTGAAGCATCGCTCTCGAGAACTGACTAAGCTGCCGCGCATGCGTCCGGCGCCTGGTGAAGTTCTGCACTTCTCCGAAGATCCGACCATCGAGGTCCTCCGACCCCACGTCGCCAAGACGGCGCAGCAGGTCACCCGTTACGTGTGGGCCGTCGGCCACGACCGCGCCCCCGACTACTGGTTCCCGAGGCAGTGCCCCCGCGCGATGGCGTGGGTCGGCCCCTCCACCACTCCCGAAGACCGCGACCGCATCATCGGCGCCGGCTCCGGCACCCGCGTCCACGCCGTCGAATACAGCTGGCTCGACGCGATGCGATCCGTGAAGCTGTTCGCGTACCGTCTCCCGGCCGACGTCTTCGTCGAGTACGACGCTGCTGTCGTCGCCAGCACCGAGGTCCGACCACTCGGCCCGCCGGAGCGCGTTGGCGATCTATTCGACCTGCACGCCGAGGCCGGTATCCAGTTGCGGGTGCTGCCGCGAATCCGCGACTTCTGGTCCGAGGTCATCACCAGCACGGTCGAGTTCAGCGGCATCCGGCTCCGGAACGCGCGACCATGACGTCGTACGGCGAACTGGGCGAGGCCGCGTGGGGTTGGGTCCTGCGGCAAGTGGAGTGGGATGACGAAGGGCCGTGGATTCCTGAGGCGGCTGGAGGTGACAAGCCGGAGGAGTATCGCGACGGCATGCACAGCGGGATCGGCGGGCTCGCGCATGCGCTGGCGGAGATCAAGCTGACCCGCCCGTGGACGGTTGCCGAGCAGGAGCTGGCCGCGGCTGTTGCCGATCGGATCCGCCGCAGCGTCCCGGCCCAGACGTCGATCAGCTACTTCGACGGACTGGTCAGCTCGATCGGCGTCCTCACCGCGCTCGGCGAACCAGGCTCGGATGCGGCGCTCGAGCGGATCGCCGGCATCGCCACAGACGACGGCTGGCCGGAAAGCTACCTCGAGCCGCCGAAGTACCTGCCGAATGCAGTCGTTAACGACGCGACGCTCGGAACCGCCGCGGTGCTGATGGGCGCCCTCTGGGCTGGCCGGCAGGGTGAGAAGGCCGGTGCCGTCGCCGAGCGGGCAGTCGAGCTGCTACTGGCCGAGCGGGAAGAACTGCCGACCGGGGTGAACTGGCAGTTCGTGCCTCACCGGTTCCGCGCCGAGCCCGGCGCCGAGATGCCGAACTTCTCCCACGGACTGGCCGGGATCGCAGCCATGCTGGCGGTCGCCGGCGTCGAGCTCGACCGGCCCGACCTGGTCACCGTCGCCCGTCGCGGCGCCGAGCACCTCGTCACGCTCGGGATCAACGACGACAAGGGCTTCCGGGTCGCGCGGATCATCCCGTGGGAGGAACGCCACGGCGACGAGTTCACCTACAACTGGTGCCACGGCGGCCCAGGTACGTCGCTACTCTTCGCCGCCCTCGACTACGCCGGAGTCGACGAGGTCGCCGGTCAAGCGACGATGACCTGGCATCGACGCTGCCTGGACAGCGCGCGGAACTCCGGCATACCCGAGCGGCTCCATCCAGGCTTCTGGGACAACGACGGCCGTTGCTGTGGTACAGCGGGAGTCGGCGACGTCTTCCTGGATTCGTGGCTCCGTGGTGGTGACAAGCGCGACCTGGAGTTCGCCGTACGGCTGGCGGATGCACTGGTCGACCGGGCCTTCCGCGAGGACGGATCGGCGTACTGGCGCTTCCTCGAACATCGCAACGAGGATCCACTGCTGCCGCCGGGCGTCGGCTGGATGCAGGGTGCGGCCGGCATCGCTGCGTACCTGTTCAGGCTGCAGCGCACGCTCGATGGAGACAGTACGGCGGTCACCCGGATGGACAACTGGTGGGCGCTTACCGGCGCCAGACCTCCGCGGTGGTGAGGAACGCGGACGAGCCGGGCTTGTCGGGGGAGCCGTCGACCTGGACGAAGCCGGGGACGGAGGCGCCGCCGATCGAGACGGTCGCGGACCGGACCGGGGCGATCACCAGGCTGAGGCTGTGATTGCCCTCGCCGAGCTGGAAGTTGTCGGTCGCGAACAGCCGGCGGTCGAGTACGCCGCCCATCTCGATCTGGATGTCGGCGGCCTTCGCGCTCAGGCCGTCGGCGAGGTTCATCGAGACCTGCACCAGATCGCGTTCGACCGCTGGCTCGTGCCAGGGCAGGCCCTGCACCTCGAGGAACGAGCGGACGAAGTAGCGCTCCAGCCACGCGGCCAGGTCGACGTCCTCGGAAACGACCCGGACGATCCCGTCGAACCACAGCACCACCGCTGTACCGGCGCCGCGGATGGACCAGTCCACCATCCAGATCGACGCGTACGCGGTCACCTTCCCGGCCTCGTCGAACAGCCGCAGCCCAGGGTTGGCTCCCGCCAGAATGATCCGGCGGTTGTTGCCAGCTACGGACTTGGACATGGGGCGAACCGCTTCCGGAGGGAGGGTCGAAGATCCTTGATTGTCTCAAGATCGGCCCCAGACGCAACGGAAAAGTCCAAGAACTTGACTTAGATCTTCTCAACCGGTGCGTAACGAAGCAGTAACCGCTTGACGCCTTCGGACCCGAAATCGATGTCTGCCTGAGCCTGCTGACCCTCGCCCCGGACCACGACGACGGTGCCCATCCCGAAGCTGTCGTGGACGACCCGATCGCCTGGGTTGAGGCTGATGACGGGCTTGTCGGAGGCGGTACGACGAGGTGGCTCGTAGCGGCTGGAGATGCCGCTGCCGGTCGACGTACCGGTACCGGACCACCGCGTGATCGCGGACTCGTCGCGGCGCCAGTCGAGCAGCTCCGCCGGGATCTCCTCCAGGAAGCGCGACGGCGGGTTGTGCTGCGGAGCGCCGTACGCCGATCGGACCGCGGCTCGGGAGATCGCCAGCCGCTGCCGCGCCCGGGTGATCCCGACGTACGCGAGGCGCCGCTCCTCCTCCAGCTCCTTCATGTCCGTCAGCGACCGCGAGTGCGGGAAGACGCCGTCCTCCATCCCGGTCAGGAACACCACCGGGAACTCCAGCCCCTTCGCCGTGTGCAAGGTCATCAGCGTGACCACGCCGCCGTCGTCGGCCGCGTCCGGGATCTGGTCCGCGTCCGCCACCAGCGCGACCCGCTCCAGGAATGCCTGCAGATCGGCGGCTTCGCCGGCCGCCGTACGCTCCTCCACGAACTCCCGCGCCACCGAGATGAACTCGTCGAGGTTCTCCAGCCGGGTCTCGTCCTGCGGATCCGGCGACTTCTGCAGCTCCTCGTAGTACCCGGAGCGGTGCAGCGCGACGTCCAGGATGTCGTCCGGCGGGGCTCCCGAGTCGACCATCGCGGTCAGCTCGTCGAGGATGTCCACAAACGCTTGTACGGCGTTCACGGACCGCGAAGCCATCGCCGGTGCGTCCTGGGCCCGCCGGAGCGCCTGCGCGAACGAGATCCGGTCCCGGGCCGCCAGCGCCTCGATCGCGGCCTCGGCGCGGTCGCCGATCCCGCGCTTCGGCACGTTCAGGATCCGGCGCAGCGAGACGGTGTCTTCGGGGTTCACCAGCACGCGCAGGTACGCGAGCGCGTCGCGGACCTCCTTGCGCTCGTAGAAGCGGACGCCGCCGACCACCTTGTACGGATGGCCGGTCCGGATGAAAACCTCTTCGAACACACGCGACTGCGCGTTGGTCCGGTAGAAGACCGCCACGTCGGACGGCTTCACCCCGTCGGCGTCGGTGAGCCGGTCGATCTCGTCGGCGACGAACTGGGCCTCGTCGTGCTCGTTGTCGGCGACGTACACCGCGATCTGCTCGCCCTGACCCTGGTCGGACCAGAGGTTCTTCGCCTTGCGGCCCTCGTTCCGGCTGATCACCGCGTTGGCCGCGGTCAGGATCGTCTGGGTGGAGCGGTAGTTCTGCTCCAGCAGGATCGTTTCGGCGCCGGCGAAGTCCTCCTCGAAGGCGAGGATGTTGCGGATCGTCGCGCCGCGGAAGGCGTAGATCGACTGATCGGAGTCACCGACGACCATCAGCTCGGCAGCGGGCGCGGTCGGGCCGTTGTAGTTGGGCTCATCCTCGCCGCAGAGCTCGCGGATCAGCGTGTATTGCGCGTGGTTGGTGTCCTGGTACTCGTCGACGAGGACATGGCGGAAGCGGCGCCGGTAGTACTCGCGGACTTCGGGGAACGCCTGCAGCAGGTTGACCGTGGTCATCAGCAGGTCGTCGAAGTCCAGCGCGTTCGCCTGGGCCAGCCGCTCCTGGTAGATCCGGTAGCACTCGGCGTAGGTCTCCTCCAGGTGGTTGGAGGTCTTCGCCGCAGCGGTCTCGTGATCGATCAACTCGTTCTTCTGGGTGCTGATCCAGTTCAGTACGGCGCGCGGGTTGTACCGCTTCACGTCCAGGTCGAGCTCGCGGCAGACCAGCGTCATCAGCCGGCGCGAGTCGGTGTCGTCGTAGATCGAGAAGGTCGAGTTGATCCCGAACCGCTTGATGTCGCGGCGCAGGATCCGCACACAGGACGAGTGGAAGGTCGAGACCCACATCAGCTTCGCCCGCGGACCGACCAGATCCACCACCCGCTCGCGCATCTCGGCGGCGGCCTTGTTGGTGAAGGTGATCGCCAGGATCGACCCGGGGTGCGCGTCGCGGGCGGCCAGCAGGTAGGCGATCCGGCGGGTCAGCACCCGGGTCTTGCCCGAGCCCGCACCGGCCACCACCAGCAGCGGTTTGCCCGCGTGCACGACGGCGGCCCGCTGCTGCGGGTTGAGCCCTTCGAGCAGCGCGTCCGGATCGGTCCGATGCTTCTTGGGCTCCTCCAGCGGCACCGGGAGCTCATCAGGCGAGAACAGGGTAGTCATCACCACTCACCTTAGGTGGTCCCCCGGACAGTTCCCGAACGCCGGTTCGAACGCGGGCAGGTTTTAGGCTGTGTGGTCATGGCACACCCGGTGTTCGCTCGGCTGTACGCACGTGTGCGTCCCTCGATGGACGAACAGGGCGCCGCGGCGCACCGCCGCCAACTGCTGGAGGGGCTCGCCGGCCAGGTCGTCGAGATCGGCGCGGGCGACGGCGGAAACTTCGCCCACTACCCACCGGAGGTCGCCGGAGTCATCGCCGTCGAGCCCGAACCCTACCTCCGCGCGAAAGCAGAGCACCAAGCTGTCACGGCCCCGGTTCGAGTCGAGGTCGTCCCCGGTACGGCGGATCGCCTGCCACTCGCAGACGGTTCGGTCGACGCAGTGGTCGCCTCGCTGATGCTGTGCTCGGTGCCGGACCAGGCCGTCGCGCTCGCAGAGGCCTATCGCGTACTGCGACCAGGCGGTGAACTCAGGTTCTACGAACACGTCGCCGCCGACCCCGCCACCCGGCTGGACCGCGTCCAGCGCATCGCAGACGCCACCATCTGGTCCTGGTTCACCGGCGGCTGCCACGTGCACCGCGACACCGCCGCAGCCATCACTGCCGCCGGCTTCACCATCACCACCCTCGACCGCTTCAACTTCGGCCCCAACCCCGCTTCACCCCACATCCTCGGTCGCGCCCTGAGATGATCAGCCGGTGCAAACCGAAGAGGCTCGGTACGACGAGCTGGTGGATCGTGTCGAGGTGCTCTACAACGACGGCCGGCTCCGTGGGGCAATCGGGCTGGTGGACGACAGCGAGGGCCTGGAGGCTTGGGCGGCGGAGCTGGCCCATCTCAAGGCTTGCCTGCTCGCTGCCGCGGGCGACACCGAGTCGGCTTTCCGGACACTTCAGGACGCGAGCGATGCCGGGGCGTGGTGGGATCCGTCGATCCTGACCGGTGACGACGATCTGGCGGCCCTGCAGGTACGACGCGAGTTCCGGCAGCTGGTCGCAACGTCGCGGGAGCGGGTCGCGGATGACCCGACTCCACCTCTGGTCGAGCTGCCCGCCGTACCGGCTGTGGGTGTGGTGGTTGCATTGCATGGCGCAGGTCAGCGGGCGTCCCATGCGGCGCGCGACTGGGCCGCCGTACTGGATCTGGGGTATGCGCTCGTCTGTGTGGAGTCGTCGCGGCGGATGTCGCCGATGTACCGGACCTGGCCGGACCGCGAGCAGGCCGCCGGCGACATCGCCCGCGCCCTGGCCGCCGTACCTGCCGAGCTGAGCGCCGTCCCCACGATCGCGGCCGGCTTCTCCGCCGGTGGCCGGGCGGCGCTCGACTGGGCGCTGACCGCCCATCCGGTGAAAGTCGCTGGTGTCGTCGTGATGGCGCCGGCACTCCGCACGCTGCCAGACGCAGCCGCGGGACCGTTGTCGCCAGCAACAATTCTGGTCGGCACCGGTGACGGCCTGCTGGAGGTGGTGGAGAACGCGGCCGGCCGACTCACCGCGTTCGGATGCGCGATCGAACGGGTGCCCGGCCTGGCACATACGTTCCCCGCAGACTTCGGCCGTCGGCTGCGGACGATCCTCAGTTAGCTGTCGGCAGAGTTGCGGACAGCAGAAAAGCTGGGGTGAGCGTCATCCGGCCGGTCAATCTGGTGACATGGCTGATGACAACAAACCGCCGATGTTCAACGAGACGGCTCGGCAGCGGCTGCTGGCGCAGCGGATCGTCGTACTGGATGGAACGCTCGATGACGACAACGGGACTCTGCTCGCGACGCAGATCCTGACCCTCGCGGCCGAGTACCCCGATCGGGACATCGCTCTGTGGATCCATTCGCTGGGTGGGTCGGTGCCGTCGATGCTGGCGATCCGGGACGTGATGCGGCTGGTGCCGTGTGATGTGTCGACGCTGGCGATCGGGCTGGCCTGCAGCGCCGGGCAGTTCCTGCTGTCCGCCGGTACGCCCGGTAAGCGGTACGCACTCCGGCATGCGCGCGTACTGATGCACCAGGGCTCGGCCGGGATCGGCGGATCCGCGGTGGAGATCGAGATCCAGGCCAACGACCTCCGGCACATCCGCGACACCGTCCTGCGCCTGATCGCCGACGACACCGGGCAGCCGTACGACACCGTGCACGAGGACTCGCTGCACGACCACTGGTACACCGCCGAACAGGCCCGCGAGTACGGCTTCATCGACCACATCGTCGACTCCTTCGACCAGGTAATGCCCCAGCGAAAGGCGGCCTGATGAGCACCTACACGATCCCGAATGTGATCGCGCAGCATCCGCGCGGCGAGCGCATCATGGACGTCTACTCGCACCTGCTCAGCGAACGCATCATCTACCTCGGTACGGCGATCGACGCGGGTGTCGCGAACGCGTTGATCGCCCAGCTACTCCACCTCGAGGCCGACAAGCCGGACTCGGAGATCAACCTCTACATCAACTGCGAGGGCGGTGACATGACCGCGATGCTGGCGATCTACGACACCATGCGGTTCGTCCGCTCGCCGGTCGCGACGTTCTGCGTCGGCCAGGCGATCGCGGCCGGCGCGGTCCTGCTCGCCGCCGGTGAGCCGGGGCGTCGCGCCGTACTACCGCACGCGCGGGTCGTCCTGCACCAGCCGGCCGCGCGCGGGCAGGGCACCATCCCGGACCTGATCCTGCAGGCCGACGAGGTGGTCCGGGTCCGCGGTCAGGTCGAGTCGATCCTCGCCGCCCACACCGGCCAGTCCATCGAACGCCTACGGCACGACACCGATCGCGACCACGTGCTGACCGCGGACGGAGCCCGCGAGTACGGTCTCGTCGACCACGTCGTCGAGCAACGCCCGCAGGTGCCGGTGTTCGCAGCCTGAGCCCAGTCTTCGGTGATCAGTCGAAGGCGGCTTCGAGGAGCTTGTCGGCGACGGCCGCGTGGTGGGCCGCGTCGGCGGCCCGGTTGCTGATCCGGTTGGTGAGGTAGGCGTACGCGATCCGCCGGTCGGGGTCGGCCCAGCCGATGCAGCAGTTGCTGCCGTTGTGCCCGAACGACCGCGGACTGCTCGTCGCACCGAGCGGCGTGATCGCGTCCGAAAGCAGCCGCGGCCCGCCGAGCTGGAACCCCTGCGACCACCGGACCGGCAGCCCGAGGGTCTGATCCACCTCGCCCTCGCTGCTCGGCTCGACCGCCGCCGCGACCGATGCCGGCCGCAGGACCCTCGCTCCACCTTGCAGCAGCGCCTGGTAGAACGACGCCAGATCGCGTGCGGTGGTGGAGATTCCAGCCGACGGTACGACGGCCTGCCGCGTGCTCCGGCTGTTCACGACCGACTGGACCAACGGGCCGACCGGGCCGCCCACCCGGATCGGCACGGCCCGGTCCCACTGGTCGTCGGGCAGGCCGAGGAACGTGTCGGCGACCCCCAATGGTTCGAGGACGGAGCGCCGTACCAGCTCCTCGATCGGTTGCCCACTGCATCGATGTGCGACCTCGCCGAGGATGAACCCGAACGCGAGCGGGCTGTACGCGACCGTGTCGATGGGCCAGAGCGGCCGGGCCTGCTCGATCCGCCGCAACGACTTGTCCCAGTCGCTCATCGCGCGTGCCTCGGCGAGATAACCGCCGACCGTGGTCAGCCCGGACCGATGCTGCAGCACCTGCCGAACGGTGATGGCCCGCTTCCCGTTCTCGCCGAACTCAGGCCAGTACGCCGCCACCGCATCGTCCAGGTGGAGTCGCCTGGCCTCGACCAGTTGGTGGATGACGATCGCGACGTACGGCTTGCTCGCCGAGAACAGCCAGAACAACGAGTCCGGAGCGCAGCGGAACGCCTGGTCGACGACCACCCGGCCGTCCCGGATCACGCACAGCTGCGCCGCGCCCTTGCGCGCCTTGACCAGCTCCACGGCCGCGCCCAGCCGGCCCGCGTCCATCCGGACATCCCGCGGTTCACACTCCCCACCGAACTCCATCGATCCTCCCTCCCCGTCAAGTCCAGCTTGCCGCGTGTCATCAACTAAGGTCGGGTTGGTGAGTGTTCCTGAGGTGGGGAATCCGCTGCCGGATGACGAGATCGAGCGGGTGCTGGTGGTGGTCGCGCATCCCGATGACATCGACTTCGGTGGGGCCGGGACGGTCGCGACCTGGACCAAGGCCGGCATCGAAGTGCACTACTGCGTCGTCACCGACGGTCAGGCAGGCGGCTTCGAGCCGGATCGCGACCGGTCCGAGATCCCGGCGGTACGGCGGGCTGAGCAGACCACGGCCGCGGACCACGTCGGCGTACACGACCTGCACTTCCTCGGGTACGTCGACGGCCAGGTCGAGCCGACGCCCGGCCTGATCCGCGACATCACCAGGCTGATCCGCCAGGTCCGCCCGCAGCGGCTCCTGACCCAGTCACCCGAGCGCTGGTGGTCACGCCTCCAGGTGTCCCACCCGGACCACCTCGCGACGGCGGAGGCGACCGTACGCGCGTTCTACCCGGCGGCCGGCAACCCCTACGCGTACGACGACCTCACCGAAGACGCCTGGCACGTCGCCGAGCTGTGGATGATGGAACACCCCGAACGCAACCACTGGGTCGACATCACCGGCACGATCGATCAGAAGATCGCCGCCCTGATGTCCCACACCAGCCAGCATCGCGACCCGGAAACCCTCGCCGCCGACATGCGCCGCTGGTCCCAAGCCAACGCCACCGAAGCCGGCCTCCCCGATGACCACTACGCCGAAGCCTTCACCGTCATCCGCCCGCTCTAATCCGTTTGCGGGGTCTGAGATGGTGCGGGCATGACGATTTCTCATTGGGTTGTGGGCGACGGGCCCGCGGTATTGCTGGTCCACGCCGGGGTGGCGGATGCGCGGATGTGGGCTCGCCAGGTGGACGAGCTGAAGACAGACCACCGGGTGATCACGCTGGACCTTCGCGGGTACGGCGAGACGCCGGTGGAACCGAAGTACTCCGACGCGGGCGATGTGCTGGCCGTGCTCGACGAGCTGGGCGTCGACTCGGTGGCGGCGATCGGAGCGTCGTACGGCGGGTACGTCGTACAGCAGGCGGCGAGTCGGCAGCCGGAGCGGTTCAGCCGGTTGGTGCTGCTGTGCGCGCCGACGGACGGGGTGGAGCCGACCGCGGACATCCGGGCGCTGTGGGCCGAGGAAGGCGAGCTGATGGAGGCCGGTGACGTCGACGCAGCCACCGAGCTGATGGTGCGCAGCTGGCTCGGGCCGGAGGCGGACGATCAGGCCAAGGAACTGCTACGGACGATGCAGAAGCGCGCGTACGAGCTTCAGCTGGCCGGGGGTGACGTCGACAACGAGGAGTACGAGCTCGAGCCGGAGAAGATCAGCGCGCCCGTGCGGTTGATCACGGGCGCGCATGACTTCGAGTGGTTCCACAACTGTGCGGTCCACCTGGCCGAGCGGCTGCCGAACGCCGAACACATCGAGCTGCCCTGGGCCGGCCACCTGCCGACCCTCGAACGACCGAGCGAGGCGCTCGGTCTAATCAGCTAGAGCGCCCATCGGGTCCCAGGCCGGCAGCACGATCGGCTCGTCGTCGAGCCGCGCCTGGAGCTCGGCGGGCAGCGCGGACCGCCGTACGGCGATCTCGAAGACGTGCTCGCCGAACCAGGAGTCGTTCATGGTCCAGAAGCCGTTGTCCGCCTTCTCGTCGCCCCAGCTGTTCTCGACCCGCCAGCGGCGCGGCTTGCCGTCCACCACGTCGACACCGGTGAACAGCATCGCGTGCGTCATCAGTGTCTCGTGGTGCACCAGCCGGTCGGCCTTGTCGAGGGTGAACTCGGTGTCGTAGACGGCGCCGTAGTCGTAGAGCTTGGCGTCCCAGAAGCCGAGGTCGGCGTTCATCTGCTTGCCGACGTCGCAGCCGAACCAGACCGGCTCACCGCCGATGATGGCGTCCTGGGTGAGCTGCTTCATCAGGTCGATCTCGACGTTCAGGTAGACGACCGGCGGCGCGTCGATGACGTTGCCGAGGTAGTCGACGGTGAACGTCCGGCCGACCGGGCTGGACGCGCGTGGGTCGTGCACCAGGCAGACGTACTCGTCGACCGGCAGTTGCACGTACGCCGCGGCGAACTCGGCCGGAGTGGTCCAGCCGTCCCGGTGGAAGCCCTTGTCGCTGTCCTTCCACTGCCAGAGGAACTTCTGCGGCGGCGTCCCGAGGTGGATGCTCAGCACCCGGTGGATCGCGGTCAGGATCTCCTGCTTGCGGCCGCGCTGCGCCTCGAGGGTGTCCAGCGCCCGCAGGTCGCGCGCACCCTGCCGGAGCAGCTTGCGCAGGGTGTCGTTCATCTGCGCGGTCGCCGACGAGCTCTCGGTCTCCGGCATCGCGGTCTTCGGCACCAGGCCGTGCTTGCGGACCAGCGCGACGAACATGTTCCACTGGCCGCCGTCTCCGATCGGGTCGGACAGCAGGTGCGCCACGGTCCGGTCGTCGGCGTCCCGGCCGGCGGTCTCGATGATCGCCTCCAGGAAGAAGTTCGAACGCTCGAACTTGTCCCAGAACAGCAGGTAGTTCTGGGAGAACTCGAAGTCCTTCACGCCGAGCTTCTCGGCCGCGCCCGCGCGGAGCAGGTTCAGCCCGGCGAACAGCCAGCAGCGGCCGCTCTTCTTCTGGTTCGTGACCTTCCAGTCGTCCAGCAGATTCGACACCGAATGGTCGATCGAGGTGACGACCTGGCGGTCGAGGGCGATGGCGTTGACCGGCGTCTGCGTGACGGCGTTCTGCATCACCCGGTACTGCGGGTTCGACGCGAACTCCTTCTCGAAGAGCGCGAGCTGTTCGGCAGTGAGATTCCGCTCCATAGCATTCGACGGTATAACAGCCGCCAAGCCGGCACCGCCCCCGCCGGGGTGGCGCAACGGTGCCCTGTCCACAACCCGCCAGTTCAGGTACTGTTATTGAAAACGACCTTCAACAAGAGGTGGCACGATGGCCCGACGCCCGGCGCCGACCGGCAAGCGCAAGCCGAAGCAGAACCCGCTCGACCGCGACGGCATCACCTACATCGACTACAAGGACACCGCGCTGCTGCGCAAGTTCATCTCCGACCGCGGCAAGATCCGCTCCCGCCGGGTCACCGGGCTGACCGTCCAGCAGCAGAAGCAGGTCGCCCGGGCGATCAAGAACGCCCGCGAGATGGCCCTGCTCCCGTACACCTCGTCCGGTCGCTGACGGTTGCTGTGAGCAAGTAGTTGCTCACACCAGCCGGCGGTCGGTGGCCCAGCGGGTGAGTTCGTGCCGGTTGGACAGCTGCAGCTTGCGCAGCACCGAGGAGACGTGCGTCTCGACGGTCTTCACCGAGATGAACAGCTCGCGGGCCACTTCCTTGTACGCGTACCCGCGCGCGATCAGCCGCAGCACCTCGCGCTCGCGCTGGGACAGCCGGTCCAGGTCCTCGTCCACCGCGGCGATGTCGATCGCACCCGAGAACGCGTCCAGGACGAAGCCGGCCAGCCGCGGCGAGAACACCGCGTCGCCGTCCGCCACCCGGCCGATCGCGTCGACCAGCTCGGCGCCGCTGATGTTCTTGGTCACGTAGCCGCGCGCGCCGGCCCGGATCACGCCGATCACGTCCTCGGCCGCGTCCGACACCGACAGCGCCAGGAACTTGATGTCCGGGTGCCGCTGATGCACCTGCTTCATCACCTCGGTACCACCGCCACCCGGCAGGTGTACGTCGAGCAGTACGACGTCCGGCTCGGTCCCGACGATCGCCTTCACCGCAGTGTCGACGTCGGACCCCTCCCCGACGATGTCGACTGATGCGCCGATCTCGCTGCGCACACCCGCCCGGAACATGTCGTGGTCGTCGACGACGACAACGCGCCTTTGGCTCATCTGTCCATCTCCAGTCGCACTTCGGTCCCTGTCTCCGGATCGGACCGCACCGATGCGCGTCCGCCGTGCCGTTCCATCCTGCCCATCACACTGTGCCGCAGGCCGAGCCGATCGTCCGGCACGCCGTCGACGTCGAATCCCTTGCCGCGGTCCCGGACGAACATCTCCGCCCGGTCGCCGTCCACCTCGACGAACACGTCGATCTTGGCCGCACCGGAGTGCTTGGCCGCGTTCACCATCGACTCGCGGGCGGCCCGGACCATCGCGGACAGCGACTCGGTCAGCTCGCAGTCCCCGACCGTCACCACCTCGACCGGTACGCCGTGCGCGTCCTCCACCTCGGCCGCCGCACGCTTGGCCGCGCTGGACAGCGTTTGGTCCGCCTTGTCGTCTTCGTCGTACAGCCAGGATCGCAGCTCGCGCTCCTGCGAGCGGGCCAGCCGGGCGACGGCTCGCGGGTCGTTCGCCTGCTTCTGGATCAGCGCCAGCGTCTGCAGGACCGAGTCGTGCAGGTGCGCGGCCATGTCGGCGCGCTCCTGCGACCGGATGCGCTCGGCGCGCTCCACGTTCAGGTCTCGGGTCAGCCGGTGCACCCACGGACCGGCGATGACACCGATACCGACCACAGCCAGCAGCAGCGCGACCAGTACGTCGCCGACCATCGACAGCCGGCCGTTCTGCACCAGGAAGACGGTGATCGCCGTACCGATCAGGATCAGGCCGACCGCGATCCGGACCAGCGACTTCCAGCCGCCCTTGCCGAGCACGATGCCGAGGATCGGGACGCGAACGTCCCTGGCCCACTGCGCCTTCTGACTCTCGTCGGCCTGCCGCCAGATCAGCGCCAGACCGGTCCCGGCGAACACCAGCGGCCAGAACATCTTCCCGGCGATCCCGAGCCCGGCGACCTGTAGCAGGAGTAGCAGTCCGACGCCGACGACCACCAGAGCGGTCACCTGGCCGCGGCTCTTCTCCCGCTTCTGCGCCTTGGCCTCAACCACCGGTGGCGGCGGCTCGTCGGACCGGAGTCCGCTCCTGGTGTGCGCGGCCAGCCCCGGCGCGGCAGGGACGGTCGGAGTGGCCAGCGGCATGAGGAACCACAACGCGGCATAGATCAGTACGCCGAACCCGCCGAAGACGGTGGCAGCAATCAGCACCAGTCGTACGACGGTGTCGGACACGCCAAGGTGGTCCGCGATGCCGCCGGCGACACCGGCGATGACGCGTCCTTCAGTACGGCGGTACGCACGACGTACTGGTGGTGGCTCCGGCGACTGATACGGCTGCTGCTGGTACGACTGCGGGCCGGGCTGGGCGCCGTACGGTTGCTGGGGGCCGTACGGTTGCTGGGCGCCATAGGCGGCGTACGGGCCTTGGTACTGCGTCGGCCCCTGCGGACCCCAGCCTTTGTACTGCCACGGTCCTTGACCGGACTGGCCCGGGCCATGCGGCGGCCCGGGTGGGGTCCCTGCGTTCGAGGACCCGCCCGTGGGGGCTGCGGCTGGCTGGCTCATCCCCACGATCGTCACACGTGGAACCGGCCTACACCAGCAGGCTTCCCCCGGGCTGTCTCCTCAGCGGCTACCTGGTGGGGTCAGGGTCGCCTCGGGGAGAACCCCTAAAGAGGCGGCCCGCTCGGCATGTCCCGGGGTCGTCAGAGGGGGATCCCCGATGTTGTGGCGCGGGCGAGAGGGCCAGTATCGATGGCATGGAGCAGCAGAACTCGAGTGGCCCCGGCGGATTCGACCGCAGCCGGCTGCAGAACGTGCAGAGCTGGCAGCGGAGCCGCTCGGACCGGATGGTGGCCGGCGTATGCGGCGGAATCGGCCGCGCGCTGAACATCGACCCGGTGCTCATCCGCGTGGTGATGGCGGTGCTGATCATCAGCGGTCCCGGGGTGATCTTCTACATCGCCGCCTGGGTGCTGATGCCCGACGAGGGTAGCCAGCGCTCGGCCGCGCAAGGGCTGCTCGGCGACCGGGTCCGCCCGGACCACCCGTGGCTGTGGCCGATCGTGATCGGCGCCTGCGTGTTCGTCGCGATCGCGATGATGTCGTCGTTCGACTTCGGCCGGGTCGTGCCCGGGCCGCTGATCGTGCTCGCGGTGATCTGGATCGTCGCCCGCCACCGCAAGGGCCGCCGCTTCGGCGGACCCAGGCGGCGTGACCAGTGGACCGGCGGCCAAAGCTGGACCGCCCCGAACCCAACCTGGACCGGCCCCGGCACCAACCCGACCGTGCAGGACAGCACGACGGCCGGGCAAGGCACGTACCCGGCTGGGCCGGGTACGTACCCGACCGGCCAGAGCCCGAGCTCAACCGTGCAGGACACGCCCTCGTCGGCGTACGCCGCTCAGACCGGCCCGTCTGCTCCCCCGGCGGGTCCGTCGTCCTCGGCCACACAGCGACCCCAGGACCGCACCGTCGAACCGGTCCAGCCTGTGTGGACCGAGGACGACCCTCTCGGCCTGTACGTCGACGAGCCGCCGGCCACGAATCCGGCGATGAAGACCGCCGCCGAACCGCCGGCCAAGGGGATGCGCGGGACGAAGTCGATCATCGTCGTACTGACCGGCATCGCGATCGCCATCGCCTGGGGCGCCGGGGCGGCCACGTCGACGATGCTGATCATCGGGCTGGCGACACTGGGCGCGGGCATGCTGGTCGGCGGGTTCGTCGGCAAGACGCTGGGACTGCTGCCGCTGGGCATCCTGCTCGCACTCGGCGCGGCCGTGAGCACGGTGTTCCCGGACGTGCCGCGCAATTTCACGGACACGAACTACGTCGCGCCGGCCGGATCCACGATCACCGCGACCAGCACGACGTACAACTTCGACGGTGGATCGGTCCACCTGGACCTGACCAAGGCGACGTTCGCGACAGGCGCCAAGGTCGACGTGCACGGCAGGCTCGGCGAGATCGTGGTCAAGGTGCCGCAGAACGTGGATGTCCAGGGGCAACTGTCCACCGAGATGGGTGACGTCCAGTTCCTGAACGAGAGCCACGGCGGACGAAACGCCGAGCTCACCTTGAACGACCTCGGCACCGACGGCAACGTAGGCCCCGGAGCAGTCACCCTGGACCTGGACGTCAAGCTGGGCAGTATTCGAGTGGAGCGCGGATGAGCCGGGAACACAAGAAGGCGAAGCCGGACGTCCCCGGGATCATCGGCGGCACGGTCCTGGCCGGCGCCGCGACCATCTGGATGCTCACCGACAACGGCGTCCTCCAGCCCGACGACCTCGGCGTCTCCAGCGCCCTCCTCCTGGTCGCCGCCGGTGTCCTAGGCCTAGCCGCCTCCCACCGCAGCTAAACCCGCTGGACCACCCGCCCCACATTCCCTAAGCTCCCCCGCATGTCCAGCCCGGAGTCCGACAGACCGTAGCCACCGGCCGTTCGGTGGCACCCCCGCTCCGAACCGCCGGCGATGCCGGCCGCACGCTCGTCCCGGGATCACCGCACCACGGCGCTCCTCGCCATGCTCGGGCGACTGTTCGCGGCCCGTCCCGCGGCAGACCTTCTGACCTGCCGCACCTCATCAACGTGGTTGCGGAGTTCTCCATGCCTTTCGTGCTGTATTTGCTCGGCCTGGCGGTGTTCGCCCAGGCGACCTCGGAGTTCATGCTTTCCGGGCTCGGCCCGGACATCGCCCAGGACCTGGGCGTTTCCATTCCCACCGCCGGCTGGCTCACCTCGGCCTTCGCGGTCGGCATGATCGTCGGCGCACCGGCGATCGCCGTACTCGGCGCCCGCTGGCCGCGCCGCCGTACGCTCCTCGTAACGCTGACCGTGTTCCTCGCCGTCCACGTGCTCGGCGCGATCACCACGAGCTTCAGTGTCCTGCTGATCACCCGGGTGATCGCCGCTCTCGCCAACGCGGGCTTCCTCGCGGTCGCGCTTGCCACCGCGACCAGCCTGGTCCGCCCGGACGCCAAGGGGCGCGCGACGTCCGTTCTCCTCGGCGGTACGACGCTCGCCTGCATCGCCGGCGTACCGGGCGGCGCACTGCTCGGTCAGCACCTCGGCTGGCGTTCGGCGTTCTGGGCCGTCGCCATCATCTCGTTGCCCGCGGTGATCGCGATCCTGCGATCCGTCCCCGCCGCGCGCACGACCGGCCCGGCAACCGTCGGCGGCATCCGCGTTCGGCGGCGTCTCGTCGTACTGCTGCTCCTCGGCGCTTTGGTGAACGGAGCAACGTTCTGCTCCTTCACCTACCTCGCACCTGTCCTGACCGAGGTCACCGGACTCAGCCAGGCCTCGATACCACTCATGCTCGCCCTCTTTGGCCTCGGCTCTTTCATCGGCGTCACCGCAGCCGGCCGCTACGCCGACCGCCGCATCACCCGCTGGGCCTTTGTTGCCGGCAGCACCTTGTTACTCGGCTGGTGCGCCTTCGCGATCACCGCCTCGTCGCCAGCCACAACCGTCACTCTGGTCTTCATCCAGGGCGCCCTATCCTTCGCAGTCGGCTCGACCCTCATCTCGTACGCCCTCTACGCCAGCGCCGAATCCCCCGTCCTGGCAGGCGGTCTCGCCACCGCTTCCCTGAACGTCGGCGCCACCCTCGGCCCACTCCTCGGCGGCGCCGCCATCAGCCTGACCAACTACCGAGCACCCCTGTGGGTCAGCGCCCTGTTAGCCGGTACGGCGCTCTGCGTCGCAGCAATCGCTCACCGTTGGCCGCGGCGAGCCGCCCTGCGGGAGACATAGAGCCGGACCTTCTCGTTCGTCCCGCAGATCTCCATCGAGCACCAGCGCCGGCTGCCGTTCTTCGTCTGATCGAGGAACAACCACGGGCAGCCGGCGCACCGCTTGATCCGCACATTCTGCGCCCCAGTCAGCAAGGCGTAGGCAGAATGGGCAACCGGCCACAACATCGAGTCCAGTTCGTCAGCCTTCCACGACGGTTGCAGCACGCGACCCGGCTTCAGCTCCATTCGCTCGATCGCGGGGCTGACAAACCGCCGCAACTCCGGCCAGCCCGCCAGCTCCTGTCCATCAGCCACCGACCCCGCCGCGCGATTGATTGCCTCGCGCAACGAATGAGCTCGCCGTACGACGGCCGCCGCCCGACGCGGAGCCGCGACCCTCAGCAACCGGTCCGCTTCGCCTTCGGTCAGCAATGACATCCGAAGCGACCACCACAGCAGATCGTGGTAGGAGGCGATGTGGTCGTGAGGCTCCGGGCCCAGCGGATCGTCGACCGTGTTGGCGAAGTCCAGCGCGAGCTGACCCGCGACGATCGGCAGCTCACGGATCCCGTCCGGCAATTCAGGTGTTTCCATCAAAACGCACTTTACCAGTTTGGGCCCGAGTCGCGAAGGGCACCTGTTTCTAGCATGAGGGCCTTTACCGGAAACACTGCGACCCGAGCCGGCGGCTGGGCGATCGTCTGTGTCGCACAGTTCGTCGTGGTGCTGGACACGACGGTCGTCACCACGGCACTGCCTGCGATCGACGACGACCTGGAGTTCGGCGCAGTCGGGTTGCTGTGGGTGTTCACGGCGTACACGACGGTCCTCGCCGGATTGCTCATTCTCGGCGGCCGAGCGGCCGACCTGATCGGTTCGCGGCGCTTGTTCCGGATCGGCCTAGCGGTGTTCTCGCTCGCGTCACTCGCCTGCGCAACGGCCTGGTCCCCAGCAGCCCTGATCAGCTCCCGCCTCGTGCAAGGCCTCGGCGCGGCACTACTCGCACCGGCCGCGTTGGCCGCGCTCTCCGACTCCCTGCCGAAGGAAGCCGCGCGGCGCGCTCTGGGCTGGTGGACCGCCGCCGGTGCGGCCGGCGGCGCGAGCGGCTGGGTTCTAGGCGGAGTACTGACGCAACTCGGCGGCTGGCGCTGGGTATTCGCCGTCAACCTGCCTATCGGCGTAGTTGCCTTGGCGCTCAGCCGGAGGTCACTTCCGGGCCGCGGGAGCACCACCCGAGTCCGCAGTCTCGACCTCCCCGGCGCCTGCTCCGTCACCGCCGGCATCGCACTGACCGCTCTCGGCTTGTCAGAACTCGCCCACGACCCGTCGACCTGGCGTGGCTGGGCCGCTCTGGCCGCAGCCGCGCCCGTACTCGCCCTGTTCGTCCGCATCGAGCGCCGCTCGCCACAACCGCTACTACCAGGCTCCCTTGCCCGCACGCCCGGCGTGCTAGGCGGCAACCTCACCGCAGCCGCAATCACCGCATCAACCGCGCCGCCGATGATCAGCGTCGCCCTGTACGTACAGAACACCCTGCAACTCCCGCCCGCGCAGGCAGGCCTGGTCTTCCCCGCCTTCAACCTCGCTGTGATCGGCGGCTCGCTGGTGGGTCCCAACGCAGCTCTCCGAGCCGGCGTACGACGCATGCTGGTCACCGGCTTCATCGGCATCGCAGCCGGAGCCGCACTGCTGCTCCTGCTCCCGAAGGACGGCCTACCGCTCGCACTGGTCCTCACTGCCTTCACCTTGATGGGCCTGAGCCTGGGACTCGCGTCAGTCTCGTCAACCACAGCCGGTACGGCCGAAGTGGTCGAGGGCCAGCGCGGCGTCGCAGCCGGCGTACTGACGTCGTCCGCACAGCTCGGCACCACTCTGGGCCTGGCACTATCCGCTCCGGTCACCGCAGCCACCGAGATGCACGGCTACCGACTGGGCTTCCTGACCGGCGTCGCCATCGCTCTGGCCGGGGCCGTGGCAGCGCTCACGGTCCCGCGGGCCGTACGTCGTACCACTGCGGCCCAGGGGCTCGGCTAGGCTTGTGAACCGCTCGAACCAGTGCGGGCGAGTACCCGAGGGGTCCGGGTAGAGCGGGTCCCGTGGTCACAGGAGTATCGATGGTGCGCGGCACCGTGAAGTGGTTCAACGCCGACAAGGGCTACGGCTTCCTCGCCGTCGAAGGCCAGGACGACGTGTTCGTCCACTGGAGCAAGATCGTCTCCGACGGCTACAAGACCCTCGAGGACGGCCAGCAGGTCGACTTCCAGATCGTCGACGGCCCCAAGGGCCGCGAGGCCGACGCCGTCACCCCGATCTGACCCGGCACCGCCGTACGTTCTCAGCCAACTCCAGGTACGACGGCAACCGGTTGCCCCGGCACGCGCCGTAGCGGGATTTCCGGACTGCACGGAGGGTTGGTAACCGGTAACCTGACGTCTCATCGTGTGAGGGGTGAGACGTGACTGAACCGGGACACGTGATCCGGAAGCTCGAGCAGGCGCTGGCCGACGACGACTTCGCCTGGTCGCTGCTGCTGGTCGGCGAGGACCAGACCGACAAACTGGCCACTCTGACCGGTGACCTGCGCGGCCCGGTGTCGACAACCGGCGACGGCAAGCAGATCACCTCCGGGTTCTCGTACTGGGGCATCGGCCCGACCATCGCCTGGGCGAATGCGACCAACGACCCGTTCTACCTGGTCATGAAGGCCGGCGCCGAGTCGTTCCTGCGGCACTGGCGCAAGGTGAAGCCGCATGTCACCAAGGCGGGTTTCCACTTCGTCAGCCTCGGCATCGGTACCGGCATCAAGGACCGGACCATCCTGGAGGACCTGCGCCGAGCCAACCGGAACATGTTCTACATCCCGGTCGACATGAGCTCCGAGATGCTCCGGATGGGCACCCAGGAGCCGGTCCGCGGCGCCCGGTTCCCGGCGTCGCAGGTGCTGCCGGTGCAGCTCGACTTCTCCATCGCGGACAACATGGTGGAGCTGGCGCAGATGCTGGCCCGGCTGGTCGGCGACGAGCCGCTGCTCTACACCCTGACCGGCAACACGCTGGCGAACTTCGAGAGCGACGAAGACCTGCTCCAGCTGATCACCGACGTACTGCGGCCGCAGGACCGGCTGCTGCTGGAAGTCGCGAGCACCACCCGGCTGGACCAGGAGACCGCCGATGCGGCCGCGGACGAGTACCACCAGACGCGGGCGTTCGCCGAGTTCGTCACCAGCGCGCTGCGGTACAACACGGACCTGAAGATCGACAACGAGCGGGTCAAGTTCATCGGCGAGGTCGAGGACGAGGACGCGCTCCTGGTCAAGATCCTCTGGCAGAACGACACCGGCGGCGAGATCCGGATGGGCCTGCCCGACCACACCGAGGTCGTGCTGCCGGTCGGCGACACCATCCGCCTCTACACCACCCGCAAGTACTCGACCACCCGGCTGAAGCGGCTCACGGCGGCGTGCAAGCTCACTCCGGTGGAGGCCATCCAATCGCAGTTCCGCTACACCCGCCGGCCGAACCCGTTCGGCCTGGAGCTCCTCCTGCTCGCCCCCGAGGCGGCCGGCGAGGAGGAGCACACCCTGGCTGACGACATCTGGTCAACTTGACGTCCTCCCCGCCCTGGAGGGGTGGGGATTCCAACTACTACACGGAGGCAGCGAGTTGAGGTTCACGCTTCGGCGAGACCCGTATGGGCGTCTCTCGGCGTGCGCTGACGGCCCGTCCGGCCGCGATGTTGACCGCCGCGTTCACGTCCGCGTGCGCCTGATGTCCGCAGGCTACGCACCGGAAGACCGCTTGGCTCTCACGGTTCTCCGGCGCGCAGTGCCCGCAGACACTGCAGGTCTGGGACGTGTACGCAGGGTTCACTTTCTCGACCCGTCCCGACGCCTTGTCCTCCAGGCGCTGGACGAGCAGTCCCCAGCCGTTGGCCAGGATGCCCCGGTTCAGTCCCGCCTTGGCGCGGCGCCGGTTCGGCCGGTAGGCGCCCGGTCGGCCGGGATCAGGTTTCAGTTTGGGGCGTCTGGTCATCTGGGCGATGCGCAGGTCCTCCACGCGGATCAGGTCGAACCGCCGCGCGAGGTCCGTGCTGGTCTTCTCCACCCAGTCTTTGCGCCGGTCACCGGCCCGGGCAGACAGCTTCGCGATCGCCGCCTTCGCCCGCCGATGCCGGTTCGAGCCACGACGGCACCGGGCCAGGCGGCGTTGCAGGCACTTCAGCCGGACCTGCTCGCGCTCCGACAGGCCGGGGCAGGTCAGGAGTTCACCGGTGGACAGAGCGGCCGATACCGCGACACCGCGGTCCACCCCGACGACCTCACCAGTCCCCGGTACTGGGATCGGCGGCGGGACGACGGCGAAGGCGAGGTGCCAGCGCCCCACCCGATCGCGAGTGATGCGGTACGACTTCGCGTCGGGAATTGCACGGGACAGCCGGAACCGCACCCAGCCGACCTTCGGTACCAGTACCCGCGCCCACTTCCGGTTCAGCTTCACGATCCGGGTCGCCTGGGCGCCGACGACGCGGAACCCTTCGTGCAGCCCGGCCTTGCGCCAGGTCGGCCGCCGGTGGGTGCCGGCGTAGAAGTTCTTGACGGCCTGGCCGAAGTCCCGCAGCGCCTGCTGCTGCACAGTCTGCGACCCGGTCCGCAGCCAGCCGAACGCGGCCCGCGCTTCGGTCAGTTGCCGCGCCTGCTCGACGTACCCAGGCGTCGGTCCCTTGTCGCGATGCCACATCGACCACTGCTCCAGCGCCAGGTTCCACACGTACCGGACGTGCCGACAATGTCCCAGCAACGCAGCCTGCTGCGCAGTCGTCGGGTACAGCCGGAACCGGGACATGCCAGGTATCCAATCAGCCGGGACCGACAGTCCCTGGTCTCCGACGGGAGGCAGTCGCGGCTCCTCCCCGCACTGGAGCACCGGACGCCTCCGCAAACACTCCGATGACTCAAGGCGATACGACGAACGAGCCCGATCTGACGCCCGGAGCCGCGAACGGGCGGAGCGTGCAGCAGGCGCGGAGGCGGGCGCTGGCCAGGCTGCGTCTGGTGCGGATGGCGCTTCCGTTGGTGGACGGGCGCTGGGCGGCGTACCGCCGTTCGATCGTCACCGCCGTCAGCTACGGATTGCTCGGGCTGGCCTTCGTCCTCGGCGTGATCTGGTTCTTCTGGCCGGAGAACTCGCGGTGGGAGCCCGCGGTCAACTCGCTCACGCTCGTCGCCGGGCTGACCGGTATCTTCGTCGAACGCCTGACCGCCGAGGCCGAGCGCCGTACCGAAGTCCTCCGGGCGGTCGCGGACGAGCTGCGGGACAACACCAGGCTGCTCAACGACGAGCGGTTCTCGCCGCAGGCTCCGACCAGCCGCCAGGTGTACCCGCGATTGGTGGTATCCGCGGTCGACCTCGCGCTGGTCTCCGGTGCCCTCGGGCTGCACCGCGACGCCGAGCTCGTGGGCCTGCTGCACCGCTGGCGCGACACTGTGCACCTGTTCAACCGCCGCCTCGACCTGACCGAGATCAGCACGTTTTCCAACACCGTCTCGCAGGCCGACCTGGCCGCGTTCCACCGCGCGCTGCACCGCGAGAACAGCTACTTCGCCGCCACCCGACAGATGCTCGAGAACCTGCTCAGCCGCCTCCCACCGGCCTAACGGCTGAGGCCGAGTACGTCTGGGGTGTCGCCGGGAAGAGCTGTTCCGAGTTGATATCAGCCGTTGACAGCCGAATTTCGATCCGGCTACTTTCGGTCCTGACCGTTATTCCGGATCTCATACTTCCGGACACCCAGGGGGTGCGATGAAACCCACGCTGCAATCGACCGTCCGCCGCATCGCGGCACCACTCACCGCTCTTGTGCTGGCGGCCGCACTCGGATCGTGCGGCGACAACTCGGGCGGCGGCTCCTCGTCGGAGACCAAATCCATCACGCTCTGGATGTATCCGGTGATCGGCGACCAGGCGGCCAGCGACACGTACTGGCAGAAGGTCGAGAAGGACTTCGAGGCGGCCAACTCCGGGATCGACCTGAAGCTCGAGATGCAGCCGTGGGCGAACCGCGACGAGAAGATCGCGGCCGCGTTCGCCGGCAAGAAGGGCCCGGACGTCGTACTGATGATCCCGGACCAGCTGCCGCAGTACGTGAATAACGGCTCGCTGGAACCGGTTGACGACGTGGTTGCCCAGGACAAGGACAAGTTCCTGCCGGCCGCGATTCCCGGCCTGACCGTGGACGGCAAGGTCTACGCGGCGCCGATCTACCACACCGTCACCTCGACGATGTTCAACAAGACGATCCTGACCAAGGCGGGGATCGGCAAGCCGCCGGAGACCTGGGACGAGATCAAGGCCGCGGCGCCGAAGATCAAGGCAGCCGGCTTCTCGACCCTCGACTACTCCGCCTCGCCCGAGGCGTCGCTGAACCTCAACTTCTACCCGCTGCTCTGGCAGGCCGGCGGCAAGGTCTTCGCCGACGACGGCAAGACCGTCGCGTTCAACCAGGCCCCGGGCCTGGAGGCGCTCACCTTCCTGAAGACGCTGTGGGACGAGGGGGCTATTCCGAAGACAGCGTTGACCAACGGGAACGTGGTGGCTGACCAGCCGTTCGGCAAGGGCCAGGTCGCGATGGCGATGACCAGTACGCCGGCCGACGCGGGCACCGTGGCGAAGACGTGGGGTGCGGCAAACGTAGAAGTCGGTACTCCGCTGACCGGCAAGAAGCAGGTGGGTTTCGGTCTGCCCGGTGGTCTGGCGGTGAACGCTGCCTCGGAGAACGTCGACGCGGCGAAGAAGTTCCTGTCGTTCATGATCCAGCCGGCCCAACTGGAAGATCTCAGCAAGGCATCCGGTTTCTACACCCCACGCACCGACGTCAAGGCGCCGGTCACCGACCCGGCCGTCGCGAAGTTCGCCGACGCCCTGCAGTACGCCGTACCAGGTGAACCGAACGCCGCCGCCCGCCAGGTGATGTCGCTCCTGAGCGCGGAAATCCAGGCCGCCCTGACCGGCAAGAAGACCCCCCAACAAGCCCTCGACGACGCCGCCGAACAAGCCAACGACCTCCTCTCGAGACAACGTTGACCGAGGCCAGGCAAGCGCCGGACACGGGCCGGGCGGGGCCCGCGTCCTCCATCACCCGGTCCGCGTCGCGCGCAGCGCGGCGCGGACCGCGGCGGCGACCTTGGGTCGGGCTCTTGTTTGTGGCCCCGATGCTCCTGCTCTTTCTCGTCTTCCGGATCCTGCCGGTCATCGGTGCAGCGCTACTCTCACTCACCGACTACCGGCTCAGCGGGCGCTGGACTTTTATTGCCCTTGACAACTACACGCGGCTGTTGACCGACAGTCTGTTTCACCAGGCGTTGGGGGTGACGCTCACCTACACGGTGATCTTCGTGCCGCTGACGGTGCTGTTGTCGCTCGGGACCGCCGTACTGCTGCATCAGGTGGTCTGGCGGCGCGGCTTCTTCCGCGGCGTGTTCTTCCTCCCGTACGTGACCAGCATCGTGCTCGCCGCGGTGATCTGGAAGTGGATCTACGACGTTCAGGACGGCCTGCTCAACGCCGTCCTCGGCCTGGTGTCGATTGGGCCGGTGGACTTCCTCGGCGAGTCCAACCTGGTACTGCCGTCGATCGCGGTGACCTCGGCCTGGAAAGGCTTCGGCTACTCGATGCTGATCCTGCTCTCCGGGCTGCAGGCGGTCCCACGCTCGTACCTCGAGGCTGCGATGATCGACGGCGCCGGCGCGTGGCAACGTTTTCGGTACATCGTCCTGCCGCAACTGCGCCCGGTGCTCTTCTTCGTCCTGGTGATCGAGACCATCGGCGCATTCCAGGTCTTCGATGCGATGTACGTGATGACCGGCGGCGGCCCGGTCCGCTCCAGCTACTCGCTCGTCTATTTCCTGTACGACAGCGGTTTCAAGTACTTCGACTTCGGCTACGCCAGCGCGATCGGCCTGGTCCTGTTCGCAATCGTTCTCATCGTCTCGCTCGTACAGCGACGGCTGGTCGGAAGGGAGGACTGATGGTCAACCTGCTCGAACGACCGCGCCTGCGAGACACGGCACCGGCGCCGAGGACCGAGCGACGAGCCGCACGGTTGACGCTTCCTACCTTGCTGACGTTGACCGCGATCGTGACCATCCTGCCGTTCGCGGCGATGGTGGTGGTCGCGTTCGCGCCACCGAGTGGCCAGACGTTCCCGGACGCACTGAACCCGGCCAACTTCACCTTCGGGAACTTCCAGCGGGTCCTGTCGAGCTCGGACATCCCACGCTGGACGGTCAACTCGCTGTTGTACTCGCTCGTCTCGGTGGTGTGCGTGCTGCTGTTCGCCGCGATGGCCGGCTATGCCTTCGCGAAGAAACGGTTCCCCGGCCGGGAGATCATGTTCTGGGCCTTCCTGGCGACGCTGATGGTGCCGTTCCAGGCGACGCTGATCCCGTCGTACATCCTGGTCTCACGGCTCGACTGGGTGGACAGCTACTGGGGTCTCATCGTGCCCACGCTGGCGAACTCGCAGGCCGTCTTCCTGCTGCGGCAGTTCATCAGCCAACTGCCGGATGAGCTGTTCGAGGCGGCCGAGATCGACGGTGCGCCGGAGTGGCGGATCTTCACGATGATCGTGCTGCCGCTGATCCGCCCGGCGCTCGCCACGCTCGGCATCTTCGTCTTCCTCTGGCACTGGAACGATTTCCTCTGGCCGTTGGTGATCGGCCAGTCCCAGCAGATGCAAACGTTGACTGTCGGACTGGCGACTCTGCAGACGCAGGCGGTTCCGATCAACCAGGTGATGGCCGGCGCGACCATCACCGTCGTACCGAGTCTGCTGGTATTCGGTCTGTTGCAACGTTATCTGACCGACAGCATCGCAATGTCCGGCCTCAAGGGCTGAGGAGGCTGCCTCAGAGAAGGTTGCCGAAGGCCTCGATCGACCGGAGTACGTCGGCCTGCGGCATCCCCGGCGGCTGGATTCGGAGAATGATGCCGTCGGCACCCATCTGCTCATAGTGCGCGAGCCGCTCAGCGCACTCAGCCGGCGAGCCGATCACACTGCGCGCGACGATGTCGTCCCAGCCCTGGGTGTAGCGGCTCGCGTCCGTCGACGTGCGTTTCCAGCCCGTGTAGGCGTCGTACAAATCCCGCAGTGGCTCCTCCAACGCCCGCCGAGCGTCCTGCGACGTGGGAGCGTTAAACCCTTCCCGGCAAAGGATCACGTCGCGCCCCAACGTGCCTTCGCCACTTGGATACGACAGGTACTCAGCGATCTTCGAAGGCAGGTCCGAGTCCAGTTCATTGAAAGACGTCGTCCAGCCGTCGCACATCCGCGCGGTCCGCTCCAGTACGGCGGACACTCGCCCGCCGTTCCACAGTCGCGGCCGTGGATTCTGCAGCGGCCGCGGCGACAGAAACGCCTCGCGGATGCTCGTGAACTTCCCGTCGTACGTCACCTCGTCCTCGGTCCACAACCGGGTCAGGATCGTCAGGGACTCCTCGAACCGCGCGACCCGCTCGGCCTGCGTCACGCCGTACAGCGCGAACTCCTCCGGCCGATACCCGAGCACGAACCCGGCCGTGAGGCGACCACCCGACAGTACGTCGATATGCGCCAGCGTCTCGGCCAGAACGACGGGGTCGTACAGCGGCGCCACGATGCCGGACGTGGCCAGGCCGATCCGGTCCGTCTTGGCGGCCAGCCAGGTCAGCGAGGTGAGGATCTCGTGGTACCCGGGCCGATGCAGGTGACGCTCGCCGAGGACGATCCAGTCGAACCCGGCCTGCTCGGCCAGCCGTGCCTGCTCGACGGCGTCCTCGAGCGCGGGCCGCTCGCCCGGTGTGCCGTAGAGGTTCAGATAGAGACCCAGCCGCATCAGGGGCCCACCTTCCGTTGACAGAGAGCGCTCACGGTATTTACGGTCTTGACCGTAAGTCCTTTTAGCTCGGATTGCGACCCTGAGGAGCCGGATTTGAGTGTTGTAACGGATCCGGTCGGGCTGCCGGCCGGCCCGGGGGCCGGGCCGATCACCGCGATCAAGACCCGCGTGGTCAGTGCACGGTACCGCCGGCCGTTCCGGATCAGCAGCGGAATCAGCACCGAATTGATCAGCCTGGTGGTCGAGATCCACACCGCGGACGGCGTGGTCGGCATCGGTGAGACATCGCCGATGACGGCGTACACCGGGGATACGCTCGCAGGTGTCACCGCTGCCATCGAAGATCACCTCGCGCCGACTCTGATCGGCCGTGATCCGCTTGACCGGGCCGGCGCTCACCGGGTGATGGACGCCGTCCTGCGCGGGCAGCACGTGGCCAAGTCCGGCCTCGACATCGCGCTCTACGACCTGGCCGGCCGGATCAGTGGCTGGCCCGTGCACGCTCTGCTCGGCGGCAGCATCAGAGACCGCGTGCAGACCACCTGGGTCGTCGGGCTCGGCACACTCGACGAGATGGCGGCCGAGGCAGCGGCGTACGCCGACAAGGGTTTCCGGCACCTGAAGGTCAAGGGCGGGCATGACCCGGCCAAGGACCTGGAGCTGGTCAAGGCTGTCCGGGCAGCCATCCCTGCCGATGCAGAGCTGTGCCTGGACGCCAACGAGGGGTACGACGCCGCGACAGCACCGGTGCTCGCCAAGATGGCTGCTGCCGGGCTGACGCTCTTGGAGCAGCCGCTGCCACGTTGGGACCTTGCAGGCCTCGTCCGGCTGCGTGAGCGTCTCGACGTACGACTGATGGTCGACGAGAGCATGCACTCGCTGCAGGACGCTCTGGAGATCGTCAGGCGTGGTGCGGCCGACGTACTGAACATCAAGATCCTCAAGGTTGGTGGACTGCACCGGGCCCTGCAGATCGCGAACCTGGCCGAGGCTGCGGGCCTGGCGGTGAAGGTGGGCTCGATGCCCGAGCTGGGGGTTGCGACGCTGGCTGCAGTTCACCTGGCGGCCGCCGTACCAGGTGCGACGGTTGCAGCCGACCTGGTCGGCCCACTGATGGTGCATGAGGATCCGCTGGCTCCGAGTGCCTTTGCGGACTGCAAGGGCTGGGTAGACGTACCCACACGGCCTGGACTCGGCCACGAGGTCTGAGAGGTCCTATGCACCCACTAGTCGAGCACCTGCGCGGCACACTGCTCCCCGCCGTCGTCACGCCGATGAACGCCGACGGTGTCATCGCGTACGACGCTCTGGCCGCGTACGCCGAGCAGATCGCGGCAGGGCCCATCGGCGGGGTCGCGGTATGGGCTCACACTGGTCGCGGGCTCTACCTGTCTCGTGCTGATCGCTCCAAGGTGCTGGAGACGTGGCGGCAGGCGACTGACTTGCCGATCGTCGCGGGGGTCGGCGTACCTCG
The DNA here is from genome assembly GCF_004345665.1 of Kribbella antiqua. Taxonomy (GTDB): domain Bacteria; phylum Actinomycetota; class Actinomycetes; order Propionibacteriales; family Kribbellaceae; genus Kribbella; species Kribbella antiqua. The sequence continues at coordinate 135,757 of NZ_SLWR01000011.1, forward strand.
CTCTGACAGCGCACACACTCTGCAGGAGGCCGCGGACGCGACTGTGGCGATGGCTTTGCAGGCTGCGGCGGGTGGGGCGGACGCTGTGATGGTCTACCCGCTGGCTGCGCTGGGAGCCTTGCCGGACGGGCATGCGCAGGCTGTGGCGTTGCATGAGCGGGTTGCGGCGGAGAGTGGGCTCCCACTGGTCGGCTTCTACCTGCATGGCGAGGCTGGCGGATATCCGTACCCACCCTCGTTGATCCGCGACCTGTTGGGCTTGCCGTCGATGCTGGGCGTCAAGACGGCCACGCTGGACCGGGCTATCGGGTGTCAGGATGCGCTCTGGGCCGGCCGGGGTACGGGCAAGTTGTTGATCACCGGTGAGGACCGGATGTTCGGGCCGTCGTTCATGTGGGGCGCCGACACCGCGCTGGTCGGGATCGCGGCGGCTCAGGTCGAGCTCTCGGCGGCTGTGCTCCGCGCCTGGACGGCAGGCGACCACACAGCCTTCTTGAAGGCGTCCGACCGCCTGGACCGCTTCGCTGCCGCGACGTTCTACGCACCCATCGAGGGCTACGTGCAGCGGATGCTCTGGGCAGCCGTGTGGGAAGGCCTCATCCCATCGGACGCCGGGTATGACCCTTACGGCCCGGATCTGCCCGCGGGTGAACGCGAGCTGGTGATCCGGTGTCTCGACGATCTCGCGGGTGGGGCGCTCCCTCCTCGCCCCACTCGCCAATTGTGGTCTTGACCGAAACTAGGGACTCCGCTCCGGCTGGTCAAGAGCTCGGGCGGCGGGTGCGCTATTCTGCGACTTGAGGGCTGGACCAGAAGTCTGTGGAGGAGTGCCGTGCAGATCAGTCTCATCCCTGGCGCGGTGGCCTGATGGCCCTCACGGTCGGCGTCATCGGCCCGGAAGACCTGGTCGAGCGCGTCGTCGCGATCGGTCCGCCGAGCGGTGCGACGCTGGTCCCGCTGCCGTACCGGCACGAGACCGAAGCCGTCGAACTGGTCGAGCAGTCCCACGTCGATGCTCTCCTCTTCACCGGCGTCGTTCCGTACACGATCGCCACCGAAGCCGGCGTCATCGACTGCCCGGCCATGTACGTCTCGTACGACGGCGCCACCCTGCTGCGCGCGTTGGTCGAACTGCTGCGGCTGGGGCACAACGTCACCCAGTTCTCGATCGACACCCTGCGCCGCAGTGAGGTGCTCGAGACGCTGATCGAGGCGAAGCTGCCGACGGACCAGATCCAGGTGCTGCCGTACCGGCCCGGCCTGACCTCCGACGACATCGTCGCGTTTCACCGGAACGCGCGGGAGAAGCACGACAGCAAGGTCGCGATCAGCTGCCTGGGTTCGGCCTTTCACCTGCTGGAGAACGAGATGCCGTCCGTCCGGCTCGCGCCGTCGCGGTACTCGATCCGCTCGACTCTCCAGGCGCTCGTCCTCACCACCGCCAGCCAGCACGTCGGCGACGCCCAGGTCGCCCTCGGCATCGTGGACCTCCCCGAGCCGGACGACGGCTTAGCCGCCGACCTCATCACGCTTGGCGGCAGCCTCGCCGCCCTCCCCGATGGCCGGCACCTGGTCGTCACTACCCGTGGTCTGCTCGAGCAGGCGACCGAACAGTTCAGCCGCATGCCTCTGCTCGACCACCTTGCAGCGCGGCACAGCACGGCGTACGTCGGTTTCGGCGTCGGACGTACGGCGGCCGAGGCCGAAGCCCTGGCCCGTCGCGCAGTGAGTCGCGCAACCTCGATCGGCAGCGTCGCCAGTGTCGTATCGATGTCGGACGACGTGGAGATCGTCATCGAGCCCTGCGGCGATCAGCCGGCCACCGAACGCGGCCCCGAAAGCCTCCCGCTCCTGGCTCGCCGGGTCGGCCTGAACACCCAAACCCTGTCCCGCATGCGCGAACTGGTCGCCACCCTCCCCGACGGCCTCACCACCCAAGACGTCGCCGACCACCTGGCCGTCCAACTACGCACCGCCCGCCGAGTCCTCAAACGCCTGGAACGAGCCGGCCTAGCCGCCCCCACCGGCACCCACCAACAAGGCCGCACCGGCCGCCCACCCACCGTCTACCTCATCCGCCTCTAAACCCACGCGCCCGTTGTGGTCGTTGGGGCTTGAATTGGAAAGACGGGGGTGGTGGGGGCGTGAGAGGGTCGCGGGGTGACTTCGACGGTGGAGGATGTTCGGGTGCTTCATCGGACGGGGCAGTGGTGTCCGGGGCGGCGGGTTGGGGAGGTTGTTGCTTACGACGTTCGGATTCTGCCCGAGTATCAGGTGGTTGGACGGCCGACGATTGACCGCAGCTATCTGTTGCTTGATCAAGGCATCCAGTTGACCAGGCCTGTCGTGTTCGAAGGGGCGGTCGAGGGGTGGTGGTACGTCGACCTGGTCGAGGTCGAGCACACCGAGGCCGGACTTGTCGTGCATGACCTCTACGTCGACTTTCTGGTACCGCCTGGTGCTGATCGCCATTTCATCCTGGACCTCGACGAGCTTGGTGACGCCCTTCGCGATGGCAAGATCACACCTGCCCAATGCGCGACCGTACTCACCACAACCCAGCGCTTTGTCGATCGGCACCTGCGTGGCAGCGAGGAGGGCTCGGTTGATCCTCCGCTCCAGTTCCCGCCGGCCAGCATCGCACCGCTCGAGGCGCTGCCTTGCTTCCTGGAACCATCAGGCACATGACGGAAATTGACTGGAGTGCCGAGGTGGTCGACCAACTCGAGTCGCGCTGGCGGCCACCACGGCGCTGAGATCTGCCTGCTCCGCGACCTCTACTTGCGAAACGGTCCGGCAACTAACCGAGAGTATTAGTGGTGTTGACGCTCGCGGGCAGGCCGAAGGCGGTGACGTGGTGGGGGCCGACGAAGGCGTTGGTTTCGACGATCTTGCCGTTTTCGATGGTGAGGACGTCGACGACCATCGCCTCGTACTGATCGCTGCCCGGGCGACGGAGGTAGCAGATCAGGGCGGGCCGGCCGTTGGCGGCGGACGGGAACGTGCGCCAATCCAGCGGCCTGCCCAGGAACTCGGCCGCTGCGTCGATCCCGACAACTGGTAGGTCCGGCGGCATGGTGATGCGTATGTCGTCGGCCAGCAACTCCCGGAAGCTCGCGGGATCGGTCGCTGCGGCGTAGCGACGCAGGATCTCCTCGTCCTCGCTGGTCAGCACCGGCCTGCGCCATTCCCGGGAATCGCCTGGCGTCTGGCTACGGAGGGTCTTGCGGGCACGTTGGATCAGACTGTTCACCGCAGGCACCGCGAGGCCGAGACCGTCGGCGATCTCGGCCGGTGTCCAGCCGGAAACGTCGCGCAGGACGAACGCCGCCCGCTGCCGTGGCGGCAGATACATCAGCGCGGCGATCAGCGCGAGGTCGACGATCTCCCGCGCCACCAGATCCGATGATGGGTCCTGGCCCAGCAGCGAGTCGGGATAAGGGCCGATATCAGTGCACCACTCCATCGGGTCGCCCACCGGTACGCTCCGCCGTGCCGCAGCCTTGCGGTGATCAAGGTAGACATTCGTGGCGATCCGGTAGAGCCAGGTCCGGATCGATGCCCTCCCCTCGTACTGCGTACGAGCGCGCCAGCCGCGCAGGAAGGTCTCCTGGACCAGGTCATCCGCATCGGCGACGTTCCCGGCGAGCCGGTAGCAGTGCGCATGCAACGAGTGCCGGTGCTCGTCGAACGCGTCCCGGAACCACACCTCGTTCGCGGAACTCGTCATGCGCTCAGGTCCTTCCAGGTCACCGTGGTCGTCGCCGCGCTCACGCCGTACCAAGAAAGTGCGATGACGATCGCCGGGGTCGCTCGTCGATATTCATAACACCGCACAACCAGCAAGGAGAACCCAATGACCGGAGCGACCGCCTTGCCGCCGATCGTCGACCGTGAGACCTGGAGCCGCGAACGCCGGGCCCTCCTCGTCCGCGAGAAGGCCCACACCCGTGAGGGAGACGCCATCGCAGCGGCCCGGCGTCGGTTACCGATGACCGAGGTCGACGCCTTCGCCACACTGGTCGGCCAGAACGGCCCGGTATCACTCCTGGATGTCTTCGACGGCCGCGACCAACTCATCGCGTACAAGCACATGTGGCACCACGGCGCGGGAATCGAAGGCCAGTGCGAGGGCTGCACCGCGAGCATCTTCGACGTGCACGACGTCAGCTACCTGAACCATCGCGGGGTGTCCTTCGCAGTCTTCTGCGAGGGGCAGTGGGAGGAAATCGCGCCGTTCCGCGAATTCATGGGCTACACGCTGCCGTGGTACTCGATGCTCGGGGTCGACGATCCCGGCGTCGGTCCCGGGCTCATCGACGAACCCGGCAACATCGCCTGCTACCTGCGCGACGGCGATCGCGTCTTCCTCACCAATGAAACGATCGCGCGCGGCGTCGAAGCGATCATGCTGCAGGCCCATCTGCTCGATCTGACGGTCTACGGCCGTCAAGAAGACTGGGAGGACTCACCGGAGGGCTGGCCGCAGGATCGGACCGGCACCTGGTGGAAGAAGGACGGCCGCCCCGTCCCACAGTGGACCAGGCAAGGCGGCTCCTAGAAACACGACGGCCTCAGCGGCCGAAGGCCCAGGCGACCATCAGGGGGAACTCGGCTTCCCAGAATGGGTCGCCGTGGTCTCCGGGGCGCTCGGTCAGTACGACGTCCGCGTCGGCAGCTCGCAGTGCGTCCGCCCAGCGGGTCGCGTTCTCGAGGAACCACGGCTCATGCGTTCCGGCGACGAGGTACGTGCGTGGAAACGGGCTCGGCAGCTCGGCAGGCGGGCGGTAGCCGCCGCCGGGCGACGCCGAGAAGACCGCGCCGTAGACGTCCGGATGCCGAAGCCCCATCGCGAGCGCGAGCTCTGCACTCGCGGACACGCCGTACACCGCGGTACGTTCGGCCGGCAACGCGACGCTGAAGCGTGATCGCACCCAACCGCGGACGTCGTCGACGAAGAAGCTCTCGTGCGCCGCGAACCGTTCCTCGTCGAACGAAGGCGAGTACTCACGGATGCGCGCCATCTCGTCCTCGTCGTCCGTGCGGTAGGCACCGACGATCATCGTCGGCGGTACGTCGGCCGCCTCGAGGTACCCACCCCACTGCGAAATCAATTGCCCGTCACCAGCGAACACAACTGCCTCCGGCGGATCCGGCGGCACATACACCGTCACCTGCCGCCCACCGTCGTACTCGAACATCTCGGTGACGAGCTCTCCCCGTACTGCTGGGTGATCCATTGCTAGTCGCACCTCGATCCTTCAAGGCTGAAGCCTCGAACCTAGCGCAGAGCTACGGGTTGATGATCGTGACGCCGGCGGGGGTGGTGGTTGAGAGGGCGGCTAGGGCGGCGGGGGTTTGTTCGAGGGTGATGGTTCGGGTGATGAGGTCTGCTGGTTTTAGGTTGCCGGTGGCAACTAGGTTGAGCATTTCGGGGTAGGCGTGGGCGGGCATGCCGTGGCTGCCCAGCCATTGGAGTTCCTGGCCGATGAGGCGGCCTACGTCGAGTTGGACGCCGGACGGGAGGAGGCCGACCTGGAGATGGCGGCCGCGGGGGCGGAGGGCGAGGAGGGCTTGCTGGACGATGTCGTTGGAGCCGAGGGCGTCCATGGTGACGTGAGCTCCGCCGCCGGTGAGATCGCGGATTTCGTCCACAGTCTCCAACGACGCCTGGAGCGTGTCTGCGGCGCCGTACGAGCGAGCCAGTTTCAGCGCTTCCGGGTTGGTGTCGACCGCGATCACGCGGGCACCCAAAGCTGCGGCGATCATCACCGCCGACAGCCCGACTCCGCCGCAGCCGAAGATCACCACGTTCTCATCAGCGGCGACTCGCCCGACCTGTCGGACCGCCCGGAACGACGTCGCGAACCGGCACCCCAATCCCGCCGCCGTGTCGAAGTCCAACTCCAAAGGCAGCCGGACCAGATTCACCGACGCATACGGCAGTGCGACGTACTCCGCAAAGGAACCCCAGTAGTTGAACCCAGGCTGCAGCTGATTGGGGCACACCTGATGGTTGCCCTCGCGGCACTGCTCGCACACGCCACAGGCGCAGATGAACGGCGTGGTGACCCGATCGCCGACCTGCCAGCCCTGCACGCCCGGGCCGACGGCGGCGATCGTGCCGGCCAGCTCGTGCCCAGGGACGTGGGGCAGAACGATGTCCGGATCGTGCCCCATCCAGCCATGCCAATCGCTCCGGCACAGCCCGGTGGCTTCGACCTTGAGGACGACACCACCAGGCGCCGGCTCGGGTTGCGGGACTTCCTGGACTACCGGCAGAACGCCGTACTGCTCGATGACAACAGCGCGCATCGGGCCATACTGCCAGGTCAGCCGCCGGCGACCGCCGGAATGATGGAGACCTCGCCACCGTCCTTGATCGCGGTCTGCAGACCGGAAGCGAAGCGGACGTCGTCGTTGTCGACGTACACGTTCACGAAGCGGCGCAGTTCGCCGGACTCGTCCAGCACGCGTGCCTTGATGCCCGGGTACGAGCTGTCCAGCGACTCCAGCACCTCGCTCAGGGTTGCGCCGTCGGCTTTCACCTCGGACGCGCCCTGGGTGTACGGCCGCAGGATGGTCGGGACTCGAACACTCACGCTCACTGCAGCCCTGCCTTCACGAAGGCGTCGTACGACGCGGGGATGGTCACCTTCGGGCCGACCCGGTCGGCCACGGCGTCGAGCGTCTTCAGCCCGTCGCCGGAGTTGATGATCACCGTCTCGGCCTCGGGGTCGAGCTGACCGGATTCGATCAGCTTCTTCAGCGTCGCGACCGTCACCCCACCCGCGGTCTCGGTGAAGATGCCCTCGGTCCGGGCCAGCAACTGGATGCCCTCGACGACTTCCTCGTCGCTGACGTCCTCGATCGCTCCGCCGGTACGACGGGCAACGTCGAGGACGTACGGCCCGTCCGCCGGGTTGCCGATCGCCAGCGACTTGGCGATGGTGTCCGGCTTGACCGGCTTCACCACGTCGTAGCCGTCACGGAACGCCTGGGCGACCGGCGAGCAGCCGGTGGCCTGAGCGCCGTACACCTTGTAGTCCGTCGCATCGACCAGGCCGAGTTTGCCGAGCTCGGTGAAGCCCTTGTCGATCTTGGTCAGCTGCGAACCGGAGGCGACCGGGATGACGATCTGCTGCGGCAGCCGCCAGCCGAGCTGCTCGGCGATCTCGAAGGCGAGCGTCTTGGAGCCCTCGGAGTAGTACGGGCGGACGTTGACGTTGACGAACGCCCAGCCCTCCTCCTCGCCGGCGATCTCCGACGCCAGCTTGTTCACGTCGTCGTAGTTACCGTCGACGGCCACCAGGGTCCCGCCGTACACAGCCGTGGTGATGATCTTGGGGCGCTCGAGGTCCTTCGGGATGAAGACGACCGAGCGGATGCCGGCCCGGGCGGCGGCCGCGGCCACGGCGTTGGCCAGGTTGCCGGTCGAGGGGCAGGCGAAGACCTTCATGCCGAGCTCACGGGTGGCGCTCAGGGCACTCGCGACCACGCGGTCCTTGAAGGAGTGTGTGGGATTGCCCGAGTCGTCCTTCACCCACAACTTGCGCAGGCCCAGCTCGCGGGCCAGGTTGCCGGCGTCGATGAGCCGGGTGTAGCCGGGCTCGGTGTTCGGGAAGCTGGCCACGTCGGTCGGGACGGGCAGCAGGGGCTGGTAGCGCCAGATGTTCTTGGGGCCGGCCTCGATCTGCTCACGGATGATGGTCGGGTAGTCGTACCCGACCTCGAGTGGACCGAAGCACTCCATACAGGCGTAGAACGGACCGAGCGGCGACTTCGCTCCACAAGCCCGGCAGCTCAGGTGCGTACCGTTGCCGAAGGCACCTTCACGGATGGTGTGGGTGGCGGTCAGGCTCATGAGTGAGGTTCCCTCCTCATCTTCCCCGGACACCGGATCTCGGCGCGGGACGGATTTGGCACCGTTCCGCCGCGACCGCCCCAGGCTGGGACGTCAACGGGGAGGGTTGCCGGGACGTCGACGGGCCGTTTCCCTCAGTCCCTCTGGATGAGCTCCCCCGAGATTACCCAATTGGGTCCATATTGTGTCGTCGCTTCCCACGATCCGAGACGACGGATCTCAGGACACCCCTAGGAGTTGCGACGCGCTCTGAACGTACGACGGTACGCCGAGGGCGAGGTGTGGAGCTGCTTCGCGAAATGGTGCCGGAACGTCACCGGGGTCGCGAACCCGGCAGCCAGTGCGATCTCCTCCACTGGCGCATCCCCTGTCTCCAGCATCGTCAGCGCCGCCTGCACGCGTTGCGCGATCAGCCACTTACCGGGCGTCGTTCCGGTTGCTTTCACGAAGTGCCGCAGGTACGTCCGCGGCGACAAGCCCGCCTGCTTGGCCAGCTCCGGTACGCCGATCGGCTCGGCTAGGTGTTCCAGCGCCCAGCCGATGCTGCGCGCGACGGACGTGTCGTCTGGCTCCGGCGGAACAGGCGACTCGATGTACTGCGCTTGGCCGCCAGAGCGATACGGCTGAATCACCAGCCGTCTGGCGACCGCGTTCGCCACCGCAGCGCCATAGTCCTTGCGCACCAGATGCATCGCCAGGTCGAGCCCGGCTGCACAGCCAGCACTCGTGAGTACGTCGCCCTCGTCGGTGTAGAGCGGCTCCGGATCCACCAGGACCTGTGGGTGGCGCTCGCGGAGCAGATCGGCGTACCGCCAATGGGTGGTGGCGCGGCGGCCGTCGAGCAGGCCGGCGGCGGCGAGCGCGAAGGCGCCGGAACAGATCGAGACCATCCGGGCGCCGTTGCCATGTGCTCTTTGCAGTGCCTCGATCAGGGCAGGTGAGGTCTCTGCGCGAGGATTGGCGACGCTCGGGATGACGACGGTGTCCGCTGCGGCGAACTCGTCCAGACCGTGCGGGGTGGTGAGCGAGGCGCCGCCGAGGACGCGGATCGGGTCGGGGGTCTCGGTGCAGACCTTGAGGTCGTACCAGGGGTGGTCGATGTCGGGCCAGACGAGGCCGAACACCTCGATGACGATGCCGGCTTCGAACGCGGTCATGCCGTCGTACGCGAGGACGGACACCGTTCGACGCTGCATGTCGAAATCTTAGCGGTAGTCGTCGTTTACGCCACTTCTGCGGACGCGGCTGGGCTCGGACGATGGAGACATGTTCAAGTTGCTGAAGGAAATCGCCGCAGGAATCAACGCCGCGTCCGCGATCCGCCACGGCCTCGAACCACCCGCAGCGGCGCTCGACCAGCCCGCGGCGCCGAAGCAGGCCTCGAGTGCAGGGAGCGTGCCATCGAAGGCACCGTGCCGACTGCAGCGGGGCTAGCGGAGGCGGTGGGTCGCGCCGGGGGTGTGGGTGGGGAGGGACTTGCGGGGGCCGTAGCGCGGGTGGGTGATGCCGGTGAGCTCGAGCAGGCGCTGGACGCGGAAGCGGTGGCCGCGGTAAGGCTCGATCAGTTCGGCGCAGCCTTCGTCGTCCAGCTCCTCGCCGATCAGCGCGTACGAGACGTTGCGCGACACGTGGTAGTCCGCGAACGAGAAAGCGTCCGCGTCACCATGCGCCCGCTGACGCACCTCCGCAGCCGTCCACACGCCGACGCCTGGCAGCGACCGTAGCCGCCGCTCGATCTCGGCTGAGTCGGTCAGCTCCAGCGTCCGCTCCAACGCCTTGGCCCGCGTCGCCGCCGTGATCACTACCCGCGACCGCCGGCTCTCCACCCCCGCCCGCAGCCACTGCCACGACGGGATCAGCCGCCACTCCTCCGGCGACGGCGGCACCATCATCGCCCGCCCGTCCGGTGAGCCCGGTCCTGGCGCGGGTTCGCCGTACTCGCGGAGCAGCAACCGCCACGCCCGGAACGCCTCCTTGCCGGTGACGACCTGCTCGATGCCGGCCGCAGCCATCGCCTCGAACACCGCCCGCGTCCGCGGCACCCGCAGATGCGGGAACCTCCGCGCCGCATCCACCAGCGCCGTGTGCTCCGGCAACGGCTCGAACCCGTCCCAACTGTCCGTCTCCCCCAGCAACTCCGGCACCCCGTCCAGCGCCCACCCGGCCCCAGGGCCCCACGCCTCGGCCTCCACTTCCCCCACTCCGCCGTACGGCGTCAATCGCAGCAACACCGGCCCATCCGGCGTCCGCGTAGCCCGCCACACCGTCCGCCGCCCAGCCTCGAACACATACGCCGGATCCCCCGGCCCCTTCCGCAACCCCCCAATCACCGAATGCGGATCCACCACCCGCCCCACCCGCCAAACCCGCACCACCGAACTCACAGGCCAAGTCTTACTCATGCCTCGGACAGAACCGCATACTGAGGCATGACTGGGTGGCAGTGGGTGAAGGTTGTGGGCAACCTGGTGAATCTGTCGACAGTTGCGGGGGTGCTGGTGGGGGTGATCGGAGGGGCCCGGTTCAGTTGGGGGGAGCGGGGGCTGGTTTATGCGAACTCGTACAAGTTGGGGTTTCCGGTTGCGGGGGCGTTCACGGTCGGGAACGTCGTACTGAGTAAGCATGAGCGGTCGTATTTCGATGAAGCGCCGGTGCTGGTCAAGCACGAGGAGCGGCACTCGTGGCAGTACTTCTGGTTGCTCGGGTTGCCGATGCTTCCGCTGTACGGCGTGGGAGCCGTCATCTCGTGGCTGTTGACCGCCGACCCGGCGTCGCGGAATCCGTTCGAGCGGCTGGCCAACCTCAAGGACGGCGGCTACGTCGAGCGGCCGATTCAGCCGTTCGGGCGGACGCTGATGCAGACGATCAGCGTGCTGCGATCGCGTCCGAAAGGGCCGTGAGCACAGTCACCACACCAGCCGGGTCGTCCACCACGATGTCGGCGGCCTCGATCAGCTCGGTCGCGTTCGATGACCGGGTTGCCACCAGTACGGCGCGCAGACCGTCCTTGCGCTGCTCGTCGATCGCCCGGTACGCCGCGAGGTCTCCCAGGTCGTCACCCGCGTAGAGGATCGACCGTGCACCGGTGGACTCCAGCAGCCGCCGCAGCGCGACTCCCTTGTCGATACCCGGCGGCCGGAGCTCCAGCACCAGGTTGCCCGGCTCCAGCCGCAGCTCGGTCGACTCCGCCAGCTCGGTCAGCGGCGTACGCAGCCTCTCGAGCGCACCGACCGGGTCCGGCAGCCGGCGGGTGTGCACCGCCAGCGAGCTCTCCTTGTCCTCCACGAAGGCATCCGGGAGCCCAACCTCCTGCAGCAGCTCAGGAAGCCTGGAGCGCGCCTCGGCAACACCAGCCGGCACCGGATCGCTCGTCACCGTCCCAGTGGAAGCGTCCCACCGCTCCAGCCCGTAATGCCCCAGTACGACGAGACGCCCGAGCCCTGGGTGGCCGGTCACACCGGTCAGCTCTGTAGCCACCAGCGCTGGGCGACCGGTGACGATCGCCACCTGGCTCACTGTCCGGGCCAGCCGGGCCAGCGCGTCCAGTGCACCCTCGACCGGCCGGGCACGGGCCGGGTCCTCGACCAGCGGCGACAGTACGCCGTCGAAGTCGGACGAGATCACCGCGGTGGTCGGATCGGCGATGATCGCCTCCCAGCCGTCGCGTCCCGCGTCGGTCTGGATGATCGGCGTACTCATCGGATTGGTCGCGGCGTCACCCCGCCTGGGGTCGGGAGGAACCGCGACTGCCTCCCTTCGATGATCAGGGATTGTCGGTCGCAGCTGATTGGGTAGGTGGCGTGTCCCGGTTCCGGATGTACCCGACTCCTGCGCAGGAAGCTGCGTTGCTGGAGCAGTGCAGGCACGCCCGGTACGTGTGGAACCTGGCGCTGGAGCAGTGGTCGATGTGGACCCGCGACAAAGCCGCGACACCGGGGTATGTCGAGCAGGCACGGCAGTTGACCGAAGCCCGAGCCGCATTCGGCTGGCTGCGTGCCGGATCGCAGACCGTGCAACAGCAGGCGCTGCGGGACTTCGACCAGGCCGCCAGAAACTTCTACGCCGGCACCCACCGGCGGCCGACCTGGCGCAAAGCCGGACTGCACGAGGGCTTCCGCATCGTCGGCGGCCAGGCGACCCGGGTCGTGAAGCTGAACCGGAAGCGGGCCCGAGTGCTCGTGCCCAAGGTCGGCTGGGTGAAGGTCCAACTGTCCCGCGCGATACCCGACGCGAAGTCGTACCGCGTCACCTGTGACCGCGTGGGTCGCCTGCACTTGGCGTTCGCCGTTATCCCGCCGCCGATCCCCGCACCGGGTACCGGTGAGGTGGTCGGTGTGGACCGCGGCGTCACCGTCTCGGCGGCCCTGTCCACCGGGGAACTTCTGGCCTGCCCCGGCCTGTCGGAGCGCGAGCAGGTCCGGCTGAAGCAACTGCAGCGTCGCCTGGCCCGGTGCCGTCGTGGCTCGAACCGGCATCGGCGGGCGAAGGCGGCGATCGCGAAGCTGTCTGCCCGGGCCGGTGACCGGCGCAAGGACTGGGTGGAGAAGACCAGCACCAACCTGGCGCGGCGCTTCGACCTGATCCGGGTGGAGGACCTGCGCATCCCTCAGATGACGCGTCGCCCGAAGCCGAAGCCCGACCCCGCACGACCGGGTGCCTATCTGCCGAACCGACGCCGCGCCAAGGCCGGGCTCAACCGCGGCATCCTGGCCAACGGCTGGGGCCAACTGGTGACCCGGCTGGAGGACAAGGCGCCGGGCCGGGTCGAGAAAATCAGCCCCGCGTGCACGTCGCAGACCTGTAGCGTCTGCGGGCATCGCGCACCGGAGAACCGCGAGAGCCAAGCGGTCTTCCGGTGCGTGGCCTGCGGACACCAGGCGCACGCGGACGTGAACGCGGCGGTCAACATCGCGGCCGGACGGGCCGTCAGCGCACGCCGAGAGACGCCCATACGGGTCTCGCCGAAGCGTGAACCTCAACACGCTACCTCCGCGTAGTAGTTGGAATCCCCGTCCTTCAGGTCGGGGAGGACGTCAACCGGGGTAATCCGTTGTGAGGATCACGGTGAGCCGGTCCTTCTTCATGTTGTCCAGGGCGTCCTTGGTCCGGTTGATGCCGAGGTCCCGGGCGAGCTGGGCAGCTGCGTCCTGCATGCCCGGCGGGTAGTACACGGTGCTGCCGGCAATCTTGCCGTGCCAGTTGTCGGCACCGGTCACCGTCCAGCCGAGCTGCCGCGCCCGGCCGGCCACCGAGTCGGCCAGGCCCTTCCGCGCGGTGTTGTTGTAGACCTCCACCGCGGGCCGCTGGTCCGGCGGGATGGTGGTCGGCTGCGTCGCAGGGGGCTGCGTGGCAGGAGGCTGCGTCGCGGGCGGCTGGGTGGTGGCCGGCGGCTCAGTAGTCTCCGAAGGCGCGGGAGTCGGCGTAGGAGTAGGCGTAGTGGCCTCGGCAGACGGCTTCGGCACGCTGGCCACGATCGTCGACGGCCCACCGCTCGGCTTGGACGAAGGCGATGGAGATGGCGACCGCGTGGCAGCGGTGGAGTCGGCCGTGCTGTTGTTGCCGCGTGTGCCGAACAGCACCAGCAGGCCGGCGACGATCGCGACGACGGCGAGCACAGCAACGAGGGACGAGAGGACCTGACCCCTGTCGCCACGAGGGCGGGGCATCTTCAGACCTCGATGCCCAAACGGCGGGCGGAGCGGGCGCGCTGGCGGGCGGCGCGCAACCGGCGCAGCCGCTTGACCAGCAGCGGGTCGTGAGCGAGGGCCTCCGGCCGGTCGATCAGCGCGTTCAGCACCTGGTAGTAGCGGGTCGCGGACATCTGGAACTGGTCCCGGATCGCCTGCTCCTTCGCACCGGCGTACTTCCACCAGTGCCGCTCGAAGGCAAGGATCGCGCCGTCACGCTCCGAGAGTCCGGCAACGGCCGGCGCGGCAGCTTCGGCTGGGCCGGGAGAGCTGGCATTGGCGCTGTCCATCTGCTGCTGACTCCTGTGCGGTCGGTGATCGTCCGTCCGCGCTCCACTGTACGTGCTGAACAACAGCGATGTCATTCACCGGTCAGGCGACACGGAACGTGTCGCCGGGCGGACGGCCGGACCTGCCCCACTCTGGCAGGATCTTTCAAGTGAGCTCAACTCTCTCCAGCGTGGCGCTGGTGGAAGAGCTGCAGGCCAAAAGCCGTGAGGTGGACCCGCTGGTCAACGCCATCTGCACGCCCAACCCCGCCGCTCTCACTCAGGCCGCCCAACTCGACGCCGAGCGTGACGACGGGCGGGTCCGCGGCCCGCTGCACGGCGTACCGGTCCTGGTCAAGGACAACATCGACACCGCCGATCTGCCGACCACAGCCGGCTCGCTGGCGCTGGCCGACCAGCCACCGCCGCCCAACGACGCTCCGCTCGTACGACGACTGCGCGAGGCGGGTTGCGTCGTACTGGGCAAGACCAACCTGAGCGAGTGGGCCAACTTCCGCGGCTCGGCGTCATCGTCCGGTTGGAGCGCGTACGGCGGTCTGACGCGCAACCCGTATGCACTCAACCGCTCGGCAGGCGGCTCCTCGAGCGGATCGGGCGCAGCCGTCGCCGCAGGGCTCGCAGACCTCGCAGTGGGTACGGAGACCAACGGCTCCATCGTCTGCCCGGCCGCACTGAACGGCATCGTCGGCCTGAAGCCCACGGTGGGGCTAATCCCACAGCAGGGCATCGTGCCGATCTCACACTCGCAGGACACCGCCGGACCGATGACCAGAACGGTCTCCCAGGCTGCTGCCCTACTGACGGTCCTCACTGGTGGCTCTACCGACTACAGCGAGCACTGCCGTGGTGAGGACCTCAGCGACGTGCGGATCGGCGTACCGCGTGGACCGCTGTGGGGCTACTCGACTGGGCTCGACGAGGTCACCGAGCAGGCGCTGGAACTGCTCAGCCGGTGTGGCGCGACTCTGGTGGACCACCTGTCGTTGCCGAACCCAGGCGGCGACGAGGACCAACTGCAGGTACTGGCACACGAGCTGAAGGTCGACCTGGCCGCCTACCTGGCTACCCGCGCGCCCGGCGGACCACGCACGCTGGACGACCTGATCGCGTTCAACAAGGAGCACGCGGACGTCGAGCTCAAGTGGTTCGGTCAGGAGCTTTTCGAAAGGGCCGCGGCCACCGAAGGCCTCGACACCCCGATCTACGTCGCCTCGAGGCTGGCCGCGCTCCGGGCCGGTCGCGACGGCATCGACAACCTGCTGCGGGAGAACCAGCTCGACGCTCTCGTCACTCCGTCGTACTCACCGGCCTGGACGATCGATCTGGTCAACGGCGACCACGTGCTCGGCAGCTCCTCCTCACACGCCGCCCTGGCCGGTTACCCACTGATCTCGGTGCCCTCCGGACTGGTCGCCGGACTGCCGGTCGGAATCACCTTCAGCGGCACCGGCCGGAGTGACGCCACGCTCATTCGCTTGGCTCATGCGTTCGAAACCGCGAGAATCAAGGCAGCCGGACCGTTCCCGACCCCGGAGTTCACACAGTGGGTGTAGATCGCGTCAGGTGGGGCATCGTTGCTACTGGCAACATCTCCACGTCGTTCACGAGGGACCTGAAGCTGCTCGCCGACCAGGCCGTGGTGACCGCCGTCGCGTCCCGGTCCCAGTCGAACGCGGACCGGTTCGCCGCCGAATTCGGCATCGAGCACGCGTACGACGACTACCGCCGGCTGATCGAGTCCGGCACGGTCGACGCGCTCTACATCGGCACGCCGCACCCCCAGCACTACGCCGTCGCCCGCGCCGCCCTGCAGGCGGGAATCGCGGTGCTGTGCGAGAAGCCGGTCACGCTGACCGCCAAGCAGGCCCGCGACCTGATCGCGGTCGCGACCGAACACCGGACGCTGTTCGCCGAAGCGATGTGGATGCGGACGAATCCCGTCATCCAGGCGCTCTTCAAAGACCTCGAGAGCGGTGTGATCGGCGAGCCTCTGCAGGTCAACGCGGACTTCGCCTTCTACAAGCCGTCGCTACCGACGCGCCTGCTCGACCCGGCGCTGGGCGGCGGCTCGCTGATGGACGGCGGCATCTACCCGATGACGTTCACCTACATGGCGCTCGGCCGGCCCGCCGAGGTCAAAGCGGTCGGTGCACTCAACGAGGACGGCGTCGACCTGAATGTGGCGATGGCCTGGCGATACGACTCCGGCGCGGTCGCGGCCCTCACCTGCGGCCTGCGTTCGCAGAACCCGTGGACCGCCTCGGTGAGCGGCCCGGAGGGCAGTTTGTTGCTTCCGCACCGCTTCCACCACCCCGAGTACTACGTGCGCAGTACGGCGGCCGGCCAGGAGCGGATCGACGTACCGGCGCATGGGCTTGGGTACCACTATGAAGCGGCCGAAGTGATGCGGGCGCTGCGCGACGGGGCGGTGGAGGTCCCGTCGCTGCCGCATGCCGCGACGATCGAGATCCTCGAGCTGCTCGACGAGACCCGTAGACAGATCGGGGTCAGCTACCCCGGTGACGACGAATACCTGGGGCGATGACAGCAGATGTCGAATGGACGCAGTTCCTTCGTAGTGGTGGCTAATCGATTGCCGGTCGACCGGATCGAGATGCCCGACGGCAGTACGGCGTGGCGGCGGAGTCCAGGTGGACTCGTCACCGCCCTGGCCCCGGTCATGCAGGGCCATCACGGCGCCTGGATCGGCTGGACCGGTAGCGCCGACGAGAAGCTGGACCCCTTTGACAACGACGGCATGCACCTGGTGCCGGTGCTGCTGTCGGCCGAGGACGTGCAGCTGTACTACGAGGGTTTCTCGAACGCCACGCTGTGGCCGCTCTACCACGACGTGATCGTGGCGCCGGAGTTCCATCGGGAGTGGTGGGAGTCGTACGTCGCGGTGAACCGGCGGTTCGCGGAGGCCGCCGCGGAGGCCGCCGACGACAACGCGGACGTGTGGGTGCACGACTACCAGCTGCAGCTGGTCCCGGCGATGCTGCGCCGGCTGCGTCCCGACGTACGGATCGGGTTCTTCCTGCACATCCCGTTCCCGCCGACCGAGCTGTTCGCCCAGATGCCCTGGCGGCGGCAGATCCTGGACGGGCTGATGGGCGCGGACCTGGTCGGTTTCCAGCGGCCCGGCGCCGCCTCGAACTTCGCCCGGCTGGCCCGCAACCGGATGGGCCTGCGCACTCGCGGCGACCGGATCCACCTGCCGGACGACCGGATCGTCCGGGCCAAGGCGTTCCCGATCTCCATCGACGTCGGCGAACTGGAGGAGCTGGCCCGTAAGCCGGAGACGACCGCCCGCGCGGCCGAGATGCGCGAGGAGGTCGGCAGCCCGCAACACATCCTGCTCGGCGTGGACCGGCTCGACTACACCAAGGGCATCAGGCAACGATTGCGCGCGTTCGGCGAACTCCTGGACGAGAAGCGGATCTCCGTCGACGACGCGGTGTTCATCCAGGTCGCGACGCCGTCGCGTGAGCGGGTCGAGCAGTACCGCGTCCTGCGCGACGAGATCGAGCTGCTGGTCGGCCGGATCAACGGTGAGCACGGCCGGATCGGTACGCCGGCCATCAACTACCTGCACACGTCGTACTCACGCACCGAGATGGCCAGCCTGTTCCGGGCCGCGGACGTCGCCGTGGTGACGCCGTTGCGGGACGGCATGAACCTGGTCGCCAAGGAGTACGTCTCCACTCGGTACGACGACACCGGCGCGCTGGTGCTGAGTGAGTTCGCCGGTGCGGCGGACGAGTTCCGGCAGGCGTTCCTGGTGAACCCGCACGACATCAACGGGATGAAGGACACCATCGTCGATGCGATGAACACCGACGACCGCCAGCTCGGCCGGCGGATGAAGGCGATGCGCAAGCATCTGGCCGCGCACGACGTGAACGTGTGGGCGGCGTCCTTCCTGAAGGCTCTGCATGACGAGGACTGACGGCCGGATCCTAGCGCTGGATCTCGGCACCTCGTCGGCGCGTGCGCTGGTGTTGTCCGCGGTCGACGCCGCCCCGGTTCCGGGCGCGTTGGCGCGGTACAAGATCTCACCGACGTACGCGACCGGCGGCTCGGCGACGCTCGACCTGCACGAATACGTCGAGGGCCTGCTCGGCTGCCTGGACGAGCTCCAGCAGAACGGGCACCTGGACGACATCGGCGCGATCGTGCTGTCCTCGCAGTGGCACTCGATCGTTGCTCTAGACAACAAAGGCTCAGCGGTCACTCCGGTGATCACCTGGGCCGACACCCGGGCCGTATCGCTCGACCTCGGATCGTCCTTCGACGAGCACGCCTTCCACGCAAGGACAGGCTCCTGGCTGCACCGGCTCTACTGGACCCGCCGGATCCCGTGGCTGCTGTCCGAGGGCTCGCCGGCCGGCTTCGCGGGACTGCCCGATCTGGTGCTCGAGCGCCTCACCGGTGAGCGGGTGACCTCGGTCTCGATCGCTTCCGGGACCGGCACGCTCGACCTCGCGCACGGCTCGTACGACGAGGAGGCCCTCGACATCGCCGGGGTCAAAGCCGACCGATTGCCGCCGATCGTGCCCACCGGCTGGACCGGGTCGTTGTCGTCGGAGTTCGGACGCCGCTGGCCGGGGCTGGTCGGCGTACCGGTGCATCCACCGACCGGCGACGGCGCCGCGTCCAACGTCGGGACCGGTGGGTACGACGAGACGACGGCGGCAGTGACGGTGGGGACGTCGGCCGCCGTGCGGGTGGTGCATCCGATCGACGACGCGCCTGAGCTGCCGTGGGAGTTGTGGCGGTACCGGGTGGACGACAAGCGTGCCGTGACCGGGATGGCCTTCTCCGCGGCCGGGAACCTCCACGCGTGGCTTACCGGCGTACTGCAGCTGGATTCCGACGAGCCGACCGGCATCGAGATCGGGTCGTCGCGGGTGATCGCGGCTCCGTTCCAGGCCGGCACGAGACCACCGGAGACCGTCGCGAGCGGATCGGGCGTCTACTTCGGCCTGTCCTTCGACGACACCGCTGCGGACCTCCTCGCGGCGTCCTTGCAGGGCGCGTCGCTGGAGATCGACCGCGGGCTACGGATGCTCGACTCGCTCTTCGGCCGTCAGCTGCAGGTCGTCCTCGGCGGTGGCGGTATCGACGCCTCCGCCTGGTGGCGCCGTTGCCTCACCGCCACCTTCGCCCGCCCGACCACAGTCTGCGCCGAAGCCGAAGTAGGCGCCCGCGGTGCCGCAGCCATCGCCCTCGGCCTGTCCCCGGACCCAGGCGGGGAACACCTCACTCCCGCCCCTGCCGAGGTCGACCGAGTCCACACCCTCCGCCCCCGCTACACAGCCCTCCGCGAACTCGCCGTCAAAGCCTCGAGAGAGCTGGGTTGATGCCGTACAACACCGACATCGAAGCGATGCTCGACGCCGACGTCGTGGCCCTCGCCGCAACGACCTTTGTCGCGGTGTTCACCGGCGTCGGGCTCGGAGAGGAGACTGCCTCCGGACGCGTCCGCAAGCATCTGCGCGCCACCTTCGGCAATCCCCGATGGAGCGCTCCGGACGGACGCATCTACGACGCGGTGGCACTCCAGACGATCTTGCTCTGGGAACGAGCCGGCGTGGCCGGCCGGATGCTCAGCGGTGTCCTGCAACTGCTCCCCCGCGGCGCCCGCCTCCTCGACGCCCCCGACCCAATCGCCGCTCTCCGCGAGTTGCTCTGAGCGACCAGACCGTACTGCGTTGGCGGTACGGCAGGAATACGGCGGCAGGACGACGCCGAGCTTGGCGCGAACACGTACTGTGAGGGAATGGGCGCGCTGCTGCGGTTCTGCCGCGACTTCAAGTGGCACCCGTTGGCGGTCGACCACGCTCTCGCGCTGATCGTCCTGGCGATCTGCCTGATGGTGCCGGGTGGCCGGCACGTCGGTGAGCGGATCGAGCTGACACCGACGTTGGTGGCGCTTTCCGTGGTGGCCGCCGTCGCACTCGCCGTCCGGCGGTTCGCGCCGCTGGTGGTGCTCGGCGTGACCACGTTCGTCGCGACCTTGTACGCGATCATCGCGCAGGGCAAAGGCCCGATCGCCCTGTTCATGGCCTGCGCGGTGTATACCGTCGTACTGCAGAAGGACCGGAAGACCCGTTCGATCGCGGTCGTCGCGGTGGCGGTCACCACCATGGTCGCGGACTCCCTGTTCGTCGACGGGAACTTCCTGGACAACCTGGGGATGACCTTCCTGGTGCTGTTCGCGGGCGCGGTCGGCGAGGCTGTCCGGTACCGGCGCGCCTATCTGCAGGAGCTGGAGGAGCGGGCGGTCCGCGCGGAGCAGTCGCGCGAGGAGGAGGCGCAGCGGCGGGTGATCGAGGAGCGGCTGCGGATCGCCCACGAGCTGCACGACGTGATCGCCCACCACATCGCGCTGATGAACGTGCAGTCCGGGGTCGCCGCGCACGTCCTGCGCAGCCAGCCGGAAGAGGCCGAGCGCGCGCTGACCCTGGTGCGTGAAGGCGGCCGGACGGTGCTGCAGGAGCTCACCGTGCTGCTCGGCGTACTGCGGCGTCAGGGCAGCTTGTTGCCGACAGCACCGGCACCTTCTCTGCTGGAGTTGGGATCGTTGATCGAGTCGTTCGCGGCCGCCGGGGTGAAGGTCGGCTGCGAGCCGCCCGACTCGATCGGCCCACTCCCCGACGTGATCGAGCTGACGGCATACCGCATCGTGCAGGAATCCCTCACCAACGTCCTCAAACACGCTCCGGGTGCCGCGGCGCACGTCCGCCTCACCCGCCGCCCGGGCGCGTTGGCCGTCGACATCACCGACACCGGCCCGGCCGGGCCCACCGTGCCCTCCCTGCCGCTGGTCAGTGCCGGGCACGGTCTGCTGGGGATGCGTGAGCGAGTATCGGCTGTGGGTGGCGAGTTACGGACCGGACCTGAGCCCGGTGGAGGTTTTGGTGTGCATGCTGTGCTTCCTCTCGAGACGGGAGTCGTAGGTGACGATCCGGGTGCTGCTGGCCGACGACCAGACGCTGATCCGCAGCGGGTTCCGGGTGCTGGTGAACTCAGCGCCCGATCTGGAGGTTGTCGCTGAGGCGGCGAACGGCCGGGACGCGGTCGAGCTGGCCCGGACCGAGCGGGCCGACGTCATCCTGATGGACATCCGGATGCCGGAGCTGGATGGGCTCGCGGCGACCATGCAGATCAACGCGGACGAGGCGCTGGCCGGCGTGAAGGTGCTGATCCTGACCACGTTCGAGGTGGACGAGTACGTCTTCGAGGCGATCCGGGCCGGAGCCAGCGGCTTCCTCGGCAAGAGCGTCGAACCGGCCGAGCTGATCAACGCGATCCGGGTGGTCGCGCGCGGCGACGCGCTGCTCTCCCCGAAGGCCGTCCGCGGCCTGATGAACCGCTTCCTCGCCGAGCCGCGGGTCGGTCAGGATCTCGGCCCGTCCGTCCTCGACGTCCTCACCGACCGGGAGCGCGAGATCGTCAGCCTGGTCGCGCTCGGGCTGACGAACGACGAGATCGCCGAACGCCTGGTGCTGTCTCCCTCGACCGCGAAGACGCACGTCAACCGCGCGATGGTGAAACTCGACTGCCGCGACCGCGCCCAGCTGGTCGTGCTCGCGTACCAAACCGGCCTGGTCCGTCCCGGTGCGACGCCGCCGGCTGCCGACGTACCGCAGCCGCAGTAGTTCGTACGGCATCCGCAGTACGACGAGAAGCCCACGCCTGACCGACGCGGGCTACAACGGCCGGGCGGAACGATCGGCTGCATGGCTACCTTCCTCTACCGGCTCGGCCGGTTCGCTTTCCGCCGGCGTCGGCTGGTGGTGCTGGTGTGGCTTGGTCTGCTGGCCACCGGAGTCGCCGGTGCGGCCACTCTGTCCGGTCCGACCGCCGACGCCTTCTCGATCCCGGGGACCGAGTCGCAGCGCGCGGCCGACCTGCTCGGTCAGCGGTTCCCGCAGGCCGGTGCCGACGCGGGTTCGGCGCGGATCGTCTTCCAGGCGCCCGACGGCCAGAAGCTCGCGGACCCGGCCAACGCCGCGCAGGTGCGCCAGTCGCTGGCCCGGATCACCGACGCCCCACAGGTGGCCCGAGTTCTGGATCCCTTTACCGCCAAGGCGATCTCTGCCGATGGCCGCACTGGCTATGCCCAGGTGACGTACGACGTACGCGCCCAGGAGGTGACGCCCGAGGCGCAGGAGGCGGTGGCCACCGCGGTCGAACCGGCGCGCGCCGCCGGCCTCACGGTCGAGTACGGCGGCGACGCCATGCAGGTGCAGGACGAGCAGAGCCTGACCGAGGTGATCGGTCTCGGTGTGGCCGCGGTCGTCCTGCTGATCACGTTCGGCTCCCTGATCGCCGCCGGCCTACCGTTGCTGTCAGCAATCATCGGGATCGGCATCGGGGTCTCCGCGATCACCGCCGCGACCGGCTTCATGGACATCGGCTCCGGTACGCCGATCCTGGCGTTGATGATCGGGCTGGCGGTGTCGATCGACTATGCGTTGTTCATCATGTCGCGCTACCGGCACGAGCTGAGCACCGGCCTGGAGCCCGAGGAGGCGGTCGGACGCGCGGTCGGCACGGCCGGGTCGGCGGTGGTCTTCGCCGGGTTGACCGTGGTGATCGCGCTCGCCGGGTTGTTCGTCGTCGACATCCCGTTCCTGACCCAGATGGGTCTGGCCGCCGCGTTCACCGTCGTACTGGCCGTCGCGATCGCTGTCACGCTGCTGCCCGCGCTGCTGGGCTTCGCCGGCCGACGGGTCCTGGGCGGCCGGATCCCAGGTCTGCGCTCTGGTGATCCCGAGGCATCCGGACGGATGTCCGCCGGGCGCCGGTGGGGCCGGTTCGTCACCCGGCGGCCGGTGGCAGTGCTGCTGGTGACGGTGCTCGGCCTTGGTGCGCTGGCGATCCCGGCGACCGACCTCGAACTCGGGCTGCCCGACGACAGCACCGCTGCGCCCGATTCCACCCAGCGCAAGGCATACGACCTGCTCTCCGAGGGCTTCGGCCCCGGGTTCAACGGTCCGCTGATGGTGGTCGTCGACGCGGCCGGATCGGCCGATCCTCAGACTGCGGCCAGCGCCACAGCGACCGCCGTGCGCGGACTTGCGGACGTGACGATGGTGACGCCGCCGACGTTCAATCCGGCCGGGGACACCGCGCTCCTGACGGTGATTCCGGCCAGCGGCCCGAGTACGACGCAGACGCGCGACCTGGTCCAGGCGATCCGGGCGTTGCCGGAGAACGACAGTACGGAGGTGGCCGTGACCGGCGCGACCGCGATCAGCATCGACATCTCGGACAAACTCCGCGATGCACTGGTGCCCTACCTGGCGCTGGTGGTCGGGCTCGCGTTCCTGCTGCTGATGCTGGTCTTCCGGTCCTTGCTGGTGCCGCTCAAGGCGACGCTCGGCTTCCTGCTCACGGTCGCGGCGACGTTCGGTGCTGTGGTCGCCGTGTTCCAGTGGGGCTGGCTGGCCGGCCTGTTCGGCATCGACGGGCAGACCGGACCGGTGATGAGCATGCTGCCGATCTTCCTGGTCGGCGTTGTCTTCGGCCTCGCGATGGACTACCAGATCTTCCTCGTCACTCGGATGCGGGAGGAACACGTCCACGGCACCGCACCCCGTACCGCCGTGGTGGACGGGTTCGCCCACGGCGCCCGCGTCGTCACGGCGGCCGCGGTCATCATGACCGCCGTCTTCTCCGGCTTCATCCTCTCCGGCCAGACCCTCATCCGCGAGATGGGCTTCGGGCTCGCACTCGCCGTCGCCATCGATGCCTTCGTCGTACGGATGACGATCGTCCCCGCCGTGATGGCCCTCCTCGGCCGGCACGCCTGGTACCTCCCGCGCTGGCTCGACCGCCTGCTCCCCAACGTCGACGTAGAAGGCGAAACCCTCCGCCACAACCTCCCAACCACCCCCAACCCCCGAACCCCAGAACCAGCCATCCACTAACGATCAGACGCCCGCCGTACGGCGTACTCCGCGAGCCGGAGCCGCCGCGACGGCTTCGGCTAGCACCGCCGCAGCGTGCGGGAGCGACGCAAGGGCTGTTCTGCATCCTGTGGGAGAGTGCCGATGGTGAGCGTTGCGGGCCCGCAGGTGAGAATCGCTGCTGCGTGGTGATCGCGGATCGTATCGTCCGGACGGAGGCGCGCGAGCCGAAGCAGCTCGGCGGAGCACTCGAGGCCATCCGCGTGACCCGGCAGCATTGTGCCGGCCGGGATGCCGTGTTTGGCTCGATGCGACCGGGCCGCGTGCAGAAGGCGACGCAGCCGGTCCACGTCGGTTTCCGCCTCCGGGTCGAGCCGCCCGGGACGGGCAGCCGGCCATGCGTGTGCGTCGAGAGCGTCCTGGCTGGAGCCGCCGGCGCCGGCCAGGGATTCCCACAGCTGCTCGGTGAGGTACGGCGCGATCGGGTGCAGCAGAAGGAGGAGCTCTGCCAGCGTCGCGGCGAGCGTGGCGCGCGAGCCAGGGTCGTGCCGGAGCGAGGGCTTGCGGGCCTCGAGATACAGGTCGGACAGGTCGTCGTGCATGAACCGGGCCAGCGCATCGGTCGTGCCGGCCAGGTCGAGCTCCTCGAACCCAGCGGATGCGAGTGCGCGGGTCCGTTCCAGGCGGGACGCCAGCCACCGATCCAGCGGGTGCGTGGGCTCCTGCGGTTCCGGAGGAGTGCTTGCGGCGAGATGGATGCCGTACGCCGTGGTGAGCCGCGCGATGCTCCACAGCTTTTTCAGCAGCGCTAGGGCGCCGGTGAGGTCGGTGCGGCCGAACGACAGGTCCGCGCCGGGCCGGGCGCGGCGGCACAACGCAAGGCGCAGTGCGTCGGTTCCGAACTCGTCGGCGTAGTCGAGCGGGTCGATGGTATTCCCGAACGAGGTCGACATCTTCTTGCCGTGCTCAGTGCGGATCATGCCGTGCAGGTACAGCCGTTTGAAGGGTGCGGTGCCGGTCAGATGCGTACACAGCATCGTCATTCGGATCGCCCAGAAGAAGATCAGGTCTGACCCGGTGATGAGCAGGTCGTTCGGGTAGTACCGCGCCAGGTCCTCGGTCGCCTCGGGCCAGCCGAGCGTCGCCAGCGGCCACAGGCCCGAGGAGAACCAGGTGTCGAGGGTGTCCTCGTCGTGCGTCCAGCCGGCCGGGATTGCCTCGTCCGGCCCGAACGAATGAGCCGTGCCGTCGGCGCCGTACCAGATGGGGATCCGGTGCCCCCACCACAGCTGCCGCGACAGGCACCAGTCACGCATCTCGTCGAGCCATCGCAGGTACTCGGTCGCCAGCTCGGGCGGATCGATGCGAAGCTGCCCGGATTCGAACGCTGACCGTGCGGAGGCGGCGAGCGTCGTGGTCGCGAGGTACCACTGTGGCGTGGAACGGATCTCGATCCTCGACGAGCAGCGTGTGCAGATGCGGCCGCCGGCGGTCTCGGTGGTCTCGATGTCGGACAAGCCGGTCTGGCAGCCGGTGCACCACAGCGTGTCCCGTTCGGCGCGGTAGATCAGTCCCTGCTCGAACAGACGACTGAACGCCGCATGGGTCGCGCGAGCCGGGCCGGGATCGAGGGTGTAGGTGGACCGGTCCCAGTCCGGGGACATGCCGAGGCGTCGCATCTGCGTAGCGATCGTCTCGCCGGTCATGTCACCCCAGGCGCGTGTTCGAGCGAGGAACGCGTCGCGGCCGAGCTCGTGCCGGCTCGTACCCTCGGCGGCCAACTGCCGTTCCATCAAGGCCTGGGTGGCGATGCCGGCGTGGTCGGTACCCGGCAGCCACAGGGTCTCGGCGCCGAGCATCCGCCGGTGCCGGATGAACGCGTCGGAGATGGCGTGCTCATACGCGTGCCCCAGGTGCAGGCCGCCGGTGATGTTCAGCGGCGGCAGGATCATCGCGAAACGCTCGGCTGCGGGGCGCGGCCGGAACAGGCCCGCTCGCTCCCAGGCTGCGTAGCGGTCTGCGTCGCGGGCGAAGTGGTGCGCAGGGGTGTAGTGGGCGTCGAAGGTGGACATCGCGGTCTCCCAGGATGGGTCGTCGTGGGCGCCGCGGACGGAGTTGCCCGGGGCGCGCGGAGGCGCCCTCGCCGTGAGGCGAGGGCTACCGTACGACGAACCGACCGCCTGGCAGGCAGAATCCACCGAGAAGCGGGGCTGCCTGGCTGGTCATGACATCTACTGTGACCGATCCGCCCCGAGATGCAACAGGTTTCAGCGGCCGATCCGCTGTGACAGCTGAGTTCGTGCTGCGAGTTGACAAGGTCACGTCCACGGACAAGGCGTCACGGATGCCGGACGGCTATGACTCGAACTTTGTCCATTGCCCTTCGGAGACCACCTCGACGGAGCCGTCGGCGACCTTGATGGCCGTCTGTTCGTCGATGGCATCGGACGGGACGCCGATGTCGGCGGCCCACCGATTTGCGTCAGCCACAGTCTTCTGCGGGAAAGCGTCCAGGTGCGGGAAGATCGAGAAGTCGACGACTCCCAGGGTGCGGTCGTCCGGCGCGGACAGCCACTCGACGAAGTCCGCTCCGATCCGGGGCGTCATCACCATGCTGCCGGCACTCACTCCCACCCAGACCGTGTCGGGCAGCGAGGGCAGCAGACACGTGCACCCGACCGACGCACGCAGGATGCGGAGGTCGCGGCAACGGCTGGTCGATCGACTTGTTTTGTTGGTGTGTTGGTCACCTGATGCGTTTGAAGCGACTGGTACAAAGGTGGCGGCCCCGCAAAGGTATGAGCTTGCGGGGCCTTTGCTATGGGGTGGCTAGGCGGCGGAGGGCTTCGGCGTAGCGGCGGGCGGCGTAGTGCTGGGCTTTGCGGGTGGCTGGGCCGGCGAGGCGGGTATACCAGGTGCCGGCGCGGCTGTAGGCGCGGACGGTGAAGTAGATGCCGTCGGGCTCGCGGGTGACGACGAAGGACTCCTCGCCGGACTCGGGGTGGCCTTGCAGAGTGCCGTAGGCGAAGCCGATGCGGTCCGGCTCGTCGAGAGTCCACACGACTCGGCACGGCACGGGGAGTCCCGCCGTACCGAGGGGTGACATCAGCCGGAGGCGTCCGACCAGCATGCCGGCGCCCAGCCTGCCGAGACTGTTGGTGCCGATCTGAGCCGGGCTGTCGGTCGCCTTCATCGGCAGTCCGGCGGCGCGGTGCATCCGCCAGTGCAGCAAGGCGTCGCCGGCTCGGCGGAACACCTCATCGCCCTCGCCGATCCGCGCCCGATACTCCAACCGGTGGTAGCCCGGCGGCGTCTCGACGTACCGGGTGGAGCCCACCACGTCGTAGCTGAACCGCAGCCGGGTCAGGTCCTCCAGCTTCATGCAGCTCCTTCCACCGTACGCAATCGCCGCCAGGCCAGTAGACCGCACAGCGAGCATGCCCAGGCTCACCACTGCGTGGACGAGAGTGATCAACTGCTCTTCAGGCTCGTGGTGTTGTCGGCCTTGAGGGCGTTGAAGAGCGCCAACGCCTTCTTCTTGTCCCACTTCACCGCGACGCCGCGGCCGTTGCCCAGTTCGTAGTTCTCGTCGCCGATCGGGACCGTCATCATCACGCCCTTGCCGCCTGACACCGACCGCATCCCGAGCGCGAACCGGCCGAAGTCGGTCAGGCCCATGCCCTTGTCGACCGTCAGCGCGTCGACACCCTTGGTCGCGACGTTGTAGTAGCGGATCGGGTTCAGGAACGTCGACGGCGAGCTCGCCTTCGCCGCGACCGCGCCGACCATCTCGCGCTGCCGCTCGACCCGGCCGAAGTCGTTCTTGTTGTCGGCGTGCCGGGAGCGGACGTAGCCGAGCGCGTTCACCCCGTTCAGCTTCTGGCAGCCGGCCGGCAGGTTGATGTGCGCCTGCTTGTCCTTCATTGCCTTGGGCAAGCACATCTTGATGCCGCCGACACTGTCGATGATCGACGCGAAGCCGCCGAAGCCGACGTTGACGTAGTGGTCGATCCGCAGGTGGGTCGCATTCTCGATGGTCTCGATCAGAGTGGCCGGGCCCTTGTTGAAGGCGGCGTTGATCTTCGACTCGCCGCGGATACCCGGGATCTCCACCGCGCTGTCCCGCGGAATGCTGATCAGCACCGTCGGCCCGGACTCCGGCACGTGCATCAGCATGATGGTGTCGGTCCGTTGCGGCCCGTAGTTCTTGTTGCCGACGTGCAGCTTGGCGCGCTCGGCCGGGGTGAGGTCTTCGCGGTCGTCCGAGCCGACCATCAGGTACGTCGTACCGGGCGTCTCGGCCGGGCGTTTACCGGCCGGCATCGCGTCGACCTTGTCGATCCGGCTCCACGCGTAGAGCGGAACGCAGACCAGCATGAGGATGAACAGCAGGACGATCAGTCCGACAGTGCGGAGGAACCAGTTGCGCCGCTTCCTCTTCGGCGGTGCCTGCGGTCGGCTCACGTAGCGCGGGTCGATGGGCTGCGGTTGACTCATACCCACGACCGTATCGGGGTCCGGGTCTGGACACGTCACCCCACTGAACGGTTCTACCGGTCCAAAACTGGATCCCGCCTCCTCCAGAAGGACGAAATCACCCGTGACACCGAACCAGACCCTGCGGACCAGACCAGAACCAGTGGCATGACCGGGATGGACTGTGATTGACGAGCGGACGGGCGGGAAAGTTCCTGGCGCCCGGAATGCGGAAGCTTCTCGCTAACGACAATCATTTCGGTTAACGTACTTGGCGATCGACCGGGCGCGCCGCCCGGAAGTACGAGTCTGAGGAGAGCCGTGAATCGCAACGAGCTGGTCGCCGGGGTGGCGGAGAAGGCGGGCATTCCGCGGAACCAGGCCGAGAAGGTCCTCGACGCGCTGGGCGACGTCGTCACCGAGGCCGTGCACAAGGGCGACAAGGTGTCGCTGACCGGCCTGCTGAGCATCGAGCGGGTGATGCGCGCGCCGCGCACCGGCCGCAACCCGCAGACCGGTGAGCCGCTGTCCATCCCGGCCGGCTACTCCGTCCGACTCTCCTGCGGCAGCCGCCTCAAGGCTGCCGCACGTGGCGACCTCCGCACTGTCTCCTAACGCCGTACGGCGGTAGCCCAGTACTGCGTCGTGGGCGTCGGGGTGGTGGAGAAGCGA
Organism: Kribbella antiqua; assembly: GCF_004345665.1. Taxonomy (GTDB): domain Bacteria; phylum Actinomycetota; class Actinomycetes; order Propionibacteriales; family Kribbellaceae; genus Kribbella; species Kribbella antiqua. The sequence continues at coordinate 164,666 of NZ_SLWR01000011.1, forward strand.
GCGTTCGGCAGATAGAGCCGGTGGCCGAAAGCGGCTGCTGTGGTGGGAATGTCGAAGTCCGGGCTGGTGATCGTGCGGACCAATGAGCCCTTGGTGCCGGCCCGGTTCAGCTGCAGCACGGCGACCCTGTTGAGGAAGTTCTGGACGACGTACAGCGTCCGGCTCTTCAGCAGCAGGCCGTCGCCGTTCGTCATCACCGCCCCGCCCAGGTCGAGCTTCTGCGTCACGCCGGTCCGCGGGTTCACCCGGAACAGGAACCCGGTCGCCGACTGCACGATGATCAGCGCCCGGCCGTTCGGCGTCAGCGAGATGCCGTTGCCGTTGAAGCCGGCTTGGTGCACGTAGTCGCCAGTCAGCGGGATCGCCCGTACGGCGGACTGCCCGAGCAGCCGGCCGTTACGCCCGAACGGCACTTTGTAGACGAACGCACGACTGGAGTCGGTGAACCACGCCCCGCTCTTGCTCAGCACCACGTCGTTGACGAACGTCGCGGCAGCCGTGGTCAGCACGTAGCTCTTCAGGATCTTGCCGGTCCGGGTGTCGACCACCCGCGCGGTACCGGTGGGCCCGCCGGCGATGAACAGCCGGCCGCGGTTGTCGATCTTCAGCCCGACCGACGGCGTACCCGGTCCCTGGCTGATCACTTTGCCCTTGCCTGTGACGAGGCTGGCGGCGTAGATGTCTCCGTCGGCCAGCGAGCTGAAGTACGCCGTACTGCCCCGGATGGCGATGCCCTCGGGCTGGAAGCCGTTCGGCAGCTTGATCCGGGTCGGGAAAGCCTGCGAGGCCTTGCTGGCGGCGGCTGTGTTGAGGAACCGGATCGGGTCGCAGTGGTCGTGGTCGACCGAGCGCTTGAAGGTGGAGGACGCGGGCGTCGGGGCTCCGGTGGCCACCGTCGACGTGGTGACGAGCCCCAGGATCAACGCGGGTAGGCCGAGTGCGGCTGCGAGGCTACGGATGAACATGACTGGTCACTTCCCCTGGTCAGCTTCACCGTAGAACTACGAGCCGCACGCCGGAACGGTTCAGGACTGCCAGAAAGTTCAGCGATCTTTCGGGCGCACCGGGTACTGTCGGCGACAGAAAAATCCGCACGTCGTGAAGGAGCGGGCACGGGATGACAGCAGGGATTGACACTTCGGGTCTGTCGAGCACGGTACGGCCGCAGGACGACCTGTACCGGCATGCGAACGGGCCGTGGCTGGAGCAGCACGAGATCCCGGCGGACAAAGCCATCTACGGCGCCTTCCACGCACTGTCCGCCTCGGCCGAGCAGGACGTCCGCGCCATCGTCGAGAAGACCGTCGCCGCCGGTCACCCGGACGGCAGCGAGCCACGCAAGGTCGCCGACCTCTACAGCAGCTTCATGGACGAGGAGACGATCGAGCGGCGCGGCGCCGAGCCAATCGCCGACCAGCTCGCCCTGGTGCGCGGGGTCGAGGATCTCGGCGGCCTGGCCGAGGCGCTCGGGCGGCTCGAGCTGCAGGGCGTGAACGGCATTTTCTACACCTGGATCGACGTCGACGCGAAGAAGTCCGACGAGTACGTCACCTACGTCATGCAGGGCGGCATCAGCCTGCCCGACGAGTCGTACTACCGCGAGGACAACTTCGCCGAGATCCGGACGGCGTACGTCGGCCACGTCGCGCGGATGCTCGAACTCGCCGGACTGCCCGACGCGTCCGGTGCGGCCGAGCGGATCCTGGAGCTGGAGACGCGGATCGCCGCCGGCCACTGGGACCGCGTCAAGAGCCGCGACGTCACGCTCACCTACAACAAGGTCGACCGGGCCGGGCTCGAGGAGCTCACCCCCGGGTTCGACTGGTCGCGCTGGCTCACCGGGTACGACGTACCGGAGCATGTCATCGCGCAGGTCGTCGTACGGGAGCCAGACTTCTTCACCGCGGCGGCGACGGCGCTGCGGGAGGTCGAGCTCGACCGGTGGAAGGAGTGGCTGAGCTGGCGGATCGTGCACGGCGCGGCGCCGTTGCTGAGCAAGGCCTTTGTCGACGAGAACTTCGCCTTCTACGGCAAGACGCTGACCGGCGCGCCCGAGCTGCGCGAGCGGTGGAAGCGTGGCGTCGGCGTGGTCGAGTCCGCGCTCGGCGAGGCGCTCGGCCAGTTGTACGTCGCCGAGCACTTCCCGCCGGTGGCGAAGGCCCGGATGGTCGAGCTGGTGGCGAACCTGGTCGAGGCGTACCGGCAGCGGATCGACGCGCTCGAGTGGATGGGGCCGGACACCCGGCAGCGGGCGCTGGAGAAGCTCGGCACATTCCTGCCGAAGATCGGCTACCCGGACAAGTGGAAGGACTACAGCGCGCTCGAGGTCGACCCGGCCGACCTGTTTGGCAACGTTCGCCGCTCGGTGGCGGTGGAGACCGCGCGTGAGCTGGCCAAGCTCGGGCAGCCCGTGGACCGGACCGAGTGGAAGATGACGCCGCAGACGGTCAACGCGTATTACAACCCGCGGATGAACGAGATCGTCTTCCCGGCCGGCATCCTGCAGCCGCCGTTCTTCGACCTGGACGCCGACGACGCGGTGAACTACGGCGCCATCGGCGCGGTGATCGGGCACGAGATCGGCCACGGCTTCGACGACCAGGGTTCCCGGTACGACGCGGCCGGCAACATCAACGACTGGTGGACTTCTGAGGACCGGGCGGCGTTCGAGGAACGCACCGGGAAGCTGGTCGCGCAGTACGACGCGCTCTCGCCGGCCGAGGTGGCGGATCAGCACGTCAACGGCAAGCTCACCCTGGGCGAGAACATCGGCGACCTCGGCGGGCTGTCGATCGCGTACGTCGCCTATCAGCTGTCGCTGGACGGCGCCGAGCCGCCGGTGATCGACGGGCTGACCGGGAGCCAGCGATTCTTCCTGTCCTGGGCGCACGCCTGGTCCACGAAGACGCGGGCCGAGGAGGCCGCCCGGCGGCTGGCGATCGACCCGCACTCGCCGCCGGAGTTCCGCTGCAACGCGGTGGTGAAGAACATCGACGAGTTCCACGACACGTTCGGCGTGACCGAGAACGACGGCATGTGGCTCGCGCCGGAGGAACGCGTCAAGATCTGGTGAGCAGATTGGAGGGGCGCACAGACTGTGCGCCCCTTCAGCGTGCGGCCGTCGTACTGGCTAGGAAGCCATCCAGTTCTGCAGGCCCTCGACGTCGCGCGGCATCGCGTCCGAGAGGTTCTCAGCGCCGTTGTCGGTGATCAGGATGTCGTCCTCGATCCGGATGCCGATCCCGCGCAGGTCCTCCGGCACGGTCAGGTCGTCGGCCTGGAAGTACAGGCCCGGCTCGACCGTGAGCACGTACCCGGTCTGCAGGTCGCCCTTGGTGTACTTCTCCGCCCGCGCCGCCGAGCAGTCGTGCACGTCGAGGCCGAGCATGTGGCTGACACCGTGCAGGGTGTAGCGCTGGTAGAGCTTGCTCTCCGGGTCGAGTGCCTCCTCGGCCGACACCGGCAGCAGCTCCATCGCGTCGAGCCCGCGGACGATGACCTCCATCGCGGCCTCGTGCCCGGCGCGGAACGTCACGCCCGGCCGGAGCGCGTCGATCCCGGCGTTCTGCGCGTCCAGGACCAGCTGATACAGGTCGCGCTGGCGCGGCGTGAACTCGCCGCTGACCGGCAGCGTCCGGGTGATGTCGGCGGTGTAGAGGTTGCGGTTTTCCACGCCCATGTCGAGCAGCATCAGCGTGCCGTCGACGACCGGGCCGTCGTTCTCGATCCAGTGCAGCGTGGTCGCGTGCGGTCCGGCCGCGGCGATCGAGGTGTAGCCGACATCGTTGCCCTCGGCCCGTGCCCGGCGCCAGAACGTGCCTTCGATCCAGCGTTCGCCGTACTCGCGGACTTTGTCCATCTCCGCGAGTACGTCGGAGAATCCGCGGTGCGTGATCGCGACCGCGTCCCGCAGCTGCTCGAGCTCGAACGGGTCCTTGACCAGCCGCAGCTCGGACAGTGCGAAGGCCAGCTCCTTGTCCCGGCCGGCGTCGGTCGTCGTACCGCTGAGGAGCGAGGCGATCGAGGCGTCCTCACCGCGCCGGACCCGGGTCGGTACGTCGCTCTTCAGCGCGTCCGCGAGCCGGTCGACGTGCCGGGTCTCGAGGCCGAACTCCTTCGCGGTCTCGGTCAGCGACGGGCGTCGGCCGGCCCAGAGTTCGCCGTACATCCGGTCCCGCCAGAACTCCTCGCCCTCGCTGCGGTCCGCGCGCGGGCGGAAGTAGAGGACGGAGTCGTGGCCGCTGGTGCCGTTCGGCTCCAGCACCAGGACGGCGTCGGAGGTCTGGTTCCCGGTCAGCCAGACGTAGTCGGTGTGCGGACGGAACACGAAGTCGGTGTCGTTCGACCGGACCTTGTAGGTGCCGGCCGGGATCACCAGCCGCTCGCCCGGGAACGCCTGCGACAACGCGTCCCGCCGCTTCGCCGCCCAGCTGCCGACGTCGCTCAGCGTGACGTCCTGCCGCTCGGAGTCGGCCCAGCCGGAGTTCATGAACGCTCGCAGCTTCGGGCTGGGCTCGTTGTCATGCGACGCGGTCTTCGGGGTCTCCTCGGCCGGGGTCTCGCTGGGTTCGGTCATCGTCGACCAGTCCTCGATTCAGTGCGGGGTGTGCAGTTGATCGCCGCGGAGCGTGCCCGTGTCCGGCAGCGCCTCGGCGGGGTCGGAGCCGATGCGGGTGATCGCATTGTGCTCGTCCACGAAGACTACGCTCGGCTCGAACACCTTCGCCTCCTCGGTGCCGAACATCCCGTACGCGATCAGGATGACCAGATCGCCGGGATGGATCAGGTGCGCCGCTGCCCCGTTGATCCCGACCACGCCGGACCCGCGCGGCCCCTCGATCAGGTACGTCGACAACCGGTTGCCGTTGGTGATGTCGACGATGTCCACCTTCTCGCCGGCCAGCAGATCGGCCGCGTCCATCAGCTCCGCATCCAGCGTGCACGACCCCACGTAATCAAGATCCGCCTGCGTGACCGTCGCCCGGTGCACCTTCGACTTCATCATTTCCCACCACATGCGCGCAATCATCCAGCCACGCACGGCTTACTGTCAGTGGCCGCCATCACCTAACCGCTTCAGTACGCCGAAATGCCAGCAAAACAAGACGTTCCGGGACCTCCCGGTCACCCAACAGACAAAGGGACGCGCCTCCCGGCGCGTCCCTTGCCTTGCGGCCAACACACCAGCAAACGAACTAATTGCTGGTCGCCCAGCGGCTGGCGCGGGGGTTATTCGGTGATCTTGTAAGGACCGCCGCAGGTGGAGTTGTCGATGGTGGAGCTGCTCTTCTTGGTCAGGCAGACCGTGACGTAGAGCAACTGGCCGGGCTTGAGGTCCGGGAGGTACTTGTAGACGCTCTTGCCCTTGCCCTTCATGTCCGAGGCCGTGTACTGGCCCTTCGGGTGCTCGACCCGGACCTTGACGCCGCGCTTGTCCGCGCGGTTGTCCCACAGCTTGATGTCGTCGGCGTCCTCGTAGCCGCCCTGGCCGACCGGCCGCTGCTTGATGTCGAACCACTCGATGTACCCACCGCCGCCCTTGGCGGAGAACTTCTTCAGGTACGGCGTCCCGGCAGCCGACGCGGTGGTGGTCCCGGCAACGGCCAGACCGAGGGCAAGGGGCAGCACGATCGCGGCCCGCCTCAACAACGACATTCTTGACCTTTCAGGTAGAACGAACGCTTGATTGCAAGCGCACGCTACCTCCGCGGCAGGGTCAATCCACCCGGGGTGCGCGGGAGGGCGTCGTACTGGAATGCTGTGCTGGGTGAGCCCGAAGACGTTGACTGATCTGGTCGCCCCGGACTGGGCGGAAGCATTGGCGCCGGTCGAGGACACGGTCGCCAAGATGGGTGAGTTCCTGCGCGGCGAGATCGCTGCCGGGCGCGCGTACCTGCCGGCCGGGGAGAACGTGCTGCGCGCGTTCCAGCGTCCGCTGCAGCAGGTGAAGGTGCTGATCGTCGGGCAGGACCCGTACCCGACTCCCGGTCACCCCGTCGGCCTCAGCTTCTCGGTCGCGCCGGACGTCCGGCCGATCCCCCGCAGCCTGGCGAACATCTATCGCGAGTTGATGGCGGATGTCGGCGTACCGGCTCCGTCCAACGGCGACCTCACCCCCTGGGCGGACCAGGGCGTGCTGATGCTCAACAGAGTGCTGACCGTGCAGCCCGGGAAGTCGGGCGCGCACCGCGGCAAGGGCTGGGAGACCGTCACCGAGCAGGCGATCCACGCGCTGGTGAAGCGCGGCGGCCCGCTGGTCGCGATCCTCTGGGGCCGCGACGCGCAGACCCTGAAGCCGATGCTGGGCGATATCCCGTACGTCGAGAGCGCGCACCCGAGCCCCATGTCCGCCGACCGCGGCTTCTTCGGCTCCCGCCCGTTCAGCCGCGTCAACGCCCTCCTCGTCGAGCAGGGCGGCACCCCGGTCGACTGGCGCCTCCCCTAAACAGACACGACGACAACGCGCCGGACCCACGCGGTCACGGCGCGTTTTCGCATGCTCGCGACGAAACTTGTTTGAATGATCCATTGCAGGATCGTTCAACAATCTCTTATGGTGGCCGGAATCGCCTCTCCTCCGTCCCTCCCGGGAGGAACCATGTGGGTTCTGCTCGCCATCGCGGTGGTCGTCGTCGGGTTCGCCCTGCGACTCAATTCGATGCTGGTCGTCACAGCGGCCGGTATCGTGGCCGGCCTGATCGGCGGTCTGTCGCCGGTCAAGATCCTGAACGCCTTCGGCGACGGCTTCGCCGGCAGCCGGTCCGTCACGGTCTTCATCGTCACGCTGCCCGTGATCGGGCTGATCGAGCGCTACGGCCTGCAGCACCAGGCCCGCAAGCTGATCGGCAAGCTGAAAGTCATGACCACCGGCCGCCTGCTGGCCATCTACCTGCTGATCCGGCAGGGTACGGCGGCACTCGGCCTGACCAGCATCGGCGGCCCGGCCCAGGCGGTCCGCCCGCTGATCGCACCAATGGCCGCCGGCGCCGCGGAGAGACGCTACGGCCCACTGCCCGAAAAGCTGCAGGAGAAGATCAAGGGCTTCGCCGCCTCCGCCGACACGGTCGGGCTCTTCTTCGGTGAGGACATCTTCGTCGCGATCGGCTCGATCCTGCTGATCACCGGCTTCGTCGACGCGACGTACGGCCTGCACCTCGAGGCGATCGACATCGCGCTCTGGGCGATCCCGACCGGTATCTGCGCGCTGCTCATCCATGGCACTCGGCTGCTGCTGCTCGATCGCCAACTGGACAAGCTGCACGCGGCATCCAAGGCCGAAGGTGAGCAGGTGACCCGATGATCAAGGTCGAGTGGTTCTACTGGCTGTGCGGGCTGTTCTTCGTCCTCATCGCGCTGCAGGTGGTCAACGACCGCAGCAACCCGAAACGCCTTGGCAGCGCGGCGTTCTGGGGCATCCTCGGCCTCTCCTTCGGCTACGGCACCTTCGTCGTGAACAAGCAGGCGCCGGCCTGGCTGCTCGGCATCGCGGTGATCGGTCTCGCCGTACTCGCGGGAGCCGGTTTCCCCGGCCGCGGTCACGAGCAGACGAGCACGCCGGCCGAGCGAGTCCGGTTCGCCGACCGGTTCGGCAACAAGCTTTTCCTTCCAGCATTGGTGATTCCGGTCGTGGCGGCGATCTTCGGCGCCTGGCTGGCCAAGGTGAAGATCAACGGAAACCTCTTGTTGCAAACCGGTTCCGCCACCATCATCGGTCTGGGCGTCGCATCGCTGCTCGCCCTCGCAGTCGGCATGGCGCTGCTGAAACCGAAGTCGCCGGCCGTCCCGCTGCACGAAGGCCGTCGCCTGCTCGAGCACATCGGCTGGGCCGCGATCCTGCCGCAGATGCTGGCGACGCTCGGCCTGCTCTTCAACGCATCCGGCGTCGGCAAGGCGGTCGGCCGCATCACCGATCACCTGGTGCCGAAGGGCTCGCTGCTGGCGGCGGTCGCCCTCTACTGCATCGGGATGGCGGTCTTCACCATCATCATGGGCAATGCGTTCGCGGCGTTCCCAGTGATGACGGCCGCGGTCGGCTGGCCGCTGCTGGTGCAGCAGTTCGACGGCACACCGGCGGTCGTCTTCGCGATCGGCATGCTGGCCGGCTTCTGCGGCACCCTCTGTACGCCGATGGCCGCCAACTTCAATCTGGTCCCGGCAGCACTCCTGGAGATGAAGGACCAGTACGGCCCGATCAAGGCGCAGATCCCCACCGCGATCCCCTTGCTGGCCTGCAACATCGCCTTGATGTACGTCTTCGCATTCTGAAAGGACTGCCATGAAGTACGCCGCCGAGTGGGCCGCGATCGCGTGTGAGGTGCTCGGAACCCCTTATCCGTACGGCGCTCAGCACGCCTCACACGGACCGGACGACGTCGACGTGACGCCGGACCGGTTGCATCCGGCCTTTCACGGCTCGTACGACTGGCACTCCAGCGCACACATGCAGTGGTCCCTGGTCCGGCTGCTCACCCTGGCACCGGACCAGGCCGGCCAGCGCCCGATCGAGCTCGTCGACAATCGGCTGACCCCGGAGGCGATCGCGACCGAGGCGGCGTACCTGCGCGACCGTCCGTCGTACGAGCGCCCGTACGGCTGGGCCTGGGCGGCGATGCTGGTCGCCGCCACCCGCAACTGCCCGTTGCCGCAAGCAACCAAGTGGGCCGATGCCCTCCAGCCGCTGGCCGATGCGATCGCGGAGCTGGTCCTCGACTGGCTGCCTCGCCAGGCGTACCCGGTCCGCCATGGCGTCCACCTGAACAGCACCTTCGCCCTCGCCCTGCTCCTCGAGGCGTACGACGAACTCGGCCGGGCGGATGTGGTCGACGCGATCCGGAAGCGCTCGATCGAGTGGCTCGGCGGCGACACGTCGTACGACTCCCGCTTCGAACCGTCCGGCACGGACTTCCTGTCACCGGCGTTGACCGAGGCCGAGCTGATGCGCCGCGTCCTGCCGGCCGACGAGTACAAGCCCTGGCTGACCGCCTTCCTGCCAGGCCTCGGCGCCGACGCACACGCACATCTGCTCGAGGTGCCGACGACCGACAACTCCGGCGACGGCCAGCTCGCCCACCTCTCCGGACTCGCGCTGTCGCGGGCCTGGCAGCTTCGCACGATCGCGCCGAACCTGCCCGAGGTAGCCGACACCCTCCGCGCCGGCGCGGACCGCCAGGTCGAAGCCGTCCTGCCCACGGTGACCGGCGGCGACTTCATGTCGACCCACTGGCTGGTCTCGTTTGCCCTCCTAGCGGCCGCAGCTGACAAGCGGTAGCCAAAAGCTTCCCTCGCCGGCCCGTCGGCGAGTTAAGTAGCAACTCTCCCGAATTCGTTGACACCTGCCTTCTACGCGCCGTACGGTCTCCGACCAATAGGAAACTTTCCTAACAGTTGGAGACGATCAGCGCGGCATCGCCGCGGACGGCGCGAAGGGAGGCAGGGTTAGCTCATGGCAACGACACCTGGAACTCCCCGCCTGCTGCGTGCGATGAACGACCGCGCCGCGCTGGAGCTGCTGCTCACCCATGGCCCGCTGTCGCGCACCACGCTCGGCAGCCTCACCGGCCTGTCCAAGCCGACCGCGTCACAGCTGCTGTCCCGGCTGGAGAGCGCCGGCCTGGTCCGCGCCAGCGGCACGACCGCCGGCCGCCCCGGTCCGAACGCCCAGCTGTACGAGATCAACGGCGGCATCGCGTACGTCGCCGGCCTCGACGTCATGCCGACGCGGATCCGCTCCGCCGTCGCCGACCTGACCGGCAAGGTGGTCGGCAGCTACGAGCTCCCCACGCCGGGCCGCACCGCGAAGGGCACGGTCGAGCGCGTCCTGAAGGCGATCGACGGCGCCGTCGGCGAGGCAGGACTGACGCGTGACCGGCTGCACCGCGCCTCGATCGGCACTCCAGGTGGTTTCGACCCGACGACCGGCCGCCTGCGCTACGCCATGCACCTGCCCGGTTGGCACTCGCCTCACCTGCTCGACGAACTGGCCGCGGCGATCGCCGTACCGCTGGAGGTCGAGAACGACGTCAACCTCGCCGCCATCGCCGAGCAGCGGATCGGCCACGCGAAGAATGCCGAGAACTTCGTCCTGCTCTGGGGCGAGGACGGCATCGGCGCCGCCGTCGTCATCAACGGCCGCCTGCACCGTGGCGCCACCGGCGGCGCCGGCGAGGTCGGCTTCCTGCCCCTTCCCGGTACGCCGCTGGTCCGCAACGTGGGCCGCAACAACGCCGGCGGCTTCCAGGAACTCGCCGGCGGCGAATCGGTTCTGAACCTCGCCCGCAGCCACGGCCTCAGAGCCCGTACGGCGAAAGCCGCCATCACGGCCGCGTTGTCCGCCGAGCAGGCGGGTGACGCCGTACTGACCGAGTTTGCCAACCGGCTCGCCGTCGGTCTGGCCGCGATCGTCTCGATCGTCGATCCCGAACTGATCGTGCTCGCCGGTGGTGTCATCACCGCCGGCGGCGAACGCCTGCGCGAGCTCGTCCAGGAAGAGCTGGCCGATCTCGCCGTACCCCGACCACGCCTGCTGCTGACCGCGATCAACGAAGATCCGGTCCTCACCGGCGCCTTGCAGTCTGCTCTGACCACGACCCGCGACGAAGTCTTCGACACGGCGGGTCCACCCGTCCATTAGGAGAGTCCTCCGATGCATCGCTCCACCCGCGCCTTGATCGGCACCACCGCAGTCGCTCTGCTCGCCACCGCCTGTACCGGCACGTCGGCCGCCCCGCAAGCGAACGACGACGCCACCAAGGACGTCACCATCACCTTCTGGCACGGCTGGAGCTCGCCGGCCGAGTCGGCCGGGATCAACGCGAACATCAAGGCGTTCGAAGCAGCGCATCCGAACATCCATGTGAAGACCGTCGGCAACATCAACGACGACAAAATCAAGCAGGCGCTGCGAGCCGGTGGCGCGAACGCACCGGACGTGGTGTCGTCCTTCACCACCGACAACGTCGGCACCTTCTGCTCGTCGAATGTCCTGGCCGACCTGAAGCCGTTCCTGGACAAGTCCGGCGTCGACCTGGACAAGACGTTCCCGAAGGCGTTGCAGGACTACACGCAGTTCGAGGGCAAGCGCTGCACCCTGCCGTTGCTCAACGATGCCTACGGCCTCTACTACAACAAGGCCGCCTTCAAGGCCGCCGGCATCACCGCGCCACCGAAGACGTTGTCCGAGTTCGATGCCGATGCGAAGAAGCTGACCAAGGTCAAGGGCGACAGCTACAGCCAGCTCGGCTTCATGCCGAACTTCCACGGTTACGAGTCGACCACCACGCACTTCGCCGCGCAGTGGAACCCGACATACTTCACCGCCGACGGCAAGTCGAACCTGGCTGCCGATCCCGCGTTCGCGAGCATGCTGAAGTGGCAGAAGAATTTGGTCGCCGAGCTCGGCGGGTTCGCCAAGCTGGAGAAGTACCGGTCCACCTTCGGCGACGAGTGGGGCGCGAAGAACCCGTTCCAGACCGGCCAGGTCGCGATGGCGATCGACGGCGAGTGGCGGCTCGGGATGGCGCGCGACGCCGGGGTCAAGTTCGACATCGGAGTGGCACCGTTCCCGGTGCCCGACGACCAGGCCGACAGCTACGGAAAGGGCTATCTGTCCGGCACGATCATCGGCATCGCGAGCACCAGTCAGAAGCAGAACGCGGCCTGGGAGCTGGTCAAGTACCTGACCACCGACACCGATGCCGTGGTCAACTTCGCCAACGCGATCCACAACGTGCCGTCCACGCTGGACGCGCTGAAGTCGCCCAAGCTCGACGCCGACCCGGCCTTCCGTACCTTCCTCGAGATCTCCGCGCACCCGAAGAGCAACACCACTCCGGCCAGCCCGAACGGCGGCGCGTACCAGCTCAGCCTGCAGGACTTCGGCTTCAGCTACGAGTCCGGCAAGGTCACCGACCTGGCGGCCGGACTGGCCAAGTCCGACCGGCAGATCGACAAGGATCTGGCTCAGGTCAAGTGATGATCTCCCCTGGCCTGCGACAGAAACGCCGCCGGGAGGCACTTCGCAACGTCGCCTTCCTCTCCCCTTGGCTGATCGGCGTCAGCGTCTTCTTCCTCTACCCGCTCATCTCCACCGTCTACTTCAGTTTCATGCGGTACGACGGTTTCACGCCCCCGACCTGGACCGGCCTGAAGAACTGGCAGTACGTCTTCACCGACTACCCGTTCTTCTGGCCGGCGCTCCGGAACACCCTCTGGCTCGTCGTCGTAATGGTCACGCTCCGGGTGATCTTCGGACTCGGCATCGGCCTGCTGATCACCAAGGTGAAGACCGGCGCCGGCTTCTTCCGGACCGCCTTCTACCTGCCGTACCTGGCTCCGCCGGTCGCCGCCACGATGGCGTTCGCGTTCCTGCTCAACCCGGGCACCGGGCCGGTGAACAACATCCTCGGCGCGATCGGGTTGCCACAGCCGGGCTGGTTCAACGACCCGCACTGGTCGAAGCCGGCGCTGACCCTGCTCGCGTTGTGGGGCATCGGCGACCTGATGGTGATCTTCATGGCGTCGCTGCTCGACGTACCGCAGGAGCAGTACGAAGCGGCGTCGCTGGACGGTGCGGGCCGCTGGCAACAGTTCCGGTTCGTGACGCTGCCGAACATCTCGCCGATCATCCTGTTCGCGGTCGTCACCGGCGTCATCCAGACCATGCAGTACTACACGCAGCCGCTCGTCGCCGGGAAGGTTGCCAGCGGCATCATCGGTGGCTCGGGGCAACAGGTCGAGCCGGGCTATCCGGACAAGTCGACGCTGACGTTGCCGCAACTCGTGTACCACCTGGGCTTCCAGCGGTTCGACACCGGCGGCGCGTGCGTGATCGCGCTGGTGCTGTTCGCGCTGGCGATGGTGTTCACCGCTCTGCTGATGCGCCGCGGCAGCGGCTTCCTGGCCACCAACGACTGAAAGGGGTCCACCGATGACGGCAACTGCCTTGACCTCTCCGGTCACCCTCACCACCGCTGCACGCACCGCCCGCCGTACTCGCTTCCTCCATTGGATCGCGGTCCATTCACTCGCGATCGCAGCCGCCTTGTTCTTCGTCCTTCCGTTCGTGTTCGTGTTCCTCACTGCTCTGATGAGTGATCAGCAAGCGCTCACGCGGGACCTGTGGCCCGACAGCTGGCATTGGGAGAACCTGCGGGCCGTCTGGGAGACACCAGGCTTCCTCACCTGGTGGAAGAACACCTTGATGTACGCCGGTCTCGGCACAGCGCTGACGTTGTTGTCGAGTATCCCGGTCGCCTACGCGCTCGCGCGATTCAAGTTCCGCGGCCGGAACCTGGCGTTGATGCTGGTGATCTCCACGATGATGCTGCCGCCACAGGTAGTGATCGTGCCGATGTACCTGTTCTGGGCCAAGCAGCTGCACCTGTCCGGGACGTTGTGGCCGCTGATCATCCCGATGGCGTTCACCGACGCCTTCTCGGTCTTCCTGCTGCGGCAGTTCCTGCTGACCATCCCGAAGGACTACGTGGACGCCGCGAAGGTGGACGGCTGCGGGGACTTCAGGGCGCTGGTCCGGATCGTCCTGCCGATGGCGAAGCCGGCCGTCGCCGCGGTCGCGCTGTTCCAGTTCTTCTACTGCTGGAACGACTACTTCGGGCCGCAGATCTACGCCAGCGAGAACCCGGCCGCCTGGACGCTCAGCTACGGCCTGGAGTCGTTCAAAGGCGCTCACCACACCAATTGGAACCTCACGATGGCCGCCACGCTGCTGGTGCTGGCGCCAGTGATCATCCTGTTCTTCTTCGCCCAGAAGGCCTTCATCGAAGGCGTCACACTCACAGGGGTCAAGGGTTGAAGCTCACAGTCGTCGGTGGCGGATCCACCTACACCCCCGAACTCGTCGACGGCTTCGCCCGGCTGCGCGACACTTTGCCGGTCTCCGAACTCGTCCTGGTCGACCCGGCCGCCGACCGGCTCTCGTTGATCGGTGGTCTGGCTGAACGGATATTCGCCAAGCAAGGCCATCCCGGTCGCGTGGTGACTACGTCAGACCTGGACGCCGGGATCGACGGCGCGGACGCCGTACTGCTGCAGCTGCGGGTCGGTGGGCAGGCCGCGCGCAACGAGGATGAGACGTGGCCGCTGGAGTGTGGCTGTGTCGGGCAGGAGACGACCGGTGCCGGCGGCCTCGCCAAGGCGCTGCGGACGGTTCCCGTCGTACTGGATATTGCCGAGCGAGTACGGCGTACCAACCCGGACGCGTGGATCATCGACTTCACCAACCCGGTCGGGATCGTGACGCGGGCGCTGTTGTCGCAGGGGCACAAGGCGGTGGGGTTGTGCAACGTGGCCATCGGGTTCCAGCGGCGGTTCGCAGGGCTGCTGGGAGTGGCGCCGGAGCACGTGTCGCTGGATCATGTCGGGCTGAACCACCTGACGTGGGAACGCGCCGTACGGGTGGATGGCGAGGACAAGCTGCCATCGCTGCTGGCGTCGCATGTCGACGAGCTCGCCGACTCGTTGAAGTTGCCGGCGTCGGTGTTGCTGCAGTTGGGCGTCGTACCATCGTACTACCTTCGCTATTACTACGCGCACGACGAAGCGGTGAGTGAGTTGCTGTCCAAGCCGTCGCGGGCGGCCGAGGTGGCTGCGATCGAGAAGCAGCTCTTGGATCTCTATGCGGATCCTTCGCTGTGTGAGAAACCCGCACTGCTTGAGAAGCGCGGTGGTGCGTATTACTCCGAGGCCGCTGTCGCGCTGGCGTCGTCTTTGCTGAACGACACGGGCGACGTGCAGGTCGTCAACACGCTGAACAACGGAACGTTGCCGTTCCTGCCCGACGACGCGGTCATCGAAGTGCCTGCAGTCGTTGGCTCCGACGGCTGCAGGCCGTTGCCGGTAGCAACACTCGAGCCTTTGTACGCCGGTCTCGTATCGCATGTGACCGCGTATGAGCAGCTGGCGCTGGAGGCCGCGCTGAAGGGCGGGTCAGAGCGAGTCTTCGAAGCGCTGCTGGCGCATCCGCTGGTCGGGCAGATCTCGCTCGCGGAAGAACTGACCGGCAAGCTGCTCGCCCACAACCAGGCGTATCTGCCATGGGCGTAGGGGGAGTACTCGCGTTCGACGCCGGCAACAGCAAGACCGACGTGGCGCTGGTGTCCGCCGACGGGCAGGTGTTGGGTACGGCGCGCGGCGGCGGGTTCAATCCGCAGACCATCGGCGCCGACGCGGCCGTGGCTGCGTTGGAGCCGCTGGTGGTCGCTGCCGCCTCGTCAGCTGGACTCGCGGGGCTGCCGCTTGTGGAGCATGTGTCGGCGTGCCTGGCGAACGCCGACCTGCCGATCGAGGAAGAGCGGCTGGCCAAGGCCTTCGAGTCCTACGGCTGGGGGCGGTCGGTGCACGTCACCAACGACACCTTCGCCCTGCTGCGCGCGGGAGTCGACGAGCCGCGCGGAGTGGCGGTGGTCTGCGGCGCGGGCATCAACTGCGCTGGCCTGCTGCCGGACGGGCGTACCGCTCGCTTTCCCGCCTTGGGGAAGCTGTCCGGTGATTGGGGCGGTGGGCAACAACTCGCCGCGGAGGCGATCTGGGCGGCGGCTCGGGCTGACGACGGCCGTGGTCCGGCGACCGCGTTGGTCGGCGCACTGTCGGCTCACTTCGAGGTGAGGTCGCTGACGGCGCTGCTGGAGGGCTTGCATCTCGGCCACATTCCAGTCGAGCGGCAACTCGAGGCGGCGCCGGTGCTATTCCAGGTCGCGGCCGCTGGTGATGCGGTGGCGGCTCAGATCGTTGGGCAGCAGGCTTCGGAGATTGTCACCATGGCGGTCGTGGCGTTGCGCCGGCTGGAGCTGCTCGACGAGCCGGTGCCGGTGGTGCTCGGCGGCGGCGTTCTCACTGCCGGACACCCGCTGCTGGTCGACAGCGTCGTACGGCTGCTGGCCGAGGCTGCTCCGAAGGCGATGCCGCGGGTGGTCGACGTACCGCCAGTGGTCGGGGCGGTGCTGTTGGGTCTGGATCACATCTCCGCGCCGGAGTCGGCGGCAGCAGCGGTACGCGCGGCTTTTGCCGCCTGAGCTCGGTGGCCCGGCCCGGACCCCTGCGCCGGGCCGGGCCACCGACGTACGGATCGTCCAGGGTGCTGGACGGGTCGGCCCGGCACCAGCTTTTCCAGCCTGCTTGAAAGGCCCGTTTGAAAGGTCTCGCTTGAAAGGCTTCTGTAGCGGTGTAATCATGATTACATGAGTACACAGACAGACAGTGAGCGGGTGCGAGGCTGGCTCACCGGACGGCTTCCGGCCGAGTGGTTCGAGGGTGATCCCGAGCTGAGCATCGACCGGGACGAGATCCTGATCGTCGGCCGGATCCCGGCGCCGGAGCAGAGCGGCGACGTCAGCGCCGCCGAACGGTCCGCGGCCGAGGAGGGCCGGATCAAGCAGTACCGCGAGGACACCCGGGAGCGGCGGATCGAGATCGCCCGCGAACTCGAGCACGCGACCCGGCGCAAGGTCGCCTGGGGCGTCCGCTGCGGCGAGACCCGGACGATCTTCACCTCGTTGTCCGCTCCGGTGATGACCCGGCTGCGGCAGCCCGAACGCCAGGTCCTCGACACGCTCGTGGACGCCGGCGTCGCCCGCTCCCGCAGCGACGCCCTCGGCTGGTGCGTCAAACTCGTCGCCCAGCACAGCGAGACCTGGCTCGCCGACCTCCGCGAAGCCATGTCCAAGGTCGAAGACGTCCGCCGCGCGGGGCCTGACGCCACCGAGAGCTGAACGCAGAACAGGCGGGCAACGAGCTGCCCGCCTGTTCTGGGTTGGTTGGTTGGATCAGCGTCGGCCGCCCTCCCAGTTGCCGTCGGGGGTGGTGCCGTTGGACCAGCCGCCGGACTGCGGCGCGCCGTGGGTCGCCGGATGCTGCTCCGGCGGCGGGTAGTCGCCCTGCTGCTCGTAGCCACCCTGCTGGTAGCCGGGCTGCTGCTGGTAACCGCCTTGGTCGTAGCCGGTCGTCGTCGTACCGTTAGAGCCCATCGGGCCGTTGGCGCCCGTCTTCATCATCGTGTTGCGGTCGAACAGGTTGCTGAGCGCGCGTCCCGCCATCTCGCGACCGCCGAGCCCGAAGGCCAGCCCCATCGCCAGCGCCGCGCCGGCGAGAACGATCAGCAGCGTGTTGCCGGTCAGCTGTACGGCGATGCCGAGCTGCGTCAGCGCTGCGAACGCGGCGTACACGAGGATCGCGTACTTACCCACCTTGGCGAGCGTTTCGTTGCCGGTGGCACCACGGATGATCGCGGCCAGGAAGTTCGCGAACAACGCAGCCAGGCAGACGATCACGATCGCGGCGAAGACCCGCGGGATGTAGCCGAGCATGTCGCTCATGAACGCCGAGATCTCCGGCACCCCGAGCGCGGACGCGAACATCGTGAAGCTGATCAGGAACACGAACCAGAACACGACCTTGCCCAGCATCGCCGACGCGGTCAGCCCCGTGCCCGACCGCTGCAGCACGCCGGACACCCCGGCCCGATCCATCCACTGGTCGAATCCGACCTTGCCGAGCAGTTTGCCGACGAGCTTGCCGAGGACCTTGGCGACGAAGTAGCCGACCACCAGGATGACCAGCCCGCCCAGCAGGTTCGGCACGAACCCGAGAAGCTTGCTGAAGGCATCTTCGAACGGTTGAGTGAAGTCGATCGCTAGCGCGGACATTCGGACTTCCTTCCGGACTGGCCCGTGCACCCGCCGCCGCGCACACACCTGCACACGACCCCGTGCCACGGGCGGATGCAGTGGTGTCTAGTATCCCCCGTGCCCGCCGGCCGGGACCGCAAACTGTGTCTCAGCCCGGTTAAGGGCCGATGTCAACGAAAAGTGTTTGCATAAGGCAATCACCGTACGGCGGCTTGGATCCTTACCCCGGCGGCTGAACCGGTCCAGATGGTTGTCTCAGCTGACCAGCTTCGCCGGGGCCGTGAAGGTGTTGCAGGAAGCCGGGTCGGCGGAGCCGAAGGCCCGCAGACTCCAGTAGCCGTGGCTCTTGCGGGAGCCGTGGTCGCGGATCGGCTTCGGGCTGCCGTTGTCGTCGCCGTAGTGCTTGACCAGGTACTTCCAATCCTCGAAGCCTTCGCCGGTCAGGCCGAATGCTCGCTTGTTCGCGCCGAGGAACGCGGCGCCCAGACAACTCGCCTGCAGCTCGAGTCTTCGCTCGGCCTCCAATTGAGCGGCTTTGGTCGTATCCACGTAGGGCATGTCGTACATCGACAGAATGCCGACCGCGGCCTGGAGATGGTGGCCGTATTCGTGCGAGAGCGTGTACTGGAAATCCACCAGGGTCAAGTCGCCCGGATCGGACTCGACGTACTGCGGCCACTCGAAACAGATGGCCCGGTCCGCCGAGGTGTAGAAGGCATCGGTGTTCGACGGCGGATCGGCGCAGAAGGTGGTCGGGTCCTTCTTGCTATAGGCAACGAGTGCCGGCTTGTCGAAGTACATATCGGTTTTCGCGACCAGCGGCGCCCACGCTCGCTGGAGGCAATCCACCATGACTTGCCCATACGCGAGCAGCGCCGCCTTGGACATCAACCGTGCTCTCGGCAACTGACAACTCACCGCAGGCACGCGGCCCGCCGTGTAGAGCTTGCTCCGCGTCGCCTGCTGCATCAGGTCATACGTGATCGCGCCCTTTGGCTTCGGCACAGTACGTGGCGTTGCCGACGTCGACGGCGTGGCCTCAGCGACCGCATGCTCAGCCTTCCGAGTCGCGACCCCCGCCCCAACAACAACCAGTACGACGACAACCGCCAGCCCGACGGCTTTCGCCGTACGGGCCATCAGCTCACCTTTTTCGCGGCGACGCTGAAGGTGTTGCAGGAGGCGGGGCTGGTGGATTTGAAGGCAGGGCCCACCCAGAGCCACTGGCTCTTGCGGGAGCCGTGGTCACGGACCTTCTTCGGGTTGTACTCGTCGCCGCTGTGCTGGACCTCCCACTCCCACAGGTCCAGCTTCGTACCGCGGAGCCCGAGTGCTTTCTTGTTCGCTCCGAGGAAGCTGGCACCGAGGCAGCTTGCCTGCAGCTCCTTCCGGCGGCTCCACTCGAGCTTCTCCGCCTCGGTCTTCGCCCAACCCTCACGGGACCACGACGCGGTCAGGATCTCGGTCATCTCCTGCACATGATGGCCGTACTCGTGCGCCATCGTGTCCATCATCCAGATTCGGGCCGCGAGCGGATCCTCCTTGTAGTTGGCCAGATCGCTCTTCCAGTTGATGCTGATGGTCTCGTCGTCGCCGCAGTAGTACGCCGTGGCGGCCTCGCCGATGCAGGACGACTGCGGCATCTGCTTGCTCTGCAGGACGACCTTCGGGGCGCGGAACTGGTAGCCGGCTTTGGCGATGACCGGCTCCCAGGCGCGGTTCAGGCATGGGAGGAGAGCCTTGTAGTAGTTCAGGATCGTCGACTGCGAGTTCGGTTTGATGCTGGGTTCTTTGCAGTTGACGTTTGGGACTTTGCCGGCGGTGTAGAGCTTGTTCTGGCGGAGGCGGACCAGGTCGGGGACCGGCTGGACCGTGACGGTGACGGTCGGGTCGGCCGGGACCGGGAGTGGGGCCTCGGACTTCTTCACCGACGGGCGAGCCATCGGGCTGTCGACGTTGTCGTAGGAGTCGATGATCTTGAAGCCGGCGATCGTGGCGCCGGTGACCATGACCAGTGCCAGCACGGACAGGCCGGCGACCACTGCCTTCGAGTACTGCCGGGCCGGCGGCTTGATCGGCGGCGGTTCAGCGGAGTATTGAGCGCCGTGCCGGGACGAAGGCGAGTGCCAGCCGACCGGGCGATGTCCGCCCGTACGACGGGATCCGGCCAGCGGCGTGGCGGGGGCACCGGCCAGCGGCTCCGCAGGTGGTGCGCCGAACCCGTCGGGATCAGCCGGCAGCGGCCGCGCCTTCCGTTGCAGAGTCGGGTCGACCCGCGAGACGGCCCGGGCCTTGCCGAGGCCGAGCGGCTGTTGACGGCCGGCTGTCGGCGGGCGGGCCGCCGCCAGATCACCCTCGGTCAGGATGTCGCCGGCGCCGCCCGGCAGGAAGTGTCCCGGCTTCGGCGTGGCGCCACCGGAACGCGCCGTACCATCGCTCGTCCCCATCAATTGTTTCCCGTCCGTCAGCCGACCTTGGCGGATGCTGCCACGAAAGTGTTGCAGGCGCCAGGATCGGTGCTCGCAAAGCCCTGGTTCATCCACAGCGCGAGACTCCTGGCGGACCCATGATCGCGGGTCTTGTCCTTGGAGTGCTCGTCGCCGCTGTGCCGGATCAGCCAGTTCCATTGCTTCAGCAGTTCGCCCCGCAGCGGGAAGCTCGCCCTGGCCGCGCCGAAGAACACCGCCGACAGACAGTTCGCCTGCAGCGCCTCCCGCCGGTCCTGCTCCAGCTCAGCGGCCGGGGTCGCGGCAGTGTCGCGCAGGTTGCCGGAGGCATCCAGGATGCCGGTCAAGTTCTGCAGGTGCGCGCCGTACACGAAGCCGAGCGACTGGGCCATGTCGACCCGCGCCACCGCCTTGTGCTTCGGGTAGTCGTCCATCAGGTCCTCCAGGGCATCGTCACGCTGCCGCCCTGCTCATCAGCGCAGTACGACGCCACCTTCTTCTGTACGCCGCACGCCGTCTCCTCGTCCTCGTCGAAGACGATCAGCCGCGGCGAGCGGAACTCGAACCCGGCCTGAGTGACGATCGGCATCCACGCCTTGTCCATGCAGGCGATCAAGGTCAGGTAGTACGACCGGACGTTCTCCTTGGACGTCGGCCGGAACGCGGGCTCCGGGCAGTAGACCGCAGCCAGCTTGCCGGCGTTGTAGAGCGTGTTCTCCCTGACCACGACCGGGTCCTTGGCCGGCTCGCTCTGCGGTACATCGGTGGGCTTTCCACTCGGGTAGAAGGACGGCGTACCCAGTGGGTTGGCGACGAAATCGTCGTACGCCGGAATCACCTTCGCGGCGAGCGCGATGACGCCTCCGGCCACGAGCAGCGCGGCGGCGACGATGCCGGCGACCAGAGCCTTGGACCGCTTCTTCGGGAGGAACGGGATCGGATCGGGCGCGAAGACGGCCTTGTACGCCGCTGCGGCCGGGTCGCCCGGCGACGGCGGGCCGAAACGGGTGCCGGTGAGCTGGATCGGCTTTCGCGACTCCAGCCGTGAGCCCGAGAGCTGCGGCGGTCCGTCCGGTGCGCCCGCTCCCAGCCGTGGGGTCGGCGCGGCCAGCGGACTCGACGTCGGTTCGCTCCTCGGTTCAGGCTTACGGTTGGCGGCGTCGCTCTGGTCGACCGCGCCCGCACCCCCGGGCAGAAAATGGCCAGGCTTCGGCGCATCCTTGTCGGACATGGATTTTCCCCGCTTCTCCCCAGTGCCGGGCGAACCCCCGGTCCCCCACTCATCGATCGCGGTCCCGAGACCCCCGCCCCTCGACCGCCGGAAGATGCTAATGCTTCCGGCCTAGTCCCATGTACCGAATTGCAGCTATTGACATCATTTCGCTACCTGTACTTACCGCGAGTAACAACCTGAGGGAGAGCTGGATGAACGTGCTGGACACCTTCGGCCTGACCGGTCGCCGGGCCCTCGTCACCGGCGGCAACCGCGGCCTCGGCCGCGCTTTCGCACTGGCCCTGGCCGAAGCGGGCGCCGACGTCGCGATCGCCGCCCGGGACGGCGAGCGCAACGCGGCGGTAGTCGCCGAGATCGAGGCCCGCGGCCGCCGGGGTCTCGCGGTCGAGGCAGACATCACCGCGCCGGACGACGTACGACGGCTGGTCGCCGACGTGGCGGGTGAGCTCGGCGGGATCGACGTACTGGTGAACAACGCCGGTGTCGCGATCCACCGCCCGGCCCTCGAGATCCCGCCGGAGGAGTGGCAGCAGGTCATCGACCTCAACCTGACCGCGCTGTGGAACTGCAGTACGGCGGTCGCCCCCGGCATGATCGACGCCGGCGGCGGCGTGATCGTCAACGTCGGCAGCATGTCCGCGCAGATCGTGAACCGCCCGCAGTGGCAGGCGTCGTACAACGCCTCGAAGGCGGCCGTGCATCACCTGACCAGGAGCCTCGCCGCGGAGTGGGCGCCGTACGGCATCCGGGTCAACGCGATCGCCCCCGGCTACGTGAAGACCGACATGTCGCCCGTCGACCAGCCCCAGTTCCGCCAGAACTGGATCCTCGACGCGCCCCTCCAGCGCTACGCGACGCCAGAGGAGATCGCGCCCTCCGTCGTGTACCTCGCCTCGCCCGCCTCCTCTTTCATGACCGGCTCAGTCCTGCTGATCGACGGCGGCTACTCGGTCTTCTAGACCACCCGCCCCCGAGCCAGAAAGTGAAAACCGGCGGCCAACAGGTTGCGGTGGGTTGGCGTGGGGCGGTTGGGTGGGGGCGTGGTCGGGCTGAGGCGGGACGGGTATCCCCGGTCGAATGGGTACGACGCCGAGTGGTTGCTGGACTCGGACATGGGACCCAATCCGCTCTGGTTGCTGGAGGATCTGGCGCGGGATCTCGAGCTCGAGCCAGGCATGCGGGTGCTCGACCTCGGTTCAGGCAAGGGTGCGACGTCGGTGTTCCTGGCGAAGGAGTACGGCGTACAGGTGTGGGCCGCCGACCTCTGGATCGACCCGAGCGAGGCAGCCGCCAACATCGCGTCGCAGGGGGTCGACGGGGTGGTGACACTGAAGGCTGAGGCGCATGCGTTGCCGTTCGCGCACGGGTTCTTCGACGCGATCGTCTGTATCGACGCCTACGAGTACTTCGGCACCGCGGACGGGTATCTCGCGTACCTGGTCGACTTTCTCAAGCCGGGCGGTCAGCTGGGCGTCGCGACTCCGGCACTGCGTCGCGAGGTCCGAGAGCTCAGGTACATCCCGGACCACATCAAGAAGCTGGTCGGCTGGGAGGCGCTCGCCTGGCACACGGCCGACTGGTGGCGGTTCCAGTGGGAGATGACCGAGCTGGTCGAGGTCACCGCGGCCCGGCTGCAGGAGTCCGGCTGGCAGGACTGGGTGGCGTGGGCCGAGGCTCTGTCCGAGCACAACCGCACCCGCAAAGGCAAACGCGACGGCACCCTCGACATGCTCGAAGCCGACCAGGGCGAGCTCCTCACCTTCGCGATCCTGGCCGCGCGGAAGCCCTCCTGACCCAGCCGGTGTCGCGGGTGGGGACCCGGGTGAGGGATGCTGGGTCCATGAGCTGGGCTGTGTACGCGGTGCGAGGACCAGGAGGCGTACGGCGCCTCGACGACATGCCGGACGGGTACGAACCACCCTCTGTCGGTACGGCGGAGGACGTCGTGGCCGCGGTCCGCGAGGTCGTACCGGACGTGGATGCGAGCAAGCCGTCCTGGCTGGCGCTCCGCAGCGACGAGTACGACGTCGAGATGACCATCGGCAAGGGGGTCGAGGTCCGCGACGTCACCTTCTACCTGAACGACGGCCCGCGCTCGATCCCGATCGTGATGGAGATCAGCCGTCGCCTCGGCATGACGCCGTACGACACCGAGTCCGGCGACTTCCTCACCGAGGAATCCCGCCCGCCGGTCCCGCCGCCGCTCGCCCCAGACGAGATCAAGATGAACAAGCCGAAGTGGTGGAAGTTCGGCCGTAAGTAGCTAGAGCTTCCGGCTCGAGACCAGGGTGCCGATCTTGTTGATGCGGTGCTCGGGGTTGCCGAGCGCGTCGCGCCAGCGGTTACCGGCCGCGTTGTCCTCCGGGGTGGCGCAGGTGGACAGAGTGATCATCGCCTGCGTGGGCTTCTGGCCCGGGCGGCCGGGAACCGCGGCGTTCTGCTGAGCCAGCTCGGCCGGCTTGCGGAACGAGATCGTCATCGTCCGGGTGACGACGTAGTCGTGAACGTACCCGTTCGCGGTGATCAGGATGTGCTCGCCGTTCGCGAGCTCAGGCAGCCGGCCGAACGGGCGACCATGCGTGGTGCGGTGCCCGGTGATGATGAAGTTGCCGATCTCGCCGGGACCGACACCGCCCCGGGTACCGCGCGGACTGGCGGCGAACCCACGATTCTGGATCCGCGTCCCCGGCCGATCGTCCGCCGTACCCCCATAAGCAACCACCCGAAGCCCCCGCACCCCCAGCCCCGGAATCGCCAAACTCACCGACGCCGAGCTCTGCGGGGGCCGAGGCGAACTGGGCGTCGGCGAGGCGGTTGGCGTCGGCGAGGCGGTTGGCGTCGGTGAGGCGGTTGGCGTCGGTGCCGCGCTGCGTGTGCGAGCAGTCGGTGTACTGGCGCTGGGTGTGCGGACCGTCGGCGTACCGGCGCTCGTCGTACGGGCGCTCGTCGTACGGGCGCTCGATCTCTCAGCCGTCGGGTCCGCAACATCGGAACACCCACCCAGCGCAACCGCCACCACAAACCCCACAACCACGCGCCTCACCACACTCGACGGTAACCCGCCCAACCGAAAGCCCCCCCGAAAACCACCGTCAGCCCCTAACCACCCGGCGGACGATCATCGTGCCCCGCCCCATCCACGCCCTCGAGCTCGACCGCCGGATCCCACCACCTGACGCGCTCGATCGCATCATTCGCACTCCCAGAACTCACGCACCACAGCCGCCCGAGCCCTCTCGCCAGCATCGCGCACAGCACCCGGCAGCTTCCAAGACTGCTCCCAGCGATCGAACCCAACAGGCGCCGACCCTCATGGCACGCCACGACAAGCGGGTGCGTGCCCGGCGAGACGTTCGGCCACTTGCGAATCCAGGATGCTTGCATCCGAAGCACCGGAATCGTTGCCCCAGATCGCGAAGCGCGTGGCTTCCTCGATGGAGTCGCCGTCAGCCCGCCACGTGGAGCGAGAACCCTGCTCGCCGCCACCAGGATCGGAACCATCCGTCTCCGACGCCACGGAATCACCCCACGGGTCGAAGCCAGCAGCCTCACCCAAGCTCAGTCCGACAGCCTCACGAACGCTCCGCGCGGCAGCGTCCGACCGCGCGGCACCGTCCGATCGCGCAGCACTATCCAACCGCGCGACACCGTCCGATCGTTCTGCTCTGTCCGGCTGTGCCGGGAGCAGCGAGTCAGGTTCGGGGTGGTCGGTTTGCCGGGTCCTGACGGACAGGCGGCGTCGGTACTCGCGGAGTCGGTGGGACGGTGCAGGGTCGGCCCAGGTGGGGCGGGCGACGCGGACGGTGCCGTTGGTGAGGGTGATGGTCCAGTGGCCGTGGTGAAGGTCGACATGGTGCCGGCGGCAGAGCAAGACCAGGTTGTCGACCCGGGTTTCGCCGCCGTCGATCCAGTGGGTCAGGTGGTGGGCGTCGCAGTAGATCGGCGGGGCACCGCAGACGACGCAGCCCTTGTCGCGGGCGTTCAGGGCACGCCGCATCGCCCGGTTCACCAGGCGTTCGGACCGGCCCACATCCAGCGGTTCGGAGTTGGAGCCGAGGACGAGGGGGATGATGTTGGCGTCGCAGGCGAGGCGTCGGACGGCGGACGCGGACAGGTTGTCGCCGTAGACCAGTTGTCCGCTCGCGTTCGCGGCGGCGGCTTTCAGGTCGTTGAAGTCTATGGTGACGGTGATATTCGCCTTCGCACCGAACCCGGGCACCCAACCACCTGTGGCGGCACCAGCCGCGAGAGGCGCCTCGCCGGTCGTGGCGCTGGCGTCGGCGAACCTGGTGGCGGTCTGGTCGGTGACAGTGCCCGAGGCCGCCTGGTCTCCTTCGGCTGCAGTCGTGCAGGAGTCCGCACGGCCGGCACCGAAGAGCATGTCATCGCTGAACCCGGTGGCGGAGGACGTGTCGCCGGTGTGCACGTTGTCGGTGGACGTGTGGTCGGCCGAGGGGTTGTCGGCGCAGGTGCGGTCGGCCGACGAGCCGTCGGTGGGCGCGGCGCTGGCGGGGCGGGCGGGACCCGTGCCCGTGGGCATGGCCGAGTCCGTGCCCGTGGACGTGGCCGGGCCGGTGCCCGTGGGCGCGAGCGAGCCGGTGCCGGGGCGGCGGGTGGGGAAGCCGGTGTCGGACGCGGCCGCGGCGATGGACAACGCCGCGGATAGGGCGTCGGCCTGGCGCTTGTCCCGCGGCCGCGGGTCGAACTCACCCGTCACGGTCTTACGGGGCTTGGCGCCGGCGTCGACCAACGAACGCAGCAGTTCGGCGTTGTCGTTAGCGAGGAAGCCGTTGAACTTCACGCCATGGTCAGCCTTCGACAGCTTCAGCGACTCACGTTCGGAGGCCTTTGCCTCGTCCGGTTCGGGGCCGTCGGCGTCGATCAGCTCACACGACTCCGTCGCGGCCTTGCGCAGCTCCTGCGGGGACAGGTGCGCGGCCAGGCCGACCAGTTCCTGTTCGATGATGTCGCGGTCCTCGACCGGGATCCGGGAGGCGAACCGTTCCAGGGTCGACACGATCGCCTCGGCTTGGGCCGGACGCAACACCCAGGCAGTGCTCCTGGTCATGCCGCCCTCCACACCCTCACCATCGCCATCACCGTCGGCGGTGTAGGTGGTGTAGGTGGTGTCGGCAGTCGCAAGGGCCGCGTCGGCCTCCAGGCCGCCGTCGTCGTCACCGAGGCTGTCGTCACTGAGGTTGTCGTGTTCGGCGAGGGCCGCGGAGACCCCGTGGTACCTCGGCAACGCCCGGGCCACGCGGACGTCACGGCGGGCGTCGGAACCGTTCATCCGGTACCGGAACTCCAGCAGCTGGACCGTGTCCCGGGCCCCGAGCTCTTCGGCGTACCCGATCTCGTCGACCTGGGCGACCAGGTGCAGCCGGTCGGTCTGCAGGCGGGCGATCTCGGCGTCCAGCGTGTCGATACCCGACAGCAGTTCGCTGCCG
Organism: Kribbella antiqua; assembly: GCF_004345665.1. GTDB lineage: Bacteria > Actinomycetota > Actinomycetes > Propionibacteriales > Kribbellaceae > Kribbella > Kribbella antiqua. Next base: position 191,433 of record NZ_SLWR01000011.1, read on the forward strand.
CTCATCGACCACACCGGTCGCCCGCCCAAGAGTTCCATGCCGTCAACGATAGGCATGCCCACCGACAGTTTTCAAACCCGATTCCCCTTATTTTCAAGGGATTTCGATGCACAATGTTATCCACAGCCGAACTGTCTTGTGGACAACTGCAACTGATTGCCTCTGGCAACAGATCGCGCCGGCAGGTTCACACGGCGCCAGCGCAAGAATGGCGATGCGCTGGGCACCCTGGACGTGGCCAGTCGGGACCAGACGGCGCGTTCCCCCGCGAGTCCTGCGCGTGCAGGTCAGGCGTCGGGGTCCAGGAGGGTGAGGGTCGCGGGGCCTAAGTGGAGGGTGCCGGAGGTTAGTGGGGTGGTGCGGATGCCGGCGTGGGTGCGGAGGGCTTGGAAGGCGCCGGGGGCTAGTACGGCGTCCATCCAGGCGCAGGGGTTGGCCGGGCGGTGGGCCTGGAACTCGATCGGGCCCGAGCCGGTGTCGAGGGTGAAGCGGCGGCCGGGGTGGCCGGGCCGCGCGGCGAGGGTGTCGATCGGGAAGCCGCGGAGGGTGATGTTGCGGCGGATGAGCACCGGATCAGGCGGCGCCGGTAGGTCGAGCGTCTGAGCGAGTTCGTCGAGCGACGCCGCATCGATGAACGTCACCGCCGCGTTCCGGTGCACCGTCTGCCCGAAGTACCGATCCCCCACGATCCCAAGCCCCGCGCGCACCTCCACCTCGGACCGCCGCACCGGGTCAGGATCAGCCCGCGGCCCGTCCGCCGGCCGCCCCTCGAACGCGTGCACCGGCGACACCATCAACGCCACAACCTCAACCCGCACACCTTCACAGTACGGCGAACGTCAGCCCCAAGTAAGCGGACCCAACAGACGGCAGAACGTCAGCCCCAGGTGAGTGGGTCCAGCAGACGGTAGAACTCCAGGCGGCGCTGGTCGGGATTAGGCAGGCCGTAGGCGGTGAGGAATGGGGTGGCGTCGGCGGACCACTCGTCGTCGAGTTGGGTGATGGTGAGGGCGAGGTCGGAGTAGCGGTCGGCGATGCCCAGTCGGCCGAGGTCGATCATGCCCGTGACCTCCAGCGTTTCCGGATCGAAGAAGATGTTGGGCAGGCACGCGTCGCCGTGGCAGACCACGAGCTCCTGCACCGCCGAGATATAGGAGCTCTCGGCAACGACTCGCGCCAGCAGCTCCGCAGGCTCGACCGCGCGCCATTCGTCGGTGAGGAAGTCAGGGTTCACCGCGCCACGTCGTACGACGTCCTCCGCCTCGGCGATCACCGACGCCAACGGTCGCTCGAACGGGCACGAAGGCAACGAATGCAACTCACGCAACGTCCGCCCGAGGCTCTCCATCGCCTTCACACGAACGGATTCCGGCAGCGAGTTCCCCGCGACACCTGGCACCGCAGTAGTGATCAGTACAGCGCCGGCCGAGGTCTCCGCCCAGTCCTTAACCGTTGCTCCAGGCAACCCAGTCGACGACAACCACAGCACACGGTCCCGCTCGGCAAGTAACGAAGGAACACCATCCACCCCGCACGTCTTGGCGAACAGACCACCACGCCTGTAAACCGAAGTGTCGGACTCCCCGATATTCACCGGCTCCCAGCCGTCAAGCACGCGACGACTCCCGCACGATCAGCTGCCACGGGAAGTCGAAGACTTCGCCAGGCGCACCCTCGCGATCGGTCAGCCGCCCGACGATGATCCGCGCCAGCGCCTCGTTGAAGCCGACCGGCCCGACAGTCGACAGCGACGGATCCAGATGCTCACCCTCCGGCGTGTTCCCCACCCCGACCACAGCCACATCCCCCGGTACGTCGAGACGCAGCCGATGCGCGGCCCGTACGGCGGCGATCGCGGCGAAGTCCGTCGTACAGTAAATCGCGGTCGGACGGTCGGGCTTGGACAGCAACGCCATCGCGGCCCGGTAAGCCCCTTCGGGATGCCGCTCGAAGATCTCGATATCGGACTCCAGAATCGGCCGCCCCGCCGCCCGCATCGTGTTCACGTATGCGTCGTACCGGGCAAACCCAGAGGTCGAGGACGTCAGCGCGCCAACGCGAGAATGATGCTCGAGCAGATGCTCCACCGCCAAGTGACACCGCGGCTCGGCACCCGACCGGATCACGTCGAACCCACGCGGCTCCAAGGTCTCGCTGAACGCCACGATCTGCACACCCTGGGCCGCAAATGCCTCCAGTTCGGCCACAAGCGAGGGCTCCGGGCTGACGCTGTCGATGAAGATCACGTCCGGCGTCCGGTTCGACAGCACCGTCCGCCAGTCGCCGTCGGCAACGATCAACGCCGTCTTGCCGAGCGGGCTGACCGCCGTACTGACCGTTGCCGCGACTGCTTGCGACCAGGGGTCGGCCAGCACGCTGAGCGACAGCAGGACCAGGTCCGACTTGCCGGTGCGGATCGCGCGGGCCGCGTCGTTGCGGCGGTACCCGAGCCGCGAAGCAGCCTCGCGGACCCGGTCCGCGGTCGAGTCCTTGATGGTGTGGCTCCGATGCCGGCCCGACAGCACGTAGGACACAGTCGCGACGGAGACGCCCGCCTCCTTCGCGACCATCCTGAGAGTCGGACGGTCCTGGGTCTGCCCGGTCATAACGCCGATTCTCGCAGATCACCCCTTGACGGCTCCGGTGATGACGCCCTTGGTGAAGTGGCGCTGCAGGAATGGGTACACCAGCGCGATCGGCACCAGCGCGACCACCACGACCGCCATCTGCAGCGATTGCGGCTGCGGCAGCGGTTCCACCCCGAGCTGATCCGCGGACAGCGACTTCCCCTGCAGCACATAGGTCCGCAGAATCACCTGCACCGGCCACTTCGACGTGTCGTTCAAATACAGCAGGGCGTTGAAGAACGCGTTCCAGAACCCGACCGCGTAGAACAGCCCGACCACCGCGATCACCGCCTTCGACAACGGCATCACGACCCGCCGCAGGATGGTGATGTCACTCGCCCCGTCGATCCGCGCACTCTCCAGCAACTCCGCCGGCACATTCATGAAGAACGTCCGCAGTACGACGAAATTGAACGCCCCGAGCGCCCCCGGAAGAATCAGCGACCACAAGCTGTCGATCAGCCCGAGCTGCTTCACCACCAGGAACATGGGGATGATCCCCGGCGCGAACAGCAACGTGAACAACACCATCAGCAGCACCGGCCGCCCGAACAACACCGGCCGCGACGTCGCATAGGCCAACGCGATCGTCACCGCCAGCGCGATCGCCGTACCGACAACGGTCACGAAGACGCTGACCAGAATCGCCCGGCCCATCAAACCGCCGCTGAACAACGTCTGATACGCCTTCACCGTCGGATGCGACGGCCACAGCACATACCCACCCGCATCGATGATGTCCTGATCGCTGGCCAGCGACGTCGAGATCACCACCATGATCGGTACGACGATCACCAGCGCGAACCCACCGAGGACGACAGCCTTGACCGACTGATACCCAAAGGACGGCCGCTCTTTCCAGATAGGCCTCACGAAACGCCCCGTCTCTGGAAGATCCCCGGCTCACCCAGCCGATGAGCCAGCGAATTCGCACCCCACAGCAGCAGCGCCCCAACCACACCCTTCGCCAGCCCGGCCGCGGCCCCGCTGCTCCAATCGCCGCCGACGACACCCGCGTAGTACGTAAAGGTGTCCAGGACTTCAGCCGCGCCCGGGCCGACCGAGTCGCGTTGCAGGATGAACTGCTCGAACCCGACGCTGAGGATGTCCCCGATCCGGAGGATCAGCAGCAGCACGATGACGGTCCGCAGCGACGGCAGCGTGATGTGCCAGAGCCGTCGCCACCGACCCGCTCCGTCGGCCGCGGCGGCCTCATACAAAGACACATCCACAGTCGTGAGCGCGGCGAGGAAGATGATCATCGCCCAGCCGGCGTCCTTCCAGATCAGCTGCGCGACCACCAGCAGCGGGAAGGTGTCCGGGTTCGTCATGAACGGAATCGGGTCGAGCCCGGCCTGCCGCAGCAGGTTGTTGACGAACCCGGCCCCGCCGAGCGACTGCTGGAACAGCGTGACCACCAGCACCCAGGACAGGAAATGCGGCAGGTACGCAATCGTCTGGAACCAGCGCCGAAGCCGGTTGCTGACCAGGGAATCCACGATCAGCGCGAGCGCGAGCGGCACCGGGAAGAACAGCAGCAACTGTACGGCGGCCAGCAGCAACGTGTTCCGCAACGCGTCCCAGAAGTCCGGGTTGTCGTACAGGCTGACAAAGTTCTGCAGCCCGTTCCACTCGCTGTGCATGATGCCCAGATACGGCTGGAAGTCCTGGAACGCGACCACGTTCCCCAACACCGGTAAGTAGAAGAACACCAGTAGAAAAAGCACTCCCGGCACCATCAGTAGCACCATCTGCCAATCCCGCCGCCATCTCACCCTGAACGGCAGACCAGTCTTCGGCCTGACAGCGACTTTCTGAAGCATTCAGGACACCGGCACGCTGGCGGGCAGCACAGCCTCGAACTCGCCACGCATCTTGTCGCCCCCGCCGCTCTTCCAGCGCTTGAGGGCTTCGTCGTACGCCGTGATCTTCTGCCGGCCGGTGACGATGTCGACGATCGTGTCGCGGAACGCCGCGGTCAGCTTCGGCCCGACCTTGCTCGAGGTGTCGGAGTACGTCCCGGCGGTCGGGTTGCGCATCGCGTGCTCGAGCAGCTTCTGCTCGGTGGCGTAGATCTTCTTGGTGTCCTCGGGGAACGCCGGGTTGAAGATGACACTCTCCGGCGAGGTCATGATCTGCAACGCACTGACCAGACCAGGCGCCTGCTGCTGACCGGCCTTGGTCAGCACCGGGTTCTTGGCAGCGTCCAATTCGTACTGCTGCCCTTCGACGCCGAAGTTCTTGACCAGGTACTCCTTCGTGCCGAACGGCGCCGACAAGTAGTCCATCAGCGCGAGCAACTCGCGGATCCGGCCCTCGTCGGTCTTCTTGAACGGCGTGAACCCGACCGTGCCGTAGCCCATGTCGTAGACCGGCTTCGCCTTGCCGTCGTGGCCGAACGGGATCAGCGTGTCGACGAACAGCGTCGGGTCCAGCGCCCGGAAGTCGGCCGTCGCGCGCGGGCCGACCACGACCTGGGCGGCGATCTGGCCGTTCACGGTCTTCGGGGTGGCGTCAGCGAGGTTGAGGTCGGGGTAGAACACCTTGGCCGCCCACAGCTTGGCGGCGTACTCGACCGCGGCCCGGTAGTTCTCGGTCTCGTAGAGGTGCGTGAGCGAGCGGTCCTGGTTCACCCGCCACCCGTTCGGCGCACCGAACCATTCGCCGAACATGTGCAGCATGTTGATGATGGCCGGCTCGAGCGCGTAGTTCGTGCCGTTGGTGAGTTCCTTGCACTTGGCAAAGAACTCGTCGGCGGTGGCGCACTGCAGGCCGCCGACCTTCTGCCAGGTCCGCGGGTTGCCCATCATCACCTGGCCGAACGGCGTCGACGGGATCGGCGCTCCCCAGATCTTGCCGTTCACCACCGCGGTCCGCCACGACGCCGGTTTCAGCGCCGCGAGGTTCGGATACTCCAGTACGGCGTCACCCGACAGGTACTTGGTCAGGTCCTGGAACTTCGCCTCCAGCATCGGCCCGATGTTCGGGATGCCCTGGTTCGGCGGCAGCCACATCAGGTCCGGCAGCGAGTCGCTGGCCAGCAGGGTCGCGAACTTCTCCGGATAGCCCGGGTCGGTCCCGATGGTGAGTCGCAGCTCGGCGCCGAGCGCCTGGTTCAGCGACTGCCACATGGGGTTGCTGCCCATCGGCGGCGGAGGTGTCGCGAACGTCTCGGTCAGCGCGCTCACCGCGTTCTTCAGCGGCGGCGCCTTCACACTCGAGATCGCATCCGCCGGGAACCGCAGGAACCCGGGCTCGAGGCCGGACTCCGCGCCCGCCAGCTCCGGCCGGAGTCCTTCGAAGGGCTTGTACGTCGGCAACGTCAGCTCGCTGGACGCCTTCGCCCCACCGTTCGCCGCGCCGCCGTCACCGCAGGCCGCCAGCGCGGACCCGGCGATCGCCGCACCGGACACCTGCAAGAACCGCCTACGACTGATCATATCTGCTCCAAGTTCAGATTCAGTGCTCAGTAACGCTCACTTAAACGTTAAGCTGGACCGTAAACCCCGGCCACCCCTCGATGCAAGGCATGGACGTGAAAAGACCGACGGCCGCGGGTCCGAGTCCCGCGGCCGTCGGCCGGAGTAGTCCGTCAGTTCAGCGTCAGCACCTGACCAGCAGGCTGGTGAGTGCGGTGCAGCTCCGGCTGGCGGCGTCGTTCGCCGCGTTCGGGTCGCTCGGCGAGCTCGCCGTACGCTGCGCCGTCGCGGTGAACGATCCGAGCGTGAGCAGACCCGCGTCGGCCGAGAACGATCGCGTCGTACTGGCGCCGCTCGCGAGCGATGCGACGTCGCAGTTGACCGTCCTGGTTGTTCCGACGCGTGCGCAGTTCGACGATCCGGCGTACGACATTCCGGCTGGGTAGGCGGTGGTCACCCGGATGCCCGTGGCGTCGGCCGGCCCGTTGTTCGTCACGGTGATCGTGTAAGTGATCCGCGATCTGAGCAGACCCTGTGCCACCGCGTTCAGGGACACGCCGACATCAGCACTGTTCGGAACGATCGTGATGACCGGACCGGTCAGGGCGTCGAAGGAGTAGTTGTCCCCGACGAGCTGGTGGCGCAGCGTGTACGAACCCGGGGCGTCGTCTCTGACCTTGAACGTGAACACCGCCATCCGGCTTTCACCGCCCGGCAGGTCGCCGAAGTCGGCTCGGTAATGTCCGTCGAACGGGTAACAGATGATCGCGCCCGTGCACGACACCAGGTCAACGAAGTCGGTCAGCGGCAACCCCTGGGCGTACAGACCGCCCTTCGCCCCGGTGATCGTGAATGATGCGGTGTTGTAGACAGTCTGCGTGACGGTGAGCGTGTCCCCCGGGTGCAGCGTGGTCGAGCTGACCTCGATCGCACTCGTCGGCGGCGCGGCATTCGCCGTCGTCGCCGGGACCGCCACAAGAGCTGTGCCGGCGACAGCCGTCACCAGCGCAGCGCGAAGCGATTTCAAGACATGCATGGCACGAAGCCCCCCATTACCCCAGATCGATAATTCCCCCACCGCCGACGGCGGTGACAAGAGTATGGAGTGCCAAGGCGAACCGCACAACTACTCACCGCTAGCAAATCAATTGTTCACTTCAAGTGGCGGCCGCCGCTCAGTGCGTGCCGCCGCTGTCCGAAACCACTCAGGCGGTACAAGCCTCCGTCAGCGCCTGGTCGAGGATCTCCAGCCCCTCCCGCGCCTCAGCGGCGGAAATCGTCAACGGCGGTACGACGTGAATCCGGTTGAAGTTGGCCATCGGCAACAATCCCCGGCGGTTGCACGCGGCAACGATTGCCGCCATCTCGGGACTGGATCCGCCGTACGGCGCCAGTTGCTCACGACTCTGGCGGTCACGGACGAGCTCCAGCGCCCAGAACGCCCCGACACCACGCACTTCGCCGATCCACTCATGCCGCTCGGCCAACTCGCGCAGCCCGGGACCGAGCACATCAGTGCCCAGCGCCGCGGCCTGGCCGACCACGTCCTCGTCCTCCATCGTCTCGATCGTCGCCACCGCGGCCGCACACGCCAGCGGATGGCCAGAGTAGGTGAGGCCGCCGGGATAGGGGCGCTCGGCAAAGGTTTGGTAGATGGCGTCCGAGAGAGCGACACCGCCCAGCGGCACGTAGCCGGAGTTGACCCCCTTGGCGAAGGTGAGCAGGTCAGGCACGACGTCGCCGTACTCGATGGCGAACCAGCGGCCGGCGCGACCGAAGCCGGCCATCACCTCATCGGCGATGAGCATGATGCCGTGCCGGTCGCAGAGCTCCCGGACGCCGCGCAGATAGCCGGGTGGCGGGATCATGATGCCGGCTGTACCAGGAATCGACTCGAGGACGACGGCAGCGATCGTCGTCGCGCCCTCTAGCACGATGACCTGCTCGAGATGCGCCAGGGCGCGCTCGCACTCTTCCTCCTCGGTGGTCGCCGAGAACGCGCTGCGGTAGAGGAACGGCCCGAAGAAGTGCACTGTGCCGGTGGATCCGTTGTCGTTGGGCCAACGGCGCGGATCGCCGGTGACGTTGACGGCCAGCTGCGTCCCGCCGTGGTACGAGCGGTACGTCGACAGCACCTTGGGCCGGCCGGTGTGCAGCCGGGCCATCCGGATCGCATGCTCGTTGGCGTCGGCACCGCCGTTGGTGAAGAAGATCCGGTCGAGGTCGCCCGGCGTGTGTGACGCGATCAGCCGGGCGGCCTCGGACCGGGCGGCGTTCGCGTACGACGGCGCGACCGTGCAGAGCGTCGCCGCCTGCTCCTGGATCGCCTTCACGATCCGGGGATGCTGATGACCGAGGTTGGTGTAGACGAGCTGGGAACTGAAGTCCAGCAGGCGATTCCCTTGCCCGTCCCAGACGTAGGATCCCGCGGCCTTGGTGATCACCAGCGGGTCCAACTGGGCCTGCGCGGACCAGGAGTGGAAGACGTGCTTGCGGTCGAGGTCGTACGTACGGTCAGACATTTTGCGGGAACCCCAGCTCGAGGCCGCCCTCGGGACGAGCAGCCGGGTTGATCCAGCGCGACGTGACCACCTTCGCGCGGGTGAAGAAGTGCACGCCCTCGGTACCGTGCGCATGCGTGTCGCCGAACAGCGACTGCTTCCAGCCGCCGAACGAGTAGTAGGCGACCGGCACCGGAATCGGCACGTTCACCCCGATCATCCCGACCTGGACGTCGTTCTCGAACCGGCGGGCGGCCCCGCCGTCGTTGGTGAAGATCGCAGTACCGTTGCCGTAGGCATTGGAGTTCACCAGCGCGACGGCTTCGTCGTACGACGAGACGCGGACCACCGAGAGCACCGGCCCGAAGATCTCCTCGCGGTAGATCTCCATCTCCGGCGTCACGTTGTCGAACAGCGTCGGACCCAACCAGAAGCCATCACCGGAGGCTGTGACGTCCCGGCCGTCGATGACGAGCTTGGCACCGGCCGCTTCGCCCGAGTCGACGAAGCCCGCCACCCGGTCGCGATGCGCCTTGGTCACCAGCGGTCCCATGTCGGCATCACCTGAACCGGCACCAACGCGCAAAGTCCTGGTGCGCTCGGCGATTCGGGCGACGAGGTCGTCGGCGACCGGTTCGACCGCGACCAGCACGCTGATCGCCATGCACCGCTCGCCGGCACTCCCGTAGCCGGCGTTGACGGCGGCGTCCGCGGCCAGATCCAGATCCGCGTCGGGCAGGACGACCATGTGGTTCTTCGCGCCACCCAAAGCCTGCACCCGCTTGCCGTTCCGGCTCGCTTCCTCGTAGACGTACTTCGCGATCGGCGTCGAACCGACGAAGCTGATCGCGGCGACATCCGGGCTCTGCAGCAGCGCGTCGACCGCGGTCTTGTCCCCCTGCAGCACGTTGAACACGCCGTCCGGGAGACCGGCCTCCTTCCACAGGTTCGCGATCCACAGCGACGCCGACGGATCCTTCTCACTCGGCTTCAGTACGACGGCATTGCCGGCCGCGATCGCGATCGGGAAGAACCACATCGGCACCATCGCCGGGAAGTTGAACGGGCTGATGATCCCGACCACGCCGAGCGGATCACGCCGGGAGTGGACATCCACTCCGGTCGACGCGTTGCCGGAGTGTCCGCCCTTGAGCAGATGCGGGATGCCGCAGGCGAACTCGACCACCTCCTGCCCACGGGAGACCTCGCCCAGCGCATCCGACAGCACCTTGCCGTGCTCGGCGGTGATCAGCCGGGCGAGCTCCTCCTTCCGGGCATTGAGCAGCTCACGAAACGCGAACACGACCTGGCTACGCCGCGCCAGCGACGTCTCGGCCCATGCGGTGGAGGCCAACTTGGCGTCGCCGATGACGTACTCGGCATCGCGCGCACTGGCCAGCGCGACGCGACCGGACACCTGCCCGGTGGCTGGATTGGTGACATCGGCCCACAGGCCCGAGGTGCCGTCGAACTCGGTCCCGCCGGCCCAATGCGTGATCGTCGTGGTCATGCTGGCGCTCCTTCGGTCGCGTCGAGCCTCCATGGTGACCGGGCGCGGCCGCGCGCAACGCCGACAGACTGTAGGATTTCGGGTTGTCAGCCGACGATCTGTCGGGAAGGAGCACGGATGGCTATCCTCACCGTCAGGCAGGTGCTCGAGCTGCCGGTCGTCCGTGGCGCTGGTCCCCAGCTGCTCGCCGGTTCGGCTGGTCTCGATGGCGAGGTCCGGTGGGTGCACTCCGCCGAGCTCGCCGAGATCGCCCCGCTGCTGCGCGGCCGCGACCTGCTGCTCAGCACGGGTATCGCCCTCCCGGACACGGCCGAAGGATTACGCGAGTACGCCGTCAGCCTCAGCGAGAGCGACGCCGCCGGCCTCGTGATCGAACTCGGCCGGCGCTGGCATCAGGTGCCAACCGCGCTGGTCGATGCCTGCGCGGAGCTCGAACTGCCGCTGGTCGCGTTGACCCACGAAGTGCGCTTCGCGGCAATCACCCAAGTCGTGGGCGAACGCATCGTCAACGACCAGGTGGAGGAGTTGCGCGAAACACATCGAGTGCACGAGACCTTCACCGAGCTCAGCATCGCCGAGGCCGGACCACGCGAGATCCTCGAAGCCACTCAGCGGCTCGCGGGCGCGGCCGTCGTACTGGAGAGTGACCAGCATCAGGTCCTCGACTACCGCACCGGTCCCGCGGACATCGCTGAGTTCCTCGCTGACTGGCCGGCTCGGTCTCGCGGCCTCCGGATGGACGGGCGAACCGGGTGGGACGAACAGAACGGCTGGCTCGTCACCCAACTGGGCAAACGTGACCGGGGTTGGGGCCGGCTCGTCGTACAGGCTCCGGAGCGACCGTCACCGCGCTTGATCGCGGTGGCCGAACGGGCGGCGGCCGCGCTGGCCATGCATCGCCTGCACGACCGGGATCGCGACAGTCTCGTGCGTCGCGTTCACCATGAACTCCTGCTCGGGTTGCTGACCGACCCGACCGATGCCGATGTCCTGCGCCGCTGCGAGCTCACCGGGTTGCCGGTGGCCAAGCGCCAGTTCGTCGGCCTGACGTTGCGCCCGCAGGTCCCTGATACGTCGCTGGTGGAGTCCGCCGTGCGTACGGCGTACGACCTCAAGGCGCCGGCATTGGTCTGCGAGGTGGACAGCGACGTACGCGTGCTGCTCTCGTTGGCCGCGTCGGCGAATGCGGACCGGATCGTGAACGAGCTGGCGAACCGGGTCGCCCGGCGGCACCCGATCGTCGCCGGCGCTGGCCGACCCGCCGGGCGGCCAGGCGAGATCGACCGGACGCTGAAGGAAGCGCAACATGTCGTTGACTCCCTTCGTTCCGGGGCGACCGGCCAGGTCGTCCATCGGCTGGAAGACGTTCATCTGCGGGGATTGTTGACGATGCTCGCCGACGACGAACGGCTGCGGTTGTTCGTCTCTCGCGAGTTGGACGCTTTGAAGGAGTACGACGAGCTGGTCGAGGCCGTACGGGCGCTGCTCCTGCACCCGGTCAGCAAGTCCGAAGCTGCGGCGAGCCTGCATCTGTCCAGACCCGCCTTCTACGACCGGATCGCCAAGGCCGAGCGCCTCCTCGGCGTCAGCCTCGACGACCCGGACATCCGCGTTTCGCTACATGTCGCGCTGCTCGCGGACTCAGGCTGGGGCGGCGGATAAGTGGTGTTCGACGATCAGCCAGCGACCGTCGATCTTCTCGTAGGCATAGGTAGGGTTGGTGACAGTTGGTTGCCCAGATGGTTGCCCTCAACAACCGGAGGACGAGTGCTCGAGATCAGTGGCCTGACCTGGGCCGTCACGATCGGCCTGATCGTCGTACTGCTGGCTGTGGACCTGGTGATCGCCGCGGTCCGTCCGCATCGCGTCGGGTTCAAGGAAGCGGCCGCGTGGTCGATTTTCTACGTGCTGGTGGCGATCGCGTTCGGCCTGTGGTTCATGTCGGCGTACGGCGGCTCGTTCGGCGCGGAGTACTTCGCCGGCTACATCGTCGAGAAGAGCCTGTCGGTCGACAACCTGTTCGTGTTCGTCATCATCATGACCACGTTCGCCGTACCGGAGGAGCATCAGCACAAGGTGCTGACCTTCGGGATCGTGCTGGCGCTGGTCATGCGGGCGATCTTCATCGCGCTCGGGGCGACGTTGCTGTCGCTGTTCTCGTTCATGTTCTTGCTGTTCGGGTTGCTGCTGCTGTACACCGCGGTGCAGCTGTTCCGGCATCGCAACGAGGACCCGGACGTCGAGGACAACGTGATCGTGAAGACGGCCCGGCGGGTGCTCCCGGTCAGCGACGACTACGTCGGCGGCAAACTCCTCGCCCGGATCGACGGTCGCAGCGTCGTCACGCCGCTGTTCGTCGTACTGGTCGCGATCGGCGGGGTCGACCTGCTCTTCGCGCTGGACTCCATCCCCGCGGTCTTCGGCGTCACCGAGGAAGCGTTCATCGTCTTCGCCGCGAACGCCTTCGCCCTGCTGGGCCTGCGCGCCCTGTTCTTCCTGGTCAAGGGCCTGCTCGACCGGCTCGTCTACCTCTCCGCCGGCCTCGCCGTCATCCTCGCCTTCATCGGCGTCAAGCTGATCCTGCACTGGGCCCACGTCGACATCGACGACCGCATCCCCGAGGTCCCCACCTCCCTCAGCCTCACCGTCATCATCACCATCCTCGCCGTCGTAGTCATCGCCAGCCTCCTCAAAACCCGCAAAGACCCCACCGCCAAAGCCCACGCCGGCTCCCTCCACCCCCACCACCCAGCCCACGAGCCCGATAACACCCCCAACTGAACCAGCCCGTCATCACGTAACCACAGCAGTTACAGCGCGTCGTTGCGTTAGGGCGGTTAATAGCAAGGTGATTGCGACGGCTGTGGCGGCTACTAGGACGCAGGTGGTGAAGCCGGTCTTTAGGGCGTGGGTGGTGCCGAGGAGGGGGCCGAAGGTGGAGACGCCTATGGCGGCGCCTAGTTGGCGGGTGGTGTTGAAGGCGGCTGAGGCGGCGCCGTGGAGGGTGGGGTCGACGGTGGCGAGGGTTTGGGAGGTCATGGTGGGGACGAGCAGGCCGGAGCTGAAGCCCGCGGGGATGAGGGTGACGATCAGGGGCCAGAGGGCGTGTGCGGTGCTGACGAAAGCCACGGCGACGAGGGAGAGCGTCAGGATGGTTTGGCCGATGGCGAGTACGGCGGGACGGCCGAGGCGGTGGGCTAGGGGTGCGGAGCAGAGGGTGCCGATCGAGATCAGGCCGGTCAGGGGCAGGAAGAGTAGGCCGCTGGTGAGTGCTCTGAGCCCGCGGCCTTGCTGGAGCATCAGGCTCATCGCGAACAGCACGCCGTAGAAGGCGAAATTGAACAAGGCTCCTTGCAGGGCCGACCCGGTGAACGCACGGTTGCCGTAGGCACCGATCGGCAGCAGCGGGGCTTGAACGGACCGTTCGATCCACACGAACCCGACGAGGCCGGCGAGAGCGAGTACGACGGCCGAAACCACAGCCGGCCTCAGCCATCCCACGCTCGGCGCCTCGATCAGCGCGAAGACCAGCCCGGCGATCAGCACGGTCGCCGTGGCCATGCCACCGAAATCGAGCCGTCGGGCGCGTCGCCCGACCGCTGGCATCGAGCGAAGAGTCCAGACCACGGCCGGGATACCGACGACCACGTTGACTGCGAAGACGGCCCGCCAGTCCGCGACCGTCACCAATGCTCCGCCCAGCAGCGGACCGGCGGCCATCCCGACACCGCCCGCGGCAGCCCACCACGCGACCAGGCGATGCCGCGACCGCTCATCCGCGGCCGACGCAGTCGCCAACACCAATGCACTGGGCAACAAAAGTGCGGCTCCCGCACCTTGCACCAGCCGGGCAAGGTTGAGCACCAGCATCGAGCCGGCCACCGCGCACACCGCCGACGATGCGGTGAAGATCAGCAGGCCGGCGACAAAGGTACGGCGAGCGCCGAGGGCGTCCGTGATCGCGCCGGCGCCGAGCATCACGGCGGCGAAGGACAGCGTGTATGCGTTGAGCGCCCACTCCAGTTCGGAGCGAGTCGCGTGCAGGTGAATTGTGAGCTGGTCGAGGGTGAGGTTCACGATCGTGCCGTCGACGAACACCATGAAGGCAGCGATCAACGCCAGTACCACGACACCCCGACGCTGTTCGATGGGCATAGAGCAACTCTACGACACCTGTTCGACGAACATCGAACACGCCGGCGGACTACCCCAGGTTGCTCGAGTAATGGAAGCGGACCCGGGCTCCCAGCCAGACGGTCCGGGAGGTCTGGATCAGGGTCGGGCCGGATCTGCTGATCGACCAGTCGAGGAAGACCTGGGAATCGTTCGCGGCCTCGAGCAGGACCGCTTCCACCGAATTGACCGAGCGGACCTCGAGGATGTGGTCGACGGTGGTCTCGAAGATGCCGTGCTCGTCGAGGCTCTTGGAGACGGAACCGTCGACGAGAGTCGTCCCGCGCAGCGCGTCGGCGGAGGCGCCCGCCAGCCACGAGTCGGTGACACCGATCGGCTTGTGGTTGACGACGTGGAGCCGCTTGAGGTGGAGGCGTGGCATCTCCCGCTCTTCGGGCGTGAGTGCCCGCGCAAGCTCGTACGGCTCGTCCTCGACCGCCGCGGCGGTGAGGTGGATCGACTCGGCGTCTTTGCCGGCCTGACGGAACCTGTCCCGCCAGGGAGTGGTCAATCCGAAGTCATGCTGAACCTGACGGGGCCTGTCGGCGACGAAGGTGCCCGCACCCTGCTTGCGCTCGACGTACCCCTCGTCGGCGAGCGAGGCGAGGGCCTGCCGCACGGTGATGCGGCTGACGTCGTAGATCTGGGCGATCTCTTTCTCGGTCGGCAGCTGGCTGCCGATCTCGAGTTCCTGCTCGATGAGGGCGCGGAGGTCGCGTTCGACCTGAGCCCAGGCCGGCAGCGGGAGCTTCCGGTTCACCGGGGTAGCCATCACGCGGAGCGGATGCGTATCCGACGTGACAGCCATGTTTCCACCCGTTTCCCGTACGTTTTGAGGTCATAACATTGATATCACTTGTCCGGCGTCGAGACCGCCCAGCCGTCGAGCTTGATGTGGCTGGCGTCCATGTTGACGGCGCCACCGCGGAACGGCGGGCGGCCCCAGCGCTTGGCGGCGCCACCGGCGAACAGGCTGGCGAACACCGCGCCGCTGAGTTCACGCAGAAGACCGTCGGCTGAGCCGATCTGGATCTGCAGCACCGTCTGCCCAGCGTGCTCGAGCGCCTGCTGGAGGCGGTCGAACCGCTGCTGCCCCGCCCCGCCGATGAGCTGCAGTACGACGTGCGGCTGCGGCCCGATGAAGTAGTCGACGTGCCCCGACTCCTCGAGCGCGACCGTGCGTACCGACACACCGGTCGCCTCGATCAGCTTGAGCATGAAGAAGTCCCCAGCACCGCGCAGGTCCGGCAAAGTGAGGACGGAGATCCCAGTCGGAGCGGCGCCAGGCAGCTGCCCGATCGCCTCCTCGACGGACGCGTCGACGTCGCTGAGGACCTTCGCCAGCTGACGAGCCGCACCCGTGGTGTCCTGCCCGCAGACAGCCGCGACGCCGAGGCCGAGCATGAGATGACCGCCGACCGGAATCTCCTCGTCGATCCCGAGACTCGGCACCAGCTGCAATTCGTCCGCCTCGGCCGCCAGCGGCGAATCCGGGTTGGACGTGATCGCCGCCACCCGAGCACCAGCCGCGCGCGCGATACGAAGCGCCTGCACGGTCGCGCCCGAAGTGCCGGAGTGCGAGATCCCGACGACCGCGTCTGTGGCGGCCGGAAGGGCACCCATCCAGGTGATGTCCCCGGACGACATCGCCCGATGCCCGTACGACGTCGCGAGCAGAGCCGAGGAAAGTGAGTCGCCAGAGCCGACGAAGACAGCACCTTGCGGGAGCGGTGACGCGACCATCGGCTGAACATCAGCGATGGTGTCGAGGGCGGCCGTCAGCCGGGCGGTGATGCTCATGGCACAACCTCCTGTTTGGCGTGGATGTGGTCGAGTGGATGGTCGAAGGGCTCGCCGCTGACGAGACCAGCGGATCCCCAAGTGGACAACGCGATCCGAGCGACGCTCGCGCCGAAGAGAGCGGCGGTCGCGAGATCGGTGCCGATGGCAAGCGCCGCGACGATCGCGCCCGCGCTCGCGTCCCCGGCACCCGTGGTCTCCTCGACCCGCACGGCGTCGTCGACGACATGCCATGCACGTCCCCGATGTACGACGTACATGCCGTCAACATCGAGGCGTGCGATCACAGCGCAGTCGAACTCGGCCGCAAGCCGCGCGGCCGCCGTACGAGGATCATCGCCAAGCAACCGCAGCTGCACGCGACTGGGCAGCAGGATCCCACCAACAGGAAGGACCCGCCGAAGGTAGGCGATTCCTTCCCGCTTCATTAGGACCTGGTGCGGGTCGACGCCCACGATCGTATCGGCGGCCAGTCCGTCGTACGGCGAAGAGCGCAGCAGGCCGTCGAGTCCACGAAGGAACTCCGGAGCCGGCACCGGCTCCGGAGCCGCGAAGGTGTCGCCAGCTCCGAGCTCGGTTTCGCCGGCTGTGCTGACGATTCGACGTCCTTCAGGTGAGTTGAGAATCCAGACCTTCTCGATCGTGCCGACGGAAGTCGCGAAGCTGACGTCGACGCCCAGCCGGTTGAAGGTCGAGCGGAAGCGGTCGTCGTCATCGGGCAACGCGGTCGCGAGCACCGGTACGACGCCGTCCACGAGCCGCGCGCCGAGGGTCGCGTACAGCCCCGGACCGCCGAGCTCGTTGAACCTCGGCTCGTGGCCGACCATCACCAGGTGATCCACCGTGAGCCCGGCGACGACGCCGATTCTTGTGCCCATCAGAATGTCTGCAACGCGTACTGGACGGTGCGATCGCGCGGCCCGTCCAGCTCGAGGAGGTACACGCCCTGGCTGTGGCCGATGCCGAGCTCGCCGCCGACGACAGGCAGCTGCAGCGACTGGACGCCGAAGACGCAACGGACGTGGGCGGCCGCGTCCTGCGGTCCGTCGTGCAGGTGCACGAAGGGGCGGTCGGTCGGGACCTGCTCCTCGATGAAGATGCGGATGTCCTGCAGCGTCGTACCGTCCACGCCCGAGTTGAAGATCAGGGTCGCTGTCGTGTGCGGAAGGAAGATATGCAGTACGCCGTCGCCGTGGTCGCCGCGAGCCGCGTCGCGAAGCTGGGGCGTCACGTCGACGTAATGAACCGGGTTGGCGTATCCCTCCTTCGGACTGGTGTTGACGGGGAAGCTGGTCCAGGTGCCGGGCATAGGTTTCTCTTTCCTCGTAGGTCAGTTGGTACGGATTTCGACGCCGTCGGCCGACAGGGTTCCGGTCTCGATCAGGAAGCCGGCGCCTCCGCCGGCGAGCTGTGAGGTGGTGGCGGTGAGGACTGTGTGGCCGTCGATCTCGAGTTCCAGCCGACGGCCGACAGCAGACAAGGCGACGTCGTACCGCCGGTCCAGTTCGTAGGCGAAATCACGACGCGCGAGCACGATCCGGTCGGCATCACGCTGTTCGATCAGCTCGACACCGGCCGCTCGGAAGATCGCTGCGATGAATCTCCGGTGTCCACGAGCACGTACGACGAGACCGCCGGCTTCATGCAGTGAGAAGACCAGGGTCGAACGGATGCTGTAGTCGAGCCAGTCTCGAGTCCCGGTGGTGACAACGCCCAGCTCGTCCGGATGGGAAACCGAGAAGGTGGTTGCAAAATCCGCCTCGAAGTTCTTCGCCGAACTCACCCAAGGCGCCAGCGCCACAGGCTTGGTATCCCAGATGGAAGACAGCAGAACCCCCGACTGCCCCCAGCACCGAGGCGCGCCGATCCAGTCCACCGCGGTGATCCGTACGGCGGCGCCGGACAACTCGAGGCCGAGCCGGAACGGCACCGCATTGCCAACCGTCGGGATCTCCCACGCAATCTCCCCGGCGCCGTCCACCGCCATCGCCTCGCCCCGTTCGACGTGCACACCCCCGCCCGTGCTGTAGACGGCGTACGGCGCGACGTCGGCGGGAGCTTCGGAGTTCAGCCGGACGTGAACCGTTTGCGTCGAGTACAGGGTCGGGCTCGCCACGGTCGAGAAGTTCGTGACTGTCTCGGCGGGGTCGAGGAAGGTTGTGGTCGAGATACCACCTGGCTGATAAGGGCAACTGGTCCAGCCATGCGTCGAGCCAGGAAACTCGAAGTCGAAGCGAGGACGCCTCGGAGCCGGCGCGCGGCCGGCCAGGCGATCGGCGGAGGCGACGATGCGCCAGGCCTCCCGTGCCGCGTCGGTCACGGTCTCGCCGCCGTCGGCGCTGACGACGATGGCGCGGTCGGCGATTGGATCCCGGAGTCGTTGGGGAATGGCGGCCAGGCCGAGGCGGATTCCGTTGAGGCAGCCGACCGTGCCGGCGTTGCTGTCGGTGTCGAAGCCGACTGAGGAGGCGACGGCGACCGCGCGGGTGAAGTCGTCGCCGCCAAGTCGGAGGGCTGCCAGGGACATGGCGAGGTTCGAGAGGGCGTGGCACGGGCCGGGATAAAGCGCATAGCCGTAATGACGGTCCACCCAGTCGCGGACCTCTCGCCAATCCGAGCCGCTGTCGACCCGTTCGACCACGTTGTCGATGAGCGACACGAGGCGTACGTCGTCGACGTACTTGCGGCCGAGGTCGATGAGCGACTCGAGTTCGCGGGTGTCGAAAGCGGCAGCGCGCATGGCAGCCAGGAAGCCGGCGCATTCGAGGGCGACGCCGTCGTGGCTGACGCTGGCGGCCGCGCGGGTCAAAGCGACGGCGGCGGAAGGATCGCCGGGGTGCATCATGGCGAACGCGTCGGAGAAGATCTGCGCGCCGATCTGTTCCGCGAGGGTGGACCCGTTGACAGCGATCGAGCCGCTGCCCGGCGCCGGGATGCCGCGGCGGAGGTTCAGGTACGCCGTGTGCTCGGTGGAGCGTCCGTACCCGCCCCACCAGAGGATCGTGCGGTCCTCGATGACGTAGTTCAGCCAGGTCCGCCCGACGTCGGCGGCCTCGACCTTCACTGCGTCCTCGACGACCCGGGCGAAGGTGAAAGTGCCGGAGATGTCGTCGTCCGCGACCACGATCGGCAGCCCGAGTTCCGGTGCGACGTACCGATCGACCAGCCCGAAGCGCTGCTGGATGTCGTCGTACGGCCATCCCTCGACCGGACGGCCGAGGTACACCCCGATGAACTTCCCGAGGACACCGGCATAGACCTTCTCTGCCCAAGCGGTGTTCATCCCTTCACCGCGCCACTCGCCATACCGTCCACGACGTACCGCTGGAGGGCGATGAACGCGCCCAGAATCGGGACGATCAGGATGAGCGCACCCGCCATCATCGTGCCCATGTCGGTGGAGAACGTGCCGTTCATGGTCAGGTAGCCGAGGGTGAGTGTCTGGTCCTCCGGGTTCTGCAGGAACGTCGAGGACAGCAGGAACTCGTTCCACGCGTTCAGGCCGACGATCACGCCGACGGTGATGAGCCCCGGCCGGACAATGGGAAACAGGATCCACCGCAGCAGTCCGAACGTACTGACGCCATCGGCCAGCGCCGCTTCCTCGATCTCCGCGGGGACGTTGAGGAAGAAGGTCCGCATCAGGAAGGTCGCGAACGGAATGTTGACCGCGGCAAGGATCACGCCCACGACCGCCACATTGTCGGTCAGATTGAGCGAGGCGACCCCGGCGTACAGCGGAAAGATGAACAGCTGAATCGGAACGGTCATCGCCATCGTCAGATAGGTCATGATCGCCGACGACGTCCGCACCCGGCGCCCGGCCAGCACATATCCGGCAAGCGACGACGCGATCAGCACGACGAGCACAGCCGTGCCGGTGAGCAAGATGCTGTTCAGAAACCCCTTGGTGAACTGCCCGTAGTTCCAAGCGGTGGAGAAGTTCCCGAAGCTGAACGACGACGGCGGTTTGAACGGATTGGACAGAATCTCCGGGTTGGTCTTGAAGCTGTTGATCAGCACCAGCAGTAGCGGAATCAGCGCCACCGCCGCGAAGAACGCCAGTACGACGTAACCGAGCGCCCGCCTCATTCGGTCACGTCCCGCCGGCTGAGCCAGGTGTAGACGCACGAGGCGATGAGGCCGAAGAAGCTCATGATCAGACCGACCGCGGCCGCTTTCCCGAACTCGAACGACGAGAACGCGAAGGCGTAGGCATACGTCCCCATCACCTCGCTCGAGCGGGCCGGACCGCCCTGGGTGAGCAGGTAGACGTAGTCGAAGGCGAGGAACGAGAAGATCACCGTCATCACGCCCATCAGCAGCAGCGTCGGCCGGATGCTGGGCAGATAGACGTGGCGGAAGACCTTCCAGCTTCCCGCACCGTCGACGACGGCGGCTTCGACCTGGTCCATCGGGGTCTGCCGCATCGCGCCGAGGTAGACGACGGTGAGGAAGCCGAAGTAGTGCCACATGTC
Organism: Kribbella antiqua; assembly: GCF_004345665.1. Classification (GTDB taxonomy): domain Bacteria; phylum Actinomycetota; class Actinomycetes; order Propionibacteriales; family Kribbellaceae; genus Kribbella; species Kribbella antiqua. Next base: position 211,941 of record NZ_SLWR01000011.1, read on the forward strand.
GACGATCGCCGCGCCGTACAAGGAGGTACGGACGCTCGCCGTTGGCGGCTGGAGGCCGAAGAACCCGAAGATGCCGCCGTTCGGGTTGTAGATGATCGTCTGCCAGACCAGCGCGTTGACGACGGGCGCGAGTACGTACGGCATCAGGTAGATCACCTGGAAGAACGTCCGCATCTTCCGGCGGCGGAGCAGCAGGGTCGCGGTGAGCAGACCGATGATGGCCGGCACCGTGAGGAACAGGACGACCCACTTGATGTTGTTCAGCAACGCCGTACCGAACACGTTGTCGGCCAGGATGTCGCGGAAGTTCTGCAGGCCGATGAAGTTGTACGACGGGCCGATGCCGCTCCAGTCGGTGAAGGACAGGACGACGGTGAAGATGCCCGGGACGACGACGATTCCGATGGACAGGATGAGCGCCGGCGCGATCAGACCGTAACCGATCAGCTCGCGCCGGCGTGCCATCCGCCCGTACTGACTCACCACGTCAGCTGGACGGTTCCGGGAGCGGCGGCACCAGCTTCTTCTCCAGCTCACCCTGGAAGGTCGTGTTCACCTTCGTGAGGAAGTCCTGCGCGGACTCCCGACCGAGCCAGACCGAGTCGATGTTGGTGAACTCGGCCGCCGTCGCGGGCGGGAAGAACGTGCCGGCGAAGAAGCCGTAGTGGCCGTCGTTCACGCCCTTGATGGTGTTCTTGATCGAGGCAACGAACGGCTTCGACAGACCGGTGTAGTCGTTCGGGTCGAGGTTGAAGTTCTTCAGCGGAACGGCCCAGTAGCCCGGCCAGTCCTTGTTCATCTCCTTGGCGAACGAGTCGCTCAGCATGTAGTCGATCACCTCGGCGGCGCCGTCCTTGTTCTTGGAGGCGGCGTTGATCGACAGCGACGCGGTGGTGCCGAGCGTGTAGTACGGCGACGGCAGCGAGGTGTTGATCGTCGGGAACGGGATGTACCCGAGGTCCGCGACGTTGCCAGCCTTGTCGTTGAAGTACGTCGATGCGAACTGGAATGCCAGGCTCGGACCGATGAAGAACGGCGACTTGCCCTTCGAGAGCAACTGCATGGACGTGTCGAAGTTCAGCGTCTGGTAGTCCTTACCGCCGAGGTAGCCGGCCTGGTAGAACTTCGCGGACTCCTCGACCGCCTTGACGATCGCTGGATCGGTCCACGGGATCTTGCCCTGCAGAGCGTCGTACACGGTCTTGCCGCCCGCGTCGACGGTGAGGAACTGGCTGATGTAGTTCTGGTTGACCGGCTTCCAGCCCTGGTTACCGGTGACGGACGGATGCAGGCCGGCGGCCGCCGCCTTGTCCATCACCGCGGTGAGCTCAGCGAAGGTCGTCGGGACCTTCACGCCGAGCTGGTCGAGCACCTTCTTGTTGTAGAAGACCCCGATGTCCTCGATCGAGTTCGGCAGCGAGTAGAGCTTGCCGTTCACCGTTCCCGACTTGTACATCGGGTCGAGGATCCGGCTCTCCCAGCCGTACTTCTCGGAGTACGGCGTCATGTCGGCGAGCTTGCCCTGGACGGCGTACGCGGCGGAGAACGCGGGGCCCGAGCCGTAGACGACGTCCGGGCCCTTGTTGGCGCTCAGCGCGACCTGGATGTTCTTGTCCACGGCGTTGTTGAACGTCACGGTCAGGGTGTACTTGTCCTGGCTCTGGTTGAACCCCTCGATCAGGACCTTCTTCATCGTGGCCTGGTGATCGGGCGGCGCGCCCCAGAACCAGAACTGCAGGGTCTGGCGGCCGCCAGAGCCGCCAGACCCCGAGTCACCACTCGAGCAGCCGGCCAGGGCGAGGACTGCGGCAGACACGATCGCGATCAGGCGCTTCTTCTTCATGGCCGGGCCTCGCTGCTCAAACGGATCATTGGTTAGGTTGTATTGACCGTAGGACCATTGATCTCAGGGTGTCAAGCGATTCCCAACCATCGGCTGCCCTCCGCGGTCGCGGCGTCCATCGCGGCCAGCTCGACGACGCCTTCGAGCGCGATGTCCATACTCGAGTGGTGGCCGGCGCCGGCCTGGAACGGCTTGTTCGCGATCACGTTGTCGGCGACCGAGCACACCGATCCACCGCGCTTGCCGAAGAGCGCTGCGAGGGTGACGATCGCGGCCGACTCACGATCGCCGTTGAGCACACCGGCGCGGGCCCAGGTCTCGAAGATCTCCAGGTGCCAGGGCTGGAAGTAGCCGCCCACACTCGGACGCCCGACTCCGCAGAAGTCGCTGTCGCTCGATCGGGTGACGCCGACGTGATAGGTCTGCCCGAGTCTTTCAGCCGCGCGCGACATCGCGACGACGACTTCGTAGGAGCTCACCGCCGGGTACGACGCGGGGATGTAGGCCCGGGTCATACCTTCATCCCGGACCACACCCGAGCTCACGACCACATCACCGGGCTCGACCCTGGGATGGATGCCGCCGGATCCCCCGACCCGGATGAAGGTGTCCGCTGCGGTGAACTCGAGCAGTTCGTGCATGATCAGCTCGGCCTCGGGCGATCCGCTGCCGCCGGAGACTGTCGTGATCGGAACGCCCTGGTAGCTCCCGGTCCAGGTCGTGAACATGCCGGACTTGCCGATCTGCTCGGCGTCGTCCATCCGTCGTGCGAGCTGCGTTGCCGGGTCGTCGTCGTACGCACAGAGCGGATCGCGGACGGTCAGCAGGACATAGCGCGCGACCTTGCCGGGATCGAACTGCGACAGTGCAGGCCGACCGTCGATCAGGAGGCCGCGCTTGGGCACGTTGCCCGCGAACTTGTAGCCGTCGTAGATCGCGGACGGATCCCATTCGGTCATGAAGATGCCTTTCTGATCACTGCTGGAGTACCGGCCGACGAGACGACGACGCCGGCGGCCTCCGCTGCGGCACGCCCGGCCGCGGCGGGGTCTCCGGTCGCGGCATAGATGGCGATGAAGGCTCCCGAGTAGCTGTTGCCTCCTCCCGTCGGGTCTTTGGGAATCACCGGGATGGCGGGGACCTCGATGCGCTCAGATCCTTTGATCACCAGGGATCCGCGCTCGCCGGCGCGCAGCACCACGATCGGGGCAAGGTCGGCCAGACGGCTGTCACCGAGCAGCGCCTCGGCCTCCGCGACGTTGATCGAGAGCACGTCGATGGTCGCGGCGAGTTCGCGAACCCGTGCCAGGTGCGACGGGTGACAGGAGTCGCGGGAGATCTCCCAGAGGATCGGGTGGGGCAGTTGACCGACCTGATCCCAGTACGACGCCTCGTGCGCGTGGAAGAGATACACACCGGCCAGCTCCGACTGTGGCAGGTGACGCGGGAGCGGTGTATGCGCCTCGAAGTGCTCGAGGCCGTAGACCGGTGTCTCCACTCGATCGCCGTCGTCGAAGTACTCGATGTGAGTCCGTGGGCTGTGCTCGCCGACGTCGAACAGTCCGCTCGGATCGATGCCGCGCGATGTCGCCCACTCAGTGATCGCCGGCCGATCCGCCCGTCCCACCCCGGAGACGATGAGCGCGCGGCCGGGTTCGCTGACAAGGCTGGCGCCGACGGCCGCGTAGGCGCCCGCGCCGCCGATCTGTTCGACACTTTCGGTCTCGCCTGGTCGATGGATCTCGTCGATGACGACATGCGAGAGGATCGCGATCTTTTTCACCCGGAACCTCCTCTTGGTCCTAAGGTTATGCTTTTATAACCCATGTGACCAACGTGCTCATCGACACCGACCCCGGCATGGATGACGCGATCGCTCTTGCCGTCGCGCACAAATCGCCGCTGCTGACCATCAGGGCGATCACGGCCGTGACCGGCAACCTGCCGGCCGACCGCACATCCGCGAACGCTCTGAGGGTGCTCGACCTGCTCGGTGCCGCTGACCTCCCGGTCGCCCAGGGACCGCTCGAGCCTTCTGCGGGCGACTATCCGGTGGACCCTTTCTCGCACGGTTCCGACGGCCTCGCGGAGTCCCACTTCCCGGAGTCTTTGCGGCGTCTCGACGTACGGACGGCTGCGGAGCTGATCGTCGACACCGTCAACGCTCATCCCGGCGACATCACGATCTGTGGGCTCGGGCCGATGACGAACGTCGCCGCGGCGCTGGACCTCGACCCCCTGTTGCCGGAGAAGGTCAGCCGCCTGGTCATCATCGGTGGTTCGTTCGGCGTGACGCCGTACGCGTGGTCGCAGGCAACCGGCGCGAACCCGGTCAGCGAGTGGAACGTCTTCGTCGATCCCGAGGCGGCCCGCCGGGTCTTCCATGCCGGGTTCGACCTGCTGGCGGTCGGACTCGACGTCGGCACGCATCCGCGGATCAACTTCCGTCCGGCCGATCTCGACAAGCTTCGGGCCTCGGACCGGCCGGAGGCAGAGTTCGCCGTACGTGTGGTGGACTTCGTCAACGGGCGCGGATACCAGTCCTACTGCTCACTCATCGACAGTACGGCGATCGCCGCGGTCATCGACCCGGCGATGGTCGAAACGGACACGGTGCTGTGCGACATTGCCCTCGGAGACCAGCTCACCCGGGGCATGACGGTGGTGGATCGCCGCAACCATCATGCCTGGACGGAGATGCCGCAGATCACCATCGCCACCGCGCTCGACTACGACCGCTTCCTCGACCTCGTCACCGCGGAGTTGATCCGATGATCAGGCAACTACCCAAGGCCGAACTGCACCTTCATCTCGAGGGCACGCTCGAACCGGAGACCATCCTCAAGCTCGCGGACCGGAACCGCATCCGGCTGCCTTATGCGGACGTCGACGACCTGGCCTCGCGCTACGACTTCAACGATCTGCAGTCTTTTCTCGACCTGTACTACGCGAACATTGCGACGCTCCAGACACCTGAAGACTTCGCCGAGATGACGTCGGCCTACCTGGCTCGGGCGGTCGTCGCCGGTGTCCGTCATGCGGAGGTGTTCCTCGATCCGCAGGCCCACACCAGCCGCGGGGTGCCACTCGAAGTCGTGCTCGACGGGGTCGGATCCGTGCTCGCCGCGTCGCAACGGCGGTTCGGGGTCAGCACTGGGCTGATCGTGTCGATCCTGCGGGATCACAGTGCCGAGTCGGCGATGAGTACGCTCGACGCGGTCCTAGCCAGCGGTGTCGCCGTACTGGGCATCGGGCTGGATTCGGCTGAGGTCGGGCATCCGCCGTCGAAGTTCGTCGACGTGTTCGCCAAGGCGCGGGCCGAGGGTCTTCACACCGTCGCGCACGCCGGTGAAGAAGGTCCGCCCAGTTACGTCTGGGAGGCCCTTGATCTCTTGAAGGTCGAGCGAATCGACCACGGCATCCGGAGCCTGGAAGACGACGAGCTCGTACGGCGCCTCGCGGACGAGCAGATCCCGCTCACGGTCTGCCCGCTGTCGAATGTGCGGCTCCGAGTGGTGCCCGACATCTCGCAGCATCCGTTGCCCACAATGCTCGAGCGCGGCCTGCTGGTCACCGTGAACTCCGACGATCCGGCGTACTTCGGTGGATATGTCGACGACAGCTACGAGGCGCTCGGGCTCCCTGCCGAGACGCTCCACACGCTGGCGGCCAACTCGATCCGAGCATCGTTCTTGAGCGACGCCCAGAAGTCAGCTCTGCTCTGACCACAGGTCGGCGCCGTGCTCCGTACGAACGATCCGTTGGCGCGCCGCGACCACCTGAAACCGGCGGACCCCTGAACCCATGACGTGTCAGTGGCCGGATCAGGTATCGGCTGCTGACCACCGCCAACGGGTTGCGCACCCGCGTGATCCCGGGTAGCCGATCGTTACACTCCGTGCCCGCCGATGCGCCCTGTCGGTGGTTGGGGTGATAGTTCAAGGGTGGGTACGAGTGGGCGTCGCTGATGGCGGGCATCAGGAGCGAGCCGACGGTCATGCTGGTTGGTGGGCCGGGTGATCGGCAGGTGTTCTTTGTGTCGGACTGGGAGGAGCTCCGGCGCGCTGCCGAACGCATGGGTCGCACGGCTGCTGACATCCAGGGGTGGCCGCTCGGGTATCGGCCGGAAACACCTGGGTCCTCGCGCTGGGTCTGGACTGGTCCGAGGTGAGCGTCGGTCTTGGGCGTTCAGTCGAGGTTGGTCAGGCGTTGGCGGGTGGTGTCGCGGCGGCGGGCCAGGTTGTCGGCGGTGCGGGTGGCGCGGTCCAGGGCGCGTTGCTGGCGTGGGATTTGGCGGCGCGCAAGCTGGAGTTGTTCGCGGGCTTGGTTGAGGTCTTCGGTGAGTTGCTGGATGCGGGCTTGCAGGTCGGTGAGTTGATGTTGGGTGGCGTCGAGTTCGGCTTCGGCAGCGGCTCGTGCGGCAGCGGCTTCGGCGTACTCGCTCTCAGCCTCGGCAGCCAGTGCGCGGAGCTCCGCGCGCCGTCTCTGCGCTGGCTGATCCTTGGTGATGGGTGGCTTCTTGGTCTTGGCCGGCTTGGCTACCGGTGGCTTCCTGCGGACGACGCGGGGCTTGATCGGGGCGAGCTTCGCCGGGGCACCGGTCTCGTCGACCACACCGAAGCCGACATGCCGCAGCGCGCTGGTCAGCTGGCCTGTGCGCAACAGCTGCGCGGCCCCGGGGTCAACCAAAGCCGCATCCAGTGTTTCAGTGAGCCGCTGGATGACGTCGGCGCTGATCGACCGGCCGAGCGAGTTGGCGTGGGCGACGGCGGTTCGGACCAGCCGCTGCACGAGCTGGTGGCGGTGGGGCGTGAGTTCGCGTAACCGGGCACCGTCTGCGGAGAGGTGCGCTGCTCGCAGGTCGTCACCGAGTGCGGTCAGCTCATGGATCCCGTCCGGCGCGACCCGCACAAGTTGATTGGCCAGCCAGGCCGCCAGGGTCGGCTTCCGCAACGCCTTCAGCGCCGTACCGGCCGGTCCATCGCCCTGATCCATCGCCGCCTTGGCGAACTGATTCCGGGCTTGAGTGAACTTCTCCGGGGCCAGCCCGTAGAGCTCGATCACCGCCGCCTCGAAATCCACCCCTTCACCATGCGCCCGCGCAGTTCAGACGAGCAACGCGAATACGCCTGGTGCGCAAGCGATCCCGGAGCGGCGCCCGTATTGGTGCTACAAGCAACCGCCTGACAACAGATCGTTGCCTGACCGACCTAAATCAGTAACCGCCGCCCCCGCCTCCACCGCCGGATCCGGCGAGGAGCATGAGCGCGATGACGAGTGCGATGATGACAGCTGCCGCCACGATCCAAACCGTCACATGCCGTGCCTGCGTAGCCATGGTGAATCACCTCCTGGCGAGCCCCCGGTACCCACGAACCCCTCCAGCGAAGCCTTCAGCCGGCGAAGGTGAGGATGTCGGGAATCCCTTCTCGGAGGGTCGGGGCGCCCAGCAACTGCGACGCACCGTCGAAGGCCGCATATTCACCGGAGCGACCCGATCGACCCGCGTGCTGGCGTTCAGTCGAATAGGTGCCGGCGGCAACGGACTATGTTGCCGTGATGGTGATACGGCGAGGAGGCCGGTTGCGGCTGGCTTGTAGACGTTGGCCCGACTGGGCCGCCAAGGTGCGTTCACTCGGAGTTCGCAGCGTCCTCGACGTACCGCTGACAACCGCAGCCGGCATAGTCGGCGTACTTGGGTTGTACAGCGTCGACCACTTGGCTCGGTGCATGATCCGGCCGCGGATGGGCACCCGGTTGGATGGACGGTGTATGCAACATCTGGTGGTCTGGACGTGCGCAGATCTGGACTGTGAACTGGACCGGCTGCCAACTGAGGGGCACCGCGACCTGTTCGCTGTGCCCACCGACGGCTCACGCGACGCCCCGAAAGCGCCGCAGAAGGCGAGCGGGCTCATGGCCCTCCCGAAACATCCCGAAGTCCTCGTTGACTACAGCGCGCTCGCCGGCTACCGGGACCATCCGATACACGTCGCGCAGGGACTGCTGATGGAGCGGCACAAGGTGACGGCGCGCGCGGCTCTCGGGCTGCTGCGGCAGCAAGCCGCCGCCCGCCGCCTCTCCCTGATCGAGATGGCCCAATGGCTCCTCAAGACTCACCGCCCTCGCTGAGCTCAGCGGCACCGCGGACGACATTCCTGGCAAACGATCCAGCGGCACTCTCCAGCATGCTCCACCGAGCATCCGGTACTACGTGTATCGACATCAACCGTGGCGACGGAATGAATCAATTGGATGACTCGACATTCATTTGAATGCCTCACACCAAATGGCAGAAACAAACGCCTGAAATGACCGCCAGTGGGTGACTCTCAGCGGAGTTGCAGGGCCGACGGACCCGTCCGTCCACGTTCTCATCCCCCCAAACACCATGGATGCCCTTTCCTGCGACGGTGCGCCTGAATTCCGGGCAATGAACAGAGCTGAGCGCGCTTTCTCTGATCCCGGTTCGAGCGTTGAAATGTTTCGTGGGTCGAGAGGTGGCGGGCGACCTAGGACAGTGCGACTGTGGCAGGGAGCCGCCGATGCGTATTGGCACCGGTGGTGTTATCGAGCCTGTGAGGGCTCGCGTTGACGTGGGTATCGACAGTGCACCGAAAATGCGCGGCCGAGTTCGGCCAAGCCCTCGTCCTTTTTGGGGGGCTGTGATGAGAAGGATTCCACGTTATTGGACGCTGCCACTTGCCGTTGCCGTGCTCGCGGCAGGGGCCGCGTGCAGTGGAAACTCGCCGAAGACCGAGGACGTCGAGGATGCCGGCCCGGTGTCGTTGAAGCTCGGAACCGCCGACGACGACGGTAAGCCGGGAGGCCTGGCGATCGTGCAGTTCGTCGAGCAGGTGAGGACGCTGTCCGGCGGAAAGCTGCTCGTCTACCCGGTCTGGGAAGCGGCGGGCCACGACGTACGGCAATGGGACCAGGGCGTCGCACGGATGCTGAAGGATCGCAAGCTCGACCTGGCGATGATCCCCAGCCGGGCCTGGGACACCGAGGGCGTGACGAGCCTGCGCGCTCTGAGCGCACCGTTCCTGGTGACCTCGGATGCGCTGGCCGACAAGATCGTCACCAGTAAAGACCTGTCCGCGGAGTTGATGGCCGGCCTGACCGAGGACGGGGCCACCGGGCTTGCGCTGATGCCCGAGGGTCTGCGCCACCCGTTCAGTTTCGGTCCGGCGCTCGTAAGTCCAGCCGCTTTCCAGGGCAAGGTCATCCGTGCAGCGAAATCAGACCTTGGCGACGCGACCGTTCGAGCGCTCGGCGGCAAGCCGGACGACCTGGTCGGCGACGCCTTCGGAGCCGGCGTCCGGGACGGAACCCTCGGCGGCGCCGAGACCGGATTCGTCTTGTCCGACGCCCTGCCCGTCCCCGGAATCGCGACCGCCAACGTCACCTTCACCACCAAGATGAACACTCTGGTCGCAAACTCCGCCCTGCTCGGCGAACTCTCGCCCGAGAATCAAGCCGTACTACGAAACGCCGCGGCCGCAACACTCCAGTGGGTGCTCAGCCACCGCGCCACAGAGTCCGCCTACGCCGCGGCCTACTGCAACCGCGGCGGCAAGATCGTCACCGCCACGCCCGCCAACCTGCAGGCCCTCGACCAGGCCGTCCAACCCCTGTACGGCGAACTCGAGCAGGACCCGAACACCAAGGCAATGATCGACCGCATCCGCACCCTGAAGAAGTCCGTGCAAGCTCCCCCAACGGGCACCGCCACCCCCTGCTAGACCGATGCGTTCTGTTGGTCATCTTGCGGTGACGGTGATGGTGGTTGAGTAGCCGGCGAGGAGGCCGGTTACGGCTGGTTTGTAGACGCGGTAGCGGTAGGTGCGTGCGCGACGGGCGGATCGTCCGGCACTGGAACGTGCTCGACCAACTCAGCTGGCTGACCCAGTTGGGCGTCGTACCGGCGCCTTCCAGCGCGTAGCGGAAAGTGTCGGAGGCCGCAGATACGTTGCGCGCGCTCACATGGCGTGGATCAGGGCCTACTCGTGATCTGACCGGTGGCGGGCCCGGGGCTCGTGAACGATCGCCAGTGGGTACGACGCGTGATGCAGTACGCCGCGCGCGGTCGAACCAAGGAGCAGGGACACCAGCCGGTTGTGGTTGCGGCCGCCCAGGACGAGCAACTGACCCGCTGCTTCGCGCATGGCGTCGGCCAAGCCGAAGACCGGATGATCGCGCCGGTTCTCGGTCTCGAAGACGACCTCGGGGTACTTGTCCCGCCACAGCTGGGCTGTGCTCTCCAGTCGCTGCTGGTTGTGTTGCCGCCACTCGGCGACGGTCCCCGTTGCCGGCGTCGCATCCCAGGTGTAGATGCTCGGGACGTCCCAGACGTGCACGAGCCGGACCGGGGCGCCGCGCTCCTCCGCCAGACCGATCGCGAACTCGATGGCGGAGTGGCACTGTTCGGACTCGTCGACGCCGACCACGATCGGTGCGGACGGCTCTCCCGGCTGCCACTCGTCCGGCACCACGACGACCGGTATGTGTGCCTCGTGAGCGACCGCCTCGGCCGTAGAACCGAGCAGCCTCCGGCCGAGCAGTCCGTGCCCGTGCCGGCCCACGACGAGCATCCGAGACTCTTCGGCGGCTCGCGCCAGCGTGCGCGCCGACGGACCGGCCAGTACGTCGACCGTGTACGTCAGACCCCCGCCGTGCTGAGTCAGGTAGTCACTGACGCTGCTGCCGAGTCGCTGGGCGCCCTGGCTCTCGCCCGGGGCCGCGAACTGTGGCCCAGCCGGTGCCTTGCTCTCCACGACGTGGAACGCCTTGATCGGCATGGCACTGAGCTTCGCCTCCAGCAAGGCCCAGTCCACGGCTCCTGCCTTGGCCCACGACGCGTCAATACCGACCGCGATACCGAACTGCCTGGGCATGATGTCTCCTTCCAAGCTGCGGCTTGAGTTCGGCCGCCAGTTCCTTGCCCCAGGCGCGGGCCCGGTCGATCTCGCCCGGTTCGATCGGCCCGGTCATGTCATGCACGAAGAAGCTTTCCGGGGCGGCGACCAGCGTGAAGCCGCGACGCCGCAATAGCCTCCCGGCCGACCGAGCGGCCGATCCGGGCAGTCGCCGTACCTTGGCGACCCGAGTGTCGAAGGTGACGGCCGTCGTCTGCGTCGTACGATCGGGCAATCCCTGCAGCCACTCCCTGATGCCGGTCTCAGGCGGCATCATCACCTGGTCCTGTTGGGCTGCCTGCATCCTGGTGGAGCGCCTGCTCAAGCTGAAGGCATGCGTCGGGCCGCCGACGACCAGCAGCCGGACGTCCGCTGGAATCTCCGCCGGCGCCTGATCGGCACGCACCAACTCGGTGGTGATGACGTCCCGCAGGCCGTCCCTGATCGCAAGGGCGATCTTGTGTGTGTTGCCGAACATCGACTCGAAGACGATGAGCGCTCGTGGTGTCCCTAACCTGGACATGGTCAGATCGTCCCGCCACCGGCCCGCTCCCGGCAGGGCCCGTGGTCACCGCCCAGCCCGCCAAAAGGCCTGACTGCGCGGACTCGACGTACTCTCGCTCTATCCGGGATCCACGGGAGGACAGCGATGGCGGGTGCAAAGGATGGACGGCTGCCGAAGAAGCTGTACGAGCGCGAGTTGTTGCGGCTGCAGGCCGAACTGGTGACGTTGCAGGAGTGGGTTCGCGTCGAGGGTGCGCGCGTGGTCGTCGTCTTCGAGGGGCGCGACGCGGCCGGCAAGGGCAGCACGATCAAGCGGGTGACGGAGTTCCTCAATCCCCGGGTCGCGCGGATCGTGGCACTGCCCGCACCTACCGAGCGGCAGCGCACGCAGTGGTATTTCCAGCGGTACGTCGAACACCTGCCGGCGGCCGGGGAGATCGTGCTGTTCGACCGCAGCTGGTACAACCGGGCCGGTGTCGAGCGGGTGATGAAGTTCTGCACCAGCAAGGAGTACTCGCGGTTCCTGCATCAGTGCCCGATCTACGAGCGGCTGCTCGTCGAGGACGGCGTACTGCTGCGCAAGTATTGGTTCTCGGTCAGCGACGGCGAGCAGGAGAAGCGGTTCCGCAGCCGGCTCGACGACCCGATGCGCCGCTGGAAGCTCTCCCCGATGGACCTGGAGTCGATCTCGCGGTGGGAGGACTACTCGCGCGCCAAGGACGAGATGTTCGTCCACACCGACATCCCGGAGGCGCCGTGGTACGTCGTCGAGAGCGAGGACAAGCGCGCGGCGCGCATCAATATGATCGCCCACCTGCTGTCCACCATCCCGTACCACGAGGTGCAACGCCCGCCGCTGGAACTGCCGCCGCGGCCACCATCCGGTGGCTACGAACGCACTCCCCGCGACATGCAGACGCAGGTCCCCGACCACGCCGCAAGCCTTCTCAGATCCTGACCGGTTCGAACATCATCACCTCCATTCCATTCGCACCTCGCCGAACTCAGCAGGGCCGAAGGACCTGGCTCCTCGGGACCCATGCCGCTGCCCGGCGGTGAGACACCGCGGCAGGCTGAAGGGTGAGGAGGACTCATGACGATGGACGCAGCCGACTCGCCGGTCCGCGAATTCGATCGGTGGGACGACGATCTGGTCAGGCTCGAGGCGGTCGACCTGCTCGACGATCTCCAGCGTGAACTGGTGAGGCCGGGCCAGACCGGCCAATTGGACCTACACATCAACGAGACGCTCGCAGTGATCCGAGTCCTCGGCACCGTCGTACGCCGCGTTCACCAACTCGACCACGCCCGATGAGTATCACCGAAGACGAGGTGGGCATCCTGCTCACCGCGGCCGGGCAGGCACCCTCGATGCACAACACCCAACCCTGGCGCTTCGAGATCGACGGCCCGGTGATCGACGTACTGCTGGACACCGACCGAACCCTGCCCGTAGCCGATCCGGCCAACAGACTGGTCCGCGTCGGCCTCGGCGCCGCGGCCTTCAACCTCCGCGTCGCCGCCGCCATGCTCGGCCACGAGACAACGCTGGCGATCGACCCCGATCCCGCCGTGCCGGATGTGGTCGTGCGGATCTTCCTGTCTTCGCGGAACACGCCTGTCGCGGGCCTCAGTTCCCTGTACGGCGAACTGGGCCGGCGCTTCACGTATCGCGGTCCAATGGTCGACGCGCCGATCTCGCCCTGGCTGATGCAGCGGCTGAGCGAGGCAGCGAAGGCGGAACAAGCTGACTTGGCCTGGCTCGACCAGGAGCAGCGCGCACGCCTCGGTTCGATCATCCGGGCTGCCGACGACCGCGACGTACACGAAGAAGACCGACTGCAAGAGCGTGACCAGTGGATCGGCGGCGACCGCGATTCCGAAGGTGTCCCGAACTCCGCCCTCGGCCCGCTACCGGCCCGTCCCGCGGCCATCCGGGACCTCGCCGCAGGCGCCGACCACCCACGCCGCGGCACGGCCGTCTTCGAGTCGGCGCCGATCATCGCGGTCCTCGGTACCGTGCAGGACGACGAGCAGGCCTGGGTACGAGCGGGCCTGGCACTCGAGCGAGTGTTGCTCATGGCAACTTCCCACGACCTGGCCGCATCATTCCTCAACCAGGCAGTCGAATACCCACCCCTCCGCGATCAGGTCCGCTCGCTGATCGGCCGCGACACCTGGCCCCACCTGATCATCCGCATCGGCTACCCAGCCGAGGCAACCGGCCTAACCCCCCGCCGCCCCTGGCAGGAGACCCTCAACAGGCGAGCCCGATGACCGACACGATCGCCATGCCACTTCGCGCCGGAGCCGAGATGACGGCGCTTGCGCGCTTCCACCGCGATGTCACCTGGACCGGAACGATCGAGGCCGGCGCACTCGGCCCCGACAGTCCCGCGATGACCGCTACCGGTGGCGGCGTCCACCGGGTGATTCAGGACGGTCTGTGGATCGTCGGGGACTACTGGCAGGACCAGTTCCTTGCCGACGGCACCTTTGTTCTCCGCTGGCAACTGCACTGGGTTGCAGGCTGGGACCCGCAGGCCAAGGAGTACCGCGCCGCCATCGCGGACAACTACGGGCACACCGAGATCCTGCGCGGCCAGATCGACGGCGATCTGCTCACCTTCCAGACGATCGGGCGGAAGCCCGTCCGGATCCGCCTGTTCTGGCACCTCGTCGACGACACCACGATGACCTGGCGCAACGAGGCATCCATCAACAGCGGACCGTTCCAGCTGGTCGAGCGGTACGTCTGCAGCACCGTCAGTCCTCCCACAGGCTCGGGCGGAGGAACCGGTGCTCATCAGGACGCAGGGCGCGAAGCCAGCGGACCGCCAGCCACACGCTGACCGCGAGCAACACCGCTGACGGACCCACATCGCGCCCGAGCTGCAACGTCGTACCGGAGACCAGGGCTGCCGCCCGACCGCAGCGATGCACGACAGTACGACGACCAGGTCGAGCACGAACACCGGATACGGCGTACCGCCGACGCCCTCCGGATCGGGAGCATCTCCTCCGGCGGCATACGGTACGAGCGTCGAGAGCCAGAGCAGCGCGAACAGGACCGCCACGACGAGCAGCATCCAGCCGGTCCCGCGCTCGAGCCGCCGCGAGTCGATCCGTTCCCACGCCGAACCACGTAGCCGGAGCAATCCATCAAGCAGAGCCGCTCCGGCGAGCGACTCGATAACGACGTACACAAGAAAGACGCGGTTCATCGGGACGCCGATCAGATAGATCGCGTAGCTGTAGACGACGTACGCCAAGAGGCCGAGCCGAGCGAGGTGGCTACGCGGGGAGATCGGACGGCGACGGACGAGCAGGACCAGCAGGCCAGCGACCACGATGCTGCACACGTCCTGGGCCTGCGCACCCAGCACAGTCGCGGCCGGAAGATCGCGATAAGGCTCGTCTGCCAATAGTCCGTACGCCGACGCCACCACGATGCCCGCGGCAAGCACAACGCTGGACCACAGCGTCACAGCGGTGGCCTCGGTCGCGGTTGTCCTTTGGGTGGTCATACCTCCAAGTTCGTCAGGCGTGCGCGGGCGGACCAGGGCATTAGGTCTCCGGGACTCAGGTCGTGGGACCTTCGCCCCTGCACTCGCGGCCGGCGCCGGTCCATCGTGAAGGTGTGAAACCCAGACCAGTAGTGGCAGGTGTCGACGGATCGCTTGCCGCGGAGGCCGCGATCAGATGGGCGACCGCCGAGGCCGCCTCCCGCGGAGCCGAACTACACCTGATCCAAGCCGTCACACCTCTGCTCCCCGGGCATACCGTGGACCACGCGGCCGCTGTCGAGATCCTCGACGCCGCCGTCGCACTGGCCCGCGAGCTCGCTCCCGGTGTCGCCGTCGACGGCAGGCTTGATGACGGTACGCCGTCCGCGGCTCTGATCAAGGCATCGACGGAAGCAGACCTCGTGGTCATCGGCAGCCGCGGCCTCGGCCTGATGCTCGGCGCGCTGATCGGTTCGACCGGCCTGGACCTGGCCGCCAACGCCTGGTGCCCGATCGTCGTCGTACGCCCCGACCTGGCCGGCGAGTCCGGCACCCGCGTGGTGATCGGGTACGACGGCTCGTCCGCCAGCGATCGCGCCCTCGAACTCGGCCTCGACTACGCCCACCGGCACGAGCTAAAGCTCCGCGTGGTCGCCGCCCAGCCGCCAAACACCGAACTCCACCGCATCACGCCAGAGGAACTACAAGCCGCCGTACACGACCGCGCCCACGGCCAGCACGCCGAACTCGTCCAGATCACCGGCCACCCCGCCGAACACCTCCTCCGCCTATCCGCCGACGCACGCCTGATCGTCCTCGGAGCCCGCGGCCGCGGCGGCTTCACAGGCATGCTCCTCGGCTCAACCACCCAAACCGTCCTACACCACGCCCACTGCCCAGTAGCCATAATCCCCACAGCCGCACTCGGAGGCTGATCACGGACCAGAGATAGCGGCGCACAGAATGCTCTTGTAACAGGAGAGGATCCGAACGGATGACCACGGTGCGTGTGGTGCCGGCGACCGCTGAGATGTGGCCACAACTCGGCCGAGTCTTCGGACCCCGCGAGAAGAACCCCGATTCGTGCTGGTACCAACGCTTTCGTCGGCACGCGGAGCTCGATAACCGGAGCGCGCTGCACCGTCGCAGCACTACAACAGTCCAAGGGACTTGACCCGGGGTTCGAGTCCACCCGTTCCAAGCCGCGAACCTCCAGGTCAGACCGCATCTGCACAGTCTCAGATGCATTCATTGTCGGTGGAGGGGATCGCCAGCGCGACCTCTTGCCGCCTGGAGTTGACAAGAGTGTGTGCGAGGGGATGGCTAGCTGGCCAGGTGGGTGGACACTGATCAGATGGGGAGCGCCCATGTACGACGGCGGGATCCTCCGCTCGCCGGCCGACCGATTGAGCAACATTTGCTCGTGACTGCTCTGGAGCATGCCGCGAGTGGTCATCCCTGCGCGATGGTCGTGCACGGGGAGGCTGGCGTGGGCAAGACCCACCTGGTCCGCAAAACCTGCGAAGGTCTGGGCGATGGAACACAGGTGCTATGGGGATCCTCTGTGCACTTCGGCGAGGCTACCGTCCCTTTCGGGCCAGTAGCAGGTGCTTTGCAGGCCTGGCACGCGCAGGCCGACGAGGAGTCCCGCATGGACGTGTTGTCCGGAGCCGGTGATCTGGGCACTCTCTTGCCTGGACTGACAGAGGCCCGAACAACGGAACCGGGACAACTGCTCCCGCTGATCGACACGGTTCTCCACCGCCTCGCAGATCGTGCACCGACCGTGCTGGTAATCGACGACCTGCAGTGGGCAGACACGGCATCGCTCGATGTACTCGCGTATCTGATCACCGGATTCCGCCGGCAGCGCCTGGCCCTGCTGGCGACCTGCCGCGACGAGCACCGTGGCGACGGACATCCACTGCACGGCTGGCTCGCGGACATGCGGCGAATGCCGTTGTTCACTGAGGCTCACCTCGATCGGATCAGTCTGGCTGCGACCGAGACGCAGATCGACGCTCTGTTGGGCCGTGTGGTGGACATCGATTTGGCCATCCAGGTCTATGAGCGTTCAGGCGGCAACCCGTATCTCACCGAACTTCTCGTACGTGGCCTTTCCGGTACGGAGGCAGAGCTTGCGGCGACTGCGCCGGCTGCATTGAAGGACGCGCTGCTGGCCAGCTGGCACGGCCTGTCGACCATGACGCGGCAGGTCACTCGTTTGCTTGCTGTCGGCGGTCGCCCGACAGAGCTCGCGGTGCTGGCTGACGTGGCGAGCGAACACAGCATCTCCCCAGCACTGCTGTACTCGTGCCTGACCGAGGCCCGCGATCATGGCGTTCTACAGGCGGACGGTGAGAGTCGTTCGTGGTTCCGTCACCCGCTGCTCGCCGACGTGCTGAACGACGAGCTTCCGCCGGGTCAGGCCGCGCGCATCGCGGCGACCTATGTGCGCGTCTTGGAGGCACGCCCGGTGACCGCGCCCGGACGCGCCGCCGACCTAGCTAGTCACAACCACCGAGCTGGAAGAATCGACGAGACCTACCGGTGGTCGCTGGCCGCGGCGGATGACGCCGCAGTACTGCGCGCAGCAGCCGTCGAAGCCATTCACCTGGAGCGCGCCTGCTCATTGTGGGACAAAGTGTCGCCAGACGTTCGCGGCTCCGCCGCAGGTCACGTGGACCTACTCCGCCGGGCCAGCAGTGTCTGCGGCCGGGCCGGCCGGCTCGACACGGCCGTCACCTTGGTGGAGCACGCGCTTGAGCTGGTCGATCCGGATTCCGAGCCGCTTCTCACCAGCACGCTGCTGCTTGCATGCTGGGACGCCAAATATCGCAGCTCGACTACCGACAAGGCGCCGCTCGACGAACTCGTCGAGGCTGTTCACCTCACGGCCGCTTACCCGGATGCTGCTGAGCGTGCGCTGGCGTTGGCCGGCGTGGCGACTGGGGAGAAGTGGGAGGGTTTGCAGGACGAGGCAGTCGCCCATGCCGAAGAGGCCGTACGGGTCGCGCGGAAGTCAGGGTCTGAGCTCGCGTTGGCCGGCGCCTTGAGCACCCGTGCATTCGTCCGTCCGCTGGACTCTGCGCATGATGCTCTCGCCGACGCGCAGGACGCCATGCGGCTGGCGCGATCGTGCGGGTCCACGGACTGGTTGGAGAAGGCCGCGAGATGGCAGTGGATCGCCTTGAGGCACCTAGGCAGGACAGAGAAGCCACGACCGAGGCGCAAGAGGTGTTCGAAGAAGTGCTCGGGGCGGGCTCGGTGTGGGCGTATTTCCTGGCCTCCAACGCCGCGGAGGGACTTCTTTGGCTAGGTCGTTGGAACGAGTGTCGTGAATTGCTTCGGACGGCATTGGCAGCACGCTGTGCTGGCATACCGGGAGCGTCGGTTCGATTGACGGCGGCACAGTTGGCTGCCCGCTGTGGACGGGTGGCAGAGGCCGAACCCACACCTCGACCGGGCGCTGGAGCTGGTCTCTGAGGACTTCGCCGGACTCCACACAGACCTCAGCACTGCCGGCGCGGACGTATTCCTGGCGTCTGGGCAACCACGCAAAGCGCTGCGGTGGCTCCACAGCCGGATCGTCGTGCCGGCGAAACCCAGCTTCAACGAGGATCTCCTCGTCGATTTTGCCCATGCTGCCGCCGAGACCGCCCGAGCTGCTAGGGATGCTGAAGATGCGAACGCCGAGGCACAGGCGCTCGCCACACTTGACGAACTGCTTGCCAGATGGCCAACCGAGCCGTTCACATCCGAGCGGCCGGACGTCGTGGACACGGCGATGGCCAAGGCGCTCTACCGAGCCGAGGTGGCGCGCTGCCGCGGAGAGGCCGGACAGATTCAACTGTGGCGGCGGGCGATCGACAGATGCCACGCGGCCGGTGCGCTCTGGCCAGAAGCCACCTCGCGTCTGCGGTGCGCAGAGGCCATGCTGGCGACCGGATCGCGCACGTCCACAGTGAGCGAATTGTTGCGGCAGGCCCACGCAACAGCTGTCGAACTCGGCGCACAACCACTGCGGAACGAGGTCGAGTCGCTCGCCCGGATGGCACGCATCACCCTTCGCGAACCTGCCGCGATCGCGGACACGCCCCGAGTTCAGGGCGCGCTGGCCAGCCTCACCGCCCGGGAACGGGAGATCCTCACCTTCCTGGTCGCCGGCCGCACAAACCACGAGATCGCCACCGCCCTTGTGATCAGCACCAAGACCGTCAGCGTCCACGTCACCAACATCCTGCGCAAGACCGGCACCTCGACCCGCGTGGAGGCCGCCGCACTCGCCGATCGATTGGCGACCTCTCGCGACAACTGAAGGCCCAGACCTTAGCGTGCGACGCTGGCTAGACCCTCAGGCCTCGCGACGTACTCTCAGCTGCGGGGGCAAGGCTGTCCCGCGTCGGCGACACCGCTGGGTCCGGACCGTCATCACTACCGCTGATTTGCCGATCGTCGCGCGGACTTTCTGCTGGATCAGGCCACAAGTGTCGGCACGCGCACGAAATCTAAGGCGACACGAGCGACTTCTAAGGCATCGCACCCGATGTTGCGCGTGGTCTTGGAGTCCACCGTGAAATCGGAGCGGCCATTCGCGCCGTCCGATTCCACAGGGAGGAATCATGAATCGCACGTACTCAGCCCTCGCACTATCCGCACTGGCCACGGGCGCCGTCGTCCTCACCACGACCGAAGCTTCAGCCATGCCGAAAGAACTCGAAGCCACATCCACGTCTCAGAACGTACCGGCTCCTCCGCCCGAGTGGCCGGACGAAGGCACGGGCTATCCAGGCTCCGAGGCGAACAGCCCGGAATACAACTACCCGAACTACGACAAGCGGTACGAGGTGCCCCGCGTCCAGACCGCAACGGTCAGCAAGGCATCGGACGACAACGGCGTCGAGGTCGTGCAGGCAGGTGCATCGGCGGTCGGTGGCGCGGCAGTTGCCTTCGGTGCAATGTGGCTGTACAGGCGTCGCCACGTGCCGGCCACGTAAACCCACTCACCCCACTCGGGCATCTACAGGCCCGCCTTGCTCGAGCTCACTGAGCTCGCCGGCCTCCAGTCTGATGAGCTCGCATGGGTCACTTCGGCAGCCAGGTCCGAGCTGCGCGCGACAGGGCCGTCACGCCTGTCTGGAGGGTGGGTTCGATGACCGGGGCGAACCGGGGCGAGTGGTTCGACGGCAGCTCTTGCACGACGTTCTGCATCGCGGCGATGTCGGTGGCGCCGGCGAACGCAGTCGGGTCGGCTCCGCCGAGCAGCCAGTACACGCAGGGCGCGGCCGCCGTCGAGGCGAGGATGCCGACGTCTTCGCTGCCGGTGACCGGACCGGGATCGACGACGAGCTGGACGCCGAACTGGTCTTCGAACGCCAAGCGGGTGCGCGCAACGGCATCGGGGTCGTTGATGACCGCCGGGAAAGACATGGTGTTGTTGAGCTCCGGTGGCTTCGGTGCACCGGCGGCGGCTGCTTCTCCGCTGACGATGCGTTCGATGGCGGATAGGACGGTCTCGCGCACCCGCGGCTCAAAGGTGCGGATACTCATCAGCAGCTCGGCGTCGTCGGGGATGATGTTTTCCTTCGTACCCGCACGCAGCGCGCCGATGGTCAGCACAGCGGTGTCGGCGCCGCCCACCTCCCGGGAAACCACCGTCTGGAGCCGCATCACCGTGGCGGCGGCCATCACCACCGGGTCGACGGATACCTCCGGCCGCGAACCGTGTGCACCCCGCCCGTGCATGATCACCTGCAAGGTATCGGCGGCGGCGAACGACGGACCCGCGCGCAGTCCGATCACTCCGGCAGGAAGCGGCGCTACATGCTGGCCGAGTACGACGTCGGGCGTACCGAACCGAACCGGTCGTACAGGCCGTCGTCGACCATTGCCTGCGCGCCTTGGCCGAGTTCCTCGGCCGGCTGGAACACGAGGAGCAGGGTTCCCCGCCAACTGCCGGTATCCGCGGCAAGGGTATGAGCCGCGCCCAGCAGGCAGGTGACATGCACATCGTGGCCGCACGCGTGCATCACCGGAACCTCGTGGCCAGCGTGGTCGGTCCCGCGGACCGTGCTGGCATACGGCAAGCCGGTCTGCTCATGCACCGGCAGTGCATCCATATCAGCGCGCAGCAGCGCCGTCGGGCCGGCTCCGTTGCGCAGCACGCCGACGACGCCGGTGCCGCCGACTTCCCTGGACACCTCATAGCCGAACGAGCCAAGATGCTCGGCTACGATCCCGGCGGTACGGGTCTCCTGCAGCGACAACTCCGGGTGAGCGTGCAAGTCACGGTAAACCTCGGCGAGTTCAATGGAATTACTCATTGTGGGCCCTCGCATGACATGTCAGTCCCCTTCTCGAGTAGAACGCGCTGGTCAACTCTCGCGTCGGGCAGCCAGACCGTCCTGACTCTCGACGGCCGACCTCGGCCGCTGTAACAGACCCGATGCGATGAACACGACGCCCCACGCCACTGCGATGAGTCCGAGCAGTACGGCGATGCCAACCGCCGCGCGACCGGGATTGGCGAGGAAGAAGACGCCCAGCAGGACCGACAATGCCGCGCCCGGCAGGAACAACCAGGGCGAGGTGACGAGCTCGCGGGTGAAGGCGGCTATACCTTCGATCACCCCACGAATGATCAGCCAGATTCCCAGAATCCACGTGAGCGTGGTCGCGGTCAGCTTCGGGCTGAAGATCGCGAGTACGGCGGCGACCAGTCCGGCCAGCCCGAGCAGCGCGAAGCCGAGGCGAGCAACGCCCGTCGTCACCCGAAACGCCTGTGCCAAAGCGCCGATCCCCTCGAACAGTGCCCAGAAGCCCCACAGCATGACCAGCGCGAGTCCGGTCGTGACCGGCCAGGAGATGGCCAGGATGCCGAAGACCACGCCGATCACACCACGTGCCACCACCAGCCTCCAGCCGGCGGTGAGAAGGACCCGATCCATGATTCTCTCCCGGGTTTGCTCGTTGTCCAAGATGTTGGTCTTCTGGGCCGCGACCAGCCATCTCCGCTCCGCATCTCAGACTGCGCATCCTTCGGTGTGCTGGCTTCGCCTGATACGGGTGAGATGTGCGACGTCGCCCGATCCGGTCGAAGTCAAACGGTGCATTGGGAGCCCCACCCGTGAGGCGAAGCCACGTCAAGGGTCGGGATGCCCCGCCGCGATCGAGACCTGCGCGTTGGCGCGCCGATGCCGCCGTCGTACTTCGTCCTCCTCGCGGGGATCGTCGCACCAGGCAGCGCAGGATGCCGTTGCTACGCGCATCACCGCTGAAATCTTCTCCCGCCTCGCCGCGCCGTCCGCGCCGCTCCAGGCCGCTCCAGGCCGCTATGTCGCCAGCGCGCATGCGGATGAGGGTGCCGTCGGGACGTCATCCGGCCGGGGGGAAGTGGGTTTGGCGGTGGGGCGCGGAGGATGTGCCTGGAAAGAGGGGTGTGCGATGTCGACTTTGACGGTGTGGAGGTTTGCGAGCTGGGACGGGGCCAATCAGGCGATCGGGACCTTGGAGGCGCTGGCGAAGCAGGGCCTGATCACGGTGCACGACGCAGCGTCGGTGTCGTGGCCGCCGGAGACGCGGCGGCCCCGGACTCGGCAGTTGCGCAGTCTGACCGGGTCCGGCGCGATCGGCGGCATGTTCTGGGGGATGCTCGTCGGGATGGTCTTTCTGATGCCGGTCGCTGGTGCTGCCATCGGCGCCGCGTCGGGCGCCTTGGCGGGATCACTGGCCGATGTGGGGATCGACGACGAGTTCATCAAGACTGTCCGCGATCAACTCACTCCCGGGACGTCCGCGCTGTTCCTGCTGACCAGCGACGCAATCAAGGAGGAGGTACGGCGGACCTTCGATGCGACTGGGCTGCGGAAGCCGGAGCTAATCGAGTCGAACCTGTCGAGCGAGCAGGAGGCCATACTCCGGGAGATGTTCGCGGGATAGAGATCAGCGCAGCAAGTCGAGACCGCGGCCGATCAGGACCGCGGCGAGTGCCACCAGGACTACCACGGTGATCGGTGCCGGCCGGCACGAGAGCGCTCGGATTTCGCGGCGGAGTCACCCGTTTCAAGGTGTCGGCCAGGGAAGTCTCCGCGGCCGGCAGATCGCCCAGGCCGAGCGACAGCATGGCCCGAATCAGCTCGGCCTCGGCGCTCCCGATTCGGTCGAGCTCCCGGACCTGCACCCCGACGCCTGCCTCGTCCCCAGAACCGCCAGACGAAGGCGCAGCAGCGCGCGATCGCGCGACAGGAATGACGGCAACGGCCCGGCCGCCGCAGGATCCCTGGTGAGTTCTGTGGCCGCCTCGTCGAAACTGGTGACGCCGGGACGTTGTTGGTCCCACTGCGCTGGTCAGATCCATGACTGGTACCACCGGGTGTTGGAGTGACGGGAGTAGCCGGTTGGAGGCTCGACAACCCGTGATCCGGCGAGGGAAGGGTGTTCCAAGGCGCGTCCGCGCTCAAAGCCGTCGACACTCTTGGCCGTCAAGCAAATCAAGCACGTATTCCGGATTCTCAATCACGGCGATGAGACCGCTCGTCCGAAGTGCCCATCGCGACCTGGCCTGCGAGTGTGCAGCCTTGGCAGCCCTGACGATCGCAGTGGGCGGGTGTTCCTCGCTGCTCCGCCCATGTCCGTGGCGATGTCGGCACGGGCGGCAACCTTTTCGGCTCCGGCGGCAACTGCGCTGTGGAACGTCGACTCGATCTACCGAACGGATGGACATGAGGACAACGAGGCACGTCGCGGCGGAGCCGCCGCGCAGGCGCCGGCGGGCCATCGGCCTTCCGCTGGCTCTGCTGGCCGTCGGAGTTGTGGCCTGCCTGGCCGCCGCGCTCCTCATCGGGGGCAGCGCTGATATCCGGCGTACCGCCGATGAGTCCGTTACGGCTGCCCCGGCGAGCGTCCCGGCCGATTCCGGCTCACCGACCGCGGCGGCCGACGCCACGATGGCACCGACGCAGGCGCCGGTCACGAGCCCGCCGCCATCGCCCCGCGGTACCCCAACGCCGTCGACCGCCAGCAGGCCGCCAACCGCTTCTCGCAGCCCGCGCACGTCTGCCAACAGCCCGCGCACGCCTTCCAGCACCCCGCGTCCGGAATCCGCGGTGTCGACGGGGTCTCTGGCCGGACGGATCAAGCCCGCGATCCGTTACCGGGGCGTCGCGACCGCCTATGAGGCGGGTGACGGGAATGGTGCCTGCCTCTACGGCCCGTCCGGCGACCTCATGATCGCGGCGATGAACCATACCGACTACGAGTCGGCCAAGGCATGCGGAGCGTACGTGCTGGTCCGTGCCGCCAACGGGGCCTCCATCACGGTACGGATAGTCAACGAGTGCCCGTTGCCCTGTGCACCCGGGCAACTCGACCTCAGCCAACAGGCGTTCTCCAGACTCGCCAACCTCTCCGTCGGCCGGATCCCGATCACCTGGACGCTGGTGAGCCCCGCCGCGTCCGGCACTCTCTCGATCCGGTACAAGACCGGGTCCAGTCAGTACTGGTGCGGCATCCAGGTGATCGGCCACCGCAACCCGGTGGCCGTGCTCGAGGTCCGGACCGCCAAAGGCTGGCGAAAGCTGCACCGCACCGACTACAACTACTTTCTGGCCACCGACGGCGACGGATGCGGCAGAGCGATCAGGGTCACCGACATCTACGGTGAGCGGCTGACCATCGACGGGATCGCCCTCAAACCGGACGTCGCGCAGCCGACCCGGGTCCAGTTCGCCCGGCATTGACCGTGCTCCCTGTCCATCGTCAGGACTGCCTCCTTCACGGGCGATCGCCGTCCAGCAGGCAGGGAGGAGCACTGTTACGCTCGGCCCGATTGTTAACGCGCACATCGCAAGGAGAGGGCAACCGCGGGAGATGCTGGTCGACGACGCGGCCGCGGAGTTCCACGACTTCTTCGAACGCCACTACGCCGAACTGGCCCGTCTCGCCCACCTCCTGACCGGCGAGAAGGACGTGGCCGACGACCTCGCCGCCGATGCGCTGGTCGCTCTGTGGCATCGCTGGGA
The DNA here is from genome assembly GCF_004345665.1 of Kribbella antiqua. GTDB lineage: Bacteria > Actinomycetota > Actinomycetes > Propionibacteriales > Kribbellaceae > Kribbella > Kribbella antiqua. The sequence goes on from NZ_SLWR01000011.1 coordinate 236,731, forward strand.
CCGGCTGCGGGCAGCGCAACACCCGGTCGCTTACGCCCGCGGCGTGGTGGCCAACCTGGCACGGGAATGGATCCGGAGCAGGGTCCGCGAGCGACGGCGAGTAGCGCTGTTCTGGTCCCGCAGTACGGACGTGGTGGACGGGCCGGACGTTGCGGGCGTGCTCGACGTCCGGTCCGCGCTCACCCGGCTGCCGTTCCGCAAGCGGGCGTGCGTGGTCCTGCGCCACGCCTTCGACCTGTCGGAGAAGGACACCGCCGCTGCGCTCGGCATCTCGGTCGGTACGGTGAAAAGCCAGACCTCGAAGGGGATGGCCGAGCTGGAATCGGTGCTCGGCGCGGAAGCGGTAGGCGAACTGGCGGCAGGAAGGAGGAACCGGTGAACGAGGAGATCAGGCGACGACTGCGAGAGGCCGCCGAGGCTCACGAGCCCAACCGCGCAAGGATCCTGGCGCGCGTGGAGCGCGGCGCGGCCGACCCCAACGTACGGCACCGCACACCTTCGATCGCGAGATCGTGGCCCCGGGCGGCAATCGTCGGTCTCATCGCCGCCGCCACCCTGGCGACCGGTGGTCTCGCCGCCGCTGTCGCCGCCATCGGCGGAGCTCCGACGCCGCCGGCCACCGCACCCACTCACACAGTCCCGTCCCCGACCGTCACGTCCGCTCCGACGCCATCAGCCCGCACGACCTCTACCGGTCCGGCCCCGGCCACCACCTCGGGCAGCGCGCGCCCGACTCCGCCCGCCGGCAGCCGGGTCAATGACGGGCCGTTGTGGTCCGAAGGTTCGCTGGACGCGCACAGCACCATCTACTGGGCCCAGAACAACCTGATCCTCAAGACCACCAAGCCGCTCACCTCGCTCACCGTGGAACTGCGCATTGCCCAGACCGGCGACGTGCGGAGCACCGGCAACTGGCAGACCCTGCCGAGCGACGACTTCACCGTCACCGTTCAGGAGTCCGGCGGTGCGCTGCTCTACCGCTGGGCCCTCAAGCCGGGCCGCACGGTGCCGGCCGGACAGCACCAGTTCGCCGGCCAGTACAACCATGCCACCGGCGTCCGCAAGGTCAAGCGCGACAGCTACCACGTCCACGCCGAGAGCTCAGGCCGTTCCGTCGCAGTCTGGGGAGGATTCGCCCCGCCCCGGTGAGGACGGTCCCGCACGTTCATCGCCGGCAGCGAAAAGATCCCGGCCCGCGGCAACCTTTGCTGTGCCTGTGACCACTAGGGGGCGGATCAGGCCGCTCCGTTGCCTGGATCCGCCTTCCTCCGGTGAATGACAGGCAAGGAGTACATCCCCCATGGACAACCCCACGCGCCGCGGGCGTTACCGCGGCCGCTGGACCGCCGCCGGTCTGCTGGTCGGCGTGCCCGCCATCGTCGTGCCGTGCCTCCTGTTCGCGCGGCAGGACTCGCAGGCCGCGACGATCGACGGCAATGCCTACTACCGGCTGGTTTCCGTACGCAGCGGCAAGGCGATGGACGTCAACGCCTTCTCCACCGCCGACGGCACCCGCATCCAGCAGTGGACCGACCAGAACACCGCCAACCAGCAGTGGAAGCTGAGACCCACCGGGGACGGCTACTACGAACTGGTGAACCGCAACAGCGGCAAAGTGCTCGGCATAGCGGGCGATTCGACCACCCAGGCGGCCGCCGCCGAGCAGCAGACCGACAGCTCCTCCACCTCCCAGGAGTGGCGGATCGACGATGTGAGCGGTTCCGACGCCGTCACTTTCACCTCCCGCAGGAGCGGCCAGGTCCTGGACGTCTCCGGAGGCTCCACGGCCGACGGCGCGCCGATCATCCAGTATCCCAGCAGAGGCAGCACCAACCAGCAGTGGAAGCTGGTGAAGTTGGCCGAGCCCCAGACGGCCGGGTCCGGCCCGTACGCGTGGAAGAACGCCCAGGTGGTGGGCGGCGGATACGTCACCGGTCTGGTGTTCAACCCGCGCGAGAAGGGCCTACTGTACGCGCGCACAGACATGGGCGGCGCCTACCGCTGGGACACCGCGGCCGAGCAGTGGATCCCGCTGACCGACTGGGCCGGCGAGCAGGACTGGAACCTGCTGGGCATCGATGCGGTGGCCACCGACCCCGTCGACCCCGCCCGGCTCTACCTCGCGGCGGGCACCTACACCAACGAGTGGGCCGGCAACGGCGCGATCCTGCGCTCCACCGACCGGGGCCACACCTTCCAGCGCACCAATCTGCCCTTCAAGCTGGGTTCCAACGAGCCCGGCCGCGGTGCGGGCGAACGGCTCGTGATCAACCCCGCGGACAACGGCACCCTACTGCTGGGCACCCGCAAGAACGGCCTGTGGCGCAGCACCGACTACGGCGTGACATGGAGTCAGGTCTCCTCGTTCCCCGTCAAGGACGGGGCGGGCAGCGGCGCGGGCATCTCCTTCGTGACGTACGGCCCGGCCGGCAGCAAGACGGTCTACGTCGGCGTCAACGACAAGTCCACGCCTTTGTACCGTTCGACCGATGGTGGCAGCAGCTGGCAGGCCGTTCCCGGGCAGCCCACCGGCCAGATGCCGCAGCATGGTGTGGTCTCCGGTGACGGGTCGCTGTACCTGACGTACAGCAACAGCATCGGCCCCATGGACGCCACGGCGGGCTCGGTGTGGAAGTACACCCCGTCGGGCGGGGTGTGGAAGAACATCTCGCCGTCGCAGGGTGGTTACGGGTTCTCCGGTCTGGCCGTCGACGCGCAGAAGCCGTCCACGGTGATGGTCACCACCCTGGACCGGTGGTGGCCCGAGGACGAGGTCTACCGGACCACTGACGGCGGCACGAGCTGGAAGGCGCTGGCGGACAAGTCGCAGCGCGATGCCTCCGGCGCCCCGTACGTCGGCAGCGGCACCGGGCATTGGATGACCGCGCTGGCCATCGATCCCTTCGACTCCGGGCACGTGCTGTACGGCACCGGCAACGGCATCTGGCGCAGCAAGGACGCCAACGCCTCCGACAGCGGAGGCACCAGCCACTGGGCCTCTGGGGCCCGCGGGCTGGAGGAGACCTCGCTGGCGGACGCGATTGCCCCTCCCGGCGGCGCCACCGTCATCACCTCCATGGGCGACCAAGGCGGCTTCCGCCACGACTCCCTGACCGAGGTGCCCGCCGGACGGCTGAAGAACCCGCTGATGAGCAGCAGCACCGACATCGACTTCGCCCAGACGGCCCCTGCAGTCATAGTCCGCGTCGGCACTGGCGGCGCGCAGGACGGCGCCTACTCCACCGACGGCGGCAGCAGCTGGAACGGATTCACGGCAGAGCCGGTGGGCAGCGCGAGCAGCGGCCATGTCGCGCTCGCGGCGGACGGCTCCACCATCGTGTGGACTGAGGCCGGCCAGGCCCCGTACCGCTCGACCGACAAGGGAGCGAGCTGGTCGAAGGTCAGCGGCCTGGGCACCGACGCCGTGGTCGTCGCCGACCGCTCCTCGGCCAATACCTTCTACTCACTCACGGGCGGCACGCTCTACGCCAGCACCGACGGCGGCGCGACTTTCACCGCCCGCGCCACCAGCCTGCCCGCCGGCCGGCTCGCGGCCGTCCCCGGCATCGCCGGGGACCTGTGGATCGCCGGCGGTGGCAACGGGCTGCTGCACTCCACCGACGGGGGCCGCAGCTTCGCCGCGCTCACCTCGGTGCAGTCCGCCTCCGCCCTCGGCTTCGGCAAGGCCGCGCCGCGCGCCAACTACCAGGCCCTGTACCTGATCGGCACCGTCAAGAACGTGACCGGAGTCTTCCGCTCCACCGACAAGGGCGCCACCTGGGTCCGCATCAACGACGACGCCCACCAGTGGGGCAGCATCGGCGGAGTCGGCGTCATCACCGGTGACCCCGACACCTACGGCCGCGTCTACATCGGCACCAACGGACGCGGTCTGCAGTACGGCGACCCGTCCTGACCCCACAACCCATTGAGCTCCGGGTCAGCCTGCCAGCAGGCTGACCCGGAGCTGAACAATGGGCCGGACATCAAGCCTGTCCAAAGGCATTGCCGAATCCATCGATGCCACGTCGCACTGCTGGTTAGGGTGGGCGCCGGATTCGAGGAGGACAACAGACTTGAGAAGCCTGATCGGGGCTGTGGTTGTGCTCGCCGCTCTGGGGCTACAGCCCGTGCCGGCGGTCGCGGCTGGGAGCGGCGACATCACGCTCGACATCCTGGCGAACCGTAACGTCACCCTGACCGGTGACGCGGTGGTGAACGTGCCCGATGGAACCACGACGTACGACGGGGCGATCCGCGGCGAAGGATCGCTGCGGATCGCGGGCAGCGGCACGTTGATCCTCACCAAGGACAGCGACTTCTCGTTGCCCAAGGCAAGTCAACGACAGACGGTCCGGATCCTCGGCGGTAACCACCCGTACGTCGTGGTCACGCGCCCCGATCCGCCGGCGGTCGTCGTCGACAAGGGCGCGACTCTGCAGTACGGCAACGGCGGCGGCACCGGGCTGATCGGCAGATTCCCGTACGGCACGTCGCGCTGCCGAACGCCCGGGCCATCCTCAACCAAGGCACCTGAACAATCGACACCCCGCTTCACCAGACCGTCACCATCCGGCAGAACTTCTACCAACGCGAGTACGGCAGCGACATCAACGTCCAGTCCCGCCCCGGCAGCAAAGTGATCCTGACCGGCCAGTACAGCTACTCGGACCGTGGTGGCGACACCAACCCGTCACTGAGCAACCCGGCGATCAACTGGCGGAAGATCCCGCACGACTTGAACAAGCGCGGCACCAACATCAAGGGCGCCGACGTCCAGTGGGGTGACGGCAGCACGAGCAAGATCTTCATGCCGGGCACCGCGGACACCGTCTATATCAACCTGCTCGCCGCGCGGTTCCGCTCCAAACTCACCTACGCCTACAACGGCCCGGTCACGCTCGGCGCCCCGATCGGTGGCGGTGTGTTTCACGACACCCTGAAGTCGCCTGGCGCCGGTGACGTCGTGATCAAGGCGGTCCGTGGCAACGACGTGACATTCGCCGCCGACCAGTACTACGACGGCTCGACGACGATCGAGAAGGGTGCGACCCTTCGCCTCGGAAGTGGACGGCCCGGAGGTGACGGCAGCCTGTTGACGAAGGCCGCGTTGTTCCGCGTCCTCAACGAGGGTTCGCTGGTGGTTCGCAACGCCGACAAGGCGATCACGCTGTCGAAGATCAGCGGCACCGGTTCACTGACCCAGGCCGGCGCAGCGACGACTCGCCTCGCCGGAGCGCTGACCTATACCGGCACCACCACGATCTCGCGCGGTGTCCTGGCGCTCACCGGCGGCAGCCTGACGTCCAGCAGCGCCGTGACGCTCACCAAGTCCGGCGCCAAGCTGGATCTGACCAAGGTCGGCAACCAGACACTCCGAAACCTCAGCCAGGCCTCCGGCACCACAGTCCTGTACGGCGATCGCGCCACGCTCACCTTGAGCCGTCAGTCCAAGCTCTCAGGCACCCTCCAGGGCGGACGGCTCGTCAACGTCGGCACCACCGGCGGGACGTTCAGCGTCAAGGGCGATTTCGAGCAGACTCCCGACGGTCGACTGTCCACCCGAGCGACCGGTACGCCGGTCCGCGTGTTCGGCAGGGTATCGCTGGCCGGAAAGCTCGCCCTCACCCCGCCGGCCAAGCTCACCAAGGAAACCCTGCTGATCGCCAATGACGGCACCGACCCGATCGCCGGCGCGTTCACCAACCTCCCCGAAGGCACCCGGGTCGCGAGCTACCAGATCACCTACAAGGGCGGCGACGGCAACGACGTCACGCTGAAACCCGTCAAGGCGAAGACAGCCCTCGACCAGCCCACCGCGCACACCACGCCCCCGGCAACCACCACGACTGCGGCCGACGGCTTCTCCCTCAGCCTCCCGGCCACCCTCGCGGCCGCAGCCGTCGCGCTCCTCGCCTTCATCGTGATCGTCGTCCGCCTCCGACGTCGCACCTCGCAAGGACAATCCGGTGATGCACGCCCGCGTCCCGGAGGACGTCGGCGAGGACACGGAACCGGCGCGTGAGCTCCGCGCGCTCCGCAGGCTCCGGCATACCGGGCAAGCAGGCGGGAGCCTGGGCGAGCGCCCACCGTGGCCCGGTGGGCGCTCGCCCTGATGGTCGTCTCGAAGGTCGACCTACCCAGCGGGCTTGATCTCTCCGTAGAGCTCGACCTCGGACAGATTCCCGAACCAGTTCGTCGCGTTGTAGATGCGCAGGTACCGGTAGTGACTGTTGCCTGATGCCTGCTGATCGCTCCAGGTGTTCGCTACCGCTCCGGTGAGCGGCTTGGTGAGGTCGGTCCAGGTCTGGCCGTCGTTCGATCCTTGCACGACGGTCCCGTTGGCCCGCTGTGGGTGGCTGGCCCGCGGAAGGAACAGCACTTCCTCGGGTTGCACGGTTGTGTGCGCGCCGAAGTCGAGGACGTAGTAGGCGCCAGTCCCACTGTTCAGATCGCTGTAGGTGTCGGGGTTGCGGTCGAAGAGCAGGTAGCCGACCTGCTCGGCCCCCAGTCCGGTACCCGGCCATTGTTTGTCGGACGCGATGACGTTGGCCACCTTGGCCACGTCGATGAAATGTGCGGGGTCGCCCGCGATGTAGAGCTTCGATCCGTCGGTGGTTCCGTACAGGGTTGGTCCGGCCTTACCCGCGGCGTCGAGGTAGTCGACCGCGACCTGGATGTTGCCGGGTGGCACGTTGTCGAGTTTGACCGCGGCGGTCCAGTTGACGCCGTCCGCCGAGTTCGCCTTCGCCGACAGACCTTGGACGGTGACGGTGACCTGGTGGAGCGGCTTCCTCGCGGTGACCGAGACGTCGACGGTGTCGCCCGTCATGATCTTTCCCGCGATGGCCTGAGCGGAGGCGATCGAGGCCGACTTCACCAGGTTGCCGATCTCGTGCCGTTCGCCGTAGATGTGGAACTCGGTCAGCTCGAACACGCCCCGCACGATCCCGTAGAGGACGTCCGGCAACTGCTTGATCATCTGGACCTTCAGGTACCGGAACTGGTCATCCTGGAGGTCCTTGGCGACGTCAAGGGTGTTGAAATCCTGGGTGTACGCCGTGACGCCCGGGGTGAGGCGGGTCCAGTTGACGCCGTCGTTGGAACCGAACACGGCCGAGTTGGCGAGCCGGTCGGCGAAGATGTTGCTCTGGAACCCGAACTTGGTGGCGGAGACTCGGAAGTCGGGGCCGAAGTCGAAGGTGTGCGACATGTTGACGGCCTGCGGGTAGGTGGTGCCGGTCTGTTCGTCGCCGTCGACCATGTTGACGATGCGGTCCCCGGTGGTGGAGGAAGCGACGAGCCCTGGGTAGTCGAGGCTGCCGTCCAGAGCGGTCTTCGGCGAGAGCGGTCGGAGCCCGTCGACGGCCGTGACGAGATCGGCCAGCGCGGCCAGGTACTCGGCGTCGGAGCCTTGCTTGCGCAAGGCGTCGGCGGCGTCCTCGGCGTTCCCATAGGCGGCCTCGGTCGCGGACTCGTACGCGGTGTTGTTGTGGTAGCCGCGTTTGGCGAGCACCATTGCACTCGTGCGGTCGTCGGCTGCGGCCAGGGTGATGCGGCGCGCTGCCAGGTTTGTGCCGTCGTCGGCAGCGACGGTTACCGTCCACGAGCCGGCCTCGGCCGGCTGCCAGGTCAAGGTGCCGGTTGCGGAGTCGAGTGCGGCGCCCTTGGGGAGCCCGGTCGCGGTGTAGGTCGTCCCCTGGGCGGTGGTCGCGGCGAGGTTGACGCTGATGTTCGCACCGAGCCAGCCGACGAACCGATCGGCAGCCTGATCGGCGAAGACGGGCCCCGCCGCGGGGTTGATGTTGATGTGGTCGAGGTCGACGGTCGTGCCTTCGGTCTCGATGAACAGGATGTCGCCCATGGGTCCATCGGTCGTCACATAGTGCCACTGCCCGTCGGTGTCCGGCACGATCACCGGGTAGTCGCGCTTCATGGTATGGCCGTTTCGGCCGGTGCGCAGGTGAAGCACTGCGTCGCCGTCGGTGCGGACACGGAAGCCCAGCTTCGGTCGGTTGGTCTCCCCGTTGAGGTAGGCGATCTTCGAACCGGGAGCCATCCGCACATACCCGTCGCCAGCCGTGACGTCGCCGGCCAGGTGCGTGTAGCGGTCCTCGACCTCATAGATGTTGGGGTTGTCGCCCAGCGGCGGGGTCGACTCCCCGGCCGCCGCCGCGGGCGCGAACAGCCAGGAGTCACCTCCGCCGTCGACGCCGTCCCAATAGTTGCCTATGGCACCGCCTCGGTAGTACCGCGGGCCGGGCCGTTTGGCGTAGGCCTCGGCGAAGTAGGGAGCCATCGCCCCGACATCCTTGCCGAGGGTGAACTCGTAGTAGTAATAGATCTCCCAGAAGCTCGCCGTGACATACCGGCCGCGGTAGCCGTCGGCGATGTGGTTGTAGGTGTCGCGGATCGTGCCGTCCGGCGAGATCGCGTACGCCATCGGCGTCCACGGGGTCTCGTAGCCGAGCATGAACCGCCAGAAGTAGTCGGCGGCGGCGAGGATCCGGTTGCCGAGGAACTCGTAGGGGCCGACGGCGTTCGGGGCGTGGGAGACGGTGCCGGCGACGGGGTCGACCTTCGTTCCCTGGGCCAGCAGCATGCGGGAGATGATCGCGGCGTTCGTGAGGTCGCCGCCGCCGTGGGCCTGGTCGCGGCCCATCTCGGTGTGCTGGACGTGCGGGTCCTTGATCGGCTTGCCGGTCTTGTCGTTGTGATCGACCCAGCGGAACAGCCGCGCGATCGAGCCGTTGAAGCCCTGGTCCTTGGCGGTGGCGTTGACGGTGAACCATTCGACCGACCGCTGGTAGAGGGCGGTGTCGTCCATGAAGATCGCGCCGGCCATCGCGCCCATCAGCGGGTAGTTGTGCTGGTTCATGAAGTGGTTGTTGTCGTTCTGGAAGGTCTCGATGACCGGTACGACGAGGTTGTGCGTAAACGCCTGCGTGTCCGCGTCCGTCCAGGGGTACGCCTCGTCGGCGCAAGAGGTGTAGCGCAGCAGCTCGGCCGCGGACACCATGCGGTTGAGCGGGACGCCGGTGTGGATGTGCGAGTCGGTGAAGTACTTGTACTTCGCGGGATCCATCTGCTCCCAGATGCGGATGATGTCGAGTGCGTTCTTGCGGTAGACCTCGTCACCGGTGAGCACGTACAGAACGGCTTGTGTGTAGGACTTCAGGCCGTCGGCGATGAAGCGGCCATTGAAACCTTGGCTGTCGAACGCGTCCGAGGCCGGCTTGGTCGGATCGGCGCCGCTCCGGTTGGACGACGTCACGCCGGTCCCGGCCGCCGACGACTTCTGCATCGCAAGGAACGACGAGGTCCAGGGTTCGGCGCCGGCGGCGATCTGCCGGCGCGCGTTCTCCAGGAGCGGCTGGGTCAAACCGACGCCGGGATGCGCGAACCCCTGCGTGCTGACGGTGGACTGGAACGTCACGGCACAGGTGCCGAGAACTTGGGCGGCAGCCGACCTGGCCACTGCGACCAGGAACCCGGTAGTGAGCAGGAGGGCTGTGGCGAGCGCGCCGAGTCGTCGGACGCTGCCCGCGGCAGGTGGAGTCGGACTCACAGAGAGCACCTTCTTCCCTGAGGCGGAGGATTCACGGGATGAATTCGGTGACGAGCAGCAACGCCGAGCCGAAGGCTCCGAACAGGCGCAGCTCGTAGTTAACGATTTCTACGCTAAGGATCATTCGCGCAGACAGCAACCCCGTGAGGCCTTGACGCTATGGGCATTCTGCTCCTACGGTCCATAGAAATCGTTAACTATGACGACCGCCGCCATCCCCTGCAGAACCCCTAGCCCTCTGGAGATTCACGCATGCCCAGAACCCGTCGTCGCGCCGTGCTGGCAGGCCTCGCCCTGTGCCTGGCCGCCACCACGGTCGCCTGCAGCAGCGACACCGACAAGAACTCCGCCTCCGGCCCGGTCGAGATCGAGTACTGGGCCTGGTCCCCGGCCCAGCCGGTGGTGGACAAGTTCAACGCCACCCACACCGACATCAAGGTCAAGTTCGTCAAGCAGGCGGACCTTCCCACCACCGCGACCGGTCTGCGCAACGCGGCCGCGGCCGGCAGCAAGATCCCGTGCCTGATGCAGAACTTCGGAGACGTACCGGCGCTGCTGTCAGAGGGCCTGCTCTCCGACGTGACCGACTACATGAAGCCCGCGGAGAGCAAGTTCAAGCCTGCGTCACTGGTGGGGGCGCAGGTCCAGGGCAAGTACTACGGTATCCCGACCGGCACCGGGCCGACGTTCATGATGATCAACCGCGCGATCTACGACAAGTACGGCGTACCGGTTCCGAAGACCTGGGACGACGTGATCGCCGCCGGCAAGGCGCTCAAGCCGCACGGCGTCCAGGTGATGAACCTGGCCGGTGAGGACCCGAGCACACTGGTCAACCTCATCACCCAAGCCGGCGGCACCTGGTACTCGGTGCAGAACGACTCCTGGAAAGTCGATTTCCTCTCGCCCGAGTCCGTTGCCGCCGCCAACATTCTCCAGCAACTGGCCGACAACGGCCTCGTCGCCAACCAGACCTACCAGGACCGGCCCGCCCTGATCGCGTACTTCGACGAAGGCAAGATGGTCTCGCTTCCGACCTCCACGTGGCAGCTGACCAACTACGAGCTCCACTTCAAGAAGACAATCGGCCACTGGGAGCCGATCGACCTGCCGCAGTTCGCCGGCGCCACCAAGTTCGCGACCCCCGCGCACGGCAACGCGCTGCTCGTCCCGAAGGGATGCCAGCACCCGAAGGAAGCGAGCGAGGTCGGCATCTGGATGAACACCAGCAAGGACGGTATCGACGCCACCTACGACAAGGCCACCGGATCCTACGCCTGGCCGGGCGCGATGCCCGATCCGTCGCCCTGGATCGACGCCGCCGTTCCGCAGAAGCTGTTCGGCAGCCATCGCCCGCAGGCCAAGGCCGTCATCAACAAGGCGTCGGCGTCCGGCGTGGACAACTGGCTGGTCGGCCCCAACTACACCGGCGTCTTCAAAGAACTGCAGGACCAGTGGGCACAGGCGGTCACCAAGAAGATCACCTTCCGCCAGCTCCTCGAGAACATGCAGAAGTTCACCGTCGACGACCTGCAGGCCAAGGGCATCAGCGTCACGAACTGAGAACGACGAGCGAAGAGGAGGAGAACGGATGTCCCTGGATCTGAAACCGAAACCGCTGACCAAGCCGCCCGCCCAGCGGGCCGGGGACGTCCGTGCCTCCGGAGGGCGCTGGCGCCGAACCGTAGCCCTCAAAGGCGCGTCGTTCACCGCGCCGTTCTTCGCCGGATTCGTGGTCTTCACGGTCGTGCCGGTGATCATGGCGCTGAGCAAGAGCCTCTACAGCTCGAAGAGCTCCGGCCTCGGTTTCGGCGAGAAGACCGTGACCTTCAGCGGGTTCGAGAACTTCGGTCGCGCCCTGCACGACAGCAAGTTCTGGGGCAGCCTGTGGCGGGTCGCGCTGTTCGCGATCGTGGTCATCCCGCTGATCCAGTTCGTCAGCCTGGCCTTGGCGCTGCTGCTCGACTCGGTCCGCAGACGCGCGGCCGGAAAGCTGCGGATCGCGATGCTCGTGCCCTACATGAGCCCGGGGATCGTCGCGACGCTCATCTGGATCTACCTCTACAGCCCTGCCGTCGGTCCGCTCACGCCGTTCTTCAGGCTGTTCGGGATCGACGCCAACTTCTACAGCAGCCAGATGATCTGGGTGTCCGTCGGCAACCTGATGGCATGGGGCAGCATCGGCTTCAACATGCTGATCGTGTACGGCGCCCTGCAGGCGGTGCCACGCGACATCTTCGACAGCGCACGGGTCGACGGCGCGTCGGAGTGGCGCATCGCCTGGTCGATCAAAGTGCCGTACGTACGGCGTTCCCTGGTACTGGTCAGCATCCTCGGCATCATCGGCACCCTGCAGATCTTCAGTGAGCCGTTGCTGTTCCGCTCGATGACGCCGGAGACCGTGAACAAGGACTTCACCCCGATCATGACCATCTACAACCAGGCCTTCGCCGTCGGCGACTTCAACTACGCCGCGGCCCTGTCCATCGTCCTCGCGCTCGTGGTCGGCCTGATCTCGGCGATCTTCTACAAACTCACCAACAAGGCTCCCGCATGACAACCACCACTGCTGCCCCCAGCCGTCGGTACGACGACGACCTACCGGCCGGACATCATCCGTCGAAGCTGTCCAGGACCCTGGTCTGGACCGGCCTCGTCCTGTTCCTGATCTACTCCATCGCCCCGGTGTGGTTCCTCGTCGTCTCCGCGACCAAGAACCAGCGTGACCTCTACACGACCAACGGCCTGTGGTTCGCGGAGTTCCACCTCTTCGACAACGTCCGGGACCTCTTCACCTACAACGACAGCATCTTCCTGCGCTGGATGGCGAACACCCTCCTGTACGGCGTCGCCGGAACGGTCGGCATGACCGTCGTCTGCGTCGCCTGCGGATACGCGCTGGCCATGTACCAGTTCCGCGGCCGCGGCATCCTCATGGGCTGCATCATCGCCTCGTTCCTCATCCCCGGAGCGCTGCTGACCATCCCGTCGTTCCTGCTCTACACCCGGATGCACATCGTCGACACGCCCTGGGCGATCATCGTGCCGCACTTCTTCAGCGCGTTCTCCGTCTACCTGGCCAAGGTGTACGCCGAAGGCGCCATCCCGCCGGAACTGCTCGAGGCGGCGCGCGTGGACGGCGCCGGCGAGTACCGCGCTTTCGTCACCATCGGAGCGCGGCTGATGACCACCGGCTCGGCGACCATCTTTCTGCTCGGGTTCGTGGGCTCCTGGAACTCGTTCTTCGGCCCACTGGTCTTCCTGCGCGGTGAACAGAAATGGACCGTCATGCTCGGCCTGTACTCCTGGCTGAACATCAAGGTCGACCAGTCCGTCGACCTGACCGGACTCGTCATCGTCGGAGCGATCGTCTCGCTCATCCCGATCGTCGCCCTGATGCTGGCCATGCAGCGGTACTGGCGCTCCGGTATCACCCTGGGCAGCCTGAAATAGCCCTCATCACCTACCAAAGATAGTTAGCGGTTTCTATCCCCTGAAACGGAGGAGCCCGTGGCTGACCGGCCCGCGGCACTGTTCGCCCTCGGTGCGCACCATCTGCCCGACCTGTACCCGGCACGGTCGATGCACCGGCTGCAGCGCCTCGTCCGGATCGACCCGACCGTCGTCGCCGAGCGGTTCGACACCGATGACATCCGAGTCGCCCTGGCGTCGACCGAGTTCCTGATCACCGGATGGGGATGCCCAACGATCACCACCGCGGTCCTCGACGCGGCCCCCCGGCTGCGGGCGATCCTGCACACCGCGGGATCGGTCAAGACGCTCCTCCCGGCGGAATGTTGGGAGCGTGGTCTGGCCGTCACCTCGGCCGCCTCGGCCAACGCCGTGCCTGTCGCCGAGTACACGCTCGCGGCGATCCTCTTCGCGGGCAAGGACGTCTTCGGACTGCGCGACCGATACCACGCCGCCAGGCATTTCACCGTGGCCGAAGTACAGACAGGAGTGGGAAACTACGGTCGCACAGTCGGAGTGATCGGCGCCTCGCGGATCGGCCGTCGTGTCATCGAGCTGCTCCGCCCTTTCGACATCGAGGTGTACCTCTTCGACCCGTACGTCGACGCCGCCACCGCGGCCGATCTCGGCGCGTGCCTGGTCGATCTGGACACACTGCTGCGCACCTGCGACATCATCACCGTGCACGCCCCGGCGACCCCGCAGACCCATGGGCTCATCGGGGCGGAACAACTCGCGCTGATGCGCGACGGAGCGACCCTGATCAACACCGCACGAGGCAGCCTCGTCGACAGCCACGCGCTGGTCGAACATCTGCAGGCCGGGCGACTGTACGCCGTACTCGATGTGACGGATCCCGAGCCGCTGCCCGCCGACTCGGCACTCTGGAAGCTGCCCAACACCTTCCTGACACCGCACATCGCAGGGTCACACGGCAACGAACTCGCCCGCATGGGCGACTGCATCATCGACGAGCTCGAACGCATCCTCGACGGCAGCCCGTTCGCGCACGCGATCGTGGCGTCCGATCTGGACCGGGTCGCCTGACCTATCGTTGACCCGTTCCAGCATCTTCGAAGGGGGCCGTGGTGGCACGACAGCCGACGTCCGGTGAGCGTCCGACCGTCAAGGACGTCGCCGCTTCGTCGGGGGTGTCCGCCACCACGGTGTCCCGGGTGCTCGCCGGCAACTATCCCGTCTCGACCGCGACCCGCGCGCGGGTGATGAAGGCCGTCCGCGAACTGGACTACGTCATCAACGCACAGGCGCGGGCCCTGGGCGGCGGCGGCACCAAGACCGTGGCCTTCATCGTCCACGACCTCGTCGGCCCCGCCTTCGCCTACGTCGGTCAAGGCGTCGAGCAGGAGGCCACCGCCGAGGGTCGGCTGTGCCTGGTCTGCACGACTCACGGCGACCCCGAACGTGAGCTCGAACTCATCGAGCTCATGCGCGAGCAGCAGGCCGAGGCGGTGGTCCTCGTCGGCGGCGGCAGCAACAGCAGCAGCTACATCGAGCGGATGACGCAGGCCGCCCGGGGACTGGACAAGTCCGGCTCCCGCCTCGTGCTCTGCGGCCGCCCGCCGCTAGGTCCCGACGTGCCCGCGACGGTGGTCGAGTACGACAACGAAGGCGGCGCCTACGCCATCACCAGCTATCTCATCTCGCTCGGTCACCGCGACATCGTCTTCCTGGGCGCCGGTCGACCGGGTCACAGCACTGTCGACGGACGCCTCCGCGGGTTCGAGCGCGCTCACAAGGCACACCACCTCCCGGTACCGCAGCAGCAAACGCGCGCGATCACCTTCGACCGCGAGTCCGGCTACCAGGCCACCCACGACCTGCTGGCACACGGCCACAAGTTCACCGCAATCTTCGCCGCCACCGACGTCGTAGCCAGCGGGGTTCTGGTCGCGCTGCGAGAAGCAGGCCTCCGGGTCCCCGAGGACGTCTCCGTCGTCGGGTACGACGACATCCCGCTGGCCAGAGACCTCACACCGCAACTCACCACGGTTCACGTGGACCACGAGGACCTCGGCCGTACCGCCGTACGCTACGCCCTGAACCGCGACCGGCACGCCATGAACCAGCACACCGTGATCGGCACCCACGTCGTCATCCGCGACTCCGCCGGCCCCCCTCCCAAGCCAAGGAGGGGCGGGCGATAGCCCGGCCAACAGGGCATGATCCGGGGCCCGGAGGTTCACCACGTCCGGGTTATGTGCCCAGTTCAGAGAGCCGGTGAGGGGACTCGAACCCCTAACCACCGCTTTACAAGAGCGGTGCGCTGCCAGTTGCGCCACACCGGCGGGTGTTGTGCTGGACCATCTTAGGGGATCTGGGTGGGGGTTTGGGGGCGGAGGGTGGTGAGGGGGCGGCGGAGGGCGTGGGCGCCTGGGACGGCGGCTAGGGCGATGAGGGCCATGACCGTGAAGGCAGCCGTCGGGTGGTCTACGAGGAGGCCTACTACTACGGCTACCAGGAGGCCGCCTAGGTTGCCGGACATCCAGATGAGGCCGGCTGCGGTTCCTTCGGCTTCGCCGGTGCGGCGTTCGACGAGTTCGAGGACGATCGGGAGGGCAGGGAGAAGCAAGAGGCCGATCAAGGTGATGGCGACGAAGCCCGTGACGACGCCTGGGAGCAGGGCCAGCAGGACGCACGCGGCCGCGGTCGTGGCCAGGCTGATGACGAGCAGCAGGGACTCCGCGTGGCGGCGTACGACGATGATCGGGATGATCGCGCTGCCGAGGACGCCGGCGACGACCTGGACGAGGAGGATCGTGCTGGCCGTACCGCCGGTGACTCCGGCCGGTTCCAGGAGCGCCTGTGCGAAGGTGCTCATGGCAACGAAAACGCCGAATGGGAAGATCGCCAGCACGCACAAGCGGCGGATCAGCGAGTCGCCCCAGGCGATCCGCAAGGCGCCGCGCGAGGGTCCGAGCCGAGCCACTTCGAACGGCCCTTGGTTGCGCAAAGCAACGACCAGTACAGCACCGGAGACCAAGCAGAAGACCGCGCTGACGGCAAGGATCGCCGGGATGTCTGAGGTGACAGCGCTCAGGAGAAAGGCGATCACCATGCCGGCGAAGATGCTGGCCGTACCGACGGCGATCCCGGTCGGCCGATCCTTCGCTGAAAGGTAGCGGCCGGTGATGCCGGTGACCGCGTTCAGCACCAGCGGTTGGGCGATGGAGGCAACGATCTGGCCGGCAAGCAGCCAGCCGAAGGAGTCGCCGGCCAACCGGACCACGGCTCCCACGGCGGTCAACACCGCGCCAGCGATCAACCCGGCCCGGAACCAGCGGTCCAGGATCAAGCCGCACGGAATCGCCAGTACGACGTACAGCAGCGGGAACACCTGGGCGAGCCAGCCGATCGCACCCTCCGAGACGCCGTACCGCGTCGAGGCAACAGTGGTCACGCCGGCGAAGTTCAGCCAGACGAGCTGGGTCGCCGCGCCGACCAGGGAATAACCGACGATCGCCGCCCAGCGACTCCCGGTCACAGCTCGCGCCATCCACGCCTCCTCAAGCGAGAACTGTAATGCCGTCACACGCCGGATCACACGCAAAAGACCTACAAAGAAGATATGGACAAGCACGACTGGGAAGGACCGCTCACCGAGGCGTACGAGCGGGCGACGCACTATCTCGAGGGACTACCCGAGCGACCGGTAGGCCCACGGGCGACAGCCGCCGAGCTCCGCCACGAGCTAGGCGGTCCCCTGCCCCAAGGACCAACGGACCCTAAAGAGGTGGTCGCAGACATCGCGAAAGGCGTCGAGGAAGGGCTGTTGCCGAGCGGCAGCGGCCGCTTCTTCGGGTTCGTCTTCGGCGGTGCAACACCGGCCGCGCTCGCGGCCGACTGGCTCACCACGGCCTGGGATCAGAACGCGGGCCTGTACGCCGCCGCACCCGCAGCCGCTGTGGTCGAGGAGGTCGCGGCCGACTGGCTCAAAAGTCTCCTAAACCTACCCAAGCAGACCTCCGTAGGTTTCGTGACCGGCGCGCAGATGGCGAACTTCACCGCCCTGGCCGCCGCCCGGCACGAAGTACTGAAGAAGGCTGGTTGGGACGTCGAGAAACAAGGACTCATCGGCGCGCCGACGATCAGGGTCCTCGCCGGCGCGGAGCGGCACGACACCATCGACCGCGCCCTGCGATTCCTCGGACTCGGCACCGACTGCATCGTCCCGATCGACGTCGACGATCAAGGCCGAATGCGCCCCGACGCGCTCGCTGAAGAGCTCAAACAACAGGTCCCGACAATCGTCTGCGCTCAGGTGGGCAACGTGAACACGGGCGCGATCGACCCCATCGAAGAGATCTGCCACCTCACAAAAGAAGTAGCGAAAGACGCCTGGGTGCACGTCGACGGCGCGTTCGGCCTCTGGGCAGCCGTCAGCCCCGAACTACGACCATTGCTGAAAGGCATCGAGCGGGCCGACTCCTGGGCGACCGACGCACACAAGACGCTCAACGTCCCGTACGACTCCGGCCTCGTCTTCTGCGCACACCCCGAACCGCATCGCGCCGCCATGTCCGTCCGGGCGACGTACCTGATCCACGACGAGAACGGGCAGCGCGATCCGCTCGACTTCAACCCCGAGTTCTCCCGCCGCGCGCGGGGATTCCCCGTGTACGCCGCTATCCGGGCGCTCGGACGGTCCGGCATCACCGAGATCGTCGAGCGGTGTCACGCGATGGCTCGCCGGTTCGCCGACACGCTCGCGACCAACGGGGTCGCCGTACTGAATGATGTCGTATTGAATCAGGTGCTGGTCCGGTTCGGCGATGATGACGAGCTCACCCGCCGGGTGGTGAAGGCTGTGCAGGACGACGGCACGTGCTGGATGTCCGGTACGACGTGGCACGGTCAGGCGGCGATGCGGATCTCGGTCAGCAACTGGTCGACCGACGAGTCCGACATCGATCGGTCCGCGGCCGCCGTACTGCGGTGCCTAGCGGTGGCCCAGCGCCTTCGCTAGTTCGTCACGGCCCATCTTCGAGCGGCCCTTGAGGTCGCGACGCTGAGCCTCCCGGTAGAGCTCCTGGCGGGTCTTCGGCTCGTCCGCGCCGGTGCGCTTGCGCTGCGCGACCGCTGCGCCCTGCTTGCCGAGCGCGGTCCGGGTCTTCTTCGGCATGTTCGAGATCGATTTCTTGGCCGTTGCGGCCTTGATCGCCGACTTCACGTTCTTGCGTGCCGTCGCACGCTGTTTCTGAGTGGCCATGGTTCGCCGGTACCCGCTACCCGGCAAACGACTCCAGGTGGTTGAGCGCCGCGTCGAGGGAGTCGCGGAGGGGCTCGGGTCGGCGGAGGGTTTGGGCTAGGAGTACGCCGCCCTGCATTGCGGCGAGCATCGTGTGGGCCAGGGCGTCGGGGTCGGCGTCGAGCCGGAGCACGCCTCGCGAGCGCATGGCCTGCAACTCGTGCCTGAACAGCTCGAGCCAGCGGCCGTAGCCGTCGGCGAGCTGGGCCCGCGCCGCGGGGCTCGACTCCGCGAGCTGACCCGCGAGTGAGCCGAAGTCGCAGCCGCCCCGGAACTGGCGGGCGGTCTGCCGCGCGACGATCTGGTCGGCCCACCGATGCCAGGCGTCGAACGAGTCGAGCGACCCTTGAGCGTCGAGCGTGGTGTCCGCCTGCCAGGAGATGACGTCCTCGATCAGCGTCTGCTTGTCATGGAAATAATGCGTCATCTGCGAACCGCTCACCCCCGCGGCCCGGCGGATGTCGTCGATCTGGGTCCCGGCGACGCCGTGCCGATGCACCAGCTCAGCTGCTGACGCCAGGATCCGGGCCCGCGTCGCCTGCCCCTTCACGGTCAACATGCTTCGAGCCTAGCCCCGACTGGGTCCCCAAACCCATTGCCGAAGGCGCATGATGAGCCTATGGGTGAGGGGATTCTGGAGCTGGCCCAGGAGCTGGCCGAAGTCAGCCGCCTGGTCGAGGACGACGATGTCGCGACCACGCTGGGCCGCTTCGTCACCCGCGTGGTGCAGACGGTGCCCGGCTGTGAAGAGGCGGCGATCACGGTGCTCACCGGCGGGATCGCGGAGATCGTCGCGCGGCACCACCGGACCACGGACCCGCTCGTCGAACCCGCCCGCGCCACGCTGGCCGAGGAACTGATCAAGATCGGCAGTCCCCTGCACGACACCCTGACGTACGACGAGCCGCACCGGATCGGCGACCTCGCCTCGGATCACCGCTGGCCGGCGTTCGCCGCGGCGGCGATCAACGCCGGGTACCGCAGCTGCCTGCTCCTTCCGCTCCCGGCCAGCGACTCCTCCGGGGCGTTCACCCTCTTCTCGGACAAGCCGGACGCGTTCGGGAGTACGTCGTACGACGTCGTGCTGCTGTTCGCGTTGAACGCGGGAGTCGCGTTCGACAACGTGCAACTGTTCAACGACAGCCGGACGCTGATCGAGCAGCTGCGGACCGCGCTCGCGACACGGACGGTGATCGGGCAGGCGGTCGGGTTGCTGATGCACCGCTACGGGATCACGTCGAGCGTGGCGTTCGACGTACTGAAGCGCTGCTCTCAGGACGCCAACGTCAAGCTCCGCCAAGTCTCCCTCGACCTCGTCGAAGCGCAGAACGTCGGTCAGCTGGCTCCGGCCCTCCGCAAGTACGGCCTCCATTCCGACGGAGGATGAGAAGGGTGTCGATTTCGGCACCACCCGATCGACGCCTGCTTGAGAAGGCACCTCAGGCTGAAGGAGGCGACAGATGTCGTTCCAGGCGTATCTGGACAAGATCGAGGAGAAGACCGGCCTGACCCCGCGGGCGCTGGTCGAGCAGGCGAAGGAACGCGGGTACGACGCTCCGGGCGTCAAGGCCGGCGTGATCTGTGACTGGCTGAAGGCGGACTACGACCTCGGCCGCGGGCACGCGATGGCGCTCGTACACGTAATCAAGAACGGCCCGGTGATCAGCGACAAGCACGTCGGCACCAAGGGCACCCACAGCGATCCGTCGAACGTCCTCTGGCTCGACGGAAAGGCGAGCAAGCCGAGCTGATCAGGGGCAGCGGGTCAGGGCCAGTTCGGCGAGTTGGGCGAGGCGGTGGGCTCGGGCGGATTCGGCTGGGGTGAAGGGTTCGCCGGGCCGGGTGAAGGCGAACAGGCCGGTCCACGGCGACGGGATCTTGAGCACGGTCCCGTCGGCCGGGAGCGGGCCTTCGAGGGTGACGCGGTCGGTGACGAGGTGCGCACCGAGCAGTTCGGCGACCGCGTGCGGGAGTTCGCTGGGGTCGCTCACGACCTGGGCGGACAGGCTCAGCGCCTTGGTCTGACCGTCGACCAGGGCGAGCGTGGTCGTCGGCCACACGTGCGCATCCCGGCCACCGGCGTTTTCGATTGCCTCTAGCAACCATCGGGAACTCACGGTGTCCGGAGTCGACACCACCAGTTCGTCCCGTACGCCGTCGTCGACCGGGTGGACGTGGAGTCCGAGGATGTTCGCGTCCGCCTCAGCCAACTCGTGTGTCAGCCGCTCCAGCGCCCCAGGCCGGTCCGCGAGCGTGACCCGGATCCGCCACAGCGACTCGATTCCCGACGGCGGCTGGCTCCGCGGCGCATGCAACCACGAACGAAGCAGATGCATCGTGGACGGCTCGATCACCCAGATCACCAGCGCGGTGGTGGTGATCACCAGCAGAGTGACCGACACCAGGTACGGCGGGTGCAGCGCGAGCACCGCCGCATGCAGCGCGAACTCCACCGGGAAGATCGCCAGCAGCTTCGCCAACGTCAAGCGCAGCCGCCGGGGATGCGGCAGCCGCCCACACACCTCACAGGCGGTTCCGCCGGTGAGCGCCGTACGCAACTGTTCCATGCAACTCAGCGTGACCGATGAAGATTGCCCGGCTGTTGCCGCGCTGTGAAGAGTCACGTCGTACCGTAGGCGGGTGGATTCGAAGAAGTCGCCGCGGGACAAGTGGATCACCATCTACGGGCGGAAGCCGGTCCTCGAGGCACTCCACGACCCGGCGCTGTCGGTCGCGAAGGTAGTGGTGGCCGACAACGCGACCGGGCAGTCGCTGCACGAGATCCTCCGGACTGCTTCGAAGTACGACGTCCCGGTCGAACGCGCGACGGCCAGCCGAGTGAAATGGCTCGCGGGCAACGGCAAGCACGACCAGGGCGTGGTCGCGGACGTGAACGCGCCGCGGATGACGCCGCTGGAGGAGTTCATCCGGGAGCGCGGCAAGCGGCCGACGAACGTGTTCCTGCTCGACGGCGTGACCAACCCGGGCAACGTCGGGATGATCCTGCGTACGGCGACCGGCGCCGGCTTCGACGGAGTGATCCTGCCCCGGGCCGGTACGCCGCACGTCGGGCCGCTCGTGATCAAGGCCTCCGCCGGGGTCGCCTTCCAGGCGCCGATCGTGAACACCTCCACCGCGAAGACCGCCGTCGAGCTGCTCCGGACGGCCGGCTACCACGTCTACGGCCTCTCGGCCCGCTCCCGGCAGTCGCTGTTCAAGACCGACCTGGCCCCGCGCGCGGTCTACGTCCTCGGCGGCGAGACGAACGGCGTCACTGTGGCCACGGATTCCGACCTCCAGATCCCCCTGCATGCCGGCGTCGAGTCGCTCAACGTCGCGGTCGCCGCCGCAGTTGTCGCCTTCGAGGTAACCAACCGCTGAGACGGCTCGCCTGGCGGTACCGGACAGCAGTCAAGGACCGAGGGGGATGGCGTCTCTCGGGGGGGTGAGAGCCGCGGCCTGCCACTCGGCCAGCTGTCCGGGTTGGGGGAAACCGCCAGGCGAACACTTCCACCATACGACCTTTCCGGACTCAGCGGTCCCGGAATACCGGGCGTGGCGGTAGTGGAAAGGCCAAGTCAGGACTTTCGGCCCTGACGGGACGGCGTGGTGAGCGGCTGGAATGGATACCGAGGGAGCCGGCGGTGGCGGCCGGGCCCAATCCATGAACAGCCATCCCGGCCGCCACCGCTGGTGCACGCTAGCCGGTGATCTTGGCAGCCAGGTTCTCGACGTCTTGCTGGGTGAAGTTGCTGCCGCTGACCTGGACGAGGCCGCCGGTGATCGGCGTCATCACCACGGGCGCACTCACCACCTGATCGCGGACGAGGATCGCGAGCTGGTTGTGCGGCGAGGTCTTCCCGGCCAAATCCTGAGTCAGCGCGCTGAACAGCCGGGTGCCTTCTCCGTCCAGAGTCAAGCCGACGTACCAATAGGAGCCATCGGATGACTGGGCCGGCTTCACCTCGGTGACGTTGCTGCCGTCGAGCTCGACCTTGCCGAGGGTGTAGAGGTAGTCGTCCGTACCGCAAAACACCCCGTCCGACCGCGGCTCAGGGCACTTGCCCGGCTCGGCAGTGACGACTCGACGAAACTGCACCGCCGCCGGGTCCGCCGGCTTGCTCGCCGGCGTCGCCTCGGACGCCGCCGGCTCCTTGTCACGGCCACGCAGCAGTACGACGCCGCCGACTGCCAGCAGCAACACCAGAACCAGCCCGAGCACGACGAACACGATCAACGGCCCACGGCTCTTCTTGGGCGTTTGATAAGGGGGCGGGAACGGAGTCTGCTGGGCCATGACAGCAGATGCTATGTGTCACCAGAGTCAGCCAAGAGCCGAGCCGCCAGCTCGGCATTTCGTTGCGCGAACGCCTGCCACATCACCGGCGTTGCGGCTACCCGGGTACGCGCGGCCTGCTCGGAACTAGCGCGTTGGGTCCACGTACACATCCGCCCGCCACGCACCTCGAACCGCACGAGCACTCCGTCTGCCCAGCCGAACACCTCGACACCATGAGGCTCGAGCCAGGACACCTTCTGCTCCGCGACGATCCAGTCGAACGCCGTGATCTCGTCCTGCAACTTCGATGCGAACTCGAACCGGAGTTCGCCGGCCGCCCGGTCGCGACGCCGTACCAGCTCGGCACGCAGTGCCGCGACCGCCGCCGGATCCTTTTCGAGTACGGCGATCGCCGTCTGCGCGAGCGCCCGCCGGTCCCCCGGACCTATCCCGAACAACCGAGCGAACTCACGCTCGGAACCTGCCGCGGCGGTCGTGTACGTCAACGGCAGCACCCGATGCATCGCCGAGATCGCCTGCCGGATCCGCAAGCCGCCGAGGTATGGGCCGAAGTGTGGCGCGGTGCCGGTCACGGTGTGCGCGAACCGCAACCCCGGCCGGCTGTCACCATCGTCGAAGCGGATGTAGCCGACGACCTCCTGACCACCTTCGGTCCGGTTCCAGCGTGGCTTGGAGTGCTCCAGCAGGTTGCGTTCCAGCCACGCCGCCTCGTGCTCGGAGTCGCACCAAACGCCTTCGACCCGGGCGATCTGGCGAACCATCCTGGCCAGCCCCGGCCGGTCGCCGAGGTGGGTCCAGTAGGACTGCACCCGGCGCCGCAGGTTGACCGCCCGGCCGATGTACAACACCTTGCCGGCGGCATCCCGGAACCGGTAAACCCCCGGCCCAACGGGAAGCCGCCGTGCAACAGTGCGCGGTCCGGTCACCCGTCAAGTATCACTGGTTCCGGGCGATCATCAGCCAGCTGATCTGGATATCGGGCGAACGGGTCGGGGTGATCGTGACGGTCACCTTTCCGTCCGCGCCAACGGTGGCGGGGTATGCCGCCGCGGAGGGGGTCGCGGTGAAAAGGCGTTGGGGGTCGACGACGGTGCCGTTGACCGAGACCTCGGCCGCGCGGTTCGCCCACGGCCAGGGGTCGTAGTAGCCGGCGTGGACGGTGTAGCTGCCTGGCTCGAGTCCGTCGAAGGTGTAGACGAGCGGCTCGTGGTTCTTCGCGTAGCGCAGGGTGGTGTAGAGGTCCCCGGTGCCGGCCGGCGCGCTCGCTCCGGTGTAGCCCCACGTCGTACCGCTGACCGGGTCTGTCCCCAAGGGCTGCTCCGGTGAGGAGTTCAGCAGCGGCTGTTCGGTCGACGCGACCTGGGTGAGGCGTGTCCAGTCCGGAGTAGCAGTACCTCCCGCGTTGACGGCGTACCGCAGGCCGTGAGGTACGACGACGACGGGACGGGTGAAGGTTCGGCCGTCCGACAGCGTTCCGCGCAGGTTCGCCGGGCCGGGCTGAGCGATGGTGGACGCGTCCCACGTCACCGCCACGTGCTGTGATCCGCGGGCGGTTGTCACGGTGACCGTGGTCGGCAGCGTGCTCGTGTCGTTGAGCCAGACGTTGTCCGGAATCGTGCTCGAGACAGTCCAGCGGGTGTACGGCTTCAGGTCGTTGAGCGTCCACTCCTGGTCCGGCCCGATGGTGAGGCTGCCGCCTTCGCCGAAGCTCATCGGCATCCAGACGTACGGCGCGTTGGCCAGATCGCTCGGGGTCCACCGGTCGCCCATGAAGATGAACTTGTTCTGCTGACGGTCGACCGGGATCACGTTGGTGCTCTGCGACCGGTAGGTGTTCGCCGCGCCGTCGCCGCTGATCGGGTTCCCCCGGTCGGTGAACTGACCGAGGACGTTCTGGGACGTGGCATACCGCGCCGGGTTCGGATCCCAGCCCGTCGCACCCGACGTCACCAGGTAGTAGGTGCCTTCGGACTTGAACATCGCCGGCGCCTCCCGCTGGCTGCACGGCAGCGTCCGGACGAAGTCCTTGCCCTGTACGGCGTTCTCCGGCGCAGCGGACAGATACGTGTACGACGAGTTCAGCTTGGAGATGTACATCGTCCGGTTCTCCTCGGACGAATAGATGATGTACGCCGTCCCGTCGTCATCCACGAACAAGTTCATATCCCGCGCCATCCCACCGGACGGGTCGAACGCCGACGACGTCCCACACCACGGCACCGAGTCACTCGGCACCCGGTTCAACCGGTACGACCCCAGCCACCGAAACGGCCCCTTCGGCGAGTTCGCGATCGCCACTCCGGCCTCGGCGCGGGCGTAGGTTGACGTGCTGGTCGGTGACGAAGGTCCGTCGGAGTGCACCCACATGACCCATTTGCCGGTCTTCGCGTTGTAGATCACCTTCGGCCGCTCCAGGATCGACGGCCGCGCCCACCCATCTGTGCGGACACTGTTGGTCGACAGATCCCGCCAGACGACGTCCTTCTGCTCCGCGGTGTAGCCGCCGTACAGCTTCGCGAAGTACTTGTCGGTCTCGAACTGGTCCGGCGAACTCAACGCCCGCAACGCGAGCCCCTCGTCCTTCCAGTTGTAGAGGTCGTACGACGAGTACAGGTGCACGCCGGGGCTGTCGTAATACCCCTTGCTGCGATCCTCGCCGTACCAGTAATAGATCCGCCGACCGTCATCGTCGCGAGCCGGCACCACCTGACCGCCATGCGCCTGGATCACGTTGCCGTTGGTGTCCAGCCACGGAGCGCCCGGCCGGAACGACTCGTACTGCGTCGCCGCGGAGGCGGGGCTGACGATCGAGGCCGTGACGCTCATCAACAGTGCGGCGAGTGCGAACCGGAGTCGTTTCATGGGCGGTCTCCTCAGGGACGAGCGGGTCCCGCCCAACACTGGTGTCCGCACCCGGCCGGTTCAACGGTCCGATCAGATTCGAACAGAGTCGTCACGATCCAGTCAGAGGCGTTCGGCGGAAGACGTTCTCCGGGTCATACGTATGTTTGAGAGCCCGGAGCCTGGCGAGTTTGTCCGGCGAGTACGCACGATGAACGGCGGTCGCATCCTCGTCGGCGATGGTGTTCACGTACGTGCCGCTGGTGTAAGGCTCGAGCCCGGCGGCATAACGCCGAGCCGCGGCGATCCGGTCCTCGTCCTCCGCCGGATCGGTCCAGCCGGCACCGGTGGTGAACTCGACCAGAGCATCGCGATGGCTGAACGCCGAGTCCGCGCCGTCCAGAATCGCACCACCGTTGAGCGTCATCCGCCCCGAGTTGTTGCCCTCAGCAAGAAATGCGTCGATCGCGGCATCCGGGAGAGAACGCAGATAATGACCCTTGCAGTACCGGCGCAGCGCGTGACCCTCGGCATCGTCGGACTCGGTCTGCAAATCCAGATAGCTCAGCTCCCGCACCCGCTGGCCCACCGGCTTGCCGACCGTCGAGTACGCCGAGAGCAGCCTCCGCCCCTCCGACACGTCGCCAACCCACACATACCCGATGCTCGCCATCGGCCGGCCGCCGAACTCCTCCCACCGCCCGACCCGCGCCACCGGAGTCGCCTGCCGCGGCGCGTCGACGAACAGCTCCCGCCACCCGCGCAACGCCGTACCTGCGTCTTCCAACTCGTAGAACAGGTCGGCAGTCAGAGCACTCGTCCCGACCGGATGCAGCCGGAACTCGAACGACGTCACCACCCCGAATCCCCCGCCACCGCCACGCAGCCCCCAGAACAAGTCCGGATGCTCCGTCTCACTAACTCGCAGTACGACGCCCTCCGCCGTCACCAGCTCGTACGACGCCACGTTGTCGCAGCTCAGCCCATACGCCCGAGCCAGCCAGCCGATCCCGCCACCCAGCGTGAGCCCGCCGACCCCGGTGTGCGACACATTGCCGGCCGTCACCGCCAGCCCGTAACGCTGCGCACCAACATCGAGTGCACCGAGCAGGGCGCCGCCGCCGACCCGGGCACGGCGGCTGCCCGGGTCAACCTGTACGGCGTTCAGCGGGGACAGGTCGATCAGCAGACCGTCTTCCACCACGGGCAGACCGAGGAAGCTGTGACCGCCGCAGCGGACTCCGATCTCCAGACCCGCCTCACGCCCGTATCGCAGCGCCGCCACCACATCCGCCGTACTGGCGCACCGCGCGATCAGGACCGGCCGGCGGTCGACCATCGCGTTCCACACCGCCCGGCCGGCGTCGTACCCCTCATCACCCGGCCGGATCAGCACCCCTTCGAACGCCGAGATGGTCATCGCGGGACCAACGTGGACCGGCGGAACCAGACGATTGCCGCAGCCACCAGCAGATAGGCAACTGGGATCGCCGGAGACGCACCCAGCACGAACAGGTTGGTCACGATCGCACCGACCATCACCCCAACCAGCCCGAGCGCGGCCAGACCGCACAGCCGCGGCAGCAGCAGCCCGATCGCTCCAGCCAGCTCCAGCACGCCGACCAGGACCCGGAACCACTGCCCGGCACCGATCGCGTCGAACATCTCCACCATCAGCGGGTCACCGGAGAGCTTTGGCAGCGCCGCCATCGCGAACATCGCGGCCAGCAGAACCTGTACCACCCACAGCGCCACCGTTCCCGGCCGGACCCTGCGTGTCGTCGTCACCGTCGTACTCATCACTACCTCCAAAGAGTTGTTCTGGTACGACGACCCTCCCGCCGGCCGCCCGCGAGCCACATCCGTGCCGACCACGGATCCACCACGGAAAGCCCCACGGATCGGTCATGATGTTCCAGATGAGCGAGGTCGAGGTCTCCACGCGCGAGGCCGAGGTGCTGGCCGCGGTCGCGGAGCACCGGTCGAACGCGCAGATCGCCCGCACCCTCCACATCTCGGTGCGGACGGTCGAGAGCCACGTGTCCTCGTTGCTCCGCAAGTACGGCGTCACGGACCGCCGCGAGCTGGCAAACCTGGCCGGGACGCGTCGCGGGCCCGGGATGACCGGACTGTCGGCGAGCCGCACCACCTTCTTCGGGCGTACCCAGGACACGGCTGATCTGCGGGATGCACTCGGGCAGGCCCGGCTGGTGACCCTGCTCGGCCCCGGCGGGATGGGCAAGACGCGGCTCGCCGCAGTGGTGGCGCTGAACTGGCCGTGCCCGGTGCGTTCGTCGACCTGGTGCCAGTCAGGGAGGGTCTCGTCGCCCGGGCAGTCGCGACTGCGCTAGGAGTGACCGAACAGCCGCCGCAGACCCTGGAGCAGGTGCTGATCGAGCACCTGCAGTCGGGCCGGTCGCTGCTCGTGCTGGACAACTGCGAGCACCTGGTCGACGAAGTCGCCGTACTGGTGGAGCGGCTGCTCGGCACCTGTCCGGAGGCGACCGTACTCGCGACCAGCCGGGAACGGCTCGGAGTTCCAGGTGAGACGACCGTGCTGCTGCCACCGCTGGACGCGTCGACGGAGCTGTTCTTCGACCGGGCCCGCGCCGTCGACCCGTCCTTCGACGCCGCGCCCGACGACCTCACTGAGGTCTGCGCGCGGCTGGACGGGATGCCGCTCGCGATCGAGCTCGCCGCGGCCCGGATCGGTTCACTCGGCGCAGACGGGCTGCGGGCCGCGCTGGACGACCGGCTCCGGTTGCTTGCGGGCGGTCGTGGCGCCGACGTACGGCACCGGTCGCTCGGTGCGGTGATCGGCTGGAGTCACGACCTGCTGGACGACGAGGAGCGGCTGCTGTTCCACCGGCTCGCCGTGTACGTCGGCGGCTTCGACCTGGACGCCGCCTGCGCGACCAGCCCGGAGCTCGGCCGTGGCGAGGTCGCGGACCTGCTCGGCCGCCTGACCGACAAGAGCCTGGCAGTACGCCGTGGATCGCGCTGGCGGCTCCTCGAGACTATCCGGGAGTTTGCCAAAGACCAGCTCGGACCCGACGAGCTGGAGACCGCCCGGGACCGCTACGTGCGCTGGGCCGCCGACACCGCGGCTGATTTGGAGAACCAACTCGACGGCTCCGACTGGCGCACGCCGTACGACGAAGTGGTCGGTGACCTGCGTGCCGCGCTGGCCGGGACCGCGGCGGCGCCCGGTCCGGCCGCGCACAGGTTGGCGCGTTCGCTGGGCCATCTCAGCTTCGCCCGGCGGGAGTTCCTGGAGTCGATCGATCACTATCGGTCGGCGGCGGACCGGGCAGAGGACGGGGTGGCCGCGGCGCGGGACCTGCGGTCGGCCGCCGATGCCACGCTCGCTGTCTCCGACGCGCAGACCGGGGTTCAGCTGCTGCTCGACGCCGCCGAGCGGGCGGTTGCCGACGGCAACGTTCGGGCGACGATGCTGGCCTCGGCGGTGATCGCGGTCAACCGGTACCCGACCGGTGCGCTGTATCAACTGCCCTCGGAACAGACCGCACGATTGGTGGCGAAAGCCGTGGACTGCGCCATACCTGGAGATCTCCACGTGACCGCGCTGATCGCGTCCGCGAAGGCCTGGAACCATGGCGACCAGCGGATCCAGGTTGACCCAAAGCTCGCCCGCGAAGCGGTCGACGCGGCCCGGCGAACCGGCGACCCGGTCCTGATCGCGGGGGCACTCGATGCACTCACCATCGCGGCCGGGAACAGCGGCCGGTTACGCGAAGCCCGCTCGTACGCGCTGGAACGGATGCGGCTGGTCGAACCTCTCCCGCAGCACGAGCCGTACGCGGCGGCCGAGATCATCGACGCCTTCCACGTCGCACCCACCACGGCGGTCGCGGTCGGAGATCTACCGGCGGCGCTGGCTGTGATTCGTGCGCCGAACGACCCGGTCGGTGACCATCCGTACATCTCGCTGCCGCGGCTGATCCGGGTGTCCGCGTTGACCGGGCGGTTCGATACCTGCATCGAGCGGGCTGACGCGTTGTGGGAACGCTGGCAACGAGCGGGTGCGCGGCCGATCGAGTGGATGGCATCCGCGATGTCCATGGCGGCACTGGTGCACGGGCTGCGCGACGACGGATTGTTCGAGCTGTGGCAGACCCGGTCGCTCGAAGTCGCTCGCGCCGACCACGCGGTCGATGTGCCCTGGCTGGCGGCTCCATCGGTGTTCGCCGAAGCACGGGTCGCCGTACATCTCGGTGCGGTGGATCAGGCCGCCGACGTCGTACGACGGGCGTTCGCGGGCTTCGAGGAGTATTGGTGGGCGCCGTACGCGCGGGCCAGTGCGGCGGAACTCGCGGTGGTCGCCGGCCTACCCACTGCGACGGACTTGCTCGCGGCTGCCGCGCCGGATGGCGTTGAGAACGACTGGGCCGCCGCTTGCCTCGCCCGCGCTGCCGGCCGGATGTCCGGTGACAAGGATGCGCTGCAGTCAGCCGCCGATTCCTTCGAGCGCATCGAGGCCCGATTCGAGCGCGCATGCACGCTCGTGTTGCTCCCGGAGCGGGCCGAGGAAGGCCGTGCCGAACTCGCGGAGCTGCAGGTATTGCGCTGAACCGGATGCCTTGTCATCCTGTGCTCCACCTCGATGTGCTCGCCGGGGGGCGGTGAGGACTGCACATCGGGACACCGGTTCCCTGGGGGCCTCATGTTTTCTTCCGCCATCTCGTCACATCGGTTGCTATCAGCAACCATCGGGTTGCTGCTCGTGCTCGCCACGCTGGTCGCCGTACCGACCGCGCCGGCGCGTGCGGTCGTCGTACCGGCAGGGTTCAG
Organism: Kribbella antiqua; assembly: GCF_004345665.1. GTDB lineage: Bacteria > Actinomycetota > Actinomycetes > Propionibacteriales > Kribbellaceae > Kribbella > Kribbella antiqua. Next base: position 266,989 of record NZ_SLWR01000011.1, read on the forward strand.
TGAGCAGGTTGTCTTCAGCGGTCTGACGGCGCCGACTAACGTGGCGTTCGCGGCCGACGGGCGCGTGTTCGTCAGTGAGAAGAGCGGCCTGATCAAGGAGTTCGACTCCCTCGACGACCCCACCCCGACCGTGTTCGCCGACCTGCGCACCAAGGTCCACAACTACTGGGACCGCGGTCTGCTCGGCCTCGCGCTGCACCCCAACTTCCCTGTCGATCCAAGGGTTTACGTGCTCTACACGCACGACGCCCTGATCGGCGGCCAGGCACCGAAATGGGGTACGGCGGGCACGGACAGCGACCCCTGCCCGTCGCCACCGGGACCGACGAGCGACGGCTGCCAGGTCTCCGCCCGGCTCTCCGCCCTCACGCCGACCGCCTCCGGCGTCGCCGAGCAAGTGCTGGTCGAGGACTGGTGCCAGGTGTTCCCGAGCCACTCGATCGGCTCGATCGAGTTCGGCCCGGACGGCATGCTGTACGCCGGCGGCGGTGACGGGGGCAACTTCAACCTCGTCGACTACGGCCAGGACAACTTCACCACCTCGGACGTCACGCCGGACAACCCCTGTGGCGACCCGCCGTCACCAGTCGGCACCGCTCTGGCACCGCCGACGGCCGAAGGTGGCGCGCTGCGTTCTCAGGACGTCCGTACGAGCGCTGATCCTGCGACCCTCGACGGTTCGATCGTCCGGCTCAACCCCGACACCGGAGAGGCCGCGGCCGGCAATCCCAAGGCGAGCAGCACGGATCCCAACACTCGCAGGATCGTGGCGCACGGCCTGCGTAACCCGATGCGATTCGACTTCCGCCCCGGCACGAGCGAGATCTGGGTCGGCGACGTCGGCTGGCGGGACTGGGAGGAGATCGACCGGATCGTCAGCCCGACCGCGAGCGTCACCAACTTCGGCTGGCCCTGCTACGAGGGCGCGGCTCGCCAAGCCGGGTACGACGGAGCCAACGTCAACATCTGCGAGAACTTGTACGCCGCCGGCGCCAGTGCGGTCGTATCGCCGTACTACACCTACAACCACACTGCTCAGGTCGCCGGTGCCTGCAGCACAGGCAGCTCCTCCATCGCAGGTATGTCCTTCTACGAGGGTGGCAACTACCCGGCTCAGTACGACGGCGCCTTGTTCTTCGCCGACTACAGCCGCGGCTGCGTGTGGGCGATGCTCCCCGGCGCCAACGGCCTGCCGAACCCAGCGAACATCATCAACTTCGCCTCGGGCTACGGAACCGTCGCGTTGCGCACTGGCCCCGGCGGTGACATCTTCGCCGTCGACTACGAAAACGGCCGGATCATGCGCTACGTCTACAGCGCCACCAACAACCCGCCCACCGCGGTGATCAGCGCCGACCCGACCAGCGGACCGACACCACTGACGGTGAACTTCGACGGTACGGCGTCCAACGACGCCGACGGCGACACCCTCACCTACGCATGGGACCTGGACGGCGACGGCGAGTACGTCGACTCGACCGCCGCGACCCCGCAATACACCTACACCACCAGCGGAACAGTCACCGTCCGGCTGCGAGTCAACGACGGCCAAGGTGGTACCAACACCACGACAGCTCAGATCAACGTCGCCAACACGGCGCCCACCGCAACGATCACGGCGCCCGGTCCAGCGACGACGTGGAAGGTCGGCGACACGATCAACTTCTCTGGCACCGCGACCGATCCCGAGCAAGGGACGCTGCCCGGATCCGCGCTGAGCTGGTCGTTGATCATGCATCACTGCCCGAGCGACTGCCATTCGCACCAGATCACCTCGATGACCGGAGCGAGTGGCTCGTTCACCACGCCCGATCACGAGTATCCGTCGTACCTGGAACTGAAGCTCACCGCGACGGACAGCAGCGGGCTGACCGACGTCAAGAGCGTCCGGCTGGACCCGAAGACCGTCCCGCTCACTATCACGAGCCAGCCGACCGGCCTGAAGGTGACGTACCTCGCGAAGACTGCGACCTCGCCATCAAGCAATACGGCGATCGTCGGGTCGAGCGGATCGCTGTCCACCGACCTGTTGCAGTTATCGGCCAACAAGGTCTACCGCTTCGCGTCCTGGTCCGACGGCGGGACTCGCAGCCACAACTTCGTCACGCCCGCCACCGCCACCACCTACACGGCGAACTACATCCCGAAACGGAATCTGGCGCTGAACAAGCCGGTCGCCGTGTCGAGCGTCGAGGCGACCGGTCGTGAAGGCGCGAAGGCGGCCGACGGTTCGATGTCGACGCGGTGGGCGAGTGCACACAGCGATCCGCAGTGGTTGCGGGTCGACCTCGGCATGGTGCGGGTGGTCAACCGCGTGCTGCTCAACTGGCACACGGCGTACGCGAAGGGCTACCAGATCCAGGTGTCGGGCAACGGCCAGACCTGGCAAACCGTCTACTCGACCGCGACGGGCGACGGCGGTACCGATCACGTCACCTTCACTCCTGTGTGGGCCAGGTACGTCCGGATCTACGGCACCGCCCGGACGGCGGCGGCGAACCCCTACTCGCTGTACGAGGTCGGGGTGTTCGGGGACAGCGGCCTGATCACCGGGATTGGCGGCAAGTGTGTCGACGTGACTGGGAACAACTCTTCCGACGGCACGCAGATCGAGCTCTACACCTGCTACGGCAACGCCCCGAACCAGCAGTGGACGCAGTACGAGGACGGCACGATCCACTCGCTCGGCAAGTGCCTGGACGCACGCAGTGGTACGACGAGCCTGACGCCAGTCGTGCTGTGGACGTGCGACGGCAGCGGCGGTCAGACGTGGGTGCCACGAACAGATGGCTCGCTCGTCAACCTCCGCTCCGGCAGATGCCTCAACGCCAAGAGCGGCACCAGCACGAACGGCACCCCACTGATCATCTACACCTGCGTCAACGCAGCAAACGAGAAATGGGTCCTGCCCTAAACCAGTCTTGGGGTGCCGTTCAGCGGATGTTCATCCACCAGGACGAATGTGCTCGGTGACTTCTGGTGGAGGGGAGCACGTTCATGTTTCGTTTCATCGCGAGTGCCTCAGTGTTCGTCGCAGCCGCGGTGTTGGCGTCCGGAGGCGCGCAGGCCGCGGTTTCGGCGCCGCATGTCGTGAATGCGGCGACGCTCCCCGGCATCCCGCTCGGCAGCTTCTCCAACGCGCTGCTGCCGGGCACGGTCGCGAACGACCGCGGGATCAAGCTGGGCGGCGTCGGCAGCGACCTCTTCCCCGCCGAGCGGCCAGGTGAGTTCTGGACCGTGACGGACCGAGGACCGAACGGCCAGATCAAGGTCGACGGCGTCAGCCGACGTACGTTCCCGGTCCCCGGCTTCGACCCGGCGATCCTCAAGGTGAAGGTGGTCGGCGAGCAACTCAAGGTCCTGCAGGCGATCCCGATCACCACGCGCAGCGGTGCCCCGGTGACGGGACTCTCCAACCAGGCAAGCCGCGACGAACTCCCCTACACGTACGACGCTTCCACCCGGCTGGAGCTCAACCCGAACGGGCTGGACACCGAGGGGATCGTACGCGCGCACGACGGCAGCTTCTGGCTGGTCGACGAGTACAGCCCGTCCCTCGTGCACGTGTCGGCGCGCGGTCGCGTGCTGGCTCGATATGTCCCTCACGGTCTGTCGCTGACGGGTGCCGACTACCCGGTCATCGAGGCGCTGCCGTCGATCTTCCTTACCCGCAAGATGAATCGCGGCTTCGAGGGCTTGGCACAGCTGCCCGGTGGGGATCTGGTGCTGGCGCTGCAGAGCCCGCTCTCCAACCCAACCAAGGCGGTTGGCGACAAGTCCCTGACCACCCGCCTGCTGCGCTTCTCGCCGTACCAGGGCAACGTCACCGCGGAGTACGCGTATCGCTTCGACCCGGTCGGCGTGGTTGACCCCGGTGAGGACGACACGAGCGAGCTCAAGATCTCCGCTTTGGTTGCTGCCGGCCCCGAAACTCTACTGGTCGAGGAACGCACCGACAACGCCGCGCGACTCCAGCGCGTCGTGTTGAAGCCTGGCTACAACATCCTCGGCAGCGCCTGGGACTCCGCCGCGACCACACCGTCGCTCGAGGCGGCGACCGTCGTACCGGCGTTGCCGAAGAAGCTGTTCCTCGACCTCAACACCATCTCCGGCCTACCCAACAAGATCGAGGGCGTCGCGCTGGTCAACCCGTGGACGCTGGCCGTCATCAACGACAACGACTTCGGCATGACCGACGGACCCGGCGCCTTCGATGCCTCCGGCAACCTCAACGACAGCGGCATCAAGACCACCCTGGTCACCATCCGCCTACGCTGACTCACTCCGCCGCTCCAGGCCGGGTCGCCGGGGCCTTGGGTCAGTGGCGGTGCTTGAGGCAGATCGTGGTGATCCAGGCCCAGGCGAGGATGACCGCGAGGTCGAAGGCGACGATGGTGGGGCGGCTGCCGGCGCCGGCGCTCAGGCCGGCGAACGCGCCGAAGAACAGGATGCCGGTGGCGGCGGAGTAGCGGCCCAGGCCCTTGCGGCCAACGCTGCGGTAGTGCGCGGCCATCACCAGACACGCGGCGATCAGGCCGCTGAAGCCGATCGTGCCGGCAACGAAGTGGCCCATTCCGCGGGTGCTGATCTCGGCGTAGTCCGCGGGAGTTCCGGCCGGGAAGCCGGCGGCAGGGTCGGCCGGGAAGATGGCCGCCAGCAGCAGCCCGACGCCGTACGCCCCGAGCAGCCGCGGCGCCCACTTGCTCCCCCGCCCGGCGAGCGTACGACGGAGTCCGACGGCCGCGGCGATCGAGAGCAGACCGGCGACGACGAAGTTGACGGTCTGGATCCAGCCGGGTCCCCCGTTCGCCAGCAGGCTGGCCGGGTGCCGCGTGATGTCGAAGCCCTCACGGGTAAACGCCTGCCCCAGCCACACCGCGACGTACAACGGCCCGGCGACAATCCCGCCGGTCATCAGAGCAGGGGTGGAAACAGGAGCAGTGGCGGTCGAGATCATGTTGGTGGTCATGGTCCGGGTCCTTCCAGGGGTATGTGGGCCTTCCATCACCCCTGCGTCGACCAGCCCCTCCCGAAATCGACACCCGCACCGGACGTCCCCTGCTGCATGTGTGGGTGATCGGCCATCGCTCCGGCATCCGTGCCCGGCCTTGTGCACGGTTCGACCACGACACGCCGCCGCGCGATGGTCGAGCGGCGCACAAGGTCACCAGCTGCCGATGGTTCACCGCGATGTACCCACACCGACTGGGTCGACCGGGGAGTCTGACTTGTCGAATCAGGTCGGCAGCGCTCCCCAAACCCGCGCGGCGACCAGCCCGGGACGACGCTGGCTCCAGACGTTCTGTCACAAGAGCGCTTCGTAGGCTGAGGCGGGCCAGCTGGCGACCGTCTTGGTGCGGAGGATTGCGCCGAGGCGGTCGTAGAAGCGGTAGCCGCCTTCGTTTTCGAGCCGTAGACCCCAGCCGATCGTGAGGCGGTCCGCGAGGGCGTGCCGGGCCAATGCGAGCATGAGCACTCGACCGACACCGCTTGAGCGGAACTGCGCGCGTACGTAGAGGTCGTCGAGCGCGAGCATGTCGCCGCCGACCCAGAGGTACGGACGGCGAAGCGAGGAGACGTATCCCGCCGCCTCACCGTCGACCTCGGCGATCAGCACGATCACATCGTCGCGACCGAGGAACCCCTGCCAGTCCTCGATGGTCGCGGTGACGTCCTTCCCCTGGTCCTGGTACTCCGCGAGCTCGATCAGCATCGTCCGGACGAGCTCGGCGTCCGCCGGTATCGCGCGGCGAATCTCAGTGGGCATGAGTAACTCCTGTCGAAGACTTGGCAGCCGGTACGACGACCAGCGCAAGAACGGCAGCGACGCCGGCGGTGATCGCGGCGAAGGTAAATCCGTGGCTGAAGCCATCGCTGGCCGTACCCACCAGGCTGGCAGCGGCGATACTCGACACCACCGCGGCACCGAGAGCGGCACCGAACTCGTGGAAGGTGCTCAGGATCCCCGACGCCAGCCCGGCCTCGGTGTAGTCGATCTGCGCGAGCGCCGTGGTCGACGCCGCGACGAATCCGGGACCAAGACCGGCCGCGGCGATCGTCATCCCGATCACGAGCATCACCGAACCATCCCAGATGGCAGGGACAGCCGTGCCCAGCGCGGCAATCGCCAGCCCGGCGGTAGCAATCACCCGCGGACCGGTCCGGCCGATGATCTGCCCCGCGACCTGCGCCCCAGCGATCGTGGCGACCGCGACGGGGAGGAACAGCAGCCCGCTCCGCATCGCGCCGTACTCGCGGTAGTGCTGCAGGTAGAACGAGCCGAGGAAGAACAGCGCGATCATCGACGCGGTCGCGACCAGGATCAGGAAGGTGCCTGCGGCAACGGGTCGCCTGGTCAGGATCCGCAGGTTCATCAGCGGCGACCGTACGACGCGCTGCAGCCAGGCGAATGCGGCGTACAGGACGATCGAGCCGGCCAGGGTGCCGAGGGTCGCGGCCGAGAGCCAGCCGCGGTCTCCGGCGTTGATCAGCGCGTAGATCGCCGTACCGGTTCCCGCGGTGACCAGGATCGCGCCCGGGATGTCGAGCCGACCGCGGCTCTCGACTCGCCGATCCGCCGGCAGCACCCGGAGCAGTAGGGCGAACACGATCACGCCGATCGGCACGTTCACGTAGAACACCCACTGCCAGCCCGGCCCGGCGGTCAGCACCCCACCGAGCAGTACGCCGATCGCGGCGCCGCCTCCACCGAGCGCGGACCAGATGCCGAGGGCCTTGTTCAGCTCCTCGCCCTGGAACACCTTCGTCACCGTCGACAGCGCGGCCGGCGACAGCATCGCCGCGCCGATGCCCTGCGCGATCCGGCCGCCGATCAGCAGCTCGGAGCCGTTCGCCAGGCCGGTCGCGAGCGAGGCGGCGGTGAACACCAGCAGGCCGGTCAGCACGACCTTGCGGGAACCGAAGAGGTCCGCCGCCCGGCCGCCGAGCAGCATCAGCCCACCGAACATCAGCGTGTAGGCGCTCACCACCCAGGTCAGGGTGGACCGCTCGAGCTCGAGGTCGGCGCCGATGTGCGGCAGCGCGATCGCTACCACGGTGACGTCGAGGATCAGCATGAACTGCGCGACGGCGAGCAATCCGAGCATCCGCCAGCGGCGCGGGTCTGGGTCAACTGTCGGTCCGGACATGTCCGGGTCCTCCTCCACTTTGCGATATCTCGAACAGTACTGTTCGACTTATTTCGGGTACAGTAACTCGAACAGTGGTGTTCGACAAGAGGATGATTAGATGGTGACGAAGGAGAAGCGGGCCGACGCGCAGCGCAACATCGCGGCGATCGTCGACGCGGCGATCGACTGTCTGAGCCGCGACCCGAACGCGAGTACGAGCGAAATCGCGAAGGCGGCCGGGGTCGGCCGGGTCACCCTCTACGGCCACTTCCCGTCCAGGGCCGACCTCCTCGACGCCGTGTTCCTGCACGCCATCGAAGGCGGCGAGGCCGCGCTCGGCCAGGTCGACCTGACCGGCGATCCGCGCGAGGCCCTGACCCGGCTGATCGAATCAAGCTGGCACCTGGTCGACCGGTTCCGCTCGCTCCTGGTCGCCGCTCAGGACGCGCTCCCGCCAGGCCGGATCCGCGAACTCCACGCCGACCCGATGGTCCGAGTGGAACGGCTGATCGAGCGCGGCCGCGCCGAGGGCGTCTTCCGCACCGACCTGCCGACCTCATGGCTGGTCGGTGCCATGCACAGCGTGATGCACGGCGCCGCCGACGAAATCAACGCCAACCGCCTCACCCCCGACAAGGCGGCCACCTACATCACGGCAACAGTCCTCGCCGCCTTCACCCCACCGGGAAAACCGGTCCCGGCGAGCTGAGCTACTCCAGCCAGGTGGTCTCGAAGCTGGGGTTCGCGTGGATGTGGACGGCCTCGTAGCCACCGGGCCCGGTGGCGAACTTGTGCGGCGTCTCCGCCGGTACGACGAGGATCTGGCCGGCCCGGCCAACGAGTTGCTCGGTGCCGACGGTGAAGGTGGCGGAACCGCGCCGGATGATGAACGTCTCGGCGTACGGGTGCAGGTGCAGCCGCGGGCCCACACCCTCCTTGGTGGTGGACTCGAGAATGATCGAGATGCCCGCCCCACCCGGCAGCAGCTCGTAGTTCTCGGTCCAGTCCTCCCCATCATCCCGCCCATCAGCGCGGGTGATCACGGCTGCGCCGGTGTCTGCGATCTCGCTCATTTGCCCGTCTCCCCTCGTGGGACCCACCGTAGTACCGCATCCGCCACACCTTAAGACTTTCCACCACGACCGAAACCGGCCACCGAGTTCACACTCGCCCGCCCGGCAACCGGCCCGAGAGCTGCGACCAGCAGAGCCAGTACGGCGACGCCACCGAGAGCTACGGGTAGCGACCAGACGGACGAAGCGGCGCCGACCGCGGCCGGACCGAGGAGGAACCCGAGATACGCGATCGTGGTCACGGTCGAGATCGCCCCCGCCCGCCGCTCCGGCCCCGCCCACGCACCGGCCATTCCGATGATAGTCGGCGCACACACCGACGTACCGAGCCCGGCGACACCGATCCCAATCAACGCCGACCAGGCATTGTCCGCGGCGGCCGCGCCAACAGAACCTGCCGCGGCAATGGCGCCTCCGGCCACCAAGAGTTGCACCGGCCGCAGCCGCCGAAGCAACGCGTTGCCGGTGATCCGACCGGTAGCGGCCGCGGCGGCGAACACAGCCGGAGCACTGGAAGCGAGCACGGGAGCGGCGTTCAACGTGGTATCGAGGTGGACCGCACTCCAACTCTGCCACGCGTTCTCGACGACGTACGCGAGCGCGCAAAGTCCCCCAAAAACAAGGAGAACTGGCTCAAGCCGCCGTCTCTTCGGTGCTGGCTCGGTTGCGATGTTTTCACGGGATCCTGGCGCGAGTACGACGATGCCCACAGCCACGATGAGGATGCCGGCACCACCCAGCACCGGCAACGCGTCGGCGCCGAGTGCGCGGAGTCCCGCCGTACCGAGACTGGCCACGACGACCGCGGCCGAAAAGATGCCGTGGGCAAGGTTCATCAACGGTCGCCCGGTGACGGCTTCCGCGTGGGAGCCGGTCGCGTTGATGGCAACGTCCGTCGCGCCGGAAGTGGCGCCGAGCAGGAAGAGCGCTCCGCTCAGAGTGACTGCGGAACCAGCCAGCGCCGGCAACACACCGCACAACCCGAACAACACCACGACCACCGGCAGTACGACGCCGCCGTACCGGTCGATCAGGTAGCCGGTGAACCGCATCGACACCAGCGCCCCGAGCCCAACCATCAACAGCGCAAGGCCAAGCTCGCCGTCACCAACCCCGGACTCCACCCTCACCGCAGGCAGAATCGCCCCCCAAGCCCCCCAGAACCACCCAAACGCCCCAAAACCCACCAGTGTCCTGACCACCCGCCCAACCTAGCCACACAAGGGGTTGCGCATGAGGACCATGCCGTCGCCACGCTCGACAGCCTCGGAGCCGACCAGCTGGTCTCAGACCCGTTGCGCGGTCATCCCGACCCTCGGGCCGTGAGTTCTTCCGCCGGCGGACAGACGTTTCGGCGCGCCGCTGCTTTCGCCGTCCATCAAGCCTGCTTGGCGGTCGACTCATGAAACACCTCGACCGATGCCCGGCCGCCGAGGCCAACTACTACGCACGACCCGCAACGACCAAACAGTCGTTCACTCATAACCGAGGATGCATCAAACCCGGATGCTCCAGCGCACACCTAGCGGTCCACTACTCGACCTGCGGGTTCAACTCACCGGCCTGCGATCCGAGCACGAGGTCAGATCTTCATTCGTATCCACGAAGCGCCGCAGATGGCAAGGCCGCCTCCACCGACTGGGCAGAGGATAGCGGCTCCGCTCGCCTCTACGCGTCTGGCTATCGGGCCACCCGCTCGCCCGCCTGCGGTGTCTGCTGCTGGCCCTCACGCTAATCCTGAGCATCAGCAGCGTCTTTGTAGATCAATTGCGGTTGCTTCAGACCACCGTAGGACAAGCGCCTCGGCACTCCCGCTGGAAGTACTGGCGCCAACGCACGAAAAACCCGTTCAACCGCTGAATCCTTATATTCCTCGAAAAATCTTGTCGCCCTTAGCAATGCGGCACCATACTGGAGTTCAGCGACCTCGACGAAGGCGCCGGAACTTTCCAGGCCATCGACGCCGCCTAGCCTCGGGACTGCATTGGCCGTCACCAGCGTGACCCACGAGTATCCTCTCACCACGCTGGGACTCTCCATCAATCCCAGTTCCTGCAACCGCGGTAGATATGTTTCCAATGCAGTCTGGTTGGAAGAGTTGTCGGATGCAATATTCGCGAAGGACGCCTCGGTCAACTCAGCGAAATCTCTGACGAACGCGACGAGATCGTCCTGACTGGCGACGGGGATCATGCCCGCATCGTCGAGTCGATAGGCCAACCGCAGCGAGAAGGTGACCCACGGCCGCACATCCGGATCGACAGTGACCGCAATATGAGCCGAACAGCAATCGCCTGCCGACACATCGTCCGCAGCGGCATTGAGATGGGCCATGGCATCGCCACGTCCATTGCTCAGCGAGGCCACCACAGCCTCGAAACGCTCCGCGGTATAGGAGACCGACCAGTTCCCCCCGCCCAACTCCGGTGCGCCGATGCGTCCTACAGCGAACTCAGCAGTCGGCAGCCCGGAGCGCAGGCCTTCGGACAGCGCACCACACAGCCGCGATCTCGCCTCCGTCAGCCACCACCGCGACACCTCCACGAGCCGCTCGCGATCCTCCACCGCCGCACTCACCAGGACGTCAACCGAACCCGCCAAGGCCGGCTGACCCGACTGCTGTTCGTGTCGGCCCGACGCATCGAAGCGCTCTTTGACCACGAACGTGCCTCCTCACTTAACTGCTCGCCACGAGCCGAAGTTGCGCCGCCGGGCACAGCATCCACAGCAGCACCAATCAGACAGGACGCGACTCGCTCCTCAGCCTTCCTGACGGCTTGGAGCAGGCTTGATCTGGTTCTACCTCGTTGCCACCTTATTGCCCGCACCGAGTCCAGTCTGGCTGGAGCGCAGGGTGAACTGTCATCGCTTGGAGAGCGAATTTTCAGACTCGACCCAAAACGCCTCAGAGGCATTGCCAATCCGTGTCATGACGACACCACCCAACGATTGCAGTACGGCAAGATACAAGAGCTGGGCATTCAACGACAGGATGAACAGCACCAGCGGTACGGCCGGCCATGCCACACCAAGAGCAACGCTGGATACGACTTGCGTGCGGCGACGCAGCGCAACTAAATAGACAACCCCACTGGCAACGACGGCCGCGAGCGAGAGTGCAAGGTAGAACGCGCTAACGTCGACCGCCGAATACAATCGCCGTTCGAGCGAGTTCGACTCGGAATGAGCCGGTGACGTCTCACCGAGACCAACGGCGAGCCCAAAACACAGCACCAACTGCACGCCGATCGTCGCCAGCATCCAGAAGGTAAATTTCGCAAACGTCTTCATGGTGAGACCTGCACGCCGTTAATCCAGTGCTCGTCACGGTCGGGGAATCGGGGGAACGATGCCAGAGCATCTGAACTAGAGTCAGAACTCTGCGCCAGAGTCCGGATCGAACCATCAGCACAGTATCTATATACCTCTATTGCCGGGTAGGTCGGCCGCCACTCGCCGGCTTCTGAATCGGTATGCGTCGACGTCATCTTCCGGGAGGTACGGAACACCGTCCCGTGCCGCACATTCTCGACAGGCTCCTTTGCCCGAGGCTCGCATCCGCGCAGACCTCTCACCGCGAAGCGGAAAGGCGATCAGCTGCTCGCGTCGTCACGGATCTCAATGAATGATCGAGATTAAGAACCGGTCCCTCTGAGAATTCATCTCCGAAAACCATCCTCCACGTCGTTGTGGAAGTCATCGATATAAGTATCAAGGTTTCCGGAACCATCCGTCACTGCGAGCCGCTTGGCCTCTGATAGAGATATTTCAAATACATTGGCGATGATGTACATGGACTCCACGACAGAATACCCATCGCTTCTCAAGCGAGCCATCTCGCTGCCCGCATCTCCGAGCGACTCACGTCTCGCCTGCAGATCTCTGCAGGCTCGATCCAACGACTCTTGATCCATCGTTTAGCCTCCAAGGTCTATGGTCATCATGCCATCGCGTCGAACGGCGCCATCCTTGAGGTACCTCGTATACGAGATGATGATCCTTTCAAAGCCGTCCTGTCGCGCTAGTTCAGACATCTGCGACTTCAAAGAATTTACTGCCTCCGGCCCCATCGGAACCCTCTCCAGGCCTTCGGTGCCTCGCGGAAATATCGCCAGATCATCGAGGTGAAGGTCCCGTCCAGATCGGGTGACAGAGCCCATCACATCGAGTTCGCCACCGCCAGTCTTGAATGTACGGAGGAATATACTCCCATTTTTGAAAGTAACTGGTGCAGCCGCGCGGCCGAGAAGAGTGCCTGCCGTGGCGGCCTCGGCCCTGGCGGCGGCGACTCCTTCGAGTGTTCGGACTCCGATACCGACGACCTTGCCGCCGCCCGTGAAGCCTAGTGCTGTGAGTCCAACGCCGGTTTTGCACTGCTGCCAACTCGTCTGGTTCGCCGTCAGAACCGCGGCCTTGCAGTCCTCGTAGGTTTCGACCGCAGGCTTGATGAAGACCTCTTCGCCGAGCTTCTGCTGGATCGGCTTCTCGCCGCCGAACCACTGGGCGAGCTTCGTCCCGGTGGAGCGCTCGGTCGGCTGGGTTTGTGTTACAGGGGGTGGGTTTGAGCCGCTGTTGAGGGTTCGTTCGACCTCCATGCCGCAGGCGGATTCGGTTTCGGGGTCGAAGGCGCAGTGGCCGTCGTGTTCGATGCCGGTGATGGGGTTGCCGCCGGCGAAGGCGTAGCGGTTGGTGTTCCAGGGATCGGAGCCTAGTTTTAGGTCGGCTAGGGCGCCGTTGTACATGTCTCGGGTGAGGAAGCGGTTCAGGCCGGGGCTGTAGTCGCGGAAGCCCATGTCGTAGCTGGAGGTGGCTGGGTCCCAGCGCTTGGAGTTGAAGCGGTACGGGTTGTACGGCTCGACTTCTGGGCCGCCTGTGGCCGTCGACTTGTCCTTGCCGGTGAAACCGGTGGCGTCGTTCGATCCGTAGCCGGTGTAGCGGTAGGTCGAAGTGGCATTGCCGTTCTGGTCGGTGAGCGTCTCCACGTCCGTGTGCGGGTTCAGGCCGTAGTACGCGGTCTCCTCACCCGTGCCGCCGGGGTTCTTGGTCTGTGAGATCCGCTCACCCGACGGGCCATACGTGTACGACGCACTGACCGTCGCCGACCCACCACCGGTCCCGGGTGTCTCTTCGGAGACGACCTGGTCGGTGAGTCCCAGATACGACAACTGCTTCGTCTTTGTGGTGGTCCCGGCTGTCGTGGTTTCCTGAACGGTACGGTCCAGGGGGTCGAACACCGACGTCTTGCTCGACTTCAGAGCACCCGTGGCCGGGTCGTACTTGCGGTGTGACACCGTCCGGTCGAACCCGTCGTACCCGTACCGTTCGACCACCTTGTCGGCCGCGGTCACCGTGTTGAGACGGCCGAACGGGTCATAGTTGTAGTCGGCTGTCGACCCTCCACTTGTGGCGCGGAGCAACCGGTTGCGGTCGAAGGTGAACGTCGTCGTCGCGCCCGCGACCGTCTGCTGCTTCACATTGCCCGGAGCGTCATATTCGTAGGACTCGTTCGACCCTGGATTGGCGCCCGACTTGGCCACCCCACGCAGGCGACCTTCGGGTGTGTAGGACAGGCTGGCCGTCTGCTCCAGGTAGGCCGACGCAGAGTCCGCGTTCTTCACCTTCGACACATCCGACGTACGGTTCCCGTCGAGGTCGTACGCGAGGGAGTGCGAGCTGACCAGCTTGCCGTCGGCGGACTTCTCCACCTGCGACCGCATCAGACCGTCCTCGATCCACCGGTACGCAACCGTGTTGCCGTTCGGCTTCACGACCCCGGCCCGCTGACCACGCGATGTGTAGGTGTAGGTCGTCGTCTTCTTCGCGGTGTCCGTCGGGTTCTTCGCAGACTCGATCTTTGCCAGCATGTCGCGTACGTCGTACGTGTACGCGGCGAACTGATCGACCTCCGGCGTTACCTGGTCGTCGGCGAACCACGAGGTCAGGTTGGAGTTGGCGTCGTACCCGTACGTCGTTGTCGCCTGCGCGACCCCGGCCTTCAGTTCGCGGATCTGATCCGCACGACCGAGCCCGTCGTACCGCACCTCGTAGGTGTCGATCCGGGCATCAGCCGAGTTGTCGTGGATCGCGGTCTGCTGTCCGTTGACGTCGTAGTCGAAGCCGAAGACCTTCTTGGCGCCTTCACCGCTACCTGCCTTGACCAACTTCACCGCGTCGGCAACGACGGTTCCGGTGGCCGGCACAGCCAGCGTGACCTTCTTGTCCACGCCTTCGGCGAAGGTGTAGGTGCCGAGGGCCACCCATGGCGACTGCGCCGTGCAGGTCGACTGGTTGGCTGTCGCCGTCGCGGAGCCCGTGCTGTGCTGCACGGTGTAGGTCGCGGCAGTCGCCGTCCCGACACCAACGGGGCATCGTGCATAGACGGCGTACGTGCCCGACGACGGTACCCGAAGTTTCCACGTGAAGGTGTCCGTCGAGCCCGCTGCGGCTGCGTGCGTCTGGTAGTCGTAGCCGACCTTGGTCGCCGACGAGGCCGCGCTGGGCCAGGCGCCGAGCGGTGCGACGTTCTGGAGGTCGGAGTTGTCGACCATGACCTCGTCGAGGCCGGCGAGCGGCGCGGTATCGCTGCGTGACTTCAGCGAACCGTCCGGCCAGTAATCCCAGGACATGGCCCGCGTCGCGTCGCCGGCGGCGCTGGTCAGAGTGCGCGAGATCTGCTGGCCGAGCAGGTTGAGGCCGTACGTCGTTGAGATGCCCCACGGATCCGTGCTCGTTCGTGCCGCACCGTTGTCGAACCAACTGAACGTCGACCAGTCCCGGGCCGTGGCGGCCGTTGTCGCGGAGGTCGGCTCGGACTGCCGCGACAGGTTGCCCACCGGGTCGTACTGGTAGAAGGTGCTCACCGCGGTCTTGTAGGTAATGTCGGCCGTGTCGAACGGCGACTTACGCTGCACGACGCGGTTGTTGGCGTCGTACACCAACTCCTCGAGGAAGTCTGTGGTCGACGACGTCGTACTGACGCCGCGAGGTTGCTCGGCCTTCGTCTGGTTGCCGTTCTCGTCGTAGTAGTACCGCGTGACGCGCTGCTTGGTCGTTCCGTTGGTCGGTGTGTGCGGCACGCTGACGGAAGTCACCTTGCCGCGCGCGTCATAGACCGTCGTCTTCTTGTTGCCGTCAGCATCGAACTCGGCCACCACACGGCCATCGGAGTCGTACTGGGCGCGGTTCGCGTACCCGGCCGCATCGATCGTCGCCACCACTCGGTGGTTCCGGTCGTAGGTCATCTGCTTGGTGAGGTCGTTGCCGTCCGGCGTGTCGTTCTTACGCGGGTCGATCACCTTCAGCAGGTTGCCGACGTTGTCGTACTGGTACGTCGTCTTGTAGCTCGACCGTCCGTCGAACGGTGTCACCGTGGACGTGAGCTGGCCGATCGGGTCGTAGCTGTAGCGCGTCACGAAGTCGTCGGGGTTCGACGTCAGATTGCCTTGTGGCGCGGTCTGCTGCGACAAACGACCCAGATCGTCGTACGCGTACGTCACCTTGCGCACGCCGCTCGCGCCGTTCGACGGCAGGACCGAGGACTCTTGCTGATCGTTCAGGTCGTAGGTCTGGGTCGTCTGCGCGCCGTTCGGTGCGATCACCGTCGTCACGTTGTCGTTCAGGTCGTACTTCGTCTCCGTCGTCTGGATCAACGGAGTCGCGGCGTCGCTGTCGATCGGCGTCGACACCTTGGCCGGGCGCCCGAACGAGTCGTACTGGGCCGTCGTGAGCTTGCCGAGGGCATCAGTGACGGTGGACACCTGGCCGCGAACGTCATAGGTGAAGAGCGTCGATTTGCCCAGCGGATCGGTGATCTTGGTGGGATACCCGTTGGCGTCGTAGTCTGCGAACACCGTGGGCTGGTTGCCGTTGGCGTCGTGGATCTGGGTCAACTGTCCGTAGGGGTTGTAGTCGTACGTCGTCTGGTAGTCGCCCGCGGTCGCCGTCGACACGCCCACCGGGTCGGTCACCGACGTGAGGTTGCCCTTGGTGTCGTAGCCGAACAGCCACTTGTTGCCCAACGGGCTCAACTTCTCGGTCAGCACCGTGACCGGCGCCGTCGGTTTGTTGTCGGGGGCGGTCCCGCCGGGCTGCTCGGCGTATTTCAGCGTCGTCGCGGGTGTGTTGTTTTTGTTCGCCTCGGCGTCCCTGATCGAGGTCGGATATCCGGTGTCCTGGTCGTACGCCCAGGTGGACACGGCGCCGTTGGCCTCTTCCATCCACACGACGTTGTTCTGCCGGTCCCACCCGAGTTTGGTGGCCTCCCCCTTGGCGTTGGTCACGTTCGTCGGCCGGCCATATCCGTCCATCCGGTACGTGGTGGTGTAGCGCTTGGTCACACCGGCCTCGACCGAGACGCCCGTCACCGTTGCCTGCATGTCCTTCCCGTCATCGGCATCCGGGTCGGCGTAGGCGAACTCGGTGACCTTGCCACGGCGATCGGTCAACGTCTGCAGCTTGCCGGCTGCTGCCGAGTCCGTCGTCGAGGCGTAATACTGCAGCACAGTCGTGCTGTTGCGCGGGTCGACAACGGAGGTGAGCTTCGCGTTCCCGTTCGTGCTCTCGGCGGTGTAGCCGAACTTGAACGTCTTCGTCACCTGGTCGCCGAAGGCGTCCGTCGCCGGATCGTACTTGCCGCCGTCAACGAGTTGGGTCAGCTGGTCTCCCGTGTAGGTGAAACGCAGAGCTCGACCCGAGTAGTCGCGAATGTACTTCAGGTGGTTGCTGTTCGCGATGTAGTCCAGCGTCAGCGTCGGCCGGCCATCCGCGTCGGTGATCGAGGTGAGCAGGCTCGTGTCACCGTCGGACTTGGCGTAGCTGAACTTGGTCTCGTTGCCGTTGCGGTCACGAATGTAGGTCTGGATGCCGCCGGCGTTGCCGGTGTCCTGGAAGTAGAACCGCGTCCCATCCGGCCGCGTCAAGCTCCACTGGCGGTCGGCCTGGGCGTTCGGGTCCATCGCCAGATCCAGCGCGACTCCGGCCGGACGCTTATAGGTGAGCGTTGCATCGTCGAGGATCCAAGTGTGCGTGGTGCCGTCTCCATCCACGAGCTGGACCGTCGGCGGGTACTTGGACCCCTCGGGGGCTTTGGTGCTCAGCGCCAACTTGCCCAGCCGTCCCAGCGTGGATGCCTGAACCGACCAGCCATAGCCGGCCGAGGTCGACGTCCCGTCCATGCTGTTGTAGGCCAGCCTCACGAAGGTCGAGGCACCACGCGACGGGTTCTGGATCGGGTCGTAGCTGAACACAACATTGCCCGCATACAGGTTCTCGACAACCGACGAGCCAGAGCCGGTGTCCTCGCCCGAATAGGCGAAAAACTTCTCCAGGCCGAGCTGCTCCGAGCTCGGATCCTCGACAACCATCGCCTTCGTCAACGGCGGGATACCCAAGCCACCGCCGTCGGGTGGTGGCGGACTGGACATCCACACTTTGCTGGTGGTGTTCCTGAGCTCGAGCTCCAGCCGGTACTCGACCCGCTTGTTGCCGTTCGTGCTGTTGATCGCGACCCGAATCTTCGCCGGAACCGTGACCGACTCGCCCGGCTCGAGCGCATTGACCGGCGTCTCGAGCTGGTAGGCGGGGACAGTGACGTCCTTGTCGTCCTCCATCCAGCGGTACGAGACCGACATCGCCGGCCAGGCGTCCTTCGTCGTGTTCGTGACCGTGACAGGAACGGTGAAGATCGTGTTGGGGCGCACCCGCTCCGGGATCTCCGGGGCGTAGTAGGTGCCGGCCGTGGTCTTGTCGACGTAATCGACGATCAGCCGCGGCCGCAGCTCTGCCTCGCTCAACTCACCGGCACCGATCGCGATCCGCTGCTGGGCGACCGACTCGTCGTGCGCCTTGATCAACAACCCATGGTTCGTGCCAGCATTTGTGATCCAGCCCTGCACCACGTCCGTCAGCTTTGTGTCCTTCCAGCTCAGCCGAGTCGGCAGGCTGTTGGCCGGCTGCGAAAAGGCCAGCACGGTCGGGCTGTAGTCGCCGCCCTGTGTGGTCCACGGAATGGTCGAAGAGGCGCTGTTCCATGTGGCCTGGCTCTCGACGAAGCTCTTGGTCAGCGAGTGCAGATCGAACGTCGCGCCAGATCCCGGTGAAGTCGACTTCCACAACTGGAGTTCGGCGTCGAGCACTGGGACATCTTTCGGAATGGACGCTGAGTCGAACGCCATCAGTGCACGAGTGTCGCCGTACGTCGTGTGGTTGTTGCCCGCGTAGGTCCAGTTGTAGCCGTCAGGCGTGGGGATGTTGGTGCTGGTGTAGTTCGTCGGGGAGGTCGCGTTCGCGATCGTCGTATCCGAGATATCACCAGTCAGCACGCGCCGGACACGTCCCGGCCGCGGTGTCTCGACCAGCTGCGAAGCGGACGGAACGAGTACCCCGTCCTTGGTACGCACGACGATCCAATACCGGAAGGTCGCAGGCCCCGCTGTCGACGAAGCCGTCGCGCCGTCATCGACGTACGCGCGGACATCCTTCGGCACCGTCGCGATCAACTCGGCTCCACCGGGATGCGCAGGGTCGAGCGCCGCCGGCACGGGGTTCGTACACAGCGACTCCGGCAGCGTCACGCAGCCTCGATACACCTGGTACTCGACGATGTCGTCGCCGTCGTCCGGCGACGGGTCAGCATAGTCACCCCATGACAGTTCGGCGCCCGTCGCGTTGATCTTGGTCGGTATCGCCAACTCCACGCTCGGCTCGGCGTACTGGATCGTGAGCCGCGGCCAGGTCGTCGTCTCGCCTCCGAACAAGTTCTCGCTCGCGAGGTACGACGGACCACCGAGGCCGGCGGCCTCGTTGCTTGCCTTCAGCATCAGACCGTAGTTCGGGGTGGTGCCGTTGACCCACTCCTGCACCACGTTGCCGACGGCGTACGAGTGCCAGGCATCGCGCTGCTTGAGCGGCTTCACCACTGTGCCGGCTTCGACGAAACGCAGCGCATCGGCAACCGGCGACGAGTTCGTCGCCGTGTCGCGGGTCATCGTGACGCTCGCCGGCTTCCCCGGCGAGAAGTGCTTGGTCGCCAGCGTCGCCCAATAGCCGGTGCCGCTCGTTCCGGTGGTCTGGTTCACCGCGGTCGTCGTCTTGGCGCCGGTGTCGTCCACAACGTCGTACTTCGGCGTACCGCGGTTCGAGTAGGCGGTGTAGTAGGCGTCGACACGATAGTTGCCGGCGTCACTGATGTTCGGATTCCAGGTGAACGTGTCAGCCGTCGTTCCCAGCGGCAGATAGTGGAGCCCGCCTGCGACCGAGTTCGCGTACCCGGCGGCGTACGCCCAGGGCCCGGTGAACTGCACCCGGCCCTCGTCTTCGTCATCGACACCCAGGTAGTTGAACGGCAATGAGCCCGTGAAGTACGACGTGTTCATGCCCGACCACGTCGCCGTCGACTCCGTCCAGTCCGCCGTCACCTTGCGGGCCTCGAGATTCACATCGGTCGCCTCGCTGGTGTGCGGCTGGGCGAAGTACACGTCCAGGCTCGCGGCCTTGACGGTCGTCGAGGTGCTGAGACCAAGCTGGGACAGGTCGAACTTCAGCAGTGCGCGATAGCTGTTCGCACCGGTCGCGGCATTACCGACGTTCAGATTCGCGCTCGACCCGTAATTCGTGGTCGGCGCACCCTCCGAGATCATCGTGTCCTGCGCCGCCGCCGGATCCGGCACGACCTCGATCGTCGGGTCGATCACCACCGGGTACACCCGCTCGGCCGCAGCAAGCCAGGCCGGATCCGCCTTGACGGTGACCTCGATCTCCGAACCCTTCTGCGTCACCGTTTGGGTGACCTTGTCGCTCATCGTGAAGCCGTACGGCGACGAGGGATCCTTGACGCTGTCGGTCATGAACGGCTTCGGCATCACGAACGCCGGGCGACCCGAAGACACCCCGTTGCGATAGAACCCGATCGATCCATCAGCCTCGGCCCGCGCCTCCACACCACCCATCCGCAGCCGGAAGGTGTACTCCGCTGTAGTCGGTGCCGACTCGAGGACGATCTCTTCCTTCAAGCCACCTGAACTGACGTGATACCGCAGGTCAGCTGTCCCGAAGACATCGGGATAGGTCACGGTGCTGCCACTCGCCGTCGGCGTCAATCCACGCACCGACTGCGTCGTGCCGACCGAGATCCAGCGATCGTCCGCCTCGAACCTGACCAGGTCGTCGGAGCGCTTGCCGAAGTGGCTGCCGAACGCGTTCTTCGAGTTGCCGAACGCGTAGCCCGGCTTGTCGTCGGCCGTCACCCGGGTGTCGATGTCCTGCCACTTCCCGGCCTTGTCGCGGAAATGCACCGGCCCGGCGTAGAGCTCGACCTCGACGGTGCCATCGGACATCCGGTAGCGCTTCATCGTCGCTGACCGCATCTCCGGGAGTTCCTTCACCCGATGTGCGGTGACGTTCGAGACCCTTGCGCGCCTCGGTGGCCGCTGAGCTCCCTCGGCGGGCGCGGCCACCGCCGGCTTCGGCGGGACCAAGGCCGGCACCGCTGCATGGGCGCTGGAGGCGATCGCCTGCGCTGGTTGCGCCTCGGCCGGCACTCCGGTGAGCATGGCGAGTGAAAGGCTCAAGGCAGACGTCAGCAACATGCGGGCGCGGCGCATCGTTTCTCCCCCACTTGGACAACACGGATCCGGCGCGCCCCGAGCAAACACCGGCGAAAAGACGAGACGTTTTCTATCCCAAGTTCACGGCCTGAAGCAAGAGTGTTGCCACTAGTTACATCGACACGCCGATCCGCCAGCCACGCGGCCATGACTCAGTGGTAGAGACCGTCGCAGC
Source organism: Kribbella antiqua (assembly GCF_004345665.1). GTDB lineage: Bacteria > Actinomycetota > Actinomycetes > Propionibacteriales > Kribbellaceae > Kribbella > Kribbella antiqua. The sequence goes on from NZ_SLWR01000011.1 coordinate 287,969, forward strand.
GACGGGTAGATCGCCTTAGTTGCGTTCGCTCTCTGTGCTGGAGCGGGCCAAAGCGGCGACGAGGGCTGTGACGGCGACCAGCAGGGTAGCTTCGATTGGGCCGACTGCGGCGGGGTGCGATTCGCTGCTGTCGATGATGTGGTTGATCGCGTGGACGCCGTTCCACACTGCGGTGATCGTCAACACCGGCGTACGCCAGGACGGCAGCCCGGCGGCGACAACCAGGCCGAGGCCGAAGGCCGCCGAACAAGCGCCGAAGTCGCGGACCAGATGCGGGTCTCCCGGACCGAAGTTCGCGAGCACCCGGGCGAAGGATCCTGGCGATGCCAACGCCCAGGCCGCGAGTACTAGATAAGCGGCGCCTAGCCCGAGGAGCGACCATCCCCAGGCCCGGCTGGTCATGACCGGTCCAGCGGGTTGTGGTTGAGGGGTAGGCGCATGCCTAGGTGCCAGAGGAGGGCGGCTCGGGAGTTGGGGCGTTCGGCGGCTTCGCGGCGCATCAGGGTGGCGAAGCAGTGTGGGAAGCCGTCGCGGGGATGTTGGGCGACCACCTCGCGGATCGTCTGGCGGGGAAGGTCTGCGGCGCGGGTGCCCGCGACGTCGAGACGCGCTCCGGCGTGGAGGAGGTGCGCCACGGGTGCGCGTGGCGACCTGACGTCCATGTGGGCCGCGATCGCGCTCGCGACCTCATCGGCGTACGGCGCACCGAGCGACTGCAACGTCGTACGCGCAATCTCGCCGCCTTCGACGGCGAAGCATCCAGCCTCCACCGGCCGGAAGCGATCCGTGAGGGCGATGTCGTGCAACAGGCAGGCGATGTAGAGGAGTTCCTCGTTGGGCTTGACGCCGTCGCGCGCTGCGAACAGGCCGGCCCACAACCACGTCCGCAGGCAGTGGCCGAGCAGCGGTTCGTCGTACGACGACCTCGCCAGCTCGAGCACCTCGCGCGTCACGGCGGTGTCCGGCGGCTCGCGGTCCTCGAAAAGCGGCCTACCAGGCCCGTCGGTCAGCCACGCACGCAGCACGCTCGGCAGACCGCCGACCTGGGCGACGACGGCTTGGCGGGCGAACCGCAGTTTGGCCGCAAGGTCGAGCTCACCACGCATGCCGGCACCCTTCTTGCAATCATTACAAGACAGCCTATCCGACCTGCTCGATTGATGCAGCGTGACGTCGGGCGAGGTCGTGATACACCGCAGCGTTGTGGTCGACGAAGAGTTTGGCGGTGCCTTCGAGCGGGATGATCTTCTTCGCCGGGCTGCCGAGCGCGACCGACTCCGGTGGAATCACCGCACCAGGCGTCACAGTCGACCCTGCCGCCACCAGCGAGCGTTCGCCGACGACCGCGCCGTCGAGGACGATCGAGCCGTTGCCGACCAGTGCTTGCTCGCCGATCACACAGTCGTGCACCAGGCACTGATGCCCGACCGTCGCGTTGCGGCCGATCTCGCAACCGTGGCTGCCGACATGGATCACGGTGTTGTCCTGGATGTTGGCGCCCGCCCGGATCGTGATCCGTCCGAGGTCGGCGCGGATCACCGCGCCGTACCAGATCGACACGCCCTCCTCGACCACGACATCACCCACCAACGTCGCGGTCGGCGCGATCCAAGCCTCCGGATGAACGGTCGGGCTCTTACCTTCAAAGGAAAACAGCGGCATGGAGTGCACCTTAGGCGCTCATCGTTTCGGATCTGTACGACGAAGCCAGGAAGTCGATCAGGGCCTTGACCATCAGCTCGGGCTGTTCCTCTGCTGGATAGTGACCGCAGTCCGGGAGAACCATCGCTCGTACGTCGTCCGCGGCGAGCCTCATCGTGCGCTCTACTGCGTCGTTGAGGCTGTTCGCGCCGGCGATGGTGAGGACGGGGAGGGTCAGGCGGGTCTGCTTGCGGCGGGTGTTCTGCTCGATGGTGGTGTCGAGGGCGCGGTAGAACTCGAAGCTGGCGCGCAGCGCGTCCGGGTCCTTGAGCGCATCGACGTACACCTGAATCGCCTGTTCCGGCAGGGGTTGCGTGGCCTTCGCGGTGAATTGGTACCCGAAGAACTCCTCTTCTCGCCCCCGGACCAGCACCTCGTTCAGCTCGGGCAGCCGGTTGAAGCCGAAATGCCACAACCGCGGGCTCTCGAACAATCCTGGAGACGGCGTCAGTCCCGGTACGGCGGCCTCCGCCACCGCCAGACGTTCGATCCGCTCGGGGTGATCGGCCGCCAGCGCGTACCCGATCCACATGCCGATGTCATGACCGACCACAGCAAACCGCTCGTGCCCCAGCGCGTCCATCAACTCGACCATGTCGCGCGCCAGGGTCCCGGTGTCGTACCCGGTATGCGGCTTGCTGGACAGTCCAACGCCTCGTGTGTCCACAGCGACCACTTGGCGATGACGCGCGAGCTCCGGCATCACAAGCCGCCACGCGTACCAGGTCTGCGGCCAGCCTGCGATCAGCAGCACCGGCGGTCCTTCCCCACCCGTCACGACATGCAGTCGCACATCCGTCAGCTCGACGTACCTCTCGGTGAACCCCTCAGGCAGCACGCAGCCGACCTTATCTCTGGGCGAAAATATGACAGCAGATGACAGATATTCGGCCGCAGACTATTGGAATGATCGCCACTGTGAACGCTTGGTTGGGTGTTGTGTCGGCTCAGCATGCGCGGATTGCCGTCGAGCACGGGTTCATCCAGCTCAACCACGGAAAGCGCTACAACCTGCAGCGGCTGGGAGGTGGGGACGGCTTTGTCATCTATTCGCCGACGGAGCGGTTCGGTGACAAGACCCCGCTTCGGGCCTTCACCGCGCTGGGGATCGTCGCCGCCGAGGAGCCGTACCTGGCGGAGGTCATGTACATGGGTGCCCGTGGCAACATCCGCCCATGGCGGCGGCGAGTCGACTTTCTCCCCGTCCGACCTGCCGCTCTGCGCGACGTGCCACTTCAGCTCACTCAGGAACCCAACTGGGGCTACCAACTACGCCGCGGCCTCGTCTCGCTGTCCGCCGAGGATTTCGCGGTGCTGCGGAGCGTGATGACTTCCTAGTGCTGGCGGTAGGTCTCGAGGAAGCCGGCGATGCGGGTGAGCGCATCGTGGAGTTGGTCCTTGTGGGGCAGGGTGACGATGCGGATGTGGTCCGGTTCGGGCCAGTTGAAGCCGGTGCCGTGGACGATCATGATCTTCTCGGCGCGGAGCAGGTCGAGGACGAACTGGCGGTCGTCGGTGATCCCGAAGACCTTCGGATCCAGCCGCGGGAAAACATACAGCGCACCCTTCGGCTTCACGCACGTCACGCCGGGGATTTGCGTCAGTACGTCGTACGCCGTATCGCGCTGGGCACGGAGCCTGCCGCCGGGCAGGACCAGGTCCTTGATGGACTGCTTGCCGCCGAGCGCGGTGGCGACGGCGTGCTGCGCGGGCATGTTGGCACAGAGCCGCATGTTCGACAGGATCGTCAGACCCTCGAGGTAGCCGGTCGCCTGGTGTTTCGGGCCGCTCACCGCCAGCCAGCCACAGCGGTAGCCGGCGACGCGGTAGGCCTTTGACAGCCCGTTGAACGTCAGCGTGAGTACGTCGGGAGCCAACGAAGCCACCGGGGTGTGCGTCGCGTCGTCGTACAGGATCTTGTCGTAGATCTCGTCGGCGTAGAGCACCAGACCGTGCCTGCGGGCGATGTCGGTGAGCTGGACGAGGAGCTCGCGGTCGTAGACGGCACCGGTCGGGTTGTTCGGGTTGATGACGACGAGTGCCCGGGTGCGGTCGGTGATCTTGCTTTCGATGTCGGCCGGGTCGGGCATCCAGTCCGATTGCTCGTCGCAGCGGTAGTGCACCGCCTTGCCACCGGCCAGCGCGACGGACGCCGTCCACAGCGGGTAGTCCGGCGCGGGGATGAGAACCTCGTCGCCGTCCTCGAGCAACGCCTGGACCGCCATCTGGATCAGCTCGGACACTCCGTTGCCGATGTACACATCCTCGATGTCCAGCTGGACACCCCAGGGCTGGTAGTGCTGAACGACCGCCCGGCGAGCTGCCGGCAGCCCTTTGGCATCGCCGTAACCGTGTGCGTCGGCAAGACTACGGACGATGTCCTCGAGGATCTCCGGCGGACACTCGAACCCGAACGGCGCCGGGTTTCCCGTGTTCAGCTTCAGGATCCGGTGCCCGGCCGCCTCCAGCCGCTGTGCCTCCTCGAGAACCGGTCCACGGATCTCGTAACAGACATTCGCGAGCTTGGACGACTGCGTGACCGGTGCCATCCGCGCACCCTAACCCGGCCCGGGGATTCGCGCCGCCGACTGTGTCACAGTCGCCCGGAGGAGGCCGAGCGGACGGCTTCGGCGACAGGGATCATCAGGGTCGGGTGACCGTCCGAGCCTGGTTCGACCGGGATCGGGTCACTGAGGGCACCGATGAACCGGCCTTCCTCGTCATGCTGAACGAAGGCGAGGAACACCCAGTCGTCAGTGACGGGGTCGGGGACCAGCTTCCCGGCGTACAGCGAACCGATCTCGTCGGCGGCGAACAGCTCGTCCGATACCGGCTTGAACGGACCCGTGGCGGTGTCGCCGACGTACACGTGGGTTCCCGTCGAGGCGCCGACGCGCGCGATCCGCTCCGCGCTGTTGGCGAAGGCGTACGCGCAGAACAGGAGGTAGTAGCGGTCCTCGATCGCAACCACCTGAGGCACTTCGAGGTGGCCGAAGTCGCCAGGCTCGGTGACCGGTCCGGCGACGGTCCAGTTGAGCAGGTCCGGGGAACGCAGGAGCGCCACCACTCCCCTTCCGTCGGCGGGTCCCTCGGGCAGCCGGGCCGTGACGAGCATGGCGTAGCCGCCGTTGTCCGGATCGGCGAAGACGCAAGGATCACGCCAGCACAGGTCGGGCCAGACCGTGGTGTCGAGCTGTTCGAAGTGCTCGGGATCGGCTTCGAGGACGAAGTCGTCATCCTTGGTCCAGGTGGTCAGATCGGTGCTGAACGCCCGCCCGATGCGCTGGCGCAAACCGTCGTCACCACGGCAGATACCGGTGTAGAACATCCACCAGCCGTCCTCGGTCCGGATCACGGATCCGGTCCAGGTGGCCAGATCGTCCCAGGCGCCGGCCGGTCCCGGACCGAGGGCGTCGGGCAGGACGGTCCAGGTGCGCAGGTCTGTCGACACGGCGTGCCCGATCCGGGCGTTGCGGTGCCGGAGGTCGGGATCGCCGAGCGACCGCGGGGCTTTGAGGAAGAACAGATGGATGTCCGGACCGTCGGCGGCGAACCAGAAGTCCCAGGTCCAGTGGTCATCGAGCACAAGCACGGTGATTCCTTCGTCAGTGTGAGAGTCGCCAGACGCGACAAGAGGTGATCCGGGTATCCGGGCCGACGACCGCTTCCAGCACCGGCGGCCCGGCCGAGACATCGATCCGGGTGGTCAAGCTGCGTGACTCGTTCAGGTACGCCTCGACCATCGAGTGATCCACGAAGACCCGCAGTCTGCAGACGCCGTCGGCGAGCAGGACCGGACCGGACGCTTCGACCTCCGGCATCCAGCTGTCGTACGACGCAGCGCCGGGTCTGCTGACACCCAAGCTCCGGGCATCAACGCGGATCTCGGCGAGCAACCCGCCGGCCGGATCGACCAACCGGACCCGCAGCTCCTCGGTGTCCGGAAGTACGGCGTGCAGCTCCAACTCGAGCGTCGTACCGCTGACTGGCTGCGGCGACTCGGCCAGAAGCTCATCCCGCAGGAGAGCCACCTCGCGCAGCGGGCTGATCGCCAGGTCGCCAGAGGGCGCAAGGGACAACTCCAGCGGAAGCCCGGCGTTGTGCGCCCAAGCCCAACGGCTCTGCACCTCGGGTGTTCTGCCGTCTTGAGTGATCGACCACAGGATCGTGCGGCCGTCCGCCAGGACATTGCCGCTCGGGCCGGTGAAATGCCGGCCGTAGTCGAAGCGGCTCGGCTCGTCGTGATCGGGACTGAAGGTAGCGGCATCGGCATCCCAGCGACCGACCCAGTACAAGACCTCGACCACCCGCCCGGCCGGTACTCGCTGCCACCACGGGCAGACCAGCAGGACATGCCGCTGCCCGCCCTGCTCATCCTTGATCGGCAGCAGAACTGGCAGTTCCCACATCTCGCCGACCTCTGGATGCTGATGCCGGTCGCCGATCAGGAGAAGCCCGGCGGCCTCTCCCCAGTTCGCCCCGTCGTCCGATCTGTACAGCACAGCCGTGCCGCCCTGGTCGCGCACCCCGGCGCCGACCAGCATGAACCAGCCGGACTCCTCCCGCCAGACGAACGGATCGCGGAACTGTCCGGCCATGAGTTCGTGCCCGCCGACCTCCACCGGGAGCTCGATCAACAGCTTCTCGTCAGCCACCCAGGAGTCCCCGACAGGCCGGGCGACGGCGACCGCCTGATCCGGCGACCGGCCGAAGTCTCCGGCGGTGAAGAACAGCAGCGGCTCCCCGTGGTCGTCGAGAACGCTGCTGCCGCTCCAGATCCCGTCCGGAGCCACCTCCACCTGATCCGGTCGCAACGCGGGCGGCAGATGGGTCCAATGCACCAGATCTGTGCTGGTGGCATGCCCCCACTCGATCCCGCCCCAGAACGGACCGCGCCGATTCGCCTGATAGAAGACGTGGTGCACCTCGCCGATCTGGATCGCACCATGCGGTTCGTTCATCCAGTGCGCCGGCGGCATGAAGTGGTACTCGGGCCGGTTCGGGTCCGGCCGCCGGTACGACGCCAGTTCCTCGACGACATCGAGATCCGCCAGTCCCGGCGATCCCGCCGGCGTCTCGACAGCGGCCGTCACACGTACGTCGCGAATCGGTCCACACGCCGGGTCGTCGTACGAACCGGCACGACGACCGACGACCCACCACCCCTGATCCGGCACGGCCGGAAACCCTTCCTGCCAAGGGCTCGACGCCACGCAGTCGCCGTCGACGTACAAGCTGATCTCCGACTCCCCGGACACAGCGGTCAGGCGCACCCAGCGGCCGAGACTCAAGGCGTCCGAGGCGGTCAAGGCGATCCGCTGTCCCGAGGTTGCGACCTCCACGCAGGGACGTCCGCGCCGGTCGTACGCGAGGGTCAGCTGCTCGTCCGGGTCGTCACCCCAGCTGACCAGGCCGGACGGCCGACCGGTCAGCGAGGTGAGCGACAGCGGCGCGAACACCGCTTCGACCCGAGTTGGCCGCTGTGTCACTTCGTCCCCCGGTAGCGGTCGTACGCCTTCTGGTAGATGTCGACGTACTCATCGAGTCCGGCGCCCTTCAGTTGCTGCAGGTAGCCGTCCCAGTCCTTCTCGACACCGCCGCGCACGATCCAGCCCGCTCGCCGCTCGTCCACCAGGGCCTTGAGTTCGGTGTTGATCTCGCCGATCCGCTGCAACTCTTCCTGGGTGAAGAACACGAGCGGGTAGGACTGCTTCTCGGCGTACGGGAGGTAGATGCGCTCGAGGTCGCTCTGCCGCTGAGCAGCCCGCGGCTCCGGCGCGACGACGTTCTTGAAGTCCTCCTTGAGGATCACACGAGGTCCACCCGGAGCGATCCGCTGCTTGCGCTCGCCGGCACTCTCACCGGCCTTGTCCGGCATGCTGACCAGGACGCCGGCGGAGTTCTTCTGCAGGCCCTCGCCGATAGGCCCCCACGCGACCTGCGCCGACATCACCGGGTCGTACAGACGATCGACCCAGCGCATGGTGGCCTCGGGGTGCTTGTTGACCCTGGTGATCGCAAAGGCGTCCCGGGCGTAGTCGCCACCGTTGGCGCGGCCGACCAGTCGGCCCGACGGTCCTTCCAGCGGGCCCATCAGGGTGTAGTCACGGGTCCGCGCCGCGCCGACGACCTCTTCGGTCTCCCACCACACGAACGAACCGAGCACCTCGTCCTTGCTCTTGCCCTTGGCAAGGTACTGCGTGTCGGTCTGGGTGAAGGACTCGGCATCGATCAGCCCTTCGGTGTACCACTGGTGCAGGGTGGCGATCGCGTCGCGGTACTGCGGCTGCGACGCGGTGTGGATCACCTTGTCGTCGCGGACGATCCGGTGATCGGGGTTGTCCGGCATCCCGCTCAGCGCGGCGAACAGGTCACCGGCATCGGCGCACCACCAGCCGCCGATGAAGCTCAACGGAATCTCGTCGGCCTTGCCGTTGCCGTTCGGGTCCCCCGTCTTGAAGGCCTGCAGGACCCGGTGGTACTCGTCGATCGTGGTCGGCATCGACAGCCCGAGCTTGGCCAGCCAGGTCTTGTTGAGCGACCAGAAGAACGGCACCGTGCCGATCCCCAGTTCCTCCGAGGCGGGCAGGGTGTAGATGTGCCCGTCCGACGCCGTCACTGCCGCCTTGATCTCCGGGCGCTTCTCGAAGACCTTCTTCAGGTTCGGCGCGTACTTGTCGATCAGGTTCTCCAGCGGGACCAGCGTGCCGTTCGCGCCGTACGTCGCGATGTCGGAGTCGGTGAAACCCGTGTTGTAGAAGGCGTCGGGCAGATCACCGCTGGCGAGCAGGAGGTTCTTCTTCTCCTTGTAGACGGTCTCCGGCAGGTTCTGCCACTCGATCGTGACGTTCGTGTCGCGCTGCCACTGCTTCACCAGCGTCATGCTGTTGAAGTCCGGGGCCAACGGCGCCTTGACGCCGGAGAACTTCAGCGTCAACGGCTGCTCGACGATCGGCAGCCCCTCCGCCCGGAACCCGGCGGTCTCGGCCGCCTTGTCGTCGGAGCCGGTCGAGCCGCCGCTACAGGCGGACACCAGACCGCCCGTCAGCAGCAGCGCGATGGCCACCATTCCCCTTTTCATGCCAACCTCCAGTTATACGTATCAGCAGACCGACCCGGCGGATCTGTCCACACAAGTTCTGTCAGCCCTTGAGCGCGCCCTCGACCCCACCACGGCTCAGGTACCGCTGGGCGAAGGGCGACAACAGCAGCAGCGGCACGGTGGAGACGACGATCATGCCGTACTTGATCAGCTCGCCGAGCCGTTGTTGTTCGGCGTACGACGAGAGGTCGCTGCTCAGGTTGCCGGAGGCGGACACCTCCGATTGCACCAGGATGTTGCGCAGCACGAGCTGGAGCGGGAACTTCGACTCGTCGGTGAGGAAGATCAGCGCGTCGAAGAACGCGTTCCAGTTCCATACCAGGTGGATCAGCACCATCACCGCGATCAGCGGTTTGGCCAACGGCAGTGCGATCCGCAGGAAGAACTTCAACTCGCTCGCGCCGTCCAGGTACGCCGCCTCGCGCACCTCGACCGGAATCGCGGAGGTGAAGTAGGTACGGGCGATCAGCAGGTTCCAGACCGCGACGGCGTTGGGCAGGATCATCGCCCAGACGGTGTTGAGCATGCCCAGCTCCTTCACCACCAGGTAGCGCGGGATCATGCCGCCGTCGAAGAACAACGTGACCAGGAACAGCGCCGTGATGGCGTTGCGCCAGGGCAGCTCCTTGCGGGACAGGGCGTAGCCGGCGGTCAGGATCAGCGCCACACTCAGCGCGGTCGCCAGCGACGTGTAGGTCAGCGAGTTCACGACGCCGCGCCAGACCCGGGGATCGGCCAGCAGGCGGCGATAGCCGTCGAGAGTGAAGCCCTCCGGCAGCACCCACACCCGGCCGTTGTTCACAGCATCCGGCTCGCTGAACGACGCGATCACGATGAAGTAGAGCGGATAGATGATCGCCAGTACGGCGCCGCCGAGCAGCGCCGCGACCACGACGGTGTACGCCCGGTCGCCGCGATCGATGCTCATCGGCTTGGTCCTGGCGGGGCGGGCCAAGCTGAGCGTCGTACCGGTCATCTCAGACCCCCCCAGCCACGGCGAGCCCGCCGTACGACGAGATGGAACGTCACCAGCAGGGCGAGGTTGACGACCGAGTTGAACAGTCCGATCGCGGCGCTGTAGCTGAACTGCGCCTGCTGCAGACCTGCCTGATACACGTAGGTCTGGATCACCTGGGAGGTCTCCCGGTTCAGCGGGGTCTGCATCAGCAAGGCCTTCTCGAAACTGATGTTCATCAAGTTGCCGACAGCAAGCATGAACAGGACGACAATGGTCGGCAGGATGCCGGGGACGTCGATGTTGCGGATCCGCTGCCAGCTGTTGGCGCCGTCGACGCGGGCGGCATCGTGCAGGGCCTGATCGATCCCGGCCAGGGCGGCCAGGTAGATCACCATCTGGAAGCCCGACTCCTGCCAGACGGTCGAGCCGACGAAGATCGGCCGGAACCAGTCCGGCGATCCCATGAAGAGGATCGGATCGCCACCGAAGAGGCCGATCAGGTGGTTGATCAGTCCGGACCGCGGCGACAACAGCACGTACATCATGCCCACGACAACGACCGTGGAGATGAAGGTCGGCGAGTACAGCACCGCACGGACGAACGATCGCAGCCGGCCGTCGCGCAGATTGTTGATCATCAGCGCGAGCAGGATGGGCACCGGGAACGCGACCAGCAGGTTGACGACGGCGAGCGTCAGTGTGTTGCCGACCACCCGGTCGAACTGCGGTGAGGCGAAGAACCGCTCGAAGTGCTGCCAGCCGACGAACGGACTACCGCTGAATCCGTCGATCGGGTTGAAGTTGCGGAACGCGATCTGAACGCCGTACATCGGCCAGAACTTGAACACCACCAGGTAAATCAAGGCCGGCAGCACCAGCAGGTACAGCTGCCACAACCGGCTCATCCGGCGAAGCACACCGGGTGCGGTCATCGGGGTGGTCACTTCGCACCTCCCGGTCCGGCGACCGACGAGCGCTCCACCAGGGGACACCCGACGGCCTCGATCGCCGGCGTCACGTCTCCCGACAGCAGGCGCCCGACGCCGACCCGGCCCATCTCCGCGAACGGCAACGCCATCGTGGTGAGTCCCGGCCGCAGGTGGGCGGCGATCAGCGTCTGGTTGTCGAACCCGATGATCGAGACGTCATCCGGGATGCGCAGGCCGAGATCCGCGGCGGCCTGGTACGCACCCCACGCGGTCCGGTCGTTGCCGCAGAAGATCGCCGTCGGTGGACGCTTGCGGTCCAGCAACCGGGCAGCATGCTGGTACGCCGATTCGGCGTCACCGTCACCGTGCTTGATCAACGTCTTGTCGACGCGCAGGCCGGCGGCGGTCACCGCATCCACGAAGCCTCGCTCCCGATCGATCGCGGCGGGCAGCCGCGACGACAGCGTGTTGATATTGATGAACCCGACCCGCTCATGACCGTGGTCGATCAGGTACTGCGTCGCCGCGCGGCCACCGCCATACTCGTCCGGCACGACCGACGGGAGCGAGCCGTCCTCGGTCTCCGCGTTGAGCACCACCGTCGGCACCTCCCGCAGCGCGGCCGGTACCTTGAGCCGCCGGTGATACATCGCCGCGTAGACGATGCCGTCGACCTGACGGGACAGCAGTGAGTCGATCGCGCGCTCCTCGAGCACCCGGTCCCCGCCGGTGTTGACGATCAGCATCAGGTGACCGTCCACCCAGGCCCGGTCCTGCGCGCCCTCGATGATCTCCCCGGCGAACGGCGTACTCGCAACAATGTCGCCGACGAAGCCGATCAGCCGTGAGTGCCCTTCCCGCAACGACTTCGCCGCGGAGTTCACCCGGTAGCCGAGCTCGGCCACCGCGTCCATCACCCGGGCCCGGGTCTCGGCGGACACCCGCGACCCGTCGACCTCGTTCAGCACCATGCTGACCGTGGCCTGACTGACCCCGGCGGCCCGAGCGACATCATGCATCGTCGGACCGGACCGGGCTGATCGTCGTGGCATCGGGGCCTTCCAGGGGAGAGTTGGTTATACGTATCACTTGAACTGCGCATGACGGTACGTCCAGCTGAAAGCCGCCGTCAAGACCTCAGTTAGGGGACTGAGCGGATTTGGTGGACCAGGGCGGCGGCCAGGAGGGTTACGGCGGTGGCCAGGAGGTAGAGGACCGGGTAGCCGCCCAGGGACTTGACGATGGGGGCGGCGACGGCAGGGGCGATGACTTGGGGAAGGGAGTTGGCGATGTTGATGACGCCGAGGTCTTTGGCGCGGTCATTGGCGCTGGGGAGGACTTCGGTGAGGAGGGCGAAGTCGACGGAGAGGTAGACGCCGAAGCCGGCGCCGAGGATGATCGCGCCGGTGATGGCGCCGGGCCAGGTGGGCCAGAAGGCGAGGACGACGCCGGCGATGCCCATCACCACGCCGGAGCAACTGACGAAGATCTTGCGGCGGGCGATCCGGTCGGACCATTTGCCGAAGGCAATGGCGGTGATCAGGACGCAGAGGCTGTAGATCGCGGTCAGGACGAGTACGCCGGTGTCCGCGTCGTCGATGCCGACTTCGTCCTGCAGGTAATAGAAGAGGTAGAGGGTGCCGAGCGCGTTGCCGACATTGAAGAGGAAGCGCGTCAGCCAGCCCCAGCCGAAGTCCGGGTAACGCCGCGGGCTGATCCAGAAGGACCGCAGGAAGTCGCGCACGATCAGCGGTGAACGCGCAGTCAGCGGAGCGTCACCGCTACCCCAGAGATACGGCAGCACGGACAACAGCAAGAACGAAGCACAGGCGACGTACCCGAGCCCGATGCCACCGACGGCCGTAGCGAGACCGGTACCGACCAGCGCGCCCAGCACTTGAGCCAACGCAACCCATCCCCCGACCACCCCACGCTGGAGAATAGGCACTCGATCCGGCACCGTCGCGGTGATTGCCGCGAGCAACGCGTTGCCGAACAGTTGCATCAGGCACCAGCCCAGCACCATCCAGGCTACGGCGCCCGCACCGGCCAGCACGAGCAGACCGGCTACACCCCCAATGGCACCAGCGAAAACCCAAGGCACCCGGCGGCCGAAGCGGGACGTCGTACGGTCGGAAATTGCCCCGAACAACGGGTTTGCCACCACCGACACCGCGGCGCCGACGCCCGTCACCAACCCGAACACGAACTCCTTGTTGCCGGGAGCAACCGCCTCGGACTGCTTCGCGAGCAGCACCTGGATCGGCCCGAGCCACGCCGCGAACACGCCGACATTCGCCAGTACGACGGCCGCAGTCCACCGCGGCCGGACCCGGGCGGTCGGCTCCGCCAGCGCCGCCGGCACCATCGCCGGCTCGGGGATCATCCGCGACTCTGGTGGATGCGACTCTGGCGGATGACGTCGCGGAACCAGTGGTACGACGCTTTCGGCGTCCGGACCTGGGTGTCGAAGTCGACGTGCACCAGGCCGAAGCGCTGCGAATACCCCGCCGCCCACTCGAAGTTGTCGAGCAACGACCACTGGAAGTACCCGCGCACGTCCACGCCGTCGTCGATCGCCTGCTTCAAAGCGCGAAGGTACCCGTCCAGGTAGTCGATCCGCCGCTGATCATCCACCGGGTCGTCGAACGAGCAGCCGTTCTCGGTGATGTAGATCGGTGGCAGCCGGTCGCCGTACCGGTCCTTGAAAGTCCGCAGGATCTCGCCGAAGGCCGCCGGCGCGATCGGCCAGCCGAAGTCGGTCTTCGGGTACCCAGACAGCTCCCGCGGCTCGAACGGCAGGCCCGGCGGAAGCAGGATGCCGTCGGTCGCCGCAGTGTCGGCTTGGCCCGTCGCGGCGCCCACGGAGACGGGCGCATAGTGGTTGATACCGAAGAAGTCGAGCGGAGTGGAGATGACGGCCAGATCGTCAGATACCGGACCGGGCATGGCCGCGTCGAAGCCGGAGGGGTAGGTGCCGAGCAGGATCGGATCGGCGAACAGCCAGTTGATCAGGTTGTCGTACAGCTGCGCCGCTTCTTTGTCCTCGACGCTGTCGCTGGCGGGCCAGGTCGGTGCGTGGTTGCTGGCGATCCCGATGTTCGCCGCGCCGCCCGCCCGCAGCGCCTGTACGGCGCGACCGTGCGCCAGGAGCTGATGATGAGCGACCGGCAGCGCGTCGAACAGCAACTCCTTCCCGGGCGCGTGCGCACCGAGCGAGTACCCCATCAGCGTGATCACCATCGGCTCGTTGATCGTGATCCACATCGGCACCCGATCCGCGAACCGCGCGGCAAGAATCCCCGCATAGTCGGCGAACCGGTCGCAGATGTCGCGATCGAGCCAGCCGCCCGCGTCCTCCAGCGGCTGCGGGGTGTCCCAGTGGTACAGCGTCGGCGCCGGCTGGATCCCGGCCTCCAGCAGCGCGTCGATCAGCCGGTCGTAGAAATCCAGCCCGGCGACCTCGGCCGGCCCCTTTCCCGTCGGCTGGATCCGCGGCCAGGCGAACGAGAACCGGTAGGTGTCGATACCGAGGTCCCGCATCAGCGCGACGTCCTCGGCGTACCGGTGATAGTGGTCGCAGGCAACCACCCCGGTGTCGCGGTTCAGGATCCGGCCGGGCTCGGCGCAGAACGTGTCCCAGGTCGAGAGACCGCGACCGCCTTCGGTCACGGCCCCTTCGATCTGGTACGCCGACGTCGACACGCCCCAGCGGAAGTCGGGGCCAAAGGCAAGATCAGCTGTCATTCGCATCATCCTCATCGGGACCGGACGTGGTCTTCGGTGGCTCGACCGGGCGGACGATGACCGCCGTACCGTAGGCGGCCACCTCGCTCATCGTGTTCGCGATCTCGTTGCAGTCGAACCGCATCGCGAGGATCGCGTTGGCGCCCATCTGCTGCGCCATCTGGCACATCCGCATCACCGCGACGTGCCGGGACTCGGCCAGCATCTGGGTGTACTCCGGCACCTCGCCGCCGGCCAGCGACCGGAAGCCGGCGGTGAAGTTCGAGCCGAAGTCGCGGCTGCGCACGGTCAGTCCGAAGACCTCGCCGAACACCTTCGCCGCGGTGAACCCGGGCAGGTCGTTCATGGTCGAGACGAGCACCGGGTACGGCGATCCCTGTGGCGCGACGTGCGGCGCGTTCTGCTGGACCGGCTGGTAGTTGCCCGGAGCCTGGCCGTACCCGGGCTGCCCGTAGCCCTGCTGCTGCGGCGGCGGGCCCTGCTGGTAACCCTGCTGCTGCGGCGGCGCGTAGCCGGGCGGCGGACCCTGCTGGTAGCCCTGCTGCGGCGGGTACGGCTGGTTCGGGTTCGGGGGAAAGTTCTGGTTCATATCCACATCCTGACAGGCGTCACCGGCGGCTCGGGAATTCGACGACCTGCTGATAGGTCGGGCGGTTGACCCAGGTGATCCGGTCCTGCGTGATGCCGCCCATCGGCTGATGCACGATCTGATCGGCGCAGTACTGATCGCCCGCGGCACACCCGTCCGCGGCCGGATAGGTGCCGGACGCCGGTACCTTCGTTGCCGCCAGCAAAGACTCGGTGAGTACGGCGCGACAGGCCGCCAGCGAGCCGCCTCCGCAGAAGGTCACCGGCTGCGGCGTCTTCACCGGATCACCGAGCACCTTGCGCAGATCCCGCTGAACGAAACCCCACCAGCCGCTCTGGAACGCGGAGCCCTGGGCGCTCGGCCGCTCGTCGATCGGGAGGTTGGCGACCAGAGCGGCGTACAGGTCAGGGCCGAGATCCTTGAACTGGCCCTGGACGAGCAGCGGCCACCATGCGTCGAGGATCCGGATCGCGTCGGCGTGGGCATAGATCTTCGACGACGCGTTCGGGGTCTTCCGATGGCCGCCGGCTGCTTGCCACGCGGTGAGGTTGGCGACCGCGTCGGCGACAGCTGGATCCGCGATCGGCGCGCTCTTCAGAACTCGCAGTACGTAGGGAAGCACCTGGTCGGCGCGGAGGTCGACGGTGGCAGCGTCCTCCATCGCCTCGACCAGCTTGCCGCGGGTGAACTTCTGCCCGCTGCCGATGACCGCCTTGATCCGATCGTCGAGCGGCTGACTGCGATAGACGGAGTTGTAGCCGTACTGACCGTCGGATGCGGAGTATCCCGGCGCCTGCTTGTTGTTCCAGCTGGTCAGATAGTCCTGGTTGACCACCTGCGGATGCTGCGCCGCCGGAGTGAAGCCCTGCCATTCGTAGGAGCTCCAGGTCGGCAGGTTCGGGTCGGCGCCGGACGGACGGATCGGGTTGTCACCGGAGTTGAAGTACGCGATCGACGACGCGTCCGTGTAGAACCAGTTGAACGTGTACCCGATGTTGCTCGCCGCGCGCTGGAAGTCCGCCGCGGAGTGGATCCGGTCCGGGTCGTTGAACTGCATGAACCCGAGCGCCGAGCCGGCTTCGTTGCCGTACGTCGACCGTTGCTTCGTGAACAGCACCGGCTGCCCGCCGACCGTGCCGCGGTGCGTGACGATGCCGAACTTGGTGCGCAGGGCAACCAACGTGTAGGAGCCGGCTGGTTCGGACGAGCCTAGGCTGGAGTACCACTCGTTGTGGCGTTCGAGCCGTTCGATCGGGACGCATTGGCCGTGGTCGACGTAGTACTGGGAGTTCTTGGTCGGGGTGCCGCCGCCCGGTTCGCACAGCGGTACGGCGAAGGTGTCGGTGATGTCCTGGCCGGCCGAGGTAGCGCTCCAGGAGTAGTCGGGACCGCGGCCGATCAGCGTGTAGAAGTTGAGGCCGGCGAAGGCGATGCCTCGGGAGCTGATGCCCGGTCCCTGGAGTTCCTGGCGCAGCAGCAGTTGCGGGGCGAAGTAGCCGGTTTGCGGGCCGTAGACGGCGATCGGATGACCGCTCTGGGTGTACTGGCCGGAGACGAGCAGGGCGTTGGACATGCCCTTCTGGGCGATCGACGGGGTCTTTGAAGTGCCTGTCCCGGTCTGGTTGATCACCTCGGGTTCTGGGGTGACCGAGCCGCGGTCGGGCATTGCTCGACCCGCTGGGTTCGAGCCGGTTACGCCGTACGGGAAGCTGGTGCCGTTGTGGACGGTGGTGCTGGCCTCCGGGTCGTTCTGGGACCTGAAGGATTCCCACACCTTGGTGCCTTGGGCAACGCCGTACTTCGCTTGTGCCTCGAGCAATGCCAGTGCTGACGTCACCTCATGTCCGCCGCCGGTGCCGAAGATGCCCGCGACCACGGCCGCGGTGGCGACGACGTCGGTGACCTTCCAGGGCTGCGTCGGCCAGGGCAGGCCGAGTGCGACGTACTCGCCGGGGTAGGCGATGCCGACGGTGTTGATGTAGTGGTTGACGCCGTCGACCCAGGCCTGGATGTCCTGCTTCATCTTCACGCCGTCGGCGCCGTACCGTGCGGCTGCGTCGTCGTACTGCTTCTGCAGATCGGCTTCGGTGTACGGCGCGGTCCGCCACAGCTCCTGCTCGAACGCGCGGTTGGCCGGGGCGCCGCCCGCGAACGGGGTCAACTGGCCGCGGCCGAGGTGCCGGAACACGTCCATCACGAACAGCCGGTCCTGCGCGCCGGCGTACCCGGCGCCGAACATCGCGCCGTACCGGGTGGTGCCGGTGATGTGCGGGATGCCGCGCGACTTGTCCCGCACGATCGTGACGTCCGCGCGCGGGCGGCTGGTGCTCGCGACGTCGCCGGACTTGACCCCGAAGGACGCGTCGTCGAAGTACGTTTTCAGGCCGTCGTCGGTGATGCCCTGGGAATTCCAGACCAGGTTCTCGTACGGCTTGAGTGTGTCGCTGAAGTGTGGCGGACGGATCCCGAACGCCTTGAAAGCAAGGAGATCCGTGAAGGTCGCGTTCCCGTTCTGCCCGGGCGGCAGGATGTCGGCACACTGCCCGGCGCAGTAATCCACCGGTGGAGCGGCGTGAGCTTCAGGGAGCGTTGGAAGAGCAGACAGTACGGCGACGACGGTGGCCGCGGCGAGCAGACGTTTGGGGCGGGGCTGCACGGATCCTCCCTCGGGTACGCAGTCTCAGGAGCGGCAGAGGACGACTAGAAACTGAGAATGACTCACTAGTAGCTTGTGGTCAAGAGTTCATTGAATTGGCCTCTCGCCATTGCTGTCTGTGACCACTACTGTGTTCGGCACCATGAGCATCCACGAGCGTTATCGGTTGAGTGTGGTGATCAACGCCAAGGGGACTTTCACCCCGCTCGGGGTGTCGCGGAGTTCCAACGGGGTGGCGGCGGCCGTCGCACAGGCGTTGCCCGAGTTCTTCGTGATGGACGAACTCGGCGATCGGGCGAGCGAAGCCATCGCCCAGGTGACCGGCGCCCAGGCCGGCACCGTGGTGCACTGCACCGCCGCGGGCATCACGCTGTCGGTGGCAGCGACGATGACCGGTCGGGACCCGCGCCGGATCGCGGCGTTGCCGGACACAACGGATATGCACAACCGCGTCGTGATGCCGGCCTCGCACGTGGTCGACTACGGCCACTCCAACCTGCAGGGCATCCGGCTGGCCGGCGCGCAGGTGGACCTCGCGGGCGACGAAACCCGTTGTGGCATTGACGATTTGGAAGCAGAGCTGGATGGGCCGGACGTTTGTTGCCTGATGCTCGTATCGTCGCGGCTGACCCAGGGCGAGCCGCTCGACCTGGTCGCAGCGGTGCGGGCCGCGCACCGGCGAGGCGTGCCGGCGATCATCGACGCGGCCGCGCAGTTCCCCCGGATCGCGGACCTGCTGGCGACGGGTGCGGACCTGGTGCTGGCGAGCGGGCAGAAGTACCTCGGCTCACCGACGGCCGGCCTGGTCGCCGGGACGTGGGCGCTGGTGCAGGCCGTGCGTGCTCAGGAGAAAGGCATCGGCCGGGTGATGAAGCCGACCAAGGAGGCCGTGATCGGCGTACTGGCGGCGCTCGAGGAGTGGCAGGCGTTCGACCGGATGAAGTGGGAGGCGGACGAGCTGGCGAAGGTGGTTTCGTTCGCCGCGGCTGCCGGTGAGATCCCGGGAGTCACCGCCGAGGTGGTGCCGGATCCGGCGGGGTTGCAGGTGTCGCGCGTACTGCTGAAGGTGCCGGACGCCAAGCGGCTCGCGACCGAACTCGAAGCCGGGACACCGCCGATCTACGTGATGACGGATCGGGTCGACGACAACGAACTGATGGTCGAACTGGTCCCGCTGGACGAGACCGAGATCAACACCATCATCGCCCGCCTCTGGGCAATCCTGACGCAGTAAGGCCCTGGTTTCCCCTTGTAATACAGGAAAACCAGGGCCTCAACCGCGTGCGTCAGTGTTGGTAGGACTTGCCGCCCTCGTAGCGGTTGCCGTCCGTACGACGGGGTCCGTTGCTACGACGCGGGCCGCTACCGCCGCGGCCGTCGTGCCCACGACCCGGCCGGCTGCTGCCGAACCGCTTGCCGCCGCCCTTGTTGAAGCGCTGCGGCTTCGGGGCCGGCAGCTTCACCGGGTACCCGGACGGCTTGCTACCGCCGGTCAGTTCGGTGACCAGCTCGTCACCCGGACGGGCACGAACCGGCTCGGCCTTGACACCGGCGGACTCGGCCATCCGCATCATCCCGCGCCGCTGGTGCGGCAGGACGAGCGTGACGACGGCACCCTTGCCCCCGGCGCGCGCCGTACGACCGGCACGGTGCAGGTAGTCCTTGTGCTCGGCCGGCGGGTCGGCCTGGACGACCAGGCCGACGTCGTCGACGTGGATCCCGCGGGCCGCGACATCCGTTGCCACGAGCACCGGAACCGAACCATCCTTGAACTGGTCCAGCGTCCGGTTCCGCATGCCCTGGGTCAGGCCGCCGTGCAGCGCCGCGGCCATCACGCCACGGTCGCGCAGCTGGGTGGCGACCCGGTCGGCGCCCAGCTTGGTGCGGACGAACACGATGGTCCGGCCGTCACGGCTGGCCAACTCGGCGGTCAGCGACTGCTTGTGCCCCGGCTCGATCACCAGCATGTGGTGCTCCATCGTGCTCACCGAAGCCTGGCCGGATTCGGTCGAGTGCTGGACCGGGTCCTTCAGGTACGTCTTCACGATGGTGTCGACGTCGTTGTCCAACGTTGCCGAGAACAACAGTCGCTGACCCTCGGCCGGCGTCATGTCGAGCAGCGTGGTCACCGCCGGCATGAAGCCCATGTCGCACATGTGGTCGGCCTCGTCCAGTACGGCGATCTCCACCGCACCGAGGTCGGCAGCGCCCTGCTCACACAGGTCGATCAAGCGGCCCGGGGTCGCGATCAGGAGGTCGACGCCGCGACGGAGCGACTCGATCTGCTTTGGGTACGGCAGGCCGCCGGCGATCAGCTTGAGCGACACGTTCATCACGTGCGCCAGCGGCTCCAGCGCGTCGTGGACCTGCATCGCGAGCTCACGCGTCGGGACCAGGATCATGCCGCGCGGACGACGGGACTCGGTCTTGCCGCCGGCCAGACGCGTCAGCGTCGGCAGGCCGAAACCGAGCGTTTTGCCGGAACCGGTCTGACCGCGGCCGAGCACGTCCTTGCCGGCCAGCGCGTCCGGGATGGTCGCGGTCTGGATCGGGAACGGGCTGGTGATCCCGTCCCGCGCCAGCCGCTGCACCAGCCGCGGCGCGAGGCCGAGCGCGGCGAACTGGTTGTCCGCAGCAACGGTCCCCAGATCCACCGGCTCCTCCACACGCTTGTTCTGCTGGTACGACGAACGGTCGTCGCGGTCCCGCCGCTGGTACGACGACTGCCGGTCGCCGGCGCGGTCGTAACGCGGCCGCTCGTCCCGGTCGAAGCGCGGACGTTCATCGCGGTCGACACGCGGCCGCTCGTCCCGCTCGAAGCGCGGCCGGTCGTCCCGGCGGTACTGCGGACGCTCGGTCCGGTCATACTGCGGACGCTCGTCCCGGTTGAAGCTCGGCCGGTCGCCGCGGTCGTACTGCGGGCGGTCGTTGCGGTCGTTGCGGTCGTTGCGGTTGTTCTGCGGCCGGTCGCCGTACTGGTTCCGCTCACCGCGATCCGTCCGGGCGCGGTCGCCGTACTGCGGACGCTCGTCGCGGTTGTACTGCGGCCGGTCGTCGCGGTTGTACTGCGGACGCTCGTCGCGGTTGTACTGCGGCCGGTCGTCCCGGTTGGCGGGCCGGCGGTCGGTGCGCGGCTCGGCGGCGCGGTAGCCCTTCACCGGGCGGTTGTCGCGGCGGTCGTTGGCGTAGCCGCGGACGCCGCGGTCGGAGTACTGGGAGGGGCCGCCCCGGCGCTCGCCGCGGGCGGTGTCGTCCCGGACCTCGCCGGTGGACGGGCCGGCGGCCTCGGCCTGGGCCGCCATCCGTTCGCCGTACGACTGGGTCTGGAACTTCTTGTGCCGCGGCTTCTTCACGGGGGCGTCGGCCGGGCGGTCATCGTGGTGGTGCTGGGTCACGCAAAAACTCTCTCTCAACGTCACGGACGAGTGGCCGGATCGCAACCGCACAGAAAGGCCGGCCACGGGCGTGACCGGACAGAACGTGCTGAGCAGGAGACGGGCATCGACCTGCGGGTGCTATCGCGTTGCACCCATGTCGCCGGGAAACTTCAGCGGGATGCTGAACCGACGGGTCGGAGCGCCTGGGAAAATCTCTGGTGACGCGACGCGCGCACCGACACCACCAAGTGTACCCGACGCGGCAGCCTGTCCAGACCATCCGCCCAACCACCAGACCACTCACCCGACTGGTTTCCCCGGGACGCCCAGCACTCGCCAACCTCGCCGCAGTTCAAGTGAGGTTGAGTTTTTGGAGTGCGGATCTAGGGTGGCGGTATGTCGGAGGAGAACGTTCCGAGCAAGGATCATTGGCTGTCCATCGGAGAGATCGCCCATCGGTCCGGAGTCGCCGCCTCGGCGTTGCGGTTCTACGAGGACCAGGGCCTGATCAGGTCGCGACGGACAGCCGGGAATCAGCGGCAGTACCAGCGCAGCACGCTGCGGCGGATCGCCTTCGTCCAGGCCGCACAGCGGGTCGGCCTCGCACTCGCCGAGATCAAGCAGGCCCTGGATTCACTACCCGACGACCGTACGCCGACCCGCGCGGACTGGAGCCGGTTGTCGAAGACCTGGCGCAGCCGGCTCGACGAGCGAATCTCCGAGCTCGAGCGCCTGCGCGACGACCTCGACGGCTGCATCGGCTGCGGCTGCCTCAGCCTCCAACGCTGCAACCTCTACAACAAGGCCGACCGCCTGGCCGAACGAGGCCCCGGCGCCCGAATCCTCAACGTCGGCATCCCCGGCGAGGCATAGTCCCGGAGCTATGGATGGCATAGGGCGGCTGGGGCGCGGCGCGGGTTAACCCCAGAGTTCTTTCCGATCTGGTGCGGAAAACCGGGAGTCTTGGCAGCATCCGGATTGTAGCGATCAGTAATGCGCCGGTCGCTTTCCGCCACGATCCGGAGTGAGGCCCTCCATGTCGCATCGCCGTATCCTGTCTTCGCTCGCGGGGCTGAGCGCCACAGCCTTGGCCGCCGCCGCACTGGCCGTCCCCACCTTCGCCGCAGCGTTCCCCATCGCGTCGGCACCGGCCACCACCTCGACCACCTCGACTGAAGCGTCCAGAGCGGCGTACGTCGGTTCACCGCAGGACGAAGCCGCCACCAAGGCCTTCTACAACGCCGTGATGAAGTCGGCGCGCGCCAAGTTCGCGCAGCAGGCCAAGTCGGGTAAGAAGGTCGCCGCCGTCACCGTGACGTACGCCGTCGACGCTCCGACGTTCCGCTCGCAGATCAACTCCAGTACGTCGATCTGGAACTCGTCGGTCAGCAACGTCAAGCTGGTCGAGGGCAGCAACTACGACTTCTATTACACCGAGGGCAACGACTCGCGCGGCTCGTACGCGTCCACCGACGGGCACGGCAGCGGCTACATCTTCCTGGACTACGCCCAGGCGCAGCAGTACGACCCGACCCGCATCACCGCCCACGAGACCGGCCACGTGCTCGGCCTGCCGGACCACTACCCCGGCCCCTGCTCCGAACTGATGTCCGGCGGCGGCCCCGGCCCGTCCTGCACCAACCCCTACCCGGACGCCACCGAACGCTCCAAGGTCAACAACCTCTGGGCCAACGGCATCGCGGCCCCAAGCCAAGCAGCGTTCCACGCAGCCAAGTAACCCCCAGCCCTTCGGCCCGGAACCACTCGGCAGGGGGTGGCTTCCGGGCCGGAGTTTCAGTGGGCCGGGCCAGTGGAGGCGCGGACTACTAGTTCGGGGCGGAAGAGGAATTCGGTGTGGGGGGTGGTGTGGCCTCGGACCTCTTCCAGGAGGGACTGGACTGCGGCCAGGGCCATGGGTTGGACGGGTTGGCGGATGGTGGTGAGGGGTGGGTCGGTGAACTCCATCATGGGGGCGTCGTCGTAGCCGACGACCGAGATGTCGGCGGGGACGGCGAGGCCGCGTTGGCGGGCTGCTCGGATGACGCCGAGCGCCATCATGTCGGACCCGCAGATCACCGCGCTGACGCCGGCATCCAGCAGTGGTTGGGCGGCCGCGGCACCACCCTCGACGCCGAACATGCTCAATGAGACCAAACCGTCCAGGTCCTGATCCGACAGGCCCAGCTGGGCTTTCATCGAGGTTCGGTAGCCGGCCAGTTTCCGCTGTACGACGATGAAGCGTTCCGGCCCGGAGGCGAAGCCGATCCGCCGGTGGCCGAGGGCAACGAGATGTGAGACCGCGAGCTCCATCGCGGCGTACTCGTCCGACGACACGAACGGCGCCTCGACGCCCGGCAGCCAGCCGTTCACGAACACCACCGGCAGTCGCCGGTCCACCAGCGACTGATAGCGCGCGTGGTCGGCGCCGGTGTCCGCGTGCAGGCCGGAGACGAAGATGATCCCGGAGACGCCGCGCTCGAGCAGCATCTCGACGTACTCCTCCTCCGTCGCGCCGGAGGGGGACTGCGTGCACAGCACCGGGGTGTACCCGCGCTGCGACAGCGCGGACTCGATCACCTGGGCGAACGCCGGGAAGATCGGGTTGATCAACTCCGGCATCACCAGCCCGATCAGTCCCGCGGACCGCCGCCGCAACCGGGTCGGCCGTTCGAAGCCCAGTACGTCGAGTGCCGTCAGCACCGACTGTTTGGTCTCCTCCGCCACCCCCGGCTTGCCGTTCAGCACCCGCGAGACCGTCGCCTCGCTGACCCCCGCCTTGGCCGCGATATCCGCCAGCCGCGCTCTACTGCTCACGCGGGGCACTGTACCCACCACCCGTTGAGCTTGCAGCAAGATCGTGCAAGAACTTGCAGACTGCGTGGATGTGTCCACAACGTGAACAGAATGGACACGTCACACGCCGTAAACCTTGTCAGAACCAGCGCGCCGGGTGAGGATGGGCGCACCCCCGCCCGGGGGCCTTTACTCGGATCGTCCGGCACGTTCCTGCCGGTGAAGGGAAGTAATCGTCATGGCCACTGTGTCTTTCAAGTCGGCAACCCGGATCTACCCGGGTGGTGACACCCCCGCCGTAGACAAGCTCAACCTCGAGATCGAGGACGGCGAGTTCATGGTTCTCGTCGGCCCGTCGGGTTGCGGTAAGTCCACCTCGCTCCGGATGCTCGCCGGCCTCGAAGAGGTCAACGAGGGTGCCATCTACATCGGCGACCGCGACGTCACGCACCGTCCGCCGAAGGAGCGGGACATCGCGATGGTGTTCCAGAACTACGCGCTTTACCCGCACATGTCGGTCGCGGACAACATGGGCTTCGCGCTCAAGATGCAGGGTGTCTCGAAGGAGGACCGGGCCAAGCGCGTCGGCGAGGCCGCCAAGCTGCTCGGCCTGGAGGAGTACCTCGACCGCAAGCCGAAGGCGCTGTCCGGTGGTCAGCGTCAGCGTGTCGCCATGGGCCGCGCGATCGTCCGTAACCCGCAGGTCTTCCTGATGGACGAGCCGCTGTCGAACCTCGACGCCAAGCTGCGCGTCCAGACGCGTACCCAGATCGCCGAGCTGCAGCAGCGTCTCGGCGTCACCACGGTCTACGTCACCCACGACCAGGTCGAGGCCATGACGATGGGCGACCGGGTCGCCGTTCTGAAGGACGGCCTGCTGCAGCAGGTCGACACCCCGCTGAACCTGTACGACCACCCGAAGAACAAGTTCGTCGCGGGCTTCATCGGTTCGCCGGCGATGAACCTGCTGACCGCGGACATCACCGAGGGCGGCGCGAAGCTGGGCGACTACGTCGTCCCGCTCGAGCGCAGCCTCCTGGCCAAGGCCGGCAGCGACAAGACGCTGACCCTGGGCGTCCGGCCGGAGGCCTTCAAGGTCGCCGACCAGGGCCTGCCGGTCCACGTCGCCGTGGTCGAGGAGCTCGGTGCCGACGCGTACCTGTACGGCACCGCGGAGCACAACAACGAGCACCAGCAGATCGTCGCCCGGATCGACGCCCGGATGCCGGTCGAGAAGGGCTCGACCATCCACCTGGCGGCGCTGCCCGACAAGCTGCACCTGTTCTCCACCTCCACGGAGGAGCGGCTGACGGCCTGATTCGTACGACGTAATACAGACGGCCCCGGGTGGTTATCCACCCGGGGCCGTCTGTATTCAGGTGATGTCCCGGCGCTGGAAGACCGCCGCGCCGATCGCGATCACGACGACCGCGAGGATGCCGAGATACCAGGCGCCGTGCTCGAACGTCAGCGTCTTCTCGATCGAGTTGCACATGTAGCCACCATCGGGGCTGGACGAGCACTGGTTCAGGTAGTACGTCGTGTCGTGCCGGACGAAGGCATCGAAGTTCGTCTTCACCAGCCACGGCTGCGCCTTGTTGAGGAAGCTGGCGAACACCCCCTCGATCAGCACCAGGTACGCCATCACCACACCGATCGCGGCCGCCGTATGCCGGAGCAACGAACCCGCCACACTGCCGAGCGCTGCTCCCAGCGCGGTCAGCAGGACGGCCCGGCCGCCGATCGCGGTGAGATCACCCCACACCTTGCCCGTCGTGGTCGCCGTATCGCCGAGCTGATCAACGATCAGATAAGTGCCGAGCAGCGAGATCGCCAGTACGACGACCCCGACCGGCGCGAGCCCGATCGCGGCGGCCAGCACTTTGCTGCCGTAGACCCGGAGCCGGCGCGGTTCGAACGTCAGCCAGTTGCCGATCGACCCCGTACTGAACTCGGCGCCGAAGAAGCTCGCCCCGATCAGGAACGCGGCGAAGACCAGCAGGTACGACGAACCGAGCAGCAGCTCCGGCATCACCTCGGCGAACACGGTCCGCGGCTTGCCGAAGTCGTCGATGGTCGGCTCCCGGAACGCACACATCTCCTCCAGCGCCGGCTTCGGATCCGGCATGTTCCGCCAGTCCGCCTCGCACATCTGCTTGTTCTCGTCGCCGTGCTCCACCCAGTCCTTGTGGACCTGCTCGTACTGCGTCTGTGCCACCCGCTGCTCGTCGGCGGACAACGGCCGCGCGTCCTGCCAGATCGCGAACAGCAGGAACGCGGTGATGCCGAGGACCGCGAGTACGCCGATGACGGTCAGCCGGCGGGCCGTGAGGCGGCGGAGCTCAACCCCGGTGAGACGGATCATTTCAGCCCCTCCCCCGCGGTCAACTCGAGGAAGACCGATTCGAGGTCGGCCCGGACCGGGGCCAGCTCGGACACGTAGAGCTCCTGATGTGCCAGCCGGCGAGTGACGTCGGCAGGATGCTCTGCGCCGTCCACCAGCAGGTAGTTGCCGTCGGCCCGTACTGTCATCCCGGCCGCGGTCAGGATCCGGATCGCCGCCTCGTGGTTGTCCACCGCCACCTTGACCGTTGCCGCCGTACTGCCGCCGATCACCTGGGCGACCGTGCCGGAGGCGAGCAGCCGGCCGTGGCCGATGATCGACACGGTGTCGGCGACCTGCTCGACCTCGGCGAGGATGTGGCTGCTGACCAGGACGGTCCGGCCCTGATCGCCGAGGCCGCGCATGGTCTCGCGGATCTCCCGGATGCCCGCCGGATCGAGGCCGTTGGTCGGCTCGTCGAAGATCAGCAGGTCGGGTTGCTTCAGCAGGGTCGCCGCGATCGCTAGCCGCTGCTTCATGCCGAGCGAGTACGCCTTGTACCGATCCTTGCCGCGCTCGCCCAGCGAGGTCTGCTCGAGCACCTCACCGACCTGTTTCCTGGGTACGCCGATCGCCTCGGCGAGCAGCTCCAGGTTCTTCCGGCCACTGAAGGCCGGGAAGAACTTCGGCGACTCCACGATCGCGCCGACCCGGCCGACGACCTCTGGCAGCTGAGCCGGCACCGGCCGGTCGAACACCGTCATCGTCCCCGCGTCGGCCCGGATCAGCCCGAGCAGCATCCGGATCGACGTCGTCTTGCCCGACCCGTTCGGCCCGAGGAACCCGTGAACTCCCCCGACCGGCACGTCCAGGTCGAGTCCCTGAACGGCCACCACCTTCCGGCCCAGCCGGGTCCGGTAGGTCTTCCGCAGACCGCGCGTACTGATCGCCAGTTCTGGCATGCCACCCCCTTGTCGAGCCAGTAGACGCACAGCTTGGCAGGTTTGTTGGGCGACTGCTGCGAAAATACCCCCTGCGGGTATGTCTTGGGGCACTTGCGTTTGATACCCCGAGGGGGTAACTTCATGGCTGTCGACATACCCCCGAGGGGTAGATGAGGAGCTTGTCATGACCGAAGACCACGTGCACGGCTACACCGCCGAGAAGAGCAGCCACCTGAAGCGGCTGCGGCGGATCGAGGGTCAGATCCGTGGCCTGCAGCGGATGGTCGAGGAGGACAAGTACTGCATCGACATCCTCACCCAGGTGTCCGCGGCGACGAAGGCACTGCAGTCCTTCTCGCTGGAGTTGCTCGACGAGCACCTGGCGCACTGCGTGGTCGAGGCCGCGCAGAAGGGCGGCGCGGAAGCGGAGGAGAAGGTCCGCGAGGCCTCCGACGCGATCGCCCGCCTCGTTCGCAGCTGAAAACAACCCGAGCT
Source organism: Kribbella antiqua (assembly GCF_004345665.1). GTDB lineage: Bacteria > Actinomycetota > Actinomycetes > Propionibacteriales > Kribbellaceae > Kribbella > Kribbella antiqua. Next base: position 315,583 of record NZ_SLWR01000011.1, read on the forward strand.
TCAAGGAGCACGCTATGACCACCACGACCTACTCCGTCTCCGGTATGACCTGCGGCCACTGCAGCGCGTCTGTCACCGAGGAGATCAGCAAGATCGCCGGTGTGCAGGAGGTCAGCATCGATCTCGTCGCGGGCGGCACCTCCGCGGTCCACGTGACGAGTGAGTCCGCTCTCGACGAGTCCGCCGTACGTGAGGCCGTCGACGAGGCGGGCTACGAACTGGCGGCGTCGTGACCAGGGCCGCCGCGCTCCGGCTCGGCGCGTTCGCCGGTGCGCTGGCGCTCGCCTTCGCGGCGGCGTTCGCGATCGGCGCCGCGGTCGAACCGATCGCGGCGGCCAAACCGGAGGCATCAATGGAAGGACATGGCGGAGGCCACAGTGAATCCGGCGGACAGTTGCCGGGCCTGGCGGTCTCCGATGCCGGCTACACCTTTGCTCCCCAGACAACCTTCTACCAGGCCGGCGCCAAGACCGCGCTGCGCTTCACGATCCAAGGACCCGACGGCAAGCCGGTCACGCAGTACCAGCAGACGCATGAGAAGGATCTGCACCTGATCGTCGTACGGCGTGACCTGTCCGGCTTCCACCACGTGCACCCGACCCGGGACGCGGGTGGGACCTGGAGCATCCCCTTCACGTTCACTGCCGGCGGGACCTGGCGGCTGTATGCCGACTTCAAGCCCGCCGGGCTGGACCGGACGCTGACGCTCGGCACCGACGTGAACGTGTCCGGCCTCTACATCCCGGTCCCACTGAGCGAGCCGTCGAGCAACTACAGCTTCCACGGGTACGACGTGACGCTCGCCGGCAGCCCGGTCGCGGGGAAGGAAACCGAGCTGACGTTCACGGTCAGCCGCGGCGGGAAGCCGGTCACCGACCTGCAGCCGTACCTGGGCGCCTTCGGGCACCTGGTGTCACTGCGCAGCGGCGACCTCGCCTACCTGCACAACCATCCCGCCGAGGAAGCGACGGCTGGGATGAAGGGTGGGCCGTCGATCACCTTCGGGACGACGTTCCCGACGGCAGGGACGTACAGCCTGTTCCTGGACTTCCAGCACGCCGGCGCCGTCCACACGGCGGAGTTCACCGTTCGCGTCGGCTCTGAGGGTACGACGATCGTCCCGCCGGCCACTGTCACTCCCGAGCACGAAGAGACCCCGCACGGCCACTCCTGAGAGGAGGCACACAGCAATGACCACCACAGAACCCGGTCAGTCCGTCGAACTCATCATCGGTGGCATGACGTGCGCCTCGTGCGCCGCGCGGGTGGAGAAGAAGCTGAACCGGATGGACGGCGTCACCGCGACCGTCAACTACGCCACCGAGAAGGCGAAAGTGACCTTCGCGGACGGCATCACCACCGACGAGCTGGTCGCCACTGTCGAGAAGACCGGCTACACCGCGACCCTTCCGACCCCGGCGGTCGAGCCTTCGGACGACGAGCCCGACGAGCTCAAGCCGCTGCGGCAGCGGCTGATCACCAGCATTGTGCTGGCGGTGCCGGTGATCGCGTTCGGGATGATCCCGGCGCTGCAGTTCGACTTCTGGCAGTGGGCATCACTGACACTGGCTTTCCCGGTGGTGACGTGGGCGGCCTGGCCGTTCCACAAGGCCGCCTGGACGAACCTGCGGCACGGCGCGGCGACGATGGACACGCTGATCTCGCTGGGCGTGGTGAGCGCCTTCTTGTGGTCGCTGTACGCGTTGTTCATAGGCGGTGCCGGTGAGCCGGGAATGAAGATGCCGTTCACGCTGATCCCGTCCCGCGGCAGCGGCGCCGAGGAGATCTATCTCGAGGTCGCGGCCGGCGTCACGACCTTCATCCTGGCCGGGCGGTACTTCGAGGCCCGCGCCAAGCGACGGTCCGGTGCCGCGCTGCGGGCGCTGCTGGAGCTGGGCGCGAAGGATGTCGCCGTACTGCGGAATGGGTCCGAGGTGCGGATCCCGGCGGATCAGCTGGTTGTCGGCGACCAGTTCGTCGTACGGCCGGGTGAGAAGGTCGCCACGGATGGCCTGATCGTGACCGGCAGCAGCGCGGTCGATGCGTCGATGCTCACGGGCGAGTCGGTGCCGGTCGAGGTCGGCGCGGGTGACGCCGTGGTGGGTGCGACTGTGAATGCGGGCGGGCGGCTCGTCGTACGGGCGACCCGAGTTGGTGCGGATACTCAGTTGGCGCAGATGGCGCGGCTGGTCGAGGACGCGCAGAACGGGAAGGCCGCGGTGCAGCGGCTGGCCGACAAGGTGTCCGGGATCTTCGTGCCGATCGTGATCGGGCTGGCGCTGGCGACGCTCGGCTTCTGGCTGGGCAACGGTTCACCGGTCGAGATCGCGTTCACCGCGGCGGTCGCCGTACTGATCATCGCTTGCCCTTGTGCGCTTGGGCTGGCCACGCCGACCGCGTTGATGGTCGGTACCGGCCGGGGTGCGCAGTTGGGCATCCTGATCAAGGGCCCCGAGGTGCTGGAGTCGACGCGGCGGGTGGACACCGTCGTACTCGACAAGACGGGCACTGTGACGACGGGCCGGATGGAGCTGGTCGACGTACTGCTGGTTGCTGACGAGGACCGTTCCGAGGTACTGCGGTTGGCTGGGGCGCTGGAGCACTCCAGTGAGCACCCGATCGCTGCTGCCATCGCCCGAGGGGCTATGGCCGAGCTGGGTCAGCTGCCTGAGGTCGAGGACTTTGGGAACGTCGAAGGGCTCGGGGTGCAGGGCATCGTCGACGGGCACGCCGTACTGGTCGGACGGACGCGACTGCTGGAGGAGTGGAGCCAGTACCTGCCGGACGACCTGGCGCATGCCAAGGACCACGCCGAGGCCGAGGGCAGTACGGCGGTCGCGGTCGGCTGGGACGGGAAGGCGCGGGCGGTGCTGGTGGTCGCGGACACGGTCAAGGCGACGTCAGCACAGGCCATTCAGGATTTGAAGGCACTAGGCCTCCGGCCGGTGCTGCTGACCGGGGACAACGAAGCGGTGGCGACGAAGGTGGCGGCTGAGGTCGGCATCGACGAGGTGATCGCCGAGGTACTGCCGGCCGACAAGGTCGAGGCCGTGAAGAAGCTGCAGGGCGAGGGCCGGGTCGTCGCAATGGTCGGCGACGGCGTCAACGACGCGGCCGCGCTGGCTCAGGCCGATCTCGGCCTGAGCATGGGCACCGGCACCGACGTAGCGATCGAGGCCAGCGACCTGACCCTGGTCCGCGGCGACCTGCGCGCAGCGGCGGACGCCATCCGCCTCTCCCGCAGCACCCTCCGAACCATCAAGGGCAACCTCTTCTGGGCCTTCGCCTACAACGTAGCCGCCCTCCCCCTAGCCGCCGCCGGCCTCCTGAACCCGATGCTCGCAGGCGCCGCCATGGCCTTCAGCTCGATCTTCGTAGTAACCAACAGCCTCCGCCTCCGCCACTTCAAACCCCTCAACTGAGGCATCTGAGGAGAATGTGGCCGTACGCGCACAGCACAAAATGTGAACGTACGGCCACATTCGGCTTTAACTATCGACGACAAGACCCGAGCAGCAGCTCACGTACAAGGTCGACATCGTCACCGCTGACTACATCGCCCGCGACCGCCGCCAGCCGGTCCAACGTCCAACCTCGCCTAAGGTCAAACCATCCATTGACGTGTTCACCGATGTCGGCTGCCAGTTGCGACTCACAGGTGAGGAGCTGGCTTAGAGCGCGATCACGACACTGCGGATCAAGAGTCAATCGAACGATGTCCCAGAGATCCGTGCCCGCCTTGGCATCGCCGCGGTCCATGACAGCTTGAAGCTTCATGGCGATCAACGGACCGGGCTCTGCGACTTTCGTCGACACTGAGACCGAAGCCCCGGTCCTCGATGTCACGACGGTGATCGGTACTTCTGTCGCACTGTCACTTGCCCAGGCATGCGAGTGCGCGTGCAAGCGATCACCCGAGTTATCGCTGGGATGATCCAGCTCTGCTTGACGCACCTCGAGAACATCGACCCGGATCTCGCCATAGTCAGTGGTAACGAGGACGCCGGCCGGCCCGTACTTATTGTTCGTTCGTCTGAGCAATTCCAACGTGGGTGGTTCTCCAGCTCTCAAACGATCGACGATGTCCAAGTCCACCGTCGCACGATGTGCACTGCTGAGGCGGCAGATGACAGCCAAGCCGCCGACGACGACTGGTAGGTCGCCAGTCAGTTTCCGAACAGATTCGACCGCCTGGACAACGCCCGCCATCGTGTCACCAACGAGCTGTACGGCCTCACCAGACACGAGGCCATCCCCCGGCAGGCGTCCAGTCGTCGAGGACCTCTCGACCGCGTCCGCGATCCTGGGCCAGATCCAGCGCAACAAAAAGCGGATGTGCGACGGGCCAATCGAAGTAGCTTCGTGAAGCTCTGACACGTTGTGCGCAAACGGCCGGCACCGGCGCGATACGAACGGAGCAGGCAGCATGTTCTGGCCCCGGAAGTTCGCCTAGCAACTTCTGCGCTCGGTTCAGCACCACACGATCCGGGACGTAGAACTCGAGTGGTTGATCGGCACGCACTGCTACGGGGGCACCGTGCGCAACCGCGCCAGCCGATCCCGCCAAAGCCCACCCGACGCGATGCAAGTCGTCATCCCCCAATCTCAGGGTGCTGCTGACAACCGTCTCCCCGCCTCGATCGGGCAGGTGCTCCAGGTAGCGGTCTTCATACCGCCAGTGCTCCACGAGTTCCCAGAACAATCTGGCGTCCGACAGCCGGTTGTCAGAGTCGATGAGACGTTCGCCGCGCATGGCAGCTAGGATCTCCGACACCGTACTAGGGGATCTGCTGAGATCACGTGCCAGTTCGCGGACGGCCGGCGTACGTTCCGGTCGCATCAGGAGTGCGGCTGCCACTTCCAGTCCTGCCTTGCCACCCAACGGGCTCACGCGGTCGGACCGGACGACGACCGGCTCGACATCCGCGTCGATGATCAGGCCGGGAGCTCTCAGGCCCAAATGGCCCCGAAGGTCGAGGTAGCCGGCTCCCCGCTTCATCAGCAGCCTCCGAGCATCACCGGTGACGCGGTCGGCGACAACGAACAGAACGAGGTCGTGGTCATCTGCACGGCGTGCCGTCAACTTCGTTGTGTCCTCTTGGCTAACCAGACGCTCGACCGACTGCTCCGTTGCCAGCGCAACACGTTTCAGCTGCAACCTGACCCCAGAACCCCACGGATCGAGGACGAGGTCGGCGGCCAAGTCGTTGCCTGAGCCACCGGATTCCACCGGCACGTCCAACTGTTCGAAGGCCGATCCGACGAATCCTTGTACTTCTTCCACACTCACAGACTGTCAAATGTTCGCCGTTCGGTCAATACCGAACACCGAACACCGACCGCAACGAAATCCTCGGTACTTCAGCGAAGCCAGACGGTGGTATCGGGTGGGAGGTGGCCGACGTCGAGTGGGCGGGTGGTGAGCAGGAGTTCGTCGTACTGCGGGAGCTTGACAGGCGACTGGGTGAGATTGCTGACGCATTTGAGACCGGAGTCGCGGGTGAAAGCGAGGATTCCGGGGGCCGAGTCCAACCAGGTGAGGGTGCCGTCGCCTAGTTCTCGGCGGCGGATGTGTAGGGCTTTGCGGTAGAGGGTGAGCATGGAGTTTTGGTTGTCGAGTTGGGATTCGGCGGTGAGGTTTTTCCACTCGGGGGGTTGTGGGAGCCACGGGGTGGCGGTGCTGAAGCCGAAGGGAGGTTCGTGACCGGACCAGGGTAGGGGGACTCGGCAACCATCTCGGCCTCGGTCGGTGCCGGACGAGCGGGTGAAGATGGGGTCTTGGAGTACGTCGTCGGGGAGGTCCTCGACTTCGGGGAGGCCTAGTTCTTCGCCCTGGTAGACGTAGACGGCGCCGGGGAGGGCCATGGCGAGGAGGGCTGCGGCACGGGCTCGGCGTTCGCCGAGGACGAGGTCGGTGCGCATGCCGTGTTTGCGGTCCTGGTGTGAGAAGGAGGTGTCGGGGCGCCCGTACTTCGTGACCGGGCGGGTGACGTCGTGGTTCGACAGGACCCAGGTGGGTGGGGCGCCGATCGGGAGGTGCGTGGACAGGGTGAGATCGATGGATGTCTTGAGCTCCTCGGCGTCCCATGGGCGGGAGAGGAAGTCGAAGTTGAACGCGGTGTGCATCTCGTCCGGCCGCAAGTACAGCGCGAATCGCTCTTGGTCCGGCATCCACATCTCGCCGACGAGGAAGCGGTCGTTGTACGTGTCGGTGATCCGCCGCCAGCCGCGGTAGATGTCGTGCACCTCGTCATGATCGGTGTACGACTCCTCGACACTGTCCAGGTCCTTGAACAGTACGGCGGCGCTGTCGATGCGGAGCCCGTCGACGCCACGATCCAGCCAGAACCGCAGGATGTCGTGGAACTCCTCGACCACCTCGGGGTTGCGCCAGTTGAAGTCGGGCTGCTCGGGGGCGAACAGGTGCAGGTACCACTCGCCGTCCTCGACCTGGGTCCAGGCGGGGCCGTTGAAGATGGACTGCCAGTCGTTGGGTGGCCGGTCTCCGCGGCCGGGGCGGAAGATGAAGCGGTCGCGCTCGGGGGTTCCTGGCCCGGCTTGCACTGCCTGGACGAACCAGTCTTGCTGGTCGGAGCCGTGGTTCGGGACTATGTCGATGATGGTGCGGATGTTGAGGGCGTGTGCCTCGGCGATGTACGCCTCCGCCTCCGCCAGGGTGCCGAAGGCCGGATCGATGGCTCGGTAGTCGGCGACGTCGTACCCGCCGTCGACCATCGGGGACGGATACCACGGGTTCAACCAGATCGCGTCGACCCCGAGCTCAGCCAGATACGGCAGCTTCGCCCGTAACCCGGCCAGATCACCGATCCCATCACCGTTGCCATCAGCAAAACTCCGCAAATAGACCTGATAAATCGCCGCCCCACGCCACCACTCGCCCGCCATCAATTCTCCTCTCTCCACCCCGCCTTCAGAGGCAGGCTCCTTCCACCACCCCCACCCCAAGCGGCGGCTCCTTCCAACTCCCCGCCCCGAGCGAAGCGAGGGGCGGTCTTTTCCTAGCCTTTGAGACTTCCGGCAGTGAGCCCGGCCATGATGCCTCTTTGGAAGACGAAGAACACGAGAATGGTTGGCAGGCTGGCGATCACCAGGGATGCGATCAGGACGTTCTGCGGCATCTGGGCGGACAGGGACGCGATGCCGACGCTGATCGACATCTTGTCCGTCTCCGGCAGCACCAGCAGCGGCCAGACGAAGTCCTTCCACACCGTGACTACGGACAGGATCGACACCACGCCGAGGATCGGCCGCGACACCGGCAGCACGATCGACCACAGGATCCTCGCCGGCGAGGCGCCATCGATCTCCGCGGCCTCCAGCAGCTCGCGCGGGATCGAGTCGAAGAATCGCTTGAGCAGGAAGACGAAGAACCCGTTCGCTGCCGCCGGCAACCAAATCGCCCACGGGGTGTTCAGCAGGTCGAGGTGCACGATCGGGAGATCCTTGGCGGTCAAGTACGTCGGCAGCAGCAGGACCATCGGCGGGATCATCAGCGTCGCCAGCATCGCACCGAGGATCAGCTTGCCGAACCACGGCCGGAGCTTCGACAACGCGTACGCCGCCGTGACATCGACCGCGAGGGTGAACAGCCAGGCGCCTCCGGCGTACTGCACGGTGTTCTTCAGGAACACACCCAACTGCAGCTGCTCCCACGCGTCGCCGTACACACCGAAGTCGAAGCGCTTGGGGAAGAAGCTCGGCGGGATCTGGGCCAGCTCGTCGGGTGACTTGAGCGCGCCGGTCACCATCCAGTACAGCGGGAATACGAAGGCGATGGTGAACCCGATGACGACCATCGAGAGCGTCGCCCAGTAGATCAACCGGCCGCGCGGGGTTCGGAGCGCCAATGGTGAGACGAGAGTTCTCATCGTTCGGCCTCCCGGGACACGCGTAGGTAGATCGCGGAAAACACCATCAGGACGACCATTAGCATCAGGCCGAGCGCGCCGCCACCACCGAAATCGCCGAAGTTGAAGGCGTACTGGTACATCAGGTAGGCGACCGTCACGGTCGCGTTCTCGGGGCCGCCGCCGGTCAGCAGGTACGGCTCGATGAAGACCTGCATGGTCGCGACGATCTGCAGGAGAAGCATCACCAGCAGGATCAGCTTGGTCTGCGGGATCGTCACGTGCCACACGCGCCGGAGCAGGCCGGCGCCGTCGAGCTCCGCCGACTCGTAGAGATCGCCGGGAATGCTGTGCAGCGCGGCCAAGTAGATGAGCGTGCCGGTGCCGAGGTTCATCCACGTCGACACGAGCACGAGGCTGACGAGCGCCGTACTGGTCGAGTCGAGCCAGCTCAGCGGCGGGAGGTGGAAGACATCGAGCACTTGGTTGAACAGGCCGGCGCCGGGATCGTAGAACCACCTGAACAGCAATACGGCGACGGCCGGCGGGAGCATGACGGGGAGATAGACGACGAAGCGCAGGTAGGCCTTGGCGTGCCTGAGCTCATTCAGTACGACGGCCAGCACGAACGGGACCGCATACCCGATCACGAGCGCCAGTCCGCTGAACGCGGCGGTGTTGATCCAGGCCGACCGAAACGCCGGATCCTCGATCACGGTCCGGAAGTTGTCGAACCCGACCCACGTCGGGGCATCGACGAAGTTGTTCTCCTGAAAGCTGAGGACAACCTCCCGCACCATCGGATACCAGGAAAACAAGGCGAAACAGACCAACGCCCCACACAAGAACCCGTACGCCGTCAGATTGCGCCCGACCGCGCGCCGCAGGGCGCCCGCCTGGTCGGGGCCGGCGGCGCCCGGGCCGGCCGCCGGTCCGGGGACTCCGTCCCCTCTCTTCCCCCGCGGGCGCGCCGACCCCGCGAAGCGGGGACGGCGCACCTGCTGCCTGGATGTAACAGTCATCTAGGTGTTCTTCGCGAGGATCTTGTTTGCCTTGCTCTCGGCGTCGGAGAGCAGTTTGTCGATGTCGGCGTTCTGGCGGGTGAGTACGGCGGACATCGCGACGTCCAGCACGGCGTACAACTCCTGGGCTTTGGGGGGCTCCAGCTTGAGGGTGATGTTCGGCTGGGCGGCGACGTACGGCGCGAAGTGGTCGACCGGCACCGTCGCGTACTGCTTGCGCAAGGCAATGATTTCCTTGCCCGGCGCGGAGTCGCCGTACAGGTCCGGGATCGGCAGGCCGACCGGGCGGCCCTGTTCCTTGGCCCGGGCGTAATTGAACTGGCCCTTACCGGGGGTAAGTTCGTGGAACTCCAGCCAGAGCAGGCCGGCCTTGATCTTCTCCGGTGTCGCCTTCGGGTTGAACATGTAGCCGTCGCCACCGCTGAGCGACGCCTTGCCGTCGGACTCCGGCACCGCGGTGACGCCGTAGTCCTCGAACTTGCCCTGGAAGTCGTTGTTCACGCCTTGCACCACGTCCGGCGCGCCGATCATCATGCCGAGCTTGCCGGAGCCCATCATTCGCATCAGGTCCTCCCACTGGAGGAGCTGCTTGCTGCCCATCGCGTTGTCGTTCCAGCGCAGCTGCTTCAGGTTCTCCAGCACCGCCTCGCCCTCGGGGCTGTTGAACGCGGCGGTCTTGCCGTCGTCGCTCACCATCGACCCACCACGCGCGTACAGCGAAGCGGCGAAGTGCCAGCCACCGGTGTTGCCGGCGGAGTACTCGCCGAAGCCGACGTACCCGGCACCGAGAGCCGCGATCTTCTTGGCCGCTGCCTGCACCTCGGCCCAGGTCTTCGGCGGCGCGTCCGGGTCGAGACCCGCCTGCGTGAACAGCTTGCGGTTGTAGACCAGGCCCATGTTGTAGTTGTTGCGCGGCAGGCCGTAGGTCTTGTCGCCGTCCTTGAACACGCCCATGACATCGGCGCGCAGGTCCTTCACCTTGCCGACACTGCCGACGTACTGGCTGATGTCCGCGGCCTGCTTGGCTTTGATGATCTTCTGTACGTCGGTGTAGTAGACGTAGAACACGTCCTCCTGGGTACCGCCGGCCAGCTTCGCCTGGAAGGTGTCCGGGTTGATGCAGGGGAACGCGTCCTTGCTCTGGATGGTGATGTTCGGGTGCAGCTTCTGGAACTCGGCGACATCGGCGTCCCAGCCGGCCCGCTCCTTCGGGTTGCTCTTCGGCGGCTGACAGCCGACGGTGATGGTGACCTGGCCGCCTGATCCCCCGGCGTCCGGCTTGTCATCCCCCGATCCACAGGACGCGGCCACCAGTCCGAGTCCTGCCGCCAGCACCAGGCTCAGCGTTCTCCTCATGGATCTGCCCTTCTGCTGCGAGGGCGTCCTCGTCCCGCCCCTCGGATATGGGCACACCGTAGGTAAGTGGATCGATGTTCGCAATACTTCGATCGAAGATTGCAAAAAATTGACTACGAGCAACCGCCCTTCACTCCGCTCAGGGCGGGGGTGTGTAGCTCAGATCAGTGGGCGGCTCGCGCGGTCGAGGCTCGGACCACCAGCTCGGGTTCGAAGAGGAGCTCGTCGGCGGGGAGGGCGGCGCGCTCGATCAGGGCGACGAGCATGTCGACCGCGGCGCGGCCCATCGCGTCGATGGGCTGGCGGACAGTGGTCAGTGGCGGGTCGGTGCAGTTCATCATCGCGGAGTCGTCATACCCGATCACCGAGACCTCTTCGGGCACCTTGAGGCCGGCGCGACGGACCGCGCGGATGGCGCCGAGGGCGAGGATGTCGCTGGCGCAGACGATGCCGGTGACGCCGCGCTTGACCAGCCGAGTCGCCGCCGCGTGCCCGCCTTCGAGCGAGAACATGGTGTGCTCGACCAGGTCTTCATCGGCCTCGGCCGAGGCGAGGAACGCGTCCAGCTTGCGCCGCGACGGGATGTGGTCGCGCGGGCCGAGGACCATTCCGATCCGGCGGTGGCCGAGCGCGCGCAGGTGCCCGATCGCCATCTCCGCGGCGACGAAATCGTCCGACGAGACCTGCGGGAAGCCGAGGTGGTCGACCGCCGCGTTGACGAGGACGGTCGGGAGTTTGCGCTCCTTGATCAGCTCGTAGTGCTGGTGCGGCGCGTCGGCCTGCGCGTAGAAGCCGCCGGCGAACACGACGCCGGAGACCTGCTGTTGCAGGAGCAGATCGACATAGTCGGCCTCGGACACGCCGCCGACGGTCCGGGTGCAGAGCAAGGAGGTGAAACCTTGCTGAGCGAGCGCGCCGCCGACGACCTCCGCGAAGGCCGGGAAGATCGGGTTCTGCAACTCCGGCAGCACCAGCCCGACCAGCCGGGCCCGGTCGCCGCGCAGCTGAGTCGGACGCTCGTACCCGAGTACGTCGAGCGCGGTGAGAACGGCTTCGCGAGTCGCCTCGGACACCCCGGGCTTCCCGTTCAGGACCCGGCTGACGGTGGCTTCGCTGACCCCGACCTTCTTGGCCACCTCTGCAAGTCGTCGTGTCATGACGCAAACTCTACGCCTGATTACGCAAGTTCTTGCAACCACTTGCGTACGACGTCAGGCGTCGTACCGGCTGGGCGGTCGTAGCGGCGGGACGCCGTACCGGCTGGTGGCTGAAGACTCAGGGTTTCCGGGCAAAGCTGACAGACTTGGTCCCGTGCCTCGATTCGTCGCCACCCGCCCGGACACCGGTCTGCTGTCGCTTCCGTGGGATGTCCCGCTGGAGGACTGGCCCGAGGACCAGCTGGTCGCGCTGCCGCGCGGTATCTCGCGGCACGTGGTCCGGTTCGTCCGGGTCAACGGCAGCGTGTACGCGATCAAGGAGGTGCTCGAGCATCTGGCCATGCACGAGTACCGGTTGCTTCGCGACCTGGAACGCCTCGACACACCCTCGGTCGAACCCGTCGGCGTGATCACCGACCGGCTCGACCGCAACGGTGAGCCGATCGACTCGATCCTGGTCACCCGGCACCTGCAGTTCTCGCTGCCCTACCGCGCGCTGTTCTCCAGCACGCTGCGGCCGGACACGGTCAACCGGCTCATCGACGCGCTGGTCGCGTTGATCGTGCGGCTGCACCTGAACGGGTTCTTCTGGGGTGACTGCTCGCTGTCCAACACGTTGTTCCGGCGCGATGCCGGCGCGTTCGCGGCGTACCTGGTGGACGCCGAGACCGGTGAGCTGCACCAGGACATCTCCGACGGGCAGCGGGCGCACGACCTCTACACCGCGGAGATCAACCTGTTCGGCGAGCTGCTCGACCTGCAGGAAGGCGGACTGCTCGACCCGGACATCGACCCGCAGGAGACGGTCCAGTCGATCCAGGACCGGTACGAGGCGCTCTGGGCCGAACTGACCGCACCGGAGGAGTTCGCGACCGACGAGATCCACCGGCTGGACTCGCGGATCCGGCGACTGAACGAGCTCGGGTTCGACGTCGCCGAGATCGACATCATCACCGACTGGGACGGCAGCCAGGTCCGGATCCAGCCGAAGGTCGTGGACGCCGGGCACCACTCGCGCCGGCTGCTGCGGCTGACCGGGCTGGACGTCGAGGAGAACCAGGCGCGCCGGCTGCTGAACGACCTCGACTCGTTCGCCGCCTCGACCGACCAGCAGAACGAGGACGAGGAGATCGTCGCGCACCAGTGGCTGACCGAGGTGTTCGAGCCCGTCGTCCGCTCGGTCCCGCGCGACCTGAACCGCAAGCTGGAGCCGGCCGAGGTCTTCCACGAGGTGCTCGAGCACCGCTGGTTCCTCTCCGAGGAAGCCGGCCACGAGGTCGACACCCTGGAAGCAGCCCGCTCCTACGTAGAAGACGTCCTCCGCGCCAAACCCGACGAAAAGCTCGCCCTCCCGACCCCTGCGGAGTAGGCGGGGACCATCAGCCACGACCTCACTGCAACGTCCGGACCTTCCACGGCGTGAGTTAGGCGTGGGAGGTCCGATGGACGTGTCCGAGCGGTTGATCGCCGAGTCCCTGCTCAAGCACGCCTCGGACGCCCCATCGAGCGAACATCTACTGGCCGCCGTCCGCTACCGCCGCACACTCAGGACATACCGGGGCTGGCGGTGGGGAGGCCGATCGCCTTGGCTGCGGCGAGCAGGCGGCGGTCGTAGGTGACGAAGGCGGTCAGATCGTCGCCCAATACGAGGTTTGCCGTGGCGAGATGAATCGCATCGAGCCCGCGGATCAATGGATCCTCGTAGCCGGCCGCAGTGGCACGAACCGCCTCATCGACGTTATAGACGCCAATCCGTGACAGCAACGCCGGAGCACTGGCGAGTAGAGCCGGCTCGCTTCGCCGGAGCGCGCGAGGGAGCTCCACTTCCACCAGCGCCGACGAGACGAGGAGTCGATCCACCTGCTCGTTCAGCCAGTCGGCGAGCTCGTCCGACGCCGCCTCGCGCCGGACGAGCTTCACCAAAGCGGCCGTGTCCAGGTAGATCATCAGTACCGCTCCTCATCCCGCATCTGCTCCAGCAGCTCACCGGCCTCGTGGTCGGTCCGCACCTCCCCCTTCGGGCGCGGTATGGGGTTTGTGTAGCGCGGTGGCCTGAAGCTGGGAGAAGCCAGCAACCACGCGGCCGGAGAGGGTTCCGCCGGCACCAGCCGGGCGATGACGACGCCGCGCTCGGTGATGTCAATCTCCTCACCTTGCTTCACGCGGGCCAGCACTCGGGCTGTTTCCTGGTTCAGGGTTCGAATCGGTACCTCGGCCATGCACTCAGGATAGTACATACTTGTCTGACACCCACTTTCTTTCTCGGTCGGCAGAGAAGATATGGGTGTTTCGGCCGTCAGGAGGCTTTGTCCACAGGCCTACTTGTAGACCCTGAGGTAGTCGACGTCGAAGGTGTTCGGGAAGGGGGTGGTGGCGTCGGGTGGGCCGCCTCGGTCGGGGTTGGCCCAGGTGCCGCTGTTGAGGACGACGTACATGGGCTTGCTGGGGATCTGGGAGCCGGTGATGGTGGAGGTGGGTTTGCCGTCGGTGTAGAAGGTGATGCTGCCGGTGGTCCAGTTGACGCCGTACGTGTGCCAGCCCTGGGTGGGGACCGGACCGTAGGACCAGTGGCTGTCCCAACGGACGTCGGGCCAGTTGCCGGAGGCCAGGCCGCTGTGCATGCCCTCGATGCTGCCGAACCATTCGGCGACGTCGATCTCCGGCGGCCAGCTGCGGTCCTGCGGGATCAGCCAGAACGCGGGCCACAGTCCCTTGCCGGCCGGAAACTTCGCGCAGATCTCCCAGTAGCCGTAGCTCTGGAAGAACTTGTCGTGCGACGAGATGAAGCCCTCGGTGTACTGGTAGGTGCCGGCCGGGTCCGTCCCGACGACCGGCTTGTTGTCGGTGATCAGGCCCAGCCGGCCGCGCGACAGCACCACGTTCTCGTCGACGGCATAGCTCCCGTACGACGTGTTGTGGTAGTGACCACCCGCACGACCTGGGAAGTCCATGACCGTGCTCCACCGGCGAGTGTCGAGCGTCCGGCCGCTGAACTCGTCATGCCACGCCAGCTCCTTCCCACGGACCGGAGCCGAGGTCGGCTGCGTGCACGTGGCCTCGCTGGATGATTCCGCCTGGGCCGTACTGGCGATCCCGGCAGTCGCAAGCATCACAGCGGCGATGCCCACCGCCAACGCCCGTGTTCTCATGTCAAGCTCCTCTCAAGCCGGTGGCAACCGTCATTTGATTCCCGAGGTGGCGAAGCCGCTGACGAAGCGGCGTTGCATGAACATGAAGAGCACCAGGACGGGGAGCACGTACATCACTGCGCCGGCCGCGACCAGGTTGTTCATCGGCAGGCCCTTGTCGTTGACGTAGCCGCTCGCCATCGCCACCGCCAGGGTGGTGCTGTCCTGGCTGAGGAACATGGCCGGCCCGACGAAATCGCCCCAGGCACCGGTGAAGGAGAGGATCACGCTGGCCGCGATCACCGGCCAGGACTGCGGCAAGAAGATCCGCCAGAAGATCCCGACGTACCCGCATCCGTCGATGATGGCGGCCTCCTCCATCTCCCGCGGGATGCCGGCGAAGAACTGCCGGAACAGGAAGATCAGGAACGCGCTGCCGCCGAGTCCCCAGGCCACCCACGGCCAGTAGGTGTTGACCATGTGCAGCTTGGCGAAGATCAGGTACGTCGGTACGAGCGTGACGATGCCCGGCAGCATCATCGTCGACAGCAGGATCACGAACAGTTGCTTCTTCCCGGGCGCGGTCAGCCGGGCGAAGCCGAAGCCGACCCAGGCCGAACTCAGCGTGGTCAGCGTGGTGGTGATGAACGCGATGGTCAGCGAGTTCTGCGTCGCGCCGATGAAGTTGACCTTACTGATCGCGTCGGTGTAGTTCGAGAACTGCGGATGCGACGGCCACCAGGTGGGTGGGAACGACGCCATCTCGGCCGGCGACTTCAGCGAGGTCTGCACCAGCCAGTAGATCGGGCTGAGCATCGCGAAGACGACGGCGCCGAGCACGATGTACAGCGCCCAGCGGTAGGTCCGGGTCATTTCTTC
Source organism: Kribbella antiqua (assembly GCF_004345665.1). Lineage (GTDB taxonomy): Bacteria > Actinomycetota > Actinomycetes > Propionibacteriales > Kribbellaceae > Kribbella > Kribbella antiqua. The sequence goes on from NZ_SLWR01000011.1 coordinate 330,993, forward strand.
CCCTCCGGCTCGACGGTGTAGAACACGGTCTTGGCGCTGACCTTGATGATCACCAGCGTCACCAGGAGGATCACGGCGAACAGCATCCACAGCATCGCCGAGGCATAGCCGAACCGGGATGCGGAGAAGTACTGCGCGAACACGTGGATCATGTACATGTAGTTGCCCTGCGGCACTGTCCCGGCACCGCTCAGCGAGCCCGACGACAGCAGCAACGGTGCGAACGACTGCAGCGAGCCGATCACCCCGGTGATGATCTGGAACAGGATCACCGGCGACAGCAGCGGAATCGTGATCCTGGTGAAGGACTGCCAGTACGACGCTCCGTCGACCTGCGCGGCTTCCTGCAACTCACGGGGAATGTCCTGCAGGCCGGCCAGCGAGATGATCATCGAGCCGCCACAGCCCCACATCACCAGCCCGTACAGGACATAGCGGGCATTCGGATCCACCAGCCAGGTGATCGGATCCAGACCGAGACTGCTCAGGATGCCGTTCGCGGCACCCGCGTCCCGGTCGAAGATCAGCCGGAACGTCAGCGCCGCACCCACCGGCGGTACGACGGCCGGCAGGTAGATCAGCGCCCGGAACAGCCCGCGGGCCTTTATCGGCTGGTTCAGGATCACCGCGAGCAGCAGGCCGGCCAGGATCCCCAGCGGCACCGTCACGAGCGTAAACACGCCGGTCTTCGCCAGCGAGCTGATCGTCAGCGGGTCGTGGAAGATCTCGATGTAGTTGTCGAAGCCGACGAAGTGCGTCTTCGGCGACAACCCGTCGGAGTCGGTCAGGCTGAGCCAGAACGCATAGCCCAGCGGGAAGACCGTCAGCGCGACGAACCCGATGATCCACGGCGCGACGAACAGGTAGAAGGTCCGCGCCTTGCGCAGGGTGGGCGGCTTCTTGCCGCGCGCCGGCCGCTCGACGGCGGCCGGCGCGGCGGTACGTCGTACCTCGGTGAGTGCGGAGCTCACCGCAACCGCTTCTTTCCGTCGGCGAGCTGGGCGTTGATCTGCGAGTTCAGCGTGTCGGCCAGCTGGCCGGCGGTCGTCGTACCCTTGATTGCCTTGGGCAACTCACGGGTGATGACGGTGTTGATCGCGTCCTGCCGCACGTACGGCGTGAAAGACATGACGGAGAAGTACTGCTTCTCGGCCATCTGCGTCTCGTAGGCCTGCTTCTGGTACGGCAGCTTCTGCGGCATGAGCTTCTGCAGCGACTTCAGCGGCGGGATACCCCAGCCACCGGTCGCCCGCGCCTTGGCCGGGTCGCCGGCCATGAACCACTCCAGCACCGCGAACGCAGCATCCTTGTTCTTGCTCGCCCTCGGGATCCACAGGCCGGTCCCGCCGAAGCAAGGGCTGATCCGCCGGCTGGTGTCGAACTGTGGCGCCGGCGCGAAGCCCGCGACCTTGGCGGACTTGGGGTCGCCGGAGAACAGTCCGCCGAGCCAGTAGCCGCTGAGGGTAGACGCCATCCGGCCGGCTTGGAAGGTCGGTCCGTCCCAGCCGTTCGGGTCCGGGTTGAGCACCGTCGGACCGATCCCCGCCTTCGCGTAGTCGAGGTACCAGTTCAGGGCCCGCTGGGCCTCCGGGCTGCTGAAGTCGACCGACGCGAGGTCGTCGGCGGACAGCTTCCCGCCGGCCAGGTCGGTCAGCCAGGCGAACTGGCTGAACAGGCCCAGCCCGTTCGGGTTGAGGCCGTAGACGCTGACCTTGGCGCCCTGCCGCTTGGTCAGCTTCTTGCCGTCTTCGAGCAACTCGTCGAGCAACATAGGCGCGGTCGGGCTCGGCCGGGTCACACCCGCCGCGTCGAACAGCCCGCCGTTGTACCAGATCGTGCAGTCCTGCGAGTAGTCCTTCGCGAATCCGTACCGCGGGCCGGCGCCCTGCTTCTGGCCGTCGTACCGCCAGACGTCGTTGACCGGGTCGATGTCGTCGGCCTTGATCAGCGTGCTCTTCGCGAAGTACGGATCCAGGTTCTCGGCCACCTGCCGCGCGACCAGGTACGGCGTCTCGAGCGCGCCCATGCCGCGGACGACGTCCGGCGGGTTGCCGCTGGCAAGCATCGCGGTCAGCTTGGTCAGGTCGTACTCGACCGTCTTCACCGTGATGCCGAGGGCCTGCGAGGCCGCCTTGGCCTCCTTCGGGCCGAACTCACCCGACTGGGACATGACGGTCACTGTCCCCTTGGCGGCCGAGCCCGAGCTCGAGCCCGCGGCGGCCGGTGTGTTCGTCGAAGACGCCGGTGAGCAGCCCACCGCGAGTGCACCACCGGCCGCGGCGCCGGAGAGAGCAAGGAACCGGCGGCGGGACAGCCCGGGGTTCGTCGTGGTCATGTCAAACCTCTCATTCATTTCGAAATCTCTGAGTCGTCGAAGAGGCGGCAGACGGGACCGGAGGAGGGTCCGGCGGCGTCGGCCAGAAGTTCGCTGTCGTCCTGCGGGCGGTAGCCCAGTTCGGTTCGTGCCGAGGTGATGTCCCAGTGATTGCGGGTGTTGGCCGAGACGCCGAAGTGCACGCCATACGGCTCCCGCGCGCGCAGCGCCGCGAGCATGAGCCGGCCGGCGTCGCCGTCGGAGAGCCATTGCCCGAGGTAGCGCCGCTCGCCCAGTCCCCAGCCGGTCAGGCCGAGTCGCACGCAGGTGACCGAGGCGCCGGTCCGGTCCGCATGTGACTTGGCCAGTACTTCCATCACGACCTTGCCGAGGCCGTACGGACAGCACGGGCGGGGATCGAGCCGCGGGCTCACCGGCCAGTACGCAGGGCGGTTGTACTCGCCCATGGCATGCACCGAACTCGCCAGCACGAGCTTCGGTACGCCGTGCGCGGCGGCTGCTTCGAGCACCACCTGTGCAGTTCGCACGTTGGCGGCGTACACGCTGTCCCAGCTCTGCCACGGGCTGCCGTTCGCAGCCAGGTGCAGGATCGCGTCCGCTCCTTCGAACGCCTTGTAGGCCGCATCGGGGTCGCCGATGTCCGCCTGCCGGGCCTCCACGCCGTCGCCGGCGGGTACGGCCCGGTCCGGTATCGCCCGATCGACCAGGCGCAACCGGTAGTGCTGCCGCAGGTGTGGCAGCAGCACGCTCCCCACGCGGCCCAGCCCGCCGGTGACTACCACCAGCGGTGCGGGGTCGTTCCGCAGTGCGTCCATGCCTGTCATCCATGTCGCCTGGCCGGGCCGATACCCGAGCTGTGTCCGGAATTGTTCGAGCACTTCCGGGTTTGTGTCAAGAGTGTGAACGAACTATGTCAACTTTATTGACGCCGGAACGGCGGCCGGACGATACTCGACGACGTGGCGAAGGACACGGGATCTCTGCGGGCGCTCCGGCGCACCAACTCCGAACGGCTGCTGTCAGCCCTGATGGAGCACGGCGCGCTGCACCGGGCCGAGCTGGCCCGGATCTGCGGCGTGTCCCGCACGACCGTGTCCACGATCGTCGCCGACCTGGTGATGGGCGGCGTGGTGATGGAGGTCGTCGGCGACCAGGTCGCCGAAGCCGGCATCGACGCGTCCGAGGTGGACGGGCGGGCCCGCGGATTCCTGCAGGCCAACCCGGCCGCGGGGGCGGCAGCAGGCCTGGACTTCACCCTCGAGCGCGTCTGGGGCCACGTCACTGACCTCTCCGGTACGACGCTCGCCAGCGACGGCGCGACCGTCGCCCGCGACACCCCTTGGCAGGAGCGGTTGACGACCGGGCTCGCCCTGCTCGACGAACTGCTGTCCAAGGCCGCACTCGATCGTGACGCCCTGGTGGGTGTTGCGATCGGTGTACCGGGTCCGATCGACTTGCAGAGTGGCGTGGTCGGCCCGTCGCTGCCCGGTCAGGCCTGGGCGGGGGTGAACGTGTCCGCCGAGTTCGGCCGGCATCTCGCCGTACCGGTGCTGGTCGGGAACAACACTCGGCTGGAAGCGGTCGCCGAGTTCACCTGGGGAGCGGGCAAAGGTGCCCGGGATGTCTTGTATCTCGGGCTATCCACCGGGATCGGCTCCGGATTGCTTGTCGACGGCAACCTTCATCACGGTGGTGCGCGCGGTGGCGGTGGCGAGGTCGGGCACATCTCGGCCGACCCGGCGGGCGCGCCCTGCCCGTGCGGGAACCGCGGCTGCCTGGTGCAGTACGCGTCGCTGAACGCCGTACTGAAGGCCTTGTCATTCGGGGACATCGACGAGCTCCTGGCCGCCGCGGAGGCCGGGGACGACGACACCGTGCGGGTGCTGCGCGAGGCCGGCGAGCACACCGGCCGGGTGCTGGCGAACATCTGCAACCTGCTCAACCCGGAGCGGATCATCGTCGGCGGTGAGCTCGCCCGGGCGGGCGACCTCGTGCTGGAGCCGATCCGCGCCACCCTGCGCCGGTCCGCGATGGCGCTCACCCGCGACGCCGACGTAGTGGCCGCGGAGCTCGACCTGGGCGCGCGGGCGGGAGCCTCGGGCGCCGCCGCCCTGGTCCTGCGACAGACCGATCAGCTCGTCGCCGCGCTCCTGGCCGGCGCGGAACTCAAGTCGAATGAGGCAGTGTGAAGATCGTCGGGTACGAGACATTTTTGGTAGCGCCGCGGTGGCAGTTCCTGCGGATCGACACCGACGAGGGCATCAGCGGCTGGGGTGAGCCGATCGTCGAAGGGCGGGCCGAGGCGGTCCAGGGCGCGGTCACCGCACTGATGGAGTATCTCGTCGGCACGGATCCGCTGCGGATCGAGGACCACTGGCAGACGCTGGCCAAGGGCGGTTTCTATCGTGGTGGACCGGTGCTGTCGAGTGCCCTTGCCGGGATTGATCAAGCCCTCTGGGACATCAAGGGGCGGTACCACGAGACGCCCGTACACGAGCTGCTCGGCGGTCCGGTCCGCGACCGCGTCCGCATGTACACCTGGGTCGCCGGTCGCGACACCGCCGCTCTCATCGACGACGCACAAGCCAAGGTGGCCAAGGGATTCTCGGCGGTCAAGCTCAACGTCTCCGATGCGCTGCCCGCAGTCCCGTCGGCGGCCGAGATCCGCACGATGGTCGCCCGAGTCGAGGCTCTGCGCGACGCTCTTGGCGACGAGATCGACATCGCGCTCGATCTCCACGGCCGCTTCAGTACAGCGGCCACCCGGCGGATCCTGCCGCTGCTCGAACCACTGCTGCCGTTGTTCGTCGAGGAGCCGGTGCTGCCGGAGTTCGCCCGCGATCTGCGCCGGATCACCGACTCGACCAGCATCCCGATCGCGACCGGCGAGCGGCTGTACTCCCGCTGGGACTTCCGCGACGTCCTCCCGACCGGCATTGCCGTCGCCCAGCCCGACCTCTCGCACGCCGGCGGTATCTCCGAGGTACGGCGCATCGCCGCGATGGCCGAGGCCTACGATGTCGCGGTGGCTCCACACTGCCCATTGGGCCCCATCACCTTGGCGGCAAGCCTGCAGATCGACCTGGCGACGCCGAACTTCCTGATCCAGGAGCAGAGCCTCGGCATCGAGTACGGCGGCGGTAGCGCACTCCTCGACTACCTCGTCGACCCGCAGGTGTTCAGCTTCGTCGACGGACACATCGAGCGGCTCGCCGGTCCCGGACTCGGCATCGAGGTCAACGAGGACGCCGTACGGGCTGCGGCTGCCGACCCCCACACCTGGAGGTCTCCGATGCTGCGGCACTCCGACGGTTCCTTCGCCGAATGGTGACCCGCGCGCAGACCCCGCCGATGGGGTGGAACAGCTGGGACTGCTTCGGTACGACGGTGACCGAGGCCGAGGTGCTCGCGAACGCACAGGTGATGCACGACAAGCTGCTGGCGTCCGGCTGGGACACCATCGTCGTGGACATCGCCTGGTACGACCCGACGGCACGGTCGCACGGGTACAACACCGACGCGCCGGTCGTCCTGGACGACTACGGCCGCCAACTGCCGGCGCCCAACCGCTTTCCCTCAGCGGTCGAGGGCGCCGGCTTTGGACCACTCGCCGCCAAGGTGCACGAGCTCGGGCTGAAGTTCGGGCTGCACATCATGCGCGGCATCCCGCGCCGTGCGGCCGAGCTCGACCTCCCGATCTTCGGCACGGAGTTCACCGCCCGGGAGGTCGCGGATCCAGAGCACGTGTGCACCTGGAACCCGGACAACCTCGGGCTGAACCACGACCACGCCGGCGCCCAGGCGTACTACGACGCGCAGGTCGCGCAGTTCGCCGCCTGGGGTGTCGACTTCATCAAGGCCGACGACATGCTCGCGCCGTACCACGACCGTGAGATCGCTGCGTACGCACGCGCGATCGAGCGCAGCGGCCGGGACATCGTGCTGTCGCTGTCGCCGGGCACGCACCTGTCGACTCACCATCTCGAGCATCTGCGAGCCAACGCACAGATGTGGCGCATCTCGGACGATCTGTGGGATCGCTGGGAGGACGTGCACGCGCAGTTCGCCCGGCTCGCGCGCTGGTCGCCGTTCCAGCAGGAAGGTGGTTGGGCCGACGCGGACATGCTGCCGCTCGGCCGGATCGGGATTCGGGCCGAGCGTGGTGACGACCGGTCCAGTCGCCTGACCTGGGACGAGCAGAAGACGCTGCTGACGTTGTGGGCGATGGGCCGATCGCCGCTCATGATGGGTGGCGACCTGCCGACATCCGGCGACGAGACGCTCGACTTGCTCGCCAATCCAGCGCTGGCAGAGGTGCTGCGGACGTCGTCCGACGGTCGCGAGGTGATCCGTGAGCCGATGGACGACGGTGAGCTGATCGTGTGGACGGCGGGCCCGTACGTCGCCATCTTCTGGACCGGCGCCTCCTCGCGGAAGGTGACCGTGCCACTGGCGTCACTCGGCGCCGGCGCTTCGGGAGCGCACGACCTGTGGGATGGCGCCACACAGGACGTGAGTGAGCAGCTCGAGTACGACGTACCCGCGCATGGTGTGCGCTGGTTGCGGCTTACCTAGGAGGCATCCGGAGAGCGCCGTCCAGGCGGATCACCTCGCCGTTGAGCAGCTGGTTGTCGACGATGTGGGCGACCAGCGCGGCGTACTCCGACGGGCGGCCGAGGCGGGACGGGTGCGGGACCTGCTGCTCGAGCACGGTCCGGGTCTCCTCGGGCAGGCCGGCCAGCATCGGTGTCTCCATCGTGCCGGGCGCGATGGTGACGACGCGAATGCCCTTGTCCGCAAGGTCTCTCGCCGCGGTCAGGGTCAGGCCGACGATGCCGCCCTTGCTGGCCGCGTACGCCGCCTGCCCGACCTGACCGTCGTACGCCGCGATCGACGCGGTCATCACCACGACGCCGCGATCGCCGTCGTCGCCCGCCGGCTGGGCGACCATCCGCTCGGCGGCGAGCCGCAGCACGTTGAAGGTGCCGATCAGGTTGACCTCGACCACCTGCCGGAAGGTTGCCAGCGGCAACGGACCCTTGCGGCCGACGACCCGGCCGGGAGTGGCGATTCCGGCGCAGGTCACGACGACCTTCAGCGGGCCGAGCTCTGCAGCTTTATCGAGCGCGGCCGTGACGGCGGCCTCATCGGTGACGTCCGCTGGTGCGAACACCACCCGGTCGCCCAGCTCGTCCGCGATCGCCTTGCCGCCCGACGAGGACAGGTCGACGATCACGACCCCGGCTCCCGCCGCGGCCAGCCGCCGTACGGTGGCTTCGCCGAGACCGGAACCACCGCCGGTGACGAGGGCGACATCGGACGAGGCAAGCTTCATGAAACGCTCCTGAGCAGGTCGCGGCTGATCACCAGCCGCTGGATCTGGTTGGTTCCTTCGAAGATCTGGGTGACCTTGGCCTCGCGCATGTAGCGCTCGGCCGGGAACTCGCGGGTGTAACCGTAGCCGCCGAGCACCTGGACGGCGTCGGTGGTGACCTTCATCGCGGCGTCCGTGCAGACCAGCTTGGCGATCGCTGCCTGCTGGGTGAACGGCCGGCCGAGGTCCCGCCGCCGGGCCGCCTGCAGGTACGTCGATCGCGCGGACTCGACCGCGGCCGCCATGTCGGCAAGGAGGAACTGCACGCCCTGGAAGTCCGCGATCGGATGGCCGAACTGCTGGCGCTCGAGCGCGTACGACGCGGCGACCTCGAGGGCGGCCTGGGCCAGACCGGTCGCACAGGCCGCGATCCCGAGCCGGCCGGAGTCGAGAGCGGACAAGGCGATCCGCATCCCGTCACCCTCGTCGCCGATGCGGTTGGAGCGCGGGACCCGAACCTGGTCGTAGTTGACCAGCGTGGTGGTCGACCCGGTCAGGCCCATCTTGCGCTCGGGCGCGCCGAAGCTGAGGCCGGGAGACGACGCCGGCACGTGGAAGGCGGAGATGCCGCGCTTCGGGTCGTCCGACGTACGCGCGAACGTCGTATAGAAGTCGGCGTGTGAGCCGTGGCTGATCCACGCCTTGGTGCCGGACAGGACGTACTCGTCGCCGTCGCGGACCGCCTTCGTGGTGAGCCCGCTGATGTCGGAGCCGGCCTGTGGCTCGGACAGCGCGTAGGCGCCGAGCAACTCTCCGCCGACCATGTCCGGCAGCAGGCGTGCGCGCTGCTCCTCGGTCCCGAGGGTGGCGACGGCGTAACTGGTCATGGTGTGGACGGACACCCCCACGCCGACCGACATCCAGGCGGCGGCGATCTCCTCCAGCATCTGCAGGTACACCTCGTACGGCTGCTCGGCGCCGCCGTACTGCTCCGGGTAGGGCAGGCCGAGCAGGCCGGCCTTGCCGAGGGTGCGGAACGCGTCCCGGGGGAACGTCTCGCTCTCCTCGGCCTGAGCAGCGTACGGCGCCAGCTCGTGTTCGCACAGGTCACGGACCAGGGCGAGCAGGTCAACGGATTCTTCGGTCGGCAGCAACCGGTCGACAGCCATCAGGCACCCCTCTCAACGGCTGCCAGAATGATACTCCAAACGATACTGAAGACCATACTTCAGTATCGTTCTATGCTGTCTCGATATGACGACAGTCGTTCCGGGACGCCGTACCCGCAGGCAGTCCGAGCTGCTCGATCGGCTCCTGTCCCTGTTTCTCGAACAAGGCTTCAGCCGGTTCACCCTGGACGACCTGGCCGCGGAGCTGCGCTGCAGCAAGACGACCCTGTACGCACTCGCGCCGAGCAAGGAGCAGCTCGCCGTCGAGGTGGTCAAGCACTACTTCAAGAATGCCACCGCCCAGGTGGAAGCGGCGGTCGCGCGGCAGACCCGGCACGACCGGCGGATCGCGGCGTACCTGAACGCGGTCGCGGACGCGCTGCGGCCGGCCAGCCGGACCTTCCTGGACGACGTGGCGACGTTCGCCCCGGCCCGGTCGGTGTACGAGCGGAACACCCGGATCGCGGCGGATCGGGTCCGGACCCTGATCGAGGACGGGATCAACAACCGGGCGTTCCGGCCGGTCGACATCGCGTTCGCGGCGGAGATGATCGCGCACACCATGCAGGCGATCCAGCGCGGCGACATCGCCCGCCGGACCGGGCTGAACGACGCCGAGGCGTACCGGGAGCTGGCGTCCTTCGTGCTTCACAGTTTGCGGCTGGATTGACACGGTAGCGTTTCTGGATGGAACTCAGGCTGGGGCCACTGCTGCGGTACGTGGACGATACGCGCGCCACGGTGTGGGTGGAGACCAGCGAGCCCTGCGAGGTCGAAGTGCTCGGGCATCGGGCCCGGACCTGGTCCGTGCACGGTCATCACTACGCGCTGGTGCGGATCGAGGGCTTGTCGCCGTCCAGCGAGACGCCGTACGACGTTCGGCTCGACGGGTCGCTGGTTTGGCCGGTTGATGGTGGCTACGGCCCCAGTGTGATCCGGACGCCGCGCGCGGATGGGACCTTCCGGTTGACGTTCGGGTCGTGCCGGCGGTCGGCGCCGTTCGACTTTCAGGGGTTCAAGGAGTTCGGGCCGGACGCGTTGGTCGCGCTGGCTGAGCGGATGGCCGGCGGCGCTGACGAGCCGCCCGACGCGATCCTGCTGCTGGGTGATCAGGTGTACGCCGACGACCCGTCGGACGCCGTACTTGCGAAACTGCGCGAGGCGCATGGTGGTCGGCAGGGGTCCGAGGTTGCTGACGAGATCGGCAACTTCGAGGAGTACACCTGGCTGTACGACGATGCGTGGACGACGCCGGCCGTGCGGTGGCTGTTCTCCACGGTGCCGTTGTGCATGCTGCTCGACGACCACGATCTGCGTGACGACTGGAACACCTCGCTGACCTGGCGCCGCTGGGTGACCGCCCAGCCGTGGTGGCGCGATCGGGTGATCGGCGCCTACGCGTCGTACTGGGTCTATCAGCACCTCGGCAACCTGTCGCCCGAGCAACTCGACCAGGATCCGACGTACCGGGCGATGCTCTCGATCGAGGATGACGACGAACGTACGGCGTACTTGGACAGCTTCGCCTGGACCGCGGACGAGGACCCGGCCTCGACCCGGTGGAGCTTCTACCGCGACTTCGGCGACGAGTCCCGCGGGGTCCGGCTGGTCGCGGTCGACTCACGCTGCTCCCGGCACCTCGAGCCGGACGAGCGCGCGATGGTCGACGCCCACGAGTGGGAGTGGGTACGCGCGTCCACGGTCGAGGCATCGCGGCCGATCCACCATCTGTTGCTGGCCTCGACTCTGCCCTTTCTGCTCGCGCCTGGGCTGCATCACCTGGAGGGGTGGGACGAGGCGATCTCGTCCGGGGCGTGGGGGCCGCGTGCGGCGCGGGTCGGCGAGAAGATCCGGCAGGGCATGGACCTGGAGCATTGGGCGTCGTTCCGGAAGTCGTTCGACGACGTGACCGCCCTGCTTTCTTCGCTCGTGCGCGGGGAGGATCCGCCGGCGTCGATCCTGATGCTGTCCGGTGACGTGCACTGCAGCTATCTGGCCGAGGCTCAGCTGACCGCAGTACCGCATCCTGGTACGGCGATCCGCCAGCTGACCATGTCTCCGTTCCGGAATCCGATCCCCCGGCACATCCGGTGGGCGAACCACCTGCTCGACACTCGATGGATGACGACGCTGCTGCACAAGCTCGCGCGGTCGGCTCAGGTCCGGGACGTGGCGGCGGACTGGCGGATCGCTCACGGACCGTGGTTCGAAAACGGCGCGATGACGCTGATTTTGTCCGGTGAGGACTGGACCGTGGACGTCGACCACGCCTCGCTGGACGGTGATCGGCAGGTGCTGCGGACGACGCTGACGTACGGAGGATTACCCTTACGCTCCGAATTCGCCTGAATACTCAACGGGTCAGCGGGGTAGTACTGCACTCGGTTTAAGTCAAGGACGCTCCCGCCCCGTGTTGCGTCCTCATCGTGAGGAGGCTGAACCGTGAAGTTTTCACCCATCCGCCGTACCACCGCGATCCTGGCCGCTGCCGGGCTGACCGCCGCCGGTCTGCTCGCCAGCCAGGCCTCGGCCGCACCCATCAACCCGTCGACGCTGTCGGCGACCGCCATCACCGCGACCCTGACCAAGGACGCGTCCATCCCGGGCACCGCCTGGCAGACCAACCCGGACGGCCGGATCGTCGTCTCGTACGACGACACGGTCACCGGTGGGAAGCTGACGGCGCTGACCAATGTCACCAAGCAGTTCGGCGACCGGATCTCGCTGGAGAAGATCTCCGGGAAGCTGACCAAGTACATCGCCGGTGGCGACGCCATCTACGGCGGGCAGTACCGCTGCTCGCTCGGCTTCAACGTCCGCAGCGGCAGCACGTACTACTTCCTGACCGCCGGCCACTGCGGCAACATCGCGTCCAGCTGGTACTCGAACTCCAGCAAGACCACCCTGCTCGGCACCGTCACCGGGTCGAGCTTCCCGGGCAACGACTACGCGATCGTGAAGTACAGCACGTCGTACACGAACCACCCGGGTGTGGTCGACCTCTACAACGGCTCGAACCAGGACATCACCTCGGCCGGCACGGCGTACGTCGGTCAGGCGGTCAAGCGCAGCGGTAGCACCACCGGTGTGCACAGCGGTTCGGTCACCGCGACCAACGCCACGGTGAACTACGCCGAGGGCTCGGTCAGCGGCCTGATCCGGACCAACGTCTGCGCCGAGGGCGGCGACTCCGGCGGCGCCCTGTTCGCCGGCACCGTGGCCCTGGGCCTCACCTCCGGCGGCTCCGGCAACTGCTCCTCCGGCGGCACCACGTACTTCCAGCCCGTAACCGAAGTCCTCTCCCGCTACGGCGTCAGCGTCTACTGACGTCCAACAAGAAAACTGCGCCCCGAACCCACCTGGGTCCGGGGCGCAGCCCTGTTGTCAGTTCCCGCGGCGGCGGGAGATTTCGTAGAGGGTTACGCCGGTGGCTATGCCGGCGTTGAGGGATTCGGTGGCGGAGGTCATGGGGATGGAGACGATGAGGTCGCAGTTCTCGCGGACCAGGCGGGCCAGGCCCTTGCCCTCCGAACCGACGACGAGGACCAGTGGCTCGGTGGCGGCTTCGAAGGCGGGGAGTTCGACCTCTCCGTCCATGTCCAGGCCGACGACCAGCAGGCCGGCGTCCTTGTAGGACTTGAGCGCGCGGTTGAGGTTGGTCGCCCGGGCGACCGGGATCCGCGCCGCCGCACCGGCCGACGTCTTCCACGCCGACGCCGACATGGACGCCGTACGACGCTCTGGCACGAGTACGCCGTGGGCGCCGAAAGCAGCCGCGGACCGGGTAATCGCGCCCAGGTTCCGCGGATCGGTCACCCCGTCGAGCGCAACCACGAGCGGCACCTCACCCGCCTCGTACGCGCGGTCGAGCAGGTCGTCCGGATGCGCGTACTCGTACGGCGGGATCTGCACCGCGAGGCCCTGATGCGCCCCGCCGGCGGTGACCCGGTCGAGCTCGGCCCGCGGCACCTCGAGCACCGAGATGCCGTGCTCGACCGCGATCAGCAACGCCTCCCGCAGCCGGGCGTCCCGTTCGGTGCCTTCGGCAACATGCAGCGCGGCGACCGGGACCCCCGCGCGCAGTGCCTCGACCACCGGGTTGCGCCCGTACACCCACTCGACCGACGAGTCGGTGTCGCGGCGGGCCGGGCGGCGGGTGCGGTCGCGCTCCTTGGCGCGTTCCTTCGCCTTCGCCCGCTTGTGCGCGGGGTGCTTGACCCGGTCCACCGCCTTCGGCGTCGGGCCCTTGCCCTCCAGACCGCGGCGAACCCGGCCACCGGATCCGGCGGTCGGGTTCCCCCGTGGCTTCTTGCGGATCGCTCCCTTGCGCTGGCTACTGCCTGGCACGTCAGCTTCCTTCGTTGTTGTTCGGCGCGGCGATCGACCAGCGAGCACCCTCTGCGGTGTCCTCGACAACGACGCCGAGCGCGTTCAGCCGGTCGCGGATCTCGTCCGCCGCGGCATACTCCTTACGCTTACGGGCGGCCTCCCGCTGCTCCAACAGCGCTTTGACCAACCCGTCCACCACCTCACTGAGCTCTTCGGTGGCACCGGTCCGGGACGCCCACGGCTCGGCCAGCGGATCGAGCCCGAGTACGTCGAGCATCCCCCGGACCGCCGCCAGACTCTCCCGCAGGGCGGGCGAATCCCCGTCCGCGACCAGCTTGTTCCCATCCCGCACGGTGTTGTGCAGTACGGCGATCGCCGCCGGCGTCCCCAGGTCGTCGTTCATCGCGGCGACGAAGTCCGCCGGCAGTTTCGCCGCCGGCGAGACGCCGCCGGTCACCTCGGTGGCCCGGGTGACGAACCCCTCGACCCGCTGGAAGCTCGTCGCCGCCTCGTCCAGCGCGCCGAACGAGAACTCCACCACGGACCGGTAGTGCGACTGGACCAGGTAGTACCGCAGCTCGATCGGCCGCACCCGCTCGACCACGTTGCGGACGACGGCACTGTTGCCCATCGACTTGGACATCTTCTCGCCGGCGGTGGTGACGAGCGCGTTGTGCATCCAGAATCGGGCGAACTTCTGCCCGACCGCAGTCGACTGGGCCAGCTCGTTCTCGTGGTGCGGGAACCGCAGATCCAGCCCACCGCCGTGGATGTCGAACTCCTCGCCGAGGTACTTGCCCGCCATCGCCGAGCACTCCAGATGCCAGCCCGGGCGGCCGCGGCCCCACGGCGCCGGCCAGGAGGCCGTCCGCGGAGTGCCCTCGGTGTGGCCCTTCCACAGCGCGAAGTCCCGCGGGTCGCGCTTGCCGCGCGGGTCCGCGTCCTCGGCCGCTTCCATGTCCTCGATCTTCTGGTGCGAGAGCTCGCCGTACGACGGCCAGGACTTCACGTCGAAGTAGACGTCGCCGGAGCCGTCCGGGGCGACGTACGCGTGACCGAGCTCGATCAGCTGCTCGATCATCTCCAGCATCTCGGGGATGTGGCCGGTGGCGCGGGGCTCGTAGGTGGGCGGGCGGCAGCCGAGGACGTCGTACGACCAGTGCAGCTCGCGCTCGAACTCGTAGGCGTGCGCCCACCACGGCACGTGCCGCTCGGCGGACTTCGCCAGGATCTTGTCCTCGATGTCGGTCACGTTCGCGATCACGGTGACCTCGTAGCCCGAGCGCTCGAACCAGCGCCGCAGGACGTCGAACACGACCTCCTTGTAGATGTGCCCGACATGCGGCGCACCCTGCACCGTCAGCCCACAGTGGTAGATCCCGACCTTGCCCGGATGGACCGGTACGAAATCCCTCACTGCTGCTGTCGCGGTGTCGTACAAGCGAAGTGTCACCGATCAAGGGTAGCGGGAAATGGCACCGCCTCTTGACAAGATATCCACAGCAACGCTCACCCAGGAGGACAGCTTGTCGAACCAGACCCCGTACGGCGCCCCGCCGCCGCAGGCACCACCGTCGTACGGCCCGCCTCCTGGTCCGCCTGCCTACGGTCCGCCTGCCTATGGTCCGCCGCCTGGGCCGCAACAGCAGTACTGGGGTCCCCAAGGACCGCCACCGCAGGGTCCTGGCTTCGGCTGGGGCTCGAACGGCTTCCCGCCACCGCCGCCGCAGCGGAAGAAGAGCAAGGCGGGCTGGATCGTGCTGCCGATCGTCGTCGTGGTCGCCGGCGTCGTCGCGCTGTGGATGTGGCGGCAGGTCTCGGACGACCCGGGCGAGGACTACACGCATCCGCAGCCGACGTACACCTCCAGCTACAACCCGACCGAGGAGCCGACCTCCAGCAGTACGACGACCCAGGCCACCATCCGGCCGACCCAGCCGACGGCGACGAAGACCGCGACGGTCGCGCCACCGCCCTCGGACTCCGCCATCGTCACGAAGAACCGGATCTACCGGACCGGTGTGCAATGGACGGCGAACTGCCGGGAGTCGGGCGCTCGCGCCAGCAGCTTTGCAAACGCTCGCAAGTACTACACGCAGGTGCTGAGCTGCCTGGACCGCGCCTGGCCGCGCCAGGTGAATGCGTCCGGCGCTCGCTTCGCGGCGCCACGGCTGGTCGCGTTCAGCGGCACCGTGTCGACTCCGTGCAGCGGCAACGCGCCGAGTTCCTTCTACTGCTCGTCGAACCAGACGATCTACATGGACGCGAGCGACGACATCAAGCTGTACCGGACGTACCTGAGCTACCCCAACCGCACCCAGGCGACGGCCTGGCTGCGGGCGGAGATGACGGACACGGTGGCGCACGAGTTCGGTCACCACATCCAGTACATGACCGGAATCCTGCGGTCGTCGCACAACCTCGAGTACGAGTACAGCGGTGACAAGTCGCTGGAGTTCAGCCGCCGGCTGGAGATCCAGGCGACCTGCTTCGGCAACGTGTTCATGGGCTCGAACAAGGGCAGCTACGGGATCTCCGGCCAGTTCAAGAAGCAGCTGGACTGGCTGCACTCGCACCAGGGCGACGAGTACATGCCGCAGCGCGACCACGGCAGCCGCCAGGTCATCCCGTACTGGGCGAGGCGCGGCTTCAACAGCCGGAACCCCGGCTTGTGCAACACGTACGCCGCCTCCTCGCGACTGGTTCGGTAAATACTCACAGTAATCCGCGATTGAAGGGTTAATACTTTCCAGACCCGGGTAAAACCTCCGCCGAGCGCTCTGTTCCGCCCCGCATCGCTCTTCTGGAGGTTCACCGTGAAGTCCGCCCTCACGGGTGCCGCCGTCTGTCTTGGCCTGCTTCTGGCCTCGATCACCGGCTCCGCCCAAGCCAGTACGACCTCAGCTCCGCAGCCCACCGCACAGGCCCGCCAGCACGGCATCGACAAGGCCGGCGAGGCCTACATGGGCTGGACCCAGAACACGACGACGACCAGCAGCACCGCCGCCGCCCCGACCGATTTCGGCACCGCCGCGGTGGTCGAAGGCATCGACGTGTCCAGCCACCAAGGCAACGTCGACTGGGCTGCGCAATGGAACGCCGGCAAGCGGTTCGCCTACGTGAAGGCGACCGAAGGCACGTCGTACAAGAACCCGTACTTCGCCCAGCAGTACAACGGCTCCTACAACGTCGGCATGATCCGCGGCGCGTACCACTTCGCCCTGCCGAACAGCTCCAGCGGCGCCACTCAGGCCAACTACTTCGCCACCAACGGCGGCGGCTGGTCCGGCGACGGCAAGACCCTGCCGGGTGCGCTCGACATCGAGTACAACCCGTACGGCGCCACCTGCTACGGACTGAGCCAGTCCGCGATGGTCAGCTGGATCCGCGACTTCCTCAACACCTACAAGTCCCGCACCGGCCGCGACGCGGTCATCTACACGAACTACAACTGGTGGAGCACCTGCACCGGCAACAGCACCGCCTTCAACGCCACCAACCCGCTCTGGGTCGCGCGCTACGCCTCGACAGTCGGCACGCTGCCAGGCGGCTGGCCGTTCTACACCTTCTGGCAGTGGACCTCGACCCCACTCGACCAGAACCACTTCAACGGCGACATGTCTCGCCTGACCGCTCTGGCCAACGGCTGAGCGTCACGGCGGCCCTCAATTCGGCAAGGCCCTCCCACAACGGCGTGGGAGGGCCTTGTTTCAAAAGGGGTTGCGACGACCTCTTAGGCTCAGGATGTGCCCTACAAGCTACCGATCGAGACCGAGCGCCTGACCCTTCGCAGGTACGTCGAGACCGACTACGACGACCTGCTCAAGCTGCAGTCCAACGACGACGTGACGCGGTTCCTGCTGTACGACTCGAAGACGCCCGACGAGGTGCGCGAATCGCTCGCTCTCCGGATGGCCGACGTACCGATGGACGCCGACCTGCAGGCGTTGACGCTGGCCGTGATCCTGCGCGAGACCGGGCAGCACGTCGGCGAGGTGACGTTGTTCGTGGAGAACTCGACGCATCAGGGTGGCGAGATCGGCTTCGTGTTCCATCCGGAGTTCCACGGGCGCGGGTTCGCCGCGGAGGCGTCGGCGCAGGTACTGCGGATGGGCTTCGAGGAACTCGGCATGCACCGGATCATCGGCCGGCTGGACGCGCGCAACACCGGGTCCGCCAACCTGCTGAAGCGGCTCGGCATGCGCCAGGAGGCACACTTCGTCCGGAACGAGTTCCTGAAGGGCGAATGGACCGACGAACTGGTCTTCGCGATGCTCGCCGACGAGTTCGTAAGTATTTGACAGGACTAAGGCCGACCTAAGGCACGCGTTCACCGCGACATCCGTACTACCCCGGTTTACCGTCGTTGCATGATCACCGCCCACAGCCTCACCGCACTGGTCACCGGTGTGGTCGTGCTGACCTCCGGCACCCTGTCCAGCGAGGCCATGAAGGTGCCCCAGTTGCGCGACATCGCGTACCACACGTGGACGTCGACGACCGACTTCCTCGCCGGTGCCCACTCCGGCACCACCGTCGCCGACGGCGCGCTCACCTTCGGCACCTCGACCGGGACCACGTCGTACATCGATCCGTTCGGCGACGGTACGGCGAAGAGCTACGACCGGACCAGCTGGACGTCGCCGGTCGTCACCCCCGGCTTCGGCCTCACCGAACTGATCGCGTCCTGGAACGCGACCACCCCGCCCGGCACCTGGATCGAGCTGGCGATGTCCGGACGGACCGACCTCGGCGCCACGACCAAGTGGTACGTGCTCGGCCGCTGGTCGAGTGGCGACGACGCCGCGGCCGGCGACATCCACCGCACCTCGCTCCCGGCGCAGGGCGACACGAACGGATCCGTTGCCGTCGACACCTTTGTCGCGGGCACCGGCCGCTCACTCGACCGCTGGCAGCTGCGCGTGACGCTGTATCGCCTCACCGGTACGACGCAGTCGCCTGTGGTGCGCTCGGTCGGGGCGATGGCGTCCCGGCTGCCGGCCGACAAGAAGGTTGCCGCGAGCCCCCTTGGCGGCGCGGGGGGCGTCGTACTGAATGTGCCGACGTACTCGCAGGAGACCCATATCGGGCACTACCCGCAGTGGGACGGCGGGGGCGAGGCGTGGTGCTCGGCGACGTCGACGGCGATGGTGCTCGACTACTACGGCGCCGGGCCGACCGCGGCCGAGACGGCGTGGGTCGATCCCAGCGATCCGGATCCGCAGGTGGATCACTCGGCCCGGTCCGTCTTCGACTATGCGTACGACGGCGCCGGCAACTGGCCGTTCAACACGGCGTACGCCGGGACGCGTGGGGTCGACGGGTTCATCACCCGGCTGCGGTCGCTGACCGAGGCGGAGCAGTTCATCAAGGCCGGCATCCCGCTGATCGCGTCGCTGTCGTTCAAGAAGGGCGATCTGCCCGGCGCCGGCTACGGGACCAACGGGCATCTGATGGTGATCGTCGGGTTCGACGCCGCCGGGAATGTCGTCGTCAACGACCCGGCGTCACATCTGATCCCGAGCAACGACGAGGTGCGGACGACGTACGACCGGGCCGCCTTCGAGAACGCCTGGGTCCCGCACTCGGGTGGACTCGTCTACGTCATCCACCCGGCCGGGATGCCGCTGCCGCCGGGCGGTGCGCAGGCCAACTGGTAAACGCGAAACCGCCCGCACACCAGGTGTGCGGGCGGTTTTTATCAGTTCAGCGGGCGAAGAGCGCGCCGGTGAGGTTGGTGGTGAGGTTGCGGAGCGAGTCCGGCAGGTACTGCAGGTGCCAGCCGGACGGACCGCGGTACCACGGGAAGCCTTCGTCCGCCTCGCCAGGCGTGATGTCGGTCCCGACCAGGGCGTCGATCCAGCGGTCCGAGCCGCCGAGTACGACGGCGTACGGGAGCGCCCGCGAGCAGAGCTCCGCGTGCTGGTCGTTCGGCAGTTCGCTGACGTCCATCTCCAGCAGCTCGCCCCGGATCGCGGCGACCTGGCCGAGCACGCGCCCGGCGGCCGGAGCCTTCGACGGCATGTAGCGGCCGACGAGGATCAGCCCGACACCGACAGCGGTGATCGCGAGACCCAGCAGACCCCAGCTGGACAGCAGCGCGAGTGCGACCGTCGCGACGACACCCAGTACGGTCGTGACGATGCCGACGGTCGCCCAGGTCGAGCGGGTCCGGTCCGGCCGCTCCTTGAACCAGCCGCGCTTGACGACCCCGTCGTACAGGGCGTCCTGGACCTGCTCTAGGTTCGCCCGGACCTGGCGGCCGAGCTCGGAGACCAGCACCGAGTCGGAGTCGCCGAAGATGGCGCGGATCAGGACGTTCTCGTACCGCTGGAGTTCCTCGGCCGGGGCGTTCGAGACCCGGCGCAGCTCCCAGTCCGGACGCGCGTACTCGGTCTCGTGCTCCTGCTCGATGATCGTGATGTGCCCGCGGACGGCCAGGTCGATGATGGTCGCGGTGACGTCGACCGGGTCGATCCGCTCGTCGATCAGGGTGCCGACCTCGCCGGGCCGCAGGTCCGACGGCGGAGTGAAGGTGATCTTGGTGTCCCCGCCGAGACTGAACAGCGACGCCGGTACGACGCGGCGCGGGTCGATCTGGTCACGGCCGCGGACCCGGTAGAGCAGCAGCAGCGCGATCGCCCCGAGCAGCAGCACCGCCAGGGCGCTGAACAGCTGGGCGGCGTCGGTGGAGAAGGCCCGCTTGAAGGTCTTGCGGTACTCGATGATCGAGTTCGCGGCGATCTCGCCCTCGGGGAAGCCGACCGTCATCCGGACCGTGTTGCCCGGCGGCAGGCCCTGCTGCTGGAACGTCGGCCCGGCGGTCTCGCTGATCTGCGCCAGCGTGCACGGGGTGTTGCTGTCGATCGCGCCGGCGAAGCAGGAGACGTGCGTCACTTCCGGCGTGCTGTAAACGATGTTCGCCTCTTGGATGGTCAGGCCGATCCCGGTCAGCGGGGCGAACTGGACCTCGGTGCCGTTCAGCGTCTTGGCGACCGCGCCGCGGACCGTGTAGGTGAAGTTCAGCTCGGTCGTGCCGCTGACGTCGGCGACCGCGATCGAGGTGACGTCACCGTCGGTGCTCACCTCGGTCTGCTTGTCCTGGCCGCCGGCCTTGACCTGCAGATCCTCGATCTTCTGCACGTGGTCGATGTCGTCAGGCAGGTGCTCACGCGTGACCACGAACCGGGTGAAGGTGCCGGTCACGTTGCTGAGCTTCCAGGTTTCGGAGACCTTCAGCAGGCCGTCGCGTTCGACCCGGATCTCCGAGTCGTAATTGGTCACGACCGGGTCGGCCGAGCCGTGGGAACCGGTCGCTCCGGCTGGGACGCCGGTCAGGACCGAGAGGCCGAGGGCACACAGGGAGAGCCCGAGCAGACGTAGTCGCATCGCCCAATCACACCGTATTAAGAGGGTCAGGTTGACATCGGGCACCATATCGCGGCCGGTGCTCACCGCAACGACCCTTGCGATGTGAGCCGGGATGAGCCGACCTTTGGGTACCGTCTTGGCTCGTGTCAGGCAACCAATGGGGTCCGTACCAGCCAGGGCAGGCGCCGGTGCCACCTGCGCAGCAGCAGCCGCCGCAGGGCCAGTACGGCGGGCAGCCCTGGCAGCCGGGTGCGGCGCCGTACGCCGGTCCCCCGCCGCAGGGGTACGGCGCTCCGCCGCCGGGCGGGCCTCAGTTCGGCTGGGGCGCCGGTGGACCGCAGCCGCCGAAGAAGAAGGGCAGCGGCGGCAAGGTGCTCCTGGTGCTCCTCGGCGTCGTGGTGGTCGGCGTGGTCGGTCTCTTCGGCATCTCGAACGTGCTGAAGCACAACAGTTCGTCGTCGTACACCTCACCGACCTACACCTCGAGCTACAGCCCGACGTACTCGCAGACTGTCGAGCCGTCACCGACGAACGGGACGACGACCAAGGCGCCGACGCTGCCGACTGTGACGAAGCCGACAGCGCCCCGTACGACGAGCACGCCGAAGGTCAAGCCGGGTCCGACCGACTCCGACCTCGTCACGAAGAACAGGATCTACCGGGCCGGTGCGGTGAGCTCGGTGGGTTGCCGGGAGTCCAGGTCCCGCCCGTCGAACACGGCGGGCGCGCGGGCCAACTACCGGAACCTGCTCGGCTGCCTGAACCGGACCTGGGCCACACCGGTGGCCAGGGCGGGCGGGCAGTTCCGGGGGCCGACCGTGCGGATGTTCACCGGCACCATCACCTCGCCGTGCGGGAGCATGAGCGACAGCGGTCCGCCGTTCTACTGCGGTAGCAACGAGACCATCTACATGAACCTCACCGAGGACATCGGCAACTACAACCGCTACTCGCAGTCGTACCAGAAGGTGTGGGCGCGGATGTGGATGCTGCACCAGTTCGCCCACGAGTACGGGCACCACGTGCAGAACCTGACCGGCATCCTGGCCGCCAACCACCGGATGCGGTACGAGCGCACGTCGTCGGCGAAGGAGCTGGAAGACACCCGGCGGCTCGAGCTGCAGGCCTCCTGCTTCTCCGACGTGTTCATCGGCGCGAACCGGCGTACGTACCCGATCACTGGACAGTCACTGTTCCAGTGGCGGTGGCTGATCGGAAACGTGACCGACTACAACAACGACCACGGTGACGCCGTCAACCACAAGTTCTGGGCGACCCGCGGCTACAACGCCCGCAACCCGAGCGCTTGCAACACCTTCACCGCCTCCTCCGGGAGAGTGAAGTAGGCCGCAGGCCCGATCAGGATGCCCCGCCACTCTGTCCGCGACCGGCCGGAGTGGTTAGCCTGATGCGTCTGCATCACGCAGAGTATGTCCTTGGGGGGACGAGACCCGACCGGCGTGGACTTCGCCACCCCGAAAACGCGCCGGACACGTGACGGCTACAGCCAGCAAGGTCGTGAGGAGTTTCGATGTCGGACAACTGGAATCCACCTCCGGGTCGTGAACCGGCTGAGGGCGACCAGCCGGACGGTCCGCCGGATCAGCCGGCCGAGGGTGGCCAGTCACAGCGGTGGTGGACCGAGAGCACGTCCCCGAAGCGCGAATTCCTCACGGAGCCGGAGCACGGTCCGGCCCGGCCGCAGAACAACTGGTTCGGCGACGGCTGGTCCGACCGCCGGTCGGACGCCCGGTCCGAGAGCTCGTACCTGTGGGCATCTCAGGACGGAGCGGCACCTCAGCAAGGGCCTTCACAGCAGGGGGCGCCGCAGCAGGGGGCGCCGCAGCAGAGCGCGCCTCAGCAGGGTCAGCCCGCGCAGGGCCAGCAGCAGGGCCAGCAGCAGGGGCCGGCGCCGGAGGGCTGGAGTGGGCCGGCGGGGCGGCATGCTGCGCCTCAGTACGGTCGGCAGCTCGGTCCGATGGGCCAGCCGGTGCAGCAGCCGCCGACGTGGCAGTACCCGCCGATTCCGATCCCGCAGCCGCCGGGTAACGGCCGTCGGCGCAAGCAGAAGACGGTGTCCCGCGGTCTGCTGATCGGGCTCGTCGTACTCGCGGTCCTGGTGGTCGGCTCCGGAGTCACCCTCGCGCTGCGCTACACCGGCGACGACAACACCCCGAAGGCCGCCGAAACCCCGAGCGCGGCCGCGTCGGAGACTCCGTCGGAAACACCGTCCGAGACTCCGTCAGCGACACCGTCCAAGACCCCTTCGCCCAAGCCGACGACACCGCCCAAGCCGACCGTCTCGCCCGCGGACGTGACGGTCACCAGGAACAAGCTCTATAAGGCCGGCGCGTTCCCGGGCGCGAAGTGCGTGGAGCCGCCGTTCGCGCCGACCAACATCGCCGGCGCCCGGAACTACTACAACCGCCTCCTCCCCTGCCTGAACCACAGCTGGTGGCTGGCGCTGAGGAGGGCCGGTCTGCCGTTCCGGGCACCGAAGATCGCGGTGTACGCCGGAACGGTGAACTCCGCCTGTGGCGCCCAGCGCAGCGTCAGAGCGGCGTACTGCGGTGTGAATCAGACCATCTACCTGCCGTTCTCGCTGGACAACCGGCTCTACAAGCAGGCCCCGGTGTACGCGCGGGCGATCATGCTGAACACGTTCGCGCACGAGTACGGCCACCATGTGCAGAACCTGACCGGCATCCTGGCCGCCTCGATCCAGCGGCAGCAGGCGATGTCACCGCAGAAGAAGCTGGAGGAGAGCCGTCGCCGCGAGCTGCAGGCCACCTGCCTGGGTGCGGTGTACCTGGGCGCGAGTTCCGCGTCGATTCCGATGACCGGCCAGCTGCTGACGAGCTACCGGTATCTGATCTCCCACACCGGCGACCAGTATTCGAAGCCGGTCGTACGCGACCACGGCAGCGCGGGCAACAACCGCTTCTGGTCGCAAATCGGCTTCAACCGGAAGTCGCCGAACAGCTGCAACACCTTCGTCGCCGCGTGGAACAGAGTGGCCTAGAAAAGCCGGCGTGCCGTCGCCAGGGAGCCGCCGAACGAGGTGACGAAGTTGCTCAGCGACTCACCGATGTCGGACAGGTGCCAGTCCTCCGGACCGGAGTACCAGCCGATGCCGGCGTCCGGGTCGTCGTCGTGATCGGTCGCCGCGATCTCCAGCGCCCACTTCTCGGTCAGTCCGAGCACCGCGGCGTACGGGAGGCAGCGCGACGCGAACTCGAGCCGGTGGCTCTGCGGCAGGTCTGCCGACGTCTCGTCGACCAGATACTGCTGCAGGCCGGCCACACGTCCCAGTACGGCGGCACCACGCGCAGTGCGGGCCGGTGCGACCTGGCCGACCAGTGCGAGCACCAGGCCGGTCAGCATGACCGCGAAGCCCACCAGGCCGTACTTGCTCACGATGGCCAGCACAATCGTCAGTACGACGCCCGCGCCCAGCAGAACCACGCCTGCAGTGGTCCAGCGGTTGCGCACGGCGTCAGGGCGGTTGGCGAACCACCCCTGCGTGACGACGTCGGCGTACAGCTGCTCACGCACCAGGTTGAGCCGCGGCCGCAGCGACGGGCCGAGCGTGGAGACGACGACCGTGTCGCCGTCCGCGAACACCGCGTCCAGCAAGGCCTTCTCGTACGGCAGTAGCTCGGGTCCGCCCTGGTTGAGTCGGCGCAGTTCCCAGTCCAGCTTGCCGAACTGGCTCTGCCGCGGCAGCTCCACGATGGTCAGGTAGTTGCGCACGGCAAGGTCCAGCAGAGTTGCGGTGATGTCCACGACATCAGCCGTCTCGTCCACCACCGTGCCGACCTGGCCGGGCCGGATGCCGTCGGGCGCGGCGAACTGCGGCCCGTCGGCGCTGTCCAGCACGGGACGCTCCGGCGCACCCGCACCGACCTTGGCCGCGTCACGGCCGCGCAGGAACCACAGCGCTGCGGCGGCGAGCAGTCCGATGCCGAACACGATCACTGCCAGGCCGAGCGTGCCGGAGTCGACCGTGAACGCCCGGCCGAGCGTCCAGCGCGTCTTGAACTCCGCGTTCGGCTGGACCGTCGCCTGGTCGCTCAGCCCGGTCAGGAAGGTCAGCCGCCCGCCCGCTGGTACGCCGTTCTGGTCGATCTGCAGCGCAGCCGACTCCGCCAGCTGGGACGACGTACAGGGCATGCTGGAGCCGACACGGCCGGCGATGCAGGTCACCCAGGTCGCGAACGGCACGTTGACCGTCACCGCTGCCTTCGGGATCGCCGTACCGAAGCCCTGCACGATCGGCCAGCTCACCTCGCGGCCCTCGGTGGAGTCCGCCACCACGTTGTCCACGGTGTAGCTGTAGACGATCGTGGATTTGCCGGACACGTTGAGTGTGAGCCGACGGGCGTTGTCGACGCTCTCGTTCGCGAAGCCCTGCGCGGGCTGGCCGTTCACCGTCGCCGATACGTCGCTGAGGCCGTACGTGCGGTCCCGCTCGGCGTCTGACCGGACTCGGGTGGTCAGCGTCCGGCTGAACGTCGTACCGCCTGCTGCCAGGTCGACCGTCTCCTTGACCTGCAGTGCACCGTCCTTGGTCAGCGTGGCCTCGGCGGCGTACGCCGTGATCTGGTCGTCGGCGGCCGCGGCCGGCAACGTGCCCATGGCAACGAACGGCACGGATATCAGCAGGGCGGCCGGGAGGACGCGGCGCTTCAGTGACATGGCTCGAGAGTAGTCTCGTGCCGGTTCGTGGTGTGCGATACGGGGCAGTGCAGCGGCGAGGAGGGCAAGACCTGTGAGCAGCCAGTACGGCTACGGCGGTCCGCATGGTCAGCGTCCGGCTCCTCCGCCTGGAGTGTTGCCGCCGCCCGCTGCGGCGCCTTGGCAGCAGGGACCCGGTCCGTTCCAGCAGGGTCCGTTCCAGCAGGGCCAGTTTCAGCAGGGCCGGTTTCAGCCTGGTCAGTTTCAGCAGGGGGCGCCGTACCCGGGTCAGTGGGGTCAGCCGTACTACGGCGGTCCGGGGCAGTTCAACGGGTTCCCGCCACCGCGAAGGCGTGGTGGCGCTTTACGGTTCATCCTGCTCGGGTTCATCCTGCTCGTCTTCGTCGGCGTCTCGCTCGCCGTACTCGGCTCGATCCTGACCCGCGGCAGCGACGACACCGCCGAACCGGGCGTGACTGGCCCGTCGATCGTGCCGACGCCGAACACCAACGCGCAGAAGGGCAGCGCGGAGGACTACCTCCAGCACGCCGAGATCTACGACGCCGGCGCCCTGCCCGAACAGAACTGCCCGGCCGCGGACCTCGGAAACGGCAGCCTTGCCGCGCAGAAGGTCTACTACCAGAAGCTCTTCACCTGCCTGAACGACGCCTGGCGCCCGATCTTCAAAGACCTCGGCCAGAGCCCGCCGGACCCGGGCCTGGTCGTCTTCGACAAGCCTGTCGTCACCCCGTGCGGCAACTTCGCGCCGCTGTCCGGTCGAGTACTCGCGTTCTACTGCTATGGCAACCAGGTGATGTACACCGACGTACAGCAGATGAACAAAGCCTTCGGACCGAAGCAGGACCTCGCCTACCTGATGACGATCGCCCACGAGTACGGGCACCACGTGCAGGGCGTGAGCGGATTGTTCTACGCGCGCATGGCGTACCTGCAGGACCACCCGGCCGAGAAGCTCATCAGCTCCCGCCGCAACGAACTCCAGGCCTCCTGCTTCGCCGGCGTCTTCAGCAAGGCCGTCGCCACCAGCTACCCCCTCACCAACCGCATGCCCGAGTTCCGCGAACAATCCAGCAACAGCTTCGGCGAAACCCCCGACACCCCCGAAGACGAACGCACCCACGGCCTGGCCACCAGCCAAGGCTTCTGGATCCAAAACGGCTTCAACGTAGGCCAAACCGCCACCTGCAACACCTTCGCCGCCCCCGCCGGACTAGTGAAGTAGCCCGGCACGTCTGCATCGAGTCGTGGATTTTGGTTGGGGTGGGGAGCAGAAATCCACGAGTCGGCGATGCCTGTGGATATGTGGCGTCGCGTTGAGCGGAAATCGGGGATCGTGGTGGGGTGAGTTGGAGTCGGCCGTTCACGGCAGCGCAGGGGCTGGCGGCGGGGATCACGCCTGGTGTCCTCCGTGGCAGTCGGTTTCGACGCCTGGTGGGGTCTGTGTACGTCGACGCCAACGTCCCGGTCACGCCGAAACTGCTCGCCGAAGGTGCGTTGCTGCTGGCGCCTGACGGCGTAGTGAGTCATCACACGGCGCTGCAACTGTGGGGCGGTGCCGGTCCGGTCAGTAGTGAGCTGCATGTGAGTGTCCGGCATGATCCCCGCCGAGCACGGCCTCGTGTGAGCGGCCTGCGTGTTCACGAGGTGCAGGAGCTGGACTGTGCGACCGTGGCCGGGCTTCCGCTGACGACGCCAGCACGCACGTTCCTCGACCTGGCCGCTTGGTGTGACCTGACCGATCTCGTGGCAGCAGGAGATTCACTCGTACGGCGTACCGGCGCCACGCCCGAGTCGTTGTACGACGCGGCGTCGTCGACGATCGGCGTACGCGGAGTCCGGCTTGCCCGGCAGGCGGCCGGTCTGGTCCGGAGCGGCGTCGACTCTCCAATGGAGTCCCGGCTCAGACTGCTGATAGTCCTGGCCGGACTGCCCGAGCCCGAGATCGGCCGGACGATCTACGACGCCGACGGCGGCTGGCTGGCGAAACCTGACCTCTCCTACCCGGACCTGAGGATCGCGATCGAGTACGATGGCCGGCACCACCTGCGCGACAGCATCCAGTGGCAACGCGACATCCGCCGGCGCGAGAACCTCGAACGCGCCGGCTGGCTCGTCCGCGTCATCACCGCCGCCGATCTCCTCCGCGCCCCCGATACAGTCCTCGCCCGAATCACCCAGGACATCCATACCCGTCTCGCCGCGTGAGCCGTCACTCATTCGTGGATTCGCGCAGACGTCGGCAGCAGATATCCACGACTCGGCGGGGGCGCCTGATCAACGTGAGACGGTCGTTTGATGTTCTGGGGGTGTTAACTGGGGCGCGTATGATCCGGCGCGTGACTTTGCGACGCGGGGAGCTGGCGGCGCCCGCGCGGACGCTGGTGGAGGTTCTGCAGGAGACTGCGGCCAAGTACGGCGACGAGCCGGCGTTGGATGACGGCAGTGTGAGCCTGAGTTATCGGGAGCTGCTGACCCAGACGACGAAGTTCGCCGGCCGGTTGACCGAGGCGGGGATCGGGCCGGGTGATCGGGTCGGGGTGCGGATCTCGTCGGGGCACAACGATTTGTACGTCGCGATCCTCGGCACCCTGCAGGCCGGAGCGGCGTACGTGCCGGTCGACGCGGACGACCCGGACGAGCGCGCGGAGCTGGTCTTCGGCGAGGCCGCGGTCGCCGCCACCGTCACCGACGACCTCGAGCTCACCCTCACGCGTCCCAGAGCCGACCCGCCACCGGACAACGACAACGCCGACGGCTACTACGACTACCCGTACTCGGCCCGGATGGATTCCGACAGTACGACGCGAGCCGCGCGAACCGACGGCCCCGAGCCGGACGACGACGCGTGGATCATCTTCACGTCGGGCTCGACCGGGGTGCCGAAGGGGGTCGCGGTCACGCATCGTTCGGCGGCCGCGTTCGTCGATGCGGAGGCGCGGCTGTTCCTGCAGCAGGAGCCGATCGGACCGGACGACCGGGTGCTGGCCGGGCTGTCGGTCGCGTTCGACGCGTCCTGTGAGGAGATGTGGCTCGCTTGGCGGTACGGCGCTTGCCTGGTCCCCGCGCCGCGGTCACTCGTTCGCAGCGGCATGGATCTCGGGCCGTGGTTGGTTGCCCAAGGCATCACCATCGTGTCGACCGTGCCGACGCTTGCCGCGTTGTGGCCGGCGGATGCGCTCGACCAGGTCAGGCTGCTGATCTTCGGCGGCGAGGCGTGCCCGCCGGAGCTTGCCGAGCGGCTGGCGGTCGACGGGCGCGAGGTGTGGAACACGTACGGGCCGACCGAGGCGACAGTGGTTGCCTGCGGCGCCCAGCTCACCGGCGTGGGACCGGTGCGGATCGGTTTGCCCTTGGACGGCTGGGATCTGGCCGTAGTAGATGCTAACGGCAACGAAGTCCCCGAAAACCAAATAGGCGAGCTGATCATCGGCGGGGTCGGCCTGGCCCGCTATCTCGACCCGGCGAAGGACGCGGAGAAGTTCGCGCCGATGCCGACGCTCGGCTGGGACCGCGCGTACCGCAGCGGCGACCTGGTCCGGAACGAACCGGAAGGCCTGGTGTTCATGGGCCGCGCCGACGAGCAGATCAAGCTCGGCGGCCGCCGGATCGAGCTCGGCGAGGTGGACGCGGCCCTGCAAGCGTTGCCCGGCGTCTCCGGTGCGGCAGCCGCAGTACGGGCGAGCGCCGCGGGTAACCAGTTGCTCGTCGGGTACGTCGTACCGGACGATCCCGACGCATTTGATCAAACCCAGGCGACGGCGCGGCTGAGGGAAGCCCTACCCGCGGCGCTCGTACCGCTGCTCGCCATCGTCGACACGTTGCCGACCAGGACGTCGGGCAAGGTCGACCGCAACGCGTTGCCCTGGCCGCTGCCCGGGATGGACACCGACGGACCCGCGGCCGAGCTCGACGGGACGGCAGGTTGGCTCGCCGAGCGGTGGACGAAGGTACTTGGCGCGAAAGTGACCGGCCCGGACAACGACTTCTTCCTGCACGGCGGCGGCAGCCTCGCGGCGGCCCAGCTCGTGTCGGCGCTGCGCGAGCGCTATCCCGAGGTGACCGTCGGCGACATCTACGAGTACCCACGGCTCGGCGCCCTGGCCGATCGGCTCGACGACTTCAACGTGCAACAGGCCCAGCCGGTCGAGATCCGCGACATCAGGCCGACGCCGAAGTCGACGCAGCTCCTGCAGACCGCGTTGACCCTCATCCTCCAGACCGTGGTCGGCGTCCGCTGGCTCGTCTACCTGTTCACCCTGAACAACCTCCTCGCCGAGACAGCCGGTCCACACCCCTGGATGCGGACCGTCTCCTGGTGGTGGATCCTGGCCGGCTGGCTGATCCTCATCACCCCGGCTGGCCGGATGGGCATCGCCGTCGTCGGCGCCCGCATCCTCCTCCGCAACCTGAAACCGGGTACCTATCCCAGAGGCGGCAGCGTCCACGTCCGGCTGTGGGCGGCGGAAAACCTCTCCGACGCGGCCGGCGCGGCGAACCTGGCCGGCGCACCCTGGATCGCCTACTACGCGAGGGCTCTCGGCGCGAAGATCGGCCGGGGCGTCGACCTGCACACGCTCCCACCGGTGACCGGCATGCTCACGATGGGCCGTGGCGCGTCGATCGAGCCCGAGGTCGACCTGGCCGGCTACTGGATCGACGGCGACCGACTGCACGTCGGCGCAATCAGCGTCGGATCGGACGCGGTCGTCGGATCCCGAAGCACCCTGCTGCCAGGCACCGAGATCGGCCGGAACGCCGAGATCGCCGCCGGCTCGGCCGTCTCCGGCAAGGTCCCGCCGAACGAGCGCTGGTCCGGCTCCCCCGCCAGTCGCGTCGGCCGGGCGAGGCACCCCTGGCCCGACCACCGGCCCGCGCGAGCGCCGTGGTGGGTTCTCGCGTACGGCGCTGCGTCCGCCTTCATGTCCTTGCTCCCAGTGGCGGCTGCCGCTGCGGCGATCGTCGTACTGGGTCGCGCGGTCCGGGACACGACCAGCCTGACTCAAGCTGGGGTTAAGGCGCTGACGGCTGTCCCGCTGATGACCGCGGTTGGTTTCGTGAGTCTCGCCGTACTGACGCTGATCGGCGTACGACTGCTTGGGCTCGGCATCAAACCTGGCCACTTTCCGGTCCGCAGCCGGATCGGGTGGCAGGTGTGGGCGACCGAGCGTCTGCTGGACTCGGCTCGGACGCTGCTCTTCCCGCTGTACGCGAGCCTGCTTACGCCGTGGTGGCTGCGGGCGCTCGGCGCGAAGATCGGCCGGGATGTCGAAGCGTCGACCGTGCTGCTGCTGCCGAAGATGACGACTGTCGGCGAGGGCGCGTTCCTGGCCGACGACACGATGATCGCGTCGTACGAGCTGGGCGGCGGCTGGCTCCACGTGGCCGGGGCGAAGGTTGGCAAGCGGGCCTTCCTCGGCAACTCCGGGATGACCGCACCCGGACGAAGCGTCCCGAAGAACGGACTCGTCGCCGTGCTGAGTGCGGCGCCGAAGAAGTCGAAGGCCGGTACGTCGTGGCTCGGTTCACCACCGGTGAAGCTCCGGCGCCAGGCGGTCGAGGGCGACCAGAGCCGGACGTTCAATCCGCCGCTCAAGCTCAAGATCGCGCGGGCTGTCGTTGAGCTGTGCCGGTTCGTGCCGATGATGTGCTCGGTGCTGATCGCACTGGGTGTGCTGTTCGCATTGCAGGCGCTCGACCTCTGGCTGGGGCCATGGGCAACGGTCCTGCTGTCCGGCGCGGTGATCCTCGCGGCCGGCGCTGTCGCCGGCGGGATGGCGACGGTCGCCAAGTGGGTGATTGTGGGCAAGACCCGGGCCGTCGAGTACCCACTCTGGAGCTCGTTCGTCTGGCGGAACGAGGTCGTCGACATCTTCGTCGAGCTCGTCGCGGCGCCCTGGTTCGCGAACGCGGCCGCCGGTACGCCGGTGCTCGCGCTCTGGCTGCGCACTCTCGGCGCCAAGATCGGCAAGGGAGTCTGGTGCGAGACCTACTGGTTGCCGGAGGCCGATCTGGTCACCCTCGGCGACGGGGCCACGGTGAATCGCGGTTGTGTGCTGCAAACGCACCTTTTTCATGATCGAGTTCTCTCCATGAGCACAGTCACCTTCGGGCCAGGAGCGACCCTCGGGCCCCACGGCATCGTCCTGCCGGCCGCCAGTGTGGGAGCGGGCGCTACCATCGGCCCGGTGTCTCTCGTGATGCGCGGTGAAGGTGTCCCTGATGGAACACGCTGGGCCGGGAACCCGATCGCTCCCTGGCAGGGCTGATGGTTGCCCCCCTCAAAAGGCAACAGAACAACGGGCAACCCGGTGCGGCGACCGCCGGTGATCCCTATGTGCCGACCCACGGCAACGGCGGCTACCACGTGGAGTCGTACGAGCTGGACCTCGATTACCGGGTCAACAGCAACCGGCTGAGCAGCAAGGCCACCATCACCGCCGTCGCCGACCAGGCGCTGTCCCGGATCAGCTTCGACCTGGCCGGCCTCCGGGTCTCGAAGGTGTCGGTGAACGGCCGCCGGGCCCAGCGCTACACCCATCGCTCCGGGAAACTGC
This sequence comes from Kribbella antiqua, assembly GCF_004345665.1. GTDB lineage: Bacteria > Actinomycetota > Actinomycetes > Propionibacteriales > Kribbellaceae > Kribbella > Kribbella antiqua. Next base: position 362,763 of record NZ_SLWR01000011.1, read on the forward strand.
ACATCTGGGCGAACATCCTGGACGGCGCCGAGTTCACCGTCGACATCCAGTACGGCGGCAATCCCAAGCCCGAGGAGAGCCCATGGGGCGAACTCGGCTGGGAGGAACTCACCGAGGGCGTGATCGTCGCCAGCCAGCCGAGCGGCGCGGCGACCTGGTTCCCTTGCAACGATCACCCCGGCGACAAGGCGCATTACCGGATCACGGTCACCACCGACTCGCCGTACCACGTCGTCGCGAACGGCCGGCTCGTGTCACGCCGTACGAAAGCCAGCCGGACCAGCTGGGTCTTCGACCAGGCCGCGCCGATGGCGACGTACCTGGCGACGGTCCAGATCGGCCGGTACGACGTCGTGGAGCTGGCGGCTTCGCCGGTGACGACTCGGGCGGTGTTGCCCGCGGCGCAGATCCGGGACGTCAAGGTGGACTTCGGGCGGCAGCAGGACATGATGAAGCTGTTCTGCCAGCTGTTCGGGCCGTACCCGTTCGGTGGTTACACGGTCGTGGTGACGGACGACCCACTGGAGATTCCGCTGGAGGCGCAGGGCGTCTCGGTGTTCGGCAGCAACCATGTCGACGGCCGGCGGGGATCGGAGCGGCTGGTCGCGCACGAGCTCGCGCATCAGTGGTTCGGCAACAGTCTGACCCCGGCCAGCTGGCAGCACATCTGGCTGAACGAAGGCTTCGCCTGCTACGCCGAGTGGCTGTGGTCGGAGGAGTCCGGTGGTCTGAGCGCGGCCCAGCAGGCGACGAGGGCGCACACGCGGTTGAAGAGCCTGGAGCAGGATCTCTTGCTGTCGGATCCCGGCCCGGAGCTGATGTTCGACGACCGCCTCTACAAGCGCGGCGCGATCACCTTGCACGTACTGCGCCAGCACCTCGGCGACGACAGCTTCTTCGAACTCCTCCGCACCTGGACCAAGACCTACCGCCACGGCTCGGTGACGACGAACGACTTCATCGAACTGGCCGTCACCTTCAGCCCGGACGAGGACGTCGTACGACGCTTGTTCGCCGACTGGCTCGACGCACGCGAGCTCCCGGCCCTGCCGAAGCGGCGACGCTAGTAGATCAACGCAGTCGCGATGGCTGCGATGCCTTCGCCTCGGCCGGTCAGGCCGAGGCCGTCGGTGGTGGTGGCGCTGACGGAGATGTCGGCGTCGCAGGCGGTGCTGAGGACCTTCTCGGCCTCTTCACGGCGGGCCGCGAAGCGAGGACGGTTGCAGATGATCTGGACCGACACGTTGCCGATGCCGAACCCGGCAGCCCGGACCCGGCGCGCGGCCTCCGCGAGCAGTGTGACCCCAGAGGCGCCGGCCCACTCGGGCTCCGCCGTACCGAAGTTGGAGCCCAAGTCACCGAGCTTCGCCGCACTCAGCAACGCGTCACAGATCGCGTGCGCGGCGACATCGCCGTCCGAATGCCCCGATGGGCCGGACGTCTCCTCCGGCCAATGCAGGCCGGCCAGCCACATCGGGCGGCCTTCCACCAGCGGATGTACGTCGATGCCCGTACCGACCCGGGTCACACCAGCCGCCTCTCCGCCAGCAACGCCTCAGCCAGCAGCAGATCGCGCGGCCTGGTCACCTTGAACGCGTCCTCGGACCCCTCGACCGTCACCACGGTCACCCCGAGCCGCTCACACAACATCGCGTCATCCGTCGCCCCGATCCCACCCGCGGCATGCGCACGACGCAATACGGCGGGATCGAAACCCTGCGGAGTCTGTACGGCGACCAGCGTCGAACGGTCGGGCGTGTCGACGACCTCGCCGGCAGCCGAGACCCGCTTGATCGTGTCCGTCACCGGCACCACCGGTACGACGGCGGCCGCACCATCGCGGACCGCGGCGACAACCCGCTCGACCACCTCGACCGGGACGAAGGCCCGGGCCGCATCGTGGACGAGGACGCAGTCGATCCCGTCGACCGGGACGACCTCGAGGGCAGCCCGGACGGAGTCGGCGCGCTCGGCGCCACCCGGGATCACCAGCAGTGGGACGTTACCGGCGTACGGCTGGAGCTCCTTGCGCATGAGCTCTTCGGTGCCGGCCGGAACGGCGACCACAAAACACACGAGGTCGGCGGCGGTCGCTGCCAGCAGTCCACGCATGGCGTGGACCAGCAGCGATTCGCCACCGACCTCCCGAAACGCTTTCGGCGTCTCGCCACCGAGCCGTAAACCGAGACCGGCCGCCGGGATGATTGCCGCGGTACTCATCGGGAGCCCGCGCAGGACGGTACGGTCACGCGTTGACGACGCTTAGGAAGCGAGGACCTCGTCGAGGATGGCTTCCGCCTTGTCCTCGTTGGTGTGCTCGGCCAGGGCCAGCTCGGAGACCAGAATCTGGCGAGCCTTCGCCAGCATCCGCTTCTCACCGGCGGAGAGACCACGGTCACGCTCACGGCGCCACAGGTCGCGCACGACCTCCGCCACCTTCATCACGTCACCGGAATGCAGCTTCTCCAGGTTCGCCTTGTAGCGACGCGACCAGTTGGTCGGCTCCTCCGTGTGCGGCGCCCGAAGCACGTCGAAGACGCGCTCCAGACCAGCCTGATCCACGACGTCACGCACGCCGACGAGATCGAGGTTGCACGCGGGGACCCGGACGACCAGGTCGTTCTGAGCGACGATCCTCAAGACCAGATAGGTCTTGTCCTCACCTTTGATCTGACGGGTCTCGATGTCCTCGATGACGGCCGCTCCGTGATTGGGGTAAACAACCGTCTCGCCGACTGTGAAAGTCATATGTCACGTGCCCCTTTCCGAGATCCATCCTACCACGCGGTCGCTGGTCCGGTCGGGGCGTTTGCGCTGGTCAGGGGCCACTTCCTGCCTTGACAAACGCTCTCAGGCGTGCCTCGTGCGCGCGTGAATGGTTGCCGGGGACACCATCACCACAGCCCGTGACCGCCATCCCGGCGTCGGACCCGGCGACGGGTGAGGCTACGCTTTGGTGCGCCGGAGGCGGCTGCCCCATGGCGTCGAACTGCTTGCAGGAGAGGGATTCCAGTGCCGATCACGTTGTCCTCGCGGTCACTACGGCGAACCGCGCTGGCGGGTGCCGCCGCCACCCTGAGTCTCGCGCTGACAGCGTGTGGGGCGAGCTTCAACGCGCAGACCCAGAAGCCCTACCAGGCGGCCGAGGGCACCAATATCGATTCGGGCTCGATCAAGGTCCGGAACATGCTCGTACTGGCCAAGGAGGACGGCAAGGGCGAGCTGCACAGCGCGATCATCAACGACGGCAGCTCCGACGACACCTTGGTCGGCATCGCCCAGGCGCCGGCGGACACGCCGGACGGCCAGGACGGCAGCTGGCAGCCGGGTGAGGTCACGTTCGGCAACGTCCGGACCTTCACCCTGAAGTCCGGCGACGCGCTCACCCTGCCGCCGACCAGCGGCGGCGAGCCGATCACGGTCACCGGCGTCAAGCCGGGCCAGATGGTGAACCTGACGATCACGTTCGGTCAGGCCGCCCCGATCACCGCCTACGTCCCGGTCCTGACCGAGGACCACTACTCCCCGACGCCGTCGTCGGAGTAGCCCCGACCTGAACAGCCGAACGGGCCGCCCCGGCGCGGGACGGCCCGTTCGTCGTACCACTGGGGCCTGTGGCCGAGGCCCCCGCAGGACTTTTAACCGGCGGCCTGAGCGGCCTTCGCGAGGTTCGGGACGATCTTGTCCAGCACCCACGGGACGCTCAGCACGCTGACCGCGCTCATCCCGGAGATGACCTGCTGGTCCTCCATCACGTACGCACTGCCGCGCTTGACCGCGGCGAGCGACGAGTAGACCGGGTCGGCGTCGAACTTCTGCGCGCCCAGCCCGTCGACGTACGCGACCACCACGTCGGCGTCGACGTCCGGCACCTTCTCCTTGCTGATCGTGACCGCGAACTCCTTCTTCGTGTTAGCGGCCTGCAGTTTGTCGACGCCCGGCGCGTTCACGAAGCCCATCTCGTTCAGGATCTGCACCCGCGGGTCGGTCGGCATGTAGACGTAGTTGTCGGTGCCGAACGAGCCGACGGTGATCGTCTTGCCCTTGAACTCGGGGTGCTCGGAGGCGACCTGCGCGATCTTGTCCTTGATGCCGGTGATCAGCTTCTCCGCCTCGGCCTTCTTACCCAGCGCCTCACCGACCAGCAGAGTCTGGTCCTGCCAGGTGGTCTGCCACGGTGCACCTGGGTAGGCGACGGTCGGCGCGATGTCCGACAGCGTCTTGTACGTCGCCGCGTCGAAGCCCTCGTACGGCGCCAGGATCACGTCCGGCTTCAGCGCCGCGATCTTCTCGAACGGGAACTTGTCGCTGGTATCGAGCAGCTCGGTCTTGGATGCGTCGAACTTGCCGGCGTCCCAGGCGGTGACACCCGCCGCGGTCGGGCCGTACGTCACCTTCGGCATCCCGACCGGTGTCTCACCGAGCGCGTAAACCACGTCCTGCGCGTTCCAGCCGAGCGTGACGATCCGCTCCGGCTTCTTGGTGATGGTGGTCTCGCCGAAGGTGTTCTTCAACGTGACCGGGAACCCGGCGGACGCCGTACTCGCGGAACTGCCGGCCTGCTGGCCGTCGTCGCTCCCGCAGGCGGTCAGCGAGGTCGTCGCGACCAGCACGGTGGCGATCGCGGTGACGGCCCGGGTACGGGACCAGGACATGGTGACTCTCCTTAGACTGGATGCCTCAACTAAGGAGAGCCTAAGCTAACCCCGCAGCCGTCGCGACCTGTGGGGATGTGACTCAGGACTCGGACCGGGTGGCGAGAACCCGGCCGCTGTGTCTCAGGATTCGAACTTGTAGCCCAGACCACGCACCGTTACGAGGTGCTGCGGATTCGAGGGGTCCTTCTCCAGCTTGGAACGCAGCCGCTTGACGTGGACGTCGAGCGTCTTGGTGTCACCCACGTAGTCGGCGCCCCAGATCCGGTCGATCAGCTGCCCGCGGGTGAGCACCCGGCCGGTGTTGCGCAGCAGCATCTCGAGCAGCTCGAACTCCTTGAGCGGGAGCCGGATCTCGGTCCCGGACACCGTCACCACGTGCCGCTCCACGTCCATCCGGACCGGACCGGCCTCCAGCGTGTCGGGCAACAGCTCGACGTCCTGGCCACGCCGCAGTACGGCGCGGATCCGGGCCAGCAGCTCCCGGGGGCTGTAGGGCTTGGTGACGTAGTCGTCGGCGCCCAGCTCGAGCCCGACCACCTTGTCCACCTCAGTGTCCTTGGCGCTGACGATGATCACCGGGACGTTGCCCCGGCTACGCAGTGCCCGGCACACCTCCGTGCCGGACAGACCCGGCAGCATCAGGTCGAGCAGGACGATGTCCGCACCGGCTCGGTCGTACTCCTCCAGCGCGTCCGGGCCGGTCTCCGCGACGGCGACCTCGAACCCTTCCTTGCGCAGGACGTACGACAACGCGTCGCTGTAGCTCTCTTCGTCTTCGACGACCAGCACTCGGGTCACGAAGCTGCCTCCTTGGTTCGTTGCGCTGGCGGGGTAGGCGCCAGGCGAATGGCCGGCTCCTCCTGGCTGGAGGAGTCGGTCTGACCCGGTACGGGTTCAAGCCGCAGCGGGAGTCTCACGGTGAAGGTGGAGCCCTGGCCTTCGACACTCCACACGCGCACATCGCCTCCGTGGATGGAGGCGATGTGTTTGACGATGGAGAGGCCGAGGCCGGTCCCACCGGTTTCCCGGCTCCGGGCCCGGTCGACCCGGTAGAACCGCTCGAAGATGCGTTCCAGGTCGCTGCTCGGGATGCCGACACCCTGGTCGCTGACGGTGATCTCGACCAGGTCGCCGATCGGGTGTGCGGCGACCGCGACCCGGGTGCCGTCGGGGCTGTAGTTGACCGCGTTCTCGACCAGGTTCCCGATCGCCATGGCCAGCTGATCCTCGCTGCCCATCACCTCGAGCTCGGGCTCGGTCTTCACCACGATCTTGATCTCGCGGTCGTCGGCGTCGATCCGGCAGCGGTCGATGGCGGTGTCGATCACGGCGTTGATGTCGACCGGGCCGGGGTTCTCCAGCGGGTCGTCGCCCTGCAGCCGGGACAGCTCGATGATCTCCTTCACCAGTCGGCTCAGCCGGGACGCCTCGACCCGCATCCGCCCGGAGAACCGCTGGACGGCCTCCGGGTCGTCGGACGCCTCCGACACCGCGTCGGCGAGCAGGATCAGGGCGCCGATGGGAGTCTTCAGCTCGTGACTGACGTTGACGGTGAAGTCGCGCCGGATCGCCTCCAGGCGGCGTTCCCGGGTCCGGTCCTCGACCAGGACCAGCACCAACTGGCTGCCCAGCGGCGCCACCCGGGCACTCACGTACTGCGTCGCGCCGAGCCGGCCGCGGACGATCTCCAGGTCCTGCTGGCGGATCTCGCCGTCCCGCCGGACCGCCCGGACCATGGTCAGCAGGTCGTCCACGACCAGCCGCTCACCCCGGACGATGCCGAGGACGTGCGCCGGGGCGCTGGCCTGGAGCACCTGGTCCTCGGGGCCCATCACCACCGCCGAGGAGCGCAGTACGGACAGCACCGTGGCGACGCCGGCGGGGACGATCGGGTCCGGGGACTCCGGGATCTTCTGCTGCGCCCGCTCGCTGAGCATCATGGCACCGAGCGAAAGCAGGGCCAGGGCCGCGCCGATGACGCCGCCCAGCACCGCAGCCAGCGTGGGGTCCACGGCATCGATGCTACGCGGGCAACCAGCAGGGAAAGACCGAATGAGCACCGGATGACCGGGACACGACACAACTGTTCATCGGTCGTTCACCACTCGTCGCCATCCGGCAACCTCGACGGCATACGGTCACCACTGAGCGGGTACCTGCCCTGTGCCGGCCCACTCCGCCGCTGCGGCACCGGACACCACAGATCGGAAACGAACACAATGCGTGACAGTTACCACGAGCAGCTCGACGACATCCTCGCCGAACTGGAGCGGATGACCCGGACGGTGTCCACCGCCGTACGACGCTCGACCACCGCGCTGCTGACCGCCGACATCCGGCAGGCCGAAGAGGTCATCGCCGCCGACATCCAGCTGGATGCGGCCGGTGAAGGTGTCGAGGACAAGGTCTTCGAGCTGATGGCCCGGCAGTCGCCGGTGGCCAACGAGCTGCGGATGCTGGTCGCGGCGCTGCGGATGGTGGCCGACCTGGAGCGGATGGGCGACCTCGCCGCGCACGTGTCGAAGATCGCCCGGATGCGCTACCCGGCTCCGGCTATCCCGGACGAGCTGCACAGCGTCATCGAGGAGATGGGCTCGGTCGCGGGCAAGATGGTGGACGCCGCGGGTGACGTGATCAAGACCCGGGACGTCGAGGCCGCCGGCCGGCTCGAGGCCACCGACGACTTGATGGACAAGCTGCGCAGCAACCAGTTCCGGCTGATGATGGACGACGCCTGGCCGCACGGCGTCGAGGTCGCGGTCGACATCGCCCTGCTCGGCCGGTACTACGAGCGCATCTCCGACCACGCCGTCTCGATGGCCCGCCGCGTCGTCTACCTCGTCACCGGCGAACTCCCGGTAGCCGTCGGCGGTACGGCGGCAGGCTCTGGCGCCGGCGCCTCAGCCCCGAACCCCAACGGCAACTGACTTGCAGCAGCACAAGGCGCCCCCGGCACTGGTTGCCGGGGGCGCCTTTCGCGCGTCCCGCGATTCCCACCCCCGGCATTTCAGGGGTGAACCCCTCAGGTGGTGGGTTGCGGAGGCAAAATTTGGGTCCGCAACCCACAAGTCACGGGGTTGACCCCTGAAATGGCGGAGCGGCGGACGAAGCGGGCGCGGTGGGCAAGGGGTACCGTCGCCGGCATGGATGAATCGGTGACCGACCGGCTGATCAGCGCCGATGTGTCAGCAATGGACGGCGCCGAGATGCGCGCGCATCTCGACGCTGTGCAGCAGCACCTGCGGAGCCTGCAGCAGGCCCAACTCGCGCTGCTCGACGAGAATCCCGAGATCGTCGCTCAGCGTCCCGAGCTGGTTGCCCTGCTCGATCAGCTTCGCGCAGAGAATCCCGGCCCGGTCAGCGGCCCTGGTTCTTGACGGCCTCGATGGCTTCCTTGGCCGCGGTGGGGTCGAGGTACTCGCCGCCGGGGGTGACCGGGCGGAAGTTCTCGTCGAGTTCGTAGTAGAGGGGGATGCCGGTGGGGATGTTGAGGCCGACGATGGTCTTCTCGTCGAGGTTGTCGAGGTGCTTGACCAGGGCGCGCAGGGAGTTGCCGTGCGCGGTGACCAGGACGGTCTTGCCGTCGCGCAGGTCCGGCACGATCGCGTCGTACCAGTAGGGCAGCATCCGCTCGACGACGTCCTTCAGGCACTCGGTCGCCGGCAGGATCTCCGGCGGGAGCCCGGCGTACCGCGGGTCGCCGGCCTGGTCGTACTCGGAGCCGCGCTCGATCGGCGGCGGCGGGGTGTCGTAGGAGCGGCGGAAAAGCATGAACTGCTCCTCGCCGAGCTCCTCCAGGGTCTGCTTCTTGTCCTTGCCCTGCAGGCCGCCGTAGTGCCGCTCGTTCAGCCGCCAGGACCGGCGTACGTCGATCCACTGGCGGTCGGCCACCTCGAGCGCGATGGTGGCGGTCCGGATGGCGCGGCGCAGCACCGAGGTGTGCAGTACGTCGGGCAGCAGGTCACGCTCGCGCAGGAGCTCACCACCGCGGTGCGCCTCCTCGACGCCCTGAGCGTTCAGGTCGACGTCGACCCAGCCGGTGAAGAGGTTCTTGGCGTTCCAGTCGCTGTGGCCGTGGCGGAGCAGGATCAGGCGATAGGTCATGCCTGCAAGCCTACTGGGGCTCCAGCCAGCCCTTGAACGCGTCCAGATTCCGGGTCGACTCACCCCGGGACACCCGCCACTCGTACTCCTTGCGGATCGACGACGCGAACCCGAGCTCAAGGATCGTGTTGAACGACGAGTCGGCGTACTCGAGTACGGCGCCGAGCAGCCGGTCCATCTCGGTCGGGGTGATCGCATGCAGCGGGACGCGCCCGTCCAGGTGGATGTCCCCGAGGTGGTCGACGGCGAACGCGACGCCGTACATCTTCAGGTTCCGCTCCAGTAGCCAGCGGTAGACGGCCTCGTGGTTCTCGTCCGGGCGGCGGGCGACGAAGGCGTGCACGTGGAGCGCCTGCGGGCCGACCGTCAGCGTGACCGTCGTCTTCAGCTTCCGCTCGCCCGGCAGGTCCGCGGTGAACGCGCCGGGCTCGCCCTCGGTGAAGTCGAGCTCGTTCTCCTTCAGCACCTGGCGGATCACGTCCGCCGCCGAAACTCTCACCCGATTACCTCCGCGGCCAGGTCGGCCGCCATTGTTTGCGCCGCGGTCCGGTACGCCGACAGCGTCTTGCGCGCGGTCAGCTCCCAGCCGAAGCCCTGGGCGTGCTTGACCGCCGCCCGGCTCATCGTCTCGCGCCGGACCGGATCCGTCGCGATCCGGCTCAGCGCGTCGGCGAAGTCGTCCACCGCGTGGCCCGGCACCAGCAGCCCGGTCTGGCCGTCCGCGACCGCGGTGGTCAGCCCGCCGACAGCCGCCGCGACCACCGGCGTCCCGCAGGCCTGCGCCTCCAGCGCGACCAGCCCGAACGATTCCGAGTACGACGGCACGCACACGACCGAGGCGGCTCGGTACCAGTCGGCCAGCCCGGATCGCTCCATCGGCTTCACGAACCGGGTCACGTCGTCCACCCCGAGCGCCCGGGCCAGCTCGGCATGGGACTCGGGATGCTCCATCCCGTTGCCCGACGGTCCACCGATGATGGCGACCACGAGTCGCTGCCGCAATGACGGATCTCGTTCCAGCATCCGCGCGGCCGCCCGGATCAGCAGGTCCGGCGCCTTCAACGGCTGGATCCGCCCGACGAACGCCAGTACGACGGCATCCTCCGGCAGACCGACCGCACGCCTGGACCCGGCCTGGTCGCCCGGGCTGAAGACCTCCAGATCGACTCCTGGGTTGACCACTCCGACCTTCGCGGGCTGAGCGCCGTACAGGGTGATCAGCTCGTTCCGCTCGTCGTCGGTGTTGGCCAGCAAGCGGTCCGCGGCCTCGACGACCTGCTCCTCGCCGAGCAGCCGGGCCGGCGGCTCCGGTACGTCGTCCTCCGCGAGGCTGGCGTTCTTCACCTTCGCCATCGTGTGCATGGTGTGGACGAGCGGCACGGCCCAGCGGTCGCGGGCGAGCAGGCCGACCTGGCCGGACAGCCAGTAGTGCGAGTGGATCACGTCGTAGTACCCGGGCTCGTGGATCGCCTCCGCTCTGAGGACGGCGCGGGCGAACGTGCACAGCTGGGCGGGCAGTTCGTTCTTGGTCAGGCCTTCGTAGGGCCCGGCGGCGACGTTGCGGACCATCACGCCGGGCATCAGCTCCACCCGGGCGGGCAGGGCCGACGAGGTCGCGCGGGTGAAGACGTCGACCTCGATCCCGAGGTCGGCAAGGCGCTTCGACAGTTCCACCACATAGACGTTCATCCCGCCGGCGTCCCCGGTACCGGGCTGGTCGAGCGGCGATGTGTGCAGGCTGATCATCGCGACCCGCCGGAGCGGACGGTCTGCTTCGGTCACCTCGTCAGGGTAACTCCGGCTCCGTCTGCAGGCGTTCGCGCTCGGGCGCCGTCCAGCTGGCGAGCAGCCGCAGAGCCTGCTCGGACGGCGAACCCGGCTCGACGGAATAGGTGACCAGCAGCTGATCCTGGTCGCCGGGGAGCTGCAGGGTCTCGTACTGGACCGTGATCTCGCCGACCAGCGGGTGGTGCAGGACCTTGGCGCCGAAGCTCTTGTCCTTGACGTCGTGCCTGGCCCAGTGCTCCCGGAACTCGGGGCTGTGGATCGACAGCTCGCCCACCAACTCGCCGAGCTCGGGGTCGTCCGGGTAGCGACCGGCGTACATGCGGAGGTAGTCGACGCTCTCGGCGGCGACCGCGTCCCAGTCCGGATAGAGATCCCGGGCGGACTCGTCCAGGAAGATCATCCGAGGGACATTGCGCTGCCTGGGTTCGAGCTTGTCCAAGTCGCCGATCAGGGCCGCCGCCAGCCGGTTCCAGGCCAGCACGTCCATCCTGCGTCCGAGTACGAAGGCCGGTACGTGGTCCATCGCGTCGATCAGCTGCTGCAGCCCTGGCCTGACCCGTTGCGCCGCCGTACGGCGTTTCGTCGTACGGCGGACTGGTTTCGCCAACCGGGCCAGGTGTTCGCGCTCGTCGCCGGTCAGGCTGAGAATGTCCGCGACAGCATCCAGGATCTCCTGGGACACGTTGTCGGCGCGGCCTTGCTCGAGGCGGACGTAGTAGTCGGCGCTGACGCCGGCGGCCTGGGCCAGCTCCTCACGACGCAGTCCGGGCACACGACGACGGCCGGAGAACACCTTCAGTCCAAGGTCTTCCGGGCGTACCCGGGCTCTCCTCGACTTCAGGAACTCGGTCAGCTCCGCACGACGATCCATGCGGTCCAGTATCCAAGGTGCGTGATTGCGGATCCTGGTCCTGTCAGACCCAGGTTCAGCAGACGACTGGGTAAAGCCTCAGCGGGGGCAGCAGGCTCTGTGTCATCAACCAACTCTTCTGGGAGAAACGATGACGAACCTTCCTCTGGCCGGCCGCAACGCAGTCGTCACGGGTGCCGCGAGCGGTATCGGTGCCGCGATCGCCGAGCAGCTCGCGGCCGACGGTGCCACGGTCGCCCTGGTGGCACGCCGTACCGATCGCCTGGACGACCTGGCCGGCAAGCTCGGCGCGGGTGCTTTCGGTGTCGGCATGGACGTCACGTCGCAGGACTCCGTCGACCACGGCGTCGGCGTCATCGGTGACCGGCTCGGCCGCGTCGACCTGCTCGTGAACGCCGCAGGCGTGATGCTCGCCGCACCGGTCGAGCAGGTCCGGCTGAACGACTGGACCCGGATGATCGACACCAACCTGACTGGAGTCCTCCGGCTGATCGGCGCCTTCACCCCCGACCTGATCGCAGCCGGCTCCGAAGGCAAGACCGCTGACCTGGTGAACATCTCGTCGATCGGCGCCCACCTGACCTTCCCCGGGTACGGCGTCTACAGCGCGACCAAGGCGGCCCTGACCCACCTGTCGGCATCGCTCCGGGCGGACCTGTCGCCGTACGACGTCCGCGTCACCAACATCGAGCCAGGACTGACCGCTACCGAACTGGGCGACCAGCTCGATGGCGCCGGCCAGGAACTGCTGGCCACGATGAACGAACAGATCGGCCCGCTCGAGGCGCGCGATATCGCGGATGTGGTCGCCTTCGCCGTCTCCCGCCGTCGTGAAGTCAACCTCCGCCAGATCATCGCGCTGCCGACGCGCCAGGCCTGAGGTTTCCAGGGTGGGGTTATCTCCACCAAGGCTGGGGGGCTCGCTCCAGTGCGGTACGGCGAGTGCGCCGAAAGCATTGATCACATGCGTACCGTCCTCGAAGAAGCCAAGTCCTGGCACCGTCCCTTGATGCTGATGGTGCTCGTCATGGCCGGCCTCAGCCTGGCCGCCGGCATCGGTCTCCTGGTCGACAGCCGGGAGATCCTCAACGAGTCCGTGTGGCTCAAGCCGTTCAAGTTCGGCATCTCGTTCGTCCTGTACGGCGCGACGCTCGCGTGGCTGCTTTCCAAGCTGCGCAAGGCGAAACGCCTCGGCTGGTGGACGGGGACGGTGTTCGCGATCACCGGTTTGGTCGATGTCGGATTCATCGTCGTCCAGGCCGCCCGCGGGACGTTCAGTCACTTCAACGCCAACACCGACACGTTCAACCAGGTCGGGCAGCAGGTGTTCATGTCCGGAGTCCTTGGCCTGTTCGGCGCCAGTCTGGTGATCGCGATCATGCTGCAGTTCCAGCGCATCGGCGACGCACCACTTGTCCGGGCCATCCGGGTCGGCCTCGGTCTGGCCGTCGCCGGGATGGCGATCGCCTTCTACCTCGTGGGTTCGAACGGCTCGCGGGAGGAGGTCGTGGATGCGAACGGTCATCCGGTCACCTTGGCCGGCAGCCACGGCATCGGTGTCGAGTCCGGCGGGCCAGGTATGCCGTTGACCCACTGGAGCACTGTCGGCGGTGACCTGCGCATCCCGCACTTCGTCGGACTGCACGCGATCCAGTTCCTGCTGATTACCGTGCTGGTGCTGCAGGTTCTCGCTGCCCGGGTCGTGTGGTTGCGGTCCGAGCGCGTCCGGGCGCGCCTCGTCGGCGTGGTCGCCTTCGGGTACGCCGGCTTGATGGTCACGGTGACGGTTCAGGCGTTCCGGGGTCAGGCTTTGATCCATCCTGACGGACAGACGCTGGGTCTGCTGGCGGGCTTCGCGGCCATCACCGTTGCGGCGCTGGCCGGTGTGGTCGGGGCCGCTCGCCGAGTCCCGGTGGGCACGCAGGCGGAGCCGACGCGAGTCTGAGACAGCCAGTCGTCCCGTCCGGTCGGTTTGGGAGACTCGGGGTATGACTTCCAATCGTCCTCTTGCTGTAGTGACCGGAGCTAGCAGTGGGATCGGGGCCGCGTCGGCGCGGCACCTGGCCCGGGAGGGGTTCGAGGTGATCGCCGCGGCCCGCCGGCTGGACCGGATCGAGGCGCTGGCGAAGGAGATCGACGGGCGGGCCGTGCAGTGCGACGTGACGTCTGCCGACGACGTCGCCGCACTGACCGAAGCGGTCGGTGACCGGCTGGAACTCCTGGTGAACAACGCCGGCGGCGCGTTCGGGTTCGAGCCGGTCGCCGAGGCCGATCTGGATGCCTGGCGACGGATGTACGAGGTGAACGTGATCGGCGTCGCGGCCGTGACGAAGTCGTTGCTCCCGGCACTCATCGCCGGCCGCGGCACGATCATCGTGATGGGCTCCACCGCGGGTCAGGTCGCCTACGAAGGCGGCGGCGGGTACGTCGCCGCCAAACACGCCGCCAAGGCCGTCGTCGACACCCTCCGCCTGGAGCTCTACGACCAGCCGGTCCGGGTCGCCGAGATCGCCCCCGGCATGGTCCGCAGCGAGGGATTCGCGCTGACCCGCTTCGAAGGCGACCAGGACAAGGCCGATGCCGTGTACGCCGGAGTCGCCGAACCCCTCACCTCCGACGACATCGCCGACATCGTCAGCTGGATCGCCACCCGCCCACCCCACGTCAACATCGACCGCCTCACCGTCCGCCCCCGAGCCCAAGCCGCCCAACACAAGGTCCACCGCGTGCTCTAGCTGGCACGACACAGCCTGTAGGTCGTACTCACTCCGTAAGAACACGGTCAGCAAAGGCAGCCACGACCTGGACGAGATCGGCAAAGTCTTCGGGCAGGTCGTGACCGCTCAGGCCAAGACCGGCGCGATAGGCGGCGTAGGCGCCGGATCTCAACGCCACCAGCCCGGATGTCACCTCGCTCAGTGGGCGCACCGCCGTGCCTCGGAATGCGGCCGTGGCCCGGACAGCCTCGCGGACCACGTCGTCATCGAGCTCCCGGCTGGTGATCAGCGTGTAGATGTCGGCGTAGTCGCGCACCCTGGTGTTCGCCGCTCCGAGTGCCACGGCGGTGGAGAGCTTCTCCGCGATCAGGGTCTCGACCGGATAGCCCAGCACCCGAATCGCGTCGACCCCGGGCCGCAAGGCAGGCACCTCGACGATCTGCGGTCCGGGCGTCACGGGATCACCGAAGTTGACGTCCAGCCGTAGCTTGACCGCCGCCGTTGCGATCCTCGCGGTCATACCGACCCGAATCCCGGCGTACAACGCATCGTCTCGAATGACGCTGGTGGTCACGGTTCCCAGGAGATATTCGACGCCTCCGTCGGGATCGGGCAGGGACGCTATCTCCGCGACCCGGGCCGCGACGGTCCGCTCGTCTCCCGGCATGTTTTGAGCGAGAGCATCCGCGTCCGCGGTCGGGCGCCGTCGGCCGTACGCCGCCAGCAGCATGCCGCCTTTGAGGATGAAGTCGTCCAGGCGGCTGGATCTGCTCAATCGCGCCAGCCAGCGTTCTACGACGTACAAGGTCAGCAGCTCCTGCGTTCCTCGGCCTTCCCGCCGGGCGCGGTTCTGCAGGTCGAGGTACGCACGTCCGCCGGGATCGTCCCGGGTCGGCTTGCTCATCCAGCGCTCGCGATATCCACTGCACGACGGACAGGCCCGTAGACGTCGAGTGCGTCGGCGTACTCCAGCAGAGAAGCCGGTTTCGCCCCGCGCCGCTTCAAGTACCGCTGTAACGCCGCATGCGCCAGTGGTTCGCCGAAGCGATGGCGCAGTCGCATCAGGTCCACAACCGTGCGAGCCGCGTCGTAGATACGCACCCACTCGCCCGGGGCTGCCTCCATTCGCGACAGCCCGACCTCGAACCTCGCCTCGTCAAAGCGGAACGCGGCTGTCGGCGGATAGTCGATCCGCGGCGCTCGAGAACGACCTGGTACGGCGATCTGCACGGCGACGGGCAACTCGTCGGTCAACTCGTGCACGACCGCAGCGGAAACACAGCAGATGATCGCCACCGGCGACCGGTGTGCGATCGCCAGGAAGTCGGGATACGACGGCAAGGGCGCGTCGGCGCGCCGATACACACCCCTGGAGAGCTGGAGGACCTGCCCTGTGTCCAGCCAGGCGTAGAGATCACGCGGATGGACGCCCTGGACCCGGGCAACACGCGTGGTGAACGTGTTCGGCAACTCCCCAACCTCCTTCATGGATAAAAGTGTTACACGGTCTTGCCACTCGTGCGACATATTGATCCAGAATCCCGGCGCATGTCCAACCCGTTGTCCACAGCCCACCTCGAGACGCGATCGGAAGTCGCCGGTTTCGGGGATGCGCTGTATGGCCGGTAGGATGGCGAGGCTGCGCCCTGTGTCGAGTGGCACGTGTTACTGCCGTAGCCACCGCCTGAAACCCGTCGAATTGCTTGGAGCGCTTCCCCATGCCTGTCCGTAACGACCTGCGCAATGTCGCGATCGTGGCCCACGTCGACCACGGGAAGACCACTCTGGTCGACGCGATGCTGTGGCAGTCCGGCGCCTTCGGGGCGCATCAGCACGTGGACGAGCGGGCGATGGACTCCGGCGACCTGGAACGTGAGAAGGGCATCACGATCCTGGCCAAGAACACCGCCGTCCGGCACAAGATGGCCAACGGCGAGCAGGTCACCATCAACATCATCGACACCCCCGGCCACGCCGACTTCGGCGGTGAGGTCGAGCGCGGCCTGTCGATGGTGGACGCGATCGTCCTGCTGGTGGACGCCTCCGAAGGTCCTCTGCCGCAGACCCGGTTCGTGCTGCGCAAGGCGCTGGCCCGGAAGATGCCGGTGATCCTGGTGGTGAACAAGGTGGACCGCCCGGACGCCCGGATCTCCGAGGTCGTCGACGAGACGTACGAGCTGTTCCTCGACCTGCTGGACCACGACGCGGACCAGTCCGCGCTCGACTTCCCGGTCGTGTACGCGTCCGCCCGGGCCGGCCGCGCGTCGCTGACCCAGCCCGCCGACGGCGGCATGCCGGAGTCCGACGACCTCGAGCCGCTGTTCGAGACGATCCTCGAGAACGTGCCGGCTCCGACGTACGTCGAAGACGCGCCGCTGCAGGCACATGTCACCAACCTCGACGCCTCGCCGTTCCTCGGCCGGCTCGCCCTGGTCCGCGTGCACGAAGGCACGCTGAAAAAGGGCGCGCAGGTCGCCTGGTGCAAGCACGACGGCACCGTCGACCGGGTGAAGATCACCGAACTGCTGGTCACCGAGGCGCTCGAGCGGGTGCCGGGCGACTCGGCCGGACCGGGCGACATCGTCGCGATCGCGGGCATCCCGGAGATCATGATCGGCGACACCCTCGCCGACCCGGAGAACCCGAAGCCGCTGCCGCTGATCACCGTCGACGAGCCGGCCATCTCGATGACGATCGGCACCAACACGTCCCCGCTGGCCGGACGCGCCAAGGGCACCAAGGTCACCGCCCGGCTGGTCAAGGACCGGCTGGACAAGGAACTCGTCGGCAACGTGTCCATCCGGGTGCTGCCGACCGAGCGGCCGGACGCCTGGGAGGTGCAGGGCCGTGGTGAGCTGGCGCTGGCCATCCTGGTCGAGCAGATGCGCCGCGAGGGCTACGAGCTGACCGTCGGCAAGCCGCAGGTGGTCACCCGCGAGATCGACGGCAAGCGGCACGAGCCAGTCGAGCGGCTGACCATCGACTGCCCCGAGGAGTACCTCGGCACCGTCACCCAGCTGCTCGCGGTCCGCAAGGGCCGGATGGAGCAGATGACCAACCACGGCACCGGCTGGGTCCGGATGGAGTTCCTGGTCCCGGCCCGCGGCCTGATCGGGTTCCGGACCGAGTTCCTCACCGACACCCGTGGTACCGGTATCGCGCACCACGTGTTCGAGGGCTACGAGCCGTGGTTCGGTGAGCTGCGCACCCGGCCGAGCGGTTCGCTGGTGGCCGACCGCGCCGGCGCCGCGACGTCGTACGCGATGATCAACCTGCAGGAGCGCGGCACGCTGTTCGTCGAGCCGACGACCGAGGTGTACGAGGGGATGATCGTCGGCGAGAACTCGCGCAGCGACGACATGGACGTGAACATCACCAAGGAAAAGAAGATGACCAACGTCCGGTCGTCCACCGCCGACGAGTTCGAGAAGCTCGTGCCGGCCCGCAAGCTCTCGCTCGAGCAGTCGCTGGAGTTCTGCCGCGAGGACGAGTGCGTCGAGGTCACCCCGGACGCGATTCGGATGCGGAAGGTCGCGCTCACGCAGGTCGAGCGGTCGAAGCTCGGTCGCAAGAACAAGGGCTGAATTGCCACCGAGCTTGGGAAAACCTGGCAGCCAGAGCACGAAGTGGAAACGGTCCGTCGGAGAGTTCGGACCGAAGTACAGCGGTGTGATACACCATTCCTCGGCGGTCTACGGGGGAAGAAAGTTCCGGATCGTTACCAACCAGACGTCATGCGCTGACGTCTGTCATGTGGAAGCAAATCGTTGGGGGAAGGACAAGGAACATGGGCATTCTGCGTAAGCTCGGCGCCGCCGTCACGGCCGCTGCGTTCGTGGGCGTCGGCGCGCTGACCGGCACCACGGCGGCCGAGGCCGCGACGGTGACGCCGACGGCCGTCGTCGTGCCGCAGAAGGCGACTGCGACGGCCAGTGCCAGCACGCTGGTGAAGGGCAAACTGCGGATCGACAAGCGCTGCATGAAGGGCCGGGTGCTGTGCATCAACAAGCGCACCCGCAAGCTGGTGTTCATGGTGAACGGCAAGCCCGCGGCGATCGCGGACGCCCGCTTCGGCGCTCGCAGCACGCCGACCCGGCAGGGCACGTTCAAGGTCTACCGCAAGTCGAAGAACCACGTGTCCAGCCTGTACAAGTCGCCGATGCCGTACGCGATGTTCTTCAGCGGCGGCCAGGCGGTGCACTACTCGGCCGACTTCAAGGCCCGCGGCTACAGCGGCGCCTCGCACGGCTGCGTGAACATCCGGGACAAGAAGAAGATCGCCTGGATCTTCGCCCGGGTCCACATCGGTGACAAGGTCATCGTGTACAACGCCTGAAACACCAAGTGATCAGCGGCCGGGGAAGGCTTCACTCTCCGGCCGCTGTTGCTTTCTGGAAAGCCTTGTAGAGCCGGGGGTCCACCAGACAGAAGGTGGCCGTCGTGACGTCGGTCGCCGTACCACGAAGAGCCTGTACGGCGATGTCCGCGGCGGACTGGGCCGGCCAGCCGTAGATCCCGGCCGAGACCGCTGGTAGCGCGAGAGTCTTGACGCCGAGCTCGTCCGCGATCCGCAACGCGTTGCGGTAGCAGGACTCCAGCAGCGCCGGATCCCGTTGACCCACGGTGTAGTTCGGCCCGACCACATGGATCACGTACGACGCCGGGAGTGCACCGGCCGTCGTCCAAACCGCCGTACCGGTTGGGGCTCCGTTCGGATAGCGCTCGATCAACTCGTCGAGGATCTCCCGCCCACCGGCTCGGTGGATCGCGCCGTCCACGCCACCGCCACCGCGGAGCGCGTGATGAGCCGCATTGACGATCGCGTCCGCGGGCACAGTGGTGATGTCAGCGGTGCTGAGAACGATGTCCATGCGCAGTTCCTCCGGTACCCTGATACGCCAACCAAATGACCCGTGAGGACGTCCTACCAGTGTAGGAACGGGGTCTGCTCAAAGGGGTGTCCGATGCGTCGGCTGATCATTCGCAAGATGGTGACCGGACTGGTCGTGGGCACCAGCATTGCTGCACTCCTCAGTTTCGGAACGAACGCGACCGCGACGCCCCGGGCGACCACCGACCTCAAGACCGTGCCGTTCGAGGTCAGCGGCGAGCTGCCGATCTACCCGAAAGCCCTGTGGCGGAACGGGTCCAGCGGTACGGCGGTCCGCAAGGTCGAGGCGCGGCTGGTCCAGCTGAAGCTGCTCGACAAGCGCTGGCTGGACAACTCGTACGGCACCATGACCCGGTCCGCGGTGAAGAAGTTCCAGAAATCCAAGGGCATTCCACCGCTCGGGTACGTCGACCAGAACACCTACGACAAGCTCGTCGCGGTCACCCACGAGCCGACCCAGACCGAGCTGTACCCGCCGCCGCCGGTGGTCAACGGCAAGCGACTGGACCCGCGCTGCGCGACCGGCGTCGTACTGTGCATCGACAAGAGCACGCGCAAGCTGCGGTACGTCGTCGACGGCAAGGTGCTGATGTCGCTGGACGTGCGGTTCGGCGCGGTCAAGACGGCGACCCGCGAGGGCAGCTTCACGGTCGGCTGGAAGAGCCGCAACCACGTGTCCAAGCTGTACGACTCCCCGATGCCGTACGCGATGTTCTTCAGCGGCGGCCAGGCGGTGCACTACTCGTCCGACTTCGCGGCCCGCGGCTACAACGGCGCCTCGCACGGCTGCGTCAACGTGCGCGACCTGGGGAAGATCAAGATCCTGTTCGACCAGATCCAGGTCGGCGACAAGGTGATCGTCTACCGGTCGTGAGTCAGAGCGGGCGCGGACCCCGGCGCCGGCGGATGCCCCAGCCACCCCGGCCGCGGCCGGCGGCGGCACGCAGCGCCGGCCGGGCGTCGACGAGGTAAACGGCGGCAGCGACGATGCCGATCAGGCCGAAGAAGCTCAGCCAGCCCTGGAAGATCTGACTCAGCGTGAACACGGCCAGGATCAGCACCCAGCCGGGCTTGGTCAGCTTGTCCGCCGCGACGAACACCGCCCGCGGCCGGAACGCCGCATCGAGCAGCGCGACCAGTTTGAGTCCGAGCAGCACCCACCAGATGATCTCGAGCGGACCTGCGAACCCCGGGAACAGGTTCGGGAACGTGGCGAGTGGGAGCATGCATTAGAGCCTAACCGAAAGACCGGGCGGCCCACCTCTGCTCACCGCAGATTGTGGGCCGCCCGCTTCGATGATTCACCCAGAAGTGGGGTTGTTGTCACCCTCTGTGCGCGGCAGGAGCCACGCACAGAGGGTGGTGCTCAGTCGCCGACCTTGGTGGCGGCGTCGGCAGCGGCCTTGGTGGCCGTCTTCGCCGTCTTGCGGGCGCTGGTCGCGGTCGACTTGACGCTGCGGGACGCGGTCTCGGCGGCCTTCTTGGCGGTGGTCCGGGTCGCCTTGGCCTTGCTCACCGTGCTCTTGGCCTGGGTGACCAGGTCCTCGGTGGCCTTCTGGCTGCGGATCCGCTCGACCAGGTCCTTGCCGCGACCGGCGAGGTCCTCGTAGGTCTCCTCGGCCTGGCCGAGGACGGTGGTGAAACCGGCCTGCGCGACGGCGGGCAGCTCACGCAGCTTGGCCGGAGCGGTCTTCGCGTCGGCGACGATCGCCTCGAACCGCTTGCTGAGCTCGGACTGCGCCTTGGTCAGCTCGGTCTGCAGGGCCTTCTGGTCCAGCTTGGCGAACCGGGCGGTGACGTCTTCGCTGACCGCGCGGAACTTCTCCACGGCCAGGTCGCCGGCGCCGGCGATCGCGTAGAACGGGGTGACGGGCGTACGGGTAGCCATCAGGCTTCTCCTCGGGATGTTTTCAGCAGGCTGTGTTGTCAGCAGGATGGGATTACTTGGTGCGCTTTGTTGCAGGGGTCTTCTTGGCCGCCGGTTTCGGGGCAGCCGGCCTGGCAGGCTCCGGCTTCCCGGCGGCATCGTCGTCGGACGTGTTCTCACGGACGAAGGACGCGTAGACGTCCAGCAGCACACGCTTCTGCCGCTCGTTCAGCGCAGGATCGAGCAGTACGGCGTCGACCACGCCCGACGGCCGGGCGCCGTCGGAACTGTCGTCCGGATCGAGGATGCCGGCCCGTACGTACAGGGTCTCCGCGGAGATCCGCAATGCCTTCGCGAGCTGCTGCAGCACATCGGCCGACGGTTTCCGCAGGCCGCGCTCGATCTGGCTGAGGTACGGGTTCGACACTCCGGCCAGGTCGGACAGCTGCCGCAACGACAACTGCGCATGCCGCCGCTGCTCGGCGAGGTACTCCCCGAGGGAGCCCACCGCCCCAGCCGCACGATCACTCAACCTGGCCATGCGTCCAGTGTGCTAGCAACGTGCTTGCAATTGCAAGCAGCAGCACCGTGAGCCCGCTCACGCGGGGTGGCGACTAGCTGAAAGTCGAAGGATGCGGCTGTACGGCGCCGACCTCGACGCCACCCCCGAGGAGCGGGAAGCGAGACTGCTGGTCGAGCACCTCGTGCTCCAGACCGAGCTTCTTCAGTACGGCGGCCATCACCACCGCACGGGCTCGCGGCGTACCGTCCTCGACCTTGAGCGCGATACCGCGGCCGTCCTCGAGGCCCACGGCGTACACGCTCTCGGCGCCCACCTTGCAGAACAGGCCCGGGATCGCCCGCATGAGTGCGGGCTCGTCGCGCATACTCCCGCTGGCGTACTCGGGGTACTCCCGGAAGGCGTCCTTCACCCGAGCCTCGAGCGTGCCCGGTGCCGCCGCCGCGAACAGACCGAACGATCGCGCCAGGCCGGCCAGGCTGATCGCGAGGATCGGGGCGCCGCACCCGTCCACGGCGACGTACGAAACCTTCTCGCCGGCGGTGTCCTCGACCGCGGTCCGGATCGCCTGCTGCAGTGGATGATCCGGCTCACGGTAGGTCTCGATCGGCCAGTCGTTGAGCACCGAAGTCAGCAGCATCGCCGCGTGCTTGCCCGAGCAGTTCATCGTGATCCGCTCTGGGCCGTGGCCCGCGCGTACCCAGGCATCACGGACGGCATCCTCGACCGGGTAAGCCGGCGGAGTCTGCAGTGCCGACTCGTCCAGCTTCGCCAGCGCGAGGATCTCGCGTACGCCGTCCAGGTGGAACTGCTCGCCGGAGTGGGACGCGCCCGCGAGCGACAGCAGCTTGCCGTCCAGGGGCAGACCGTTGCGGAGCATGCCGAGAGCCTGCATCGGCTTGTTCGAAGAGCGCGGGAACATCGGCTGGTCCACCACGCCGACGGACCACTCGACGCCGCCGTCGGGGTTGGTCACCACGACAGAGCCACGGTGGTGGCCCTCCACGAAGCCGCTGCGGACGACGTCGGCCAGGATCACAGGTTCGGTCACGGCTGAACTGTACAGGTGCAAAATGCTCTGTTGCGAATGATTCGGCTCACAGCCGGGAGCGAACGTGCAGCCCTACCTCGGGGTCAACCAGGATCTCCTGCGACGCCGTCACCGTCGGCTGATCCTCCGCCACCACTTCGAGTACGGCGGAGGGGTCCACGTTCCGCTTGATCAGCGCCAGCGCGATCGGCCCGTACTCGTGATGCCGCGCCGCCGATCCGACGAACCCGACCTGCTTGTCCCCCGCCCGTACGGCGTACCCGTGCGCCGGCAGATGGTCCACCGACCCGTCCAGATGCAGCCGCACGAGCCGGCGCGGCGGACGGCCGAGGTTGTGCACCCGCGCCACCGTCTCCTGACCGCGGTAGCAACCCTTGTCCAGATGTACGCCGACGCCTAGCCAGCCCACCTCGTTCGGAATCGCGCGCTCGTCGGTGTCCAACCCGAACCGAGGCGAGCCCGCCTCGATCCGGAGCGCCTCATAGGCCCAGATCCCGGCGACCGGGCCCTCCAGCCCAGCCAGCTCGGCCCGCGGCAGGAAGACCTCATGACCGCCCAGCGAGTCCTCGCCACTGCGGGTCAACAGGTCACCCTTAGCAGGCCCGGGCCGCCAGATGATCGCGTAGTCGTCCGTCACATCCTTGATCTCGACGCGGGACATGAACACCATCTTCTGCAGCCACTCAACCAGCGCCGCGGCCGCGCCCGGCTCAGTGTGCAGCCAGAACGTCTCGCCGTCGTCGACGCCGTACATCACATGCTCGATGTGTCCGGTCGGCGACAGCAGCAGTGCGGTGGTCGACGTACCGGGCTTGAGGCCTTCGAAGTACTGCGTCGTGATCGCGTGCAGCCAGGTCAGCCGGTCGGGACCGCTGATCGTGACCACCTCGCGGTGCGACAGGTCGACGAACGCCTCCCCCGCGACCAAGGCCCGCTGCTCCCGCAGATCGGACCCATAGTGGGCGGCGACCCCGCCGTCGACTCCGTCGGCCTCGACCGCGCCGGGCCGGTCCAGCAGTGGGCTGCGCTTCCGTGACATGTCACCAGAGTACGTCGAGCGGTGTACGGCGAACGCCTCCCTCGGTGGGATGTGGACACCACCGCCGGAAGACAGCCTGGAGGTATCAACTTTTGAGAGGAGCAACGGCGATGAGCGACAGGCGATTCCGGTTCGGCGTGGTGGGCAGCCCGACCACCGCGGAGGAGTGGACCACGACCGTACGACGGGCGGCCGACCTCGGGTACACGTCCGTGTTGATGCCAGACGGGCTGCAGCTGCCGTCGCCGTTCGTCTCGCTGGCAGTGGCCGCGACGGTCGCGGACATCCGGGTCGGCACGTTCGTGGCCGCGGCTCCGTTGCGCACGCCCCGGCAAGCCGCGTGGGACGCGCATACGCTGACTGTCCTCACCGACGGCCGATTCGACTTCGGCATCGGCACCGGGCGGCCGGCGGTCGAGCAGCAGACGGCCGAGATCGGGCTGCCGTTCGGGTCGGCGCGGGAACGGCGCGACCAGGTCCGCGCGACGCTGGACATCCTCGAGCAGCTCGACGGCGATCGTCGTACGCCGATCATGCTGGCGGCGGGTGGACCACGGGCGCTCGCACTCGCGGCGGCGCGCGCCGACATCGTCTCGATCGCCAAGGACGCGATGACGCCTCGGGCCGAGATCGCCCAGCTGGTGCGGGAGTTGCGCGAGCTGGCCGGGCCGCGGGCCGACGACATCGAGCTGGCGATGAACCTGTTCGCAGCCGGCACGCGCGAGCTACCGCCGTGGACCCACCGGGCGGCCGGGGTGTCGCCGGAGGAACTCGAGGCGAGCGACTCGGTGATGATGCTGCGCGGCACACCTCAGCAGATGATCGACGAACTCCAGCGCCGCCGCGACGAGTTCGGCACGACGTACATCACCGTCAACAGCACCTACCTCGAAGACCTCGCCCCGGCAGTCCAAAAACTCGCAGGCAGCTAGCCCAACCCCGCTGGGGCCTGCCCCATTTGGCTGGTTGACCCACCAAGTTGTGGGGCGGATTCACGCGGTGGTTGCAACACCGGGTGGTTTTGACTGGTCGGATAGTAGTTTGTCGAGGGCTTCGGCGGGGGTGCGCCAGTGGAGGCGTTTGCGGGGCCGGTTGTTGAGTTCGGCGGCGACTTTGTCGAGGTAGCCGGGGCCCCA
>NZ_SLWR01000012.1 GCF_004345665.1 Kribbella antiqua
CTCCAACTCCACCGGCAACCGAGGACGACCACCACGAGCACCCATCACAACACCCCTTCAACCGAAAGGTGTTGCAATCACTCCTTGAGCCCGCCTGGGTTCCCCGCCCGTATACAGCGGGTGGACCCACAACTTGGTGGGGTAACCCATCAAAGCGCTGCCCGCCGGTCTGTGGGCCGGCGGGCAGCGCTTGGAGGGGTGGGACAGATTGCTCAGTGGTCGGCCGGGCGCCCTTCGACCGCGGCGGGGACGTCGCCTGCGTGGGTGTCGCCGGCGGCGAAGGCTGCCTCGTCGAACGGATCCGCACCGGAGAAGACCTGCTGGGCTTGCTCCTTGTCGAACTCGCCCACCCAGTGGCCGACCAGGACGGTCGCGACCGCGTTGCCGGCGAAGTTCGTCAGCGCGCGGGCCTCGGACATGAACCGGTCGATGCCGACGATCAGACCGACGCCGTCGACCAGGTCCGGGCGGTGCGACTGCAGGCCGCCGGCCAGCGTCGCCAGACCAGCACCGGTGACCCCGGCGGCGCCCTTCGAGGCGATGATCATGAACAGCAGCAGGGAGATCTGCTGTCCGATCGAGAACGGCTGGTCCATGGCTTCGGCGATGAACAGCGACGCCATGGTCAGGTAGATCGCCGTACCGTCCAGGTTGAAGGAGTAACCGGTCGGGACGGTGATGCCGACGACCGATTTGTCCACGCCGAGGTGTTCCATCTTGCCGATCAGCCGGGGCAGGGCGGTCTCCGACGACGAACTGGACACGATCAGCAGGAACTCACGACCCAGGTAGCGCAGCAGCTGGAAGATCGAGATCCCGGTCACCGCCCGCAGCAGCGTGCCGAGGACGACCAGCACGAAGAGCAGACAGGTGATGTAGAAGGCCAGCATGATCTTGCCCAGGCTGACCAGCGCGTCCCAGCCGGTGGCGCCGACGACGGCCGCGATCGCACCGAACGCACCGACCGGCGCGACCCACATGACCATCGACAGCACCTTGAACACCAGCCGCTGGATGTGACCGATTCCGTCCAGGATCGGCTGGCCCTTGGCGCCCATCGCCTGCAGCGCGAAACCGATCAGCAGCGCGACCAGCACGGTCTGCAGCACCTGGCCCTCGGTCAGCGAGGAGACCAGCGTCTTCGGGATGATCCCGAGCAGGAAGTCCGACGTACTCGCGTGCGCGCCGGCCGCCTGCTTCTGGCCGGACTCGCGCAGCTTGTCGGTCAGGTTCAGCCCGGAGCCCGGGTGGATCAGGTTGCCGACCAGCAGGCCGATGGCGAGGGCGACCGTCGACATCACCAGGAAGTAGACGAGCGCGAGACCGCCGACCTTGCCGACACTGGCGGCCTTGCGGACCGAACCGATGCCGAGCACCAGCGTGCAGAAGATGATCGGGCTGATCAGCATCTTGATCAGGTTGACGAACCCGGTACCGATCGGTTTCAGCTCGACGGCGAAGTCCGGGAACAGGAAACCGACACCGATGCCGAGCAGTACGGCGACGATGACGGCAAGGTAGAGGAAGTGCGTCCGGTCGTTACGAACCGGCGTCGGGCGGGGATCGGTCGGGCTCGACATGGTGGGGACTCCTGTCTCGGCCAGGCGGGCAGTCTTGAGTAACTGTGGCGTGACACACACCTGAACTGCGCATTTCGTTCATATCGTTCGCAGTGCAGACTGTCGCCATGAATCACCGGCCGTGGGAGTTGCGCCGCCAAGTCTTGTGGCTGCAGACCGTCACGGTCGCCGTGCTGATCGTTATGGTCTGGATCACTTTGATCGCCCGAGCACGGGCCCAGGCTGACCGGGACGCTGCCGCCGCCGGCATCGCGCCACCCGGCTGGTGGGAGCTGGTCCGGCTCGACCTCCGCTCGATGCTGGGCATCGCCAGCCTGATGCTCGGGGTCGCGATCGCGGGCAACGCGCTCGTCTCCTGGCGAGTACGGCGTGCCACCCGCGGGGTCGGGACCCAGGCACTGACCCGGATGCTCGACTTCTACGAGGGTGTGTTGCATGCCGCCCGGGAGGGCCTGATCCTGCTCGACGCGGGCGGCCGGGTCCAGCTCGTCAACGACGAAGCCCTCCGCCTGCTCGGTGTCCGCACGATCGCCCCCGGCACCCCGATCGAGGATCTGCGCCTGGGCGCCACCCTCTCGGAGCTGCTGACCACCGGACGGACGTCGTACGACGAACTGCACCTCGGCGCAGAAGGTGTGGTCGTGGTGAACCAGCAGCCGGCCCGCTCAGGGCGAATCGTCACCCTGCGGGACCACACGCAGCTGCAGCGGCTGTTGGGTGAGCTGGACGCGATCCGCAGCCTGGCCGAATCACTGCAGGCGCAGAACCACGAGGCGTCGAACCGGCTGCATACGGTCGTGAGCCTGATCGAGATCGGCAAGCCGGAACGCGCCCGGGAGTTCGCGGTGTCGGAGCTGCAGTTCGCGCAGGCGATGACCGATCGAGTGGTCGGAACGGTCGGCGATCCCGTGCTGTCATCGTTGCTGCTGGCGAAGCTGGCGCAGGCTCAGGAGCGAGGCGTCGTACTGACGCTGGAGCTCGGTCATGAGCCTTTGAACACAAGGCTCCCCGCGCAGGACGTCGTCACGGTCGTCGGCAACCTGCTCGACAATGCGATCGAGGCCGCCCGTGGTGGACCCGCTCCACGCCGGGTCGAGTTCCGCGCCGGTACGACGCCGGACGCGATCGACCTGATCGTGACGAACACCGGCTCCGAGCTCGGTTCGGTGGAGCTGGCGCACATGTTCGACCGCGGCTGGACGACGAAGGCCGAGCCGGGTCATGGCCTCGGTCTCGTGCTGGTCCGCAGTACGGTCGAGCGCTGGCAGGGGACGTTGATGGTCGACCCGGACTCCGAGCTGGACGACGTACCGGCGCTGACCGTCCGGGTCCGGCTGCCGCGGGCGGTGAGCGCCAGTGCCTGACCTGCGCGTTCTCGTCGTGGAGGACGACCCGGTCGCCGCCGAAGCACATCGCACGTACGTCGATCGGCTGCCCGGCTTCGCGTGTGTCGGTGTCGCGGGTTCCGCCGCTCGTGCGCTGTCGGTGCTGACCCGGGGCAGCGTGGATCTGGTGCTGCTGGACATGAACCTGCCCGACGGTCACGGCCTGGACGTCGTACGGCGGATGCGGGCCCAGGGCAACCAAACTGACGTGGTCGCGGTGACGGCGGCCCGGGAGGTCGCGGCGGTGCAGGCGGCGGCGCGGATCGGGGTGGTGCAGTACGTGCTGAAACCCTTTGCCTACGAGACTTTGCGGGACCGCTTGACGGCGTACGCACGGCAGCGTCGAGCGGCGGAGGCGGGACAGGTCGTCGCCGACCAGGACGAGGTGGACCGGTTGTTGCACCCGGCAACCGTCTCGTCGGTGCCGAAAGGGCTGGCCGGATCGGTGCTCGACCGAGTCGTCCAGTTGCTCGGGAATCGGGAAGGCTGGACGGCCGAGGAGGTGGCGTCGTCGCTCGGCACGTCACGGATCACAGCACGGCGGTACCTCGAGCACCTCGCCGACCAGGGACAAGCACTACGCACGCAGCGGTATGACGGCCGGAGTGGTCGACCGAAGGTCGAGTACTCCTGGGTGGCTGAGAGTTAGGCCCGGACGAGGGTCGCCCACAGGTGGGGCTGGAGCGGCTGGCCTTCGGCGGCCATGTCGTAGGCCCACATCAGCTCGCCCTTGACCAGGCCATAAAGCCGGTGGCCGGCGCTGACTTCCTTGGCCGTTGCGGTGCGGGCGACGACGTCGGTGCGCAACTCGATCTTGGCGCCTTCGATCTCGCCGTACCAGATCTCGGCGAAGCCGGTCGGGTGCGCGAGAACCACCTCGAGCTTGTTGTCCGGCTTGGGCCGCCAGAAGCCGGTCTCGACGGCGAGCGGGCGTTCCTTCGTGCCGTCCTCGTTCACGACGTACGTCTGGCTGACGTAGTGCAGGTACGGCTTGCCGTTGTGGCTGAAATCGATCTGCTGCCCGAACTCGAACTTCTCGATCGTCGGGTAGTCACCGTGCCCGCGGCCCTCCCAGCGACCGAGCAGCCAGGCCAGCGGCATCAGGTCGGGGTGCAGATCCTGCGGGATCTCGAACGCCATGGAGTCGCTCAGTTCGCGCTGCGGCCGCGGTACAGCCGGTAGACGACGAACGCCGAGAACCAGCCCATGAAGACACAGACCAGGACCAGCAGCGTGGTGAAGATGACGTGCAGCACGATCGACAGTCTAGGGGATCGTTCGGCAAGCCCTTCGGTTACCGTGGCGTGATGTCCCGCACGCTGGTGATCAAACTGACCGCAGGCGCCGAAGAACCCGAACGCGCGAACCAGGCCTTCACCGTCGCCGCCACCGCGGTCGCGGCCGGGGCGACGGTGTCGCTGTGGCTGACCGGAGAGGCCGTCTGGTTCGCCGTACCGGGCCGGGCCGAGGCCTTCGAGCTACCGCACGCGGCACCGCTCGCCGACCTGGTCGCGGCGGTGCTGGAGGGCGGTCAGCTGACCGTCTGCACCCAATGCGCCAAACGCCGCGACCTGGAGGAGGCCGATCTCCTCCCCGGCACCCGCATCGCCGGCGCCCCCGCCTTCACCGAAGAAATCCTCACCGAAAATACCCAGGCGATCGTCTACTGACCGCCGGCTAGCCCCTGCCGCCGAGCTCGGGGCCGCTGTCTTCCTGGCTCCGACCGCCGCGGTTGCCGCGATCCCGAGCGGCCGCCGCACCGGGGTTAACGCCACCGCGACGAGATTCCGGAGTCTCGACTGGAGCCACCGCCCTGGGCACTGGCGATGGGGTGCTGCCGGCCCGGACGTGCGCCCGATCAAAGTCGCTCTGCTCAGCCTCCGGTCGCTGCTGGCCCTGGTCCTGGTCCGTCTTCCGGTGCTCGTCAAGGATGCTGTCCTCGACCTCCCGCTGCGGAGGCTGAGCCGGCTGGCCGTTCTGCCCGGCCCCCGGGCCGTCCTGAGCGTTCTCCTCGGCGGCCTGGCCGTCCTGACCGTTCTGCTGAGCGGCCTGGGCGGCGTCGTGTTCGTCCTGCCCGGTAGGCAGAAACTCCCCCGACCCTTCGTTCCCCCGCTCGTCCAGCCCTTCCTCCGGCCCACGCTCAGGCGCACCACGCCCATCCAGCCCTGGTTCATTCTGATCCAAGGTCTGAGCGGGCTCATCACGCTCGTCGTCCAGGTCCTGCCCCGACTGGTTCAGGTCGTTGGCCTCGAATGTCTGGGCTTCTGTCTCTGTCTCTGCCGACCTCGTGACCGAATCCCAGTCCGGCTCGCGCTCCGCTTCCTGCTGCTGCCCGGCTTCCTCCTGCTGCTCGGCTTCCTGCTGCTGCTCGGCTTCCTGCTGCTGCTCGGCTTCGCGCTGCTGCTCCGCCCGCTCGTCCAACTGCTGGTCGACCTCGTCGGCGGCCGCGAGCGTACCTTCGGCGACTACCGCCGTACCGAGCGCCGGATCGTCTCCACGCGCCTCTTGCTCACGCCGACGTTGCTCTGCCTCGCGCTGGCGGTCT
The DNA here is from genome assembly GCF_004345665.1 of Kribbella antiqua. Taxonomy (GTDB): domain Bacteria; phylum Actinomycetota; class Actinomycetes; order Propionibacteriales; family Kribbellaceae; genus Kribbella; species Kribbella antiqua. The sequence goes on from NZ_SLWR01000012.1 coordinate 5,511, forward strand.
GCTTCCTCGCGCCGGCGCTGGGCCTCGTCCTGGTCCTGCGCGGTCTGCTGGTTCTGCTGGTCGTCCAGCCTTTGTTGCTCCTGTGCCTGCTGCCCTTCGTCCGCCGCCAGCTCTTGGTCCGCCCGGTCGTGGTCCAGGTGGTCGTCGCGGCCATTCTCGTTGAAGTCGGTCCTTTTGACCCACTCCCGCATATCCGCTTCGTACTTCTGCAGCAGTTCCTGGGTCAGCTGCTGCTCCTGTTGCAGCTGCTCGATTCGATTGGTCAGCTCGGTGAACGTCCGGTCGGTGATCTGTTGCCGTGCCGGCGGCTCCACCTGCCGCCAAGCCCTCTCGGTCCCGGGGTCGTCCCGCCGGGCGTCACGCAGCTTGGTGTACAGCATGCGCCGCTGTTGTTCCTTCGTCAGGCGCTGCGCAGTCCTCGCGGCTCGATTCCGCTGGAAGGTGCCCCAGAGCGGCCTGACCACCTGATGCAGGAGGACCTGGAGCAGTTCTTCTTCGACAGCCATCAGGCCACCTCGCTCGCGTAGACGGAGTACCCGAAGCCGGCGTAGTTCTCGTCCGGCCCGGGTCGGGTCGCATACAGGTGAAACTCGGCGCCGGGCCGCAGCCAGACCGCCAGGTGGCGACGACGCCCGCGCCACTCCGGGGGAATCCGTGGATCCTCACCCGGTCCGACGAAGACCGGATCACCCCAGTGCCGCCGGCCCAGCAACAGCTGCCCGGGCCAATACGTGTCCAGGCCTTCCTCAGCGGCGGGCAACTCCGCAGGCGCGATCTCGGACGCCGACCAGTGGCTGCGCGGACTCTCCGGCAGTACGGCGTCCGGCAGCACCAGCATCACGGTCTCGCGTGGGGTGACGAGGCCCCAGGTGTAGCGGTCGGGGTCGATGTTGCCGGGTGCCCAGGGCCGCCAGCCGGTGGCGGCGGTGACGCGTGTGACCAGTGCCCGCATCGCGTCCGGACCGGTCGCCGGTGGTCCCCAGACGCGTTTCCAGTCGGAGACCTCGGACAGATCCGCCATGGCGCGCTCGTCGTCGTCCGACGACAGCTGCACGGTCTTCACCCGGCAAACTCCTCTCCTCAGCCCGCCCCTCCCCGTCGTCGGCTCGCCAAGCCAAAGCCCCCACTGGTATCACCACCCCTCTCCAGACGCACGGGCCTACCGGGGTGGTTCCGAAGGAGTTGCCGGGAGCAACCTCAGCGTTTGACGTTGAGGAGTTCGCGCGCCTCGTCGGGCGACATCGGCGGGCGCTGGGCCAGCGTCGCGAGGGACGCGGCGCGCTCGACCAGCTCGGCGTTGTGGGTGACCGGCTGCCCCTTCGCCAGCGTGAGCGTGTCCTCCATGCCGACTCGGAGATGGCCGCCCTTCGACAATGCCGCCAGCGCGACGGTGAGCGTCGTACGCCCGACTCCGGTCGCTGACCAGGACGTCACCGCATCCGGTAGGGCGTTGACGGCGGCGACCAGCGCGTCCGTCGTACCGGGCATTCCGCCGGGAACCCCCATCACCAGGTCGCAGTGGACGCGTCCGCCGTACGGAAGACCGAACTTGTCGAGCAATCGGTGCAGTGCGGCCACGTGGCCGAGGTCGAACAGCTCGAACTCCGGCACGATCTCGCGCTCCTGCGTGAGCCGGTAGAGCTCGGTCACGAACGGCCAGGGGTTCATGAACACGTCGTCGCCGAAGTTGACCGTGCCCATCGTCAGCGAGCACGAGTCCGGCGCAGCGTCGAGCACCCGGAGCCGTTGGTCGTACGGGTCCGTCACCGCGCCGCCGGTCGACAGCTGCACGATCAACGCGGTGTTCTCCCGGATCGCGGCGACCGTGTCGGTCAGCCGGCTCAGATCCAGCGTGGGCTTGTGCTCGCCGTCGCGGATGTGGATGTGGATCATCCCGGCACCCGCGGCCTCACACCGCTTCGCCGTCTCGACCAGCTCCTCGAGCGTGGTCGGCAACGCCGGGCAGTCCGCCTTCGCGGTCTCGGCACCGGTCGGGGCAACAGTGATCAGAGTCGACGCCATGGACAAATCCTGCCAGAAGGCGTGTTGAACGAGATATCCGCCTGCGGTTCGCGCCGAAAACCGGATGATCTCCGGCGCTGCCCTCGACCCGTCAGACTGGCGGCCGTCGACCCGTCAGACTGGGCGCATGAGAGCAGTCGTACAACGTGTGTCCCAGGCGTCGGTGACGGTCGACGGCGAGGTGGTCGGCGCGATCGACGAGCCGGGACTGGTGGTCCTCCTGGGCGTCACCCACGACGACACAGAGGAGAAGGCGAAGACCCTGGCCGCCAAGATCTGGACCCTCCGGATCCTGCACGACGAGCGCTCCTGCTCCGACGAACAGGCCCCCATCCTCGCCATCAGCCAATTCACCCTGTACGCCGACACCCGCAAGGGCCGCCGCCCCTCCTGGAACGCCGCCGCCCCCGGCCCGGTCTCCGAGCCCCTCTACAACACCTTCTGCGCAGCCCTCGAGGCATTGGGGGCCAAGGTGGAACGCGGCCGCTTCGGCGCCCACATGGACGTTGCCCTGGTCAACGACGGCCCCGTCACCCTCATCCTCGACGCTTAGAACAACTGCCTGGAACAACAGAACGGCCCCGGCCGGATCCTGGGGGATCTGGCCGGGGCCGGTGTGTTGTGTTCTGAATCGGTGAGGTTCGACTCAGAAAGGTGCGCGCGGCTGGATCAGCCGACGACGCCGGCGGCCGAGTGGCCGACGATGACCTTGGTGTTCAGGCTGTAGACGTCGATCACCAGGGCGTTGACCGAGATGTACCGGCCCTGCTTCTTGACCTGGTTGAAGGTCAGCTTGGCGATGCCCGGGATGTCCAGCGTGCTGTTCGGCGCGGTCGACACGGGGTAGACCTTGTTGCCGACCCGGATCGAGGCGATGCTCGAGGACGACTTCGTGCCGTACTTGCCGTCCTTGGTCTTCCACGCCAGCGCGGAGGACTCGATGGCACCGATGCGCAGGTTCCCGACGTTCACGCCCGCGACGTGCGAGGTGAAGTTCACCACGGCCTTGTCCATGTTCGCGTAGCCGTTCTTCGTGGTGTAGACCGCACCCACGTAGGCGACCTTCGGGATGTTCAGCTCGCCGATCGCGTTGCGGATCGTCTTGCCCCCAGTGCCCTGGCAGGTGGCCTGGTACGACGTCGGACCCGAAACGAGCAGCTTGTCGACATTGGCCTTGGTGCCGTAGGCGTCACCGAAGACGACCGCGGTGGCCGGCTTGGTGATCTCCGCGCGGGTCTTCAGCACCGCGACGTCGACACCCTGCGGGATGTACTTGTTCTTCACCGTGGCGTGCAGCACGACGGCCTGCGAGTACGAGTAGATGCCGCTGTCCGTCTTCACGCCACCGACGCGGTTCAGCACGATGTAGCCGAGGCCCGGTACGGCGACCTTGGTGTTCGGCGACGGGTTGAGCAGCGACGGAACCGAGACGGCCCCGATCTTCACGGACGCGAACGTGGTGCCGCCGGTGTAGGACAGCTTGCCGTTCTTGTACACCGACGTGGTGGTGGTCTTCACACCGGTCAGGTGCAGCAGGTTGCCGAGCTTGATGTCGACAGCCTTCGCGTTGCTGGTGACGCCGTTGCCGTACTTGTTGTTGAACGAGTGCGTGTCGGTGGTCACGCTCTGCGCGATGGCGTGATTGTTCACGTTCGCCGTCGCGAGGTCATTGCGGTCGGACTTGATGTCCGTGGTGCAGCTGATCTGGCTGACTACCTGCGGGCCGCTGTTCGCCAGCCCCGACTGCACGTCGGTTCCGAACGCGTAGCCGCTGTAACCGAAAACCGGCGCGGCGGACGCCGAACCCGAGGTCAGCGCAATCGTAGAAGCCACGCCGACTACCGCCGCAACTCCGACGGCGGCGAGCTTCTTGTATCCGATGCGGGGTCTCATGACCCCTCCTCCCTGAGTAATGACGTGACCCGTTGGGCGGGCCAGGACACAGACACAACTCAGCCGATTGCGGTAGGTAACGAGCCGAACCCGCTCCGAGATGAAACCGTTATATTCGAGCGTCGTTCGTGATGTCCGGAGTACGCCGCTCCGGTCCGCGCCGGAACGCCGGATGTCGCGAAACCCCTTGTGAACAAGGCAGATCCGGGCATGCCAAGGGGCCCGAGCGCGCAAGGCCCGGGCCCCTCGGGGTCTACTTCAGGGTGGGTCACCCTCGGGTGGGGGTGACACACGATGTAACGACCGAGTGGTCAGACGGTAACGGCCACCTCGGCGACCTCGCCGTACTGAGCCACTACCTGACGGTCGACCGGGTCCGCCTTCGGAGCCAGCGTCCGCAGCGTCCAGTTGCCCGGCGCCGCGAAGAACCGGAAGTGGCCGGTCGCCGATGTCGGCACCTCGGCGGTGAACTCACCAGTGGAGTCCAGCAGCCGCACGTAGGCGCCGCCGACCGGCTCCTCGCCGCGCAGTACCTGGCCCTGGATCACCGCTTCCTTGTCGACATCGACGCCCTTGAGGTCGAGGCCGCCCTTCTTCGCTCCGCACATGTGTCAGGCCTTTCCGGGCTCGTCGCCGAGGGCAACGGGTACGCCGACGAGCGAACCCCACTCGGTCCAGGAACCGTCGTAGTTCTTCACGTTCGCCTGTCCGAGGATCTCGTGCAGCACGAACCAGGTGTGTGCCGACCGCTCGCCGATGCGGCAGTAGGCGATGGTGTCCTTGCCGAAGTCGACGCCCGCGTCGGCGTACAGCTCCTTCAGCTCGTCGTCGGAGCGGAAGGTGCCGTCGTCGTTGGCGGCCTTGCTCCAGGGGATGTTCGCGGCGGTCGGGATGTGACCCGCGCGCTGCGCCTGCTCCTGCGGCAGGTGCGCCGGGGCCAGCAGCCGGCCAGCGTACTCGTCAGGGCTGCGCACGTCGACCAGGTTCTTCACGCCGATGGCCTCGCCGACCTCGTCGCGGAAGGCGCGGACGTTCAGGTCCGGGTCCTGGGCGGTGTACTCGGTGGCCTCGCGCTTCTCGACCTCGTCGGTCAGCTCGCGGCTGTCCAGCTCCCAGCGCTTGCGGCCGCCGTCGAGCAGCCGGACGTCACTGTGACCGTAGAGCTTGAAGTACCAGTACGCGTAGGCCGCGAACCAGTTGTTGTTGCCGCCGTACAGCACGACCGTGTCGTCGTTCTTCACGCCGCGGTCGGACAGCAGCGCCTGGAACTGCTCCTTGTTGACGAAGTCCCGGCGGACCGGGTCCTGCAGGTCCTGCTTCCAGTCCAGCTTGATCGCGCCGGCGATGTGGCCGGCGTCGTACGCCGAGACGTCTTCGTCGACCTCGATCAGGACGACATCGGCGTCGTTCTTGTGCTCCTCGACCCAGTCGGCCGAGACGAGCGCGGACTCCCTGCTCATGGTGTGCTGCCTCTCAGTTGTTGGTAGCGGTGGATGGCGTACGAATGCGGTGGATCAGCAGATAGGCCTCGCAGCCGAGGCAGAGCCCCACCGCCGCGTTCACGAACGCGGCGACCAGGGCGAATCCGCTGGCGACCACGCCGAGCACGGTGACGCCGGTCAGGTACCCGATCAGACCGGCGACCGCGAAGACGAGGCCGACCAGCTGGGCGAACCGCGGCGGCGCCGCGTCCTCCAGCTCCTTCGGCGGACCCAGCCGGGGGCGGACCAGCCGCTTGAAGAGTTGCCCGTACGGCGATGCCTGCACGCCGAACGCGACGGAGATCGCGAACACCACGGCCTGGATCGCGAGCGGCCAGGCACTGTTCAGGATCAGCGTCAACGCGAGCAGCACGGTGGTGACACCCGCTGCGAACCGGAGCCCGCGCGGGTCGACCTTGACTGTCTTTTCGGACATGACAACCCCCGGAGGAGGAGGTGGATCGAGCTCGGCCCCGCCCGGGTCTGCGGGAGGCGACGTACTCGGAACCGTGCTCAGCGACCGGTTCCGCAGCGCTCGGGACGCCGCCTGGTCAGCGGCGACGACACAGCGACGAGCGCACGCGGCAGTTGTCCACCGCCCGGCGCTTGGTCAGCCATGTCGTATAAGCCACGGATCGAGAGTACGGAAAGCGGGCGCGGCTACCAGCCGTAGTCCCATGCACTGAGACAACTGATCAGAGTTTGGACACTCAGGTGCGCACCACGTTGGTTGCGGCCACCTTGTCGTGCAGCGCCTGCTTCTTGTCGTCCCAGAGCGGCCACAGGTCGTTGATCAGCGCGACGAAGCTGAACACGCTGCCGACCAGCGGGATCGCGCCCAGCAGGCTGAGCCCGGTGTAGAAGCCGTACCGCTTCAGTACGGCGGAACCCGGCGGCGGTCCGGGCACGTCCCGCAGCCGGACCGCGATACCGACCGCCTTCTTACCGGGCGTCGCGCCGGAGCGGGTGAGGAAGAAGTACTCGTAGGCGAAGGCAACGACCAGGCCGATCAGGATGGCCGGGATCATCCACTTGTAGGCCTCGGTGGGCAGAGTGGTCGTGGTCGTCGTACGACCGGCTGCGGCGTCGTCGAAGATCTTTTCCATGTAATCGAGCAGCACCTGCACGTATTGCCAGTAGAAGTACCCGGTCAGCGGCAGGCCGGCGATTCCGACGATGAGGCCGTCGATGATTCGGGCGAAGACGCGGCGCCACCAGCCGGAGAGCGCCTGGCCGTCGGGGGTCGTGTGCACACGCTGGCCGGGGTAGCCGTAGCCCTGCTGCATCTGGCCCTGCTGCGGTTGGCCGTATTGCGGCTGACCGTACTGGGCTTGGCCGTACTGCGGCTGCCCGTACTGGGCTTGGCCGTACTGCGGCTGCCCGTACTGCGGTTGCCCGTACTGGGCTTGGCCGTGCTGCTGTGGTTGGCCGGCGTACTGCTGCTGGCCGGTCTGCTGGCCGCCGCCGGCGGGGCCGGGTTGGGCGCCGCCGTACACCTGGCCGTGCTGGGCGGGCTGACCGAACTGACCCTGGTACGGCGCTGGGCCCTGCTGCGGGCGGCGCTGATCCGTCCACGTGCTCCCGTCCCAGTAGCGCTGCTGAGACGGCTCCTGTGGGTCGTCGTACCAACCGGCTGGAAAGCTCACCGCCAAAGCATCACCTAAGTGCCGGTCCATCCGCCATTCGATGGCACGTAACGGTCAGTGTGGCTGGTGGTCGATCGCGGTCGCGACAGCCGCGATCACGTCGGGTTTGCGCGGTGCGCCGCTGGCGCGCTTGACGATCGCGCCGGTGCTGTCGAGGACGAGTGTCGTCGGGGTCCGCAGGATGTCCAGCCGCCGGACGAGCTCGAGATGGGACTCCGCGTCGAGCTCGACATGCCGGACGCCGTCGACCATGCCCTCGACCTCGGCGAGAGTACGCCGGGTCGCGCGGCACGGCGCGCAGAAGGCGGACGAGAACTGCAGCAAGGTCGCCCGCTCGCCGAGTTCACCACCGACGTCAGCCGCGGAGATCCGCTCGACCGTGTCATCCACCTCGTGTGCCTCGACCTTTCGCACCGCCCGGGTCCCCCGGAATCGCCCGTCGAACTGGGATTTGAGCAGGCTCAGCACGATGCCGGCGGCGACCGCACTGACGAGCACCCACATCCCCAGGCTCATGACAAACCAGAGTACGTCGCTGGTCTTACCACTCAAGCCGGGTGTTCAGCCCTCGGACTCGGCCGCCTGGCTCAGTCCTCGGGACGGCCGCGGAGGCGCTTGGTCTCGCCGCGGCGTTTCTTGTCGTCGAGCCGCCGCCGGACCGAGTTCTTGCTGGGCTTGGTCGGCCGCCGCTGCCGGGGCGGGGCCGCGATCGCATCCCGCAGCAGCGCCGCCAGCCGCGTCCGCGCCGCCTCCCGGTTGCGCCACTGCGACTTGTGCTCCGACGCCGCCACCGTGAGTACGCCGTCCACCAGCCGGTGACTGAGCCGCTCGAGCGCCCGGGATTTGAGTACGTCGCTCAGCGCCGTCGTACCGGCAACGTCGAACGTCAGCTCCACCCGGCTGTCCGTCGTATTGACCGACTGACCGCCCGGACCGCTCGACCGCGAGAACCGCCAGCCGAGCTCCGTCTCGGGGATCGTCACCCCTTTGCGCACCTCCACGTCCCCATTCTCGGTGACCTCGGAGTCGTTGCGCTTCACCTAGGTACGGCGAGGACGTCGCGTACGTCGAGAAAGTTGCCCAAGGCCACCGAGTTGCCGGGCGCGGCGGGTGTCAGCCAGTGGTTCAGGCGCTGACTTCGGCGGTTTCGCGGGAGGTGGTGGGTGGGATGACGAAGCGGTAGCCGACGTTGCGGACTGTGCCGATCAGCGCCTCGTGCTCCGGGCCGAGTTTTGCGCGCAACCGTCGTACGTGCACATCGACCGTACGGGTGCCGCCGAAGTAGTCGTAGCCCCAGACCTCCTGCAGCAGCTGCTCCCGGGTGAACACCCGCCCGGGATGCTGCGCGAGGAACTTGAACAGCTCGAACTCCTTGTAGGTGAGGTCGAGCGCCCGCCCGTTCAGCTTCGCCGTGTACGACGCCTCGTCGATCACGACGTCGCCGCTGCGGATCAGGGTGGTGTCGGGGTCCTCGTTCCGCGCGGCGGCGAGCCGGCCGATCACCAGCCGCAGCCGGGCCTCGATCTCGGCCGGGCCGGCCGTGTCGAGCAGGACGTCGTCGGCGCCCCAGTCGGCGTTCACCGCGGTCAGGCCGCCCTCGGTCACGACCAGGATCAGCGGTACGTCGATCCCGGTGGTCCGGATCAGGCGGGACACGCCACGCACCGAGACCAGGTCACGGCGGGCGTCGAGCAGGACCGCATCCGCGTCCGGGGCGTCGACCAGTGCGGCGACCTCGGCGGGCAGGATCCGGATCTGGTGGGGCAGCAGGGCGAGCGAGGGCAGGACCTCGGTGGAGGCCTGCAGCGCGTTCGTCAGCAGAAGCAACGTGCTCACGCTGTCTCCTTGTGCTGGTCGTCGGATCCCCGCGGATGAGCGATCCGGTCCTTGTGCACGTCAGGCCCCTGCGGCGTCATTGCCGGGGGCCTGAGACACACTGGATGCAACAGCAAGCTGACATAATAGCCGAAGACTTAACCGATTAGTGAGGTCTCTCCCAGATGCCGGAAGTCACCATCAGGTACTTCGCGGCCGCCCGCGCCGCGGCCGGCCGGTCCACCGCGACCGCCGAGGCCACCTCGATCCGCGACCTGGTCAGCACCGTCTCCACCGACAGTCCTGAACTCGCCCGCGTCCTCGGCATCTGCACCTTCCTTCTCGACGGCCAGCGCGCCGACCCCACCACCCCGCTCCACGCCGGCGCCCAGGTAGACGCCCTCCCACCCTTCGCCGGCGGCTGACCCACCCGGGGCTGTCGGCCTCACACCCGGCGCTGTTGGGCTCACACCGGTGCTGTTGGGCTCAGAGGAAGAACTTGAGGAGTACGACGGCGAGGGCCGCGGCGGTGCACAGGGCCGCCTTGCCCGAGCCGATCCCACGACGTACGGCGGCACCGAACACCGCCACAGTCAGCGGAACCAGCATCACCAGCAGCGTGATCCCCGCCGCCCGCACCCCCACATGCGAACGCCCGGTCAGAACCAGCCCAAGGATCATGGCGAACGTCAGCCCGATCCACGTCGTGAGCTGGATCGGCCCGTCGGCACTGCGATGCCCGCGATGCGACGCCCGGGCCGCACGGCGATGCGAAGTCGGAGCAACGTGCACCATTGCTAACCCTCCGAAAAGATCCGAACACGCAAGGTAGCAGCAACCCCAAAATTCGTAAAAGCCACCCGGTCCCACCAAACCCACCCCCGCGAGCCAGTCGCAGATACAAGTCATCCCACCGCACCTGCCCGCTACCACCACGCCGGACTGCAGAGCTCAGGCTTGGTCGGCGTTGGCTTGGTACGCCGCGCGCCCGGCTGCTGGTGTTGCGGCCGGGCGCGCGGGTCGTCGTACGTCGTGCGGGTCAGGAACCGGTGGAGATTCGGTCCGTGGGAGCTGGGGTGTAGGGGTCGTGGGCGGTCAGGTAGTTGGCGAAGGCGTCGATGTCGAGGCCGCCGAAGAACTTGTTCGTCGCCGTGGTGAACGCGGGGAACCCGTCGCCGCCGTCGGAGAGGAAGTTGTTCGTGACGATCCGGTACGTCGTACCGTCGACCAAAGGCTGGCCGGCGATCTTGATCGACCCGGGGACGACCTTCGAACCAGCCGCGGCGGCCGGGTTCCAGGTGTAGGTGATGCCCGCGACCTGAAGCACCTTGAACTTCGGCGCCTCCGGACCGTTCACCCCGGAGAACTGCTGCTCGAGCAACGCCTTGATCTGCGTGCCGGTCATGTCCATCGAGACCAGGAAGTTGTTGAACGGCTGCACGGTGAACGCCTGCCCGAAGGTGACCTCACCAGCGTTCGACTCCAGATCGGCACGGATGCCACCTGGGTTCATGAACGCCACCACCGGCGTCTTCCCGCCAGTCACGACAGATGGGTCGGCCAACTGGGCGTCGGCGATCAAGTTGCCCAGTGGCGATTCCAGCGACTCGTCCGTGGTCCGCGACACCGAGGTCGTGGTCAGGTGCCCGATCACCTTGTTCGCGATCGGCGCGACCAGCGTCTGGTACTTGCTGATCAACGCGCTCGTCTTGCCGTCCTTCGGCACGTCCTGGGTGACGATGAGGTTGTTCGCCAGGGTGTTCACCCGGTCGACGTCACCGGTGGCGTTGTCGATGCTCAGCCGTACGTCGGTGACCAGCTTGCCGAACGAGGACGCGCTGGTGACGAGCCGTGGAACACCGTTGCTGTCCTTCAGGGAGCAGTTGTAGCCCTGGTGGGTGTGACCGGAGATGATCGCGTCGATCTCCGGGTCGAGTCCCGCGTTGATGTCGACGACCGGACCGGAGATCCCCGGGCAACTGTTGTACGCCTTCGGGTCGGCCGGGAAGCCGCCCTCGTGCAGCAGCACGACGATCGACTCGACGCCCTTCTTCTTCAGGATCGGCACCAGCTTGTTCGCTGTCTCGACCTCGTCGGTGAAGGTCAGCCCCTCGACACCGGACTTGGTGACGATGTTCGGCGTGTTCTCCAGCGTCATGCCGATGAACCCGACCTTGCGGCCGTCCTTGAACGTCTTGATCTTGTACGGCGCGAACAGCGTCTCCTGGGTGTTTTCGAAGTACACGTTCGCGGACAGGTACTTGAACTTCGCGCCGGTGAACGGCGTCGCCGGATCCGGGCAGGAGTTCTGGTTGTTCTGCCCGTCGCCGTCGGGCAGGCAGCCGCCGGTCTGCATCCGGAGCAGCTCGTGCCAGCCCTCGTCGAACTCGTGGTTGCCGACCGAGGCGACCTCGAGCCCCATCCCGTTCAGCGCCTCGATCGTCGGCTCGTCGTGGAACGCCGCGGACAACAGCGGCGAGGCTCCGATCAGGTCGCCCGCGGCGACCGTGACGGTCTCCTCGCCCTTCGCGGCGGCGGCTGCGCGCAGCTGCTTCAGGTGGGTCGCCAGGTACTCGGCGCCACCGGCCGGCACGCCGTTCACGTTTCCGCTCGAACTGGTCGGGCTGTTCGGCGCCAGGTTGCCGTGGAAGTCGTTGATGGCGAGCAGCTCGATCTGGGTGTGCGTCGGCTTGGGTTTCGCCTCCGCTGCCTGGGTCACGGTTCCCCCCGTGGCCAAGCCGAGTACCGCGGCTGTCCCCGCGGCGAGCAGGCCAACAGCCCGCCGCCCCCGCAGCCACGTCTTGTCTCGTCCTGTCAAGGCCATGTCTACTCCGTCGTAGTCGGTCCGCTTTTGTCTGCGGTGCCGCGAAATTACCCGACTCGACGCGCCCCCTCCAAGGACCTGCACATGAACTGACCCGGACCTTTTACGGTATTCAGGTGACTCTCGAAGCAGTGCCTTCCCCGTTGCCATCGGCTACCGCTGACGCTGTTGCTGAACTCGCTCGCTCCGCAGCACAGAACGACGGCGTCAACCCGTTGTCGGAGCGCACGCTGCTCCACCTCGACGGCGAACATCCGGGCGACGTCCACCTGCTCGCGTACGAAGGTGATCCGGGCACCCTCGAGGTCTCAGGCCTCCAGAGCGCGCGGAACCTGATCGGGTACGGTGCCCTCGCACCCGACGGCTCAGCTGAACTCGTCGTCTCTCCAGCCTCCAGACGGCAGGGCGTCGGTACGGCGTTACTACGCATGCTGCTGGACCACGGCGGCTCACAGCTGCGGGTCTGGGCACACGGTCGCCTGCCGGGGTCCGACGCGCTTGCTGATCGGTTGGGTCTGCAGGTCGCGCGGGAGCTGTACTTCCTTCGCCGTAGCAGAGCAGCGCTCCCCGAACCCGTCTGGCCGGAGGGGATCGCCGTACGGGCGTTTGTCGTGGGGCAGGACGAGGAAGCGTGGCTCGAGGTGAACAGCCAGGCCTTCGCGGACCACCCGGAACAGGGCAGCTGGACCGCTGCTGACCTGGGCGAACGCTTGCAGCAGCCGTGGTTCGACCCCGCTGGGTTCTTCCTCGCCGTGGATTCCGCGAGCGGCGCGTTGGCCGGCTTCCACTGGACGAAGGTCGAGGAGGGCGAGGGCGAGGTGTACGTCGTCGGGGTGTCTCCCGCCTACCAGGGCTCCGGCCTCGGCAAGGCACTCACCCTCCAGGGCCTCCACCACCTCCAGGAGAACCGCGGCCTCGACTCCGTCGTCCTGTACGTCGACGGCACCAACACAGCCGCCCGCGCCCTCTACAACTCCCTCGGCTTCACCACCGCCGCCCTCCACGTCCAATACGCCCCCACCGCCCTGTGAACGACATCACACCGAATCCACCCGATCACATGGCGTCATAAACCCGCCCCTTACGCGTCCCTTCATCAGCCAGGAGCCGTCCGAGCCTCTAACCCCCCAGCCGGGCGGCTCCTGGCCCCACCACTTATCCACAGCTGCACCTTTTGACACCACCATCGCTCCCCCTCCCCCACTACGATTCGTGGTGACTACGGAGAGGTGACACACGTGACTAACCGCAACAGGCCGACATCCACTCTTTTGGCCTGCCTGGCCGCCACCTCACTCCTCACCGCCTGCACCAACAGCCCCGAAGCCGGCCGCCCCAACGGCACGCCGACTACATCGACGACGGCATCGGCCTCGTCCACCGGCGCCCCGACGCCTACAGCCACACCGTCTGCTCCGCCGGCCCGCCCGCCTGCAGCCCAGGGCTTGACTCTCGCCGCTGCCGAACAGTTCGTCCACTACTACAGCGACTTGATGAACTACGCCTCCGACACCGGAGACACGGCCCCACTGATGAGCGCCAGCGACGCGGGCTGCGAGAACTGCAAGGCCTACGCAGACTTCGTGAAGAAGTCCAATGCCGCCAACGGTCTTCTCACCGGCGACTACCACGAAGACCTGACCGAAGTCTCTGAGCTGGTTCGTGGTCAGGCCGGACGTCTCGGCGGTTCCGCAAACGTGAGCATTGGCGCTTATGTCAGCCGGGAGACGGCGAGTGCTGCACCGGTCAGCAGCAAAGCCACGAAATATACCCGGGAATTCGCATTGTCACAGCAGGGCGGAGACTGGGTCATGTACGAGATGAAACTCGTCAAGCAATGAAACGATCGATACTGACCGTTGGGATTCTCGCCGCCCTGTCGCTCACGGCGAGCATTACTCCTGCCAGCGGACTGACGTCGACTGACGTCGTATCGCCGCAAAGTGCCGCCACGCCGAAGCCCAAATCGACGCCGCGACCGACCGTCGACGGAAAGCGGACCAAGGATGGGGTCACGCTGGACGGGAAGGCCAAGGTTGACGATCGTTTGAGCGAGGGCTGGCCGCCGAAGAAGTCCAAACCAACCGTCCCCGCCTCCGCCGACGCGGGTGGCCCAACAAAAGACACCGCAACTCCTCCTGCCCCTCCGGAACGCATTGATGCGAAGCTCAATCTCGGAATCTGTGGGCGGCCGGGAGCCGATGGAACCATTCCTGGGCCTACTCGGTGTCAGCCGGTTGGGCCGGAGGAGCCGGTGGTGCCTACGCCTGGGGTGCCGGTGAATTTGCCGCAACCGGAGGATGTGAGCTGGGAGCAGGTTTTGGCTGAGGCCAGGAATGTGGCTTTTCCTGGGTTGGGGGTGAAGGTGCAGCCGGTGGGGCGGACGTTGGTTAATTTGGAGACTATTGTTTATACGGATCAGAGTCGGGTGACTACGGCGCAGGTGACGTTGCTGGGGTTTCCGGTTGAGGTGGAAGCTACGCCGATGAGTTATCTGTGGCGGTTTGGGGACGGGGCGTCGTTGAGCACGACGACGCCGGGGAAGCCGTATCCGGCCAAGGAGATCACTCACAAGTACCTGAAGAAGGGCAGCGTCGGCCTGACGCTGACGACGAACTATGCGGCGCGTTTCCGAGTCGCCGGCGGTGCCTGGCAGTACGTGGAGGGAACTGTGCCTATCACCGGTCCGGCGACGCCTCTCCAGGTTCGGGAGGCGGTTCCTGTGTTGGTGGATCCGGAGCGTTGAGGGTGGAGGAGGGGTGGGAGGGCTACGGTTTTGGGGTGGATATTGATGAGGCGGGCGCTTACCCGGTTGAGGGGTTCGATGCGCTCGAGGCGGCGGTGGAGGAGTTTCGGGGTGGGGATGGGGGGCCGTTCGCCTTTGGGGATGAGGGTGAGGCGCGGGCTTGGTTGATTCGTGGGGGGTTCTTCGAGGAACTGGCGCGGGCTCGGGACTGGGGCGCGGCTGATGAGGCGCTTGCGGAGTCGCCGGATGATCCGGTGGCCAGGCGGCGGTACGACGAGGCGGCCGAACTGGCTGCGGACGTTGACGTTCCAGGTCCGCTCCATGCGCCGTTGGTGACAGTTGAGCAGTTTGTGGCTGACTTGCCTGGCTATGTCGAAAGTGCGCGTTCGGGGGTGTTGCGGCCGGTTGGGGTCGGGCGCGGAGACGTGGCCGAGGCTGTGTTGATCGGGCATGAGGAATACCGGGAGTTGATTCAGGCGCAGCTTCGGTGGCGGCAGTCGCCGCCCTTCCTGGCGAAGCTCGACCCGGCTGTCCACAAGCCGATGGACAAGTCGAGGCCTTTCAACCTCGAAGAACACATGTCCCAGAACCCGGTGACGAGGGAGATCTGGGAACGGATTCAGGAGCGCAAGAGGTCTGGCGGTGGCTGACGAGCCACGCCATGAGCTGTACCTGACGCCGGAGTTCGCCGCACGATTCAACGCGATCGAGCAGGCAGCCCTGAACGGCGACG
This sequence comes from Kribbella antiqua, assembly GCF_004345665.1. Classification (GTDB taxonomy): domain Bacteria; phylum Actinomycetota; class Actinomycetes; order Propionibacteriales; family Kribbellaceae; genus Kribbella; species Kribbella antiqua. The sequence continues at coordinate 20,671 of NZ_SLWR01000012.1, forward strand.
AAACGGCGATCCGGGTCTACGAGCACCTGGTGGAGTTGATCGACAATCTGGAAGACGGGACGGAGAACGGGCATCACCCGTTGACGGACAAGTCTTGGCGGGCTGAGGGAGATTTGCGGGACGGTACGGCGAGTGAGTTCGCGACCGACCCCACGTTGAAGCGTGGTGACTACCGGATCGTGTGGCGCCAGTTGCCTCCGCAACGCGAGGGCGGCCTCCCGGTGCGAGAGTTGGTCCATGTCGGCCATCGCCGTGAGACGCCTGACTTCTACCTGCAGACGCTCAGCGCCCTGGAGCGCGACCCCATCGTGCCGTTGGAGGAGAACGAGGTCTTCGGTTCCCCGTCGTACGTCGCCCAGAAAGGGCTGCCGAGTCGCAGTGCCGCCCTGCAGACGCAGCTATCAGTAGCGCTGGCCCGCGCCGGCATGACGCCGCTCACCAGGTCACGCCCGCTGGCCGAGCATCAGTTCGGGGCTCGCGAGTCTGACGCGCCTGAGAGTGGTCGCCCCCTCACGCGGGACCTGTGAGCGTCTGGCGGAGGCGGTTTGCGAGGGCGGTGTGGGCGTCTTGGGTGGCCCCGGGCAGTGGGCGGAGGTTCACGTGACCGTGGGTCAGGGAGGTGTGGCAGACATGGGTTACGTCGACTCCGGCGGCTTTCAGCGCGGCGGCGTACTCGTTGCCTTCGTCGCGGAGGGGGTCGAAGCCGGCGGTGGTGATGTAGGCGGGTGGTAGGCCGGTGAGGTCATCGGCCAGCAGTGGAGACACCAGGGGGTCGGAGCGTACAGCCGGGTCAGGAGTGTAGTGGTCGCGGTACCAGAGGATGTCCGCCTCGGTGAGGATGAACCCCTCGGCGAACAGGTCCCGGCTTGGGCGGCGGCCGACGAGGTCGAGGGCCGGGTAGAGAAGGACCTGCAGGGCGGGCAGCGGGAGGTCGCGGCGGACGCACTGCTGAGCGACGACCGCGGCCAGGTTACCCCCGGCGCTGTCGCCGCCGACAGCCACCAGACCGGGCTCGGCGCCGAAGTCGACAGCGTGGTCGACCGCCCAGGTGAAGGCCGCGATCGCGTCCTCGGCGGCGGTGGGGGCCGGAGCCTCCGGGGCGAGCCGGTAGTCGACGGAGAGGACCCGGATGCCGGCGTCGTCGGCCAACGCACGGCAGAAGCTGTCATGAGTGTCCAGGTCACCGACGACCCACCCGCCGCCGTGGAAGAAGACGAGCAGCCCGCCAGAAGCCGTGCGAGGAACATAGAGTCGCGCGCCCAGCTGACCATCGGCTCCACGGACCGTGAGTTCGGTCACTCGCTGCAGCTCGCGCGGCTGCCCGGACACCAGCTTGCACAGGGTCCGCAGATGAGCCCGCGCCTTGGCCACATCGGACTTGGGTGCGTTCGGCAACAATCCCTCCACCCGCAGGAGCAGCTGCAGGTCGGGGTCGAGGGTGTTCCCGTCGATTTGGATCGGCGCACCGGCCAGCCGGCGCCGTACGGCCACCGGCAGCGCGTACAGCGGCGTCAGGGCATTCGTCTGTACGGCGGCCAGCGCGCCACGCAGCAGCGAGTCCAGTCGAGGGTTCACAAGGAGTGACGCTAGCAACAACTGGCGGCCAGAGGTGACGTCGGCAACAGAAACCGACATGGACCCAGCCACCTGCCGTTCACGAAAAGATGCGATCCTGGTCAGCGTGGCTGGAGACTTGCTGGCATCACACAACCGGGAGTACGACGTTGAGCCGCCGTACGACATCACGGCGGCCGGCGACCTGCCCTCGGATCGGTTCTCGGACCGCGAGCTGAGCTGGCTCGCGTTCAATCAGCGTGTCCTCGAGTTGGCCGAGAACGACAAGGTCCCGCTGCTCGAGCGGGCTAAGTTCCTGGCCATCTTCGCCAGCAACCTGGACGAGTTCTACATGGTCCGGATCGCCGGTCTGAAGCGCCGGATCGCGGCCGGGGTCGCGGTCAAGGCAGCCAGTGGGCTGATGCCGCGCGAGGTGCTCGACCGCAGCCTGAATCGCAGCCGCGAGCTGATGGACCGGCAGGCCGAGACCTGGCGCAAGGCGGTCCAGCCGGCCCTCACCGAGCAGGGCATCGACATCCTCCGCTGGGACGAGCTCGAGCACACCGAGCGGGAGGAGATGACCAAGTTCTTCCGCGACCGGGTGTTCCCCGTGCTGACGCCGCTGGCGGTCGACCCGTCGCACCCGTTCCCGTACATCTCCGGTCTATCCCTGAACCTCGCGGTGGTGGTCCGCAACCCCGACACCGGCGGCGAGCACTTCGCCCGGGTCAAGGTGCCGCCGCTGTTGCCGCGCTTCGTGAAGGTCGCCGAGGGCCGGTTCGTACCGCTGGAGGACGTCATCGCCACGCACCTGGGGCAGCTGTTCCCAGGCATGGAGGTCACCCAGCACCACACCTTCCGGGTCACCCGCAACGAGGACCTGGAGGTCGAGGAGGACGACGCCGAGAACCTGCTGGCCGCGCTCGAGAAGGAGCTGCTGCGCCGCCGGTTCGGCCCACCGGTTCGCCTCGAGGTGGAGGAATCGATCGATCCGCAGGTGAAACAGCTGCTGCTGTCCGAGCTGGGTGTCACCGAGGCGGAAGTGTTCGAGCTGCCCGGCCCGCTGGACCTGCGCGGCCTCTTCGCCATCGCGAGTCTGGACCGGGCCGAGCTGAAGTACCCGGCGTTCGTACCGTCGACGCACCCGCATCTGGCCGAGGTGGAGACCTCGAACCCGGCGGACATGTTCTACGCGCTGAAGCAGCGCGACGTACTGGTGCATCACCCGTACGACTCCTTCTCCACCTCCGTGCAGCGGTTCATCGAGCAGGCGGCGGCCGACCCGCACGTGCTGGCGATCAAGCAGACCCTCTACCGGACGTCCGGTGACTCGCCGATCGTGGACGCCCTGATCGACGCCGCCGAGGCCGGCAAGCAGGTGCTGGTGCTGGTGGAGATCCAGGCGCGATTCGACGAGCAGGCCAACATCAAGTGGGCCCGTCAGTTGGAGCATGCCGGCTGCCATGTCGTGTACGGCGTCATCGGCCTCAAGACGCACTGCAAGCTGTCCATGGTCGTCCGGGACGAGCCGGACGGGCTGCGGCGCTATGTCCACATCGGCACCGGCAACTACCACCCCAAGACCGCCCGGCTGTACGAGGACCTGGGGCTGCTGACCAGCGACAAGGTGGTCACCGAGGACATCGCCCACCTGTTCAACCACCTGTCCGGCTTCTCGCTCAGCAGCGGGTACCGGCGGCTCCTGGTCGCACCACAGTCAGTACGGCGTGGACTGGTCGAGCGCATCGACCGGGAGGTCCAGCACCACCTGGCCGGGCGTCCGGCGCGCGTACGGATCAAGGTGAACAGCCTGGTCGACGAGGCCCTGTGTGACGCGCTCTACCGGGCGTCACAGGCCGGCGTACCGGTGGAGCTGTTCATTCGCGGTATCTGCACGCTGCGACCCGGTATCCCCGGCCTGTCCGAGAACATCCGGGTCCGCAGTGTTCTGGGCCGGTTCCTCGAGCACAGCAGGGTGTTCTGGTTCGAGAACGGCGGTGAGCCCGAGGTGTGGATCGGCTCGGCCGACCTGATGCACCGCAACCTGGACCGCCGCGTCGAGGTGCTGGTGCAGCTGAAGGAGGCCGACCACATCACCGAGCTGGGTGACCTCTTCGACCTCGGCTTCGACGAGGGCACCGGGTCCTGGTGGCTGCAGCCTGACGACACCTGGCAGGCCAAGCTCACGCGTCCGGACGGCGAACCACTGCGCGATATGCAGGAAAGACTCATCGCCACGCGTGGCCGCCGCAGAACTGCTGATCCGATTACCTAGGGTGAGTCTATGAACAACCCGGCGACCGTCATCGCCGCGGGTGGTGTCGTCTGGCGTGAGCGCCGCGGCGCCCGGCAGGTGCTGCTGGTGCACCGGCCCCGGTACGACGACTGGTCCCTCCCGAAGGGCAAGCTGAATCCGCACGAGCATGTGCTGGTCGGTGCACGCCGGGAGATCGAGGAGGAGACCGGACACCAGGTCGTGCTCGGTCCCCCGCTCGGCGTGCAGCGGTACTCGGTCCGCAAGAACGGTGGGACCGCGCAGAAGCTCGTGCACTACTGGTCCGCCACTTCGGTCGACGGCAGCGACTTCCAGCCGAACGACGAGGTGGACGAGATCGCCTGGCTTCCGCTGGAGAAGGCCCGGACCAAGCTGAGCTACCCCCGGGACGTCGACATCCTGGACCAACTGGATCGTGTCCTACCAGTCGCCTCCACGCTGGTCCTGCTGCGTCACGCGGAGGCGGTGAAGCGGAAGGACTGGGACGGCAAGGACACCGCTCGTCCGCTCAGCACCACCGGTACGGCGGTTGCCGAACGACTGACGGGCGTATTCGCGGCTCTCGGCGCCAACAGGTTGATCAGTAGCGACGCAGAGCGCTGCGCGTCGACGATCACGCCGTACGCCGCTGCCATTGATCGGCGCGTCCACCTGTGGCCGCAGATCTCGGAGCGGGGCTATAACGCGGATCCCGAAGCTCTGGCCGGGCTGGGCGAGCGGGCGTGGCGGAAGGACAGGGTGACGGTAGTCTGCTCGCACCGGCCAGTGATGCCGGCCCTGTCCCGGGAACTCGGGCTGAAAGTCGGCAAGTTCTCCCCAGGCGCCTTCCTGGTCGCACATCGGCTGGGCAACGGCCGCCTGATCTTCGAGCGCTTCAGCGCTCCTTAAGGACCTCAGCTGCTTTCGCGGCCAGTGCCTCGATCTGCGGATTGAGACCGCTGAACTCCGCCACATGACGCTCGGCGATCTCCTTCTGCATGGCCGGTTCGGCCTTGTCGAGCGCAGCGAACAGCCCTGTCGTCCGCCCACACCGGACGAAGGCGACAGCGAAGGCCGCCTCGGCCTTGCTCGGCAGGTACGCACGAGCCGGTACGGCGGGTTGCACCTCGACCTCGGCGGGGAGGCCCTCAGGGCGCCGTACCTGAGCGGGCCGAGCAGCGACATGTGAGCCGGGCACGATCCCGAACTGGGAGAGATCGCCCGGGTGCTGAACTCCTCGCCATCGCGAAGCCGATATCCGTGCCCAGCCAGACACTCCGTCAAGTGCTTGCTGAAGGCAACCATGGCCATCTGGGTCTTCTTGGTGCGGTCCTGGACCAGCGCGTTGCCGAGGGCGGCGTACCGGTCCCGGAGCGAGCCGACATCACGCGGCGATCCGAGCGCCTCCCGGGCGGACTTCTCGCACTTCGCCGCCACCTCGAAGAAGGCCGGGTCCTTGCGGACGATCGCGGCCGGCTGGGACGGCAACGGCGTACCGAATCCGTGCCGGCGGGCTTCGGCCTCGGTGCGCGGGTTGATCGCCGGCTGCAGCAGCCCGGGCAGGACCGGGCCGGGATCGTTGCTGATGGCCCGTTCTTGCGGATAGCCGCCGTCGGCATCTCCGGCCCAGACGACGATCCCGTTTAACAGGCAGTCGTTGAACAGCTTCAGGTCGGCCTTCTCGATCACCGCGAGATCGGCGCGGCGGAACAGGTCGAACGGCTGCGCACCCGGCGGCAAAGCAGGCAGTTCGGCGGCCCGCGGCGCCGGCTGGGACGCACAGCCGGCCACCAGGACCACGCCGGCAAGAGCCATGGCTAAACGCATCTCTCCCCCTTTCAAGCAAGGGCGGGGACGGGCCGCCAGACCCGTCCCCGCTCAGGCAAAACGTCAGCAGCTACGCCGGGCGTGGCTGGCGTTCTCGTCGTTCAGGTCGTACGCGAAGTCCGACCACGTGGTCGACCGCGCCGGGAACTGCCAGCTGTCGTTCACCCAGTCGCCGGACTCGGTCACGCACACCGCGCTCACGGTGTCGCGGTTCTTGATCGAGCTGGCGTTGTGGTAGAACGGCGTACCGCTGGAGAAGTTGCCTTCGTTCGCGTGGTTCCCCGACCCGTAGTAGAAGTGCCGCTGACCGCCGCCGCCACCCGAGTGCTCGGCGAAGCAGATCTCTCCCGAGTTGCAGGACAGCAGACCGTCGCCGTTGTCGGCGCTGGCCATCGTGGCACCCGCGAACGCCCACGCGGCCGTCGCGGCCAGACCCCCGGCGATCTTCGTGATTGCGCGCATGATTTCCCACTCCCTGGTTTTCGGTTCACGGACCGCCTTCGCGACCTCAGAAAGAGTCAATCGCTTGTGTCACAAGGGATCCCGTGTCGTTCCGACAACCCGTACCTGTCCATCCGGACAGGGATCGACAGCAAACCTGACCGAATGGCCAGCTTGACGACATGCGCCCGGTTCCGCGCCTGCAGCTTCGACAGCAGGTTGGACACGTGGTACTTCACCACCCGTTCACTGCGCTGCAGCCGGGAGGCGATCTCCCGATCGGTGTGGCCGTCGGCAACGAGTTTCAGTACGGCGTGCTCGCTCGGCGTCACGCTCTCACCCCGCACCTCCCGCGGCGGCTCATAGACCGTCACAACCCGCAGGATGCTTGCGCCCAGCGTCGGACTGATCCAGCCGCCAGGCGCCCGGCCGGCAGCGATCGCCACCAGCGCGGCACCAAGGTCCTCCGCGGTCGACACGATCCCGTCGCCTCCGATCGTCACGTACTCGCGCAGCTGCGCCACAGGCGGCACCTCACCTGTGACAACCGCCACTACCCGGACATCCGGCCCCCTCCTGGCCCGGAGCACGTTGGCGATCCCACCTGCGATCCCCGTGTCCACCAGTACGACGTCCAGCGGATCACGCCGGATCGCCAGCGCCGCCTCGGCGACGGTGCCCACCGTGCCGGCGACTTCGACCTGCTCCTCCAGCAGCGTCCGGACCCCCGCCCGGACCACCTGGTTCGGTGCCACGATCAGCACCTTCACCGTTTCCGTCCCCACCACCACGGTCCCCGACCTATCGGCATTACGGGCCCCCAGGCTCTCGCCGTTTCACCCGGCGACCTGTCACCGCCGGAACCTGATCGATGACACAACGTCACCAACCACAACAGCTTGCGACGACGCCCGGCCGGGCGCAAACCTTTCGACCCTGCCCGACGCTCGGGTCGATGACGATCCAGGCACAGCCGCCGGGGCGTCCGGGTGAGCCTGGCCGGGCCGGGTATGTTCCTACCGAGGAACCTGGCGCCCTACCGGGTGCCGGCCAGCAGGAGGCGCACCATGACGATGATGCGAGAACTGACCCTGATCGGGATCCGGATGGAATCGCCCAACCGGGCCCCGGTGATGATGCTGCGCGAGACCGAGGGCTACCGCTATCTACCGATCTCGATCGGCTCGGTCGAGGCGACCGCGATCGCGTACGAGGAGCAGGGGCTACGGCCGTCGCGGCCGCTCACCCACGATCTGATGCGCGACCTGATCCAGGCGTTCGGCGTACAGATAGAAGCAGTGGAGATCGTCGAGCTGCGTGACGCCGTGTTCTACGCCGAGCTCGTGCTGGCCAACGGTGCCCGCGTCTCCGCCCGGCCGAGCGACTCGGTCGCGCTGGCGGTCAGACTCGGTACGCCGATCCGCTGCACCGAACAGGTTCTGCGCGAAGCCGGCGTGGCGACGCCGGAGGAAGAACAGGCCGAGCTGGAGCGCTTCCGCCGGTTTCTCGACGGCGTGGCGCCGGAGGATTTCTCCAGCTGACCCCGCGAGGCGGCAAGCTGACTGTTCGGTGAACGAGTTCGATATCGGACCGTGACCCAGCAGCCGTTTGGGTCGACGCAGAGTCACGGCTCCTAACTCAGTTCACCTAATGGCCGCCTGTCGGCACGCCAAGCGTCGTCCAGGCTATCGAAATCGTTCACCGCTCGTTCACCGGCGACGGACCGGTCGGTCACCTGCTCTCCCTACCGTCTGTGGAAGTTCAGAAGTCTGATTCCCGCAGAAGGGCAACACCTCGTGTCCGTCAATCGCCTGCTCCGCGTCGGCACCGTCGCCGTGGCATCCCTCGGCGTCCTCGCTCTGAGCGCCTGTGGCAGTGACCCGGAGCCGTCCGGTTCCTCGAGCGCCTCCAGCTCGTCCTCCGAAGGCAGCACCGACTGCCCCCAGGGCACCCTGAACGCCGAAGGCTCCACGGCGCAGAAGAACGCCATCGAGGAAGTCATCAGCAAGTACAACGAGAAGTGCGCCGACGTCACGGTGAACTACAACCCGACCGGTTCCGGTGCGGGTATCAAGCAGTTCATCGCGAGCCAGGTCGACTTCGCCGGTTCGGACTCCGCCCTGAAGTCCGTGGGGAAGGACGGCGGCGAGCCCGAGACCGTGCAGGCGCAGAAGCGCTGTGCCGGCAACGCGGCGCTGAACCTGCCGATGGTGATCGGCCCGATCACCATCGCCTACAACGTCGACGGCCTGGACAAGCTGGTCCTCGACGGCCCGACCGCCGCCAAGATCTTCCAGGGCACCATCAAGACCTGGAACGACCCGGCGATCGCCAAGCTGAACTCGGGCGCCAAGCTCCCGTCGGCCCCGATCTCGGTGTTCTTCCGGTCCGACGAGTCCGGCACCACCGAGAACTTCACCAAGTACCTGGCCGCCGCCGGCGGCGGCGCCTGGACCGGTGAGCCGGCCAAGAAGTGGACCGGCACCGGCGCCGGCAAGGAGAAGTCCGCGGGTGTCGCCGAGGGCGTCAAGAGCACCAAGAACTCGATCACCTACGTCGAGTGGTCGTACGCCGTCGACAACAAGCTGGGCATCGCGCAGATCGACAACGGCTCGGGCACCCCGGTCGAGCTGTCCGCCGAGTCCGCCGGTAAGGCGCTGGCCGCGGCGAAGCCGGCCGGCACCGGTAGCGACCTGGCGCTGAAGCTGGACTACGCGACCAATGATGCGGGCGCGTACCCGATCATCCTGGTCACCTACGAGGTCGTCTGCAGCAAGGGCCTGGCGGCCGAGAAGACCGCGCTGGTGAAAAGCTTCCTGAGCTACTTCGCCAGCAAGGACGGCCAGTCCGTGCTGACCGACCTGAACTACGCGCCGCTGCCGGAGGACACCCGGACCAAGGTCGACGCGGCGATCCAGTCGATCAGCTGATCGACGAGAAACAGCAGTGATGAGCGAGCCCCGGCCGGTCCGAGTCATCGGACGGCCGGGGCTCGGCCTCGTCAGACCTGAAGCAGATCGAAGCCCACCACTGAGGCGCTTGGAGCACCATCGATGAGTAGTCCAGACGGCACGGCACCGCCCGACCGGCCGGCCGGCGAAGAGAACGCCGCCGAGGAACTGGTGGTCGGCGAACCGGCCGGGCCCACCCCGCACTTCGAGGGGCTGGCCGAGAAGCACGCGGAGACGACCGCCCACCCGGCGGCGAAGGAGACCGGACCGAAGCTCGAGCTCGGCCCGGTCGGTCACCTCGGCGACCGGTTGTTCGCCGGTCTGGCCCGCGGCTCCGGCGGCCTGGTGGTCGCGATCGTCGCGTTCGTCGGCATCTTCCTGCTGGCGCTGGCGATTCCGGCGCTGGCCAAGGACGAGAGCAGCTTCCTGTTCTCCCGGATCTGGGAGCCCGGCGGCGACACGCCCAGGTTCGGTATCGCCGCGCTCTTCTACACCACCGTGATCAGCTCGATCATCGCGATGCTGATCGCGGTCCCGATCGCCGTCGGCGTAGCCCTGTTCATCACGTACTACGCCCCCAAGCGGCTGGCCGCGCCGGTCGCGCACGCGGTCGACCTGCTCGCCGCGGTGCCGTCGATCATCTACGGCCTGTGGGGCATCCTCTTCTTCGCGCCGATCCTGCGCCCGGTGATCGACGGGATCGCCGCCGCGCTCGGCTGGATCCCGGTGTTCGAGAAGCCGGCCGGGGCCGACGTCGGCGTGGTCTTCACCGCGTCCGTCGTACTGGCGATCATGATCCTGCCGGTGGTCACCGCGATCAGCCGGGAGATCTTCCAGCAGACCCCGATCACCCACCGCGAAGGCGCTCTCGCCCTCGGCGCTACGCGCTGGGAGATGATCCGGATGGCCGTGCTGCCGTACGGGCGGTCCGGTGTGGTGAGCGCCTCGATGCTCGGCCTGGGCCGTGCGCTCGGCGAGACCGTCGCGGTGCTGATCATCCTGTCCGTGCCGAACGGCAACGACCCGTGGAACCCGTCGATCTTCGCCGGTGGTGAGACGTTCGCGTCGAAGATCGCCAACAACGCCGCCGAGTTCGACTCACCGGAGAAGACCGGCGCCTACATTGCCGCGGGCCTGGTGCTGTTCGTCGTGACCTTCCTGGTCAACTCCGCGGCCCGGATCATCGTCGCCCGCAGCGCACCGGGTGCGAAGCGGCCGCGCCGCAACCGCCGCGCCGGCGCAACTCAGACCGAAGGAGCCAGCGCATGAGCACGCTTGCTGCTAACAAGCCGGCGTACGACGGGCAGACGCTGGACCTGACGGGGAAGTCGGGGCTGCGTGCCTTCAAGGACACCCTGGCCACTGTGCTGATCGTGCTGGCCTTCGTGGTCGCGCTGATCCCGCTGCTGTGGATCCTGTGGACCGTCGTCAGCAAGGGCTACCACCTGCTGCTGAGCGCTGACTGGTGGAACCAGTCGCAGCGCGGCGTCACCGTACGGCGCGAGGGCGGCGGCGCGTACCACGCGATCATGGGCACCCTGATCATGTCGCTGATCACGGCCGTCATCGCGGTCCCGATCGCCGTACTGGGCGCGGTCTACCTGGTCGAGTACGGCAAGGGCACCAAGGCCGCCCGGGTGGTCAGTTTCATGATCGACATCCTCACCGGTGTGCCGTCGATCGTCGCCGCACTGTTCATCTACGCGGTCTGGATCACGATGTTCGGCTTCAACCGGGTCGGGTTCGCCGTCTCCCTGTCGCTGGTGCTGCTGATGCTGCCCGTCGTACTGCGATCGACCGAAGAGATGCTGAAGCTGGTGCCGGACGAGTTGCGGGAGGCGTCGTACGCGCTCGGGGTGCCGAAGTGGAAGACGATCCTGAAGGTGGTCGTGCCGACCGCGTTCGGCGGAATCATCACCGGAGTGATGCTCGGCCTGGCGCGGGTGATGGGCGAGACCGCGCCGCTGCTGATCCTGGTCGGCTACTCCAAGAACATCAACCTGAACCCGTTCGACGGGTTCATGGGCGCGCTGCCGACGATGATCAACCAGGACCGGACCGAGCTGGCGCTGCAGCCGGCCGCGGACCGGGTCTGGGCGGCCGCGCTGACGCTGATCCTGCTTGTCCTGTCACTCAACCTGCTGGCCCGGCTGATCGCCCGGTTCAGCACCATCAAGTCGAAATAGTCGAGAGGTACTGAACCGATATGGCGAAGCGCATCGAGGTCAGCGGCCTCAACGTCTACTACGGCGACTTCAAGGCCGTCGAGGACGTGTCGATGACGATCGAGCCCCGCTCGGTCACCGCGTTCATCGGCCCGTCCGGCTGCGGCAAGTCCACCTACCTGCGGACCCTGAACCGGATGCACGAGGTGATCCCCGGCGCCCGGGTCGAGGGCAAGGTCGTGCTCGACGACCAGGACCTGTACGCGCCGGGCATCGACCCGGTGGCGGTCCGCCGGGTGGTCGGCATGGTGTTCCAGCGGCCGAACCCGTTCCCGACCATGTCGATCTTCGACAACGTCGCGTCCGGGCTGAAGCTGAACGGCGTCAAGGACAAGAAGAAGCTCACCGAGGTGGTCGAGCAGTCGCTCAAGGGCGCGAACCTGTGGAACGAGGTCAAGGACCGGCTGGACAAGCCGGGCGCGGGCCTGTCCGGCGGTCAGCAGCAGCGGCTGTGCATCGCGCGGGCGATCGCGGTCGAGCCCGAGGTGATCCTGATGGACGAACCCTGCTCGGCGCTGGACCCGATCTCCACGCTGGCGATCGAGGACCTGATCGAGAAGCTGAAGGACAAGTTCACCGTCGTCATCGTGACGCACAACATGCAGCAGGCGGCGCGCGTCTCGGACCAGACCGCGTTCTTCAACCTGGCCGCGACCGGCAAGCCGGGCCGGCTGATCGAGATGGGCCCGACCAAGCAGATCTTCTCCAACCCGGGCGAGAAGGCGACCGAGGACTACATCACCGGCCGCTTCGGCTGATCCGCTGTTCTCAACAAGCCGGCCGCCGCTAGCTCATGCTTGCGGCGGCCGGTTTGCTGTTCATACGCAGAGAGTACGGGCGAAGTTGACCCGGGCCAGCGTGTCGGCGACGTCGCGGGGCGAGGTCACCCCGACGTGGGTGTTGTGGGTGCGGTTGCCGTTCTGCACCGTGACCTGAACGAAGCCGGTCGTCTTGCGCTCCTTGCAGAGCAGGAACAGCAGGCCGAGCAGGCAGGCCAGAGCGAAGATGATGGCCATCACGATCGCCCAGCCAGGGATCTTCTCCTCGGTCCGGGACATGTCCATCGCGGACCAGTTCGTGCCCTGGGTCGGCATCACGCCGGCCGGCGTGACGATCCGGTGCTGCTCGACGGAGATGTCGCCGACGGTCACCAGCACAGGCCCAGCCGGCAACGCCTGCAGAGGTAGCGATTGCGGCGGCTGGTGCGGCCCGCCGACCGGCGGCTGGTACGGGCCGGGCGGTGGCGAGTACTGCGGCTGCGGCTGCGGCTGCTCGTAGTGAGCGGGGAGGTTCGGGGTCTGCTCCGGCAGGCCATCCGGCTGCGGGGTCACGGGCGGTTGAGTCACGGGCCCAACCATAAGTGGTCCAGGGATCCGGCGCGGACGCGTGACCAGTACCTGTGGAAAAGATAGCCTGCGAGGATCCTCGATGTGCTCAGAAGGGACTGCGGTGAGTACTCCGACGCCCCCAGGCGACGACCAGAACGACCAGGACCGGCCGCAGGACACCCCTCGCGACGAGGAGCCGACCCGCCCGTACGGCGAGGAGCCCACTCGCCCGTACGGCGAGCAACCGGAACAGCCCAGCCCGTACGGCGGACAGCCGGAACAGCCGAGCCCGTACGGCGAGCAGCCGGATCAGCCTGAGCAGCAAGGCCAGCCGGGGCAATACGGACAGCAGCAGCCGGGGCAGTACGGCCAGCAGCCTGGTGGCTATGGCCAACCGGGTCAGTACGGGCAGCCGGGTCAGTACGGGCAGCAGCCGGGTTATGGGCAGCAGCCTGGGCAGTACCCGGGTCAGCCCGGCTCGTATCCGGGTCAGCCCGGTGAGTACGGCCAGCCTGGCTACGGCCAGCAGCAGCCCTATGGTCAGCAGCCGGGCCAGTACGGTCAGCAGCCAGGCCAGTACGGTGCGTACGGCCAGTACCCGGGCCAGCCAGGCGGTTACGGCTACGGCGCGGCCCCGCAGAGCAACACCCCGATGGTGCTCTCGATCATCGGCATCGTCTTCTGGTTCTGCTGCGGCATCGTCTCGATCGCTCTCGGACTGTTTGCCCAGAGCAAGTTCCGCGAGCAGGGTCAGTCCGACACCCTGGCCAAGGTGGCCTGGATCGGAGGCATCGTCGCTCTGGGCCTGCAGATCGTCGGCGCCATCGTCAATTACTCGACGTCCTGACCCCTTGGGCCGACGCGTGCTCAGTGCAGGTTGCGGGCGACGCCGTACACCAGCAGGAGGGCGATGATGCCCTTCACCGCCCAGTCGACCGCGCGGGGGCTCATGGTCAGCCGGGGCAGCCGGATCAGGTGCAGCGATTCCAGCGACCAGGCAACCAATTGGTAGCCGACGGCAACACCGATGAGCGGGCCGAGCACCAGCACCACCGGGTTGAAGTGCCAGGCGGCGTCCAGATCCCCACGCAGCAAGGCGGCGGCCATCCTGGTCGAACCGCAGAGTGGGCAGTTCAGCCCGGTGGTTGCGTGCAGTAGGCAAGGAATGCCGATCCGCCCGCCGGACAGCTGATAGACGCCGGCGAGAACGAAGCCGCCGGCACCGGCACCAGCCAGCCCCAGCACCCGGCGATCCAGCGGCCGGACTGGACCGGAAGGACGGAGTACGACGCTCTGCGAAACGCTCACCGGACAAAGGTAACTCTCAATTCGTGGGATCCGCTGGCCGAGCTGAGCCGTCGGACCACTAGCCTGCAACCTACTCCTCATCGCATTTCACAGAAGGGATCGTCGTGAGCACTCCGACGCCACCGCCGGGTTACGGCCCGCAGGACCCGCAGCAGCCGGGTCAGTACGGCCAGCAGCCTGGCCAGTACGGACAGCCCCAGCAGCAGCCGGGTCAGCCGAGCCAGTACGGGCAGCAGCCCGGCTACGGCGGCCAGCAGCAGCCGGGGTACGGCCAGCAGCAGCCTGGGCAGTACGGGCAGCAGCAGCCTGGCTATCCGCAGCAGCCCGGTCAGTACGGGCAGCAGCCGGGCCAGTATGGGCAGCAGCAGCCGGGGTACGGCTACGGGCAGCAGTACGGCCAGCCGGGCTTCGGCGGAGTGCCGGGCAACCTGGCCACCTGGCCGGTCCGAGTCGGCGCCATGCTGATCGACATCGTCATCTACGGCGTGCCGGCTGGTATCGGCAACGCTCTGACCAGCAACGACGGTGGCGCCGCCGCCATCGGCTGGATCTTCCTGCTGATCGGCCTCGGCCTCTGGATCTACAACCGCTGGGTGCAGCAGGGCCAGACCGGCCAGAGCTGGGGCAAGAAGGTCGTCGGCCTGAAGCTGGTCGGCGCCGACACCGGCCAGAACGTCGGCGTCGGCAAGGCCGCGCTGCGCGACATCACCCACTTCCTGGACGGCCTGCCGTGCTACGTCGGCTACCTGTGGCCGCTGTGGGACGAGAAGAAGCAGACCTTCGCGGACAAGATCAACAACACCTACGTCATCAAGCTCTGACGTCGGTATCGCGACACCCCGGACGCCGTGGCCTGATCAGGCCGCGGCGTTCGGCGTTGCCGAGCCCCAGAAAGGACCGCAGGTGACCACCCCTCCGTCAGGCCCGTACGACGGCCACAACCAGTACCCGCCAGGGCAGCCGGGCCAGTTCCAACCGGGGCAGCCGGGTGGACAGTACAACCCGCAGGGCTACAACCCCTACGGGCAAAGCCCATACGGCCAGGGTTATGGCTACGGCTATGCCCCTCCCGGCCAGCTCGCCGGCTGGCCGATCCGGGTTGGCGCTTCGTTACTGGACTCCCTGCTCCTGATCGTCCCGACGGTCCTCGGCTACGTCGTCGCCCTGATCATCGAGCAGGGCGGCGAACTCGGTCCGGCCGGCGGGGTCGCGATCGGCATCGGCTACCTCGCAGCCTTCGGGCTCTGGGTCTGGAACCGGGTGATCCGGCAGGGCCGCACCGGTCAGTCCCTCGGCAAGCAGGTCACCGGCCTGACCATCGTGCACGCGGAGACCGGTCAGCTCATCGGTGTCGGCTCCACTCTCGGCCGCGAACTGCTGTCGGCCGTCTTCAACAACTTCTGCATTCTCAACGTTCTCTGGCCGCTCTGGGACGACAAGCAGCAGACCTGGCACGACAAGGTCGTCAACGACGTCGTCATCCGCAGTTGACGCAATAGCATGCCAGGACCCCCTCAAGAGATGGATTCGACATGAGTACACCGACACCGCCTCCGGGCGGATATGGCCAGCCGCA
Organism: Kribbella antiqua; assembly: GCF_004345665.1. Lineage (GTDB taxonomy): Bacteria > Actinomycetota > Actinomycetes > Propionibacteriales > Kribbellaceae > Kribbella > Kribbella antiqua. The sequence continues at coordinate 36,135 of NZ_SLWR01000012.1, forward strand.
GGGACAGCCGCCGTACGGGCAGCCCCAGCCCCAGTACGGTCAACCGCAGTACGGTCAGCAGGGCTACCCGGGTCAGCCGCAGCCGGGCTACGGCCCGCCACAAGGCCAAGCGCCGTACGGGCAGCCTCCCTACGGCCAGCCGCAGTACGGCGGTTACGGCTACGCACCCAGCGCCCCACTCGCCGACTGGGGGCCGCGGGTCGGCGCCTACCTGATCGACGGTCTGGTCAGCTCGATCCCGCTTCTCATCGGCTACGGCGTCTTCATCGCGAACGTCGCCGAGCGGGCCAAGCACACGTACCCAGACGATCAGCCGGAGGCGTACGCGATCATCGTCCTCGTCATCGGCCTGCTGATCAGCTTCGGCATCGGCCTGTGGAACCGGGTGTTCCGGCAGGGCAAGACCGGGCAGAGCGTCGGCAAGAGCGCGCTGCACCTGAAGCTGGTCGACACCAACACCTACCAGCCCGTGGGCGCCGGCAAGGCGTTCCTGCGCGAGCTCCTCGCCGGCATCTTCAACAACGCCTGCTTCCTGAACCTGCTCTGGCCGCTGTGGGACGACAAGAAGCAGACCTGGCACGACAAGGTCGTGACGACCTACGTCATCAAGTCTGACTAGCGCGACAGCAGGAACCCCGCGCAGGTCACCGACCACAGGACGCTGGTGAAGGTGCCGATGATGAAGCGCTCCGCCACGGCCTGTGGGGTGACCGAAGCGGGCTGGTCCGGGCTGCGCAACTCGGGATAGCGGGCCAGGCCTTTGATGGCCAGCACGATCGCCAGCCCCTCCGGCCAGCCCGCTACCAGCGCCGCGTAGATGGCGCCGCGCTCGAGCGCACCGATCAGCGCGCCGCCACGCAGCACCTCACCGGCCTTCTGCGTCGACTGCGCTCTCGTGTTGCCCCGGTCCACCAAAGCCAGCACAGACGTCGTCAGCGGGCCGCCGCCGGTGACAGCGAGCCCTCCGGCCACCAGGAGCAGCACGTTCCACCAGCGCTCGCTCCAGCCCTCAACGCCGTCGCCTGCCAGCAGCAGGAGGCCGATCGCGATCAGACCGGCCAGCATGACCGCGCTGAGCACTATCTGGATTGTTGAGCCGGCCTTGGGCACCCACGCCAGTACGGCAAAGACCAGGCCGGCAGCGGTCAACGACAGGACCAGTGCCGTCACGCAGCAGCCCCAGCGTCCAGCAACTCGGCCGCCAGCACCCGTCCACGCTGTTCCTCGGCGAACCCGGCCGCCTGCGCCCGCTGGGTCACTGCGGACTGGCTGATCCCCAGCTTCACGCCAATCTCCCGTCTGGTGAGTCCCTCGGCCAGCAGGTCCGCCACGGCCCAGCCGCGGTCGCTACGCCGCCGCAGCACCGATGCCATCAGCCACAGTACGGTCTCCACCTGCTCGGCGACGTGTGGATCGGAGCCGACCACGTTGACGTGGTGCGGGCTCGACTTGGCCCGGTTCACCGCCTCCCGCGCGTACACGAACGCCTCCCCGCTGCCTGCTCTCGTACTGCGTGGCAGGGGCTGGGCGACCTCGCCGATGCCGAGCCCGACGTACCACGTGTCCGAGCGGAGCAGCTGGACGATGACGTCGATGGTGGCGCGTGCCTCCGAGAGCACGCCCTGCACCTCGTCGCCGGCCGTCCGCTCGAACTTGCGGAGCAACCCGGTCCGCCGCGGCCGGCGGTTCAGGCTGTTCAGTAGCTCGGGTACGAGATCGGTCATGCTGCGGCTGCCGCGCTGATCTACCGTGAGAACGAAGACCATCGCCCTGCACCTCCTTCCCGACGCGGTTAAGGCTACAGTCTTATTCACGTAGAGTGAAGGAAAAAACCTGAATCGGTTCACCCGATCACTCGCAGTGACCGCCCCACAGGCCGCCGATCTTCCCATTCTCCGGCGATTCCGGACCTCCTAGCATCTCGACTCGCGATCCACTTCACACGGAGTCAGCAGGGACCGGACCGCCAGGCCATCACAACTGAACCGCGCCACCGCCTTCCAGCGTGGACGGGACCTGCACGCGGCGAATGTGATGGCCTGGCGGTTCGGAACCTAGTCGGCCAGCGGCAAGTACAGCTTGCCGTCGTGTGCGCGGAACGTGTCGGACATCTCGGCGAAGCCGGCCTCGATCGCCTCGGCCGAGGTCAGGCCCTTCTCCTCGGCGTACGCGCGAATGTCGGCGGTGATCCGCATCGAGCAGAACTTGGGCCCGCACATCGAGCAGAAGTGCGCGGTCTTCGCCGGTTCGGCCGGCAGCGTCTGGTCGTGGTACGACCGCGCGGTGTCCGGATCCAGTGACAGGTTGAACTGGTCCTCCCAGCGGAACTCGAACCTTGCCTTGGACAACGTGTCGTCCCAGTCCTGTGCACCTGGGTGTCCCTTGGCCAGATCGGCAGCGTGGGCAGCGATCTTGTAGGTGATGACACCTGTCTTCACGTCGTCGCGGTCCGGCAGGCCGAGGTGTTCCTTCGGCGTGACGTAGCAGAGCATCGCCGTACCCAGCCAGCCGATCTGGGCCGCGCCGATCGCGCTGGTGATGTGGTCGTAGGCCGGCGCCACATCAGTTGCCAACGGCCCCAATGTGTAAAACGGCGCCTCGCCGCAGAGCTCCTCCTCGAGCCGCACGTTCTCGGCGATCTTGTGCATCGGCACGTGGCCCGGTCCTTCGATCATGACCTGCACATCATGTTCCCAGGCGATCTTTGTCAGCTCGCCCAGCGTCCGCAGCTCGGCGAACTGCGCCGCGTCGTTGGCGTCCGCGATCGATCCCGGCCGCAATCCGTCGCCGAGCGAGAACGTCACGTCGTACGCACGCAGGATCTCGCAGAGCTCGGCGAAATGCGTGTACAGGAAGGACTCCTGGTGATGCGCGAGACACCACGCCGCCATGATCGAACCGCCACGCGACACGATGCCGGTGACCCGCCGCGCGGTCAGCGGGACATACCGCAGCAGGACGCCGGCATGCACCGTCATGTAGTCCACGCCCTGCTCGCACTGCTCGATCACCGTGTCGCGGTAGACCTCCCAGGACAGCGCGGCCGGGTCGCCCTTCACCTTCTCCAGCGCCTGGTAGAGCGGAACCGTCCCGATCGGCACCGGTGAGTTGCGCAAGATCCACTCGCGCGTCTCGTGGATGTTCTTGCCGGTGGACAGATCCATCACCGTGTCCGCGCCCCAGCGGGTCGCCCAGACGAGCTTCTCGACCTCTTCCTCGATCGAGCTGGTGACGGCGGAGTTGCCGATGTTCGCGTTCACCTTCACCAGGAACTTCTTGCCGATGATCATCGGCTCGGACTCCGGGTGCCGCCGGTTCGCCGGGATCACCGCCCGGCCGCGCGCCACCTCGTCCCGCACGAACTCGGGGTCGACTCCCTCGCGGATGGCGACGTACCTCATCTCCTCGGTGATGGTCCCGGCCCGCGCGTGACCCAGCTGGGTGAGCGGCTCGCGCGCCGCGATCCACTCCCGCCGCAGCGCGGGCAGACCCTCCTGTACGTCGATCTGCGCGCCGGCGTCGGTGTACGGGCCGGAGGTGTCGTACAGGTCGAAGTGTTCGCCAGTGGTGAGGTGGACTCGGCGGGCGGGGACGCCCAGCTCGCCGCGGTAGATCTTCTCCGAGCCCGAGATCGGGCCGGTGGTGACAGACGGCCGGACAGAATTTCCGATGGTTGTCACGATGCTGCTCCCTACGCCGGAATTACCCGGACAGGTTCGGCGGTCGGCGGCGCCGGTTCGCCCAACCTGGTCAGATCTCCAGGGGTGCGCAGTCCAGCCGCCCTCTCAGCCCACTACGGTGCGAGCTCCCGCGTTCTCGAGTTGTCGCCAGCCACCTTAACGGTGGCCGGCGGCCGGGTCCGTGGGGCGCGTCACGTCCGCGGGTTGCCCGCACCCGGTAGCGTTCGGGAATGCGAGACCTCGTGTATCCGCCGGTTGTCGGCTTCGCCCGGACGGCGTTCAAGGTGCTGGACCTGAAGTTCCAGCTCACCGGGACGGAGAACGTGCCGCGGACCGGTGGCGCGGTGATCGCTCTCAACCACATCAGCTACGTCGACTTCGTGCTCGGTGGGTTCGGCGCGCTGCCGAGCAAGCGGCTGGTCCGGTTCATGGCCAAGGAGGTCCTGTTCCGCAACCGGATCTCCGGGCCGCTGATGCGCGGGATGCACCACATCCCGGTGGACCGCGCGGCCGGTACGGCGTCGTACCGGCAGGCGATCCGCTATCTGCAGGCGGGTGAGGTGGTCGGCGTGTTCCCGGAGGCGACGATCAGCCGGTCGTTCGAGCTGAAGGAGTTCAAGTCGGGCGCGGTCCGGATGGCCGCGGAGGCCGCCGTACCGGTGATCCCGCTGATCCTGTGGGGAACGCAGCGGATGCTGACCAAGGACCATCCGCGCGACTTCTCCCGGCATCGCACCATTGCGATCAACGTCGGTACGCCGATCACCGTCACGCCCGCCGACGACCCGGCCGAGGCGACCGCACACCTGCGCTCGACGATGGCCGGGATGCTCGACTCGACCATCCGCGCGTACCCCGAGCAGCCCGCGGGTGCCTGGTGGCTGCCCGCGTCGTACGGCGGTGGGGCGCCGACCCCGGCGGAGGCCGAGCGGCTCGACAAGGAGGAACTCGCCCGCCGCGCCGAGCGGAAGAAATAGCCCGGCCACGCCGGAAAAGTGGTCCACCCGGAGGTGGACAAGACCTTGACCCCGCGTCGGCGTGAGGGTACGAAGGTCACTTGTTGTTGACGATGCAGGAACCTGGGGGGTCCCTGTGATGGCGGCCGGGCGGGTCGTCGTACTCAGGTGGGTGGGGAAAGGTCGTGTCGGAAAGACCCGAAGAGCTGCGTCTCTTCGAACCGGGAACGCTGACGGTGGCGCCGTACGTCGCCGAGGACATCCCGGACGCGGGAACATTCTTCGTGGACTGGGCGGTCCGGGATCTCAACCCGGACCAGGCGCTGGAGGTGGAGTCGGCGGTGAACGGCCGGCGCTGCCAGAACGGCTGGTTCCCGCTGGAGAGCCTGGACAGCATCGGCCAGCGCGGGTTCTGGCGCGGGCCGCTGACCTACCTGGCGCGGATGACGTCGGACGACGCGGAGATCATGCAGGACTGGGCCGCGAGCGGCCTCACTGGCGAGTCCCGCAGCCGGATCGAGGCCACGGTGAACCACCTGCTCTACCAGCAGGGTCATGCGGCCGCGGCGACCTGGGCGGTCGCCGTCCGGCCGCAGACCTACCTCGACGCCGCTGCCCTCGGTGACCGGCTGGCCGAGGCGTGGGAGTACAACCTCGGCGCCATCCGCCCCAAGGACGTCGTCAAGTCCGTACGCCGCTGGAACCGCTAGTGGAACTGCGGAATGATCAGGTACAGCCCGTAGAGCACCGCGGCTAGGCAGGCGGCGAAACACAGCGCGGCCACTGCGGCGTCGAGTGCCGCCGGCTGCCGCTTCTCGTCGATCGCCACCGCCCGGCGCGACATGGCGGTCACTCCGAACGCGAACAGTACGGCGAGTCCGACCCCGAACAGCAGGCTGACCAGGGCGACCTCACCGAGCGCGGTCCAGTCGATGTGCATCGTCGTACTCCTCTCAGGCCGCAACCGGCGCGGTCTGCGTCGCCGGGTACTCGTTGACGTTCTCCGGCGTCACCGGGCGGCGACGTGAGGCGGCGTACAGGCCTCCACCGGCTGCGACGGCGAGGAGCGCGATCACAGCGACACCGAGGTTGCCGGAGTTCGCCACGCGTCCAGACAGGGCTCCGACGATCGCCGCTGCCGGCAGTGTGAACAGCCAAGCGAGCGCCATCCGCCCCGCTACAGTCCAGCGCACCTCGGCGAGGCGCTTGCCGAGACCGGCGCCGAGGATGCTGCCCGAGCACACCTGCGTGGTGGACAGCGGGAAGCCCAGGTGCGAGGAGGCGAGCAGTACTGCGGTCGAGCTGGTCTCCGCGGCGAAACCCTGCGGCGACTCGATCTCGGTCAGGCCCTTGCCCATCGTCCGGATGATCCGCCAGCCGCCCAGGTAGGTCCCGAGCGCGATGGCCAGGCCGGCCGCGAGGATGACCCACAGCGGCGGCCGCGAGCCCGACGTCAGGCTGCCTGAGGTGATCAGCACCAGCGTGATGACGCCCATCGTCTTCTGCGCGTCACCGGTGCCGTGCGCGAGCGAGACCAGCGACGCGGAGGCGATCTGACCGAACCGGAACCCGTCGTCGACCGTCTTCTTCTTGGCCCGCTGAGTGATCTTGTAGGCCAAGAAGGTGCCGAGCAGGGCCACCGCACCGGCCACGATCGGCGCGGCCACGGCCGGTACGACGATCTTCTGCACCACCGTGCCGAAGTTGACCGCACTGCTGCCGGCCGCGATCCAGGTGGCGCCGATCAGCCCGCCGAACAGCGCGTGCGACGAGGAGCTCGGCAGGCCGAGATACCAGGTCAGCAGGTTCCACAGGATGGCGCCGACCAGGCCGCCGAAGATGATCGGGACGGTGATCTTCGCGTCGTCGACGAGACCGCTGGAGATGGTCTTGGCCACCTCGGTGGAGACGAACGCGCCGACCAGGTTGAGCACCGCGGACAGGGCGACCGCGACCTTCGGTCTCAGCGCGCCGGTGGCGATCGACGTCGCCATCGCGTTCGCGGTGTCGTGGAAGCCGTTGGTGAAATCGAACACCAGGGCGGTGACGATCACCACGACGACGAGGAAAGACAGGTCCATCACGATCACATCCCTCAGGCGGAACGTCCAGACAGCGGTTTCGAACGTAGGCCGGGATGGTGAATTCGAAGTGAACCGGTTCGGTGAATTTACTCCAAGATCAGATGGGCAAGCCAATAACAGAGCGCGGCGACCGTGCCCGCCGCCGGGATGGTCAGCACCCAGGCGGTGATGATGCCCTTCGCAACACCCCAGCGGACCGCGGACAGCCGCTTGGTCGCGCCCGCGCCCATCACCGCGGAGGTGATCGTATGGGTGGTCGAGACCGGCGCGTGCAGCCCGATCGCCATCACGTACAGCACGGTCGCGGCGACCGCCTCGGAGGCGAACCCGCGGGCCGGGTCGAGGTGGATGATCCGGCGGCCGAGCGTACGCATGATCCGCCAGCCACCCGAGTAGGTGCCGAGCGAGATCGCGGTCGCGGCGGACAGCTTCACCCACAACGGGATGCCGTCGCCCTTCTGCACGTGCCCGCTGGTGAGCAGGGCGAGGAAGATCACGCCCATCGTCTTCTGCGCGTCCTGCAGACCGTGGCCGAGCGCCATCGCGGCGGCCGACAGCGACTGCGCCATCCGGAACCCACGCGTGGTCCGGCCAGGGTTGCTGCGCCGGAACACCCAGAGGATCGTGATCATCAGCAGGAACGCGCCGAGGAAGCCGACCGCGGGTGACAACACCATGGGGATGACAACTTTGTCGACGATTCCGGCCCACAGTACGACGCTGCTCGACGCGAGTCCGGCACCGACCAGACCGCCGATCAGCGCGTGCGACGAGGAACTGGGCAGGCCGAAGTACCAGGTGATCAGGTTCCAGGTGATGGCGCCGATCAGCGCGGCGATCACGATCACCAGGCCGTGCTCCCCGGACGGCGCGCTGATGATGCCCTTGCCGACGGTGTCGGCCACCTCGGTGCCGAGAAACGCGCCGAGGAAGTTCATCACCGCGGCCATCAGCAGCGCGACCCGGGGGGTCAGCGCCCGGGTCGAGACCGAGGTGGCGATCGCGTTGGCCGCGTCGTGGAAGCCGTTGGTGTAGTCGAACGCCAGCGCGATGACGACGACTGCGATGACGAGCGCGAACTCCACGCTCAGCTCTCCTTGACGGCGATCTGTTCGACCGTGTTGGCGACGTGCTCGAAGGCGTCGATCGCCGCCTCCAGCAGGTCGACCACGGTCTTCACCTTCATCACCGTCAGAGCGTCGTACTCGCCGCTGAACAGCTTCGCGATGATCCGGCGGTGGACCGCGTCACCGGTGTTCTCCAGCCGGTTGATCTCGATCCAGTACTCGGCCAGGTCCTTCATGGTGCGCAGTCGCGGCATCGTCTCCGCGGTCAGTTGGGCCGCGCGCTGGAGCACCTCGATCTGCTCGGCGATCTCCTCCGGCAACTTCTCCAGAGAGAACAGGTGAACCGAGTCGACGGCCTCCTCCATGTAATCCATCACGTCGTCCAGATCGGAGGCCAGCCGGTAGATGTCCTCGCGGTCGAACGGGGTGACGAAGGTCGAGTTGACCCGGCGGATGATCGAGTGGGTGGTCTCGTCCGCCGCGTGCTCGGCATCCTTCATCTCGGCGGCGATCTGGTGGCTCGAGGAGAGCCCGGTTCCCGCCGTACTGCCGAGCAACTCGGCCAGGATCCGGGATCCGTCGACGAGGTGGTTGGCGGACTCGGTGAAAAGGTCGTAGAACGTCGGGTCAGTCGGACGCAGACGTAACGGCACTTCAAGCTCCGGATGAACGAGGGACAAACCGTGAACATGCTAGGGCATGCCGTCCAGACCCCTGCCGTCGCGAGCAGGTGCTCGGTGGTGTAGCTCGGTGTGCTGGGGCGAAGGTCTCGATGCGGAGCATCGTGGCCTTTGCACCAGTGCAGCGAGATGCGCCGCCGAGTGCCGCGCAGTAGGCAGGGGTCTGGACGGCATGCCCTTTGGGGCTACGGACGGTTGACGGGGCATCCGCCTGGCCAACCTATCTCCTAGCAGGGAGCCGCCAGGCGTGAATACGACCCGTGAGTAACTATTCGGTCTCAGCGCGTGAGTACGGCGTACAGGTCGAAAACGCCGACGACGAGGACGAGCCCGGCCGCGGCCCGCAGGACCCGTTCGTGGCCGAGGGCATGGATCGGAGCACCCTTCGTACGGCGGTACACGGCGCTCACCGCGGCCCAGCAGGCCAGGGAGAGGGTGAGTACGACGATGCCGAGGCCGGTGCGGACATTCGACGTACCGTGGCCGGAGGCAAGTAGCAGGAGCGCGTTGGCGATCAGGCCGAGCGCGGTCCGGCGCCAGGCGAGCAGGGTGCGCTCGGGTTGCAGACCCGGGTCCTGGCTCATCGCCACAATGCGAAGACCAGGCCGATGACGCCCACCACGCTGATGGTTGCCGCCAGCATCAACGGCAGCCGGGTGACCGGGAGCCGCCCGCCGCTGCGCATCGCGGTGAGGTTCTCCTGCCAGCGGCGGAAGGCGCCCGCGGTGGTGACTATGCCGGCAGTGACCAGGGCCACACCGATGATGCGGGCCGGCCAACGGTCGAGCCCCAGGTCGAGGAACTGCACGGCGGAGAGGCCGCCCGCGTAGCAGGCCAGTGAGGTGCGCAGGTACGCCAGATAGGTCCGCTCGTTGGCCAGGGTGAAGCGGTAGTCGGGTTCCTGCTGGTCTGTCATCCGCAGCTCACCAGACCGTGGTTCTGCTTGAGTGTCAGCACACGCCTGACGCTACTGGTCAGCTGCGCGGCGAACGCGTCGTCCTGCTTGGCCTTCGCGACCAGTGCGTTGACCATGGTGTCGGTCAGCGCAGCCCTGGCGTTGATGACGATGTCGCCACCTGCCGCGACGAACCTGGTCGCCCGCTGGCCGGCCGGCACCGCCGCCACCTCGGCTGCCGCTCCGACGTCGTCGGTGATGACGACTCCGCCGTACTGCAGATCGCTCCGGACCATCCCCTGGATGACGGTCTTGGAGAAGACCGCGCGGTTGTCCGGGTCGATCTTCGTGTAGGTGGCGGTGGAGATCATCACCAGCTCGGCGCCGGCCTGGATACCGTTCTTGAAGGGCTGCAGGTCGTCGTCCCCGCGGACGGTGACGTTGTCGACCACACCGGAGGAGAAATCGGTATTGCCGCGCACTCTGCCCAGCCCTGGGAAGTGCTTGACCGACGTGATGACGCCAGCTTCCTTCATACCCTTCACGAACGCCTGGACCGGCGGACCGACCTCCCCCGGGGTGTTGCCGTACTCACGGTCCAAACTGCCGATGGGCGCATTCTGCTCCTTGAGAGAGCTCGGTACGACGTCTGCCACGGGCGCGAGGTCGACGTTGACGCCGGCCTCCTCGAGCTGGTCGCCCCACTGCTCCGCACGGGCGGTTAGCTTGCCGCTCGACCAGGTGCCCTGGACGGTCGCCTCCGGGATGCGGTCGAAGCCGGAGCCCTTCAGGCGCTGGATCTGACCGCCTTCCTGGTCCGCGGCGATCAGCGGGCGGACGCCCTTCACTGTTGCCGAGGTGTTGACCGCGGCCATCGCCGTACGGGTGTGGGAGAGGCTGCCGCCTTTGCCGAGGAGCAGGATGCCGCCGGGCTTCTCCTGACGCACGATCGGGCGCTGGGACGAGGTCATGCCGTCGGCGCTGATGCCGGTCATGATCAGCTGGGCTGCCTGCTCTCTCAAGGTGAGGTCCTTGAGCTTCTGATCGATGCAGCTTGCTTGTGTGGGCGTCGGAGTCGGTGTTGGCGTTGGTGTCGTGCTTTCTGTTGTCGGCGGACTCTGGGTGGTCGGCAGCGGGACAGACGACGAGGGCGCAGTGCTCGGGCCGGCGGTGGGTGAGTTGGTGTCGGTGCAGCCGGCCAGCAGGAGTGCTGTCAGCACGAGCGCGGCGCTGAGCCGTTGCCGGGTGCGGAGCGTCATCTCGGCGGCCGCTCCCAGGCGGCCCGGTCGATGGTGTCCCCGGAGTGCCGGGCCAGCGATGCGCAGATGTCGTGCAACTGCTCCACCTGCTCCTCGGTCAGCGCGTCGAAGATCGCCGACCGGACCTCCTCCACGTGTCCGGGCGCAGACTCGACCAGCTTCTGCCGCCCGAGGTCAGTCATGATCGCCACCTGACCACGGCGGTCGGACTCGATCCCCTCACGCCGGACCCACCCGGCCTGTTCGAGCCGGTTCACCGCATGCGAGAGCCGGCTGCGCGACCCCAGGGTGGCGTCGGCGAGCTCACTCATCCGCAGCCGGTTGTCAGCCGCCTCTGACAGCCGGACCAGGATCTCGTAGTACGTGTGCGGTATTCCCGCGTCGCGTTGCAGTTGCTGCTCGATCCGGCTGTTCACCACACGCTGTGCCGCGATGAACGCGCGCCACGCCTGCTGTTCCTTCTCGTTCAGCCACCGGGGTTCCGCCATCCCCGCAGCGTAGCCAGAACAGGTTCCGTACGCTCGTTCAACCTGATCAGAATCACCGCGGCGGCGCAGACCAGCATGCCGACGACAGCGAGCAAACCGACGGTCTCGTGGAACAGCAGGAACGCGAACACCATCGTCGTGGGCGGCACGAGGTACAGCAGGCTGCTGATGCGGGTGGCACCGGAGAGCTTCAGATTGACCAGGTACAGCCCCCAGCCGCCACCTGTTGCCAGCAGCACCAACCAGAGGACTGCGCCATAGAAGCCAGGCTCGTCGGGCACCGTCAGTTGGCCGATGGACGTAGCCAGCACGACGAAGAACACAGCGGAGACGAGGCTCTGCACGCAGAGTGCGTCGAGTGAGTTGGTGCTGGGCTTGCGGCGTCGTTCCAGGCAGGTGCCGACGACCAGACCGAGCAGACCGCCGAGCGGAAGCAGGAAGAGCAATGGCGAGCCGTGCCCGGCGTGCAGGTCGTCCGCGACGACCAGACCGACTCCGGCTACGCCTAGGACGAGTCCGACCCACTGTCGTCGGCTGACGCGTTCACCGAGCAGCGGGCCGGCCACGGTGGCGATCAGGAGCGGCTGAAGCGAGCCGATGAGCGCTGTGACACCGGCTGTGATGCCATGGTCGATGCCGGTGAAGATGAGGCCGAGGTAGACGACTTGGGTGAGGAACGCCATCCACACCTGGGTGACAAGGTCTCTCCGCCTCATCATCGGCCGCCTAATGAGCAGGATCACGGCTGCCAGCACGCCGGCGACCAGGAACCGCCACGCCAGCAGATCGAACGCCGTCGTGTACTGCGTACCCCAGCGGGCACCGATGAACCCGCAGCTCCAGAAGACGACGAACCCCGCTCCGGCGATCAGCGGGACCGCCTGCAGTCGCGGCGTACGTCGTACCGGAAGCGTCTCTGTCATCATGGCCACGAGAGTAACCACACCGGTCCGTATACTGTCAGTATGCTTGATCAGCAGATGAGACTGGTGGTGGATCGCGGGCTGCCGGAGGCCACCACGCTGACGCCTGCCGGGGAGCGGATCCTCGCGGCGGCGTCGACGCTGTTCTACGAGCAGGGGATCCGGACGGTCGGCGTCGACACGATCGCCGAGGCCGCCGAGGTGACGAAGAAGACGCTGTACGACCGGTTCGGCTCGAAGGACAAGCTGATCGCGGCGTACCTGGACCGGCGGAACCGGGTCTGGCACGCGTTCCTGGACGAGCAGTTGGCGGCCCGTGCGCCCGGCACTCCGGAAGAGGTGATCCTGGCGTTGTTCAGTGCGCTGACGGACTGGATCGCAGGGTCGCGCAAGGGCTGCGGGTTCATCAACGCGAGCGTGGAACTGGCGGCGCCGGACCACCCCGCGATGCCGGTGATCGTGGGACAGAAGCAGTGGATGCGGTCCGAGTTCAAGGCCCAGGCATCGCTGGCCGGACTTGCTGATCCAGACGAGCTTGCTGACCGGTTGTTATTGCTGCACGAGGGCGCGCTGGTGAGCTTCCGCGTGGCTGCGATGGAGCGCGCGCCGGAGGTGGCTTGGCGTGCCGCCGCCGACCTGCTGGCGGGCTGGCCGCGGGTCTAGGTGTTGCTGCGTCGGGTGATGGTGAGGCCGACCAGCCGGGAGACGACCATGGCGACGTACCCGAGACCGGCCAGCTGCTCCAGCATGACCACCGACCTGCCCCACGAGGTGATGGGGACTATATCGCTCAGGCCGGTGCTGGACAGAGTGGTGAAGCTCAGGAACAGCAGCTCCATCCAGGTGCGGTCGTTGCCTGGGTCAACGGCCGCGGTGAAGCTGCCGGGGACCAGTGCCTGGACGAAGACGTACAGGTAGGCGAAACCCCAAGCAACCAAGGTGAAAGTGGCACCGGTGGCATAGAGCTCGTCCGTACTCACGTCGTGGTCGGACAGCATGTATCGCAGCAGGCTGTAGGCGGCGTAGAAGTAGAAGGCCGCGTGCAGGACACCGGACACTGCTACGACGGTCTCTGTCGGATTGAACGCGTCGATCAGCGAGAGAACGACGGCTGGGATGCCGAGGCCGATGCTGACCCAGGTCAGGCCCGGGGTGGCACGCACGGAGAAGACGGCGAGAACGAGAACGGCGATGCCGAGGATCTCGAACGCGACCCGGCCGCCCCTCGAGCCTTCCATCGCGGGATAGACGAGTACGCCGAGCAGCTGCACCACCAGCAGCACCGCCGACGGATGCTGCCGCGCGGATCCGAACCAGCCCATCAGTCGCCTGCCCCTTCGTAAGCGGCTGGTGCGGTGTTCACCTCGGCGGCGGCTTCGTTGCGGGAGGCGATGATGGCGGCTCGCTTGGCGAGGCGGTGGCTGCGACGGATCTCGGCTTCGCGCAGGCGTCGGCGTTCCTCGTGCGTCTCCGGAACCACCTGCGGCACTTCCCGCGGCTTGCCCTCGGCATCGACCGCGACGAACACCAGGTACGCCGACGCGACATGCACCTGCGGCCCGACCGAATCCCAGCGATCGGCCGTGATCCGTACGCCGACCTCCATCGAACTGCGGCCGGTCCAGTTCACCTGACCGCTGAAATGCACCACGTCACCGACGCGGACCGGGACCAGGAAGGTCATCTCGTCCATCGACGCGGTGACCGCCGGCCCACCGGAGTGCCGGGCCGCGACCACACCGGCGACCGAGTCGACCAGCGTCATGATCACGCCGCCGTGCACGGTGCCCAGCAGATTGGTCTCGTTCTGCGCGGTGATGTGCGACAGCGACAGCCGGGTCGCCGAGGTCGGCCGCGACGACGGTGTGCCGGACATGCTGCTCCTTCGGGGTCTGAGTCTGGGTCAGCGCACAGTATCCCGGGCGGTTGTCCACAGGCTCGAAAAGACCGGCTGAAACCGGGGCCGTTCCTCGTACTTTCTCTGGCGAGGAGGTAGCCACGATGACTATCGACAGCTCCACTGACCATTCCCCTGCCTTCGACCGGCCCGATCCGGTCCTGACTCCTTTGACCTGCAACCAGGCGGCGCGACTCGTGCGCCTCGCCCTGCGCGCCGCGGCACGACTCGGCCTCGACGTCACCTACCAGGGCGGCGGCGCGCTCGTCCCGGTCGACCAGTCCGCGACCATGCCGGTGCTCGGCCTGTGCAACCTGGCGCGCGCGATTTCGGCGTACGACGAGCAGCACTGGCCGAGGCTGGTCGAGAGACACTTCGACCAGGTCCTGCAACGCCTGCGCACGGGTCCGCCGGGTCCGCCGACCGACCCCGAGCGAGAGCTGATCCAGCGTCTCGTCCCGCGCGATGCCCTGCCAGCCGAATGGACCGCGGACAAGCCCGAGTTCCTGCCCGGGCTACTGTCCGTCCCCGCCATCGCGAAGGACGGCGTGGTCACGATGTTCCTCGACCCGTCCGACTTCGGCCTGACCTGGCCCGAGGCCGAACGCCTCGGCCTCGCCAACCTCCGCCGCCGGACCGATCAGGTCGAGTACCTCGTGCACGACGACACCACCATCGCCCTGATCACCGGCAGCTCCTTCGCCGCCTCCCGGGCCCTGGTCCTCGACACCGTCCTGCGCGAATCCCTCCACCTCGAGAACCCGAAGTACGGCGTACTGGTCGCCCTCCCCACCCGCGACCACCTCTTCATCCACGTCATCCAGGACCTCTCCGTCATCCCCACCCTCGGCCTGATGCTCAACCTCGCCGCCCGCTGCCACAGCCACGACCCGGGCCCCCTAACACCGGACGTCCACCTGGTCACCTGCCACAACGCGACCCTCGCCTGGCACCCAGCCACCACCCCCTCCCCCGACAACGCACCCCTCCGCCTCTCCCCCCAACTCACCTCCCTCACCAAAACCCTCGCCACCCTCGAACCACCCGCCACACCATCCACGTGAAGAGTCAGACCGGTCAGTCCCGCTGCGCCGGCACACCGCACCGTCCGTCACCCTGGAACACCTACGCCGGCCTGACACAGGAAATCGCGGCCCGCCACAGGAAATACCGTGTGTCGGGCCTCCACTTCCTGGTCCGAGCGTCGGAGGGACTAGGCGGTGGGTGGTTCGAAGTGGCCGGGCCAGTCTTTGTAGCGGATTCGGGTGATGGAGCGGACTTCGCCGATGGTGGACCACTCGTCCTTGCCGAGGCGGGCCAGCGGGCGGAGGAGCTGGATCTCGGGGTGGTCGCCGACCAGGACGGACTCGTCGATGGCCATGTGCCGGACGCGGCCGATGACCACCGTGGAGTCGCCGAGCTCGAGCGTGGTGTGCAGCGTGCACTCGATGGCGACCGGCGACTCGGCCACCCGTGGTACGGCGACCGTGTGGGACGGCTCGGTGGTCAGCCCGACGGCTTCGAACTCGGAGATGCCGGGCGGGAAGTTGGTTCCGGTGGCGTTGACCCGTTCGAACAGCGGCTCGGCGGCGAAGTTCACCACGAACTCGCCGGTCGCCTCGACGTTGTTCAGGCTGTCCTTCCGGCCGACCGAGGTGAACTGCACCATCGGCGGCTCCACACAGGCGACTGTGAAGAACGAGTGCGGCGCGAGGTTGAGGACGCCGTCCGCGGACCGGCTCGACACCCAGGCGATCGGCCGCGGCACCACTACCGAGTTCAGCGCCGCATAGAACACGCGCCGCCCGACGACCTCCGGATCCAGATCCACCCGCACAGCCCGAAGTACATCAAATCCGGTGGACGCCTCCGCGCACCGGCACCAGGATCGAGGTGATGGAAGGCGAACAGGGTGTTATCGAGATCGGCCGGCGGCACGGCGTACCCCCGGATCAGGTGGCCGAAGTCGTGGGTGGTGTCGCCAACCGCGGGTTCGCACTGGGCGAGAAGCTGTTCCTGCGGGTGGCGCGGCCCGGGTTCGAGGCGGACCTGCGCAAGGAGGTCGGCGTCGTACCCGTCGCCCGAGCGGCCGGCGTACGAACCCCCGAGATCATCGAGTACGACGAGAGCCGCGGCCTGATCGACGCGCCGTACGTCGTGATGGAGCGGGTCCACGGGATCGAACCGGCCGAAGCACCGACCGGCTTGGGCGAGCAGTTGGCGCGGCTGCATGTAGCGGAACGCACGGAGCTTCC
The DNA here is from genome assembly GCF_004345665.1 of Kribbella antiqua. GTDB lineage: Bacteria > Actinomycetota > Actinomycetes > Propionibacteriales > Kribbellaceae > Kribbella > Kribbella antiqua. Next base: position 52,319 of record NZ_SLWR01000012.1, read on the forward strand.
GGGCGTCTCGTTCGACAAAGGTGGCGACGATCCGTGGCGGACGGTCGAAGGGTTGCTGAAGCGCGGCTATCTGGACAGCAGTACGGCGGGCTGGCTGAACGGCTGGTTCAACCGGCTGGCGGAACGGTTCGACCGGAACGTGCCGATGGTGCTGATCCACGGAGATGTTGCCGCGCACAACCTTCTCGCCGGGCCGGACGGTGAGCTCCGAGCCTTGATCGACTGGGGTGACGCCGCCTGGGCCCCGCCCGCGATGGACTTCGCCAAACTGCCCTTGGAGCACGTCGCCGCGATCCTGCCCGAGTACGTCCACCACCACAACGCGCTCGCCACCAACGCCACTACGCGCGACGAGGAGCTGGCCGCCGCCACCCTCTGGTTCCACCTCGAATGGGGCCTCGGCAAGCTCACCTCCAACCCTTGGCCGGGCCAACGCCACTGGACCGCCCCACCAGGCAGCCGCCTGCTCGAACTGCTCAGGTTCTTCGCCGGCTCGCCGTCGGCGCCCTGGGCCAGCCTGACCTGAGCGCCACCGGGCGGTCGCCCCCGGTCGCCGTCAAGAAGGCGGGGTTCTGGGTGTCAGTGCTCCGGTTTCTGCTTAAAAACAAGGGGGTTTGCAGTTGTCACGACATGGGGCAGACTGGGGTTCCGTGACTGATTACGTAGCCGCTCAGGACCGGTACGACGACCAGATGGCCTACCGGCGGACAGGCCGCAGTGGGCTGCAGCTGCCCGCCATCTCGCTGGGCCTGTGGCACAACTTCGGCGACGACAAGCCGTTCGCCACGCAGCGCGACATCCTGCGCCGGGCGTTCGACCTGGGTGTCACCCACTTCGACCTGGCGAACAACTACGGTCCGCCCTACGGGTCGGCCGAGACGAACTTCGGGACGCACTTCGCCCGGGACTTCAAGAAGTACCGGGACGAGCTGATCCTGTCGACCAAGGCCGGCTACGACATGTGGCCGGGGCCGTACGGTCAGGGCGGCGGCTCGCGGAAGTACCTGCTCGCCTCGCTGGACCAGTCGCTGAGCCGGATGGGCCTGGACTACGTCGACATCTTCTACTCGCACCGGTTCGACCCGGACACCCCGCTCGAGGAGACCATGGGCGCGCTCGACGCCGCGGTCCGGTCGGGCAAGGCGCTGTACGCCGGCATCTCGTCGTACTCGGCGGATCGGACCCGGGAGGCGGCCAGGATCCTGCAGGAGCTGGGCACGCCGCTGCTGATCCACCAGCCGTCGTACTCGATGCTGAACCGGTGGATCGAGGAGGACCTGCTTGACGCCGTCGGTGAGCTGGGCGTCGGCGTGATCGCGTTCTCGCCGCTGGCGCAGGGCGTGCTCACCGACCGCTACCTGGACGGCGTGCCGGCCGACTCCCGCGCCGCGCAGGGCAAGTCGCTGAACCCCGACAGCCTGACCGAGGACACGCTGCGGCACGTCCGCGCGCTGAACGAGATCGCCAAGCAGCGCGGCCAGTCCGTCGCTCAGCTCGCCCTTGCCTGGACGCTGCGCGACGACCGCGTCACCAGCGCGCTGATCGGCGCCTCCAGCGTTGCCCAGCTCGAGGACAACCTCGCCACGGTCCGCAACCTCACCTTCAGCCAGGAAGAGCTCGACGCGATCGACAAGGACGCCGTCGAGGCCGGCATCAACCTCTGGAAGGGAAGCTCCGACGCCTGACGCGCCGGACCAGGACCAGCCCCAGTACGGCGGCGACCGCTGCGCCGACACCGGCCAGACGCCAGTACGACGACCTCCCGCCCGTGGCAGCCGCGGTTGCCACGGGCGGTTCGCTGCCCTTGGCCGAAGGCGTGGCAGCCGCGGCCTGAACCACCTTCAAGGCCACGTCGTTGCCGTCGCCGCCCTTGTAGGTGATCGTGTACCTGCTTCCGCCGACTGACACCGCGGCGCCTTCGGCGAGTCCGGCGAAGGCACCGGCGACGGGATCAGAGCCGGCGTTCTCGATCAGGGTGTGCTCACGCCGCGACACCGCGCCGGCGATCTGCAACGGCCCGGCGAGTGTCACCGCGCCGGAGACTTTCAGCGGCTTCCCGTCCGCACGCACTATCAACCGGCCACGCGAGCTGAAGTCCCCGCTCACCGTGAACGAGCCGCCGAGCACGCCGGTGTTCACCAGTCTGCCGCCCTGGAATACGCCTGCGAGCGTGGACTTCCCGGCCAGCGTCACGACCGCCCGCCTGCCCGACGTCACCGTCGTACCGCCGACCGTCGTGAGATTGCGAAGCGTCTGCTCTCCGGCGGGGGTCAGGTCCAGCCGAGCGCCAGTACGAGTAAGAGAGACAGCACTACTCGTCCGCAACGAGCCACCAGTCAGAGCCAGCGTGCCCCGCGAGATCACGGTCCTTCCCGTGTACGTCAGCCCACCGGTCAGTCGCGTCGTGGCGGCACCTGCCTGGGTGAAGGAACCGCGGCCGCTCAGCTGCGACAGCGAAATCGTCTGCCGCTTGTTCTGCACGACCAGCGAACCGTCGTTGACTACCTTGAAGAGCGAAGAGTTCAGCAAGCTCCCATCACCTAGCCGACCACCGAGCCGTAGCACGGCGCCTCGCTCGATCGTCGTCGAGCCGTTGTAGTACTGGTCCGCCGCGAACGTCACATCGTTGCCCCGCACACCCTTGATCACGATGTCGCCCGCGCCCGGCGCCTTGAGCGTGTCGTGGAAGACACCGCCGCCGATCGGCGCTCCCAGCGTCACCGGGCCGTTGTACGCGAAGGTGAGCTTGGAGCGGGACCGCGCCGCCAGCAGGTTGATGTAGACCGTGTCCGCCGTACCCGGCATGAAGATCTCATGGGTCGTGCCGTCGCCCCACTGGACGTCCGCGCCCTTGATGTTGGTCCCGCGCTTGTTCAGGTCGTGCGGGATCTTCCGCCAGTTGAGCGCGGTGTCGCTCAGCGACGGATTGGTGTCGCCGCCCCGATCGGAGTAGCTGTACTGACCGGTGAGCACGACCTTGCCGCCCGGGCGCGACTGCACGTTGATGTCGCTGCCGTACTCGCGCTGGTAGAAGTTCTGCCGAAGTACGACGGTCTGGCCCAGCGGCGTGTCGACCGTCCACGTCCCCTGGTTGAGGACAGCCCGCGCGTTCGGCAGTGCGACCGCGGTCTCAGGCTTGCCGGCGGCCAGCCCGGTCCCGTTGTCGATCACGCCCGAGAACGGCTGCGTGCCGGCGAGATCGAGCGTGCCCCACATGAACCGGGGCTGGGTGACCAGCCCGGAGCCGCTGATCGTGCCGAGGTTGAAGGTGCGGGTCAGCGAGAGCCGCAGCGTGCCGTCGACCCGAATGTTGTCCTGGTTCAACGCGAATCCGGGCGTGTTGTACGGGAAGTGCCCGATCAGCCCAGTAGCCCCGCCGTTCCCGTACTGCAGGGTGGCGCCACGCTCGACGATCACCGCAGGTGGATCCGGCCTGCGGACCACGACGTACGGGTGATTCCCACCCAGGATGCTGACACTCTGGCGGGTCTGAGGCAGCGTGAAATCACTGTCCTTGGTCAAGATCAGCGTGCCGCTGCCACGCACCCGCAGCGTCCCTTTGCCGCTGATCACACCGTCGTACGTCGTTGTCCCGGACGGCACCCTGACAACGGCGTCACCGATGAGCGCGACGTTCCGCCCAGCGAGGATGTCAGGGGTGATGTCACCAGTCGGCTGAAGGAGTGTGGCGAGCAGGAGCGGGGTCGCGAGCACCGGGCCAACCTACGCGAGCCGCGGCCGGATTCAGAGCGATGTCTCAGTCCGCTCACCCCGGTTGCGCCGTCGCGATGTTGGGCACACGCTGGAGTGAGACCCCCTGGAGGTGGTTGTCATGACCGCTTCGACGCTCGAACTGGCCCTGACCTACGAACATGCCCGGATTCGTGAGCTGGCCGAGCCGGCTCAGCACCTCGAAGCCGCGCACCCGGAGCGCAGGCACGAGACCGACTGGTTCTACGCGATCGCCGCCCAGCATCTCGCCGCGGCGGAGGACGTCCTGCTCCCGCACGTACGGCGGCTGTCCAACGGCGAGGAGCTCGTCACCACGTACGTCGGCAACGCGAAGGAGCTGGAGCGGTCACTGCGCTTCCTGAAGGGGCGCCAGTACGGCGACAGCCGCGCGCAGGATCTGACTCCGGACGAGGTGTGGGAGTCGATCAACCGGCTGCTGACCGAGCACGAGCAACTGGAGACGGCGTACAGCCAGCGGCTCTGCGAAGAGCTGGACGACGAGCACGTCAACGCGCTGACCGAGGAACTACTCGAGGCTGAGGAAGTCGCCCCGACCCGAGCGCACCCCTACTCGCCACACACCGGACTGACCGGCCGGCTGGCACATCGCATGTGGCGGGTCGCCGACACCGCATGGGACAGCGCCGAGGGCCGCGTCGTACCCACCAAGTACCACGTCCACCCCAAGCGCGACTCCGCCCTCTCCCACTACCTCTACGGCACTCCTCTGCCGGACACGGAAGAAGAGACCGAGTAGACAAGAGTGACTGGGCCCGGCTGCCGGATGCCTCCAGCGGCCGGGCCCAGTCTGCCTGCTCCCACTGCGCCTGGTTGTGGGAGCCGGCTGGGTCCCGCCTCCGCTGCGCCTGGTGTGCGGAGGTGGGTCCCGACGTCCTCCCCCGCTGCGCCTGGTGTGCGGGGGAGGACGGTCCCTGGAGTTATCTCAGGCCGTCGATCGCCTTCTTCGCCCCCGGGTGCAGCTGCACCGGGTCGGTCTTGTCGGCGTTCTCCAGCGTGATGCCCTTGGCCGCCGCGTTCACCGCGACCAGGGCGTCCTTGTTCTCGTAGATCACCTTGGTCAGCTGCTCGGCCAGGTCGTCCTTCATGTCTTTGCGGACCAGCAGCACGTTCGGCACGATGATCGTCGCCACGTCGGCCGGCTGCTTGTACGTCGCCGCCGGGATCGAGTCCTGGGCGTAGATGGTGCCGTACTTCTGCTGCAGCGCCGGCAGTAGGTCCCCGATCGGCAGCAGCTTCACGTTCTTGCCCATGCTGGTGGTCAGATCGGTGATACCGCCGGTCGGCAGACCGCCGGACCAGACCAGTGCGTCGATCGACCCGGACTTCATCGCGTCCACCGACTCCGGCAGGCCGAGCCGCTGCGCCGTGACGTCCTTGGCCGGGTCGAGACCGGCTGCCTCGAGCAGCCGCCGTGCGATCACCTCGGTGCCCGAGTTCGGCGAGCCGGTCGAGACGCGCTTGCCCTTCAGGTCGGCGATCGAGTTGATCCCGGCCGACGCGCGTACGGCGACCTGAGTGTAGTTGTTGTAGAGCCGCGTCAGAGCGACCACGTCCTGCGGCGTCTTGAAGCTGTTCTCGCCCTTCACCGCGTCCGACGCGGTGTCGCCGAGCGAGAACGCGATGTCGTAGTTGCCCGCGACCAGGCCCTGGACGTTCTGCACCGATGCACCGGTCTCGCTAGCGGTCGCCCGGTAGCCCGACACCTTCTGCGAGATGACCGAGGCGAGCGCGCCACCGAGCTGGTAGTAGACGCCGGTGGTGTTGCCGGTGGCAATGGTCAGCCGCCCACCGCCCTCCGAACTGGAGCCGGCGGGTTCGCGTTGCCCTCCACAAGCGACCAGCGAGACGACGGCGGCGAGCGCCACCACGGCGGTGGGGAGGCGGCGGGTTCTCATGGAACGACGGTTCCTTCCGTTGGTCTGGCCTGGCGGGTGCGCCGGACCAGATTGATGACGACGGCAACAAGTAGCAAACAGATTCCCGCCGTGATGGTTACGGGCGCCAGGTACAGCAGCAACACCGCGGCCGGCACACACAACGCCCGCTCGATCCAGCTGGTGGCGACAAGGATCCAGCCCCCGGTCACCACCGCGAGGGCGGCGACGGCCAGCATCGAGACAGCCAGCGTCCACAGCATCCCGATCAACGACCCCTGTCCCAGCAGATGCGCACCGTTGTCGGTGAGCACGAACGCGAACGGCACCAGGAACGCCGGCAGCGTGTACTTCCACGCCTGCCACATCGTCGGCATCACCTTGCCACCGGTGATCGCGGACGTCGCCACGGCGGCCAGCGCGGTCGGCGGCGACACCTCGGACAGCACGGCGTAGTAGAAGATGAACATGTACGCCTCGGGCTGCGTCACCCCGAGCTGGACCAGCGCCGGCGCGATGATCACCGCGGCGATGATGAACGACGCCGTCACCGGCACCGCCAAACCCAGAATCAGTACGGCGAACGCGGACAGCACCACCGTCAGAATCAGCACGACGGTGTGGTTGTCGGTCAGTCCACGCGCCGCCCCGACGATGATCTCGGCCAGGTTCAGGCCCAGTCCGGTTTGGGTGGTGACGGCAACGATCACCCCGGCCGTCGCGCAGGTCGCGGCCACCGGGAGCACCGAACGGGTGCCCTGGGCAAGCGCCTTGAACAGCGGCCCGGCCGCCAGCCGGTGCTCACGGTCCAGGAACGACAGCCCGAACTGGATGATCACCGCATAGACCACGGCCTTGAACGGCGGTACGTCGACCGCCATGAAGCCGATGATCACGAACAACGACAGGAAGTGGTACCCGAACCGCAGCAGCAACCGCAGCGCCGACTGCTCCGACACCTCGGTCGACGTGGTGCCGTGCCGGCGCGCGTCGATCTCGATCGCGAGCAGAATGCCCAGGTAATACAGGATCGTCGGGATGACCGCGTACCCGAGGACGGTCAGGTACGACACCTGCAGGAACTCGGCGATGATGAACGCGGCCGCGCCCAGCGTCGGCGGCGACAGGATCGCGCCGATCCCCGAGGCGGCGAGCATTCCACCTGCCGGTTCGGGCGGATAACCCGCGCGGCGCAGGATCGGCCACGACACCGTTCCGAGCGATACGGCGGTCGCCGTACCGGAGCCGGAGACACTGCCGAGCAGGAAGCCCGCGAACGTGACGGTGCGGCCCGGCGCCGTACGGCTGCGCTTGAAGGCCGCGAAGGACAGGTCGATGAAGAACTTGCCGGCGCCGGAGTAGTCGAGCACAGCGCCGTAGATGGTGAAGAGGACGATGTAGCTGGCCGCGACGCTCAACGGCGTCCCGTAGAAGCCGGCGGTGCCCATGGTGAACTGCGCGATGATCGCGTCGAAGTTGAAGCCCTGATGTGCCAGCGACCACGTGTAGGGCAGGTAGCCGCCGTAGTACGCGTACGCGATGAACAGCAGACTGAAGAGCGGCAGCACCCATCCCGTCGTACGACGACATGCTTCGAGCAACAGCAATAGCAGTACGGCGCCCGCCACCACGTCGAGCGCGGTCGGGGCCTGGCGTCGTTCGAGATAACCGTCGAAGTCGACGAGTGGATAGACACATACCGCCAGCGCTATGACGGCCAGGATCCAGTCGGTGATCCCGGGGTTGTCGGTAGCGCGCGCCTTGAACGGATTGACGAACGACGGAACCTTCCAGCCCCGGTAACACAGCAGCGTGATCGGCAGAACGGCTGCGAGAAAGATCACCAAGTAAAACTGCGTGCCTTGTGGTAAAGGAAAGAACACCTGCAGAAGCACGCCGACGCTGATGATTGCGCACCAGACCGAAATGGCCAGGTCCAGCGCAGGGCGAAGCTGCCGAGCGGGCTTCTCTTGCTCGTACTCGGCGAGCTCGGATTCGGAGGGCGCGACCAGGCCGCCCCCCGTACCAATACCGACAGTCATCTACCGGTCTCCTCCTGTGGTCGAAGGCTATGTTGGCCGAACACTGCGTGGAGTCGCGTGATTACGTCTTTACCAAGATCTGACACATCTGAACGCCTCCTGGCCTACGATCACCGCATGAGTGGCGCGGTCAGGATTCTGTTGGTCGAGGACGATCTCGATATCGCCAATGCCCTGATACCGGCGTTGCGGCGCTACGGCCTGATGGTCACGCATGTCCGGACGGCCGCGGACGCCCTCGCGGCGGATCCCGGTGACCTGGTCCTGCTGGACCTGGGGCTGCCGGACGGCGACGGCATCAACGTCTGCCGGCAGATCCGGACGGTGTCGGATGTGCCGGTGATCGCGGTGACGGCACGCGGCGAGGCGGCGGACCGGGTGCGCGGGTTGCGCAGCGGTGCGGACGACTATGTGGTCAAACCCTTCGCGATCTCCGAGCTGCTGGCCCGGATCGATGCTGTACTACGTCGTACCGGTCTCTTGCAGCCCCGCCCCCGGGTGACAGTCGGCGACCTCACCGTGGATATCGAGGCCCGGACGGTGCAGGTGGCGGACAAGCCCATCAGCCTGACCCGCAAGGAGTTCGACGTGCTAGCTGTGCTGGCCGCTCACCACGGCCGGGTGGTGCCGCGCGAACAGGTCGCCCTGTACGCGTGGCAGTCCGTCTTCGAGGCCTCGTCGCGCACCATGGACGTGCACGTGGCGAGCCTGCGGGCCAAGCTAGGCCGGCCCGAGCTGGTGCAGACCATCCGTGGCGTCGGGTATCGGCTGGGTTCGGACTGACCCTTGCGCCGTCGTCTGCTGCAATCCCTCGTACCGATGGTGGTCGTGCTCGCTATCGTGGCCGCCGTACCGCTGGCCAACTTCATTGCCACCGGTGCGTCGCGCACCCTCTTCTTGTCACGCAGCAACGACGCGGACTGGTTCGCCACCATGGCGGAGTCGCCTCTGCAGACCGGCGACATCGCCAACCTGCGTGAGCTTGCGGTTCGCTATCAGGAGCTCTACAACACCCCGGTGTTCGTGGTGGACGTCGACAGCCGGGTGGTGGCGACTTCACGGTCCGGTGTGGACGTGACGGAGCCGGACATCGAGGTCGCACTCGCCAGCACACTGGCCGGCCGCCTGCCCGCTGAGCCGCCGGCGCTGTGGCCGTGGCGGACCGGCGAGATGATCGTGGCCCGTCCGGTCGTCAACAACGGCCGCGTGCTGGGTGCCGCCGTACTGCGGGTGCCGACCGAGAACGCACGCGACCAGGTGCAGCGCAGCCTGCTGCTCCTTCTCGGCGGTCTGCTGATCAGCATCGGCGCGATCGTCGTCGGTATCGTCCGGCCGATCACCCGGTGGGTGCTGCGGCCGCTGAAGGACCTGGACAACGCGACGCACCAGATCACCCGCGGAGCGCTCGACACTCGAGTCTCCACCGACGGACGTGCACCAGAGCTGCGCCGGCTGGGCGACAGCTTCAACTCGATGGCGCTCAGCCTGCACCAGGCGCGGCAGCGCGAGCGTGAGTTCGTCGCCGACGCGTCGCACCAGCTGCGGACGCCGCTCACCTCGGCGCGCATCCACATCGAGGGCCTGTCCCGGCTGTCGCCGACGGCACGCTTCGCCCTCAGCGACATCGACCGGCTGGGCCGGATCGTGCAACGACTGTCCCGGCTGGCCGGCTCGGACCGTCCGGGAGCCGATGCCGACGGCAACGAAGAGCCGCTGGACCTGGCCCAGGCGGTGAAGGAGCGGCTGGTCGGCTGGAAGGCCGTGTACGCCGCCGACGACCTGGAGCTGATCATCGGCGAAATGGTGCCGGGCGGTGTCGCGCCGGAGCTCGAGGTGGACGACATCCTCGACGTACTCCTCGACAACGCCGCCAAGTACGGCGCTCCGCCGGTGGAGGTATCGGTGACACGCGACGGCACCGAGGTCGTACTCGCGGTCCGCGACCACGGACTCGGCCTCGGCTCACGCGACCTGAAGAAGGTCGGCGAACGGTTCTGGCGCAGCGCCCACCACCGCGAGATGCCAGGCACCGGCCTGGGCCTCGCCATCGTCCGCTCCGAAGCAGCGCGCGTCGGCGGCCGCGTCGTAGCCCGGCCTCCGATCGGCGGCGGCCTGGTCATCGAGGTCCGCGTCCCCCTGATCGACGACTACGACGCCTAGATCAGATGTGGTTCGCGCGGTACCAGCGTTCGGCGGCCGGGTGCAGCGGGATGGGCATAGTGGCTATCGCCGAGCGGGGGTCAAGTGAGGCCGCTTCCGGGTGGACGTCCACAAGGTCGTTCTGCCGGCGGAACATCGTGTTGACCGTCCACCAGGCCCACGAGTCGGAGAGGGTCGCCCGGGCCAGCAGGTAGTTCGGCAGCGCCAGCGTCAGTACCGAACTCGCCAGCTTGTAGACCGACGGCGGGATGGACGACACCATGTACCCGCCGAACTGCTTGAGCGAGATCTCTTCCGCCACGGAGCCGATGTCCACCAGCCGGAAGCCGATCGAGTTCTGCAGGTCTTCGATCGGCTTGGTCGGCAGGCCGCCGCTCCAGATCAGCGCGTCGATGCCCTGCCCGGGCTTCGCCGATCCGTCGGCCTTCGCCTTCAGTTGGGCGACCGCCTGCTCGAGTCCGAGGTTCGTCGTGTTGACCTTCACCTTGGCGGTCTTCAGGATCAGATCCGCGACGACCTTGGTGCCGGAGTCGACCGGACCGACGTTCACGACCTTGCCGGCGAGCTTCGCCACCGAGTCGATCGGCGAGGCGATCGGCACCACCACGTGGACGTAGTTGTCGTACGTACGCGCGAGTGCGTTGAACCGGAGCCGGCCGGACGAGAACATCCCGGTGCCCTCGTAGGCGGCCAGCGCGGAGTCCGACGTACTGAAGCAGATGTCGGCCTTGTTCTGGGCCATCATCCTGAGGTTCTCGATCGACCCGTCGGTGACCAGCGTGGTCAGGTCGACCCCGGTGACCTCGGTGACCAGCTTCGCCAGACCGATGCCGAAGGCGTTGTAGACGCCGCCCTTGTTCCCGGTCGCGAACCTGGCCGGAGCGGCGGGCGCGGGCTCGTCCGAGCGGCCCCGGGAGCACCCCGGCACGATCAGGCTGGTCGCGGCGGCGGCACCCAGGCCGAGCACGCTGCGCCGAGTCAGTCCGGTCGGCCGGTTCCCGGCGGGGGTCAGCAGGCGGGGGCGATCCATGCAGGACAACCTAAACGGCAACAGGTCCGTCCCGGTAGCCACGCTCCCGCACTGCGACCCAACCGCTACCGGGAGTGCAACGATGAACTCAGTCTGGACGGGCCCCGGGTGGGTGTGACAGCGTTGTCATCGCAGCGGCCGGTCGGGCCGCATGAGTGGGTCTTCAAACCTGGTCAAAACCCCCGGAGGATGATTTCGTGCACGACGACCGTCAACTCATCGAGGAGCGGCTCACGCGCGCCCTGCGGGAGCGGATCCGCCCCGCGATCTACGGCGCGGCGGTCCCGCTGGACATCGAGGTGTGGCATGCCCCCGGTGAGCCGGTGTCCCCCGCCGAGGCGCTCGCCCAGACCTACGAGCCGGCCGAGATCGGCCTGCCCTGGGGTCCTGCCTGGGGTACCGCGTGGTTCAAGTTCAGCGGCCAGGTGCCGGCCGAGTGGGCCGGTCTGGAGATCGAGGCGGTCATCGACCTCGGCTTCAGCGGCGGCCCCGGGTTCTCCGCGGAAGGCCTCATCCACACCACGTCCGGCGTACCGCTGAAGGGCCTGCACCCGCGGCAGACGTACGCGCCGCTGTCGATCCTCGGCCCCGACGGTACGGCGGCCTCGCCCGGCGACCGGATCGAGTTCTATGTCGAGGGCGCCGCCAACCCGGAGATCCCGCTCGACAACGCCTACGCGAAGGTCGACATCGGCGCCAAGCTCGGCGAGACGCCGATCTACCAGCTGGCCCGCGCCGACCTGGCCGTGTTCAACTCCGAGGTCTGGGACCTGATCCTCGACCTGGAGGCGCTGGACGGTCTGCAGAACGAGCTGTCCACCCAGGACCCGCGCCGCCGGGAGATCCTGCGGGCGATCAGCCGCTCGCTGGACGCCCTGGACTACGAGAACGTTGCCGGTACGGCGGCTGACGCCCGCGCGCAGCTGACCGACGTACTGAGCCGTCCGGCGCACACCAGCGCGCACCAGCTCTCCGCGGTCGGCCACGCCCACATCGACTCGGCCTGGCTCTGGCCGCTGCGGGAGACCCGCCGCAAGGTCGCCCGGACGGTGTCCAACGTCGCCACCCTGGCCGAGGAGTACCCGGAGCTCGTCTTCGCGTTCTCGCAGGCTCAGCAGCACGCGTGGGTGCGGGACAACTACCCCGAGGTGTGGGAGCGGCTGAAGAAGGCCGTTGCCGAGGGCCACATCGTCCCGGTCGGCGGCATGTGGGTGGAGTCCGACACCAACCTGCCCGGCAGCGAGGCGCTCGCCCGGCAGTTCGTGCACGGCAAGAAGTTCTTCCTGGACGAGTACGGGATCGACACCCAGGAGGTCTGGCTGCCGGACTCGTTCGGCTACACCGCGGCGCTGCCGCAACTGGTGAAGCTGTCCGGTTCGAAGTGGTTCCTGACCCAGAAGATCTCCTGGAACAAGGAGAACAAGTTCCCGCACCACACCTTCTGGTGGGAGGGCCTCGACGGGACCCGCGTGTTCACGCACTTCCCGCCGATCGACACCTACAACTCCGACCTGTCCGGCCGCGAGCTCGCGCACGCGCAGCGGAACTTCCAGGAGAACGGCGCCGCGACCCGCTCGCTGGTCCCGTTCGGGTACGGCGACGGCGGTGGCGGCCCCACCCGTGAGTTCGTCGCGACCGCGCGCCGGGTGGCGAACCTGGAGTCCTCGCCGCGGGTGACGATCGAGTCCCCGACCGAGTTCTTCACCGCCGCCGAGGAGGAGTACCACGAGCACGCGCCGGTCTGGTCCGGTGAGCTCTACCTGGAGATCCACCGGGCGACGTACACCTCGCAGGCCAAGACCAAGCAGGGCAACCGGCGCAGCGAGCACCTGCTCCGCGAGGCCGAGCTGTGGTCCACCGCGGCTGTCGTCGCGGGCAAGCTGGACGCCTACCCGTACGAGGACCTGGACCGGATCTGGAAGGCCGTGCTGCTGAACCAGTTCCACGACATCCTGCCGGGCAGCTCGATCTCCTGGGTGCACCGCGAGGCCGAGGCGACGTACGCACGTCTTGCTTCCGAACTCGAGGAGATCATCGCCAAGGCTCAGACCGCTCTGGCCGGCTCCGGTGATGCACAGATCGTCTTCAACGCCGCACCGCACAGCCGCAACGGTGTCGCCGGGCTCGGCGCCGGAATCGCTGCCGGTGAAGGCCAGGCTGTGTCGGTCGAGAACGGCGTACTCGACAACGGGCTGATCCGGGTCACCATCGACGAGCGCGGTCTGATCACCTCGCTGTACGACGTCGAGGCTTCGCGTGAGGTGATCGCGCCAGGTGCCGCGGGCAACCTTCTGCAGCTGCACGTGGACACCCCGAACCACTGGGACGCCTGGGACGTCGACTCGTTCTACAAGAACAACGTCCGCGACGTGACCGAGGTCGACAGCGTCTCCGTCAGCAGCGTCGAGGGTGTCGCGACGGTCGTCGTGAAGCGGTCGTTCAGCCGGTCGTCGGTGACTCAGACGCTGCGGTTGCGGCCGGGTGTGAAGCGGGTCGACATCGAGACCACGATCGACTGGCACGAGGCGGAGAAGTTCCTCAAGGCGGCGTACCCGGTCGACGTACACGCGGACCGGTCGGCGTCGGAGACGCAGTTCGGCCACATCTTCCGGCCGACCCACCAGAACACCTCGTGGGACGCGGCGAAGTTCGAGATCGCGGCCCACCGCTGGGTGCACGTGGGCGAGCCCGGGTACGGCGTTGCCGTCGTCAACGACTCGACGTACGGCCACGACATCAACCGGACCGCGCGTTCCGACGGTGGCACGACGACCACGATCCGTACGTCGCTGATCCGGGCGCCGCGGTTCCCCGACCCGAAGACCGACCAGGGCGTGCACACCGTGAACCACGCGCTGGTGGTCGGCGCCGGCATCCCGGAGGCGGTCGAGGAGGGCTACCGGATCAACCTGCCGGAACGTGTCGTCACCGGTGCCGAGGGCATCGACCCGATCGTTGCCATCGACAACGACAACGTGATCGTCGAGGCTGTCAAGCTCGCCGACGACCAGTCCGGCGACGTCGTCGTCCGCCTCTACGAATCCACCGGCGGCCGCTCCCGCGCCACCATCACCCCGTCGTTCGAGGCGGCCTCGGCCACCGAGGTCGACCTGCTGGAGCGCCACCTGGCGGACCGTGAGCTGACGGACAACGGAGTCACCTTCGAACTCCGCCCCTTCCAAATCCTCACCCTCCGCTTCACCCGCTCCTGACCCACCCCGCCACAAGGGCCGCCCTCCCCGCGAGGGCGGCCCTTCCCCATTTGATAGGTCCACCAGCCAAGTTGTGGGTTCCCCGTCCGCATACGGGCGGCGGACCCACAAGCTGGTGGGTGGACCCATCAAACGTGGTCAGTGACCGGCTGCGGCGCTAGCTGACCGAAGGCGGCCATGCCTCGGGGCGCTGGGGTGGAGTGGGGTCGACTGCCGCCTTCGCCAGGTCGGCCGCCTGACCGGGCTCGATCCGATCCGGGACGATCAGCTGCCTCGGCTGGTGGCGGCGCTTGTCGCGTTCGACGCCCGGTGTTCACCCGGCTGACGTAGCGTTGGAGCCCCAAGCAAACGGGAGGTGGCATGGCCCCGACACCCTTGCTCGGCGCCCGGACGCTCGACCGGCAGACGGCTCGGACGCTGCCGCCGGGTCCGCGGCTCCCCACGCTGGCTCAGACCGTGCTGTTCGCCAGTCACCGCAAGACGTTCTTCCCGCGGATGCGCGAGCGGTACGGCGACGTGTTCACGATCCGGCTGGTGCCGTCCAGCCGCGTCGTCGTCGTACTGAGCCGGCCGGACCACATCCGCGAGGTGTTCGGCCAGCCGCCGTCGGTGATGCATGCCGGCGAGGGCAACACGGTGCTGGAGCCGATCATGGGCTCGCATTCACTGCTGCTGCTGGACGACGAGGACCATGTGCGGATGCGGCGGCAGCTGATGCCGGCGTTCTCCGGCCAGGCCTTACGCGGGTACGCCGGAATGGTCGCCGAACTGGCCCGCGCGGAGGTCGCGAAGTGGCCGGTCGGCAAGCCGTTCAAGCTGCATCAGCGGATGCGGGACCTGACCCTCGAGGTGATCCTGCAGGTCGTCTTCGGCGTGACGGACTCCGCCCGCCTCGATCAGCTCCGGCCCTTGCTGGACAAGATCGTCTCGGTGTCACCGGTGATCATGCTCGGCGGGTTCTACCCGGCGCTGCTCCGGATGCCGCCCTGGCGTACGTACCTCACCACCCAGCTCAAGGTCGACGAGATCCTGTACGACGAGATCGCGCGACGCCGCGGCAACCTTGCCGGACGCAACGACGTACTGTCGCGACTGCTTGCCGCTGGCAACTGGTCTGACGTGGAGCTGCGGGATCAGCTGGTCACGTTGCTACTCGCCGGGCACGAGACGACGGCGACCGCGCTGGCGTGGGCCTTCCACGAGCTGGCGCGGCGGCCGGAGGAGCTGGAGTTCGGGCAGCGGGCGGCAGATGCCGGTGCGGATGACGAGCTGGAGGCGATCGTCAAGGAGGCGATGCGGTTGCACCCGGTCGTCTACCAGGTCGGCCGGCGGCTGACCGAAACCGCCGACGTCGCGGGGTACCGGTTGCCGCGAGGTACGACGATCATGGCGGCGATGGGGCTCGTCCACCGGGACCCGCAGCACTTCCCGGTGCCGGAGGACTTCCGGCCGCGGCGGTTCCTGGAGGACGACCCACCGGCACCCGGCACCTGGATCCCGTTCGGCGGCGGCGCCCGGCGGTGCATCGGCGCCGGCTTCTCCCTGATGGAAGGCACCGAAATCCTCCGCGAAGCCCTCAAGCTCTACAACTTCCACGCCCCCAACCCCACCCCCGAACCAGCCAAACCCAAAAACGTAACCCTCGTCCCCTCCCGAGGAGCCGAAGTCCAAGTCACCCCCCGCTGCCCCAAGCTCCCCCGCGCCAACACCAGAAGCCGCACCTGGGACCGGACCCGGCGGCGGGAACAGCAGCCGGGGCCCGAACAGGACCCGAGGACTGGAACACCAACCGAGGGTTGGAACACCAGCCGGGGACTCCGAACAGGATGCGGAGGCTGGGAACAGGATCTGGGGCCCGGGAACAGCGGGTGGGGGGTGAGCGCAGGTTATTTCCTGTGTCCGGCCCCCGGTAGGTGTGTCTAGCCCGGCGGCTGGAAACACCCACCGGGGACCGGGAACAGGACCCGGCGGCTGGAAACACCAACCCGGGTCCGGGAACAGGATCTGGGGGCTGGGAACAGCGGGTGGGGGCTGAACGCAGGTTATTTCCTGTGTCCGGCCCCCAGTAGCTGCGTCCGCCCCCCAGTAGGTGGGTCCGGCCCCCAGTAGCTGCGTCCGGCTGCCGGTAGGTGTGGCTGGCGCGGGTGCTGGTCAGTCTTCGGGGTCGCCTATGTCGCCTAGGTCTACGTCTTTGTAGTCGGCTACGTCGAGTTCGTCGTCCTCGGAGAGTTCGAAGTTGTCCTCGTCGTCGACCACGTGTACGGCGGCCTCCTCGGCCGTGGCGGCGGCTGCGTCGATGCCGACGTCTTCGGCGACCAGTTCGTTCTCGTCGTCACCGTGTGCGCCTTCGTCCGGAGCCACCAGGCGGCCGGAGCGTTCGACGCCGACCTCGGGGCCGCCGACGTCCTCGCCGTCTTCCGCGTAGGGATCGACGTCCGGCTCCTCCTGGGCGATCCGCTGGTCCAGCGTCTCCCCCTGCAGCGCCTCGTCGGCCGTCGTACCGAATCCTTCGCCCGCGGACCACTTCTCCGGCGGCGAGTAGCCCTCGTCGAGCAGGTCCTCCACACCCCGGTCGTTCAGGGTGTCCTCCGCCTGCAGCTGATCCTCGTCGTCGACGCTGTAGCTGCCGTAGTCCTCACGGTTGTTCTCGGTCATGCCTCCACCCTCACCCGCACCACCCCACCGAATCAAGGCGGCCCGGCATGATGGGTCCGTGGATCCGGTCAGGCTGACGTTGGACCAGTTGCGGGAGCTGCGCGACGACATCGCGCCGCAGGCCGCCCGGCGCTCGCGGGCCTCGGTCCGCCGGCGCGTCGACCGCTTGCGGGAGCGGGTCTTCTTCATCGCCCAGTGCGCGCTCGCTGCCGGCGTGTCATGGGCGCTGGCCCACTACGTCGTCGGTCACCCGACCCCGTTCTTCGCGCCGGTGGCCGCGATGGTCGCGCTCGGGTTCAGCTTCGGCCAGCGGCTGCGCCGGGTCGCCGAGGTGATGGTCGGCGTGGCGGTCGGCGTCGGTGTCGGCGACTTGTTCGTCCGGTTCTTCGGGACCGGCGTACCGCAGATCATCTTCGTCGTCGCGCTCGCGATGAGCGTCGCCGTACTGCTCGGCGCAGGCACGCTGATGACAACGCAGGCCGGTGTCCAGGCCGCGATCGTCACGACCCTGCTGCCGAACCCAGGCGCCGGCTTCAGCCGCTGGCTCGACGCCGCGCTCGGCGGTGTCGTCGCGCTCGCCGCCGCCACGATCGCCCCCGCTGCGGCGATCAGGCGCCCAAGGCAACAAGCCTCCGACGTGCTGCACGAGCTGGCCGCGATCCTGGTCGAGACCGCCGACGGACTACGGACCGAGAACGCCGACGACGTCACCGACGCCCTCCGTCGGGCCCGCTCCAGCGAATCCATGCTCGACGACCTCCGCAGCGCCGCCTCCGAGGGCGTCGCCGTGGTCCGGCTGTCGCCGTTCCGGCGCCGTCACCGCGGCCGGGTCCAGCAGATCGCGGACCTCGTCGTACCGCTGGACCGTGCGATCCGGAACATCAGAGTCCTGGTACGGCGCTGTGCGGTGTCGGTCTGGCGTGACGAACGGATGCCGGACGAGTACCCGATGCTGCTCGAGCGCCTCGCCGACGGCACCCGCCTAATCGCCGAATCCCTGTTCGAGCCGGCCGCCGACGTCGCCGCGCACCGCGTGCTGGGCGAGCTCGGCCGCCGTACGGCGAAGCTGCCGCTGCCACACGGCCTCTCCGCGGTGGTCGTGCTCGGTCAGATCCGCTCCACCGTGATCGACCTGCTCGAACTGACCGGTACGTCGTACGACGAGGCGCGCAAACTGGTCCCGCTCCGCCTCGACGGGCTGGATGAGAAGTAGGTCACATCAAAAAGTTTGGCGAAATTCCCGTCATACCCCGGGCCGGCGTGCGTCTCACTGGCATGACGATCCACCGATTGATGACCTCCATGGCCTCCGAGCAGGTGCGGATGCTCGATGAGCTGGTCTTCGAGACGACCAACCAGACCACCGACGACCGGAACGACGCCGCCGCCGAGCAGTAATTGGCGCGAACCGGACGAACAGATCCAGGCGGCGCGCCCGAACGGTCTTGCCCACCGAGCTAGACCGCGCGGATGTCGCACCACGCAAGAGGCGCCCAGTGCGAGGCGCCGCCGGATCTGTGGTGCACCACCACTTCAGGTGCACCGAAAACCACCCGCCGGCCATCCTGACGCCGCTTGCGCGAGGCTCAGGCCAGGCCGGCGGGTGGTTTTTTGTTGCTGATAGCCACTAAGAAGTTGCCACGAGCTACTGTTGCCTCAGGCCACCGTGATCTCGGTGGTGACCGAGTTCGCGATGAAGCACTCCAGGTGGGCGCGGTGGTGGATCCGCTCCAGCGCCTCGGCGTCCGGCTCTGGACCACCCCAGACGATCTTCGGGTGCAACGTCACGTGCGTGACCGCCACCCGCCCCTGCTCGTTCTTCGACATCACGCCGACCGCGTGGTCGTCGTACGCGTCGACGACCAGGCGTTTCCGGGCCGCGATCGACAGGAAGGTGAGCATGTGGCAGGACGAGATCGCCGCCACGAACGCCTCCTCCGGGTCGACCGGGCCCGGGTTGCCCAGGTACGTCGGATTGGCCGACGCGGGCACGGTGATACCGCCGTCGAAGCGCCACTCGTGGTCGCGGTTGTAGGTGTCGTAGGTGAACTCGTGCTCACCACGGCTCCAACTGACATCGACCACATGCTCCGACATGCTCACATCACCTCTCCGTCACGTCTCCACGGCACCACACCGGCGCCGAGACCGGGTTACAGCGTACGGCGGTGTCGCCCGGCAGCTTCGCGACGAAGTCGGAGTTGTACCGGGCGGCCATGCCGGCGACCGGGAAGTCGGTGGTCACCATCTGCGCACCCGAGCCCAGCGCGACGCTGACCCGGCTGAGCTCACCGTTGAGCACCGTGCTCATCGGCTCGTCCGACCGCGTCCGTACGAAGTAGCCCTTGCGAACGAGCCGCTGGATCTCGGCGGAGTTGGCGCCCCGCGGGTCGTTCACCATCGTGACGGCCGCGTCCGGCTCACCCTCCGGGCCGCGGGTGAAGACTGCTCGCCCCTCCAGGTTCGGCTTGCCCGCGCGATAGGTGTCGCGGATCGCACCCGGACCGCCGTTGTCGAAGAAGAACATGACCTTCCCGCGCGACTCCGCCAGCGTCGGCCAGCTCTTCGTCAGTACCGACTGCTCCAGCGTCAGGCCAGGACGCCGTACGTCGTCCGGAGAGAGCAACTCCTGCTCGGAGAAGACCGAGCGGATCTCCTGGTCGACGCTGTCGAGGTTGCCGGCGTCCCACGGCGGTGCTTCCACGCCGCCCGCCGCCACCAGCCGCGGGTCGGACTGCTTGAGCTCCAGCTGAATGACGATCGGAGCGTGACCGGGGTTGGCGTTCGACCAGGTCTTCACCTGGTTCAGGCACTTCACGAACGTCGTACAGGTGGTGCCGTAGTCGAAGTCGGCCCAGTGCAGCACCTTGATGCCCGGCTTGGCCAGGTCCGGGTCGGTGAGCGGGCCCTTGCCGGCCAGCTTCCGGATCAGCGGGTAGGTGTACAGCCCGCCCTTCGGGTCCGGGAACAGGTCGAGCTCGACGGCACGGATGTTCTGGTCCTCGAGCTGGGCCGGGATCGAGGCGTGCGAGTAGAACAGGCCGACGGCGCCCGGGTCCTGGGCGAGCTGGATCTTCTTCTCGTCGTCCGGCGCCTCGCGGTGGTAGGCGTTGTGCGCGCCGATGAACTGGATCTGGTTCAGGCGCAGACCCGACTGCTGCTTCTCGGCGGTGTCCGGCGATTGGAGCGCCGTACTGGCGAGTCCGGTCGCGGCGATCGCGGCGGATGCCAGGCCGGCGACCACCGTTTTGCTGATGCGCATGGCGGAGCTTCCCCTCCTGTGGGCGGTGTGACTCAGATCTGAAGGCAATCTGTCACACGCAGGTGGCAACGTCGTCCCCCCAGAAGATGGACAATGTGCAAATGGTGAGCACTTCCGCCGACTCCGGTACGGCGTACCCGTTGCGCCGGACGCCGACGCAGGACCGGGCCAGCCGGCAGGTCGAGCGCATACTGGACGCGGCCTGCGCGGAGGTGGTTGAGCGCGGGTACGACGCGGCGTCAACAAGCGGGATCGCGAAACGGGCCGAGATCGCGGTCGGCAGCGTGTACCGGTACTTCCCGGACAAGCGCAGCCTGATCCAGGCGATCGAGCGGCGGAACCAGGCGCGCTACACCGAGGCGGTGCGCGAGCGATTGGCGTCGGTGTCGACCTGGCGGCAGGCGGTGGACGTCACGCTGGACACGTTCCGCGAGATGCACCGGACCGACCCGGGATTCAGGGCCGTGGTGCTGAGCGGGCTGGGCGATCCGGACCTGGAGACGAAGCCGGGTGAGTTCGACGACCAGCACGCGGGTGAGTTCGCCGAGCTCCTGACCGTCCGCTTCGGCGCCCAAGACAGCCGCGAGTTTCGCCTGGCCGTCACCTTGAGCATCACCATGGGCGAAGCCCTGGCCCACCTGGCCGACCGTCTACCCCCCGACGAGGCGCGGTACGTCCTGTCCCAAGGCCGCCCCACCCTGCACAACCTCCTCGCCCCACACCTCCCGTCCTGACCCTGCCCGCCCTCCGCATTTGCTGGGTCCACCCACCAACTTGTGGGTTGACCGTCGGTATTCCGAGGGCGAACCCACAACCTGGTGGGTGAACCCACGAAAAGTGGAAGACCCCCGCCTTGAGGCGAGGGCGTGGGGGTCAGCGGAAACGCTTTCTAGGGCTGAGGGACGGGGTCTTCGGACTGTAAGGATCGCGGGCCGAGTTGGGGCCAGTGGGTTACTCGGCCGGCGATTCTTGCGCGGCGGGGCGTCCGGACGTCGTAGCTGACGATGACGCGGTCGTCCTTGGCGTAAGTAATGCGGCTCCCGGCCGGGAGTTTGCGGGAGACTTCGAACGGTCCCTCGCCCCGGCGGGTGTAGTACTCGACGGTGACCTCGGTGTATTCGGCCGGGATCCCGCCGTCCAGCTGACCGCGGACCGGGCCGCGGACCCGGATCACCCGCCCGGCGGTCTTTTCCTCAGTGCCCGTTGGGATGTCGTTCCGCCGCAGACCGGCGATCACGTCCGCCACGATGCATGCCGTGACCAGCAGCACCAGGCTTAACCCACCGAGCACAACGATCGTCAACATGGCACTCACCTCCGACGCGCCGCCCGCGAGCGACGCGGTCGTCGTTAGTCGAACTGCCTTGCGCGGCCCTTGCCGCACGACGGTGAGACGCCGCGAACCCGCGCCTGGTTCCAGGTAATGACAAAGAATCTGAGAAGTCAGTTTCCGCCCATGCCGAACTGGTACTGCGGCGGCACCGGCCGGTTGGTGCCGAGCGCCTCCTCGGTCTCCCGCCACAGATCAGCAAGCGGGTTGGCACCCTCGCGAACCGTCGACAACTGGAGGCCATCATCCAGCAGTTCATGCGCGGTCCGCGGGTCACCGGACGCCAGCGCGTGCCGGATCTTCAGCAACCGGATCCGCGGATCATCGACCACCACGCGGTCAAGGAGCTGCCCCGCGCGATCCACGTCGACCTCGAGCGCCGCCCCCACAGCCTCAACCTGCAGTTCCACCAGATCGGGCAGCAGCGCCGCCGCGCGTTCGTAGTACGAAAGCTCCCCGGTCACGAAACCCAGGTTCCGCAGCGCGAACGCGTTCTCCCCCGACCGGCGCCACGCGTCCACAGCACCGTCACGATCGCCCGCGTAGTACCTGGCGACCCCGCGGTGATACGACACCAGCCAGTTGTCGGAAGCCTTCTCCAGCAGGTCGATCCAGCTCACCAACGTCCCATCCGGTACGGCGTCTCCCGCCGGCAACCGACCTTCGAGCAATGGCAGCCAAGCTCGCTCCCGTGACGACATGGTGTCCTCGGCGAACGGCGTACCAGGGGAAACCGTCCAACCCGTTCGGGCCAGCTCCAACGCGCCCCAGCCCGAGCCCACCGCCAGCCGATCGACTGGTGCGGCATCCGCAATCGTCAGCCACTCCTGCTCACGACCCGGCAGCTCGTCCAGCAGCGGGCGCAGCGTCTCACTGGTCCCAGTCCGCGCCGCCTGCCAATCCTCCGCGTGCGCGACACCAGGATCCACCGACAGGCGACCGTAAGCCTCGAGCCAGTGCCAATCAGTTGCTGCTGGCAACTTCAAGTGCTCCATCTGGGTCCGCGCCAGCCCGGCCTGGATCTCGGCGTACCCATGTCCCTCCAACCCCGGCGACAGCCACTCCTGCCAGCGCCGCCCGCCGGCGCCCTCGCCCCAGACGAACAACTTCCGCCCCTGCAGCCGATCGGTCGACGCCTGCACCAGACCGTTGCCATCAGCATCTACCGACGCGATCCACGGCCGCTCGCCGGCGAGTGGCTCGAAGAAGAAGTCGACCGCCCGGCCGTGCCGCATCGGATAACTGAGGTCGGTGCCTTCGTAGAGCGGTACGTCGATCAGGTCGAGCCGCTTGCCGTAACCGAACCGCCAGGCCTGATCCGCCGGCACCAGCACCCGAGTCGACGGCGACTGTTCGACCGCGATGTTCGACCACCAGTACGCCGGGACTTCGGTGTCGGACGGGTTCTGCAGCCGTACGCCGACGTACAGGAACTCGGAGTCGGCCGGGAGCCAGAAGTCGAGTTGAGTGATGAGGTTCCTCGTCCGCTCCAGCTCCCAAAGGCGTAGTACTGGCGTGCCGTCCGGGCCCTCGACCCGGGCAGCGTGCATCGGCGAACAGGTCCCGGTCCAGTGGCCGGTGCTGCCGACGTTCCACTCGACGCCGCCGGCCCACCAGGCGTTGCGCAGGGCAAGGTTCGCGGGCTGGAAGACGGGGTTGCGGTAGAGGAGTTCCGCGCCGCTCGCCTTGTGGACGAGCGAGTAGAGCCGACCACCGAGGCTGGGCAGGACGGTCGCGCGGACGTGGTCGTTCTCCAGCACCCGCGCGGGGAAGGCGCGGTCGACGAGCGAACGGTCGTACCCGTCCTGGTTGAGGCAGGGCAGTGGGCTGTGCAGACGCCCGTACTGGATGTTCTCGCGCAGGTCGGCCGGGAGCTCGTCGAGGTTCTGAACCTGGTGGAGCTCTTGCTGGCTGCGGAGCGGCGCGAGCGGGTTCTCCGGTCCGAGGGAGGCGGCGGGCAGGACGAGATCTTGCGCGGAAAGGGTCGTCACAGCTCTCATCCTCACAATTCCGCTCAAGACCGTCCATCCGTGCCGCCGGTCCGCTATACATGGACACCATGGACGCGGATGTGATCGTCGTCGGGGCGGGACTGGCCGGGCTGGCCGCGACAGCGGAGCTGGCCGACGCGGGCCGGAAGGTGCTGCTGCTGGACCAGGAACCGGAGGCCTCCCTCGGCGGGCAGGCGTTCTGGTCGTTCGGCGGCTTGCTGTTCGTCGACTCTCCCGAGCAACGCCGGATGGGCATCCGCGACTCGCGCGATCTCGCACTGCAGGACTGGCTCGGCTCGGCCGGTTTCGACCGGCTGGACGACGAGGACAAGTGGGCCCGGCAGTGGGCTGAGGCGTACGTCGATTTCGCGGCCGGCGAGAAGCGGCCCTGGCTGCACGCCCAGGGCGTGCGGTTCTTCCCGGTGGTCGGCTGGGCCGAGCGCGGCGGCTACCTCGCCGACGGACACGGGAACTCGGTGCCACGCTTCCACATCACCTGGGGCACCGGGCCTGGCCTGGTAGCGCCGTTCGAGCGGCGAGTTCGCGAGGCGGTCGAGAAGGGGTTGGTCGAGTTCCGGTTCAGGCATCGCGTGGATGAGCTGACCGTCACCGGTGGAGTGGTCGACGGTGTCGCCGGCAAGGTGCTGGAGCCGAGTGGCGTCGAGCGCGGCGTCGCCAGTTCGCGGGTCGAGGTCGGCGACTTCAGCCTGACGGCGCAGGCGGTGATCGTGACGTCCGGCGGGATCGGCGGCAACCACGACCTGGTACGCGCGCAGTGGCCGAAGCGAATGGGTGAGCCGCCGAAGCGGATGATCTCCGGCGTACCGGCACACGTCGACGGCCGGATGCTCGAGATCACCGAGAAGGCCGGCGGCCGGTACGTGAACCGGGACCGGATGTGGCACTACACCGAGGGCATCCAGAACTGGGACCCGATCTGGCCGATGCACGGGATCCGGATCCTGCCCGGGCCGTCGTCGCTCTGGTTCGATGCCACCGGCAAGCGTCTGCCGGTGCCGCTGTTCCCCGGCTTCGACACCCTCGGCACGCTCGAGCACATCACCCGGACCGGGTACGACTACAGCTGGTTCGTCCTGACCCAGAAGATCATCGAGAAGGAGTTCGCCCTCTCCGGCCAGGAGCAGAACCCGGACCTCACCGGCAAGGACATCCGAGGCGTGCTCGGCCGGGCTCGTGGTGGTGCGACCGCGCCGGTACGCGCGTTCATGGAGAAGGGCGCGGACTTCGTCGTACGTGGCAACCTGCCTGATCTGGTCCGCGGCATGAACGACCTGACCGGCGACAAGCTGATCGACCTGGACGACCTGGAGCGCCAGATCGTCGCCCGCGACCGCGAGCTGACCAACACCTTCACCAAGGACCTGCAGATCACCGCGCTCCGCGGCGCCCGGAACTACCGCGGCGACAAGCTCATCCGGGTCGCGACACCACACCGGATCCTCGATCCCAAGGCCGGCCCGCTGATCGCCGTACGGCTGAACATCCTGACCCGAAAGTCCCTCGGCGGCCTGCAGACCGATCTTGAGTCGCGGGTGCTGAGGACAGACGGCCAGCCGTTGCCCGGTGTCTACGCGGCGGGTGAGGTGGCCGGCTTCGGCGGTGGCGGCGTCCACGGCTACCGGTCCCTCGAAGGCACCTTCGTCGGCGGCTGCCTCTTCACCGGCCGTACGGCGGGCCGCGCAGCAGCCAAGGCGGTGTCGTAGGAGAACACTCACGCACCAGCGCATGTGTGCCGCGACCCTCTGTCTGAGCGCTGGACCGCCTCCTAGCGTGACGCCATGCGCCGCCTCGCGTTCTTCTCAGCCGTCCTGCTGTTGACCGGTTTGACTGTGCCGGCCAACGCCCATCGCCAGGTCCGGGTTCCGGGTGCCGAGTATCAACAGCTCGCACACCTGGACGACCTGACCACTGCCGGGACTGTCGCCTCCGGTCACACCAATCCGGCCGACTACGCCGGGCTCACGCACTCCGGGCTGCCCCAGCAGTCCGGTGTCCCCGGGGTGCAGATCGACGGGTACTTCCCGGACACCTCGCACACCAACACCAACCACGGTTGGAATCACGACTCCCAGTTCGTCATCCGGCTGCCTCAGCGCTGGAACGGCGGCCTGGTCGTCTCAGGCTCGCCTGGCGTACGAGCGCAATACGCGAACGACAAATCGATCTCGGACTATGTGCTCTCGCTCGGCTATGCCTATGCGGCGACCGACAAGGGGAACACCGGCGCCGCCTTCTACACCGACGGCGTGAAGCCTGGTGACGCGATCGTCGAGTGGAATCTCCGGACGACCCAGCTGGCCCGGGCCGCACGCGCAACGGTTGCGCAGTACTACGGCCGGCCGGCTCGCGAGGTGGTCGCGGCAGGGATCTCGAACGGCGGCTATCTGGTCAGGTGGCAGCTCGAGAATCATCCCGAACTCTTCACCCGCGGCGTCGATCTCGAAGGCACACTCTGGACCGCCGACAAGAACCTGTTCACCTTCTTGCCGCCGGCAATCAAGGGCTACGAGCAACAGTCGCCCGAGGCAATAGTTGCCGCCGGCTTCGACCCGCGCTCGGACTTCCTCTGGAACTATCACTACACGGTCTACTGGAAGCTGACTCAGCGCATCTACGCCGCCGAGCTCGATCCCACCTACACAGGTGCAGAAGCCGACTACGACTACGCCTCAAGGCCGCAAGCACACCAGGCTGTGGCACGCATCGCGTTGACCGGGAACATCCGCAAGCCGCTCGTCACCATTCACGGAACCTACGACAGCCTGCTCCCGATCACTCAGGATTCCGATGTCTACGCCGCGATGGCCCGGCACACCGGCCTGCACACATACCAGCGGGTCGAGGCAGGCAACCACGTCGACGGACTCGTCGACGCCTACCCCGACCGGCTGGTCCCGCTGGTTCCCCTGTTGCAGCAGGCGATTGCTCAGACCAAGCGGGAGTGGTAGCGGCCGAGTACGGCGTTCCATTCGGCCGGCGGAGACTGGGTCAGTTCCTCGATCATGGTCATCGCGTCGGCCGGGCTGGAGATGGCGAGGTGCCGCGCCAGGGTGTCGCTGCTGTTGCGGAACCCGTGGACGCGACCCGAGGGGACGAACACCGTCGAACCGGCCGGCGCGGTGACCCAGTCGTCGTCGAGCCGATAGTCGATCTCGCCGGCGAGGACGTAGAAGACCTCTTCGTACTCGTCATGCACATGACCGGGAAACCCACCGCCGGGAGGGATGTCCGATTCGAGCATCCCGATCAGCCGGCTCCCGGCGTGCGGACCGGCCTTCACCGTCGGCGAGGTCGGGCCGGCCCGCAGCGGACGCCCCTGACCGGCCGGCACGACCCCACCCGGCCTGGCGGACTGACTGACGTCGTCCATGGCTCAGCGTCCGGCAGTCGCCGGGATTCCTGCCGCCGAGTCGACGGGCAGTGGAGCCGCCTGGATCTTGCCGATCATCTCGTCCATCGTCAGGACCTGGGCGAAGACCATCGACAAGCTCGCACAGGTTGCCCGCTGCAATTCGTCGGCGGGCACGCCGGCCATCTCCTTCGTGGCGGTCCCGTCGCTGAGGAAGAACACCCGGAAGTCACGCTGGGCCGCCTCCCTCGCCGTCGTGTCGCAGCAGACGTTGGTGGCGATACCGGACACGATCACGGTGTCGACTCCGCGGTTACGCAGCACCATCTCCAGGTCGGTGCCGTGGAAGGCGCCGTACCGCGGCTTGTTCACGACGACGTCGCGGTCGTCGACGTCCACGGCAGGGTGTAGTTCGGCGGCCTCGGCGCCCTCGGTGTAGAGGGCGACGATGAACGGCGGCACGAGCTCACCCATCACGCCGAGGTTCGAGCCGTCCGGACGCATCCACCCCCTGGTGTGGACCACCAGGATGCCCGCCTCGCGGCAGATCGCCGCCAGCCGGTTGATCCGGGGCACCAGCTCCAGCCCGTCGGGTGACGCCAGCGGACTGCCCTCGATGAAACACGCCTGCAGGTCCACGTTGATCAACGCGGTCCGCGCCGGATTGAAAGCGAAATCGGTCATGTCGAGCCTCCGATCGGCCGGGCTCGCGATCCCCCCGCAAGTACAGCCAAACTGTATGGGTACAGTGCTACTGTATTCAGATGCCGGAGACTGTCAAGAGATCGCGGCCGCCCCGGACCCGCCGGGCCGAACGGGCCGAGCAGACGAGGCGGCGCATCATCGACGCCGCCACCGCACTCTTCACCGAAGTCGGGTACGCCGGGACGACCATCGAAGCGATCGCCGGCCGTGCGGACGTGGCAGTCGAAACCGTCTACAGCCGGTTCCGGAACAAGCTCGGCCTGCTCGACGCGATTCTCGGGCCGGCCATCCGCGGTTCCGAC
The DNA here is from genome assembly GCF_004345665.1 of Kribbella antiqua. Classification (GTDB taxonomy): domain Bacteria; phylum Actinomycetota; class Actinomycetes; order Propionibacteriales; family Kribbellaceae; genus Kribbella; species Kribbella antiqua. The sequence continues at coordinate 80,005 of NZ_SLWR01000012.1, forward strand.
GACGGCCGAGCCTTCTCCGCCCAGCCCGAGCTGGCGGAGATCCGCGCCTGCACCGACCAGCGGCAGCAGGCGACGTTGCTGGCCCACTTCTCCCGCACGGTCCTGCAGCGAAGTGCGCAGGCCCATCGGATCCTGCGCACTGCTGCCGCCTCCGATCCGAAGGCAGCAGCGCTCGAGCAGAGCGATCAGGAGAGCCGCCGGCGTGGGCAGGAGCTCTATATCGACTTGCTGCTCGCCAACGGACCGCTGCGCGACGGACTGACCAAGGCCGATGCGGCCGACACCTACGCGGCGCTGGCAAGTCCCGAGACCTACGCGTTCCTCACCGAGCAACGCGGCTGGACCCCCGACCGGTTCGAGGCCTGGCTCGCCGACGGTCTGACCCTCCTGCTCCTGCCTCTCGATCCGTCGATCAGAACACCATCGTGAGAAGGTCGGCGAACAGCTCTTGTTCGTCGATCTCCAGACCGCGGTTGGTGAACCAGGTCGCCATGTTGTGGCAGTCGCGGAGCAGGAAGTCCATGCCCTTCGGGTTGCCGACGATGTCGACCACCTGCGGAAGGTCGATCATGACGATCCGCTCCCCCTGGGCCAGGACGTTGTACGGCGACAGGTCGCCATGGGCCAACCCCGCCCTGGCCAACTCGCGCATCCCGTGCCGCACCTGCTCGAAGTACTGCCCGAGCAGGTCCTTCGACGGGCGGACCTGAGCGAGCCGTGGCGCGGCGCCGCCCTCACCGTCGTCGATGAACTCCATCAACAGCTCGGTGCCGTCCACCTGCACCGGGTACGGCACCGGCACGCCGGCCTTCCACAGCTGGCACAGCGCACCCCATTCGGCACCCGCCCACTGCCCCGCGGCGACGTTGCGACCGTGCGAGGTCTTCTTCGCCATCGCGCGGGTGTCCCGGCTGTTCCGGGTCCGGCGCCCTTCGACGTACGACGTACTGCGGTGGAACGACCGGTGTTCCTCGGTGCGGTACCGCTTGGCGGCGAGCAACGAGGAACGCGCGGGATTGCCGCCGATGGCTTCGACGGCCCGCTCGATCAGGAAGACATCGGCTTCCTTACCGGTTTTGAGGACGCCGAGCTCGGTGTCGATCGCGGCCTGTTCCGTCACCACCCAGTCCGGGCGGGGATCAGGTCCGCGAGAACCGCGCTCGACGTCCAGCCAGGTGGACCAGCGCTGATCCGGGCCCAGCGTTTCTTCCACTTCCTGGAAGTGGAAGACGAACGCGTCGGCCGGATCGGGTTCGGACTCGTCGCGGGTGAGTTCGGCCCAGCGGGAGTCGAGGTCGGGGAAATCGTCAGCTTGTGCGTGCTCGGTACGAAAGAGGTCCGAAGACATCTGGAGTGCTCCTGAACTGTGAGGTGGGACTGATGCGGACATGCCGCAGCACAGTGATGGCCATCCGTCAGCCCTCCTTAGGTCCAGGCAGCGCTCGTCGCCGCGCGGTCGATCCAGGATGCCGGGGCGCCCCGGCCACACGCAAGCTATTTATTCGGGGCCGACGCTCAGCGGAACTGCGAGCGCGCCGTCGGCCGCAACCGCAGCTCCTGCGGCGGCTTGACCGAGCGGGAGCCGATCTCCCCCAGCACCTGCCGCCAGCCGGGCGACGCCGCCAGCCGGCGCCGGTGGTCGTCGTACGACGCATCGTCCGGGAACCGGGCGAACCAGGCCAGCACCACCTCGTCCCGCAGCGGCAGAGCGGGAAAGTTGTTCTCGGCAACCAACGTCTCGAAGACGGCAACCGGCTCGGCGCCGCCGGCGACCAGCGACGGTACGACGTGATCCGTGAAGAACTCGACGAAACCGTCGTCCGGCGAGGCCCGGTGGTAGACGGCTCCAGCGATCACCGAGTCTGGGGCACTTGTACCGCGCGGCGAGTCGAGTCGCGGGTAACCGTCGCGAAGCTCGACCGGCTGCAGCAGCAAGGCGTTGTCGGAGTCGATCATCGTCTTGTTCGCGGTGGCGGAGTGCTCGCGCCAGACCGGGCCGTAGTAGAAGGCGTTCAGCGCCTCCGCCCGCGCGGGCAGATCGGTGAAGCCGCGGATCCAGACGAACCGGTCCGGATCATCGAGATCGCGGAACTGGCCGACGATGTGCATCCCCGCTGCTTCCTGGCCCTCGACGAAGTACTCGTCGAACACCTCGATCAGCGTGTCCCGCCGGCCTGGATGCAGCGTGTACTGCCGCAGATCCACCACGGCACAGCAGTCGTCCATCGATTCCTCCTCGGGGGGTCGGCAACGCTCAGTCAACCAACGAAACCTGACAGTGGCTGTCAGCGCTCCTGGCGACCGCCCGCCGTTTGCCGCGAGTTTCGGCAGGGAACCGGATGGGTCGCACGGGGAGGTAAGCCGCCGGGCATCCGTCCGGCTCGAGAGATTGGAAGGACCATGGGTCTCATCCTGTGGATCATTGCGGCGATCCTCGTCATCGCAGGAATCGTCTCGCTCGTCCGCGGTCAGCTCCTGTGGGGCGCCGCCCTGATCGTGATCGGGCTGCTGGTCGGCCCTGGTGGCGTCAGTATCTTCACCTGACCGGCCCGACACCTTTCGTCGCCCCACGCAGGCTCCCGCGTGGGGCGACGTCCGTCGTACGGCGTGAATACGGGCGTCGGGGCGGGGCACTGGGCGGGAAGTGACGCCAAGTGTTTGGGGAGACGACGTGAAGATCGGATATTTCCTGTCCAGCGAGGAGTACGGGCCGGAGCAGTTGATCGAGCAGGCGCGACTGGCCGAGGAGGCCGGGTTCGACGCGCTCTGGATCAGTGACCACTTCCACCCGTGGAACGACGCGCAGGGTCAGAGCCCGTTCGTCTGGTCCACCATCGGGGCGATCTCCCAGGTCTGCGAGCTGCCGGTGACGACCGCCGTCACCTGCCCGACGGTGCGGATCCATCCGGCGATCATCGCCCAGGCCGCCGCGACCAGCGCCGTACTGCTGAACGGGCGATTCACACTCGGCATCGGAACCGGCGAGGCGCTCAACGAGCACGTGCTCGGGAGTGTCTGGCCGACGGTCGACGTACGGCTGGAGATGCTCGAGGAGGCGGTCGAGATCATGCGGCGGCTGTGGACCGAGGACGGCTTCGTCTCGCACCACGGCAAGCACTACACCGTCGACACCGCGCGCATCTACACGCGACCGACGGCGCCGCTGCCGATCTACATGTCCGGATTCGGGCCGGAGGCAACGGATGTCGCGGCGCGGATCGCGGATGGATACATCACCACGTCGCCGGATGCCAAGCTGCTGAAGCGATTCCGGGACAACGGCGGTGGTGACAAGCCGGCGCAGGCCGGGTTCAAGGTCAGCTACGCGCCGACCGAAGAGGAAGGCATCGAGCAGGCGCATCGGATCTGGGGCAACTCGGGTCTGCCGGGTGAGCTGGCACAGGTGTTGCCCTCGCCGCGGCACTTCGAGCAGGCGAGCCAGCTGGTCACCAAGGAGTCGACCGCGCAGTCCGTCACCGCGGGATCGAAGGCGGACGCGCATGTGGACGCGTTCAAGCCGTACATCGACGCCGGCTTCGACGAGATCTACGTCGCGAACATGGGCCCGCACTCCGTCGACATGCTGAACCTCTACCGCACCGAGGTCCTCCCCGAACTCCGCCGGATCGCACGTTAGGCCAGCGGCGCGACCGCCGCGCGGAGGTCGTCAGTCCAGCAGCGCGACTGCCGCGCGGAGGTCGTTGACGAACAGGTCGAAGTCGCGACGGTACTCCCGGGACCGGACCACGGATGACGGATGCACCGTCGCGACCCCGGCCCGACCGTCCGGGAGTTCGAGCGGCAGACCACGCTGTTCGGTCACCTTGAACCCGGATCCGAGTACGGCGCGCGCGGCGACCGAACCGAGGATCACCACCAGGGAAGGTTTCACCACCGCCAGCTCACGCTGCAACCAGGGGCCGCAGGCAACGATATGGCCGACCGCCGGGGTCTTGTGGATCCGGCGTTTGCCCTCGCGCTGGAACCGGAAATGCTTGACCGCATTGGTGAGGAACACCTCCGACCGATCGATACCGGCCTCGACCAGTGCCTTGTCGAGCACCCGCCCGGCAGGCCCGACGAAGACATGCCCCTTTTTGTCCTCAACGTCACCGGGTTGCTCACCGATGAGCATCATCCGCGCCCGCGCCGGTCCTTCGCCGGGGACGACACGCTCGGCGTCCTGGTAAAGATCACAACCGCGGCACTCGGGCAGCGCCGCCGTGAGCTTGGCGAGTCCGCCCTTGTCAGGCACCCATTCCGCCGCGCCGGGGAACTTGTTCACGTGCCCGCCGGTGCCCAGTTCAAACAGCTGTAACACCCGGAGACTTGAAAGCCGCCGCCGATTTTGATCTGGTGGAGGTACGTGGTTCAGCCGTGACGCCACCGACCCGCAGGACGATACGACGACGAGGTTTCTCACCGTGACGATCGCACCTGTCCTCAGCGCTGCGGATTCGAAGCAGCGCATCGCCGATACCACCCACGAACTTCTCGTCGAGGCCGACGGCGTCCCGGATCCGCGCCATCAGGAGCTGCTCGACGAGGTTGTCATCCTGAACGCACCGGTCGCCCGCTCGATCGCCTCGCGCTACCGCAGCAAGGGTGTCGACCCGGACGACCTCGAGCAGGTCGCCTACCTCGGCCTGGTCAAGGCCGCGAACGGATACCGGCTCGACGCTGCCACCGCCTTCCTGTCGTACGCGGTACCGACGATCAGAGGCGAGCTCAAACGGTACTTTCGCGACTGTGCCTGGACGGTCCGGCCGCCGCGGCGGGTGCAGGAGATGCAGGGCTCCATCGCCGCCGCCGAGCCTGAACTCATCCAGCGCCTTGGGCATGTCCCCACCGACGAGGAGACCGCTGCCGCATTAGGCACGGACGCCGAAGAGGTCGCCGAGGCGACGTCGATCCGCGGCTGCTTCACCACACTGTCGCTGGATGCTCCCGGCTCGGTCGACGGTGGCACCAACCTGCTCGACACGGTCGCCGACTCAGAGGACGGCTACGACCTGGTCGAGAACGTCCACACCCTCACCCCCGCGGTCGCTACGCTCGGCGACCGCGACAAGCGCATCCTCGAGCTCCGCTTCCGCAACGGCCTGACCCAGGAAGAAATCGGCCACGAGCTTGGCGTCAGCCAGATGCAGGTCTCCCGCCTCCTCCGCAACATCCTGGAAAAGCTCCGCAGCTCCCTGGCCTCAACTCATTAATGGGCGGGCTTGCGCGGCCATAGTGAGGTCCTCGCGCGCCGGTACGACGTACGCCGTCACCGCTGATCCAGGAGCGGTGACGACGTACGCGTCGCTCTCGTTGGCCTCCAGGTCGAGTACGACACCCAGCCACGCGAGGCGGCGACACGCGGCGGCCCTGAGTGGCGCCGAGTGCTCGCCGGCACCACCCGTGAATACCAGCGCGTCGATACCACCCAGCGACGCGGCCATCCGGGCGATCTCGCCGACAAGACGATGCAGGTAGACGTCAAAGGCCAACCGATTGGTTTCGCTGTCGAGGGCCGCCAGGATCTCCTGCAGATCGCCGGTCTTGCCGGTCAGTCCGAGCAGTCCGGAACTGTGTTCAAGTGCGTCGCTGATCTCGTCGGCGGTCAGTCCGCCGGTGGTCTGCAACCACATCAGCAGGCCCGGATCGACCGAACCCGAGCGCGTAGCCATCACCAAACCGTCCACCGGCGTGAACCCCATTGTCGTGTCGACGGACACGCCATCGGCGATCGCACACAGCGACGCTCCTGCACCTAGGTGGCAGCTCACTATCCGCCTGGCCTCGACCGCCTGAGCGACGTACTCATGAGAGAGCCCGTGGAAGCCATACTTCCGCAGGCCGAACCGCTCCCGCCATTCCTGCGGCAGCGCGTACGTCGCCGCCGCCATGGGAATGGTCTGGTGGTACGACGTGTCGAAACACGCCACCACCGGTCGCCCGCCGCGCCGTGACTCCCGGATCAACCCAAGCGACCTCGGCTGATGCAACGGAGCCAACGGGACCAGCTCCTCGATCGCCGCCTCGACTTCGTCGTCGACAACGACCGCGCCGCTGTACGACCCGCCATGGACGACCCGATGGACAACCGCGTCGGCCTGCAGCGACTTCAGCGGTTCGGCTGATCCGTCCCAGTCGGAGATCGACCGCTCGTCCAGCACTTGGTCGTCGTCAGCCAGCACCCGCAGCTTCAGGCTGGACGATCCCGCGTTGACGATCAGGAGGTCCATCGCCAGTCCCGCACCTCCGGCAGGTCCTCGCCGTACGTCGTGACATGGCTCCGATGCCGCACCCGCTGGTCGGCGAAGTACTGCCGCGCCGTCACCGCGCGCGTCCCGAGGGACGGCACGCGATCGATCACGTCCATCGCCAGGTGGTACCGATCGAGGTTGTTCAGCACCACCATGTCGAACGGCGTGGTCGTCGTACCTTCCTCGATGTAGCCGCGGACGTGCAGGTTGTGGTGCCCGTGCCGCCGGTACGTGAGCCGATGGATCAGCCATGGGTAGCCGTGATACGCGAAGATCACCGGCTTGTCGGTGGTGAACAACGCGTCGAACTCGGCATCCTCCAACCCGTGTGGATGCTCGCGGGAGTCCTGCAATCGCATCAGGTCGACCACGTTGACCACCCGGATTCGCAACCCAGGAAGGTGTTTCCGCAGCAGGTCGACCGCGGCGAGCGTCTCCAGCGTCGGTACGTCGCCGGCGCACGCCATCACCACATCGGGATCGCCCGCGTCGTTGCTGGCGAAGTCCCACACGCCGATGCCACGTGCGCAGTGCAGCGCGGCCGATTCCCAGTCGAGCCAGTTCGGTTGCGGTTGCTTGCCTGCGACAACGACGTTGATGTAGTTGCGGGTCCGCAGGCAGTGATCCATTGTCGACAGCAACGTGTTCGCATCCGGCGGCAAGTACACCCGGACCACTTCCGCCTTCTTGTTCACCACATGGTCGATGAACCCGGGATCCTGGTGCGAGAACCCGTTGTGGTCCTGCCGCCAGACGTGCGACGTGAGCAGATAGTTCAGCGAAGGGACCGGCCGCCGCCAGTCGAGCCGGTTGATCGTCTTCAGCCACTTCGCGTGCTGGTTCACCATCGAGTCGACGATGTGCACGAAGGCCTCGTACGACGAGAACAGCCCGTGCCTACCGGTGAGCAGGTACCCCTCCAACCAGCCCTGGCAGGTGTGCTCGCTGAGCAGCTCCATCACCCGGCCGTCCGGCGCGAGGTTCTGGTCGGTGTCCCGCCGGCCCGCGAGCCACGCCTTGCCGGTCACGTCATAGACCGCGTTCAGCCGGTTCGACTCGGTCTCGTCCGGCCCGACCAGGCGCAGATTGTGATAATCGGCGTTCAACTCGAAGGCATCCCGCAGGTACGCCGCGAACACCTTCGTCGGCTCCCCGTCCTCAGCTCCCGGCGACTTCACCGGTACGGCGTACTCCGCAACCTGCGGCAGTTCGAGATCACGCGCCACCAGCCCTCCGTTCGCCTGCGGACACGAACCCATCCGCAACGACGGCCCGGGCGCCAGCTTCAGCAGCCGCTCGACCGGTCGCCCGGCTTCGTCGAACAACTCCTCCGGACGGTACGAACGCAGCCAGGACTCCAACTGCCGCAGGTGTTCCTCGTTCGTCCGTACGCCGGACAACGGCACCTGATGCGATCGCCAGGTGTCCTCGACCGGCTCGCCGTCGACCGTGTGCGGGCCGGTCCAGCCCTTCGGCGTCTTCAGCACGATCATCGGCCAGGCAGCCCGGGCCGGGCTTTCCGGGGCGGTCCGAGCCTCGAGCTGGATCTCGTCGATCCGGTCCAGACAGCGATCCAGGGTTGCCGCCAGCGCCTGATGCACTGTCGCCGGATCCGAGCCTTCCACCAGATACGGCTCATGACCGTATCCACGGAGCAACGCAGTCAGTTCGTCGTCACCGATCCGTGCGAGCACTGCCGGGTTCGCGATCTTGTAGCCGTTCAGATGCAGGATCGGCAGTACCGCGCCGTCCCGGGCTGGATCGAGGAACTTGTTCGAGTGCCACGACGTCGCCAGCGGCCCGGTCTCCGCCTCGCCGTCCCCGACCACGCAGGCGACGACGAGGTCCGGGTTGTCGGCGGCGGCGCCGTACGCATGACTCAGTGAGTAGCCGAGTTCGCCGCCCTCGTTGATCGATCCCGGAACGTCGGCCGCGACATGACTCGGGATGCCGCCCGGGAACGAGAACTGTTTGAACAGCCGCGTCATCCCGAGCTCGTCCTGGGTCGTGTTCGGGTAGGCCTCTGTCCAGCTCCCTTCCAGCCAGGTGTTCGCCACGATGGCCGGGCCGCCGTGGCCGGGACCGATGACGTACATGAGTTGGCGTTCTCGTTGCCGGATCACCCGATTCAGGTGCGTGTAGAGGAGGTTCAGGCCGGGCGTCGTGCCCCAGTGGCCGAGCAGGCGGGGTTTGATGTGCTCCGGCCGCAAAGGTGCCTTGAGCAACGGATTTGCGAGCAGGTAGATCTGGCCGACGGACAGGTAGTTGGCCGCCCGCCAGTACGCATCGAGGCCTTGCAACTCCTCGTCGCTCAGCGGGGTGGCGTCGATCTGTTGCACGAGCTCCTCCGTTTCAGGTGTCTGTCACGCGTAGCCAGCGATAGCCGTAACCGTTCAGCTGCACGGCGCCAGTGGTCGCCGGCTCGTAGTTGCTATCAGCAAGCAAGTCGGCCATGACGTCGTACGGCAGGGTGACCTCGACCTCGCGGTCGGCGAGGTTCACCAGCATCAGCACGGCTTCGCCGGACCGGTGGTGCAGCAGGCCGAGGACCGAGGGTTGATCAAATGTCAAGGATTCACACCACCGCACGGGCAGGGCGCCGAGCTCGCGGCGGCGGCGCACCAGCTGGGAGACCCGGCTCAGCAGTGATCCGCTGCGCAGATCCTGATCGTCGACCTTGTCCCACTCCATCGGCGTCCGCACCGGTTCCCGATCGGGGAGCGACAGGTCGTCCGCCATACCGATCTCCTCGCCGTACCGGACGATCGGGACACCCGGCAACGACTGGACGAGTGCATGGGCCATCGCGACCCGCCGATCGCTGCCCAGCATCGGCGCGAGCCGGCGGCGGATTCCGCGCCCGAAAGCCCGCATCTCCTCCTTGGGCGCGAAGGCGGCGAGCACCTCGTCACGTTCGGAAGCTGTCAGCCGTTCGAGGTCGAGCTCGTCGTGGTTGCGCAGCCAGTTGACGTACGTACAGGCGTCCGGCGGCTGCGGCTGGTCCCGCAACGCGCGTACCACCGGCTCCGCCTCACCACGCGCCATCGCGAGGAAGATCAGGTTGTTCATCCAGAAATTCAGTACGGCGTGCAGCCGGTCGGCGTCGCCGAAGTAGTGCCGATACTCGTCCGGCGGCGCATCCACTTCGCCCATCATCGGAGCGCCGTTCCCGGCCGAGCAGAGCTCGGTGAGGAACCAGAAACCCCGATCGCGTTCGTCGATCGCCGCCGCCTGCCGGACCATGTAAGGCACCGCGTCCACCCGGAACCCGTCCACGCCCCGATCCAGCCAATGCCTGACGATCCTTCGGATCTCCTCCAGCACCGCCGGATTCCCGACGTTCAGGTCTGGCTCGTGGCGGTAGAACGCATGCCGGTAGTACTTCCCGGCCGTCTCGTCGTACGCCCAGACCGAGTCCTCGGCACCGGGAAAGACCGGCTCGCTCACGACCCCGTCGTCGTACGGCTCGGACGCCCAGACGTAGTAGTCCCGGTACGGCGATTCCGGATCCTCCCGAGCCGCCTTGAACCACGGATGGTCGATGGAGGTGTGCTGTACGACGAGCTCCACCAGCACCCGCAGCTCCACCTGATGGCAGCGCGCGACGAGCTTCTCGAAGTCCGCCATGGTGCCGAACCGCGACGACACGTCACAGTGGTCGACGACGTCGTACCCGCCGTCCCGGTACGGCGAGACGTAGAACGGCTGCAGCCAGACGGTGTCGGCCCCGACCGCGCGGATGTGATCGAGCCGCCGCAGTACGCCGTTGAGGTCGCCGAGACCGTCCCCGTCGGTGTCGAAGAAGGTCGCGGGGTCGAGCTGGTAGATCGCCCTTCCGTCGAGCCTCAGCGTCCTACGGCCTTCTCGAGCTGGGCCTTGGTCATCTTCGAACGGCCCTTGATGTTCTTGTTCTTGGCCTCGTTGTAGAGCTGCTCCTTGGTCCGGCCCTTCGACCCGCTGTGCGAGCGCAGGCCGCCGCGCCGTCCGGACGAGATGTCGTCGGTGGAGGTACGGCTCTTCTCCTTGGCCTCGCCGGAACGCGCCCGCTCCTTGTTGACCGTGCGGGCAGCGATCTCCTCGGCCTTGTCCTCGCTCCGGCCGCGCTTCTTCAGGCCGGCCTTGATGTGCTCGTACTGCCGCTCACGCTTCGGGCTCGATCCTGCAGGCATGGCAATACTCCTCTCAGCTTTCAGCCGTCCAGCCCGGTACCCGCTGTGCAACCGGGCAATCAACCTTCAGCAAGCAGCCTGGCCACGGAGCGTTCCAGCGCGAGACGGGTCTTCTGGTCGTCCAAATCGTTGCCCCGCTTCCGGACCGCCGCCGCTACCGTCCGGCCCTGCTCGTACTGCGTGACGACGCGTGGATCGACGTACGACGACCTCGCCACGGCCGGCGTATTGCCGAGATGGTCGGCGACGTCCGCGAACATCTCCTTCACCGCCTTCTTCGTAGCAGGCAGGTCCGCTTGGGCAAGATCCACCGCGGCATGCACGGTCGCGGTCCAGGTCCGCAGGTCCTTCACCGTGAAGTCGTCGCCGACCAGTTCCTGGAACCGCTCGTTGATCATGGTCGCGTCGATCTCATGCCAGCCGTCGCGGTCGCGGTATACGAGCAGTTGCGGCTTGCCGTGGCGGGCCCGTTTGAGCGAGGAGACAGCTTCGACCAGGTGGTCGTCCGACAGCTCGATGACCCGTTCGACGCCGCCCTTGGCGACGAAGTCGAACACCAACTTGCCGTCGCGGACCTGTACGTCGTCGCGGAGTAGCGTGGCGGCGCCGCGGCTGCCGTGTTCCTCGGCGTACTCGGTGTTGCCGGTCCGGAAGACGCCGTGGTCGAGCATCCGCAGCGCGACCGCGAGGACCCGCTCGCGGCTGATTCCCTTGCGGCAGAGGTCGCGGTCGACGGCCTTACGAAAGGCCGGTAGCCGGCGGGCGAGACGCCGTACTCGATCATGCTTGTCGGCGTCCTGGGTGGTGCGCCAGTCGTCGTGGTAGAGGTACTGGCGGCGGCCGGCGTCGTCGGTGCCCATCGCCTGCAAGTGACCGTTCGGATACGGACAGATCCAGACGTCCTTCCAGGCCGGCGGAATGGCCAGCGCGCGGATCCGCTCCAGGGTCTCCGGGTCGGTGATCCGCTTGCCATCGGCATCGCGGTAGACGAAGCCACGCCCGTGCCCCCGCCGGGTCAGGCCGGGCTGGGCCGGATCGCTACGTCGTAACCGCATACCCATCCGATACCCGGACCGCATGCATGGGGCGGAGAAGCGGCGGGAACCGGGGGGCCACGGACCCACGAAGGAGAGACGGATGGGTACTGGAGACAAGGCGAAGAATGCTGCCGAGGCGGCAAAGGGCAAGGTCAAGGAAACGACCGGCGACGTCACCGACAACCGCGATCTGGAGGCGAAGGGCCGGGCGGAGAAGACCAAGGCGGACCTGAAACAGGCCGGCCAAAAGGCGAAGGACGCGCTCAAGGACTAGGGTCTGGGGTAGTTTCGGGGAGTGGACTTCGACGAGGCAGCCGACGCGCTCTATGCGACGTCGGCTGCCGATTTCATTGCTACCCGCAACGAGCTGGCGAAGCAGCTGAAAGCGGACGGCGATCAGCTCGGATCGACCCGGCTGAAGGCGTTGCGGAAGCCGACCGTCGCCGCCTGGGTGACGAACCTGGTGGCGCGCTCGCTGCAGGACGAATTGGACGACCTGCTCGCGCTGGGAGACGAGTTCCGCGCGGCGACCGCGGACCTGGACGGCGAGCGGTTGCGTGAGCTGACGCCGAAGCGGCACCAGCTGATCGACAAACTGGCGAAGGACGCGTCCAAGCTGGCCGAGAAACAAGGCCAGAAGGTCAGCGCCGACGTCGGTCAGAAGCTGCGCGAGACGCTCGACGCCGCGTTGGTGGACCCCGCCGCGGGCGGCGCGGTACGGGAGGGGCGCCTGAGCAGCGCGCTCCGGCATGTCGGGTTCGGCGTCGTCGACGAGAACGGCGAACCGGCCAACGTCACCCCGCTCACCGACGAACGCCGGCAGAAGGCCCGCGAGCGTCGTCAGGCGACGGCCAAGGTCGAGGAGGAGTCGGCGGCCGCCAAGCGCAAGCGGGAACAGGCCGAGCGGGCCGAGGAAGAACGCGAGGCGGCGGAGAAGGCTCAGGCCAAACAGGCGTTCGAGGACGCGGTCGCGGCGGCGCAGGAGGCCGAGGCAACGGTCGAGGACCTCGACAACCAGCTCGACGCGGCCCGCGAGGCGCTGGCCGAGGCGCAGGAGCTCGTACGACGGCTGGGCGCGGAGCTGGACGAGGCACGCCGGGCCGCCCGGGACGCACAGAAGGAGAGCCGGGAGGCGCGGAAGCGGTACAACCGGCTCTGAGCCGGGTACCGGGCCTCTTGGCTGTTTGAGAGGAGTGAGCGATGGCGCGGTCGATCTGGAGCGGGTACATCAACTTCGGGCTGGTCTCGGTGCCGGTCGGGATGTACAGCGCGACCGAGGAGCACGAGCTCGACTTCCACCAGTTCCAGAAGGGGACGTCGGACCGGATCCGGTACAAGCGGGTGAACGAGCGTACCGGTCGTGAGGTGCCGTTCGAGAAGATCGTCAAGGGGCACGACGTCGGCGGCGGCGAGTACGTCATCGTCGATCCGGAAGAGCTGGAGGACATCGCGCCGGGCAAATCCCGGTCGCTGGAGATCTCCACCTTCGTCGACCTGGACGAGATCGACCCGATCCATTTCCAGAAGAGCTACTACCTCGGTCCGTCGGACAAGGAGAACGCGTCGTCGTACGCGTTGATGCGGGACGCGCTGGCGAAGACGAACCGGGCCGGGATCGCCAAGTTCGTGATGCGCGGCAAGGAGTACCTGGCCACGATCCGGGCCGACGGCAAGGTTCTGGTGCTGGAGACGATGTTCTTCGCCGACGAGATCCGCGACCCGGCCAAGGAGGTCGGCAACCTGCCAGCCAAATCGGGCGCGACCAAGCAACTGTCGATGGCGGTCAACCTGATCGAGGCGATGAGCGGCGAGTGGAAGCCGTCCGACTACAAGGACACCTACACCGAACGGGTGCAGAAGCTGGTCGACACCAAGCGCAAGGGCAAGGAGGTCGTCTTCACCGAGGAGGAGCCCGAGGCCACCACCTCCACCGACCTGGTCACCGCCCTCCGAGCCTCCGTCGAAGCCGCCCGCTCCCGCCGCGGCAGCACGACGAAGAAGTCCACCGCCAAGAAGACGGCGAAGAAGTCCACCACGAAAAAGTCGACAGCCAAGAAGACCACCACCAAGAAAGCCAGCACTCGGAAGAAAGCGGCCTGAGCACCCACCGCCGGCGCGGGCGGCGTCGTCGCCTGTGAGGTTGATCGATAGAGTTCGGGGTCGTGGGTGCCGCGGAGTTGATGTTGGGGGGCATCGTTCTGCTGGGGGCTTCGGTGCAGTGGTTGACCGGGATGGGGTTCGCGCTGGTTGCTGTGCCGGCGTTGGTGTTGCTGCTCGGTCCGGGTGACGGCGTAGCGCTCGCCAACTGTGCGGCCGGGGTCATCTGCCTCGTCGGGCTGACGAGCGGCTGGGAGCGGGTGCGGCTCAAGGCGATGGTCCCGCTCATCCTCGCGGCCGCCTGCACCGTTCCGCTCGGCACTTGGGTCTCCAACCGCCTGCCGGAGCCGATTCTCTTCGTGAGCATGGGCGCCTTGGTGATCGTCGCCGTACTCCTGATGTTGCGCGGTGCCCGGGTCCACTCTCTCAGCGGTCTCAGCGGTGCCCTCGGCGCGGGCGCGGCGGGCGGCTTCATGAACGCAGCGGCCGGCCTCGGCGGGACGCCGGTCTCCCTCTACGCCGTCAACGCGGGCTGGACGATCCGCGAGTTCGTGCCGAACGGGCTCTTCTTCGGGCTCATCGTGAACATCTTCTCGGTCGCCACCAACAGACTCCCGCACCTCACGCAAGGCAACTGGATAGCGGCGGCCACCGGCCTCGTCCTCGGCGCGCTCATCGGCCGCGCCCTCTCCGGCCGCGTCCCCGAACGCCACGCCCGGCGCCTCGTCCTCCTACTCGCCCTAACCGGCGGCATCTCAGCCGTCATCAAAGGCCTGTAGCCCGAACCAGTTCATCCCGTACAACGACCGCCGCACTCCGCGGCCCAGCGTCCGACCGCGTAACGACGTACAAGGTGTTCAGCGGCGGCAACTCCGGTTCGGCCAGCAAGACCAACTCACCAGTCGCCAGCAACTCGTCGCACAGATAGGTCGGCAACACACTCGCACCCGCACCCCGTCGTACGGCGGCCAGCACACCGCGCAGATCGGGTACGACGAGATCCACCGTCCGGGTCAGCCGGGTCCCGAACACGCTGCGCCAGTAGCGCCGGATGATCGGCGCCTCCTCGGCATACGCGACCAATGGGATCTTGCGCAGCGGCTCCGGCGACGTGATCGCCGTACCGGTCGACCATTGCGGCGCGGCGACCAGCGCGAACACCTCGTCGTAGAACGGCGTCACCCGAAGGCCCGGGCGGCGGGGCCGGACCGAGCTGATCACCAGATCGAGACTGCGGTTGAGCAGCCGATCAAGCAGGTCGTCGGGCAGGCCGAACGTCGTACGTACCTGCAGACCGGCCGCGAACCGGCCCGCCAGCGCCGGCAGGACTTGATCACACAGGAAGTCAGCAGGACCACCGAGGTGAACCGTGCCCGTGGTGGGCGCGTCGAGCTCGTCGCGGAGCAGTCCCTGCAGGGCGTCGATCGGGTCAGCGATTCGGCGAGCCAGTTCGTCGCCTGCGGAGGTCGGGCGGACGCCGCGAGCCTGGCGTTCGAAGAGTGGGCGGCCGAGCGCGGCTTCCAGCGCCTTGAGCTGCGCCGTCACGGTCGGCTGCGACAGCCCGAGGACTTGCGCGCCGGCGGTGATCGAGCCGGCCCGGTGGACGGCGAGGAAGCTGCGAAACAGATCCAACATATCGGAAATCCTATGCCTCACGGCGATTTTTCCTATTGGTTTCCGATAGCCCGACCAACGCATCATGGTGCGCATGACACGCGTACTGATTGCACTCACCAGTCACTCCGAGCTCGGCGGCACCGGGCGTCGTACTGGCTTCTATGTCTCCGAGGCGGCCGAGCCGTGGGCGGTCTTCCAGGAGGCCGGATTCGACGTCGAGCTGGTCTCGGTCGCCGGCGGGCGACCGCCGCACGACGGTCTCGATGAAGACGACCCGATCCAGCAGAAGTTCCTCGCCTCCGTGGACCTCGACCACACCCCGACCGCCGCCACCCTCGACCCCACGTCGTACGACGCGATCTTCTTCGCCGGCGGACACGGGACCATGTGGGACTTCCCGGATGACAAGGCGCTGGCGTCACTCGCCGCGGCGATCTACGAACGTGGTGGCGTGGTCGCCGCCGTGTGCCACGGCCCTTCCGCCCTGGTCAACCTGAAGCTCTCCGACGGGAGCTACCTGGTCGACGGCAAGAACGTCGCCGGCTTCACGAACGCGGAGGAAGCGGCGGTCGGGCTCACCGACGTCGTGCCGTTCCTCTTGGCCGACGCGTTGACGGCTCGTGGCGCCGTACATCACCCAGCTGCGAACTTCGCGCCGCAGGTGGTCACCGACGGCCGCCTGGTCACCGGGCAGAACCCTCAGTCCGCCACTCTGGTGGCTCAGGCCGTGGTTGCTCAGTCACCTCGGGCGGGAAGCAAGTAGGAGCTCGGGTTCGCGGGGGCGCCGGCGTCGATCCAGCGCTGGAAGCCGTCGGGGTTACGACGCTCGAACTCGTCGAGGCAGATGCGTCGTACCTCGGCGACTGCCTGGCGGTCGCGCATGTCGGCGCCCTGCGCGAGCGTGCTGCTCGTCTCGGCCCAGACGCCGCACAGTTCCTCGATGCTCAGTGGGCACTGGAGCGAAGCGATCAGGTGCTCGTCCTCCAGGAACTCCTGTTCGGTGAGCCGCTCGAGCTTCCGCTGCCGCCGCGACTTGCGCGGCTTGCGAGCCGGCACCACGAGGTCGATCAGCACGAAGAGCCCGGCGACGAGCAGCGCCACCGCCACCCCGAGCGCGCCCCACGCCAACAGCCGCACCAGCCCCGGCAGGCACAGCACGCCGGCCGCCGCAGCCCCCGCGACAACCATCGCCGACTCGTACGGCGCGTCGTCGACAACGTGCCGGATCACCGCGGCCACCGGCCAGACCAGCACGAACACCACAGCGAGCAGGATCGAGGCCGCCAGCGGGCCAAGCAACAGCACCCCAGCGAGAACCCCGGTCGTCCCCACGCCAAGCCCTGCCGCGACGGCAATCCGCCGTACCAGAGGTGACCTCACCAGAACTCACACACCATCGCCACGAACCACCTCACAGCCAACCCCACCCACGCCTACCCCGACCAACGAACACGACCACTTCACCGTTCCCCAAACCCCTGTCCGCACACCTGGCCGCTCAGCCAGCAGCTGAGACGCAGGAGCTCAGTCACCGGTTTCGGCGTGAGGCGTGTGAACTGGCTTGGACTGCGCGGAGTGACGCTGGCGGAGGAAGATCGAGCCGCCGATGATGGCCGCGACGGCGAGGAACTCGCTCTGCCAGTTCTGGAACGACTCGTACCAGAACTGCGACGTCTGCAGATAGGCCCAGGTGGTGACCGCCTCACCACCGTGCAACTGCTGCTCCTCGCTGTACGCGCGTGCCCCGGTGACCGCATGCAGCCACAGCGACAGGAAGAACACCAGGCCGAACGCGATCGCCAGCGAGTTCTCGTACAACCACAGGATCGGCTCGGACCCTCGTCGTACCGGCCAGGGCGCGTTGCGGTCGTTCCGGTGCTCCCGCGGGTCCTCGTCCTGCGGGGCCTTACCGTTCAGCGGCCGCGACTCCGCGGACCCTTTCTGCACCAGGTACGCCGTGAGCAGGACGTACATGCCCATCTGCAGGAATTCGGACTCCCAGTTCTCGAATACCGCCTCGCCGAACGAGGCCGAGCCGACGTACTGCCCCAGGCTCTGCGCCGGCTGCCCGTGGTCGGCGAGCTCGGAGTTCTCCTGCGCGTGCCCGGTCAGGACCAGTCCCAGCAGGAACAGGAAGAACAGCACCAGATTGACCGTCAGCAACGCCCGCAGCCGAATCCATCGCATGTCTCATCCGGTACCCGCCCTCAACCGGTTCAGGCGGCGACCGTGGCCTCCGTGGGCTGGTCCAGCGGGTGAGCGATCTCGTCGGACGGCATCCGGCCGAAGTACACGACCAACAGCGACACCAGCGCCGGGCCGGCCAGCGCCATCGACAACGGCATCAACAGCAGCGAGACGAAGAACAGTTCGCATGTCAACTGTTGCACCGTGTACTAGACTTCCGCCATGCCGACGACGATGAGCACCGAGCAGCTCGGTGCCTGGCGAGCGATGTACCGCGCGGACACCCTGCTGTTCACGCATCTCGACAACACGCTGCGATCCCGGCTGAAGATGGGCTACTTCGAGCACGAGGTGCTGCGGATCCTCGACCAGGCCGGCGGCCGGATGCGGATGGCGCCGCTGGCGACGGAGCTGATGATCTCCCGGAGCGGCTGCACCCGGCTGATCGGGAAGCTGGAGGACAAGGACGGCTGGGTCGTCCGCCGGAACACTCCGGAGGACCGCCGGGCCATCTGGGCCGAGCTCACTCCGGCGGGCCGAGAGGCGCTCGCAGCTGCTCAACCCGTGGTCGACGCTGTGGTATCAACCTTCTTCGCCGATCATGTATCGAGTGAGGACCTTCGCCGCGCGAGCCGAATCCTGGATGTCCTGGCCGACGCGAACCCGAATGACGACGGCTTCGACTGCGGGCTCTGAGGGGCTGAGCCGGTGACCGCCGTCGACGAGCGGTTCGCCGAACGCGTCCGCGCGCTCAAACCCACACCGTGCGAGCACCCAGCCGACCTGCTGCGCAGCCTGTACGACGCCCAGCTCGGCAGCCGGCACGCCGACCTGGCCGCCCGGTGGATGCAGTCGCAAGGCCAAGGCTTCTACACGATCGGCTCCGCCGGTCACGAGGGCAACGCGGCCGTCGCCGCGGCGCTGCAGCCGACCGATCCGGCGCTGCTGCACTACCGGTCCGGTGCGTTCTATCTCGCCCGTGCCGACCAGTGCGGCTCCAAGGAAGGCCTGCGCGACATCCTGCTCGGCGTCGCGGCTGCGACCACCGAGCCGATCGCCGGCGGCCGGCACAAGGTGTTCGGCCGGCACGACCTGGCGATCATCCCGCAGACGTCGACGATCGCGTCCCATCTGCCGCGGGCGATGGGGGTGGCGTTCTCGATCTCGCGGTCGGCGAAGCTCGGCGTACCGTCGCCGTGGCCGCACGACGCGATCGTGGTGACGAGTTTCGGCGACGCCTCGGCGAACCACTCCACTGCGACCGGCGCGATCAACGCCGCGCTGCACGCGTCGTACCAAGGACTGCCGATGCCCTTGCTGCTGGTCTGCGAGGACAACGGGATCGGTATCAGCGTGCGTACGCCGGAGGGCTGGATCAAGCAGGCGTACGGGCAGCGACCCGGGCTGCGCTACTTCGATGCCGATGGCACCGATCTTGCCGCGACGTTGACGATGGCAACGGAAGCGGCGACGTTCGTACGGCGGAACCGGCGGCCCGCGTTCCTGCGGCTCCGAACGGTCCGGCTGCTCGGACATGCCGGATCGGATGTGGAGGCGGCTTATCGATCGCCCGGGGAGCTGGCGGCCGACGAGGAGCTGGATCCCTTGCTGGGTACGGCGCGACTGCTGCTCGGTGCTGGCTACTCGGCCGACGACCTGATCGAGCTGTACGAGGACAAGCGCGCCGAGGTGATGCGGATCGCGACTGAAGTTGCGGGCCTTCCGCAACTGTCGTCGGCGGAAGCCGTTGCCGCGCCGCTGCGTTTTCCGCAGCCGGCGAAGGTGTCGAAGTCGTTGCCTCAACGCAGTAAGACAACCGACCTCCTGACCCTCAGCCAGTCGATCAACCGCGCCCTGTCCGACATCCTCGCGTCGTACCCGGAAGCGATGGTGTTCGGGGAGGACGTCGGCCGCAAGGGCGGCGTGTACGGCGTGACCCGCGGACTGCAGAAGGCGTTCGGGCCGGCCAGGGTGTTCGACACACTGCTGGACGAGCAGTCGATCCTCGGGCTGGCGCTCGGCGCCGGAGTGTCGGGATTGTTGCCCATCCCGGAGATCCAGTATCTGGCCTATCTGCACAACGCCGAGGATCAACTGCGAGGCGAGGCCGCGTCGCTGAAGTTCTTCTCCCAGGAGCAGTACCAGAACCCGCTCGTCCTGCGGATCGCCGGTTACGGCTACCAGAAGGGCTTCGGCGGGCATTTCCACAACGACGACGCGATCGGCGTACTCCGGGACATCCCGGGCATCGTCATCGCCTCACCGTCGCGACCAGACGACGCGGCCGCGATGCTGCACACGTGCGCAGCCGCAGCGCGTTCGTCGGGGACTGTGAGCGTGTACCTCGAGCCGATCGCCCTCTACCACCGACGAGGTTTGTACGACGACACCGACGAGCGCTGGCTGGCGCCGTACCCGACCGAGGAGGTGCCGATCGGCCGCGCACGCACGTACGGCGACGGGACCGAGCTGACCATCGTCACCTTCGGCAACGGCGTTCCGATGAGCCTGCGGGTGGCGGCGAAGATCCCTGGCATCCGCGTTCTCGACCTCCGCTGGCTCGCGCCGTTGCCGATGGACGACTTGTTGCGCGAGGCAACAGCAACCGGTCGCGTCCTGGTCGTCGACGAGACCCGCCGATCCGGCGGCGTCTCCGAAGGCGTGCTCGCCGCCCTGATCGACTACGGCTACACCGGCCGGCTGGCCCGCGTGGCCAGCCACGACTCCTACGTCCCACTGGGCGCGGCCGCCCACCACGTCCTGGTCAGCGAGCGGGAGATCGCCACCGCCGCCCGCGAACTGATCAGCTGAACAACCGCTGCCAGAACGACTTCTTCCGCTCCGGCTCCGGAGCGGAAGCGGGCTTCGCCGCAGGGTCGGGCCGTTCGGCGCGCCACTGCGCCAGGATCGCTTCCTCGTCCACCGTGCCGACCGGGACGACCGGTCCGGTGGTGTCGCGAATGCTGATCAGGATCCGCTTGTTCAGATCGGCCAGGTAGTCGCGGACCTGGGCCTCGCGACGCATGCCCCGGACCTTGTCGTGGACCTGCTGTTTCTCCTTGCGCAGCAGGACCGCGGGCGGCAGCAGCGCCTCGGTCTCGATGTTCTCGCGGCGGATGAAGTCCTTGACCCACCAGTCCGGATCGTGCGAGTCCGCGAGCTTCAGCGGCTTGCCCGCTCCGGCCAGGTCGTCGAACTCCCCGGTCCGCTGCGCATGCTGGATCTGGGCCTCGACCCAGTCCTGGGTCGACATGTTCGGTGGTTTGCGCTCCGTCACGCCCGCACCTCTATCTGTCTCGCCGACAGTTTCGTCGCGGTTGATCTTACCCGCTTGTGAATGCAGTCACAAGCCTTCCTGGCGTGCCCCCGGATACTGGGACGGTGACCCTGACCGACGAAGAGATCGCGGCCATGACGGCGGCCGAGCGGCGGGACCTGATCCTGCGGTTGGCGCCGGCCCCCGGCCGGATGGTCTCGCTCCGGACGATCGAGCGGATCCGCAAGTGGCGGACGGTGCTGATGCTGCTCTGCGTGGCCGCGCTCATCCCGTGGACGGTCTACCTGGCCGTCACCCTGCCCCAGCACTACGTCGCGCGGAACTGGGTCGCCACCTGGGTCGGCTTCGACA
The DNA here is from genome assembly GCF_004345665.1 of Kribbella antiqua. Classification (GTDB taxonomy): domain Bacteria; phylum Actinomycetota; class Actinomycetes; order Propionibacteriales; family Kribbellaceae; genus Kribbella; species Kribbella antiqua. The sequence goes on from NZ_SLWR01000012.1 coordinate 100,991, forward strand.
TCCTGCTCCTGACCATGCTCGCGCTGACCGCGATCGCCGGCTGGAAGCGCAAGCAACTGGTCTTCCCGACCGCGTTCGCGTCCGGGGTGCTGCTGATCTGCGACGCCTGGTTCGACGTGATGACCAGTCAGCGCGGCTCCGATCTCACCCAGGCCCTGCTCGGCGCCTTCCTCGTCGAGCTCCCGCTGGCGTTCATCCTGATCGCCGGCCCGCTCCGTCTGCTCCGGTACGTCGCCGTACGCCACGGCCTGATCCACCCGCACATGCACCTCTGGCGGATGCCGATCCCGATCCCGGACCTCTACCCCGGCCGCAAGCTGCCCCCGCACGCTTAAGCCACGATCCGCGACCCCGGGCGTGCATCGCGGCTTAGGGTGGTGCCACCAGCGAAAGGGGATGCGCGGATGGCGGTCGAGGTTCGGTCGGTTGTGGCCGGTGAGCGAGTCGCGGAGGCGGTACGGCGTACTCCGTCGACCAATCCGGCTCAGTTGAGCGATGTCGTGGGGACGGTCGGCAGCGCGGGACCAGAGGTGTTCGTCCGGGCAGCCGAGGCGGCTCGCGCGGCTCAGCCGGCCTGGGCCGCGACGCCTGCACCGCAGCGCGGTCAGGTGATCGCGAACGTCGGCCGCCTGATGACCGCGAACAAGGAGCGCCTCGCCGCGCTCGTCACCCGAGAGATCGGCAAGCCGCTGGCCGAGGCGCTCGGCGAGGTGCAGGAGATCATCGACACCTGCGACTTCTTCATCGGCGAGGGCCGCCGGCTCTACGGACAGACCGTTCCGTCCGAGATGCCCGATAAGCAACTGTTCACCTTCCGCCGCCCGGTCGGCACGGTCGCGGTGATCACCGCCGGCAACTTCCCGGTCGCCGTACCGTCCTGGTACATCGTCCCGGCACTGCTCTGTGGCAACACGGTCGTCTGGAAGCCGGCCGAGTACTGCGCGGTCGTCTCCGACGCGTTCTACGAGATCTTCGCGCACTCCGGCGTACCGGCCGGGGTCTTGAACGTCGTGTACGCCGATGGTCCGGACACCTTCAGCGGACTCGAACAGGCCCTCCAGTCGGGCCTGATCAACAAGGTCGGCTTCACCGGCTCCAGCGAGGTCGGGAGCCGCATCGGCGAGCTGTGCGGTCGCCACGTGCAGACGCCGTGCCTCGAGCTCGGCGGCAAGAACCCGATGGTGATCACCGAGGACGCGGACCTCGACCTGGCCGTCGAAGGCGCGCTCTTCTCCGGCTTCGGTACGGCGGGTCAGCGCTGCACCTCGCTCGGCACGGTCATCGTCCACGAGTCGGTGCATGACGAGTTCGTTCTGCGCTTCACGCGAGCAGTCGAGGACGCGGCGATGGGTGATCCGACTGCCGACGTGCTGTTCGGCCCGCTGCTGGACGAGAAGTTCGCGGCTGGGTTCGAGAAGTCGCTGGGCTGGATCGCGGGCCACCATCGGGTGATCGGCGCGACGGGGCGGGTCAGCGCGGAGAACCCACGCCGCGGTTTCGTCGGCGACCCCGCGGCCGGGTTGTTCTACCACCCGGTGATCGTCGACGGGGTCCGGCCGGACGACGAGCTGTTCCTGAACGAGACCTTCGGCCCGGTCGTCGGCATCACGACGTACTCGACGCTGGACGAGGCGATTGCCCTCGGCAACAAGTCTGGGTACGGCCTGTCCAGCTCGATCTACACGACGGACCCGAACAAGGCGTTCCGGTTCGCTTCCGGTATTTCGGCGGGAATGGTGAGTGTCAACAACTCCACCTCCGGCGCCGAAGCGCACCTCCCGTTCGGCGGCAACGGCAAGTCGGGCAACGGCTCCCGCCAGAGCGGCGTCTGGGTCCTCGACCAGTTCACCCGCTGGCAGTCGATGAACTGGGACTACTCCGGCAAACTCCAAAGAGCCCAGATGGACACCGAAACCGTCGCAGCAGACCTCACCTACCAACTCCCGTAACCCGCTCACACCCACCCCCGGCCCAGCATCCGGTGGGCGAGCCCAGCATCCGGTGGGCCAGCCCACCGCCCGTGCGCCAACCCACCAGCTTGCGAGTTCGCTACCGGCACTCCGTGTGCGACCCACCATCTGATGGGTTCACCCACCAACCCGCGATCCCCGGTCGATCGACTTCCCAACGCCTGCCCGGCCGATCCCGCCGATCTCCGGAACATAGTTTGCGCCAGGCGCAAACTATGTTCCGGAAACCCAAGGAGAACCCCCGGCACGCGGGGCGGCATGCTGCGGGCACGCGTCGCGAGCGGCACGCGGGGGGTGGCACGCGGGGGGTTGGCACGCGGGGGGTTGGCGCGCGGGGCGACTATTCGATGGGTCAACCCACCAGCTTGCGGGTTTGCCACCGGCACACCGTGGGTGAACCCACCATCTGATGGGCTCACCCACCAACCTGCGATCCCCGAAGCCAGCTGCTCCCCAACCTCTGCCCGGCCGATTCGCGCCGATCTCGGGAACATAATTCGCATCAGGCGCAAATTATGTTCCCCGAAACCCTACGAGGACGCGGGCCTAGCCGATGTAGAAGCACGCGGAGGGGAGCACACGCCGGAGGGGTTGGGCGGCACGCGGGCCGGGTGCGGGCGGCACGCCGGAGGGGGTGAGCGGGGCGCCGGGTTGGGGTGGGCGGCGCGCGGGGTGGGTTGGCGGGGGGTGGGCGGGTGGTTGAGGGTTGGGGTGACGGCGAGCGGAGGGATGTGGGGATGGCGGCTGCGGTTCAGGCCGGTGGGCGTGGGGTGCCGGACGCCGCTGAGGTGGTGGTTGTCGGCGGTGGGGTGATGGGTACGAGCATCGCGTTTCACCTTGCCGAGGCGGGGGTGGAACGCGTCGTACTGTTGGAGCGCGACGAGCTCGGTTCCGGGTCGACGTCGAAGGCAGCCGGCGGGGTGCGGGCAAACTTCTCCGACGAGCTGAACATCGCGCTCGGCGCCCGCAGTCTGGAGGCGTTCGCAAGCTTTGCCGAGCGCCCTGGTCAGGAGATCGACCTGCATCGCGTCGGATACCTGTTCCTGCTCGAAACCGCCGATCAGCTCGAGCTGTTCCGCGAGAGCACGCGCCTCCAGAACGCTGCCGGCCAACCGACCCGGATGATCGAGGTCGACGAGGCAGTCCGGCTTGCGCCGATCATCTCCCCGGACGGCCTGGCCGGCGCCTGCTTCTCCGCTGCGGACGGACACTGTACGCCGGAATCAGTCGTCCTCGGCTACGCCACAGCCGCCCGCCGGCTCGGCGCAACTCTGGTCACCAAAGCCGAGGTCGTCGGAATCGATGCTGACGGCAACCACATCCAGACGGTCCGGACCAACCGCGGCGACATCCGCACCAGCACGGTGATCTGTGCCGCCGGCGCGTGGTCAGGACAGCTCGGCGAGATGGTCGGCGTCGACCTCCCCGTCACCCCACTGCGCCGCCAGATCGTCGTCACCGAGGCGGTCCCCGACCTCCCGTCGAACCTGCCGATGACGATCGACTTCGCCAGTACCTTCTACTTCCACCGCGAAGGTCCGGGACTGCTCGTCGGGATGTCGGATCCGGACGAGCAACCAGGCTTCCACCTGAACCGAACCGACGACTGGTTGCCGCGACTGACCGAGGCGATGGAACACCGCGCACCGTCGTTGCTCGACGTCGGCCTGACCAGCGGGTGGGCGGGCCTCTACGAAATCACGCCGGACCACAACGCACTGATCGGCGAGGACGACGGAATCTCCAGATTCCTTTACGCCACAGGGTTTTCCGGCCACGGCTTCCTGCAAGGCCCGGCCGTCGGCGAGATCATCCGCGACCTCTACCTCGGCCGCGAACCCTTCGTCGACATCAGCCCGCTCGACGTCCGCCGCTTCCAGGCCAACACCCACCGCGCCGAGCGGAACGTGGTCTAGTCGACGACCGCACCGGCCGTGAGGTTGAGCGCCGTACCGGTGAGGATTCGGTTGATCAGGGGCCCTCGGGCGGTGGGCCCGAGGGCCAGTTGTCGGGGTCGCAGTACTCGGGATCCCAGCCCTGCTGGAGGCAGTACTCCCGCAGCAGCTCATCCCGGGATGGCGGGGTGCTCGTGGTCGGCCGCGGCGGCCGGATCGTCTTGGTCGCCGTTGCCGACGGCTTGGTCGGCGTCGACTGAGCACGGTCGTCGGACTGAGCCGTGGTGCGCCGCTTCGTCGGCTGCTGCGTCGGTTTGCGCGACGGCGTGACCGTGGACTTCTGCACCGGTGGCGGCGCCGAGGTGTGCTGCGTCGTCTTCGGCGGTACGACGGGAGTCGGAGTCGCGGACGGCGTCGTACTGTCGTCGGCGAAGTGGATCGCAGTACGGTCGCCGGAGTCGCCGCCGAACATGCCGATCGCGGACAGCGCCCAGAAGTTGACCCCGAGGAACAGCATCAGCGCGCCGGCTCCGGCGTACACCGCGCGACGCGACGGGCCGCCGTACCGGCCGACCGGACCGCGGACGGGATTGCCCTTGCCGTCGACCCAGAACCGCCAGCCCGGGGGCGGCGGTGGCCAGGATGGATCGGGATGCCAGGTCTTGGGTGGGACCCAGTGACGGCGGGGCGGCGACGGCCAGGTCGGCGGAACCACGAACCGCTTCAACGACTTCCCTCCATCTCCGCCGATCATCGACTCAGGCTAGGGGATCCACGACTGCCCTGGACAGTGCTCTCAGGTCAGCTCTTCGTTCAGAATCCACAAGCCCGCATCAGTCCAACGACACAGACCCCGCGCAAGCTACTTGCAACTACCAATTGATCGGCGTGTCGCACTGGCTTTTCGATCAACGACTGTGTGAGCCACCAGCAATGACTGACGGATCAAGGAGATCCAGCAGTCTGGCCAGGTCCTCGCCGAACGGACGGTCGGCTTCGATCGGCGGTACGACGGCCGCGACGTCGCCGAGCAGTTGACGCAGACCTGGTGGATACGGGCGCTTGGCGAGAGCGAAGGCCTGGTGGACGGCGAGGAGTTCGCAGGCGGTGACCTCGCGGGTCAGGCGGACGGCGTCGGCGAGGACACCGACGGCCTCCCAGCTGAAGGTCTGGACGTCTTCCTGGCCGTTGGACGTCTCCGCCGTACTGGTTGCCGAGGGCAACGTCAGGCGGCGAAGGGCGTGAGTGGTGGCGACGGCTCGTTTGTGGACGGCGACGAGACCGGCCTGCGGGCCTGGTTCGTGGGCGAGCTGAGCGGGGAGGCCAGTGACGGACGGGTCGAGCAGGCGGTGGAGCCGGGCGGCGGAGACCTCGGCCGCGTGGGCGAGGGCAGCGGTCAGGTGATCGCAGTGCGCGGCGAGGTCGATCCCGTGAAAGCCCGCCGTACCGATGAACTCGCCATCCAGGTACGCCGGTGAGTCGGTGACCCCGGCGAATGCCCGGTCGACCGCCTCCTCGAGCTGGGTCAGGGTCCGTCGAACGTGCGCGATCACGTGCCCAGCAACGCGAAACGAGACCGGCGCTTGCAGACTTCGCGGCTCAGCTTCGGGCCCGGCAAGATCCCTGAGCCGGGTGAGCTCGGCCGCCAGCACATCGTCGCCTCGGGCAGTGAGTGGGTGGTACGGCGCACGGTTCGCGCCGATCACAGCGATCGACCCGGCCGCGGCCGCGCTCAGGTGATCCACCAGCCGACGGGCTCGGGAAGCGTGGAGCGCCGCCCGGCCGGTCGCGCCCGGAATCCCGGCAAGGAGCGCGATGCCCTCCTTGGGACCAAGCTCGAGCCGGAGCGAGCCAAAGGCATGGGCCAACGGGATGATCTCCCCGGCCGAACCAGCGCCGCCCGCGGGGATCTCGGGCATTTCGCCACTGTTGATCAAGGCAATCAATCGCTGAATCAGCTCGACGGAGACACCGGCATCACCGGTCAGGAACGTCCGCAGCCGGCCGATCAGCACAGCGCGTGCTTCGTCGGGCGGGAGCCACGGCGGACCTCCGACCGCCCGGCCGAGCAGGAGATTGCTCTGGTGGGTGCGCTGTTCCTCCTCGGTCAGGCGAACCTTGCTCATGGCCCCCATTCCGGTGTTGACGCCGTAGACAGGATCACCGGCCTGCAGCGCGCGGAGTACGTCGTACCGGATCTTCGCGAGGCGGTCGAGCAAGGCCGGCGCGAGCTCGATCGGCTCGGGGCTGGCCGGGTCGAGGTCGGACGGCTCGGTGATCAGCATGTCAGTGGAACCGGAGCATCGTGCCGACGTCGGCGGCTTCGGCCTTGCGCAGGATCAGGTGAGCGATAGCGACGTCCAGCAAGGACAATCCGCGATGCCAGAAAAGGTTGCGCTCGGCATCGTTCTCCCGGCCGGGTTTACGACCGGCAACGATCTCGCCGAGTTCGGCGTACAACGTCTGCGGTGACAACCGGCCCGAGTCGACGTGCCGCCGCAGCGACCCGAATCGCCCGGACTGCGCCTCGCGCCAGTCGTCCACGACCACCTTGTCCATCACGTCGAGCAGATCGAGCTCAACCGCGCTGACGGTTCCGTACGGCACGACGAATGCGCCCGGCTTCACGGCCGATGTCCGCAGCAACGGCTCCGGTTCGGTCAGCCGCGTCGCCTCGACCAGTACGTCGGCACCGTCGAAGGCTTCCTCGGCCGTCGCCACCACCCGCACAGGCGTGGACAGTTCAGCGGACAACTCGGCCGCGAACTTCTCCCGCGACTCCGGCCGCCGCGACGTCACCCGGATCTCGTCCAGGTCGAAGAGGTCGTCGAGCATGGTGACGTTCCACCACGCCGTACCGCGAGCTCCGGCGTGTCCGAGGATCTTGCTGTCCCGCCGGGCAAGGTGCCGCGCGCCGACCGTGGTCATGGCACCGGTCCTTGCCGCGGTGATCATGGTCGCGTCCAGCACTGCCAGCGGAACGCCGGTCGTCGGGTCGAACAGCGTAGCCATCGCCAGCTCGCTGGGTAGGCCCTTCTGGTAGTTCGGGACGAAGTCGCCGACCACCTTCACCCCGCTGATGCCGTGCTCGCCGAGGCCGTCGAGGTGACCGCGCAGGACATTGAAGTGGCCGATGCCGCCGTTGTCCGGCATCAGATGCACCCGCGGCTCGAAGCTCGTCCGGCCTTCGCCGTGCTCCCGGACAGCTTCCTCGACCGCATCCACGATCTCCAGCCGAGTCAACCCGAGCTCGTCGATCTCCGGGCCGGAGAGGAACCGCAACCAAATGCCGCCTGTCACCTGGTCGAGCGTACCGACGGACAGGAGGTAGTCGGCCCAGCGGCCCTGCCGCCGGGCCCGCTGAGCGTGCGAGGCGGCATACGTAGAGGAGTACGTCCTGTTCTTCGGTTCCCTCATTCGATACTAAAGTTCTCCGCTGGCTCCACTACGTTCGGGGCATGGCGGACAGCACCGTGATCGGGCATTCGGCGGCGGACAAGGTGATGCTGTTCGGCGGGTTCCCGCTGGTCGGGCTGGCGCGGTCGAAGGCCTTCGAGGACGGCGACAAAGGCAAGGCCGACCTGCGCGAGCTTCGCGACGAGGTGGCGAAGCTCGGTTACACGGTGAAAGACCGGGAGAAGAAGCAGTACTGGCGGGCTACGCGCCCAGCAGGTGGATGACGGCGTCGGCGTAGGCCTGTTCGGCGTCGGGGGCGGTATGGGTCGTGTTGGTGAGCTCGACGGTGTAGCCGTCCGGCACGGCTTCCAGTTTGCGGAAATGCTCGCCGAGGAGGGCGCGGAGCTGCTCCTCGCGGGGCAGCCAGATGACCTCGCGTTGCTCGATGCTGTCCAGGGCCCACTCGGTGGTGCCGTTGAAGCCGATCACCTTGCTGCCCTGGTAGTCGTGCACCTCGACGGTCATGTCGCTCACCACGAACACGTCGTCGTCCATGTCCCGGTCCGGTACGACGAAGCGATCCCCGGCCGCGGGTGCCCACAGCACCCCAGCCTTGCGCAGTCGCCCGGCCTGCTCGATCGTGATCACCCCTCCATCCTCCCCACGCCACTCAAGCTCTGCACCTCACCAGGCGAGCCGTGAGACGCCGGGTGACGCCGGGTCAGCGGTTCAGGGCGGCCCGGAGCTCGGCGGCGCGGCGTGCGATCCGGTCGTGCGACGCGGTGGTGAGCGGCAGGTCCACGATGGCTGTCGCCTGCAGGTGGCTCACCTCGAGCAGCTCCCGCAGACGCCGTACGGCGGTCTGCCGGTCCGGCGACGTCTTCAGCACGCTCAGCACCTCGGCGCGGCGCTCGAACGCGGCCAGGATGCCGTCGTAGATCTCCAGCTGCGTGTGCGCGGACCGGTCCGGCTCCGTCACTGCGGTCTCGTCTGCCTTCCGGATCACCTGGCGCCACAACGTGGGTACGGCGAGCCGGGAACGGCCGTAGCGCCGGGTCACGGGCTGTGCATAAGTCATCGTCATGGTGATCTCCTCTTTGTCAGATCAGTCGGACACGGGTCGCGCGTACGGTTCGCGCGGTGGGCATTTCGTGCCGGGGGTGGTCAGCGCCTCGAAGTGCCAGGGTTCGTTGTCGTACCGGCGGCACACGCCGTACCGCCAGCCGTTCCGGTTCAGCCATTGCCGAGCCGCCGCCGGCCCGATGTCGACGGCCGTGCCCTGCACGTGCGCGGAGTACTTCGGCGGCAGCACCCAGCGCGTCGCCGCCTTGTAGGAGCCGTACTTCTGGATCGCCTCGTTCAGCAGCCGCTGCTGCTTGGCCGCGCTCCGGCGACCGGAGGTGATCCTGATCGTGATGCCGTCGGCCCGCGCGCCTGCCATCGCCTTCTTGAGGCGAGACTTCAGTTTCGGCGACAGCCCGCTGATGCTGCTTTCGCCGTACGTCGGCTTGGTCGTCGGCTGGGTCTTCTTCGGCGGCTTGGTCGTCGTACGGGTCGGCGTGGGAGTCGGCGTACGCACGGACTTCGTCGTGACCGGCGGCCCGGAGACCGCGGGGGCGTTCACGCTCGACACCACCGGCTCCTTGTCCGCCGCGAGTCCGAACAACTCCCCCACCTGTCCGTGCCAGATCACCAGCGACCCGACCGCCAGCACCACTCCGCCCGCCCCGATCACGGACAGCAACCGCAGCCGAACCGAGGCGGTCCGACGGGGCGGCGGGTCGGTCGTCATGGGTACAGCCTTTCGGATTCGGCATGGTCGGTGCATCGGTCCCAGGGACCGTGTCTGCGACCCGGAAGTCGGACCTGGGTATCCAATCGGACGCCCAGCCTCCTCCTAAAGTTGGAGAGCGCGCCCGTTCGGGCAGATGAAGCCTCCGCTAACACGCGGTGACTAGGCTCTCTGGCATGTGGACCTACTGGCGTCGATTGCCGCAGGCGCAGCAGGATCTGCTGCTCGCGGCGCTGATCGGGCTGGTCTGGTTCGGGGCGCTGAGTCTGATCAACAACAGCGGACTGCGGCCGCAGAACCCGATGGTCTCGGTGGTGACCGGCGTCTTCCTGGTCGCCACGGTCGCCTGCGGCCGGCAATTCCCGCGCATGACGCTTGTCGTGGTCTCGGTCCTCTACCCGTTCCTGTACGCCGCGGTCGGCACCGGCCTCGCCGCCCAGGTCGGCCTGACGATCTTCGGACAGCCCGAGATCAGCGACGCCGCCTTGCAGTCGGAGATCCACCTGGTCCCGCTGCTGGTCGTCGGGTACCTGGCGGCCTCAGGCGGCGTACGGCGCTTCACCTGTCTCTTCTTCACCATGGGCAGCCTGGCCGGGCTGATGATCGGGCTGCCGACCGTGGTCGCGATCGTCCTCGGTCAGGTGAACCGCGCAATCCTGTACGGCGACCGGTACAAGAGCCTGCCCCGCGATCTGCCGAGCCTCTACAACTACATCGACGTCTCCCTGTTCGTGTTCGCCGAGGCACTGATCTGCGGCATGGTCCTGCTCGGTGCGGACGCCCGCCGGCGGCGGAAGAGCGTCGCCCTGCTGGAGCAGCGCAACGCCGAACTCGTCCGGCTGCGCGCGGTCGAGGCCGAGCGGGCGGCGGTCGCGGAACGGACCCGGATCGCGCGTGATCTGCACGATGTGATCTCCCACCACGTCAGCGCGGTGGTGATCCGGGCCCAGGCCGCCGACCGGGTGGCCGACCAGCGGCCTGAGGTGCTGCGGGAGGCGATTCGCTGGATCATTGCCAGCGGCAAGGAAGCGCTGACCGCGATGCGGGAGACGGTCCGGGTGCTGAACACGGCGTCGCCGGACGCCGCGTCCGCGGGCTCCGGCGGCTCTGGTGGCGGGACGACGCCCGTGCCGGACCTGGCCGACGTGGCACGGATGGGCGACCGGCTGAAGGCTGTCGGCATCGACGTGAGCATGGAGCTGCCGTCGCGGCAGCGGCAGCTGACCTCGGCCGCCGACCTGACCGCCGTACGGATCATTCAGGAGGCGCTCACCAACGTGATGGTGCACGCGAAGGCGACCGCGGCTCGGGTGACCTGGCAGAGTGGACCGCAGGGCGAGCTCCTGACGATCGACGACAACGGCAGCGGTGGACCGCCGCCGGTGAACGTCCTGGAGACCGCCCGGCGGAGCGAAAGCGGCCGCGGCAACGGGCTGATCGGGATGCGGGAACGAGCGACAGCGGTCGGCGGCACACTGGCCGTCGCCGCCGGGCCACTGGGTGGATGGAGGGTACAGGCATGGCTGCCGCCGCAGAGGTGACTGACGGTCAGATCCGGGTCCTGGTCGTCGACGACCAGGGCGTGATCCGGATGGGCCTGTCGATGATCCTCGACCACGAACCGGACCTGACCACGGTCGCCCAGGCCGAGAACGGCGAGGAGGCGCTCCGGCTGATCGACCAGTACGACCCAGACGTCGTACTGATGGACATCCGGATGCCGGTGATGGACGGACTCGTCGCCACCGAGCGGATCACTTCGGCCAACAAGGAGGCGGGGCGGGCGCGTCCCGCCGTACTGGTGCTGACGACGTTCGACGACGAGGCGTATGTGCTGAGCGCGGTCCGGGCCGGGGCGTCCGGGTTCCTGCTGAAGGACACCGATCCCGATCTGCTGGTGTCCGCCGTACGCGCGGTCTACCGCGGCGACTCGCTGGTCGACCCGTCGTCGACGCGGGTGCTGCTGGAGCGCTGCATGGAGCTCGAGCGGCAGGTCGGCAGCGGTACGACGCAACCCGCGCCGCCGCAGCCGGACGGACGCTGGGTGGGGCTGCTGGGGCAGTTGAGCGAACGTGAACGCGAGATCCTCGTCTGGATGGCCCGCGGCCTCTCCAACCGAGACCTAGCCACCAAACTCTTCGTCAGCGAAACCACCGTCAAAACCCACGTCAGCTCCGTCCTCTCCAAACTCAGCCTCTCCAGCCGAGTCCAAGCAGTCGTGGTGGCTTACGAGGCAGGTGTGGTGCGACCGGGCGAGGCCGAGGTCCGCTGGGAGTCCTAGGAAGACAGATAGATTCCGAGCGCCGCGGCGGCGAGCAGGAGAAGGACTGTCAGCAACTGGGCTTTCACCGACGCCTTGCGACGGTGAGGTAGGAAGTCTCCGGTCATATCGTCAAGCATGCTTGGTGAATCGTTGTCATCCATCGGTCGCCAGGACGGTTCTGCGACGCCGAAAGTAGGCCCTCGGTCGCAGCCGTCTCCTCCCTCAGGAGGATGGTTGCCTCAGGCCCCTGCACCGGTGCCGAAGTACTCGGCGCGGACCTTCTTCGGGACGCACATCGACCACGCGTCCAGGATCAGTTCGCGGAGTTCGTCGTACTCGAGGGCGTCCAGGCGGACCTGGATCCACTGGAAGCGCTCGTCCGACGGTCGCGGCGGGAAGAACTTGTCCGGCTCGGCCGCCAGCGCCGCCTCCCGCTCCTCGCGCGGGAATCCGATCCCGATCGTCTTCTCGTCCGGCGCGACCGCCAGGTACACGATCTGGCCGACCCGGAACTTGATCTGGTCCCGGACCAGCACCTCGTAACTGCGCGGCAGGTCCGCCGTCAGCGCCCGGATATCCGTGAGATCGACCACCTTGCCACGATAGAACAGCATCACTGACAAGGTATGTCAGCTTTTCCGGCTGTACCTTGGTCGGATGCCTGATGTGGTGAGCGCGGTCGAAGGGGCCGAGGTGGTGTTCCGCCTCGCCGACCGTTCGCATGCCTTCACCGGGGTCAGGTTGTGGCAGGAGCTGGGGCTCGCGGCCGAATTGCTGGAGTTCAAACCGGTCGACTACGGCTGGGAGCTGCGGCTGCCGCGCCCGTCCGTGCACCGGATGGAGTACCTGTTCGACATCGCTGATCTGGGCATGCGGACCGATCCGACGAATCCGCGGCTGGTCGGCGGTGCGTTCGGCGAACACTCCTGGCTGCCACTCCCCGGGTACGTCGAGCCCGCCTGGCTCACCAGCACGCAGATCCCCTCCGCTCTGACACCACTCACGGTGGACTCCCCGGTGGGAACCGTCGACCTCCAGGTGTGGGCGCCGGAAGGCATCGCGCCGACCTTCGAGCTGCCGCTGCTGCTCGCCCACGACGGTCCCGAGTTCGCCGCGTACGCCGGTCTGACGCACTACGCCGGCGCGATGGTCGCCGGGTCCGCACTGCCGCCGTTCCGGCTCGCCCTGATCCACCCGACCGCCCGGAACCTCTGGTACGCCGCCAACACGCAGTACGCCGAGGCCCTGACGCAGTACGTGCTGCCTGCGATCAAGGCGCAGTACCGGAGCCGTCGACCAGTGATGATGGGTGCGAGCCTGGGTGCGTTGGCGGCGCTGCATGCTGAGTGGAACCATCCCGGCACGTTCGGCGGGCTGTTTCTGCAGTCGGGGTCGTTCTTCACGCCGGAGACGGACCCGCAGGAAGCCAAGTTCGAGTTCTACGCCCAGGTCACCGGATTCGTGAACCAGGTGCTGACGGCAACCACGGCCCCCAGTACGCCGATGGTCGCAATGACCGCCGGCACGCCGGAGGAGAACGTCCACAACAACCGGGTGATGGCGGCGAAGCTGGCCGAGCTCGGGCTGCGGGTCGAACTCGGCGAAACGCCGGACATGCACAACTTCACAGCTTGGCGTGATGTGCTGGATCCTGAGCTGACGGATCTACTGCGACGAGCCTGGGGTGAGGCTGATGGAGCGGGAACAGGTCGAGCTGGAGGCGCCCGGGCTTGACCGGCCCGGCACGCTGATCCGCTACGGCCATTACGGCCGACCGGTGCTGGTGTTCCCGAGCGAGCAGGGCCGCGCCTGGGACTACGAGAACAACGGCATGGTCGACGCCGTCGCGGACCTGATCGAGGCCGGCCGGGTGAAGCTGTACTGCGTGGACTCCTACGACCACCGCAGCTGGTCGGACCGCAGCATCCAGCTCGAGGACCGGGCCCGTCACCACGGGTTCTACGAGTCCTGGATCGTCAACCAGGTGGTCCCGGCCATCGGCGCGGACTCGCCCGGCGTCGGCGACATCATCACCACCGGCTGCAGCCTGGGTGCCTTTCACGCGCTCAACTTCGCCTTCAAGCGGGCCGACCTGTTCCCGATCGCGATCTGCCAGTCCGGCAACTACGACGCCGCCAGCTGGCACGCCTGGGGTGAGCGCGGCGAGGCGACGTACTTCAACAATCCCGCCGACTACCTGCCCAATCTCGATGGTGATCACCTCGACTGGCTACGCAGCCGGATCTTCATCGTCCTCACGGTCGGCCAGGGCGACTGGGAGACCAACCCCACCGGATCGCTGCCGTCCGCTCGCGCGACTGCCGCCGTACTCGCATCGAAAGGCATCCCACATGACTTCGATCTGTGGGGGTACGACGTAGCGCACGACTGGCCCTGGTGGCGTAAGCAGATCGCCCATCACCTGCCCCGATTCTGTTAGGAGTCTGCCGCCCTCCACTCTTCTTCTTTCCTTTCTTCCCTTCCCCCGGACAACCGACCATTTAAGGAGCACCATGTCTGACCGTTCTCGGCATTTGATCGGATTGTTGCTGGGGGCCGAGGAGGACTGGCCGCAGGCGTTCGAGGCGTTGCTGCAGCGGGTCGGGCCGGTGAACATCGACGGGGCCGAGCACGAGTTCGGGTCCCGGCGGCTGACCATCGAGCCGTTCGACCTGAACGACCCGGTCCGGGTCGGGCTGGTGATCGACCGGCTCGCGTACTGGTACTACCACCCGCGCGAGTGGCTGAAGAAGGCCGCGCTGATGAACGGCACGTACCTGCTGAACTCGCCGTTCACCTTCCAGTCGATGGAGAAGCACAGCGCGTACTGCGCGATGCTCCGGCTCGGGCTGAAGATCCCGCGGACCGTGCTGGTGCCGTACAAGAACCCGGTCGACAACGTGCGCTGGGCGTACACGTCGGCGAAGTACAACAAGGGTTTCGACCTGGACGCGATCGCCGAGGACCTCGGGTACCCGATGTACATGAAGCCGTTCGACGGCGGCGGCTGGCGCGGGGTGTCCCGGATCAACAACAAGGTCGACCTGCACCAGGCCTACGACCAGTCCGGCGAGATGCTGATGCACCTGCAGGCGACGGTCGAGTACGACAAGTTCGCCCGGGCACTGTCGATCGGCGCCGAGACGATGGTGATGGACTTCCGCCCGGACGAGCCGATGCACAACCGGTACGCCGTCTCGCACGACTTCCTCAGCCCGTCCGCCGGGCACCAGGCGATCGCGATCAGCCGGATCGTGAACGCGTTCTTCGGCTGGGAGTTCAACTCCTGCGAGATGCTGGTGAAGGGCGACTCGGTCCACCCGATCGACTACGCCAACGCCTGCCCGGACGTCGCGGTGACGTCGCTGCACTACTACTTCCCGTGGGCGATCAGCGCGCTGGTCAAATGGTCGGTCTTCTCCCTAGCCACCGGCCGGCGCAGCTCGGTCGACCTGCACACCGAGCGCTACTTCGCCATCGCCGACGACGAGTCCCTCGACTACGACGCCAAGATCAGCGCCTATCTGGCCTTGGCCGACGAGCACTTCGAGACGGCGAAATACCACGAGTGGTGCGCCGAACACCTAGGCGACTTCGACGCCCGAGTCCGCGACTGGGTCGCCGGCCCAGACTTCGACCGCCTCCTCCGCGAGACCATCACGACGACGTACCCGGAGAACGAGCACGAACAGTTCTACGCCCACTTCAAAGGCCTCACCAACCTCTGGCTGTCCGACCAAACCGCCGATCATTGATCAGTCCTCGAGGGCGGTGAGTTGGCCAGCCTGACGCACGTCAGCCGATCAGCAGGCGGATGGCGGCGGTGAGGACGATTCCGGTGGCGACTGCGAGCAGGAGCGGGACACGGACGACGGAGAGGATTCCGGCGGCACCGACACCGGCGAGTTGAGTCCAGTCCAGGCGCTTGGCGCCCAGTTCGGTGACGATGAGGCCGGCGAGCAGTACCGGCGCTATCAGTACGACGACCCGAACCGCTGCAGGCGGCAACTTTCGTTCGCCCATCAGGAGCGGGCCACCGGCTTTCATGAGCCAGTTCACGACAGTCACGGCCAAGGCCGCCAGCCACAACTTCACGACGTCTCCTCACGCTCGAGCTCAGGTTCCGGAAGCAGCCCGATCAATGCGGCCACCGTGGCTCCGAGCAGCGCATAGCCCGGATCGGTCACCACCAACAGGCCGGCGGCGACAACCGCGCCGAGCAGGGACGCGGCGAGCGCTCGGCGGGAACGCCTGACTTCGTCCAGCGCGAGCACCAGGAAGAACGCAGGGAACACAACATCCAGCCCCAGCCGGTGCATCAGGTCAGGCGACGGTGCGGTCAGCGCACCGACCGCGGTCCCGAGCACCCAGGCCACCCATTGCGGCAGGCTGGCGCCGATCAAGCGCGACACGTCGTACCGGCCATCGTTGCGGTGAGCAAAGACGAACGACGCGTCGACGAGCGCCTGCGCCTGCAGTGCCCGGGTCAGCCGGCTTCCGTGCAGGCTGTCGTTCAGGGCCACACTCATCACCAGATAGCGCCCGTTGATCAGCGCCGCCGAGGCGATCGCCGCCGCCACAGTGCCGCCGGACAGTGCGGTCAGCAAGGTGAACTGCGCCGATCCCGAGAAGGCCAGGGCCGAGAACAGGACCGGGAAGCCGACGCCCCACCCCCGAGCCTCTGCCTCGGCGCCGAAGCTGAGCGCGAGTACGAAACCCGCTCCGGCAGGTCCGAGCCCTAGCCGGATGCCCGCGGCGAGGGCAGGCCGGTCGATCGCCATCACGCCAATGCTCCGGTCTGGCGACGCTGGTAATGCCTGCGAGCCCGGGCCCGATTGCCGCAGTCCGCCGAGCTGCACCACCGGCGCGAGCCGTTCTTGCTGCGATCAAGGAACAACCAGCCGCAATCGTCGTCATCGCATTGCCGCAGCCGGCTCAGGTCCTCGTCCTCGAAGAGTCGCCAGACGGACAACCGCACCCGATCGGCGATGGAGTCGGCACGCCAGATCAGCGGCCGGATGCTGACCAGCGAGGCCTTGCGGACGGCCTCCTCGACCAGTTCACCCAGTACGGCGAGATCCGCCGAGCTCGGCTCCGCACCTATCGCGAGCGGCTGCAACACCGCATAAGCAGTCTCACGGCACCGCACCAGCGCGTCGTACGTGGCGGTCCGCACTCCCCGGTCAGACGGCTTCAGGCCGGTCGCCGTCAACCATTTCCGCAGGTTGCCCGGATCCGCGAGCCGGTCGACACGCCGCCGATCATCCAGCCGCCACGCCACGGTGTTGACCAGATCGAGCGCCACATGCCCGCCGACAAGCTCCGGCCGGTAATCCATCACTCCGCCTCCTGCTCTAACGATCAAAAGGCATTATTAGTCGTTAGACAAGACCGGCACAACCGCAGCGCGTGTCTCGATGTCCGTGCCGGACGAGGACGTGTTGGCGCCCGCGGATGGCCTGTTCGGTCAGGCGTCGGCGTGGGTGGTTAGGCGGTAGCCGATGCTTGCTGAGAATTCGGCGGAGAGGGCGAAGCGGTCGCCGCGGACCAGGGTGTGGCGCCATTCGACCAGGCGGCCCTGCGAGGTGCCCGTGCGGTTGATGGAGAATGCGGCGGCTTCCGGCGGGCAGTGGAGCACGGCACGTTCGGCCGGGGTCGGTACGACGGCTCGGATGTCCTCGCGGCCGTGGTCGAGACGGAGTCCGGTGCGGGCAGCCAGTTCGTTGTAAAGGCTGGTGTGAGTGAAGTCGGCGTCGAGGAGAGGCCTTGCGACTGAAGCCGGCAGCCACACCCGGTCCAGCGCGAGCGGCTCGTCTCCAGCAAAGCGGAGGCGCTCGAGGTAGAGCAGCGGGATCGACTCCTCCAGCTCCAGGCGGGCCGCGATGACACCGTCGGCCCTGATGTCGAGCGCCCGTACGACGCTGTGCTGCGTCAGCCCTGATGCCTCGACGCTCGAGAACAGGCTGTACAGCGCGCCCATCGGCTGGCGGATCTCCGGCGTGGTGGCGACGCGGGGCTGGCGACCGCGCTCGGCGACGATCAGACCGTCGGTCCGCAGCTTCGACAGCGCCTGTCGGACGGTGTGCCGGCTGACCTGGTAGTCATCGACCAGCACGAGCTCGCCGGGGAAGAGCTCGTCGAACTCCCCGGCTCGCAGTCGCCGGACCAGGTCCTGCTGCAACTGCTTCCAGAGCGGCTGTCCGCCGGAGCGGTCAAGCCTGCGCTCGGTCATCTGGGGTCCCGCCTCCGTCTGAGGTTGCCAAATGTCCGGTCATCTCTTAGCTTAAATGTGCGTACATTTTTCGAGCCGAGGAGATCCGGTCAATGGTGCAGGTCGAGGTTAGGCCACCAGCCACTCTGCCTACTCCTCATCCTCACCTCAGTTCGGCGCTGCGGGCGACGTCCCGCCGGCTGCCCGGCTTGGCGGTCGTCCTCGGGCTCGCGGGGGTCGCAGTCCCGCTCGGCCGATTGGTACCCGTGGTCGGCGGGCCTGTGTTCGGAATCGTGCTGGGGGTGCTGGCCGGGGTTGCCGTTCCAGCGTTGCGATCCGAGCGGTGCCGGCCTGGATACAGCTTCGCCGCGAAGACCTTGCTCCAGTCGTCGATCGTCGTACTAGGGACGGGCCTCTCCCTGCAGCAGGTGGCTCGCGTAGGCAGCTCTTCGTTGCCCGTGATGCTGGGCACGCTGGCCATCGCACTAGGTGGAGCCTGGCTCTTCGGCCGACTGCTGGGCGTCCGCGGCGACACGCAGACGTTGATCGGCGTCGGTACGGCGATCTGCGGCGCCTCCGCGA
Source organism: Kribbella antiqua (assembly GCF_004345665.1). Classification (GTDB taxonomy): domain Bacteria; phylum Actinomycetota; class Actinomycetes; order Propionibacteriales; family Kribbellaceae; genus Kribbella; species Kribbella antiqua. Next base: position 119,100 of record NZ_SLWR01000012.1, read on the forward strand.
TCGCGGCGACTACCGCGGCGATCAACCCCAAACGCTCCTCGGTCGCGTACGCGCTGGCGACCATCTTCACCTTCAACGTCGTCGCCGTACTCACGTTCCCGCCGCTCGGCCACCTGCTCGGCCTGAGCCCCGAAGCCTTCGGCCTCTGGGCCGGCACCGCCATCAACGACACCTCATCGGTAGTCGCCGCCGGCTACGCCTACAGCCAGCAGGCCGGCGACCAAGCTTTGGTCGTCAAGCTGACCCGCTCACTCACCCTGATCCCGATCGTCCTCACCCTCGTAGCCCTGAAATCCCGCCGCGACGCCGATCCAGCGAGACGCCTCCCCTGGCGCAAGCTGGTCCCGCTCTTCCTCATCGGCTTCCTCGCCGCCGCCACCCTCCGCACCGCCGGCGCCGTACCGGACACGTGGCTCCCAACCCTCACCCTCCTCGGCACCTTCCTCATCACGTCCGCCCTCGTCGCGATCGGACTGTCCTTGCGCCCAAAGGAACTCCGCGACACAGGCCCCCGCCCCCTCCTCCTCGGCGCAATCCTCTGGGCCCTGGTCGCAGTCGGCAGCCTCGGCCTCCAGGCTCTGACCGGCACGGCGTAGGCGTATCTCCGCGACCTTGTGCACGGCTCAGCCATGAAATCGGCGGTGGAATGGTCGAACGGCGCACAAGGTCGGACCTGGGAGGGATTTCTGCGTAATCTCGGAGGGTTTCTCACCGATCCGGCGTACAAACCCTCCCCGAACCCAGCCGACGCAGGTCAGCGCTAGTCCTTTTCGTAGGCTGCTGGGCGGGTTTGGGCGGCCTTGATGCGGGGGACGTCCAGCTTCGTCGTGCGGTCGAAGCGGTAGATGCCGTTTTCTTCTTGGAAGACGTCGGTTAGTTGGGTGTAGCAGTAGCCGAACATGCGGGGGTTGTCGAGGAGTACGTCGACCAGGCCGGTGAAGCGGGTGTAGAAGGCTTCCTCGTCGGCGACGCGGTGGCCGTAGCCCCAGGATTCGTTGGTGTCGTTTCCGGCTGCCGCGGCCGCGGCCTCCGGGTTCCACCAGATGCCGCCGAACTCGCTGCAGAAGTACGGCTGACCGTCGTACGCCAGGGAGATCGGCCGCTGCTCGTGCCCGCCGGTGTTCCCGTACGGCGCTCCGTCGGCGAGCCCGGCCATCTGTCGCCCGAACTCGACGGGGTCCTGCTCATAGTTGTGCGAGTCCCAGACGTCCGTCTCAGGCACCCGGTGCGAGTACCCGGACGCGTCCAGCACCGGCCTGGTCGAGTCGGCCGCCTTCGTGGCCAGGAACATCGCGCGGGTGACGTCGTCCAGCTGGGTGATCCGGTCGTGCAGGAGCTGATGCGTCTCGTTCAGCGGGCACCAACCGATGATCGACGGGTGGCTGTAGTCGCGCTCGACCGCTTCCAGCCACTGCGTCACGTACGACGCGGTCGGCTGCTGGTTGTCGTCCCCGGTGTCGCCGGTGCCCGAGCCCCAGTCGCCGAACTCGCCCCAGACCAGGTAGCCGAGCCGGTCCGCGTGGTACAGGAACCGCTCCTCGAACACCTTCTGGTGCAGCCGGGCGCCGTTGAATCCGGCGGCCAGGCTCAGCTCGATATCCGCGACCAGCGCCTCCTCGGACGGCGCCGTCATCAGGCTCTCCGGCCAGTAGCCCTGGTCCAGCACCAGCCGCTGGAACACGTGCCTGCCGTTGATCAGGATCGCCTGCCCATTGATCGACACCGACCGCAGTCCGGCATAGCTGTCGGCGCCGTCCACAATGTTGCCGTCGGCATCGATCAATTCGAGGCGTACGTCGTACAGGTGTGGATCGTCGGTGTCCCAGAGCCGGACGCGATCCGCCGGCACCGGCAGCACCAGCCGCGGCGCGAGGTCGAGATCGGCGCGGACCTCGGACCGGACGACTTCACCGTCGGCATCGGACAGGATCGCGCGTACCTTCCAGCCGGGCTTGTTCGCCGACACCGGTACGGCGAGATGGAAGCTGGAGCCGGCCACGTCCGGAGTGATCCGCGGCCTGCCCAGGTGGACCGCGGGTACAGCCTCGAGCCACACGGTCTGCCAGATGCCGGTCGTCCGCGTGTAGAGGCAACCATGGTTGAAGTACGTCGTCACCTGCTTGCCGCGCGCCTGCACGCCGTGCCGGGTATCACGCGCCCGTACGACGATCAGCGCCTCCTCGCCCGGCGCCGCGACACCGCTCAGGTTGGCGCTGAACGGCGTGAACCCGCCGCGATGGCGCACCACCTCGACACCGTTGACCCAGACGGTCGCGTCATGGTCGACCGCCTGGAAATGCAGGACGGCGTCCTTTCCGGACCAATCGGCCGGGATCGTGACGGTGGTCCGATACCAAACCGCCTCCAGGAAGTCGACATCCTCGATCCCGGACAGCTCAGTCTCCGGCGCGAACGGTACGACGATCCGCTGCGCCAGCTCGCGGTCCCGGACGCCGCGCTCGAGACCGGAGTCGGACCGATCGACCTCGAACTGCCACTCACCGTTCAGGTTCAGCCAGTCCGGCCGAACGAACTGTGGGCGCGGGTACTCGGGGCGAGGCTGGGTCATCAAGGACTCCCGGGAAGGTGACGAGTAAGCGGTGCGAACGAGAGTACAACGTTGGAATAGGCGCGGCAACGGCTGATCCAGGGGTGCTGCTCACAGTCCGAGCAGCCGTGCGCCGTTCTGCCGGCAGACGGCTCGGAGCCAGTCGTCGCCGAGGTCCAGTTGTTCGAGGGACTCCAGTTGGACGGCGTAGTCGTAGGGGATGTTGGGGAAGTCGGAGCCCAGGACGATGCGGTCCTGCAGGTCGGCCAACCGCGGGCGGAGCTCGCGGGGAAACGGCATCAGGGCTTCGGTGAACGGCGTGAGGGCCATCGTGGTGTCGAGGTGCACATTCGGGTACGACGTCATCGCCAGATGCTCGGCGTACTCCGGCATGCCGAGGTGGGCGATGACCGCGGTCAGGCGCGGATGCTTTCGCAATACCTCACCGAACGGACCCGGACCGGTGTGACGCCCGGGGATCGGGCCGGAGCCGCAATGCACGACCACAGGTACGGCGGCCTCCGCCAGCTGGCCCCAGACGTCGTCGAGCTCGTCGTCGCGCGGGTCGTAGTCGCCGACCTGCACGTGAACCTTGAAGATCCGCGCGCCTTCCTCCAGGGCTTCCCTCACGTAACGCGATGCACCCGGCTCGGGGTAGAACGTTCCGCTCGGCACACAACCCGGCGTCGCGTCGGCGAAGTCCCGAGCCCAGGCGTTCAGCCACGCCGCCATGCCCGGCTTGTGCGGATACACCAGCGCGGGAAATCGCCGTACGCCCAATGATTCAAGGGTTTTCAGCCGTTCCTCGACCGACGTCCGGTAGTTGATCGGCCACGCCGTCCCATAGTGTGTGGACGCCTGATCGAAGTAGGCCCAGACCGCGTTCATCACCTGGTCCGGCAGAAAGTGCACATGCACATCCACCAGCCCGTCCAGCCCCAACCGCCGCCACCACGCGGGCACATCCTCGTCACGCACCCTGACACTGTAGATGGGCTGATACTTGGCGCATGACGGTCAAGGAGCTGCGGTTGGTGGTTACGGCGGATGACTACGAGGAGGCGGTGGCGTTTTACCGGGACGTGCTCGGGTTGCCGGAGCGGGCGTCGTACTCGTCGGAGAACGGGCGGGTGGTGATCCTCGAGGTCGAGCGGGCGACGCTGGAGATCGCGGACCGCGGCCAGGCCGAGTTCATCGACGAGGTCGAGGTCGGCCGCCGGGTCGCCGGCAAATACCGGGTCGCCCTGGAGGTGGACGACTCGAACGCGACCACCCGAAAGCTGGCCGACGCCGGCGCCACAGTCATCGCCGAGCCGACCCGCACCCCATGGAATTCCCTCAACGCCCGCCTGGAAACCCCCGGCGGCATCCAGCTGACCCTCTTCACCGAACTTGACCTCAAGTGAACTGGAAGTGTTGAGGTAGGCGCCATGTGGCAGATCGAAGACCTGGACCTGGACGCCTACCTCGACCGGATCAAGCACCCGGGCGTGTCTCCGTCGGCGGAGAGCCTGCGCAGTCTGCATGAGGCGCACGTACTGGCGATCCCGTTCGAGAACATCGACGTGATCCTCGGCACTCACCCCGGCATCGCACTGCACGCGATCCAGGCCAAGCTCGTACGACGGCAGCGTGGCGGCTACTGCTATGAACACACACTGCTGTTCGGCGCCGCGCTGGAACGCCTTGGTTTCGACGTCGTACGACGGGTCGCACGCGTGCAGCCGCACAAGTCGGGACCGCGTACGCACGCACTCCTCAAGGTCGGTGTGAACGGGCAGGAGTTCCTGGCGGACGTCGGGTTCGGCGCGGGGCAGCTCTACCCGACGCCGCTCAAGGACGGTGTGATCGTTGATCAAGGCGGCTGGGACCACCGCCTCACCACCGACGGCGACGTCTGGACGCTGGAGAAGAAGACAGCCGACGGCTGGATCCCGCAGCACGCGTCGAACGACGAGCCCGTCCGGCCGATCGACTACGAGGTCTACCACCACTACGTGTCGACCCACCCGAACTCACCCTTCACCGGCAGGCCCGTGGTGATGCGCGTCGCCGAGGGCGTCGTACGGCGTCTGGTCGGCGACGAGCTCACCATCGAGTACGCCGACGGCCGTACGACCAAGCGCGTCGTACCGGCCGAAGAGCTGCCGGAGGTGCTGGCGAGTCTCGACGTCGTGCTCAGCGAGGAAGAAGTCGATCGGCTTCGGCTCGTCTAGGGGTCTCGGTCCGGAAGGATTCGCCGAGTTCGGGACCCAGGCCGAAGTAGTGGCGGAAGTTGTAGATCAACGGCGACCAGGCAGCCGGATCGACGTACGACGTACCCGGTACGACGATCCGGTGGTCCGCATGCACTCGCAAGACCTCCGCTTGAACGATGAGGAAGTTGCCTCCGGCATCGAAGTCGGCACGGGCCGCGGCCGCCTCGAACTGCAGCGGGCATTCGGCGACACGCGGCGGACCGACGCATTCGGACGCAACCGGGGTCAAACCGGCCGCCTCGAACTTCGCCCGCTCGAAGCGGAAGCGTTCCTGCTTGTGCTCCGGCACCGGATCACGCCCGGTCAGCCCGGCGAGTCGCTCGACCGCTCGCCACTGCGCGGGCGACGGGAAGTTGACCACCAGCTCCGATCGGTGCCGCAGGTTGTGCGCGGTCTGACTCGTCGCACCCAGGCCGAGTACGACGACATCACCGAGCGCCCAGGCGGACGACATCGGCGCGAGGTTGACGGTGCCGTCGCCGTTGTCGGTGGAGAGCAGGGCGACCGGCGTACCGACGTACAAAATGGACGGTTCGATCGTGAGGTGCGTCATGATGCCCGACGCTAGGGGCCGCTTGTTTCGGCCGACGCCGAAGTGTCGGCGCGGCATGATGGGGTGTATGAGCACGCAGGAAGGACAGGAGCTCGCCGCCTGGGCGAGGATGCTGGCCGATGCCACCCGGGCGACTGTCTGCCTTGCGCTGCTCGACGGGCGGGCCTGGACGGCGACCGAGCTGGCCAAGGTCGCGCAGGTGTCGCGGCCGACCATCAGTGAACATCTCAACCTGCTGGTCGAAGGCGGACTGCTGACCGAAGTCCGGCAAGGCCGGCATCGCTATATGAAACTCTCCGGTCCGGAAACAGCCGAATTGATCGAAGGACTCGCGGCGCTCGCACCTCGTCGTACTGAAGTCGCCAACAGTCTTTCGGCGGTGAGCAAGCGCGACGCGTTCGCGCGGGCCCGGACCTGCTACGACCATTTGGCCGGCAAGCTCGGCGTGGCGTTGACCGATGCGATGACCGAACGCGGACTGCTCGACTGGTCGGACGGTGTCGCACTGACGCCGGAAGGCACGACCTGGTTGGAAGATCTCGGTGTCGAGGTCGAGCCGCGACGCGGACGACCCGCGGTCCGGTCTTGTCTCGACGTGACCGAACGCAGGCCGCATCTCGCCGGCGCGGTCGGTGCGGCCTTGTGCGGACATGCTTTGCGGCAAGGGTGGGTGAGCCACATCCCCGGCGGCCGTGCGCTGAAGGTGACCACTTCTGTTCGCGAACTCGGTCTGCCGGTTGGAATCGTGCGAGAACTCCTGCCGGTGCAGCGTGAAACATAGAAGTAACACGCGCCCGGGAGGCGCCTGACGCCGAAAGCGCCTAACCTTCGGCCATGACTGAGTTCGAGCCCGACACCGAACTGGTGTCCCGTCTCCCTCTGCCCAGCCACGTGATCGTCTTCGCGGACGGCAAGTGGCACCGCGGCTGGCTGATCGGCCGCGAGCACGAGGAGACCGGATGGACCGGGATGGTGCAGTACGAGGGCGACGACGGTACCGAGCGGACGGAACGCCTCCCGGCCGACCGGATCGCTCAGCCGGAGTCGGACCGCCCGACCGAACGAGCGTCGTAGAAGTTGTTCTGAGGAGGGAATGACACGCGCGAAGGCCCCCGGTGGATCACCGGGGGCCTTCGTGCGACGGGTAACGCGCACGGCCGGGGCGCCTGTCGGCGGGCGAGAACCCCGGCCCAGGCCCTTCGGGCGGTTGACCTGGGACGGGATCCTCAGTGGCGTTACACACGGTACATCGCTGGTGACGGGCCGAGTGTTACACGATCGAGCGAAATTACTCTCGGATTCGTAATGGCCCGGATGATCACCGACTGTTACGAACGCCCGGGTGCCGGTACAGAAGGCCAGGCGACCCCGGTGCACGTCCCTGAACACCGGGGTCTGGACCGGCAGCCTCTCGAGCGACCACCGCCCTTGACTCCCAGGTGCCCTACATTCAAGCGGTCATTCGTGATCAGAAGTGCACGGCCAGCAAAATCCGTCCGGTCTCGGAACTCCGGATGTCCAGCGCCCGGATCTCACTGCGCTGCAGCTTCGTCGTCGCGGCCGGTTTCACCGTGGTCCCGGGCGACGACGTCCAGCTCGCGATCAGCTGCGCCTTGCCCGAGGTGTCTGTGACGTACAACTCGTAGCCGCGGGCTCGTTCGCTCGGCGTCGCCAGTTCGTCGTACCGGCAACTGATCTCGATCGTCGTACCCCAGCGCTCCGGCACCAGCCGCGCGTCCGCCGACAGCTTGCTTGCCACGGTCGACGTGAGTACGACGGTGTCGCCCTGCGGCTCGTCGCGGGTGAGCGGGATCGCGACGACCGCGCCGATCACGGCCGCTGCGGTGGCGATGCCGGTCATCACAGCGCCCAGCCGGATCCGCCGCTTCCGCCGATCGCGCTGGACGTTGCGCACCAGCCCGGGCAGCAGGTTGGGCGGCGCTTCGGCGATCGTCGCGAGTCCGCGATCGTTCGGCAACGCCGCGAGTACGGCCGGCATTTCGGCCAACGAGGCAACGCCGGCCGAGCACTCGTCACACGTCTGCAGGTGTTCCTCGTACGCGCGCCGGTCGGCCGGCGACAGCGCGCCGAGCAGATAGGCCGCGTCCCATTCCCTGTATTCGTCGCTCACTGGCTCGTGACCCCCCTCTCCTGCAACGCGAGCTTGAGCGCCCGCAGCCCGTAGTGCAACCGCGATTTCACGGTGCCCGACGGGATATCCAGCTCCTCGGCGATATCAGTGACGGTACGACGTCCGTAGTACGCACGGACAATCACTTGCCGATGTTCCTCCGACAACTGCGCGAGCGACTCCGACACCAGCCACGCGTCCAGTACGGAGTTCGCGTGGTCGGCGCTCGGGCTCTCCGGCAGGTCGTCGCTGGCCACCTCGCGGCTGACCCGGGCGCTGCGCCGATCGTCGATGACGAGGTTGCGAGCCACCGTGAACAGCCAGGCCCGGGCCCCTGCCTCGTCCTCGGTCAGAATGTGCGGCCGCCGCCACGCCCGCAGCAGGGTCTCCTGTACGACGTCCTCCGCCAGCCGGTCGTCTCCGGTGAGCCGGACGACGAAACGCCACAGCGAGGGCGCATGCACGTCGTGCAGCTCACGCAACAGTGCCGCCCGGTCATCGGCCATCGGCACTCCTGCTCTGTCATGCGGAGTGAACATCGTCCGGCCTTCCGGGGTCACCTGCCGCCTTCTCGCCCCATTCTGCACAGCCGGCAAAGCGCGCCCGAAAGGCTGCCCGGGGAGGCATGGGCATCTTCGGGCCTGGTGCCGATGGTTGAGACATGCACGAACGGCAGGGGCAGGAGACGCAGGAGCGGAAGCCGGCACCACAGCCGGTGACGACTCCCACCGACGACCGCGGGCTGCTGGACCTGCAACGCACCGCAGGCAATGCAGCCGTGGCCGCGGCGATGTCGACCGATGCGGTGTGGCGACCGCCGCCCGACTTCGTGATCGAGGACCGGGGCTCGTGCGCTACCGGCGAGGACGTCGCCCTCACACTCGGCGCCTGGGCCAACAACGTGTACGGGCAGGCGAACGCGCTGACCGGCGAGCGGGCCGACGCCGTACGCACAGTCGCCAACGCCGCACGCGACATGAGCGTCGACTTCGCGCCGAAGGCGTCGCTGACCCAGCAGGACATCGGCGTACTCACCGCGTTCGCGACCACCGCCACCGGCCTCGTGCAGGCCCGGATCCGGGAAGCGGCACAGGAGTTCGCCTCGGCTCTGGTACTGCCGGACATCGACGAGACGAAGAACAACGATCTCCTCGCGGATCTGGCCGAGCAGGCTCACCTTGCCTTCATCGACACGTCGGCGCAGGACAAGCTCGGCCAGCTCATCGGCCTGATCAAACAGGCCAAGGCGGCCAACGACCAGGTCAAGGAGTACGCCGGAAAGGTCGAGAAGGTCAGCAAACAGCTCCAGATCCTGCAGGGCGCCGTCAAGATCGGTCAGCTGGCCAAGGAGCTCCAGGAACTCAACAAGAGGCTCGGGGAGCAGATCGAGGAGGCGAAGAAGTCGGTCGAACTCGCCCGTGAGATCGCCACCGTACTCGGTGTCGACAACACCAGCAACGGCACCGAAATGATGCAGGGCATCCGTCAGTTCCAGGCGGCCTTCGGGCTGGTCGACAGGGTCATCGGCAGCCCGCTGGGCGAAGCCGTCCCGATCTTCGGAGACCTGTGGAAGAAGTGGTACAAGCCGATGGTCGACGCCTGCTTCAAACAGCTGGCGATCATCGCCAAGTACGACGAGGCCGAGAAGCGCAACGAGGCCATCTTCGAGACCATGACGAACGGCCCTCGCAACGCCGGCGGAGCACCGATCATCACCGAAGAGTTGATGAAGAAGAACTACTTCCCGGGTGGACAGCCGGTGTTCGACTACGTCCACGCGGTCCGCGGCGAACGACCGGCGGTGATGACCGAAGAGGTACGGAAGTACTTCATCGACCGGCAGGACCAGTTCAACATCAAGGAGGACGACGGCAACCAGATCAAGGTCGAATCCTTCAGCCTCTTCGATACCGGCACCTGGCACTTCAAGGAGAACCGCAAGAGCAACCTGGAATCCTGGATCGCCAAGAACATCGACAAGGTCTGGGCCCTGCTCTACGGCGAAAACGGCAGATATATCGGCTACTGAGCACCAAGGTGGCTGCGGAACCAATCTCGCGCCAGTACGGCGACCTGCTCGAGCGCGCCGGGCTCCTCGAAAAGGTGGGTCGCGCCGGGGACGACCTCGAGACGGTTGACACAGGTCAGTCGGCGCATGGCCTGGCGGTTAAGGGCAAGGACCTCGGTGTCGCGTTCGCCGACGATCAGCAGAGTCGGGGCTGTGACCCCGGCCAGGCGCTCCCCTGCCAGGTCGATCCGGCCGCCGCGTGAGACCACGGCCGCGACATCGTCGCCTGCTGCCCATAGCGCGGCCGCGCCGCCTGTACTGGCACCGAAGTAGCCGACTGCAAGGTCTTTCCTTTCGCGCGCCCACTCGTGCGCGGCTATGAGTCGTCCTGCCAGCAGCGGGATGTCGAACACGTTCCGCCGATTGAGGGCCTCGGCCGTCGTCAGCAGGTCGAAGAGCAGGGTGGCGACTCCGGCTTGGTTCAGCGTCTGAGCGACGTACTGGTTCCGCGGGCTGAGCCGGCTGCTGTCGCTGCCGTGGGCAAAGATGACCAGGCCGCTCGCTTCCTCCGGTACGACGAGCTCGCCGGCGAGCTTGGTGCCGTCAATACTGAGGTCGACCTGCATACCTGCCGGTACCCCGGCGTGCGATGATCGAACGATGGATGTCGCGGCGATCAACCAACTGGCGGCCGAGCAGCTCGCCAAGGCAGAGTCCGCCGAGAGTGGGCGCAGCTCCGTCACGGTCTACAGCCGACCCGGTGCACGCCTTCGGCAAACGCTGATGGCGCTCACAGCGGGCAACGTGATGGGCGAACACAAGAGTCCCGGCGACGCGTCCCTCCTCTGTATCCAGGGGCGTGTCCGCCTCCACGCCGGCGACACCGAACTCGAGCTCGCGCCTGGCGACCTGATCGCCGTACCGCCGCAACGCCACGACGTCGAAGCCCTGGAGCCGTCGGCTCTACTGCTCACTGTCGCGTTGCATTAGTTCCATTAGTCTTCGCAGCCCTGGCCGTCGCTGTCGCGATCGAGGTCGTAGATGTCGGTGCCGACGACGGTGACGGGACCGCGGACGTAGGCGGGGCCGTTGCCGCTGCCGCCTGAGCAGTCGACGTCGCTGGCGATCGGGACGCAGCCGCCGCTGTAGTTCGGATCGCAGGACTCTTCGGACTCTTCGACCTTGGTGCCGATGGTGGTGATCTGAGTTCTCGGCTGCTTGGCGACCTCTTGACGCAGCAGGGTCTTGCTGGTTCGTACGCCGTTGACGAACGTCAACTGGTAGGTCAGCCGGCGCGTTCCGTTCGCGCCTGTTGTCGTGACGGACTTTTCGCCTTCGGGGAGCGAGTCGTCGGTGACGGTCTCCTTCTTGAACGGGATGGTCCGGAACTCGACGACGATCTTCCTTGTCGTCGTGGGTTTCGGCTTTGCCGTTTGAGGCTGTGTCGCTTGTGGCTTCGTGGTTTCAGGCGTCGGTGTTGCCGCGACCCGCTCGCTGGCGATCGCGGCCGGCTCCGCGGCTCCCGTCGTACCCTCGGCGCCGCAGCCCGCCACGACAGCCAGCGCGACCGCCGGTACGAGCGCAGCACGAAACAGGTGGTGCATGGTTCCCCCCAACCCACCGTCGGTTCCCCCCGCGGCGGGATTGTCAGCACCCGGAGTTCCCGGGCGAATACCGATCCATACCAGCTCGACGCGACGGCTGGCGACGGCTCAACCGGAGTTCAGGTCAACCGATTCGTTTTCGTGACCTCTGCTCTTTGGCGGGTTCAGGCGTGGGTGCCGCTGAGCACGCCGGCGCCGACCCGGCTGATCGTGTGGCGTACGGCGCCGCCGACGCATCTGGCCGTCACCAGCCCGGTCCAGCACAGCACCCGAGCGTGCTCCTCGCCGACGCCGCGAGTGAGATCCCGGCCCGCGCCGCCAGCTCGCTGGTCGAACACGCCCCAGCCGAAATGCTCCGCAGTACGGCGGCTCGCGTCCGCCCGACCAGATCCGCCCGCGCCATTTCCGGATCGGCCGGCTGCTCGGCCGGCTCCGACCACGCGGGGTCGTGCCGCACCAGGTAAACGAGCACCGGTGAACCACACCACCACTCTCAGTAACAACCCCTAGCTCTCCCCACGGTCACCCCACCCCCCGAGCGAACTCCCCCCAAAACCTGACACACTGTTCCCCTCACCCCTCGGTGCGAGGGCCTCTAGCTCAATTGGCAGAGCAGCGGACTTTTAATCCGCGGGTTGTGGGTTCGAGTCCCACGGGGCCTACCAGCCGGAATCGCCTATAAAACAAGGCGATTCCGGTCTACCAAGAGAAGCGTCGCCACCCACCCGCTCTGCTCCGTGGGATCAAACGTGGTGCGAATCGATACACTTGCCCCCATGGCAAAGGCTCCGAAGAGGCGCCAGCGCGCCCGCGGCTACGTGGAAGAGTTGCCCAGCGGCGCGCTCCGCGTGGTCGTCTACGCCGGCATCGACCCGGTCACGAAACGCCGCCACTACCTCCGCGAGACCATCCCGGCGAACACGCCGAAAGCTGCCGAGGAGGCCGAGCGAGCCGTCCGGCGGCTTCAGACCCAGGTCGACGAACGGCGGCAGCCTCGGACCAATGCGAGCCTGAGCCAACTGATCGAGCGGCATCTGGAGCTTGCCGAGCTCGATGAGACCACCCGCCGCACATACCGCGGGTACGTGCGGAACCACATCGAACCGCTGATCGGCCACGTCAAGGTCGGCGCAGTCGACGCCGACGTCCTCGACTCCTACTACGCCGAACTCCGTCGCTGTCGTCACCATTGCGATCGAAGGCCATTTACCGAGCACCGCACCAAGACTCAGCACGAGTGCGACCAACGCTGCCGTCCTCACGAGTGCCGCCCGCTCGGCGCGTCCACAGTCCGCCAGATTCACTTCATCCTGAGCGGCGCCTTTCGGCAGGCCGTCCGGTGGAAGTGGGTATCGGTCAACCCGATGCCGACCGGCAAGCCCCCGTCTGCACCAAAGCCGAACCCCCGTCCCCCGACCGCCGATGAGGCCGCCCGAATCCTCGGCGAGGCCTTCTCCGACCCGGCGTGGGGCACCTTCGTATGGCTTGCGATGGTCACCGGCGCCCGCCGTGGCGAGCTGTGCGGCCTCCGCTGGTCAAAGGTCGGCCTCGACCAGGGCACCATCGTCATCGACACCAGCGTGGCCCAGAACAGCAGCAAGAAGTGGCTCAAGGACACCAAGACCCACCAGCATCGGCGCTTAACGCTGGACACCGAGACCGTGACTCTCCTGCGCAAACACCGGGAGATCTGCGACGAGAACGCGGCGAAGCTAGAGACCAAGCTAGGCCTGGACGCGTTCGTGTTCTCCCTTGCCCCAGACAATAGCGAGCACCTGGTCCCCGACAGCGTCTCTCAGCGTTACAGCAAGCTGGCGGCCCGCCTCGGCATCGATACCCACCTGCACAACCTCCGCCATTACTCGGCCACCGAACTCATCGCCGCTGGGGTCGACATCCGAACTGTCGCCGGCCGTCTTGGCCACGGAGGCGGCGGCACCACAACGCTCCGCGTGTACACCGCCTTCGTCTCGGAGGCTGACCAACGCGCCGCGACAGCGCTGTTTGACCGCCTCCCAAGCCGCCCAGAACAGCTCAGCGAGCGTGAGCGGATCCAGCGCTCCCCGCGGGCCCCTTACGAAATGATCGCGGCCAAGCTAAGCGCGGCAATCGAATCTGGATTACTGCCGGAGGGCACCTCACTGCCACCCACAAAGCAGCTTGCCGAACAGCACGCGGTATCGGAGGGAACCATCCGTCGCGCTCTCGGCCTGCTACGCGCCTGGAACCTCCTCGACGACAGCCGTCAAACCAAACCCATCCAGTAGCACCTACCTGCTCGCGGTGTACCGCTCCCGGCGCCGTCTTCGTGATCTGGCGCTGCCGCCCGCTCCCGAATGCGGCGCGACGCCCCTCGTTCGCGGCCACAGCAGAGATCATCGACGCACGGCCCGCCGCGCCAGCGACCCGCAAGCTGCTGGAAACGCGGCACCGCGTAGCACAGTCCGGGCAATCATGGCACTACGGTGACGACACCCAGCACGGCCCGGTCCAGATCGCCGACGGCCCGCGCCTGGCGCTCGGGAGCGCCGCGGATCCAAACCTCGCGTGAGGTCGGCCCCGTGCGTCGATACGGTGGCTTGCGTGGCTGAGCGGACCGTGAACGCACGTCAACTCGAGGTCTTGAAGTGGATCGTTGCCGGGTGCCCCGAGGGAGTGATGAAGGACACGACGTACAAGACGACTGCGATCGCACTTCAGAACCGTCGCCTGGCGATCGTGACTAAGAAGCGCGGCGTGTGGAAGGCGGAGGCAACGGAGGCTGGTCAGCATTTCGCCGAGCACGGTTGCTACCCAGCCGGACACTGGACGAGTGCCTCGGATAAAACAGGCGCAAAGGGCGCGAAGACATTGTCGCTGGCCAGAGGGACCTTCCCGGCACGCGCAGAGCGGAAGGTCACTGCCTTGCGCCCGGTTGACCAGATGATCGCCGACGTTGTGGCCGCAGGCGGGAGCCTCGAGGTCGAGGATTTCCGCAATTATTACGACAACCTCGTGTCATCAGCCATACGGCACGGCAAGGTCCCCGAGGGCAAGCTGCTGCAAATAGCGCGCGGCCGTAGCTGGCACGAGAAGCTGCTGCAGCTCGTAGACAAGCCGGCCTGGATGACCGCCGTCTTGGAGCCGATCGAAGTATCCGACCGGCTCATCAAACCCCACTCCGCGATCGTCGCGCTCCGCGCCGACAAGGAGCATCGACTGCGGTTCAAGGGCGACGTACGGCAACGGGCACTACGTCTGCTCGACGCGATAGCCAGGAGTGCCTCAGCACGGGGGTGGGAAGTCACCTGCCCGGTGTGGAAGCGGGACGATCACCATCCCTCCGACCTCGCTGTCTCCATCACTGGGCACGCGTACGGCTTGCACGTCTCCGAGAACGATGACAAAGTCCCGCATGAACCAACCGCGAAGGAGCTTCGCGACTTCGAGAGGTGGGGCTACCCGCGGATTCCGACGTACGACAAGGTTCCTTCAGGCCGGCTAACGATCGCGGTCACCGGCGGCGTCCCGGTCCGCCAGTCCACCTTCAGCGACACGAAGACGATCAACCTCGCCGACCGCCTGCCAGTCCTCGTCCAGGAACTGGAACTCCGGGCGGCTGCCGATGAGCAACGCCGTCTTGAGCGCGAACAGCAAGAAGCCGAACGCCGCCGGCGTTGGAAACAGGTCCGAGACGAGGCAGTCGTCGCCCTGCGCGAGCAAAACCGCGCCACTATCTTGGCCGAGCAGGCCGCCCAATGGCACCAGAACCAACTGCTTGGTGACTACATCGTCGCTATGCAGCAGCGGGTCGCCTCGCTAGACGGCGACGAGCAGGCCGCGGCACGTGAGTGGGCGGAGTGGGCAAGGGATCACCATCAGCGGTCGAACCCGCTCAACCAGCGTCTGGCACTCCCAGCCGACCCTGATCCGAGTCCGGAGGCGATCAAGCCATACATGCGTGGCCTGTCGCCTTACGGGCCGGACAACGGCCTCGGTTGGCGCTGACCAGAGTCCTGTGACATGGTCAGCGACCCCTGCACCCCAACAGCGGCGTCCCAGGAAGCTCGGGTGGAGGTCAGGTGTCGGAATCGAACCGACGACCTTCTCATTACTAGGAAGAACTACACCGCCACGTCCGCGCTCTACCAGCGCTTCGACCACACGGCCGCCCCCAGCGAGCGCGAGATTCCCCAGGCGTATCCGTCGTTTCATGCTACGAGTCATGCCATGCATCTTGACCACCCAAGGCCGCGGCTCACGCCTGGTACACCGGCGCGGGACTCCTGATTCGCGGCCCAGCCGTCGCCAGCTGGACTGCGGTTGGCGCTGCCTTGTGGTGGGATGTGGCCTGTGACGATCTTCTCCGCGACTATCCGGACGGACGCGTCTCCGAGGTCCCACGGAGACAGCCAGTTCCAGTTTCTGGATCGCGTGTCGGGGCCGTACTGGGACCAGGTCCGTGGCCTGATCGAAGACTGGTTCTGCCGGCTCTGTCCCGAGGCCCAGGCCGACGTGCGAGGCCGCCTACGCTCCACGGACGACCGGCAGTCGAAGGGGGCCTTCTTCGAGTTGTACCTCCATGAGTGCCTGCTTCGGATGGGTTACTCCGTGACGTGCCATCCGGAAGTTGATGGGACGAGTCGTCGGCCGGACTTCCTTGCCGAGAAGGACGGGCGGAGGATCTACGTCGAGGCGCGCTCGGCCTCGTCCAGCGATGCGGCGGTCGGCAAGTCTGCCCGGGTGAACGCGGTCTACGAGTCGCTGGACAGGTTGGACAGCCCGAACTTCTTCCTTTGGATCGACGTCGCAAGGCAGGGGGACGCCCCGCTCCGCGCCCGGCCGCTGCGGGGCCGCTTGGAGAAGTGGCTGGCCGGGTTGGACCCGGACGACCACACTCTCGTGGGCAAGCGTCGCGACGACCTTCCCGGCGTCACCCACGAGGACGCGGGCTGGAGGATCGAGTTTCGTGCGCTCCCCAGGTCGCCCGAGGCCCGCGGTAGGAGGGGTGCGCGGCCGCTCGGCATCTTCGGGGGCGGCGACGCCCAGTTGGTGCATGACGTGGAGGGGCTCCGAGGCGCGTTGGCTGATAAGGGCTCGGCCTACGGGTCGCTCGGCGCGCCGTTCGTCATCGCGGTGGCGTCGAGCAGCAACTTTCTCGACGACGACGACGTGCTCAACGCGCTGTACGGCACGGAGGTTGTCGAGTTCCGCACCTTCGCCGACGGCACGGAGTCGACCGTCAGGACCCGGAAGCCCGACGGCTACTGGTTCGGGGGCGATCGCTGGGATCACCGTGGGGTCTCGGCGGTTCTCGTGGTCAAGAACCTCCACCCCGCCTTCGTTGGCAGGCAGCAGCATACGATTTGGGAGCACCCTGACCCCGAGCACGCCGTGGACGCGTTCCCGATGTGGCGTCGCGCTGTCTCCGGTTCCGGGAACATGACGTTCGTCGAGTCTGAGCGCTCGCAGACCGATTGGTTCGGTCTGGGCGAGCCTTGGCCAGTGGGCAAGCCCTTCCCGAGGGACTGAGCGCTCGCCGGCGCCAGGGCCTCGAGCCGATCCGGCGTCCAGGCGCGCCGGAGAGCCGTCTGGACAAGCCACTACGCTCATTCAGTGCCGCACACGGCGAACCTGATCCACCACATACTTGGAGTACGCCGATGACCGACAGTCGCTCCGCTACTTCCGCTCTCGCGGGTGCGCCGCTCGGTAATGCGGTGCAGATTTCGGGAGCCAAGGAATGACCCTGCTCGACGACGTGATCGCGGGGGCGACAGGAGATATTCGGGTCGCCAGCCTTCTCCGTCAGGTGAAGATCCTCGCGTCACGGACCGGCGCCGACCCGCTCGAAGACTGGATTGGCCACGAGCTGGATGGCTATCCGGAGGACGCCGAACTGCCGTCGTACCGCGGCCCGTTCGTCGTTCCTGTGCTCGGACACTTCTTCGGTCCGTTCCAGAGCCAAATGACGAACGTCCCGATTCCACGAGCCAGTTTCGGCAAGGAGCTAGACGTGGAGCACCTGTTCGAGGCGCAGTTGCGAGAGCCGATCGCGCGTATCGAGACCATGGCGGCCCAGGAGGGGGCGACCCTCGCATGGTCTGGCGACATGATCAACCTGTTCAACTGGGGCCTGAACAACGGGCGGATCGAGTCTCCCCTGAACGATGGCTATGTGCTCGGCCAGGCAACGATGCCGGTCTCGAAAGACGTATACGTTGGCGCACTCGATGGCGTACGGAACAGGGTCCTCGACCTGGCACTTCAGCTGGAGAAAGTGGTTCCGGTCGCAGGTCAGGCTACTACGACGGAGGCCGAACAAGCCTTCGCCGGTATGATCATCAACAACCATTTCCACGCCAGCTCGAACGTCGCGATCGCCAGCACCGACGTCAAACAGTCGGTCAAGCCGCCGGCAAAGGGCGACCTTGAGGGTCTGGTCGACTTCCTGCAGGAGATGGGATTGTCGCCCGACCTACTGGCTGAGCTGCGAGCAGCCGCGAAGGGTGATGAGGAAGACCAAGGCGAAGGCCCTGACCGCTGGAAGCGGGTACGTCGATGGTTCGCAAGCGTGGCCACCGATGCCGGAACAGAAGCCATCGGCGGAGCCGTGGCGACGGCCGCGATCGGGTTCCTTGGCGGCTGAACGGACTTGTCGACGGCACCCAGTTCTGGTTGACCTGCTCGCTCATGTCGACGCACATGCCTCGCGGGCAGTCCACGAACGGCCTGATCGCGCTGGGCCTTTCCAGTACTTCGGGTATCTTCGACGCCGATGACCGACAACCGATTCGTCTCCTCCGGCCTCGCGGGTACACCACTTGGTATTGCGCCGCTGGAGATCCCGGCATGACCCTCCTCGACGAGGTGATCTCCGGCGCGAGCGGAGAAGCCCGGATCGCCAGCCTGCTCCGTCAGGTGAAGATTCTGGCGTCTCGGACCGGCGCCGAGCCGCTGGGTGACTGGATCGACCACGAACTCAACGGCTACCCGGACGAAGCCGAACTCCCGTCGTACCGCGGCCCCTTCGGCATCCACGTCTTGGGCCACTTCATGAGCTTTCGCGGGGAGGAGGCGACGAACGTACAGATCCCGCGATACACCTTCGACCAGGAGTCGGAAGTTGCCGACGGCCTTTTCAGGCTAGAGCTGCGAGAACCGGTTGCCGCGGTTGAGAGCATGGCCGCAGATGATCAGGTCACGATTGCCTGGAGCGCGGACATGGTGGGCTCCTACAACGCGTGGGTAGAGGCTGGCAAGGTGCGTCCGGTCTTCACCGGCGGCGGAGCGCGCCTGGTGGGTGCGAAGAGCCACATCTCTCGCCACGTCCTTGCCGGGGCACTTGACGGGGTGCGCAGCCGGATCCTCGACCTTGCTCTGCAGTTGGAGAAGATCGTGCCAGAGGCCGGACAGCCCAGCAGGCCGGAGGCCGAGCAGTTCCTCGCTGGCAGGGTCATCAATAACTACTTCTACGCCAGCTCGAATCTCGCGATTGACAGCGTGGACGTCAAGCAGGGGGTGAAGCCACCAGCCAAGGGGGACATCGAGGGATTGGTCTCGTTCCTGCAGGAGTCGGGCGTGACGTCCGAACTCCTCACTGAGCTGCGCATTGCCGCGAAGGCGGATGAGGAAGAAGACCAAGGCGCTGGTCGCCGCCGTTGGACGCGAGTCCGTGCGTGGGTCGCAAGAGTGGCCACAGAGGCTGGCACCGAAGCCATCGGAGGCGCTGTCGTAGCGGGTGCGATCGGATTCCTCGGCGGTTGAACGCGCGTGCCGCAGTTCATGCTCCAAGAATCTGTTGCTGCGCGCCGTGTTACCTCTGACCGATACGTATCATGACCGCGTGTCTCCGCTGATTCTGAGTCGCACCGTTGCCGGGTCCAACAGCCGTATGGAGTCGATCTGATGCCTGACGGCTCCGGTTCGGCACACCCGCCTGTGCTCGCGGACGACGAGACACAGCTACTTCAGCTTGTGTGGGACGCGCTCGTCCGCACGGGCAACTGGCCCACGTTCGAGGCGATCGACCGGACCCTCTTAAGCCGCCATGACGACGCCGTTGACCTGCCGGAGCTGATCGCCCGGATCCCACCGCTCTTCTTGCACGGGGGACGGCCGCAGGGAGGAGCGCGAGCCGATCCCGACGGTTCGTTGTCGCTCACTGTCGCAGGCGCAGCGGTCTGCTCTGGCACCGAGGAAGTCATTCAAGTGGTTGTTGCTGCCGCACGTCTCGGAGCGGACGCGTATCGAAAGGGCGATCCAGCGCAACCTGCGGTTGTGACCTTCGACCAGGTGCTCGAAGAGCTTGAACTCGACCTGTCTGAGGCCGAGGAGAAGGAACTCGGCCGGCGGTCGGCCATGCTCCTCGTCTGGGAACCCTGGAGAGGGTCCAGCACCAACAACGACGGCCGCTGGACGTTCAATGTCGACCGCGACATCCGACTTTACAAAGGCGTCACAACGTTCGACGAGTACTGGCAAGCCCGCGTGCGGCAATTGGCGGTACAGCAGGCTTTGACCCCGAGTGGAATCTGGGCCCCAACGCCGTATGGCGTTGGGACAGCCGACGCCCCCCAGCCCGATCTAGCTGTTCCTTCTCACACCAGTACTCCGGAGGCCGAGCAGCCCCCCGCCGGCAAGGTCATCAACAACCACTTCCACGCTCCTTCGAACGTCGCGATCGACAGCACCAACGTGAAGCAGTCGATCAAGCCACCCAAGGGTGGCGACGAGATGCCGGCGGTGCTGCCGCAGCATCCAGAGACGTCGGCAACCACCGCGTCGGACGCGGACGCGGACCACGGATCCCATCCGCTCATGGTGTTCGGCGGCGCGGCCATAAGCCTGTTCGGCATCCTGCCGGCCGTCATCCAGGCCACCAAAGCGATCTGGGCGCAGGTCACCGGGGCAAGCCTCGTCGTGCTCACGGTGCTCCTGCTCATCCTGTGCTGGTTCAAGTGGAATCGGTCGCCACGGATGCGGAAGGCCGGTCTGGTGATCGCCGGGATACTTGCCCTGGGCATCTGCGCGGTGCTCATCCTCGGAAACTCGTCCTTGTAGGAGTCGACGGGTCAGCATCGACGACTACGGTTTCCTGTTCGTCGTCGAGACGATGATCGACCCTCCCAGCTCGAGAACAGCGGTAACCGAGCAACGGAGGACGACGACATGAACTCCACAGCGGATCGCATGGTCATCGGCCTCGACCCACACAAGCGCTAGGCGACCAACGAGGTGATATCGCCGCCGATGCTGTCCACGGCGGCCGCCGGTTGGCCACCGACCGCGAAACACCGCGGCGGTTGGCTATAGGAAAGAGTGGCCGCCCCGGGTCCGGGCGATCGAGGGTTGCGCCGGCACCGGCTCGCAGCGGATCGCGGACACCCTCCACAACGCGAGCCTGCAGGTCACAGCGCCATTCCAGCCGCGAGCTTCGGGGAACTCATGTTTCTATTCAGAACCTTGGGCCCGACTCAGTCGTTCCCCCAGCATCATCCACATTTTGCGGTCTTCAGGAGACAAGCGGCCGGCGATGCTTCGGACCTCGGCATCCCAGGGTTCGCTGCTGCGATCTAGCGTACGAACTCCAACTGCAGGTATGTATTCGGCCTCGACCTCGGGGTCGGCCTCGTCGAGCACGATCAGCACTCTGCTCGACACGAGGGCGGACAACAGCGCGGGAGCGAGGTCACCATGATCGTCTCGCCTATCGATGAGAAGATCACGGATCTGCGACCCGGAGTAGGTTGCGGCTGGTCGAGTGAGCTTGGGACATACGGCCGCGGCGACGAGATTGAGGAGTTGACCTGCCGGTAGCGGGCCTACTGCTAGGGGCCGCACCAGAGAGAGCAAGGTGTGCACATGGCCGCGGAAGGGCTTAGCGTGGCCGCCTTCCCAGCGCTCGATGTTCACGCGGCTCAGCCCGAGAGCCTGGGCGAACTTCACCTGGCTCATGCCGAGTGATGACCTGAAACCTCTGAGAGCCGTTGGCACATCGACCGGCAACGGCCACTCGGCCGCGAACGAGTCATGCTGGTACATCAAGAGTTCGAACGACGCGAGTGGGTGTCCCTTGGGCATCACAGTGCGCAATGGATTCAGGAAAGTCGATCTGATCAGCAGCGCATCTGCTGGCCTGGAGGCGTAGGCCGGGAAGATCGCGCCCCTCACTCGCCTCGCCGTCTCCTCCGGGTCCTCGAAGAGCGTCACCATCATAATGTAGGTGAGGGTGGATCGGATGTCATGTAGGTGCCAGGATCAAGGCATGACGACAGGTCCAACTGCCCGACGGCTTAGCCTGGCATCGAAGTGGGTCGACTGCGCCACGAACTTCATCCGATCCTGCACCAGGCTCATCGGCGCGTGCACGACGCTCGTGCTGGCTCTGACGTTGTTGATCACAGCCTTGCACCTTGGCCGCTGATCGATGCCCCAACCCTGAGTGTCTCGGATACTCATGCACTCACGCGGCGGCGACGGGTCGGCCCAACGTGGCTAACGCTGCGGAGAGTAGCGAAAGCTCGTATTCTCGTTACCCCAACTCGTCACACCTGGGGGGAATCCAGAGTGAGCGCCAACAAGAACTTCTTCGAGTCGCCACAGGCGGCGGCCATCTACAAGCACAAGCTGATCAAGAGCTACATCCCCGCGTGGGCGGGAAAGGTCGGTTCCACCTCGACTGGCAAGCGGGTCGTGGTGTACGACGCCTACTCCGGCCCAGGGCGGTACGAGGACAACGAGCCGGGATCGCCGGAGCTGTTGGTCGACACTGCTGCAGCGATGGCGGCCCTGCGGTCAGTGCGGACCGTGTTCAGTGAAAAGGAGAACGCCTACTGCGAACGTCTCAGCGCAATGCTCGCAGAGAAGGAGATCAACCCCGCGACGTATGACGTACGCGTCGGGCCTGTCGAGGACCACATGGATGCGGTGCTCGCCGAGGCGGGCGATCTGCCGCTCTTTGTGTTCCTCGACCCCTTCGGTTTGACCATCCCGTTCGACCGGGTGGTCCAGGTCATGAAGGGCAGAGACAAGTCCGGCTACTCGCGAGTCCTCCAGCCCAAGACTGAGCTGCTGATGAACTTCTCGTATGAGGCGGTCCGCCGCATTTCGGGGGTTGTCAGGAGCGATAAGGACTACCGTGCGCGCGAGGGGCAGATCGAGTCACTCAACCGGGCACTCGGCGACACCTGGTGGCAGGCTCTGGCCCGCGACGAACCGGAGGGCTGGGTTCAGCAGGTGCTGGAAGGTTACGCGGATCGGGTCGCAGCGGCCGTTGGTGGCGGTTGCGGCTATATCACCGCAGCTGTCGCCGACTCATTGGAGGCCAAGCCCGTCTACGAACTGATCCTGTTTACCCTACACCTGGACGGCTTTTGGGAGATGGCCCGATCGATGTCGATGGCCCGCAAGGAGTGGCGCCAATGGCTGGCAGACCGACGCGAGCAGGAGACCGGTGGCCAGGTTGAGTTCCGAGGCCTCGACTTCGACGACGACGAGTTGGCGTGGGTCGAGGAGATCGCCGCGAACATCGAGTCGGTTCTCAAAGCCACGGCCCGCTTCAGGATCGAGAGCGAGCTGGGGACGATCCTCGGCCGAACACTCGGCCTCGCCCGTGAAACTCATATCCGTAGGGCATTGAAGGCTCTGCAGAAGAAGGGCGTCATCGCTGACGTGCCCAAGGGCGATCTGCAGCGTGCCTACATCGCGCGCGCCTGAGCAGGTTGTGGCATCTCGTCCCACGTCAGGCCATCGAGGTCGCGTCCGCCGCTCTTGGCTCGTATGCCACCCCATTGCTTGAAGAAGAACGGTGTGCGAACCGCCACACAGTCATCCCTCAGGTCCCTGATCCATTGCGGATCGACGGGCCGCGCATTTACTCCGCTCTCACCGCCTGCGATGACCCAATCGATCCGGTCCAGCGGAAGCCGATGCAGCGGGCCGAGCAGCGGCTCGCACGACAGGAATCGGACGGCGGCCGGCACGCCCGCCAGGTCACGCACTCGGTCGTAGTGGACTTCGGATTCCACACTGACCCCCATCCAAATGTTGCTCGACCACTCCAACCGCGGAGCGAGACGAGCCAGCCGTCGGCTGCGCTTGGTGAGGATCTGGTACGTGTGTTGTGGCGTTGCCCGCATGACCTCGAAGACCTCGCGGACGAACGCGATAGGGACGCGAGCATGGAACAAGTCGCTCATCGAGTTGACGAAGACGAGCCGCGGCTTGCGCCAGGTGTACGGCGTCTCCAACGATTCTCGGTGGACAGCCACCCCAAAGCCGGGTCCGCTCGTCCTCGGGTCGCCGTCGTTCTGATACTTCGCCACACCCATCGCCTTCAGGCGCTTGGAGAGGGTGAGCGCGTAGCAGTTGTCGCAGCCAGACGAGATGCGGTCGCAACCAGTCGTCGGGTTCCAGGTCGCCTCGGTCCACTCGATCGAACTCTTGTCGGCCATGTGCTTCAGTGTCTCAGGACTAGGCTGCTGTCCGTGCCAACGCAGCGCCCATGACGCGCAAGCAGTCGTCGAGCGTCGATCCACGAACTCGGATCGCCGGCCGGGGCCTGCCTGCTCTCAGGGCCTCGTGCCTCGACGCTGTGCGGGCAGCGGCTCGCGTGCGAGTGGTCTCTGGCCGCGGCCGGCGACGTGTCCAGCTTGCCGGAAAATCGGCGGCACCGTTTGGAGTTATCCACAGGCCACGTCCTGCGTCGCGAACTCCGCCTGGAAGGCGGCGCCGTATGGTGCGAGGTCGGGATCGTTTGGGTCGGCGGGGTGGCAGTTGATTCCGTCCTGCCACATCCAAAGGTTGCCGGGACCAGGCGCGTAGCCGAGCGCCCATCCGGGCCCGTTTGCCTCGGTCCGGCCCATCCGTTGGGCGGCCTTGATGCGGTCACGGAAGTCCGACTCGAGGTAGATCTGCCCGTGCCCGGGACCGCCTTCGAGCTTAATCACGGGACCGGTCACTAGCTTGCCTTCTCAACTGGCGGGTCTCCGGCGGGACGCAGGTCGTCGGCGGGGTACCACCGGACCCGCCCTGTGTCGTCGCAGACCCTGCCGTACCACTCGCCGCGGTCCCGGATCCACACATCGATTGTTCCGGCCGGCTTCCATCGCCTGGCGGCGACAGGCACCGCAGGCCTGCACCAGCGCAGCACATCAGGTCCGTGTTCGCCGTACGTGTCGTACGTGGCGTTTAGATCGGCCGCCAGGTCTGCGGCCTCGGCCTCGCTGAGATCCAGCGGCATGCTGCACCTGCTGCTGGCGGAGTCGGACACTCCGAAGCCAGTGGCGGCATCCCCGCACACCTCAAACCTGCTCATGACTCCAGGATGCCACAAAGGCGAACATATGTTCGAGACAGGACCAGTGACCGGTCGGCTACTCGGCGCACCCAGTCCCCGCTGCCGGTCTGCAGTACGTGAACTTGGGTCGAGGGCGGATTAGCGGTTGCGAGCCGCGCGCACGCGGGCGTAGTGCTCGGCCACCCGCTCGCGGTAGCCCGGGTCCAGATGGCTGTCGGCCTCGTACTGCGGGGCCGCCCTGATCTCGGCCTCGGAGACGTCGACGGAGATCTCCTTGGTGTGGTGGTTGATGTACTCGACCACGCCCGCCGGCAGCAGCACATGCTGTCCAAGGGTCCATAGACCGGTGTCGACCACCAGAGCCGCCTGGCCGGGCGGATAGCTGGCGTCTTCGACCTTGCCGACCTCGCCGTCAGGGGCAAGCACCTTGTAGCCGTCCAACCGGCTGCGATCGCTGAAGCCCGAGCCCGACCGATAGCTCCACGGTTCAAAGCTGCTCATGATCACCCAGTACCCGCCCGCCCGAGCCAGCGATTCGGCCGGGAACCTGGCTCATCCCGCGCAGAGCTCGGACCGAGCGACTGCTACGCCGGTAGTCGGTCCACGTCGTTCGGCGCGAGGTCGCCGCGGACACGGTGGAATCGAAGCGGGTGGCGGTAGTGGTCGCCTTGCATGGCGGCGTCGGCTGCCACCTCGGCCACGACGAACGGCCTTACCTTGACTATCTGGACCTTCTTGGCGCCGCGGCCCCAGTACCCGGCGCTGATCTCGTCTGGCCAGGGGTGCCGATCGCCTGCCGGCTCGAGGACTGCCGCCAGCTCGTCGGCTTGGGCTGGGTGGAGTGGAACGGTCCGGCCGACGATCTCTAGGTCGCTTCCTCGGTAGCGGCCACACACGACGACCTCGGGGCGGTCGATGCTGCCGGTCACGGCACCGACGATCACCTCGATCGTGTCGCGCTGCTTGACCTTGACCCAGTCCCGGCGACCAGGCTGATACCGCGTGCCGGCGCCCTTCACGACCAGTCCTTCGACGCCGGAGTAGCTGAATGCGTCGAGCCACTCACGTGCCTCGGCGGGATCGTCGGTGACCGGCGAGAGTTGAAGCGGCGGCCTCCATGTTCTGGCGAGTGAGCTGAGGCGTCGCTGCCGGTCGCTGAGGCGCATCATTCTGATGTCTACCTGGTCGATCGCCAGCAGGTCGAAGGCGACGTAGGAGGCCGGCCGCTTCGGTGCGAGTTGCCGCCGGATGGTCGCGGCGCCGTTGATCATGCGCTGCTGGAGTGCGCCGAAGTCGAGCCGTTCGCCGTTCCACACGACCAGCTCGCCGTCGAGGACGCAGTCTCGTTCCAACTGCGCGTCGAGCGCCCCGTGGACATCGGGGAACTTGTCGGTCAGGTCGGTTCCATTCCGCGACCACAAGCGGACTATCCCGCTGCGGCGAACCACGGCGCAACGGTAGCCGTCGTACTTCAACTCGTAGCGGGATCCGCCGGTTAGGCCGTTGCGGCCGGGCAGTTGTTCTACCGCCTTGGCGAGTTCTAGTTCGACGGGTCCAGCCAGGTCCGGCGGCAGGCCAGGCCCGTGATCGGCTGGCCCGGGTGGCCTACGGTTCGGGGTCATCGTCGACCGCCTCATTTGGGCGGCTGATGACGTCGGGTGAAGGGATGGGCACGTTGCCGATTCGAAGCGCCCAGTTACCGTCTGAGCGCTGCAGCCATTGTCCGATGCTGATGCTGTGGCCGTCGTCGGTCTCGACCTCGACGAACCGCCCACCCTCGGGCGCCGGCGGTCCGTCGAAGACGATGTTGATCGCTTGCACGGATCCGTTCATGGTTCCAGAGTGCGCCCGATCCGTTCGCATGTCATCGTGTGCGGTTGGTCTCCCATTGCAGGCGCTCTACTGTCCGCACCTTGGGTTGCCGTTGGCAAGCTCCAGGCGCCTCCGCTCCCTTTGCATCAAGCTGCAAACGGCTGGTCGCATGTCGGTGGCGGTGGCTACCCTGCGAAAGATGAATGGGGCTGAGAGCAACAATCCGCACCGTGCGACACGACGGGCAACCACTTCCCACACGGCCCGGGCGGTAGTGCCCAACCGGAATTCCCCACCGATGGGCCAGGTACCGCCTCGTCCAGCTTCGATGGTCCCACCGCCCGGGGCACGGCCGGCGGCCAGTCGAGCGCGACGCTGGGACATCGCTGGCGTGACGGAGCTGCTGCTGGCGTTGCCGTGGCTGTGGTGGGCGTGGCTGGCGGTGCAGTTCGTTGGGATCCCGAGTGACACGATCGAGTATGTTGCCTTGGGCGTCTGGTTGGTATCGGGTACGGCCTTGTTCTATCCGCGTTCACAGGATCTGTTGGCCTGGAAGGTGTGGCGCCTGCGGCCGCCGTCCGAGCTGGAGTCTCGCCGGATCGGCCCGGCCTGGTGGGCGGTGTGTGCCGCGGCCGGCGTCAATCCCGACCGGTACCGGGTGTGGATCCACGAGGGACCGGAGGCCACTGCACCGCAGACGGCCGGGTCGACCGTGGCGGTCACGTCCTGGAGTGTCTTCACGCTGCCGCCGCGCAATCTGGAGGCGGTGCTGGCGCACGAGCTGGCCCACCGGCTGGCGGTGCCGGGCTGGCTGTCGCTGGTGATCTATTGGTACTCGCTCCCGGCCCGGGCGCTGGGTGCGTTCATCCGACATGGCGTGAAGGTGCCGGGCCTGAGTACGGTGATCAAGCTCGTGATCGGGTTCCTCGTGCTGGGGGTGTTCCTGGTGGCGTTCTTCACTAGCTTCGACGGGTATTTCGTCATGATGATCTCGCCAGTGTTCTCGCCGGTCGTGGTTGCCTGGGCGTCCCGGGCGAGCGAGAGGTACGCCGACCGGGTGACTGTCGATCTCGGATACGGCGTACCGCTGTGGGAGGTCTTCACCGGCCGCGAGGTCGCGCGCGCCCAGTCGTACCAAAAGGTCGACCGCACGCCCCTGACGGCCTCCCAACCGATCGAATCGGCCCGCCTGCGCGCGCTGGAGCATCACCTGCGCTCAAACGCTCAGAACGGCCATCAGGCACGCTGAGATTCCGGACCCTCGGCCCGTAGCGCAACCAGGTTTGTGTATCGCGACAGCCGGGCAGACATTGCAAGAGTGGCCAGTCGTCATCAGCCGGGTTCCCCCCCGCTCGGCCTATCGATGGCGGCTGGGCGCTCGACAGGTGGCAGGCAACCGGTCCAACAACTCATCGTCGGCCCGCTCGGGATCCTCGCCCGCCGGCACACGGGCAAGTACCGCTAGAAGCCCGAGCAGTCGCCTGGTCACCTCGAAGTCGATCTGGCTGCTGCTGGACGCGCGGTATCTGCAACGCCTCATATCCCCCCACCCCATCCTCGGACTATCGGACGACGCCCGGTCACCGTTACAGGGCATCGCGAAGGCGGGAGCCGCCGTGTCGGAGGTTTAGTTGTCAACGAGCGGGTACCTCCGGATCAGGGCATGCCCAGTGATCCACGGCCGGGATGGAGTCAGCGCCTAGGCCCCGACGTTCAGAAGCAGCGTCGGGGCCGCATCCGGCACCGTTCGGCAGTGGCTATTGGCGATCCCTCGGTCTCGGCTCACCGGCAGCGGGCCCGTCGAAACTGTCGGCGCGGTATGGGATCGTCGTGTGGTATGGAGCTGACTGCCCGGGATTTCGAGCGGATACCGCGGGAGAACCTGCATGTGCCGGTGCGTGAGTTCGCCCGGCTCTGGTTGACGGCCGAGCGACGTGGCGACGCATTGCAGGCTCAGGACCGTGAAGATTCATACCTGACCGGCGTACAGGTGACCTGCCGGTGGCTGGCGGGCGCCATCGTCACCTTCGAGTACGCGACCGGACCTGTGCGCGATTGGGCGTACGCCCCGATCACCGATACTCGGGAGAAGGCGTACGAGGAGCTAGTCGAGCTGGAGACCCAAGCTGCCGAGCTAGCGGTCGCCCGTAGCATGCCGGGTCGGCCGGGGTTTGCCGATGGCGCGTTGGCGACGCTGGCGTGGGCGTGGCGCCGATCGGGCGTGCCGCCGATCGACGTAGAGAACGCCCAAGCGGGCTGAACCTCTCTCCGCACGAAGGGGCTCAGGAAGCCGCCGGACGGCTTCCTGAGCCCCTTCGTCGGTCTTCCGCTCGTCATAGCGGGGTCAGGCTGTTCGCGGGCGTGGGTGGCGTGTGCCGGCGGTGAGTCCTGAGGTGATGGTGCGTTCGGCTTCGGTGCGGGGTAGCCCGATGCGGCCGGCGGCAGACAGCAGTTCGTCACGGGCGATCGTTTCGTCCAGAAGTTGCGCGCCGACGAGTTGGCCGAGTGCGAAGGCGGCGCGGTTCAGGGTGTCGTTGCGCTGTCCTGGTGCGGCTGCGAGGACGTTCTCGAGTTCGCCGGTGAGTGCGGCGAGCGCGTACGAGCTGGCGTTTCTTAGGCTGGCTGCGGTCCGTGGTGTAGCGGTGGCGGGGCTGGTCGTGTCGAGGGCGTTGGTGATCCAGTCGGGCAGTCGCTGGGGTGGCGTGGTCTTGCTGGCCTGGTAGCGGCCGTGGTCGGTGATCGAGCCGGCGCCGACGATGTAGCCGCCGTGGCCGCGGGTGTCGATCTTCCATCCGATGCGGCCGGCGCTGTTGCCGAGTTGGTGGCCGGCGGGTTGGCGGTAGTAGAGGTGTTGCCCACCGGAGGGTGTGACGACGGTGTAGGCGGCAGGGATGCTGGAGTCGTGATCGGCGGCGGCCAAGGCGAGTACGTCGGCGCCGTTAGTTGCTCCTCGGCTGCGCCACGGTTCAGGTGCCAGGTCTGCGGTGGTCTTGGGTTGGTCGAGGTCCACGACGAGCAGACCGGAGGGTCCGGCGGCGACGCCGATGTTGTACGGCGCATGCCGCCAGGTCCGGGCGATCGCGAGGTGGTCGGTGGTTGCTTCGTGTTCCCAGTCCTTCTCCACGGCGGGTACCTTGCGGCCGGGGGCGAGCGGGAAGACTGCCATGCCGTGATCGGCGTGCCAGTGCGCGGCACGGCAGAGCATCCGGTGGTCCGCGTCCAAGGCTCGCCCGCCGCGCCGCGTGGTGGTGGTCACGGCTCGATTCCTCTCCGGTCGGGGTGGACTCGTTCGCTACGGATTCGCCGCGAGTCCCGACCCGCGGCGGGCTCGCGGAGTTCGAGGTAGACACGGACGCCGAACGATCCACGGTTCGGGTAGGCGCGGTCTGCGCCGGCCACCTCGAACTCGTGTCGTAGATGCTCGACCAGGCGCGCGATGTCGTCGGCCTCGCCGGACAGCCTGACCTTGATCGTCATGCCGTCACCTCCTGGTCCTGGTTCGCACCGGGCCACGCCTCGGGGCTTGTGTCACCGTTGAACACCACGCGCAGCGGGCCGCGCGCGCACAGCCCGTCGAAGTCTGTGCGGCCGGGAATGTCGTCGTCGGGGCAGGGCACGGTGACCGCGTAGTCGTCGCCGTCCTCGGTCTCGAACACGATCCACGGGGTGCCGTCGCGGTCGATCACCACCGGGGCCATTGCGTGGGACACCAGCTCGATCAGCTGGTCATACGTCGTGAGGAGGGTGCCGTTCGGGATGCGCTGGGACATGGTCAGTCCTTTCTGGTGTTCGTTGGTACGCCGTAGTGGGCGAGGGTGGGGATGCGCAGGTGTGGCCAGTGCCCGGCAGCCAAGACGGTGTCGGCGTGGCGTTGGCCGGCCGTCCAGTCGGGGGCGGTGTCGGTTCCGGGGAGAGGCGTGGTTTCGCGGGCGTGTTGATAGAGGAGGCTGGCCAGGTCGCTGCCCCATCCGTCGGTCAGGTCGTCGTTGCTGGCGTTGTCGGCGGTGAACCGGACCGTGATGGTCAGGTTTTCGGGGTAGCGGTGGGGGTCTTCCGTGCGCAGTTGCTCGAACCGTGTGTGGATGGTGGCGGTGAACCGTTGCTGGTACTCGGCGCGGTCGCGTTTCTCCAGCTCGACAAGCAGTTCCTCGATGTCCTCGATCTGCTCCAGCTGGTCCAGGCTCAGCCGGTCGCGCGATGGGGTCCAGCGGTCACCGAACAGGACTTGCCCGATGTGGCTGGTGCTGGCCTCGTAGGTCTCGAACATGCCGAGGTCGTCGAACTCGTAGACGCCGTTGACGACGATCTCGACCGGTTCGGTGCGATAGGTCAGCAGGTACTCGTCGTTGTAGCCGACGATGCTGTGCAGCAGACCTTCGACCCCGGCGGCCTCCCATGATCCCGGCCGGCCTGCGGTCACCGCCTCACTGCTGCCGAGGTTCGCGGCGACGGTGGCGAGCAGGTGTGTGATGAACTCGGCGCCGTCGCCGCCTCGCTGGTCGGCGTTGATCTGTCGGATTGCTCGGGTCACCGCGTTCGCTGCCACGTGGAAGTCGTCCGGTTCAGCGGTGTTTGCGGTCTCGTTGGTTGGGGTGATCATGAAGCTCTCCCTGGGGTTCTTGGTGTGACCGGGGGCGGGCGGTGTCGCCCGCCCCCGGGTTGTTCAGGCGGCGTGCAGGTCGGTGAGGTCGTGGCCGAGGGATTCGGCGACGGCGGCGATGAGGTCGCGTGCGGCGGGTGGGGTGACGGCGTTGCCGAGCTGGCGGACCTTCTCGCGCTTGTTGCCCAGCACCACGTAGCCGTTGGTGAACGCCATTCCGGCGGCGACCTCGTGCGGCTCCAGCATCCGGAATGTGCAGTCCTCGACCGCGATGGTTCGCGGCTCTAGCAGCGACTGGTGGCCGGCGGTGGTGAGGGTGCGTAGCGTCTCGGTGACCGGCGTGCACATCTCCGCGCCGTCGTAGCGGGAGCCGTTGTTCCGCATCACCAGCGCGTACCGGTCGCGGGTGGTGAGCGTGCCGTGCGGCTCGATGGTTTGACGGCTGGTGGCGTTGCCGTAGTAGGGCATCAGCAGACCGTGGTGGTTGCCTGCGGCAGCGAACGTGTCGAACGGGTCGGTCGCCTTCTTCGTGGTGTTGTTGTTCCGTAGCGGCACCACCAGCGCCTCGGACTCGCGCGTGGTCCTGGTCCGCATCACCTCCGCCAGCGTCGTCGCGGTCTCGTTCCAGGTGCCGCCCGCCGGGACCAGCAGCCCGGTCTCGTTGCGGGTCGTCATCGTGCGCATCGCCTCCGAGAGCGGAGTGGCGGTCTTGCCGTCGCGGCCCTCGACCGGCACCAGCAGTTCCGGCTTCACGTAGCGGGCCAGCCCGGCGCGGATGCGCTGCATCGTCTTGTCGGCCAGCGGCTTGGCCCGGTCCCCGATCCGCTCGCCGGTCAGGCTCCAGTCGATCGCGGCCGCTGCGGACAGCCAGCCCGGCTCGACCACCTGGTTGCGGCAGGCAACGTTCGGGCAGCGCCACACGTACTGGGCGCGGTAGCGGCCCCAGGTCCGTTCCGGCTTCTTCCACGCCTGCATCGCCCGCACCAGCTGCCCGCAGCGATCGCACCACGCGCTCGGCCGGGTCCACCGGTTCAGGTCCGGGCAACTCGACGCGCGCAGGTGCGCACGACGTACAGCCGGTCCCTGGACTGCGGCGCGGGGAGGCCACCGGCCTGGGCGTGCATCGAGTTCAGGTACACCACGTGCACGCAGTAGCCGAGCGCGTCCAGCCCCGAGCGCCACGCGGGCCACAGCACCCACAGCGCTGCGTCTACGACGTTCTCCACCACGATCGCGTCGTAGCGGTGGTGCTCGGCGAACCGCACCACGTCCCACATCGTTGCCCGCGACCGCTCGGCCGCCTCGTCCGGCAGGGTGTCTCCGAACAGGTCCGGCATCGCGTCAACGTTGCGCTTCTTGCCCTTGGCCTGGGAGTGGTTCGTGCACTCAGGCGACGCCCACAACACGTTCGTGCGTGGGTAGCGGCGTGGCTCGACCTGGGACAGGTCGGCACAGTCGTGGTCGGTGGTCGGGTGGTTGCTGTTGTGCGTGTCAACGGCCAGCTTCCAGTGGTTCGCGGCCAGCTTCACCGTCACACCCGGTACCTGCACAGCGCCGGTGCTCGATCCCCCGGCACCGCAAAACAGGTCAGTCATCGTCAGCGTCATCGGTCCTCAACCCCTTCTCGTGGTTGGTGCGGGGAGGCGCCGCGGGTGCGTGCTCCTTCACCACGGCCCTCCCCGAGTCGGTGGGTCAGCGTCGGAGCTTCCGCGCGCTGGACGGGCATCCGGGACGGCCGCATCCGACCTGACGGCGGGGGCTACACCACGCTGGGCAGTTGGTCTGTTGGGTGCTGGTGGTTGTGTTCGGCATCGTGATCCCCTGTCGCTGGTGGGCTTTGTGTGACGGCAGCCCCTTTGGGCCTGCCGGCAACTGCCGTCTGCCGGGCCGCTAGAGGCTCCGAAGTCAAGGGGTTCTCGGCTGGTGGACAAGGAAATAAGCGGAGCTTGCGGAGCGCCGCCGTCCTCCAGGCGAGAACCCCTTGACTTTGGAGGGGGCGGTCTGGCACCTGCCCACCAACCCCAGCCACAGAAGGGCTTTGTCCCGGCCGGAGGCCGGGGTGCTCTCCCGCCCGCCAGGGGCGGGAGAGCCTGGACTGCGCGTGGTTACTCGTCGTCGTAGCGCCCGAGTTCCATCACCGGTCCGGGATAGTCCGCGGCGTGATCGGCTGCGGTGGCCGTTGCGGTGTTGGCCTGCTCGGCGTTGGTGTCGTCGGCGTGCCACCGGGCGAGTTCTTCGGCCCGGGCTTCGGCTTCGGCGTCGGCGTGGTGTTCTTCCGCTGCGCGGCGGTGCTGAATCTCGATCAGTGCCCTCTGCGCGCGGCGTACGGCTTCGGCGGTCTCGTCCGCGGACGGCACCCGCGGAGTGTCGGACTCCGCGATGGGTACCTCGCCAGCAGCGACCTCGCGGATGTCGGCCGGCGCCTGGCTCTCCAGCCCGGCCGGATCCTCGGCCGCCTCATCCTCGGCAGCCTCGGCCACTTCTGCTGACGCCTGCGCGGGGCGCGTGTTGTCGTCGGCAACGATCTCCGCGTCCGGGATGTCGCTGGCCGCAGCGTCCGGTTCCGCCTCCTTGCTGGCTGGCTGGTCGTTGACCGGTGCGGCCTCAACGAACTCGTCGGCAGGTACCGCGAGCGCTATGTCGGTGTCTCGCTGTTCGGCGACGTCGGCCAGTTCGTGCTCGTCGGTGACTTCGCGGTGTTCGTCCGCGTCAGCGTCGTCGGCGTCGATGCTGTCGAGCAGTTCCTCAGGGGTCGGTCCGTCGTCGCTGTTGTCGATGCCGCGGGCATCGAGTTCCAGTTTCGCGCGGTCGGCGACGGCGCGGGTTTCGGCGGTGTGGGCGAGCCAGACGGCGCGGGCGTCGTCGGCGATTTGCAGCTCAGCAGCGCGCGCGTCCAGCGCCGTGGCCAGGGCCTTGGCCTGCTCGGCTTCCGTGCGCAGCCGCTCACGTGTCGCCGCGTCGTCGCTGGCGTCTGCCTCCGCGAGGCGCAGTGCGGCGGTACGACGTTCGCGTTCGGCGGCCTGGCGCGTGCCGGCGAGTTCCTCCGCTACGTACGGAGGTGCCCATGCCTTTTCACGCTCGTACGCGCGGACCCGGACCCGTAGCTGACCGTTGGACAGTTCGGCCTCTGCACGGTCGGCCTCGGGGCGGCCGAGTGCGCGCCATGCGGCGCGCCACGACGCGTACTGCTCGACCTGGCCGGGTTTCGGTGCCGGGCCAAGCGCGTCGTCGCTGGCGTCGTGGTTCATGACCTCGCGGTGCGCGGCGACGACGCCGGTGCGCCGAATCCACTTGTCCCGTTCCGGACCGTGGTCGGTCGGCGGCCAGTCGAAGGCCTCGATTGCCCACTGTGGCAGCTCTGCGGCGACTTGGTCGCCGAGTTCTTCGGTGCGGGTGTCTGCGGCGGCGGCGAGGTTGGCCAGGTACGCCGACCACTTGGGGTCGTCGACCTGCGGGAGCCGGTCGGTGTAAGTGTCGCCGATCGGGTCGTACTTCCCGCTTTGCTTGATGCGCTCCTGGATGACGTTGCTGATCTGGCGCGCGTCGTGCAGCGACCGGCGCTGGATCGCCTCCGTCAGCACCTGGCCTGGGTCGTGTCCGGCCAGCTCGACCCGTCGCAGCAGGTTGTCGAGGGTTCCGGCGCCATCCTCGACAGCCAGTGCGCTGCGCTGATCCGCAGTCAGTGCGCCGGCGTGGGTGAGTTCGTCCAGCCAGGTAGCGGTGCGGCCGGCGGTGGCGAGCGCGATCCCGTCGGCCAGTAGTTCGGCGGGGGTGCGCAGCCGGTCGGCTTCGGCGGCGGACTCGGCCGCCGCCTGCAACGCCGACAGCTGCGGGTCGTCCAGCTCGAACGCGCCGCGCAGCACCGACAGCGGCGTCCGCTTCGCGGCGGCGGCCGTCTGGCCGTACTCGGCTTCCTTCGACAGCGACTGGGTGACGACGTGCGCGGTGTTCGCGGCCCGGCCCCGGGTCATCGCCACATACAGCGCGTACACCGACGTGTTCTGGGTGGCGACCAGATGGCTGGAGTCCACCGTCAACCCCTGGGAGGAGTGGACGGTGGCGGCGTAGCCGAGCGCGACCCAGTCCCGCACGTAGCTCGCCGGCAGCACCATCGTTTCCCCTGGCGCGGGATGGCGGGTGCCGCGGATCAGCGGCGCGACCCGCAGCCCGCCGTCGGCCAGGACCTCGACCACCTTGAACTCGTCGCGGTTGAACGCGGCACGCGTGTTGCCGCGGTAGCCGTTGAGGTGCCAGGCGTTGAGCCGGGTCTGGATCAGGTCACCGGCGCCGACCCGGTTTCCGCTCGAGGCGAGCCAGGTGGTGCGTTCGTCGTCTACCTGCCCGTACTCGATCAGCCGGGCGCGCAGCTGCGCGGACAGCTCGGCGGCCTGGGCGTTGGTGTCCACGATCAGCAGGGCGTGCAGGCCGTTGAGGTGGTCGGCAAGCCACGCGTCGGCCGCCGACCGCTGTGCGGCTTCGAGGTGGCCGCCGTCGAGGATGCGGCCCTGCTTGTGGTACTCGGCCAGCACGCCCTCGTCGCCCTGACGGAGCCGCAGCGACGCGGGGCCTTCCCACGCGGCTACGAAACGGCGGGTTTCGGTCAACTCATGCGTGAGGGCGCCTGCGGTGACCAGTTCCATGCCACCGCCGGCGCCGACGGCGGCGAGCTGGCGGTGGTCACCGACCAGCAGCAACTTCGCGCCAGCGGCGTCGCACTGCGCCTGGATCTGGGACAGGTCGCTGGTGTTGGCCATGGCGGACTCGTCCACGACAACAAGGTCGCCGGCGCGCAGCGCCCACGCCTGGTCTTCGGGCGTCGTCGAGCCGTCGGTGAGTCTCTGCTGGGTCATCAGCCAGCGGGTGATGTTCTTCGCGGTCACGCCGTCGGCGGCGAGCACTTCGGTCGCGACCTGGGACGCGGCCAGCCCGATCATCCGGCGCTGCTCGCCGTCCCAGAGGTCGGGGTCTTCCCACGCCTTCGCGAGGGCGCCGACGACGCGGGACTTGCCGGTACCGGCCGGGCCGATCAGCGTCTCGACCTTGGCTCCGGACGTGAGGATGCCTCGCACCGCGGCGGCCTGGTCGTCGCCAAGCTCGAGGCCATCGGCGGCCAGCCGCTTCACGAACGCCTGCACGTCGGTCGGGCTCATCACGGCGGCGCCGCGGGCGTAGCCCGCTTTGGCGAGCTGCCGCTCGGCCTTCACGTGATCCGGGGTCACGTACCGGGCGGCGCCGGGAGCCGAGTACGCCGACGATCCGTCGCCGCGGCGCAGCTCGTTGGGAAGTGCCGAGAGCTCGACGGGGCTTTGGCCGGGACGGTCGGCATCGACCTGCTGCGCGAGCTTCAGGCCGCGCTCGGTGAGCCGGTCGAGGAGCCGCGCGATCTTCGCCGGTTTCATGTTGCCGAGGTTGTCGGGTAGCGCGTCGCTGATGGCGCGGGTCCAGGTCCGCGGACCGCCAGGTCGAGTGCTTGGCCTGCACCTCGGCCAGCGCCGTCTCGAGCACCTTGGCCTGGTTGATCCTCCCGGGCAGCCACTGGCGCTGCTGCAATGCGAGCACGTCGCGGGCGACCTTGCCGAGTCCCCCGCGGACCTCGGCGCGCAGCTGCCGATCCCATCGCTCCAGCCGCTGCTCGACGGTCTCACCGTCGTGGGACTTGGCTTTGCGGGTCGCCAGCGACGCCTGCTGCTGCATGTAGGCCAGTTCCAGGGTGTTCGGTTCGCGGCCCATCTTGGCCTCGAACGCGCGCACCAGCGCGGCGGTCTTCTTCGTGATCGCCTTGCGGCGGGAGCTGAACAGGTCCATCACAGCCTGGTCGATCCCGACGATCTCCCGGGCTTTGCCGTCGGGGCGCACCTTGAACTGCACGCCGAGCGACTTGACCAGGTGCTGTTCCATCACCCGCTCACCGACGGCGCCGGCGGCAGGCTTCCAGCGGTGCAGCGCCTTGGAGTCGATGGTGCGCCACTTGCCATCGGGTCCCTGCACGCGATTCAAAACGGCGTTGTGGATATGCAGCTGCGGGTCATGATCGCGTGAGTCGTGCTGGAAGAACGACGCAATCACCCACTCGTGTGCGTCGGCCCACCGGCCAGCGGCTCCACCGAAGTGACCGACGCGGGTGTAGCCGGCCTTGTCCTGCAGATAGTTCAGCGCTGCGGTGTTACCGGCCCAGATCGCGTCCTCGACCGCCTGGCGGTGCTGGCCCCACTGCACCGCTTCCCGCTCCGCTTGCCGCACCGCACTGCGGTAGCGGTGCGCCGCTTCACGGTCACCGGTGCGGTGCGCCTCGGCGAGTGCACCGCGGGCCGCCTCGGCGGCGGTGCGGGCCTGTACCTCCTGGGCCTCGAACGCGGTGTGGAGCACCGTCACCGACTTCTGCGGACTGAACGTGGCGTCGTGGAACGCGACGTTCTTGCGCACCGCTTTGCCAGCCAGTGCACGCAGTTCGGCGCGCCGCTCCGGGGATGCACCGGGCTCCTTGGCCAGTGCATCGGCGTACACCTGCTCCTCGCTCTTGTACGCCCGCCCGGTGTGACCGAGGGTCTCGGCCTCGTCCCACCGCGACGGGTCGCGGAACGCCTCGTCGCGCGGGTCGATGAACCGCTCGTACAGCGCGGTCATGTCCTGCGTGTCGACCTCGCCGGACAGCCCGAGAGCTTCTGCACCCTTGCCGAACCAGCGCCCGGGCGGCTCGCCGGCCGCCACGGCGCCGGTGTAGTAGTTCTCCCGACCCGTGGCCACGGCGCCGGTGAGATAGTCGGCCCGGTGGCCGCTGTGCACGCTCAGCACGAGGCACCCCCAAACCGCGCCGCGACCGGCGCGACAGCGCCGATGGCCGCCGCAGGCGGCAGGCCGATACGACGACGCGAAGCGGGGTCGAGGCTCCATTTGATCGTGATGCCTGGGTGTGATCTGAGTTCTTTGGTCTTGCTGCTGCCTGCTGGCTGCTGCTGGATCGTCGGTTGGGTCATGCTCGCTGCTGCTGCGTCGCTGTCGTGGTTGCTGGCTGCTGATCGGGTCTTCTCGGTGTTGGTCATCGGTTTGTGCTCGTTTCGAGTTCGCGGCTGGTGGTGGTCTCGTCGCTGGTGCTGGGCTCGTCGGTGATGCTGGTGTCGTGGGTGGGGTTTTCACCGGGCTCGGTGCCGAGCTGGAGCTGTCCGCGCGTCTGCGGGACGGCTGGCTGGGCGTCGGCGCTGCCGCTGGTGGTGGGCTCGGCCCACCCGGCGAGTTCGGCCAGTCGCTTGGCGCGCTGGGTGCCGACGCCGGTGACGCGCCGGATCGCGCGCTGGCTCATCGGGCCACCGTCGTGCTCGGCGGTCGAGCGGTGGCGCACCAGGGCCAGGAGTTCGTCGTCGGTGCGGTCGTCACTGGCGTGGCCGAGCACCGATCCCGTGCGGCCGGTGGTGCGGTTCGCCGCGTGCACCGGTGCACGCGGCGGGGTTGGGGCGTCGTCGTGCACCGGTGCGGGTGGTGCGGTGCGGGTCGAAGGGCGCACCGGTGCACGGGCCGATCCGGTTCGGAGCGCACCGAGCAGGTAGGCGATCAGCCAGACCGGTGCACCCTGAGACGCAGGCTGTTCCGCTTCCTCGTCCTTCGCCGCTTCGACCGGTTCGATCGGACGGGTCAGGCCGAGTGCGGCGGAATCGACCAGCGCGAGCAACTCACCCGGGGCCAGGCGGCCGGTGGCCGGCAGCAGCGCGGCGAGTTCGCTGGCCGACAGCAGCCCGTCGCGGATCGTCTGCAAGCAGGCTGTGCGCGCGGCGCGGCCGGCGTCGAACGGCCACAGCTTGTGGCTCGGGCACAGCGTCGCCAGCCGCGACGCCATACGTACGACCTGCTGGACCAGCGCCCGCGCGGCCGCAGGGTCATCGGTACCGGTCCTCGACAGGTGCAGCCACACCCGCGTGGTGATCACCGGGGAGGTGAACCAGGTCAGCGCCGACAGCCGCGGCTTCGCGGGTTGCGCGAGCTTCATGTGCAGCCGCAACAGGTGCGCGAGCATCTCGACCAGCAGCGCGTAGGCCAACGGCGCGAGCGCGTGCGCGAGAGCGTCGGCGATCCCGTGCGCGGTATCGATGTTCAGCCACACCGTGCCGCCGATGAACACATACGTCGTGACCAGAGCGCCCGGAATCCGCCATCCGCGCGTCAACGCGGCCAGGCGCAGCGCGGTGCAGGCCACGATCATGCCGTCGGCAACCAACGGCACCAACGGGCTGTCGAACTTCTCCGACACCGCGCCGAACGAGCGGGCACCGCCGATCCCGGCGACGCCGAGCGCGGCCACGACCGCGACCGCGATCAGCACCCGCCGAGTCGTCAACCGCCCGGTCTCGATCGCGTCGCTGACGGCGCGAACCGCACGCCGGGTCGCCCAGATAATGGCGGTGACGGTCGCGGCGAACATCAGCAGCACGGCGGTGCCGGCGGCGATCATCGGCCACGTCACCGCGCCCGGGTCGAACCGGTCAGGCAGGTCGATCAAGCGGGTGATGGCCTGGGTGGTCATCGCTGGCCTCCAGCGGTCTCGGGTACGGCGGTCAGGCCGCCGCGGCGACCTGCCTTGATCTGCTCCGGTGTCGGCGCCGGGCCGTTGTCGTCGCGGCCGGTGGCCCACCACGTCACGAACGGGTCGGCGTCGGCCGCCAGCGGCACGGTGACCGCGCGCTGCCCGGCGCCGTCGCGGTGGGCGAGCACGTCACAGCTCGCGGCGTACTCGCCGAGGCGGCGGGTCACGCCGGGACGCTGTCGGTCGTGCCAGTCACCGGCGAGCTTGGTGGATGCCTCCGGGCCTTCGTAGGCGGTGGTCCAGGCGTCCATCAGCCACAGCAGCTCCTCAACGATTTCGGGGTGCCAAAGCCAGCACGGCGGCAAGGACTCCCGCGCGGTCGCATACCGCAGGTACGTCGTCTCCATCCACGGCAGCAG
Organism: Kribbella antiqua; assembly: GCF_004345665.1. Classification (GTDB taxonomy): domain Bacteria; phylum Actinomycetota; class Actinomycetes; order Propionibacteriales; family Kribbellaceae; genus Kribbella; species Kribbella antiqua. The sequence goes on from NZ_SLWR01000012.1 coordinate 158,824, forward strand.
CTCACTCAGTACGGCCTCGAGCGCGGCCTCGTCGTGTTCGGGCAGGCGAAGCCATGACCGCACCGGCTCCACGTCACTCGCAGCTGACGCTGTCGCCCGACCGCTGCTGGGCTTGGCGGCCAGCCGGGTCAGCAGCTCCTCGAACGACGCGACCGTGTTGCCGAGCGAGGCAACGGTGTCGTTCAGCCGTGCCACGGCGGTCTTACTGGCGGTCTGCTGAAGGCCGGCCTTCATCGCGGCCACGTCCCGGCTCAGCGTCTCGACCGACCGCGCCAGCCCGGCCACCGCGGCCAGCGCAGCGGTGCCGGGGTCCTTCTCGTCGTACTGCATCAGTGGTTCTCCTGCCAGAGCGTGGGCTGGGCGCCGAGCGGCCGGTTGGACCACAGCACCTCGGTCCGTCGGCCGTTGGTGCCTGCCTGGCCGGTGAATCCGGCCAGGTCGAGGCGGTGCCAGTCGGCGTAGAGGGCGTCGTAGAGGGCGCTGGGGTAGCCGGACAGCACGACCGCCGCGCGGCACGCCTTGAGCGCGTCGGCGAGTTCGACGTGTTCGGCCGGGCTGCTCATCTCGACGGCGTACTGGCGAGACGAGCGGGTGCTGCCCAGATAGGGCGGGTCGGCGTAGATGCAGACGTGTTCGTGGCGGCCGTAGGCGGCGATCACGTCCAGCGCCGGGCGGGCTTCCAGGCTGACCCTGCGGAGCCTGCGAAGCGCGGGGGTCATGCGCTCGACGTAGGCGTGCAGGTAGTCCGGCATGGACACCGTCGTCCGGTCGCCGGGGTCCTGGAAGTGCCGCCAGCCGGTACGGCGGCGGGTGCCGCCCATGCCCTGGCTGAGCTGCACCCAGACCCGGCGAGCAACTTCGAGCTCGTCAAGGTCGTTGCCGCTGGCATCGGTCAGCGTGTAGGCGTCCGCGTGCTCAGCGCGGCTGTGCGGCGTCAGCCAGCAGACCCGCGCCAGGTCGTTGCCGCGGTCCCGAAGGACCCGCCAGAACGTCATGAGCGCTCCGTCCAGATCGTTGACCGTCTCGAACGGCGCCGGGGCCTTGGCCAGCAGTACGGCCAGCGACCCGGCGAACGGCTCGACGTAGTGGCGGTGCGCCGGCAGTAGCCCGGCGAGCTGGGCTGCCTTGGTGGTCTTGCCGCCGTAGTAGGCGAACGGCGGCGCAAGCTCGGCGGTCATGCCACTCCCCTCTCGGTCCATGCCCCGTCGTGCTGGTCATCGGTGTGGGCCAGCTCTGCGGTGTGCCGGGCGGCCTGGTCGTCGGCGTGCCAGCGGGCAAACTGTTCGTCTCGCTCGGTCTGGTCCGCGGCTTGGTGGGCGGTGTCGAGCCGGGCCGCCGTGCGGGCCAGTGCCTCGGCGGCCCGGTCGGCCGCGGCCGACGCCTCGTCCCTGTCGGTCTCGTCGGTGTCGTCGGCCGCCTCCTGCCAGGCCTGGACGGTGCGCCACCCATCGGTGCCGCCCGCTGCCGGTGTGACGCCGGCGGCGTGGCAGTCGCCGCACAACCGGTCGGTGGTGCGGACGAAGTGATCGACCGGGCCGCACTCGGCGCACACCTTCCGCGCGGCCAGGGCCTTATTGATGGCGGCGAGCTGCTTGTCGCTCGGCGTCCGCTTGGCCCGGGCGCGCTCGTCCACGTACAGCCACGCGAACCGGCGATCCCGCTTCCACGTCAACCGGGCGAACGGCTCCTGACCGCCGCGGGACAGGCCGCGCTCGCGCAGCTGCCGTCGCGTGGACAGCCCCGCCGGTGCCTGCCCGAAGCTGAACTCGGGCAGGCCGTTACGGACCCGGCCCGGCCAGCGCCGGCCGTCCCACAGCTGCACCCACTCCACGCCGGTGCGGTCTTGGCCGGTCATGCCGGGGCTCCGGTGAGGTACCAGACCGGCTTCCCGGTCGAGGTGGCGTACTCGATCTCTCGCCGGGTCGAGTCCCCGACGTACCCGCCGGGGTTGACGACGTAGATCCACGCCGCCATGTCGATCTTGGTCAGGTGCAGCCGGTCGAGCCGGGCCTTGTCCTGGTCGGTGACCGTGTCGCCGTCGTGCACGAACACGCCGGGCGCGAGGACGACGTAGCCAGCCAGTGTCAGCTCGCGATTCACGCGGGCGATGTCGGCCCGGAAACGGGTCGAGCCGCAGATCGTCACCACACCGGCAGTGGGGTGAACGTTGGTTGCCGCTGGCCACTTCATCGCCGCACCTGCCGATCCACAGGCCGCTCAGTGCGCGCGGCGAGCCCGGCCCGGGCCTTGCGCATCGCACCAACCAGCCGGAACCGGGCGACCAACTCCCGGCCCGGATCGTTGGCCTCCAGCCACGTCAACGCGGCGTCAAGCCGAGCGGCGGCACGCCGTACGACAGGGCTGGTGACCCGTCGGCGGACGTCGTCGGCGCGGTCGAACGCGGCGAGCAGATGGTCGCTTAGCCAGGCGGTGTCGCTGAGCAGCCGTGCGCCGGCCCGCTCCTCGACCATGGCCAGCTTGCGGGCGGTCCACTGCACGGTGGGGCGGTTGTGGAACCGCTCAATGCGCAGGTCCCGGCGCTTCCACGCCATCTTGACCCGCCCGATCGCGGGCGGCATGCCACGGGTGATGATCAGCGCCTGCCCGGCGCGCAGCTGCGCGACCTGGCCCGGGGTCAGCACCGGGACCCGGCGGTCACTGATCGACACCCCGCCGGTGGTGCGGTCGCGGGTCGCGACCTGCTCCAGCCGTTCGCCGCACAGCGTGGACCAGAACTGCAGATCATCGTCGTCGGAGGTGCCGGCCAGCACGACCTTCGTGGTCACGTTGGTCAGCAGCGCCCCGGTAGCCGCCTCGCCGAACCGGTCCCGCAGCTGCGCGCGGGACTGCGCGGAGATGTGCAGGGTGATCCCGCGCGACCCGAAGTCACCGGTCCACCGGTCAAGCGGGATCAGACAGATCAGCGCCGCCTCGTCCAGCACCATCGTCAACTGCGGGTCCAACCGGCGGCCCGGCGTACGGACCGCGAGGGCTTTGGCCTGGCGGGCGATGTGCGCGGTCAGGGCCGTCACGAGTGGCGCGGTCTTCTTGTCCTCCGCGCCCAGCAGGTACACGGTGCCGGTCTCGGCCAGCAGCCGCTCCACGTCGAACGGCACGCCACCTCGCGCTGCCGCCGCGGCGGCGGTCGGCACTGACAGCCACGACAGGGCGGGCATGATCGTGGTGGAGATGCTGGAGCGGGTGCGCTCGTTGTTGGTGAAGAACTGCATCGCCTGCTGCTCGAAGCCGGTCGCTTTGGCGACGCGCAGCTCCCACAGCGCGTCGGACTTGGCCTGGTCGTCGGGGTGGGCGATCCAGCGCTGAACGTCGGCCATCGAATAGCCGCCGAGCGCGGCGGCGTGCATCAGCGCCGTCAGCGCCTGCCGAGCGAGGTTCAGCCAATGCTCGGCGTCGTCGGACTTCGCGCCGACCCCGTCGAGGAGGTCCGAGGCGCGGTCCATCACCACGCCCGGGTCGGTGCATCCGGTCAGCGGGTCGAAGGTGATCGTGGACCCGTCGCCGGTCAGGCCGTCGGGGTCGAACACCCACACCGGGCCGCGCTTGGCGCGCTGGGTGCGGGTGATGTCGAGAATGTCGGTCTTGGTCGAGGTCGCGATCACCGCGCCCGGCGCGTCCAGCAGGTGGTTCATCATCAGGCCGGTCTTGCCCGCGCGCGGACCCGCCACCGTCAGCGTGTGGTCCTCGGCCGAGGATCGGACCTTGACCCAGCCGACCGTGGCCACGGTCGCGCCGATCTGTGTGAGCGGCACGAACCGGCGCTTCCACGCCGGCACGTCGGCCAGCGAGGGGCGGACGATCTTCGCCTTCTTGCGCAGCATCCGCGCCGATGACACCCGCCGCACATCCCAGCCCGACGCCAGGCCGTCAGTCACGCGCCCAGCGCGGCCCAGGCGGCGCAGCAGCCCGCGCGAGCTGGACCGCGACCGGAGTGTGAATCCCGCCGTGGCGAGCAGCACAACGCCCGCGGCCAGCAGCAGCTGCCACCAGCGCTGAGACGCCTGCACGGTCGATGGCAGGGCGCGCAGCACGAGCCCGGCGTAGCCGAGCCACAGCGCGACCGCGAGACCTCCGCCGACCGGGCGGTTCACCGCCACCACGGCCAGCGTGATCAGCAGCAGGACACCGCCGCCGATCACCCACCCGGCCGCGCCACCCGGCGCTCCGAGCCTCAGCCCGATCGCCCCGGCCAGCAGCACCCACAACGGCGAGGCGATCAGCGCCCCATGCATCAGACGCCAAAACAACAGCCCGGCCGTCACCAGCCCGACCGCTCCAGTCGCTGCGACCCAGTACCCCAGCTCGGTCAACGCCGACGTCTTCTCCCACGCGACCGCGGCCACACCCGCGGCCAGCAGCGCCACCATGGCGAGCGTGAACTGCGGAACCATCACGCCTTCGGTCCGGGTCGGCCGCCGCATCATCGCGCACCACCGATCAACACACCGGCCACCGCGCACGCCGCACCCAAGACAGCCGCGACGAACGACACCCGCAGCCATCGGTGCTTCGTCCACGCGATATCGGCCAGCCGCTTGGCCTGATGAGTCACCGCCACCAGCGGGTCGGCCACCTTGTTGTCGTACGTCCGCGGGTCGATGTGGCGGTCGAGCAGCTGCTCGACCGAGCGACGACGTACCGCACCGAAGTACAAGAACTCCCCCGGCACCAACGCGTCAGCCGGGCGGTGCAGCCGCGGCACCACCACCAGCAGCGCCGAACCCAACGCCACCGCCAACGCCACCAGCGCCACACCGAACGCCACCCGCGCGACCAGCGGCGAGCCGTGCGACTGCGACACGAACGTCAGCACCACCGCCGCCAACGCGGTCTCCACCGTCGCCGCAAGACCTGCCTTGGTGTCAGCCTTGTCGATCGCCGCAGCGGCCGAGTCGTGCATCCGCCACGCCAGATCCATCTGCATGCGCTCGCTCATCGCACTACCCCCGCCACCGGAGCGGACTCGTCGAACTCCGACACCTGCTCGGGCTGCACGTTGTCCGCGTACGACATGTGTGCGGTGTGCGCGGCCATGGTGTCGCTCGAAATCGCGAACGACGTGACCTCGACAGGACCGAACCCGGTGGTCACGGCGTAATGGCCGTTGTTCAACTCCGGCTCGGCACCGAGCACGGCACCGACCTGGTCGACCTCGCGGCACGCGGCCTCAAAGTCCTCGTTCCGGCTCGGCGGCCAAAGCACAGCCCGCACCGACGGCACGTGCAGCTCCGGGTGATCCGCTACAAACGCAGCCAGCTTGAACAAGCCCCTGATCACCGCCGCGTGCCCCGACGGCAACTCCTCCAACATCCCGAATCGCGGCACCCACTCCGTGCCGCCATGTACTGCGTCAGTCATGCTGTAGACCTCTCGAACTCGTAGCTGAGTGATGGGAGAACCGGCCCTGTTCTGGTTGGCGCCTGTGCGGGGCCGGTCTTCGATGTCTTGGACTGCGCCGACAACTGGCGGGTCATCCCGCTACCTGCGCGGGGCGCCACTCGGCCGCATCGACGACTCCCCCGGTGGCGATAGCTGCGGTGGCCATGTCGTCAAGGGCCTGACTCGGAATGAACAACCTGCGACCGACCCGGACAGCGGGGAACGAGTTCGCCTGGATCACTCGGTACAGGGTCATCTCGGAAAGGCCGAGCACCTCGGCGGCTGCGGCAACGCTGAGGAACTTCCTTACGACCTCGCTGGCCGTTGCGTCTTCACTCACTGACTCTCTCCTTCACAAGAGTTTACTAGGTTGACCTAGGTTAACCTAGGTCACATGGTTCTACAAGAGTTCGCTGTCTAACTGACCTAGCTACCTAGGTCGACTACGGTTGAGTCATGCAGGTAGAGATCAATGACCCCCGCCCGCCGTACGCCCAGGTCGCTGACGGACTGCGCCGTGCAATCCAGACCGGCGAGCTGGCGGCCGGCACCAAGCTCCCGTCCGGCCGCGAGCTGGCCAAGCAGTGGGGCGTGGCTCTGATGACTCTCCAGAAGGCGATCGACCAGCTGCGCGACGAAGGACTCGTGTACACCCAACGGGGCCGGGGCGTCTTCGTCGCGTCCTCGGACAGTCGCCCGCCCATCGATGACCTCACCGCGCTCCGGGAAACCGTCGAGGAGCTGAGGCATCGACTGGAGGTGGTCGAGGAACGCCTGCGCACAGGCGATGGCACCTCGACCTGAGAGGTTTCGACTTGGCTCTCGATCGCTCCTGCGTCCATGTGAACCAGTGGACACTGGAGTCAACCGAAGTACCCGGACAAACTGTCCGGGTAGGTTAGTTCCGCCCTGCACTATCGTTGTGGGCATGCGAGGAGCTGGTGACCATCTCAGCATCGGCGAGCGGATCGCGTTCTATCGCGCCCGCCGTGGCCTCACCCAGTCGGTACTCGCAAGCCTGGTGGGACGCACCGAAGACTGGCTGAGCAAGATCGAGCGCGGCGAACGAGAGATCCGGCGGCTGGATGTGCTCGGGGAACTCGCGTCAGCGCTCCGGGTGTCACTCGGAGATCTACTTGGGCAGCCAGTTCTCCTGGAAGACGATCACAAGCACGACGATGTGCCAGCCATTCGCGACGCACTGATGGCTCCCCGGCGCCTCTCGCGGGTGTTGTTCGCGACGGAGGAGGCCATTCGCCCACCAAATCTCGAACACATCGCGAGCCTCACCGAAGGCGCCTGGGACCACTACCAACAGGGCCGCATCGGCCAAGCCGTCGTCGTGCTGCCAGAGCTGATTCGAGCCGCCCAAGCTGTCGAGGGTGATACAAGCAATGGCGGCCGCGGACCGGCTCTCTCGGCCCGGATCCATCACCTCGCAGCAACGATCCTTACCAAGATCGGCGAATCGGATCTGTCGTGGATCGCAGCAGAACGAGCGATGAACGCCGCCGACAACTCTGACGATCCGCTGGTGCTCGCATCGGCGGCCAGGGCCGGCACTCACGCGCTACTCGCCGTCGGCCGGTACGACGACGCGCTCCAGCTTGGGCAGACTGCCCGCTCCTGGCTCACGACCCGAGTAGCTCGGATGGACCCAGCAGCGCTCAGTCTGCTTGGCATGCTCGACCTCCGGATGGCAACCGCCGCGTCACGGCGCAATGACCGTGCAACAGCCACCGAACTACTCGCCTCCGCAGAATCGGCGGCGCAACAGCTCGGTTCGGACGCGAATTACTGGCAGACCTCCTTCGGCCCGACGAACGTCATGCTGCACAGGCTGTCCGCTGCTCTCGACCTAGGCGACATCGCATACGTGACGGAGCACGGCCCGCAGGTCGATTCGACAGTCCTACCCACCGTCCGACAAGTCGCGCACAGCATCGACCTCGCTCGCGCCCACAGCTACTCAGCTCAGGACGACGAGGCAATATCCGCGATCCTGGACGCTGAGGCGAAGTCACCTCAGCTCGTGCGGCACAATCCCGCCGTCCGAGAGATTGTGCGGGACATCCACCGCAGGACGCCAAGCACTGGCGGCCGCGGATCGCAAATCCTCGCCCTCGCCGAGCGCTGCCGGGCGGTTCAATGAGCGGCCGAACACTCGGCCTGGTCTGCGCAGCTGCCGGCGGAATCGAGGACGTGCGCGAGCGACTCATCGAGCCGATGTTGGAGGACGGCTGGACCGTTGCGGTGACCCTGACACCAACCGCGACCATATGGCTGGAGGCCACTGGCGAAATCGGCAAGATTGAAGCAGTCACCGGCCTACCGGTTCGCAGCGCCCCTCGCCTACCTCACGAGACGAGTCCCCATCCAGAGGTGGACTGCTACGCGGCCGTTCCGGCGACCGCGAATCTGGTAGCGAAGCTAGCGCTCGGCATCGCCGACAACCAGGCTCTTACCCAGCTCTGCGAGGCAATCGGCGGACGCCGTCCACCTGTCGTCGTCTTTCCTCGGGTCAACGCGGCCCATGCCGGCCAGCCCGGCTGGGAACACCACATCGCCGCACTGGCCGGCTCTGGTGTCCACCTCGTCTACGGAGAGGATGTCTGGCCTCTGCACAGACCCCGCAGTGCCCCAAACAAGGAACTCCCCTGGCGAGCAATCCGCGCTGCCATCGAAGCGGCTACTGGGCTGGGCCAGCGCCAACACCCGTCAGACGAGCAACCAGGTCGGCCGCCAGCCACAGGCCCTGGCCTGTAGCAGGTGCTGCACTTCCACTCCTGCCGTGGAAGGGGCCTGCTCCTCGCCAACGTCTTCGGATTGGACCATCAGTCGATGGAGTGGCTTTCACTGACTCCGCCACCGATTACCTCTAGTGTCGCGCTACACCCGCCGAGGGACGTGCCGATTGTGGCGACAGTTAATTCAAGCGCATGTCGCCATGCGGACTCGGGCGTTTCATTTAGAGTGAAATCTCATTGAAACACCGGAGCCCTTGACAGCAGAACCAGGTGGGATCGCGCGCAACTACGGCTCAGCTGACGGCTTGACGACTCCCCATCCTGAGCGGCGACGGTCCTCTGTTCAGGCATCCCCGGACCGCCCTGCCCGGGGAGCGCGCTTAGATGACCGGCCAGCCAATGCCCAAGAGTCTGACCGCACACGTGGGTCCGCGCTGTGGCGAGCAGTCATGTCGCGCGCTAATGCCTTGGTCGCCGCTGTAGGCGGCCGAGAGTGACAGCCCGTAACCATAAGACTCGCGAAGCGCCGTGGGTCAGTTGCCGACGAGAGAATAGCGCAGGGCCAGATCTAGCCGAATACATTTCACGGCCCTTCAATCCTCTCATCTAGCTTCCAGACTATGCACAATTGCGGTATGACGGTGCTCAGGCCGTGGATCTTCGGATCAGACGTCACAAGTCCCAAATTATGCTTCAAAGCAGTTGCGGCAATTATTCGGTCACCTGGATCGGCGTTGGTCGTCACAGTCCCATTATCTGTGGTGAAGGTTCTTGGTACAGCAGCAACTCCAAACGCCACGTCACCATCGACAGGGACAACTACGAAAGGACCCACCGGATCTGCCAGGACGTTGCGGACAACCTCCAATTCTTGCGGAGTGATGCCGTTTGAAGACTTCTCGGTCATATATACGAGTTCAACCACTGAGTAAGCAGAGACAGATATCGGCCTATCCATCGTCGTCTCTCGCTCCATGGCCTTCACGGCTGTGTCCGTCAGCCGCGACGGATCTAGCACATACCAAGTGACGACCATTGTGTCGGCGAGTAGCAGACGATTTTCACTCATCGGTTGCCCCAATGTCGGCACCGAGCTCGTGCCGTACCTCGGCGAATGCTTCCTCGCTCAACGCGCTTCGGCGGTGAGTTGCGCCCGTGCCGAGATAGCTGCGGCGGCGCCGACTGTCGCCGAATGCGCGTTCGCTCGCCACGCTATCCCCAAGAAGCATGGCTTGTTCCAAGACCAGGTCGACGGCTCGCGACTCCAAGTCCGGCGGGTAGTCATATTTCGCCAGCAGGCGGCGCACCTTGGCGCGTATAGAAGCACGCACTGAATCTTTATATTGCCAGTCAATTGTCACACTGCCACGGACAGAGTCGACGAGGTCGATCGCGATTCTCTTTAGCGTCTCGTCGCCAATCTGCAGTACAGCGGCGTCATTCTGAACAATAGCATCGTAAAAGGCGGACTCCGCCTCGGTCAGACCGAGCTCCTCATGGTGCTTGGTCAGCTTTCGCATGTCTTTAGCAAGGCCAACGAGTTCAGCGATTATCTCCGCCGTGGACAGGCTACGGTTGATGTATCGGTTGATCGCCTCTTCGAGGAGACCTGAGAACTTGCGTGCCTGCACGACGTTGGTGCGCTGGACGGTGCGGATCTGGTCGTTGATCAGCCGACGCAGCAGTCCCATCTGCAGGTTCGGCTTGTCCTTACCAACAAGGCTGTCAAGGAACTCGTCGGACAGTATCGACAGCTCGGGTGTCTCGATGCCGGCGAGCTTGTAGATATCGACGACCTCGTCTGCGGCGACGGCCTCGTTGACAAGCTGGCCGATGGCGGTGTCGAGTTCGACGGCGCCGCTGCCGCCGCGGCCAGATTCAGGGTTCTGGATCTTCAGGATCGCGGCACGGACGTCGGTGAACATGCGCACGTCATTGCGGATCGCTGCAGCCTCGTCGCGTGCGCCGCACAACGCGAATGCCTTCGCCAGCGCGAGCACCTGGTCGAGGAAGCGAGCGGTGCGGTCGGGGTCGGCCATGACGAAGTCAAGGACAGCCGCGTGCTGAGCCAGCCGTTCGGCCGGGGGTAGCGACGGGGAGGAGTCGTAAGCGCAGCCGTGTAGCAGGCCTCGGACGATGTCGTGCTTCTCCAGCATCGCGGCGACCATGTCTTCGATGGGCACACCGGCCTGGTCGCGGTCTGACGGCGAGTATTCGGCAAGGGCGCGACGCAGATTGGTGGCGACGCCGATGTAGTCGACGATCAGTCCGCCGGGTTTGTCGCGGAAGGTGCGGTTGACCCGCGCGATGGCCTGCATGAGCCCCGCGCCCTGCATCGGTTTGTCGACGTACATTGTGTGCATCGCCGGGGCGTCGAAGCCGGTGAGCCACATGTCGCGGACGATGACGATCTCCAGCGGATCGCCCGGGTCCTTGGCACGCAGCTTCAGCTTCTTCCGGACGTCCTTGGGGCGAATGTGTGGCTGGAACGCGGCCGGATCGGCTGCTGAGCCCGTCATCACGACCTTTATCCGCCCCGCGTCGGGGTCGTCGCTGTGCCACTCCGGGCGCAGCTCGACGATGCGGTTGTAGAGCTCGACGGCGATGCGCCGGCTCATGGCCACGATCATGGCTTTGCCGAACAGCTCGCTGCGGCGGGCTTCCCAATGCGCGACGAGGTCGGCAGCTACGATGTCGAGCCGCTGACTCGCACCGACGATCGCCTCGAGCCGCGCCCACTTGGACTTGGCGCGGGTCGCGTCGTCGGCCTGCGTGTTCTCGCTGATTTCGTCGACTATTTCGTCGATGCTCTCGGAGGCGTCCTCGTCGAGGCTGACCTTGGCCAGGCGGGACTCGTAGAAGATCCGCACGGTCGCGCCGTCCTCGACAGCGCGGGTGAGGTCGTAGACATCGATGTAGTCGCCGAACACCCCGCGGGTGGACTTGTCAGTCGACTCGATCGGCGTGCCGGTGAACCCGAGATACGTAGCGTTCGGCAGCGCGTCGCGCATGTGCTTGGCCAGCCCCGAGGTCAGCCGGCCATCGGCGTCGAGCGCTTCACTGAAGCCGTACTGCGACCGGTGAGCTTCGTCGGCCACTACGATCACGTTACGACGATCCGTCAGCACCGCGTTTACGTCGCCGCCGGCCTCCGGGGCGAACTTCTGCAGGGTGGTGAACACAATCCCTCCGGACGCGCGCCGTAGTAGCGTCCGCAGTTCGCTACGGGAGTCGGCCTGCGCTGGCTTCTCGGGCAGGATCTCCGCTGGCGCGAACACCTCGCCGAACAGCTGGTCGTCCAGGTCGTTGCGGTCGGTGATGAACACCAGCGTCGGGTTACCCATCCGAGGGTCGCGCATAATCTTGGCCGCATAGAGCAGCATCTCGATCGACTTGCCCGAGCCCTGAGTGTGCCACACGACGCCGCCTCGGCGGTCGCCGTCGGGACCCGCGGCCTCGACCGTGGACTCGACCGCGGCGTTGACCGCCCAATACTGGTGGTACTTCGCGACCCTTTTCACTAGCCCGTTCGCCTCGTCGCTGAAAACGACGAAGTTCTGAAGCAAATCCAGGAAACGGTGCTGGTCGAAGACGCCCTTAACCAGCACCTCCAGCGCGGGCCTGCTCGTAACTACCTCGCGGCCGTTGATCGTCTTCCACGGCGCGTAGTGCTCGAACGCGCCGGCGAACGAGCTCATCGCCGCGCTCGTGCCGTCACTGATCACCGTCATCGCGTTCGGCGTAAATATCGCCGGAATGTCGCCGCGGTACGTCTGTATCTGGTTCCATGCGCCCTTGAGCGTGGCGTGCTCGTCGGCGAGGTTCTTCAACTCGACGAGCGCTAGGGGAATGCCATTGACGAACGCGACAATGTCCGGGCGTCGCTCCTTGCCGTTCTGCAGGATCGTGAACTGGTTTACCGCCAGCCAGTCGTTGTTGCCAGGCTGCTCGAAGTCGATCAGGCGAATGCGGACGGTGCGGACCGCGCCACTCGCGTCACGGCGCTCGACTGGGACACCCCGCGTTAGTAGCGCGTGGACGCGGAAGTTCTCGGCGATCGCACTCTGCGTCTCCGCCCGCTCAAGCCGCTTGACCGCTTCCTCGATCACGGACGCAGCGAAGTCGGGGTTGATCCGGGACGCTGCTGCACGGAGCCGGTCGTAGAGATAGACCTGCTCGTAACTAGAGCGTTCGGCGCCCGGTGTGTTCGGAGCGATCGTCGGTCCGAACGCAGTCGCCCACCCGAGCTGGCGCAGGTACTCCAATGCAGCCAGCTCGACCGTCGACTCATTCAGCGAGGTCATGCGTCGTCGTCGACCTCCAAAACCGTCTCCTTGCACAGATTGCAGATCGGTGCCTGGAACCCCATGCCTCAGTGCTTCCTCGTCAGCATGGTGATCATGCTCGTCTGGTCAGAATAGTGCTCATGCCAAGCCTTCGAGGGCTTTCGTGGCTTCGGGCACCCGAATGCCGCCCGTCAAGAGTTGCGGCAGCAGCGCGTCACGCAGGCCAGCCAGCTTGGCGGCCTCGATTCGCCGCTGGTGGATGGAGTCGAGTAATGCCAGAGCGGTGCGCTTTAGTGTTGGGGAGATTTCTCGGACGTCAGGGACTTCGATGGCGAGCAGGTCGTCCGGTCTGACCCGCTGGTGGCTTCCAGAAGTTCCGCTGGCTCGTCGAACGAGTTCGCTACGGAAGTACGCGTCACGCACCGCGAGCCATATGGCGGCGAGATCTTCGCGGTCATCCGTCGTCAGGCAGGCGAATTCGGTCGACGCCAACGCACGTACCCCGTGCGTGGGCACTGCCCACCAGGTTCGGTTGAACCGCGGGTTAAGGCGCGACACCAGAATGCTCGGCCCTGTAACGGCGAGCTTCCCACTCATGATTGTCGATGCTGCGACGCGCTCCGGGCGCGCACTGTCGTCGAAGGCGGGCAGGCTGAAGTGATCGACTCGCTCGCTGCCGAGGCCATTCGGGTGGACGGCCGTACGTTCTACGGTGGCCAGCTGGCCGAGCGGCACGCTCCGCACAGCATTAGCGAGCGACGCGCTGAGTGCATCGAGAAGATCGCTGGCAAGCCGAATGATACGGCGGTTTGACTCGATCTTGTCATCCAGCGCCCCCAACGTCGCCGCGATTCCGCGCTGCTCCTCAAGCGGGGGCAGTGGAAGCGGGATCGAACGAATGATTGGCAGGTTCAACCGCTGCGCTACTGACCCGTCCCTGTGCGCATAGACATACTTACGCATAGTATCCGAATTGAGCCAGTACCGCGCGTAGCTGAAGTGCAGGACCGTCGGATCTGGACGGATGAGGACCATCCGCTGACCGAGGCATACTTCTGTGCCTGGAGGAACCTCAGCCGAAATACCAAAGTAGGTCCCCTCCCGGCTGTAGAGGAGGTCGCCGTACTCCGGCTTAGCACGAGCAATTCGCTCCTCATAGGTTGCCCGCGACACGCGCGCGGCAGCCTCGCCACGGAAGACCCCTCCGCCGATGTCCTGCGTGCGAACGAGGTATGGCCCGGCCTGCGCAAGTTTCGGTGTTGAGTGAGGGCAGTCGAACACGCCGAGTGCAGCGTCCCTAAGGTGAACCCAGGCCCACCCGGCCGGCGTCGGAGTGAGCGGCGTCGGATTCGTCATTCGAGAGTCCTCAGCCGCTCGTGCACTGAGTCCTCTAGTGCGCGCCCGCGCTCGAACTCAGCGAAGAGATCTTTTGTCAGGCGCTCGATCTTCTCGTCGATGGGTTCGTCGTCGGCTTCGACTTCTTCGGCGCCGACGTAACGCCCTGCGGTGAGCACGTAGTCATGCGAGGCGATTTCGTCTCGCGATGCCGCCTTACAGAAACCGGTCGCGTCCTCATACTCGCCATCCTGGTTGCGCCAGGCGTGGTAGGTGTCAGCGATCTTGGCTATGTCGGCGTCGTCGAGCACACGCAGCCGCCGGGTCGCCATGCGGCCAAACTTCCGGGCGTCAATGAACAGGACCTCGCCGACGCGCTTGCGGTGGCCATTGCCGTGGCGATCCTTCGAGACGAACCATAGGGCGACTGGAATGGCAGTGTTGAGGAACAACCGGTCGGGCATCGCGACGATGCAGTCAACGAGGTCGGCTTCGACGAGCTTGCGACGGATCTCGCCCTCTCCGCCACTCTTCGATGACAGCGACCCGTTGGCCAGTACGAAGCCGGCCGTCCCGCGCGGGGACAGGTGGTAGACGAAGTGCTGCACCCAGGCGAAGTTGGCGTTGCCCTGCGGCGGTACGCCGAATGCCCAGCGTGGGTCATCGGCGAGCTTGCCGTCCCACCAGTTCGAAACGTTGAACGGGGGATTGGCGAGCAAGAAGTCGGCACGCAGGTCGGGGTGCAGGTCCGAGCTGAACGAGTCGGCCGAGCGCTCCCCGAGGTCGGCCTCGATACCGCGCAGGGCGAGGTTCATCTTGGCGAGCTTCCAGGTGGTGTCGGTGAACTCCTGGCCGTAAATCGAGACGTCGTTGCGCTTGCCGCCATGCGCCTTCACGAACTCGGCCGACTGCACAAACATCCCGCCCGAGCCGCAGCATGGGTCGTACACCCGTCCGTGGAACGGTTCGAGCATCTCGACCAACGTCCGGACCACCGAGCGCGGCGTGTAGAACGCGCCGGCGTCCTTGCCAGTCTCCTTTCCGGCGAACTGGCCGAGGAAGTACTCATACACCCGGCCGAGCACATCGTCGCTGCCGTGGTCGTCAGTCTCTGTGAACCCGATCGAACCGATCAGGTCGACCAACTGCCCGAGCCTGGCCTTATCCAGACCTTCGCGGCCGTAGTTGCGCGGCAGCACGCCGCGGATGACGGGGTTCTCCTTCTCGATCAGATCCATCGCGGTGTCTATGTCCTGCCCGATCCCGGGCAGCTTGGCGCGGGCCTGGATCGTGTCCCACCGTGCGTCGGCTGGCACCCAAAACACGTTGTGCCCGGCGTACTCATCGCGGTCCTCGAGGAACTGTGAGCGTCGCTCCCCGGGTATACCGTCGGCCTCGAGTTCGGCTTCGATCGCCGCGCGTCGCTCGGTGAACCGGTCGGATATGTACTTCAAGAACACCAAACCGAGCACGACGTGCTTGTACTCGCTCGGCTCCTGATTTCCGCGCAGCGCGTCGGCGGCGTCCCACAACCGCTGCTCCAGCGTCTTGACCGGCTTCGCTGCCTGCTTGCGCCGACGACCTTCCACGAACACGCCCCTCCATTAGCCGCGCTCGGCGGCGATGATGAACCATCCGACCCTACTGCTTACTTCCAACGCAGGGGGCAGCCGAGGTGGGGTGCATGCCGGCCGCTGTGTCCCAGGTGGTCGCGGACGAATTCCTCGCCGACCTTCAGGTTGTCCATGATCAACTCACCGGCCGTCTGCACACCGCCGATGCGCGTGGCATCGAACACCGGCAGCCCAGGTCTGCGCGTCAGAGTTTTAGAGCACTTGTGGAACGCTTCGTGGAACGAACTGGCGAGTAACAGAGTTGCTGGAGCCGACGAGAGCCGGACTCAGCGTGGCTCCTGATGGCTCAAATCGGGTCCTGTCGAGGTGGTCCGGCGGCCTTCTAATCCGCCACTAGTAACGTTCGGCTATCCCCATCCGATAAGCCAGCAAGGCGCAGTTCCGCGATCTACGGGGGTATCGATGGGGAGTCGGCCGCGGCCTTGGCCGGACGCTTGGGGCGACCGTTTGAGGGCGTCGTGACAGCACGAACGCGTTTTCGCCTAGAAATCGTCAGCAGGGCGAGCGGCCCGATCCGCGTTTCTGAGTCCGCAACAGTTGACCTTCCACGGTCTGCGCCGTTGGTCTGGGCGTTCATGAAGGATCCGGCGAGTGCGGTCGTCCTCTCGGACACCATAGTCCTCGGCGCCCACCTGCCTGGGACACCAGACGGGGTCGGCGAGATACAGGTGTTCGTGCACCAGGGCGACGACAGTCGACTCGGCAGCATGCTCGAGGTCGTGGCCATGGAGCCCGGTCGACGAGCAGTAACCCGCCAGCTCTCAGGCCCTTGTCCAGCTGGCGGTGAGCTGGTGATCTTGCCGAGCGGCCCGGAGGCGTGCCAGCTGACGCAGAGCTTCTGGACACTTCTGCCCGCTGGAGTCAGCCGGCGCGACGCCAGAGCGGTCGAATCGGCGTACCGAGAGAGTCTCCGCGACCTTGTTCGGCGCCTGAAGGAACGCGCCGCCGACGACCGTCTCTGGCCTGCATGCGCGTCGTCGTCCGAC
Source organism: Kribbella antiqua (assembly GCF_004345665.1). GTDB lineage: Bacteria > Actinomycetota > Actinomycetes > Propionibacteriales > Kribbellaceae > Kribbella > Kribbella antiqua. Next base: position 175,209 of record NZ_SLWR01000012.1, read on the forward strand.
GTACAGGCCGGCTAGTTGCCACGGCCAAATAGCGCAGTTGCACCAGCGGAAGAGCGTCAGTTCAGCCAGCGGTGGCACAGCAAGGATCCGCCACGCTCGGCAGTTCAGCCTGGGAACATCATGGGAACAAACGGGTGTCGATTCGAGTCAAGTGGAGTCGAGAGCGGGCCGAACTGGTGTCGGCTACTCACGCCTGGAGAGGCGTATGTCGGTGGAATGGTTCGGTTTCCTAAACCGCACGTCAACCGGCCCAGCCCTCGAAGGCCTCTGGCCGGCCTCGCTGTCCGCGAGATCCTGTCGGCATGGTGACTAGGAATGCAGACCGCTTGGCGAGGTACGAGCGGCGCACCGGCTGGCTGCTCACTGCTGCCGCCGTGCTCTTCCTGGTGGTGTACGCATGGCCGATCCTCGACCCCGACCTGCCGCCAGCGCTGGTACGCGCCTCCTCGATCGCGAACATCACAATCTGGATCGGGTTCGGCGCCGACTACCTAGTGCGGTTGACCCTGGCACCCAGCAAGCGCCGATTCCTCCGGACGCACATCCTCGACCTAGTGGTGCTGGTCCTGCCGCTGTTGCGCCCGTTGCGGGCGTTGCGTGTCGTGACCGCCCTCGCGCGGATGAATCGAGCATCGCTGTCGTTCCGGGGTCAGACAACGATGTACGTCGTGGGCGCCGTGACACTGCTGGGATTTGTAGGCGCCCTCGCCGTGCTCGATGCGGAGCGAAACAGCGAGAACGCCAACATCGCATCCTTTGGAGACGCCCTGTGGTGGGCATCCACAACCATCACGACAGTCGGCTACGGGGACCGCTTCCCCACAACGACGGAAGGCCGCATCGCCGGCGTGGCCCTGATGATCGGCGGAATCGCACTCGTCGGCACCATCACGGCCGCCCTGGCGTCATGGTTCGTAGAACACATCGGCTCCGTCGAAAAGGCCAATGCAGAAACCCAGGACGAAGTCGCAAGCCTGGTGGCGGAGCTGAAGGCCATCCGCACCGAACTCGCGGCGGCTAAGGACACCAGTCAGCCTGAGGGTTGAAGCCAGGCCGGTAGTGCATCCTGACGTCAAGCGTCGCGTCTAGAACACAGCACCGCGTAGCCTGTTCTACAGACCCGGCCGTCTTGGGGGTGTGCCGATGGCAGGAATCTGGAGCTTGAGCGGTGATGGTCGCTGGCGACCTATGACCGCTGCAGGATTCGTGAGTGAAGCCGATCTCCACGACCTGATCGAGCAGACACCGACCATGTTGCCGCTTGCAGGCACACCGCGTCTCGCGATTGTCGGCAAGGAGGTCAGGTGCGGCCGGGAACGCGCCGATCTACTGGCAGTTGAGGTCGAGACAGGCAGGCCGGTCGTCATCGAGGTCAAGTTGGCGTCCAACACAGATCGTCGACGTTCACTGACACAGGTTCTCGGCTACGCGGCCTTCCTGCGTCGGCTCGATGGCGACGGGCTTCACACAGTTCTGCGGGGATATCTCGACCAGCACGGCTATACCTCGGTCGCTAATGCCGCCAAGGCAGCAGCTGAGGCCGACCCAAGTTTCGATGAAGATGCCTTCCAGGCTCAGTTCGAGGATGCGCTGGCGGATGGTCGCCTGCGAGCAGTGGTTGTGCTCGACGAAGCACCGACGGATCTGGTGGATCTGGTCGGCTACCTCCAGGACGTGACGAGCGATCGGCTGACCCTCGACCTGGTGGTCGTGACCGCGTATGAGGTAGCCGGTCAGCGCATTCTGGTTCCGCAACTGGTCGAGCCGGATCGCACACAGCTGACTGCAGAGTTGGCCGGAACCGGTAAACCATCCACTGCGAGCGAGGTTGTCCGCGGCTCGGATCCGTTTGAAGCGTCCATCGGCACCGTGGCACTCGAGCACCAGCCGTTGCTGCGGCGACTCTTGGAGTGGGCACAGGGACTGGAGCGCGAGGGCCTCGCCACCCTCTTCACGTCGATCGGCAAGGGCCGATGGGTCCTCAATCCTCGTCTGCCGGGCCAGGCTCGCGGGATGGTCTCGATCTGGAACGAGAATGGCCCCTACCTCTCCCCGTACCGCACCGTTCTCGACCAGGAAGCGCCTGCCACGCTGGCGAAACTTGATGCGACAGTGCCCAACGAGATCGGCCGGGGCAACTACATCAAGGCCCAGTACGACGAAGACCTGCTACGGCTCCTGCGCGAGGCCTACGTAGAGGCCAGAGACAGCCGCGCGTAGAGCCAGGCCGAGGCCGTCAGCGCTCGACGCGCCGTCGCGCTAGCTGATGGGTAGTTCTCGTGCCCGGGCGCGTTGATGGGCACGGGCGACAGTGAGTTCGGCATGGAATCCGCTGTGCTTGTTCTGGTCGAGGTTCAGCGGGAGTAGCAGGTTGTGGATGAGTTGGCTTTCCAGTAGCCAGGGCGTTGGGGTGGCGACCCAGCACACGCGTGCATGGCGAGCCATCCAGTCGGACAGGACCGCTTCGTCGTGGGCGAACGTCATCCGTTGCCCGGTGCCAACGCGGCGCAGCTGAATGCCCAGTTGTTGGCTGAGCAGAGAACCCAGCGACAGCCGCAGGGTCGACCCGTAGGCGTTGCCTCGGAAGTGGTATCGGATGCGCGACCGCAGGGTCTGGCGGCTACCGGCGCGACCGTCTTTGGGCGGTGCCTTCGGCGAGATCCCGACGTACAGCAAGGCGCCAGCGGCGGTGTGATGGCACCCCTGCACGGGGACGCGCGGCGGGGCTTGGTCGAAGTACCAGGCATACACGCCGGACACCGCGGGCACCGGGCAGGGCCACGTCAGGACCTCGGCGCGGGTCAGCACGGCAGCCGGCTCAAGCAACGAGGCAAGCTCGTCAGCGTGTTCGGATAGTGGCACACCATTATGTTGCCGTACGGATGAGGCAGGGGCGATCCGCTGATGGGCGGCTGGCCGAAGTGGCACCGATAAGTAGCCGAACCGCCGCGGTGGTGGGAGGAGGGAAGCATGCCTGCGAATTGGCAACACCTGACGCAGTTTCTGAACGGCCGCTCCGAGGTCGTCCACATGGATTGGCAGGAGTTTGACGAGATCGTTGGTGGCGTGCCCGCATCCGCCATCGACCACTACCCGCAGTGGTGGCATGGGGATCGGCCGCAAACGCGCGCGTGGCGCGCCGCCGGCTACGAGGCTGAGCAGATACGGCCGGGGCGGTCGGTGGTCTTTCGCCGCGCCGCCGACGCGTCGCGGGCACGCACGGGTGTGTCGCGATCGGTGGACCGACTTGACCATTCGGTCGAGACCGATGCTGTCTTGGGTGGCCTTGATCGGAGTCGAGTACTACTGATTGTCCCTTGCTCGGCCCGCAAGCGTCCCGGCGGCACGGCCGCCGCGCGGTTGCTGCCGTGGCCTCGAGAGCTGGTCGCCGCGCAGCGACCCGTCCTGGCCGACGCTGGCCTCGATGACAGCCGACTGATGCCCGCCTGGCAGCGCTACGACGGCGAGTTCTATCGCGCTGCCGGAGCCGGGCTGCGTCAGGTAGCCGAGGCGGGCCGCCTGATCATCCTGAGCGGAGGCTATGGTCTGATCGACGGCGCCGAGCTGATCGGAACCTACGACCGCGTCCTCTCCCTCGCCGACTGGCCGCCGGGGCTACTTGAGGACTTGCTTCAGCAGCGGGCGCGCGCGTCCAATAGCGACGTGGTGGCGTTCGCGGCAGCAACGACCGCTTATGCAACTCTGCTGCGCCGCATCCGCTGGGATCTCCCCGCGGGTCGCCGGGTCTTCCTGGTAAGTGTCAGTGGCCTCAGAGGAGCAGCCAACGTATCGCGGCGGCTTGGCGAGGCCTGCAATTCATTCCTCCTTGGCGAGCACCCAAGGTGGCCGGAAGGCATCCGCGTCGAACCACTGACAGCGTGAAACGGCCGCGGCCTGAGACGAAACCGCGTGGTCTACATATCCGACAACGCTTACCCTCGAGCCAACCAAACCGTGACCTTCACCGATCACCTGAGCGGTTGTTCTGACCGGCCAGGCGCGGCATACTGGCGTTAGACCTGAGGGGAGGGTCCGATGGCCACACCGAAACGCAATTACGTCCTTCCGCTCCCGGTAGTTGGCTGGGACCTGCTGGTTCGCGCGTTCTCGCCGGCGGAGCGTCCCACTAGGGCAAAGCTACGGACGCTACGGAACCGGCATGGCGTGCAGGGTGTCCAAGTCACCCACAGAGGTGAGCACAACGCTGCCGGTAGCGGAACCTACTTCAGCGTCCTTGCGGTTTTCGCCGCGCACGCTGAGCGGGACGGACGGCCAGAAGAAGCTCATGAGCTCGCAACAGCGGCGGCGGCACTGGAGACGCGGTTCAAACCGCAGTTGACTGGATTTCTCCGCCACAACGACCTACGGGACCTTCCCAAAGCGCCATTCTTCGACGACCTCATGCGGGCGACGGCCGAGGTGATGAAGAGCTGGCTCGGCCTGCGGCCCGGCGGAACCTTCGCGGCAGCCGTGAAAGACGTTCGTGGACCCTTCGCCCGCCTTGACGCATACCTGGTCTTCACTGGTACTCGAACCTCCCTGGACCTCCCTAAGGAACTGCTGGAGGCAGCCAAGCTTGGAGTGAACGACTGCGCGTGGGTCTTCAGTAGCACAGTTGAGAACACCGGCCTCGTCGAACTGCTCCCAGCGGTGAACGTCCGGCGAGCTCTGGTCGGCAGCACCTTGGAGGATTGGTACACCTCGGTTGTCGCGTCAGAGGCTGCCGACGACAGCATGACTGAGGCCGAGATGGAAGCAGTCGCAGATGAGTACGATCGGCTAGCCGGGCCGATGAGTCCAGCCAGAATCGCTGCGGCCCGCCGCACTGCGAGCGACAGGGGCTTTGTGCGGCAAAGTGTCCGCCTGGTGGGATGACTCGGGGACTCAAATGGCGTGAGGCTGACGCGGGAGACAAAGCAGTCTTACAGAGGTTCACCTGCACCGAGCCGCCCTCCCGGCCTGGCGGAAGAAGCAGACCGCTTCCTTATGCGCGGCCATACGAACGGGTCGTCCAAACCTACATCCGAACAGGTCGTGGTATCGGCGACCCAGCGGGACGAATGTTTCTCGGAGATGACGATCACGGCCTCGCGGCAGTTGGTTCCTTCTGGATACTCGATGAGCCCGGGGCATATAAGCTGCGGGTTGTCGCGGTCGCCCTCCGAGCTCAACACAACGGGTACGGCCGCGCGACCCTTCGGTACCTCGTAGAGCAGATCGGACGTCATGCGTTGTCGACCGGCTGCACTGATGTCGATATCTTCGGCTCGATCCACAAGGACAACTCCAACAGCAAGCGGATGTGCGAAGCCGAAGGTTTCGCGCTGCTTTGTCCCGATGGCGAGGAGTACGATCTCTACCTTCGCCAAGTCAGTTTTGATGCCTGAACCACGCTCGCCGGGGGTCTCTGACAAGGAGCTCACGGTTCAGCTCCGACGCGACCCGTCACCTGGGGGTGCTCACGCCGGCGAGTATCGCGCCACCCATCGGCGACCACCCGAGGCGACGGGTCCCTACCTGGACGCTCGCTGGCCGGCCGTCCGAGCGCCCAGAGGCGAGCCTTCAGCAAACCGCACCCGGACAGTCCGAGATGGAGTCCCTAGCTAAGGCCGCTTCTCGAGAAGGCGCTCGGCTGGCACCGGCCGCCATCCGTTCGCTCACCGTGGGATCATTCGTGGTGCGAAATGGAGTCGAAGAGGGTTGGTTAGCGGGGCCACAGTCCCTTCGAACACAGACTTTTGACGCCTAAAGAGGCTGGTTACTAGGGCATCATGGCCCCTTTTAATCCGCGGGTTGTGGGTTCGAGTCCCACGGGGCCTACCAAACACGCAGGTCAGAGCACACATGACCGCAGCGGCCACCCCCTCGACCCACCACTTACCCACCACTTTGGGTCTCCCAGCCTCGTTCAGCGTCGCCGCGCCCGAAGACCGCGTCCATCGCTCTGGCCGCCTCCAGGTTCTTGACCTTGCGCCCGAGGTAGCCGTCCTGAGTCATCGACACTCGGCTGTGGCCGAGCTGGTCCGCGATCTGCCGAGAGGTTACCGCGTTCGGGTCGTCAGGCATCGCCAGACTCCAATTCTTCGGGTGTGTCCTCGTCGTCAGGACTTACGGAGTACACCGTCTGACCTCGCGGGATGGGACTTTTCCGTTGCCACAACATGCGGTTGCGCTTCAAACGCTGAGAAAATTCCTGCCGCGCTCGCTGTTCCTCGTGCCGATCCATCGGGGCGGCGGCGTGAAGTTTATGTTCCAAAATGAAATCATGCAAGGCATCCGCCTCTGCTGGAGTTAGCGTATGCCGATAATAGGCACTTGTCGCAATTGTTGGAAAGAACTTATCTACGGCGCGAACCCGCGGGTGTTCCCTTTGCGCAAGACTGAAGTACTCTATCCAGCCCTCCGTTTGCAGTCCAAACGCATATAGCGCGCCCATCACGACTGGCTTTGGATCAGTTAAGAACGCGGGGTCCTTGAAACAGTTCTTCAGGGTTAGGATCAACTTTCTTGAGGACAGGGTTATAGACATTCCCGTGAAGCCAGCCAAGATCGGAGCAACACCCATGAAAATATCAACGAATTCATCGGCCTTCGATTGCGCTACTCCGAAGTTGATGCCGATGCGCCTTGCCAGCCCTCGAACGAATTCCTCATACTCGTCGTCCTCGCCAAGCAGCTCAACGTATACACCCCAAACGACAAGTATGCGATGAAAAACCGTCTTCTTAAGGTGTTGATCACGAATCATTTCAGAATCTCGCAGGACATTCGACACCAAGGACAGAGCGGTGCTGACACGAGCGAGCTCCGGTCCGTCCTCGACCTGGTCGAGCGGGAAGGCTTCCCGGTCCTCGTCCTCTAGATGATCCAACCAGTCGTAATCCGAGGGTTCCGTGGTCTCGGCAAAGGAAGCTCGTTTCCCCGGCATATCCAGGTCCAGCTGTCGCATTAGCGATTCCACCGACGATGCGTCCCCATCTAGCTCAGGTGCGGGCAATTCACCGAACATCCCGGAGGCAGATGATGCATACTTGTCGTGTGCCCATAAGAGACTGGCTACTACCTTGAGAACTTCTGCGTCACCTCGCGCCAGAGCTGCGTAATGACGGATTATCGGCGCGTAATAGAGTGGTCGAGAGTATAGCAGTTGGCGGAAATTTTCCGAAACAAGCGCCCGCTTTGCCGACAATAGGTGCAAATAGCTTGACTGGGTAAACCTTACTTGACTATTGCTGACAGCGAGAATCCTCAGTTCTCTAAAGTGCGTGAAAACCTCAGTTGGATCTTCGACCCAGCCAACCTCCTCAAAATACTTCTCGAGCGCGGTGACGACGACTGACTCAGGCAGCGAGCCGCTGTTCGTAAGAACGAACTGCTCCGCCAGGCTTGCCAGGATATCGAATCGCTCGTACGAGTCTAGACCAAACCTGGCATCCTCATATACGTTTCCCCGCCCCAAAAGAAGGCCTATGTACTCGTCCAAGAGCGCCGTATCAGAAGCGGCCGCCAGTTTCGATTCACCATGTAACAGGGTGCTGATGAGGACGGAGAATGTGAACGGAGTCCGTGACAATGACTCTTGAGTCACGATGGAAATTGCCTTTCGCGCCACAGTCAGAGCCTGCGCGGGAGAGGATGCGGCAAGCTCAGCAAGCTTCCGTACGTCAGAAGTATTGAACCGGCCCAAGTATCTGAGATTTGCATCTAGACCGCGATCGGACATCGCACTATATATGTTAGCTTCCAAGCCGGACCGACAGCCAATTATCAACCACGCGAGCCTGAGCGCCTGGAGTTCATCGAGAACCTTGTCCGCAAGCTTACTCGGAGCCGGAGGAAAATTGTCGATCGCAAGAGCCAACTTCGGAAGAGGCTGGTTCTTGCCGACTCTGACGCCAATTTGCCTGAGCGCCTGCACGACCAGAAGGCGCAGAGGAGACCCACTACGGCCGAGATCTCGACAATCAACCATTACTGGCAATTCGCCGAACCCGAGCCCCGCTCGCTTATGCAACATCCAGTCCATCGCTGATGTCAGGCCCGAATGTTCGTCAGCCGCAAGCAGAATCGACGGCTCCTTAATCTCGACCGCAATGTCGCATCGACGCGCCTGTATTTCCGGATCGCTATCGAGCGATGCGGTAAACTGCTCGTGCGAGACTGGCAAAATGACGGGAGCAATTAGCAATTCATCGATTTGAGACGCTCCTGGGTCTGAAGTGTGGTCAATCAATACCGACCCGCTTCGCACGCGATCGCTAATCGACTCCATCGCCTGCTCGATTCCTGAGACCATGACTTCAGAATCGGCGCCCGACGATCGGATATTCCTTAAATACCCTGCCAGGTCAGAATATTCGCTCCCATATGCAATTGGCTGGATCGAATCAGCGCTGTGGTATTGTTGCAGCGTTGCCAATTCCGAGCTTCGACAGAGCCGATAATGAGTTACCGCCGAGCCCTCTAGTTTGTCATTGAGCCAGTTGCGGAGTGCCTCGAAATTGGGATCGGCCAACCCTTCGCCGAAACCAACGAACAGTATGGTCTTCGAAGCTCCGAGCGCGTGCTCCAAGGCCTCAGTCGCGGGATGCTGCATTACTCGGCCATACGACCCATACCCCAGGATGACTGACCGCGGCTTCTTCCAGTGTCCGTGAAGGTGAGCGATGTCATTCGAAGAGCCATGGAGTGCCGCACGAAACGGCGCGTTGTCTAGCCAGGTAACCGGATCACGCCCAGAAACATCGGAGATCAAGTTGTCGTAATTTGTCGTCACGATGGGAGCACGGAGATCGACGATCGCGGAGACAACGTCTCGATTCTTGACTGAGAGATCCCCGACGTCGCGCTGCAACCATTGGAAGAAATGTGTGCCATCTGGCGCAGACAACTCTGTTTCTACCATCTGAGCCACGCTTAGCAGGCTCGGCATGTACGTCATACCACGCTCTAAGCCATGGCGAGCTTCTTCAGCCCACCAGTCCTCCAGGCCAGCTCCAACCACCTCCTCCGCATATGCCACCCCGGACTTGAGCAGCCCGAGCCACGAGGCCGTTGGGGCGTTGGCTGTTGTCGCTACTGAGACGCCTGCACCTACGAACACGACCACGCGGCCGTTGATCAGATCGTCGACGAGTCTGTCTTGATGAATCATGATTCCCCCAGCTTCTGCGGCTCCAGAGTGCCCCCACCCAGCCGCGCGAAAAACAATTCATAGCACAGTGCCGCGGACCGCTCCTAGGATCCGGTACCTGAACTGCCTGACAAGTTTCTCTACGTCTTCAAGTTTCTCTACGTCTTCAAGACGGGCCCCTCCAGGGCCCGAAAGCGCGCCGCCACCACAGGGCGGGACGCCTGCCCGTCACTCCGCTTCGCTACGTTCTGGGCGCGTCCCTTGGCTTGGCGCGCACGTTGCCAACAGGGCGCCGGGGCGCGAAGACAGCAGACCCGCCATCAACGATCGCCGCCCTGTCGATGTGGCACTCGCCGAACAGGCCGGCCACTCATCTCGGCCGCTGGGCCGCACCACCCGGCTCGCCCTGGGTTTCCGCATCGCCTCGCTAGCATCATGGAGGGACGGTCCGGCACGACACGCGTCAAGACACCCCACGGGGGTGGGTGGCAAGTGGTGGTGGGCTGTTTGGGTTGCCGGTGTCTGGCCCGGCCGTGTGATTGTGCGGGTCTTCGTGGCTGGGGCAAGGGCGCTTTGCGACGCTGCGCGTCTGCCTGGCGGCAGCCCTTGACGCAGCCGCTGCGACCCGTGGTTTTGCGGCTGTTCGGGCGTGTCGGTTTCAGGCCGCGGTGGGGAGGCTGGTGGGCCAGGCGATGTCTTCTCGGTAGGGCTCGCGGTGTTCGAGGCAGTGGTGGAGTTGCCCGACGAGCTTGCTGCCCAGTCGGCGAAGCGCTGCCTCGTGGGTGTCTCCGGCGGCACGGCGGCGGCGGTAGTAGGCCATGGCGCCTGGGGAGTGCTGGATCGCGTTGAACGCCCACCAGCGGCAGGCGTCGGCCAGCCGTTGGTTGCGGGCCCGGCGCAGCAGCACGACGCGGGACTTGCCGGAGGCCCGGGTGACCGGGGCGGTTCCGGCATAGCGGCGCCGGCTGGCAGCATCGAGGAAGCGGGTCGGATCGTCTCCGAACTCGCCCAGCACCCGGCCGCCGAGGACCACACCGAGTCCGGGCAGACTACGCAGGATCTCGGCGTCCGGGTGGTTGTCAAAACGCGTCGCCAACGCGGCCTCGAGATCGGCGATCGCGGTCTGCGTGGCCGTCAGGGTGGTGACGATCGCCTGCACCGCGACGCCCATCGCCTGTTCGACCGCTGCCGGCTGGCGGAGTTGTTCGGCAGTGAAGGCTTGGTGCAGCCGTTCCACCTCGCTGGCGCGCACCCCCACCCGTCCGGCCGCGCGCAGCAGGTGCCGGATCTGTTCCGGCGTGAGCGCACCTGCAGCGACCGGGGTTGGTGCCGCGGCCAGAACCGTCAGCGCTGTCTTGGTGGCCAGGTTCGGGAACGCGGTCAGCGCGGCCGGGAAGAACTCGCGCAGCAACGACCGCAGCCGGCCGGTGTCACGCAACCGGACTCGGACCGCGTCTTGGTGCGCGCGAGCCAGCACCGCGATCGCCCCCACCTGCGCGGAATCATTGGCCAGCTCACGATGCCGCGCGGCGTCGGTGCGCAACAAGTTCGCCAGCACCAGCGCATCGGCCGCATCCGACTTCCCGCCCGAGACCGCGTAGCGATCCCGGTACCGGTCAACCGCCTTCGGGTTGATCGCGAACACCCGGTAACCCGCGGCCCGCAACGCCGCCACCAGCAGTCCACGGTCGGTCTCCAGTGCCACCTGCACGTCGGCAGGCCGCTCGGCACGGGCACACAACAGCTCGGTCAGCTGGGTGAACCCGCCGATGTCGTCGCTGATCCGGCGCTTGGCCACCACCTGCCCAGCGGTATCCACAATCGCCACGTCGTGGTGATGCTCGGCCCAGTCAATCCCGCAGAAGACCACCATCGACATCTCCTCCTTTCCTGCTCGCCGCGGATGAGCCACCGGAGGCCACACGGCGCCCTAATGGACAGCGCTCACGGCGCGACACCCCACCAGCCGTCTGCGGTCTCCAGCGACCGGCGGGGCCACCGTCTTGACGAAGAAATCCACGTCTCCGAGCGCTCAAGTGGTCATCCCGCCGGCGGCTCAAGCAGCAGTCTGCGCCCGCCACCGGCAGGCGCCACCCTCTTGACAAAGAGATCCAAGTCTCCGGGCGCCAAAGTGATCATCCATACCGGCGACGCGAACCGCGCCCCACAGACCCATTAGGGTGCCTCCGGCATCGCACGCGATCGAGCAAGCTCGACCCTTGACCCGCACCGCTCCGAACCTGAGGTCGGCAGCTATCGGGGCGACGCGGGGGGACTGTCCGCGCTGGAGCCGTTAGCTCCCCCGGCGCATCTACATATTCGCACTGAGCGCCGCGGTCGTCGACTATAGCGCCCGTCATGCCCCTGCTCCTTCTGGCATCGGGACATGTCCTCCAGACCGTGCATTCACGGTCCACCGGAAACGACGCGACGGTTACCGCCGTGATGGGAGCACGAACCGGATCGCCCGCCCGACATGCTGTACGTGCCGTCTTGACATTCCTCCATGTACCCAGTCCCGTTCCAGAAACTGGGGATGCAGTCGAAGTAACTGCAGACGTCGAGAGGCGGGTCGCGCACGTAGCCTCCGCGTCCGCAGAAGTTGTAGCCGTAGGGGTTGGCTGGGGCGCCGCACAACGCTGGCTTAGTCGCGGGTGGAGGCGGGGAAGCTTTGGGTGGGCGGGTGGTCGCCGGCTTCCTCGGAACGATGGTGGCAGGCGGGCGGGTGGGCGTCGGCTTCGTCGGAGCGACGGTGGCAGGCGGGCGGGATGCTGGCGGGTGAGCCGTGGTCTGCGGGACCGGCGTCGTCGGCGCCAGGGTTGGGACGACCGACGACGTTGTGGGAGCCGCCACCGGTGGACCGGTCGTGGCCGGCGGTGCCGGACTCAGGACTGCAGCCGCCAATGCGCTTCCAGCGCCGACCCCTACCAGGCCAAGCAGCAGAGCGCCGGTCGCGGACGCCCGACTGGCAACCCTGAAGCGGGGCAGCGACCCGCGCACCAGGCCAACGATCCCGATGCCCGCAACCCCGAGGCCGCCGACGATGAGAAGCCAGGGCAGTAGCCCTATAAGCAGCAGGATAACCAGGATCTTGGCCCACATCGGGAGGGTGCGGAACCGGCGGCGAACACGCTGGGGAAGCGGCTGGGTCGGAGCCGCCCGGCCGGAGTTGGGATAGCCGCCGCGCGAGCGACCGACGGGACGGTCTTCCGATCCCGGCGTGCCGGGATGCGGAACCTTCGGGGGTGTTGTCGAGGATGGCGATGCTGTGTCGTCAGGCACCCAAAGAGCCCAGCCCGGCGGGGGCGGTGGCCAGGCTGGGTCCGGCCGCCAGTCCGGCGGGGGCGTCCAACCAGGTGGCGGCGCCGGCCAGTTCGGAGGCGGGTTGAACCGGTAACCCATGAAGCAACGATAGGGTGACCGACTTGACACGTACAGGTCAATCGTCGCCGGTCTAGTCGTCGCTCTCCGGTTGCACCACCGGTTGCGGTTCATGGCAGTTCGCCACCATCCGCACACCTTGCCCAAACACTGATGGCCCGCCTGACCGAACGACCACGCACAACGAGGAATCGAAGATTCGAACTCGAACCTCGCGGTGCCGAGCACCACTTCTCTCAGCGGACGACTTACAGGTCGGGATTCAACCGGCAACGACCGGAGCCGAGAAGCAGCACCGAACGACGACAGCGCGCCGAATGTCCTGCAATTAAAGGGGTTTCGGGCGACAGTCAGCAACGCCGAGCAGATCCGTCCGATTATCAGCGGATTCGGAGTCCGCCGGCATCTTCTCGCTCCGCGCGCTCTCGGAGTACTACGCCGACTGGCACCATTGCCGTCGTGGAACTTCGACCGTTGCTGATCACGCGCATCGCCAACATGCTGCCCGGCAGCGTGGTGATCGGGCTCGGCGTCGGATTGTGGTTCGAAGCCACCGCTGACCGCTACCTCGTCGGTGCGGCTGTGCTCGTCGCCGGTGGTGTCATTCTCGCGGTCCGCGGCTATCGAGTCAGCGCACGATACGACGGCGAGACGCTCACCGTGCACGGCCTGTTCCGGAGCCGCAAGATCCACAAGACGAGGATTCGCGATATTACCGAGTTTCCTGCGGTCCGATGGTCGAGCCGATCCGGAAGGGCGGTATGGACTCCGATCATCGCCTTTGCAGAACTCAACACCGTCATCCCGTCCCGTCGCGAGACGGAACGAACAGGCGATCCAGGATCTCCAGCGCTGGCACCGAGGGCGTCGGGGCTGACGGCTGAGTGCCTTCAGCACCCTGACCTGAGCCACGGCACAGCGGGACGGTTCGTGTCGGAGGATCACCGGACCGCCTTCTGTCCGGCAACCCACCAGATTGCCCACCTGTATGGACGCAAAAGGTTGCGAATCGACAGGCACCGCCGAGTATCCCCAGAAGGGCATATGCCCAGGTCAAACGGTGGTTTTGGTAAGTGCCGGAGCATGCTGCCAACCGCGGATTCCCAATCCGCGGGTTGTGGGTTCGAGTCCCACGGGGCCTACTGTTTCCGCAGGTCAGGCGCAGATCGGTGCCTCGGCCGCAGCCGTCCGGTCTGCATTGACTCTGCCAATCCGCAGAGTTGGCCCAGGGCTGCCCGCCTGAGCGGTGTCGGCGGCTCCGCGCAGCCAGCTGGCGGCGCGTTGTTCAGCGACGTATCGCATCCTGTCGCACTGCTCTCGTTTCGTCCGATCTCCGATCCGCCCAGCCGTTGAGCTGCCACATGCAGTTGAACTGTGGAGGGCTGAGATGAGCAGATCGCACCTTCCGATCGGAAACGTGGGGCAACGTCCGATCCCGTGGTGAGAGGAAGGACGACAAGGGCAAAGTGGTGGCCTGGCGCGCCGCCGCGTACTTCCGTGACCACGACGGGCATGTCCGTGAGGTCATCGCCTTCGCCAAGACCAAGTCCGCGGCCGAGCACCGCCTACTCACGAAGCTGCGAGACCGGGCGACCATTACGCCGGCCGGCGAGCTGAGCCCGACGGACAAGATCAACGACCTCATCGACTTGTGGATCGAGAAGTTCGAGGAACGGGTCGCCGACGGCCGTCGATCACCGACGTCGCTGACGACGTACCGCACGGCCATCAAGAACCACGTACGCCCAGCCCTCGGCGAACTCCGGATCGGTGAAGCAACCACGCCACGCATCGACAGAGTGATCGGAACCATCAAGCGCAACGCCGGCCGATCCACAGCGAAGACCTGCCGCGCGGTCGTCTCCGGCATGATCTTGTCAGTGCTGAGACCGGCGGTGTGGATGGTGGCTGGAGCGATGGTGGGTCCGCTGGTGTCACGGGCCAGGTCGAGCAGGATCGCTTCGGCGCCAAGGATCACGGGCGAGGTGTAGATCTGGCCGTTGTGGATCGTGAACACGTTGGCGCGGGTGACGGGGATGGTGACCAGGTCTGGTGCGGTGAGGCTGATTGAGTGCTGTCCGGCGCGTTCGACGATTGCTTGCAGCGCGGCGAAGCGGTCGGTGGTGGAGACGAATCGAAGCAGCCGGGTTTGGCGTGCGGCCTCGGCGAGGAGGTTCCAGCGCGTCCAGGTCGCGCGTTTGGTTTGCAGTGTTAGGACGGTCGCAGCGCCGTACGCGTCGAGCGTTTCGGGCTCAGGTCTGCGGCCGCCAAGGGACGCTGGCCGGTGGCGTCAGGGATCGTTGGATCGCGGCGACGGCCTCATGTCCGATCGCTTGGCCAGCGCGTTTGCGCCACTGCGACATCAGTACGGCGAGCGGTTGAGCGAGGTGCTTGGATGGTCGACTCATCAGGGTTGCTTGCTGCCGCAGGCATACATTTCGCGGCGGCCGGGTGGGTGGATCTGGTCGATTCGGTCGTCGAGAAGTGCGTTGAGGTTGGCCTCGATCTGTGCGGATCTGGCCGAGAACTCGCGGATCAGTTCGTCGGGAATCGCGTCGATCTCGAACGCCGGATTTCGCCGGGAACCGCGCTCGCACAGCGGTGATCGTCGGCGTGCCCAACCGCCGGCGGCGACCAAGGAATCCGGCGGCTGAACCGCCGCGACCCGGTCGTCAAGCGATGACGAGATTTCATCGTCGACCTACCTCCCGTCGCAGGTTGACCCGATGATCAGACCGCGTCCGCCGCTCCACCGGCTCTTCTCCGGCCTGGTAGAGCTGAACCCCGTAGACCCCGAGCTCGCGGTCCCGAACAAACTCCCTCAAGACGCTCCGCAGCATCCACCGGCAGATCGTATGTAACACCGACCGGGCTCGGGCGATATCTGGAGGGGGTGGTGCGGGATGATCTGGGACGAACCCGTTGGGGCGACGTACTTCGCCGAAAGTGATCCGCACGATCCGGTCGGACCGAAACAGCGGCCCGACCTGCGGGCCTGTCTGCTGCTCCACCTGCTGTTCACACCGCGCCTGGTGATCGGTGACTCGCAGGCGCTCAACAACCCGGCCTTCCGCGCGCTGCTGACCGACGAGTCGGGTACGCCGTCGGCCGACAGCGACATCGCGCCGCTGCTCGCGCGGGGCGATCTCGTCATCGCCAAGCGAACGGGGCAGACGCTGGCCGAGATCCGGGCCGGGCATGCGGCGGGCGACGTGGTGGGCGTACCGCCGGTAGAGTACGCCGCGTTTCTCGACGAGATCGCGACGGAGGCGTGGGAGTGGGAGCCGGCCGCGATCGCCGCGGAGTTCAAGGCGAACTCGTTGCTGCGGCTCTCGGAGGTCGCCGGCGAGAGCCCTGATCCGCAGCAGCTGGCGGCTGTGCGCAACTGGGCGGAGGAGCGGGAGCCGTTGCTGTACAACGACCTGCGCAAGCGCCTGCGCGAGGTCGACGGGCCGACGTACGACCTGGTAGACAGACTGGTCGGGATCGAGTACCGGATGGGTCTACCGAACGCGCTCGGGATGCCGACCGCGGACTCCGCGACGAGCCTGAGCAGCCCGTTCGCCTATCTGTCGTTCAGCGAGCCGACCGAGATCGGCGCCGTACGGACCTGGGTGCTTCGTCCGGAGGCGCTTGCGAAGCTGCCGGTGGCGGCCGTGATGGCAGCGGCCGAGCTACCAGCGAGCCGGACGGTCAAGGACCAGCTGGGCAAGATCGAGGTTGGCCTCGAGCCGGACCTGCAGGTCCTGTACGCGGCCCTCGACGAGTTGGTCCGGCGGCTGGAGTCGGCGGCTTTGGAGCTGGCAGAGGGCGGAGACGCAGCCGCGTTGAAGGAGCTCAAGCGTCGGCCGGCCCGGGTTCGGCTCTGGAAGGCAGTGAAGTTCAGCGCGCTCTCGACCGGGCTCTGCGTCGGCTTCGACGTCCACTCTGGCGGCCTCCCTGGCCGGCTGCCCCTCGTCGCCCAGCTCATCACGATCGGCGCCTCGATGGCCCGCGACATCCGCGGCGCCCAGAGGGAAGGCGGTGCCGCTGAGCTGACCGACCTGGTCCAGCGTGCTGACGCTCGCCGGGACGGCGCAGGCTTACTGAAACGAGTCGTCCTACCGCCTCAGTGAGCCAGCCTGCACATGGTGAACGCCGCAATACTGATCGAACACCTCAGCTCCCCGTTGGCGACCTTGCGCAGTACGTCGTCGTCGCTCAACCAGACAGCCTCTGCCACGGACTCCATCACCTCGGCGCGTTGCTCGCCGACACCCAAATCCGGCTCGGCGATAAGGACCTCGGCCACCGTCACCGCATTCTCAATCAGCCCCGTATCAGGGTAGATTTGCCCACGCTCGGTCACCTGACCGCCGACGTACCCCGACTCCTCAAGCAACTCCCTGCAGGCCGCCTCCTCCAGACTCTCCCCTACGTCCCACCCACCCCGCGGCAACTCAAGCGAAACCACCCCCGGCGGATACCGATAGGCCGGCACAAACAACGTCCCCTTCGAACTCCGCGCCGCGACGACGACACCACGCGCACCCCACCGCCAGCGCAGATAGTTGCCGCGGTCCCCCGAGGGCCCCTCGACCTCGTCGTCGTACAACTCTCCGAATCTGTTCGAGAAAACCAGATTCTCCCGCCGACGAATGATCGGAACCGGCTCAGGCAGCATCCTCGGATCCTAGTCGCTCCGCTGCGGTTGGCGCAGTACGAACAGCTCCTTGCCGTCAGCTCCACCCGGGCTGGGAGACTCGGTGCAGTGCGAGGACCTCATCGTTGCCTTCAGCAAGGATCATGTTGCCGGCTGCGGCGATTCCGGCGTAGCAGTGGATCGCGTCCTAGTTGGTGGGTGCTGACGCCTTGCTGGGCGATGGAGGTGAGGCGGCAGTAGCCGCGTTGATCCCAGAGAATCGCGACGCGTCGGCGGCGGTGACGGCGTACCGCTGGCGCAAGTTGCTGGTGCCGTTGAGCCCAGATGGGGTGGCCGGTAGTGACGTCGATGGCTGTGACGATCGTGCTGGTGTGTGCCAGCGTCGATAGAGGGCTGATCCAGCCGAGCCCGCGCCCAGCGCCCCGGCATCCTGACGGAGGACTCTTCGGAGGCATGCAGGCCGACTAGAACATCAGTCCCCTTAAGCACAGATCCTGAGATCAGGGTGTCACCTGGGGGTCTGCGTCGTGCACGGTGTTCGCGACGCAGACCCCTCGGGGCCCACTTAGTTGCAGCTTGCGCCGGCTACCCGAGCTGGGCATTGCAGTTCGACCACCACGTTGTCGGGGTCGTGCGAGTCGAGCTGGAGTTGGCGGTGAGCGCCATAAGATTCGGGAGTGGGCCGGTATACCCCAGAATCCTGCTGCTTCAGTGAAGATCCGACTGGACCTCAGTCAGTCGATGCCTTCGACGATGCGGAAGTCGCGCTCGACGCCGTCGGAGAGGGCGACCAGCGCCTCCTGGTAGGCCGCACTCTCGTGCGCCGCGACGGCCTGCTCGAAGCTGTCGAACTCGACCAGAACGGTGCGCTCGGCGATCCCGGCGTCATGCGCGACGACCCGACCGCCACGGATGAGGGTCCGCCCGCCAAAGGCCTGGACGGCCGGACGGGCCAACTTGTTGTAAGCAGCCAGCTTCTCAGGGTCTGAAATGGTGCGGTAGGAGCTGACCCAGTAGCCCTTGGGCAAGGAACCTCCAGTGTTGGGATGAGTGCATCTGACTTACGGGTTGGTTTCGGACGAGCGTCGGCGGGCGAGAGCGAGGCTTGTCAGCGTCGTGATCGCCATGGCGCCGAGTGCCGCGGTGGTGTAGGCGCTCCCAAAGCGCTTCGGAAATCGAATCGATGAGGCGCACGATAGTGTGTCGGATATCGAAGCCGCAAGATGGGACGGTACGACGGATGGCGGCACCCAGGCCGGGACGGGCGGTCCGAGGGTCGAGCACCGGCCGGCCACTGATGGCCGCCCTCGACCTGTTCGGCCGTAGGTGGAACCTGCGGATCGTCTGGGAACTGCGACACGGGCCAGTCGGGTTCCGTGCGTTGCAGGAGCGCTGCGACAACATGTCCTCCAGCGTGCTGCGGCAACGCCTGACCGAGCTGCTCGACGCCGCCCTCGTCGAACAGCATCCGGACACCACCTACGCCCTCACCGAGCTGGGCCACGGCGCCCGCCGCGCGCTGCGTCCGCTCGCCCGGTGGGCCGTAGAGTGGGCCGCGACCCTCTCCGCCGCCGATTCCGAAGACACCCGCTAGCGCTTCGGATTTCGAAGCGCTAGCGTCATTTGGAGTATGACCTACCAACAGCGATAAAACCGGCGGGTCCCAAACTCACGCTCAACGAAACCCGTCGATCAGGCCGATCACGGCGATGCTTGTCGCGTCGTGGATCTGGAGGGCGCCCTAGTACTCCAGTTGCAGCAAGAATGCACAGAGGTCTCGCAGGTCGAACGCATACGACCGCATAGTTTGCGGCGACCGGTCCACCGCACTCAGATGCGCCAGGAACCGATCAACCGGACCGACAACGGCGTACTGCTCGTCCAGCACCGTCCACGACACCCTGCGGTCAGGCGAATTCTTGCTCGTCGCACACGAGCACGCTGCGCAGGACGCCGCGAACATGAGGCCCACGCAGCGGGATCATCTACGCGACCATTTCGCGTCCGGCTACGAACTGGTCGACGGCACCGGTCGACTCGCCGCCATGAATCTGCTTCTTCACGGCATCGGCACTCCTGATGGCGACTCGCTCATCGAGGTACGCGACGCTCTCATCGCCGATCCGGGGGAGCGGTCGAGCGTCGTACTCTCCAATCCCCCCTTCGGTCAGACGGACGTGAGGTGCGTGAGGACCAGAGATCGTGCGGCAGGACTTCGTCGTCACGACGAGCAACAAGCAGCTCAACTTCCTGCAGCACATCATGACGATTCTCGACATCAACGGCCGCGCAGCCGTCTTACTCCCGGACAACGTGCTCTTCGAAGGCGGAGCCGGCGAAACACTGCGCCGCAAACTGCTGGCCGACTTTCGACCTGCACACCATGCTGCGCCTACCCACGGGGAAAGCGTGGCGTGGCAATCGCTGCACCAAGTCGCGTGGTGGAGTTCCTGCGCGTCGACCCCGCCCAACTGCTCCGGATCAAGGGATCACCTGCAACGCGCGATCGTCAGGTCGATGTCGGCGACCGCGCCCAAACACACCACGAGGCAAACGATCGCGCATGGCTTGGCGAGGTCGCGGACTTGGGGGAGACGCTGACGCATCCGGGCCATCAGGTCCCTGCGTGGCAACGGGATATGGAGCATCGACCCGAATCACTCCCGCCTTCCCCATGCTCGTGATCGAACGTTAGCGCCAAGCGTCGCCGGGGGTCCGGGCGTAGCGTCGCCAGGTGTACCGCCAAGGGATGACGGCCAGGATGACGACGACGAAGGAGCAGTTGAACAGCACGTCGCGCGCTTCGGCGTTCAGGTCGTTGGCGATCAGGTGGGGAACCGCGACCGCACCGACCCAGATGACCTTCCAGGCCACCTCGAACAGCAGGATCGGGAGCATTCGCACGGGGTATCTGAGCCCGAGGAACGCCAGCAACGACATGGCCGTCAGCAGGCAGGCAACGACCCCTTCCATCACCGGCAGCGATCGAGCGTCCTGAACCAGAACCGGCCACTTGACGAGGGCCAGCCCCACGCCCCAGAACGCGTACCCGAACCGCATGGCGTTCATCCGCCGGGTAGTCAGCTCCTGATCGCGTCGCGGGCTGGATGTTCGTTCGTCGCGAACGGTGGTGGTGTTGCGTGCGCTCATGGCGTGCTGCCTTTCTAGTGGTTGTGGCGGGTCAGAAGGCGTCGGCGCAGCCGGTGCAGCTGCGGCATCAGTCCGTAGATCACGATCGGTACGGCGATGGTCGCGAGGACGAACGTCCGCACGACCGGCGTGAGCGTGCCGAGCCAGTGACCGAGGGCGAGGTTGAGGACGGTGAGGGTCGGGAACACGGCCAGCCAGATCATCAGGGCCAACTGGTGCTTGGTCGGCGGTCCAGGTACGGCGGGCTGGGATGTCGGGGCGGGCTTCGGGTCGGGCGCTGGTGTGGTCATGTACCAAGGCTGGGGCTGGGTGGAGGATTCGGCTACGAAGGTTGCTGTTTGTGGGAAATGGGGGTCAGATGATCTCGTGGAAGACGCCTCAGCGGCGGAGATTGCCGCGGTGCTCGAAGGAGTCGGGGGACGGCTCAAGCGACTGCGCGCGCAGCGCCGAATGACGCTCACGGATGTTGCGACAGCGACGGGGATATCGACGAGCACGATGTCGCGGCTCGAGACCGGACAGCGGCGGCCGACCCTGGAACTGCTGCTGGCGTTGTCGCATGTGTATCGGGTGCCGCTGGACGATCTCGTCGCGGCGCCGGTGCAGGGCGATCCGCGGATCCGGCTCAAGCCCAGTCGTGTCAAGGGCCGGACAGTGATCCCGCTGACGCAACAGCCCGACGGCACGCAGGCGTGGAAGATCGTCATTCCGACCAGCAAAGTCACCCCGGAGCTCAGGGCGCACGACGGCCACGAATGGATCTACGTGCTGTCCGGCCACCTGCGCCTCGTCCTCGGCGCCGAGGACTGGGTGCTCGCACCCGGCGAGGTCGCCGAGTTCAGCACCGACAAGCCGCACTGGTTCGGCAGCACCGGCGACGAGCCCGCGGAGATCCTCAGCATCTTCAGCCGCCCCGGCGAACGGATGCATGTCCGGGGACCGGCTCCGCACGCTTAGCGCAGATCGAGGCGCATGAGGATGTGGGGGCGACCGGCTAGGGGGATGGGCCTGCGGCAATCGCGTCGAGGCCGAGAGCCAGCCGGCCGCCGCTGACCCGCCGACTACGAGCCCCCGCCGCGTGCGACGGGTTCGCCGTCGAGCCCAGCCAGAATCGGAGACGGCCTGAATCCCTTGGCGATGAGCCAGATGGCGAAGCTGACCTCCCAGGCGAACACGGGCAGCGCAAGGACCGTGTGGACGCTCTGGCCGTAGACGCCGAACAGCATCGCGGTCGCCGACAAGGTGACCAGCGCGCCTCCGCTCATTCCAAGTATTGCGATGATCCGCGGTACCAGTTCTGATCGGTACACCAGGTAGGCCAGCAGGAAGCTGTTGAATCCCAGGACCCAGCTCGGTCCGAGCAAGAATGTCCAGTCGTGGATCGCCACCAGGGACCGCTCGATCGCGGAGACGGCGGCGTTGCCGGCGTCCGCCGTATCGGTGAGGTCTTGCCTCAGTGTCACGGCCACGAGGACGCTGACAGCGCCGATGACGATGATGGCGGACTCCAGAACCCGGCCGCAGACGTAGCCGAGCGCGATGCTGTGGTTCTGCCTCTTGACCACGGGATAGAGGGTGACTGCGCTGCCGATGCAAGCGACAACAAGCAGCAGCTCGAGGAATCCTCCGAGCAGCACCCTGTTGTCGGCGTTGGCGCCGGCGATGTAGTTGCCGTCGCGCAGAACGGGTTGATAGAGCAGCAGCGCCGGGATCGCGGTGACCTCAGTTGCCAGATAGAACACGCCCGCGACAATCGCGGTACGTCTCAATGCGCTCATGTTCGCCATGCGAGTGCGCCCCTTGCGGCGGCCCCCCGGTCGCTCATAGCTGTCTCCGACGAACACGCCTGAGACCACCATCCGCATGCGCCCTATCGCTGGTCACCATCCTCGGGAGAACGACCCCTGTCAATGTTGAACTCCATAGCCATTTGCCGGCGACCAAGACGGCGTGCCGCTTGCTGGTCATGGACAGGGCTGGCAGAGAAGCACATGCTGGGGCCAGCGCGGTCAGATCTTGCGCCTAGTGATCCGTCGGGTTGCCACAGTTTCGTGCCGTGCTGGGGGCTGTTCGCATGGGCACAATCAGTAGTCAACAACACAGCAGCGAGGCAACAGAGCGATCCGTCTCGGTGGGGGTTTCGCCGGCTGGGTCGCGGCGCAGAACCGCTGTGGTGGCCGGGAGCTTGTTCATCGCCTCCACCGTGGCGTTCATGATCGCGGCGACGGTGTTGTCGATGACGTTCGACTGGCCTGACATCCTCCGTGAGCCGGCGGACGTGGTGCTGCCTGAGTTCGCGGCCGGTGGGGCGAGTCTGGTGTGGACCTGGTTCGCGGTCGCCTGGACCTACGCCGTACTGGCGGTGCCGATCTTGTTGCTGCCGACCGCGTTGGCTCGTCGTGGGGACGCCGCGCTGCGGGTCGCTACCTACGTGGGGGCCGCCTCTGTCTTGTTGGCACTGATCGGGTTCCTGCGCTGGGTCTTCGTCGTACCGGCCCTGGCCGATTCGTACCTGAGTGGTGACGAACAGACCCGGGCGGCGGTGGCGGCGGCCTGGACTGCTCAGCATCAGTACGGCGGCGCGCTGCTGGGCGAGCACCTCGGTCAGCTTCTTGCCATCTGCTGGTCGGTCACGGTCAGCGTCATCATCCTGCGCTCCCACCTGATGCCCGCGTGGGCGGGTTGGCTTGGTCTGCTGGCGAGCGCCCTGTACTTCGTCAACCAGGGTGACATCCTTGCCACCGCGATCTCCGGTTTCCCCGTCTGGGACCTGGGCGGTCTCGTCGGAAGTTACCTGTGGGCAGTGTGGCTGATCGTGCTCGGTGTCCTGTTGTTCAGGCGGGTGAACGGAAGTGCCCGCTGATCGGAAGTCCACGGACCTTGCCGGCAGGACAGTGCTGATCACCGGTGCCACCGGCGGCATCGGCAAAGCGACAGCGCTCGGGCTGGGCGCGATGGGTGCACGCGTGCTGATCACCGGACGAGACCGCGGACGCACCGAAGACACAGCTCGCGAAATCCGGGCAGCCGCCGGTGGTCTGGTCGAGGGGTTCGTCGCGGACCTGTCCTCGCAGTCGGAGGTCCGGCGACTGGCCGACGAGGTGCTCCAGCGTCATCCACGCATCGACGTCTTGATCAACAACGTCGGCGGTTACTGGAACACCCGTCACGTCACCGTCGACGGTCTCGAGCACACCTTCGCCGTCAACCACCTCGCGCCGTTCCTGCTCACCAATCTGCTCCTCGAGAGCCTGCAGCACAGCACCGCGGCGCGCGTCGTCACAGTCTCTTCCAACGCGCACACGATGGGACGCATCGACTTCGACGACCTCCAGGGCGAACGGTCGTACTCAGGCGCCCGTGCCTACAACCAATCCAAACTCGCCAACGTCCTGTTCACCTACGAACTGGCCAGAAGACTGAAGACCAGCGCCGTCACCGCCAACGCGGTGCACCCCGGCTTGGTGAGCACCGCGTTCGGAGCCGGCGACCCCGGCCGCGCCCAGCGACTGTTCGTTCCGGTCCTGCGACCGTTCATGAAATCCCCGGCACAGGGCGCCGCAACCTCGATCCACCTTGCCTCCGCACCCGACCTCGATCGGATGACGGGACGCTATTTCGCCAAGAGCAAATCCACGAGATCGTCCAAACGCAGCTACGACGAATCAGTCGCGAAACGACTGTGGGAGGTGAGTGCCGACCTGGTCGGGCTCACCACTCCAGCGGCCACTACGTAACCAGGCGATTCGACGCGGTGCTCCGTGGCGTGGTCACCGGCGCGGTCCTCGGCACCGGACAGGCTGGTCAGCCGCCGGCGGCTCGACCCGCGCAGGCGGATACCGTGCTGGCCGCAACTACATCGGGCCTGGGTTAGTCTGCGGCATGGCGCAGGGGGATATTGACAAGATCGCTGAGGACACCGGATTCTCCGGTGTGGTCTGGATCGACCGGGCCGGCGAGATCGAGTTCGCGAAGGCCTACGGGCTGGCCAACCGCACGTACCGCATTCCCAACTCCCTGGACACCAGGTTTGGCATCGCCAGCGGCAGCAAGGGGTTCACCGCCCTGGCCGTGGTCTCACTGGTGCAGGACGGTGTGCTGGAGCTCGGCACCACCGCCCGATCCCTGCTCGGCAAGGATCTACCGTTGATCGCGGACGACGTGACTGTCGAACATCTACTCACGCACACCTCTGGCATCGGCGACTACTTGGACGAAGAGGGCGACACCGAGATCACCGACTACGTCATCGGTGCGGCGCATGAGCTCACTACTACCGAGGCTTTCCTGCCCCTGCTGGACGGGCATCCCACCAAGTTCCGGGCTGGTGAACGGTTCAGCTATTGCAATGGTGGTTTCGTGGTCCTCGCCCTGCTGGCAGAGCGGGCCAGCGGCGTCGGATACCACGATCTGGTCCGGGAACGGGTGCTCCGACCCGCCGGCATGACCAGAACCGAATTTCTCCGCTCCGACGAGCTACCCGCTGATGCGGCCGTGGGTTACCTGCCATTGAACGGCGTGGACCGCTCCAACGTCTTCCACCTGCCGGTGCTGGCCAGCGGCGATGGCGGCATCCACACCACCGCCGCCGACATCTCCACCTTCTGGCGCGCGCTTTTCGCCGGCGACATCGTCGATTCCGTCCAAGAGGTCGTACGGCCGCGCATCGACGTACCCGAGGACTCCAGACGCTACGGTCTCGGCTTCTGGCTGCACGAGAGCACCGACACGGTGATGCTGGTCGGATCCGACGCCGGCGCGTCGTTCAAGTCCATGCACGACCCACACACCGGCACCACCTGCACAGTGCTTTCCAACACCTCCCCGGGCGCCTGGCCCATCGCCCGCGCTTTCACAGCTTGAGGATCTGGTGAACGGCACCCGGGACCGAAGGTTAGAGTCGCGGCCACCCCGGGTAGCTTCGCGTGGTGCGTCGACTTCTTGCTGCTCTGCTCGTGCTCGGTACCGCAGTGTCTGGTTGCACCTTTCCCGTGGCTGGTGCGGGTCCAGCGCAGAGCTCGCCTTCCAGTACGTCGTACTCCGGCTCGGCCCGATTGATCCTCGCTGAGCTGGGTCGCGTCCGGGTGGTCGCGACCCGGCCCGAGGTTCCCGGTTACCAGCGGGACCAATTCGGGCAGACCTGGACCGACGATCACGACGGCCGGGGCGGTCACAACGGCTGCGACACCCGCAACGATGTACTCGCGGAACAGTTGGCCGCGGTCCGGTACCGCAGCAAATCCAGGTGCGTCGTGGTCGCCGGAACGCTCGCGACTGACCCGTACACCGGTCGCCACATCGAGTTCCGCAAGGCCGCGGCGGCCAAGGTGCAGATCGACCACGTCTACCCGCTCGCGCGGGCCTGGGACATGGGAGCGGCCGGCTGGCCGAAGCAGCGGCGGGTCGACTTCGCCAACGACGAGACCGCGAACCTGCTGGCCGTTGACGGGCCGGCCAACGCGTCCAAAGGCGACGACGGTCCGGGCGAGTGGCTGCCGATCAACCGCGGCTACCGCTGCACCTACGTCCTGCGGTACCTCCAGGTGGCACGCAAGTACGCGCTCCCAATCACCACGGCCGACCGCGATACCGCGCGCGCGATCACCCGATCCTGCCCGTAGCCGGTCAACGTCGGTGGACCGTGCCCCGCAGGGTTTCCAGCGCGGCCCGGCCGGCGGTGCCCACTAAGAGGTCAACGCGGTGGTCCGGCCTCGACGATGGCGCGTACGTCGTCAAGTCGCAGTGTGCTCGGGTCGACGTCGGTCAGGCACCAGGTTGCGCCGGCCGTGGCATACGGTCGTACGTCGGTTGACGGGGACAACTCGATCGCTATGTCGAACCCGTCGAGCGAGCCGCGTTCTGCCTCGACCGCTGCGACCGCGGTTGCCAGTTGGTCCGGCGACGTCAGGTTCACCGGGAAGAATCCGTCGTACCGGGCCGCTCGTCGTACCGGCTTCAGCTTGCCCGGGAAGCCGGCGACCCAGATCGGGATCCGGCCATGCACGGGCCGCGGCTCGAAGCGGACGGAATCGACCAGGTAGTGCTTGCCCCGGTGGGTGACCGTCTCCCCCGACCACCCGGCGGTCAGGATCTCCAGGCATTCGTCCAGCTTCTCCGCGCGTACCCGGTCATTCACCTCGTCGCCCGACCGGGAGAACTCGCCCGCGAACTGATCGCCGCCCAGGCCCACCCCGAGCGTCAGCCGTCCGTTGCTCAACACATCCAAAGTCGTTGTCTCACGCAACAACTTCGTCGGCCGGCGCCGGGCGACCGGAGTCACCATCGGCCCGATCCGCAGCCGCTCCGTCGCGACGGCGATCGCGGCCAGCGTGATCCATGGATCCCCCACCTCCGACACGGGCGGCCGCCACCACAACTGGTCCCAGACGAACATGCCGTCCCAGCCCGCCTCCTCCGCCGACGCAGCCAGCCGCGCCACCACCCGCGGATCCGCCAACTCTCCAAACAACGGCACCCATACGCCGAATCGCATCGTCGCCTCGCTATTCCTGTACGACGGCCGTCAGCACGAGTAGCGGACATTCACACCGTTGTGGTTGCCGGTAGTGCGGAAGTGCAGATTCGTGAGTTTGTAGCGGAGACAGGGAATTTGCCCCTGCTGGAAACCGCCCGTATACAGAAGCATGAAGCTCTGGTTGGCGGCATTGTCCTGGGCGCCCTTGCAGTTGCCGGAGAACTTGCCGTCGCTGCCGCTTTCAGCAATCTTTGTGAAGTTGGCGAAGGTCACTGGCGTCCTACTTCCATATGGCTCATTGGCGTACGGCGACCACCCGAGGTCGACTCCCGGAACCGGTTGACCGGTGAAGGGCGACGTCACCGTGCCCGAAATAGTGCAGGACTGCTTCGTCCCGAACCAGTCGTCCCACTTGATGTACAGGGTCAGCGCGGCGCTCAACGCACCTACGATGGCAACGAAAGTCGCAATACCTCTGTTGAACGTTCCCCCTGGCTCAACCATGATCAAAACAGTATGCGTGCCTCCGGACACCGTCCAGACTTGGCGAGAATCACCGGCGGAGATCTGCCGCTTGGTGGCGGAGTTGTTGGAGGACTACTGGGTCGAGCTTGCCTGGGACCAGGCGTTCTTCGTAGTTTTCGACGCCTGCCCAGGTCGCAAGGGCCTCGGCGAGTGTGCTTTCGTCGGCGGGGTAGCCGAGTTGATTGAGGGCGGCAACTACTTCGGCGGCAAGCGGACCCTCGAGGGGTAGGAGGGTTGCTGGGTCGGGCTTGCCGAAGTACAGATCGTGGAGGTCCAGCAGGCGAGTCAATTCGTCGACTGGGGTCTGATGGTCGTCGACGCGGAGGTCGATCGCGATGTCGAGGACTCCGCCGTACGCCGCTCCCTCGCGCCAAACGCGCAACGCCGCACTCTGCCGGCCCCGCCGATCACCGCCCGCCTGGTCACCAGCAGCCAGCGCCGCGAGCAACCGCCGCTCGAATGGCTCTCCGGAACGAGACCCCCAGGCGTCAGCCATCGCCGCCACCACCTGCTGGCCGACAAGAATGTTGCCCTGTACGGCGTAACCGTCGCCAGCCTGGCCACCCGCCCAGTCAAGGCATGAAGCGCCGGTGAATGTGGCTCCGCGCCCGAGGCTGTCAACCACGCCAACCTGGCGGTGCTCACGCTCGTCGTCACCGCCGGCCAACTGGGCAATCACCTGATCGGCTGCGATGCCCTCGGCAAGCAATTCCAGACCCTTCGGTCCGTACGACAGCTCAGCCATCGCCTGCGTAGCGACCGCTCCGGCACCAGCCCGCCCCCACGGCACCACCGCCCCAACCGCAAGAAACTTCGACGCAACCGCGATCCCCCACGACTCCGAACCCGAATCAAACGCCACAATCGAGAACGTCATCACCCCTCCTCGCCAACGCCAACTGCCGCGTCTCCAGAGTCTCGCAGCTTCTCGAGGGCGAGGAACACCAATTCTCCGCCGGATCGTGTTCTGGACGGCCGGCGGGGGTGGGCGGAGAATTGCTGGCAGCTAGGGGGCTGGCATGCGAGTTGCGGGCTATTTGACCGGTGGGGTGGGGGCTCGGCAGTGGCGGTGGGAGTTGCCGGAGCGAGGGGTTGTGACGGTCGGGCGGGACCCGGGGTCCGACCTTCACCTGCAGGAGGACGAGCTGGTGTCTCGTCGGCATGCGGAGTTGGAGTGGGTGGATGGAGAGTGGTGGATTGCTGATCGGTCTACGAACGGGACGTTCGTCAATGGCCGGCGAGTTGGTCGTCAACGATTGGAGGACGGTGACCGGGTTCGAGTTGGGGCGACCGAGTTCAGCTTCCATACCAGTTCCACGCAACAGTCGGCCGAGGCGACCGCCGGCGTGCAGTCATCGGCGCCACCCAAGCGGCAGGGCCGCGGGGTGGGCGGGAAGATGCTTGTGGCTGGTGGGCTTGGTGAGTCCGGCGACGAAGAACGCCGCCGGCCTCACTCTCACCGTGGCCAAGGTCGAGCGCACGCGCCACTTCACCCGCGTCGAGGTGACCATCAAGAACAACACGGAGTCGTCGTCGATCACGCTACCGCTGTTCGAGAACTGCGTGTTCAGCGCCGCCGACGGTACGACGCTGAAGGCGGACGACTTCCGCAGTCAGTGGTCACAGACCGTCCCACCAGGTGCGTTCCAGCGTGGCACGATCACCTTCCCGGGCCATCTGCCGGATACGGCGACGCAGGCGAGGCTGAGCTTCAGCCACATCTTCGGCACCTTCGAGGCGACTGCGATCTCGGTGACCGGGATCCGCCTGTTCAGGCCTTGAAGACGTCCGCGAACCAGTCTAGTTGGGCTTCTTGTTGGTAGGTTTGGCCGCCTTCGTGGTTGTTGTGGGGGTAGATCTTGATGTCTTTGGGGACGTCGGGGGCGGTGTCGGTGCCGTAGGAGTTGTAGGCGGCGAAGACGGTGGAGGGTGGGCAGGTCTGGTCCATCAGGCCGACGGAGAAGAGGGTGGGGGCGGAGGCCAGGCGGCCGAGGTTGACGCCGTCGAAGTAGCTGAGGGTGCGGTACGCCGGTTCGGCGTGGTCGCGGAAACCCTTCAGGTACCGGGTGATCTCGCCGTACGGGTCCTTGTCGGTGATCTGTACGGCGCGCCGGAAGTGGCACAGGAACGGTACGTCGGGGGCGCAGCCGACCAGGTTGATCCCGGCCAGTCCGGCCAGGCCCGCTGCGGCGATGGAGATGCCGCCGCCTTGGCTGCCGCCGGTGACGATGATCTTGTCCGGGTCGACCAGCGGGGACGTTCGGACGGCCTCGAGCGCGCGTACGGCGTCCACGTAGACGCGCCGGTAGTAGTAGGTCTCCGGGTTGGTGATGCCGGCGGTCATGAAGCCCGGGGAGTGGTTGAGACCGGCGTACGCGCTGTCGTCCGGCGTACCGCTCCCGCCGCCGGCGTTGTAGCCCTGGCCGCGGGTGTCCATCACGAAGTGGGCGTAGCCGGCCTGCGCCCACAGAGTGGTGGAGTGGGGGAAGCCGCGGCCGCCGGAGTAGCCGTAGTACTGGACGACGGTCGGCAGGGGTCCGGATGCGCCCGCTGGGACGTGCAGCCAGCCCTTGATCGGCGTACCGCCGAAGCCTGCGTACGTTACGTCGTACGTGGTGATGACGGCCAGCTTGTTGTCCACCTCGGTGAAGGTGGCGGCGAGGTCGTCGCTGCGCGTCTTCTCGATGGAGGAGCGCCAGAACTCACGGAAGTCGTCGGGCACGGCCACCTCGGGCCGGTAGTCACGCAGCTGGTCCAGGGGCAGATCGAACATGGCCATGGGCAACCAATTTAAGGCACTCCCGGCCGAACGGCGCTCTCAGTGTCCGAAGCTGGACAGGTCGAGGCGCATCAGGATCCGGGGGTGGCCGGCCAGGACCGAGGTGGTGTCGGCGGCCTTGGTGAAGCCGGCGCGCTCGAAGTTCTTGCGGAGCCCGGCGTACGCCATGGTCAGGTCGACCTTGGCGTCGCCGTTGTCGAGGGGGTACGCCTCGATCGCCGGGGCGCCGCGGTCGCGGGCGAACTCAACCGCGCCGGTGATGAGCGCGTGTGAGATGCCCTGCTTCCGATGACCCGGGCGGACGCGGATGCACCACAGCGACCAGACGGGCAGGTCGTCGATATGCGGGATCTTGCGGTTGCGGGCGAAGGACGTCTCGGAGCGGGGTGCGACCGCGGCCCAGCCGACCGGCTCGTCGCCGTCGTACGCGAGGACGCCTGGCGGCGGTTCCGCAGCGCAGAGGTTGGCGACGTACTCACCGCGGGCCGGGCCGTGCAGCTCGTTGTTGAGCTTGGACGGGATCCGGTAACTCAGGCACCAGCAGACATTCGAGGTCGGCGACTTCGGCCCCAGCACCGCCCGCACATCCTCGAAGACCGAAGCCGGCCGAACGTCGATGCTCACCCCACCACGATGTCAGACGATGCCGACGGCGTCGAAGGCCCTCTCGATCGCGGCGATCTTACGAGCGCGCTCGTCCGGATCCAGTCCCCGGAACAGGCTTCGGGCGCTGGCGACGACGGCACGGCGGCTGTCGATGAATTGCGAGGTACGGGACAACCGCTGCGACAGCGCGAGGTAGAACACGGCGACGACCTCGACCGGAGTCAGGACCAGGTCGCCGTTGCCGTCCTCGGTGGTGAACATGAGGAAGGCGACCTTGTTGTGGATGCCGCTGTTCTTGTGTACGCCGCCCCAGTCGCCCTTGCGCGTGAAGGGCAGGACCAGGAAGCCGTCCATGTGGTCGGGCTGCCCGAAGCGAGGCGGATCCGAGAGATCGCGGAAGGGCCTGTCGTCCTTCTTGAGTTTCTCGCCCAGCAGCCAGTCCCATTCGCGCGGGTCGTCCTTGCCGGCGTTGGCGACGGCGGTGCCGAAGATGTCGGAGTATGACTCGTTCAGCGCGCCGGACTGGAAGGCGTACTCCAGCCGCGCGGTGTGGTCGGTGACGCCGTGGAACATCTCGTGCGCGACCACGTCGACGTTGGCCGACAGCGACCGCAGCAGCCCATCGGTACGACGTACCTGGCCGTAGACCATCTGCCGTCGGTTCCAGAAGGCGTTGACCCACTCCTGCGGGCCGGTGCTGTCCTCCTCGACGACACAGTTGATGGTCGAAATCATCGCCCCACCGCGGCCGTCGATGTTGTCCCGTAGCAGCACGGTGCGAAGGAACTCCGACACGGCCACCGCGTTCGCATGCGCGCTGACCGCGGCCGGTGTCCAGGCCGGCGGGTTGGCGACGGCATCACCGGGCAGCTTGGCCGCGTCGACTTTCGGATCGCCGAAGAGGAAGTCATGAGTCTCGATGTTGTGCGTCGGGTCGAACATCACGAGGCGACCGCCTTGGCGGGACACGGGGAACGTCCGGGAGACGTCGAAGGAGTCGACCGCTGTCGCCTCCTCGGCCGCCATGCTCGGCGTACGGGGAAGGATCGTCACGACCTGCCCGTCATGCGCGTCGACGACGTAATCGACGAACCGAGGTGGCTCGAGGCTGTCGTCTCCCTCCCCTGCCGGTTCGGCGTCCCGGTCCAGCTTCACCGGCACGTCCTCGAGGATGTAGACCAGCCGCCAGTCAGATGCTTTGACGTCGAAGTAATAGTTCAGCCGAGGCACGACGCCGGTCAGGTCCGGCTGGTAGCCGTCCGGCGCAGCGTCGGCGGCCGTCAGCGCGTCGGCGGGCGAGACCTTCGCGACCGGATCAACTCCCTCGGGCTCGCCGGTCGCGACGTCGATGCCGACCAGGCTGTTGTCCTCATCGAGCTCGACCGTCACCAGCGAGCCGTAGACCGGAATGTCGTGCACGATCTGCCGGAACTTCACCGTGCGCGTCCCGGTGAGCGGGACCGTCTCGGTACCGATCGTCTTGAACTGTGCGCCGTCGTCCGCCGGCGCGGTGAGCGACGGCACCGAGTCACTGACGACCGCCTGGTCGAGGAATCGGCGGGCCGCTGTTTCCGGATCGACGTCACCCTCCGGTACGACGCCGGCGTAGGCCGCCCGCTCCTCGGTCAGTTGCTCGATCGCCCCCGAGGACGACTCGTCGGCGGTATGCACGGAGAAAGTGATCAGGCCGTTGCCGGTCTCGCTGGGCATTTCGGTACGTCCTTTCGATTACGGTACGGCGAACTCGGCCGCGACCAGATGCAAAGCGTGCAGCGGGTGAGGAGATACGTGGAATCCAACGGAAGCAGCGGTTTTGCGCTCTTCGGCGTTCTCTCCGACGTACACACAACGAGCCGTCGGCAACGAGGCACGTTGCGCGGCGAGTTTGAAGAAGGCGGGCTGGGACTTGTCCATGCCCTCGATCGAGCTGAACAGGCACAACTCGGCATCGACGAGCTCCGACAGCCCCGCATCGTCGAGCACTTTCGTCAACGTGGCCGCGGTTTCGTTGCCGGTGTTGGAGATCAGGCCCAGCGCGGCGTCGTCGTCCCGCAGCCGCGCCAGCACCTCGGGCACGAACGGATACACCTCGAGCCCGGAAAGATGACCACCCTCGACAACCGCAGTCGCCAACGTGTCACCGATATCGAAGAAAACCGCCGGCCGCATGTCTCCCCCTAGCAGCCGCGATTCAGGTCCCCACCCCGCGGCTCAATCGAGCGTCTCACCAGCCATGCCGACTCGCAAGACCGACTGCCCAATGAGGCAATTCGTCAAATGTCGAGGAGGAGGGCGCGGTGGTCGGAGACTTCGGGGGTGGTGAGGACTTCGAAATGCTTGATTGCGGTGGGGTCGGAGATGAGGAGGTAGCTGGCGTGGCGGGTGGGTTTGGGGTACGACGAGGTGCGGGTGTCGGTGGTGCCGACCAGGTCGGTGAGGCCTAGGTCGGACAGGACCTTGAAGGTGTCGCTGTCCGGCAGGAGGTTCAGGTCGCCGCAGACGATGGTGAGGTCGCCTGGGGAGCCGACTCGCTCGATGAGGGTGGCGAGGTGGTCGGCCTGGGACTTTCGGGCTGGGGTGTCGTGTTTCCCGGCGGGGTCGCGAAGGCCGTGCAGCTGGACCACAGTGACGAAGCGGTTCGCAGACCGGTCGATGACACGAGCCGCCAGCGCCACCCGCGGCCTGTCCTCGATCGCCCAGTCCTCGTGATCCACGAACTCGCCGTGGACGAACTCGCTGTCGACGCCGATGAGCGGGAGGTTGTCGGTGACGTACGTCGCGATGCCGAAGTCCTGGTGGTGCCGGCGTCCCGACTCGAGCGTGACCGGGCCGGCGTCGCTCGCGATGAACAGTCCCTGATGCGCGGGCAGCACCGATCGCACATCGTCGTACAGGTTCGCCCGCTGCGGCAGCGACCGCTCCCCGTCGTCGAACCGCGTCCAGCCGGACACTCCCGGCGTACGCGTCACCTCTTGGAGACAGACGACGTCCGCGCCGATCTCCCCGAGCCATGGCGCCAGTACGTCGTACATCGCGCCGCCCCAAGCATTCACCGAGACGATCCGCATAGCGCCCTACCCTAACGAGTGCCAGTGCGTGAGTTTGTCCGGGTTGAGGACGATCCAGACGGCGGTGATGTGAGCGCCGGCGATGGTGAGGCTGATGACTGCGACCGCTTGGCCGGTGTGGCGGAGGACCAGGCCGGTGTGGCCGTTGACGGCTTCGGCGGTCAGGTCAGTGCCTGGCCGGCGAGCGAGCAGGGTTGCGACGAAGCGGGCGACGTTGTCCGCGCCCTCCAACGGTTGCCTCGGGGCAACGACCTTTCCACCCCCGTCCGTGACCGCGATCGCGTCCTCGGCGAGTGTCCTCCTGACCGCAGCGAGATCACCCGCTGTGCAGGACAGCGCGAACCGTCGTACGAGCGCCTCATCCAAGGGTTCTGCCGATCTTGGCGGGGTTCATCATCCACAGCACCTGGTCGATGCCCTCGGCCGAGGCGTTGACAGTGCAGACTGCGAAGGCAACTCCGTCCTTGTGCAGAACCGCCACCGCCTGCCCGTTCGCCGTACCGAAGTCGACCTCGACGCCGGCCCAGAACCGCTCCGCGAACGCCTTGTGGTACTTCGCCACCCGCTGTACGCCGACCACCGGGAAGCGAGAGGCACGGACGGCGCCGCCACCGTCGGAGTAGCTGATCACGTCGTCGGCCAGCAGCTGCTCGAGCGCCGCGAGATCGCCAGTGCGAGCCGCCGCGACGAAAGCGACAAGCAGTTTCCGCTGCTCAACAGACGTCACCGGCTGACGGCGATCGGCGACGATGCGCTTGCGGGCCCGGCTGACCAGTTGCCGCGTAGCCGCTTCGCTGGCCTGGAGGATGCCGGCGATCTGGCTGTACGGGTAGTCGAACGCCTCCCGCAAGATGTACGCCGCTCGCTCGGTGGGTGAGAGCCTTTCCAGCACAAGCAGTACGGCAAAGCCCAGCGCCTCATCCCGTTCTGCACCGAGGTGGGGATCGGCGCTGGTGTCGACCGGTTCGGGAAGCCACGGCCCGATGTACGTCTCACGCCGTACGCGCGCCGACTGCGTCGCGTTGATCGCGAGTCGCGTGATGGCGGTCGCCAGGTAGGCGGCGGGGTTGGTGACCACGCTGCGGTCGCTGGTCTGCCAGCGCAGCCAGACGTCCTGCACCAGATCCTCGGCCTCGGCCACGCTGCCGAGCATCCGGTACGCGATGCCGAACAGCCGCGGTCGCACCTCCGCGAAGACCGCCGCAGCGTGTTCGAGGTCCTCCATCTACTCGCTTTCTTCCATCGCTTGCACCGCACCGAGCAGATTCTGCAGACCGGCTTCCTCACGCTGAACGTCGGTCGGATCGTACCGCCACTCCTCCACCGGCAGTACGACGTCCTGCTCGGGAGAACTCGACTCGGCCAGGGTCAGATCGGCCTCCACCTCGACCTCCAGCTCCCGCAGAAAGTCGTCACTCGTCATCGTCGTCTCCCATCGCTGAACACAGCCCGGTCGACAGCTAAGACCGGACAGCCCACCGCGTTGTGACAGGCCTGGCGTCACAAATCAGCCCGCTGCACTGTCTCAGGTGGCAAGAGATCAGGGAAGGAGCGAGACAAGTGCCCGACTCAGCGATCCGGATCCGCGTCCGGATGACCGCGCGTCCGATCGACGAACCACACCGGGTGGCCAGCCAGCTCGAGCTGTTGTTCGACCTCACCTTCGTGGTCGCGGTCGCCGCTGTCACCGCCCAGTTCGCGCACGACATCGCCGATGCGCACGCGCTCGACGCCCTGTTGCCCTTCCTGCAGGTGTTCTTCGCGATCTGGTGGGCCTGGATGAACTTCACCTGGTTCGCCTCGTCGTACGACACCGACGACGTCGCGTACCGCCTGCTGACGATGTTGCAGATGGGCGGTGTGCTCGTACTCGCGGCCGGCGTACCAGCAGCTGCGGGCCACTCCGACTATCGCGCGGTCGCGCTCGGCTACCTGATCATGCGGGCCGGTCTGGTCTCCCAATGGATCCGCGCCGGCGTCGAGGATCCCGAGCGGCGTCGTACGGCGTTCCGTTACGCGGGAGGCATCGCCGTCCTGCAGCTCGGCTGGGTCCTGTGGCTGCTCGTCCCGGCCGCTCTCGGACTGGCGGTCTTCCTCGTGCTCGTCGTACTCGAACTGGCGGTCCCGCGATGGGCGGAGCGGTCCGGAGCGACGAACTGGCATCCGCATCACATCGCCGAGCGGTACGGCCTGTTCACGATCATCCTGCTCGGCGAGAGCGTGCTGGCCGCGACGACCGCCGTCCAGCGAGTCGTCGAGTCGGCCCACGTCAGCGCGGAACTCGTCACCGTCGCCGCCTGCGGCCTGATCCTGCTCTTCTCCCTCTGGTGGCTCTATTTCCTCCACCCAGCCGGCCATGGCCTCACCGAGAACCGCCACCGCTCGTACCGCTGGGGCTACGGCCATTACGCCCTGTTCGGCGCACTAGCCGCCCTCGGCGCCGGCCTCGAAGTCACCGTCGAACAAACCGGCCACCACCTCCCAGCCTCCCCCACCGCAGTCGGCTACGCGGTCGCCATCCCCATCGCCGCCTACTTCATCTCCCTCTGGACCGTCCACACCGCTATCTCCACAACCCCTCTCGGCCCGCTGCCCACAATCACCGCCGCCGCCCTCGTCCTGCTCGTCCCGCTGACCACCCCATGGACCACCCCGCCCATCACGATCGCAGCCCTCACAACCATCTGCGTCGCACTGACCCTCATCACCACGATGACCCGGAGTAATCGGCGTGTCGCGTGCTGGACCCGAGTTGTCCCCGCGGGGCTCGGTGGCTAATGTCGCAAGTGCCGCGGGAGCTCGCACCGGAGCGGGCTGAGAGGGCGACTGCCATGGGTGTCGCCGACCGCTGAACCTGAATCGGGTAATTCCGGCGTAGGGAGGACGCGGATGAACAACGTGTGGGTCAACGGCGAGGCGAAGACGGTGCCACCGGATCAGCCGGTCGCCGAACTGGTCCGCGAGTACTCCGATCGTGAGACCGGGATCGCGGTCGCCGTCAACCAGAACGTCCTGACCAGGTCCGAATGGGCCGGTACGACGCTGGCCGACGGCGATCGGGTGGAGATCGTCAGCGCGGTCCAGGGTGGTTGAGACCATGGACGACCCACTGGAGATCGCCGGCCACACCTACACGTCACGCCTGATCATGGGCACCGGCGGCTCGGCCAACCTGGAAGTGATGGAAGAGGCATTGATTGCCTCCGGCACCCAACTCACCACGGTCGCGATGCGCCGGCTCGGCACCGGCCACGAAGGCTCGATCCTCGATGTGCTCAAGCGCAACGGGATCGCCGTACTGCCGAACACCGCCGGCTGCCACACGGCGGCGGAAGCGGTACTCACGGCGCGGCTTGCGCGGGAGGCCCTGGAGACCGACCTGATCAAGGTCGAGGTGGTCGCCGACGACCACCTCCTGCTGCCCGATCCGATCGAGTTGCTGGACGCCGTCGACACGCTCGTCGCCGACGGATTCACCGTGCTGCCTTACACCAATGACGATCCGATCCTGGCGCGCCGGCTGGAGCAGGCGGGTTGTGCGGCGGTGATGCCGCTGGCCGCGCCGATCGGTTCCGCACTGGGCATCCGCAATCCGCACAACCTCGCGCTGATCGCCGAGGCAGCGAACGTCCCGGTCATCGTCGACGCCGGCATCGGTACGGCGAGCGACGCAGCCCTGGCGATGGAGCTCGGCTGCGACGCCGTCATGCTCGCCACTCCAGTCACCCGGGCCGAGAAGCCGGCTCTGATGGCAGCCGCGATGCGCGACGCCGTCAACGCCGGCCGAGCCGCCCGCCTGGCCGGCCGAGTCCCCCGCCGCTGGCACTCAGCCCTGGCATCCTCCCCAGTCACCGGCCTGCCAACATACGACGGCAGCTGACTCAGCCGAGGAATTCCTCGACGGTCGTCACACGTCCGAGCAGCTTCGCTGTCGCCGCCGGGTCCACCGAGACCGGATGCGAACCGAGCCAACGCCACATCGTGGTCAGGTCTTTGCCGACGAACCGTTCGAAGAGCCGGACCGGCATCGGGAATCCGCGTGGTCGCCGCCCCCGCACGAGCTGCCAGGCACGACGGCACTCGTCGATCGAGCGGAACTCGGCCGCGAGCGGCAGCTCCGCGCCGACGAAGCCGGCAGGTTCGCCGAACGCGCGGGCCGCGATTGCCCCGAGGTCGTCGACAGCCAGCCAGGGGATCTGCGTCCGATCGCCGGCCAGCTTGGGCATCACGTGCCAGACCGAGACGGGTGGGTAGAAATCCTTGTCCGTCATGAGTTCCATGAACGCCATCGGCCGGAGCACCGTCAAAGGAACCTCCAGCGAGCGCAGGTAGTCGGCGATGATCAGCTTCGACTCCCACGAGTCGACACCGGTACCACGCAAGCCCGGTCCGGCCGACCCATAGACAACGTGTTGTACGGCGGCAGCCCTGGCCGCGTCGGCGACGTTCTTCCCCTGCCGCACCTCGCCGTCATGCCCGGCGATCATCGGGTTCTGCACGCTGTAGACGCCGTACGCACCCTCGAACACGCGGATCAACGAATCCGTGTCCGCCATGTCGCATTGAGCGACAACTGCGCCGGCCTTCCGCAAGGCCTCGCCGGCGTCAGAGTCAGGGGTACGGGTCAACGCACGCACCTGCCAGCCGTCGGTCAGCAG
Source organism: Kribbella antiqua (assembly GCF_004345665.1). Lineage (GTDB taxonomy): Bacteria > Actinomycetota > Actinomycetes > Propionibacteriales > Kribbellaceae > Kribbella > Kribbella antiqua. The sequence continues at coordinate 213,626 of NZ_SLWR01000012.1, forward strand.
GTGGCGCGCGACCGCGCCGCCCTGACGACCTGTTGCCCCCAGCACCGCGATGACCCCGTCATGCTCCATGCCACGCCCCCTTCCACCAGGCTAGGACTGCTGAAGCCTCCCGGCCAGATCCGGAGCCTCGGCGAGATCGATGGAGCGGTCAAGCAACAGCGCGGTCAGGGAAAGCGGAAGGTCCTGGTCTGGTTGGAGGGCTAGGGCGCTTTGCCAGGCCAGGGCGGGGCCGGCGCCGACGTAGTCGGTTGAGCGAAGGAACCACGGGCGTACGTCGGCTGAGGACTGAACCAGCAGCAGAGTCGTGACAGAGTCGCCGCGTTGCTGGACGAAAGCCAGCCAAGGACTGACAGAGCCATAAGCCGCGTCGGTGCCCTCACCGGCCTCGCTCAAAACAACCGTCGTCTCCGCCGAGGGCAGGCGCCAGAAGATCCCGCCGTACCCGGCACCTGGGCGGCCAGCGGTGGCCGGGCTGTCGATGCGGATGGGGCCGTAGCGTGCGGTGAGGACGCTGTGCCAGTCGAGGCGCCAGCCGCCTTCGGCCAACGCACCCGTCAGTTGCCGGCGTTCCACCAGTTGCGGGCGGCCCTGTTCGTCGTACCAGGTGATGTCGTCGGTGAGTGAGTTGCCGGCGTCGTGGTCGACCGTGACGCCGCGGCTGCGTTGCTGGCCGTGGTTCGTGAGCAGGGTCGGGCCGCGTCCGGGGAGGAATGTGCGACCACCCCAGTGGGAGGTTCCGTTGACTCCGGCAACGGCCAGCGAGACGCCGTAGTGGTGCCGGTGGTCGACCGGGCTGACCTCCGTCAGCGGGTGGCCGGCGAGCGTGCGTACAGGATGCAGATACGGCCGCGGCGAGTGCACCTGCGGCATCCGGCGTCCGAACTCGTAGTGCGCAAGGAGTCCGGAATCATTGCCGAGCACAAAGATGTCACCCTGCTGCTGCCAGCGCACCGGCCCGACCCGCCCGGACGGCGCGTCACTCAGCAATCTTGTTGCCTGCGGCACCGGTCCGGTACTCGCGCGCAACGCCAATCGCAGCTCCGGTACGCCGTCGACCTCAGCCTCTGACCCCGCGATCTCGGCGTACAACCGCCGCCACGCCAACTCACCCAGCCCCTGCTGCGGAACCCGCACAGTGGTCAGCGACGGTACGGCGAACCGCGACAACCCGATGTCGTCCATGCCGGCCACGGACAGATCAGCCGGTACGGCGACGCCGACCTCGTTGAGCCGGGCAAGCAAACCGAACGCGACCAGATCGTTGAAGGCGACAACGGCCGTCACATGCGACTCGAGCACCTTCTCGACGGCGCCGTACCCGTCCTCGATCGACGATCCACAAGGGATCCGGACGATCTCGAGCGCGGGGATCTCACGCTCGGCGATCTCCAGCGACCGCAGCCGGTCGGTGTTCGACGCACTGCCCACCGGCCCGGCCAGATACGCGAGCCGCCGATGCCCGAGGCCGACGAGATGGTCGACCACCGTCCGCACCGCACGGCCGAAGTCGACGCCGACCGAGGCGACTTCGGGCGGGCCCTGGCGGTTGACCAGGATCACCGGCTTCACCTGCGGCAGCAGCTCGAGCAGGCTGTCCTCCGCCAGCCGCGGCGACACCATGATCAAGGCGTCGCACCGCCGCCGGGCCTCCACTGCGATGTCCGCCTCGGCGGTCGGATCCTCGTCGGTCTCGGCGACCAGTACGCGATAACCAGCCGCCGCGGACGCGTTCGTGATACCGCGCAGGATCTGCTGGAACAACGGGTTCCCGAGGTCCGGGACGACCAGCGCGACCATGTTCGTCCGGCCGAGAGACAGGCTGCGGGCCAGGTCGCTGGGCCGGTAGTTCAACCGGTCGGCGGCGGCACGGACGCGTTCGGCGATCTCGGGCGCGACGGTGACGCGCCCGTTCATCACGCGCGACACGGTCGCCCGCGACACCTCCGCCGCCCGCGCGACATCGGCGATCGTGATCGAGTCCTTCGGAGTCCTACCCATCAAGCCGTCTCTCGCTCAGTGACCCGGACTGGGCCGAACACTGCCCCGCCACCCTCCATCGTGCCTTGCGGCGCCGCGGCGAACAGCCCCACCTCGGCCCCGATCCAGCGTCCCTCGACAGCCTGGAAAGTCCCGGCTTCCACCCACTCACCCCCCGCCCGGTAGGAGAACCGCACGACCGCATTCTCATCCACCTCGGCCGCCAATTCGACGTACGGCGTCTCCAACTGAGCCTGATGCAGGAGCTCCTCGTCCGACGTGTCGCGTTCCCGCAGTACGACGTCGACGCCGGCGGGCGTGCGATGCAGGCCGATCCACGCATACGTCTGGCCGAGTACGACGAGGCCGGCGCGAGCACCCGGGCCGCCACCATCGAGACGGACCGAAGTCTCGAAGCGGCGGTGGTGGCCAGGCAACTGCTGGCCGAGAACCTGCGGAAGATTCCGCAGATTGCCGTCGTCGTCCGGGAGCACGGCCAAGCGCAGTTGGCCGTCCTTCGGGGCGTCGTACCAGTCCGGCTGCGGGTTCGCCTGCCAGTGCCACATCGGTGACAGCTCCGGGCCTTCGAAGGCGTCGGCGCGCTCGGGCTCACGCTGCTCACCTTCCGGCAAGGCATGTCGCAGGACCGGCTCGCCCTCCGCACCGATCACCGGCCAGCCGTCAACCCACTTCATCGGTTGCAGGTGGACGACGCGACCCGCCGGACCCCGATCGGAGAAATGCAGGAACCAGTCCTCGCCCTCGGGCGTGTCCACCCACGCACCCTGATGCGGCCCGTTGACCGGCGTCGACCCTTGCGCCAGTACGACCCGATCCTCGTACGGCCCGTACGGCGACGACGCGCGGAACACCGACTGCCAGCCGGTCGTCACCCCGCCGGCAGGCGCGAAGATCCAGTAGTAGCCGTCCCGCTTGTAGAACTTCGGCCCCTCGAGCGTTGTGTACCCGGGCAGCAGGTCTCCGTCGATGACCGTACGCCCGGGCCCGATCACCTGGTCCAGTTCGGGCGAGACCTCGCGAACGGTGAGCCGGTTCTTGATGCCGGCCCGGCTCTTCGCCCAGCCGTGGACGAGATAGCAGCGCCCGTCGTCGTCCCACAACGGGCAGGGATCGATCAGACCGCGACCGGGCAGCAGCAATCGCGGCTCGGACCAGACTCCGGCGGGATCCTTGGCGGTGAGCACGAACAGACCGTGATCCGGATCGGGGTAGACGATCCAGAAGCGCTCGTCGTGGTACCTGATGCTCGGCGCCCACACGCCACCGCCGTGCCGCGGGATCCGGAAGTGCTCGACCGGTGGGACCTCACGCAGGGCGTGGTTGACCAGCGTCCACGAAATGAGGTCGCGCGAATGCAGGACCGGAAGCCCTGGCGCCCGGTTGAAACTCGACGCGATCAGCCAGTAGTCGTCCCCGACGCGGACCGCGTCCGGATCCGGCCAGTCGGCGTCGAGTACCGGGTTCGCATACATCAAGCCCTCCATCGGTCAGTCCATGGAAAACGCCTTCCGAACTCTAGGCGAGTCCGGGGCATTGTGTTACTTTCTCACGAAGAAACCGGTTTCTCAAACCATCTGGCGTGGAGAGAAGGTCAATGATGAGGCGCACGAGTTGGCTCCGGGCCGCCGCGGCCGCGGTAGCGGTCACCCTCACCATCGCGGGTTGCGCGGGCCCGACGAGCGGTGGCGGGGACGCGGCGGCGAGCAACCCCGACGACTGGGGTGAGGCGAAGGGCACGGTCCAGTTCTGGGACACCAACGCCAATCCGGCGCTGACCAAGAAGTGGCAGAAACTGATCGGCGACTTCAACGCCGCCAACCCCGACATCAAGGTCGAGTACGTCGGCCTGCCCAACTCGTCGTACCTGCAGAAGGTCGACAACGCGCTGGCCTCCGGCGAGATCCCCGACGTACTGCTGATCGGCAACGACGTCGCGCACCTGATCGCGCAGAACGCGCTGGTGTCGCTCGATGACGCGTACGAGAAGTCCGGCCTGACCGGGAAGATCGACGCCGGCATGCTCAAACTCGAGCGGCAGAACTCGGCCGATTCCAAGCTCTACAAGGCACCGTTAAGCGCACTGTCCGATGTGATCTGGTACCGGACCGACTGGCTCAAGCAGAAGGGTCTGGCCGAGCCGAAGACCTACGACGAGTTCTTCGAGCTGACCCAGAAGCTGACCGAGAAGGACAAGAACCGGTTCGGGTTCGCGTTCCGCGGCGGGCCGGGGTCGATGCCGCCGATGTTCGCGATGACGTACGGCCAGGCGGGAATCGGCAAGTTCTTCACCGACGACGGCAAGGCGACCTTCAACTCGCCGGAGGCGGTCAAGGCGCTCGAGCGGTACGTCGGTCTGTACGGCACGGTCAGCGCACCGGCCGACCTGTCCAACGACTACGCCAAGATCGTCGCCGCGTTCGACGGCGGCTCGGCCTGGGCGACGCACCACAACCTCGGCTCGACTCAGGACCACTTCAAGGCGCTCGGCCCGTCGAACGTGGCCGGGGTGCAGCCGTTCCCGAACGCCGACGGGGTGATCACGGCGACCGCGCCGGCCATCTCCGGCCTCGGCATCCTGGCGAAGAGCCAGAAGAAGGCGGCGGCCTGGAAGTTCGTCGAGTACCTGAGTACGACGGCCAACTCGGAGTGGTGCGAAGCCGTCGGCCAGGTACCCGCCAACACTGAGGCCGCGAAGGCGCCCTGGGTGCAGGAGTCCCAGCCGCTGAAGGCGATCGTCGAGACGTCGAAGAACCCGAAGACGCAGTACTTGCAGCTACCGACGTACCTGCCGGACTGGAGCAAGATCCTGAAGACCGAGATGGAACCCGACTTCCAGAAGGTCCTCCAGAAGCAACTCACCGCCCAGTCCTTCGCCGACAAGTACGCCGCCCGCTTCGAGCAGGCCAAGAAGGAATACGACTCGTCGCTCAAGGGCGGCAAGTAGCCCCCTCGTCCGACGTTTGACGACGGACAGTGACGACCAAGCTAGAAACCGGTTTCTCTCTGCATAGGAGACCTCTCATGCCGCCCAGCATTCGTCGTACGGCGCCGCTCCTGGCGGCCGGCGCCGTACTTCTCAGCCTCGTCGCGGCGCCGTCCGCGACCGCACAACCCACACCTGACAACGTCGATCCGTCGCGTCAGACCCTCGCAGCCGGTGACGGCTGGGCCTCCGAAGGCTCCGGTACGACGGGAGGCGCCGCCGCGAAGAACGTCATCCGGGTCCGGACCCCGGCTGAGCTGCGGCAAGCCGTCGCCGGCGACCAGCCGAAGATCGTGCAGGTCGCCGGCCTCATCGACGCGAACACGACCGAGGACGGCCGGCGCATACCCTGCGAGCAGTACGCCGTCGCGCCGTACACGCTCGCGGACTATCTGGCGACGTACGATCCGGCGCGCTGGACAGGTCCGGCGAGCGGGCCGATGGAAGACGCGCGGAAGGCGTCGAACAACCGGCAGCGTGAGCAGGTCCAGGTCGACATCGGTGCGAACACCACGCTGATCGGCGTCGGCCGCGCACACCTCGTCGGCTTCTCGCTGAACATCGATCGGGTCGACAACGTCATCGTCCGGAACCTGCGGATCTCCGACGCATACGACTGCTTCCCCGTCTGGAACGGCGAGACCTGGAAGACCGAGTGGGACAACCTCGTGGTCAGCGGCGGGACGCATGTCTGGCTGGACCATCTCACCCTCGACGACGGGGACACCGTCGACGCCGAGCAGCCGCGCTACTTCGGCGAACTGTTCCTGCGCCACGACGGCCTGCTCGACGTGGTCCGTCAGGCCGACCTGGTGACGATCTCCTGGAGCAAGCTCAGCGGTCACGACAAGTCGATGCTGTGGGGCAACGGTGACACCGTCGTCGCCGACCGCGGCAAGATTCGCGTGACCCTGCACCACAACGAATTCACCGACCTGGTCCAGCGGGCGCCCCGCGTCCGCTTCGGCCAGGTGAACGTCTACAACAACCTCTATCGCGTCACGGATCCGAGCCACTACGAGTACTCCTGGGGCGTGGGCGTCGAGTCGTCGATCACTGCCCGCGAGAACTGGTTCGAGTTGACAGCCGGTGTGACGCCGGACCGCATCATCCACAACTGGGGCGGTACCGGCATCTCGGAGTCCGGCAGTTGGGTCAACGGCCGCAAGACCGCCGTACTGGATGCCTACAACGCCGCGCATCCCGAAGCTCCGCTGCTCTCCACGGTCACTGGCAGCGCCGGACCGCATCTGACGATCTACCCCGCACCGAGCGTCCCCGCCCTGGTCGGCGCGTGGGCCGGCGCGGGCCGACTGGACTGAGAGGACGACCTTCATGAACCGAACCGCCCTCCTGACGCACGTCCGCCGGTGCCTGGCCGTCGGTGGACTCTCCCTCACACTGGTCGCCGCCCTGGTGCCGGCATCCAGCGCCGCCCCGACATCCCTTGCCGGCAACCCGACCCAGATCCGCACCGAGGCGGAGTTGCTCGCACTCATGGGCGCACCCGCCACCACGACCGTGGACGGTCCGGTGTGGTCGGCCGGCGCGACCGGCATGGCCTCCATCCCGACCGCCGAGTCGCCCGACGGCACTACCGGCGGCCTCGGCGGCCGGACCGTCACGGCCGGCACCGCCGAGGAGCTGACCCAGTACGCCGCGCAGCCCGGCCCGCTGATCATCGTCGTCCGCGGCAGTCTCCGGATCCCCTTCGGCACACAGGTTCCGGTCGCCTCGGACAAGACCATCGTCGGTGCCGGCGAAACGGCCGAGCTCGTCGGCGGCGGCCTGTTCCTCAACAGCACCCACAATGTGGTCGTCCGGAACCTGCGGATCCGCGACTCCTACATCCCCGGCGATTGGGACGGCAAGCGCAGCGACAACGACAACGACGGCGTCCGGCTCGACACCGCGCACCATGTCTGGATCGACCACGTCACCTTCGAACGGCTCGGTGACGGCCTGGTCGACGTACGCAAGGACTCGGACTACGTCACGTTGTCGTGGAACGTGTTCAGCGCGCACAACAAGGCCGTAGGCGTCGGCTGGACACCCAACGTGGTGACCAAGCTGACCCTGCACCACAACTGGTTCTCGAACACCTACCAGCGCAACGCGAGCATCGACAACGTCGAGGCAGCGCACGTCTACAACAACTGGTTTCGAGGCATCGGCCAGTACGGCACGATGTCCCGGGGCGCCTCCAAGGTGGTGGCCGAGAGCAACTACTACTCCGACGGCGAGGATCCGATCGTCGCCAAGGACCCCGCGTCGCAGATCGTCAACCGCGGCAACATCTTCACCAACATCCGCGGCCGGCGCGACAACGTCGGTACGGCGTTCGACCCCGCGACGTACTACTCCTCGACTCCGGATCCCGCGAGCTCGGTGCCCTCGATCGTCGGTGCATACGCCGGTCCCACCACGAGGGCTCGCACGTACGGGCAGACGGTGACGGTCGCGCTCGACGGCACCGGTGACTTCGCCAGCATCAGCGCGGCGGTGGCGACGGTCGGCGGCCGACCGGCCACGATCATCGTCAAGCCGGGCGTGTACCGGGAGGTCGTGCGGATCTGGGGCTATCAGGACGACCTGACCATCCGTGGTGCGACCGGCAACCCGGCAGACGTCGTACTGACCTACGAGCTCGCCGCCGGACAGGAGAAGTTCTACGGCGGGACGTTCGGCGCGACAGGTTCGGCCACGCTGGGGATTCTCGGCGACGACGTCACCGTCGAGGACATCACCGTCCAGAACGGCTGGGACGAGCAGGCGAACTTCCCCAGCCAGGCGCTCGCATTGCGCACCGCAGGCGACCGGATCCGGCTCGACAACGTCCGGCTGCTGGGCAACCAGGACACACTGCTCCTAGACACACCGAGTCGTGAGGCGCGCGCCCGTACCTGGATCACCGACTCTTTCATCCAGGGTGATGTCGACTTCATCTACGGCCGCGGTACGGCGGTCATCACGGACAGCACGATCAAGTCGATGGATCGCGGTCAAGCGGTCAACGGGTACGTCACCGCGGCCGCGACGATCGACAGCAACCCGTACGGCTTCCTGATCGAACACAGCCGGTTCGAGTCGGACGCGGCCCCCGGCACGGTCTTCCTCGGCCGGCCGTGGCACCCGAACAACGATCCCGGAGCCGACCCGCTCGTGGTGGTGCGGGACTCCTGGCTGGGCGCCCACATCGGTACACCGGCCTGGTCGGACATGAGCGGCTGGTCGTGGCGGGATGCGCGCTTCGCGGAGTACCACAACACGGGCCCGGGCGCCGCTTCCGGGGACGGCCGGCCGCAGCTGACCGACGCCGAAGCAGCCAGCGCCGACCGCTCCGCCTGGCTGGCCGGAACCGACGGGTGGAACCCCGTCGACCGCGACTGATCTCGCAGCAATCACCAAGGAGAATCCACGATGGCAGTTCTGCAGGCTGATCCCGCGCCGCCGGTCGAGGCGGTCCGCCGGCGACCGCGGGAGCGGTGGACGCCGTACGCGCTGCTGGCGCCGACGCTGGTGCTCGTCGCCGTCTTCCTGCTGTATCCCATCGGCAGTGTCGTGTACTACTCGCTGTTCAAGTACAACGTCACCAAGCCGCGCAGCAACGGCTTCATCGGCCTCGAGAACTACCAGAACATGCTGAGCGACCAGCTGTTCTGGGACTCGCTGCGCTTCACCACCCAATGGGTCGTCGTCGAGGTGGGGCTCCAGCTGGTGCTGGGGCTCGGCCTGGCCCTCGTCATCAACGAGACGTTCGTGGGCCGGAGTCTTGCCAGGTCGCTGGTGTTCTCGCCGTGGGCCGTCGCGGGTGTGCTCACGACGACGATCTGGTTGCTCATCTACAGCCCGACGACCGGATTCTCCCGCTATCTGGCCGACATCGGCATCGGCAGCTACGGCGAGAGTCCCTTGATCGACAGCACTTCTGCCTTCTGGGCCGCCGTACTGGCAGAGCTGTGGCGTGGGGTGCCGTTCTTCGCGATTCTCCTGCTCGCTGATCTGCAGACGATCTCGCAGGATCTCTACGAGGCCGCGGAAGTGGATGGTGCGGGCCGGATGCAACGGTTCTGGTCCGTGACGCTGCCGCACCTGCGCAACGCGATCGTCCTGTCGACGCTGCTCCGGGCGGTGTGGGAGTTCAACAACGTGGATCTGCTCTACACGCTGACCGGCGGCGGTCCGGGCAACTCGACGATGACGTTGCCGTTGTACGTCGCCCGGATGGCGGTCGACGCGAAGGAGTTCGGCTACGGTTCCGCCCTGACCGTATCCGCGTTCCTGATCCTGGCGATCTTCTCGATCGCCTACCTCAAACTCTCCCGCGTCGGCCGAGAGGGACAATCATGACGACTCTCGTTGAAGCTCCGGCGGCCTCCGAGCGTACGACGGTCAATCGTCCACCAAGCCGCCGTACCGATCCGAACCACCGGCGGGCGCCGCGGTGGATGATCTACACCCCGCTCGCGCTCTACCTGCTCTTCACCCTGGTCCCCTTCTACTGGATCCTGCTCTTCAGCCTCCGCCCAGCCGGGTCGACCTCGGTGATCCCGTGGCCGATCACCTTCGAGCACTACAAGACGGTCTGGGACGGCGCCGGCTTCGCGGTCTTCTTCAAGAACTCGGTCGTCATCGCCCTGTTCACCCTCTTCGGTACGACGATTCTGTCGCTGCTCGGCGGTTATGCGCTGGCCCGGTTCCGGTTCCGCGGCCGGGGTGCGTTCATGGTGATGACGTTGTGCACGCAGTTCATTCCGGGCGCGATGATGCTGATCCCGCTGTTCGACATCTTCCGGACGATCGGGCTGATCAACACACCGTGGAGCATCGTCGTCGCGGACACCGTGTTCGGGCTGCCGCTCTCGCTGATCATGATGGCCGGGTTCATCCGGAACATCCCGATCGAACTGGAGGAAGCGTCCTGGGTGGACGGTTGCGGCCGGCTGCGCGGGTTCCTCACCGTCGTGCTGCCGTTGCTGCGGCCCGGCATGGTCGCGATCAGCTCGTTCGCGTTCATCGGGTCGTGGAACAACTTCCTCTTCGCGCTGATGTTCCTCAACGACCAGGACCAGTTCACCATTCCGGTCGGGCTCAGCTACATGCTCGGCGAGTACAGCGTCGACTTCGGCGCGCTGGCGGCGGGTGGCGTCGTGGCCGTCGTACCGGTCGTGCTTGTCTTTGCCTATGTGCAGAAGTTCCTGGTCCAGGGTCTGTCGGCGGGAGCGGTGAAGGGGTGAGACCGACGGCGTTGGGCGGGTACGACGACTGGCCGGACTTCGTCCGCGATGCGTCGCCGCTGACCGGGGACGAACTCACCACGAGAGTCGCCGAGCTTCTCGGCGTACCCGAGCCGCCGTCGGCTCCGGCCGTGCGGATTGTCGACGATTGGCAATCCGACGATGTCCACGGGAGCTTGCTCGAGTGGAACACGCCGTTCGGACCGCCGACCCGTGCGTGGCTGCTGCGGCCCCGGGAGGGATCGGGTGCCGCGTTGCTCGGGCTGCATTGCCATGCGGGGGTGAAGTCGATCGGTGCTGAGCGGCTGGTCGAGACCCCTGAGCCGACTGCGGGTGCGGTCAGGCTGCGAAGTAGCTTTTACCAGGACCGTGCCGTGGCGAACGCGTTGGCGCGCGCGGGATTCGTCGTACTGTGTCATGACACGTTCGCGTGGGGTTCGCGCCGGTTCGGGTTCGACCCATTGCCGTGGCGGTTGCGGGACGTGATGGCGACGTACGAGGCCGCGTGGCTGGCGGCGGACCACTCCCCGGCCGATGACGAGTGGTACGACGTCGCGGCCGGCCATCACGAGAACACGATCGCGAAGGCAGCCGGCCTGCTCGGTACGTCGTTCGCCGGGATGGTCGCGTACGACGACCTGGTGGCGCTGAGCGTGCTGCGCGGGCTCGACGGGGTGGGTCCGGATCGGATAGGTGTCTTCGGCTTCTCCGGCGGCGGTGCCCGGTCGGCGACTCTGACCGCGCTCGATCCGGGCATCAAAGCGTCGGCGATCGTCTGCATGATGACCACGTTCGACGCACTCCTTCCGGCATACTTCGATGCCCACACCTGGATGTTCACGAGCCCCGGCCTGGCCCGTCACCTCGACTTCCCGTCCCTCACCGCCGGCCGCGCCCGCCATCACCAACTGGTCCTCTACGCCGAAGACGACGAACTCTTCCCACCCCAAGGCATGCTCACCGCCGACCGCGAACTCACCGAACACTTCCATTACGGCCCCGGCACCTACCAGAGCATCTTCCTCCCGGGCCCCCACCGCTTCGACACCGAAATGCAGGACTTGGTGAAGACCTTCTTCGAATCCAGTCTGATGGGGTCCGTGCGTACCTAAGGACGGGTAGTAGTCGATCGCCGGGAGGGGCTGCCCTCGTGGAACCGCTGGGCGCATCGCCTGTCCGTCCAGTACTACCCGTTCTTAGGTACGGCCATTGGGCAGGTGGGCTTCGAACGTGGCGCCGCCTGTGGGGGAGGTGTGGATTTGGATGGTGCCGTGGTGGTGGGTGATGACTTCGGCGACTATGGCCAGGCCTAGGCCGGTGCCGCCGGTGGGGCGGGAGCGGTCGGGGGTCAGGCGGACGAAGCGGTCGAAGACGTGGGCTCGGTCGGCGACGGGGATGCCCGGGCCGTCGTCGGAGATGGTGAGTACGACGGTGTCGTCCGACTCCGACAGGCTGAAGTCGATCTGAGTGCGGGCATGCCTGGCCGCATTCTCGGTGAGGTTGTGGATCATTCGGGCCAAGGCGGTTTCGTCACCGAGGATCTGGCCGGCGGAAACGGCCGAGGTGTCGACGACCAGTTTTGTTGCCTCACGCAACCGTCGCGCCTCGGCGAAGAGCAGGTCGTCCAGGTCGACCGGCGTACGTGATGGTTCGGGGCCTGCTTCGTCGGAGCGGGCCAACAGCAAGAGATCGTCGACGAGTTGTTGCATGCGCAGGTCTTCGGCCAGGACGGTCGACGCCAACTCGTCGACGGTGGTGCGGTCGGGGTGAGCCTGCGCGACTTCGGCATGCTGGCGGATCGCCGCGATCGGTGAACGCAGCTCATGCGACGCATCGGACACGAAGTGCTGCTGACTTTCCCGGGAACGCTGCAGCCGGTCGAGCATGCGATTCATGGTCCGCGCCAGCCGCCCGATCTCATCCTTGCGTGCGGCGGGAACGCGCCGATGCAATTCGGAAGCAGTGATCCCGTCGACTTCGCGGCGGATCGCGGTCACCGGCGCGAGCACCCGCCCGGTCACAACCCACGTCACCCCGCCGACGATCAGCATCATCAGCGGCACCCCGACCACGAGCACCCGTCGTACGAACCGGGTTGAATCCAGGACGTCGACCAGCGGCCGCCCGACGATCACCTCGGCATCAGCCCTCACCGGAGCAGCGGCGAAGACGAAATCCTCTGTGTAGCCAGGAGGTTCGACCGAGACACACCCGGTGCCGGGCGAGGCGAGCCTGGCTTCATCTCCTGCATGAACCAGTTGCACCAACTCTCTCGCGGTCGACTGGTCCGCAACACCCGAAGCCGCCACCTGAGACGCCCGCTCCCGCGCGTCCGCGCACACCTGATCCGTCAGCACAGCGCCCAGCAGCGCGACGAGCACCAAGGCGCCCGCCACCAACGCGAGGCCAACGACCAGCACCGCCGCAAGCGTCACCCGCACACGCATCGCCAGACCTCCCTTCACTCCGCCAGAAGGCGCACTCGCATCGTCAGACCTCCGAGAAGCGGTAGCCCGAGCCGCGGACGGTGGTGATGGAGTTGGTGCCGAGCTTCACGCGAAGGCGCCGGATGTAGACCTCGACGATGTTCGGGTCGCCGTCGAAGTCGTCGTCCCAGACGTGCTCGAGGATCGTCCGCTTCGACACGACCTCACCGCGTCGACGGATCAAGAACTCCAGCAGCGACAGCTCCCGCGCCGTCAGCACCAGCTCCTGCCCACCCAACCAAGCCCGCCGAGCCGCAGGATCGAGCCGCAGCTCCCCGGCCTCCAGCACCGCCGGTCGCTCCGCCGCACCCCGCCGTACCAGAGCTCGCAGCCGGGCGATCAGAACGGCGTACGAGAATGGCTTGGTCAGATAGTCATCGGCTCCGAGGTCGAGCGCGCGGACCTGATCGGTGTCGGCATCCCTTGCCGTGAGCATCAGAATCGGCGTCCACACCCGCTCGGCCCGCAGCGCCGCGCAGATCTCGAACCCGTCGATCTCCGGCAGCATCAGATCCAGCAGTACGACGTCGTACCCGTGCTCGCGGGCGAACCACAGCCCGTCGGACCCGGTCAGCGCGACGTCGACGGCGTACCCCTCGGCTTCCAGGCCGCTCCGCAGCCCCGTGGCGAGCCGCGGCTCGTCCTCCACCACCAACGCCCGCATCATCCACACCTCCAGGCGATCCTCTTACATAGTGGCTGAACCCCGGCTGAATTCAGCAAGGGTTCAGCACCACCGACCTACCGTCGGCCTCATGGCGAGCATTGAGGCGAGAGGCCTCAGCAAGCGGTACGGCGCGCGCAACGCCCTCGACGGACTCACCTTCGCCACCGACCCCGGCGAGGTGGTCGGCCTGCTGGGGCCCAATGGCGCCGGCAAGACCACCACGATCCGGCTGCTCACCACGATCCTCGAACCGACCGCCGGAACCTTCACCGTGGCAGGCATTCCGGGCGATCGACCGACTGAGATCAGGCGCCGGATCGGCGTACTCCCGGAGAGCGCCGGCTATCCGCCACGGCAGACCGGCGCTGAGTACCTCCGGTACGCCGCGAGGCTCTATAGCCGACGTGATGCACGCGATGTGGCCGACCGGTTGCTCACCGACGTCGGGCTGGGTGATCGCGCGGGTTCCCGGATCTCGTCGTACAGCCGGGGCATGAAGCAACGACTCGGGATCGCCCGCGCATTGATCAACGATCCAGCGGTGGTCTTCCTCGACGAGCCGACGCTCGGGCTGGACCCGGCCGGCCAGCGGGAGATTCTCGCCACGATCGGGGAGATCGCCGTACGGCGGAATGCGACGGTCGTGCTGTCGACGCACACGCTGACCGAGGTCGAGCAGGTCTGCGGCAGCGTACTCATCCTCGACCACGGCAAGCTGCGCACGGCCGGTCCGATCGGTGAGGTCGTCGGTGCGGGGAGTCTGAGCGACGCGTTCCTGAGGCTCACGGAGGAGGCGGATCATGACTAGGGTGATCGCCGGGCAGGAGTGCCGAGACCTGTGGATCGGCGGCCGCGGGCCCGTGCTGGTGTTCGGGTTCAGCGTGCTGCTCAGCGCGATGACGTACCTGGCCGCGACGAACCGGGCGATGAACTTCCTCGAACAGCGCGAGGCGGTCAACCTCACCGTCCAGGTCGCGCTGGCGGTGGGTGTACTGCTGACGGTCGTGGTCAGCGCGGACGCGATCAGTGGCGAACGCGAGCGCGGGACCTTCGAGGCTCTGCTCCTCACACCGGTCCCACGCCGCGCGATCATCGTCGGAAAGTTGATCGCCGCGACCACGATGTGGCTGGCCTGCGTCGTCGTGACGATCCCGTATCTGTGGGTTCTCGGCCGGGGTGTCGCCGGCGTCGGTCCGGCGGTGCTGCTCGCGCTGACCGTCGGGACGCTGGTCGCGACCGGGCTCGGCGGGATCGGCTTGCTGTTCAGCGCGGGCGCGAACTCCAACAAGACCAGCCTGGCAGGCGGGTTGCTGCTGCTTCTCGTGCTGTTCGCGCCGACCCAGCTCCCGGCACTTCCGAAGACCGGAGTCGGCGAGGTGATCACCCGAATCAACCCGATCGGGTCGGCGCTGCACTACGTCTCCCAGATCCTCGTGAGCCAACGCAACTGGACCCACGACCTCAGCTACCTGGCCTCTCCGGTCCTGATCGCTCTGCTCGTCACGGGAGTCGTCATCGTCGCCGGACCACGACTCGTCCGACTGACCGCGGGGTTGAAATGAACCCGCTCTATGCCCTGCTCCTGCTGTCCGATCCCACGATCACGACGAGCCCTGACGACCTCACCGCCGTCGTCGGACAGACCCTCACGGTGGAATCAGTCGTCAGCTCGGACCGGCCCGGCATCGCACACCTCAACGTCGCCAGCCTCGACGGCGTGTACGTCGATTTGGAGGACTGGTCGCAAGAGGTCACCAAAGCAGTTCCCGCTCATGAGACCCAGCTGGAGTGGGAGTTCCAGGCCGTCAATCCCGGACGTTTCGTGGTGTACGTCGTACTGATCCCGGAGCACGGCTCCCTCGTCGCCGGCCCGCCCGTCCACGTCACCGTTGCGCGCCGCGAGACCCTCGACACCGGCAGCGCAGTACCGGTAGCGATCGCAGTACCGGCACTACTCGGTGCTCTGACTGTCATCGGCCGGGTAAGAATGGGGCGACGAGACTCTGGGAGGAACTCTTGAGCAAGCTTTCTCACCCGCAGCCGGAGGGTGTTGCTCCGGGCAACGGATACAGCCACGTGGCGACCGGTCCCGGCCGCTGGGTCGCGATCGCCGGCCAGGTCGCACTCGATGCCGACGGCAACTTCGTCGGCTTCGGCGATCCGGCGGCTCAGGCCCGGCAGGTGTTCGCCAACCTGGACGCCTGCCTCAAAGCAGCCGGCGCCACCTTTGCCGACGTGGTCAAACTGAACCTCTACGTCACCGACATCGGCTACCTCCCCGCCATCCGCACCGTCCGCGACGAGTACGTCGACACCACCAACCCACCCGCCAGCACCGCCGTCCAGGTAGTCGCCCTCTTCAGCCCCAACGCCCTCCTCGAAGTCGAGGCCTACGCGATCGTCGACGCCTAGCCCTCGCCCACTCCAGCCACTTGATGGGTTAACCCCTTGAGCTGGGGGGCCGGCGGGTTTAGCGGAGGAGGTCTACGGCCAGGCGGGCGGCTTCGCCGATGGCGGCGTCTACTCGGGGTTGGCGGAAGTCGCCGCGGGCGGCCTGGGTGAAGATGGCGAGCGCGAAAGCAGCACCGCCTGGCAGGGTGACTACGCCGACCTCGTGCCGCAAGGCACCGAAGGTCCCGGTCTTCCCGGCGACGCGTACGCCGTCGTGCGGGAAGCCTGAGGCGATCCGGTGCTGGAACACCTGCCGATGCATCGTCGCCTGCACAAACGACGTCTGCTCGGCCGACAACAGTTCCCCCGCCCAGAGGAGCCGCAACAGCAACGTCATGTCCCGCGGACTGCTCGCCGATGCGTTCGCCGCTTCGTACACCCCGTCCGGATCCGTCTGATCGTTGTCAGCCAGTACGGCGAGCGCCGCATCCGGATCGTCCAACCCGGTACGACGCTGCAGATCACGCAGGTGCCCGGCAGTCCCCCGCCGTACCCACGTACGCCGTAGGCCGAAAGACTCCAGCATTGACGCCAGCCGCCGCAGCCCGACCAGGTCGAGCAGTGCATCCGCGGCGGCGTTGTCCGACACCGTCATCATCGACACCGCCAGATCCCGCAGCGACATCGTCACCGGATCCGCCAGCGCCGACAGCCCGGTCGGACCGGCCGTCCGCGCCGACGGATCCAGCGTCAGCTGCTCAGTGGGATCCACCTCGCCCAGATCCACCAGCCGGCAGAACCCAGCGAGCAGCGGGAGCTTGTAGACAGACGCCATCGGTACGATGTCATCCGCATCGACCTCGACAGTCGCCGAAGGCTCATCCAGGGCGACCGCATGCAGCCACCCACGCACTCCGGCGTCTTCGAAGACCGCGCGAACCCTGGCGTTCACGACGACACCAGGGCGTTCGTGAGCTGCGCCATCACGTCCGCCGGCCGGAGGAACGGCGTACGCGTCCTGGACCACACCAATCGGAGCCGGACCGGCAGCGGATCGTCCACCAAGCTGTGCCGACCCACGCCGGGTGCGGTCAACGACGGATCGGCCGTCACCACGATCGCCTGACCCGCCGCCGCCATCGCCAGCCCAGATCGCTCATCGGTGACGACCACTGTCCCGCCTTCCGGCCGATGCAACGCGAGCGTGTCCAGGAAGAGATCGCGTGCCGCCGGCGCCTCAGCCCGCGGCCGTACGGCGATCGGCAACCCCTTCAACCGCCGCAGCGTCACCTCTGAACCGTCGTCATCCAGGAACGACGCCGGCACCAGCGCCCACGTCGGCAACAACGTGACCGCCCCCGCCTCGAGCCCATCCAGTACGGCGGGATGCAGTACGGCGGCCAACGTCAACCGCCCGGCCGAGACCTGACCGACGAGCGAGCTGGTCGGCGCCGACACCACGGTCACTCGGCTGCCCGGGATCGCCGCCGCACACGCAGCCGCCACCGCTGCACCCGCCGACGGCGGCACCTCCGGCGCCAACCCGAGCCGGATCTCCGGCCCCTCCGGATCCCGCGCGATCGCCGCCTGATGTAACTCCTCGATCGAGGTCAACGCCCGACGCGCGTACGGCAGCAATGCAGCACCGGCCGGCGTCAGCTCGACCCGCCCCTGACCGCGTTCGAACAGCTTCGCGCCGACGAGCGCCTCCAGCCGCCGTAGCCCCTGGGACAGCGGCGGCTGGGTGATGCCGACGACCCGGGCCGCGTCGCCGAAGTGCTGCTCCTCGGCCAGCGCGATAAAGATCTGCAGATGCCTTTCAGTCAGCATGACCCAGCTGACCTGCGCTGATATCTCCAGCCAATCGCTGCATGCGCAAGATCCTATTCGACATGCCTCGGCGCCGTCGCCTTCACTGATCGCCCGCAGACGAACAGGAGACAGCGTGAAGTTGAGTCGTAGAGGCATGCTCACCGGAGCCGCCGCGGTCGGGGCCACCGGCGTGATCGGCCTGGCCACCCGCGGCGAGGCGGCAACAACCCAGGCAACAACTCAGGCGACGACCCCGGCGACGACCGAGGTGACCAGGGAGCCCGTGGAGCTCACCTGGTTCGGGACTCATGCGTGGCAAATCCGCTCCGGCGAGCACATCGTCCTGACCGACCCATGGCTGACCCGATTCAAGACCGGCACCTTCACCCCGGAGGGCGCGAACCCCAGGACCCAACTGGTGATCAATCGTGCCGTGATCGACCGCTACCTCACCACGGCCGACGCAATCCTGGTCCACCACGGCCATTACGACCACATGACCGACGTCCCGTACGTCGCTCGCAAAACCCAAGCCACCGTCCTCGGCACCCAATCCCACGTCAACATGCTCCGCGCGCTCCAAGCACCAAAGGACCTCCTGTCACCTGTGCGCGGCGGCGAATACCTGCCCTTCGAAGGCTTCACCGTCGAGGTCTTCCCATCCCTCCACTCCTGCGGCGGGAAGCGCCACACCTACGCCTACCCCGGCTACCGGCTGGACCGCGTCCCACCCCGCCCACGCGTGATCGAGGACCTCGTCGAGGGCGGCACGCTCGCCTACGTCATCTCGATCGGTGGGCTGCGCATCCTCAGCCTGAGTACGGCGAACTTCGACCCGAACGCTCTGAAAGACCTGCGGGTGGACGTCGTCCTGGCCGCACCCGGCGGCGAGCCGGGCATCACCGACCGGCTGCTCACGACGATCAAGCCGGTGCAGAAAGTCATCGCCACGCACTGGGACGACTTCGACCAGCCGCTGGACGAGCCAGCCGTCCCCTGGACCGACCTGACGAAGCTCCGCACCTCGGTCGAGACCGCCGGCGCGGAGTTCGTCGTACTGGATCACCTGGAGAAGGTCAGCCTTTGACCCGGTAGTGGTACTGCGAGACTGTGCGGAAGCCGAGGCGGTCGTAGAGGGCCTTGGCGGGTTCGTTGGCGGCGACGACCTGGAGCCAGGCCCAGTGGATCCCCAAGGTTGTTGCCTCCTGCAACAGAGCACGAATGACGGCGAGGGCGAGGCCCTGCCGGCGGAAGCGCTCGTCGACGGCGAGGCAGTACAACCCGGCCGAGTCGTCCACGAGCGCGAGCCGCCCAATCGCCTTGACCGGTCCGGTCGACGGCATCACGGCGTACAGCGCACGGCTGCGATTGAGGATCTGCCGCGCGACACTCTTCTGGTCCGGGCCGCCTTTGCCGTCGACCCGCCACCAGAAGTCCATCCAGTCATCGTCGGGCGCCGAGGATATATTCACCTCGACCGTCTCGGCGGGAAGCTTCGCGAGTACGTCGGAGATCTCGGCGCACTGCACCAGCGTCGGGTTCACCACTTGATACCCGCGCGCTTCGAGCTGGTCGTCCAGATCGGTCGGCTGCGCGGCTGGCGAGACCTGAAACGACGGCCGGATGCCATGCGCGTCGTACAGATTTTCCGCGTAATCCAAGGCGCGCCCGAGGTCGAACGGGGCGCTCGTGGGCAGCACCGAGTTCGCCCGCAGGGTCACGCCGCGGTTGCGTCGGAGCAGCCAGCCATCGAGTTCGGTCTTGGCCTCCGCGGGCCACCCCTGGTTCATCAGGCTGTCCATGCGCGCTGCTGTTATCACTCGCCCAAGCGTAGAATCAAGCGAATCAATTTGCAATCGATTGGATGATTATTCATCCACGCTGAATAGCCGCGACCGCGTCCGCGAGCAGGTCGATGCCCTCGGCAACCGCCTTGGGCGTCAGGCCGCCGTACCCGAAGACCAGCCCGGCCGGCCCGGGCGGGGACATCCAGTACGACGCGAGTCCGTAGACGCCGAGCCCACGTTCCAAGGCCGCCTGCGTCACCGCGGCCTCGGACAGACCCACGGGCAACCACGTCAGCACGTGCAGGCCGGCCGAAACACCGACGGGCACCAGTTCCGGTACGCGCGCCGCCAGCCGATCGACCAGCATATCCCGCAACTCCCGATACCGCGGCCGCATCCGGCGCAGGTGACGGTCGAACTCGCCGCGCGCCACGAAATCCGCGAACGCCAACTGATCCAGCACCGGCGACCCGCGGTCGTCCATCACCTTCGCCGCCGACATCGCGTCGACCAGCCGACCCGGCATGATGAGCCAGCCCAACCGGAGCCCCGGCGCCAGCGTCTTGCTCGCGGTCCCGGCGTACACGACGCGATCCGGCGCCAGCCCCTGCATCGCACCGATCGGTTCCCGGTCGTACCGGTACTCGGCGTCGTAGTCGTCCTCGACGATCAACCCGTCCCGCCGAGCCGCCCACGCAACCAGCGCCGCCCGGGTCTCCGCCGACGCCACCGCCCCGGTCGGGAACTGATGTGCCGCAGTCACCAGTACGATGTCCGCCCCGGACTGCTCGAGCCCGTCGACATCGATCCCGCTCTCCAGGACTGGTACGCCGACCACGTCCAGCCCGGCGGCAGCCGCGACCTCACGCAGTTCGTTGTCCGATGGATCCTCGACCGCGAGTCGTCGATAGCCCTGCTTGGCCAGGACCTGAAGCAAGAGGCGCGACCCCTGCGCGAAGCCGTTGCAGATCAGCATGTTCTCGGGCCTGGCCGCCGTACCGCGCACCCGATTCAGGTAGTCGGCCAGCGCCTGCCGCAACTCCAAGGCGCCGCGACCGTCCAGATAGGCAAAGCTCATGTGCGGCGTCTCGTTCAGGACCTTCCGGATCGACCGCAACCAGGCGGCGCGCGGGAACTGGGACACGTCCGGCCGGCTGTACTTGAAGTCGATCCTCGGCGGACCACCCTTGGCCTGCTGAGCCTGACCTGGTTCGACCAGTGCGACGTCCGCGACTTGGGTGTAGCCGCCGCCCCGGCTGACCAGATACCCCTCGGCCACCAGCTGCTGGTAGGCCTCGACTACGACACCTCGGGACAGCCCGAGGTCCTCCGCGAGCGCCCGGGTCGACGGCATCACCGTCTCGGCTCGCAGCAGCCCCTGCCGGATCCGCTCCCGGATCCCGCCCTCCAGCTGCTGATGCAGCGGTACGCCGGCATCCCGGCGGAGCTCGACGAGGAGCTCACCGGCGCCGAAACTGGTCCTGGTTCGGCTCACGAAACTGGACCTTATCGGAGTACCGCTTCGCTGTCAGGGTGGTGGACAGAACCCACTGACCAAGGAGCGTAAGAATGACCACGATCTTGCGGGCCGGCGACCCCGGCTACGACGAAGCCCGGACCGTCTGGAACGCGATGATCGACCGTCGCCCGGTCGCGATCGCCCGCTGCCACACCACCGAGGACGTCGTCGAGGCAGTCCGGTTCGCCCGGACCTCCGGCCTCGAGATCGGCGTCCGCTGCGGCGGCCACAACATCGCCGGCCTCGCCGTACCGGACGGCGGCCTGATGATCGACCTCACCCCGATGAACGCGGTCCACGTCGACCCTGATCGGAAGCTGGCCTCGGTTCAGGGCGGCGCGCTGCTCGGCGAGCTCGACCGAGCCGCGCAGAAATACGGTCTGGCGACCACCGCCGGCAACGTCTCGCACACCGGCGTCGGCGGTCTCACGCTCGGCGGCGGCATGGGCTGGCTCGCCCGGCAATTCGGGCTCGCCTGCGACAACGTGGCGTCGTACGAGCTGGTGACGGCGGACGGCGAGGTCGTGCGCGCGAGCGCCACCGAGAACCCTGAGCTGTTCTGGGGTCTGCGCGGTGGTGGCGGCAACTTCGGGATCGTCACGTCGTTCGAGTTCCGGTTGCACGAGGTCGGAACTCGGGCGTTGGTTGCCGAGTTCACCTATCCGCTGCGGGCCGGGTTCGCCGTACTGCGGGGATGGCGCGAGCTGAACGAGTCGGCGCCGCGGCAGGCGACGTTCACCGCGAGCATCACCGCGGACTCCGTCACGGTCGGATATGTGTGGGTCGGTGAGGGCGGCTACAAGCTGCTGCCTGCCTTCCGCGCGCTCGGGCCGGTCCTGTGCGAGCAGGTCGAGGAGACGCCGTACCTGACGCTGCAGAGCCGCGACGACAACGTGCAGGGTCACCGCTACCGCCGCTACTGGAAGGGCCACTACTTCAAGGCGCTGACCGACGACGCGATCCGCGCGCTGCTCCAGAACCCGGGAGTCTCCGCGAGCCTGCAGGCGTACGGCGGTGCGATCGCCGACGTACCGGATGACGACGCGGCCTTCAGCCATCGGGACACGCTGTTCGAGTTCGTCACCGCGACCCGCTGGGAGGACCCGGCCGAGGACGAGGCCCGCATCTCCACGCTCCGCGAGTACGCCGCGGCCCTGACGCCGTACGCCGATGGGGCTTACGTCAACACGCTCAACGGCGACCCGATCAACCGCGCCTTCCCGCCGGCGAAACTCGCCCGGCTGGTCGCGCTCAAGACGGCGTACGACCCGGAGAATGTCTTCCACCTCAACCAGAACATCCGCCCCAGCGAGGCGGCCACCTGCGTCGCGGCATGATGGAGGTGTGACGACTGAACTGACGCCGGAGCTGGCCAGCACGATCGAGGAGGCATTCGCTCGGCGGGACCGGTCGAACATGCAGCCGACGATCGACTTCTTCGAGAACCTGCTCGCCGAACATCCCGGCAATCCTTATGTGCTCTACGAAGTGGGCGGCTCGTACGACACCGACGGCCAGGAGGAGAAGGCGGTCGGGTACTACGAGCAGGCGCTGCCCGGACTGACCGGGGAGACGCGGCGGAAGTGCCTGCTGCAATACGGCAGCACCTTGCGCAACCTGGACCGATTCGACGAGTCGCTGGATGTTTTCAAGACGGCGTGCGCGGAGTTCCCAGAGTCGGACTCGCTGCGGGTGTTCAAGTCGCTGACGCTGCACGCGGCGGGGCACAAGGACAAGGCGCTGGCGACGCTGCTGCTGGTGATCGCCGACCGCCTGGAGACGCCGGAGATCAAGCGCTACGAAGCAGCGATCCGCGGCAACGCTGACTACCTCGCCAACCTCTGAGCCCCACCCCCACCCCTCAGCCGCCCCTCGACCCACGCCATTTGATGGGTTCACCCATCAAATGGCGGGTTCGCCCCCGGTATACGGGCGGGGAACCCGCCATTTGGCTGGCGGACCCACCAAACGCGGATCGACCGGCGGCGGCTCGGCGGGCGGCTCGGCGGGCGGCTCGGCGGGCGGCGGGGGTGGGTGGTTTGGGCGGGGGTGCGGGGGTACCGGGCGGGCGAAGCGAGCGAGAGGGGTGAGTCATGAAGAAGGCACGGGATCTGATGACAGCCGGTGCCACCTGCGTGAACGAGAACGAGACGCTGGTCGATGCCGCCCGCAAGATGCGCGATCTCGACGTCGGTGCGCTGCCGATCTGCGGCGAGGACAACCGGCTGCACGGGATGCTCACCGACCGCGACATCGTGATCCGCTGCATCGCCGAAGGTGGCGACCCGGCGACGGCGACGGCGCGTCAGTTCGAGCAGGGCAAGCCGGTGACCATCGGCGCTGACGACAGCGTCGACGAGGCGCTCAAGATGATGACCGAGCACCAGATCCGGCGGCTGCCGGTGATCGACGGTCACCAGCTCGTCGGCATGCTGTCGCAGGCCGACGTCGCGCGGGAGATGTCAGGCAAGAAGACGGGCGAGACCGTCTCGAAGATCTCTCAACCGGCCTGAGTCGGAATCAGGGCTTGCGGGCCACGCCGCCGTACAGGACTCGGCGGGCGTCGGCCTGCAAGTCGTCGTCAGGGGCCTCGCCACCAGGCGGGGCCCACTCGAACAGCCGGACCACCCCGGGCTCCAGCAGCTCCAGATCGCCGAAGAACGACCCGATCTCCGCCGGCGTCCGGAACCTCAGGTTCGGGAACGACGACTTGACCTTGTCCTCGATGACCGTCGCCAGCTCGGCGGCGGGACTGCCGTCGCGCGGGTTGCCCGCGTGGCTGATGGCCAGATACGACCCGGGCGGCAGGACTTCCAGGTACTTCTGCATGATCTCGCGCGTCTGGTTGGTGTCCGGTATGTGATGAAGCATCAGCGCCATCACCAGTGCGACCGGCTCACCGGCCTCCAGTAGCCGCGCCACCGGCGGGTCTCCGAGTACGTCGTCCGGCCGGGTCAGATCGGCGGCGGTGAAGTAGGTCTGGGCGTTGTCCAGGAGTAGCGCCCGGCCGTGTGCGATCACCGCCGGGTCGTTGTCGACGTACACGACCTCCGCGGCCGGGTTGAAGCCCTGAGCGATCTGGTGTGTGTTCTGCGCGGTCGGCAGGCCGGAGCCGGCGTCGATGAACCGGCTGACACCGGCGTCCCGGGCCAGCCACGTGATCACCCGGCCGAGCCAGCGCCGGTTCTCCCGGGCCCACTCCGGCGTCTCCGGCGCGATCTCCAGGATCTGCCGGTACAGCGCCCGGTCGACCTCGTAGTTGTCCTTGCCGCCGAGGGCGTAGTCGTACACCCGGGCAACGCTCGGCCGGGTCGTGTCGATCCCAGGCGCGACCACGCCGTCGCCCTTGGGATGGTCCGCCACGCTCTCTCCTCGCCGTCGGCCGGCTCGACTTACGGCGAGAGTACCCCACGGGTTGTCACCTCTTCACCACGAAGAGTTCAAAGTGTGTAAAACCTCAACCCACAAGGCGATCTCAGCAGGCGCAGGCGATCCCGCGTGGAGCCGTGAGCGGATCGGCCGGCCGCCGTTCGATGCCGTCGGCGGTCTCCACCGGCAGCCCCTCCCGCGCCCAGTACTCGAATCCGCCGATCATCTCCTTCACCGGATACCCGAGCTTGGCGAACTCCAGCGCCGCCTTCGTCGCCCCGTTGCAGCCGGGCCCCCAGCAGTACGTCACCACAGTGACACCCGCCGGTACGACGGAAGCCGCGCGTACGGCGATCTCCCGGGTCGGCAGGTGGATCGCGCCCGGCACGTGGCCCTGGTCCCAGCTCTCCTGGCTCCGGCTGTCGATCAGCACCCAGCCCTCAACGCCCGCGCCGATGTCCGCGGCCACGTCCGACACGTCCGCCTCGAACGACAACCGCCCGGCGAAGTGCGCGACGGCCGCGGCGGAGTCGGCAGCGGGCGTCTGCAGCACGGCCGAGGTGCTTGTGTGCAGGTCAGCGGTCATTCGGCAGCTCCTTCATCGATCGGGGAGCCACCAGCTTCTGCTATCCGCCGCCGGTGTGAAAGTGGCAGAAATGCCCTAGTGCAACAAGATTCAGCCACGCTCGCTGATCCGGGCCCGTGCCCGGGCGACCTTGATCGCCGCCTTCAGCGTCTCGACGTCGTACGCACCATAGTGTCGCTGGCCGTTGACGAAGAACGTCGGCGTACCGGACACGCCGCTCAGGTCCGCTGACTCCACATCCTGAGCCACCCGCGCCGCCGCGACATGCCGCTTCACGTCGTCGTGCAGCTTGTCGTGGTCCAGCCCGAGCTCCTCGGCGTACCGGAGCAGGTCCTTCGGCTGCAGGTTCTCCTGGTTGGCCAGCAGTATGTCGTGCATCTCCCAGAACGCGCCCTGCGCAGCCGCCGCCTCGGCCACCTCCGCCGCGATCTGCGCCCGCGGATGCACATCCGACAGCGGCAGGTGCCGCCATACGTACCGCAGGTCGTCGTCCTGCAGCAGATCCCGTACGACGGGCTCGGCCATCCCGCAGTACGGGCACTCGAAATCGCCGTACTCGACCAGGGTCACCGACGCCGACTCCGGACCGCGGATGTGGTCCCGCTCGGGATCCACCGGCTCGGCCAGGTCGACCAACTGCTCCGCATCACCGAGCAGAGCCAGCGCCTTCTTCGGCGGGCTCAGGAGCTTCGCGGCCCGGAACACGAGCCAGGTGAGCACCGAAGCGACCACCACCGCCGACAGCAGCCCGAGCTTCGCCTCGGCCAGCGCCGGTCCCTCGAACGCGATCGTTGCGATGAGCAAGGAAACGGTGAACCCCATGCCGGCGATCGTGCCGCTGCCGATCACCGCCGCCCAGCCGACCAGCGGTCGGTAGCGCCCACCGCTGAGCCGGGCCAGCAGCCAGGACGCGACCGTCACCGCGACGGGCTTCCCGACCACGAACCCGATCAGGATGCCAAGGGTGATCGGCGAGGTGTACGCCTGGCCGAGGAAGTCCAGGTCGACCTTGATGCCCGCGTTGGCCAGTCCGAACAGCGGCACGATCAGGTAGCTGACCCACGGGTGGTAGAGGTACTGCAGCCGCTCGTTCGGCGAGATCGTCGCAGTCAGCCCGACGGTCGCGGACCGGGCCAGCTCCGGCGTCGGCTGCTCGCGAAACAGCCGGAACTGACCGGTCGCCTGCTCGAGTTCCTCACGTCCTGGCGTGTACGCCGGAGCCGTCAGACCAATCGCGAGTCCGGCCACCACGGCGTCGACGCCACTGTCGAGCAAGGCAGCCCAGGTGACGACGCCAAGTACGACGTACGCCCACGCCTTGCGAATCCGCAGTACGGCGAGAACCAGGACCGCGGCGAAGGCGACGATCGCGACCGCGAGTGGCTTCAAGGCGATGTCTTCGCTGTAGACGACGGCGATGACAAGGAGCGCGAGCAGGTCGTCGACCACGAACACGGTCAGTAGGAAGACCCTGACGCGATCCGGTAGGCCGCGACCGACCAGCGCGAGCAGGCCGAGCGCGAGCGCGGTGTCGGTCGACATCGCGACACCCCAGCCGTGCGCACCCTCACCGCCGGCGTTGAAGGCGAGGTAGATGAGCACCGGCACGACCATCCCGGCGACACCGGCCAGCAGCGGCAGCACGAACCGGCTGCGCTCCCGCAGATCGCCGAGGTCGAACTCGCGCCGCGCCTCCAGTCCGACCACCAGGAAGAACAGCGTCATCAGGCCGCTGTTGATCCACTCCCGCAGACCCATGCCCAGCACGTCGTGGCCGAGCTCGATCGACAGCTCGGTCCGCCAGAATTCGTCGTACGAACCGGGTGCGAGATTGGCCCAGAGCAGGGCGAGCACGATGGCTGCGGCGAGCACGCCGGAGCTGCCCGCTTCGGTCCGCAGGAAGGCACGCAACGGTGCCGCGAACTCCCGCCGCCAGTTGGTCCGTCCGCTGAGCAGCGCCGGGAAGTCCGTCATGGGCTCCACTGTATAGTTCTGGGTTGAGGCTCCCAGAACTATTGGGGTGGGCAGTCCGCTAACGGTTCGGGGCTCCGGACCTGCATGATGTGTGCCTGAGGATCACTCCAGCCACGGGGTGCGCCCGGCATCAGTTTGCGCCTGACTGGAGTCCCTTGCATGACCGATCCTGACGTGGTGACGACGTCGGCGGACGCTTTTGCCCGCCTGGCCGTCGAACTACATGACGCGCCGGGGGTGGAGGAGACGATCGACGCCGTCGTGCAATTCGCCCTCCAGGCGCTGAAGTGCAGCTACGCCGGCGTGGCTCTGTACACCCGTAACTCCCGTCCCGAGATCGCCGCGGTCACCGACCCGGTCGTCGCCGATGTCTACAACCTGCAGATCAACACCCAGAGTGGCCCACTCGTCACCGCACTACGCGACCGTACGACGATCCTGATCCGCGACACCACCGCCGACCCCCGTTGGCCCGAGTGGGCCGCGACCGTCGCCGCCCTCGGTGTCCGCAGCGTCCTCGACGTACCGCTGGCCACCGGCAGCCGCTCGACCGTCGGCGTACTCGGCCTCTACAGCCCGGCCGCCGACGCCTTCAGCGAAGACGACGAAGCCATCGCCCACATCCTGGCCCGGCACGCCTCGGTCGCGGTCGCCTCCGCCCGCCACGAAGAAACCATGGCCCAAGCCGTCGACGCCCGAAAACTCGTCGGCCAAGCGATGGGCATCCTGATGGAACGCTTCGACATCGACGGCGACCAAGCCTTCGCCGTCCTCAAGCGCTACTCCCAAGACACCAACACCAAACTCCGAGACGTAGCCCAACAACTCATAGACACCCGCCGCCTCCCCCACTGACAACCTCACACTTTGGTGGGGTGTCTCGTCGTAGCTGGTATGAGCACACGACAAGACGAAGCTGATATCAGAGGGCGGATCGAGACGTTGCTGGCGGCTGTTCGGGGTGGGGATTTGGAGGGGTTGAAGCCTCTCTTTGCTCCGGAGCTTGTGTCGTTCGACATTGTGCCGCCGTTGCAGCATCTGGGGGCCGAGGCGAAGTGGAAGAACTGGGCGGATGTGTTCACGTTCTACCAGCCGCCACTTGGGTATGAGGTGCGGGAGCTGACGGTCACCGTGGGTGGGGATGTGGCGTTCGCACACAGTCTCAATCACGTCAGCGGGACGTTGCCGGATGGCGGCAAGAGCGACTACTGGCTTCGGTGGACGTCGGGGTGGCGGAAGATCGACGGCGAATGGTTCATCGTGCACGACCAGGTGTCGGTGCCGACGGACTTCATCACCGGCCGCTCGGTGCTGGATCTGCAGCCGTGATGGAGTCAGTCAACGCAAATCTGCGACCGGGCACCGCGCGGCGTCGTACATGCGCGTTGGCGCCACTCGCAATCGGTGAGAATTCCAGCTGAGCCCGGGCGAGACCGTTGATGATTTCCGCACGGCTGACAACGAAAGCCTTTTGCCGACCGCTCGGTTAAACGCTTTTCTCGCGCCCTGGACCACGGGAGTTCCGGCCGAGCAGCTGCGGATTGTCCGCGTCGCCGACTACAAGTTTCATGCTCAATTAGCTGACCGGTGGCGAGACCGCCGGGTGTTCCTGCTCGGCGACGCCGCCCACCTGACGCCGCCGTTCATCGGGCAGGGCATGGGCGCCGGTCTCCGCGACGCGGCGAACCTCGCCTGGAAGCTCGCCGCCGTCCTGGCCGGCGATCTGCCTGAGAGCGTGCTCACCAGCTATGAGACCGAGCGGCGGCCGCATGCTCGAGCGCTGAGCTGCTCCGAACTGGTCGACCGGAAGGCATTCCGCCATGGACTCGCCGGACGCCTGTGCCCGAACGCACTCCTCGGTGACGGCCGGCGTCTGGACCACGTCGCCGCGGGTCGTTTCGCCTTCGTCACCAGGCGTTCACCGTCCGACAAAGTTCGTGCCACGCTCAACGATCGGGACGTCGTACTGATCGTGGCGCGGCCGGGGGACGAACTGCACCGTTGGCTGCGGCGTTGGCGCGCGTACGGTGCCCTGGTCCGGCCGGACGGGACTGTCCAGCGGGCGGGACGACGCGTCATTGAATCGATCAATTGACCTTTTCGATCGATCAATTGAGCGCCTGCGGGAAATATCCGGAAACAGCCGGAGCTTTCCGGCCCGATCCGGGGCATACTGCGAAATGAATTGGGTACTGCGCCTGCTAGTGGTTCGCATCTCCTTCATCTGTTGAACATTTGCGAACTGTGGGGTTGAACTTGACGCCGGGGCTTGTGCGGCCAGAACCGCGGACCGGGTCACGTCCCGGCGTCTCAACCCGCTAGCCACCGCTACCCTTGGCGGATGGGTGAATGGCGCCCGCTGACCGGGCCTTCTCGGCAGGTCGCGCTGGAGATCCTGCTGGACGGTCCACTGTCGCGCGCCGAACTGTCGCGCCGAGTGGGGTTGTCGCCGGGCAGCCTGACCCGGTTGTCCAAGCCGATGGTCGAGTCCGGCCTGCTCGTCGAGGTGTCGGCCGGGCCTACTGACGCGCGGGTCGGGCGGCCGTCGCAGCCCCTCGACCTCGATCCCGCTTCACACCACTTCGTCGGCGTGAAGGTCACTGGGGATGCGGCGGTCGGCGTACTGACGACCCTGCGCGCCGAGGTGATCGCGACCGCGGAGCGTCCGCTGATCGATCAAGCACCGACGACGGTCGCCTCGATCGTCACCGAACTGGCCGACGATCTCGCCTCGGACCTGCACCTCACCGGGCTCGGCGTGAGCCTGGGCGGACGCGTCGCGAACAACTCCGAGGTCCGCTGGGCTCCATTCCTCGACTGGGTCGACGTGAACTTCGGCGAGCTGCTCACCGCACACACCGATGTACCGGTGGTGGTTGCCAACGATGTCACCGCGCTGACCGAATCCACGCACTGGTTCGGCGCGGGCCGCGGCGCCGACCGGTTCGTGCTGATCACCATCGGCGCCGGCATCGGCTATGGGCTGGTCATCCACGATCGAACCGTCGACAGCCCCGACGTGAGCCTCGGGTTGATCGGCCATCACCCACTGCTACCCGACGGCCCACGCTGCGATCGCGGCCACCACGGCTGCGCGGCCGGCCTGCTCCAGGTCGACTCCATCATCGAGCAAGTCGGTAGTGCGCTCGGCCGTCCGGTCGAGTACGACGAAGCCCTCGACCTCGCGGCGAAAGGCGAACCGGCCGCGCAACGGGTGATCAGCACCGCCGGACGCGCCCTGGGCAAACTGATCGCCGTCGCCGCCAACTTCACCATGCCCCAGCGGGTCGTCCTCGGCGGCGAGGGCATCCGCCTCGCGGAGGTCGCCCACGACGAGCTCGTCGCCGGCCTGCACGCCAACCGCCACCCCTCCGCCACCGACCTCCCCCTCGTCCTCCAACCCCCCGACTTCACCGAATGGGCCCGCGGCGCCGCCGTCGTAGCCATCCAAACCTTCGTCCTCGGCGCCTGACCCCAGACCAAGGCTCAGATGTAGTAACTGACTAAATTGGCTTAGTCGGTTACACTCGCCCAATGTTGAGGCGATGGGTTGAGGGCTGGCGGTTGTGCCGGGGGCTGGAGCCGGCGATCGAGCACGACGGGGCGTTGGACGTCGTACTGCGATTGCCGGGCAGGGAGCGCGAGTTGTTCGCGCTGACGGACGACCCGTTGATGGTCGACAAGCTGGCGACGCGTACGGCCGGTGATGCCTGGCTGACTGTGACCACGCAGGACGGCAACGGCGTGGCGCGGCGACTCAAGCAGGCTGGGCTGCAGCCGTTCGAGGAGCAGAAGGTGTTGATGTCGATCGAGCTGGCGAACCACCCGCAGCCGGTGGCACCGGCGTCGTACAAGGTGGAGGTCGAGACGCGCGGACCGCTGGAATACGTGCGGATCAAGGCTGCGGATGGAGAGGTCGCGGCGCGCGGAATGGCGGCGATCGTCGGGCGGGACGCGGTGATGCACGACATCCAGACCGATCGGGCCCATCGGCGTCGTGGCCTCGGCAGTGTGGTGATGGGCGCCTTGAGCCGGCGTGCGATCGAGCGCGGGGCCGTCACCGGGTTGCTGATGGCTACGACCGAAGGCGAATTCCTCTATCGCAAGCTGGGCTGGACGTCCGAGGCGACCATGGTGACCGCGGTCGGATCAGGCAGTGCGGGCGCGGTGAGCGGCGACCTTGGTGCGGTTCTGGCAGGCCGTTGAGCAGAAGCGCTGCGTACGGCTCCGCGTCGTATCCAGGAACAGGTCGTCGCAGCGGGTCGCCTCACAGCGGCGGAGACGCTCCAGATCGTCGCTGCCCAGGAGCATCGCTACCGCGGTGGCGAACTCGGCCAGCCACCCGGTCGCCTCGTCGGTGCTGCCGAAGTGTAGGTGCCACGGCGCATCCTCCTTTTGACGGAGGAGTTGCGGGGCGGCCTTGGTGGCCTTGAGCAACTCGTTGACGATCTGAACCGCCTTGTCCACTTGACCTTCCGGCAGACAGCTCAGCGCGTCGTACAGCTTCTTGCCGCCGGCGGCGAAATCCGACCGGTCCGCCGCGACGAGCCGGTTGGTGGTCAGCCTCAGTACGGCGGCCACGTCGGGCGCGGCGGCGGGACGGCCCTGCCGCCACTCGGATCCGAAGGTGTTCGCCAACGCGACCGCCGCCCCGAGCGACGCCTTCAGATGATCCGTGGCTTCCACCCGCCCAGTATCCCTGATCTCACCGGCAGTAGCTGAGACGCCGGTGAGACGTCGGTGCAACGGATCGGCCTGACCGTGGTCATCCATGTGGAGGAGGCGGGTCAGACCGGGGGACGCCGGGATGTGCTACCAGGGTCGTACGTCCTGGCGGGTCAACATCCGCCCGCGAACCGATGAAGTTGTTCGTTGCCGGAAACAACAATGACCGACATGCATCTGGTCCAGAGCCCGCCCCGTCAACGCTCGGCCACTGTCGGACTCACCGAGGCCGTGATCGACCTCTCCGCCGAACGCGACACGACTGTTGCCCTGGTCCCCCTCGGCTATGCGGACGGGATCCCCCGCGTAGCGGTACGGCGGGCGAGCGTGCTCTGCCGAGGCGTCCGGATGCCCGTGATCGGGCGGATCGCGATGGACCAGTTCGTCGTCGACGCCGGCGACGTACCGGTGGAGCCCGGTGAGCCGGTCACGATCTTCGGCGACGGCACCAACGGTGAACCAACGGCCGAGGACTGGGCCGACTGGGCCGGCACCATCCCGCACGAGATCTACTGCGGAATCGGCCCCCGAGTGCAACGCCGCTTCGAGGAGGCAGGCCGATGAAGGTCGCGATCGTGATGGGCGGCGCCAGCCCCGAACACAAAGTCTCCCTGGCCAGCGGCCGGGGCATCGCCAAGGCGATCAGCCTCCTCGGCCACACCGCGATCCCGTTGGTGATCGATGCCGACGGCAACTGGATCGACGGCCAGCACGAGGCGATCGAGATCCTTCAGGCCTGTGACGTCACCATCCCGGCCATGCATGGTGAAGGCGGCGAGGACGGCACGATCCAGGGGTTCCTCGACCAGCTGAAGATTCCGTACGTCGGCAGTGGCGTCGCGGCCAGCGCGGTCGGGCTCGACAAGCACCTCACCAAGGCGATCCTGCGAGCCCACGGCATCGCCGTCACACCCGGCATCAGGCTCACAGGATCGGACCTGGCCGAAACCGAGTCGGCGATCCAGAAGCTGAAGGCGGCCGGTCTGGAGTTCCCGGTCTTCGTCAAGCCGGGCAACGGTGGTTCCAGCTTCGGCGTCGCCCGCGCGACAGACCTCGCGACGCTGTCCCACGCGATCGCGGATGCCGCCGTACTGGCGCCACAAGTCCTGGTGGAGCAGGAGATGCTCGGCCGGGAGATCGACCTGGCCGTGCTGCAGTTTCCGGACGGGCGGGTCGACACCGCTCCGGCGCTGGAGATCCACCCTGATCCAGAGCAGCCGTTCTTCAACGCTACGGCGAAATACGACAGCAGTGCGACGCGGTTCGTCGTACCGGCGCCGCTCGAACCAGCCCTGGCCGGCCGACTTCGCCGTACGGCGATCGAGGTCTTCGAGGTGCTCGGGTGTGCCGGACTGGCCCGGGTCGACTTCTTCGTGCCGGCGGACGGCGAGCCAGTGGTCAACGAGATCAACACGTTCCCGGGCTTCACTCCGGCGTCGCAGTTCCCGCGGATGTGGGCGGCGGCCGGGATGAGCTACACCGATGTGGTCGACACCCTCATCAGGACGGCGGCCAAATGACCGGTCCTTCGGCGACCGCTACTGGGCCTACGTCGAGGATCGGCCGCACGCTCTGTACTCATTTGATGCGGTCGGGGTTGGTGTAGACGTTCAGCGAGCCGTTGCGGATGAAGCCGGCCAAGGTCAGACCGGACTCGGCGGCCAGGTCCACGGCCAGCGACGAGGGAGCTGAGACAGCACCCAGGACCGGGATCCCTGCCATCACCGTCTTCTGCGCCAGCTCGAACGACGTACGGCCGGAGACGATCAAGACATGACCACGCGCTGGGATCCGGCCGCCGAGGAGAGCCCAGCCAATGACCTTGTCGACGGCGTTGTGCCGGCCGACGTCCTCGCGTACGACGAGCAGTTCACCGGCCGAGGTGAACAGACCCGCGGCATGCAGCCCGCCGGTCCGGTCGAAGACCTGCTGCCTCGAACGCAGTACGTCGGGAAGCCCGGCCAGCACCTCGAAGGGAACCCGCACGTCGTCCTCGGCCGGTGAGTAGCGAGTCTTCAGCCGTACGGCGTCCAGCGACGCCTTCCCGCAGACACCGCACGAGGACGTGGTGTAGAAGTTGCGCTCGACACCGGTCACCGGCGGCGGAACGCCGGGAGCAAGGCCCACATCGAGGACGTTGTAGGTGTTGCGGCCTTCGTCGTCGCGTGAGCCGCAGTACCGGGCATCGCGGATGTCGTCGAGGCTGGCGATGACGCCTTCGGTGTGGAGGAATCCGTGCGCGAGTTCGACGTCGTGGCCCGGCGTCCGCATGGTGATCGCGAGCGGCTTGCCGTCGACGCGGAGTTCGAGCGGTTCCTCGACCGCGATGGAGTCCGGCCGGCTCCGGTCGCCCTCCGGTCCAAGACGCAGTACTGGACGACGCGCGATCAGACGGCCCATGGCTGCGCTCCGGGGTCGAGTGGAAGCAGGCGGGCGGCGATCGCGGAGGCCGGCCCAGGGTCGATGACGGCCAGTGCGTCAGCCGCGGCAGCGCCACGCAACATCGCCGAACCGCCATGTCCCAGCGGTACGGCGCCTTGCGCGGTGACGCGGACGGGGACCAGTCGAGTACTGCGAGGGTGGCACGGCACGCCTCCTGGAAGAGGCGCAAACGTCAACGCAGGAAGGGAAAGACCGCGCATCCGCCGGATCGCCGCGACACCCAA
The DNA here is from genome assembly GCF_004345665.1 of Kribbella antiqua. Classification (GTDB taxonomy): domain Bacteria; phylum Actinomycetota; class Actinomycetes; order Propionibacteriales; family Kribbellaceae; genus Kribbella; species Kribbella antiqua. The sequence goes on from NZ_SLWR01000012.1 coordinate 247,826, forward strand.
CGTGAGGAAGGCGGTCAGTGCGGCGAGCGGGTTGCCAGGGAGGCCGAGGACCAGCCGCCCGTCGTCGAAGCGCGCGAGAGCCTGCGGGTGCCCGGGACGGCAGGCGACGCCGTCGACGATCAGCTCCGCACCAAGCGCCGCCAACGCGGGCCGCAAGTGATCCGCCGGACCGGACGCCGACGAGCCGGACACCAGGATCAGTTCCGCGTCGGTGGACCTAAGCGCCTCAATCAACGCTTGTCGTGAGTCCGGAAGATGCTGCACCGGACCAGCCTGAGCACCTGCCCGCGTGATGAGACCCGGCAGCATCGGGCCAATCGCGTCACGCACTCGTCCCGGTCCTGACGCGCCTCGATGTACCAACTCGTCGCCCGTGACGAAAGCGGCGACCCGCGGCTGCGGGATCACTGTCAGCCGATTCAACCCAACGGATGCGGCGAGCCCGAGCACAGCCGGATCAACCACCACCCCGGCCGGCAGCAGCAGCTCGTCAGCCTGACACTCCTCACCAGCACGCCTGATGTGCCGCCCAGGCTCAGCCGGCCCTTGTAGCAATTCCCCAACCAGTACGGCGTCCTCGTCCCGCACCACGGAAGTCGCGCCCGACGGTACGGCGGCGCCGGTCGCAATGCTGCATGCTTCACCGACCGTCAACACCACGGGCGCCGAGCACCCCGCTCCCACATGCTGCACGACCCGCCACGGCCCACCGCCACACACGGCGTACCCATCCATCGCCGCCCGATCCACGGGAGGCACAGCCATCGGCGAAACCAGCGGACTCGCGAGCACCAGCCCACCGGCGTCACTCAACGGTTTGGACACTGCCTTCAGCGGTGTCCCCGTCGCATGCGCAAGCTCACGAGCGACATCCCAAGGCAGCACAGGACCAGCATGCCTTGCGACGTCTATCGATTGGCTCACAGTTGCTGCGCCGCCAGGGCGGCTACCGGGTCGAGGTCTTCCGCACCGGCCTCCACATGCGCGATGAGGGCCTTCTTCATGCGGGGATCCCAGGCGATCTTCATGTGGTTGGCGACTGCGGTCGCGGCCTCCGCCGGGGCGCGGTGAGCGAACTGGGCCGCGATGTCGTTCGCCAACCGGACGTACGACGGCAGAGTGCTCACAGCCCACCACCAGCGACAACGGGCTCGCGTTCGGACTCAACCGCTACCGGTGACGTCAGCAGATCGACCTGTACCGCGGTGACCTTGTACTCCGGGCAGTTCGTCGCCCAGTCCGAGTTGTCCGTGGTGATCACGTTCGCCCCGGTCACAGGGTGATGGAACGTCGTGTAGCAGACCCCTACCGGCATCCGATCGGACAGCTTGGCCCGCAAGTTCGTGCGGCCGACCCGGCTCGAGAGCGCCACCATGTCGCCGTCCGAGATGCCCCGGACCTCGGCGTCGTGCGGATGGAGCTCCAGCACATCCTCCGGATGCCAGGCGACATTCGCCGTACGACGAGTCTGGGCGCCGACGTTGTACTGCGACAGGATGCGCCCAGTTGTCAGGATCAACGGGAACCGCCGGGTCGACCGCTCACTGGTCGGCACGTACACGGTCTCCATGAACCTGCCCTTGCCCCGGGTGAACTCGTCCTCGTGCATGATCGGCGTCCCGTCCGGGTGCTCGAGGTTGCACGGCCACTGGATCGAGCCGGCCTCGTCCAGTTTGCGGAACGAGACCCCCATGAACGTGGGGGTGGTGAGCGCTATCTCATCCATGATCTGGGCGGCCGAGTCGTAGTGCATCGGGTATCCCATCGCCTGCGCGATCTCGCAGATGATCTGCCACTCCTGCTTGCCGGTCTTCGGCGCCATGATCGGCCGGACCCGGTTGATCCGCCGCTCGGCGTTCGTGAACGTGCCGTCCTTCTCCAGGAACGACGTACCTGGCAGCAGCACGTGCGCGAACTTCGCGGTCTCGTTGACGAACAGATCCTGTACGACGAGCAGCTCCAGCGAGCTGAGCGCGGCGAACACGTGCTGGGTGTTCGGGTCGGACTGCGCGATGTCCTCACCCTGCACGAACAATGCGCGGAAGGAGCCGTCGATCGCCGCGTCGAACATGTTCGGGATTCGCAGACCGGGCTCGTTCAGCAGCGGCGTACCCCAGAGCTGCTCGTAGACGTCTCGGACGCCGTCGTCCGAGACGTGCCGATAGCCCGGCAGCTCGTGCGGGAACGAGCCCATGTCGCAGGAGCCCTGGACGTTGTTCTGGCCGCGCAGCGGGTTTACACCGACGCCTCGCCGGCCGATGTTGCCGGTCGCCATCGCGAGGTTCGCCATGCCCATCACCATGGTCGAGCCCTGGCTATGCTCGGTAACGCCGAGACCGTAGTAGATGGCGGCGTTGCCACCGGTCGCGTAGAGCCGTGCCGCGGCCCGCAGCTCCTCCGCCGGTACGCCGGTGATCTCGGCCGCTGCCTCCGGGCTGTGCTCCGGCCGGGAGATGAACTCCTCCCACTGCTCGAAGCCCTCGCACCGATCGGCGACAAATGAACGATCCACCAGGCCTTCGGTCACCACAACGTGAGCGAAAGCGTTGATCACGGCAACGTTCGTACCGGGCGCGAGCTGCAGGTGATGCGCCGCCTCGATGTGCGGCGAGCGGACCAGGTCGATCCGGCGCGGGTCGGCGACGATCAGCTTGGCGCCCTGGCGGAGCCGCTTCTTCATCCGGGACGCGAACACCGGGTGCCCGTCGGTCGGGTTGGCGCCGATCACCAGGATCACGTCGGCCTCCTCGACCGACCTGAAGTCCTGGGTCCCGGCCGACTCGCCGAAGGTCTGCTTCAACCCGTAGCCGGTCGGCGAGTGGCAAACCCGCGCGCAGGTGTCGACGTTGTTGTTCCCGAACACCGCACGGACCATCTTCTGGACGGCGTACACCTCTTCGTTCGTGGTCCGCGACGACGTGATTGCGCCGATGGATCCCTGGCCGTGCTCGGCCTGGATCTCACGCAGCCGGCGGGCGGTGAAGCTGATCGCCTCGTCCCAGGAGACCTTCCGCCACTCGTCGGCGATCGTGTCCCGCATCATCGGCTCGAGTACCCGATCCGGGTGGCTCGAGTACCCGAACGCGAACCGGCCCTTCACACACGAGTGCCCCTCGTTCGCGCCACCGTTCTTGTACGGAACCATCCGCACCAGCTCGTCACCACGCAGCTCGGCCTTGAACGAGCAGCCGACCCCGCAGTACGCACAGGTCGTAACGACCGACCGCGTCGGCATCCCGAGCTCGATCACCGACTTCTCCTGCAACGTCGCCGTCGGACACGCCTGTACGCACGCCCCACACGAAACACAGTCGGAGTCGAAGAACGAAGCCCCAGCACCGGCGGCGACCTTCGAGTCGAATCCACGTCCTTCGATCGTCAGCGCAAGAGTTCCTTGTACTTCGTCACACGCCCGAACGCACCGCGAGCACGCGATGCACTTGGACGCTTCGAAGTCGAAGTACGGGTTGGAACTGTCAGTCGGAAGGTCCAGATGGTTTGCACCGGCCTCGACGCCGGAGCCGTAGCGGACCTCGCGAAGACCGGTGACGCCCGCCATGTCCTGGAGCTCGCAGTCGCCGTTGGCCGAGCAGGTGAGGCAGTCGAGCGGGTGGTCGGAGATGTAGAGCTCCATCACGCCGCGCCGCAGCTTGCCCAGCCGTTCGTTCTGCGTGCGGACCACCATGCCGTCGGCAACAGGCGTCGTACAGGAGGCAGGTGTGCCACGCACGCCGTCGATCTCGACCACGCAGAGACGGCAGGAGCCGAACGCTTCCAGGTTGTCGGTCGCGCACAGCTTCGGTACGTCGACCCCGGCATGCTTGGCGGCGCGCATCACCGACGTACCAGGCGGGACCGAGACCTTCACACCGTCGACCGTCAGATCGATGGTGGCTTCACCGGGGCGGGCGGGGGTGCCGAAGTCGGGTTCCTTTAGCAGGGTCATGCGTGGAAGTCCTTTCCGAAGTGGCGGACTGCACTGCGTACCGGCATCGGGGTGAGGCCGCCCATCGCGCACAGGGAGCCGTCGGTCATCAGGTCGCACAGGTCGTCGAGCAGGACGAGGTTCTTGTCGCGGTCGACACCGGACGTGATCCGGTCGATCGTCTCGACGCCGCGGACTGCGCCGACCCGGCAGGGCGTGCATTTGCCGCACGATTCGGCCGCGCAGAACTCGAAGGCGAACCGGGCCATCGCGGCCATGTCCACGGTCTCGTCGAACACCACGATCCCGCCGTGCCCGACCATCGCACCGGCCGCCGCGAACGCCTCGTAGTCCATCGGCAGTTCGAACTGCTCGACCGGCAGATACGCCCCGAGCGGTCCACCCACCTGTACGGCGCGCACCGGGCGACCGGACGACGTACCACCGCCGAAGTCGTTCACGAGCTCGCCGAGGGTGATCCCGAACGCGGTCTCCACAATCCCGCCGCGAGCGACGTTGCCGCCGAGCTGGAACACACTCGTCCCGAGCGACCGGCCGGTCCCGTACGACGCGTAGGCCGCAGCACCTTGCGCCAGGATCGTCGGGACCGTTGCCAACGACAACACATTGTTGACCACGGTCGGCCGGCCGAAAAGCCCTTCCAGCGCAGGGATCGGCGGCTTCGCGCGGACCATTCCGCGCTTTCCTTCGAGGCTCTCCAGCATCGAGGTCTCTTCGCCGCAGATGTACGCGCCGGCGCCGACTCGCACGTGAAGATCGAAGCTCAGCCCAGATCCGAGGATGTCCTCGCCGAGCCATCCTTCTGAGCGCGCGATCTCGATCGCCGCCCTCAGCATCGCCACCGCGTCCGGGTACTCGGACCGCAGATAGACATAGCCTTCCGAAGCCCCGACGGCGTACGCCGCGATCGTCATCCCCTCGATCAGCGTGAACGGATCGCCCTCGATCAGCATCCGGTCCGCGAAGGTTCCCGAGTCGCCCTCGTCCGCATTGCAGCAGACGAACTTCAGCTCGCTCGGCGCGCCGAGCACCGTCCGCCACTTGATCCCGGTCGGGAACCCAGCACCGCCCCGACCTCGCAGCCCGGAGTCGACTACGGCCTCGACCACCTCGGCCGGCGTGATCGAAAGTGCTTGCCTCAGGCCCTCATTTCCGCCGTACGACGTATGGTCGGTGGCGGAGAGCGGGTCGATCACCCCGACTCGGGCGAAGGTGAGGCGCTGCTGCCGTTTCATCCAGGGCAGTTCCTCGACCAGGCCGAGATACGCGCCGATGTCGCGCACCGCGCCGTCGAGCAGGCCGGCCGCGACCAGTCCGTCGACGTCCTCGGGCGCGACCGGTCCGTAGCCGACACGACCTTCCGGAGTCTCGACCTCGACGAGCGGCTCCAGCCAGAGCATGCCGCGCGATCCGTTGCGGACGATCTCGACATCAGCGCCGACCGCAGCAATCCGTTCGGCGACCTCATCGGCTCCAACCGAACGTGCGGCGGCATCCCTCGGAACGTAGACCTTGGTCATCGTGGCTCCCCGAGGATCGCGTCCAGCCGGGCCGGGGTGACCCGTCCGTGCAGCTTGCCGCTCACCTGCACGGCAGGACCGAGCGCGCAGTTGCCGAAGCAGAACACCTCGTCGAGCGTCAGCCGGCCGTCGTACGTCGTCTCGCCGAGCCCGCAACCTGTCGTCCGCTTCGCGTGCTCGGCGAGTTCCACCGCACCGACCGAGCGGCACGCCTCGGCCTGGCAGATCGCGACCGTGGTCCGGCCGGCCGGCGTACGACGGAAGTCCTTGTAGAACGTGACGACGCCGTGGACTTCGGCCACGGCGAGGTTCAGTACGTCGGCGACGACCGGGATGTCCCCCTGGTCGACGTACTCCAGTTCCTCCTGGATCGCATGCAGGATCGGGATCAGCGCACCGCGGAGCCCACGTAAATCGGTGGCTATCTCGCGCACTCGTTGGGCACGCCCGGGGACCGGGACGGAGGCAGCGGCCACGACCTCACTCGTCATGTATACAACATTCCGTCGTCATCACCGCACGGTCAAAGCAAACCTGCCTATGACGTGATAGCCACCGTCTATCAAAGTGGGTTCAGGAGGCGGCGCTTGCGTCCGCTGTGGTTGAGGGAGCTACCCAGAGACAGTCGGCGGTGCCGTCGTCGAGGTGTTGCTGGTAGATGGTGACCTTGTGGGTGATCACCCGCATGCACTCGTTGAGTTCCTCGATCTGGGCGGCAACGTGCTCCTGATGACTGCGCAGCAGCGCGAGGCGTTCCCGCTCGTTGCCGCGGCCCTGGCGGACGAGGTCGGTGTACTTGCGGATGGTGTCCAGCGGCATGCCCGACGAGCGGAACTTGATGCACATGTTGAGCCACTCGACGTCGTCTTCGGTGTAGACCCGGCGCCCGTTCGACTCTCGCCGTACCGGATCCGCCAGCAGTCCCTCGCGCTCGTAGAACCGCAGCGCGTGCACGCTCAGCCCAGTCCGCTCCGCCACCTGTCCAATGCTCAGTCCGACACTCATAGACCCCACTCTAGGTCGTGTCTGGTGATCCAGCGCCTACTGCGCGGCACTCGGCAGACACGGCCTAAGTCAGTGGCTTGAGCGCGGTCAGGGCCTCATGTACGTCGGCGAGGGTCGTGTAGATGTGGAAGGACGCGCGCAGCTTGCCGTCGCGTACGGCGGCCCGGATGCCGGCTGCCTCGAATGCTTCCTGCGCGCCGGGCAGCGACGTACTGACGATGGCTGAGTTCGACGGCGGCAGGTTGAGACCGGCGCGGAACTCGTTGGCGAGCTCGAGATTGTGCCGATGGATCGTTTCGACGCCGATCTGCTCGATCAGCTCGAGCGCCGGCGCGGCGCCGACGAAGCTGAACCACGCCGGCGACTGGTCGAACTTCCGCGCGCCCGGAGCGAGCTCCATGCGCGTCCCGTAGTACGAGCCGTGAACGTCCGCACCGGCGTACCACCCGGCGGCGGACGGCCGGCACCGCTCCTGCAGCCGCGGCGACAGATACCCGAGCGTCGCGCCGCGTGGCGACATCATCCACTTGTAGGTGTGCGCGACGAGCGCATCGATCCCGTCCACGGTGAGCGGCAGCCAGCCGAGCGCCTGGCTCGCGTCGATCACCACCAGAGCGCCGATCTTCTTGCTGGCAGCAATAACCGCGGACAGATCCAGTACGACGCCGGTCGACGACTGCACGGCACTGACGGCGACCAGGTCGATCCCAGGCTGAATCGCGGCCACCAGCTCACTCCCCGGTACGGCGACGACCTCGACGCCGCGGTCCTCGTGCACCTTCCACGGGAACACGTTCGAGGTGAACTCGACGTCGTCGGTCAGCACCTTCGAACCGTCCGCCAGCGCGGTCGCGATCGGCGCAAGGGCGGCGGAGACGGTGCTGCCGACGAACACATCACCCGCATCGGCGCCGACCAACCGGGCGAACGCCTCGCGGGCGCGGATGGTCGACTCGTCCCACGGCTCCCAGCTCGTCGCGCCGACCCGCCAGTCCGACAGCGCAGCTTGCAGCGCCTCCCAGGCCGGCCGCGGCGGCAGCCCGTACGACGCAGTGTTCAACCAGCCCGGCTCCGGATCCCACAAGCCCTCGAACTCCACACTCCCCACCCTACGCAGCCTCCACCTTGAGAACCCACCAACCACAATTTGGTCCGCAGGATGGTCGGTGGGTTCTCAAGGTCGGCTTGACCTAGACAGCGCTCTAGCTTCTAGCGTTCGGGCATCACGACCCGAACGCTAGGGAGCTTGTTCATGCGCTATCGCACGTTGGGTGGGACCGGGATCGAGGTCAGTGTGCACTGCCTCGGGACGATGATGTTCGGTGCCGTCGGCAACCCCGACCACGAGGACTGTGTCCGGATCATCCACACCGCCCTCGACCAGGGCATCAACTTCGTCGACACCGCGGACATGTACTCCCGCGGGGAGTCCGAGGAGATCGTCGGAAAGGCGCTGAAGGGCCGCCGGGACGACGTCGTGCTGGCGACGAAGGTGCACTTCCCGCTCGAGGACGGGACGCGCAACCGGAGCGGGAACTCGCGCCGGTGGATCGTCCAGGAGGTGGAGAACAGCCTGCGCCGGCTGAACACCGATTGGATCGATCTGTACCAGGTGCACCGGCCGGACTACAGCACCGACATCGAGGAAACCCTGTGGGTGCTGACGGATCTGGTCAGTCAGGGGAAGATCCGTGCGTTCGGGTGCTCGACGTTCCCGGCCGAGGACATCGTGCAGGCGTACCACGTGTCCGAGTGGCGCGGATACGGGAAGTTCCGGACCGAGCAACCGCCGTACTCGCTGATCGCGCGCGGGATCGAGCGGTCGTTGCTGCCGACCTGTCAGCGGCTCGGGATGGGCGTACTGACGTGGAGTCCGCTGGCGTCCGGGTTCCTGTCCGGCAAGGTGCGTCGCGGCGAGGTCGACCTGACGAAGGGCCGGGCCGCGCTCACGCCGTTCCGGTTCGATCCGTCGCTCCCTTCGAACGCGGCGAAGTTCGACGCGCTCGAGCAACTGATCGAGGTTGCCGAGGGCATCGGTTGCACGCTGCCCGAGCTGGCGCTGGCGTTCGTCACCACCCACCCGGCGGTGACGTCGGTCATCAGCGGCCCACGCACGATGGAGCACCTGGACGGCCTCCTGAAGGGCGCCGACCTCACCCTCGACGACGCCACCCTCGACCGCATCGACGAGATCGTCCCGCCCGGCACCGACCTCTACCCGCCGGACGGCGCCTGGAAGTCCCCCTTCCTCACCAACCCTGCCCTGCGCCGACGGCTGCCAGCAGACCGGTAGAACTTGCCGATGCAGAAGGGTGGTCAGCTGTTGACAGAGCGTGCGTGGATCTTTGTCACCAGCGCGTGCAGGGTGGCGCGTTCGGCCGCGGTCAGTGGCTGCAGCGTCGTTCGCTCGACCTCGCGGACCACCTTCTGCGCGGTCGTCATCGCGTTCCGGCCCTTCATGGTCAGTGAGATGCGGTAGCGGCGCCGATCCGCCGGGTCCCGCTCCCGGGTCACCAGCCGCTTGGCGATCAGCTCGTCCATCAAGCGGACCATGTCGCTGGCGTCGATCCCGAGGCCGGCCGCGAGCGCGTGCTGCGCCGATGGGCCGACGTCGGTCAGCTCGGCGAGCGCGGCGTACTGCCACAACGTCAGGCCCGGGCGCTCGGCCAGCCGGTCGGCGATCGCGCGCCGGCTCGCCACTCCCACCCGGTGCAGCACGAAGGTGGTGATCCCCGCGAGAGTTTCCATCGACCTATTGTAGGTTGGAACCAATCGTTGGATCTTACCAACTAATCGAGGTGATCAGGATGGATGCGCTCTACCCACGGCTGCTGGTCCGCGATTTCCCTGCAGCCGTTGACTTCTACCGCGGTCTGCTGAAGGAGCTGTACGACGTTCAGCCGGTGAAGGTGATCCCGGAAGCGCAGTACGCGAACTGGGATCTGGAGGGGCAGACCGGTCTCGTGCTGTTCGGCCGTTCGATGATCGCGGCGACGATCGGGACCGATGCACTGCCGGCGGAGACGACTGCGCAGGACGCGTCGATGCTCGTCCTGAAGGTGGACTCGGTCGATGCGGCGGTGGAGGTTGCCGAGAAGTTCGGTGCGACCGTACTGGCGCCCGCCCAGGACCGCCCGCAGTGGGGTCCCAGCCTGCGGACCGCCCACCTCCGCGCCCCCGACGGCACCTTGCTGGAGTTGCAGTCGTACTAAATCGAGAGAAATGGGGCACAGGGGGCCGGACAACACCTAAGAAGAGAAGTGAGGACGATGGGAATCGCGCAGTCCATCCGCAACGCGGCGGAACCCTGGACAGCGAAGGACGTCAGCAAACTGAAAGAACTCGCCGCGCAGAACCTGCCGATGTCGGTGATCAGTCTCCGGCTCGGCCGCCCCGAGCCGGCAATCCTGAGCAAGGCGATGCAATCCGGCATCAAGCTCATGCCCCTCAACCGCCCACCGTACGGCGGCTAGGCCCGCCGCAACGGCACCAAAGCCACCGCACCAGCGACAGTGCACGCCAGCGCGGACACAGCAAGAACGGTCGCCGGTGTCGTGTGATCGACAGCAAGTGCACCCACTGCGGCGCCAAGCGGTGAAGCGATCGCCAGTAAGGCGCGCTGTTTACCGAACATCGTGCCGTGACTGGCTGGATCGACCCATCGCTGCAGAGCCGTCGTCTCGATCGCGGAGTACGGCCCCCACACCGCACCAGACACGAGGAAGATCACCGCCGCAGCCGGCAGGCTGTGCGTCGCAACGATCGGCAGAGTGACCAGTCCCCAGACGATCGCCCCGATCGCGTTGACCAGCCCCGGGCGTCGCGCCGACAGCCAAGGCGCCAGCGACAAGGTCGCCAGCGCAGCCGCGCCAAACACGACCCAGAGCAACGAATACCCACCAACGCCACTGTCCAACTGGTCCCGGGTGAAGTGCGGCATCACGGTCTCGTACGGCCCATACGTGAAGTGATACGCGACCGACAGCCCGATCAATCCGACCACCGGAGCCGACACCCAAGACCTTCCAACCTCAGGCCGGCGAGTAACGCCAGTACGACGAGGCAGGCGTACGGCGAGCGCGGCGACGCCCAGCAGCATCACCAACGGCACCAAGAACGCCCGCCCTGGCCCGAGCAGGCCGAGCGCCGGACCGGCCAACGCCGCACCCAGCAGCATCGGCAGCTGATCACCCAAGCCCAGCAAGGCGTTCGCCCGCGGCAGCAGGTCGTCATCCACGAGCCGCGGCACCAGCGTCCGGCAAGCCGCGTAGCTGAGCGGCGTCGTCACCCCGGCAACGGCGCCGACGACAAGCACGATCCACACCGAGAAGTGCTGCTGCCACCCCACAACTACGAGCGTCGCCATGAGTACGGCCCGAACGCCGCCGTCGAGCATGAGCATCCACACCGGACCGAGCCGGTCCACCGCGCGACCGCCCACCATCCCGCCGATCAGCGTCGGCAGGCGAATGGCAACGACGAGTACCGCCGTCTGAGCCCCTGACCAGCCTTGCGGCTCGGCGATCCAAAGCAGGACGAACAGCAGGAAGTTGTCCGCCGTCGAGGCGAGCGTCCAGGCCGTCGCCAGGCTGATGAGCGGACGCCTGGTCATGGCGACTCACCCACCGATTCGTCCACTGATTCGTCTACTGGGCACTCGGCGCAGACGGGCCAGTTGCAGAGCCGGCAGGTCGTGTCTGCCGCGGCCCGAGCACGCGCGGTTCGCCGGAGCGCGGTCGCGAGCAACTCGTTCAGCCGGCGCTGCTCGGCCGCGGTCAACCCGTCGAGGACGTCACGGTTCGCCTGATCACGTGCGGTGTTCCAGGTCGCGAGCAGTTCCTGTCCAGCCGCCGTCAGCCCGAGTTCGAGGACCCGCCCCCGGCGCGCACGTACGACGTACCCGAGTCTCTCCAGGCGGTCGATCAGACGGACTGTGCCGGACTGCGTGAGGTCGATCCGGCTGAACAACCAGTCAGCCGAGCAACCGTCGTGGCTCGCGATCAGGGTCAGCGCGGCCAGGTCGCGCAGGCCGAGGCCTGGCGGCACCACCTCGGCGATCGCGGCGGTCAACGCGTCGTGACTGCGCAGGGTCCAGGCGGCCCAGATGTTAGACATGACTCATTCATATGACTCACTCATATTTCGGTCCAGCCCGAGCGTGTCGCGGGTTTCCGGGGTTCGGCCGCGGGCAACTGGCAGAGTGACAGGAGGTTCACCATGAGCTTCGACCCACCCGGCATGCCGCGCCCCGGCCGCAACATCCGCGGCGAGACCGAGGAGACCTTGACCGAGGAAGGCGTCGAGGTCACCGATCACTCCGTCACACCCCCGGACCACCCCGGCGCCCCTTCCCCGGGCCCTCAGCCGTACACACCCCGCCGGCCCGCCGCGACCGCACCCGAGCCCGAGCAAGCGGCGGAGGCAGAGGCAGAGCAAGGGTCGGAGCCGGACGCGCAGCCCCGCCACCGCCGCGACGTTCCCCCGGACGCCGAGCCGCCCCAAACAGCCGCCAACGACTGAGCTGCCCATTTTGTGCACCAGGTCCGCGTGCCGCGGGCGCCGGCGTACGGAACTGATGCACAAAGTGAGCAGAGACTGCGGCCATCCAGGCGGGTGCATTACCGTGTGGGGACTATGACTGGTGGCCGGGGGTGATGCCGTGGCGGTGACGATGCGCGATGTGGCGCGCCACGCCGGGGTGTCGCCGAAGACGGTGTCGAACGTGATGAACGGCTACCCGTACATCCGCGAAGCGACCCGGACCAAGGTGCTCGCCTCGATCGATGCCCTCGGCTACCAGATGAACATCTCGGCCCGGAACCTCAAGTCCGGCCGGACCGGCATCATCGGCCTCGCGATCCCGGAGCTCAGCCTGCCGTACTTCGGCGAGCTCGCCGACGCCGTCATCGAGGCGGCCGACGAGCACGGCCTCACCGTGATGATCGAGCAGACCGGCGCGGACCGCGACCGCGAGCTGACCGTGCTCAACCGGCCCCGAGGCCACCTGGTCGACGGCCTGCTCTACAGCCCGCTCGGCCTCGGCCAGGACGACATCGGCCAGCTGAACACCAACACCCCGATGGTCCTGCTCGGCGAGCGCATCTTCCACAGCCCGGTCGACCACGTGATGATCGACAACGTTGGCGGTACCAAGGCCGCCGTCGAGCACCTGCTTCAGCTCGGCCGCCGCCGGATCGCCGTACTCGGCGTGCATCCCGGCGAGAAGGTCGGTACGGCGTCCATCCGGTACGGCGCCTATGCCTCGGCTCTGACCGATCACGGCGTACGGGTGCCGGAAGAGCTGGCCTTTCCGGCCGGGCGGTGGCATCGGTCGACCGGGGCGGAGGCGACGGAGCGGCTGATCGCAACCGGGGAGAAGTTCGACGCGATCCTGGGGCTGAACGACACGCTTGCGCTCGGTGCGGTGCGGGTGCTCACCCGGCACGGCTACCGGATTCCGGACGACGTCGCAGTGGTGGGCTTCGACAACATCGACGAGACGTTGTACAGCACGCCGACACTGACGACGGTCGATCCGGGCCGCACCCAGATCGCCCGGAACGCGGTCGAACTGCTGGTCAAGCGGATGGCCGGCGACGACTCCGAGCACGAGGAGATCGTCGCGCCGTACCAGCTGCACATCCGCGAGTCGACCGCCGGCTAGCGGCTCCAAGGGCCCGGTCACGCAAAGCCACCAGCCGTGAAGGGTTGACGCTCCCAGAACGTCCGGGCATCATCTCTACACCGATGTAGTACACCGATGTAAAGCATGCCCCGATCGCCTGACCCCGGCGTCGGCGCGGCGGTCTCGCACGCCCGAAACCGTGCTCCACCCCCCGCCTGGAGGACACGTAGATGCTGGAAGATTCCCCACCACCCCCGCCCTATCGCCCCAACCGTCGAGCAGTACTTGGTGGACTGCTCGGCGCGGCCGGCGCCCTCGCTCTCTCCGGTTGCGGCAGCCTGGGCGGCAAGCCCAGGGTCCGCGAGTGGAACCTGTTCGGCGGCGGCGACGGCGCCCGCTTGCTGGAGATCCACAAGCAGTACGTCGCCGAGCACCCGAACGTCCAGTTCGAGGCGCACACGCTCGCCTGGGGCCCGCCGTTCTACACCAAGCTCGCGATGTCCGCGGCCGGTGGCCGGGCGCCCGAGGTTGCGACCCTTCACTTGTCCCGGCTGAAGGGTTTCAGCCCGACCACCTTGCTCGATCCGATCCCGGTCGACCTGCTGAACGAGGCCGGGATCAACGAGTCCGACTTCCTGCCGGCGTCCTGGAACCGCGCGATGGTCGACGGGAAGCTGTACGCCGTACCGCTCGACACGCACCCGTTCGTCCTCTACTACAACACCGACATCTGCAAGAAGGCCGGCCTGCTCGGACCGGACGGCAAGATCAAGCCGGTCAAGGGTGTGGACGCGTTCGTCGACATGCTCAAGGCGGCCAAGGACGTCACCGGCAAGTACGGCGCCTCGATCGAGACGACCAACCCGTGGCGGATGTGGTGGACGCTCTACGGCCAACTCGAGGGCAAATTCTTCAACGAGGACGGCACGCAGCTGATCCTCGATGACGCGAAGGCGCTGGAAGCCCTGGATCTGATGGCGAAACTCGCCGCCGACGGGCTGGTGCCACGGTCGGCCAACTACCCGGCCCTGGTCGCCCAGTTCAGCAGCGGTGACGTGGGCCTGAGCTTCAACGGGGAATGGGAGGTGACGACGTACCAGACCGCGAAGATGCCGTTCAGCATGGCGCCGTTCCCGGTCGTGTACGACGTACCGAAGTACGCGGGTGACGCACATACGTTCGTACTCCCGCACCAGGCGAACCGGAGCAAGGACGACACCAAGGCGACGATCGAGTACATCGCCTGGATGCTGAAGCACAGCGCGGAATGGGCCGCTGGTGGGCACATTCCGGCGTACCAGCCGGTGGTGACGAGCCAGGAGTATCTGGACCTCAAACCGCAGGCGGAGTACCGCAGTGTGGCGCCGGACGTGTTCTTCGACCCGGACGCATGGTTCAGCGGCTCGGGCGCGCAGCTGCAGAACGAGGCAGGCGCGGCGTTCAGCGGCGTCTTCTCCGGGCAGTCGACCCCGAAGGCTGCGCTCGCGCAGTTCAAGGCCGCCACCCAGACGCTCCTCGACACCCCGTCCCCGGTCTGACAGGAGATCTGACTCATGACTGTGCAGACACCACCTCGAGTTACACCTGGTACGCCGGCCACAGCGGCGAAGCCCGAGACCGGGAAGCCCTGGAAGGAACGCTGGGCGGGACTGTTCTTCGTCGCGCCGTTCCTCCTGCTCTTCGCCGTCTTCCTGGCCTGGCCGACCGTCTACGGTCTGTGGAACAGCTTCTTCAACACCAGCCTGGCCGGTGTGAAGCAGGAGTTCCTCGGCCTGCAGAACTGGCGCGAGATGTTCAACGATCCGGCCGTCTGGTCCTCGCTGAAGAACACTCTCGTCTTCACCGCGATGAGTACGCCGCCGCTGGTGATCATCGCCCTCGTGATGGCTCTGCTGGCCAACCGCAGGGGCGTGCTCGGCTGGCTGCTGCGGTTCTCGTACTTCGCTCCGTTCGTCCTCCCCGCGACCGTCGTGACCCTGATCTGGGTCTGGATCTACCAGCCCGGGTTCGGCCTGGTGAACGGTCTGCTGACGGCCGGCGGCTTCGCCGAGATCGACTGGCTGAACACCGACAACCGGGCCATGCTGGCCGTGGTGATCACGACCGTCTGGTGGACGGTCGGGTTCAACTTCCTGCTCTATCTTGCCGCCCTGCAAGGGATTCCGGCGCAGGTCTACGAGGCGGCCGATATCGACGGTGCGAACGGCCGGCAGAAGCTGTTCCGGATCACGCTGCCGTTGCTGAGCCGCACCACCGGGCTGATCGTCGTACTGCAACTGGTGGCGTCGCTGAAGATCTTCGACCAGATCTACCTGATGACCAACGGCGGGCCGAACTACGCGACCCGGCCGATCATCCAGTACATCTACCAGAACGGCTTCACCAACTACCGGATCGGCTACGCGTCGGCGATCTCGTACATGTTCTTCGCGATTATCGTGATCGTCGCGGTGCTGCAGTTCAAGCTGTTCGCGGGCCGGAAGGAGGCCGACGCATGAGGACGACCTGGACCTTTCCGAAGGTGGCGAGCATCGTCGGTGCGGTGATCCTGGCGGTGATCTGGCTGGTCCCGTTGCTCTGGGCACTGGACACGTCGCTCAAGCCGGAGCCCGAGACCACTCTGTCGCCGATCACGTGGTTGCCGCAGGCACCGACCACGGAGGCCTACCGGAGCGTCGTCGAGCAAGGCGATCTGATCCGCTGGTTCATGAACAGCAGCGTGGTGTCGATCCTGGTGACAGCACTGACTCTGGTCGTCTCGGTATTGGCGGCGTACGGATTCTCGCGGACCAGCTTTCCCGGTCGGCGGGTGCTGTTCGGCCTGATCATCGCCGGCATCCTGGTGCCGCCGCAGGTGCTGATCGTGCCGCTGTTCCAGGAGATGACCGGCCTCGGCCTGGTCGACACCTACTGGGGCATCGTGCTGCCGCAGGTGGTCGCGCCGGTGATGGTGTTCGTGCTGAAGAAGTTCTTCGACGGCATCTCCCGCGACTACGAGGACGCCGCCCGGGTGGACGGCGCGACTCGCTGGCGGATCGTCTGGAGTGTCATGGTGCCGATGTCGCGGCCGATCCTCGTTGCCGTCGGCATCTTCACCTTCATCGGGGCCTGGAACAACTTCCTCTGGCCCTTCATCGTGACCACCGACCCGTCGATGATGACGATCCCGGTCGGACTCGCCAACGTGCAGGGCTCGTACGGCCTGCGCTACGCCCAGATCATGGCCTCGGCTGTCCTGGGCGGTCTGCCGCTACTGATCGTGTACGCGCTGTTCCAGCGGCACGTGGTCCGCGGTGTCGGCGACGCGGGGATCAAGGGATGAGGCGGTTCGCCGCGCTGGCTGCGGCCGCGCTGTTGGTGCTCAGCACCACCGCAGCGGCCGCAGCTCCCGGCGTACCCGAACTCTCCGGCGACCTGCGCACGCACGACCCGGCGCTGATCAAGGACGGCAAGGACTGGTACGTCTTCTCGACCGGCGACCCAGCCGTTGCCGACGGCACCGTTCAGGTACGGCGATCGCCGGACGGCCGGCAGTGGACAACAGCCGGCACCGTCTTCGACACGATCCCGGCCTGGCTGCGCACGGAAGTCCCCGGGGTGTCGAACCTCTGGGCTCCCGAGGTGATCAAGCACGGCAGCACCTACTACCTCTACTACTCCGCCTCCACCTTCGGCTCCAACCGCTCGGTGATCGCGCTGGCGACCAACACGACGCTGAACCCCGACGATCCGTCCTACCGCTGGGTCGATCGAGGCCTGGTGCACCGCTCGGTGCCGACCGACGACTACAACGCGATCGACCCCGGTGTCGTCGTCGACGCCGCGGGCACGCCGTGGATGGCGTTCGGCTCGTTCTGGAGCGGCATCCGGATGATCAAGCTGCAGTGGCCGTCCGGTCTCGCCGTACCGGGGCAGGGCGAACCACTGCGGCTGGCCGATCGACGTGTTCCGCCGAACGCGATCGAGGCGCCGTACGTCGTCCGCCGTGGCGACTGGTACTACCTGTTCGTCTCGTTCGACTTCTGCTGCCGCGGGTCGGACAGCACGTACAAGATCGCGGTCGGCCGCTCGCGAGCCGTCACCGGTCCGTACGTCGACAAGCTCGGGACACCGCTGCTGCAAGGAGGCGGCACGGTGATCCTGTCCGGCTCCGGCTCGATGGCCGGACCCGGTGGCCAGTCCGTGTACGACGGCTGGCTCGCGCACCACTACTACGACGTCCAGGCGAACGGGGACTTCCGGCTCGGTCTGCGGCGGATCCACTGGGGCCAGGACGGCTGGCCCCGGGTCACCTGACCCACCCCTCTCCACAGCACCTCATCACCACGACAGGAGCCACCCCGTGACTTCAGCCAAACTCGTCCTCGATCCCGCGTTCACCGTGGCGCCGGTCAATCGCCGGACGTTCGGTACGTTCGTCGAGCACATGGGCCGCTGTGTCTACACCGGCATCTACGAGCCGGGCCACGCGACCGCCGACGAGGACGGCTTCCGCAAGGACGTTCTCGAGCTGACCCAGGAGCTCGGCGTCTCCCTGGTCCGCTACCCCGGCGGCAACTTCGTCTCCGGCTACCGCTGGGAGGACGGCGTCGGTCCGCGCGAGGGCCGCCCGCGCCGGCTCGACCTGGCCTGGCACAGCATCGAAACCAACGAGTTCGGTCTGGACGAGTTCATCCGCTGGTGCGCCAAGGCCGGGGTCGAGCCGATGATGGCGATCAACCTCGGCACCCGCGGTGTGCAGGAGGCGCTCGACCTGCAGGAGTACACGAACCACCCGGGCGGCACCGCGCTGTCCGACTTGCGCGAGCAGCACGGCGCCTCGCCGTACGGTGTCAAACTGTGGTGCCTGGGCAACGAGATGGACGGGCCTTGGCAGATCGGGCACAAGACGGCGGCCGAGTACGGACGGCTGGCGGCCGAGACCGCGCGGGCGATGCGGATGATCGAGCCTGATCTGGAGCTGGTCGCGTGCGGCTCGTCCTCGTCGTCGATGCCGACCTTCGGCACCTGGGAACAGGAAGTGCTGCGGGAGTCGTTCGACTTCGTCGACTACATCTCCTGCCACGCGTACTACGGCAACGACGACGGCGACACCGAGTCGTTCCTGGGCTCGGCCGTGAACATGGACCGCTTCATCGACGCGGTCACCGCGACCGCGGACGCCGTCGCCGCCGAGCGGAAGAGCAGCAAGCGGATCGACATCTCCTTCGACGAGTGGAACGTCTGGTACGGCGACCGGTCGCGGCGGACCGACGGACCGGGCGACCAGTGGGAGGTTGCGCCGAGACGGATCGAGGACGAGTACAACGTCACCGATGCCGTTGTGGTCGGCAACCTGTTGATCTCGTTGCTGCGGCACAGTGACCGGGTCGGCGTCGCTTGCCTCGCGCAACTGGCGAACGTGATCGCGCCGATCATGACCGAGCCGGGCGGACCGGCCTGGAAGCAGCCCACCTTCCACCCGTTCGCGATCACCTCCCGGCTCGCGGCCGGTCAGGTACTGCGGGTGGAGACCGACTCGCCGACCGTCAGCACCGCCAAGTACGGCGACATCGCGGCGGTCGACGCCGTGGCGACGTACGACGAGGGCAAGCTGGCCGTGTTCCTGGTCAACCGGTCGACCGAGGGCCCGATCGAGATCACCGTCGACGTCAGCCGGATCGGAGTGACCACGGTCGCGGAGGCTGTCATCGTCCACGACGAGGACCGGCTGGCGACGAACTCCGCCGACCAGCCCGACCGCGTCACCCCGCAGCCGGTCGAAGCCCAGCTGCAGGACGGCAAGCTGACCGTCACCCTCCCGGCGGTCAGCTGGTCCGCTCTTAACCTGTCGACCGACTGAGAATGCGCTGTCAGACTGGGTGGTTGTGGCCACCCAGTCTGACCTCGCCGAGACCTCGCGTATCGAGGCCTTCAGCGACGGCGTCTTCGCGATCGCGATCACCCTGCTCGTCCTCGAGCTGCACATTCCGGAACTCGAGGAAGGCGAGCGGCTCTGGCCGGCGCTGGTGCGGGAGTGGCCGCAGTTCGGCGCGTACCTGACCAGCTTCGCGATCCTCGGCATCATGTGGATCAACCACCACTCGATGTTCCGCCAGATCCAGCGGGCGGACCGCGGGCTGATGTTCCTCAATCTGCTGTTGCTGCTGTGGACCGCGCTACTGCCGTTCCCCACGAACCTGTTCGCCGAGTATCTGCGCGACGACACGATCAACGCTCACGTCGCCGCCGCGGTCTACAGCACCAACCTCACCCTCGCCGCGATCGCATTCAGCCTGATCTGGTGGCACGTGCTCCGGCGCCATCTGGTCGACCACGACCTGACGCCGTCCCAGCAGCGCTCCTCGATCCTGCGCTACTCAGTCGGTACGGCGTTCTACGCCGCCTGCATCGGCCTGTCCTTCATCTCCGCGCCGGTCACCCTGCTGGTCCAGTTCCTGCTGGCCCTGTACTACGGCTTCGAACAGCTCAGGACTCGCGCTTGAAGTGCGTGACCGTCACGCCCGGGGCGATCTCGGTTCGACCTGTTTCGCGGTAGCCGCGGGACTTGTAGAGGTTGGCGGCCGGGGTGTTCGCCGTACCGGTGGAGACGACGCTGGTACGGCGCGGTTCCAGCTCGTCGAGGTGGTCGAGAAGAGCTCGGCCGTGGCCGCGGCGGGCGTGGGCTGGGTCGACGATCAGCCGGGTGATGTCGACCAGATCGTCCTCGAGTTCATAGGCAACCGCGCCGACCAGGACGTCGCCGTCGTACCGGCCGAGCCAGTGTTCGGTGGACGACATCAAACCGTCGAGGTCTTCCTGCAGCGGCGGGATGCCGTCGAAGCCGATCAGCTCGGCCTCGACGGCGTACGCGCGGTGCTGGATGGTCAGAAGTCGCTCCGCGAGCGTTCGATCGGCGAGGTCGAGGGGTTTGATCACGCGCGCCAGTATCCCAGGGCTTTGACCCGGCCCCGGGGTACGGCGAGCTCCTTGACGACGTACGACGAAAGAGTGCGGGTGGTCAGTGACCTGTTCGGCACCCGTCACACTGAAGGTGAAGTCCTTCCCACGGAACAGCTTGAGTACGACGCCTTCCCAGCCATGCCTCACGACGTCCTCCACCGGAGAGAATGGCCGTTGCGGCCAAAAGTTGCTGCCCTATAAGTTAGCCCAGCCTAACCTAACTGAAACGAGGACTGCAGTGAATGCTCGGGTCTTCCGCGACGCGTACGGCGTACCGCAGCTGCAAGCGGGAGACCCGTTGGCGCTCGTGTACCTGCAGGGCCTCAACGCGGCCCAGGACCGCGCCTGGCAACTGGAGCTCGAGCGCCGCCGCTTCCTCGGGACGAGCGCGGCCTTCCTCGGCGCGGAGGCTGCGCCGTGGGACATCTTCGCTCGGCAGGCCCGGCTCGCCGACACCGCGCAACGCTGCTTCGAAGCACTCGACGACGAGACGCGCGAGTGGATCACGGCGTACGTCGAAGGCGTCAACCACGGCCTCCCGGGCGGCTCCCAGCGCGCACCGGAGTTCGCCGAGACCGGCCTGACCCTGCAGAAGTGGGAACCGTGGGCCCCACTCGGGATCTGGCTCGCGATACACGTCTTGTTTGCCGGGTTCCCGACGAAGCTGTGGCGGACACATGTCGCGCGGCACCTTGGTGACGATGCTCTCGAGCTGTTCAGTTCGGAGGGTCCGCACACGGCGGGGAGCAACGGGTGGCTGATCCCTGGTTCGATGACGGCGTCGGGACAGGCGATCGTCGCGGGCGATCCGCATCGGTACATCGAGAGCCCGGGCGTCTACCAGCAGGTCCGGCTCACCTGCCCCGAGTACGACGTCCTCGGCCTGGCCGTCCCCGGCATCCCCGGCCTCGCCCATTTCGGCCACACCGGTTCGGTCGCCTGGGCCATCACCAACGCCATGGCCGACTACCAGGACCTGTTTTCTGAACAGCTACGGCGCACTTCGTCCGGTGTGGAGGCCCTCGGCCCGGATGGCTGGAAGCCGGCTGACGTCCACACCGAGGTCGTCGAGGTCGCGGGCTACGACGCGGTGGAGATCGAGCTGGTCGAGACCGAACGTGGTCCGGTGATCATGGATGGAATCAGTCTGAGGTATCCGCCTCGAGTGACCAGCCGGCTAGGGTTCGAAGTGCTTCCTAAGTTGCTTCGGGCAACGACTGTCGCCGATGTGGATGCTGCGCTCGACGGGTGGGTGGAGCCGGTCAACGTGGTGCTGGCGGCGGATACGGCCGGCGGGTTGCTGCATCGGACGGCCGGGTTGGTTCCGCGGCGTCACGCCGCCAACAAACTACGCGTCGTACCGGCCTGGGAAGCCGGCCACCAGTGGGACGGCTGGCACGATCCGATGCCGCGGGCAACCGTCGACGGCCCGGCCGTGATGGCCAACGCCCGCGAGCTCGCGGCGCCGCTCGGCGTCGAGTTCGCCGCCCCACACCGATCCCGGCGGATCCGCGAGCTCGTCACCGAGCGCTCGGACTGGTCGGTCGACGAGATGCCGCACATCCACACCGACACCTTCCTCGGCTCCGCCACCTCCATCCTGGACCTCCTGGCGGACCTGGACGATCTCTCCCCGGAAGCCGTTGCCCTGCGCACCGAGCTGCTGGGCTGGGACCGCCGGATGGACGCCGCGAGTACGACGGCCTCGTCGTACGCCGCACTCCGCAAGGCCCTCACCACCCGGCTGGCCGATCACTTCGCGATCCTCGAGAACGCCGAGTGCCCCGAAATTTTCGTACCCTGGATGGACCCACTCACCCACGTCTCCTACGCGCTCGAGAATCTCCTGAGCGCCGACCTCCCGGACATCAACGTGAGCTGGCTCGCCCGTGAGGCGCTCGAGGAGGTCGCCGTCCGCAAACCCCGTCCGCCGTGGGGCGAGACGCACCAGCTGTCACCACTGCACGCGTTGCGTGGCCCGGTGTTCGCACCTGACGAGGAGCCGTTCGACCTCGGCCTGTCCGGCGACCACCACTGCGTGATGTCCACATCGAGCCTCCCCGGCCTCACCGACGTCTGCATCCGCGCCTCTGCGGCCCGCTATGCCTGGGATCTCGCGGATCGTTCGGCCAGCGGCTGGGTAGTACCGCTCGGCGCATCCGGCGTACTCGGCGATCCGCACCACCACGACCAACTTCCTTTGTGGTTGCGCGGCGAACTGGCGCCAGTACTCGGTGACCTCGTCCGTGAGGATCGGACGTACACGCAATCCGTCGAAGGCTTCGGCGCCGTCCGGATCGTCGAGGCGGATCCCGATCGCGACCTCGACCTGATCCACGAGTGGGTGACGGCGGACCGGGCGAGCTTCTGGGGCATGGGTGAACTCTCCCGGGCGGAGATCGCGGCGACCTATGAGTTCTTGGACTCAGTCCCGACCCACCACGTCTACCTCGTGCACGTGGATGACGTCCCGGCCGCTTTGCTGCAGACCTACGATCCGCAGGCCGACCCGGTCGGAGCGTCGTACGAGATCCAGGCGGGTGATATCGGCCTGCACCTGCTGATTGCCCCCGGCACCCCGCGCCCCGGCTTCACCGGCACTCTCCTGAAGGTCCTCGCCGAATTCGTCTTCCTCCACCTCGGCCACCCGCGCGTGGTCGTCGACCCGGACATCCGCAACACCCGAGCCATCGACCGCTTCCACCGCACCGGCTTCACCCTCGGTCCCGAAGTCAAGATCACCCAACCCGACGGCACAACAAAGACCGCCCAACTAGCCTTCCTCACCCGGGAGCAGTTCCTGAGCTGACATCGGGCGGCGTGGCCGGGCTGATTGCGGGGCGAGGGAACCCGCCCAATATGTTTGCCTTGATCAACAGCTTCTCGTAGTCGGCGATCAGCTCGTCCAGCTTGGCTCGCAGGTCGGCCAGGCTTGCCTCGGTCCCAGCCCCCATCAGCGCATGGTCCGCATGCGCGTCGACGGCGTACGCGGCCCGGACGATCGACTCGAGCAGTTCGAGTCGATCGGCCAGTGACCGTTTGCCGGCCGGCTCGCCGAGCATTCGTCCGAGCGCCTTGGCGGCCCCGGCCCGGACCTGATCCGTGGGCCCGCCGGTCACCCGTTGACCGCGGGCCGGCGACACCCGGCCGAGATCGGGGAACGACCGTGGCGCACCATCGCCGTCGATCGCTTCGTACAGGTTGATCGCGTGCGCGAGCCGCGCCCGTGCCGCGGCCGCGTCCGCACTGCCGGGAGCAGTCGCGTCAGCCCAGTCGACCGCCGCGGCGAGCCGGTCGATCCGCTGCAGCGCATCGATCCGATCCTGTCGTACGTCGCGATCCCAGGACCGCTCATCGGCCGGAGCGGTCTGGTTGTGGACGAACGCGCGCTCGACTGCGGCCCGGACACGGTCGGTGTAATCGGCGTCGGCCGGCGACACCGCGACCGGCGACCGGCCGGCCTGCGTCAGCAAGTCGGTCAGCTGGTCGATCTGATCCATCAGTTGGGCGATCAAATACCTGCCCGTACCCGACTGCCGCGCGAGCTGGGCCGGATCCACGCCCTGTTTGTTCAGCGCCGCCGCGTTGGCATCCTTCCGCGCGAATTGGGCGCGCTGGAACAGCATCTTGGCGATCGGTGTGCCGGTGAACCCACCCAGGGCGGCCGCGACGGTCGTGAACACCGTCACGTCGAGCACGTCGAAGACCCCGTCGAAGCCGAACACGGTGGTCGCGCCCAGCGCCCCGAGGAAGGCCGTGGCGGCGTAGACGCGGTACTTCAGGTCGCGCTTCGGCCGTGGACCATCCGGATGCTTCGGCGGTGCCGGCACCACGCTGCGGTCCGCCGTACGGTCGGTCAGGTCCGGCGCCGACCGCCCGGCTCCGGCCAGTTGGGCGAGCTCGTGCAGCGCGTGGTTCAGCCGGTGCAACGGCTCGGCCAAGGTGTCGATCAGCGCCTGCCCACGGACTGCCTCCCGCTGCGCGTAGTCCCAGCTCTTCTGCGCGTAGGTGGCTGCTTCTTCCATGTCCGCGAAGATCTTGTCACCGACCGCGCCGAGCAGTCCGGTCGCCATTGCCGTACCGATCGCGGTGATGAGCACCTCCAGCGCCGCGTCGAAGCGCCGGGCCAGATCGGTCGGGTCGAGGTCCGGAGATGGCCGCTTCGCTACGGCCCCGCGGGCGGTGCCGGCGACGGCGCCGTCGATGCTCTGGGTGCCGGCGTACGATCCCAGCGACGGCGGATCCGGGGTGGTGATCTCGCCTTCCGGCACCGTCGGCTCAGTCCAGTTGAGATCATGCCCGGACAGGTCGGCGCCGTTCAGCCGATGATCCTCCAGGTACGCGCGCAAAGCTCGCAGCCGCTCGGCCTGCTCCTGCAAGACCCTGATCAGCTGGTTCTGCGCCGAGTCCGGATTCGCGAGCTGCCGCGCGACGTTGGCGGCTACCCTGGCCCGGCGGGCGTCGCGCTTGCTGACATCGTTCATCCGTTCGGTGTAGGACTTCACCAGCGCGATCACGGGCCCTGCGAGCGCGGACGGCAACGCCGGGAACCCGCCCAACCAGAGCAGTACCGCAGCGCCGAGCCCGGCGGACGCGGGGACCAGATGGCGGACCTTGTAGTGCTTCGGATCTGCTCCCCGCGACCCGTTGTCGATCGGCTCAGCGGGCTGCTCGCCGTCGAGCATTCCGTCCAGCCCTCGATGCTGGTGCTCCAGCTTCTTCCGATCGGCGTCGTACGCCGGCCTCTTGGGGTCCGACTTGTGCTTGTCCAGCCGGTGTTCGGAGAACGCGCCGACGAATCCAGCGACGACGGACGGGGCGGCGGTGGCGACAGCGGTGGCCCAGCTGTCGGTCGCGGCGTACGCTGCCGCACCGACCAGTAACGCCGTCCAGATCGACGATCCCGCCGCCTTGGCGAGGTACTTCGGCGTCCGCAGCCGATTGTCCTTCGGGGACTGGCGATCCCGGAACCGCTCGACCAGGCCGGCGTCGAGCAGGCCGGGGAGCAGCTTGCGGAGCAGGTCGGCGTTCGGCTGGTCCTTGCCCAGGCTCATCGACTCGATCAGGAGCGCGAGCTGACCGGCGATGGCGGCCCGCCGGAATGGTGAACTCGCCTGCTCGTACAGGAACGCGAGCAAACGCGCCTCGGCGAGATCGCCGCGATCCTTCGGCGACAGCCGTGGGTGCAGATCCGGCTCGCCGGCCGGGGTCAGCGTGTCGCGATCATCGTTCCCGTTCAGCTGGTCGGTGGACGGATCGAGCGTCGCGGCCGCGGTCTCGGCGAGGATACGGGCCACAACCATCGGCACGGCGTCCGGGGTGAGCAGGTCGGACAGCGTGACCTCGGCGATCGGATCCGTCCCGGGTTCGGCGTAGTAGTCGGCGACCACACCCTCCTCGAGCGGCCCGACTGCCAGGTCCAGGTGGTACGCCTCATTGCCGGCGGTCTCGACCCTGTACCGTCCGTTGCCCATGTCAACAACTTCGAGAACGCCGGCCGCGGCCAGCACCTCTCGCCGCCCCAGCGCCTCCGTCACCGCATCGGTCACCGGGCCGGTGGGACGGTCCGCGGCGACCGTCCTCTCGTCGTCCGGCTCGAAGACAGGATCGTTGTCTGGGGCAAATGCACGGATGCGCGGGGTCGGGAACCGTTTGATCCCCTTCAGCCGCTGGTTCTCGAAGCTGCGCCCGCCGGTGTAGATGGTCTGGCCGCCGGCGTCGGTCACCTGGTACACGAAGGTGACCGAGTCCGGCCGGCCCTGGTTCGGGGTCAGGTAGACCGTCAGTTCGACATCTTTCCCGGCCTCGATCCAGGCCGCGATCTCGTTCTCGAAGGCCTCGAACGCACCGTGGTTGAGGGTGCCGTTCTGCGGGAAGTAGTTGGGCGGAAACACCAGCGGGAAGAAGCGCCAGCCGATGGCGTGGCCACCCTGATCGCCCTTGACACCGCGAGCTCTGGCGTTGCCTCGCTCCACGTCGTCTGCGTGCGAACGCTTTACCCGGTAGGTCTCCCGCAGCCTCGCCTGGGCGACCCTGCCGCGTCCGGACGGCTCCTCCAGCCACCGTGCCTCGTTCTGCCCGTACCTGTGCCACTCGGACCACTGCGGCCCCGGCTGACCGTCCCAGTCGGCCACCGGCGAAGCGGGGTCGAACCATCCGAACTCCCCGTCCGGTACGGCGTCCCGCGCGGCCTCGGGGCTGGTCAGGCCGGGCTGGACAGTACCGTCCCGGGACTGATCGCCGTCGCGTCCGCCCGATCGATCACCAGGGTCAGTCCGTCCGTTCTCGCCGTCGGCTTGACGGAACAGAGGAACTCCACTGCCCGCACGCGGACGGGCTGATCCGTGTCCTCCGTGTGGAGCGTCATACCGCTCCGGATCGCTCCGGTCAGCAGTTCGCCCGGCACCAGGATCTCGTTGTTGTTCTCCTCGACGTCGAACGTCGTCTCGACCACGAACCTCACCGTTGTCATGGGCTCTCAACCTCTCCAGCGCAGGAGCCTCGCTCGCGTACGCCTCGCTCTCGAGTTCATTGACGGACGCCACACCGACCCGCTCCGCGCGGTACTGCTCGACGTGGGTCTGCTCATGCGCCAGCGTCGCCGCCAACGTTGCCCGGTCGACGAAACTCGCCGGTCCGAGCCGGATCTGATACCCGCCCTCGGTCACCCGTACGCGGGCGTACGCATTGTGCTGGTCCAGATATCGAATCTCCGCGGCCCCCTCCACGATGACGACCTCGGCACCGTTGAGCTCGACCCCAGCGGCCGCCGCAACCTCGGCCACCGTCTCCTGCGTACGAGGCAGCCCGTCACCGCGATCGACAACGTGCTGATTGCTGCGCCAGCCTGCATCACCCGGGTGATGGTGCTCATGACCCACCGCCCCACCCGCCGACGCGGCAACCGGACCCCCGGCGTTCGGCCCAATCAAGTCACCGGCGTGCGGCCCGACCGAATCACCGGCGCTCGACCCGACAGCGCCTCCGGCCTCCAGCCGGACCGAATCACCGGTCTGCGGCTCGGCCAGGGCCATCCGGTGCTCGGCCAGTGCCGCCCCCTCATCCTCCTGCTGGTCAGAGGACGGGTTGTCCTCCTGCCTGCTGGACGCTTCAGCGGGGCCACGCTTGCTCGATGGCGATGGATCGTGCGATCCCTTCGATCCGGTCTTCGCGTCCGGCGCCTGGTTATGGCCGGATTGGTTCTGCCCGGACTGATTCTGCCCGGACTGATTCTGAGGTGTGGTCCCTTGGTTCTGCTGGGTGGCCTGCGGTTGCTGCGCTGGTGCGCCTCCGGTCTGCGTGGCAGTTGGTGCCACAGCTGCGTTCGGGGCCTGCAGGTTCGAGGGCGGTGCTTGCGCGGCGGTGGCCGCTGCGACCCCGGGTACGGCGGTACCGGCGAGCGGAGCGGGCGCCTCGGCCTGGCCGCCGTCCGACGCATCGCCAAGCTGGTGTCCAGCGGCCAAGCGATCCCCGGCGTTCGCAGTACCTGACGAGTTGGCCTCACCCGTCTGCTGCTGATATCCGTCCGCATTCGGCTTGGCGAGCTCGCCCGACGGCGGCGGCCCGGGTGGATCGGTGTCAGTACGCACGTCACCCGCATCCTGCGAGGAGGAAGCAGACCCGCCACTACTACCGTCATGCGCATCGCCCCACGGGCTCAGCGCGTGTCCAGCCTCGTGCGACCCGACCCGCATACTCGCCAGCGCGCCCGCACCGATGCCCTGCTCCACGATCGCCTTTTGGTACTGCTGCCACTCCCACGGATTCTTGCCGTCGGCAACCGCCTGGACGAAGGTGCCGGACACTGGTGACGAGATCCCGTTCACGGCGAACGCCGCCGATCCGTTCACCACCGTGTCCCGGAGCCGCCCGGGCGACCGGAAAATCGCCCGGGCCGGCAGCGAAGCCACCAGCCCGATCGGCGCGAGCGGGCGGGCGATCAGCGTGCCGACCGCGGCGGCCTGAGCCGCGGTCACCGCATCCCGCCAGTTGATCCCCTCGCGCTGCCCCCGCCACTGGTCGATCATCTGACCGCCGACGGTGATCAGCGGCTCCTCGGCCACTTCGATGGCCAGCTCTTTGGCGAGGGCGGGAGTCAGCCGCCGGATCCCGGCCGCGACTTCCGCGATCTTTCCGGCGGCGGTCGCGATCCACCCGGCGATCCGGGTCGCCATCCCGCTCACGATGCGGCCGCGAACGAAGTCGCCGAGACCGGGCGGCAGTCCGAAGCTCAGCGCGAAGGCGACGCCGTTGGCGGCCAGCTCGGCATAGATCTGGTCCTTGACCCAGACGATGTTCTTGCCGTACTCACCCGACATCGCGGACAGATCGCGCATCGACTGGATCAGGTCGGCGGTCCCGGTCGACGGCGAGTTGAGCATCAGGTCGATGTTCTGGTGGTATCCGATGCCCTGCGGATCGCGCCAGGCGGCCGGCAGTTGGTTGTTGCCGGCGGTTGCGTCACCGACGGT
Organism: Kribbella antiqua; assembly: GCF_004345665.1. GTDB lineage: Bacteria > Actinomycetota > Actinomycetes > Propionibacteriales > Kribbellaceae > Kribbella > Kribbella antiqua. Next base: position 276,335 of record NZ_SLWR01000012.1, read on the forward strand.
CTGCTGGAGGTCGTTCGCGGTGGCGTTCCACAGGTCCCGCATGACGAATGCCACATCCTCGTCGACCCAGAAGGGGAAGATCGTGTCGATCGCCTTCCGCAACCAGGTCCACAGAATGGTCGTCGGTTCGGGAATCATGGGCGGCGTCCGTGGCCGGTGTCAGCGTGGGCCGAGCAGGTCGGAGACCTGCTGCAGCGTCGCGTTGTGCTGGGCAACGATCGACCGGCCGGTACCGACGGCACGGAGGATCCGGGGCGCGAACGCGCTCACCTGCGCGATGAGCTCCGGCGCGATCTGGTTATAGGCGTTCCGGAACTGGACGCTGAGGTCGTCGAAGCCGGTCTCGACGGTCATCTCCGCGGTGTGGATCTCGGTGATCCGGGCCGGCCAGGCCGCCGCCCAGGCGTCGATGGGTGCCTGGATCCCGGCCAGCGCCCGCGAGGCCGCCGCGGGGTCCATGTTGAGGTTGCCGACGGGGCCCGGCACTCCACCACTGCTCATCGCCGCTGCCCAGCATCGCCAGCCGCACGCATTCGCCGCATCTCGGCGAGCAGCGGACCGAACTCGGGATCGTTGCCATCGGGCACTGGTGCGGTGGGCAGCGCTGCCGCCCAGGTGTCGAGCGCGCTCTGCTCGGCCCGCTCCCGCGCCGCGTCGACGGCCCGGACGATCTCCTCGGCCAGCGCTTCCGGCGCGAGTTCGTCGTACACCCGCTCGTCGAGGACCAGCTTGGTCAGCCGGCCGCGGCCGGTCACCGTCGCCTGGATCAGGTTGGCGGCGGACTCGGCGGTTCCGGTGGTCTCGTCGATCGCCTGCTGGGCTTGCCGAATCTCCCGTTCGAGCTTCTCGATGTCGGCCAGACGGCCGGTTCCTGCTGTGCCGGGATTCCGCATCACACGCCTCCGGTGGTAGCTACCTGCCCAAGCCTGAGCCGTGATCGCGGGTGCCCGCCGGTGATGTCCGCTTCCGGCCAGGCGGCCGGGCCACGACGCGGAGCCGGAAAGGATCGTGGGTGTGGATGGACGAGGTGGTACCCGCGGGCAGCTCAGGAACGCCGGTTTGGCCATAGTCGCGGCGGCGCTGATCGGCTGCTGTCTGCCGGCCGCACCTGCGGTCGCGACACCGCCGCGGGGTGCCTGCAGCAACCCGGAACCGGGCCGTTCGGTGGTCCGGCCGTTGCCCTGGGCCCAGGATCTGCTCGGCGCCGAACGGGCCTGGCCGCACAGCACCGGTGCCGGCGTCACCGTGGCGGTGGTCGACTCCGGCGTCGACGCCGACCATCCGCAGTTGCACCGGCCCGGCAAGGTGCTGCCCGGCCGCGACTTCTTCCTGGTCGGCAAACTCCCGGGCAACTACGACTGCATCTCCCACGGCACCGCGGTGGCGAGCATCATCGCCGCCGATCCGGCCGCCGGGATCGGCTTTCACGGGATCGCCCCGGGGGCCCGGATCCTGCCGGTCCGGGTGACCGACCGGGAGACCGGCGACTCGGGCCAAGGCCGGGTGATCGATCAGGCGATCCTTGCCCGCGGCATCATCTACGCGGTCGACCAGGGCGCCCGGGTGATCAACCTGTCGATGTCCGGTGGCGAGGACCAGAAGCAGGTTCGGCAGGCGATCGCCTACGCGGTCCGCAAGGACGTGGTGGTCGTCGCGGCGGCCGGTAACCGGCAGGCTGACGATGCCGGCCCGCTGCCCTCATATCCGGCGGCCTATCCCGGCGTACTGGGCGTCGGCGCCATCGACATCTCCGGAGCCCGGGCAAGCAATTCTCAGACCGGCCCGTACGTCGATCTGGTCGCGCCGGGCGAGGGCGTACTCGCGGCCACCCGCCGGACCGGTCACCAGTACGTCAGCGGCACCAGCTTCGCAACACCGTTCGTCTCGGCGACGGCTGCCCTGGTCCGTGCGGCCTGGCCGAAACTCACCGCCGCACAGGTCATCCAGCGCCTCCGCGCGACCGCCACCCCGGCCCGCGGCGGGAGCGGCAGTCCGGAGTACGGCGCCGGCATCGTCGATCCGTACCGCGCAGTCACCGAAGGGCTGGCCGGGTCGGCGAGAACGCTCCCGCGAGCAACCATGCCGCCACCGGACCAGCAACTGCTGGCAACCCGGGCGTGGTGGCGCGACGCCGCAGCCGAGGCTCGCGGAGTGACCAGCATGGCGGTCGGAGCCGCCCTGATCGTGACGGTGACCGGTGGGCTGCTCGCCGCCGGACGCCGGCGCCGCTGGCGGGCCGGTCGTACGTCGATCGTCCGCCGGCCGGCCCCACACGACCCGGCCGATCCGTTGCCGGAACACCTGTTCAGCCAGCGCTCCTGACAGCGAAGAAACGCTCGGCCGGGACATCCCAGCCGAGCGTTTCGTCGTATCCGGACCGGTCAGAGATCCATCAATGCATTGACCGCCACACCGGTGCGCTGACTCAGATGCTCACCCTCGCCCAAGGATTGGTCGCTCTTGTTGGCGTGGTAGGTCGCCGTCTGGAAGACCTCGTCCACCTGGTTGGCATGATGGATGATCCCGCCGGTGGCTTCCCGGTTGTGGGCGTCGTCCCAGAGACCTTCGCCCTCCAGCCGACCGAAATCGGACCTGAAGAGCTCGAGGTTCTGGGACATTTCGTTCGCAGAGCTGTACTGCTCTCCGATGTTCCGTTCGTATTCCCCGAAATGCATGTAGAACTTGCCCGACATCCGAGCCTCCTATTCGTTGCCTGATGCAATGAGTTGTTCCGGCCTGACTCTCAGGCCGTCATGACGTCGCCCAGCGTCAGCGAGCTGGTCACGACGCCCACGGTGTTGGTGGTGTCGTTGCCGACCCGCATACCGGTGTCGGAGATCGTCTGGGCCCTGTTCACGTTCCGCATGGCGCCCTGGTCGATGACCTCGCTACTGCGCGTCGAGGCCATGCACGCCGACGTGTTGCCCAGTGCGTTGGGCAGATCGGCAGCGTTCGCTTGCGTCCTGGTCCGGTTCGCCGACTGGTTGTCCATGTACTGCAGCCCGCGCTGGCCGAGGATGGCGCGGACAGCCTCTCCGTCAACGTTGAGCCAAGGTGCGCTCATCAGCTGACTCCTTTCTTTGCTGGTTGTCTGGCCGTTCCACGCTAGGAGCCGAGAACCTCCCGGACCCCTGGCGCGGCACGTTCCTGCCATCGCCGTCGGCACCGCGCCCAGCCGGTCCACGATCGGGCGTGAACCCGAGGAGAGGTGGTCGGTGATGGCGACGATGGTGGTACGGCGGCCGGACCGGCGGCCGGCACCGGACCTGCCTGGCGGCGAACTGGTGTTGTCCGCGCCACCGGAGGTCCCGGAGCCGGGCGGCCGGCAGTGGGCGCAGATGCTGATGGTGCTGCCGATGGTGGCGATGATGGGCGCGATGATGCTGTTGTTCTCGGGCAGCATCGGCGGTGGTCTCCGGATCGCGATCTACTCGCTGTTCGGTATCGGGATGGCCGGCATGATCGTGGCGAGTGTCTTCATGCGCTCGGGTGCGGGCAAGGCCGAGATGGGGCACGCCCGGCGCGGCTACCTGCGCGACCTCTCTCAGCAGCGGACCCGGTTGACGCGAGCGGTCGGCCAGCAGCGCACCACTCTGCACTACCTGCACCCGGAGCCGGAGAGTCTGTGGGCGCTGGCGGCGAGCCACCGGTTATGGGAACGGCGGCGCGACGACGAGGACTTCGGGATCGTCCGGATCGGCGTCGGCCCGCAGAGCCCGTCGGTCGCCGTCGTACCTCCGGACACGCAGCCGCTGGAACGGCTGGAACCCCTGTCCGCGTTGGCGTTGCGGCGCTTCGTGTCCACCTACGCATTCGTGGCCGATCTCCCGCTGGCGATCGCGGTGACCGGCTTCGCCCGGATCCACTTCACCGGCGATCAGGCCCGATCCGCCGGGCTGGTCCGCGCGATGCTCGCGCAACTGGTGACGCTGCACGCACCCGACCACCTGCGGGTGGCAGTCGTCGTCGGCGCGGATCAGCAGGCGGATTGGGACTGGATGAAGTGGTTGCCGCACGCCCTGCATCCGGACCGTACCGACGCACTCGGCCCGGTCCGGCTGATCGCTCCGGCCATCGCCGCGGTCGAGGCGATGCTCGACGACCTGCTCGGTGGCCGGCCACGGTTCGATCCCGCCGCCGGTGACACGTTCGCCGGGCCCCAGCTCGTCGTCGTACTCGCCGGTGGTGACACCAGTGGCTCGGACCATCTGCTCGCGGACCGCGGTCTCGAGGGCGTCACGGTGCTCGACCTGGCGACCGTACCGCCGCGCTCGCTGGACGCCAGCGCGATCGTCCTCGACGTCGATCCCGACGGCTCTCTGACCAGCGAGACGATCGAGGGCGAGGCCTGGCTCGGGCACGCCGACGAGTTCTCCCCCGTTGCCGCAGAAGGTCTTGCCCGGCAACTCGCGCCACTGCGACTGACCGTGGGTGCGCAGGGCGACCAGCCGTTGAGTGCCGATCTCGGCCTGGAAGACCTGCTGGAACTGGGCGATCCGTACGACTTCGATCCGGCCCGGACCTGGGTCCAGCGACCCAGCCGGGACCGGCTCCGGGTTCGCTTCGGCCTGCGTGCCGACGGGCTGCCGATCGAGCTCGACCTGAAGGAGTCGGCGCAGGAGGGCATGGGCCCGCATGGGTTGCTGATCGGTGCCACCGGATCGGGCAAGAGTGAACTGCTGCGCACGCTGGTGCTGGCGCTGGCGATCGCCCATCCGCCCCGGTCGCTGAACTTCGCGCTGATCGACTACAAGGGTGGCGCGACGTTCGCGACGCTGGACAAACTGCCGCACACCAGTGCGACGATCACCAACCTGGCCGACGAGCTGCACCTGGTCGACCGGATGACCGACGCCATCAACGGTGAACTGATCCGCCGTCAGGAGCTGCTCCGGGCCGCGGGCAACTTCGCCTCGCTGCGCGACTACGAGAAGGCACGGGTGGCCGGCGCGCCGCTGCCCGAAGTGCCTACCCTGCTGGTGATCTGCGACGAATTCAGCGAGCTGCTGAGTGACCGGCCCGACTTCATCGACATGTTCGTGCAGATCGGCCGGGTCGGACGGTCGCTGGGTGTTCATCTGCTGCTCGCCAGCCAGCGGCTGGACGAAGGCCGGATGCGCGGGTTGGAGACTCACCTGTCCTTCCGGATCGGACTGCGGACCTTCTCGGACATGGACAGCCGCACGGTGCTCGGCGTGAACGACGCGTTCCTGTTGCCGCGGGCACCTGGTCATGGCTTCCTCCGGATCGGTACGGAGCAGATGGACCGATTCCGTTCGGCGTACGTGTCCGGGGTACACCGGCGGCCGGTCGTCGGGGCGCTTCCGCTGGCACCGGACAACTCGGTGGAACTGCATGACTACGTCAGCGGGTATGTCGCCCCGCCGGCGGAGTCCGAGGAAGCCGATCGGCCCCGGCCGGACGACGCGTTCGACGAGAGCGTCGGCGAGACCTTGATGGACATCCTGGTCGAGAAGATGACCGGTCGGGGCGATCCCGCGTACCAGATCTGGCTGCCCCCGTTGGGCGATTCGCCGACCTTGGGCGACCTACTCGGCCCGCCCCGGAACGAACCCGGTCGAGGGTTGGTGGCGGGCGAGCCGAACCTGGCCGGCAGTCTGATCGCCCGCGCCGGCATCGTCGACCGTCCGCTCGAACAGCGGCGCGATCCGCTGCAGCTCGACTTGTCGGGCAGCGGCGGGCACGTCGCCATCGTCGGCGGCCCGCACACCGGCAAGAGCACGCTGCTCGCCTCGGCCATCCTGTCGCTGGCTCTCACCCACACACCGGCTGAAGTGCAGTTCTACTGCCTCGACTTCGGCGGCGGTGTCCTGACCGGGTTGCGCGGCCTGCCGCACGTCGGCGGGGTGGCGGGGCGGCAAGACACCAACGCGGTCCGGCGCACTGTCGTGGAGATGATGAACCTGATCGCCGCCCGCGAGCGCGAGTTCGCCGAGCAGGGGATCGACGGCATGGCCTCCTACCGTGAGCTCCGCCGCACCGGCGCGCTGCCGGACTCGTCGCACGGGGACGTGTTCCTGGTCGTCGACGGCTGGCTCACGGTCCGCAACGACTATGAGGACCTCGAGCTGTTCCTGGCCGACATCGCCACCCGCGGTCTCGCGTACGGCGTGCACCTGCTGGTCAGCGCGGCCCGCTGGTTCGACATCAGGACGAACGTCCGCGACCTGTGCGGAACCAAGCTGGAATTGAAGATCGGCGATCCGATCGACTCCTTCCTGGATCGCCGGACCGCATTGCTGGTACCGGAGGACTCGCCCGGTCGTGGCATCACGGCGAGCAAGCACCAGTTCCTGTCCGCCGAACCCAGGCTGTCCGGCGATCCGGGCGAGCGCATCTCCGCCGGCCTCGGCCGGCTGGTCGAGCAGATCGCCTCGGCCTGGACCGGTGACACTGCGCCGCGGGTGCTGTTGCTGCCCGGCGAAGTGCCGTACGAGCAACTGGACGGCGAGAGCGATCCGGAGCGCGGCCTGGCCGTCGGAGTGGTGGAGCGGGATCTCTCGCCCGTCCGGCTGGACTTCACCGCCGATCCCTGTTTCATCGTGCTCGGCGACACCGCCGCCGGGAAGAGCGGCTTCCTCCGCACGCTGGCCGGACGTCTCCAGGAGGCCTACACGCCGGACCAGGCCCGGCTGCTGGTAATCGACCACCGGCGCAGCCTGCTCGGCGGAGTCGAGAGCGAGCACTTGCTGGGATACGGGACCAACCACCAGGCGACGGCCGCACTCGTGAACGACGTCTGCGCAGCCCTGACCGAACGACTCCCCGGGCCGGAGGTGACGGCCGCGCAGCTGCGGGACAGGTCGTGGTGGGAGGGGCCGGACCTCTTCGTGCTGATCGACGACTACGACCTCGTCGCCACCTCGGAGGGGCACCCGTTGATGCCGCTGCTGCCGTTCATCCCGCAGGCGTCCGACATCGGATTGCGTCTTGTCGTCGCCCGCCGTACCGGCGGTGCCGCCCGGGGCTTCTTCGAGCCGGTGCTGGCCCGGCTGCGCGACATCGCCTCGCCCGGACTGCAGCTGTCCGGCAGCCGCGAGGAAGGCCCGTTGCTCGGCGGCGTGCGCCCACAGCAACTACCCCCTGGCCGCGGCCGATTGATCAGCCGCCAAGGCACGACTCAGCTGATCCAGCTGACCTTGCCACCCAGCCCCTGAACCCCAACCAGCACGAGAAAGGAGAAGCACGATGGCACAGATCGATATCAACAACATCCTGATGTTCGAAGCCACCGCCGGGCAGTACGACACACAGGCAGGGCGACTCGAAGACGGCGCCGACGAGATGCGTAAGCCGTGCTCGATCCCGGCCGGCGGTATCTTCGGCAGGGACCTGATGGTGACAGCGCTGAACGCCGCGCATATCAGCGCCGCCGACAAGATCATGACGGCGATGCGCGGATTCCAGGCCTATTCCGGCGCTCTGAAGACCATCGGTGCCGAGTCCCGCAACACCATGGAGGTCACTGTCGGGCTACTGGGAAGCACCTTGAACGCCTACGAGCGCGCGGACCAGGCCACCCCGGGAGGCAACTGATGGCAGACGCACCCCCCGCCACGTATGCGGAGCAAGCACAGAACGCTGGTACGAACCTCGGCCAGCTCGTCGCTCTCGCGCAGACCTTCAGAAACTTGGCGGATGGCGAGCGGCAGATACTCGACGGGTTGCGGGCGGAGCGAGATCGATGGCCGACCGTGGCCACGGCCATCGACGCCGTCGGAACCAGCTTCTGGCAATCGTCGCAAGCCCTCAGACAAGACTGGCGCAGTGATGTGGTTGCTGACACGTTCGAAACGGCGGCGGCGCGGAGCCACGGGTCGCTCGCCCAGATGTCGGCCCAGCTGACCGGCCAGCAAGCCGGTGGACCGTCGGCGTCCAGCGGCAGCCTGGGCGCACTGATCGATCCCATCATGCGCGACATCCCAGTGGTCGCCGACCAAGCCAGCCAATTGGCGCGCCAGCTCGAGCAGATGCAGAGCCAAGCTCTCTCCACCGAAGGCTATGCCCAGGGCCTGGCGATCAACGATGGACCCCTGCGGGAGGCGAGCGCCGCTCTGATCACGTTGGGCGGGAATCTCGACAACCTCGGCGCGCGGTACCAGGCAGTGGGAAGGGCGGCACAGTCCATGGCCAACGGCATGGAATGGCTGGGCCCGCACAGTGATGTCAGCGGTGGTCAGCTGGCCAGGACTCCAGGCGGCGGACCCAGCGGCCCGAGTGGGGGGCCGAGTGGTGGGCCTAGTGGCGGCCCGACCGGCGGCGAGCAGCCAGGCGGCGAACAACCCGGCGGTGAGCAACCGGGCGGCGAACAGCCAGGCGGCGAACAACCTGGCGGTGAGCAGGCTGGCGAGCAGCCGGGCGCGGTGCCGGGCGGGACTGAGCTGCAAGGCACGCAGACGGTGCCGAAACCGGTCACTCCGCTGGCTCCGATCGGCGGGGTCGACACCCCACCCGGATCGCCGATGACTCCGCTCACCCCCATCACACCGATCCCTTCGGCCAACCCCGGCCGCGGTATCACCGGCGGTAGGCCGCCGGGTGGCGGCGGTATCGGCGGCGGGATCGGCGGCGGTATCGGCTCGATCGGCGGCGGCAGCTCGAAGCTCGACGGGATCAAGCCGATCGGCAAGGTCGGCGAGCCGATTCCGTCGGTCGCGAAGACCGGCACGGCGGAGAACGTCGCATCCTCCGGGCGGGCACCGAGCCTGCCGGGTGGAGTCGGCACCGGCACCGCCGGTGGCAGTGCGCAGGGTTCGTCCGGGATTCCACCGATGATGCCGCCGATGGGTGGTGCGGCGGCCGCAGGCGGCGCCGGACGGGGTGGCAAGCCAGGTACGGGCGCGATCCGGCCGACTGGACGGGATCGTGGCCGGGCCACCGGCTCGACCCCGGGAGTCCCGGACCGGTTGCGCGGGAAGGCCGGTCAGCGGTCTGCGTTCCCGTCGGTTCCGGCCGCGAAGAGCGTGACCCGGCAGGACCGGCCGGACACTCTGGAGATCCTCGACGAGGAGCTGTGGACCGTGGAGGCCGCACCCGGGGCCGCGGCAGCCGACCCGCAGCGCAGTCGCCGGCTGGCCACCTGATCAGCACAAAGAAGATGTCCCCGGCCGAGGCGGCCGGGGACATCTTTCGTTACGGGCCTGGCGGCCGTCGGGGCGTTCGTTGTGGGTCAGGCGACTGGGCGGGTGGCGTCGGCGGGGTTGAGGCCGGGGCCTTCGGGGATGCGGGTGATCAGTTCGGCTGGGAGTTGGACGGGGCGCGTGCCGCCGTACCCGAGGATGTCGAGGAGTTTGGGGTCGCCGAGGGGGTACGCGCGGCCCATGTCGGTGACCAGGACGATCGTGCCGGCGGGTGCGCGGCTGGACGGCATCGCCTCGACCACGGCGGCCGAGCCGGGCTGGACGATGATCCGGTCGGCCAGCGCCGTACCCAGCGGACCGCGCTTCGGCGTCATCATCACCGGATCCCGGGCCGGCAGACCGGCATTGATCGTGATCGACGGGGTTCGCTGGCCAGGACCGAACGACGCGCAGACCGCACTCGTGTCGCCGCTCGGATCCGCGAACGCCGGCCGGGTGCGCGGCAGCTCGCCGGTCCCCGACTCGTCCGGGACCGGGTCCGACCGACCGACCGAGATCAGGCTGATCTCGATCGCGGTCGGTCCTTTCCCGCCGTAGGCCGCGGTGCTCGGTTCGTACGCGCGCTGCACGTCGTACTGCAGCGCGGAGATCGGCAGCAGCCGGTCCCGGGTGGCGAGGTAGTACTGCAGCCCGTCTCCGGAGGTCTTGACCACGAACAGCTGACCGATCTTCGTCGTCGGCCGGCCGTCGATCGCGGTCGACGGGGCCCCGATCGCGGCCGGCTTCATCGGTGCGATCGGTTGTCCGTCGGGGAGCGCGGCGACGAAGGCGGCGCCGACGCGGGCCCACGGCTCCGCACCAAGCGCCAGGCCGACCAGGGCCGCGTCGGCCGTGATCCGGTGCCGCAGACCGTTCATGATCAGGTACCGGTCGCCGCTCTCGATCACCTGTACCAGCAGGGCTTTGCCGCCGAGTGGCTGCGCCACCGACGGTCCGGCGCCGACCATCAGGACGGACTCGCTGGTCCGTTCGCCCGAGGAGCTCACCACCGGCTGGGAACACAACGTCCAGGCGCCGGACAGCAACCGGTTCGCCGGAGCCAGCGCGTCGGGCGCGTCCGGGATCCCGATCCGAGGCCCGCGCGGTACCCCACGGAGCGAACGCTCGGACACCTGCCGAGTGGTGCCTTTCTTGCCCAGGGCAAGCAGTGCGGACACGTAGTTGGTGACCGGGTGCAGCCGGCCGTCCAGGTACACGTACCGGGTGCCGGTCTCCTTTTCGACGACCACCGTATCCGCGGCCTGCCACGCCTTGCTGCCACCAGGTACGACGAGCCCGTACACAGTGACCCCGGCCAATACCAGGAGCGCCACGATCACGCCACCGAAGGCCGCCGCCAGCGGCCGGCGGAAGGGTGGCTGCTCGGGATCGGACTCCCTGGTGACCAACGCGGACACCATCCGCTGACCGAGGAACTGATGCGACTGCAACTGGTCCTTGCGGGTTGCCATCTCAGCCCCCGATCCCGCGGACGATGCCGTACAGACCGAGCACCGCGCAGGCGACTGGGATCAGCGCCAATATCACCAAGATCTCGAGGATCTCGGCGTATCGGCTCAGGTACGGGCTGGGTGGCTTGGTGCTGTAGCGCAGCCCGAGGAAGATCGCGGCCGCGGTGACACCGGCCGCCAGCGGGACCACCACCGGCACCGGATCGGCGTACTCGCGCGACAGTGGACCGAGGGCGAGACCGGCGGCGCCGATCAGGCCCGGGATCAACAACAGCAGGCGTTGTTTCACGATCGGATAGAGCCGCGAGCGGATCAGGCAACCGACGGTGAGGAGACCGGCGAGGATCGTTGCCGACCGGCTCTGGTCCCGCAGCAGCAGGATCACACAGACCGACTCGGTCACCAGCAGGCCACCCAGCATGCCGGTGAGCAGAGCGTCCGCCCGGACGACGGCGCCGTACACCTGTCGCCGCGGTGGCAGCGGATCGTCGCGGACCAGGTCCGCCGTGGTCCGCGGCAGGATCGGCGTCGGCACCCGGCCGGCCTTGATCGCGAGCGGGCCGAGCAGTGGCGAGAAGGCCAGCACCGCCGGCCCGACGATGGCCGAGACGTCGGCGCCGCCGAGCGAGTCCGACGTACCGATCCAGCCACCGATCACGCCGAGCACACCGGCACTGCTCGCCCCCGCGAAGAACGCCGCGCCGTCGACGACGCCGACAGAGGAGCCGACGGCAACCACCAGTACGGCGGCCGATGCCGCCAGCAACTGTGGTGCGCCGATCGCCGGAGTGGAATCCGTACCCGCGAAGAGCAACCCGCCACCGAGAGCCGCGAACGGCAGACTGAGGCCGCCGACCAGCGCTCCGGCGCCGGAGTCGCCGACCACTCGGGACAGTGCGACGGCCCCGCCCAGCAGCAGCACGGTCAGCAACAGCAATCGCCCCGCCGGATGCGGCCAGGGCGCGCCGGCACGAAGCACGGTGAAGAGCGCAGCCAGCAGTCCGGCACCCGCGAGAGTCAGCCCCGCGACCCTGGTGTGCCAGGCAGTCCAGGCCGAGCCGAGCCGCCTCGAGCCCGCTGCCACGGCGACCACCAAGTCGTCGTACTCGAGCTCGGGCCAGTCGAGCCGGCGCGGGACCAGATGGAGGATCTCGCCGTCTCTGATCCGGTGGGCGCCCAGGGTGCGGCCCAGCGTCAGTTCGGTGCCGTCAGCGCGGCGCAGCACCCAGCCGCCGTCCGGAACGCCCGCGTCCGCGAGATGTTCACCGGCTTTGGCCAGGACTCCCGGCAACACCTCGGCGACGGACGCCTGTTCCGGCAGAGCGAGGTCGAGGCGCCGCTGCGGGGCGGCGACGGTGAGCCGGACCAGACCTGTGATGTTCATCGGCCCCTTCTCCTTCTGAGCTGTCGTGGTCCAACCTTCCGGTGGTCAGGCATCTTTGCGACGTCGACGACAGCTTCCTGCCGCCGGCGGCACCGCCGGACGCGGCGGCCTAGCCTGACGAGGACGGCGAAAGAAGGAGCACTCGTGGCGAGCGATCGAGAACTGCTGATTCCGGTGGGGCATGACCTTGGGGTGCTTCATGCCGACAACGGGGATGAGCGTCGGCAGCAGGTTCGGGTGGGGGTTGAGGTGGCGGAGTTGGGGGATCGGGAGTTTGCGGTGTGGTTGCTCGCGCATGGGATGGATGACGCGGATCGGCCGACCCGGGAGTCGTTGCGGGAGCGGGCGGGGAAGCTCGGGCTCGACGGGGTCGACGAGGCGGTTGAGCGGTTCCTCACCGACGGGTTGCTGGTGGCGGTGGATCCGGAGGAGGACGCCGCCGTCGAGTTCGCGCGGGAGCATCAGTTGTTTCCGTTGTTGCATGGGCTGGGGCCGGATCCGGAGCAGCCGTGGATGCAGACGGTGGGGATGCTGAACCAGCCGATTGCTCAGGTTTCCAATGCTTTGTACGACGTGTGGGCGTGGGCTCAGCTGGCGCCGGAGTTGTGGACGGGGTGTCAAGATGCGGCGATGGTGGCTCGGCAGGTTGGGGTGACGAGTCCGGAGGAGACGGAGGCGCGGCAGGTGTTGAGCGGCGTGCTCGGTCAGGTTCATGGGTTGTTGTGTGTACGCGCGGCCTACTTCGACCGGCGGCGGATCCGGTGAGCGCGCTGGTGTTTCCGGTCGGCCATTACGGCGGCGTCAGGGACGATCAGACGCAGGTCATCCGAGTTGGGTGGAAGCAGCACCGGATCGACGAGAAGGCATTCGGCGTCTGGGTGATGGCGCACGGGCTGCCCGAGGTGGGCAAGGGCCAGTGGACAGTCCAGGATGTCGTCGAGCAAAGCGAGAAGGCAGGCGTCGAGGACGCGGCGAGCCAGGTCGGCGCACTCGCCGATCTCGGGTTGCTGGCCGTCGTGGCGGACAACCCGATCATGGCCACGCGGTTCGCGCAGGGGCATCGGATGGACGTGTTGTTCGTCGGGCTGGGCAACGCGCCGGACCGGCTGGACGGGCATGCGGTCGGGATTCCCGGGCTGGGGACGGCTGCGGTGCTTGATCCGGATTGCTACGAGTTGTGGCAATGGGGTTCGGTGGCGCCGACGGTGTGGCACAGCTGCGAGGTGCGCGCGACCGTGACAGCGAAGCTCGGCCAGGAGGCGTCGCCGGTGGACGCGCTCGCGGAGATCCTCGGGGACCTCCGGTTCCTGATCGCTCACGGATGCGCGTATCTGGACGTTGCCGGATGACAAGATGACTCTGATGGCTGAGATCTCCCTGGAATCGCTGGTGCCGCGGGCCACCGGGCCGGTCGCGTCGGTGTACCTGATGGCGCCGCCGGCCGGTGGCCGGACCGCGGTGCTGAAGGTGTATCCGCAGCCGCTGGACCGGCGGACCTACAACGCCATCGAGGTCGAGCAGGCGAAGCTGGCCGGGCTGCGGTCGGCGTCGTCGATCGTGCGGGTCGAGTCGATCGACGAGCTGCCGGACGGGCGGACCGGGTTGCGGATGGAGTTCTGTCCGCAGTCGCTGCCGGACCTGGTGGCGACCGGGCCGTTGCCGATCGGCGATGTCGTCGTACTGGCGCAGATCCTGAGTTCGGTGCTGGCCGAGGCGCATGCTGCGGGCCTGGTGCATGGCGGGGTGACGCCGAGCAATGTGCTCGAGCGGCCCAGCGGTCAGCCGGCGCTCGCGGATTTCGGTCTGGCGTTGCGGTTGCGGTTCCCGCGGGACTTGATGGGCGACGCGGCCTACACGGCTCCCGAAGTACTGCGGGACGGTGAGTTGTCGGAACAGGCCGACGTCTACGGGCTCGGCGCCGTACTGTATCTGGCGTTGACCGGGCAGCCGCCGTTTCCCTTGCGCACTGGCGAGCCGGTGGACGGCGTCATACTGCGGGTGTTGCGGGAGCCGCCGCCGGAGGTGTCGGGGCGGGATGTGCCGCCGGCGTTGACCGGGCTGCTGACGCGGATGATGGCGAAGGACCCGGACGCCCGGCCGGATGCCGCTGCAGCGCTGGCCGAGTTCCAGAAATTGCTTGCCGAGGGCCCCGTTGAGGACGAGCTGGATTTCGACGACTTCCGCGACGAGCTGGCCGCCGGACGAAACGTGCCGATAGCAACGGTCTCGGCGAAACCTGTGACAAAGAAGGCGAAACAGGCCAAGGGGCCGAAGAAGTCGCGGCGGAATCTGCTGATCGGGATCGGCTCGGCCGTTGCCCTGGTCGCGGTCGTGCCGGTGATGGTGCAACCGGGCAAGGACGACGAGGCCGCCGTACCGCCTCCGGTCGCGAGCACTCCGGCTCCGAGTACGACGCCCGTCGTCCAGCTGATCGACCTGAAACCCCCGCAGGACAAAGGCACCTCCGTCGTCCTGACGTGGAGCTTCCCGAAGACGATGACGAAGTACGCCGTCATCGTCGCCGAGCAGGGCGCGAAGAAACCTCAACCCCATCTCGTCCCGGGCGTCAGCACCACCTTTACGGTACCGGTCAGTCCGGGACTGAAGTACTGCTTCGAGATCCAGGGCACCGACGGCGCATCGGTTCCCGTCGGCAGCAACATGCGTGGCATCCGCGGTGCTACCTGCAAGCGATAGACGGAAACTGGACCGGTCCTGGACCCTGGTCCTCTAGTCTGTTGCGGTGAAGCCGATCACGTTCCGCCCCGCGCGGCTCACCCGACGTACGAGCGCGACCGACACGACCGATGCCGCCGGCAAGCGTGAACGCCGGAAGGCCCGAGTCGGCTTGGCCGCCGTCGTCGCAGGTTGTGTCGCACTGACGAGCGTGGTCGTGCTGTCCGGCCCGGGCAGCGCGAACTCCGGGATGAAGTTCACCCAGTCCGGTCACTGGGTCTACAACAGCTCGATCGGGCGGATCTTCCATCTGGACGGTGCGACCAAGGCCGTCGACGCCGAGGTGGGGCTGAGCACCGGGCAGCCCGGGGCGCAGGTGATCCAGAGCGACAAGAACGGTTACGTGCTGTCCAGGAACCGGATCGACCAGTTCGGCAAGTCGGACCTGACCGTGACGAACCCCATCGAGGTGCCGCTCAACGAGCAGCCCACCGGCCTCGAGGGCGGCGGTGCCGCCTTCGCGGTCTACCAGAAGGCCGGCCGGGTGATCCGGTTCGGCGACCGGGACGTGACGGAATTCCCGGGTGGGCCGCTCGGCGATCCGGTGGTGACGTCGGACGGCACATTGTGGATCCACCGGATCAGCCGCGGCGATCTCTGCCAGCTGCCGATCACCGCCGACCGGCTGTCCTGCTCGGCTGCGGTTCCGAAGCGGCACAAGGGAGCACTGACCGCGATCGGCGCGAAGGCGGTCTTCGTCGACCTCACGTCGCAGGAGGTCTACTCGCTGACCGGCGACGGCATCAGCAACAAGACCGAACTTCCGGATGTCGCCGTAGCGGACAACGCCCTGGTCGCCGGCAACGACGTCGACGGCAAGCTCGCGATCGTCGACCCCGGCCAGGGCGTCGTCCAGCTGGTCGATCCCACTGGTGCCGACACCAAGCCGACCAGGACGCTGATCAAGCCGGGGAAGTACGACAAGGTCGCCTCCTCCGGCGACGGGCTGGCGCTGCTGGACCGGAAGAACGCCGAGCTGGCGACACTGGACCGCGACGGCAAGGTCGGGTACCAGAAGATCGCCAGCCAGGACGAGAAGGACCAGATCAAGCGCGAGCCGAACCTGTTCCGCGGTGACGATTCCCGGGTGTACGTCGAGAGCTCGAAGGGCGACCGGGTGGTCGTGGTCGACCAGGACGGCCGCGCCAAGACCGTGGAAGTGGGATCGGGCGAGCCCGGCGACGGCAAGACCACTACCAAGCCGACGCAGACTCCACCTACGCATCGGCCGAGCACACCTCCCCCGATGAAGCCGCCGGTGCAGCCTCCGGTGACGACAGAGACGCAGCGGCCGCCGGCGCGGACGACACCGCCACCGACCCGCGAGACGAAGAAACCTGACAAGCGGACACCGGAGAAGCCGAAGACGTCGACCCCGACCAATCAGCCGACCGCGAAACCCGGTCTTCCCGGCGCACCAGGCTCAGTGCTGGCGAAGCAGGGCGGCACCGTGACCTGGAAGGCCGCGGCGCCGCACGGTGCGACGATCACGTCGTACCGGCTGAGCTGGAGCGGTGGCTCCACGACGGTCGCCGGTACGGCGAGATCGGCGACAATCCAGGAACTCGCCTCGAAGAGCGGGTACTACGTCACCGTCCAGGCGGTGAACCGGGTCGGCGCCGGCCCGGCCGTCAGATCGAACCGGGTCGAGCTCGACTGGGATCCGGCCGAGTCACCGCGCGAGCTGCTCGTGAGTGACGACGGCATCAGCGGCCGGCTCACCCTGGCCTGGGATCAGCCCACGATGGGCGAAGGCACTTTCCTCCGGTACGACGTCTCCATGGGCGGCCGGACGAGGAGCTCCACCAGCACGCAGCTCACCTGGACCGGGCTGACCGACGGCAGGATGTACGAGTTCACCGTACGGGCGATCACCAAGGCACCGGACGGCAGCACAATCACCGGCAAGGAGGCGATCCTCAGCGCGGCCTCGGTCGACCACGAGGAACGCACCAAGCGCGTGGTCGCGTCCCGCGGCGCCGGCACCGAATACAACAAGTGCGAGCCGCCGGTGTGCGCGTTCCTCCAGGTCCGGATCGAGAACCTGACGCCGAACACCGACTATGTCATCAAGCCGTACAGCTCGGGCTGGGGCAACTTCAACCCAGGCGCGACGCTCAAGACGAACAGCGAAGGTCACCTACTGGTCGACGACCGCTTCCCCTGCAGCGCCCTGGGCCAGCTCGTCTGGGCCACCGTCGAAACCACCGACGGCAAGACCGTCTACACCTCCAACAAGTTCCGCTGGAAGTCCGGCTGAGCAGGATCAGTTCTTGACGGCGAGGACGGCGGCGATGAGGCGTTGCCAGTCCGTGGGGTCGCCTGGTTCGTCGGGGTTGCGCCAGGCGTAGGCGGGGACCAGGCCGGGCTCGAGGACGGTGAAGCCGTCGCCGTAGAGGGCGAGGATCTGTTCGTCGGTGCGCCAGCGGCCGCGGCCGAGTGAGCCCTGCAGCAGCGCCTGCATCTCCGCGCTGCGCGGGTCGTTCTCGCTGCGGAAGTGGCTGATGAAGACGTAGCTGCCGGACGGGATCCGGTCGTACCAGAAGCGCACCAGGCCGGCCGGGTCCTCATCGTCGTTCACGTGGTGCAGGATCGCGCTCATGATCACCGCGACCGGCTGCTCGAAGTCGATCAGCCGCTTCGTGTCGTCGTTGTCGTAGATCGCCTTCGGCTCGCGGAGGTCGGCCTGGATCACGGTGGTGTTGGCGTTCTCGGCCAGCAGCGCCCGGCCGTGCGCGAGCACGATCGGGTCGTTGTCGACGTACACGACCTTCGCGTCCGGGTTGTGCCGCTGAGCGACCTGGTGCACGTTGTCCGCGGTCGGCAGGCCGCTGCCGAGGTCGATGAACTGCTTGATCCGCCCGTTCGTGACCAGCTCGCGGATCGCCCGGACCAGCGCGCCCCGGTTGTCGTACGCGATCTGCCTAGAGCCGGGCAGGTCGTGGATGAACTTGTCGGCCAGCGCCCGGTCGACGGCGAAGTTGTCCTTGCCGCCGAGCAGATAGTCGTACGTACGCGCGATACTCGGCTTGCTCTTGTCGAACCAGCCCGGGAAGCGGGCCTCAACCTGCGCGTCTTCGTCGGCCATCGCGGCAACCCTTCCGATCCACCTGGTGCAACACGCGTCACTCTATGCGATACCCGCGAGTCACTGTCACCGGGTCCGGAGCGTCGGTTGCGGTCAGCCGGCGGAGGCCGCGAGTACGTCGTCCGGGAGCAGGTAGCGGAGTTCTTCGGTGGTCGGCATCCGGCCCAGCGCTCGGAGCCGCTGGGACTGCGCCTTGCGCATGCCTTCGACCAGCCGGCGGGCTTCGCGGGCGTTGCCGAAGTTGGCGCCGTGGGCGATCCGGTCGAAGTACGACGTGAGCGGCGGACCGGCGGCCGGGTCGAGCAGGTAGTCGCCGCCGGCGACCATCCGGTCGGTGATCAGCAGCAGCTCCTCGGCGCTGTAGTTCTCGAACTCGATGGTCTTCGAGAAGCGGGACGCGAGGCCGGGGTTGGCGTCGAGGAAGTCGCTCATCTCGGCGGTGTAGCCGGCGACGATGATCGCGATCTCGTCGCGGTGGTCCTCCATCAGCTTCACCAGCGCGTCGATCGCCTCCTGGCCGAAGTCGCCGGCGTTCCCGGCCGACCGGGACAGCGTGTAGGCCTCGTCGATGAACAGCACCCCGCCGAGGGATTTCTCGAACACCGTCGTCGTCTTCTCCGCGGTGTGGCCGATGTATTGCCCGACCAGGTCGCGTCGTGACACCTCGGTGAACCCGCCGTTGGGCAGCACGCCGAGCGCCTTCAGCAGCTTCCCATACAACCGGGCGATGGTCGTCTTCCCGGTCCCCGGCGCACCGGCGAAGATCAGGTGATGGCTGACCGCGCCGACCGACAGTCCCGCCGTACGACGCCATTCGTCGACCTGGATCTCGTCCACCAGCGCACGGACTTCCGCTTTCACCCCGGGCAGCCCGACCATCTCGTCGAGCTCGGCGAGCAGGTCGTCCACCGGCCCGCCCTCGGCGACCCGCGCCACACTCTCCTCGATCACCTCGACCGCGGCGCCCTCGGTGAGCAGCAGTGCCGGCTGCGCGGTGTTCGTCAGCCGATGTCCTTCGACGGTTCCGCCGCATCCAGGCGCGAAGGTGATGCCTGACCCGCGAGTGTCGTGCACGGTGACTCGCCGGAGGACCGGCGTACTGCCGTGGGCGACACCGATCCCCTCGGTGCCGGTCTGGGCAATCTCGGTGTCGGTCACCTCCGGACGGCTGTACTGATAGATGTAGATGCCGCGTCCGCCGCACGTCGTCACAGTGCAGCCGCGGATCAGCGGATCGGCGCCTAGGGCAACGACTATCCCGTCGCCGGAGATCTCCCGGATCGTGGTGTCCAGGATCCGTCCGCCGGCGCCCTCGACGACGATGCCGGTCTCGGCACCCGTCACCGTGCAGCGGTCGATGGTGAACGCCGTACTCGCGTGCACGCTGATCGCCGGACGCGTCCGGCCGGCGACGACACATTGCTCAACCGTCAGCGTCGTACGGTCGACAGAGATGGCGACGCCCTCGAGCGCCCGTACCTCCAGCCCGCTCAAAGTCAACGAGCCGTCGACGGCGCGCACGGTCGGCCAGTCGGCGCCGGAACCGTCGAGGATCACCGTCGCACCGGGCTCGGCCTGGAGGGTGACCGAGCGGCCGGTCAGCTCGAGCGTTTCGGCGTAGGTCCCGGCGGCGATCGCGATCGCGGCTCCGTCGGGCGCCTCGAGCAGTGCGGAGCCGATGGTCGGATAGGCGCCGGGACGATCCGGTGCGACGGTGAGGGTTCTCATCAGCTGGCCCGCTCCAGCAGCCATCCGCGGTCGGCGGCCTTGACTCCGGCCTGGAAGCGGCTGCGCGCTCCGAGCCGGTGCATGATCTGCGCGACCATCCGCCGTACGGTGCGGACCGAGATGCCGAGCTGCGCAGCGGCTACCTCGTCGGTCGCGCCGAGTGCGAGCAGGCGCAGCATCTCCTGCTCGCGAAGCGACAGGTCGGTGTCGTCCGGGAGGTCGCTGTCGGCCAGCGGTACGGCGTCCGGCCAGATCCGCTCGAAGAGCTCGATGGCGTTGGTGACGACGCTGCTGAGCCGCAGTACGGCGACGCTGCCGTTCGTCGTGTCGGCCGGCAGAACCGCGATCGAGCCGTCGATCACGAGCGCGTTCATCGGGATATAAGGCATCGTCCGGACCGCGACTCCGGCGACCGACATCGCGCCCAGGTGCCGGCAGGCGTTCGGCGCGGTCCGCGCAGTATCGGGGTAGATCGCCCGGTAGCGCAGGCCCGGGCGGACGTCGCGCGGCCCGAAGGCCGGGCCGGCTGGGGTGAGGTTGCTCATCGCGATCACTTCGTCCTGGGCGGACGAGAGCAGCTCGGCGATGCCGCCGTGGGCGGGAATCTGGTGGAAGCCGCGGTTCAGCATGGTGACAGTCATGAAAGTGGAACCCCCAGAGGTAGCGTGGCGGCAAGGCCGGTGGCGTGCCGGCCGTCGAGGCGCTCGGGCTCGACCCCGAAGGACCGGGCCAGCGTGGTCAGGACGGAACAGGCCGCATCGAGGGTGGCCGGGTGTGAAGCGGCCAGCCGCAGTACGGCGTCATGGCGGATGGGCGAAGGGTGATCGACGGAAGCCGTCACCGTGACAGCGAGGGTCTGAGCGGCGCCGGTTCCGGTGCCGAGCAAGGTGTCGACGAGCATCCGTAAAGTTGCTGCAGGCAATGATGCGGATCCGGTCAGCCGGACGCACAGCTGCTGCACCGGACCGCAGGACCAGGTCGACCAGCGTTCGTGGATCCGGCCACGGCCGGCGTTCGCGTGCGCCAGTGCGCCGATGGACGCCAGTACGTCGGTCTCGTCCAGCGGCATGCACTCGACCTGCTCACGGTCGAACCGGCGAACCAGCCGGCGGACCGTGTTCGCGAGAACCTGGCGGAGCTGCTCGTCGGTGGCGATGTCCGCCGTCCGCTCGGCGCCGACGGCGATCCACGCGCGCGGCGGCTGGTTCTGCTTGACGCCGGTGTGCACTATCAGCTGGACGCCGACACTCACCGGCTGCTCATCGGCCGAGTCCGCCAACGAACCAAGCTCTGGGAGCAACTGGTGCGCGCCAAGCCTGACAGCAACGCTGGCCCCGGCCGGTCGGCTCAGCAGTCCGTACGGCTGCTCCCGTACGACGACCTCGCCGGTCGAGGTCCGTCCGTACAACGCACTGACCAGGTTGACCGCGATGTCGTCGCCCAGGTCGATCCGGCGCCGGCGGGCCAGGAAGACGAGCAGGACGCCCACCCAGCGGTACAACCACAGCCCACGGATCCGGACAGCGGTGAGCAGCACGAGCGAGACCGCCGCGAGCGACGTGAGGATCAGCGCCGTCCGCGAGCCTGCGGTCGCAGCACCGACGGTGACCACGGCGAACTGCCAGCAGACAATCTGACCAACCCGGATCGCCCGGTCCGGCCGCTCGACGGTGTCGACCGTCGGCTCGGGCGCGGGCGGTCGCTCGACGAGACTCAGCCGCTCAATGGGTGCAGCCGGAGGCGTCGCCGAAACAGGTGCCGAGGGCAACTGTCGACGCGGCTGGGCGAGAGGCATTCCGACCGCTGTCGCCTGCGGGACCGCGCGGGCGGTCGGCGCGTAGGCGACCTCTTGCTGAGGCGCGGATGCGGCCGCGGCGTGCGGCCTCATGCGACCAGCTCGGCTTTCGATTCAGTGGCGAGCAGCAACTGGCGAGCGTGGTCGCGCGCCACCGGGAGAAGGGCAAACCGGCCGGGCGCCGGCTCGGCAACCAGGTTGAGATCCATCAGCAGGTCGACCATCGGCTCCACCTCCTGCTGGCTCATCCCCGCGAGCCGGGCCGCCCGACCGAGGTCGAACTGAGGTGTCGCACCGATCCGCCGGTAGAACCGCTGGACCGGTCCCGGCAGCCCGTCGTACGCGACGTCGAAAGGCGCGAGTACGTCTGCGAGCGCACGACACCGGGCCGCCGGGTCGTCGAGCTGCGCCGCCATCCGCCTCACTGTCCACGGCTTCCGGTTGCGCATCCGCTCGACCAGGTGCCGGATGGCGCCCGGGTGTCCCTCGCACCAGCGCAACACCTGATCGATGTCGGTGAGCCGCTCAGCCTCATCGGACGCGAGTACGTCGAGAGTGATCGCGCCGGAGCGGTCGAGTCCGGTCAGGCGGTGCCGGCTGATCAGCAGGACCAGTGCGTCCGGGTTGTTCGGCAGCAGACGTCGTACCTGGTCGGCGTGGTCGACGTTGTCCAGGATCAGCAATCCAGTTGCCGGCGGCAACTGCACTGACGAGCTGACATCGACGTAGTGCTGAGTCTCGTGACCGGATGCGGCGGCGACCTCGAGGGCGAAGGCGGTCTTGCCGATGCCCGGCATGCCGTCGATGGTGACCACCCCGGTCGCGCCCTGCAGCGTCCGCAGCTCGTGGGCGCGGCCGACGAAGCCGGGGATCCGCGGCGGCAGGTTCGAGCTCAGCGGAGGAGGCACCAGCTTCGGTGCCTCCTCGCTCAGGATCTCCTGGTGCAACGCGGTCAACTCAGCCCCCGGCTCGATCCCAAGATCGCGAACAAGCGCGGTACGCGCGCGCTGATACGCCGCGAGCGCGTCGTGACGACGACCCGTCTGCCGGTACGCCGCCATCAGCCGCGCCCACGCCAGTTCGCGCAGCGGCTCTTCCTCAGTGAGAGACCGCAGTACGGCGATTGCCGCGGCGGGCCGGCCAAGTGCGAGCTGCGCGTCGGCCAGGTCCTCGCGGAGGGTCCGGTGCAGCTCGGTGAGCCGGTCCACGGCTGAGGTCGCGTCGACGGTCAGACCGTCGTACGGGCATCCACGCCAGAGGCTGAGCGCGCGCTCAACGACTGCAACCGCCTCCAAAGGCGAGCCGTCGGTCAGCAGTGAACGGGCCTCGTCGCAGAGGCCGGCCGCGACGTCGGCGTCGAGCTCGCCTGGCAGCACGCGGACTCGGTAGGCGCCCGGGCGGCTCTCGATCCGCTCGTCCGGGAGCGCCCGGCGGAGCTGCCAGACGTATGTCTTCAGATTGTTCTGCGCCGAGGCCGGGATGTCGCGGCCGGCCCAGACGGCGTCGATCAGCTGCTCGGTGCTGACCCAGGCATTGCGGTGCAGCACGAGCAGCGTGAGCACGGTGGCGGGCTTGCCGCCGCAGACATCGAGCGGGCGTCCGTCCGGGCCGTCGACCTCGAGCGGGCCCAGCACCCGGAAGGCGAGGCCTCCACACGGCTGGGCCGCGTTCCGGACCGATGGAAGCGCTGAGTGACCGTTCATGACACATACGATCCGGGTTGACGATGACATTTCGATGACACGTGAGGATGCCGGTGCGCGTACTGGTGGTAGAGGACGACGAGGAGCTGCAGGTCGCGATCCCGGCCGCGCTGAGATCAGCCGCTCTGGCGGTCGATCTGGCCGGTGACATCGCCGCGGCCGACGAGGCGCTGTTCGTGAACTCGTACGACTGCGTCGTGTTCGACCGGATGCTGCCGGACGGCGACTCGATCGGGTACGTTCGCAGCCGGCGGCAGGACGGCTGGGCACTCCCGGTGCTGTTCCTGACCGCGATGGACAAGCTCGTCGACCGGGTGGACGGGTTCGAGCACGGCGGTGACGACTACCTGGTCAAGCCGTTCGCGGTGGAGGAGCTCATCGTCCGAGTGCTCAGCCTGTGCCGTCGCGGTCCCGCCGTACGGCCGCCGGTACTGCGGTACGCCGATGTCGAACTGGACACCAGCCGTCGCGAGGTCCGCCGGGCCGGTGTCCTGCTGACCCTGACCGCAAAGGAGTTCTCCGTGCTGGAGTACCTGATGGCGCGGCCCGAACAGGCCGTGTCCCGGGCCGACCTGATCGAGCACTGCTGGGACGCGAACGCCGACCCGATGGCGAACGTCGTCGACGTGACCATCAAGCGGCTGCGCACCAAGCTGCGCGGGTCCGAGCTGATCCAGGCCGTCCGCGGTCACGGTTACCGGCTGACCACGGGCGGCGCCGGATGAGGGGTCCGGCAGCCGATCGGCTCCGCCGGCTGCGCTGGTGGCTGACCGTTCTGTTCACCGTGATGAACACGGTCGGCTTGATCATCCTGGCGCCGGTGATCATCGCCCTCGACGCTGGCCGCGGTACGGCGGAGACCGACAAGGAATTGCAGGTCGTCACCCGGCCGGTGCTCCGGCTGCTCGGCGACACCAACGCCACCGACACCACCAGGGTCAGCGCCGATCCACTCAACGCGGACTGCCCTCAGTTCGCGATCCTGCCCGGCAACGCGCCATCGTTCGAACCGTATTTCAGCGCGCACAACTGCACGCCGGTTGACCGCAAGGTGCTGGACGATCTGGCCAACCGGGCGACAAGCACCCAGACCAACTTCACCACCGACCAGACAGCCCTGAACGGGCACCAGATCCGGGTCGATGTCGTGTGGTTCAAGAACCAGAACAAACCCGGCGGCGCCGTACTCGCTTGGACGGACGTCGAGGATCAGCAGGCTGCGCACCAGCGGCTGGCCTGGGTCGTGATGGCCATCTGCGCCTTGCTGATCGGTGTCGCCGCGCTGGTCGGATACTGGCTGTCCGGTCGCGCGATCCGGCCGGCGATGGCCGCGCTCGAACAGCAGGAGACCTTGCTGGCCGAGACGGCACACGATCTTCGTACGCCGGTATCGGCACTGCGGACGTTGGCCGAGACGGCCTTGCGGGATCCACAGCAGCGGGCCGAATTGCTGCCGCGGACGGTCCGGCTGGCCGGGCGGATGGGCGACATCATCGACGGATTGCTCGTCCGCGCGCGGCTGGCGGCCGGCGTGGAAAAGCTTGCGGTACAGCCGGTCTACCTGGATCAGCTCGTCGGCGGCGTCGTCGAAGACCTGCCGACCGACGGCGCGCGGATCCAGCTGGTGACCGCGCCGACCATGGTCCGGGCCGATCCGACCTTGCTGTCCAGGGCGATCGGCAACCTGCTCGACAACGCGATGCGGCACGGCCGGGCCCCGGGTGCGGCGGAGGCCATCGTCACCGTCACTGTCGCCAACGGCCGGGTCACGGTGGCCGACCAGGGGCCGGGGATCGACCCCGAGGTCGGCGCGGACCTGTTCGAGCGATTCAACACCGGCGGTGGCGGCTCGGGCCTCGGCCTGGCGATCGTCCGCTGGGTCGCGCTGTCGCACGGCGGCGACCTGAAGGTCTACAACGGCGACGAAGGCGGCGCCATCTTCGAGTTCCAGCTGCCTACCGCGGAGTAAGAATCCAGCCTGGACCGGTTCTGGACGCAGGATGGACCACGGCTGGGTAGGGTCACTGAGTGCAGTCTGGCGAATACCTGGGGAGAAACACATATGAGCGATCCTGGTGAGGCATACCGTTTGGTCGCGGACAACCTGGCCAAAGTCATCCACGGGAAGCCTGAGGTGATCCGGCTCGCGCTGACCGCGCTGTTCGCCGAGGGGCACCTGCTGATCGAGGACGTGCCCGGCCTGGGCAAGACCACGCTGGCCCGGTGTATCGCGCGCAGCATCGACGCGACCTGGAACCGGATCCAGTTCACCCCGGACCTGCTGCCCGGTGACATCACCGGCGTGATGGTCTACCACCAGGGCAACGAGACGTTCGAGTTCCATCCGGGCGGCATCTTCGCCAACGTCGTGGTCGCCGACGAGATCAACCGCGGTACACCGAAGACGCAGTCCGCACTGCTCGAGGTGATGGCCGAGCGCCGGGTCACGGTCGACTCGAACACCCGCGCCGTACCGGATCCGTTCCTGGTCATCGGCACCCAGAACCCGATCGAGATGGAAGGCACCTACCGGCTGCCGGAGGCGCAGCTCGACCGGTTCCTGATGCGGATCGAGATCGGCTATCCCGACCACGACGCCGAAGTCCGGATCGTGCTCGGCGACACCGGCCGGATCGGGCCCGACTCGCTCAGCCCGGTCATCGACGTACCGGCGCTGCGGAACGCGATCGCGGCGGTCCGCTCGGTCCACGTCGACCCGGCCATCAGCTCGTACGCCGTCAAGCTCGCTGCGGCGACTCGTGAACACACCGCCGTCCGGTACGGCGCCAGTCCGCGCGGCAGCATCGCGTTGGTCCGGGCCGCGCGGGCGTTCGCCGCGACGGACGGACGGGCGTTCACAACGCCGGACGACGTGAAGCAGGTCGCGCAGCCAGTTCTCGCACACCGCCTCGTGCTCACGCCTGATGCCGAGTTGAGCCAGCGGCCGCCGTCGTCCGTGGTGGACGAGGTGCTGGCCGCGACGCCGGCGCCGACGGCCGGCGTCAACGCGGGCTGACAGGTGAGCTGTTGTGGACGCGGAGGCTGTGAAGTCGAAGGCTAAGGAGTGGCGGCCGAGGGCCGCGCTGGCCGGCGTGGTCGCGGTCTGCATGACGGCGACGGTGCTGGCGGTGTCCGGAGCGGGTGCGGACACCGCCGGGATGAAGTTCGTCCAGACCGGCCACTTGATCTACAACAGCACGCTGGGCACCGTCTTCCATGTCGACGGCGCCACCAAGAACGTCGACGGGCAGGTGTCGGTCCCGGGCCTCGCCCCAGGCACGCAGGCCGTGCAGACGGACACCAAAGGCTTCGTGCTGGCGCGCGGCAGCATCACGGAGTTCGGCAAGTCCGACCTGAAGGTCGAGGACCCGCGGCCGGCGCCGTCGGACGAGAAGCCGGTTCTGCTCGAGGCCGCCGGTGCGGCGTTCGCGATCTACCGGCAGGCCGGAGCGATCAGCCGAATGAACGACAACCCGGTGACGCTGTCGATCGGCCCCGGCCTCGGTCAGCCGGTGGCCACCAAGTCCGGAACCCTCTGGGTCCACCGGACCACCGCCGGCCAGATCTGCCAGTTGCCCGTGCAGGCCGACCGGCTGTCCTGCGGCGCTCAACTGACCAGCGGGCATGGTGGCGCACTCACGGTCGTCGGCGATCAGGTCATGTTCGTGGACACGACGGCTCGCGAGCTGCGTACGGTGGGTGCCGACGGGTTCGGCCCCCCGGTCCCGATCAACGGGGTCTCAGTCACGCCGGACTCGATCATCGCGCCGTACGACGTGAACGGCCGGATCGCGATCCTGGATCCGGGCAAGAACGAGCTGAACCTCGTCGACCCGGCGCCAGTACGCGGTGATCGCAAGCCGGCGGATCCCGTCGTACGAAAGGTGCCGCAAGGCAAGTACTCGCAGATCGCGTCGTCCGGCAAGGGCGTGGCGATGATCGACTCGTCGACGGACACCCTGGTCACGATCGACTCCAACGGCAAGACGACCCCACACAAGATCAAGCCGCCGTCGGCCGGAGCGCGGGTGCCGAAGGACCAGAAGCCCGACCTGTTCCGCGGTGCGGATTCCCGGCTGTACGTCGACAGCACGGCCGGCGAGCGGGTGATGGTCGTGGACGACGACGGCGAGGTCACCGAGGTCGAGACCGGCAAGGAGTCGAAGAAGCCGGGGAAGGAAAGCACCCCCGAGTCGAAGCCGACTACGCCGCCTCCCTCGACACCGCCGCCCAACCCGCCCTCGACACAGCCGACCCGGAGCGAGCCGACGCGGACGAACCAGCCCGCGCGGACGAACGGGCCGGACGAGAACGAGAACAAGCCCAAGCGGCCGCCACGGACCGAACCGCCGAGGACCATGGAGCCGCCTGAGGCGACCAAGCCGACCTCGAAGCCGCCGACGACCAAACCGACGCCGATCAAGGCGAGCCGGGCCGGCGCACCGCCCGGCCTGAAGGCTTCGGAGACTGACGGTGCGGTGACGTTGTCCTGGCGGCGGCCGAATCTCAACGGCGGCAAGCTCGTGCGTTACAGCATCAGCCAGGGCGGCGACTCCGTGTCGGCAACGTCGCCGAAATACACGTGGAGCGGGCTGACGAACGAGACGTCGTACACCTTCCGGGTCCGTGCGATCACGAGGGGGACCGATGGCAAGCTGCTCACCGGTGTGCCGTCAACCGTGACGGCGACGCCCAAGGGCAACGGGAGAGTGTGGATCACGTACGACGGGCCGGTATCCAAGTACGGCGACGAGTACACGGACTCGAACTGTCCGGAGGACACGGATGCGGAGGACTGCGGGTACATCATGGTCCACGCGAGTGGTCTGGAGCCCAACACGAGCTACCACTTCCGTGCCTACGCGAGCGAATGGGGCGAGTTGCACACGGAGAACGGTGGTGGATACGACATCGAGACCGATGACGACGGCAACATCCAGCAGAAGAAGTTCCACAACTCGGCGGTCGGTCAGCGGATCTACGTGACCGCGACGGGCCCGGGCGGGCCGTACCGCTCGGCCTCGATCACCTGGCCGAACGGGTGACGGCGTGCGATTGACGGGGCGTGGGGTCGCGGTACTGATCGGGTCGATCGCCGTTTACGCGCTGGGAGAGATCGCCGGGTACGCCGTCTTCCGGGCGCTCGGCGGGATCGGTCTGGGTGCGTTGCTGGCGGCAACTGTTCTGACCGCGCGGAAGCCGCGGGTGACGGTGCAGCGGATGCTGTCCCCTGATCGGGTCGAGCGTGGACGCTCGGCGCTGGCCACACTGCGGGTTCGGAACGAGGGAACTCGGTGGCAGGCGTCGTTCGCAGCGCACGACTCGGCAGGTGACCAGCGGCAGGCAGTGCAGATCCGACGGCTCGGCCCGGGGAGCGAGGCGACGTACCGGTATGAGCTGCCGACGTCGCGCCGTGGGCGGATCGCGGTCGGGCCGTTGACATTGGAGCGACGCGACCCGCTGGGCCTGGCCCGGAACAGCCGGGCGACAGGTGAGGTCGCGACCCTTTGGGTGCACCCGAAGCGGCATCCGACCAAGACCGTGGTCGCCGGACGTCCCCGGCACCACCATGTCGGGCGTACGGCGGACGACTCGTTGCGCGGCTCGGCGGACCTGCGCGATGTCCGGCCGTACGTCGTCGGCGACGAGGTCCGGCACCTGCACTGGAAGGCGACCGCGCGGACCGGGCAGTTGATGGTGCGCGACTACGCCGATCCCGATCAGCCGCGGTTGACCGTGCTGCTGGACACGCGGCGCGAACCGTTGTCCGAGGCAACTTTCGAGGAAGCGACCGAGGTCGCCGCGTCAATCTTGGTCGCCGCGTCGACCGCCGGGCACCGCTGCCGGCTGGTGACAACTGCTGGCGCCGACCTCGCGGCTCAGGGCGGTGCCGTCGCCTCGCGGATGTTCCTCGACGAACTGTGCGTGGTCGGCCAGGGTGACAGCCGTTCCGGGTTGTTGCCCCCGGTCCTCACCACTGGCACCTCCGCCGGCGGCGCGATCGTCGTCGTCACCGGCGCCCACGGTTCAGCGTCCGACTTGGCTCCGCTCCTCAGCCGCTACTCCTCCGTCACCGTCCTCGGCCTCGGCCCGGTGCAAGGCATCGCTCCGATCCTTGGTGCCCAGGTCATTCTCGCCGGCACCGCTCCCGAAGCGCTGCAGCAGTGGACAGGAGTCTTGAAATGAGCAGGCGGCGGACGATCGCCGTACTCGCCGCTGTGTTGCTTGGCGGGTTGTGTTTCGCGCCTGTCTTTGGGATTGGCAGTCTGTGGCTTCCAGTCGGGGCTGTGTGTGTCGTTGCGTATGTGGTGACCGAGGTGTGCCGGCATTGGGCTGGGCTGGCTGCTTGGCGGCCGTTGCTCGTGGCTGTGGGTGGATTGCTGGCGGTCGTGGAAACGGTGCTGCGGGCAACGACCGTTGCCGGGCTGCCGACCGTGGATTCGTTGCGGGCGCTGGGGCGCGGGCTGAGCGCGTGGCGGTTGACGTTGGAGTCGACGTGGCCGGCGCGGCCTGATCCGGAGCTGGTGGTCTTCATTCCGCTGCTCACGTTGGTGGCGTGTCTGCTGGCGGTGGAGCTGCTGGACCGCGCCCCGCCACTGGTCGCCCTGATCCCCGGCCTTGCCGTTGTCGGCGTGAGTCAGCTGTACATCGCCGCGACCGGCCTGACCGCCGTACTGATTGCCTCTGGCTACGGCCTGCTGGTCATCGCCCTGCTCGTTCCTGACGACTTCGAACTTCGCCGGATCGGTCCGTGGGCCGCGACCGCGGCTGTCACGGTCGCCGCGCTCGTCTGCGGGTTGGTCGTCAGTACGATCGATCCCGCCGGACGTACGCCGTACTCGCTGCAGAAGGTGCAGTCGGCAACGGCTCCGGGGGAACGGCCGACCAGTCCGCTCGACGAGCTCGCCGGCCGGCTGAGTCCGGACGTTCGTAACGAGCCCGTGTTTCGCTACCAGTCCTCGCAGCCGGTGGACCGCTGGCGGCAGGTCGCGCTGGACGACTTCGACGGCGCCAACTGGACGACTGACCACCCGTTTCTGCGGATGGGGTCCGCGCTCACTCCGGGTCCCGAGATCCGGGTGCCGACGAAGATCCAGCACGCCTCCATCCAGCTCGAGGACCTGGACGGTCCCTGGCTGCCCGGACAGTTGCTTCCGGCAACCGTGTCGGGGGTGGCCGACCCTCGCGTCGAACCCATCGGGAGCACGCTGCTCGCCGCGAACACGCCGCGGAACTACGACCTCACCTGGTCGAAGCCGGCGACGGTCGACGCCTCGTACCTGCTCAGTGCCGGTATCGACGCGGATGCACCTGGCGGCGGCCTGGAGGACGACCTAGGCCCGGTGCCGAACGACGTCGCATCTCTCGAGCCGCTCCAGGGCCGTCGCGCGACTGTTGCCACGGCTCTCGCGCTGGCGACGTACATGCGGAACAACTACCGCGTGGCGGTCGACGAACCATTGCCGACCGGCCACAGTTGGCCGCAGTTGGAGAAGTTCCTCCTGCAGGACAAGCAGGGCACGAGCGAGCAGTTCGCCACGGCGTACGTCGCTCTCGCCCGGCTCAGCGGGATCCCGGCCCGGGTGGTCGTCGGCTTCCGCGCCCCGGCTCAGCGCGACGCGGATGGTCTCTACACCGTCTACAACCGCGATGCCATGGCCTGGCCGGAGATCGCCGTCGACGGCGTCGGCTGGTGGCCGATCGACCCGATGGGACAAGCCGCCACCGGCCAGGCCTCAGCGCCCGGCTCGCCCGAGAGCGTCACCGAACAGGCCCGTGCCGCAGTACCTCCGGTCGACAAGATCCAGGATCCGGAGGTGCCGCCGTCGTCTGATGAGGCCGGATCCTCCGGTGGTTTCGGCAGCTTCCGCATCCCGGTCTTCGCGATCTTCCTGGTCTCCGCGGGGTTGCTGCTGTTGTGGCTGCTCGGCGTACCGCTGCTCAAACACGCCCGGGCGCTGCGACGCAAACGCCGTACTGGCAGCGCATCCGTCGTGGGCGCGTGGGCCGAGGCACGCGACCGCCTGCGGGCGCACGGCGTCCCAGTGACCGCCGGCATGACCGTGCGGGATCTCGCCGATGCCGCCGACGATCTACCCGACACCAGATCCAGCCTGGCCACCATCGCCACCGCCGTCGACCACGCCCTCTGGTCCGGTACGACGACCTCCCCCGAACTTGCTCAGCAAGCCTGGTCCGGCGTCCGCACCCTCCGCCAAGCCCTCCGCACCCGCCCCTGGCCCGACCGCCTCCAAGCCTCCCTCGAACTACGCACCCTGTTCACGCGCTAGTGAAGGCGATCGGCAGGCGGCTACGACAGACGGGATCCTGTGATGTCTCAGGACATGCGTGACAGTTCTGCCTCAGGACATCGGTGACATTGGTTGTGTCAGGACATCAGTGACAATCAGCGGTCTTGGCGTGGGCCGCGGGGGCGGCCGTTGCCGACATAGGTGGTTCCGGGTGCGGGTCGGGTGCGCTCGATGAGGATCTCGCCTTCGAGGTCGGTGACGGTGATCGTGTCGCCGTCTTTGTCGCCGTTGGTGATGACGAGCACCTGCTGGAAGCCTCGTCGTCCGTCGACCAGGTACTGGACCTTGTCCAGGTAGAACATGCCGGCGCTGGTCAGCTTCTTCACGATGGTGTCGTCGGGCAGGTCTGGGGGTGCCGGGGCGGTTCGGGGCCGACTGGCGGGACGGTTGGAGGAGCGGCGGGGCAGGTCACGTGGGAGGCGAGGCGCCTCGGCCTTCGCGGTGGCTGCCCAGGCTGTCAGGGGTGTGACACGGCCGGGCAGTCCTTGGTGGGGCCGCTGTGTGTTGTAGATGTGGTCGAAGGCGTCGACCTGGTCCTGCAACTGGGCCAGATCGGCGGCCAGCGGCTGCTTGTCGAGGTAGCGGAACAGGGTCTGGTGGAAGCGTTCGTTCTTGCCCTGGGTGGTCGGCTTGTAGGGCTTGCCGGTGATCGGCTCGGCCGCCAGGGCCATCACGTGGACGACGAGCTGGCCCAGGAGTCCACGGCGCGACGGGTTCAGCGCGAGCCCGTTGTCCGACAGCAGCCGTTGGGGCACGCCATGAGCGGCCACGGCCTGGTCGAAGACGACGATCGCCGCCTCCGCGGTTCGGACACCACCGACACCGACGACTCACCGAAGTGTCACCACCAAGACCCCCCGAAACTGTCACCGAGGTCCTGATACAGAACCGTCACCCATGTCCTGCGACATGACACCAGAGACGGGATCCACGATTTGGCTTGATCGAACATCTGTTCTAATATAGGTGCATGAGGACGTTCGCGGCAACACAGCCCGGCGGTGACCATCCGGTCTCCGCCGACACGGTTACGCTCACCGCGAACCCCACCTTCTCCCGCCCCGGGTGCTGCGCCCACTGCTGCACCGGGGATTCCGCCGTGACGGACGACGCCTACCTGTCGGACGCCTACGACTACGTGCCCGACGACCTGCACTACCCCACCGACGCCGAGATCCCCGGCGGTCCGCTGGTGCTGACCGAGCAGGAGTGGCTGGACGCCGAACTCGACGACGCCCTCGGCGGCCACCGCTACTCCCGTGTCGATGAGTTCGAGTGGCAGGAATGGCACGGTGTGGACCAGGACGAGGCCGAACGCGCCCTGCTGGCCCTGGGCGCCCCGGCCTGGCTGTCCCTGCCGCCCGGCGGTGCGCTGGCCACCGCCCTGGAAGACACCCGCCCCCGGGCGATGTCGCCGATCGCGCTGATCGAACTGCTCAAGGCCGCGAACCGGATGGCCGGCTGGGCCGAGGCCCTCAAGGCCGAGGCGATGGCGTCGTTCTACCGGCACCGCCACGCCGAACACGCCGAAGCCCCGCGCCCCACCCAGGTCGATTCCAAAGGCCGCCCGATCGACCCCGACCGCTCCTGGCACGCCGAGATCGCCCTCGCCCTCGGCCTGTCCCCCACCACCGTCGCCCGCCACGTCACCACCGCGCTGCGCCTCACCACCACCCT
>NZ_SLWR01000013.1 GCF_004345665.1 Kribbella antiqua
CACAAGCATGATCGGCTTCTCCACCACAACCCCCTCCCCACGACCGCGCCGCAACCGCCACGGGCGCGGTACTCCATTGTGATGCCCGAGCACCATCTCGTCTCGCGCACGATTGCGTGGGAACTCTCTCGCCCAGATCGTTGTTCAGAGGCTAGACGTACCGCTCGGACAGCCGTGACGCCCGGCGGTCAGAGTCACGCCCAGGCCGACATGACGAGCAGGTGCCAGTCGAGCACTACCCGACCGTCCTGGTCCATGGACTGGGCTCAGAAGCCAGTAGTTCTTGGGATCCGCCTGCTCCGGAATAGGCGAGATTACGAGGTCAGCCGGGACGAACTGAGTCAGTCGGAGGGCTCGGTCTGCGCCTGTAATTGCGCGACGAAGCTGGTATCCCTGAGACGCGACGAAGGCAACAGTGAGACACGTGCCCAGTGCCCCGGTGTCGGCCGAACGGATGACATTTGTCGGCCGATCACCCGCTGTGGAGACTGGCCGCTTCCAAGCACGCTGTCTCTGGGAGTGTTGTGGCGCCGCCATAGATAGCGCCTTGGGCCAGCGAGGCCTGAGCCGTCGATAAGCAGTGCTCGGACGAGAGGGTCGATATGCAGTGCTCGGACGAGAGGAAAGCTGTCCACATGTGGGCCGTCGGGAAGCAGACGACAGTTGATGGGCGCGAGCGCGCCGGCGGCCGAGGCGCACATGATGGCTTCCACACGTGACCCCCAGGCTAAGCCCGCGGCGGCTGAGCCGGCGTCGGTCCTACCCGCGCCGCCGACTACGCCTGCAGCTCACTCGGTTCCTACGAACCAACTGGCGGCCGATCCTGGCCTTCGCCGGTGTGTGCGATCGCGAGTATCCCGGTCACGTTGGTCCTGCGCGAGCCGTAGGTCTGGGTGGACTCGTCGTGGATCGCGATGATCTTGCCGGTCAGCTCGGCGTCGCGCTGGTCGCGGCTCGAGGGCCCGCTGGTGCGGTCGGCGTAGTAGGCGGAACGGGAGACCTGCAGCAACTCACACGCCCGCTTCACGTTGTGGTCGCCTCGCTTCTCCGCCTCGATGAACGGGTAGCAGTTCACCGGGTCTCCTTGGCGAAGAAAGCCGTGGCCCGCTTCAAGATGTCGACGTCCTCGCGCAGCCGGCGGTTCTCTCGTCGCAGCTGCGCGAGTTCTTCTTTCTCGCTCGTGGTCAACCCGCCGTCGCCGGTGCCGGCGTCGCGTTCGGCCTGTTTCAGCCATTCCCGCACCGCGGTCTCGGTCAGGTCGAAGTCCTTCGCGACCTGGCCGACCGACCGGTCGCCGCGCTGGCACAGCTCGACGATCTCGGCCTTGAACTCGGACGTGAACGAACGACGAGGCCGCGGCTTCTTCTTGCCCATGGACTCCATGATGAACATCCTTCCGGAGCACAAGCTCCTGATCTCGGATGTCCGTCAAATCGGGTCAGGCCCACCTCGGGTAGCACGCCGGTTCGCGAACCGACAACAGATCTTGGCGAGGGCAACAGGGCTCTTCGGCGATCTCAAGCACGACGGGATCTCCAGAGCCAGGTGGGGGAGGAACTGTGGCTCGATTACTCGCGGTTGGGGTGGCTTTGGTGTGCCTCGCGGCAGCGTGCACGAGGGACGTGGACGGCGCCGCGCCAGAGTCGAAGGGCTCGGAGCCCACGACGTCAACGACGCCTGCCATCGTTGGGCCTTCGAAAGGTGCTCAATTGAACGAGGGCGGCTTCACTGTCGAGGCCGACGCTGGAGTCAGCGCGACTCCTACAACTCTGACGGCAATCAGGGCGGCGTTGAGTGGGCCCGCGGAACTGATCACTGGGCTGACGCTCAGGGAGTCGATTCAGCTGAAACTCGGAACCGGCCAACCCCTGAAGCCGTTGCTGCCGACCTACACCCTGCCTGAACCGTTGCCGGCCGCGAGCTCCGCTGTGGTGCTTCGAGGTGATCCTTCGGTCGAGGTCGTGACTGTGTTACCCACCAGATTGTCCGCCGACCGCAGAACTCTGACAGCCAGCACAGCGCATCTAAGCATCTTCTCCGTCATCACCAACGCCGTGGAGCCTGCGATCGCCGGGTTCCTGGGCACACATGGAGAGCGACCAGCCTGCGATGGAAGGCCGCCGAACTGGGTCGACGATGCAGTCTTCATCACTCCAGACGGCGACCCGCCTCTGTTGGTCTGCACTGGATCGGACACCAGGAACCGGGACTTGCTTGTCGTGAAGCTGACCAACAATCGCGGAACTGGCATCGCCGTCACGGCGTCGGCCAGATGGCGATGGCAGTGGACAGGCGCCGCAGGTGGAATCAAATCGACAGTCAGCGACCGGTTGTCAAATGTGTCGGATCCTGCGGCGGACCGGACGCTGTACGTGATGCCGGGCCAGCAACTGCACCTCGGTTTCAGTTCCCCTGCTCGCAATCCGACAACCATCACAATGCAGGGGGCTGTGAGCACATCCGCTCTTGGGTACGGCATCGCCTGGCAGGCCGCTGATGAAATCGAGGCGAGGAAGCCGTACCTGAGAACGATGCTCGCCGGAGCATTTACAGCGGTCTGTCTCGTTGACGTCATCGCCGACCCACTCCGTCGCGCCGGCAACGCCGACCTTCTTCCCATCATCTCCGCTCTGGCGAAATGTGGGGTCAGCAACTACGACGACATCTCCACCGCCGCGAGGGCCGCGATCCCACCAGCGGACTGGCCAGCAATCAGCCCCGGATTGAAGTCGGGCATGTCCGCGATATTGCGTCGCCTGAACGCCTACCTGACCCTGGCCTCTGTGTTCTGGGCAGGGGCGGAAGCTGTCGCAGATCTCGCCCAAGACCCCTACGCACGCCGCGTCAGTATCTTTACCAAGACCCCGTCTCCCGATCTCACGATGCACCCTGGGCGCCTCGGTGCACTGCGTGTCGGCATGACCGGCCTGCAAGCGATCAAGACCGGGTACGTCGTCAAAGCACCGACGGACGCGATCTGCGGAATACGCTATGAGTTGGCGCCGCAGGTGCGTCGACTGTTCGGGGACGACGGACGGGGCACAGAGTTTCGCGACCGGCATAACCCCGACGACCTGGACACGATCTGGATCAAGAGCCGTCGGCCGCGCACCCCAGAAGGTGCGGGGTCGGTAGCTCCCTCAAGCAGCTGAGGTCCATCTACGGGGCACGCCTGCTGCCAGTTGGACCGCCCGAGTTGGCTCCTTCGAGCGGCTCGAACTTCGCCGTCTTCGGCGGAGGCGGCGCGGTGGTCTTCGGAGTCACCGAAGCAAGCCCGACGGTCACGTGGATCGAGATTGCCAGTGGGAACAGCCCGGAGACCCTTCAGCGTTCTCCGGGCGAGTGCTGAGTATGCGAAATTTGCCGCCGGTTCGGTGATGGATAGTCGGTGTAGCCAAGTGCGACTCAGTTCCATGTAGCCACCGGAGTCGCCGCCAGCAGCCACGAACCCCAGCTCGATCAACGACGGACCATCGCACACGAACATTACCGACAGAACGCGACCACCCCGCCAACCGCAGCCAACTCAACCGCCGGAACAACGTCCTTGCGGTCGCGGCACGCGGCGATACGAACCGGTGCCGATCCGCCAGCCTCTGATCAATCTTCCACGCAGCCCGATTGCACCAGCGCACCCGAACATCAACGTCTCGCGAGCCCGGACTCGAGGTCATCGGGCAGTGAGGGTGCCCGCCAAGAGTTGGCGGCTTGAGGGATCAGTGGGCGCTCGGGTGGCGGTGGGCGGCGAGGGCGATGGTGGTTGCGCCCCGGAGGGCGACTGTGTACGCGCCTGATGCCGGCAGGACTGGGCACGATAGTTGTTTGGAGAGTTGGTAGGTGATGGCTGGGAGCAGGGCGCCACCACCGGCCAGTAATGGTCCTCTTTCGAGTGCGTCGACGACCTGAGGGCCGCAGTCGTGGCTCAGCAGGTCGGCCATCATGTCGCGGATGTATTCGATGAGGCTGTTGATCGTGATTGACGTGCGAAGGTCGGCCGTGCCGTGGGGTGTACGGCGTGCTTCGATCACGCATCCGTTTGCTAGAACGGCTGCTTCCGTCAGGTGGGCTCCGAGGTCGATGACGAGGAGGGGTTTGACTAGGTCGGTCTTGGCGCCGATGGCCGCCGCCTTAACGCTGTCGATGGTGATGACTGCGCGGGGCTGGAGGATTTCGACCGCCGCAAGGGCTCCGTTCCGATCGGCCTCGGGGCAGAGAACGGGAAGGGTCATTACGAGCGTCTCAGGCTGCTGCAGGGCGGGACTGGTGCGGCAGACCAGAAGGCGATCGAGCATGCGAGCGGTGCCGGCAACGTCTGTGATCCTGCCGCGGGATACGGGATAGCTGATGCCAGCGGGAGACGTCGTCATCGTGGGGGCGTCAACGACCAAACCACGTTGCGAACTCCATGCGCGGGTGCGCAAACTCCCGAGATCGAGCGCGAGAGTGGGGCTGAGCCGGCTCCGTGACCTGAGGAACCCGCTCATCGTTGCGTTCCGAGGAAGTGCTGACACCGTGTGCAGTAGCGCGCTTGGGGGTGGGCGGACAGGAGTTGGAGGCTGATGGTGCGGCCACACCGGCTGCATCCGCCGTACCGCCCCGCTTCCATTCGGGCCAGGGCGGCTTCCGTTTCCGCAAGCGCAGTTTGTGCGGCCACGGTGAGTTGGTGCCGGACCTCGCAATGCGCGGCCACGTCAGGAGTGCAGGTCTTTTCGACGATATCGTTGGTGCCTTGGGCAATTTCGCGGAGTTGTTGACGCCGGAACTGGCGATCTTCGTACAGCCTCGCCCGCAGAACTGTGAGTTCCGCGGGATCGAGGCGATGATTGTCGACTGCAGAGATCTGATGGGTCACCGGAGCTCCTCGACTGTGGCGAACGCATAGCTCGATGGGGAAGACGGGCGCAGGATTGCGGCGTGGTCAACTGGCGCGTTGCTGGCATCTGACGCAGAAGCGCACGTAGGGCAGGATCTCGAGGCGCTCGACGGGGATCGCGGTTTGGCAGCTGTTGCAGGTGCCGTAGGAGCCGTCGGCTAGACGTCGTCCGGCGGCGTCGATCTCTTCGAGCACGCGCTGGATCGCGGCTGTTTGAGCGGCTTGCAAGTCTTCGTCCGCATGCGGCGCGGACTCCTCGATGGCCCTTAGTTGGGCGAGGCGGGAGTTGCGCTCGTGTTCCAGGCGCTGGCGTGCTTCGTGCTTTGTGAGGTGCTGGGCACGGCCTATGTCGGTGGTCATTGAGGTGGGTCCTTTCAAGGGACGATGGCGGGAGGCCGGCGTGCGCGTAGGAGGCATTGCGCACGCCGGCGGCCTGCGTCGCCCGTCTTGAGGCTTGTGAGTTGGTTCTGCCACCACCATCGGAGATGCTGCTCGCCCTGACCATCGGGCCTGACACCCATTTCGGCGAGCTCGGACAGAGGCAGGCAGCGGCTGGCAGATGAGTGTCAGCCCCGATCGACTTGCGGTGCGGCAAGAGGCAGGCTGGAAGGCATGCAACGAGCCATGAGACTGCGGCGATGAAGAAGGGGGTGCTTGCGGTGCCACTGTTCTGGCGCATCTTCGCTCTGAACGCGGTGGTGCTTGCCGCCGCGACAGCATTGTTGCTCTGGGCGCCGGTGACCGTGTCTGTTCCGGTGGTGTTCACTGAGGCCCTGGTGCTGCTGGGCGGATTGGCGGTGATGCTGGTCGCCAACGCCGTACTGCTGCAGGTGGGGTTGGCGCCGTTGGACCGGCTGACTCGCCGGATGGCAACCGTCGATCTGCTACGGCCTGGGCAGCGCCTGCCGGTCGCCCGGCAGGGTGGCGTTTCGCAGTTGATCCGTGCGTTCAACGACATGCTGGCGCGACTGGAGGCAGAACGTGCCGCCAGCAGTACACGTGCGTTGTCTGCCCAGGAGGCGGAGCGGCGACGGATCGCCCAGGAACTTCACGATGAGGTCGGCCAGAGCCTGACCGCCGTACTGCTGGAACTCAAACGCGCGGCCGAGCGGGTGGAGAATGCCGACCTGCGCGCCGACCTGCGCCACGCTCAGGAAACGACCAGGGAGAGCCTGGACGAGGTACGGCGACTGGCGCGCAGGCTGCGGCCGGGTGTGTTGGAAGATCTCGGTCTGGTCAGTGCTTTGACTGCGCTGGCCACCGAACTGTCCACGCACACCGGTCTCGCGATTAGTCACAGTTTCCAGCCCGGTCTACCCGCGTTGGACGAGCAGACTGAGCTGGTGATCTATCGGGTCGCCCAGGAGGGACTGACCAACGTCGCCCGCCACGCCGACGCGACCCACGTCGAGATGAGCCTGCGCCATAGCGATGGAGTTGTCGGCCTCCGGATCCGTGACGACGGCCGCGGCCTGGGCCTGGCCCACGAGGGAGCAGGAATCCGGGGCATGCGGGAGCGTGCCCTGCTGGTCGGCGCCACCCTCGATCTCGGTGCCTCACCGACAGGTGGTGCCGAGGTGAACCTGTTGGTGCCTCTCAACCGGAACGGAGCCTGAGTATGGCTGCGCCGGGCGCGACTCGCATTCTGCTCGCCGACGATCATGCGCTGGTACGCCGAGGAGTGCGGTTAATCCTGGACAGCGAACCGGGCCTGACGGTGGTAGCTGAAGCTGGGGACGGGAAGGAGGCCGTTGATCTCGCCCGGTCCACCGAAATTGATCTGGCGATTCTCGACATCGCGATGCCGCGGATGACCGGCCTGCAGGCAGCGCGTGAACTGTCGGCGCGCTATCCCGACCTGCGGATTCTCATGTTGACGATGTATGACAACGAGCAGTACTTCTTCCAGGCACTCAAGGCCGGCGCGGCAGGGTATGTGCTGAAGTCCGTCGCCGACCGCGACTTGGTGGAGGCCTGCCGCGCCGCGATGCGCGGAGAGCCGTTTCTCTACCCAGGAGCGGTGAACGCACTGATCCGCAACTACCTGAACCGAGCCCGCCTCGGCCAGGCCATCCCGGAGCAGATCCTGACCGCCCGCGAGGAAGAGGTTCTCAAACTCGTGGCCGAGGGGCACTCCTCCAAGGAGATCGCCGAGACCCTGTTCATCAGCATCAAGACGGTCGAGCGGCACCGGGCGAACATGCTCCAAAAACTCGGCCTCCGCGACCGCCTGGAACTCACCCGCTACGCGATCAGGGCAGGCCTGATCGAGCCCTGAACCCACCTTCGCCTACAACGGCTGGCGCCCAATTCAACCGGCATCGCTTGTATCTCCAGATTGCTGCGTGTTCTGCCGATGAGCTTCGATATTCCGCGCCCGGTGTCGCGGGACGGCTGGCCCAGCGGCTGCTCCGGGGGCTTGGTGTCTCAGAACGTCATTTCCTACGAGCGGAGTACCTGATGACGGCCGGCCCGATGACGGGTAAACCGCGCGATCCTCAGTCGGGTCTCCATCGTTGCCGGGTACCGGCAACGATGGAGACCGGCCTTCGCCGAGCGGGCACGTTTTCAGCCCGCCTGCGAGACGGCATCGTTGGGATCGTGCGGACACGCAGGCGCGGGTTTCGCGGCTCCGCGATCCGTGGCGACGAGGAGGTTTCGATGACCGACCTGGATCAGGTGGCACCACCCAACGCAGCACGTGAGCGGCACACTGTCGACTTGCAGCGGTACCGCCGCGAGCTCGAGCAGCAGCGCCGGTTTCGTCTCGATCAGCTCACCGACCTCTCGTACGACGCGCTCTCCGCCTCCGACGATGCTCTGAGTGAGGTGACAGCGATGCTGATGAGAGCCGCCAGAGCTGCCCTGGCGGACATCGACGCTGCTCTCTTCCGGCTCGCGATCGGCCGCTTCGGGACCTGCCAACGCTGCGGTCGCGTCATCTCCGCGGACCGGCTTCAGGCCATCCCGATGGCCAGTCTCTGCCTGCGATGCCAACTCTCAAAGGAGTCGGAGGACCGCCACCCGCATCCCTGGCGCACAGGAACCATTCCTCCGACGTCGCCTGCGCGACCGCTGCGGGACATCGTCGATGTGTGGGGCGAGGATTCGTTCCCCGCTAGCGACCCGCCGGCGAACTGGTGAGTCGGCCCGTGGGGACGACTCAGGCCGGCGACAGCGATCCGATCCACGAGCAGCTGACGCATGTCGGCGCCCACCAGGACCGTGCCTGGTCGGTGACGGCCAGGGTCGGATCCGGTGAACCCGCGGCAAGACGTCACCGTCCGCTGGGCCGTGCGGTGGTTCGGGTCCTCACCACCACCGATCACAAGCTGATCGGCCGCCTGTACCTGATCACGTCATTCGCGTTCTTCCTGATCGGCGGCGTGATGGCGCTGCTGATCCGTGCCGAGCTGGCCCGGCCGGGTCTGCAGATCGTGAACGAAGAGGTGTACAACCAGCTGTTCACGATGCACGGCACGATCATGCTGCTGCTGTTCGCGACGCCGCTGTTCGTCGGCTTCGCGAACGTGATCATGCCGGTGCAGATCGGCGCTCCTGACGTCGCGTTCCCGCGGCTGAACATGTTCAGCTATTGGCTGTTCCTGTTCGGCGGGCTCATCGCATTCAGTGGCTTCTTCACCCCGGGCGGCGCGGCGAGCTTCGGCTGGACGGGCTACGCCCCGCTGTCCAACGCGGTCCGCTCGCCGGGTGTCGGCGGTGACCTGTGGATCATGGGTCTGTGGATGGCCGGTCTGGGCACCATCCTCGGTGCGGTCAACTTCGTCACCACGATCATCACGATGCGTGCGCCGGGTATGACGATGTTCCGGATGCCGATCTTCACTTGGAACATCCTGGTCACGTCGATCATGGTGCTGGTCGCGTTCCCGATCCTGGCCGGCGCGCTGCTGATGCTCGAGGCCGACCGATTGCTGGGGGCTCACGTCTTCGATGCCGCGAACGGCGGGCCGATGCTGTGGCAGCACCTGTTCTGGTTCTTCGGGCATCCCGAGGTCTACATCATCGCGCTGCCGTTCTTCGGCATCATCACCGAGATCCTGCCGGTGTTCAGCCGCAAGTCCGTGTTCGGCTACCTCGGTCTGGTCGGTGCCACGCTGGCGATCGCTGCGTTGTCGATGGCGGTGTGGGCGCACCACATGTTCGTCACCGGCGCGGTGAACCTGCCGTTCTTCTCGTTCATGTCGTTCATGATCGCGGTCCCGACCGGAGTGAAGTTCTTCAACTGGATCGGCACGATGTGGGGCGGGGCGGTGTCGTTCGACACCCCGATGCTGTGGTCGCTCGGGTTCCTGACCACCTTCTTGTTCGGTGGATTGACGGGCGTGATCCTGGCCTCGCCGGCCTTGGACTTCCAGGTCACCGACTCGTACTTCGTGGTGGCGCACTTCCACTACGTGGTGTTCGGCACGGTGGTGTTTGCGATGTTCGCCGGGTTCTACTTCTGGTGGCCGAAGATGACCGGC
This sequence comes from Kribbella antiqua, assembly GCF_004345665.1. GTDB lineage: Bacteria > Actinomycetota > Actinomycetes > Propionibacteriales > Kribbellaceae > Kribbella > Kribbella antiqua. The sequence continues at coordinate 9,361 of NZ_SLWR01000013.1, forward strand.
CGGATGCTGGACGAGCGGCTCGGCAAGCTGCACTTCTGGCTGCTGTTCATCGGCTTCCACACGACGTTCCTGGTGCAGCACTGGCTGGGTGTCGAGGGGATGCCGCGGCGCTACGCGTCGTACGGCGCGAACGAGGGCTTCACCACGCTGAACCAGGTGTCCAGCATCGGTGCCCTCATCCTCGGCGCATCGACCCTCCCGTTCCTCTACAACATCTACAAGTCCCGCAGGACGCCGCTGGTGGGCGTGGACGACCCGTGGGGTTGGGGCCGGTCGCTGGAATGGGCGACCAGCTGCCCGCCGCCGCGTCACAACTTCGAGCGGTTGCCGCGGATTCGCTCCGAAAGCCCAGCCTTCGACAAGCACCACCCGGACGTCTCGCTCACCGAATACCCGGACACCCGAGCCTCTGGGGACAACCTGCTCGACGCCGGCGATGACCAGGGCCGGGTCCAGTATCTCGAGGAGACCGCCGGTATTGAGGCCGAAGGAGACGACACGAGGTGATGACCTACGCCTCGTTCGACCAGCCCGGAAGCGGGCGCCGCTGCCGAGATCCAGGTCCTCGTAAGCTCATGAGTGCAATGTCGGGTTGGGCTCGAGGCAGACACAGCAGTGGCCGGGCTCCGGCTTGAGCCGGGCCTGTAGTTGCGGAGTGTCGAGACCCGCCAGAAGCCCGCTGAGCAGGCAAAGATTCATCTCACAGACCAGCTCGGTGTGCTCCCGGGCCAGCGTGTGGAAGGGGCAGTTGCCGAGCACGATCACGTCATCGTCGGCGCGCGGCTCGAAGCCATGTGCTTCGAGGATGCGCATCACGGCATCGGAACTGGTTCCCGCACTAGCGGCACCTCGGGCAGCGGCCGCGACCTCGTTGCCGAGTTGGCGGGCTCGCCGGTCGAGCGCTGCTCGTGGAGCTTCTCCGGTGGTCTCGGCGTCCTCGATGGCTTCCGCCAGCAGGCGTTCCGCCAGGTCGTAGCGATGTTCGGGCAGGGATACATCGATATGCCGCTCCGAACGGCGGTACAGCTTCGACGGTCGGCCAGCACGCGGGCCCGACCGGCCGGAGCGACGCTCGTAAACGACGTCGAGCAGACCCTCGGCGGCGAGCCGGTCGAGATGGAACGCGGCAGTGGCACGCGGCAGACCCAACGCCGTCGCCGCCTCATCGCGGGTTACCGCGGCTGTCTGCCGTACGACGTGGTCGTAGAGGCGCCGCCGCCGCAGCCGGCAACCGGTGGATACGGATCGGCTTGCGGACACCTCGGTGCCCTTGGCCGCGCACATCATGGTGTAGCGGCGGCGAGTCAGCCGGCCACGAGAAGGCAGATTCCGAGCGCTGCCAAGGTGAGCACCTTGGCTGCCTCGAGACCGACGTAGTACAGGTGCATGCTCGATCGGGGCGGGTGCTGACCGGCGAGGACGCGGTCGGTGCGCCGGTTGAGTTGGGGCCGGATCGCGATGAGCTGTCCGGCCAGGATGATCAGGATCGCTGCTGTGAGAGCCGCTACGGAACCGGTCGGCCGTCCCACGACGATCGCCGCGAGCGCGACCAGCGCCAATGCGATCTCGACGCGGTTGAGCGCCCGGAAGACGATGCGGCCGATGCCGAGCCCAATGGGGATGTCGACACCTGGGGCGCGGAATTTGAGTGGCGCCTCCAGGAAGGAGATCGCGAGCACCATGCCGAGCCAGATGAAGACGGCGGCGGTTGCTACGGCGGCTGGTGCGGCGTTCACTGTTGCTCCTTCTAGATCCGTGACGTTGCATCCGCGCTCGGGGGATCGTGCCGGAGTCCCGGCGTGGTTGCCGATGGCCCCTATGCGGCCGGCCAACCCGTGATTCGCGCGACGAAGTCCGGAGGTGAGGCGACGATCATCATGACGGCGGGTTCGGTTCCAGGGTTGGTCAAGCTGACGCGTCCCCGGTGGCCAGGTGTGCGACGGCGCCAGGGGCGAGTCTGTGCTGCTGGTCGCCTTGGTGAAGCTCGATTGAGCCCGAGACGTGGACCAGGACGATTTCCGAGGGTCCGTGATCGTGTTCGGGCAGGCCGCCACCGGGCGGGATCCATACCTGGACCATCGCGATGTTGCCGGAAGTCTCGGCCGCGACGAGTACTTCCATTGTCGGGCCGCCGGGGACGGGCGCGCGGCGTAGGGGCGTGGTGCCGATCCTGGTCAGGTACATCATGTGCTCCGGGTGCGACGATTGTGCGCCCGGGCGCCCACGCCGGCCGTGCGGGTACGGGAGAGGTGCACGATGCAGGCATCGGGCTCGGCGAACGGCTCGAGACTGGTCGCGGTAATCGGTGCGCGGATCTCGGTGAGGGCACCTCGCATCAGGCCGAGATGCAGCGGGCACAAGGTGGACGAGTACTCCTCCGCGAGTTCCAGGAACGGGCAGTGCCGCAGCCTGATGCGCTTGGCTGCGTCGCCGTCGGGTTCCGGGGCGAAACCGAGGTCGGTCATCATCGCGCTCAGCCGCTGGGTGGCCTCGGCGACGCCAATCTGATGGGACGGGGGGATGTGCTCGACCAGATAGCCGCCCCAGTTGCGGCCCGCGGCCTCGGCCGCGGCGCCGGCATCGGGATTCGTGGACAGCTGACCGAGCAGGATCTTGGCCAGTAGGTGGTACTGACGCCGGCCGCCTCGATCCATCCCGGGATGTGATGTGTACGCAGTCCGCGGCCGTCCTCGCCCTGCCGGTTTCTGGAGCTGGCAGTCGACAAGTCCTTGCGTCACGAGTGCGTCGAGGTGGAAGCGGACCGTGTTGGGGTGGATGCCGAGTTGGTCGGCGAGTTCGGTGACCCCCTGCGGTGCGTCGGCGCCTCGCAGGGCTTCGAGCAGTGCTTGTCGGCGGGGCTGGTCGCCGGCGGTCTGGTCAGTCCTGGTCATAGTGGTCAGCTTGCCTGCTCCTGCGGCGGCAGCGCCGCAATGAGGGGATGGTCGTGGGGCATGGCGCCCACCTTGAAGGCCCCGCCTGGAGAACCGAGCTCGTCGAAGAATCCCGCGTTTGCGGCCTGGTAGTCCTTCCACTGCTCGGGCAGATCGTCCTCGTAGAAGATGGCCTCGACCGGGCATACCGGTTCGCACGCGCCGCAGTCGATGCACTCGTCGGGCTGGATGTAGAGCGAGCGGCCACCTTCGTAGATGCAGTCCACCGGGCATTCCTCGACGCACGCGCGGTCCTTCAGGTCGACGCACGGCAACGCGATCACGTAGGTCACAGCGGACTCCTCACCGGACGCTTGTAATTACTACAAATATCACATGTAATAATCATTGAAAACAGTAACATAAGGAGAGTGGCAGATGCCGGCTTCGGAGATCTTCATTCAGGCGACCGAGACCGACCCGGACGTGATCGCTCGCGGTGCGGTGCGTGAGGCCCACGCGCAGCTGCGGTCCGGCCTGGCGGAGTTGACCACTGTGCAGCCAGTTGCCCAGGGTGCGGAGCCACGGTCTGCGGAGTTGGTGGACTTCTGCCTCCACGAGGTGCGCCGGTACCTATTCACCGCGGAGCGCGACCTGTACGGGCCCGCATCCGGCGATGATGAGACCCGGCTCTTGGTCGACGCTCTGCGGGCCGGGGCCGCGGCACTCGACGCGCAGATCGACCAACTGGCGGCCGCCGACCCGGCCGATGCGGTCAGGCTCGGCGTGATGATCGCGGCGGGCTTGGATCTTCACCTCCGGATCGAGGAATCGGTGTTGCTTCCCGCGCTCGCCGGCCTGCCTGGTGTGGATCCGTCTCTGCTGGCCGCTGACGTGCGGGCCTACCTTGCCGAACAGCCGACGGTCATCGACGTACGGCGAATCGCGCGGGGCGGCCGGCATCCACGCGTATTCGCCCGCTATGCCCGGCTGGCTCCGGGGGAGGCGTTCATCCTGGTCAACAGCCACGACCCCAAGCCGTTGCGCCGGGAGTTCGAAGCCATGCACGCCGGCGCCTTCAGCTGGGACTATTTGCAGGCCGGGCCTGAGGAATGGCGGGTTCGGATCGGCCGGGTTGCCACTGATGCCTGAGGAGTCGCCTGCGGTTCCAGCTGACCTCCTGCCAGAGGGTCCGACGGTGCGGGTCCTGGTCGACGTGCGTGAACTCGTCGACGAGTCGCCCGTACCCTCGGGTGCGCGGTGGACGCTCGCCGAGCCGGGTCGCCAGCTCGACGCTAACCTCATCCATCTACCTGCCGGGCAGCGCGTGGACACCCACACCGAGCGGGACCTGGACGTCGTACTCGTCGTTGTCGCGGGCGGCGGCATCGTCGGTACGCCCGACGGCGAGCAGGTTCTTGCTGGCGGCAACATCGTCTGGTTGCCCCGCGGCTCGACCCGCAACATCACCGCGGGTATCAACGGACTGTCCTACCTGACCATCCATCGGCGCCGTGCCGGGCTGCAGATCAGGAAGCGCCCTGGTCATTAGCTTTGCCCGGCCGCCCAGCCGGCTGGTCGAGCCGATTGGCCCGGGCCGCTAAGGTCAACGTGGCTCCCGCAGCAGCCGGGCCAGCACTGCCGCCTGGCTGTGGTCCACGTCTCTGGTCGCCGTCACCAAGGTCAGGGCATCGCGTTTCGCCAGTGTGCGCAGGTGGTCCAGCGCTGTCCGGGCCGAGGGATTTGCGAGTTCGTCGCGGTAGCGCGCCTCGAACTGCGCGAACTTCTCCGGGACATGGCCGTACCACTTGCGGAGGTCCGTGGACGGCGCGACGTCCTTGACCCACTCATCGATGGCGGCCGCTTCCTTGCGGATCCCGCGGGGCCATACGCGATCGACCAGGACCCGGATGCCGTCCTCGGCCGCGGGCCGATCGTAGATCCTGCGGACCCGGACAGTGTGGCGCGTCATGCTGCACCGTCGGCAGCGTCGCTCCAGTCGGGCACCGCGAGGGCCGTGCCCAGCCGTTGAAGCTCGTCACGGTGCAGCGCACTGAGCCGCGCCAACGCCCGCTCGCCGTGCCGCGTCAACTCCACCCGGACAACTCTGGCGTCCGTCGGATCTGACGCCCTGGTCACGAGATCTTGCGCCTGCGCACGGTTCACGAGTTCCACGACGCTGTGGTGCCGCAACTGGAGGCGGTCGGCCAACTCGGTCAAGGTCGCCCACTCGCGGCCCGGGAACCCCTTCAACGCCAGCAGCAGCTGGTACTGCTGCGGCGTCAGGCCATGACCGCGGACGGCCTGCTCACTGAAGCGCAGGTACCGGCGGATGCCGAATCGGAACCGAGCCAACGCCTCGAAGTCCGCCTTCGTCAGCGGCTCTGCCGCCTGCTCATCGTGCATCGTGTCCGGCTGCATGTGATCACGTCCTCAGTGGTTTCGCCGGGGAGACCCGGCCCTAAATCAAGTATATCGTGTTACGATATACTTGCGCGGGTCGCTCCACAGGGCGCGCGATGCGCCAGGAGGTGTGCCGTGGTTCGTGAAACCGGGGGAGTGCGCGGCCCATACCAGCGATCGCCGTTGTTCTCTTCTTCTCGCCTGGCCGGCCTTCGGTTCATTCGTAGCCGACGAGCCTGACCGGCGACGTCGTGGACTGGTTCGGGTGGGCGGTATTCGGGTTGGTGGCCACTTCTGCGCTGACTGCCGTGATGATCACCGCGCAGCTGACCGGCCTCACCCGGCTGGACCTTCCGCTCGTTCTCGGCACCCTGGTGACGGAGGACCCCGATCGTGCCCGGGCCGCAGGGTTCCTCATCCATCTCGTGGTCGGCCAGGTGTTCGCGCTTGGATACGCGACCGTGTTCGCCCTGCTGCATCGAGCCACCTGGTGGCTGGGCGGGCTGCTCGGCCTTCTGCATGTCGCGGTTGCGCTTATGGTGCTGCTCCCAGTGCTCCCCGGTTTGCATCCCCGAATGGCGTCACACCGCGCCGGACCCGCGAGCAGGGCCGTGCTCGAGCCACCGGGTCTGCTCGCCCTCAACTATGGCGTGCAGACTCCAGCCGTAACAATCGCCGCCCACCTTGTCTACGGTGCCATGCTCGGCCTGCTGCTCCAGGCCCGCTGAGATGAAGCCGATCGCCGACTATGGGCTGCTGGGTGACACCCGCACCGCGGCACTCGTGTCCAGCGACGGCTCACTCGACTGGCTGTGCGCGCCGCGCTTCGACGGCACCCCGGTCTTCGGAGCACTTGTCGGCGGTCCTGACGCAGGCAGATTCCGGTTGGGACCAGCCGCCACCGCCACTGTTGTCGAGCGCAAGTACCGCCTCCACACCGCGACCCTGGAGACCACCTGGGCGACGCCCCGCGGCAAGCTGACACTGACCGAGGCGATGGTGGCCGAGGTAGCCGGACGCCTGTTGCCTGCGACGGTCCTCGTGCGGCGATTGTCCGCCGAGAGCGGCGCCGTCGAGGCTCTGGTCGAGTTCGACCCGCGCCGCGGTCAGGAGCACACCCGGCCGCGCAGCCGACGCCGCGGTCAGGATCTCGTCTGCGAGTGGGGCGCGCTGGCGATGTCGCTGAGCTGCGATGCCGGCCCGGCCATCGAGCCCGGTATGCCGACGCCCTTCACGGTCACCCCTGATCGGCCGGTCACGTTCGTCCTCACCGTCGCGCATCGGGAACCGCTGGTCCATGTTCAGGCTGCCGCCGCCTGGGCGCTTCTCACCGAGGACGAGAGCCGGTGGCGTGCCTGGACGGCTCGGGTCGACCAGGAGCTGCCCTTTCGTGAGGAGGTGCTTCGCAGCCTGCTGACGCTGCGCCTGTTGACGTACTCGCCGTCCGGTGCGCCTGTGGCCGCCCCGACCACCTCGCTACCCGAGCAGCTCGGCGGGGTGCGGAACTGGGACTACCGCTTTGCCTGGCCCCGGGACGCAAGCATCGGGATCGCGGCGTTCCTCGGTGTCGGCATGGTTGAGGAAGCCCGAGGGTTCCTGTGGTGGTTGCTGCACGCGAGCCGCCTGCAACGTCCCCGGCTACCGGTTCTCCTCACCTTGGACGGTCGACAAGCACCCCCAGAACGTGGCCTGCGAAACTGGCCGGGCTACGCCGGCAGTGTCCCGGTCCGGGTGGGCAATGGCGCCGCCCAGCAACATCAACTTGACGGCTACGGATGGGTGCTCGACGCCGCCTGGACCCTCGTGCAGGCGGGTCATCCGTTGTACTCCGAAACGTGGCGCGCGATGCGAGGTTTCGCCGACCTGGTTGCGCGACGGTGGAGTGAGCCGGACGCAGGCATCTGGGAGGTCCGCGGGGACCAGGTCCATCACGTGCATTCCAAGCTGATGGCCTGGCTGGCGCTCGACCGAGCCCTGCGGATCGCCGAGACGCACCGGCTCTCCGACCGTCGGCGGCGCCGCTGGCAGGCCGCCCGCGAGGCGATCCGCATTGAGGTCAAGAAGCTGGGTTTCGACACCAGTATCGGTAGCTACACCAGAAGCTACGGGTCACAAGAGCTGGATGCCGCTGTCCTCATCCTGCCCCGGATCGGACTCGAGGAGCGCGGATCACCGCGGGTCCGCGGGACAGTGGATGCCATCCGCAGCCAACTGAGTGCCACGGGTCCCTTGCTGTACCGATACCCACCGGGGCGTGACGGGCTGCCGGGCACCGAAGGCGCGTTCTTGCCCTGTTCCTTCTGGCTGGTTGACGCGCTGGCGCTTGATGACCGCCGGTGCGAGGCCGTCGACCTGTTCACCGAACTGCTGGACCGCGCCAGTCCGTTGGGCCTGTACGCCGAAGAGCTGGACCCCAAGACCGGCGAACAACTCGGCAACTACCCGCAGGCGCTGACACACGCCGCCCTCATCCAGGCTGCTCTCGCGCTCCGGGACCTCCCGCCTGTCTCGTGACGTGCCTGCCAGACAGTAAGGTCCGGAACTTCGCATCCGCCCAACTGCCCTGAGCAGGGCACCCCGGTCGTCGAACCCGCACCCCAAGGCGTCGCGCCGCGCCACAAACGTTCGGTTGAGAACGACCCTTTCGGGCCAGCTGCACCATTGCCGGTTCCCGGCAATCAACGAGATGCGACCTTCGCCGAAGGTGCCAATACCCGGCGAAGCGACGTAACGGCAGTGTCAGAGGTACCCGATCACGCATCCGGGAGTGTGCCATGCAATCCCTTGTTGCTACCCGAAGTGAGCTGCTGGACCGCCGGCGGCGGGCGGCCTTCGTCGCTCAAGGCCGCGATCTGCTCAAAGACAAACGAACCGCGCTGGTGCGGGAGTTCCGCCACCACCAGACCGAGCTCCTGGACGGACTGGAACGGCTGCGGACCCTCGCAGTTCAAGCCCGGCAGCACCTCGACGAGGCCACCGCCGTGCGTGGCCCGGAGACACTCGCATCGGGAGCGCTGGCCGCCGCGACAGGGATCGGCGCGGAGCTGCGGTCTCGGACTGTGGCCGGTGTTCATGTGTTCGACCTGCGCCACGACCCTGTCCGCCGCAACGCAGGCACCCGCGGCTGGGCACCCGCCCTGGCCTCGGCCCACCTCGACACCGTCGCACTGGCCTACGAGGAGCAACTCGAGTGGCTGCTAGATCTGTGTGCGGTCGAGTTGAGCGTGCGCCGGCTGGCCACGGAGATCGCCCGGACCACCACGCAGGTCAATGCCTTGGACAACATCGTGCTCCCTCAGTTGCACGACGAGGCGCGCCGGATCGCGCTCACGCTGGACGAGCGCGAACGCGAGGAGCACGCCCGGCTCAGACGCGCCCGGACCCGCCGGGCCTCCCGCGATGCGACCAGCGACAGGCTCGACCGCAGTCGGAGCGCGGCATGAGCCGCGGGCACGATGACAGCGACACGGTCGCCCAGGCGACGCCGCACGAGTTGGTACGCGAGCTTGAGAACTCGATCGCCGCCCGGCTGGCCGCGGCGAACCGGGCCGGCGATGAGGTGGCACTAGCTCAAGTGCAGGCGGATCACCTCATCGCCGAGGCCGAAGGGCAGGCGGCGGAGGAGGCGCGGCAACGGACAGCCGCGATCCTGTCCGCCGCCCGCGCCGAGGCCGCGCGGTTGACCGAAGCCGGCGTCCGCCGCGCAGCCGAGTTGACCGCGGTCGCCACCCGGCGCCGTGACCAGGACGTCGCCACTGTCGTCGCCGCGGTGCTGCCGCAACAGATACGGTCATCGCTGGACGAGGTGAGCCGACCATGATGGTCCGCCTCACGCAGCTCGAGGTCGTCGGGCTTCGGCCGCGCCTGGACGACGCCCTGACAGCCTTGCAGGAACTGCGGCTGGCCGAGGTGGTGGCCATCGTCGATCCCGGCGAGACCCCGCCCGACCTGGCGGATCTCATCGCCCGCGCTGACGCCATGCTCGAGCTCGTCGACCAGTCCGCGACCGGCACCGTGCTCAGCGACACCGCCCTACAGGCCACCCTCGACCACCTCGAACCCCAGGTGGCAAAGCTGCTGGCCGAAGAAGAGGAACTTCGCGCCGAGGTCGAGGCACTGCCCCGATCCATCGATGCCCTCGACGCGCTGCAGCCGCTCGTACCCGAACTAGGCCGGCTGGATGACCGGCAGCTGGCGAACCTTGGCCTGGCCAGTATGGCGCTGGTCCTCGACGACCCGGACCTGCGCGTCGTCCCCGAGCTGACCCGGCAACTCGCCGAACTGCTCGGCCGAGGACACCTGATGGTCACCTCCGCCGCGATGCCCGGCAGCCCGGTCGGCTGTCTGTTGGTTCTTCGCCGCGGTGACCTGCCCGACGTCCACGCGCTGCTCGGCACGGAGAGGATCGTCGAGGTAGGTGTCCCGGCTGCCTACGCTGGCAAGTCGCTGCGCGCGACTGTCGAGGCGATGCGGGACCGACTCGCCGCTTTGCCTGGCGAAGGTGACCGCGTCCAGGCCGAGCTGGCCGCCACGGTCAATCCGGTCGCGGGGTCGCTGCAGGCGACCATCGCCGCGTTGCGGGCTCGCGCTGAGCGAGCTGTGGCGGCCACGCAGGCTGACCTGTCGTCTCGCACGTTCGTTCTCAGGCTGTGGGTCCCGGCCAAACAGACCGTGAGGGTCGAGCAGGCGCTGACCGCCCGGCTCGGCCAGTCCGTCGCTGTCGAGCGCCTCGACACCGGTGAATCGGTCGAGGACCAACCGGTGCTGCTGCGGAACCGGCCCGGCTGGCAGCCGTTTCAGCAGTTGGTCGGGCTGTTGTCCTGGCCGGCGCGCGGCGACCTGGACCCGACGGGTCTGACGGCGCTGGTGTTGCCGATCTTCTTCGGCGTCATGGTTGGAGACGTCGTTTACGGCGCACTGCTGCTGGCGGCCGCGTGGTGGCTCAGATCGCACTGGGCGAAGAAGAGCACCATCGGCGAGGTCGGCCGGGTGATGATGCTCGGCGGAGCCTGGACGGTCCTGTTCGGGGTTCTGTACGGCGAAGCACTCGGCAGCCTGGGCCACAGCATCGGCATGCCGGCGCTGTGGTTCTACCGAGGCGGCCCGACCGCCCTTCAGCCGTTGCTGCTGTTCGCCTTGGCCATCGGCCTCGTCCATGTCGCCTTGGGGTTGCTGCTGGGCGTATGGACGGCCGCCCGCGGACATCACCGTCGGCATCTGGCCTCGAAACTAGGAACCCTTCTGGTGCTGGCCGGGCTGTTCGGGTTGGCCGGTGTCACCGCCGCGGGCTTCCCCGCACAGGTATTGACTCCTGCGGTTGCCGCGCTCGTCGTCGGTGTCGTCGTGGCCTGCGTGTCCCAGGGCGCCCTCGGACTGCTGCTGGGCCCGCTCGATCTGCTCGGTGCCCTCGGCAACGTCTTGTCGTACCTGCGGCTGGCGGCGGTCGGGCTCGCTTCGACGTACCTGGCCGAGGTCGCCAACCAGCTCGGCGCCCGTGGACCGCTGCTGCTCGGACTCCTCGTGGCCACCTTGTTCCATGCGCTGAATCTCGCCTTGGCGGCGTTCAGCCCGACGATCCAGGCACTTCGGCTGCACTACGTCGAGTTCTACGGGCAGTTCTACGAGGGCGGCGGCCGGCTCTTCGCACCTCTCGGCGGTTCTGTTGCCCCGAGCCCCGAGTCCGAGGGCGTCGCTGCGCTGCCTACCCCCGCCATCAACGCACCCGAGCCGGTCCCGGCCGGGTCATCTGTCTGAAAGGACGAACATCATGGAACTCGGACTGATCGCCCTCGCCGCCGGCCTCGCCGTCGGCCTGTCCGCACTGGCTACCGGCTACGCCCAGGCGCGGATCGGGGCCGCGGCTATGGGCGCGGTAGCGGAGAAACCTGAACTGACCGGCCGCGCGATCCTGCTGGTCGCCATCCCGGAGACGCTGGTCATCCTCGGGTTCGCGGTCTCGGCGATGATCATCCTGCTCCTCGGCGGCAAGTGATGGCGCTGCGCGATCTGCTCACCGCGCTGGAGGAAGAAGGCGCAGCAGAGCACGAGCGGGCTCAGCAGGACAGGCGCCGGCAAGCAGCTCAGCTTCTTGTCGATGCCCAGGAGCGGGCCGACAAGATCCATCAGGACGTCGTGGCAGCGGCCGAAACCGCGGCCCGGCAGGAGGCCGAGGATCTGTTGGTCACCGCGCGGTTCAGCGCCCGCCGGGCCGTCCGCACCGCGCGCGACGACGCATTGGAGGAGGACCTCGGCCAGGTACGCGAGCAACTGCTCGCCGTGCCCGGCAGCCCGGACGGCCCGACGATGGCAGCCGCCTGCCTGCACGAAGCCGTCGCGGCGATGCCGCAGGCCACAACGGTGCACGTTCACCCGGCCGACGCCGCGACGCTGAGGCGCGAAACCACGGTCCCGATCGTCGCCGACCTCGAACACGGCGGCGCCATCGCCGAGGACGACCAGGGCCGCTACGTCGACAACACCTACCTCACCCGGCTGGCGAACACCTGGCCGGGGATCCGTGCCGGACTGAGCAGCTCCTGGAATCAGGACTCATGACGCCCCGGGCCGACTTCATCGCCGGCAACACCCGACTCAGAGCGAGGCTGTCCGCGTTGCTCGGCCCAGTCGACTACGACCAACTCGCCGGCGTCTCCCGCGAGGCGGTCGCCGAACGGCTCGCCGGGTCGATCTACCGTCCCTATCTGAACCGCGACCAAGCAGGCGACCGCCAACTCCTCGAAGCAGCCGGGCACCGACTGCGGGACCTGCTGCGCGGAGTGCGTGGACTGTACGGCGGCACGGCCGGCACCGCGGTTGGGGTGCTGCTGGCCCGGCACGACCTGCACGACACACTTGCGCTGCTGCGGGGAGCACGCACCGGACAGCCGGTCGCCGTCCGGCTCGCGGCGGTGATGGGTGTTGGTGCGCTCGACCAGCAAACCGCCGCCGATATCGCCGCAGCACCGGACGGCGCAACAGCCGTCCTGCGCCTGACCACACACCGGCTCCCCGACCCGCTGACCGCCCGGGCACTGCCGGCGGCCTGGGAGCACTACGAGCTACACGGCGACCCAGACGAGTTCGAGACCACCATCGCGGCAGCCGCGATCGACGGCTGGACCGACCGTCTGGAATGGGTCGGCCGTGCCGCATGCCCCGTCCTGGAGGTTGTCCAAGCCGGGTGCGACCGGGCCAACCTTCTCGCCGTACTGCGCGACCCAGCGCTGGAGATGCCGCGGCTCCTCCCCACCGGACTGGTGCCCGAATCGGCGTTGCTGGCCGCCCGACGAGGCGACCCGCAGCCGGCGGTGGCGGCCCGCCCCGGCTGGCGGCAACCTCTCGAACGGCACCTCCGCGACGAAGACCTCACCGCGCTCGAATGGAACCTGGACGTCGCCGTGTGGCGCCAGACCGTGCGCGGCCTGCGACGCGGCGACCCCCTCGGTGCGCACATCCCCGTCGGCTACGTGCTGGCCGCCGAATGCGAGGCGCGCACTGTCCGGCTCCTCCTCGCCGGCCTCGCCCCCCGCTACGACCTCCGAGACCTGCTTGTCCGATGACCACGACACAGACCGGAAGGACCAGCCATGAGTGACGCGCTCGTCATCGCAACCCCCATGACCGCCATCGGCTACCTCCTCGGCGGCGCACGGACGGTCACGGCCGTCGATGCCAACGAGACCATCGCCGCCGTCGCCGCAGCAATCGCGGACCGCCGGGCCGCTGTCGTCGCCGTCCACGGAGCACTCTGGTCAGCCGTCGCACCGCAGGTTCGCGCCGCCTGGGCCAAGCAGACCAGCCCACTCATCCTCAGCCTCCCGGACGAGGACGGCGACGTCTCCGCAGCCAACGACGCGGCGCTCCGCGACCTGCTGGCCCGCGCGGTTGGCTATCAGATCACCTTCACGCCAAGCGGAGGCACCCCATGACCACGACAGACCCAGCGTCACGGGAGTCCTGGAGTGGAAACAGGCGTGTGGCCACCGACAGCGGACGAGTGGTGAGGATCTCCGGCCCCGTCGTCAGCGCCACCGGCCTGCCCCACACCCGCCTGTTCGACGTGGTCCGGGTCGGCGTCGAACAACTCCTCGGAGAGGTCATCAAGATCGACGGCGACCTGGTGGTCACGCAGGTCTTCGAGAACACCACCGGACTACAGGTCGGCGAACCGGTCGAGGCGACCGGCGAACCCCTGTACGCCGAACTCGGCCCCGGACTCCTCGGCGCGATCCTCGACGGCACCCAACGACCGCTGCAGAATCTCAGCACGGACGGCGCCCTGTACATCGCCAGAGGCGCAGACCCGCCCCGCCTGGACCGCGACCTCCGCTGGGACTTCCGGCCCGCCGTCGATGTCGGGGACCGGGTCGGACCCGGTGATCTTCTCGGATCGGTCCCGGAGGGGCGCGCCATCGAGCATCGGATCCTGGTGCCAACAGGCGTCAGTGGGGTGGTCACCTCAGTCCGGCCCGAGCCGTCCACCATCCTCGATCCTGTCGTCGACGTCGATGGGCACCCGGTGGCGATGCTGCGTCGGTGGCCGTTACGCCGGGCCCGCCCGGTCGCGAACCGGCTGCCGCTCACCGTGCCGCTGATCACCGGCCAGCGGGTCCTCGACCTGCTCTTCCCGGTCGCCCGCGGCGGAAGCGCCATCATCCCCGGCGGTTTCGGGACCGGCAAGACCGTGCTGGAACAGGCCCTCGCCAAGTTCTCCACCGCCGACATCGTCGTCTACGTCGGTTGCGGCGAACGCGGCAACGAACTGACCGAGGTGCTCGAGGAGTTCCCCGAGCTGTCCGATCCGCGCACCGGCGCCCCGCTGATGGAGCGCACCGTGCTGATCGCGAACACGTCCAACATGCCGGTCGCGGCCCGGGAAGCCAGCATCTACAGCGGGATCACGATCGCAGAGTACTACCGGGACCAGGGCTACGACGTCGCCATGATGGCCGACTCGACCAGCCGGTGGGGCGAGGCATTGCGCGAGGTGTCGAGCCGACTGGAGGAGATGCCGGCCGAGGACGGCTACCCGGCCTACCTGGCCACACGACTGGCCGGCTTCTACGAACGGGCCGGCGCGGTGACATGCCTCGGTACACCGGAACGCACCGGCGCGGTGACGATCGTCGGCGCCGTTTCACCGGCTGGCGGGGATTTCTCCGAGCCGATCACCCAGAACAGCCTGCGACTCGCCGGTTGCTTCTGGGCGCTCGACACGGCGCTGTCCCGGCAACGTCACTTCCCGGCCGTGAACTGGCTGCGCAGTTTCTCGCAGTACGGCCTCGACGAATGGTTCGACCGAGAGATCGGCTCGGACTGGTCGCCGCTGCGCCGGTGGGCATCAGCAGCGCTGCAAGACGAAGGCGCCTTGCAGGAGGTGGTATCGCTGCTCGGCGTCGAAGCGCTGGCCGCCGAGCAACGGATCACCCTGCGCATCGGGCAAGCCTTGCGAGAAGACCTGCTCCAACAGTCCTCGTTCGACGACCTCGACGCCTCCTGTCCACCCCAACGGTTGCTGGCCATGCTGCGCGTCATCCACGAGACCGGCGCCGCGATGCGCTCAGCACACCAGCGGGGCGTCGCCATCACCGCGATCACCTCCGCGGCCGTGCTGACCGAGCTCGGCCGGATGCGCCGCTGGCCCCCTGACCACGTCGACGACTCTGCAACCCGCCTCATCCAGCGGATAGCCGAAGAAATGAGCTCGCTGTGACCACCACCGCAGCCCACCCCGCCTTCACCGTCGGGCACCGCACCGTGACCCGGGTCGCCGGGCCCCTCCTCGTCGTGGACGGGATGGACGGCGTCGGGTATGGCGAACTGGTCGAGGTCGAAACCGGCGACGGCCCGGTCCGCGAAGGCCAGGTGCTCGAGCTCGACGGGTCAACGGCGATCGTCCAGGTCTTCGGCGGAACCGTCGGCATCGGACGCAGGGAAACCTCCGTTCTCACCCGCGGCCGCGCAGCCCGGACCGGCGTGGGCACCGACTACTTCGGCCGTGTCCTCGACGGAGCCGGCAGGCCGCGCGACGGCGGCCCGCAACCAGTCCCGGACGACTACCGCCACGTCAACGGCCTGCCGCTCAACCCGATCACCCGTGCCCATCCCGACCAGTTCATCGAAACCGGTGTCTCGGCGATCGACGGACTCATCACGCTCGTCCGAGGCCAGAAACTGCCGATCTTCTCCGGCGCCGGGCTCCCCGCGAACAGCCTCGCTGCCCGGATCGCGGCCCAGGCACGCGTGCCCGGCGACGACGCCGAGGTCGTCGTCGTCTTCGCCGCCATGGGCGTGACTCGCCGGGAGGCGGAGTTCTTCCGCACCGAGTTCCTGACCGGGGGCGCCGCCGCCCGCAGCGTCCTCCTGCTCAACCTGGCCGACGATCCCACCATCGAACGGCTGATGACCCCGCGGGTCGCGCTCACAATGGCCGAATACCTGGCCTTCGAACAGCAACGGCACGTCCTGGTCGTGATGACCGACATGACCGCCTACTGCGAAGCGCTGCGCGAGATCTCCGCCGCCCGGGAGGAGATGCCGGGCCGCCGCGGCTACCCCGGCTACATGTACACCGACCTGGCCTCACTGTACGAACGGGCCGGCCGAGTCCGCGGCGGCACCGGATCACTGACCCAACTGATGATCCTCACCATGCCCGACGACGACATCACCCACCCGATCCCAGACCTCACCGGCTACATCACCGAAGGCCAGATCGTGCTGTCGCGTGAGCTTGACCGGCAAGGCATCGAACCACCGATCGACGTGCTGCCGTCGCTGTCCCGACTGATGAATGCGGGCATCGGCGCCGGCAAGACCCGTGACGATCACCGCGGCCTGGCGGACCAGCTGTACGCCTGCTACGCCCGGGGGCGGGAGGTCCGCCGGTTGATGTCGATCGTCGGCGAGAGCGGCCTGCCCGTAGAGGACCGGCGCTATCTTGCCTTCGCGGCGGCCTTCGAACGCACGTACCTCGACCAGGGACCAGATCGCCGTACTCTGGCCGGCACCCTTGAGGTGGGGTGGCAACTACTGTCGCCGTTCCCGGCTGCCGAGCTGAAGCGCGTCAGCGCTGAACAATTGGCGCGTCACCACCACGAGGCAAGCGCGACAGCGACCGATGATTGATGGACGTTCCCCCACTTGTCTGGACCCTGACGATCCTCGGGATCCTTGCCCTGCTGCTCTTCGACTTCTTCTTCCACGTACGCACCGCTCACACCCCGACCCTCGGCGAGGCAGCAATCTGGTCAGCCGTCTACGTGGGCATCGCCGTCTTGTTCGGCGTCGGCGTCTGGCTCCTGGGCGGCGCGGCGCTGGGCAGCGAATACTTCGCCGGCTACATCACGGAGAAGGCCTTGTCGGTCGACAACCTCTTCGTGTTCCTCATCATCATGGCCAGCTTCAAAGTCCCGCGCGCCGACCAGCAGAAGGCGCTGCTCTTCGGCATCGTCTTCTCCCTCCTTGCACGCACCGCCTTCATCTTCCTCGGCGCCGCACTCGTCAACTCCTATGCCTTCGTGTTCTACATCTTCGGACTGATCCTGCTTGTCACCGCCGGCCAAATGCTCCAACCCGGGGCCACGAAGGGCCGCTCGGCGAACAACGTCATCGTCCGCCTCGCCAAAAGGTTCCTGCGGACCTCTGAGACCTACGACGGCGACAGACTGTTCACTATCGACCAGGGCCGCCGCGTGATGACGCCGATGCTGCTGGTCATGGTGGCCATCGGCGGGACCGACGTCCTGTTCGCGCTGGACTCCATCCCCGCGATCTTCGGCCTCACCCAGAGTGTCTTCATCGTGTTCACCGCCACCGCGTTCTCCCTGCTGGGGCTGCGGCAGCTGTACTTCCTCATCGACGGTCTACTGGACCGCCTCATCTACCTGTCCTACGGCCTCGCCGCGATCCTGGCTTTCATCGGGGTCAAGCTCATCCTGCACGCTTTGCACGAGAACAACCTCCCGTTCGTCAACGACGCGCAGCCCGTCCACGTCCCCGAAATCAGCACAGGCGTTTCGTTGAGTGTGATCGCCGGCGTCCTGATCATCACCGTCATCGCTTCGCTGGCCGGCGTCAGGCTCCTGGCCGCGCGGGCCGAGCGCCACGCCGGCGGATCTCGCGGCAAGGGGTCGAAGACCGACCCCGCCGGCGGCGACTGACACCCAACAAGACCGCGGAGGACGACCTTCAACGGAGGGCCGCATCAGCAGTCACCACGAACAGCGCAGCAGGCTGCGTCGAAGCCTCGAGCTGGTTGCCGCGCCGCCCCCGAGAGCCCCGCACCAGCCACCGACACCCAGCATCCACCAACCGCAGCAGACCAGCGCACTCCTTCGAATACGACGCTGTCCTCGCAACTCCTCACATCGAGGTGTTGCGAGGACCGCGTGAACCCGCGCTGCACGGGGCCTGCTTCCGATACGGCGCTCCGCTGCCGGTCGGCGCGCTGTTGGCGAACCTGGCGGCAGCTCACTGGGGGGCGTGGCCGGACATACAATCCATGTCGGACCCGGGTCCGCCGGCGGAGTACAAAGCGGTCAGGCGGTGAGGCGCAGCCCGGTAGAGGTCGAGAAGAGGTGCAGCTCGTCGGGCTGCGGGGCGAGGTACACGATGGCGCCCGTCTCGCTGTGCATCCGGGTGCCGATCCGCGCGATGATCTGCTGGTTCAGGCTGGAGTGCTCCGCGGTGCCGTACAGGAACGCATCCGAGCCGAGCTCCTCGATCACCCCGACCTTCACCGCCAGCCCGTCATCCGCGAGATGGAACGCCTCCGGCCGGATACCCAGCATCAGTGTCTTGTCGTGGCCGGCCTTCGCCAGCAGGTTGCGCTCGATCGGTACGACGTAGTCGCCGATCTTCGCGCCGTCGTCGGTGATCTCGGCCTCGATCAGGTTCATCGCCGGTGAGCCCATGAAGCCCGCGACGAACACGTTCTTTGGCCGGTCATAGAGGCCCAGCGGTGTGTCGACCTGCTGCAGCCGGCCGTCCTTCAGGACGGCGACGCGGTCGCCCATCGTCATGGCCTCGATCTGGTCGTGGGTGACGTAGACGGTGGTGACGTCCAGGCGGTGCTGGAGTTCGGCGATCTGGGTGCGGGTCTGGACGCGGAGCTTGGCGTCGAGGTTGGACAGCGGCTCGTCCATCAGGAAGACCTGTGGGTCGCGTACGATCGCGCGGCCCATGGCGACGCGCTGGCGCTGGCCACCGGACAGAGCCTTCGGCTTGCGGTCGAGGTACTCCTCGATGCCGAGCAGCTTGGCTGCCTCGGTGACGCGCTTGACCCGCTCGTCCTTGGGCATGCTCCTCATCTTGAGGGCGAAGCCCATGTTGTCGGCGACCGTCATATGTGGGTAGAGGGCGTAGTTCTGGAACACCATCGCGATGTCGCGCTCCTTCGGCGGGCTGTTGGTGACATCGCGGTCCCCGATGTAGATCTTGCCCTCGTTGACCTCTTCGAGCCCGGCGAGCATCCGCAGTGAGGTGGATTTCCCACACCCCGACGGGCCGACGAGCACCATGAACTCGCCGTCGGCGATGTCAAGGTCCAGCCCGTCGACGGCCGGGATGTCGGAGCCTGGGTAGACCCGGCTGGCTCCCTTGAACGAGACGGTTGCCATGTCGCGCTTCCTTTCCTTCACCGGCAGGTACGTGCCGGACGATCCGGCCGACCATCAACTGTGCGCCGATCTCGCGTCGTCACGGTTGCCATGCCGGGTCGGCACAACCGGCGGGGAGTCCGCCCCACTGAGGTTGTGCCAACCCGGCCGTTTCGGGGACAGGCAGGGCCGGTGCTTCGGCCGCCGCCGCTGGGGATGCCGTCAACGAGTCGAGTGAGATCGACCCACTGGTTCGCTGGGACTGTTCGATCTCGCGGATCGGTGGAATATCAGTCGCCGGCGAGCCATTTTTAAGGGCCGGTGCTGTGGTCGCCGCCACTTGATGGGTACCGGTTGCCTTGGCGGGCTCGGGCGGTGTCGATCGTTCTAGAAACCGGAGCAGCTCGACGGGGAAGGGCAGCACCAGGGTGGAGTTCTTTTCGGCGGCGACCTCGACGACGGTCTGGAGCAGGCGCAATTGGAGGGCGGCTGGGTGTTCGGTCATCACCTCGGCGGCCTGGCCCAGCTTCTCCGAGGCCTGGAGTTCGCCGTCCGCGGTGATGATGCGGGCTCGGCGTTCCCGTTCGGCCTCGGCTTGGCGCGACATCGACCGTTTCATCGTCTCCGGCAGGGCGACGTCCTTGATCTCGACCCGTTCGATGTGGACACCCCAGTCGAGCGCTGGGCTGTCGATCATCAGCTCCATGCCCTGGTTGAGGCGTTCCCGGTTGGACAGCAGGTCGTCCAAGTCGCTCTTGCCGATGATCGAGCGCAGCGAGGTCTGCGCGACCTGGCCGATGGCCGAGATGTAGTCCTCGACGTCGACGGCCGCGCGGACCGGGTCGATCACGTTGAAGTAGACGACCGCGTCGACGCGAACGGTCACGTTGTCGCGGGTGATGCCGTCCTGTGCGGGGACCGGCATCGTGATGATCTGCATGTTGACCTTCTGCAGCCGGTCGGCGATCGGCACCAGCAAGGCCAGACCGGGCTGCCGGACCGCGGGGCGCACCCGGCCGAACCGGAACACGACGCCGCGCTCGAACTGCTTGACCACGCGGACGCACGCCGCCGCACCGATCAGGCCGACGACAACCGCTGTGAGTAGTAGGTAAACGATGATCATTTCTTCTCCGTAAGTCGCCCGCCGCCTCGTCGATGGCCACGCGACGGCCGACGGGCGGGCTGTCGAGACTTTGTTGCCCCGCTTCCCGGAACCAGGGGTCATGCCACCGGACGGCCAGGTCAGCGGGGCTAGCTCGTCGGCCGGTTGTCCGGCGCGGACAGGCGGCCAGCTGGTCGGTGGACGGCTCCTTCAATGCGAAGGGTCATGAACTGTTCGTTGATCCGTCAGGAGCTGTGCCGTGCCGGGGCGTATTTGGTGGCGAGGCGGGCCAGGGCGAGGGCGGCGACGAGGAGGCCGAAGTCGCGTAGGGCGACGTCGTAGAAGCCGGAGAGGGTGAGCAGGTTGACGATGATGCCTGCGAGCCAGGCCGCGACGAGCAGTGCGCCGTAGCGGGGGATCAGGGCGACCGCGATGCCGGCGACGATCTCGATGACGCCGATGACGTACATGGCGTCTTGGCCGGAGCCGGGGACGATGTCGTTGATCCAGGGGGCCAGGTAGCCGGGCCAGTCGGTGAGCAGGTTGGCGAACTTGTCCAGGCCGAACACGATCGGGGCCACCGTGAAGACGGTTCGCAGGACCAGGAAGGCCTGGTAGGCCGGGTCGGACAGTGTCTCCCGGCTTGGTGTGCGGGCGGTGCGCCCCTCAGTGCTCATAATCTGCTCCTTCTAGAGCGTCGATGTACTTCCATGCTTGTCTGACGGCCACGGACTGGCACCGCACTTGGTCGGCTGACTTGGAGCCCGTCTGGTTGCCGGTGATCGGCAACACCCGGATCCATCGGAACGTTGGCCGGGCCAACGCTTTCCCGGCGGCGTGTGTCAGGGTGCGGCGACGGCGCGCGCGAGTGTCGTTGGGGTGTCATCGCCGCCTGTCGCGGCGTTGGGTTTCGGCTTCGCCGGCCAGGCCGTAGATCGTCATTGCCTGCCGGGGTGCCGAATCGTCGACGTCGCCCAGTTTGGCCAGCTGCTGCAGCACCCGCACGACAATGGATTGCGCGTCGATACCGAAGTGGCGACGCAGGGCGGCGCGGGTGTCGGAGTGGCCGAACCCGTCTGTGCCCAGCGAGGCCCAGGGACCATGCACGAAGGGCGCGATCTGGTCGGGTACGGCGCGCATCCAGTCCGACACGGCGACTACCGGACCGGGAGCATCGTTCAACCGCCTGGTGACGTAGGGGATTCGGGGTGGCTCGTCGGCGTGCGACAGGTTCCACTCTTCGGCGGCGAGTGCGTCGCGGCGCAACTGTGTCCAGGACGTCACCGACCACACGTCGGCCTGAACCGCCCAGTCGGTTTGCAGGAGACGTTGTGCTTCCAGTGCCCAGGGCATCGCGATGCCGGAGGCAAGGATCTGCGCCTTTGGACCGTCGCCGTCGGGGGCAGGGGAGTAGCGGTGCATTCCGGCGAGGATCCCGTCGATGTCGACGTCGGCGGGCTCGGCCGGCTGGGTGATCGGCTCGTTGTAGAGGGTGAGGTAGTAGAAGACGTTCTGGTCTTCGCCGGGTCCCGGCTCGCCGTACATTCGCCGCAAGGCGTCGGCGGTGATGTGGCCGAGCTCGAACGAGTAGGCGGCGTCGTAGGCAACACAGGCGGGGTTGGTCGATGCCAGCAGCAACGAATGTCCGTCCTGGTGTTGCAGCCCTTCGCCGTTCAAGGTGGTGCGGCCGGCGGTGGCTCCGAGCAGGAACCCCTTGGTCATCTGATCCGCGGCCGCCCAGAGCTGGTCGCCGGTGCGCTGGAATCCGAACATCGAGTAGAAGATGTACAGCGGGATCATCGGCTCACTGTGGGTGGCGTACGAAGTGCCAGCCGCTGTCCAGGACGCGGCAGAGCCGGCCTCGGTGATGCCCTCGTGGAGCAGCACACCTCGGATATCTTCCTGATAGCTCAGCATCTGTTCTCGATCCACGGACAGGTAGTGCTGTCCGTGGGGGGAGTAGATCTTCTTGGACGGGAACAGAGAGTCCAGCCCGAAGGTGCGGGCCTCGTCGGGGATGATCGGCACGAATCGGTGACCGATCTGCGGGTCCTTCATCAGGTCCTTGAGTAGCCGGACGAACGCCATCGTGGTCGCGATCTCTTGCCGACCTGAGCCGCGCCGCGCGATCTGGTATGCCGCCGCGCCGGGCAGTGCAAGGGGCGTGCTGCGGGCGCTGCGCGCCGGCAGGTAGCCGCCCAAGGCGCGGCGCCGCTCATGCAGGTACTCCAGCTCCGGTGAGTGCTCCGGCGGCCGGTAATACGGCGGCTTCACCGCGTCCAGCGCCGAGTCGGGGATCTCCAGGAAGAGCCGGTCGCGGAAGCCCTTGAGGTCCTCGAGGGTCAGCTTCTTCATCTGGTGGGTCGAGTTGCGGCCCTCGAAGTGGGAGCCCAGGGTCCATCCCTTGATGGTCTGGGCCAGGATGACCGTCGGCTGGTCGGTGTGTTCGGTCGCGGTGCGGTATGCGGCGTACAGCTTGCGATAGTCGTGGCCGCCGCGTTTGAGGTTCCAGATCTCGGCGTCGGAAAGGTGCTCGACCATGGCGGCGGTGCGGGGGTCGCGGCCGAAGAAGTGTTCGCGGACGAACGCGCCGGACTCGGCCTTGTAGGTCTGGAAGTCGCCATCGGGTGTGGTGTTCATCAGGTTGAGGAGCGCGCCGTCGGTGTCGGCGGCCAGCAGGGGGTCCCATTCGCGGCCCCAGATGACCTTGATGACGTTCCAGCCGGCGCCGCGGAAGTAGGACTCCAGTTCCTGGATGATCTTGCCGTTGCCGCGGACCGGGCCGTCGAGGCGCTGCAGGTTGCAGTTGACGACGAAGGTGAGGTTGTCGAGCTCCTCGCGGGCGGCGACGCCGATCGCGCCGAGGGACTCGGGTTCGTCCATCTCGCCGTCACCGAGGAAGGCCCAGACCCGCTGCTGACTGGTGTCTTTGAGGCCCCGGTTGTGCAGGTAGCGGTTGAAGCGGGCCTGGTAGATCGCGTTGATCGGGCCCAGTCCCATCGAGACCGTGGGGAACTCCCAGAAGTCCGGCATCAGCCGAGGGTGCGGGTACGACGGCAATCCGCCGCCGGCGTGGGAGAGTTCCTGCCGGAACCCATCCAGTTGGCCGCTGGTGAGTCGTCCTTCCAGAAACGCGCGTGCGTAGATGCCGGGGGAGGCATGGCCCTGGAAGTAGATCTGATCACCGCCGCCGGGCGCGTCGTGGCCGTGAAAGAAGTGGTTGAAGCCGACCTCGAACAGCGCCGCGGCGGAGGCGTAGGTGGAGATGTGCCCGCCGACGCCGATGCCGGGCCGCTGCGCCCGGTGCACCATGACCGCGGCGTTCCAGCGGTTGTAGGCCCGGAGCCGCCGCTCGATGTGCTCGTCGCCGGGGAAAGCCGGTTCAGTATCCGGAGCGATGGTGTTGAGATAGTCGGTGCTGCGCAGGTTCGCAACGCCGACGCGGCGGTCGCGCGCCCGCTGCAGGATGCTGAGCAGCAGGTACCGCGCCCTGTTCTGCCCAGCATGGTCGACCACCTGGTCGATCGATTCCAGCCACTCCTGGGTCTCTGAGGGATCCAGGTCGAGCAGTTGACTGTGCAGCCCAAGGCTTTCGGGCAGGCCTTGCGGCGTCGGTGTCATGACAGCTCCTTCAGGTCCGCGAGTTCGTCCGGTGACGTGATCGCCAGACGGAGCCGGCCCGCAGATGAGCGTTTGATCGACGGGGTCCGGTGTGGACGGACCACGGCGACGGGGCAGGCAGCGTGCTGCAGCACCGCCTGGCTGACCGAGCCCAGCAACATGCCGGCGAAGCCGCCGCGCCCGTGCGACCCGACCACGACCAGTTCTGCGCCCGCCGATGCATCGATCAGTGCCTGCGCCGGGTGAGCGTGCGCAAGCCTTGTTTGTACGTCGATGGCCGGGAACAGCACGCGCTTGCTCTCCATCGCTTCGGCGAACAGTTGCCGGTCGATCTGGTCGACGATGTCGGCGGGAACGCGGAGGGACGGGTGCTGTCGGGTCGGCGTCGCGGCATGCACGGCGGTGATGCCGATGTGACGGCGTGCCGCCTGCTGGAAGGCGAACCGGATCGCCGCGGCCGAGATCTCCGACCCGTCCACGCCGACCACGATCCGACCGGTCGGCGAGGAGGGGAACGCCGTACCGTCTCCGTGGGGGTGGACGACGACCACCGGGCACGGGGCATGTGCGGCCACGGTGGCGCTCACCGACCCCACCAGCAGTCCGCGGAAGCCACCGACGCCCCGGCTACCCACGACGACCAGGTCGGCAGCCTGCGCCTCGCTCAGTAACGTCGGCGCAGCGGGACCGACGAACAGGTTAGCGATGACCTTGATGTCGGGGGCCACTTCGCGCGCATGCGCCTCCGCCTCGGTGAGGATCCACTCGGCCGCCGACTGTAGGCCGTTGTTCATGTCCCCCACGAAGGTCATGTCCAGGGGGTTGCCGAGCATCGGCCAACTGAAGGCGTGAACGATCCGCAGCGGACAATGCCTCGACGACGCCTCCGCGGCGGCCCAGGCCAGCGCGCCCTGCGCGGACACCGAGCCGTCAACCCCGACCACAACTGCTCGACGACCCCGATTGTTCCCAGCAGTTGCCTTCGTCATGTCGCCGCTCCGCCTCAGCTCTGGATGCCCTACGGCTTCGACTGTGCCGCTCCTGCGAAAAGACAGGTATTGCGGCGATCGGCGAATCTGTGACGGGGCTTATGGCCGACGTCCGGCAACGATGCTCTACTGGGACATGGCCCATCACCTGCGTGGATCCAGTGTGAGGGGAGTGGCATGAGCGAGGCCGGCGGGCTGCGGTGGCCGGGTTCCGGCGCCGAGAACAGTGCCGATGAAGCGTGGCTGACGGCGATCGCGCAAGCGGCCGCTGGAGACTCCCAGGCTCCGCTGGAGTTGCTGGTCGAGTACCTCACCCTGCTCGCGGACGCCGCCATCTCCGGGAGACGGCCCCGTGAACACGAATTGGCGATCGTACGTGAACTCGGGCGTCGTGCCGCGGAACAGGGCATCCCTGCCGGACGGGTCGTCGACCTCTACCTGTCCGCTGCCTGGCGGATGTGGCGGGATCTCCCGGACGTCGTGCCGTATCGCAACCGTGACACCGTCCGTGCCTCGGCTCAGGCGGTACTACGTGCGGTCGGTGAAGCGATCGCGGTCCTCGTCGACAGTTATCAGGTAGCCACGCAGCAGCTGGTCAGGCAGGAGGAGTCCCTGCGCCGCGAACTGGTCGATGACCTGCTCCGCGGCGACCCCGATGTCTCCCGGATCGTCGAGCGTGCCGAACCGTTCGGGCTCGATCTCGGCCGGCCACACCAGGTGGTCCTGGCCCGCCCCGCCGACGGACTCCCCGAGGGCGACACCAGCGCGAACATGCTGGAGCTCTTCATTCTCGACCGATTCGGGGACCGCGAAGTGCTCGTCGCCACCAAAGAGGGACTGCTCGTGGTGCTCATCCCGACGACCGCCCCCAGCACAGCCCCGCGCACCATCACCCACGACGTGGGGACCCTGATCCATGACGCGCTGCTCCGACACAGGTCCGGCCGCGAATGGCGCGTCTCGACGGGCCGGCCCTACCCGGGCGCGTACGGAATCGCGCGCTCCTACGAAGAGGCGCGGGAAGCGCTGACGCTGGCCGACCGGTTGCGACTCGACACCGCGGTCGTCGATGCACGAGACATGCTCGTGTACCGGGTCCTGGTCCGCGACCAGGCCGCCATCGTCGATCTCATCCAGGCCGTGCTCACCCCGTTGACCCAGGCCCGCGGGGGCGCTGAGCCGTTGCTGGCGACCCTCGAGGCGTACTTCGCGGTCGGCGAGGTCGCCACCGACGCGGCCCGCCGCCTGAACGTCTCGGTCCGCACCGTCACCTACCGGCTGACCAAGGTCAAAGAACTCACCGGCCATGACCCAGGTGATCCTGACCAGCGGTTCACTCTGCACATCGCCGTTCTGGGCGCACGACTTCTCGAATGGCCCTCACGTGACCTGCCTCGCGGCGCGGACACCCACTCCTAGCAGCCCCGACGCCACTTCGTGCTGAAGAGCCCTCGTTGCCGGGCATCGGCGATCAGGACGGCCGCAGTTCGCCGATCGGCGCCGTACCTGTCGCGGACCTGCAGCGGCATAGTCGGAGCTGCAGAAGAGGAGGTTGTCGTGGATCAATCAGTCGTCCCCCGACCCGACGCCGCGGTGCAGGAGAACATGCCATGAAGGCCTATCGGGTCGTTTGGGTGCTCTTCAGCGGTGTGCTGGGAACACTGGGTGCGGTCATGGCCTTCACCTGGTCACTTTCGACCGTCATTCTCATGCTGATCCTCGCGGCCCTCGCGGGCGCTTTCGTGGCCATGGTCGTGCTGGCGGACCCCACCGGTTCGACCCGGCCTCCGCGGGATCGACGACGGATCGTGGCCAGGAGCACAGCCCTCACCGCGGGTGGCACGGTCTCCTTCGTCGGCCTGGGCACACTATTGGGCGCTGCGACGGCGGTGCTGCTGCTAGCCATCGTCGTCGGCGGATCGCCTCACGCGATCCGCTACTGCGTTCGCTGGCTCACCGATCACGGCCACCTGGACAGCCCGGCACCTCAGCCGGATCGTGCCGACCGCTCGTCAAGGTCCGCGACGGCCCCCGTCGTGGGGGCCGAACCAGACCGGGCCTCCAAGCCCCACATCGCGCCGGGTGTCCTGAGCGACGAAGCCCTCTGCGTGGCCTGGCGGGCCAGCTTCTCGGCTCTGCAGAGGGCCAGCTCGCCGACGCAACGGTTGCGGATCGTCGACGAGCGCCGAGCGTATCTCGACGAGATCGAGCGCCGCACCGCCCACGGCATGGCCGCGTGGCTGGCGTCAGGCCCGAGAGCAGCCGGCGACCCCAGCAGATTCGTCCTGGGAGACAGCGCGGCAGGTCGCGCACCCATTGACTGGGACAAGCTGCTCCACGACACGGACAAGTGAACGACACAACTCGACAGCCGCCCCTGGCGGATGCCAGGGAAACCGGGAACACGATGACCAGACTGGAACATCTCTACGGCTACTACGGGCAGAGCCCTTGGCTGGACAACCTCACGCGCGCCTCCCTGCGCGACGGCACCCTGGCGCGCATGGTCGCCGACGGGATCCGCGGTGTCACCGCGAACCCGACGATCTTCGCCCGGAGTATCACCGGCTCCCACGACTATGACGAACAGTTCTCGGCGCTGATGGCGGCCGGCAAGTCGGTGGACGAGGCCTACTGGGAGCTGGTCATCTCCGACGCCATCGAGGCGCTAGCCGTACTGCGCCCAGTCTTCGACGGCGGAGACTGCATCGACGGGTTCGTGTCGGTGGAGGTGTCTCCCGAGCTGGCCCACGACGCGCCCGCCACGATCGCCGCCGCGCGGTGGCTGCGCCGTCGCATCGCCCAACCCAATCTGCTCGTGAAGATTCCCGCAACCGCCGAGGGTGTCACCGCCGTCGAAACGCTGACCGCCGAGGGCGCCAGCATCAACGTCACACTGTTGTTCTCCCTGTCCCGGTACGCCGAGATCATCGAGGCCTACCTGTCCGGGCTGGAGAAGTTCACCGCGAACGGCGGCGATCCCTCGAGTATCAGCAGCGTCGCCTCGTTCTTCGTCAGCCGAGTCGACACCGAAGTCGACCAGCGACTCGAGGCGCTCGGCACTGACGAGGCGCTCGCCTTGCGCGGTCGGGCCGCGGTCGCGCAGGCCAAGCTGGCCTATCGGTTGTTCACTCAACAGTTCTCTACCAAGCGCTGGCACCGGCTCGCCGGCCTGGGCGCAGATGTCCAGCGCCCACTGTGGGCCTCGACGTCCACCAAGAACCCCAAGGACCGCGACACCCGCTACGTCGAGGAACTCATCGGACCCGAAACAGTCACGACCTTGCCCGAAGCAACCATCGCCGCCGTCGAGGATCACGGCACTCTCACTCGCACCGTGGACAGCGGCCTGCCGGAGGCAGCCGACGTGATGCTGGGACTGGCGGCAGTCGGAATCGACATGACCGCCGTGGGACGCACCCTCGAGGACAACGGCATCGCCGGCTTCGAGAAGGCCTATCGCGACGTACTCGCGGACCTGACCGCGTCCCCCTGACCTCCGGCAACACCCGCGCGAAAGAGTCCAAGGATGCCTCACGACGACGCAGCAGCACCCGGCGTAGCTGAAGCAGGCTCGCCGAGTTTGAGCCTCGCTTCCGCGGTGATGTTCGTGACGGAGCTGGACAGGGCGGTTGCCTTCTATGCAGAACTGCTGGGATGGACCGTAGCCGTTCAAGACCTGGATGCCGCACTCCTCACCTGCCCTGACGGCTTCCAACTGTATCTGCGAGCGCGAGGGCCGCGAGCGCGGCGCAGTATCGGCCACGTCGGAGTGCAATACCTCATCTGGACCGCGCCGAGCCAGAGCGAACTCGACCGATGCGAACAGGTACTGAGGCGACAGTCAGGCCAGGTGACCCGGTCGACCTTCGACGGGTTCATCATCATCGAGGGCCGTGGCCCCGACAACGCTCCGATCCTCATCGCCCACCCCGGCCCGCAGGAAGCGCCGCGCCATCAGGTCATGCAACGGATCTACCTGTGGTAGCAAAGAGACCCGTCCACGGCGCCCGAAGCAACCAACACCGCAGCGCGGACAAGCCACCAACCCAGGCTGCCACCGCCGACCACCACGGGAAGCCGTGGCTGGCCTCCAGAAGCCGGGCCGGGCGGCCGTGGTAACCGACCGCATCCCGTGAGACGGCCGGGTCGGCACAACCGCCGTGGGGCGGACTACCCACAGGTTGTGCCGACCCGGCGTGGCGCCCCGGCAGTGGCCCTGCCTCGGTGCTCCTGAATCGGTGAACTACTTCAGTGAGCGAATGAAGTCGCGGAGATCACCGAGCAGCAGGGCGGGCACCGGGCACCTCCAATGCCGCGAAGTGACGGCCACGGCCGAACTCGCTCCAGTGCACGATCGTGTCGTCCATCTCAGCGAATCGCCGATCTCCGACCTCGGTGGTGAAGACCGTGACCGAGCGTCGAGCGCACCTGCGGTGCCCACGCTCCGGCGTCGTGGAAACGTGATGCGGGTGCGGCCCGCGGCTACCAGTTGGGATGGCTGCGCAGCTCCGCCGCTGCTGCTGGCCGACGACGACGCTGTCGTGGGGGCGCGTCGGGCCCGCGCACGGCGGCCGGTGGATCATTCTGACAACGGTCGCTGTGGTCTGCCGGGTCAACGGGCTGCTTTTCGACTGCCGGGCCAGGCCCGGTACGTTGTCCGCCCGCACGTCCGAGCGGTACCGGCTCGTCGACACCGCGCGTCGCTGGTATCTCGTTGCCTGGGACATCGATCGCGACTGGCGCACCTTCCGGGCCGACCGGATGTCCCGCGCGGGTACCGACGGGTCCCCGGTCAATCCCGCGCGAACCGTGCAACCAGGACATCGCGGCTCATCTCGACCAGCATTCGACCCTCGGTCTGTCGCAAGTCCGCTTCGTCCTCCACGCTCCGGCGGCGGAGGTGCAGGAGATGGTCCCGCCGACCGCGGGTGTGGTGGAGCCGCTCAACGACAACGCCTGCCGATTGCTCCTAGGCTTGCCGTCCGTCGAGCACCTGGCGGTCTGGGTCGCGATGCTCGGCTTCGACTTCGAGGAACCGGTTGAGCTGCACGAGATCATCGCCCCCTGCGACCCCGAGCAGCCACACTCATCTACGAGGCTGACTTGCCATGAGCCAGCTCAACCGCGAACCCCTGGCGCCACGACGGGTACTTCGGGCGCCAGTCGAGGGCGAGTCTGGCGTTGGTGTTGTCGGCGCCGCGGAGTCTGGTCATGAACGCGACACCCCAACTGCCGATCGCTAATCTGGCCAGTGCCTCTGGCACACGGAACGGCTGCGGTGCATTCAGGAGCCGGGCCAGGACAGGCAGCCACTCGCGGACCTGCGCAGGCTCGTCGTCGACCACATTGAGCGCGCCGCTCACGGTCCTGTCCAGCGCGGCAGCGATGGCGGCGGCGGCGTCATCTGTGTGCGTGAAGGAGAAGGTTCCGGTGCCGCGCCCGATGATCGGCACCTTGCCGGCCCGCACTAGACGGACGAATGCTCCAGCCGGCGCATAGATCGTGCCGGGGCCGTACAGA
Source organism: Kribbella antiqua (assembly GCF_004345665.1). Classification (GTDB taxonomy): domain Bacteria; phylum Actinomycetota; class Actinomycetes; order Propionibacteriales; family Kribbellaceae; genus Kribbella; species Kribbella antiqua. Next base: position 39,470 of record NZ_SLWR01000013.1, read on the forward strand.
TGACCCAGGCGCAGAATCAGTCCGCCCGCCTCCTCGGTGAGCTGTTCCAGCTCCAGGAGGGCAGCGAGCACCGGACCGAACTGCTTCGGCGGGTGGTGCCAGAACGGCTCGTCCTCTGTGGCCAGGCCGGGTCTCTTGGGCTCGTAGGCGTAGGCCAGGCCCTGGGTGATCACACGCTTGGCCCCGGCCTGATGTGCTGCGTCCACCAGATTGAGGGTGCCTTGGGTCCGCAACCGGTTGGTCTGGGCGAAGTCCCGGGCCATCCGCTTCGGATCGATCCTGGCCGGGATCCTGGTGAGCAGATGGACGACGGCGTCCGGCGCGGCGACCCGTACGGCGCGGCGCATCGCTGCGTGATCCAGCGGGTCGGCGTGTACCACGTCGACGCCCAGCTTCTCCAGGGCGACCCCGGCGCTGGGCGACCGCGCGAGCCCGATGACGTCATGCCCGGCTGAGAGCAGCAGTGGCACCAACCGACTACCGATGACGCCGGTGGCACCGGCTACGAACACACGCATGATTCCTCCTGGAGACCTGTTCCAAATGGCGCCCCCGCACGACGCCCAGAGCGCTGGACCGTCGCTGGTGCAGCTCAAGACTTGGCGGCAAGCCTTGCGACGCGGACGTCATGCCAACTCCTTCAGTTCTGTGCCGCGAGCCGGATGTTGGGGGCGGTTCGCAGGCGATGGCTCGGTAGGTGCAGCCCGCCTGGGGTGAACGACTGCGACCGGGCAGCGGGCATGCTGCAGCACTGCCTGGCTCACCGAGCCGAGCAGCATTCCGGCGATGCCGCCGCTTCCGTGCGAGCCGACCACAACCAGTTCTGCGTCGGCCGATTCATTGATCAGTGCCTGTGCGGGGTGGCTGTGAACGAGCTTGGTCTGCAGATGGATTCCGCGTACACGCAGGTGATCCAGCGATTCGTCGAATAGTTGCTGTTCGACCTGTTCGGCGATGGCTGGGGGCGTGCCGTAGGAGGGATGCCGTCGCCGCGCCATCGCGGCGTGTACGGCGATGACTCCGACATGGCGGCGTGCGGCTTCCTGAAACGCGAACCGGACAGCTGCGGTCGAGACCTCCGATCCGTCAACGCCCACCACGATCTGGCCGCGCGGCGAGGTAAGGAAAGCCGTGCCCTCTCGGTGCGGGCGGACGACGATCACCGGGCCCGGGGCGTGCGCGGCCAAGGTGGCGCTCACCGACCCAACGAGCAGACCGCGGAAACCGCCGACACCCCGGCTGCCCACGACCACAAGTTCGGCGTCTTGTGCCTGACTCAGCAACGTCGACGCGGTACCGGCGACGAACAGTTCAGCGGTGACTCCGATGCCGGGAGCCGCGCGCCGCGCGTGGTTCTCCGCGTCGCCGAGGATCCACTCGGCCGCGGCGTGCAGCTCGCTGCTCATGGATCCGATCACTGTCATGTCAAGTGGATTGCCCGTGGTCGGGCAGCTGATGACGTGAACAATGTGCAGTGTGCAGTGCCTGTACGACGCCTCCGCGGCAGCCCACGAGAGCGCTCCTTGACCGCACACAGAACCGTCGACCCCGACCAGAACCGGTCGGAGGCCGCGCCTTCTCATAGTGACTGCCTTGGTCATGCCGCGGCTCCGCTTCGCCTGTCGATGCCCTGCGGTCCCGACCGTGTCACTCGCGCGGGCTGACAGGTACTGCCGCGACCGGCGAAGCTGTGGCCGGCCTCATGGCCGACCTCCGGCAACGATGCTCTGCTGAGAAACGCCCAACCCGTTATCCAAGGCGACTGCCCTGTGGGACTCGCCGATTTGAAGGCCGCAGTCGTGGCGGTGACGCAGGGCTCGATTCCTTGAGCGGCGAGCCGGTTCAGTAAGTCGCCACCGTGACGGTCTGCTTGCTGCACAGGAAGGTTTCTGGCTTCGTCCGTGGCCCAGCGGCAGCAGCGCCACGCCATCGGCCTTGACTACTGCAGAGAATCCGGCCGGCCGACGGCTCGACACTGTCGCTGGCCGGGCTGTACGAGGTCTGGTACGACAAGTCGCTGCCCGAGGACGATCCGAAGCGGGTCGTGCCGACCTACACGATCATCACCACGACTGCGACCGACAGCGTCGGCCGGATCCACGACCGCATGCCCATGGCGATCACCCCCGACCACTGGGACGAGTGGCTCGACCCACGCAATCACGACGTCGACCAGCTCCGCGGCCTCATGGCTCCGCCGGTCGACGACACCCTCGACATGTACGCCGTATCCACAGCCGTCAACAACGTGAAGAACAACGGCCCCGAGCTGCTGCAGCCCCTGCCCGCCAGCAACTGAAGCACCGCGACGGAAGCGACCTCCGCGAAACTGTGGGGGGAGGGGCTACCGTCAGGAACGCGTGTGCGCGGCGCCCCCCGGCATCCGTCCCAGGCAGCTTGACGAAGGAGACCGGAGTGACCAGCGGGATCAAGATGGTCGACAGCGGCGACGACAACCTCAAGCATGGGCAGCGGACGCTGCCCGTGGGCGATTCGCAAGAGCGGGGCCAGCAAATCCTGCCCGGCAGCCGCAACCCTCGGCCCGGCCAGGACACAAGCAAGCTCCTTCTCCCGGAGATGCCGCTTCCCCCCGCACGTCGTTGACGGCCGTCGACACGGCATAAATTTCGAGGCCGGTCGGCGGAGTCATGAGCGGACGCAGCTCGTCGGCGTCGTTCACGTTCGGGTCCAGCCACTGTGTCCAGTTGTCGGCGCTGACTGCCATGGGCATCCGGTCGTGGATGCGGCCGATTTCGTCGGTCGCGGTCGTCGTGATGATCGTGTACGACCACAGCAGTGCCGCGGGGGCGTCGGCGGGAAGTGACTTGTCTTTCCACACTTCGTACACGCGGCCAGCGCGAGTGCGGAGCCGTCGACCGGGCGGAACGCGAAGGGCTGCTTCAACGGCTTCTTGGTCTTCTCGCTGATCTGGTCGGTCTCGAACCATTCGTAGAACGCGTCGACCGGGATCAGGCAGCGGCGCGATTTGAAGGCCGCCCGGAACGCCTGCTTCTCGTGCACCGTTTCGGAGCGGGCGTTGGCCATCCGGTTCCCGATCTTGGCATCTTTGGCCCAGAACGGCACCAGCTCCCACTTGAACAGCCGCAACTGTCGCACCGGGTCGGCGTCCTTCGGACCATCTGATGGGGCTCGGGCGATCACCACGGGCGCGATCTTGGTCGGCGCGACGTTGTAGTCCGGCCCTTTCAGCTCGGCTGCGTTGTCGTCGTCGGCCTGGAACTGTTCGAGCAGGTTCGCCCGGCTGGAGGTTGATGCGTAACGACCACACATGACTCCAAGCCTGCCACGACAAGCCGGCTGCAGGTGTGCGATCACGCAGTGCAACTTGGGTTGGCGGTGGGTACCGGTGCTGAAGGCAACTACGTTCGACGGCAGGAATGACCCATGTCTGAGGCGACGTGAAGCCGTCACAGCGGCGAGGAATGGACCGAGGACGACGTTCAGCAACTGCGCGACCTGGCTGCAGGGAACACCACCGTCGGTGTCATGTGCGTGCGCCTCGGCCGGACCGAGGACGCAGTCCGGTCCAAAGCCCAGGCTGAGGGCATCGCGCTGTCGCCGCCGAACCGGTCGCCGTACGGCGACATGAGCTGACTGTCAGGCGCATGCTGGTGCCGTGGCCGGACAGTGGCGGTGCGGGAAATGCGAAGGGGCGAACGTCCCGGAGCACCACCGGTACTGCCCGCAGCGCGATCAGTCGCTCATCGTGAAGCGAGTGCTGATCATCGTGTGGCCGCCGTTCCGCCGCCCCCGGCGCGGGAGTGGTGATGGCCGCGGCACCCCGGCGCACTGACCCGCCGGTACGGATTCCGCCCGATCTGGCCGGACCGGTCGAGCTTGCGCTGGCCCGCTCGGTCGACCAGATCCCCGGCCCGCACGCATTGCCGGGCGGCTCTCGCTACGAGGTGAAGTGGGACGGCTACCTTCACTGAACAAGTCAAGCTGTGTTGGTGATGGCCCGAGACCAGACGACTGCTGCGTGTGAGACAGCTTGCGTCGTCAGGTTCTCGGTCGGATGCGGGCGCTGTTGATGGCTGCTAGGAGGAGCAGGGTCGCGGCGGTGGCAAGGCTGATGCGTAGTCCGGTGAGGTAGTTGTCGGGGTTGGCGATGAGGGCGCCGAAGACGGCGATGGCCACGGCGCCGCCGATCTGTCGGAAGGTGTTGAAGACCGCGCTGGCGGTTCCGGCTTGTTCGGCGGGGACACCTTCGAGGACGACGCCGGTGACCGAAGGCATGGCCAGGGAGCCGCCGGCACCGATCGGGATGACGCACAGCGCGGTGACTACTGCCGATCCCAGTGGCGCGGTGAGCAGTAGGGCCAGGAGGCCAACGACCATGGACAGCAGTCCTGCGACGACAGGAACGCGGGCCCCGAACCGGTTGGTGACGGGGCCGCTGGCGAGGTTACCGGCGATCGCGAAGAACGCCGAGGGCAGGAACACGAGGCCGGCGTGAAGCGGGGTGAGTCCGAGGTGTTGTTGCAGGAACAGGCTGACGACGAATACGTTGCCGTAGTTGCCGATCATGAAGGCGAACCCGACGGGGAGGGCGAGCCGGAAGCCGTGGGCGTGGAACAGTTCCAGGGGCAGCATCGGGTGGTGGCTGCGTGCCTGGACGTGCACGAACGCCGCCAGTGTGGCCGCGGCGATGGCGAGCGCGATGATCACTGTGGGGTGGGTGAAGCCGACGTGGCCGCCGTCGATCAGGCCGTAGACGAGCGCCGATAGCGCGACGACGGCGAGGATCTGGCCGGCCCAGTCGAAGCGCGATGGCCGGGTGGGTGAGGCTGCCACGGCGATGAGGAAGGTGAGCATTCCGGCGCATACGGGCAGGTTGATGGTGAATACCCAGCGCCAGTTGAAGGTGGTGAGCAGGCCGCCGAGGGGTTGGCCGACGAGTGCGGCAACGGCGCCGCCGACGGCCCACACGCCGAGCGCTTTGGCGCGGCGGCGGGGGTCGGGGAAGGCTTCGCGGACCAGGGCCATCGACGCCGGCAGCATGATTGCGGCGGCGGCGCCCTGGACGCAGCGCGCGGCGATGAGGGAGCCGATGCCAGGCGCCGCGGCGCAGCCGGCCGATGCGAGCCCGAATGCGCAGATGCCCAGGCCGAGGGCCTTTTTGGCGCCGATGCGGTCGGACAGGTTGCCGGCGAACAGCAGGAGCGCGGCGAACAGCAGGGTGTAGCCGTCGATCACCCATTGCTGGCCGGTCGTTCCGCCGCCGAGCTCGGCCCTGATCCGGGCAAGTGCGACGTTGACGATGGAGATGTCCAGCGTGATCAGGAAGAATCCCAGCGACGCGATCGTGATGACGATCCGGGCGTGCGGGGCATCGGGGACGACGGCGCTGTCCGCGCTCTGACGGGCGCTCACTCGGTGGGCCCGGTCGCTGGGCGGGCCGCCATGGCGATGAGTGTGAGCAGGCCAAGCGTGGCCATGGCTATGCCGACTACTAGTGGGCCGCGGACGTTCAGGGGTGATGCGAGTGCGGTGGTGCCGATCCAGGTGCCGATCGTGGTGCCGCCGTTGAAGGTGGAGACAGCGATCGCGGTCGCGAGTGCGGGAGCGATCGGCGCGGCGCGGACGGCAAGCCCGGTTCCGGCCGGCGGGATGCCCATTCCTGCTGCGCCGAGCAGGAAGATCAGGGCGAAGCTCGCCGCCGTGTGGGTGGGCAGGAGGGCCAGAAGCGTCATGATCGCGAGGCTGGCGGCGGTCGCGGTGATGAAGGTGGTCAGTGGTCGGCTGTCGGCGAAGCGCCCGGCGAGGTTGGTTCCGAGGATGCCGCCGAACTGGACGTCGTCGGTGAGATCGACGATCTTGGGGAAGAAGACGCCGATCGGGCGGCGGAGAGCGCCGGGCTGTGACGTGGGCATCCGATCTCCTGATTGCGGCCTTGTTCGATCGACCACCGACGATGACGGGGTCTCCGCGCTGGTGGAAGGACCGGCTGAGACGTGGTCTGACAGGTCCTGTTTCAGCCGCACAGCGCCCCATAACGTCGAGATCGAGCGCGGACACGCCGGCGCTGTCAAGACGCTGCTGCGCCGCTGAGCGCATACCGACAGCACGACCAGCGCGGGCACGAAACCATTCGAGAAAGAAGGCGCGTCCATGAAGCAACGAACGCTGGGCACAAGCAGCCTCGACGTCTCGGCGATCGGGCTCGGCTGCATGACCATGACCGGCGGATACAGCGGCAGTCCCGACCGGAACCAGATGATCACGCTGCTGCAGGCAGCCGTCGATCGCGGCGTCACCTTCTTCGACACCGCCGAAAGCTACGGGCCGCACGCCAACGAGGAACTCGTCGGTGATGCGCTGGCACCGGTGCGGGATCAGGTTGTCATCGCGACCAAGTTCGCCCAGGACATCGATCCGGTCGATCGGCACCCGCGCGGCCGGATGCTCACCCCGGACCAGCTACCCCACGCCGTCGACGGGTCCCTGCGGCGGCTCGGCGTCGAAACGATCGACCTGTACTACCAGCACCGCATCAATCCCGACGTACCGATCGAAGAGTACGCCGGAGCAGTCAAAGAACTCATTGCCGACGGCAAGGTCAAGCGCTACGGGCTGTCCGAAGCCGCGGCAAGCACCATCCGCCGCGCCCACGCCGTCCAGCCCGTGACCGCGATCCAGAGCGAATACTCGCTGTGGTGGCGCCGCCCAGAGAACGAAGTCCTCGACACCTGCGAAGAACTCGGCATCGGGTTCGTTCCCTACAGCCCGCTCGGCAAAGGCTTCCTCACCGGGACCATCGACTCGACGACCCGATTCGAGGGCGGCAACGATCTGCGCGCCCAGATCCCCCGCTTCAGCCCGGAGGCTCTGCAGCAGAACACCGCCATGGCCGAGCTCGTGAGAACAGTTGCCGCCAGCAAGGGTGTCACAGCCGCACAACTGGCCCTGGCCTGGCTACTCGCCCGCAAGCCCTGGATCGTGCCGATCCCAGGAACCACCAAACTGCACCGCCTGGACGAAAACATCGCCGCCGCGGACATCACCCTCGACGACGGCGATGTCGCCGAACTCACCCGGGCATCTGCCGCGATCGATATCGAGGGTGGCCGCTACCCGGACTTCCTCGAAGCCCGAACCAACCTGTAACCCGGCCCCCAACGCCGAATCCACACCTGACCACCACACCCGACCTAACGTAGGAACCATGGACCCGCGCTCGGAGATCAGCAGCTTCCTCACCTCGCGCCGCGCCAACCTCACCCCAGAACAAGCCGGCGTCCCCCTCTACAGCGGCAAACGTCGCGTGCCCGGCCTGCGCCGCGAAGAAGTCGCCCAGCTCGCCGGCGTCAGCACCGACTACTACGCCCGACTCGAGCGCGGGAAAATGTCTGGCGCATCCCGCGAAGTCATCGAATCCATCGCCCGAGCCCTGCAACTCGACGACGACGAACGCGACCACCTCCTCAACCTCGTCACCCTCACCCAGCACCGGCCCGCGCGACCCCGACCATCCCGTCACACCACGATCCGGCCCGGGATCCAACGCGTGCTGGACTCGATCGAGACTCCCGCGTTCGTCCAAAACGCCCGGCTCGACCGGCTCGCGTCCAACCGCATCGGCCGGGCCCTGTACTCGCTGCCCGACGACGGCTCCCAAGACCAATACAACTACGCCCACTACCTATTCCTCGACTCGCGCGCACAGACCTTCCACCGCGACTTCGACACCGCCAAACACAACGTCGTCGCACTCCTCCACGCCGCCACCGCCCGCGACCCGCACGACAAGGAACTGATCAACATCATCGGAACCCTGTCCACCCAGAGCGACGAATTCCGCGGCCTGTGGGCAGCCCACGACGTCTTCCGGTACCGCTCCGGCGCGAAACTGCTCACCCACTCCGTCGTCGGCGACCTCGAGTTCGGCTACGAATCCTTCGAACTGTCCACCGACCCCGGCCTGGTCATGCTCGTCTACACCGTGGAACCAGGCTCACCCACCGCCGAAGCGATGAGCATCCTCGGCAGCTGGACAGCACCAACCAGCCCAGCCCAGCAACCCCAGCCGTAGACTTCCGCTCCAGCGCCGGCCTTCACGCACGGGCAGCCTCAGCAGCACCGCCAGGCCCGGCGCTGCTCGCGGTCGTCCAACGCGCCACGGCTCGCGTAGTCGCCGTCGAGCCGCGCTCCGTGATGCATCGCGCCCTCGACCATCACCACTACCTCGACAGCGGAGCAGCTGCCACCTGGAGTGGATAGCCATCGCCCGCGCGACCATCCAAGTAGCCGCAAGTGACTTAAAAAGGCGCTGTGACACCAGAGACCCCGTCGAGGGCCAACGGATCGAATCCGGCGGACAAACGACACCCGATTTCACGCTCAGAGACAGAGGGGAATACCGCACACTTCGAATATGTGCTCTTTGCCAGTCCACCGCCTATGCCCGAAGCGGGATCCCAGCCTGGAGGTCAAGCGGATCGTTCAGGTGGTGTGGCCGCCGTTCGACCGCCCCAGGGATGACGATGAGCCCGGCGCGCCGCGCTAAGCCTGGCGTGGTCCGGCTGCCGCCGGACCTGGTCGGCCCGGTCGACCTCGAGCTCGCCCGGGCAGTCGACGAGATCCCGGGCGAGCACGCGCTGCCGGGCGGATCACGTTACGAACCCAAGTGGGACGGCTTCCTTCACTGAACATGTCAAGCCACCGAGACGCCGGGTAGTGGGGCCATTTTCCGCGACGGTGCTGTCCAGATGAGCTTGATCGGATTCAAGCTGTCACTGACGTTTCGGTCGATCATGGGAAGTATTCCGATTTAGCTGACCAGGGGACGGTCGCTCAGGTGACGGGCCTGGGCGCTGCGCTGTCATCGGCTTGCCTCTCGTGCGGATGGCGGCTGAAGGCGTGGACCCGGCCGTACAGGGTCGTCACCACGAGTCCCAGGGTGAGGCCGAGCGTGCCGCCGACGGCGAGGCTGATCCAGGCGCTGCCGAGTCCTGCGCTGAGGTTCCCGTCGAAGTAGAAGAGGGAACGTGTGCCGTCGACAACGTGCCGGTAGGGAGAGATGACGGAGAACAGGTGGAAGAACTGCGGTGTTGCTGCGATGGGCACCGTTCCTCCGGAGGAGACCATGGCGAGAGCGACGAAGAACAGGGTGTTGACGAGCGAGCCTATCCCGGATCCGAAGACCGCGAAGACGGCGAGGGCACTGGTGCCGATTGCAGCGATCACGGCTGTGGAGTAGAGCCAGAGGGTGATCGGCTCGTCGACGGTGACGCCGAACACGGCTGCGACGAGTTGGATCGCGAGCGCGGCGAAGGGTCCGGCGGTCACGAGGACTGCGACCTTGGCAAGGAAGGTGCGTCTGCGTGACACGGCTGTGTACGGCTCACGGGCCACGAGAGGGCCGAGCTCGCTCGGGATGAAGCCCAGCGCCGAGTCGACGAGCGGGTTGGTCAGGGATGCGCCGATGAAGCCGATCAAGACGAGCACCAGCGAGAAGTAGAACGCGCTCATCCCCATGCCGGCGTGGTCAGGAAGGGGCTTGTAGGCGCGGGAAGCCGTGTCGAACGGTTGCGAAAGCAGGGCGACGTTGGCTGCAGGTAGCTCGGATCGCGGCGTGCTCTGGAGCAGTTGCTTGCCGAGTCCGTCGGCAACCCCTCGCAGCGCGGGCGTGAGGTTGCCGACCAGCAAGCCGGTGCTGAGGCCTCCATCTCCGGCGTTGGTCACGATGGTGACGGTGGGAACGGTGGAGCTGGATGCGCCCGGGAAGAGGCTGGCGATCGAGGTGTCGAAGTCTGCGGGGATCACGACCGCACCTGCGATCCGGTCGTCGTCCATCGCGGTGGCCAGTTCGTCGTGGGTCATACGGGTGATCGCGAGTGTCTTTCCCGTTCCCGCCTCGATCGCCGCAGCGACGCCTTCGGCGTAGTCGGGAGTTGCAGCTCCGTCCTGTGCTTCGACGACGAGTCCGACCGGCATGTCGGTCAGGTGACGTTGGGGATCGATGGTGCTGGCGAGGTAGATGGCCGGCAAGGTGGCGGCCAGTCCGACGATGAGAAGGATGGGCAGCAGCCAGGCGCGGCGGGAGAGCGTACGGCGTACGTTCATGAGTTGGTCCTCGGTCGTCAGGAGAGCGCTCGAAGTAGGTGGAAGACAAGGTTCGCGGCCGTGCCGGGCCGGGCGCTGAATGCGCTACCGGCGTGCGTTGCGGTGCGTGGACTTGGCCTGTTCAGGATGGAGAAGTCCCGGTGGTCGCTGAGGATGGAGCAATTGCTGTGATCGCTCAGGGTGGAGCAGTTGCTTTGCCGGCTCAGGAGAGAGCAGTTGCTGTGCGCGGCGAGCGTGCTCAGTACGGATGTCCACGAGCCGATTGAGCCGAGGGAGAATGCCGAGCCGATGGAGCCGACCGAGGCGAAGGATCCGATGCTGCCGACTGACAGGACCGATCCGGTGGAGCAGACGGACAGGAACGAGTTCTGGGAGCGCCAGGAGAGCATGTGATCACCGCTTCTGTGGGTGTCCGGTTGCGAGGGGGAGCTGCTGCGGGGCAGGCGGGGGTGCGACCCGGGGGACGGTCAGGGCGAAGAGAAGGAGGCCGGCGCTTGTGAGGATGAACCCGGTCCAGGCCGTCGAGAGCGTCCCCCAGCCTGCGTCGAGAACGATTGCTCCGCCGACTGCGCCGAGTGCGTTGGCGAGGTTGAGCGAGGCCAGGTTCAACGCTCCCATCAGCGTGGGCGCTTCTGGTGCGTAGCGGGTCAGGAGGACCTGGATGGTCGGTATCGCCATCATCATCGTGGCGCCGACTCCGAACAGGGCGGGGAACAGGACGAGCAGGTGCCGGCCGCCAAGAGCCACGAGAACGAGGAAGACCAGCACTGTTCCGTATCCGAGGACCACTCCCCGGTAGGGATACTCGTCGGCCAAACGACCGCCGAGCCAGTTGCCTGCGGCCATTCCGACGCCGAAGACCGCCAGCGCGACAGGGATGATCGCCTGGTCGGCTCCGGCTGCCTCGGTGACGTAGGGGCCGATGAACGTGTAGACGGCGAAGATGCTCGAGATGCCGAGTGCGGCGATGGCCATGGTGACCCAGACCATCGGGCGTCGGAGGGCTCCGAGCTCCTGCCTTACCGGTCCGCCGTCCAGTGCGGGCGTGCGCGGTACGCAGTACCGGATCGCCGTACCGGCGCAGAGTCCGATACCGGCCACGGTGACGTAGAGGGCCTGCCAACCGGCCTGCTGCCCGATGAAGGTGCCGATCGGTGAACCGATGATGGTCGCGATGGTCAGTCCGGTCATCACGGCAGCGAATGCCTTTCCGCCCTTGCCGGGGCCGTAGGCGTAGGCCGCGACCACGGCCCCGGCCCCGAAGTACGCGCCCTGGACGGTCCCCGTGATGAAGCGGGCGATCGCGAGCATCCCCAGGTCGGAGGCGACGGCTGACAGCACGTTGCCCACCAGGAACAGTCCCACCAGTGCAAGGAGGAGCGTCCGGCGGTTCAGGCGGGCAGCGGCGATGCTGAGCACGGGAGAGCCAACGACGACGCCGAGCGCGTAAGCGGTGACGGCGTAGGTCGCCGCGGGCACGGAGACGTCTAGGTCGTCCGCGAACAGCTGGACGATCCCGTTGCTCCCGAACTCGCCGGTCCCGATGGCGAATGTCCCCAGTGCGAGGGCGAGGAGGATCAAGGTGGCGCGGCGGTCCGCTTCTCCGGGGCGGTGTCGCAGCTCGGCGGAGCGACACTGCGCTTGGTAGGCCTGGTCGTGCATGTCGGCTCCGTTCGCGTGATGAATGGCGTTGCCGGGTGTGATTCGCGCGGGAATCCTGCTCGTCGGGTGCGCGACTGCCGCGTCGGCGCAGCGGGGTGTCAGCTGACTGCGCGAGCGGCGGCGAGGATGAGGTTCGTGGTGGCCGCTGGTCGCGACATCATGGCGACGTGCGAGGCGCGCACGCGGATGGTTGTGGCGTGTGCGCGGCCGGCCATGTATTCCTGCGTCTTCGGCGGGATGGTCTTGTCCTCGGTGGCGAGGAGGTACCACGACGGGATGGTCCGCCAGGCGGCCGGTCCGGCCGGCTCGGAGAACGCTGAAGCCGCGAGCGGACGCTGGGTGGCCCACATCAGCCTCGTCGTCTCCGTGGGGAGGTCTGCGGCGAACGCCCGGTGGAAGATCTCGGCCCGCAGGTAGAGGTCGACGTCGGTCCCGCCGCTGGGCGTCGGGTACGGGCGTGCGAGAAGGGCGTCGTCGGTCACAAGGCTTCCCGGGTTGAGCCGCGCCAGGAATCCGACGGGCTCCCCCTCGTCGGGAACGAAGGCGGCCACGTAGACCAGGGCTTTGACGTTGCCCGCGCCTGTGGCGGCGCCGCTGATGACCGCACCGCCGTAGGAGTGTCCGACCAGGACGACGGGGCCGTCGATGGTGTCCAGGACGCTCCGGATGTAGGCGGCGTCCGATGCGAGGCCTCTGAGCGGATTGGCCAGGGCGATCGCTTCATAGCCGTTGGCACGCAGCGCTTGGAGCTCGGAGGTCCATCCGGAGGCGTCAGCCCATGCTCCGTGCACCAGCACGATGGTGGGCTTGGTTGACCTTGATGAGACCTGCGACTGGCCCTGTGGTGTCGCAGCGGCAGCCTTGGCGGCTTTCGCAGGTGGGTTGGCGCTGGTTAGCAACACGCCGACGAGTGCGAAGACGGCGACGAGGGCGCCGATGAAGGTGAGAGGTTTCCGGTGCGAGTGTGTCATGTGTGTCTCCTCGGGGCGGATCGAGTGATGTCGAGGCGGTGCGGGATGGTTCAGTCGCTGACGGCCAGGACGGCCTTCTTGATCAGCTCCACTGCCACGGTCGGCTGCGAGAGCATCAGCAGGTGGGAGGACTCGACCTCGAGCGCCGCCACGTTGGCGCGCTGGTAGGCGAAGCGCTGGACCTCGGGGTTGATCGTGTGGTCCGCGGTCGCGACGACGCCCCAGGCGGGCTTGGTGTGCCAGGCGGCCGCTTCGGCCTTCTCCTCGAAGGCGGCTGCGGACAGCGGACGCTGCGTGACGGCCAGGGTTCGCGCGACACCAGCGTCGACATCGGCGGCGAAGACGGCTGGGAACCTGTCCACCGCCACCGTGAGATCGACGCCCCCGGGGACCGGCGTAGGTACCAGGGCTGTCGCGAGTTCCGAGTCCGCGAAGCGCCCAGCGAGCTCACCGAGACTCTCACCTTGGTCCGGGACGAATCCGGCCAGGTAGACGAGGCTGCTCACGTTGTCCGCGGTGCCGGCCACCGTCGCGACCGCGCAGCCGTAGGAGTGGCCCACGAGTACGACGGGTCCTGGGATCGAGGCCAGGACGGCTCTGAGGTAGGCAGCATCGCCGTTCAGCGAGCGGTTCGGAACAGCCGACGCGACGACGGCGATCTGGTCGTCCAGCAGTCGAGGTACGACCTCGCCGAAGCTGGACGCGTCGGCAAACGCCCCGTGGACCAGGACGACGGTGGGTTGTGACATGGGCCGGCCTTTCGCTGCGGTGTCTGGACGGCACCAGCTCATCAGCGTCGACTGAACAACTTGTGCATCGCCGATCCCGGCCGGAATTCAGTACGACGCCGCCGCGGCCGATTTTCAGGAACCGCTGTTCTGCGGGACTCGGCAACGCGTAGCGTTCCCCTCAGCAGCGACAGGGCCAAGGAGCGGCGGGGGGCCGACTTGACAGTCCCAGAAGAACCGGACGCGGGACAGCGACCGACATGACCACAGCGGAAGGCCAGTCTGCTCCCGGCGACGGGAACACTCAGCTCGCCTTGCAGATCCTCGGCGCGACTCGGGTGTGGCGTGACGGCGTCGAGGTCGATCCCGGGCCCCGTCAGCAGGTCTACCTGCTGACGCTGCTGCTGGCACGCGCGGGTGGACCCGTCAGCACCTCCCAGCTGATCGACCTGATCTGGGGCGACGACATGCCGCGCTCGGCGATGAACATCGTGCAGAAGTACGTCGGAGCGTTGCGGAGGGTCCTCGAGCCCGCTCTTTCGGCGCGCGCGGCCGGCTCCTACATCCATCGACACAGCAGCGGCTACCGGTTCGATCCGGGCAACGTCTCTCTGGACCTCGCCGAGTTCCGCGAGCTGGTACGCCGAGCCCGCGCCGCGGTAGCCGGACAGTGGGCGGAGGACGCGGTAGCGGCCTACGAGCAAGCACTCGGTAAATGGCACGGCCCAGCGGGAGACGGCCTCACCTCGGAGGCCAACGCGGTCCCACTGTTCGCATCCGTGAACCGCGAGCTGTTCGACGCCTGCTTGGAGGCCGCCCGGGTCGCTGTGCCCCTCGGCCAGGCCAAGCGCATCCTGCAGCCGCTCCGCCTGGCCGCCTGGATCGCGCCGTACGACGAGACGCTCCAGGCGACGCTCATGATTGCCCTGGCAGCGGCGGGACAGCAATCCGAGGCCTTATCGGTGTTCGACACCGTCCGGACGCGGCTCGCCGACGAGCTCGGCGTCGACCCCGGTCAGACGCTACGGGAGGCTCATCAGCAGGTGCTAGTTCGCACCGAGACGACGAGCCCGTCCCGGTCACTCGAACGACTCCCCGCACCGCCGGTGAGCGTCGAGGCCGACCTGGACCGAACCGGGGACAGGGATCGGTCGAGCCGCGCACGGCAGCCGGGCAGGCTCATCGGCCGAAGAGCCGAGCTCGCCCTGCTCCGCCATGCCGTCGACTCGGCCACGTTCGGCCGTCCACAGGTCGTCCTGGTGGAAGGGCCGCCGGGAGTGGGCAAGAGCCGGCTGCTGCACGAGGTGGTCGAGGACGCGCGGGATCAGGGCGCTTTCACGGCATGGGGGCGCTGCCACGATGGTGACGGTGCCCCCGCAATGTGGCCGTGGATACAGATCGTCCGCACGCTGATGAGCGCAGTGCCTCAAGACCAGGCTGAGCGATGGATGACCACCCAGCTCGGCGCCCTCCTGAACCAGTCCGGCGACGTACCGCCGACCAGACCGGACCCTCGAGCACAGTCCCGGCTCTATGAGCAGGTGATCTCGCTGGCCGGCACCGTGGCAGCCAAGCAATCTGTGGTGGTGGTCGTGGACGACCTGCACTGGGCAGATCAGACCTCCCTCCAGCTGTTCGAGCACCTGGCACGGTCACTCCCCGCCCGCTGCGTGTTGGCGGGAGCGCTGCGTGACCACGCCCCCGCACCCCACGAGGAACTGCAGCACCTGCTCGCAGCTCTCGCTCGCCACGACGGGCACCGGCGACTTGTCCTGGGCCCGCTCGAGCCGACCGACGTGGCCGAACTGGTGCGACGCGAGATCGGGCAGACTCCCACGCCTGGCATCGCGCGGAGCATCCAGGCCCGGACCGAAGGCAACCCGTTCTTCGTCGTCGAACTAGCCCGCTTCATGGCAGACAGCGGAGATCTGACCAACGCCGACGCGGTACAGGCCGCGGTACCTGCCACTGTGCGCGACATTGTCCGCGACCGGACGAGCCAACTGGACGACGAGGAGCGTCGTCTGATCGCGATCGCGGCCCTGATGGGTCGCGACATCGACGTCCGGCTGTTGTCGCGCGCCGCTGGCATCGATCCCTCGCTGTGCCTGAAATACCTCGAGACCCTGCAGACGCACGGTCTGCTCCACGCTCCGCCCGACGCCACCGGAGAATGGCGCTTCGCACACGACCTCGTCCGCGAGTCCGTCGTCCGCTCCACCCCCATCTCGGAGACCAGCCGACTTCACCTGCAGGCTGCCGACGCGCTGGAGTCCGTTGCCGTCCACAACGAGACGCGCGCCGAGGCGCTCGCCCACCACCTGCTGGCGGCCGGCCCACTGGCCGATGCTGCGCGGACCGCCGAAGCGCTCGTCGCCGCGGGCCGGATCGCGGCGAGACGATCGGCATACGACGTCGCCGAAAAGGATCTGGACATCGCGGCTGGAGTCGCGCGCAGCGCCGGGCTCGCCGGGATCGAACTCACCGCACTCACCGAGCTGACCGCCATCATAGGTATCCACGCCGGCTTCGTAGGCACCACGATGGACCACCTCGACCGGGCGGAGAGCATCGCGCGGGCGCTCGGCCGGGAACGTGAGGCCACCGGGTTCCTCTTTTCACGGTTCCTCGCGCATGCCCAAGGGCTCCGGGTCCGGACTGCCGGCCGGCTCGCGCGACGCCTCCTCGACGACGGCCAACGGTCCGCAGACCCAGTGGTGCAAGCATCGGGACACCACGCATGGGGCGTGTACCAATGGAGCTCGGGGAACGTCGGTGCGGCGTACCGCAGCCTGAGCCGGACAGCGGCACTCATCCGGGCTGAGCGAGACGCCGAACCGCTTCGTTTCCGCCTGCAGATGCTCACTCCCGTCATGCTCGCCCTGAACACCGCACTCCACGGCGACCTGGCCACCGCACGTGAGGAATTCGGCAACATCGAGGCAGATGCGGTCAACGATCCCTACGCGATCAGCATCTGGGGCTCGTTCAGCGTCACCGCCGCGGCCGCGGCCGGCGACCACGACTGGGCTCTGCGCGCGGCCGAGACCGCGATCGCGCTCGACCCGGACTTCGCCTTCGCGTTCTCCGGCAGCTACATCCGCCTGGCAAGACTCTGGGCGCTGGCGATGTCCGGTGCGGACCCGGCCGCCAGCGGGACAGAGGTGGACCACATCATCGAGACATTCCTCGTCGACCCACCGCGATCGAACCTCGCCACGTGGTACGCCCTCCTCGCCGAGATCCAGCTCGCCGACGGTAATGCCGCTGCGGCCGCAGCGGCACTGGACAAGGCCGAGACCTTCATCTCCGCCTACGGCGAACGGTACGCAGAAGGACTGGTCCTCCTCATGCGAGCACGAACCCTTCACAGTCAGGGTCGTCCGATGGAAACGGTTCGCGCCACAGCCCAGGAAGCGCGCGCCCTGTCCACAACCCGCGAGGCCCACCTCTTCGCCAGACGAGCCGAAACGTTCCTGGCGGAACTCAGCAGGTGAAGATCCGACGACGCGCTCCGCAGGCGTGTATGCGATGTATCGGAGGCTGACGTAAGGACGACCGCCGCGGTGGGACAACTGCTCACTAGGCGTCTGCCATGAACGTGATCGGTTCACTGGCGTGGCGCATGTCGGCCGACAGCGCGACGTCGTTGAGGAGCCGCCGCACGACCCTCGCCGAAATCACCTCCTGACGGGTGCCGACCCGGCGAGCCACCGGGGCCTCACGGTTGCCTGGGTGAGCAACGCCGGTACTCCGGAGCGGTTCCCGGCGCAGGAGCGGAACCACGAGAAGTGCATTCGCGACGAACCACCGCCGCCCGCCGCGGCTCTCGACAGCACCGGGCCGCTCCCGGCCACCGCGTATCGGAGCTGATGACCGGCAAACGTTGCAGCCCTCCAGCGCACCGCGTCCACGACACCTCCTGGAGTCGGCGAGTCACACGCAGGCCACTTACGGGGATGCTATGTGAGAGCGCCGACAGGTGCGCCCGGTCAACGTGCCGGGGCGTCAGCGGCGGCTGATTGACTCTCGGCCTCGGCGCGACGCTGCCGCAGATGCTTCAGTGACTCCTCCAAGGCGGCGACCTCACCGAGCCAGGCTCGGTCTTGCGCCTCGGCCAAGCGTGCTTCGGCGTTGCAGGTCATCTCCTCGATGCGCGGCAGTTGGGCGGGGTCGACGCGGAGGAACCGGCACCGACTGCAGGCGTGCTCGTGGACACAGGGTGTGCCGTAAGGCCGGTGGCAGTCGCCGAGGGCGACCTTGCGCAGCAGGAAGTGCTGCTCGAACTCGTCCCATTCCTCCCCGGACGCCGGCCTCAGCTCGCCGAACGGACGGAGCTCGCGGCGGCGTTCGATGAAGTGGCGGTGTGCGGCAGTTTGGTCGACGGCCCAGCGGCCTTGCGGGTCTGGTTCGCGCGCCGCCGTGACTCCAAGATCGCCTTACCGCCGCGCGGAGCTGTGCTCTGGCCGATCACGCGCCGATCCCCAGCAGCTCCAGGACGGCCGCGGAGTCGTAGGCCGGCTCGATCACCGGTCCGGCGACCCGGGGCCGGGCGTAGTGCTCGAGGACCTTGCCGACGAGCTCCTCCAGGCGCGGCTGGGCGTAGATCTGGGTCGTCGTTACGCTCGCGTGCCGCAAGATGGTCTGCACGTCGAATAGCGTGAACGCCGGATCCGACAGCATCCGCGCCGCAGCGGTGTGCCGCAGATCGTGCAAGGTCCAGTTCGAGCCCAGCGCTGCGTTCGCGCGTTGAAGCACTGCCCGGGCAGCGTGATAGGTCAGCGGGCGTGGCGTGCCCTGGCGGGTCCACCACACCGGGCTGCCCGGTGAGATCGGCGGTCGCTCTTCGCTTAGGTAGAGGGCGAGCCAGACAAATGAGTCGACGCTGGCCGGGATCGTCTCCCGCAGGCGGCTGCCCTTGCTGACCACCCTGATCGTGTTCGCGCCCGCGTCCACATCGCCGTCGTGATTCAGGCCCAGCAACTCGGTCGCACGTGCGCCGCTCGACAGCCAGAACGAGACCAGCGCTCGGTCACGGTGACTACGCAACTGGTCGAACAACGCGTCAGCCGCATCGTCAGGTATTGCCCGCCACACCGGCCGTGGCGTCTTCTGGCGATATGTGGCCCGCCGGTGCACCACGAAGTTCTCCATCGGATTGTGGTGCACGTACAGCCGCTCGACACCGCGTCCGCGCTGTGCCGGCACCGGATTCATCAGCGGCCCGGCATCGGTCGAGCATGCCCACTCGTAGAAGCCGAACAGAACACTCAGTTGGTGGTTGATTGTGCGGCTGGCGTACGTTGCTGCGAGCACCGGCTTGCCGGTGACCGGGTTCACCGAACCAGCTTGCGGCACTTCGGGGCGGCGCCGTAGGCGTTGCGGATTCGGGGCCTGCCGCAACCACTCGACGAACGACCGCACATCAAGCCTTTCCGCCCGCTCCCATGGCGTGTGCTGGCGGTGCAGGAACCTGAACCAGCGCAGCAGATCGAACGCGTAGCTGCGCAACGTCGACGGACTGCAATCCGACGCAGCCAGCTCGCGCAAATACCCCGATGCCGCCCCGTGCTCGAGATCCGGGAACAGCACTCTCCATCGCAGGCCCGACTCGAACTCGACCACACGACCCGGCTCAACGTTTGGCACGCCACACCCTCTCCCGGCATCCGCTGTAGCACCAACTGGCGCCCCGAAGAGTTCAGTCAACTAGCCGGGCGTCAATCGTGCGATCCGGCGACGCCGCGCGGATCTGGTCACGTCAGCGCAAGGACCTGACGGCGCAGTTCCCCGACATCGCCGCGGCCGCCGTCGACCAGCTGCCGGACGGAGTCGTGTTGGACAGCTCTAGGTTTCGTGTCTACGACATGGCGGGAGAGCCGATGCGGGTACAGCGGGTGGCTCCTCTCGGGGCTGGTGAAGAGTCGTGGACCGTGCTGGGCGATGACTGGCGCCAGCTGGTGCCGGTCGAGCAGTTCTTGTCCCCCTGACTGATCAGGATCGTTACCCGAACACGGTGCGCCCACTCTGTGGGCTACCTGACCCGGTTGCTACTCCACAGCGGCGCAACCACGCTGCTCGACCGCAACCGCGCCGAGTGGCTCACACTCTTCCGGCAGCAGTGGCCGAACCCTAAGCATGGAGCGACTTCGCAGGTCTTCCTTGGCTTCGTCATCGAGCAGCTGGCCGATCTGCTGGACGGCCATAGCTGGGCCAACG
This sequence comes from Kribbella antiqua, assembly GCF_004345665.1. Classification (GTDB taxonomy): domain Bacteria; phylum Actinomycetota; class Actinomycetes; order Propionibacteriales; family Kribbellaceae; genus Kribbella; species Kribbella antiqua. The sequence continues at coordinate 59,136 of NZ_SLWR01000013.1, forward strand.
AATACCCCGCGCGACCTGTGGCAGCTGCACCGGCTCGGCTATCCCCGGATGGACCCGCTGCGGGCCCGCGGCCTGAACAGCCACGTCATGATCCAGGTCCGAGCTCATCTGCCCGAGTGGCCACACCCGGACGGCCGCTTCCTCACCGAGCTGATGATCGCCACCGGTCTGCGACTGGGAGACGCGTGCGCGTTGGGCTATGACCCGCTGGTCTTCGATGACGACGCCAACCCCTACATCCGCTACTGGAACCACAAGATGCGCCGCGAGGCGTAGGTCCTGGCTCTACACTCAGCCCGAGATCCGGGCCGCCATCGAACGGCTCCGACACGACCTCGGCCGCGTCCCTCGTTTGCCGGCTCGAAGTCGCGCACCGACGCGGTCGAGAGCTCAACCGCGAAGTCGCTGAGCTGCGCGACGAGCTGGCAGCTGCTCACGGCGAATTGAGGGCAGCCCGGCGTCGACCGGTCGGTTCATCCGTTGTGGACCTGCCTGAGCGTCGCCCCAACGACGAGACTGGGTGACCCCGGGAGAAGCTCACCCAACCGTGGCGGCGCTCGGCCACGGACGACGTCAGGCGTTTGGCTTTGACCGTGAAAGTGCTAGGAGTCGCGCATGCGCAGCAGCAGGCCGCCGGCCAAGAGCGCCGCGGCGGCCCACCCGGCGGTCACGCCGAGGCCGGCCCAGGGGCTGATAGGCAGGCTGCCGAGGTTGGTGGTGGTCTGGATGGCGAGCCCGGCGCTCATCGGTGCGATCTTCTCGAGCAGGTGCTGCCAGTCCGGGTCGCTGATGGTCTGGGAGATGATCGGGACGATGTAGAGCAGGCCGAGGACGCCCCCGATGCTGGTGGCGGAGTCCCGCACGGCGGTCGCGATACCGAGGCTCAGAAGGCCGATCAGGATCAGGTAGAGGACCGTTCCGGAAGCCGCGCGCAGCGTCGGCCCGTCGTCCAGGGACAGGGCCTGGTCGCCGAGGTCGGGCAGGATGAGTCGCCCGGCGAGCACCGACCCAAGGACGGCGACCGTTCCGGCGACCGCCACGACGCCGGTGACAGTAATGGCCTTGGCCGCGAACAGGGTGGTACGCCGCGGTACCGCCGTCAGGCTGGTGCGGATCATGCCCGAGTTGTACTCGCTGCTGATGACCAGCACGGCCAGAATGGCGACCAGCGCCTGGCCGAGGTCGACGCCGATGAGGGTGAGCTTGGTCGTGTCGCCGCCGCAGCCAGAAGACGTGCAACTCACCACCGAGGTTGCCCCGGCGCTCAGGGCCACGGTCGCCGCGACGGTACCGAGCAGGAGCCACAGAGGGCTGGCGACAGTCCGGATCTTCGTCCATTCAGCATGCAGGGCGAGTCTCATGCATCCCTCCTGCTGAGAACGACCGCGGCCACGGCCAGGCTCGCCAGCGCGTATCCGGCCAGGACGGCGACCCCGGCCCATGGCGCCAGCGGGTAGTAGCCGTAGTACGGCGTGTAGTTGCTCGCGACCTGGTCGTACGGCACAAGCGTCTGCTGGACGGCGAAAGCCGCGCCCGGTGTCACCGTGGCCACTCCCTTCGACACGGCTGCGGGCATGAACGGGATGGCGATCAGGATGTAGGGCAGCACGATGGCCACGACGACCGTGGTGACCGCGCCCGCACTGTGCCGGAAGATGGCGCCGACGGCCAGGGCCAGGACCGACGCGGTCGCGAGCAGGGCGGCGGTGCCGAGCTCGACCCGCAGTTCGGTTGAGCTCGGTACCGGGAAGATGTAGACGCCGTTGCCCCGGGCGAGCCGCTCACCGAGTGGAGTCGCGAGGATCGCCCCCACCAACCCGGCGACGAAGGTGACTGCCCACAGCACGATCGCCTTGGCCACCAGCACGAGGCTGCGCCTCGGACTCGCGGCGAGGGTGAGGTGGATCATCTTGTTGCGGTACTCCTCGGTGATGAACAGCGCACCCACGACGATCACTACGATGAGCGCGGCGAACGTGCCGGTGAGGATGTCCCGGAGCTGACCCCCGGTTGGCAGGCTGTCCCGCACAGCGGGCGCTATGTCCCCGGCGCCGGTCACCGTGAACCGGGCGTCGGACGCCGTGAACGAACCCGAGGCGTTCTCCGGGTAGCCGGCGAAGGTGGGGGATTTGGCGCCCACTTGACCGCCTGTCCAGTCGCCGCCGGCCCAGCCTTCCGGCGTACGGAGATCCCCGAAGGTGGCTGTGGACACGGTGCCGGCCGTACCCCCGCCACCCACGGCCGGGGGAGAGGCGACGAACAGCCCGATCTGCGCAGTTGATCCGAGGCCGCTCACCCGCGCGGTGGCTACCTTGGTCCAATTCGTTCCGTCGGTGGAGGCATAGCCGGTGATCGCGTCGCCGGAACGGTCCAGTCGTAGCCAGCGAGCAGCCGCGGCGGAGACGGGGCCGGCCGTGTCGTGGACATAGTTGTGCTGCATCCGTACGCCGTGGCTGCCGGTCACCATGATCGCCGCGTAGGGCGAGCCCTGGTCGGTGCCCTTCTTGATGATAAGGCCGGCCTTGGCCCACGGCACGGTGCCGGGTCGCAGTTCCCCGGGACCCTCGGGGATGCTGCTGTTGAGCGCGGAGACCGAAACAGTGATGCTGCCGTCTCCGGCCAGCGGCTGGTGCACGAAGTAGAAGCTGTCGGTGACCGGCCCACCGCTCGGTCCGATCGGAACGGATGGTGAGCCCTTCTGGTTGCCGCTGATCCCGGCAAGCAGGGCGAACAGCACCATCGTCAGTGCCGCCGCCGTCATGCCGATCACCCAGCCCGCGACCGTGCGGAACTTACTCCATTCCGCGTGCAGCAACTGAAAGAACCCGTCCCGCTGGACCCGTTGGCTGAGCCGGTGGGACGTCGTACTCGGGGATGTCACCGTGGCACCTCCGTCGGTGTCTCGGCGCGGAACTCGACCGCGTTGCGCGTGAGTTCCAGGTAGGCCTCTTCCAGCGTCGCGTGATGCGCCGACACCTCGGAAAACGGCACGGTGCTGTCGTTCAGCAGCGTCACGATGCGATCGGGGCCGATCCCGGAGACCGTGATGGTGTCCCGGCCCACGGCCGCCACGGTGGCGCCGGCCCGAACGAGAGCCGTCGTCGCGCCCGCCGGGACCGTGGTCCGTACGGCGACCCGGTTCCTGGAGGCAGCCTCGATGAGGCCGGTCACGCTGGTATCGGCGATGACCTTGCCGCGCCCGACCGCCACCAGTTGATCGGCGGTGTCCTGCAGTTCGCTCATCAAGTGGCTCGACACGAGGACAGCGCGGCCCTGCGCGGCCAGCGACCGCAGGAAGCCACGCATCCAGACAATGCCTTCCGGGTCCATGCCGTTGAAAGGCTCATCGAGCATGATGATCGGCGGGTCGCCCAGAAGGGCCGCGGCGATCCCGAGTCGCTGCCGCATGCCGAGCGAGTACCCGCCGGCCTTCCGCCTGGCGGCCGAGGAAAGGCCGACCTCCTCGATCACCTGGTCCGCCCGCCGTCCGGGGAGGCCCTGTGAATGTGCCAGCCACAGCAGGTGGTTACGAGCGCTCCGGCCAGGGTGCAGCGCCGCCGCGTCCAGCAGTGACCCGACATGGGTCAACGGACGCCGGAGGCGGCGGTACGGCCGGCCGTCGATCAGCGCGGTGCCCTCATCAACCGCGTCCAAGCCGAGGACTACCCGCATCGTGGTGGACTTTCCGGCGCCGTTCGGCCCGACGAAGCCGGTCACCAGCCCCGGGTGGACAGCAAAGGACATGCCGTCGAGGGCCAAGGTCGTGCCGAACCGCTTGCGCAGTCCGGCGACGATGATCCCTGGGGCGCTCATCGCAGTGAGCTCACGGTTCGCAATGGATTCATGTCGATGGTTGTACGCGGCACCCGGTTTCAGCCCGGTCGCAGCCGCTGCGACCTGGCTGAGACCTGGAATCTGGCATCGTCAAGGCATGGCACCTCGACCCCGCGGCCGGTTCCGCTGCCCCGCCCGCACGACGACCGGCGGTGAGTGGCGGTGAGGGTCCTGGTTGTCGAGGACTACGAGGTCCTTGCCCGCTCCATCGGAACCGGGCTGCGCCGCGAGGGCATGGCCGTCGACGTCGTACTGGACGGAACCGCCGCCCTCGACTGCCTGGCCGTCACCCGCTACGAGGTGGTGGTCCTCGACCGCGACCTGCCCGGCGTCCACGGGGACGAGATCTGCCGGCAACTCGCCCACGGCTTCTGCGAGACCCGCGTTCTGATGCTCACCGCCTCCGACACGATTGAGGACCGCGTCGACGGGCTCAGCCTCGGCGCCGACGACTACCTGCCCAAGCCGTTCGCGTTCGCCGAACTGGTCGCCCGCGTCCGTGCTCTGGCCCGCCGCGCCACCCGGCCGGTCCCGCCCACCCTGGCATGCGGGGACATCACCCTCGATCCTGCCCGCCGCACCGCGTTCCGGGCCGGTCGGCGCCTCGAGCTGAGCCCCAAGGAGTTCGCACTCCTCGAATGCCTGCTTGCCGCACCCGGCCTGGTCATCTCCGCCGAGGAACTGCTCGAACGCGTCTGGGACGAGGCAGCCGACCCCTTCAGCAGCGCCGTCAAACACACCATGCACCGGCTGCGGGCCAAGCTCGGCGACCCGCCCGCGATCGAGACCATCCGCGAAGGCGGCTACCGCATCGGATCGTCATGACTTCCCAGCGGCTCACCAGAAGGTCCTTGCAGACGCGGCTCGCGCTCGCCTACGCGACGGGCATCTACGCCGCGGGGGCCGTGGTGCTCGTATCCGTCGTCGTCCCGCTCGCCGGCGTCCAGTCGGCCACACCCAAAGGCCAACCCTCGTCGGGCGCCATCACGGGAACCGGAAACGGAATCAGCCTGCCCCAGCTCCTGACGGGATCCGCCGTCGCTCTGGTCGTTCTGATTCCCGTCGCCCTGGCTCTCGGCTGGTTCGTCGCCGGCCGGTTCCTGCATCCGCTGCGCGCCATCACCGCCACCGCCAAAATCATCTCCGCCGGCGATCTCCACCGGCGCCTCGACCTCGGCGAGCCCACGGACGAGCTGACCGAGCTCGGCCACACCCTCGACGACCTGTTCGCCCGCCTTCAAGCCTCCTTCGACGCCCAACGCCACTTCGTCGCCAACGCCTCCCATGAGCTGCGTACCCCCCTCGCCGGCCTGCGCACCCTCCTCGAAGTCGCCCTGGCCGACCCCGACGCCGACGCCGAGACGCTGCGGGCGGTCTGCCAAGAAGCCCTCGCCCTCGGCGGACACCAGGAACGGGTCGTCGAGGCACTGCTCGTCCTCGCCACCAGCGAGCGCGGAATCTCTCGCTGGGATCGCCTCGACCTCGCCCAAGTCGTCGAAGGAGTGCTCGCCTCCCGCAGCGACCAGGCAACGGAGAGAGGCATTCACCTCGCCGGACACCTATCGCCCGCCGTGATGGCTGGGGACCCCCGACTTATCGAAAGCCTCGTCGCCAATCTCATCGACAATGCCATCCGCCACAATCACGCACACGGGTACGTGACGATCACCACTCAGACCTTCGGCACGCAGGTGACCCTGACGATCGCCAACAGCGGGCCGGCCATCCCCAACAACGAGGTCCACCGCCTCTTTCAACCGTTCCAGAAACTGGCGTCCGATCGTAACGGCCGCAGCGATGGCTACGGTCTCGGCCTCGCCATCGTCAACGCCGTCGCCCAGGCTCACCACGCCACCCTCACCACCAGCGCACGCCCCGAAGGTGGCCTGTCCATCGCCGTGCGGTTCGCGCACGGATCTCATCCAAACCTCGAACATCAAGCGGGCGACTACGCAGACCGAGCGCCGGCGACGTGATGCAGACCTATGTGGGCGTACTGATGCGAGCGCAGACATAGCACCTGTAGGTCTTTGATCACGTGGTCGCGGTGGTACCCAAGGGAACATGCGTCGTGGACATGTCCACGACACAAACGGCCAAGCAATACAGCACACTTCCACCTGCCGGCTAAAGATAAACGGCGAGGTGGTGATCCTGCTCGACGGGAAACTTAGCTTTGACGCACTCCAGCGGCGCCTGGTCACGGCTCCGTCGAAGGCGCGGAAGCTGGTCGCCGAGGTGCCGGCGTCGTACGTCGCGTTCGACGTGCTGGCGGCGGCCGGCGTCGATCTGCGCACGCAGCGCTGGAGCGTACGCCGTGGCCAATTGGAAAAGCTCGCGTCGAATTGGGCCGCTCCGTTGCAACTGTCGCCGGTCACTGACAGCCTCGCCGAGGCCCAGGAGTGGTTCGACGTACTGCCCGACGCGATGGGCATCGAGGGCCTGGTGGTCAAGGGTGCTGCGACCCGGTACGCCGGCGGTCAGCGCGGCTGGGTCAAGGTCAAACGAAGAGCCTCCTACGACGTGCTCGTCGGTGGTGTCCTGGGACCGATCAACCGACCCGAGGTCGTCATCGCGGGCCGCTACACTGCCGACGGCGAGCTCGTCATGGTCGGCCGCACGGTGCCACTGACCGCAGCGCAGTCGGCAGAGCTCGGCGCTGTACTGCGGCCCGGCGGCAGCAGGCACCCCTGGCCTGACGAGGTCACGTCGTACCGGTGGGGTGGGAAGGACTCGAAGAAGCCGCTGAGCAAGGTGCGGCCCGAGACTGTGATCGAGGTTGCCGCGGATGCCGCTGTGCAGGCCGGCCAGTGGAGACACGGGCTTCGGTACCTGCGGTACCGAGCAGAGCTGGGTCCAGAAGACGTTCCGACGATTTCTGGTACTGCTGCGGACGAGTGATGTGATTACCCGGCTCGGTCCGAGCGTAGTTGCTGCCATCGAGCTGGTGCTGCTCATCGCGTGCTCGTGGAGGTTCGAGTTCGCGCACGCGCGACTTGGGACCGCTATCTGGACCTCGTGGGCGGACGACGGACCCGAGGTGGCTCGACGACACGGCGGGGCGGCTGCTCGACCGAGCCGCCACCGTGGCCGTCGAAGCGACACGATGCTCCCCGCACCCCGACGGCCGCACGGCAAACAGAACGTGAACAACTCGAATGGTCACGCTGGCTAGTGCAGGCCGCGCATCAGCAGGGCGGCTTGGGTTCGGTCGCTGACTTGGAGCTTGGACAGGACGTTCGACACGTGGTTCTGGACGGTTTTCAGCGACAGGCCTAGCTCGCGGGCGATGTCGGTGTTGCTGCGGCCTTGGGCGATGAGCGCCAGTACCTGCGACTCTCTGTCAGTGAGGGTCGCCGCGACGCCGCGGTTGGTGTGCAGGAATCGCTCGGCGGCACCTGGACCCAGTACGACCCCGCCGGCGGCAACCGTTCGGATCGCGGCGACCACGTCCTCCTGGACGGCGCCCTTCAGCAGGTAGCCGCGGGCACCCATTCGCATCGCCGCCGCGACACTGTCGTCGTCGTCGACCATCGTCAGCACCAGGACCGCCGGGGCCGGGTCGAGCAGGACTAGCTGCCGTATCGCTTCGAGCCCTGACATACCGGGCATGTTGAGATCCATCAGCACGATGTCGGGCGAGAGCTCGCGTGATCGTCGTACGCCGGATGCCCCGTCGCCGACCGCGTCGAGCAGTTCGACTGTGGGGATCGTCTGCAACAGACCGGCCAGGCCGTCGCGGAACAGCGGATGATCGTCGACAACCAGTACCCGGATCATGCCCGTACCCTCCCGATCGGCAGCAGGGCACGCACGGTGGTGCCGCGACCGGGCGCGGGTACTACCTCAAGTTGCCCGCCAATCTCCTCGGCCCGTTCGCGCATGCTGCCTAGCCCCACCCCGTCGGTACGCGGTGTGATCAGGCCGCTGCCGTCGTCGACGACACACACCTCCAGACGGCCGTCGAACCGCCGTACGGCGACTTGCACCCGAGCCGACCCGGAGTGCCTGGCGGCGTTGGTGACCGCCTCTTGCACGATCCGGTAGACGGCCACCTCGACCGCCGCGGGCAGGCCGGCGTTCTCTTCCACATCCACCGTTAGCGACAGACCTTCCCGGGAGAACCGCGCCGCGAGCTGGTGGATCGCCTCGGCCAGTCCGAGGTTGTCCAGCGCCGCGGGACGCAGTCCCTCGACGATCCTGCGCACGTCGACCACGGTGTCCTGGATCCGGCTGCGGAGCTCGAGCAGGCCCGACCGTGTCGCGTCCTCGGCGGCCGTGTTGCGGAGTGTGTCGACTTGGAGCAGCAATGCGGCCAGCGTGGGGCCGAGTCCGTCGTGTAGGTCCCTGCGAAGCCGCCGACGCTCCTCTTCGCGCGCGAGCACGAGCCGCTCCTGCGCGGCACGGACGGAGGCCAGCAGGCCGTCGGCGTGTACGACGGAACCGAGCTGTGCCGCCACAGTGGTCAGCAATGCGCGGTCGCCGTCACGCAGGGGTCGCTTACGCCAGCGGAGTGCGCCGACAGGTTCGCCGTACGCCGTGAGCACGAGCTCGTCCAGATCGTCGGGGCGCTCGCCGGACGACGCCAGAGTATGACCGCCGCGACCCGTGATCTCGACGTACCGGAGGCCGAGGTCGGTCGCGAGCTCACCCGCCAGGGAGTCCAGCAGGGCGCTGACGTCACCCGCATCGGCCAGCCTCCGCGCCGTACGGTCCAGGACCTCATGTGGCTGTGCCCACTGGCCGAAGGTGAGCTGATTGGCTGCCCGCTGGAGGCCGTCGCGCAGCGGCGCGAAGCTGACGGCGACCACTCCGGCGGCGACCCAGGGCAGCCAGATCGCGCCCTGCTGGCGGAGCAGCGCACCGACCCCGCCGACGACGAGTGCGTAGAGAGCCGCGATCAGGAGCCAGAGACTGCCGTACGTGACCGAGCGGTTGACCACGAGCGGCAGGTCGTACAGCCGCCGCTGCAGTACGGCGGTTCCGATTGCCACCGGCAGCGGGAGCGTGCAGAGACCGAACAGCCACGGTCCGGCGGAGTCGGTGAAGCTGGCGCCGAACGCGAGTACGGGTGGCACGAAGGCCAGTCCGAAGATCAAGGTCTGCTGGCGGCCTAGCGAACCGCTGAGGCGGTACTGCTGTACCAGGCAAGCCACTGTCAGACCCACGGAGACAACACCGAGGAACAGGCTGATCCCCGCCAGCGCGCCCATCGGGGTGACCATGACGTGTGGCAGACCGATCGGGCTGTCGATTCCGGCGAACTCGAGCCGGGTCAGGCGCGGCGACAGCAGTAGGGTCGCGGCAAAGCACCCGAGCGCTGCGCCGACGACGGCGCGAGTTGTCCGGCGTAGCCGGGTTGGCCGAGCGGTGCCGTCAGGAAAGACCAGCGGCAGCCACAGCACCAGGACGAGCCAGGCCAGACCGCCCAGCGTGCTACCGACGGCCGAGGCGAGCGCGCCAGACCTGTCGGCCGGATCGGCCCGTAGAGCCTGGGTGCCCGCGTCTACGAGCGCCTGGCCTGGACCCCATGCTGCTGCGGCGAGCAATGCGATCCGTCCGACCGGGCTGCCGGCACGGTGCCACACGATCAGTAGCCCGACTGCGGCGTACGCCACGACAACAGCGCCGACGGCGGCCTCGTCCCGCCGGTCGGTGCCGGGAGACGAGACCGCGATCGCTACAGATTCTCCGGCCAGCGCCACCAGCGCGGCCAGGACAGCGACTGACCTCCGCATGACCACAGAGTGACCGACGACGGAGCCTGTGTACATCACACCCGCGGGATGTTTCTCCGCAACAGCACCACGGCCAGCCCGATCCACCAGACGAGCCAGAGCATGGATACGGCGTTGTGAGCCAGCGGAGTGGCCAGCAGTCCGACTCCTCCGACCGCCACACCGCCCCACCCGATCCACCGAGTGTGTAGCCGTTGCAGCAGCGCAGCGATCCCGATCGCAAGCGCCATAGCGGCACTCATGGCGACCTGGAGGACATGGCCGAAGTTGCGGATGTCGCTGACAATTGCGATCGCACTCGGGTCGCCGCCGTGATGGGCGGCGTACAGGGCCGCGGCACCTGGTGCGAAGCCGACGGCCAGTGTGGAAGCGACATAGCCGATTCCGAGTGCGGCGAAGGTCTGTGCGGCCAGTCGGCCTCCCGTCGTACGTTGCGAGAACAGCCAGGCGACAAGCACGATGGCGGGCATCAGGACAAGGAACGACAGCGCCTCGACGTAGCCGGCGCCCAGAGCACGGCCGACCGACGCGCCGCCGTAGATGTCGACGAGCCTGCTCGGCGCGATGCCGTGCTCGGCCGCGGCAACGCCTTCGAAACTGAACGCCGCAAGCATCAGCACGACGTGCCCGAGCGCAAACCCGCCCGCAAAACGCCTGTACGACGCCGTCGCATCAGCCTCCTGCTTGGAGCGCGGAGTGGTGGAGAACTGGACCATCGGAAAACCCCCTCGATCGAACTGGACACATCGAGGTTCTCCACCAGCCGCCCCTAGCGAATCAGGCGCACTCCCGCCCGAACCGGGAAAAACTCCCGCCTGGGATTGCTCACCATCCGCGCACGGCGAGGCCGTTCGCGGTTGGTGAGTCTCGCTATGGGGCAAGGCAGATCAATTCAGCGCTGTTCCGAAATAGCCCAAGACGTTCTGAATTCTTGTGAAGACGATGGCGGACGAGCACTGCCGCTGGCGCAGGTGAAATTCTTGGCCGGGTTCACCGGACCTGTGACGATTCCGCTGTACCGCAGGCCTGGTGCGGTAATGTAAACGGGCCCTCCGCTCCGTCACATCCCATATTCAGCGACTCCGTGGCGTCTGGTTGAGGAGCGTCGGCATAGGTTCAAATTCCCCAGCGACGTCAAATTCACTAGTTGCCTGACCTGTTAAAAGAGTCCGGAGGATGCCGCCAGTCGCCTATTGCCCGCTGAAGGGTGGTTGAAGGCGCAGGGCTTGCTTACGCTTCCGACGCGATGACCCGGCGACTGGTGACGCCGGGGCACATGTCTCTTCCGCGGGGAGGACGTCACCGGCTCAGGGGTCGGTCGTGCCGGACCGAGTTGACGACGGCCAGGATGGCTTGTGCTGTAGGGGCGGCGTACTCCTCCTCGAGGACCAGGTCTGTGTGGGTGGCGCCGGCGACGATCTGCTGCGCGCTGTTGGTCGACAGCGTCAACATCTTGTTCTGCGCCGCCATCCAGGAGGCCGGGTGTTCTCCGGCTGTCAGGACGATCAGCGGTTTGTCGGCGAAGTCGCGAAGTGACGCAGCCTCCTGCATTGAGGTGCTGCTCCCGGCATCCTGACCACCGCGGCACCGGCCGCCGCGTCGGGTGCCTGATCGGCGGTGACCTGGCCGACGGCGGACAGGATTTGGGCCAGATGGGTAACGGTGCTGCGCAGGTGCTCAATGTCGTCGAGTTCGCGAAGCCGGCTCTGGATGGCTTCAGCAAGACCTGCGATGCCGCGGCCGACGATCGGTAGCGGCACCGCGGCGGTGCGGGCCGATTCGATGACGTCGGCGCCAGGCGTCTCGTCCGCGAACGAGACGACCATTCAACCGCTGCGCACCGGGAAGACAAGCACCGAGACCGAGGCCGCCATCTACGAGTGGATCGCCTGATACAACCACACCCGGCTGCACACGCCATGCACGCGCCATGCACGCGCCGTGTCCGGTCGTCCTCGTGCCCGTCGAGGAGGCGGTTTCCACCGCCCGCGTCCCGGTGGGGTTTCGGGCTAGACGCTCGATTCCCAGGTGTGATACGCCCGCTATATCACCTCGCGGCGTCGTTCGCCGAGCGATGTAACCCAGCAACGTCGACCGGCGTCGCACCGCTGCTCGCGAGGGAGGCCCCGATGTCCGCTGGAGCGCCCCGCAGGCGTGCTCGCCGCTGGCCGATGGCACTACGCCCCGCCGGACTGCTTGCCGGGGCGATCCTTCTCCTCCTTGCCCTTGTTCCGCGGGCCGGCGCCACGTCGGCTGCAACAGTCCCCAGCCCGGAGCTCGGCCAGGTTCCCGGGGTCGCCACTCTCGGAAGCGGGGTGGTATCGCCCCGCATCGACGTCTTCTACCAGCAGGTGAACCACCGGCTCACGCTCGTCAGCGGCTCGACGTCCGGGTCGTTCACACTTCCGGCGACCGACCTTGGCGGGGTGCTGACCAGCGGCCCGGCGGCCATTGTCCGGCAGCCGCCGATCGAGTTCATCGACGAATTCGTGTTTGCCCGCGGGGCGGACAACGCCGTCTGGTACCGGAGCTTTTCAGACGGCCTGGGTGAGTGGCTGGCGTGGAGGAGCCTGGGCGGCCGGGCACTGGGTGCCCCGAGCGTCACATGTACCAGCCCAACCTCTCCGTTGATCGTGTATGTGCGGGGCGGGGACAATGCGCTGTGGCGGCGCCCGCTGGGCGGCAGCTGGAGCAGCCTCGGTGGTCGGCTGGCGTCCGATCCGGGTGCGCTGCCGGCGGTCCGCGGTCAATGCCCCAATCGGGAGGATATCTTCGCTCTCGGTACGGACCTCGCTGTCTGGGAGCGGGTCTCCGGCGGCTGGCGCCGGGTGGGCGGCCGGTCGACGGTGGCTCCCACTGCTGTCCAACTGTCCAGCGGCGAAACCGACCTGTTCGTCCGCGGGACTGACAACGCGCTGTGGATGAACACGCGCGCGCCGGGCGCGACGACCTGGGCCGGCTGGCGACGGCTCAGCGGCATCCTCACCTCGGCGCCCGTCGCGAACGTCTTCCCAAGCAGCCCGCAAACTCGGGTGATCTTCGTCCTGGGCGCCGACGGCAATCTATGGCGGTGTCGCAACGTGGTGGGCACCACGTCCTGTGTCTGGTCGCAGGTGCCCTGACAGCCGACCGAACCTTAAGGCGGGTCCACCAGCATCACGCCGCCGACGATGTCCAGCTGCCATAGCTGCATCGGCGCCGGCCGTTGCCACTGCACATAGGACTCACGCGGACACTTCCGCGGCTGCGGCACGATCAGATCCTGCCAGACCAGGATCCGGTTGATCATCGCCCAGACGGCAACCACAGATCCGTGCCCGGGCGCCTCATCCACTCCAACCGGATCGGCCTGTCACCCCATCGCGGATGCCCACGCCGCAGCTTCGCGCCCCTCACCTCGACGCCCGCATCCACCCGGTACGGACACGACCTCGGCCGATGGGCCGCAGTTGCAGCTACAACCTGACGACGCACGGGAGTCGGGGTTCGACTGAGTGGACGGAGTGCGAATCGACCAGAGTGTGGAAGAACCGTCGGCTTGACTGTGACCGGCCATTCTCGACTGGCGGTCCGAGGCTGCGGCAGCTCGCGATCGGGGCCGAGGTGGCGCGCTGGAACGAGGCCCGTCACATCATTCGCGACACCGACGGGACGATCGTCGAAATCAATATCTACGGGTCCGGCCGTACCCGCTCCGATCACCGGTCAAGACGGTGCGCCCAGCTGTCGAGTCGCCATGACATCACTCGCCTGGTCCTTGCCTGCTTGGGGGGTTGCAGTGAGCCGGCCCAGGCGTGGTCCGGCGCTGTGGGCGGTTGTCAGAGGTCCAGCTCTCGGCCGACGGTGACGGTGCGGTGGCGGGGCAGGCGCAGCTGGACGACTCGGTCGGTCGTGAGCTCGTCGAGGAGGAGGAAGAGCCGCTGGCGCCAGCGCGCCAGCGGGCTGGCGCGGTTCAGTTGCGGGTGCGGGGTGGAGACGAAGTAGTAGGCGGTGTCGGGGTCGATGTGGGTGAGTCCGGCGTCCTGCTTGCCAGCCTCGTGGAGGACGGCGACGATGTCGAGCCGTTCTTGGTAGCCGAGGGTGACGTCGACAGAGACGACGCCGTCGTACGGGTGGCCGAACTCACCGACACGCACCCGGTTCTCGTGCGGCCGCGCAGTGGGAGTATCGGCGAGCTGCCAGCTCAGGATCAGCACCCGTTCGGGCAGGAGGTGGCCGAGCTCGAGCAGGGTCCGCAGGGCGAGGGGCGCGATGGCGGCGTCGTCAGTGAGGAAGATGCCGGTGCCTGGCACCCGCGTCGGCTCGGCCTGTTGCAGGTCGCGGACGAAATCGGTCGGGGACAGCTCTACCCGGCTCCGGGCTTGCGCGAGGCGGGCGCGGCCTGCCCACCATGTCCACATCACCACGAACAGCACGCCGCCGATGAGGGCAGGGAGCCAGCCGCCGGAGAGGAACTTCGGGATCGCCGCCGCGAAGAAGCAGGCGGCCACTACACCGAGGAGAGCACCTGCGGTCGCGCGCAGCCGAGCGTGGTCGCGGACCACGGTCAGAGTCAGGTAGAGGGTGACTGTGGTGAGGATGGTCAGGCTGACGGCGAGTCCGTAGGCCGCGGCGAGTCGCTCGGAGTTGCGGAAGAGGAGGACGATGGCGAGCACGGCCGCGCCGAGGCTCCAGTTTGCGGCCGGGAGATAGATTTGGCCGGCCTCCGCGGCGGAGGTGTGCCGGGTGCGCAGGTATGGGAACAGGCCGAGGCCGCCCGCCTGGTGGAGCACCGTGAACCCGCCCGCGATCACCGCCTCCGACGCGATGATGGTGGCCGCGGTGGCCACGACCAGCACTGGGATCCTCGACCATGACGGCACGACCCCGTAGAACGGGTTGGCCGCGTTCGAGGGGTCGCGTAGCACCGCCGCGGTCTCGCCGAGGTAGGCCACAATCAGTGCCGGCAGGACCAGGCCGAGCCAGGCGCGGGTGATCGCGGCCCGGCCGAAGTGTCCGAGGTCGGCGTAGAGCGCCTCGGCGCCGGTGACCACGAGGATCACCGACCCCAGCGCAACGAACGCCGTCAGCGGGTCCTTCGCCGCAAACAGCACCGCATGATGCGGGGACAGCGCGGCGAACGCCTGCGGGCCCCGGGCGAGGGAGACTGCGCCGGTGATGATGAGCAGCAAGAACCACACCACCATCACCGGCCCGTAGAACCGGCCGATCGCGCCGCTGCCGATGCGCTGTAGCACGAAGACCCCGGCCAGGATGGCCAGCGCCATCGGCAGCACGATGCCGCTCAGTGACGGGCTGGCGACCTTGAGCCCTTCGGCGGCGGAGAGGACCGAGATCGCCGGCGTGATGATGCTGTCGCCGAGGAACAGAGCCGCCCCGATCATCGCGACGAACGTCGCCGCGACCAGGAGCCGGCCGTTCCTCAGTGCCCGGCGCAGCAGCCCGAATAGAGCCAGCAGCCCGCCCTCGCCCTCGTTGTCCACGCGCATGAGCAGGCTTACGTATAGCCCGGTGACGACCAGCAGCAGCGACCAGATCACCATCGAGGTCAACCCGTAGACGGTGTCGCGGTGGAGGTCATCGCCCTCGCCGAGGACCGTCCGCATCGCGTACAGCGGGCTCGTCCCGATGTCGCCGAACACGACCCCGAGCGCGCCGATGATCCCGGCAGGGCCCGCTGCTCGTCGCTGTCCCACACCGCGCCGGTACCCACCTTCGGCCAGCCGACCAGATGCGGCACCGGCGAAACCGCGCGTGCGGGCGCGACCACAGGCGCGGCGTCGCGAGCGCGAACAACTCGAAAATGGTGCTCAGTCAGAGCGGGCCAAGCACTGCCGCGGCGGTGGTCCGGGTCCGGGTGATGAGGCGGCGGGCGGGTGCCATCTTGACCAGCGTCCAGCGAGAGCGCTCACCCTTTCCGATCCGGGTCAGCGAGTAACCACTAGCGAGCTTCTCACCCTCCGGCCCAGACCTTCACGTGGCCTGTCCGGATCTCCTCGTCGACAGGCTTGCCGGCGACGTTGCGGTAGGTGCCAAGGTTCCACACGATCTCCGGCCCCGCGCCGTACTGCTCCTCGGGGACGATGCCCTCGAACTCGGCGTACTCGAGCGGGTGGTCCTCCGTCGGCAACGCTCGAGGCGGAAGTCGTAGTGCAGGCTCGAGGCGTCATGTTTCTGTACGACGAAGCACGGCGCGCGCGAGGACCGCGTGCTCCGGCATTCCGCGGCCCGCCCGGCTCCGGCGCACGACGCCAATCCCGCTTCCGCTTGTAGTCCTTCAACTGGTTCTGCTTGCTCACGGCATCCAGTCGAAGGTCATGCTCCGCGCTTGAGTGCGGCGGCGATTTTGACCACTCGCTCGGCCTGTACGGCGGCCGCGGTCCGGATGGTCTGGTCGATCTCGCCCCGGCCGGAAACGTGGGAGGTGCCGTAGGGGTTGCCGTCTTCGAACTTCACCGGGTCGGTGTAGCCGGGTGGGACCAGGATGCCGCCCCAGTGGTAGATGGTGTTGTAGAGCGCCAGCAGCGTCGACTCCTGGCCGCCGTGCTCGGTTTGTGACGAGGTGAATCCACTGTAGATCTTGTCGGCGAGCAGGCCTTGCTCCCACTGCGGTCCGAGGGTGTCCATGAACTGCTTCAGCTGTGCGGCGACGTTGCCGTAGCGAGTCGGTGACCCGAAGATCACGGCATCGGCCCACACCACGTCGTCGGCGGTGGCCTCCTCGATCTCCGCGGTTCGCTCGAGATTGGCCTTCCAGTCCTGGTTCGCCTCGATCGCCTCCGGTGGTGCCAGTTCGCGCACCTTGCGCAGGCGCACCTCGGCACCGGCCTTCTCGGCGTGCTGTGCGATCGTCCGGGCAATCTCCGCGATAGTGCCGGTGGACGAGTAGTAGATGACACTCACCCTTGTGGTGTCCATATCAGCCTCCTCTGATCAGGCGACTTGCCTGTTGCCGTCCGGGCTAGCCGCCGCGGAGCCAGACCCGGTCGTTGCCGCGGCATGCCCGGATCTGCGTGCGCAGGAGGCACAGCCGCAGATCGTGCTGTTTTGCTGGATGCAGTGACCAGTACCCGGCAGTCGCAGCGACACTCGTGGCAGCTCTCGGCCAAGGAGTTGTGGTCCCAGGGACCGGTCAGCGCCGTCAGAGCGGGTATCTGGAGCGGCCGATCCAGGATCTTGGATAATTCCAGTAGTCGTGCAGGTCTTCGTAGAATTGGGGCTGGGTCACCACTGCCGGGTCGTAGAGCGGTGCCCCGGCGTTGTAGGTGCGCTCCCGGCCGACGTGTACGGCGTCGGGCTCGACGCGGGTGATCGCCTCGACCGGGATCAGTTGTCGTTTCTCGCCGAGGCCGGGGAAGCCACCGGAACCGACTTCGAGGAACCGGACGCGGCGCTCGACGTCGTCAATGGTCAGTCCGTCCGTCGTCGCCGTTGCTGCCGGCAACCTTCCGGCCACGGACATCGTCGCCGGCGTCGGCCAACATCAGAGTGGTGTCGTCAAGCCGGACGAGTCCGCCTGGCACGGCGGCTGCGCTGCTCCCGGAGATCCGTTCGACTGTGTCGCGGGTTTCGTCGGGGGGTGCGCGTGCGACATCGGCCTGGGCCAGCATGCCGACCAATTCGTGTCCGTCGATCACCGGCAGCCGCCGGATCTGGTGCCGGGCCATCAACGCCAGCACGGCCTCGGCACTCTCATCGGCGCCGATAGTGAAGGGTTTGCCCTGAGCCAGATCACCGGGCCCGCGTTGTGTGCGGACTATCACTGCCACCAAACACCCTCAGGCCGCCAGCACGATCCAGTATCCACAGACCGCGACAGCGATCGCCGCCCACGTCGCGGCGGCCAGGACGGTCGAGGCTGAGAGACTCTGCCCGGGCTTCCGCCGTGGCCACGCCACATTGAAGTAGATGCTTCCGCCGACTGCGGCGGCCATCAGGCAGATGCCTGCGGTCATCTCGACATTGACGTACAGCAGAGCGAGCATGACTCCGCCCGCCGCGAGGAGACCCATTACCGTCATCCACAGCAGGTGATATCTGGTCATGATGTCGGTCCCACCAATGCTGCCGAGTCTGGCCATGCGCGCTCTGCCTGCTGCCCGTTTGGACGGCTGACGACCTGCCGTGCTCTACCGCATCAGCTTTGACGACTGGGGTCTTGTTGTTTCTGCTCTCTGGAGCGAGCGCGTTGTGGACCATCCTCGTCACGACAGCGAGGGCACTGCAAGCGCGCCGAGGCAGCGTCAACTCTTCTTCGCCGCGGCCTTTCCGCCCTTGCGGCCGGCCTCCTTCTTCTGTGCCGTCGTACCGCCCTGCTTGCTGTCGCCGCCCTTGCCGGCCCGCTGTCGAGTTCGGACTCCAGATGCGGAGCGTCTTTCATGAGCGCTGCGCCGATCGCGTCGGCGAGGAACTGCGCCTGGTCACGATCGGGCAGGTCCGGGCTGTCCTGGTGGGCCGTCATCACCCCGATCACCTGATCACCGGGACGCATCGGTACGGCGTAAACGGTGGTCACACCGGGTATCTTGCGTGCGGCGTTGGTGAACAACGGCCACTGTCCGAGGTCGAAGCGCAGATCGCTGACGGTGATTGCCCCCGTCTGGTAGGCGGTCGGCCCAGGGCCTTCGCCCAGCACATCTTGCAGGTCCTCCAACCGTGCCGCCACGTCGTCGGTGGTGCACAGGGTGACCCGGCTCGGTTCGGTGTAGGACAAGGTGATCGCCGCGCCGTCTCCACCCACCATTGCGAGGTAGGCCCTGCACAGGCGCGCCTCCAGCGGCTGATCAGAACTGCCGTCGGCGATCAGCCTGGCCAAGCGCACGAGCAGGGTGGTCCGCTCCACATCATTCATCTGTCCGTCCCGAGTCGCAGTCCATCGCCCGCCCCGGTCTCGGCACCGATTCGGGGTATCTCCACCATCTCGGCATCCGTCGCGGATTGTACCGATCTCGAGGAGGCCGTCGAGGCGGTGATGGAGTTCGCTCTACAGGCGCTGGGCTGCACACATTCCGGCATCGCGCTGACACAACGGGCAGCTCTTGCGACGAGCGACCGGATGCGTTCACGGTCGACGACGAGGAGGTCGCGCACGTCCTGGCGCGGTCGCCTCGGCGACTATGCTCGCGCGGCCTCACACAGCCGGGCTTGCAGGTTGTCGCGACCTTGGGTGGAACTTGCAGACTTATGGCCGCGTCAGGTTCCTGCGTGCTCGTCGATCAGCGCCTGCTGGGAGACGTTGAGGTGGACGTCGTCGCCGCTGACTCGGGCGATCTGATCAGCGGCTACGTAGATGTCGCGGTCCAGGACGCCCTTGCTGTCGACTTTGACGAAGCCCTTGCGCAGGAGTCGTGCGGCGAGTGGTTCGGGTACGTCGGGCTCGCCGCCGCCGATGAGGCGTCCGAGTACGCCGACCAGTCCGCCTTCCGGGTGCTCGCCCTGCTGGCCCGCTGTCGTGACCGCGTCGGCATCACCCATCTTGACGAGTTCGACGCGTCCCAGCTCGGTACCGGTCTGGTCGACGACTCGCATGTCCTCGCGAACCTTGGTGATCGCATCGTCGCCGGTGCCGGAGATCGGCTCGGTCATGGTGCCCTCCTCAGCTGAGGTCAGTCCTGTTTTCCCGGTTGCCAACGTCAAACCTGTGGCCCGGGCCAGTCCTGGCTTCGCAACCGGCGGCGGCCGGCTGAGCGGAGTTCGTAATCCGGTTGAGGGCTTTAGGGGACTAGTGCGGTACGGCGGCTCGGTGGCAAACTGCATCAGCGGGTCTGTTGAGCAGTCAGCAGCCAGAGAAGGTTTCGCGCTGACTGGGAGGGCTGATGACGGTCGGTGGCGTCGACACGTACTACGACTACGACGAAAAGCAGTGGAAGAGCCGAAAACTCGGCGGGGGACCGATCCGTCGCGGCCCGGTGTGCCCGTCGCCGCGGACAGTGTCCAAGGAACAGCACGGCGCCAGTGCTGGTCAAGGCGCCATCACAGTTGTGCGCACACTTCCCGAAGCCAGCGCCGAACGCCGTTGATCGCTGCCGTCGGTGAAGGGGCCGGCGACGTCACGGCCGGCGCCAGTCGTCTTCTTTCAGGTGGCTGCCGGCCATGGGGCCCATCTGGAGCATGCCGCCGTCGGCGACGATGCTGGCGCCGGTGATGTACGACGCCTTCGGGGAGGCGAGGAACGCGATCACGGCGGCGATCTCGCGGGCGTGACCCGGTCTGCCGAGCGGAACTCCGGGTCGATGCTTGTCGCGGGGATCCTCGTCGGTCTGGCCCGTCATAGGGGTCGCTATCTCGCCGGGTGCGACTGCGTTCGCGGTGATGCCGTGGTGGCCGAGTTCGAGGGCCAGGGTCTTGATCAGCAGGCCGAGGCCGCCTTTGGCCGCGTCGTACGGCGCTGCGCCGACGCGGGGCTGATGTTCATGGACGCTGGTGACAGCGATCAGCCGGCCGCCGTTGCCGGACGCAATCATTCTCCGGGCGGCTCGTTGCAGGCACAGGAAGGCGCCGTCGAGGTCGACACTGATGACCTTGCGCCAAGCGTCGTACTCGAGATCGACGGCGAGTTCGCCGGTTCCGGTGCCGCTGTTCGCGACGAGTACGTCGAGGCCACCGAGGTCGTCGGCCAGTTTGTCGATCACGTCAGCGGCGTCGGGAAGGATCTCGAGGTCGAGATGCTCGACAACGGCGCGGCGGCCGAGGTCGCGTACTTCGGCCGCGGTCCCCTCGGCGCCGGTGTGATCGCTGTGCCAGGTGACTCCGATGTCGAAGCCGTCCTTGGCCAGTTCCACCGCTGTGGCCCGGCCGATCCCGCTGTCG
Source organism: Kribbella antiqua (assembly GCF_004345665.1). GTDB lineage: Bacteria > Actinomycetota > Actinomycetes > Propionibacteriales > Kribbellaceae > Kribbella > Kribbella antiqua. The sequence goes on from NZ_SLWR01000013.1 coordinate 79,517, forward strand.
GAACCGGTCACGATGGCTTGAGGCATGCCGGGCCGGTACCCTCGCCGGAGGTGCGGAAAACGACCAGGCCTGCGGTGTGTTCCCGGCGCACCTCTGTGGTTAGCGCGGTTGGCATTGCGGACACCAGGCGGTGCCTCTGCCGCCTACGCGGCCGTGGGCGAGGGTGGTCCCGCAGCGGGGGCAGGAGCCGGACTTCTCGTCGCGGCGGCCGGTCAGCCAGGTCTTTCGAGGTGGAACCCGTCCTTGCGGGATGGACCGCCGCAGGACAGTGCGCATCCTGGCATGGAGCCGGGCGAGGTCCTCGGGCTCCAGTTCGGCACATGACCGTCGCGGGTGAATACGTGCCCGCCACAGGATCTCGTCGGCCAGGAGGTTGCCGAGCCCGGCGACAACGACCTGGTCCAGGAGCGCCGGCTTGACCTGGCGACGCAGCCCGGTGAGCTGGTCCCGGAGTTCGGCGAGGGACAGTTCCGCCGCATCGGGTCCGAGGTTGGCGAGCACTCGCCGTACGTCGTCCTGGCTGTGGGCCAGGCGAAGCCCGTGAAGTTTGCGCATGTCCCGGTAGGACAACTCGCTGTCGGCGAAAGCGAAGACGATGCGATCGTGGCGATGCCGGATGGTTGCCCAATGCAATGACCCGGTCATCCCGAAGTGCAGGAGCACGGCCTTCTTCGAGCTCGCAATGGGAACGATGAGGTACTTGCCATGCCGCCACGGTTGACCGAACTTTCGGCCGTGCAATGCCTGCTGGAGTGCCTCGATGCTGACGCCACGCAGTACTCCGGCATCGAGGACGTCGACGCGACGGATCCGGCGCCCGACCGCATGGTCGGAAATCACTCGGCGGAATCCTTCGACGTCGGGTAGTTCCGGCACGCTGTCGGCGTACCCACCTGAGGGCAGGCCGACACTCTGCATGGTTTGCCGAGGTGCGCTAACGGCAACGGCCGATCACGGGATGACGGTTGACGCCTCGGCCGCGAGGTGGGAGATCATCATGTCCGCGCGTCGCGGGCGAACGCGAGGGCTACCGCACGTCCGATGCCCGAATCGCCGCCGGTGATCAGGGCTCGTCGTCCGGTGAGCTTGCCAGCGCCCCGGTGCGTCCCTTCGCCGTAATCGGGCTCGGGCTCCATCGCACCGCTCTGTCCAGGGTGTTCCTGCTGATCGGGCTGCTGCAGCTCCGGTCCGCCGTACCGCGTTCGTGGATCTGTGCTCATTGTGTGGCCTTCCTTGTCCGGCGCTGCGGTGGCGGCCCAGCCCGCCGTACTGGCCGCGCGCAGACGTTGTCTCGGCCGCGGCCGGCGGCCTACATGAGTGGGTCGGCGTCGGGCCGGCCGGGCAGGTCCGGGTTGGGATCGAAGTCCGGATCCCGGTCCGGGTCGGGTGCGCTGTCCGGGTCGGCGTCGGGATCGGGTGCCGGCAGGTCGGGGTCCACATCGGGCTCCGGGAACGGTCCGACGGGATCGTTAGGATCCTGCGGGAAAGGCGTCGACATGACGGGCCTCCTTTCGCTTGTTGAGCCACCCAGTACCCCGCGTCGATGCACCGGCCGCGATCGCCCCCTTACACATCCGTGTGTCCGGGATGCAAGCGTCGTTGCCACAACCACCGAGTCAACCCGGCATCGTTGTCACCTGCGCAACCGATCGTTCGACCGCCTCTCACGAGTGCGATGAGCTTGGGGGAGTGGAAGTGCGCCTACTCGCGAGGTAGCTGCTCATTGGGGTCCTCGTGCGGATTGCAGTCGGGTTCTTCGTCGGGCGCCCCGGAGGGACCGGTGGAACCAGCGTGTCGGTTTGTGAGCGATGGTTTCGCGTGGCCGGGCCACGGGTACCACAGGGTGGCTCTGGCACGAGGAGGAACCATGGCGATCGTTACCCCAGGAGATCAGGACGACTTGGTCACAGTGATCACGAAGGACCACCGTGACGTCGAGCTGATCTTCGCCGAACTCGAGTTGGGACACGGCACGCCGCAGCATCGCAGAGATCTGGCCGATCACATGACCACCGAACTGGTTCGTCACTCCGTGGCCGAGGAGATGTACATGTACCCGGCGGCACGAAGGTCTCTGCCTGACGGTGACAAGGTCGCGGATCACGAGATCGAGGAACACGCCGAAGTGGAGCGCAAGCTCAAGAATCTTGAGGGCGTGCGGGCGACCGATCCGCATTTCGACGACCTGGTCGCCCGGGTGATCGCCGACGTCCGGCACCACGTTCGGGAGGAAGAGGAACAGCTGCTGCCGCGACTGCAGGAAGCCTGCACTGTGGAAGAACTGCTCGAGCTCGGACGGATGGTGGTCCGGGCCAAGGACTCCGCGCCGACCAGGCCGCATCCGGCGGCGCCGCACAAACCGCCCGCCAACCTGATCCTTGGGCCGGGCGTCGGCATGATCGACAAGCTGAGGGACGCCCTCACCGGCCGCAACCGTGCCTGACCTGTCGATGTCGGTCACCGGCGGCGAACAATTCCTTGGCTGCGGCAACCGCCACGTTCGCGGAATGCGGCGCTGAGCTTGCGGCGACCTGCGCTTGTGTCCGTCGAAGCAGAGCGGGAACAGGTGTTGGGTTGAGCAGATGGCGAGCGTTGGTTCGTCAACTGAGTAAGGGTTGGAGAGGATGAGCGTGGCATCGATGGGCCGGGTCTTGATCCGAGGCGCCGCCGCGGGGGCAGCAGGAACCACTGCCCTGAATGCCATGACCTACATGGACATGGTGGTCCGCGGGCGCCCTGCCAGTACGACGCCGAGCCGTACCGTGGAGGAGGTGGCGGCTCGTCTCGGTGTGCCGGTCCCTGGCTCTGGCCCGCAGCGATCAAACCGCGTGTCCGCATTGGGCGCTCTTGGGGGACTCCTGACGGGCGTGGGTTCGGGCGCCGCACTGGCCGTCGTACGCGCAACGGGTCCGCGTCGCAGTCCGCTCGCAGTTGGCGTGATCGCGGTGGCTGGTGCGTTGCTCGGTGGCAACGGACCGATGATCGCTCTCGGAGTCACTGATCCACGCGACTGGTCGGCGGCCGACTGGGCCGCCGACCTGATCCCGCACCTCGCCTACGGGCTCGTCACCGGCTGGGTCCTGGACAGGTTGGACCGGGGCTGAGCGCGCGTCGACCACGAGGGCTACGCACAAGAGATCCTGCGCAGCGGCGGCAACGCGCTTAGTCCGCGTTTCGGCGCTGCGGGCCGACGCCCTCGGGGATCTGATCGTGAAGGTGCGGGATGTAAACGAGCTTCTGCGTCCGACCGTCGAGCACGGTCGACTCGATGAGTTCCAGGTCGAGCTCGGCCCCGTCGTGGAGGAGGGCCGCTTCCCCGGCTCGACCTGAGACGGCGGGGAACATGATGATCTCGAGCCGGTCGACAAGGCCGGCGGCAAGCAGAGCGCGGTTCAGCGCGACGCTGCCGTGCGATCTCATCGGGACGTCCGTGGTGCGCTTCAGACGCTCGATCGCGGTCACCGCATCCTCGTTGAGAACCGTCGAGTTCTGCCACCCGAGTGGCTCTTCCAGCGTGCTGGAGAACACGATCTTCGGCAGCTCGTTCAGGCTGTCGTAGTAAGGCTCGTCATACTCGACCACGAATTTCCGGAACTGCCGGAACGTCGTCGCGCCGAAGACGAGCACCTGGTCCTGCGCGAACGTGCGCACCCGGTCCTCGCGGACCTCGGGGCCCTCCTTCCCCCAGTATCCGGGCCAGCCTCTGGCCATGCCGTAGCCGTCCAGGCTGCAGAAGAAGTCGACGGTGAAGGTGGTGCTCATGGCGCTACTCCCTTTCCTCACACCACCCAGGTGGGCGGCTTCACAACTTCTACGAACACGACCAGCCCGATCCGACACCTGCATCGAAACGGGTCCCATCATCGGGCCGGCCGGAGCGACGCCGGCGCGAGTGTGACCGGCGGGCGTCCATAGACCCGCGGTGGCCGCGCCGCGTCACGCCGTCGGTCACGAAGTCCGGCTGCCGTACTAGGCTCGACACCGGTGCGAGCCGGACGACTTCCACTCCCGCGCACCCTTTTACACACCGCAATCAGCGCGAAAGGACGATGAGAGATGAGAACGCCTACGCCAACCCCAGCCGCTCAATCCCTTAAATACAAGACCTCTTGCGCTCCGCTGGCAATCGATGATCAAACTGGGCTGGGAATCAGCGGGTTCGGGGTTCGAGTCCCTGTCTGCGCACATCAGCCCCAGGTCACGCGAGTGTCCTGGGCTTCTTTGTGCCCGTCGCACACCACTTACGCACCACTTTCCCGGATCTCCGCAGCGAACTGATCCGTCGGCCTCGCCTCCACCTCCTCCCTCCGAAGACCTGGATGGCGTCGGCAGCCTTCATCCGATCGTGACTGTGCGTCACATCACATCGGTTCGCATCGTTGCCGACGTCTCGGCTTCCCCACGCCGACACCCCTTGAGCGGCCAACCGTCGTACCAGTGCTCGGACCGCTTCGCGGATCGCCAGGCGCCGGTCGGCCGCCTCGGTCAGGTGGTACATGGAGCCGGCCATCGGCCGGTCGACGCGATCACGCAGGTCGATGACGTCGTACATATCTCAACGGAGCGCACAAAAGTTGCCGGAGGCCCCATCTACGATCCGAGCGTCGTACCTGAGCGGTCGTACTACGGCATGGTCTACGGCCACTTCCCTGGTTCGCCGACTCGACGCCGCGCACCGGCGCCCACGCAAGGGAAGGTCGGCCCATCATTCGGACTATTTTCGATGCCATGGCGGATGAGGTTGCGGGTCGCCTGGTGACCCTCCGATGAACGATGCGCCACTCACGCTGGTCCGACTACGAGACGTTTCTGTGGGCGGCGTCTAGCCCAGCGTCCGGGGTAGGCCGAAGTACGGTGCGAGCGCTGCCTCGAATCGAGTCAGCTCGCAGATCCGGTCGCCGGCGAGGCCGACTACGTAGACGCCGGTGACGTGCAGGAGGCCGGTGACGGGGTCTCGGCGATAGTCGCCCCACGCCGGCTGACCGTTCGCGCGGACAGGCACCAACTGGTCGCTCTCCCTCCAGTGGAGGTAGACCGCAGTGAAGAAGCGGTGCACCGCAGCGGTTCCGCGGTACTCGAACGGCAGGGGCGGCATCCGCATCCACGCGTCGTCGGTCATCAGCGCGACAAGCGCGTCGATGTCATGTTCGGTGAAGGCCGCGACGAAGCGGTCGAGCAGCGCCCGCTCCTCCGACCCGCCGGGCGGGGGTGGGGGTGGATCGGTCGAGCGGGACGCGGCCATCGTCGCGCGGGCACGCTTGAGCGCGCTGGTGACAGCGTCCTCGGTGAGCCCCAGCAGTTGCGCGGTCTCACTGGCGCGGTATCCGAGCACGTCGCGCAGTAGCAGCACGGCGCGCTGGTTCGGGGGGAGCAGTTGAACGGCGGTGACGAACGCAAGCGAGATCGCCTCGCGTGACTCGTAGCGGGCCTCGGGCCCGGGCGCCTGGTCGGACAATCCCCCCAGTAGCACGTCGGGGAAAGGCTGTAGCCACAGCACCTCACCCAGACGGGTCGGCTCCGGCGGCCGTACCGGCAGCGGTGCCGCCGTCACAGGCCGCCGTCCGGACGAGCGCAGCAGGTTCAGGCACCGGTTGGTGGCGATGCGGTACAGCCAGGTGCGGACCGACGAGCGGCCCTCGAAGCCGTCGATGCCGAGCCACGCCGCGAGCAGCGTCTCCTGCACCGCGTCCTCGGCGTCCTGCAGCGAACCGAGCATCCGGTAGCAATGCACCTGCAGCTCGCCACGGTGCGACTCCACCAGGGCAGCGAACGCGTCCCGGTCCCCGCCCCGCGCCCGCTGGAGCAGTTCTGCCGACATCAGCCACCTCCCATCGAATCATCTCTCCTGGTACAGACCCCGGCGGGCACCGGAACTGGTCGCGGCCGCGGCGCCCAGTTTCGGACACGTGCCGTGTCTGTCCTTGTGAAGTCGACGCAACTATTCAGGAGGATGTAATGACGATCGAAGACAAAGCAGTCCTGGTGACCGGGGCCAATCGCGGCATCGGGCAGGCCCTGGTCGAGGAGGCCTTGAGGAGAGGCGCGAAGCGGGTGTATGCCGGTACGCGCCAGCCCCTGACCCACCGGGATCAGCGCGTCACGCCCCTGACCCTGGATGTGACCAACGCGGCCCAGATTCGGGCAGCAGTCGAGAGCGTCGAATCCCTCGACGTCCTCATCAACAACGCCGGCGTGGCGCTCTACACCGACCTCAGCAATCGCGCGTCCCTCGAACAGCACCTCGCCGTCAACCTCTTCGGCATCTACGACATGACCCAGGCCTTCCTGCCGCTACTGACTCGTTCTCGGGGAGCGATCGTCAACGTGCTCTCGCTCGCGGCCTTGGCCGCCGTGCCGCTCGATCCGACCTACGCGATCTCGAAGGCGGCTGCGTTCTCCCTCACACAATCGCTGCGCACGGCCTTGGCCGAACAAGGCGTAACGGCACACGCCGCCCTGCCCGGTCCTGTCGACACCGACATGGGCCCAAGGATCGACATTCCGAAAGCCTCACCGGAGTCCGTCGCGCGAGCCATCCTCGACGGCATCGAGAACGGCGACGAGGAGATCTTCCCCGATCCCGTATCCGGGTCCGTGGCGGAGGGCTGGCGCACCAGTGCGTCCAAGGCGCTCGAGCGGCAGTTCGCCCTGCTCGTAGCACCACAGCCCATCAACTCATGAGCAGAGAAAGAGGACGGCTCAATCGTCATGTCGCGCGACACCCCAGCTAACGACAATCGGTCACCACCCCTGACCGCCAGGTCGCCGCGTCAGCTCGCTACGAAGGCTTAAGGACGCGTGAGGCTCGATGGCTGGGATGCGAGGGTCCGAATGGTGGTCCGTGGTGCGGAGTCGGCTCAGGTGGGTACCGATGGTGCACCGTTGCCATCTGGAGGAATGCGATGAGTGAGGATGCAGAGCTGGTTCCGTTGTCGGATGAGGAGCTGAATGCCCAGGTCGGCAGCATGTTGCCGGATAAGGAGGTCGTTTCGATCCTCGACCTCAACGTCGATCTGGCGCTTGCCATTGATGCGGCGGCACCGATCGAGTTGGCGGTGGCCGCGAACGCGAATGTTGCCGCGCCGATCGACGCGGCTGTCGGCGCGAACATCTTGTCCAGTGGCTCCGAGGCTCAGGCACTGGCCGACCAAGGTGTCCTGATCACGCAGGGCATTGATGCGGACGCGACGGCGCACGCTGTCCAGGTCAGCGGAATCGATCAGTCCAACGACGTGGTCGATGCCGGGTCCTCTACCCCGGTGGTGGGCGGCGCCGCCGACAGCACGTCCACGAGTGATGCGCCAAGTACGGGGTCTGAGCCGGCTAGTGGCGCGGGCACGGCCGCCGGTGGCGCCGAGACACCTTCGGAGGAGAGCACTGGGATAGCTGGCGGGGAGCCTGCGGCCGATCCTGCGGCGGGTGCGGTTGTTCCGGATACTGGGTTGGAGACTCCTGACACGAGCCAGTTGCTGGATGGCAGCCTGCTGGCTGTCAACGTCGATGTCGATGCCGACGTCGACCTTGCCGCTCCGATCGCTGGTGCGGTGGCGGCGAACGCGAATGTGGCGGCTCCGATCGATGCCGCCGTCGCGGCCAACGTGGGCGCTGTCGACAGTCAGTCGGTGGCGGTCGCGCAGCAGGACGCGATCATCAACCAGGACATCACTGGCTCGGCGGACGCCAGCGCAGAGCAGACTTCCGAGATCGAGCAGTAACCCAGGGCAGTGTCCGGTCTGGAGGATTCGCCGGTGCGGGCCAGTGGGGCTTGCGTCGCGCGTGCGGTCGACTCGACCACCAGCTGCGTGACGTCGATCGGTGTGCCCGTCCGAGCGGCTGATGTGGTGCTGTTGGGTGAGATGTCCGGATCGGGTTATCGCACCCCGCCGGCGCTGGTCCGCCGCGCGGACGGGCAGATCATTCAGCTGACCAGACTGTTGTATCTGGTGCTGGAGGCGATCGATGGTCGTCGTGACGACGCGCAGATCGCGGAGCTGGTCAGCGCGAGTTATGGCCGGTCTGTGTCGGCGGCCAATGTAGCGGCCCTGATCCGCAGGCTGCAGCCTCTTGGTCTGGTGCGCGGCGCGGATGGGTCGGAGCCGCGTGTGCGTAGGGCGAATCCGCTGCTCAGGCTGCGGTTCAGGTACACCGTCACCGACCCGCGTCGAACCGAGCGGATCACCCGGCCGTTTGCGCGGCTGTTCAATCCGCTGCCCGTGGTGGGCTTCGTTGCGGCGTTCGTGTACGTGTGCTGGTGGCTGTTGTTCGACAAGGGGCTGGCGTCGGCCGCGTATCAGGCGTTCCACGAGCCCGGCTTCTTGTTGCTGGTCTTCGCGGTGACCGTGCTGTCGGCGGGATTCCACGAGTTCGGCCACGCGGCGGCCGCCCGGTACGGAGGATCGACGCCGGGCGCCATGGGCATGGGGTACTACCTCTTCTGGCCCGCCTTCTACACCGACGTCACAGACTCCTACCGGCTCGGGCGTGGCGGGCGCCTGCGCACCGACCTCGGCGGCTTGTACTTCAACGCCATCGTTGCGGTGGCGACCGTCGTGATCGCCCAGGTGACCGGGTACGACGCACTCCTGCTGGTCGTGGTGACACAGATTCTGCAGATGATCCGGCAGCTGCTGCCGACCATTCGCTTCGACGGCTATCACGTGCTCGCCGACCTGACCGGCGTCCCCGACCTGTACCACCACATCAAGCCGACCCTGACCGGTCTGCTGCCCTGGCGCTGGCGAAACCGCCACAACCGGGCGCTCAAGCGATGGGCACAGGCGGTCATCACCGTGTGGTGCCTCACCGTCGTGCCGCTGATGCTGGTCGTGTTGGCCATGACCGTGGTGATGCTGCCCCGGGTGCTGGCCACCGCCAAGGCAAGCGTCGAGGAGCAATGGCGGATGCTTGCCGGCGGCTGGCACGACGCGGACCTTGTCGAGATCCTGGCCCGTGGGCTGGCCATCCTCGCGCTGGCGCTGCCTCTGCTCGGCCTGGGGCTGCTGCTGTGGCTGATGGTCAGCAGGATGGTGAGGTCGGTGTGGCGGCGTACGGCGGGCAAGCCCGCGCAGCGTTCAGTCGCCGCGGTCGTCGCGTTGACGATCATCGCGGCGCTCGGGTGGGTTTGGTGGCCCCACAGCGACCGGTACCGGCCGATCACCCCGAACGAGCGTGGCACGATCACAGATTTCGTCGATCGGGCAGAGCCTGCGACCTCGCAGCCTCCCACCGGCAGTGGCCAGCTGAGCGAGGGGGACGTGAATCGGACCCAGGTCCTGTGGCCAGCCGGGGTGAAGCGACCCAGCCGTCAAAGCCCGACGTTGGCTCTCGTCATGGTGCCTCGTACCTCGGGCAGTGCTCGCGTGGGCGCACCGTCGACCTCATCGCCGACCGCCGTCGCACCCACAGCCGCTGCATCCCCGAACGACGCCTCGAGCGGCCTGCCTGGAGCAAACGACCCGCAATCAGATGGGGCTCCGGTGTGGGTGTTCCCCTTCGACAAGCCACTTCCTGCGGAGCCAGGCGACAACCAAGCGCTCGCCGTCAACACCACAAACGACACCGTGATCTACGACATCGCCTTCGCTTTGGTCTGGCTCGATGCTTCCCCAGATCCGGTGACGAACACCAACGAGGCCTACGCATTCGCAAGCTGCACGCACTGCGCGGCGGTGGCAATCGCCTTCCAAGTAGTGCTGGTCATCGGCAACGCGGACATCGTCGTACCCCAGAACCTCGCCGGAGCGCTGAACTACAACTGCGTGCAGTGCCTGACCTACGCACTCGCAACCCAACTTGTCCTGACATTGGACCAGCCACTCTCGGTCGATGGCATTGCAGCTCTCAACCAGGTCTGGGCGCAACTGGCAGACTTCACGCGTTCGATCCAGCAATACCCGCTATCCGAACTACGCGACCGGCTCACCTCCTTCGAGCAACAGATCCTCGGCGTCATCGCCGCCGACGGTGCGCTGACCACGCCTGACACGCCCCAGGCAGCAACGCCGACAGCACAACCAGGACAAGACCCGACCGACGCCGGCGACCAGTCACCCACCACCGAGACCCCCACACCCTCGCTCAGCCCGAGCGAACAGCCACAGGTCGCGCCCACGAGTACCCCGACGACAACGACTCTCCCAGCGCCCACACCAACTACCTCCGCAACCAGCCCGACGGATCAGACCACACCAACTCAGATCACACCGGATCCATCCACCACACCGACCAAGACAGAAACGCCCGCCGCCACGCCCACCAAGACAGAAACGCCGACCACCACGCCGACGTTGCCATGATCATTGAATCCCGAGCGCGATAGACCAGCGCACGCGATCGGACCACAGTCCGGCGATATCTGCACCACTGCCAAAACACCCGCCGTGTCGGTGCTATCGTGTCCGGCCTGCTGATCGGCCTCGGCGGAGTGACCACGCTCGGGTACGGCGCCGTTTTCGCGGCCTGCGCCGTTCTCACCGTTCTGGCCCTGATCCTGATGCTCTTCAGCACACCTGCTGGACGACGTGACAATCGGCATCAGCCGGGCATTCACCAACACTGATATCGCGCTCCTGGCCCCCGACGATGCTCAGCTCTAGACCGAGCCCGGTTGGCTTCAAAGATGCCCTCGGCGGATTCCGCGACCCCACCAACGTACGACGTTCCCTCCGGGAAGCCCTCGCCCGGTCGGCAGCACCGCCCGCCGCGACCTAGGCGAAGCCCTCGGCTGGCCCCAGAACAAACTCGCCCTCGTCGAAACCGGCGGGTCAAGTCGATCGACGTCGTGACTCGTTGCCTAGGCGCCTCCGAGACCGGCATCGCGCGCTCGGATGACCGCCTCGGTACGACTGGCGACACCTAGCTTCGCGAACGCGGACGACGTCAGGTTGTTGACGGTCTTGAGGGAGAGTCCGAGCTCGGCGGCGATCGCGGCGTTCGATAGCCCTCGGGCGAGATGGTGGACAGCCTCGCGCTCACGCCGTGTGAGCTCCGGGAATGGATCGACCGCGGGGTCGGGGGCCGTCAGCTTCGACAGGACATGACGCGCGACCGCCTGACTGAAGATGGCCTCGCCGGCGCTCACGGCCGTGACCGCACGCACGATCTCGTCCTTGGTGGCGCCCTTGAGGAGGTAGCCCCTCGCTCCCGCGCGCAGGGCCCGGCTCATGGTCCGTTCGTCCTCGGTCATGGTCAGGACGAGCACGGCCACGTCAGGGGCGACCCTGGTGATCTCACGTGTGGCTTCGAAACCGTCCATGTCGGGCATCCCGAGGTCCATGATGACCACGTCCGGATGCTCGGTCACGGCCACGCGCACTGCCTCGGCGCCGGTGGCTGCTTCGGCGACGAGGTCCATGTCGGGCAGCTGCTCAAAGAGGGCGCGTAGGCCGTCACGGACCACGGGGTGGTCGTCGGCAACCATCACCCTGATCACGGCTCGACTCCGAGGGGCAGTACGGCGGTGACGAGACCGCCGTGGGGAGTGGGCCCGGCGTCGCAGGAGCCTCCGACCTCAGCGGCGCGAGTGTGCATCGAGCGCAGGCCGACGCCAGGACGCCACGCGGCGACCGGGTTTCCGTCGTCGGCGACGGTCAGGCTGAGGGAACGGGTGTCGGTTGCTAGGGACACCACGGCGGACCGGGCTGTCGAGTGGCGCACGACGTTGGTCAACGCCTCGCTGGCGATCCGGTATGCCGCGACCTCGACGTCCGGCGAGAGCTCAGGGAGGCTGTCGGGTGCATGGACCTTCAGGGAGACCGGGCCCAGCTCGTCACATTGCCGACGCAGCGCGCCGATGAGCCCGAGCTGGTCGAGGGCAGGAGGTCGGAGACCGTAGACGAGTTGACGCACGTCGTCGATAGCCTCGCGCAGCTGGTCGGCCAGCTGAGTAGCGAGCTGCTCGGCCTTCTGCGGGTTCGTTCGTGCCGCGAGCGCCGTGCCGTCGGCCTTCAGTGCTGCCCCAGTGAGGGTCGGCCCGAGGCTGTCGTGCAGTTCCCGATGCAGGCGGTTTCGCTCCTCGGCCGCGGCGGTGAGCACATGGTCCCTCGAAGCCCGCAGCTGCCGGCTGAGCCGCGTTGCGTGAAGTGCCACCGCGAGCGGCCCGGACAGCAGATCCAGGATGGTCTGGTCCGCGTGCGACAGCTGTCGCTCTCCACGGCGTACTCCGATCTCGAGGCTTCCCTGCGACTCGCCGGCGTGGAGGAGAGCGAGGCGCTGCACTTCGCCGTCAGGTTGACCCGACGTGAGCCGCTGACCGTCCGTCCCAACCAGTGACGCGTAGGGGAGCCGCAGGGCTTCGCGCAGCGCATCGAGCATCGTGCTCAGATCCTCACCCGCCAGATGCTGGCCGACGGCAGAGACGGCTTGGACCGGGTCGCGGCGCGCGCCGTAAAGCGCCTGCTCGACGCGTCGTTGCACGCGGAGCCTCAGCGGGTTGAATCCGAGCGCGACGGCCAGCGCAGCCAGGATGGGTGCGCCTGCCGCGGTCAGCACGAGGTTGAGCACGGCCACGATAGCGGAGTAGGCCAGGACGACGATCCCGGTCAAAGTTCCGTAGACGAGGACGCGTGACAGGGCCAGGCGGACGTCGAACAGCCGGTACCGCAGCACGGCGATGGTGACTGCGGTCGGGATCAGCGCAAAGCTGAGCAGGAGGAGGATCTCGCGGCCGGTGGGCAGGGAGAACCAGGACGGCACGTTGATGACGAGAGCCAGCACCACGGCGGCGAGCAACCACTGGAGCTGCTGCCTGACCGTCTCGTCGCCGCGCTTGTAGCGCACGGCGAGGGCCGCCAGAGACAGGAACACCACGATGGGGGCGAGGAGCCCGGCTGCCGCCTCGCCCCATTCCCACCACGGGGACACCAGATACGACGACGCGCCGTACTCCGGAGTCGGTCCAGTGCTGGTGGTTCCGATCAGCGCCGTCGCGAATGTCAGCCAGCCCAGGGCCCGCCACCTGGGGCTGAGTGGTGAGCCGGTTGGAAACAGCTGCAGGGCGAGTGGCAGACAGAAGAACACTCCCCAGCCCCACGCGAAGGAGAACACGGTGACGATGGCGCGCATCACCGGCTCGGGCCAGCCGGCGTCCTGGCCACCGATCACCAACGGCGCTATGGCGGCGCTCACGAGGGGAGCGATACCAAGCCCCAGGAACAGCCATCCGATGGGATGTTCAGGCTTCGCCCTGGCCACGAGGTAGCCGCACGGTGCTGCGGACAAGCCGATGACGAGGTTGCTCAGCAGGTAGCTCGCGACTGCGTCGTCCCCGTTAAGGCGCACGACCAAGCCGCCACCGACGGCAACGCCGGCGAGCAGCACGCTGACGAAGAACGCTCCGTCGGCGAGCGTGACGCGTCCCCTTGCCATGACGCCATGATGACGCTCTCGCACCCCATCCGATAGGGAACTGCCTCCCGGGGCAGCCGGGCAGCCGCCCGGCCCCCGGAGGATCCACTCCACTGAACGGCGGTCTCGATTCCCTCCAGGATTGCTCCGAGAAGCACTCACCGACGTCTGGAGGCACCATGAGCACCATCCCGACCAGCGCGACTCGCTCGGCGAGCCCAGATCGGGCTGCCGGCGTACGGGATCTCAGGGCGTTCCAGCGGAAGGTGGCTGCCGCTGTGCTCCTGGTCCCGGCATTGAGCATCGGCTTCGCCAGACTCTTCCAGGTCGACGACACCGACACCCGGAAGGCATTGGAACTCGTCGCCACCGACCCAGGCCGGCAGTTCACCTTTGCGCTGCTCGGTTATGTCGGCATCCTCACGATCGTGCCAGCCTTCCTTGCCGCCGCGAGACTGGCCAGGCGCCGCCGCCCTGTGCTGGCGATGATTGCGCTCGGGGTCAACCTGCTGGCCTATTTGGGATCGTGGGCCATCGGTGCCGTCGACAACCTCTACCTGGTCGGCGGGAAGCTACCGGTCGAGCAGCGGGACACCGCTGCTGTCGTGATCGACAAGATGTGGGCCGAAGGTCTCGCCGGTGTCAGCACCGGAGTGTTCGTGCTCGGGCACGTTTTCGGAGCGATCCTGATGGCATTCGCCCTCCGGGGGAGCATTCCGACGATCGGCTGGGTCGCGATGCTGCTCACCACTCCTGCACACGTCGTCGCGTTCGTCGTGCTGCAGATGCCGGTCTTGGACATGGCCGCGTGGATGCTCATGGCGCTCAGCTTCGGCTACTGCGCCCTCACCATCCTGCGGACCGCCGACGACGAGTGGGACCTGCCGCCGCGTCGCCAACGCTGAGCACGCCAGCGACTCCGGCCGCCGCTGAGCTACCAGGGCCGATACCCGGCCGGACCCCAAACCCACACCGAGTTAGACATTCGTGGAAGCACCTCAGGAGGTGGTCGACATGAACCCCAGTAGCGAGACCGAGCGCAACAAAGCGGTGATCTGCCGTTTCGTCGAGGAAGTTCAGAACAAGCAGGACTGGGCCGCATACGACGAACTCAACGACCCTGACTTCGTAAACCTCAGCGCGCCGCCCGGAGCACCGGCCGACCGCGAAGGTGGAAAGATCTTCCTCCAGGCGCTCGCGGCGGCTTACCCGGATGCGATGTTCACGATCGACGACATGTTCGCCGAGGGCGACGCCGTGATCACCAGAAAAACGTTTACGGGGACCAACGAGCGTGAGTTCATGGGAGTGCCCGCCACAGGTCGACGGGTCAGCCTCCAGTACGTGGACATCATGCGTGTCCGTGACGGCCGGATCATCAATCACTGGAATGTCTTGGACCAGCTCAGCTGGATGGTGCAGCTCGGCTTGATCCCTGACCCCTCCGGTTCGTCGTCCGCGTAGCCGGTGGCCCGGTGGGACTCGAACCTGGCACGGAACCGTGTCATTTCACCGTGATGATGAGCCTGCCGCGCGTGCGCTCTGCGAAGGCGGCGGGGGCGGCGGCCAGGTCGCGGACGGCCGTGACAAGCGGTGTGAGCCGCCCATCGCGGAGGCGAGCGGCCAACTGTGCTAACTGTTCGCGGTTGGGCTCGACGACGAAGAAGAATGCCCGGCCGTCGCGGGGATGGATTGTCGGGGGATCGGCGACGGTGACGAGGGTGCCGCCGGGCCGTAAAAGGGTGGTGGAGCGGTCGCGGACCTCGCCGCCGATGACGTCGAGCACCACGTCGACCTCGCCGGCGTCCTCCAGGCGGTCGCTGTCCAGATCGAGGAACTCGTGGACGCCCAGGGTGCCGGCCAGGTCCCGGTCGGAGGCTCGGCCGGTGCCGATGATGCGGGCTCCGGTCTCGCGGGCCAGTTGTACGGCGACCGAGCCGACGGAGCCGCCGGCGCCGTGGATGAGGACGGTTTGGCCTGTGTGCAGGTGGGCGTGGTCGTACAGCGCTTGCCAGGCGGTCAGGCCGGGCATCACCAGTGCGGCCCCGGCGGTGTGGTCAACGTCAGCGGGGAGCGGAGCCAGGTTGCGGGCCTCCACGGCGGCATACTCGGCGAGCGAACCGTTGCGGCGCCAGTCGGTCAGCCCGAAGACTCGCTGACCGACGGTCACACCGGTGGTGCCATAGCCGAGCTCGACGACCACACCGGACAGCTCGTGGCCGAGGACGCTCGGGGTGCGGTCGCGGCCGGCGCGGTCGGTCCAGGTCCCGGGCCACTCGGGCTCGCCGCGGAGAAAGCCGGCGGCGTGGACCTGCACGATGACGTCGTTCTCGGCGGCGTCGGGGTAGGGCAGCTCGGTCAGGGACAGCCCGTAGCCCTCGACTTCGCGGTCCCGGACAGTGATGGCACGCATGAAGGTCCTTGCAGTGGTCGTTGTGCTGGCTCCACTCGACCCTACGCAGCCGCCGCCCGCGATCGGAGGGCCATTCGGAGGCGGTTTCGATGGGCCACCTAGGCGGGAGTGGGCCCATGATCGTAGGCCAGCCCGGCCGTACTCAGCGGCTTGCGCGACCTCGCGGTCAGGACAGGATGAAGTAGCGGAGCCAGAGGTATGGGGCTGCGACGAGGATCGTGATCGCGGTGATCACGACGCCCTTGCGGGTGAAGTCCCAGAAGCTGATCGGGTTGCCGGCGCGGAGGGCGATGCCGATGACGACGACGTTGGCGCTGGCGCCGATCGCGGTGGCGTTGCCGCCGAAGTCCGCGCCCGCGGCGAGTGCCCACCACAAGGCCTGCGCGTGGCTGGGGTCGGAGACGTTCTTGGCGAGTTCGAGGACGACCGGGCTCATCGTGGCGACGTACGGGATGTTGTCGACGATGCCGGACAGGACCGCCGACACGGTCAGGATGAGCATCACCGCGAGCAGCGGCTTGCCCTCCGTCGCCTTGCCGACCTGGTCGGCGAGGTCACTGATCACCCCGGTCTTCACCAGCGCACCGACCATGATGAACAAGCCGGCGAAGAACAGCAGGGTCTGCCACTCGACGCTGCCCATGTAGTCCTTGGTCGGTACGCCGGAGGTCAGCACCAGCAGGCCGGCCCCGAGCAGCGCCACCACCGACGGCTCGACGTGGAACACCGCGTGGCCGACGAACCCGGTGAAAACGAGGAGCAGTACGGCGCCGGACTTGAGCAGCAGCCGAGTGTCCTGGATCGCCTCGCGCTCGTTCAGCCGCAGCACGTTGTCCACCCGGTCCGGGTCGGCGGTGAACGAGCCCTTGAACAGCCAGGGCAGTACGAGCGTGAACACGATCAGCTCGATCACGACCAGCGGTGTCATGTGCGCCAGGAAGTCGTTGAAGGTGAGGCCGGACCGGCTGGCGATGATGATGTTCGGCGGATCACCGATCAGGGTGGCGGCGCCGCCGATGTTCGAGGCCATCACCTCGGCGATCAGGAACGGCACCGGGTCGATCCCGAGCCGGTCGCAGACCAGCAGCGTGACCGGTGCGATCAGCAGCACGGTGGTGACGTTGTCGAGGAAGGCCGACGCGGTCGCGGTGATCAGCGTGAGCAGGATCATCACCCGCAACGGCGACCCCTTGGCTCGCTTGGCCGCCCAGATCGCGACGTACTCGAAGACGCCGGTACGGCGGAGCACGCCGACGATGATCATCATCCCGAGCAGCAGGAAGACGACGTTCCAGTCGATGCCGGTATCCGGGGAGTAGAACGCGTGCTCGGAGTCGGTGACGCCGAGGGCGAGAAGGACGGCTGCACCACCCAGGGCTGCCAGCAGCTTGTGGGTCCACTCGGTCGCGATCAGGACATACGCAACGACAAAGACCACGACGGCGACGACGGTCACGTCATCACCCGGCCGTCACTCAGTGCGGTGCGACCACCAGCTCCAGGAGCCGGGACGCGGTGATCGCGCCCACGATCTCCTTGTCCTTCACGACAGCAACGAGGGGGCATCGCAACCGGGCCATGATCGCGGCCACCTCGAGGACTGTGTCGTCGTGATTCACCACCGGGAGCTCGAGCGGCTCCGACGGCAGCAGTTTGCGGACGGTCACGCCGGAGAGCTTGTCTGCCACCTGGTCGGCCAGCGACTCGTCGATCACCCGGGCCAGCGACGGATCGTCCTGCACGTAGCTCGGTACCAGGAACCGGACCACCTGCGACGCCGGCAGCACCGAGTGAGGTTTCCCCTTCTCGTCGACCACAATCAGCCCCGGCAGTCGCCGCGAAGCCAGCAACTCGACCGCCTCGCGTGCATCCGTGTCCAGGTTGACCACCGGGTAGTCCTCGGCCATCTGCTGTCCGTGCACACCTGCACGATACGCCGGTCAAACGAGGCTTGGGCAATGTCGCAGGGCCATTACCGTGGCCGTGTGCTGCCGCCAGCGTCATGCCGCCTCCGAGGATCGTCGACCAGCCCGCACCCCGGCTGGAGGCGGGCACTGCCGACCAGGCTTCCCGGCACACCGGCCCCAAGCCTCTCCTATCCGGCGGTGCCGGCGCAAACGATCAGGAACGGCGAGTCTGCCGGGCGCCGAAGCCATTGCCGTCAGCAACAGTCCGGCGTGCTCGCGACTCCGGCCGGTGCATTACGCCATGGCGAGCCTGTCGGCCAGGGATTCGAGGTCGGGAGCGGTCAGGTCGGCCGGCAGGAACGCCTGCGGATACGGCGTCCGCCTGCGATCCAGGTAGTAGCCCAGCAGCCCGGCCCGCCGAGCTCCGTCGATGTCCCACGGGTGTACGGCGACCAGCGCCATCCGATCCACCTCTGTCTTGCAGACCTCGGCGGCGTACCGGTAGGCCGCGGCGTCCGGCTTCCAGCGGCCGGGCTTCTCGACGTCCAGGCGATGCTCGAGCAGTTGGAGAACTCCGGCCTCGGCGAACATCTGTTCCGACATCGCCGCCGCGCCGTTGGTCAAGGTGATCAGGCGGAACCCGAGTTCGCGTAGCCGCGTGAGCCCGGGAGCAACGTCCGGATGTGCATGCAGTTGGGTGAATCCGGACAACACACTGCTGATCACCTCGTCGGTCGCGTCGAGCCCGGCGCCGACCAGCATCGAGTGGAGCAGGTCGCTGCCGATTGTGCGGAAGGCGGCGTACGAGCCGGCGGCTGTGAGTGCGAATCCGTCCCGGAGCGTGGCTGCGAACCAGGCGTCCAGAGCATGCCCGGGCATCCCCACGGCCTCGAAACGGGCGCGCAAGGGTTCCAGATCGGACAGGGTCTCGTTGACGTCCAGTACCAGTACTTCGGGCCGTTGGTTTGTCACCATCGCGGCATACCCCTTATCTTGGATTGGTCGTTCCAAGATAAGGGGTGTGGCGTGCCGGATGTCAAACACTTCGACGCGGATGAAGCGCTGGCAGCGGTCGAGCTGCTCTTCTGGCGTCAGGGGGTGACCGCGACCGGGATCCAGGACATCGTGTCCGCGACCGGGCTGAGCCGGTCGAGTCTCTACAACGCCTTCGGCAGCAAGGAAGAGCTCTACGCCGCAGCGCTTCAGAGGTATCTCGACGAGCGCTCCCGGCCGATGTTCGACCGACTCGCCTCCGACGATCGCGGCCTGCCGGCAATCGCCGACTTCTTCGACCGCCTGATCCGCCTCCGCTGCACAGGTCGTCATGCTCGCTGGGGTTGCCTGATCTCGAATGCCCACACCGAGCACTCCAGCGAACCCGCTCGGTTGCTGCTCGACCAGCACCACGGAGGCCTCCGCGCTGCATTCGAGGCGGCCCTGGAAGTTGCCCGAGGCAAGGGCGACCTCCGCCCGGGCCTCGATCAGGCCGGGGCCGCCGAGATGCTCACCCTCCTCGCGTACGGCGTCAACCTCCGCTCCCGGTCCGGCGCCGCACCCAAGGACCTGAAGGCGGGCGTCGAAACCTGCCTCCACACACTCGCAAAGCACCCGCTCGGGTTCTGAGCGAAACTCGACAGACTGTCAGACGGGGGCCGCCTCTCCGGCCGAGGTGACCGCCGCCGCCATGGAGCGGGCGTGGGTTGTGGTGAGGACGATGAGGGCTGCGGTGAGGTGGAGTAGTCCTTGCCGGAGCTCGTGGCCGAAACTTGCGTACGCCAGGTACGACGCCACAGGTACGGCGAGCCACTCGGCCCGGCCGGCCAGTACGGCGAGTGCGATCAGCGGAAGGCCGTACCAGGGATAGGTCGGCGTGGTCAGCAGGAGTGCGGCGCCGTACAACCAGCAGCAGGTGACGGCGATCGGTTGCCGGCCGTGCAGGCGGATCGCCAGCACCGCGAGGGCGATCGCGAGGACTCCTGTCACGATCTGCCGGGCCGCGGGAGGCAACACCAGCGCGAGGATCGCCGAGCGGGAGCTGCCGTCGGAGAATCCTTCCTGGCCGAGATAGCCGGGCAGGAATCCGAGCACCAAGGTGCCCACGGCAAGCACCTGTGGAAGGTAGCTCGCAACGAAGGCGCCCACGGCAACGATCGGGGTGGTGAGGCTCTGCCGCCGGAGCGCTGTAAAGGCCGGCAGGAGGAGCAGTGGCAGGAGTTTCACGCCCGCGGCCGCGCCGAGCAGGAGACCGGTGACAACCGGTCTTCGGCGAACGGCGGTGACGAGTGCCGCAACGATGAGGCCGGCCGCAAGAACGTCGACGTGGGCAGCGCTGCCGGCTTCGAGAGCGACCATCGGGGACCACCCCCACAGCACCGCCCAGCGAGGGTCCCGGTCGCGACGCCGTAGCTCGGTGGCCAGGAGTGCTGTCACACCGACCGCGAGCGCCGCGGCAGCCAGTTGGAGTCCGAAAGTCCCCGCCGACCACGGGGTGAGGAAGGCCACGACGGTGAAGTAGGCCTGGGCGACCGGCGGGTAGATCGTCGGCACCCGAGGACGATTGATACGTGTTCGGGGATCATCGGCCGACACTGCGGCAAGCGCGGCCGCATCATGCGGGACGCGCGGTGGACCGGTGACGCCAGTTCGATCCTCGGGCGAAAGGCCGGGGAAGAGTATCGGGTCACGAAGCCGCGCCAGTGAGTCGTCCAGCGGTACATGAGAGTACGGCGAACTACCGGAGAGCTGGACACGTCCGTCCCAGACGTAGCGGTAGGCGTCTGTACTGGTGATCGGCGCTAGGGTCAGACCGGGGAGCTGGCAGGCCCCAGCGAAGAGAAGGACGCCGAGCAGCACCCGGGGACCCGGTCGATGACGGGTGATCAGCCAGGTGATCCCACCTAGTAGGAGCGTCGCCGCGAGCAGAGTGAGGTTCGGCCACCAACTCGCAGCGGCGGTGGTTATCACAGCCGTGCTACCCATCAAGGCGATCAGTCCACCGACCGCAAGCGGCAGGCCTTGCCCGCGGGACGCCACGGACATCACTGAGTCCGGTGAAGCTCGGCCACCGGGGCTCGACTCCGGCGGGAGACTTCTGCCCCACGGCGGAAGGTGAGGAACACTCGGCCGCCCGCACGCCATTCCTCCGCCGCGATGAGCCCGGCGGTGCGCGCGTACCGGACCACCGCGCGACTGCCAACCCTTGCCCAGGGCAAGGGATTCGACCGGCGCCCGGACACGCCGCGCAGCACGATCGCACTGGTGTCGTCGAGAGTGTCGTCCGGATCGACTTCGACCAGCACCAACCCGTTCGGCCGGACAAGCTCAGCGCATCGCCGCAACAAGACGTCCGGGGCGCCTCCGATCCCGATGTTGCCGTCCATCAGCAGGGCGCTTCCCCAGCGACCTTCCCCAGGAAGTGGCTCGTTCACCGCCCGGCGCAGAGCCGCGGCCCCTCGACTGGTGGTAAGCCGGACGGCGTGCGCCGAGATGTCGACGCCCAGCGCCGGGATCCCCTGCTCGGTGAGCGCGAGGACGATCCGCCCGGGACCACATCCGATGTCCAGCACTGGTCCCTCGCAGCGGCTCAAGGCGATGCGATCCACCGCGTCAGCGGGCGCCCGCCAGCGATCCAGGTCGGACAGCCCCGGAACAGTGCGCCCGTCGGAGCCGGTGACAACCACTCGCCCGCCTTCGAGCGCCCGCTCGAAGAGCAGGACGGGATGGGCCGCGTGCTGTAGCCGGCGGTGCAGCCGCGACATTCGCAGGTGGGGAAAGCCGGCGGCGATCGCGGCCGCGTCCTCCGGGGTGTCCATGTCGCGAAGCGTCGGCAGCAACTTGACCCGGTACCCGAGGAGCTCGAGCCTGGCCAACTGGGCGGCGCCGGTGTACTCGGTCGACATCGGTACGCCGACGAGTGCGCGCCGATCGGGCTCGCGAAGGCCAAGACACCAATAGCCGCCGTCCTCGGTCAGCCCCAGTACGGCATCGTGCCCCGACCAGTCGGCTCCGAGGAGCGCGGGAGTCACCTGCGGGGTGTCCATGCCGATCAGGAGCATCGGCGATCCGTCGTACGCGTCCTCGAAAGCCGCGGCCAGGCGCTCGTCGAGTCCGTTGCCGTGCTGGGCGATCACGCAGAACCCGTCCGGCAGCCATGGCCCGGCCATCCCGTCCAGCGCGAGTACGTGGCGCGGCACTGGCGTCTTCCGTACGGCGGCCAAGGTGTCGGCGAGCGAGGCCCGGGCTAGGGCGGCTGCTTCGTCCGGGGTGAACTCTGTCTGCAGACGGGTCTTCACCTTGCCAGGCAGAGGTTCCTTCGCGATCACGATCACCGTGCCTGCGTTCATGCGGACAGCACCTTGGTCATGTCCTTGACCGCCCGTACGGCGCCAAGCGGCGTACCGGTGACCTTCGAACGACCTGACCGTGGCAGGTAGTCCACCTCGACCTCGTCGATCCGCCAACCGGCATCGGCTGCCTTCACCACCGTTTCCAGCGGATATCCGGATCGCCTGTCGGTCAACGCGAGCTCCAGCAACGCCTCGCGGCGGGCGGCGCGCATCGGGCCGAGGTCGTGCAGGCGGACCCCGGTACGGCGACGGATGCGGCGGGCGAGTTCGGCGTTGGCGAGACGGAGGTGCCAGGGCCACGCATCGCGCGTGACCGGGCGGCGGCGTCCCAGCACGAGATCGGCCCGGCCGGCGATCACCGGAGCGGTCACCCGGACAAGCTGACGCGCGTCCAGTGAGGCGTCCGCGTCGAGGAACGCCACCACCGGGGCGGTCGCGGCTTCCAGACCCGCGTGACACGCAGCGCCGTACCCACGAAGCTCACACGAAATCACGGTCGCGCCCAGCCCGGCGGCGATCCCAGCCGAGCCGTCGGTCGAACCGTTGTCAACGACAACGGCCCGGACGCCCTCCGGCAATCGGTCGAGCACCCACGGCAGAGCAGCGGCTTCGTTCAGACACGGAAGGACCAGGTCGATCACGACTGCGGCTCGCTTACGGTGGAGGCGATGCCGGCGGCAAGGTCGTACGACGGCTTCCAGCCCAGCTCGGCCTTGATCCGGTCGGAGCTGGCGGTGATGTGCCGGACGTCACCCAGGCGGAACCGCCCGGTGATCACCGGCGCCGGTCCGCCGTACGCGCGGGAGAGCTCAGCCGCCAGCTCCCCGATGGTGTGGACGGTCCCGCTCCCGACGTTGTACGCCGCGACCTGTGGATGGTCGGCCACGGCGGCCGCTGCCACGGCCGAGGCGACGTCGCGGACGTGGACGAAGTCGCGGCGCTGCCGGCCGTCTTCGAAGACCTGCGGCGGTTCGCCCCGCTCGAGGCTCGAGCGGAACAACGCCGCGACTCCGGCGTACGGCGTATTGCGCGGCATCCCCGGGCCGTAGACGTTGTGGAATCGCAGCGCCGCGACCCGGCCGCCGGTCTCTCGGGCCCAGGCCGAGGCGAGGTGTTCACCGGTCAGCTTGGATGCCGCATACGCGTTGCGTGGATCGGGACAGGCGTCCTCGTCGACCAGCCCCGGCTGGAGGAACTCCCCGCAGTACGGACAGGGCGGTTCGAAGTCTCCTTGCGCCAGATCCTCGATTCGCCGGGGCCCGGGAGCGACGCGGCCGTGACGGGCGCATTCGTAGCGACCTTCGCCGTACACGACCATCGAGCTCGCATAGACGAGGTGCTCGATCCTGAGGCGGCCCATCTGCCGGAGCAATACCGCGGTGCCGAGGCTGTTGCTGCTGACGTAGTCGTCGATGTCGTTCAGGTCGACGCCGAGCCCCACCTTCGCTGCCAGATGCACGACGACGTCCACGCCCGCCAGCGCGGCGGTGACCGCATCGGCGTCCCGTACGTCGGCCACGACGAGGTTCTGCACCGCCGGCGGCTGATCGTGAACGTCGGCGCGGAGGGAGTCGAACACGGTGACATCGTGGCCGCCAGCAACGAGTTGGGCCAGCACGGGCCGGCCGATGAAGCCGGCACCTCCGGTGAGCAGGACCTTCACGCGGACCGCCGATCGGCCGCGGTTCCGTCGAGTGCATGACGGCACGTACAGTCGACATCCGGTTTGGGCAGCTGGGCGATCACGTCGGCGAGGAGAACCTTGAGTCGCTCGATGCTCCGGCCGAACACTTCGAAGACTTCAGCCTGGGTGACGCCCTCCCCGGCCGCCACGCCGGCGTCGTGGTCGGTGACCACCGCGAGCGAGGTGTAGCAGAGCCCGAGCTCGCGGGCGATCGACGCCTCGGGTGCACCGGTCATGCCGACCACGGACCAGCCCTGCGCGGCGTGCCACTGCGACTCCGCGCGGGTGGAGAACCGCGGACCGTTGATCACCACCATCGTGCCGTCCGGAACCACGTTGCCCAGAGCAATCACCGTGGCTCGGCCGGCCGGGCAGTACGGGTCGGCCGGCGAGGTATGGACCACCGGATGCGGCGGACCGTCGTACAGGGTGTGTTCGCGGCCCCAGGTGCGGTCGACGAACTGATCGGGTACGACGAAGGTGCCGGGGGTGAGCTCGGGACGCAACGACCCGACCGCGCAGGGACCGAGGACCTGCCGGACGCCGAGCGCGTGCAGGGCCCAGAGGTTCGCGCGGTAGTTCACCCGGTGCGGCGGGAAGCGGTGGTCGGCGCCATGCCGAGGGATGAAGGCCACCTGGCGGCCGTTCACGTCGCCGACGACGGGAGCCTCACTGGGCAGGCCGTACGGCGTCTCGACCGGCACCGGACGTGCGTCCTGCAGAAACGAATAGAAGCCGGATCCACCGATCACACCGATCTCTGCCATGGCCCCGACCCTAGGGCTGCTCATCCCGCCGGTGACTCGATCCGGCCGATCCGTCAGCGCGCCGTAACCGGATGACCAGTGCCAGCACGCCGACCAGAACGATCGTCGCCTCCAGCACCAGCCAGTCACGGAGGTAGTTGCGCGACAACACGGTCGGATTCACGCCCTTGCCTTGGCGGAGCAGCAACGGAATCGCGATGAGCGTGGTGACTCCGACGTACAGGAGCGTCGCGCGGACAGTCGTCCAGCGGGTCAGTAGCCATCCGGCGCCGATGGCCAGCGGGATCAGAAGGAAGTCGTCCACCAGTACGGCGCCGCCCAGCCAGAGCGGCAGCCGGATCAGGGCGTCGGTGCTCAAGCTATGCAGCAACAACCACAGGCCCCACAATCCGCAGGCGACACCGCAGACGGCCATGACCTTCCTCACGGCAGCACCTCCAAACGGTGGACCCACTTCGTCTGCAGGACTCCGGGCCGGTTGGGCGCGATGATCCGGGCGGGGAAGCCGTGGTCGAGGTCCAGATCGCTGCCGTTCAGCCGGAGGGCGAGCAGGGTCAGCGGATCGGCGGCGAACTGCGGCGGAAGTTCGCTGGTCGTGTAGAAGCCGTCCTGCTCCATCGAGATGACGCGCACACGGGAGGACATCGGCGCACCGCACAGCGCCAGCAGGTCGCGGATGCGGACACCTTCCCACCGAGCTCCCTGACTCCAGCCTTCCACACAGGCGATCGGCAACGCGGATCGGTTCTGCGGCAGAGCGCGCAACTCGTCAAGCGAGTACTCGAGCTGCTTTGGCCCCCTGACGGTGAGTCGCCAGTCGGCATCGACGGCGGTCACTCCGGCGTCCCGGGCCGTTCGGTTCACCGGCAGACCTTGCGGGCCGATCCCCGGCTTGCGTGGTGCCAGTACGGCGATCGACCCGAGAACCGGCGCCGATTGGCCGACCGAGGCGATCCCGACCAGTGCCCCGGCGCCGGCGACGGCTCTGAACATACTGCGCCGGCTCAGGCCGGTTCCCTGGCTTGCTTCGCGGTCGGCCGCGGTCCCGCGCCAGTGGCTCGTGATCAAGGGGAACTTGATGGCCAGGTGGACGAGCAGGGCGCCGACGATGATCCAGGCGAGGGCGTAATGGGTCTGCCGGAACGGGAACGGCCACGGATACCACTGCAGGGTGTTCAGGAACCCGGTGAACAGTTCTAGTGCCAGCGCCGACACCAAGACCAGGATGGACAGCCGCTCGACGATCATGCCCGCGGCTTTCCGGCTCGGTGGCCACGGTGGTCTGGCGAACAACTTCGGATAGACCGTCCACAACTTCGCCAGCAACAACGGAACAGCCATGGTTCCGCTCAGCACATGCAAACCCTGTGTCACCCGATAGAGCGACGCCGGCCGGGTGGGGATGAACAGCCAGCCGGGTCCGGACTGTTGCAGATGGCTGAACAGCCCGGTCAGGAAGCAGACCGCCACTGCGACCCCGAGCCACCGCCCGATTACGGTCGCCACCCGCGGATGATGCAGCGGAGATGAGAAGGACTGCTCCGTCGGAACGCGCAAGCTCATGCATCCATCACAACCCGGGTGCGCGCTCTGGTGGATCGTCCGAGCGCTGACGGTTCCCTTACGGGCGGGAATCCGTCGCAGCCATCCGGCCGATGGTGAAGAACTCAGCGGCTCCTCGTGTAACGCCTGGCTCGTGGCCGGCACTGATCCAACAGATGTGTCCGTGTCGCGGAACTGCTCTGAAGGAGACGTCACGATGCCCGAGTACGACGACCTGCGCGCACTGTTCATCAACTGCACCCTGAAGCGCTCACCGGCGGTCAGCCACACCGAGGGCCTGCTCGAACTCAGCCGGCGGATCATGGAGAAACAAGGCGTCGAGACCGAGGTGATCCGGGCCGTCGACCACGACATCGCCACCGGCGTCTGGCCCGACATGACCGAGCACGGCTGGGCAACCGACGCCTGGCCGGCCATCCAGGAGAAGGTGATGGCGGCCGACATCCTGGTGATCGCCGGGCCGATCTGGCTGGGCGACAACAGTTCGGTGACCAAGCGGGTGATCGAGCGGCTCTACGGCAACTCCTCGATCCTCAACGAGGCCGGTCAGTATGCGTACTACGGCCGCGTCGCCGGCTGCCTGATCACCGGCAACGAGGACGGCGTGAAGCACTGCGCGATGAACATTCTGTACTCACTGCAGCACCTCGGGTACACGGTCCCGCCGCAGGCGGACGCCGGCTGGATCGGGGCGGCCGGGCCGGGTCCGTCGTACCTGGACGACGGCTCGGGCGGTCCGGAGAACGATTTCACCAACCGCAACACCACCTTCATGACGTGGAACCTGCTGCATCTGGCCCGGATGCTGAAGGACGCCGGCGGGATCCCGGTGCACGGGAACCAGCGGTCGGAGTGGGACGCCGGCTGCCGGTTCGACTTCGAGAACCCGGAGTACCGCTGACCGTTCTCCTGTACCGTCGGCTGGATGGGGGTGGTGTTGCCGGCGGACGACGTACTCGTGGCCGGTCTGCGGGCCGGGGACGAGGAGATGTTCGCGTGCGTGCTGAACGGCTGGTCCGGCTCGATGCTGCGGCTGGCGCGGTCCTTCGTGTCGACTGCGGCGAGTGCGGAGGAGGTCGTCCAGGACACCTGGCTCGCCGTCCTCGAGGGCATCGGGAGGTTCGAGGGCCGGTCCTCGCTGCAGACCTGGGTCTACCGGATCCTGGTCAACATCGCCCGCAAGCGCGGCTCGCGGGAGCACCGGACCGTCCCCTGGACCAGCCTGGCACCGTACGACGGCCCGACGGTCGACCCGAGCCGGTTCCGCGACGGGGACGACCGGTACCCGGGCGGCTGGCGAGTCTTTCCGGAGCATTGGCCGAACACGGAGAACGAGGTACTCGCGCACGAGGTGAGAGCGACTGTGGCCGCGGCGATCGAGAGCCTGCCGGTCCGGCAGCAGGTGGTGCTGACCTTGCGCGACATCGACGGACAGAGCGCGGAGGACGTGTGCGCCTTGCTGGACATCTCGATGGCCAATCAGCGGGTCCTGCTGCACCGGGCCCGCGCGGCGGTCCGCGGCCGGCTCGAGCAGTACTTCGCCTCGACGGCTGGAGTTGAGCGATGACGTGCGCCGAGCTGGTAGAGCTCGTCACCGCCTTCCTCGACGGTGCGCTGGACCCTGAGACAGAGCAGCGGTTCGTCGAACACCTCGCGATCTGCGACGGCTGCGAGACCTACGTGGAGCAGCTGCGGCAGACCATCGCCGAGGTCGGCAAAGTGCAACCGGAGAGCCTGTCCGACGAGACCCGCGACCGGTTGCTGACCGCGTTCCGCAACTTCCACGTGTAACAGAAGGGTCGTCCGGCGGCACTGATCTCTGCAGGGAGGGATCATGCCGGACGTCGAATTCACCAACCTGTTCGCGGTCGCGTTGATCGCACTGCTCGCGCCGCTGCTGCTCGGGCTGGCGCCGCGCCTGCGGGTGCCGGCCGTCGTACTGGAGATCGTGGCCGGGATCGTGGTCGGTCCGCACGGGCTCGGGCTGGTCGACGTGGACGAGCCGGTGCAGATCGTGTCGCTGCTGGGGCTCGGGTTCCTGCTGTTCCTGGCCGGGCTGGAGATCGACGTACACCGGCTTCGTGGTCGTGTGCTGCGATTGGCGGCGCTCGGGTATCTGGTGACGCTGGCGCTGGGAACCGTTGCTGGGTTGGGATTCTCAGCAGCTGGATGGGTCCGGAGCCCGCTGCTGTTGGCTGTGGCGCTGTCCGCGACCTCGCTCGGTTTGGTGGTTCCGGTGCTCAAGGACGCCGGGAAGGTTGACAGCACGGTCGGGCAGTTCACGATCGCCGCTGCCTCGGTCGCCGACTTCGCCGCCGTACTGGTGCTGTCGCTGGTGTTCTCGACCGAGGGTGGCAGCGCCGGCGAGCGGTTGGTCATGGTCGGGCTGTTCGCGCTGCTCGTGGTGGTCGCCGGGATCGTGGTGGCGACGGCCGGGCGGTCTCAGCGGATCGGGGGTGTGTTGGTGCGGTTGCAGGACACAACGGCCGAGATCCGTGTTCGCGCCGCGGTCGTGCTGCTGGTCGCCTTCGTCGCACTGGCCGAGCAGTTCGGGTTGGAGACGATCCTCGGCGCGTTCCTGGCCGGCGCCGTCGTCGGACTGGTCGACCGCGACGCGAGCTCGCACCCTCGCTTCCGGATCAAGCTCGAAGCGCTCGGGTACGGCTTCCTCATCCCGGTCTTCTTCGTCACCAGCGGTCTGCGACTCGACCTCGGCGGGTTGGTCGACGACCCGGCCGCCCTCGCCCGGGTTCCGCTGTTCCTGCTTGCGCTGCTCGTCGTACGCGGTGCCCCTGCCCTGCTGTCGATCCGCTCCCTCGGCGGCCGATCGACGGCAGCCGTAGGACTACTGCAGGCGACGTCGTTGCCGTTCATCGTCACCGCGACGCAGATCGGCGTACTGACCGGGTTGATGGCTCCTGTCACCGGCGCCGCTCTGGTTTGCGCCGGTTTGCTGTCGGTCCTGATGTTCCCGTCAATCGCCCTGCTGCTGCTCAAGCAACCGGTCTCCGCGGCGAGCATCCCTCCCCGATGACAGGCTTTCTCATTCATCGCGCTGGTACCGCGTGGCGTGTAGCCACGCGGTACCCGACCTGTTGTTGGGTCACGAGCACAGTAGTCCCAGGACCTGCGCCGTGCCTGGGTGTCCCGGGCTGGGTGAGTAGCCGGGGTTGACTCGGACGATGGCGATTGCGGGCTTGGTACCGCCGATGATGTTCCCGCTCTTGACCACCTTGGACGTGACCAGTACGGCGGTGTACTGCGGGAGGGCGTTCGATGGTGGCGGGCTGTTGCCCGGCAGGGTGCGCCAGTTGCCGCCACAGGTGGTTCGCCCGGCCGGATCGTTGGAGAAGCCTTTGAAGCTGTTGGGGGCGGTCCCGCCACTGACCGAGTTGGCGAGGTACCACGTGTCGCTCCAGAAGGTCGCCGTTGCTCCGACGGTGGCGTTGCCGTCACCGATGACGAAGTTGCCGCCCGGTGTCCAGGTGAACACCACCACTGACGCGCTCGTTGCTGATGGCAAGTAATATGCGTCGCCGGCGAATGCGGCCGACACCGTTGCCGGTCCACCGGGCTGGTTCACTGATGCGATCGTGCAGCTGGCTGTACCAGCGGCGGTGGTCACTCCGGAGCAGGACTGTGCTCCCGGTCCGGTGCCCAAGGTGAGTTGGACGGTCCGGCCGGCCACCGGCGTCGGGTCGTCCTCGGTGAGGCGAGCCGACAGAGTCGCCGGATCACCGTTGCCGACGAACGCGGGACCTGTGTAGGCCAGCGTGGTCTGCTCCTTGTTGAGGGTGAACGCGACGCCTGGCGAGGTGGTCGCCTCGTACTGTGCCGAGCCTGCGAAGCTCGCTGTCGCGGTATACGGTCCGGGCACCTGCTGCGGGGTGAAGCCACAGGTTGCCACGCCGCTTGCGTTGGTCACGCCAGTGCAGGTGTCGGTGCCGAACCCGATGGTGAGGGTTTGACCCGGCACGGGTGCGGATGTCAGCGCATCCCGCAGCGTGCCGCTGACCGTCAGCGGATCGTGGTATTCGCCCCTGGTCGGTCCGGTGTACGCCGCCACTGTCGCGTGCTTCTGCCAGGTCACTGTCACCGGCGTGGTCTCGCCGGCGTCTTGGACAGTGTCCTCGTCGAGGTCTGCCCAGATGGTCACGGTGTCAGTCCCGGCGGAGCCGTTGGAGTACGAGAACGTCGCCTGGCCGGCCGCGTTCGTCGTACCGGTTCCGGTCGTGTCCGACGGCGTACCACTGCTGGCTACCGTGAAGCGAACCGGGATGAACTGTTCGTTCTCTCCATGCGCACCGGTGACCTTCGCGGTCACGGTGGTGGTCTGTCCCCAGGCCAGCGGATTGGGGCTTGCCGTGCCCGCGACCGTTGTGGGTGGCGAGAAGTCGACCCGAGCGCTCCAGCCGTCGGTGGCCCCGCCGACTCCGGCTCGGCCGTCACCCCACGAGGGGTGTACGACGTTGTCCGGGCCGACGTCGACCGCCAGGTAGTCGCCGAGGAAGCCGGTTGCCTCCGGTGTCGGCTGTGAATTCACCTGTACGGCGGTGAACGTCGGCGTCGCGGCCACTGCGCCGTACGACAGGAAGACGTTGTGGTTGTTCGTCTCGTCGTCGTTGCTGTAGTACGCGACATGGACCCGGCCCTGCGCCACGTCGACCCAGGGCATGAACTGGCCGTCCGGATCCGCCTCCACGTCGACGTCCGAGGGTGCCGTCCAGCCCGCGTTGTCGATCGCGGACGAGATCAGGATGTCGGCGTCGCCGCCGTCGGCGTCGGTGTAGTCCGCCCAGACGACGAAGGCGCGGCCGGTCGCGGCGTCGACGTCGATGCTCGGGAAGGACCGGGTCCGGAAGCCGGTCGCGAGCGCGGGGTTGACGTTGTCCAGGGTCGCGACCTGGACCGGCGCACCGAAGTTCTGCCCGTCGTCCGTCGAGCGCGCGACCCAGACCGACGAGTCGGCGCCGTCGCCGATACCGTTGCAGAAGGTCGTCCAGGCGACGTACAGGTCGCCACTGTTGGCCTCCTGGGCTAGTTCCGCGCCATGGTTGAGGCAGCCGTTCTGCGCCGCATCGGTCGACAGCACCAGCGGTGCCGAGAAGGCGAAGCCGTCGCCCGCCCCGTTGAGATCGCGGGAGAACACGACCTCGTTGTTGTTCGTGCCGCCGAACGGCGTCCAGGCCACGTAGACGTTGTCGTTGTTCGCCCGGTCGACGAGGATGAACTCCTTGTCATTGCAGATGGTGGTGCCGCCGGCCGCGACCACACCGTTGGCGGGATCGGTCCAGTTGGTGCCGTCGTCGGTGGACGAGGTGACGAACAGGGTGCACGGATCTTCGCTGTCGCGGTGGGCCAGCGCCGAGTAGTAGATCCTTCCCCCGGCGCCGAAATCGACCGCCGGGTCGCTCATCAGCAGGGTGTCACCGTCGCCACCGACGTCGGTCACAGTCAGGGTGCCGAAGGGCAGGTTGCCGTTGGTCCAGTTGCGTCCTCCGTCGGTGGAGGTGTACCACTCCTGGCTGTTGCCGCCCCCGCGCTCGTTCGCACCGGCAACCAGATGGTTGGCGTTGTTCGGGTCGACGACGATGTGCAGCTCGCGCTCGTTCGCGGCGAGATTGGCCATCGACACGTCTCGGATGACCGGCGTGGTCACATGGTTGGCAGCCGCCGGCCCGGCGCTCACACCCAGCCAGGTCAGCGGTATCAGGCTGCAGGCGACTGCCGCCCGCAATAGTCGGTGTGTCACAGTTCCCCCCACGTTGGTTGTGTCAACAACTGGTTGATCGCAAGGCCAAGCGGCCGTCGGCTACTTGCGATGGAATCGCCAGCCCGCGCCCGAATCTCCAGCCCCCGGTCTGGTCGCGGAACCACACTTGGTCGTCGCCAGTGCGGTCAGTGATGCGTGGCGTGTGATCGACCTCGCGCGCGTCCCGGTCGCTCAGCTTGACGGTGTCTGTTGAGCCGAACAGCCGGCCATCCGGGAACAGTCGAGCCGCGGCTCCCGGCGGGATTGCGCCATCGGTCGAGATGCGTGCGGAGATACCGGTCGATGCCGATCGAACGGTCCAGCAGGCGAGGTCCACCGCTTCGCTGGTGCCGTTGAAGAGCATCACGTACTGGCCGCCGGGGGACCGGTCCTCAGAAGCGACCTCGACCGCGATGATCCGGACCAGACCGTCGGGGCGAGGTGTGGCCTGACTGGCCGAGGGCTGCGGCGTTGTCGTCGAGGTGCTTGCCGTCGGCAAACTTGGTGCTGACGTGGCAGGCGTCGGCGTCGGGCCGCCTCGGTCGGCACCGTCGTCGCTGCACGCCGGCACCGCGAGCAACGCGCTCGCGGCGAGCAGGCATGCAGCCGTACGTCCCCGTGCAGTCATAGCCGTCCCCCGCCCGGGTGCTGTCGCACGGTTCGCGCGGCCCCCGCACCACGGGCATGAAACCGAAGGTAAGCCCGGGCGCGGGAACACAGCAAGAGCGAACGGCTGCCCTTCTGGGCACATTCGTCCCGCCCAACGCGCGGGCAGGACTTTGGTGCTTCGGGCAATTAAAGATGAAACGATCGCGGATGTGTACGGATGGCGGCGCGCACTCGGAGTGCTAGACGAGAAATCGATTGCCGGGAGAGATTGGTCTCTGAGGTCTTGTCATTGGTGCTGTGCGGGCGTTGTGTCGGAGCTGATCTCATTGCTCGGGGGCATTGATCTCAGGAGGGTCCATGCGCCGTACTCGCGGCATGGTCCTGGCTGCGGTCGCGTGCCTGGCCCTGACCGGGACCGGGCTCGCCGCGGCACAGCCGGGTGCAGACACGGAGGTCACCGTCGGCAGTCCGTCGACGCCCTTCTCGCAGAACAAGCAGAACGAGCCTGGTCTCGCGGTCGACGCCCACCAGCCGTCGCTGCTTGCCTCCGGCGCCAACGACAACATCGACCTGGAGGCCTGTGCTGCCGGTGACCCGGCGACCTGCCCGTTCACCCCGGGCGTAGGCGTTTCGGGTATCACGTTCTCGACGAACGGTGGCCAGAGCTGGGTCCAACCGACGTACACGGGCTGGAGTGCGCGTCATTGTCTTGGCCCGGCGGCGTGTGTGCCGAGGGTCGGGCCGATCGGGACGTTGCCGAACTACTTCGAGAACGGCATGGTGTCGAACGGTGACCCGGAGCTCGCGTTCGGTCCACGGCGTGGTGCGAACGGTGTCTTCTCTTGGGCGAACGGATCCCGGTTGTACTACGGCAACATCGCGACGCCGTTCCCCGGTAACCCGGGCTTCCCGGGTGCAGGTGCCATCGCAGTCTCCCATCTGGACGCCACTGGACCGGGCAACCGGCTCGCCGGAGCGCTTGCCGGTGACAACAGTGCCTGGTCGGCACCGGTGATCGTGTCGAAGCAGAACTCGGCGCTGTTCTCCGACAAGGAACAGCTGTGGGCGGACAACGCGGAGTCCAGCGACTTCTTCGGCAACGTGTACGCCTGCAACGTCGGCTTCCGCGGTGTGGGTTCGGGAGCACCCGAGCCGGTCCTATTCGCGGCGTCCAGTGACGGCGGACTGACGTGGCGGACCAAGCAGTTGTCGCCGGCAACGAACAACGCCCAGACGGGTGGCCGGCAAGGCTGTACGATCCGGACCGACAGCACCGGGACCGTGTATGTCGTCTGGGTCGGCACCGACATCAGGACCCGGCAGGGCGTGTTCTTCCAGGCCCGTTCCTTCAACGGTGGCGCGAACTTCGAGCGGCCGCGCGCGATCGCGATCGTGACGAACATCGGGCAGCTCGACCCGGTACAGGGCCGGTTCACCATCGACGGCGTGGCAGGAGCGCGGACGAGCACGTTCCCGAGCATGGACATCGCCAACGGCGCGCCGACCGGAACCGACGCGACCGACGAGATCGTGGTCACCTGGTCCGACGACTCGGCCGGCACGAACGACGAACGCGCGTACGTCATCCACTCGACGAACGGGGGCGACAGCTACACCGGCCGGACGGTGGCGAGTGAGGGTGGGGACCGGGCGAACCAGCCCGCGATCGCGATCTCGCCCGATGGAGCCGACGTGTACCTGACCTACAACGCGTTCCTGGATCTCTGGCGGACGACGACCGCGGATCCGCGGCGGATGCTCGGCGTGGTCCGGCACGCGAACTCCTCGACCGGCCCCTTCACGACGCTGCACCGCGGAGCCATCGGCGACGCCCGCGCGTCCAGTGCGAACGGCCTGACCAGTGAGTTCCTGGGCGACTACAACTACGCGGTGGCGACCGATGCCGCCGGTGTGGCCGTCTGGAACGACACCCGGGACGCCGCGGTCTGCCCGGCGATCAACGCCTACCGGCAGTCGCTCGTCGACGGTACGCCGATCGCCGCACCCGCGCCGGGCACGGCCTGTCCGCCAACCTTCGGCAACACCGACATCTGGGGAATCGCAGCAGCCGACCCAACGGCTGACTGACCAGCACTCGTCTCCGGAACGCCCGCACGGGCGTTCCGGAGACCGCGTCGCGCAGTGATTCCGGCGGAATTACGCAGCGTGATCCGTCAGCTTCCTTCGACCACTGGATAGATCTCGTCCGCGACGAGACCGTGCGCCTCCCGGTGAACTGTGATCGCCGACTCGGCGTCGGGTGCCTCAACGAGGCAGAACACCTTGCCGTCCTTCTCGTCCGCCCAGTAGCGCAGGTACTTTACGCCGTACTCGTCCTGCGTCTTCAGGTCGGCAAGGTGGGCGTCGGCGACGTCCTTGACCGTCGCGCCCTCGGGCAGACTCCGGTGCACGTCCATGAACAGTGCCATGGCACTTCTCCTCCCCAATCTCTGAGCCGGACTGGTCCAGCTCACGCTGTGTCATGATCAGTGTCATGGCCGACCAGGGTCCGTACCATGACCGTTCCGCCGCTCTCGCTGACCGAGAAGCCACGCTCTCGCACGCTCTGTCGAGGCTTCACCTCGAGGGCGCGGTCTTTCTTCGCGGCGAGTACACCGAGCCCTGGGCCTACGAGTCGCTTCCGCCCCAGGATGCGGTGGCGGTGCTGGCCCCGGATGCCCGCCGGGTGATCCTGTTCCATGTCGTGGCGACGGGCCGGGCGTGGATCGAGACTGTCGAGGGCGAACGGCACTGGGCCTCGGCGGGCGATGTCATCGTCCTGCCGTACGGCGACAGCCACCGCATGGGCGGCACCGAGCCGGCCGTATGCGTCGCCGTGTCCGCCCTGATCGACCCGCCACCGTGGGAGCGGATGCCGGTCATCCATCACGGCGCGGGCGGTGCGGAAACGCACCTGGTCTGCGGTTACCTCGCCTGCGACGATCCGCTGTTCGACCCACGGATGCGTGCACTGCCAAGCGTGTTCGTAGTCCGCCCGGATGGTGCGGCGCGGCTCTGGGTGCGCGCGAGCATCGACTACGCGGTGCAGCAGACCGCGCTGACTCGCCCGGATCACTTCGAGGCTCCGACGCGCATCCCGGAACTGCTGCTGGCAGAGGTACTGCGACTCCACCTCGCGGACTCGCCGGCCGGGGAAACCGGCTGGCTGCGGGCGTTGCGCGACCCGGTGCTGTCGCCGGCGCTCGCCGCCATGCACGCCTCACCAGAACGGAAGTGGACCCTCCTGGACCTCGCCCGGGCCGCGGGTGTCTCCATCTCGCTCCTCGACGAGCGGTTCCGCTCGGTCCTGGGCCTGGCGCCCATCCGCTACCTCACCGGCTGGCGCATGCACCTCGCGACCGATCTGCTGCGGTCGAGCGATCTTGGCGTCGCGGCAGTGGCACGGCGGGTCGGCTACGAGTCCGAGGAGGCGTTCAGCCGCGCGTTCAAGCGCGAGACAGGCGAGGCGCCGAGCATCTGGCGCACCGCGCGCTTCAGCCGCGCCCCCAGTTGATCGCAAGGAAGTCGGTGAGGGCTCGGGCCAGGTTTGCGGGGGCCTGCTCGGCGATGTGGTGGGTGGACTTGATGCCGTGCCCTTCGACCTTGCGGCACCAGGGGCGCCAGACTTCCACCGGATCTCCGTAGATCTGTTCCAGATCGTCGTCGGTCGACCACAGGACCAGGGTCGGGCACTCGATCCGGCGGCCGGCTGCGCGGTCTGCGGCGTCGTTGCCACGATCGATCCCGAGGCCGGCCCGATAGTCCTCGAGCATCCCGTGCACCGTGGCAGGATCGCGGATCGCCGCCAGGAAGTCGGCGTGGTTCTCCGGGCCGAGGACCTGCGGCGCGTTCGTGGTCCAGGCGCCGTACCAGGTCTCCGGATCGGCGCAGATCACCCGCTCGGCCGGCTTTTCCGCTTGTGCGAAGAACCACCAATGCCACCACGCGGCGGCGAACTCGGCTCCGCATCGCTCCAACGCCTCGATCACCGGTACGCCGTCCATCACCACCAGCGCGGACACATTCTCCGGATGATCCAGAGCAGTCCGATAGGCGACGTGGGATCCGCGATCGTGCCCGGCGACGGCGAACCGCCGATGCCCTAAGAGGTCCATCAGGCCGACGATGTCGCCGGCCAGCGCACGTTTCGAGTACGGCGTATGGTCCGGATCCGTGAGCGGCTTCGCTGACCCGCCGTACCCGCGCAGATCCGGGCACACGACGGTGAACCCCGCGTCCACCAACCGCGGGGCGACGTCGTACCAGGTGGTGTGCGTGCGTGGATGACCGTGCAGCAACACAACCGGCGGACCCGAACCACCGTGCCGCACGCGCACGCGCATGCCCGCGACGTCGACCTCTTCCAGCAGGAACCCTTCGAACATCTTCCCGCTGTACCCAGTGCGTATTCCCGGCGCGTGGATGGTTTGGTCAGCTGCCGGCCGTCTCTTCTTCCGTTAGGCGGCGGGCCAGCAGCTCCTTGCCCTGGTCGCCTGCCTTGCGGTTGCTCTGCTGGATCTTGCGGAACCACTTGGCCAGTTCGTCGTCACCGGCCGCTTTGGCGTCCGCGATGTAGGTGTCCATCTGCCAGGTCCAGTGCAATGATGCCTGCAGCACGGTCACCAGGTTGTAGTTCTTGTCCTTGACTGTTCGCTCGGGCTCCGGTGCCATCACGCCTCCTCCGTCGCTTCGACCGTTGCGTACCCCGGGTACCCTCTCGTCGGCCGGTTCATGTCGAGTCGCGTCCCACAGTGAAGCGTTGTTGGTAGAGCGCCTTGGCTTGGTTCAGGGCCCTCGTCGTGATGCGCGCCAAGGGCCGGACCTGTACCACCAGCGGTTCGTGGTCGGGGCCGTATCCGGCGATCTCGCCGGTGAGGAGCCAGGGGTAGCGACCTTCCTGCTCACCGAGTTCGGCGTACTTGCAGACTCGCCGGGCGATCCACTCCTCGGCTGGGCGCGGCCACCATGGTTCGGGCTCG
Organism: Kribbella antiqua; assembly: GCF_004345665.1. Taxonomy (GTDB): domain Bacteria; phylum Actinomycetota; class Actinomycetes; order Propionibacteriales; family Kribbellaceae; genus Kribbella; species Kribbella antiqua. Next base: position 116,881 of record NZ_SLWR01000013.1, read on the forward strand.
ACGGTGGTCGCGGAAAGGCCTGGAAGTTCGACACCGGCTTCATAGTCGCGGCTCGGTCCGCTGTCGGCGTCCGCCTGGGGCCCTTTGGAGTACCTCAGCAGTACGCCGGTGTGGTTCTGGACGAAGCGGACCAGTTGATGCAGGTCGTCCAGGGGCGGCGGTTCGGAGAGATCCGCATCGCCCGCGAACAGTCGACCGCCGGCACTGCTGTCACTCATGCGCGCCCAGTACCCAGACAGCACGCCTTGAGGGCTACTCCGCGAGCTCGACGAGTAGGCCGTAGTGGTCGCTCGGGGTTGCGTCGGGCTGGTCGAAGATTCGGGTGCAGGTGAGGATCGGCAGGGTCGGGCGTCCGTGGTCGCCGCAGCGGACCAGCACGTGGTCGATGCCGCGGAACGGCCATTCTCCGTCCACGAAATGCGGGTTCTCCGGGACGTAGGTCTCCAGCCGCTCGTCTCGATGCGTCGCCTCCCAGGCGTTTCGGTAGCAGACGCTCAGGTCGTCGATCACGTGCCGGCCTGTCCAGAAGCGGAGGCTGTCCGCTGATTCCTCCGCGTCCAGGTCGCCGGCCACGACGGCGTGACCGGGGAACGTGGCGACCAGTTCCTCGAGTTGCCGTGCGACGAGCGCAGTCTGCAGGCACCGCTCGCGCTCGTGGTCGACCTGGTAGTCCGGGAAGTGGTTCGCGACCCAGATCCGTCCGAACGGTGCGAGGATCTCCGTGACAAGCGCCGTACAGGCGAAGTCGCCGGTTCGCTCTGACACGTTGAGGTCGAGCTCCAGTACCTGTCCGATCGGCCATCGGCTCGCTGTGGTGATGCCTTGGCCGTCGTACTCGCGTTCGGAGGAATGCGCGAGGTGATAGCGCGGGCCGAGCATGGCCGTCACCTGGTCGACGTCGTCGGTGAGGATCGTTTCCTGCAGCGTCAGTACGTCGGCCTCCAGCAGTTGGAAGCCCTTCTGGAAAACGGGCAGGCGAGCATCCCAATCGCCACGCGTGCCCCAGACATTGAGTGTTGCCAGCCGCATGGAACTCTTGCCTATGCCTTGACTACGCGGAGGGTTTTCACGGTGGGGTCGGCCGCGTCGGGGATGGGCATGGTGGCTTCGGTGCCGGAGCGGAGGTAGTCGATGACGCCGGCGGAGATGCATTCGCCGGGCAGGATGGCCGGGATGCCCGGCGGATAGGGCGTGACCTGCTCGGCGGCGATCCGGCCGATTGACTCGTCGACCGGTACGACGTCGTGCGCGGCGAAGAACGCCTCGCGTGGCGACATCACCTGCTCCAGTTCGAGATCACGCGGCTCCGGCAGTACGACGCTCTGCGGCGACGGCAGCGAGGTCCGGGTCAGATCGGCGAGCGCCGACACCAGCCGATCGGCGCGCTCCTGGTCGTCGGCGAAGCTGAACTGCGCCAGGATCCGGCGGTGGTCCGACAGCCCGACATTGATCGCCGGCTCCTGGCGCAGCCAGTCGGCCGCCTGATAACCGGAGATCCCGGCGTCGAGGGTGTCGATCATGATCTGCAGCCGGTCCAGATCGTGTGACGCCTCCTTCGCCACCAGCCGGTCCTCGAACACCCGCAGACCCGGCAGGCTGTCGATCTCACGACGGGTCGCGTGCGCCAGCTTCAATGCCGAACCGAGCAGCTCGTGACCGTGCAGCACCATTTGCCGCCGCCACCCGTCCATGGCGGCGTACAGCAGCACGTTCGGGCTGGTCGTGGACAGCAGGTCGGCGCTTTCCTTGAGCCGGACCGGGTCGATCAGATCGCCCTGCAGGTGGAAGACGGAGCCTTGCTCGAAGCCGGCGCCCATCTTGTGGACCGACACCACGCAGACGTCCGCGCCGGCGTCCATCGCCCAGGTCGGCAGCTCGTCGTGGAACGGCAGATGCGCACCCCACGCCTCGTCCACGATCAGCGGCTTCCCATGCCGATGGCAGATCTCCGCGATTGTCTTCAGGTCACTGCAGGTCCCGTACGGCGACGGACTGGTGACCAAGGCACCGACGGCGTCCGGGTTGTTGCTGAAGGCATCTTCAAATGCTGCCGGGCTCGGCGGATGGGCCAGGTGCAGCTCCCGGTCCCACCTCGGCCGCACCCAGACCGGCTGGATCCCGGTCAGCACCAGACCGGCGATCACCGACTTGTGCGCGTCCCGGCCGACGAGCATGGTCTCGCCCGGTGCGGCGACCGCCATCATCGCGCTCTTCACCGACAACGAACTGCCGCAGGTCGAGAAGAACGCATGCTCGGCACCGACCGCGTCGGCCATCAGCTCCTGCGCCCGGGCGAGGACCTTCTTGCCGGACTGCCGGTCGTCGAGTCCACCAGTGGCGAGCACGTCCGACCGGAACACCTCCGCGCCGAGCACCCGCCGTACCGCATCGTCCACACCTCGGCCCTGTTTGTGGCCGGGCGGGGAGTAGTTCGCGTAATCGCGCTCGTGATACTCCGCCAACGCCTCCAGCACCGGGCTCTCGTTGTGGTCCATGCCGGGCAGGTACCCGAGGCAACGATCCTCAGTCACGCATCGGTGTTCGGCCTGGGGTACCGGACGAGAGCACAGCGTATCCCCGCGGACGTGCACGAAGCCGAGCATCGATTGGAGCACTGCCGATGTCGATCTGGGAGCGGTTCAAGCGCTGGCGCCTTGCCCACACGGTCAACGAAGCGGACGCGCCGGCGGACACCAGTACTGCGATGACGCGAGCCGAAGGCGGCGACCCACGAGGAGGTACGCCGACCACCACCGGCACCGGCACCAGCGGCGAATTCGTCGGACGGGTCGCAGGTGACGACCCCGACACCGGCCCGTCCGGCGCGGAGGCACGACGAAAACCCAACGAGAGCAACCCAGACGACACCCGCTGACCCTCGTCGCTTCCGGAGCCGACGGCGTCACTCCCGAGCTTGGCCGGCGCCGGGTTCGGGGTGCGGTCAGCTGGCGTAGCGTTGTCTGTGCTGGCGGTAGGAGTTGTGTTCCGCGGTGGTGCCGTCGGGGTTGGTGATGATGTGGTCGACGCCGTACCAGGAGGCCACGATTGCTCCTTGGCTGATTTGGCGTTCCCTCCCGCCGCCGGCGGCGAACGGTTCGGTGCTGTGGCGCCAGCGGGTCTTCCAGACGCCGTTCTCGCAGTAGGTCTCGACGTCGTCAATGGATGCCATGGTTGCTCCCTGTCGGGCGACGCGGACCTCTGGTCGACCCGTTGGTAGTCTGCGTCGGCGGTTGCCAGCGGACTGGTCCTACGCGGATCGCCGGCTCGACCCGAGGCGTCGTCGAGGTCCGCCGAGCCGCATGGACGCGCGGTGGAGGTGAGCTGGTGGCCGGCCTGGTTCGGGTGCGGTCGTAGGCGGCGCGGCGGATGGGGTCGCGGAGGGTGGCGTAGGCGGTGAGGATCTGCTGCAGGCGCTGGTCGGCGTCAGCGTCGGCGTCAGCGTCTGAGTCTGCTGGTGTGCGGGTGTCGGGATGGAGTTGGCGGACGAGGCCGCGGAAGGCGTGGTCGAGGTCGTCGTCCGAGGCGGCGACGGTCACCCCGAGGATCGCGTATGGATCGGTCATCGCGCTCATCTCCGTCGCGGAGTGGACCGGGGTGATGCGGCGGCCCGCTGCGGAGCTGTCGTCCTGGGAAGGACAGGCGGCGGGAATGGGACGTCACCGCCGAGTCGAGGGTGTGACGGGCGGGCGGCCGCATCACCGGGTCAGGATTCGTCGATTGTCGGAGCTGCTCACCTCCTCCCGGCAGGGAAGGTGGGTCAGTTGCCCTCAGCGCCGCGGAGGGCCGCGCTCGCGGCGCTGAGGGCTTCGCGTCGGCGCGAGACCGAGTCGGAGGCGGGGCCGGCCCGGCCACCTGGATGGTGGCCGAGGGGCCCATCCGCCTTCAGGTGGGCAGGGCTTGTCCAGGGGCGGCTCGTACGGCGATTCCCAGCAGGCGGCGATCAAGGCGTCGAACTCGGCGCGCAGCAGGTCGTCGTCGCCGAGGGCAAGGTCGAGGAAGGCCTCGGCCTCGTCGAGTACCTGCTGGCTGGTCATCGTCATCGATCTCACCCCATCGACAACAGGCCCTATCGGGAAGCGTTCGAGTCGGTCAGGCGTCGATCTGCTTGCGGTCGCTGTCCGCGGCCGAGATCGCGATCTTGCGCGGTTTGGCCTGCTCGGCGATCGGGATCCTGAGCGTCAGTACGCCGGTCTCGTAGCTGGCCTCGATGCGATCGGCGTCCAGGGTGTCGCCCAGGAAGAGTTGCCGGGAGAACACCCCGAGCGGACGCTCGGCGACCTGCATCTCCACGCCTTCACCGAGCTCGAGCGGTCTGCGTTCGGCCTTCACCGTGAGTACGTTGCGTTCCACGTCCAGCTCGATCGCGTCCGGCGAGATGCCGGGCAGGTCGAACGAAACGACGTACTGATCACCCTGCCGGTAGGCGTCCATCGGCATCGCGGTGGGTCGTGACCACGTGCCCGGCGACTGGCTTCCGAAGAACTGCTGGGTCAGCCGGTCGAATTCCCGGAATGGGTCGGTGCGCATCAACATCGTCCCTACACCTCCTCAGTCGTCAACTCATAGGTGGTGTCAATACGCACATCCCTTATAACATGTCAACGGAACGATGACAAGACTCAATGTCATCCAAGCGCTGACAAGATGGAAAGGGGAGACCCGGGCGGGTTCCGGCTGCGGTCAGCTCTTCTTTGCTGATGCCTTTCCGCCCTTGCGGCCGGCCTTCTTCTTCTGGGCCGTTGTGCCGCCCTGCTTGCTGTCGCCGCCCTTGCCGCTCTGTTTGCCGCCGCGCTCGCTCGACTTCGGCGCGTTGGCGATCTTGGCGGCGCGCTCCTTGGACATCCCTTTGTCCTTGAGGGCTTCGTACTGCTTCTCGTTCTTGACGTTTGCCGACTTACCGGGCATCGGTACCTCCTGGACCAATCGGCCGTTGCCCACACCATCGTGGTGGCGAGGACTCGATCAGTTCGGCCGGTACCCAGCCTCGGCCCAGACATCACCTCGGTGGTCAGTGCGGCAGGCGGCGGGTGTCGATCAGTCGCTGGGCGACGTCGCGCAGTTTCGTGTTGGTGTCCTGGGAATAGCGCTTCAGGATTGCGAACGCCTGGTCGCCGTTGACGTCGTACCGCTCCATCAGGATGCCCATCGCCTGCCCGACCAGCTTTCGGGCGTCCACAGCCCGGGCGAGCGTTTCCTGGTCCCGGGCCGTGGCGACCGCGACCGAGGCGTGCCGGGCCAGGATGTGCGCGACAGCCTCGTCGTCCTGGCTGAATGCGTCCGGTTCGACGCTGTACAACCCAAGTACGCCGACTGTGCCGGTTGCGGTTGTCAGCGGTACGTCGAGGACGCTGCGAACTCCGAGCGAACGCACCTTGGCGGCCCAGTCAGGCCAACGCGTCTCGGTCTCCGTGTCACGGACGAGGAGCGTGGTGTGCTCGCGCATCGACTGCACCAGTGGGCCGTTGCCGCCGGCCATCTGCCATTGATAGATCTCTACCACGACTGGATCGGTGGCGGCCGGCACCTCGGGCCGTCCGCCGCGGGTGGCCAGTGCCACGCCCGCATGCGAACAGTTGAGCGCCTGCAGCGCGAACTGTACGACCGCTTCCACGGTCTCCTCGACACCCCCGGATTCGTGCAGTTCCGCCGCCAACCGGGCAAATACGTCCGCCACTCCGTCCACGGACGAACCGAGCACAGGAAAGGCATAGCCGTCGACCGGCGCCTTCTGACCATCCTCCATGCCGCCCATTTTCCCCCGCGCGACCGCAAGACACACTGCCGACCCACCATGCCCGTCGAAGCGCGTCGGCGAAGTAATTGCTGGGGACAACTGAGTTCGCGCGTCAGTGGGAACACAACGTGACGATTGCTTCGCGCTGAGCGCCCATGCCCGCTGCCTGGCCGAGACCCGGCTTTCGAGCTTGGCTGCACTCGACCTGGTCGAGGCGTGCTCAGCGCGAAGCGCTTCGTCAGCGCAGTGAGCGGAATGCAGCTCGCACTTCAGCGGCGAAGAGGTCGGGCTCCTCCCAGGCGGCGAAGTGGCCGCCCTTGTCGACCTCGTTGAAGTAGCCGAGGCCCGGGTAGACCGTCTCGACCCAGCTGCGCGGGGCGGCCCAGATCTCGCCGGGGAACGTCGTGAAGCCGACGGGAACCGTGACCGGCGGGGGAGTATGGCCGGCCGCTCCGTGCAGGAACTGTCCGAACTCCCAGTACCACCGGGCGGCCGAGGCGCCGGTGCCCGTCAGCCAGTACAGCGCGATGTTGTCGACAACGCTCTCCCGGGTGAGATGGCCGACGGGCGCGCCGTCGACGAAAGCACGGGAGATCTTGTAGTAGCTGTCGGTGTCGTGGTCGAGCATCCAGGCCGCCAGCCCGATGGGTGAATCCAGCAGGGAGTAGCCGATCGTCTGCGGCCGGGTGGATTGCTCCAGGAAGTAGCCGAAGCCTTCGTTCGTGAACGTCTTCAGCGCGGCGTGCGCCGCGCGTTCCTGCTCGGATTCGGCGGGCAGGAGATCGACGATGCCCAACGCCGTCGCGAGCAGGTTGACGTGGATGCCGACCAGCCCGTCGGGACCTTGGCGGCCCATCGCGTCGGTGACCGCGGCACCGACATCGCCTCCCTGGGCCACGTAGCGCGGGTAGCCGAGGCGATCCATCAGCTTCGCCCAGGCTTGTGCGATTGGGCCGTTCTCCCAGCCGAGCTCGCTCGGCTCGCCGGAGAAGCCGTACCCGGGCAAGGACGGCAGTACCAGGTGGAACGCGTCCTCAGGGTTGCCGCCATGAGCGGTCGGGTCGGTGAGGGGGCCGATGGTGCCGAGCAGCTCGAGGACTGAGCCTGGCCAGCCGTGGGTCATGATCAGTGGCAACGCGTTCTCATGCCGCGACCTGACGTGGATGAAGTGGATCTCTACTCCGTCGATCTCGGTCTTGAACTGCGGCAGCGCGTTCAGTCTCGCCTCACACTTGCGCCAGTCGTATTCGCTCGTCCAGTAGCGGGCGAGTTCCTGCAGCGTCGCCAGCTGCACGCCCTGCGAACGGTCTTTGACGAGCTCCTTGGTCGGCCAGCGCGTCGCCGCGACACGCCGGCGCATGTCGTCGATCTGCTCCTGCGGAATCTCGATCTGAAACGACTGAATGTCGGTCGTGGTGTCGAGGGTGGTGCTCATGACGCCTCCTGGGCTGATGCGGTTGGTGACGCCACCGAGCCTGCTCTGGTCCTCGGTACGGCGCGCCCGTGGAAAGCACTGGTCTGCTCCCGGGTCTGCACGGTGCGCCAGGGGCAGGGCCAGGGTGCCTCCCTGGTTCGCCGCGAGGGTGCCAACGGCGATCGTGCTCTTACCGTCGATCGAGAGTGGGACACGATGAACGCCACGAGTACAACTCCTGCAGTGCTGGATGCATCGACCGCTGACGACAAGCCGAGGGGTTCGGCCTTGCCGATCGCGTTGTTCTCGATCCCGCTGGGCCTTGCCGGGCTGGGCGGTGCGTGGCAGGCCGCGGCCCAGTTGCTGGGCGCGTCCGCGGCGCCTGCCGATCTGGCGTACGCGGCCTCCGCCGTCGTTTGGGCGACGTTCACCGGCATCTATGTGGTGCGCGCGATCCGCCACGATTCGGGCAGGTTCAAGGTGGACCTGCGCCATCCGTTGTTCGGCCCGCTCACTGCTTACATCCCGGTGATCGCGATCCTGCTGGTGGCGCACTACGCGGCCGGCCTCGGCGAGGCCGCACGGTGGCTGACCTACGTCGCTGTTTCCGCGCTGGCGATCAATGCCGCCGCGCTGGTGGCGCACTGGCTGCGCGCACCGTCGGACGAGGAGGCCGTGCATCCGGGCTACTTCCTCCCGGTGGTCGCGGGTCCGTTCATCGCCGGCATCGGACTGGCCGCCGTGGGCGACCGTACGGCGGCGATCGGGGTTTTCGGCATCGGCCTGTACTTCTGGATGCTTCTGGGAGCCGTCATCACCAGTCGCCTGTTCTTCCGCACGCCGATGCCGCAGCCCTTCACGCCGGTCCTGTCGATCCTCCTCTCGCCACCCGGAACAGCCAGCCTGGCGTGGTTCGCGATCAGGTACGGCGAGATCGACCAGCTGCAAGCCGCTGTCGGCGGAATCACCCTGTTCACCCTGCTGATCCAGCTCTTCTTCGTCTCCGATTACCTGCGCCTGCCGTTCACCTCCCAGCACTGGGTCTTCACCTTCCCGCTCGCGGTGCTGGGCAACATCGGGGTCCGCTGGTCCGCCGGCCTCGGCTTCGACGGCTGGGAAATTGTCGCCTGGGTGATCCTGACGATCTCGACGGCCGCGATCCTGGCCATCCTCGGCGGCACCGTTCGCGACTTCATTCGGGCCCTTGCCGGCCGGCGGACCAGCGCAGGTAGCCACGAGCGCCACTGACGGCCGTCGCAGCCGAGTCGCGGGGGTTTACCCGGTGGCCTTCAGATACGGGGCCAGGAAGGTGTCCAGGACCTCGAGCATCTGTGCGGGCGCTTGCTCGGCGACCCAGTGGCCGGCGCCGGCGATGACCGCGGTCTGCACATCGCTCGCCGCGGGCTTGATTCCCCCGGCAGCTGCGGGACCCCAGCTGTTTTCCCCACCGATTCCGAGAACCGGAATCGTCAGCTTTGTCATCTGCCGCTCCCCGTTCTGCGCCAGGATGGCGTCCCAGGCTCGGTAGAGACCGAAGCTGGCTCGCAGGGCGTCTCGGTCTCGGTTGTACAGACTGACGTAGTACTCGATGGCGTACTCCGGCAGCGTCGTCCCACCGCCCTGAATGGCGAACTCGTAGCGGTAGTAGGCGTTGGCGTTGCTTCTGACCATGTCGACGATCAGCTCGTCGTTGACCCGGTTGAACGGGATGTGCCAGAGCCTGTTGTTGAGGAACTCGGGGAGGAACAGGGGTGGCGGGTCGTGTTCGGGGTCCACCACTCCGGGTGGTCCGGGGATCTCGGCGACGACCAGGCGGTCGACGCGGGCGCGGTGGTCGGCGGCCAGCGCGTAGCTGATGATGTAGCCGGTGTCGTGGCCGACGGCGGCGAACCGGTGGTGGCCGAGTTCGGTCATGAGAGCGGCCAGGTCGTCGGCGAGGGTGGCCGCGTCGTACCCGTCCCGGGGCTTCTCGGTCAGGCCGATACCGCGGTGGAGACCGAGCCGATACCGTCCACCACCCGCTTCGGCGCTGCGGAGGCGGTGGATGTCGCCAGCCCGCCGAGCAACGACGCGCCGGTGGCCGCCGCAGTGACGACGAATCCTCGTCGGGAGAACGGGCGCCGGGGCGACAGATCGGTGTGCGGATCTGTTGGAGAGGTGCTCATGGAGGGACTCCTTCGAGAAGGGACAGCTTGTCTGTCGTGCTCATCGAGACTCGTCGTCGCTGCCGTTTCGGCGCGCCCGTGAGCCGCCCTGGTCCTCTCACTGGTTGACCACAGCACCCGTGGCGGGACCAGGGTCTGTGCCGGGCGCGAGCTGTCCCTCGAACGATCCACGATGGACAAGCCAGCACAGCCGGAAACTCAAGGGAGCTGACGATGCGCGTCTTCGTCGCAGGAGGAACAGGCGTTGTCGGCCGGCCGCTCGTCGAGGCGCTGGTCGACCACGGCCACCAGGTCACAGTCAGCACCCGTCGGCGGGAGAGCTTTCCTGTCGTGGCGGGCCTCGGGGCGCGGCCGGTCGTGATGAACGGGCTCGACGAGGCAGAGGTAGGCCAAGCGATCATCGAGGCCCGACCGCAGGTGATCATCAACCAGATGACTGCGCTCTCGGTGCCGTCTCGCGACTATGGCACCTGGCTGGTTTTGACCAACCGGCTCCGGCGCGAGGGCACGAAGACGCTGATGAAGGCGGCCCGTGAGGCCGGCACCCTGCGGGTCGTCGCGCAGAGCGCCAGCTTCATGACCCGGCCCGGCTCGGGGCTGACGGACGAGTCGGCGCCGCCGTACCTGGACGGTCCGGGGCCGATCGGAACTCACGTCGAAGCGAATATCGTGGCCGAGAATCTGGTGCTGAACACACCTGGCATCGAAGGCGTCGTCCTGCGGTACGGATTCCAGTACGGCGAGGGCACCGCGATCGGACCTGGTGGCGACATCGTCACGGCGATCAAGGCGGGCGAGTTGCCGATCGTCGGCGACGGCGCCGGACACTACCCGTTCGTTCAGGTCCGTGACGCGGCGATGGTCACGCTGGAGGCCGTCGACCGCGGCCGCCCTGGGGTCTACAACATCGTGGACGACGAGCCCGCTCCGCAGGCCGAGTGGCTGCCGTACTTGGCCCAGCTCCTGGATGCGCCGCCGCCGCGACGTATCTCGGAGGAGGAGGCCGAGCAGCAGATCGGCGTACAGGCCGTGTACTACGGCAATCACCTCCCGCCGGCCGGCAACGCGAAGGCAAAGGCCGAGCTGGGGTTTGCTCCGGAGTACCCGTCCTGGCGGGACGGCTTCCGGAAGCTTTTCGGCTGAGCTACCGATCAGCGTGTTTGGCCGGTTCCGGCAGGGACTGGCGTAGGTCTCTGCGGGTTTGGACGCCGAGCTTGGTGTAGACCTTGCGCAGGTGCCACTCCACCGTCCGGGCGCTGAGGAAGAGCGCGTCTCCGATCTCGGAGTTGGTGAGACCTTCCACCGCGAGCCGGGCGATGTGAGCCTCCTGCGTGGTGAGATTCCCGGTTGATTCGACCGTTCGCCGGCGAACAGTCTCGCCCGTCGCGGCGAGTTCCTGGCGTGCACGCTCGGCGAATCCGCCAAGACCCATGGCGCTGAACGTCTCGAACGCGAGGCGCAACTGAGTGCGTGCGTCCCCGCGACGGTTCTCACGGCGCAGCCATTCGCCGTACCGGAGCTGAGCCCGGGCGCGCTCGACCTGAAGCGTCGTACGCGCGAGCCTGTCGGCTTCTTCTCGATAGCAGTCTTCCGCGGCGCGGCCCGAGTGCAGCAGAGCTCTCCGGCCGGCCTCGACTCCCAATGCCGCGTCGGTGCCGCTGGCTTGGGTGAACGACGAGAGCTGTTCGAACGCCAGGGTTGCCGCCGCGGTGTTCTCGCTACGTACGCCGGCTTCGACGGCTTCGGCGAGGGCCCACTTCGGAGGACCGAGTTCGAGTGGTGACGCGGCGGCCAACCTGGCAGCGGTCAACGCTTCCGCTGGTCGGCCGAGGCCATTCAACATGACAGCCTGGAACCAGCCGATCATGTTCAGGCCCACCCCTTCGCCGCGCGCGGTGACGTCGTCGAGCAGCTTGTGGAAGCGCGGTTCCGCCCGTGCTGCGTCGCCGCGGATGGCGCTGAGGCAGACCTCGCCGTACGGCATCATCGTGTTCTGCCCTCCGGTCACCTCGGCGACCCAGGCGCATTCGGCGACCAAGGCCTCCGCCTCGGCCAGGTCGCCGCTGTAAAGGTCGTAGATGACGCGGCTGGTGATCGCGACCGGCAGTACGCTCAACGCGCCGATCTCGCGAATCGCGGACAGGTGCCGGCGGGTCAGGATGTCCCAGTTGTCGTCGTCGAACAGATCTGTCGCCGCGCAGGCCGCGAGCCAGGCGAAGCGCACGGACTCGTCCAGACTGAGTTCGTCGGATCCGAACGCGCGTACGGTGCCGAGCAGGCCGGGCGCCGCAGCCGCGTAGCCATCGGTGTAGAGCACCCCGATCTGTTGCAGCAGTACATCGGACTTGCCGGCCGCTGCCGGAAGTTTGATCTCGCGCATGGCTTCGGCGACCTGACGCATCCCGATGCCGAACCCCGACGCGAGCCGGCCGGCGAACATGGCCGCGGCGAAGGCGTCGAGATAGGTCTCTCGTGCGAGCTTCGGATCGAGCGGCTCGAGTCGGGCGGCGGCAGCGAGGAGCAGCGGGAGCCCTTTGTTTCCGCCTTCGGAGTAGTGAGAGATCTGCGCCTGCAACAGGTCAACCCGTGCGCTCTGTGTCTCGTCGAGCGGCCCGGCCTGTGCCTCGGCGAGCAAGGACAGAGCATCGTCGAAAACACCCGCCGTCGCCTTTGCCTGCGCGGCTGCCAGCGATCGCCGAGCTCGGTGATCGGGCTCAGGTGTGAGCGTCGCAGCAGCTTCGAGGAATGCTGCAGCTGCCGTGAGCCCACCGCGGCCGAGCGCACGGTCCGCGGACTGCTCGAGTGCGGTCGCGACTGACTCGTCGGGGCCGGTGGCTGCGCGGGAGCGATGCCAGGCCTGCCGGTCCGGGTCCCCGACGGGATCGGTGACCTCGGCCAGCGCCTGGTGGACTGTACGCCGTTGCTCCGGAAGAGCTGCTCGGTAAACGGCCGACCGTACGAGCGGGTGCCTGAACTCGACGCGGTGACGCAGTTCGAGCGTGCCCGTCGATTCGGCCGCCGCGATCGCCTCTTCGCCGATCCCGAGTTGTTGTCCAGCACGACGTACCAGGTCGACATCTCCCACCGGGTCGGCGGCCGAGAGGACCAGTAGTTGCCGGGCCTGGTCCGGCAGAGACTCCAGCTTCCGGAGAAACCCCTCCTCCAGGCGGCCGGCCAGACTGGTGCCAGGGCTGTTGTCCTGCCGGTCGCCGGAAACCAACTCGCGCGGGAGCTCGAGCAGCGCGAGCGGGTTGCCGTGGGTCTCCGCCACCAGGCGGTCGCGGACCTCGCCGTCGAGCCGGACGGCCAGCACGGAATCCAGCAGCTCGGCGGAATCGCGGTTGTTCAGTCCGCGCACCGCCATCTGCGGCAATGCGGTCAGCGTTGGCTGGTCATCCGTCGTACGAACAGCGAAAACCATCGCAATGGGCTCCGCGTGCAGCCGGCGGGCGACGAACTCCAGCGTTTGCGCGGATGCCTGGTCGAGCCACTGGGCGTCGTCGATGACGCAGAGCAGCGGCTGCTCCTCGGCCGCTGAGCTCAGCAGGTTGAGCACGCCCAGTCCGACGACGAACCGGTCCGGCGGGGCGCCTGACGCCAAGCCGAACGTGGTGTCGAGGGCCGTCCGCTGCGGAAGCGGCAACCGATCCAGCCGGTCAAGAAAGGGAACACACAGTTGGTGCAGGCTCGCGAAGGCGAGCTCCATCTCCGACTCGACACCGGCTGCCCGGCTCACGCCGTACCCGTCGGCGTTGTCCAGCAGGTACTGCAAGAGGGCCGTCTTGCCGATTCCGGCGTCGCCGCACAGAACGAGGGCCTGGCTTTGTTCGTTGCGGGCGGCATTGAGCAGCGAGATCAGCGATTCGCACTCGGACCGGCGTCCGCGGAGGCCCGGCCACCCTGAGCTGACAGTCATGACCACCCCATCGTCCTGGTCCGAGTAGCAGATTTCGGCTTCGGCATGGGGCGACGTCGGCGCCGGCGCAGGACTCACTTTGGCACTGACTCCGGCTGCGGGCAACGATTCTCAGCTGGCGGTCCGGTTGTTCTCCTTCGGTGGATCCCCGAACTCACCCACTGCTCCTCCGAGGTCGAGTTCGGCGCCCGTCGGCGTCTGCAGTCCGCGTTCGAGCAAGTAGCGCACCCGTGCGGCATTCACCGGGCGCCACGCTGTCTGGAGGAACGCGGTCATTCCGGGTCCGAACTCCTCGTCGGCGGGCAGCGACGCGAGGTCCAGCAGTGCTTTGGCGCCGGCGATCGCGGTTTTGTCGAAGCCGGCGATGCGGCGTGCGAATCGATCGACGAAGTCGTTGAGTTCGCCGTCGGGCACGACCCGGTTGACGTAGCCGTACCGCTCAGCGAGTGCGGCCGGGAAGTCGTCGGCACCGAGGATGATCTCGGCGGCGCGCGACCGGCCGACCAATCGAGCCAGGCGGGACATCGCCCCGCCGCCCGGCACTGCTCCCATGCCGATCTCCACTTGTCCGAGTACGGCGTTGGCACCCGCGAACCGGATGTCGGTCGCCAGCAAGAACTCGCTGCCGGCGCCACGGGCCCGGCCCCGGACGGCCGCGATGGTGACCGCCGGGACCTTGCTCAACCGGACCAAGTTGTCCACGTACGGGTGCAGGCCGGTCGGGCCCGGCCTCATCGCAGCCATCCGGCCCCGGTCGGCGGTGGTGTCCCAGTGCGCCATGAAGAAGTCCCGGTTCAGGCTGTCGAAGACCACCACGTTGAGTGCGGGAGCCTCCTCGATCCGGGCGACAAGGTCGCCGAGTTGCTCGATCGTGTCGGGGTCGATCAGGTTCACCGGCCCGTTGCCGAACGATGCTTTCCAATAGGCGTCCGAGATCTCGGTGACGTGGAACTGCTGAGCGTTCATCGAAAGTCTCCGATCGCCAGACACCCGCCTGGGGCTGACGACTCGACCATCACTCACCGTGCAGGTGAGCGCGCCAGTACCATGCACTGGCCGATGCACTGGTGCTTCGGCGAGGTTTAGCCTGAAAGCCGTGTCCGGGACAACCAAGCGTCCGCGGCCGCATTTGCGGGGTCGGCGCGACGAATGCGAGGTACTGGATCGCCTGGTCGCGTCCGCGCGTTTGGGTGGTCACGGTGTTCTCGTCCTGCGCGGTGCGCCCGGCATCGGCAAGAGCGCCCTGCTGGAGTACGTCGCGGCAGCGGCAGCGGACTGTCGTCTCTTGCGCGTTGGCGGCGTCGAATCGCAGATGGAACTCGCATTCGCCGGCCTGCACGAACTGTGCGAGCCATTGCTGAATCTGCTCGATCGACTTCCAGGGCCGCAGGCGGACGCTCTGGCAACAGCGTTCGGCTTGCACGAGGGCACTCCACCGGACCAGTTTCTGGTCGGCCTCGCCACATCGACATTGCTGTCCGAAAGTGCTGGGGGCGGCCCGGTGATCTGCCTGGTCGATGATGCACAGTGGCTGGATCAAGCCTCCGTACGGACGCTCGCGTTCGTGGCTCGCCGACTGACGGCGCACTCCGTCGTTGTGGTCATCGCGGTCAGAGCAGGCGAGAGCGCCAAGCCGTGGGCAGGTCTCCCTGGCCTGTCACTGCATGGTCTGGCTGCTCCCGACGCTCGGGAGATGCTGGAATCGGCCGTGAGTGGTCACCTCGACGCGCGTGTGCGAGAGCGCATCCTGGCCGAGGCGCATGGGAATCCGCTGGCCTTGCTGGAGCTGCCGCGATGGTTCACCGCGGCCGAGCTCAGCTTCGGTCCGGGGCCTGGCAGCACGGCCGGGACAAGGTCCCTGACCGGCCGGATGGAGGAGGGGTTTCGCCGTCAGCTCGAGTTGCTTCCGCACGAGTCGCGCCTTCTGCTGCTCATCGCGGCCGCAGAACCGCTTGGCGATGTCCGCCTGCTGTGGCGTGCCGCCCAGCGGCTCGGCATCGGCGTCGCTGCCGCGCGCGCGGCCGAGCATGCAGGCCTCATCGAACTACGCCAGAGCGCTCGGTTCCGTCATCCACTGGTGCGTTCGGTTGCGTACCACTCAGCCACCGTGGTGGAGCGTCAGGCAGCACACAGGGCCCTGGCCGAGGGCACAGACCCGCAGGTGGATCCTGATCGGCAGGCTTGGCACTTCGCAGCCGCCGCTACAGGTCCGGACGAGGCCGTTGCGGCGCAGCTCGAACGCTCTGCCGATCGTGCTCTGGCACAAGGCGGACTGGCCGCAGCCGCCGCGTTCCTCGAGCGGGCCGCCGTACTGACGCCCGACGCCGCGGACCGCGTCCAGCGTCGGCTCAACGCCGCGCAGGCCATGATGCATGCCGGTGCGCTCGAGGAGGCTCTGCAACTGCTGACAGTGACCGAGCACGGACCGCTCGACGACCTCCAGCGCGCTCGCCTCGACGTACTGCGTGCTCAGATCGGGCTGGCTGCCAATCGGGCCCGAGAGGTTCTCCCGTTGCTGGTGGGTGCCGCTCGCCGGTTGGAGCCGCTCGACGTCCAGTTGGCCTTGGAGAGTTACGTTGACGCGTTCACAGCGGCCTGGTTCGCCGGACACCTGGCCACCGAGCCGGGCGCGATGGCCGTTGCCCTGATGGTGCGCGACGTACCGAGACCGTCGCCGCCGCGACGTGGGGATGACCTGCTGCGTGCACTGGGAGTGCTCTTCGGCGACGGCTACCAGACTGCGGCTCCGATGCTCCGAACCGCGATCCAGGCGTTTGACAGCGACGATATCCCCGTGCAGGAGGCGGTCCGGTTTCTCTGGCTGGCCACGGTCGTCGCGATCGACCTGAGGGACGGCAGGGCGTGGGACCAGCTGGCCAGCCGGCACCTGCGGATCGCTCGGGACTCGGGTGCGGTGAGCGCACTGCCCCTTGCGCTCAATTCGCGTGTCTTCGTGGACTTGTTTTCCGGCGATCTGCCCGCTGCGGCGGCCCTGGTCCACGAGGCCGAGGCCGCGACAGAGCTCGCACAGATCAGGATGACGCCGTACGGCGCTATCGGCCTGGCCGCCTTCGCGGGCCGTGACGATCACACGACGCGTTTTCTCGCCTCGGCACGGCGGGACGCTGCAGCGCGTGGTGAAGGGCTCAGCGTGTCGTTGACCTATTGGGCGAGCGCCTTGCTGAGCAACAGTCATGGCCGGTACCCGGCAGCTCTGGAATCGGCACGCGTGGCCGCCGCTCACCCCGAGGAGATGGTGGTCAGGTCCTGGAGTCTTGTCGAGCTCGTGGAAGCAGCAGCCCGTACCGGTGACTCTGTCACTGCCGCGGATGCCGCCGAGCAGCTGGCCGAGACAGCGCGGGCGAGCGGCACGGACTGGGCCGCGGGTGTCGCGGCGCGTTCGCAGGCGCAACTCGAGGGTCCTCGCACCGAGGAGCTTTACCGCGAAGCAGTTGACCGCCTCGAGCGTACGAACCTGCGCGTCGAGTCGGCTCGGGCCAGGTTGCTGTACGGCGAGTGGCTCCGGCGTGCCGGTCGACGGCTGGAAGCACGTGCACACCTCCGACCTGCGTACGACGCGTTGGCAGCGATGGGGATGGAGGCGTTCGCCGCCCGGGCGCGCCGCGAGCTCAGCGCCACCGGCGAGACCGTCCGCAGACAGACGGTGGAGAAGCAGAAGCAGCTCACGGCGCAGGAACTCCACATCGCCCGCCTCGCGGCGAGCGGCCTTACCAATGCCGAGATCGCCTCCGAACTGTTCATCAGCCCACGCACCGTCGAGTGGCACATCCGCAAGGTCTTCACAAAGCTACGCCTCACCGCCCGCCGCCAGCTCCCCGAAGCCCTGCGGGGGATCAGCCCGGAGCCCTGACAACCCTTCAGAGCGGGGTGGCGCCCCGAAGTGTGTGCTTCGGGGCGCGCGGGTTTCCCCTCAGTTCTTCTTGAGTAGGCCGAGGGCGGCGATGGTTAGCCAGAGGGGTCCGGTCATGCCGGCCATGTACTGGAGTGGGCTGACGCCTAGCAGGGTGGTCAGACCACCGAGCACCAGGCTGGTCCACGCCAGCCACGGCGGGACCGCGTGGAACTTCCGGCCAGCGAGGCCGAGTGCGATCGCGGCGATTCCGGCGCCGACCCACAGCCAGGGCACGGTGCCGATCCAGTGCCCGAAGAACACGGCGGTTTCCGGGACGAGCTGGTCGGGTTTCTGGACGCCGAAGACGAATTCCGTCGTCAGCGCCGATCCCATCAGCAGAGCGACCGACACGAGCATCAAGCCCGAGGCGGCGACCGGCGGGAGCAGGCTTCCCTGCGGTGTCGCGTCCACAAGCCGGCGGCGCAGCCCGGCGGCGAACACGAGCAGCAGTACGGCGGAGACCATCGCGGCCGTGTGCATCACAAGGATCGGCACGGTCTGGTCCGCGAGCTTCTCGGTGATGGCGGCGGCGTTGCCGGCGAGCTTCGGGTCGTACACGGCGCCGGCCAGGCTCGAGCCGACGATGGTGGCGATTCCCGCCACGCCTGCGCCGACGCCGGCGTAGACCCATCCCTTCCCCTGCGAGGGATGGGCCGCATCGGCGTGCCGGGCGCCACTGGTCGTGGCGATTGTGCTGGTCATGCTGTTCCCCCCTGATTCGGATGATGCGTGTAGTGCGGTTTGGTGAGCGGCCAGTCCGATGCGATCCAGCGCGGTACGAGCTCGTCGAGAGCCGCCTCGATCGGCCCGCCCACCAGCCAGTCGACGACCCACCAGGAGATCTCGGCGTCCGTCCCGTCGTGGATCGGCGGGTCGATGTAGACGCAGCCGAGAAGCTCGGTCTCACCGTTGTCGAAGAGGGCGTAGTTGAACGACTCGTGCCGCTCCATCTCGTCCTCGTGGTGGGCCAGGTCCTCGCGGTCCTGGTCGGCCGTCATGGTCGCGGGAGGCCACCCCCAGGCCTCCCCGTACAACGACCACAGCCGCTCCTGCGACCCCATGACGGCCTGCATGTCCAGGTCGACGTCGGTAGCTCGGATCGGACGCAGGTGGTGTCCTGTGCTCAATTGGACCCGGAGCGGGTGGCTCCACCCCTCCGGGAGCCAGGTAGTTGTCGTCATGGCTCCAATGCTCGGCGCCGTGCGCGCCACAGACCACGGGCACAACTCGCACACTGCTCGCACAGTTGACAGCGCACTTATTGTTTCCCCATGTCGGGGGACGCGGCGAAGGCGCACTTCGGTGTCCTGCTGCGCACTCTGCGTGAACGTGCCGGGCTCACCCAGCAGGAGCTGGCCGAGCGCGCGGACCTGAGCCCGCACGCGATCAGCTCACTGGAGCGAGGCAGCCGGGGCAGGCCTTACCCGCACACCGTCCGTTCGCTCGCCGACGCCCTCGGCATCCCCGACAGCGAGCGTGCGGCGCTCATAGCCGCCGTTCCGCGGCGCCGAGCGGCCGGCAAACCCGTGACCAGGCCCGCCGGTCTGGCCATCCCACCGACCCCGTTGTACGGACGCGACGACGACGTCGCTTCGGTCGTCGACCTCGTGCGCTCCGGGGCCCGGCTGGTCACACTTACGGGCCCCGGCGGGGTCGGCAAGACCCGGCTGACAGCGGCTGTGGCCGACGTACTCGCCGACGAGTACCGGGACGGCGTCGTTCAGGTCTCGCTTGCTCCGCTCGCCGACGCCTCCGCGCTCATGGCCACGATCGGGCGTGCACTGGGGCTCGCCGGCATCGACGGCTCCGGCGCCTTCGACTTGGTCGCTGCACAGCTGCGGGCCTCCTGCCTGCTGCTGGTGCTCGACAACTTCGAGCACCTCCTCAGCGCCGCCGCTCAGGTCGGGCAGCTCACCGCACTCTGTCCGGACCTCACCGTGCTGGCCTCGAGCCGTTCGCCCTTGCGGGTGAGGGTCGAACGCGAGTACGTCGTCGAACCTCTGGAGCTGCCGGCGAGTAACTGCGCGACCCTCGACGAGCTGCGCGCCAACCCGGCTGGTGCCCTTGCGCTGGATCGCGCGGAGTCCGCCGGAGTTCGACCGGCGGCGCCCGACGTACCGGCGTACGCGGAGCTCTGCCACCGGCTCGCCGGCCTGCCTTTGGCCATCGAACTCGCGATCGCTCAATTGCGGCTGCTTTCTCCGGCCGCACTGCTCGATCGGCTGGAGACAGCCACCGCGAGGTCGGGAGCGCGCGACCTGCCTGAGCGGCAACGCACGATGCGGGCCACCCTGGACTGGAGTTACGGCCTGCTCGATCCGGATCAGCAGCGGCTCTTCACACTGCTCGGGGCGTTCCGCGGCGGCGCCACTCTGGAGGCCGTCGAAGCTGTGGCCGAGGCGGGTGATGGAATCGCTGCCGGCGAGGTCCTTGGCGTCCTCCACGAACTCGCCGAGCACTCGCTCATCCGGGTCCGCAGCGATCGGGTGCAATTGCTGGAGCCCGTCGCGCAGTACGCCCGCAGCCTCCTCGTCGGCGATCGTGCGGCCCGCATCGCTCGCGCGCACGCACGCGTCTACCTGGATCTGGCCGAGCAGGCGGCCGCCGGCTACGAGCGCGCGGACCAGGTCGAATGGCTCGAGCGGATCGAGGAGGAGGAAGCGAACCTTCTCGTCGCCGTCGAACGCTCACTCGATGCGGGCGACGCTCCGACCGCTGCCCGCATCACGTGGTTCATGTGGCTCTACTGGTGGATGCGCGGCCAGTTCACCATCGGCCGGCGCCTCGCCGAGCAGTGCCTTGCCCCCGACCTCCCGCCTTGGGAGCAGGCCCGGGTCAACCTCGCCGCCGCGACCATGACGTACGCCGCCGGCGACCAAGCCGCCGCCGCGTCGTACTGGGCCGAAGCAGACCGCATCGCTGCCGGACAGGACGATCCCGAGGTCCGCAGCAAGGCCCGGGCCGGCACAGGGCTGGCAGCGCTGGCCTCCGGTGATCTCGACGCCGCCGAGAACCGCTTCCGCGCTGCGCTGAACTTCGCCGCCGACGACCGCAGTTCGACCTGGATGGCCTCTCTCGTCCACGTCTGGCTCGGCACCGTGCACCTGCTCCGCGGCGATCCGGCTGCCGCCGTACCAGAGCTCGAAAGCGGTCTCGATCTCGCTCGAGTGCGCGGCGACCGCTTGGCGACGTACGTTGCCCTCTACAACCTCTCGCAGGTTGCCCTTGCGCTCGGCGATTACACGCTTGCCCGGCAGCGGGTCGAGGACGGCATCGCCCTGTCCCAGGAAACGCGCGACCTGGCGAATCTTGCCTACTTCATCGAGACGCTTGCGGTGATCGAGTCGCAGGAAGGGAATCACCTCCGCGTCGCGACCCTGCTCGGCGCCGCGACAGGCCTGCGCGAGACGGTCGGCGCCGATATCTATGCGTTCTTCCTCCCCGACCCGAGTCTGCGCGGAGCGGCTGAGGCAGCGGCACGTGCCGCCCTCGGCGATGCCGCGTACGACGAAGCCGTGGCCACCGGCCGCTCCCTCGACGCATCGGCAGCAGCAACGCTCGCCTAGGGTCAGCCGTGGATTGCGGCGACCTTGATGGCGGTGAGCTGGACGTTGTTCGCGGTGAGTTTGTAGCCGGAGCACCAGAGAGTGGCGCTGCCGGGCGAGCTGAGGGTCAGCAGGTCCTGCACGCTCAGACTCAGGTATTGCGCTGTGCCGTAGGCCTGGCCGACGCGGATCGTCGTGCGGTCGCCGGTGCTGAGTCCGCAGGTGCCGTCCTGGTCATCTCCTGAGTCGCCGTTGCGGAGGGCGGCCTTGCCGAACAGCGCGTAGACCCCGGCCGGGAGCTGGATCGTCACGATTGGCTGCTGCTCAGTCGTCTTGAGATAAGCGGCTCCGCGGCCGATGTACGCGTCGGAAGGACCAGGTGGGCCCGCCGGCCCCACTGCACCAGGCGCGCCGTCCTGTCCGTCGAGGCCGTCCTGGCCGTCTTGGCCTGCGGGACCGGGAACACCTTGTGCGCCCTGGGCTCCCTGCGGCCCTTGGGGTCCTTGTGGTCCTTGTGGTCCGGTCTGGTTCCAGTGGATGGCAGTCTCGCCCCACAGGCAGGACGTGCCTGGCTGGACGACACGAAGACTCCCGGTCAGCTTGTTGTAGCAGCCGTAGATCATGCTGTCGGCCGAATCGGCGGCGTACGCGACCGTTGCTGCAAGCAACGGCACGGTTGCCGCGACGGCGATGACGCGACTCTTCTTCATGGCCCCACCCCTGGCTGTCGTTGTTGGTCCGATCCAGTGTTCGGCGGATTGTTCAGACAGCCTTAAAGCGCGCGAATTGGCGAACAAAATCCAGGTCCGGGCCGTCAAAGACTTTCGCGAGGACCACCAGTTCAACGCTAGGAGTGCAGCTATGAATCGCAACATGAAGCGGGCCGGTCTCGTCGTGGGTGTCTCGGTCGCTGCCGTGGTGGCCGGAGCGATTGTCGCCGCCCAGCAGACGCCTGAGCCGGCGTCGGCCACCGTGGCCGGCACCCCCAAGCCGAGCGTACGAACGCCGCAGGACGCTCTGTCCGAGGAGAACGTCATCCGCGAACGGCTCTACTTCGACGTGACCGGACATCCGTTCGACCGAATCGCCGTGAACCCGGCGCAATCCCTAGGCCCATGCACGGGTACGACGAAATTCACCGACGTACTGCCGCGCCAGGGCGTGACGAGGATCGGCTCGAAGCTCGACGGGGGCGGTGGTTTGCACGTCGTCGAACAGGTCGCCCAGACGCAGTCCACCCGCGAGGCGAGAGCCACGGCAGACGAGATCGTGTCGCTGGTCGACGAATGTGCGGCAATCTCCGGGGGCGACTTCGGGTACGGCGACCCGGTCACCGTGCAGTCGAGCTCGAGTCGAAAGGTCGTCTATTTCCCGGCGTACGACTCCGACGCGGCCGCCGGTGGATACATCGTCTTCTCCGTGGGCACCCGCGTCGGCGTCGTCGACGTCGCCGACGGTGTGAGCCCGGCCCAGGTCACCCACCTGGCGAAGGAGGCCACGAGCGTGGCCGCCATGTAGCAAGGCGTGCCAGGGAAATTCCGGTGCATCGATGGACTGCGAGCCCTAGATTCGTTGGGGTGACCGACGACGTGCGCTCTGACCTTTCGCAGCTCGGTGCGCCGATCGGGCCGATGATCCGCGTGCACGGTGGGTTCGCGAACCGGATGTACCGGCTCGACACCGATCAGGGGTCGTTCGCGGTGAAGGAGTTGAACCTCGTCGACCGCCGCTGGACCGACCACGTCGAGGACGTGTTCAGGTTCGAGCGGGCGGCGTTCGCTGCCGGCGTTCCGATGCCAGAGCCGATCTCGGCCAGCCAGCACACGCTCGTCCACCGGTGGGTCGAGGGAGAGAAGGTGCCTGAAGCACCGGTGCCGGCGGCGTACGCGTTCGAGATCGGTGAGATCCTCGCGCGCCTCCACGCACTCGACGTCGAGTGGACTCACGTGTCGAGCGAGGACCCGGTGGCGCGGGACTGGCCCGAGCTCGCCGAGCGGGCGGCGGCGACCGGGCAGCCGTGGGCCGACGAGCTCGCCTCCCATGTCGAGACGTTCCTCGCGATTGCCCAGTTCGTCGACACCTGCGAGCGGCCAGGCCCCGTCGTACTGACCCACCGGGACATCCAGCCGTGGAACCTGCTCGCTCGAGACGGTCGGCCGGTGGTGCTCGACTGGGAGCTCTCGGGGATGCTCGACCTGGCCGGTGAGCTCGGCTCGACGGCGCTGAGCCTCGCGAAGGGACCTGGCTTCGACGACATCGAGCCGGCCATTTTCCGCTCAGTCCTCGACGGCTATGTCGCAGGGGGCGGTGCGCTGCCGCCGTCGGGGCCGAGCTGGTTTGTGTTCATGATCGGCGGCTGGCTGGGGTTCACGAGGTGGAACGCCCTCCGCTGCCTCGCCGGTGTGGAGGCGAGCACCGGCCCGGAGCTCGCGGTGTCGCACGAGTCCGTACGCAACGGCGTACGCGGCCTCCCCGACCTGTTCGGCCGACTCCCAGAGCTCGAGACGCTCCTCGTGTGACCCAACTCATCGATCACCCTTGACCCGGTTTGGTTGGCGGCGGAGGCTGGCGGGTGGAACTGGAGTCTGCGAAGGGGATGACGTGATGGCCAAGGTGCTGATTGTCACTGGCGATGCTGCGGAAGACCTCGAGGTGTTCTACCCGTACCAGCGGCTGCTCGAGGAGGGGTACGAGGTGGATGTGGCCGCCCCGGCGGTGAAGAAGTTGCAGTTCGTGGTGCATGACTTTGTCGATGGGTTCGACACCTACACCGAGAAACCCGGGCACACCTGGCAAGCCGATGTCGCGTTCGCCGATGTGGACCCGTCTGAGTACGTCGCTCTGGTGATCCCCGGTGGTCGTGCGCCGGAGTACATCCGCAACGACGAGGACTGCCAGCGGATCGTGCAGCACTTCTACGGCGAGTCGAAGCCCGTCGCCCAGCTCTGTCACGGGCCACTCGTCGCGGCCGCGGCCGGCGTCCTGAACGGCCGCAAGACCTCCGCCTACCCAGCCCTGGCACTCGACATCCGGGCCGGCGGCGCGGAGTGGGTCGACGGCGACGCGGTCGTCGACGGCAACGTGGTCTCCGGCCGCGCCTGGCCCGACCACCCAACCTGGATGCGCGCCTTCATGACAATCCTGAAAGAACACGCCCCGGCGTAGATCGATCTCCGCAGGACCTGTACGGCTCGGTCGGAGCCGGCGCGGCCGTCGATCATTTCGTGGTTGCGGCGCTACCCGGAATCCGGCCGAGCGGTGTGCGTGTGGACTATGGAGGCTTTTGGTGTCGACAGTGGAGGGTCTTCGCGAAATGGCGCAAGAAACCCTCCACTGTCCGCCGTGGGGCCTGGCGACGGCACGGTGAAGCCACTAGGGCGCGTCCTGCTCAGTACGGCGCCGGCCAGCCCGCTGAAGGCCATCCCGGCCGTACGACGGGCGGCGATGTACCGGTCGGGACAGCGTTGACACCTTTGCTGACAGACAACTATGTTCGCCCGCGCCTGTGACGCCCCGATGAGCGAGGTGCTGAGATGCCGGCTGCGGCGGTCTACGGTTATCCGTGGGACTTCAACGGCGACCCGGCGGCCCCCGACCTGGTGGCGTCGCTTGGTGCGGAGTCCGTCGTACTGGCCGCTTCCTATCACTCGGTGAGAGCCGCGACACCGCGGCATCCGCAGCACAGAGTGGTGGAGGCTTCGGCGGGGTTGTATGTGCCGGTACGACGTAACGCCTGGACAGCACTGGTACCTGATGGGGCCGAACCGTGGGCAGGTGAGGATTCCTTCAACCGCGCGGCACAGTCGCTGCGGACAGTCGGATTGGACGTTCAGGCGTGGATCGTGCTGACCCACAACTCGGCCGTCGGGCGGCGGAACCCCAGCAGGTGCGTGCGTAACGCCTTCGGGGACGTCTACCACTACGCTCTCTGCCCAGCCCACGACGAGGTCGTCGAGTACGGACGTACGTTGGTGGCAGAGATCGTTCGCCAGACCGGCGTGACAAATGTGGTTCTGGAAGCTTGCGGACCCTTGGGGATCGCGCACAACGGCCTGCACGAGAAGACCGCGGGTGCGGACTGGTCGCCCGTCGACCAGGCTCTGCTGTCGATCTGCTTCTGCGACGCCTGCGTCCTGGCGATGTCCTCGGCCGGCTTGGACGTCGAGGACTTGTCGATGCGCGTTCGCTCCGCGGTCGGTGCGGGCGCTCGCACTGTGGAAGAGACAGTCGAGGAAGACGTCCTGCAGTTGCGCCGACGTCACTCCGCGAGGCTGCGAGCCGCGGTGGTGGACGAGGCACGTGCCAACGGCGTACGCGACATTGCATTACACGCTGTCGCAGACCCCTGGGCCACCGGAGCGGAAGCGGCCCTGGACTCGGTTGCCGAAGGCATCGATTGCTGCATCGCCCCCGCCTGGGAAGAGGCCAGTGTGGGAGGCGTGCAGGCCCTCGCCCGCTTGGGCGCTGGGAGAATCGGCGCCTACGTGACAGCGCTGCCACCATTCCCAGCCGACGCCGAACGCCTGGCAGCGCACTGCCAGGCGTTGGTCGACGCTGGTGCCACTGATCTCCACATCTATCACGCGGGTCTGGCGTCAAACGCCCGGCTCGACATCGTTCGCGACGCGCTGGCGTCCATCTGAGGTCGAGCCGGGCGTCGAGCTCAGGAGCCGCTCTTGGTGGAGATTGTGGTGGGTGTCCCGACTGTGACGGTGGTGGGCTCGGTCAGACCTCATACATCTGGAACGACGTGTTCTTCGCGTTCTTCGTCATCGGCGGCCGGATGGACACCCTGCCGCTCAACCTGTTCCAGGTGGCCAGCGCGAGCGTGTACCTGAACAACTGGAACCTCATCTTCGCCTACGTGGTCCTGATGAGCATCCCGCTGCTCGTCGTCTTCGCGATCGCCCAACGCCGCATCATCGCCGGCATCACCGGAGGCGCCGTCAAGTAAGGTGACAACGTGGCCAAGTATCGTGCGCTCGCCCCGGGACAACGCTCGCAGGTCTGGGTCGGAGGGCCCGGCATCGCCGAACCCGAGCTGCTGTTCGAGACCACCGACGTACTGATCGAAGCGCCGAACTGGTCGCTCGACGGATCGAAGTTGTTTGTCAATGGCAACGGTGGTCTGTGGCGGCTCGACGTCGAATCGCCCGGTCTGGCTCGCGTCGAGTACGACGACCTTCCGGGGCTCAACAACGACCACGTGCTCGATCCGGATGGCGAGCACATTTACATGTCGGCGATGGACGGTCACATCTACCACGGGCACCTGGACGGCGGCGCAGTACGACGAGTCTCGCCTGACGACGGCAAGTGGCACTTCCTGCACGGTGTCTCGCCGGACGGCAAGCGGCTGGCGTACGTCGAGATCGAGGACTTCGGCGGACCTGGGAAGCTCGTCGTGATCGAGCCGCACGGGTCGCCGACCGTCCTGGATACGGGGAACGGCCACATTGATGGACCGGAGTGGTCGCCTGACGGCGACTGGATCTACTTCAACACCGCGGGCTCCACCGAGGAGCCGGGTCACGCCCAGCTCGCCCGGATTCCCGACGCGGGCGGACCTGTGCAGCAGCTCGTCGCCAGTAACACCGTCGACTGGTTCCCGCACCTCTCGCCGGACTCCCGCTATGCCGCCTATCTCGCCTTTCCTCTGGGCACACTCGGCCACCCGGCCGACCTCGATGTCGAGGTGCGCGTCGTAGCGACGGAGGACTGGTCGGTCGTCCTCCAGCGCTACGAGCTGTTCGGTGGTCAGGGAACCATCAACGTCAACAGTTGGTCGCCGGACAGCACCCGTTTCGCCTTCGTTGCCTATCCCATCAGAGCCGCCTCAGCATGAGGTTTCGCCAGCGACAGGCGGCGTCCGGGGCCCAGCGGTCGGTGCCGAGGACGGGGTCGTTGTCATGGACCTCGAGCGCGATGTGGCCCGCCGTACCGAGGAAGGCGGCGACGGCGTCGGCGTCGTAGTTCGGTGCTGTGAGGGTCGCCAGATCGACCTCCGCGATCTTCACGTCGTTGATCCAGGTGGTGACGTGCGGGCGCTCGCCGACACAGCGGATGCGGAGGGAGTTCCAGTCCAGCCAACGCCATACAGCGAGGAACTCGTCGACCGTTGCCGCGTAATCGAGGAGCTCGGCTTTTGCTGGCGTGAAGGGTTCGGCAGACGTCGCCGGATCGTCCTCGCGGAGGCCGATCGCGTTGCCGGCGGAGTCGAGTTGGGCGGTGAGGGCGAACGGTACGGCGTGGAAGCTGCCGAGGCCGTTGCCGAAGAATCCGCCGATGGATCCCGAATGGCGGTGGTCGACGAGGACCTGGAGTCCGTGCCAGGAGTCGGGCCGGCGGCGGAGCATGATGCCGGTGTCGGCCGGCCAGTCGGGGTTCAGTTCGAGGGTGAGTTCGAAGTCGCCGTACTTCTCGTCGGTGATGAGGTAGCCGCCGTACCCGCTGCCGAGCGGTTGTTGCCGCCCCACGATGGCGCCGTCCTCGACCGACCAGGCAGCGGGGTGTAGCGCGGCTTGTTCGGCGTAGTCCGCCGGGAAGTCCGTCACGACGTCGAGGACGTCCGGGCCGCCGGGCCAGATCGTTCCGTAGCTGCGGGGAATGACGGACCAGCCGGTGAGGTCCTTGCCGTTGAACAGTGGCTCGAAGTCCAAGAGAGCTCCTCTAGAAGGCGCCGAGGTGGTCGGTGACCCACCGGGCGGAGAGTTCGGTCGATGCGAGGTTGGTGTCGGCTTCCGGTACGTCGACCTCGACGACGAGCCAGCCGGTGAAGTCGCCCGGCAGGGTCCTGACGGCGGCGAGGAGATCTACGTCGCCGCGGCCGGGTTCGGTCCAGACGGTGAACTTGGTGACGGTCGCCTCGAAGTAGTTCGCGTCCGCATCCCTGGCGGCCTGGGCCTGGCCGAGATGGACGTCTTTCAGATGTACGGCGGCGATCCGGTCGGCGTACTCGGTCATGATGGCCGAAGGGTTGGTGCCGGCCCAGGCGAGGTGTCCGGTGTCCGGCCCAAACGACAGGACCGATGCGGGCACGGCGTCGAGCACGGCGCAGATCTCGGACTCGACCTCGATGCTGCTGCCCACGTGTGGATGTAGTGCCGGCGTGACGCCTTCGGAGGTGATGGCCTGTGCCGCCGCGCCGATGCCGTCGATGATGCGCTGGAGTGGCACGTCGCCGTACCCGATGGAGGGGTGGGCGATGCGTTCGGCGGTCAGGGTGGCGGCGAGGAAGACTTCGGTGTTGCCGAGCTCGGCCTGGATCGCAGCGTGCTTCTTGGCTGACTCGACCAGGTCGGGGGTGTTGATGTCGACGTCGGCGGAGAAGTAGCCGGGGGCTGGCTCGAGGCCGAATTCGTCGAGCAGCGCACGGTAGCCGACGGCGTCGAGGCCGGGTGGTGGATCGGCGTGGATGCCCTTGAACGGGGTGGTCGCGATCTCTGCGAACGCGGTCCTCAGGATGGGCACGGACAGATTGAAGCCCTCGGGGGTGAGGACCCAGGGCAGGGGATTCAGGCCAACGCGCATGAGCGAGCTCCTTTCCGTTCAGCGGCCGGCGAGTGAGCCGCCGATACCGCCGATGCTGAAGTATTTGTTCAGTACGGCGAAGATGATTGCTGGCGGCAACAGCATGACGACCGAGACCGCCATCACCGATCCCCAGTCGGTCGCGTTCTGCTGGAAGAACGTCTGCAGTCCGATCGGGAGGGTGAAGATGACGCTGGAACGCAGGAACACCAGCGCGACCAGGTAGTCGTTCCAGGCGAGCAGGAACGCGAAGATCGCGGTCGACAGGATGCCGGGCAGCGAATTGCGCAGCACGATCTTGGCGAACGAGCCGAACACCGAGCAGCCGTCGACCCAGGCCGCTTCCTCGAGCGCATGCGGGATCGAGTCGAAGTACGCCGCCATCATCCAGGTCGCCACCGACATCGTGCTGCCGACGTACACAATGACCAATCCGATCAGGTTGTCGGCGAGCCCGATCCGCGCGAACAGCACGAACAGCGGGATGATCGCGGTGATCACCGGCAGGGACTGGATGACGAACAGCAGCAGCGAGAACCCGGCCACCGCCTTGCTGCGGCCGCGAGACAAGACATACCCGGCCGGCGCGGCGACGACGACCGAGACCACCACGGTGGCGAGCGTGACGCCGAGGCTGTTGCCGAGCCACACGATCACGTCGGTGCTGGTGAAGATGTAGCGGAAGTTCTCCAGCGTGAGAACGCCGCTCGCGCTGCTCGAGGCACTTGGCCGGATTGCCAACAACAGGGTTGCGAACACAGGCACGAGCACGATCAGGGTGATGACCAGCAGAGCGGCGAAGCGCCACCATTGGCCGCGTGTTCCCGGCTCCCTCGATGCGATGGTTGTCATGCGATGTCCACCTTTCGGATCTGGCGGTACAGCGCGGTCGAGACGATCACCAGCACGAGCGTCATCAGGAACGCGATCGCCACACCAGGACCGGTCTGCTGGTCCTGGAAGACCGTGCGGTACGCGAGTACGACCAAGGACGAGGTGGCGTCGACCGGTCCACCGGCCGTCAGCAGGTAGATGGTCGGGAAGTCGTTGACGCAGAAGATCGTCATCAGGATCCAGCTGATGTACGTCGACCGTGAGATCAACGGCAGCGTGATGTGGACGAACTGTTGCCACCTCGAAGCGCCATCGATCCCCGCGGCCTCGTACACCGTGGTGTCGACAGCAGCCAACGCGGCGGACGTCATCAGCATCATGAACGGGAAGCTGACCCAGACCTTGAAGACGCAGACCGTGATCGCGGCGAGCGTGGGGTTGGCGAGGAAGTGGACCTCGCCGAACCCGAGTTTCGCCGTCAGGGTGGGCAGCGGGCTGGTCGGTGTACTGACGAGCCAGTTCCACGCCGTGGAGGACACCACGATCGGCACCACCCAGGGAAGCATCAGCAAGACCTTGAACACGCCCCGGCATGGGATCTTCGTCCGCAGCAGCAGGGCCAGACCCATCCCGGTCAGCCAGCTGCCGAACACGCCGACGATGGTGAAGATCAGGGTGAAGCGAGCGGCCGTCCAGAAGCGGGGGCTGGTCAGGACATCGAGGTAGTTGCTGAAGCCGACGAAGTCGCCGGTCACGATGAGAGTTCCGTTGTGGATCGACTGCGAGGCCGCGACCACCAGCGGGTAGGCGTTGATCAGCACCACGAGAACGAGGCAGGGCGCGACGAGCAGGATCAGCGTGATCGTGCGCCGGCTGACTCCTTTACCTGCGGGCGGCGTGGACGCTGATGCTGTTGTCGCCGTGGTGGACGGGGCAGTCAGCGTGGGCGTCATCGCTTGACAATCGATTCGAGGCCCCGCTGCAGGGTGGTGAGGGCAGTCTTCGGGTCGGTCTTGCCCTGCAACATGGCTTGCGCGAACTGAGCGAGGGGCTGGCCGCCGTCAACGGCCGCGAGCGCGGCGAAGGACTGAGTCTTCTTGGCCGCGTAGGTCTTGCAGACGGGCATCCACTTCTCGACGATCGCGACCTGGTTGGGGTCCTTGGCGTAGTAGTCCGCGCTCGCGATCGACTTCAGTACCGGTACGGCCACGCCGACCGGGTTCTGCCAATAGGTGTGGATCTGGCTCAGGTAGTACTTCAGGAACGCTTCCGACGCCTCTTGCGAGGGCGTATTGGTGTACATCATCAGATTGTTGACAAAGAACAACCCGGCGACTGTGCCGCTCGGGCTCGTGAGTGGATCCATGACGTGCAGGTCCTTGCCGACCGCGCCGGTCCGCGCCGCGAGCCCCGGGGTGTGGATCCCGATGCCGGCCTTCCTGCCCTTCCATTGGGAGTCGAGGTTGTCGATCGTGTAGGACACCGCGCCCGAGTCGATGATGCCCTCGTTCGCGAGCTCGCGGACGAACGTCATCGCCTGGATGTTGGCGTCCGTGACGCAGTCCGGCTTGCCGTCCGGGTCGAACAGACCGCCACCGTTGTTGATCATCATCGCGACCATCGTGTGCGCGCCGAGATTGTTGTCGGCGCCCGAGCCGGTGGCGAAGCCGGACGCCCCTATCTTCTTCAGCGCCTTTCCGGCGGCGAGCAGTTCGTCCCAAGTGGTCGGGACCTTGGCGCCGGCCTGGTCGAGCAGCGCTTTGTTGTACCAGAACGGCCGTACGTCGGTCTGCCACGGTACGGCGACATAGCCCTTGTCGGTCTTCATCGTATCGATGACGCCGGGCAGGAAGTCGTCGTATGTGCCGTCCTTCTTCAGGGTTTCGATGAAGCTGTCGGCGTACGCGATCTGGCCCTGGTCGGCGAACTGGAACGCCTGGAAGCCGGCGCCCGAGCTGACCGCCGGACCGGTCTTGGAGGCGATCGCGGACGAGAAGGTCTGGTAGAAGCCGTTCCACTGGATGATCTGGTACGTCGCCTTGGCCGAGCCCTCCGCCGGGGTGTAGCCGGTGATGATCTTCTTGCCCAGCTCGTTGTAGGCAGGCGTTCCCCACGGCATGTCCCAGAACTTGAGGGTGCCGCCTCCGGCCTTGCTTGCTCCGCTGTTGCCGGACACGTTGCAGGCGGCCAGCGCGGGTGCCGCGATCGCCGCACCGGCAAGGCCCAGAAAACTCCGACGGGTCGTTGCTTTGTTCATCGGACTGCGTTCCTCTCACGAAGGTGGTCCCCGAGAGCGGCGGTCGTCGTCACGACGTCCGCCTGAAGGCGGCGCAGCTCGGCCGATCCGTCGGCCGATCCGGTCGCTTGGAGCTCGCGCAGGCGGCGAAGACTGCTGCGATGCCCGTTCTCGTACTGCGTGGGTGCCAGTACCGCGCCGTCCGGCCCGACGGTGATCAGCCGGGCGGGCAGAGCCGTGTCGCCGGACGGAATCGTCAACTCGACACTGCCGTCGGAGGTCAGCAACCGAAGGGATGCCGAGGCGGGTAGGGCGGTCGTGCACACGATGCTGAAGTCGACCGCAACCGACAGGTTCGTCAGTCCTTCGGCGTGCAGAGCGCGGTCGGAAAGATGCCGTACCTGCACCTTCATCACCGGGCCGAGTACTGCGCGGATCAGGGCCAGCTGGTCCAGCAGGGCGGTGGCGAAGTCGGATCCGGGTGGGGTGATCACCCTGCATTCGACTCTGGCGCCGTTCGTCGCGGCAGCGCGGAAGGCCTGCGCCGCCAGGCCATTCACCGGGTTGGAAGCCCACGGGGAGTCGACGACGACGATTGTGTCCGCGGTGAGCAGATCGAAGTCCACCGGCGTGGGATGCACCAGAACTATGCCGGTCGCGCCCGATCGGATCGCGCGCTCCAGCTCCGCGGGCCAGCTGGGATCACCATCGACGAAGACGACGTCGGCGGGATCCGGGAATGACATCGGCAAGGTCGCGAGCGTCGTACGTACGTTGCTCATGCGGCGACCTCTGCCTTGCGGAGGGCTTCGGCGGCGGCATCGGCGACTGTGAGGGCGAACCGCACGTCGTCGACCAGGTCGCGCGTACTGGGAGGTGCCAGTTCGCCGCGGAGGATGGCGGCGAGTTCGCGCCATTCAGCCTCGTAGCCGTTGACGGTGGCCGGGCCGAACACCCGCGCCGAGTCCGAGGTGGTGAGCGTGCTGACCGCGGATCCGGCATGGACGTACGACGGTGTGAACTCCACGTGCAGAACCTGGTCGTCGCTGAACGCCTCGAGCACCCAGTCGGGCTGCCACGTCTGCGACACCATCGCGTGCAGCTCGATACTTTTGCCGCCGGCAACAAAAAGGATCCGGTACCCGAACGGCGCGAGGAACTTCGCGTCGATCACCTGCAGATCATCGTACCGGGGGAGCAACCTCCGGATCAGCGGGAGGTCGTGGATCGCCAGCCCCATCACACCGCCATGGATCATCGCGGCCAGCACTTCCACATCGGACCAGTCAGGCGCGGGGAACGGCGACCGCGAAAGAACTTCCGTGGCGACGTCCTCGAACCGTGCGTTCGGCGGAAGCACGACCGACAACCGAATGGTGTGACTACTGGCCGGGAGATCGCCCCAGTGCGCGACTGCGGCCCGCCACCCCGGATCGAACGTGTGCATCGCGCCCACCATGATCGGTACGCCGGTCTCCGCGGAGACCGCGGTGATCGCGTCGGCTTGGGCGGCTGACATCGCGAGCGGCTTCTCGCACAACACGGCCTTCTTGCCGGCGCGACAGGCGGCGATCAGCTGTTCGGCATGGAAGCTGTTCGGACTGCAGATCGCGACGACGTCGACCGCGGGATCGTCGAGCAGTGCCTCGGTCGACGTCGAGTGCGCCGCTCCGACCCGGCCCGCGACAGCCTCGGCTACGGCGGGATCGACGTCAGTGATGTGGCGTATCGCGAACGCGTCGCCGAGCCGCGCCAGCGTCGGCAGGTGGATGGACTGGGTCACCGGTCCTGCACCCAGGAACCCGATTCCGAAAGTGGACTGCATCCATGGCTCCTCACCAGAGTGAAACCTGATCAGTCGTTCAGATTTCGCAAACGTAAACGGCTGATAAGGTTTCGTCAATATCTCGTGCAGGAGTTCGGGGAGGACTTGTGGCCGACGAGGCGACAGCGCAGATCCGGGGCCCTTATCGCAAAGGTGTCGAGCGCCGGGAGCAGATCATCCGGAGCGCCTCGGACGTGTTCGGGGAGCTCGGGTACATCGGTGGGTCGCTGCGGACCATCGGCGACCGGGTCGGCGCTTCGCCGGCGACGCTGATCCAGTACTTCGGCAGCAAGGAGGGCCTGCTGGCGGCAGTCCTGGAGGACTGGACGAAGCAGCAGAGCCGGTCGTCGCTTGCCGATGACCCGCCGGGGCTCGCGTACTTCCGTGCTTTGATCACGGTGACCGAGTTCCACGTCGAACACCGCGGACTGCTCGAACTGTTCATCACGATGGCCGCCGAGGCGACCAATCCCGGCCATCCGGCCCGGCAGTTCATCCAGCGCCGCTACGACACCGTCCTGGCGAAATGCATCGGAAAGCTGCGCGAAGCTGTCGACCGTGGCGAGGTCGCGCCAATCACCGATGAGCAGATCGCAGCCGAGGTTCGCATCCTGATCGCCGTACTCGACGGCGTCGAGCTGCAATGGTTACTCGGCGCGGACATCGACCTCCCCGCCGTGGTCAGCAGGCACCTCGAGCAGTCAATCGCCAACTGGAAGACCGGCCGGACCCTTTCCTAGAGGTTCGTCTGGGCTTCGAGGTCGTCGGGGTAACGGCCGCCCTGGATCTCGATCCGGGAGGACGCTTCGGTGAGCTGATTCAGCTCCTCGGTCGTCAGCGTGATGTCTGCGGCCGCGAGGTTTTCCTCCAGCCGGTGCAGCTTCGTCGTACCGGGGATGGGGACGATCCACGGCTTCCGGGCGAGCAGCCATGCGAGAGCGATCTGTGCGGGTGTCGCTCCCTTGGCGGTGGCGAAGGACTGGATCTGATCGACCATCGCGGCGTTGTGCTGCAAGGCGTCCGCACCGAAACGCGGGATGCGCGCGCGGAGATCGTTGTCCTGGTCGAAGGTGCTCGAGGCGCTGACGGTTCCGGTGAGGAAGCCCTTGCCGAGCGGGCTGAACGGGACGAAGCCGATGCCGAGTTCCTCGCAGGTGGCCAGGACCTCCTGCTCGGGCCGTCGCCACCACAGCGAATACTCGCTCTGGACAGCTGTCACCGGCTGTACGGCGTGGGCGCGGCGGATCGTGCCCGCCGCTGCCTCGGACATCCCGTAGTGCTTGACCTTGCCGGCCTCGATCAGCTCTTTCACCGCCCCGGCGAACTCTTCGATCGGCGCCTCGGGGTTGACGCGATGCTGGTAGTACATGTCGATCGCGTCAACTCCGAGCCGTTGCAGCGAGCCCTCGACGACACGTGCGACTTCCTCCGGGCGGAGCATCCGGCCGGTGGGTTTCCGCTCCGCCGGGTCGATGTCCGCGGCGAACTTCGTCGCGATGACGACGTGGTCGAGGTACGGCGCGAGCGCCTCCCCGACGAGTTCCTCGTTGGCATGCGGCCCGTAGATCTCGGCAGTGTCGAAGAAGGTGACACCACGCTCAACGGCCGCGTGCAGCAGCGAGATCATCTCCTTCCGGTCCGGCCGGCCGCCGTATCCACCGGTCATCGTCATGCAGCCAAGCCCGATAGCCGAGACAACCAGGCCGCCCGTTCCGAGAGTGCGTTTCTGCATTGTGGTTCTCCAGATCCTTATGAGCCTGTTTTGGCTACCACGAGGAGGCCGGCGAGGGAGATGGCGGCGCCGGTGATCATCAGGGTAGCCATGGGGATGGCGGTGTGTTCGCCGCCGAGGCCGGCGATGGGGGCGATGGTGCCGGCGGCGACCCATTGGACGAAGCCTTGGACGGCAGAGCCGGTGCCGGGGTGGTCGGGTACGGCGGCCGAGGCGAGGGCGCCGCCGTTGGGGATCATCAGGCCCTGGGCTGTCATCAGCACGAAGAAGCAGGCCATGGCCAGGATCAGCGGGGTGTCGAACCACACGGCGCCGACCAGCATCGCGACGCCGGACGCGAGAGCGGCAAGCTGGCCGAGCAGGATGAGCTTGCGGGTGGAGACCCGTCCGGCGAGCCGGGCGGCGAGGAGTGCGGCGACGGTCATGCCGGCGGCGTTCGCGGCGAAGTCGATCGAATACGCGACGGGCGACAGCCCGTTCATCGACTGCAGCACGAAGGCCGACGTAGCGACGTACGCGAAGAGGGCGCCCATCGCGGCTCCGGCGACCACGACGTAGCCGACGTACTCGCGGTTGCCGAGCACGACTCGGCCCGCGGTGACGAAGTTGCGCAGACCACCGCCGTGACGACGCTCGGGTGGCAGTGATTCCGGTACGGCGATCAGCACGGCCAGCGTCATGGCGACGCCGAGAGCCGCGACGGCCCAGAACGAGACGCGCCAGTGGGACAGCTGCAGGATCGCGGCGCCGAGGAGTGGACCGACGATCGGGGCGATTCCGCCGACGGCGGCGATGACGTTCAGCACGCGGACGAGCTGGCTGCCGCGGGCGAGGTCGACGATCACCGCCCGGCCGATCACCATCGCCCAGCCGCCGGCGAAGCCCTGCACGAAGCGGGCCGCGGTCATCACGCCGATGGTGGGCGTGAGCGCGCACACGATGGACGCGGCAGTCATCGCGAGGATCGCGGCGAGCAGCGGAACGCGCCGACCGCGTTGGTCCGAGACCGGTCCGCCGACCAGTTGGCCCAGCGCCATGCCGACGAAGAACGTCGTCAGGGTGAGCTGGACCTGCGTGGCGGTGGTGGTCAGGTCGGCGGCAACCCGCGGGAAGGCCGGCACGTACATATCGGTCGCCAGCGGCGCGATCGCGGTCAGGAAGATCACGGTCGCGACCAGCCCGGCGGTGAGCCGGGCCTGGCGGCGCGAGCGGGTTGCCGGTGGGACGTCCACCTGGGTGGCGAGGTTGGTCACGGCCGGAGCAGGACCTTGATCGCTTGACGGGTGTCCATCGCCTGGTAGCCGGCGGCGGCTTCGTCGAGGGGGAGCTCGAGGTCGAAGACGCGGCCGGGGCGGATGGTTCGGGTCCAGATTCGGTCCATGAGGTCGGGTAGGAAGCGTCGTACGGGGGCGGGGCCGCCGTGGAGGTGGACGTGGGAGAAGAACAGTTCGTCGCCGTTCAGGGCCACGTCGTGGGTGACACCGACGTACCCGACATGACCGCCGGGGCGGGTGGAGCGGATGGCCTGCATCATCGATTCCTGGGTGCCGACGGCCTCGATCACCGAGTGCGCGCCCAGGCCGTTGGTGAGTTCCTTGATCCGTTCGACGCCGGCGTCGCCGCGTTCGGTGACGATGTCGGTGGCGCCGAACTCGAGGGCCAGCTGCTGGCGGGATTCGTGCCGGCTCATGGCGATGATGCGCTCAGCGCCGAGTTGCTGGGCGGCCATTACGCCGAGGAGTCCGACGGCGCCGTCGCCGACGACCGCGACCGTCTTGCCGGGACCGACCTCGGCGGCGACGGCGGCGAACCAGCCGGTGCCGAGGACGTCGGAGGCGGCCAGGAAGTCCGGCACCAGGTCGTCGTCGGGGACCTCGGGGGTGGCGACCAGGGTGCCGTCGGCCAGCGGCACCCGCATCCGCTGCGACTGCGCGGCGCCGGAGGTGCCGAGGATCTCGCGGTGGACGCAGGAGGTCTGGTAGCCGGCCTGGCAGATCTCGCAGGTGTTGTCGGAGGCGAAGAAGGAGCCGACGACGAACTGGCCGGGCTTGATCGACGTGACCTCGGAGCCGACCTCTTCGACGATTCCGGCGTACTCGTGACCCATCGGCA
Organism: Kribbella antiqua; assembly: GCF_004345665.1. Classification (GTDB taxonomy): domain Bacteria; phylum Actinomycetota; class Actinomycetes; order Propionibacteriales; family Kribbellaceae; genus Kribbella; species Kribbella antiqua. The sequence goes on from NZ_SLWR01000013.1 coordinate 153,837, forward strand.
TCGGCTCCTCGACCTTGTCGGCGCCGCGGTACGGCCACAGGTCGGAGCCGCAGATGCAGGTCGCCGACAGCCGGATGACCGCGTCGGTGGGCTTCAGGATGGCCGGCTCGGGCCGGTCCTCGACCCGGACATCGCCGGGCGCGTGCATGACGACACCACGCATCGGTGGAACATCTCCTCGTATCGCTGGGTGATTGCCTGTCCAGTCAACGCCGCGCGGGATGGCTGAGGGAGTCTCTGTCGTGACGTGTACTGACAGTGCATCCCAACCGGGCGAGGGACGTCGTACCGTCGTTGCTATGGACAACCGCGCCGAGGTCCGCGAGTTCCTGATCTCGCGGCGAGCGAAGGTCACCCCGCAGGAGGCGGGGCTGCCGGTCGTCGGCGCTCGCCGGGTGCCGGGGCTGCGCAGGGGTGAGGTCGCTGCGCTGGCAGGTGTCAGTGTCGAGTACTACTCCAAGCTGGAACGTGGAGCGCTCGGTGGCGTTTCCGCCTCCGTGCTGGACGCGATCGCCCGCGCGTTGCAGCTCGACGACGCCGAACGGACCCACCTGTTCCATCTGGCCCATGCAGCCGACGGCACGAGTGCGGGGATGCGTCCGCGCCGCCGGGCCGGCAAGCGCTGGACGCCGCGGCCGAGCCTGCAATGGGTGCTCGAGAAGTTCACCGCCCCGGCGATCGTCCGCAACGGGCGCATGGATCTATTGGCCTGCAACCATCTCGGCCGGGCCATGCACTCCTCCCTCTACGACATCTCCGCGCAGCCGAACTTCGCCCGCTTCACCTTCCTCGACCTGGAAGCGGCCCGCGACTTCTACCCGGACTGGGACGGTGCGGCCGACATCTGCGTCGCGATCCTGCGCACCGAGGCCGGCCGTGACCCGCATGACAAGGAACTGCACGACCTGGTCGGCGAACTGTCCACGCGCAGCGACGAGTTCCGCCGCCGCTGGAGCAGCCACAACGTCCGTACTCACGGCGCCGGCACCAAGCGCTTCCACCACCGCGAAGTGGGTGACCTCGAACTCGCCTACGAAAGCATGTACATGATCTCCGACCCCGGTCTCACCCTCACCTTGTACGCCGCCGAGCCGAGCTCACCGACCGCCCACGCCCTCGATCTCCTCGCCTCCTGGACAACCGCAGCCACCCAACCAGAGACATAGCCGGGTCAGGACGGTGGGGGAGCAGTCGTCCGGCGGGTGACCAGGGTGGGAGAGAGCCTGACCTGGGCCGATGGCCGCTCCCGGTCGCGGATCCGATCGAGCAGCAGGCGGGCTGTTTCGGCGCCGATGTGGTGGCCGGCCTGGTCGACGCTGGTGAGTGAGACCGGCCCGAGCGCGGCGACCGTGGTGTTGTCGTAGCCGGCGACGGAGAGGTCGCCTGGGACCGAGACCCCGGCCTCGGCGACGGCTTCGAGCACGCCCAAGGCGACGACGTCGGCGCCGGCGAAGATGGCGGTGGGGCGTTGCGACCGCGCGAGCAGTTGCTGTGCGCCGGCGTACCCACCTTCTTGGGTGTAGGTGGTGGAGACGATGTCGATCTCGTCGCCGAGCCCGTGGGCCTGCATCGCCCGCTTGTAGCCTTCGGCTCGGATCGCGTTGGGCATCTCCGCAAGGCGATCGGGGTCGGTCTCGGCGTGCTCGATGTGGGCGATCCGGCGGTGGCCAAGGCTGACGAGATGGCCCACGACGAGTGCGGCGCCGGTGAGGTCGTCGTCGGACACCGTGTCGTAGGCATCCGAATGCCCGTGCCGGCCGACGACCACGGTGGGCACGGATCTGGCGATGTGTTCCAGCCGGGAGCGGGACGAGATCGGCGCGACCAGGACCATGGCGTCCATGCCGCGGTCGATCATCGCCTCGGTGACACGTGCCTCCGCCTGCGCGTCGTTGCAGCCGCCAGGTCCCAGCAGGACTTGGTACGGCGTATCCCGCAGCGCCTCGGTGAGTCCGTCCAGGATCTCGGGGAAGAACGGGTTGCGGATGTCGGGGAGCATCACGCCGATGGTGTAGGTCTGCCCGCGCATGCCTCTCGCCGAGGCATTGGGCCGGTAGCCCAGCTCTTCGATCGCCTGCTGCACCTTGGCCCGCATCGCCGGACTGGCGCCGTACGCGTTGCGCAGGACCTTGGAGACGGCAGTGGTGGACACCTGTGCGTGCTGAGCGACGTCGACGATGGTGACCCGCCGTGGCGGCGTGGGCTTCTCCACGTGACCCCTCCCGCTCGTACATCACATCTGAGAAACGTTATCCAGAGCTTACACGGCTGAAATATTGACCTCTCAGAAGTCCACCCCTAGAGTCTGGACAACTTTTTGGGCAACGTTACCCACAATCGATGAAACGTTTCATGGGAGTTGGGGTTCGGCTGTGACCACTGCCTCGAGTGACAGGCTTTCGAAGACCACAGCGGGTGTGCACGTCGGCTTCCGGCGTCGGCTCGACAACACACCGCCCTGGTGGTTCGCCTTGCCTGCGATGGTGTTGTTCGCCTTCGTCGTACTGGTTCCGAGTGCTCGAGGTGTGTACTACGCGTTCACCGACTGGGACGGGCTCGACCCGAACTACTCGCTGATCGGCCTGGACAACTTCACGGTGGTGTTCCACGACCCTGACGCCGTACAAGCGATCTGGCACACGCTGCTGATCGCGGCGGCGATCACGATCATCCAGAACGGAATCGGCCTGCTGCTGGCCCTCGGGGTCAACAGCGCGATCAAGTCCCGCAACATGCTGAGGGTCTTCCTCTTCGCACCTGCCGTGGTCACTCCGATCGTGACGGCGTACCTGTGGCGCAACCTGCTCGGGCCGGACGGTGCGGTCAACAGTCTGCTGGGCGCCGTCGGCCTGACGAGGTGGCAGCAGGACTGGCTGGGCAATCCGGATCTCGCGCTGTGGTCGATCGTGGGCGTGATCGTGTGGCAGTTCGCCGGGTACTCGATGGTGATCTTCCTGGCCGGCCTGCAGTCCGTGCCCCGGGAGGTCTACGAGGCCGCGGATATCGACGGTGCCGGGCCGGTACGGCGGTTCTGGTCGGTCGTCCGGCCCCTGCTCGCGCCGGCGTTCACCATCAACCTGATGCTGTCGATCATCGGCGGCATCAAGCTGTTCGACCAGGTGTACGCGCTCACCGGTGGCGGACCAGGGCATGCCACCGACACGTTGTCGACCTTGATCTACAAGGACGCGTTCACGCTCGGCGAGTTCGGGTACAGCGTCGCACTCGCGGTCGTGCTCACGATCATCGTGGCCATCGCTTCCACCGGACAGTACGTCGTCCTGGCGCGGAACGAGAGGGCTGCCTCATGAACCGCTACCGCCGCCGTACTTTCGGGCTCGAACTGGTGATGATCGGCGCTGCCTTCGTGGTCGGCTTCCCGCTGTATGTCCTGGTGAATCTGGCGGTCAGACCCACCTCCGACACGTCCTCGCCGCTGCGGCCGACCGCCTCGCCGACGATGGAGAACTTCACCGAGGCCTGGCAGCGTGGCGCGCTCGGCGGTGCGCTGTTCAACAGCGTGGTGGTGACCGTCTTCAGTGTGATCGTCGTACTGGCGATCTCGTCGTTCGCCGCCTATCCGCTCGCCCGTGCGACCGCGCGGTGGTCACGGGGAATGTTCCTGCTGATCATGCTGGGCCTGGCGTTGCCGTTCCAGCTGGCGGCGCTGCCGCTGTACCAGACCATGCGCGACCTCGGCCTGCTCGGCACCCCCTGGGCGCTGGTTCTGTTCTACTCCGGCCTCCAGGTGCCGTTCACGACCTTCCTCTACATCGGCTTCCTGCGCGCGCTGCCCCGGGACTTCGAGGATGCCGCTCTCATCGACGGCTGCACGCCCGTACAAGGTTTCCGGTACGTCGTCTTTCCGATGCTGAAGCCGATCACGGTGACTGCCCTGGTCCTGAACGCGGTCGCGGTCTGGAACGACTTCTTCACGCCGCTGCTCTACCTCAGCGGCAGCGGGCAGCAGACCATGCCGGTCGCGATCTCCGGCTTCGTCGGTCAGTACGTCACCAACTGGAACCTCATCTTCGCCGCCCTCGTGATCAGCATCGTCCCGATCCTCCTCGTGTACTTCGCGCTCCAGCGCAGCATCATCAACGGCTTCGCCGGCGGACTCAAGGCATGACTCCATCAACCACTCCATCCGGGAGAAAATCATGAGAACACCCAGACTGGCTGCCCTGATCGCCGCGACGACCGCCGTGGGCTTGCTGGCCGCCTGCAGCGGTGGCACCAACGCCGGCAGCTCCGGTGGCTCGGGCGACTCCGGCGAATCCAAGGTCCTGACCCTCGCCTCGGTCGACCAAGGCTCCATCGAGGACGTCGTCAAGGCGTTCGAGAAGGCCAACCCGGGCGTCGACGTACGGTTCACCACGGCCGGCGCCGACCAGTACACCCAGCAGATCCGGACCCAGCTCGCCTCGGGGTCCGCGCCGGATGTGATGACGGCGTGGCCGGGCAACGGGAACGCGGCGACCACCTTCGTCCTCGCCAAGTCCGGCTACCTGATGGATCTCTCCGACCGGCCGTGGGCCGCCAAACTGCCGCCGCTGATGAAGAGCCTGTCGCAGTACGAAGGCAAGACCTACACCGGACTCTTCGGGCAGAACGGCATCGGTGCCATCTACAACGACGGCGCGATGAGCAAGGCCGGACTCACACCGCCGGGAACGTGGAGCGAACTGCTGAACTTCTGCAAGGCCGGCGCGGCCAAGGGAACGCCGGCGTTTGCCCTGGGCAACCAGGACAACTGGGTGACCCAGATCGTCCTTTACGCGCTGGTAGCGACGAATGTCTACGGTCCGGACAAGGACTTCGACAAGAAGATGCAGGCGGGCCAGGCAACGTTCGCCGGATCGAACTGGAAAGTTGCCCTGGGCAAGTACCTGCAGATGGAGAAGACCGGTTGCTTCCAGAAGAACCCGCTCGGCACCAGCTACGAGGCCAGCCAGACGCTCGCCGCCACCGGCAAGACGCTCGGCATCGTCCAGGGCAACTGGGTGGTCGCGTTGCTCAAGGGCAAGAACCCGGCCGGCAAGTTCACGCTCAAGGCGCTTCCTGGTAGTGACAACCCGGCCGAGTTCATCATGCCTGCCGCGGCCGGTGCCGGGTACGCCGTGAACGCCAAGGCGAAGAACAAAGATCTTCCGCTGAAGTTCGTCGACTATTGATGTCGCCCGAGGGGATGAATCTGTTCGTCACGAAGCAGGGCGGTCTCCCGTCGATTCCCGACACCGGGTTCAGCGCCGACCCGTCGCTGGCCGAACTGACGAAGTACATCAACGACGACCGGACCGTGCCGTTCATGGACCAGCTCTGGCCCAACCCCAAGGTGCAGCAAACGATGCTGAGCGGCATCCAGCAACTGTTCAGCGGCCGATCCACTCCGGATAAGGTGCTTGAGGCAATGGACACCGACTACAAGGCAGGTACGTGACCATCACAGAACTGGCGGGCCGCGTTGCGCTCGGGGTTGCCGGCATGTCCTTCGAGCCGCGTGACCGTGCTGCCGATCTCGCGACGATCCGAGCCGGCATCGACGCGGGTACGGCGATCCTCGACACGGCGCGTGCGTACACCCGGATCGATGTGCCGTCGTACGGCGAAGAGCTGGCAGCGGAGGCGGCTCGCGGTACGAGCGCGATCGTCGGAACGAAAGGTGGTCATTCGCGCATCGGCCCGACCACCTGGGATGCGGACATCAGCGAACGCCGGATCCGGTCCGACGTCGAGACCAGTCTGCGGGTGTTCGGACGCCTCGACCTCTACTACCTGCATCGGGTCGATCTCGCCGAGCAGCCGGTGGAGGAGGGCGTCGGGACTCTCGCGGCCCTTCGCGAGGAGGGGAAGCTGGCCCGGATCGGTCTGTCCAACGTCAGCGTCGTCGAGCTCGAGCGGGCGGCGGCAGTCGCCCGCATCGACGCCGTACAGAATCACCACACCGCCATGGGTCGCGAGTCTGCCGACGTACTCGAGTGGTGCGAAGCCAATGGCGTGGCGTTCTTCGCCTACTCACCGCTGCGATCGTCGGCTCCGGCCCCGCACCTTGCGGACGCGGCAAAGGCACGCGGCGTTTCGGTACAACGCCTGCAACTGCGCGCGTTGCTGGCGTCATCGCCCGTATTGTCAGTGGTTTCGGGCGCGACCCGACCCGAGACAGTCCTCGACTCCCTGGCCGCGGAGTCCGAACCCTGGGACGAAGCCCTCGCGGCCGCCTACACCGCAGACCAACCCACGTAGTCGGCGCGTAGGGAGTCTCTGGCGGTGGGTGTACTGGTAGGGCCTCCCTCGGCTGGGGTGAGGGTGTTTATCGTGGCGGGATCATGGCGCTCATTCTTGTTACCGGTGCTTCGGCCGGCCTTGGGCTCGCGAATGTAGCGGCTCTTACCGACGCCGGGCACGACGTCGCTCTGCATGCACGAAACCGCGATCGCGTTGTGGACCAGAGTGTGCGCGAGGTCTTGTACGGCGATCTCGCGCAGCTGGATGAGACGGTGAATCTCGCGCGGCAGGCGAATGAGCTCGGCCGGTTCGATGCCGTCATTCATAACGCCGGGGTGCTCAACGGTCCCGACGTGTTCGCGGTGAACGTTGTCGCGCCGTACGTGCTCACCGCATTGATGACGCCGCCGGCGCGTGCGATCTTCCTCAGCAGTTCGATGCACAGATCAGGGTCGACCGACCTCCGCGCTCGCTCTCGGTCCTATTCGGACAGCAAGTTGTATGTCACAGCGCTGGCGATGACGCTCGCCGTACGACGGCCGGCCTCGATGGCGCACGCGGTCGACCCTGGGTGGGTGCCGACGCGGATGGGCGGGTCCGCGGCGCCCGACAGCCTTGAAGAAGGCCACCAAACTCAGGAATGGCTCGCCACCGCCGACGAATCCGAGATCAGCCCTCGGTCGGGCGCCTACTGGTATCACCGCAAGCCGCGCCAACCCCACCCCGCCGCTCACGATCCGCGGTTCCAGCAAGGTCTGCTGCGCCTGCTCGAAGAACACACTGGCATCGGCTTCCCGGCATAACCCACGTGTCAGGCTGGGCGGTGTTCGCGCCCCGCGACCACCACCAAACAACCCTGGGCGGAATGAAGCCGGTCTCTCGCGTGTTGACATGTCAACCTGTGTCAATCAGATGGGAGTGGCGGTCATGAGTGACCTGTTGTTCGGTCTCGACACCTTCGGTGACATCCCGGAGGACGACGAGGGCCGGCCGGTCTCGGATGCGGCGGCGATCCGGCAGGTCGTCGAGGAGGCGGTCCTCGCCGACGAGCTCGGGGTCGATGCCATTGCGCTCGGTGAGCATCACCGGCCGGAGTACGCGATCTCGACCCCGGAGACGGTGCTGGCCGGGATCGCCGCGCGTACGTCGCGGATCCGGCTCGGGTCCGGCGTGACCGTGCTGAGTTCGGACGACCCGGTCCGGGTGTTCCAGCGTTTCGCGACCGTCGACGCGCTCTCGAACGGGCGGGCCGAGGTGATCCTCGGGCGCGGCTCGTTCACCGAGTCGTTCCCGCTGTTCGGGTACGACCTGGCCGATTACGACGCTTTGTTCGAGGAGAAGCTGCAGCTTTTCGTTCAGCTGCTCGACGAGAAGCCGGTCACCTGGAGCGGCACCACCCGGGCCGCGCTCGACAACGCCGATGTCTATCCCAAGACCGAGTCCGGCCGCCTGACGACCTGGGTCGGGGTCGGTGGAACGCCGCAGTCAGTCGTGCGTACGGCGTACTACGGTCTGCCGCTGATGCTGGCGATCATCGGTGGATCGCCAGACCGATTCTCGTCGTACGTCGATCTCTACCGGCGTGCGGCGGAGCAGTTCGGGACGATCGCGCATCCGGTCGGGATGCACTCGCCGGGCTTCATCGCCGACACCGATGAGGAGGCGAAGGAGCTGTTCTATCCGCGCTACAAGGTCGTCCGCGACCGGATCGGGGCGTTGCGCGGCTGGCCGCCGGTACGTCGGGAGGAGTTCGACGCCGAGGTCGCGCAGGGTTCGATGTACGTCGGTTCGCCGGAGACGGTGGCCCGCCGGATCGCTGGTGCGGTGCAGCAGCTCGGGGTCGGGCGCTTCGACCTGATCTACACGGCCGGCTCGCTGCCGATCAGTGCCCGGCTGAGGGCGGTCGAGCTGTACGGCTCGAAGGTGATCCCGATGGTTCGCGACCTGTTGGCGGAGTGAGCATGACGACAACGATTGGCATTCTCGGTGCGGGCAAGGTTGGCACGGTGCACGCCCGTCTCGCGGTGGCGGCCGGGTATCGGGTGCTGATCGCCGGCTCGGGTGAGGTGTCGAAGATCGCGTTGATCGTCGAGATCGTCACGCCCGGAGCCGTCGCGACGACAGCGGCCGAGGCCGCCGCGCAGGCCGACGTCGTCATCCTCGCGCTCCCGCTCGGCAAGTACCGCACCATCCCGGCCGAGGCGTTGCGCGGCAAGCTCGTGATCGACGCGATGAACTACTGGTGGGAGGTCGACGGCATCCGCGACGACCTCCCCGACCCGCGGACGACGTCCAGCGAAATCGTGCAGGCCTTCTTGCCAGACTCACACGTGGTCAAGGCCTTCAACCACATGGGCTACCACGACCTCGAGGACGGCGCTCGTCCGCAAGGCGCCCTGGACCGCAAGGCCATCGCGATCGCCGGCGAAGACACCGCGGCGGTCGCCGAGATCGTCGACGCGCTCGGCTTCGACCCGGTGATAGCCGGGCCATTACCCGAGGGCGCCCGCTTCGGACCCGGCACCGAACTCTTCGGCGCCAACGTCAACGCCACCGAGGTCCGCGCCATGCTCGACCGCTTCCGAGCCCCCGACAAGGACGCCGCAGCGTAGATAGTCCTTCAGCGCCAGTGGGTGAGGGCTTGCTCCAGCGGCGGCGGACGGTCATTGCGAGTGGGCGTCATGGTTATGGGGTGCTCCTGCGGACGAAGTCGGTGGCTGGGCGACGTGAGGTGGTGGCCGGTGGGTGGGCCTGGCCGAAGCGGATCACCATGTCGGCGTAGCCGGACTTCCCGGTGATGTGCTGGACGGCGCGACGGAGGTCGTCGTACTCGAGTGGCTGGTTCAGGAACGAGGCTGCGACGCCCTCGCGGGTTGCGGTCAGCAGCACGCGTTCCAGCGCGAGGCCCGCCATCACCTGGTCCGCGGGCTCGTCGTTGTCCGTCGACAGTACGGCGATCGCCGGGTGCTCCTCGAAGGTGGCCCGAGCCCGGGATCGATCGGCGGGCCGTGTCCCCATATCGCGGAATGCCGTGCGGTACGTTGCGGCACGAGGTCCGAGCGCGGCCGACGGGATGCCTTCGGTCGGGCGGTCGCCACCGACCCAGCGTGCGCGTTCGGCGGTGCGGTGCCAGTCACCGATTTCGCGGAGGTCGCTGTCCAGGAACATGTCGAGGATGGAGCTGACCTGGTCCTCGGACAGCCAGGTGAGCGTGGCGCCCTCGGCGTACGCGGCGAGGACCAGTTCGATGCGCGTCTCCTGGGCCAACCCGGCGCTGTGGACCGGTTCGCGACTGGTGTGCCGGCGCGGGATCTCGGCGTACAGGTCTCGCAATTGCTGATCCGGTACGCCGGAGTCGACCACGATCCGGGCGAGTAGATCCGGCTCCTCGGGAACCGGGGCAAGCCCGAGCCAGGACTGGTACCCCAGTTCGGCCGCGGCGCAGCGCAGATTGAACGTGGCCGTGCCGGCGGCGATCCGCAGCGCCCGCCCGGTCGGGTCTTCTGCGGGCAGGGCCCGTGATCCGTCCAGGTAGACGTCGACTACGCGACCGTCGACCTCGAATCGCCACGGCTGGGTGTTGTGCATACTCGGCGCCGCGACGGCGGCGGTGAGCAGTACGTCGAGCTGTTCCGTCGACAGCTGGTCTTCCGGCATCGGACCCTCCTGGTCGGCAGGTCGCACTAGTTTCCTCAGGCAACCCGTGGGATGTGTGTCAGGACGTCGGGCGCTGGGCCCAGGGCTGGAGGCGGCGGCCGGTGAGGGACTCGGTGCCGAGGCGGATCAGTCGTTGATTGCGCAGCGGAGCCCAGGTGTGCAGCGGCAGTGTTCGTTTGAGGGCTGCGGCCTCGTCCGGCGACACCACGGACAGGTGGCCCACCGCGGTGACGGTCCAGCCGAGGTGACGGTCGAGATCGATGTCGTCGGCTTCGAACGCGACGACATCGCCTCGCTCGGCCGCGCGGAACTTCTCGCCCTCGTCCGAGATGAACACGACGGTGTCGCCGTCGACACAGAAGTTGACCAGCCGCACCGCCGGCATGCCGCCCAGCGTGAACACCAGCCGGCCCACCGGCGCCGATCCGAGCAGCCCCAGGCACTCCCACTCGTCGAGGATCTCCAGCCCCGACTGGTCGAAGCGTGCCGTCGCGCCCATCACAATCCATCCTCCAGCCGGTCGTCGATTCGTCACGCAGGTATTACGAAGCCTGCGTCTCTCATCACACCTGCTCCGGCCCATCGGACATCAGTGCCGTACGTCACCCACCGGACGGGACCTTTGGACGTTGGCCAGTGGATACCTTGCGTGATCGACACGGCTGGGGGATGACGGCGACGGGCCTGGATCAGAGGCGAAGGACCGAACGGCTGGGACTTTCGACCCTGACCGGGTGGGAGAGCGCGGCGGCAGTCTGGAGGCACAGGGGAGCTTGACGGCTCGCCGGGGCACGGAGCACACACCGAGACAGAGGGCGGTCACGATCCACCGTCAGCAGACGGTCTCCGAATCCCGGCGAGCCGCAGGCCATGTGCGAGCTCAGCTGGTGAGCGATTGGATGTCGGCCCGGAGGGAGCTGCGACCGGGCTAGATCGTGTTGTCCGTGCAGGGCTGAACCACCGGTAGCACGCGGTTGACGAGCTCGTCGCGGAAGCGGTCGGGCTGGGTGAAGGCTGCGAAGTGGCTGGCGTCGTCGATCAGGGCGAGCTCCTTGTGGGGCGCGTCGAGGTGCTCGAAGTACTCCTGCGCGAGGTCGGTCAGCGTTAGTACGTCGCCGGCGCCCTGGAACACGAAGACGGGGACCTCGAAGCGGGGCGGCAGATCGTAGGCGTTGAAGGACATGTACTCGCGGAACATGGCCTTCTGCGTGGCCAGGAAGCCTGCGAGTAGATGCCACGCCTCGCGCTTGCTGTAGACGCCGCCCTTGAGCGCCAGCGGGAACAGCAGCTTGGTGACGGCGTTGGGTGTGACCGGGTCGGTGGCCATCGTCCACTTCATCTTGAGCTGCCACGCCTTGAGGTCCCAGGAGGCCGGATCGCCGCCGATCTTCTCCAGGTCGCGGACGGCCTTGGTGTTCCCGGCCGCGGTCACGCGCTCGAGGCAGCGGGCGTAGCCGAGCGCCTCGTTGCGGTGCATGTCCGCGTAGAGGTCGGTGGTGACGAGCGCGGAGTAGAGGTCGGGACGGCGCTGGGCCAGCGGCAGGCCGATGATCGTGCCCATCGAGCCGGCCATCAGGACGATCTTGTCCTTGTCGAGGTGGCTGCGCAGGAACTCGGTGACCTCGATCGCGTCCTCGAGGTGCCGCTCGAAGGGAGCTGTCTGCTTGGTCCCGCGGGCGCGGGTCTTGCCACAGCCGCGCCGGTCCCACTGGACGACCGTGAAGTGCTGCTCCCAGGACCGGATCAGCGGGGTGAACACGGCGTACGGCGAGCCGGGGCCGCCATGCAGGACCAGAAGTACGGGGTTGCCGGCGCTCTCGCCGCGGATCTGGATCCACTGCTCGACGCCGCCGATGGACAGGTAGTGCTGCTCGTTGATCGTCATGTCGCTGACCATACACACGTCTTAGACATCTGTACAAGACGACTGTCTGAGAATTCTGTATGATGCCGGGTATGGGAAACCGTGAGGCCCTGATCCAGGGCGCCAAGCAGTGTCTGTTCGAGAAGGGCTTCACGCGTACGACGGCGCGCGACATCGCCACCGCGGCGGGAGTGAGCCTGGCCGCGATCGGGTACCACTTCGGCTCCACGGAGGCGCTGCTCAGCCAGGCGCTGTTCGCGGCCGTGGAGGAGTGGGGCGGGCGGCTGAGTCAGGCCATGGCGGCCGGCGGTGACCCGGCGGCGATCTGGGACGGCGTCATCGAGTCGGTGCGGTCCGACCGGGCGATGTGGACGGTCCAGTACGAGCTGGTCGGGCAGATCGACCGCGCGGAACAGCTCCGGACGTTTCTCACCGAATCCCAGCGGTACGCGCGCAGCGAACTGGGCGAGCTTTTCGGTTCCTCGGCCGAGGGGGAGGAGCAGCGGCTGCTGGCTGGGCTCTACCAGGCGATCCTTGGCGGGCTGGTGATGCAGTGGCTGATCGATCCCGAGAACGCGCCGAGTGGCGCTGACATCGTCGCCGCGCTCAGTCTTGCTGCCCGCCGCGGCGCGTCAGAAGTTGAAGGTGATGACCATGAAGGTGCCGACGGCCAGGGCTAGCGCGCAGAGGATTGCCCCGATTGCAGCCAAGGGCTTGGCGCCGCGGTGGCCGGTGAGGGCGGCGATTGCGAGGGCGATGCCGGGGAGGGCGAACGGGAAGGCGGCGTACTGGCGGAAGCCGTCCATGTTCATCGGGAGGAGCGGCGCCGCCAAGCCGGCCAGACCGAGGATCATGGCAGCGAGCCCCAGCAGCGCGCCGCCCTTCGGAGGAGCCGGAGGCCCTGCAGGCACGGGCTGTTGCGCATAGGGCGGCCAGAGGTGTTGCGGATAGTCGGGGCCTGGCTGTTGCGGATGCGGGTGCGGCTGAGGTGGTCCGGGGTGCGCGTTCTGTTCGGGCCGCGGGCCGTAATTCATGGGCACTCCAACTCGTGGCTTCTGCCCATGCTTACCAACTCGCGGGTTCAGCTGAAGGGTGCGCCGAACCACTTGGCTAGGTGCGTAAGCAGATCCTGCTGGTCCTCGCCGACCCACGCCACGTAGCCGTCGGGCCGTAGCAATGCCGCGGGGAAGTCCAGTTCGTCGCTGACATCGACGATGTGGTCGACCCGGTCCGCCCAGCCCACGACCGAGAGCTGGCCGGTCTGGTCGAGCAGTACGCCGCGGCCGTCGTACATCTGCTCGTAAAGGTGTCCCCGCTTCAGCTCCACGTCTCGCAGCCGCCGGCCGAGCAGTTCGTGGCCCTCGCCGAAGTCGTAGCGGATCCCGATCGCGGTGACCTTCTCGATGAGATACCGGTTGACGTTCTCGAAGTCCATGAGCTGCGTCAGCAGCCCGCGCACCGCCTGAGGCCCAGGCTCGATGGACATCAGCTCCATCTGCGCGCGAGTGTTCTCCAGTACGTCGGCTGCCACTGGATGCCGTTCGGTGTGATAGCTGTCGAGCAAGTCCTCAGGGGCCCAGCCGTTGATCTCGGCGGCCAGTTTCCAGCCGAGGTTGAACGCGTCCTGGACGCCGAGGTTGAGCCCCTGCCCGCCGACCGGCGGATGGATGTGCGCCGCGTCGCCGGCCAGCAGCACCCGGCCGGTCCGGTAGCGCTCGGCCAGGCGGGTGGCGTCGCCGAAACGCGAGAGCCAGCGCGCTGAGTGCACGCCGAAATCGGTCCCGGCGACCGCCAGCAGCTGCTGCTTGATTTCCTCGAGAGTCGGCGGCACGGCCCGGTCGTCGGCCACGCCCGCGGCAGGTACGCCGACGCGGTACACCCCGTCGCCAAGAGGTATGGCGCCAAACCGCAGCTGGGTTTTGCGTACCTCAGCCACGACGGCGGCGATCGTCTCTGGCGGAGCGTCCGCCTTCATCTCGCCCAGCAGCGTGTCGACCTTGCTTGGCTCACCGGGGAAGCCGACACCCAGCAGCTTGCGCACCGTACTGCGGCCGCCGTCGCAGCCGACGAGATAACGCGAACGCAGTTGCGTGCCGTCGGCCAGCTCAGTGGTCACCCCATCGTCGTCCTGGCGCAGCCCAACCAGCTCGCTGCCGCGCCTGATCTCGGCGCCGACCTCGGCGGCATGCTCGGCCAGCAGGCGGTCGGTGATGGTCTGTGGGATGCCGAGGATATAGCCGTGGGCGGTGTCCAGCCGCTCCGGCGAAGGCTTGCGAATACCGGCGAAGAAGCCGCCGAGCGGATACTGCGTGCCAAGCGGCAGGAACCGCTCCAGCAGACCGCGCTGCGCCATCACCTCGATGCTGCGCACGTGCAGTCCCATCGAGCGGACCACGGGCGTCGGCTCCGGCTCCTTCTCCACGACAAGCACCTGTGCGCCGTGCAGCCGCAACTCGCTCGCCAGCATCATCCCGGTCGGTCCGCCGCCGGCAACGATCACGTCAATCATGAAAACCCCGATTCGATAAGCCAATCCGGGATTCTCCAGCACGAAGCGGGGCTTGCGGCAAGTCCCCTACCGCGTTATATGTTGAAAGTGGCAGGGAGAGACGATTCTCCTTGCCTTTGTTTTTGCCGGCCGAAAGTCAGGCCCGGCCAAACACCAAGTCCAACCACCCACGCCACAACGTGAGCGACTCCCCGCGACTCTCATCTCGAGGTCTCCGTCAGGCGGCGTGCGGCGGTTGGGTCGTGGGCTGGGAGGATGACCAGGCCGGGGTTTTGGGCGGTGCCGCTCCTCAGGCGAACTCATTTAGACCCGGATCAGCCCATGGACGATCAGCATCGCCCGGGGCGCCGAACCTCCCGGTAGATCGTGCTCCCCGCCGGATAATCAGTACGCTCGCCGGCCGCCAGCAACCGACCGATCAGCCCAGCCGGCAACCCCACCAAGACAGCTCCCCGCCATCGCCGCCACGACGTCTTCATCGACCACCGCCCGGCATCTCCCACCCGAGCTCATTCCCGGCGACGGTACGACGACTTCCGCGCACTGCGGTCGGGACGGATCGAGCGGGTAGTGTCGGTGGGAGGAGACCGGAGGCAGTCGATGAGTGACGAGGCGGATCAGAAGGTCAGTCCGCGTTTGCGGGCGAAATTGGATGACGCCGGCTCGGAGCAGGACGTCGAGGTTGTGGTCGCGCTGGCGCCGCCCGAGCTGCCCACCGAGGGCAGCCGCGGACAGAAGATCGCTGTCGCCAAGCAGCGGTTCGAGCGTGACGTCGCATCGATGAGCGAACGGATCACCTCCTCCGGTGGCAAGATCATCGACACCGCGTGGATCAACTCGACCATTCACACCAGGCTCCGGGCCGAGCAGGTCGACGATCTGGCCACGGACGACCACGTTGTCGCTCTGGACCTCCCGGCGAAGCTGGAAGCCGAGGACTAAGCGAAGTGGGCTAGCCCCTTGCCCTTCGCCGACACCGTGCCGCGGGAGATCCGCTTGGCTTCGTTCACGAGCTTGTCGCGGAGCTGGCCTGGATCGAGGGTGGGATCCTTCTCCAACCAGAGAGCCAGCATGCCGGACACATGCGGAGCCGCGTAGCTGGTCCCGGCGCCTGCGTCTCCGAAGCCGCCCGCTATGAGACATGCCGCGATGTTGCCGCCGGCACCGCCGCCGGGAGCGACGACATCCGGTCCGGATCGCGGCCCAGCCGGTCCACGGCTGCTGTAGTCTTCGACCGCCTTGCCGTCGAGATCTGTCGCGCCGACGACGATGATGCCCTCGGCCTCGGCAGGGCGGGTCATCGTCGCGCGTCCTGGGCCTCGGTTGCCCGCACTCTTGACCACTACCATTCCCAGCGCCCAGGCAGCTTCCGCCGCGACGGCTTCCGGGCTCTTGGTGCTGGTGACTGGGCCGGCACCCCACGAGCAGTTCGCGATCGCTGCCCCATCCTCCAGTGCGTGCTGGATCGCGAGGCCGCCGCTGAAGCTGTCACCGTTGAGTAGGTGGCTTGTGGCGAGCACCTTGTAGTTGTAGATGGTCGCGCCGGGTGCGATGCCCCCGTTGTCGATGTCGTCCGCCGCGATGATCCCGGCGACCGCCGTACCGTGGCTGCTTGGGTTGCCCCACGGCTCAGCGGTGAAGTTCCGGCGTTGGACAACCCGGCCGCGGAGTGCGGGGTGCCTCAGCGCCACCTCCGTGTCGATGACCGCGACGGTGATGCCCTTGCCGGTGAGGTGCTCGGCGTCGAAGAACGCCGGGTAGCCGATCGCTGTGTGGTTGCGGGCAGTGGCGTCGGCTTCGAGTCGCCGGGGAACGTCGACCGAAGTGACGTTGTGGTCGGCGCAGACATCCGCCAGGACCTCGGGGCCCGCCCAGGTGCGCAAGGTGTGGTTCAGCCAGCAGATCTGGGTGACCAGGGTCGGGATCTGCGGGACTCCGACCATCTCGGGCGCCGGTCCCAGCGACGTACCGGAGAGCCTTTCGATCTCGTTGTAGACATCGCCAACCACCTGGTACGCCGATGTCCGGGCGGTGTGGACCAGTGCGCTGCGGAGCATCGTCGTGTTCGGGTAGGCGACCGTACTATCCGCGTGCGTCTCTGTGCCGATGGCCGACCAGTTCGACAGCTCCCGGGGAATCGGGACGCGCGGAGGCGTGGCCGGCGCGGCGAACTCGACCACGGTGGGAATGGCAGGCATACCAGTCGGCGCTGCGCGGGCGACGGCCTCCAGACCGAAGCCCGGCGCGACTGATCGGCGACTCAGACTGACGGTCAGGCAGAAGTCGTCAGTGGACTTCGCTTCAAGCTCGCTGCCATACAGGGAGCGGACCGTCGCGCGGGCGTCGGCGACGGCCGCGCGCCGCTCTTGTGCGGTTGCCATGTTTCCCCCAAAGTGTCGTGCACATCAAGCGAGCCAGTCGGGAATCCGATCCGGTGCGAGCAATTGGTACCGCTGCCGCAGGCGCATCGCGTTGCGGTTGCCGGGATCGTCGAAGCCCAGGAAACGTAGGGCATTGCGGCCGAGGAAGCGTTTCGTGGCGGCGACGCCGAAGGCCTTGCGGTACTGCGAGCGATAGCTGTCGAGGAACTGGTCGTGAGCCGGCAGGAGTGCCTGCATGAACCAATCCGAGCCGAACATCAACCGGTCGGTCATCGGTGCAGTTTTCGCGGTCGCGGCCATCATTTCGCCGAGCATCGCGAAGTAGGCGCGCGCGATGCCGGTGTCATCGATGCGATGGTTGCCGACATCGGCGTACACATGCTCGTTGGCCACTGCGAGCTTGGCCATCCGCCAGGGCCAGCCCGAGGCGGGCTCGTTCGCGCGGGCTCCGCCGAAGTGGCCGAGGTTGACGCGGAGGCCGGGAAACTCCCGCAGGGCCGCGGTCCAGCCGACCGGCCCGGCGAAGTCCTTGAAGGAGTCGTCCGCATAGTTCGACCGGTTCGCATGCGCGGTGATGGGCACCTGCTCGGTCTGGCACCAGTCGTAGAACTTCCGCAGTTCGGAGTCGACGAGCACGGCCTCGGTGGCGGTCATGTCGATGGTCGCTGTGTTGCCCAGTGGCAACCATCCCATCGGCGGATAGACCTTCACGCCGACGAACCCGTGCTCGAGGACCGCTGACTTGACCACGTCGAACGGCGTTTCGGCCAGCCCCGCGAGCACCGCGTTGACCTGGCGGCGCGGGTCGAAGCCGATGAAGGGATGCAGCCTCGCGTTGTCGACACCCGGCAGCCGGCCGAGCATGCTCAAGCTGCTGATGCCCTCGAACAGCTCGACCTGCTGACGAAGTGTCGTCTTTGCCCGATCACCCAGACCGGTGTCGAGATCGACGAGCAACGGGCAGAACAGGTCGACCTGGGCCGATGAGTTGCGCACAAGTTCGGCGGCGAGGTCGAGCCGCGACAGGCCGAACAGCTTGGCCCATCGAACGGCGCGGCGGGCATCGGCGAGGCGATCGGTCCACCCCTCGGCGGATGGCGCCCCAGCATCGGTACCGGTGCCAGTACGACGCAGTTCTGTCTCCAGCGAGCTACTGAGTCGCCGGACGAAGATGGGATCCTGTGCCAGCAGATCGTCGAAAGCAACATCTGTCTGACTCTCGAGTCCGCCGACGGACTCCAATCCGGCCGCGGCTCCGAAGGTCGCTGGACCGAGTACGTCGGCGACGGTCTCGCCACCTGTCGCGAGTAGACGCCGGATGCGCGCCATGTCTTCGGCATAGCCCGGCGCGGCGCCCTGCACGACCCGATCGATCAAGGTCGCCAGCAACGGACCCAGCGCGGGCGTGTGCAAGTGCAATCGCTGCACGAAGCCCCGCACCGGAAGGTCATCCGCATTGAACACGTGACAATGCACGTCCACCACGAAGTCTGCCATCGCACCCGCCCCTAGTGTCGAAGAATGGCACCGCCGCGAGGTGGAGTCCAGGCCACGGCGAGACCTATTCGGCGGACAAGTATTTGTTTTTCAACGATCGGGGGTTCTGTTGCGAGGGGTTGCTGAGATGTGCGGTGGTGCGCCACGATGAAAATCGCGTGTCCGCCGGGATCCCTCGGCGGAGTCGCATTCTCAAGGGGGAGGAGGATGCGTGGCCGGGGAGGAATGGGCGGCTGTTCAGGATCGCCTGATGGCCTCGTACGACGAGGTGCGCGACGAGCTGCTCGGAATCCCGGGCGTCGTCGAGGTCGGCGTCGGACTGCGCCGGCGCGCCGGCCGGATCGAGGACGAGGCCGTGTACGTCGTCTCGGTGCGAACGAAGCTGCCTGCAGCGGAAGTCCCCGCGGGTGAGCTGATCCCGGACTCGATCCGCGGTGTGCCGATCGACGTCGAGGAGTACACCGAGCCGATTCCCCTGCTGGGCTTCGGCGATGAGGACGACAAACGCAACTACGGCACGAAGGTCGGCGGAGTGTCGATCCGGGCCGAGGGCGCGGGCGGACATGGCACCCTCGGTTGCTTCTGCAAGCGGAACGACGACAACAGTGTGGTCCTGCTCAGCTGCCATCACGTGTTGTTCGACGGCAACGCCGAAGAAGATTCAGGTGTCGGTCAGCCCCGGTACGACGCGAGTTGCTGCTGCACCTGCAACGAGATGGGCAAGGTGCTCAAAGGCGACAAGAACGTCGATTGTGCAATCGCCTCGGTCAAGTCGGACGTCAAGTTCTTCCCGAAGATCCGGCGGATCAAGAGATCGGACGGAACGGTCGAGGAAGAAGGCCTGATTCTCGGCGTGGCTGCGCCCGTACTGGCGCAGATCGTCTGGAAGGTCGGCAAGACGACGGGCCTGACCCGGGGCAAGGTGACGAAATTCGCGCCCCGAATCGAGATCGAGGTCGAGCCGCCGTTCAGCACTTTCGCGAAACCCGGCGACTCGGGATCGGTCGTGGTCGAGAAGGCGACCGGCATGGTGGTCGGGCTGTTGCGCGCGATCACCACCAGCGACGGGAAGACCGGGATCATGCGGAGGATGGCCGACGTCCTGGCCGTGCTCAACATTTCACTCATTCCGAGCGATCCCAATGCGGTCTACACCGAGGCGTACGACGAGGACGGCGAAGAACTCTTCCCGTTGCCGGCGGCATCGCCGTTCGACAGCCTGGTGGGACGGTTGCGAGACGACGAGGCCGGCCGGACGCTCCTGAGAATTGCCGACCGGCATGTGCAGGAGTGCCTGGCGTTGGTCAATCGGCGGCGCGAGTTCACGGTGGCGTGGCATCGCAGCCGCGGTCCCGCCTGGCTCGCCAGCCTGGGCAGAAGTGCGCGGGATCCGATCTACCGGATCCCCGAGCAGATCGATGGGGTCGAGCGTGCAGAGGCGCTGCGGCGGATCGAGCTCGCACTTGCGGCTGAGGCGAGTGACGACCTTCGGGCCGACCTCGCCGAGTTCGGTCCGTCGTTGGCCGCCGCGTTCGGAGCCGGATCCAGCGTGGACGACATCCTCGGCCGTCTTCGGATCCCGGCGAGCGCGCGATGACGAGCTACGAGGAGAAGAAGGCAGAGACAGAGCGTCTGAAGGCGCTGCTTCCCGCGGTGCGCGAGGAGTTGATGCGGATTCCGGGCGTCTCCCGGGTGGCCGTTGGTGCACGGGAGCGCGCCGGCGAGATCGTCGAGGAGTTCGTCTTCCGCGTGCATGTGGACGAGAAACTGCCCGAGTCCGAACTGCCGCCCGACCAGCTCGTCCCGCGCGAGATCGCCGGAGTGCCGACCGACGTCGTGGTGAAGCGGCTGCCGGTCAACGAGATCGGGTTCAACGACGAGAACGACCACACCGACTACTCGCCCGAGGTCGGCGGGTCCCGGATCGGGGCGGAAGTGGCCGGAGGCACCGGAACCCTTGGCTGCTTCTGCCGCCGTACGGATGACGACAGAGTCGTCCTGCTCAGCAACTGGCATGTCCTGATCGACCCTGGCGGTGACATCGGGGACGGCGTCGGACAGCCGCGGTGGCGCGAGTCGTGCTGCTGTGCCTGCGGCAAGATCGGCGAAGTCCTCGACTACGACGAAGACCTGGACTGTGCGATCGCCGAACTCGACTCCGACATCGCCTATGCGCCCAAGATCCGGCGGATCCTGCGCGCCGACGGCGCCACCGAGCTCGAGGGCCGGATCGAGGGTTCGGCCGCGCCCGTCGTACTGGACGAGGTCTGGAAGGTTGGCGCGCGTACCGGGCTGACCAGAGGCATGATCACCGATGTCGACCCGGGCCGGGTGGAGATCTCTCCGCTGGATCCGTTCCCGCGGATGAGCAACAAAGGCGACTCGGGTTCGGTGTATGTCAGCCTCGCGACCGGCATGGTCTGCGTGCTGCACAACAAGGGCAACGGCAAGGAAGGCTTCGGCATCCCGTTCGACGAGGTGATGCTGCAGCTCCACATCGACGTGATCCCGACCGACCCCGACTCCGCCTACACCGTGCTGGACTGGATCGACTCCGACCGTCCGGTTCCGATCAGTACACCGTACGCCGACGTGGCCGAGCGACTCAGGCTGACGCCGGGTGGTCGCGAGCTGCTGAGGCTCGTGGCGCGGCAGCGGGACGAGTGCCTCGAACTCGTCGAGAACCACCGCCGCTTCACCATTGCCTGGCATCGGAGCGGCGGACCGGCGTACTTGGCCGCGCTGGCCCGCAGCGTGCGCGATCCAGACTTTCAGATCCCGCGGCGTTTGGCCGGCGTGGACCGAGCGGAGGCGGTACGACGCCTCACGTCAGCGCTGAGGGCGGTCGGCAGCCCAGAGCTCCTGGCCGATCTGGACCTCTTCGCGTCGTCTCTCGGGCAAGTGCTCGCTGAGGCCGACACAGCCGAACAGCTTCTGGAGAAGTGGGAGGAAGCCCGGCAGCTCGTCGGGTGACACGTCATGGCGGAGGACCCGGGAACACTTGCTGCGATCGCGGCCTCGCTTGCCCGGGTCGTCCAGCCGCTCGAGGACCGGCTTGCCGGTGGTGACCTGAGGCTGCTCCTGGCCGAACTCGGGCTCAACCTCCCGTCCAGCATCGACGCGGACGCGGCGCTCGGAGCGGCTGGGCAGTCGGCGATGCAACGACTCACCGATCTGCCGGCGATCATCACCGCGCTCGCAGAGGCCGTGTCGGACGAGGACACCGCCGCGATCGTCGGCAAAGCGCTGGAGCTGGCCAATGCTGTCGGCGGCGTGGTCAAAGACCTCACCTCACTGGCGAACACGATCAAGTCGCTGGCCGGGACCGACATCCCGGCGGCGGAACTCAATCAGTTCGCCGACCAACTCCCGGGCCGGCTGGTCGACTACCTCCTTGTCCGCAACCTCGAAGAGCTTCCTGGCGTCGCGGCCGCGCTCGATTTCGTCGGGTTCATCGAGCGGATCGACGCACCGGCTGCGGATGCTGCCCATCCCGCGTTTGTGCGGCGGGTCGTGCAGATAGGGCAGCTGACCGCGTTCCTCGCCGATCCGGCCGCGCAGCTCAAGGCCAAGTATCAGTGGGGCGATCCGGCTTTCACCGGCCTCCCGTTGCTGCAGAAGATCACGTCCCTGTTGACCGGTGCGGGCGTTCCGGCGGTGCTCGATCTCGCCGGGCCGACGCCCGTACTGGATGTGATGGTGCTGGAGGTCAGTCCGAAGCTGGATGCGCCAATGGGTCTGCGGGTGCGGATCGCCCATCCGCTCGTGATCGACCCGGCGCCATTCAGTCAGGACGACTGGGAGATCAGCATCAGCCTGAACACGCAGCTCGAGCCCGGGGTCGAGATCATCATCCAGCCCGATGACGGGGTCTCGCTCAAGCCGATCGGTACGACACCGGTTCAAGGCGACCTGACCGTGCGCTGGCAGGGCGGCAGCCCGACCGGGACGCCGTACGTCGTGATCGGCGAGCCCGGCGGGAGCCGGCTGGAGGTGCGGCAGTTCGGCGCGACGGCGAAGGTCGGGTTCGCCTGGAACTCCGCGCTGAGTCAGGGCGAGGGGACGTGGAAGATCGGCGGCGACGTGAAGGGCGGCAAGCTCGTCGTGTCGCTGGCTGGTGCCGACGGGTTCCTGGGCAGCATCCTCGGTGGGTTCGGCCTCGAATCCGACTTCGACCTGGGCATGGGGTTCTCCTCGGCCGAGGGACTGTTCTTCTCCGGCTCGGCCACGCTCGACATCCAGTTGCCACTGCACGTGCAACTCGGGCCGGTCGAGTTGAGTGCGCTGACCATCACCGTGGGACTCGGCGATTCCAGCTTCCCGATCGGCTTGCGCACCAACCTCAAGGCTGCCCTTGGTCCGCTGCAAGGTGTCATCGAGCAGGTTGGCGTCGGCGCGGAGGTGAGCCTGCCGGCGGACCGCCAGGGCAACGCGGGCCCGGTCGACTTCGAGCTGAAGTTCCTGCCACCCAAGGGCGTCGGGCTGTCACTGGACGTCGGTGTGGTCAAAGGCGGCGGCTACCTGTTCATCGATCCCGAGCGCGGTGAGTACGCCGGTGCCCTGGAGCTCGCACTGTTCGGAGTCGTCACGGTCAAGGCGATCGGCATCATCAGCACGAGGATGCCGGACGGGTCGACCGGGTTCTCGCTGCTGATCGCGATGTCGGTCGAGTTCGGCACCGGCATCCAGCTCGGTTTCGGGTTCACCTTGCTGGCGGTCGGCGGCATCGTCGGGCTGAACCGGACGATGAACCTGCAGGCGCTGGCCGACGGTGTGCGGACCGGCGCGATCGAGTCGGTGATGTTCCCGCGCGACATCATCGCCAACGCGCCGAAGATCATCAGCGACCTGCGCACCTTCTTCCCGCCGCGGAACGGCAAGTTCCTGATCGGCCCGATGCTCAAGCTCGGCTGGGGTACGCCGACGGTGGCCAGCATCTCGCTCGGGATCATCATCGAGATCCCCGGCAACCTCGCCGTCGTCGGGGTGGTCAAGGTCGCGATCCCGGCCGACGACGTGGCGCTGATCGTGTTGCAGGTCAGCTTCATCGGGGCGATCGAGCCGGACAAGAAGCGGGTCTGGTTCTTCGCGTCGCTGTTCGAGTCCCGGATAATGTTCCTCACCATCGAAGGCGAGATGGGCCTGCTGGTTGCCTTCGGCGACGACGCGAACTTCGTCCTCAGCGTCGGCGGCTTCCACCCGCGGTTCGCACCGCCCCCGCTGCCGTTCCCGAGCCCGCGACGGGTGGCGATCGACCTGATCAACACGCCGGTCGCCCGGGTGCGGATCGAGGGATACTTCGCCGTCACCACCAACACGGTCCAGTTCGGCGCCCGGATCGAGGTCTTCTTCGGGCTGAGTGCGCTGAACGTCCAGGGCCATCTCGCCATCGACGCACTGTTCCAGTTCTCGCCGTTCTACTTCGTCGTCGAGATCTCCGCCTCCTTCTCGGTGAAGGCTTTCGGAGTCGGGGTCTTCTCCGTCGGCATCCGTGGGACCTTGCAAGGACCGGCGCCGTGGAACATCAAGGGCCATGGGTCGATCTCGTTGCTGTTCTTCGACATCGGTGTCGACTTCGAGAAGACCTGGGGCGACGCCAGGAACACCGAGCTGCCGCCCGTCGCGGTGCTGCCGATCCTCGAGAGTGAGCTGAAGAAGGTCGAGAACTGGCGCGCGATCCTGCCGGCCGGAACCAACCTGCTGGTGTCGCTCCGGCCGATGCCGGCGGCGGAGGTCGCGCTGATCCTGCATCCCGTCGGTGTACTGCGAATCTCGCAGCGAGCGGTGCCACTCGACCTGAAGCTGGACAAGGTCGGCGCGCAGAAGCCGAGTGATGTGAGCAAGCTGTCCGTCGTGGTGACCGGCGGTGGTCTGGCCCGGAAGGACGATGCCTTCGAGCCGTTCGCGCCCGCGCAGTTCCAGAACTTCACCGACGCGGAGAAGCTGTCGAAGCCGGCCTTCGCACCAGAGCACTCCGGGGTCGACCTGTCGGCCGCCGGGGACGACGTCCGTTCGTCGGTGATGGTTCGCCGGGTGGTCCGGTACGAGGAGATCATCATCGACACCTTGTACAGACGGTTCGCCCGCAGGTTCCGCGGCTACTTCGGGGTGCTGTTCAGCTTCTTTCTCAACGGCGCGGCGGTCGCGCATTGCGAGTTGTCCAAAGCGGTCAAGACGAAGCTGCAGCCGTTCGAGGACAAGATCGACGTACGACCGGAGACGTTCACGGTCGCGATGCAGTCGACCAACCGCGCGTACTCGACTGCATCCTTCTACAGCGAGGCGAGTGCGCGGGAGTTCATGGCGAGTCAAGTCGCCGTGGATCCCGACCTGGCTGACGCCGTCCACGTGATTCCCAGCTTCGAGGTGGCGCTATGAGCCCGGCCCTCGGGACGTATTCCTTCCTGCCCTGGCTGCGGCAAGGGCTGGCGAATCAGATCCAGTCGCCGGACTTCGCCGACGTGAAGGTCCGGGCTCAGATCACCGTGGATCTCGAAGCCCGCGGGGAGAAGCTGGCCGGCGGCAGCCAGAGTGCTCCGGTCGGCCGACCGGTGTCCCTGTTCGGTCCCGGCGACATCGTCGGTATCGACCGGCGGGCCATCGTCCGGGTCGAGCCGCGGGACTGGATCACCAACTTCGAGCCGAATCACCTGCCACAGATCGAGTTCTACGACGAGGACTTCCCCTGGCGCTACACACCGGCCGCGCCCGATGTCGCCCGCGGTCGACTCCGGCCCTGGCTAGCACTCGTCGTACTGGCCGAAGGCGAGTTCACCGAAGGCACCGACACCAGGAGCAAGCCACTGCCGTACGTCGATGTGCCGGATCTCTCGGTGTTCCCGAAAGCGGAGGAGCTGTGGGCCTGGGCGCATGTCCACGTCAACCGGAGCCTCGCCGACAACGATGGCGAGTTCCGCTCGACCGACATGGGCAAGGTGATTCCGAAGCTGGTCGCGACCCTGGCGGAGAATCCGGACCTCGCCTACTCGCGGCTGCTGTGCCCACGGAAGCTGGCCGAGAACACGGCGTACCACGCCTTCCTGATGCCGACCTTCGAGTCCGGTCGCCGCGCAGGCCTCGGGCTCGAGCTGGCCGATGTCGTCGCGACCATGTCGGCGTGGGATCCGGCCGCCAGACCGCAGGGTCAGTCCTTTCCCTTCTACCATCGCTGGTTCTTCCGCACCGGTACGTCCGGCGACTTCGAGACCTTGGTGCGCCTGCTCGTTCCGAGGGTGGTCGATCCCCGGGTCGGCTTCCGCGAGCTGGACCTGCAGGAGCCGGGATCGACTGTCGACGGCGTCGACAACCCTGACCTCGGCGGCATCCTCAAGCTGGGCGGCGCACTCCAGCCACCGTCGAAGGTGCCGCCTGATCCGCCTGATGTCTTCGAGCTGTGGGACGACCCGTTCCCGCGTCCACTGCAGCTCGACCTGGCCCGGCTGCTGAACCTGCCCGACGAATACCAGCTCGCCGGCGATCCCGACCCGATCATCACCCCGCCGCTGTACGGAACCTGGCACGCCCTCACCAAGCGGGTCCTCACCGAGCACGACGGTACGCCGATCACCCCGAACGACAACTGGATCCACCGGCTCAACCTCGACCCCCGATTCCGGGCCGCGGCCGGGATCGGCACCAAGGTCATCCAGGATCAGCAAGAGAAGTTCATGGACGCCGCTTGGGAACAGATCGGCAAGGTCCTCGAGGCCCAGCGCCGCATCTGGCTCGGCCAGTTCGGTCTCCTCGTCTCGGATGTCTGGTACGACGCTCACCTCGTGCCGGCCGTCGGCGTCAGCCGGCAGCAGGGATTGTTGCTCTTGGCACCGTTGAACAAGCGGATCGTCGGCGACGGCGTCACGCTGCACCACACGTTCCGCGAGGCGTTCGTGCAGCCCACCATCACGTCCTCCGCGCTGCGCCGGGCGGTCCGGCCGCGCGGTCGATTGATCCAGTCACTCCCGTTCGACGCCACGCATGCTCCGGGCCAGTTGCTCGAGCGCGTGAACGACGAAGAAGTCAGTGCTGCGCCGCCCAAGGTCGCGCCGCCCGGCGTTCTGACCGGCGAGGAGGCGGCTGCTCAGGCGCAACCGGCCGGAGTGCCGCCCGTCGTACTGGAATGGTTGAGGCGTTACCCGTTCCTGCCGGTGCTGGTGTTCCTGGCTGCCGCCGTACTTGGGGCGTTGCTGTTCATCTTGCTGCCTTGGCTCATCGGTCTGATCCTGGCGCTGTTCGTTCTCGGCGCTGGGTTCCTGCTCTATCGACTGCTGACGCGGTGGGCGCGCGCAGGGCAAGCGGCCGACCTGGTGGATCTCACCGCGTTGACGCCGGAGCTGATCGACCGCCTGCCGGGCTTTTCGGACTTCACCATCAGCGAGCCTGGGGCAGGCGTGGTGCCACGTCGGCCGGGAGTCGACAGCGTCGAGGCCGTGCGGTTCAAGCAGGCGCTGCGGGACACGTTCGGCGGCGTGCAGGACAGCGTCGAGGCCGGGCGTCCACCGAAGCGTTTCAGGCTCGATCTTCAGGGTCTCGCGACGTCGGCGATCGAGGCCGTGAAGCCGGTCCGGACGATCCCGAAGCGAGTGCTGTCCGGGATCGTCCTGCCGCCCCGAATCACCGACGACCTGGTCGAACCCCCGCGGGAGACCTTCGTCGAACCGATGGCCTATCCCGTCATCGACCAGCCGATGTACGAGCCGCTGAAGAACCTGTCGTCGGAGTTGTTCCTGCCGAACATCAACCTGATCGAGCCGAACAGCATCACCTTGCTGCAGACCAATCAGCGCTTCATCGAGTCGTACCTGGTCGGCCTCAACCACGAGTTCGCTCGCGAGCTGCTCTGGCGCGAGTATCCGACCGATCAGCGCGGGTCGACCTTCCGGCAGTTCTGGGACGTCCGCGGTTTCTTCAACGCCGAGAACCTCGACGACGAAGCGCTGAAGGAGAAGCTGCGCGACATCCCGCCGCTGCATCTCTGGCCGAAGGCTTCACTGCTCGGTACGCACGACCATCGCGAGCTGCCGGGCGAGAACGAAGAGGAACTCGTCCTGGTGATCCGGGGCGAACTGCTGAAGCGCTATCCGAATGCGGTGATCTATGCGCATCGAGCCTGCTGGCAGCGCAAGAGCGTCACCCCGGCAGATGCGAATCGCGAGCCCTGCGCACGCTCCGGCGCGATCGACAACACCGTCGAGCGGCGGCTCGTCTCACTGACCGCGGCGGAGGAGGAACGGCCGCCGACCAGCAAGATCCTCACGCCGCTGTACGAGGCCAAGG
Organism: Kribbella antiqua; assembly: GCF_004345665.1. GTDB lineage: Bacteria > Actinomycetota > Actinomycetes > Propionibacteriales > Kribbellaceae > Kribbella > Kribbella antiqua. Next base: position 181,243 of record NZ_SLWR01000013.1, read on the forward strand.
TGGATCCGGACATCTACTTCTTCGGTTTCGACCTGACCTCGAAGGACGCCAAGGGTGAGTCGGGTGAGGAGCCGGACGACGACCCCGGCTGGTTCTTCGTCATCAAGCAGCGCCCCGGAGAGCCGCAGTTCGGCCTCGACAACGAGCAGAGTCCGGATCTCCAGGTGTGGAACGACCTGTCCTGGCCGTTGATCCAGCCGGCGGCGGCCGGAGCGCATATCGACATCGCGAGTGCGCCGGCGCAGCTGAGCGTCGCCAATCCGGGCAGCTCCGACGAGAAGTATCCGCAGTACCTCGACGACAGGAACATCCAGTGGAACCGGAACACGATGAGCTCAGCTGATCTGGCCTACATGACCTTCCAGGCGCCGGTGCTGGTCGCCGTACACGCGCACGAGATCCTGCCGTGACCGACTTCACCGACCTCCGCGTACAGCTCCGGCATGCCCGGGAGCAGGTCAGCGGTATCGCGAGCCAGTCGGCCGCACTCGTCGAGCGGCTGAAGCAGATCGACGTACGCACGGCTCAGTTGAACCGGGTCGCCTCGGCCGGCAACGAGGCGTACGACGCACAGCGGGCGGAGCTGGAGCGGGACCGGCGCGAGGTCGTCGCGGCTCTCGAGGAACTCCGGCGCAGTCGTCGCGAGGCGATCGCGGTCGAGGCGGAACTGGCCGGACAGTTCGGCGAATTCACTGACCCGCGGGAGGGGCTCGCCCGGCTGGACGACGGCATTCCGATCCTGATGATGCCGGTCCGGGTGGAGACGCGTTTCAAGAAGGATGAGCTGTGGGTCCGGGTGTTCCCGGACGACTGCTGGGTTGACGGATTCGACCCGGAGCTGTCCGAGACCGAGCTGACCAACGTACGCCGGTACTGGACCGGGATCTGGCAAGCCGGCGGCATCGAGGATCAGGAACGCGGCGCGTGGACCGTGCTGGTCGAGGCCCACGGGTCCGGGCGAGCAGGGTGGATCGTCGACGCCTACCAGCCGGCCAATCTCGCGGACAAGCCGGTGAAGGTGCGGGCCGAGGACGTCGTACTCACGGTGCCTGTGGAGAGCGCATTGGCCGACGCCGACGCGGTCGCCGGCTACTGGAGAGATCTGTGGCTCGCGGATGGATCGGCGGCTGGGTCCGCGGCCGCGGAGGCGGCGCTCGAGGCTGCGGTGGGAGCCGCTCGGGCGGACGAGATCCGGGCCGGCTTCGTTCCGGCGAACTTCACGGCGGCCGTTACCGGCGGGCTGACGAAGGCGGAGGTTGCCGTCTCGGTGGCGTTTGTCGAGCTGCCTGCGATCGCTACGAGGGAGAGCGCTTGGTCGAGTGCGCCGCGCGCCACGATCCTTCCGGACCGGTTCGTGTTCCTCGGGTACGAGCAGGCCGGCGGTCAGCCGTCGGTGATCCGAGTCGGTACGCCGGTTCCGTCGCCGCTGGTCGTCGGGCCCAACCCGTCCGCGCCGGCGGCGGAGCAGCTGCACCACGACGAGCACGGCAACCTGGTGATCCCGGACGAGCTCGCCTGGCTGGTGGACTTCGACGCGGCGGAGAAGGTCGGGATGGCGATGCGGATCTCGCTGACGCCGACGCAGGCTTCGCGCGGGTTCGATCGGGTGCTGGTGCTCGGCGTACGGCTCAGTGCCGACGAAGAAACCGCACAGACGGAACTGGAGACGTTGCTGCGGCACCACTCCTACAAGGGGAGCGGGCTCGCGGTGGTGCCGCAGGGGACCCCCACCAACAACACCGAGGCTGTCGGCACCGGCTTCGACCGGCAGGACGACGCGGACGAGAGCTTCGACGACCGCCGGCAGCCGTTGTTCCTGGCGCAGAGTGGCTGGCTCGACAAGGCCGACGGTCAGTGGCTCGCGGAGTACCTCGGTGTCGATCCCGGCTTGTTCTCCACCACCCACGCCGCGGATACGCAGGACCAGTTGACCGCGCGGGCGATGAACACCGCGCTCTGGCCGGCGACGATGGGCTATTGGATGGAAACGATGATGGCGCCGGTCTTCGACGACAGTGCGATCGAGACCACCCGCGAGTTCTTCACCCGGTTCGTGATCGGTGCCGGCGCGTGTCCCGCGATCCGGATCGGTCAGCAGCCGTACGGGATCTTGCCCGCGACGCCGCTGTCGCGGATGAACTGGCTCGAGCAACGGCCTGATCGGGTTCAGGACTTCGGCCAGTTGCAGCGGCTCTACCGAGTTCTTCTCGACCTCAAGACCGACTTCGACGGCATGGTCCCGAACCTGTCCAGGGTCGGCGCGAGCGGCGATCCCCATGCACTGTTGCTCGATGTTCTCGGCCTGCATCCCGGGTCGGTCGAGTGGTCGCAGCGGTACGCCGAAAGCCTCAAGACGCTGTTCAACCGGCTGAACCTGCTGGGCTTCGGCGGGCTGATCCAGAAGCTGCTGATCGCGGCGCAGCGTCAGGCCGCCCGGCAGAAGCTGACCGACCTGGGCGGGGTCGGAGAGGCGGATCCGAAGATCCTCGACCTCGTCTTCGCCGGGAAGCACAACGTGCTCAAGGGCGGCGTCATCGACGACGTACCGCTGTCGGAATCGGACCCGATCCGGCCGTCGACCGACGACGGCAGGAACTACCTCGAGTGGCTAATCGACGCGGCCAACACCTCACTCGACGCGCTGTATCAGCAGAAGGGATTCGTCGACAACAAGCGACCGGCCGCACTCCTCTATCTGCTCCTCCGGCATGCGCTCCAACTCGGCTACTCCGACGTCAGCATCCGGCTGCATCAGGACGCCGGTCTCTACACGGCCGCGCAAGCTGCGATCGCCCGCGCCGACGACCCGTTCCTGCATGTCCGGGACAACAAGCTGGTCAGCGAGAGCCGTTATCAGCCGTTGTACGTCGCGGCGACGGAGATCACCGGGACTCCGGACAAACCGGTGCACGAGTTCATCGGCGAGCGTTTGAGGGCCCTTCAACTGCACTTTCACCTCAGCGATCAGCTGGCCGCACTCGACCGGCTGAAGGACCAGCCGACCGCCGTACTGGAGCGAGCGTTGGCGGACCACGTCGATCTGTGTTCCTATCGGCTCGACGCCTGGCTGCTCGGGCTGGTGAACGTGCAGCTGGCCATGATGCGCGGCCTGCGCGACGGGTCGGAGACACCGGCCCGCCAAGGCATCCACCTCGGTGGGTACGCGTGGCTCGAGGACCTGCGGCCGGACCGGCGAGAGCTGATCCCGGTCGAGCTCGATGAGGAACTGGCGACCATCTTCGCCGGCGACTCGCCATTGCTTGCCGACAGCACCAATCAGGGCTACGTGCATGCTCCGTCGCTGAACCATGCGGTTGCGGCCGCCGTACTGCGCAATGGCTTCCTGTCGAACGCGAGTCAGGCGAATCGGCAGACGATGGCCGTCAACCTCACTTCGGAGCGGGTTCGTGTTGCCCTCGGCATCATCGAGGGCATCCGCACCGGGCAGAGCATGTCGAGCCTGCTCGGCTACCAGTTCGAGCGCGGTCTGCACGACCGGCACGGGCTCGCCGAGGTCGACAAGTTCATCTACAAGCTGCGCAAGGAGTTCCCGCTCCGGGCGGACCGGATCAAGTCGACGAAGTCCGAAGACGGCGATTCGATCCAAACCATCGAGGCCCGGAACGTGATCGACGGTCTTGCGCTCGTCGAGCACATGGCGAACACGCAGAAGCCCACCTATCCCTTTGGGAAGACGACGCTGCCGGACGCGAGCCCGGCCGAGGCCACCGCCCTGAACGCCGAGGCCGACCGGCTCCGCGAGACGCACGACGCTGTCGCGGACCTGGCCCTGTCCGAGGGTGTGTACCAAGCCGTGCTGGGCAACTACGACCGGGTCGCGTCGACCTACGACGCCTATGCCCGCGGCAACTTCCCGCCGGAGCCGGACGTGGTCCGCACGCCGCTCAACGGAACAGGTCTGACCCTGCGAGTCGGCCTGCACCTCGACCCGGCCGCGGATCCAGCGACGTCACCGATCGCCGGGACCTCGATGACTCCTCGGGCTGTTGGCGAGCCCGGTGTGAACGCTTGGCTGGCCGGTGTTCTGCCGCCACCGGATCAGATCGGTTGTGTCGCGTCGTACCGCTCGGCCGCGACAGGGACCACCGAGACGCTGGAGATCACGCTCGATCAGCTCGGCCTGCAACCCGCGGATCTGCTGGCCATCATCCGGGAGGACACCGAGTCGTCGATCAGCGAGCTCGACGACCGCATCGTGCAACGCGTGATCGCCGATGCGGATCCGCGGCCGGACGTGCTGGTGACGATCGAGTACCTCACGACGCAGACAGCGCCGTACAGCGTCTTCGAGTTGCTGCCGGGTCTTCGCGCCGTACGGCGATTGACGACCAAGTCGCGGCCTCTTCGGTCCAGTGATCTGACGCTGATGAACGAGTCGAGCAGCACGCAGGACGCTGCGCCTGAGTTCGACAAGGACCGGATCGACCGGGTGCGGAACGCGTTGCTGGACGTCCAGACCGACCTCGCGGCGTACGCCGCGAGCATCGATGGACCGCTCGCGGATCTGGACAACCGGCGCGACGAGCTCCTGACCGGGATCGACACGTTCATCGACGATCTGGCCGCCTTGCTGGCCAGGGTGGCTCTGTTCGGGATGCCGCAGGCCGGCTGGGCTTTCGCGTACGACTTCCGGCGGAGCTGTTTCGCGACGATGCTGGCGCAGGCGGCAGAGCTGGTGACGCGATGGGACGGGAAGCTTGCGGAGTTCGACGCTCGCGTGGCTGAGGCCGGGTTGGCGGCGACGGATGAGGAGAAGTTCGAGCTGCTCACGCAGGCCGAGCGGGCGATCTCGACGATCATCACCTCGCCGTTGCCGGCGTTACCGACGTACCTCAATGAGCTGGTCAACGTGAAGAGGCCCGCGTTCGTTGCGAAGCGGGCCGCCTTTGACGCGTTCAAGAACTCAACCCGTCGGGGTGTCGCGGCGCTTCTGGCGGATCTGCGGGCGGCGCTGCCGATCGCGGCCTTCGACTTCGTGCCGTTGGAGCTCGGCAAACGCGAGGACGAGATCATCCGATTCGCTCAGGACATCAGTGCTGTCGTCACCGTGATCAGCGCGGAGGTCGACCGGCGTCTCACCGAATCGCAGGACCTGTTCGACGAACACGACGCGACGGCCGACGCCACAGCCCGCGTCGATGCGCTGGATCGGGCCGCGAAGGTTCTGCTGGGGGACGACTTCCGCATCTTCCCGCGGTTCCGATTGTCGACAGCGCAAGGCGACGAGCTGACCAACGCGCATGTCGACTCGGCGTCGAACCACTTGTTCCGGCACCTCACCACGCCGACCGATCCGGCCGTCGACCCCGTCGATTTCCCGGTCGACGAATGGATGTACGGCGTCGCCCGGGTGCGCGAGAAGCTGAACGCCTGGGAGCAAACGGTGATGTTCACCGGAGCCCTCGGCCGTCCGGAGCCGGAGCTGACCGCGATCCAGTTGCCGTACGTCCCCGACGATCACTGGCTCGGGCTCGACTTCCCGGCGGACAAGACGCTGGACAGTGATCGGCTCCTGTACACCGCCCACTACTCCACGCCGTTCGACAAGACGAAGCCGCAGTGCGGGATGCTGCTCGACGAGTGGACCGAGACCATCCCTGACCAGAGCATCGACACCGGCATCGCCTTCCACTACGACCGGCCAAACTCGGAAGCGCCGCAGACGATGTTGCTGGTGACGCCGTCGGAGTTCCGCGGCGCGTGGCAGTGGAACGACCTGGTTGACGCCCTGAACGAGACGCTGGACTTGGCCAAGAGCCGGGCCGTGGAGCCCAAGCATCTGGACGCTTCGCCGTACGCGCCCTTCTTGCCCGCGACAGTGCTCGCCACCCAGGTCAGCCAGCTTACGATCGCGATAGATCTTGCCCTCAACAACAAGATCGCCCTGCTGGAGGACTGACATGCCGTTCAGCATCACGCGCAATCTCGGCTCGGTCATCGCGAAGAAGTCGCGGCCGGCGATCACCATCTGGAACCGGCTCGAGGGCCGGCCGCGAGCGGAGAACTTCGACCGCGCACTGCGGGCCGAGGTCCGGGACGCGTTGTGGATGCTGACCCGGCAGTGGCAGATGGGCGAGTTCCAGGGCGACGACGCGGGCTCGCCGATCGACGTGAGGGTCCATCTGGAGACGACGAAGCTGCAGAAGTACCAGGCGGTGCTGGGTCCGGTCGAACCGTTCGACGACCAGATCCCGCTCGAGGCACATGTCGAGCGGATGGCGGTACCGATCGAACAGGGTGGCCATGAGATCGCGCTCGACCTCCGGCTGCTGCTCGGGCGGCAATGGCTGAAACTGATCCGCACTGTGTCGCCGGCTCCGCTGGTTGCCGAGCAGTTCATCGGCCGGTATCCGATTCACCTGCCGGATCCGAGGGATCTCGATGATGCTTCGACGTGTGCCCATCCTGAGGCGTGGTCGAGTTTTACTGCCGTGGCGACGCGGCGGATGGACGGGGTCAAGCTGCTCGACCACCTCGCCTCGGCGGCGAATCATGCGTACGACGGGATCCCGGCGCTGGTGGGGATGGAGGGCCAGGTCGACGTCGTCGCGGAGCGGTTCGTCCGCTGGTTCCGTCGTGTCTTTCACCAGCCCGAAGGACCGGGTGCCTGGCAGAAGGAGCGACTCGAGTATCAGTTCGCGGTATCGGCGCCGTACGGCGAAGTGGAGAAGGTGCTGGTCGCGGAGGAGTACTACCAGGGTCATCTCGACTGGTACAACTTCGACGTCGACCCGGCTCGGAGCACGCTCGGAGACGTCGACCCGGCTGCTGTTCCGCCTAAGCCGCACACTTTGTCGATGCTGCCGACGCAGGCGACGTTCAACGGGATGCCGAACACCCGCTGGTGGCGGTTCGAGGACTCCCGGACCAACTTCGGCGATATCAAGCCGGACACGACCGACCTGGCGAAACTGTTGCTGATCGAGTTCGGGCTCGTGTTCGCGAACGACTGGTTCGTCGTACCGTTCACCGTTCCGGCCGCGACCATCGCGGAGATCCAGGGCATGGCGGTCACGAACGTGTTCGGCGAGCGGACCTGGGTCGAAGCGGCCGGGCGTGGCGACGACGATGACTGGCAGCGCTGGGCGATGTTCCTGGTCTCGATTCGCGGCAAGGGTCATGAGCCCGCCGACCGCAGCCTGGTGCTGCCGCCGGCGGCACGTCAGGTCCTCGAAGGACGGCCGCTCGAGCAGGTCATGCTCGGCCGCGACGAGATGGCCAACATGGTCTGGGGAATCGAGCAGACGATCGCTCTCCCGTCCGGTGACCCCGCGAACGGGCGGGAGGCGGCGGAGCAGACTCGCGTGTTCTACGAGGCCGACTTGGAACGCCGCCTCGGCGCACCACCCGAGCCGCTTCCGCCGGCCGAAGGTGCGAAGATCCGCTACAAGGTGATGAGCTCGGTCCCGGAGAACTGGATCCCGCTGATCCCGGTCCATGTCGCGGGCAACAACAGGGAGGTCCAGCTCCAGCGGGCAGCGATGCTCCGGATCATGGAAGGCGACACCGCCCCCACGCCGGATCCCGTCCGCCCGCGCACCTCCCTGCTCCGGCCCGGCCTCGAAGACACTCCCCAAACCGGCTACCTCCTCCACGAGGAGGAGGTGCCCCGCGCCGGAACCGTCGTATCGACCAGTTTCCAGCGAACCCGCTGGAACGCCGGCCGTACGTTCGTCTGGCTCGGCGTCCGCAAACAGACCGGCCGCGGCGAAGGCTCGAGCGGCCTGGCCTTCGACTACCTGGCCGACGTACCGCCTCCCAAGGACTGACACGCCTGTCGTTGACCCCTGCGAACGTGCCTCATAGACTGCCGAATCGTAGAAAAGTTTTTCCGCTATGCAGAATTCGAGGTGCTGGTGGAGATCGAGGCGCTCGCTGCTCGGCTGCGCGCACAACTGGGTGACGCCGCCGTCATCACGGATCGCGCGCAACGACGTACGTACGAATGCGACGGCCTGACCCACCATCGGGTGGTTCCCGCGCTGGTGGTCCTCGCCGACACTACGGCCGCGGTGGCTGCGACGGTCAAGGAGTGCGCCGCGCTAGGTGTCCCGTTCGTCGCCCGAGGCTCCGGTACGGGATTGTCCGGGGGAGCGTTGCCGCACGCCGACGGCGTGCTGATCGTCATGAGCCGGATGCGCCGGATTCTCGAACTCGACATCGAGGGGCAGCGCGCCGTGGTCGAGCCGGGCGTCATCAACATGCAGCTGACGAACGCCGCGATGCCGATGGGGTACTACTTCGCCCCGGACCCGTCGAGTCAGCAGGTGTGTTCGATCGGCGGCAACGTCGCGGAGAACTCGGGCGGAGCGCACTGCCTCAAGTACGGCTTCACGACCAACCACGTCACCGGCCTGGAACTGGTCACGCCCGAAGGAGACATCGTCGAGCTCGGCGGCAAAGCGCCCGACACACCGGGCTACGACTTGGTGGGCGCCTTGGTCGGCTCCGAAGGCACGCTGGGAGTCGTCACGGGTGTGACCGTGCGCCTGACCCGTGCCCCGGAGGACGTCCGAACCTTGCTGGCGGCGTTCGACAGCACCGACAGCGCCGGTACGGCGGTATCCGCGATCATCGGCGCCGGAGTCATCCCGGCCGCGATCGAAATGATGGACGCGCTTGCCATCGAAGCGGCCGAGGCTGCCGTGCATTGTGGCTACCCGCCCGGCGCTGGCGCCGTACTGATCGTCGAGATCGACGGACCACGCTCGGACGTCCAGCACGTGTTCGATCAGGTCACTGGTCTCTGCCAGGCCGCGGGAGCGTTCGAGATCCGCATCGCCCGCGACGACGAGGAACGGGCTCTGATCTGGAGAGGTCGCAAGTCGGCCTTCGCCGCGGTCGGCCGCATCAGCCCGGACTACATCGTCCAAGACGGAGTCGTCCCACGTACGTCGCTGCCGCGCGTACTGCGCAGCATCGCCGAACTGTCGGAGCGATCCGGCGTCCGGGTGGCCAACGTGTTCCACGCGGGCGACGGCAACCTGCATCCGCTCGTGCTCTTCGACGAGCGGCGCGAGGGCGAGGCCGAGCGGGCGGAGGAAGTGTCGGGGGCGATCCTCGACCTCTGCATCCAGCACGGCGGTTCGATCACGGGCGAGCACGGTGTCGGGTCGGACAAGGCGCAGTACATGCCGCGGATGTTCACCGACGAGGATCTGGACACCATGCAACTGCTGCGCTGTGCCTTCGATCCGGACTCGCTTTCGAATCCTGGGAAGGTCTTTCCGACTCCACGGCTGTGTGGCGAGCGTCCTCGAAAGCAGCAAGGGGTTCCGGCGGACGGCGTGGCGGAGGTGTTCTGATGCCGGACGTGCAGTCGGAGCTCGAGCGTGCCTGCGAGCTGGAGCCCGCGAAAGACGCCGACGCGGTGGTCGGCGAGCTGCCTCAGTGGGTGGTGCGTCCTACTACTACCGCGCAAGTCGCCGACATCATGCGGGTCGCGTCAGCGCACGATCTTGCTGTCGTGGCACGCGGAGCGGGGACCAAGCTGCGCTGGGGAAATCGGCCGCAGCGAGTGGATGTGGTGCTCGACACCACGGGCCTGGATGCGCTGGTCGAGCATGCTGAGGGCGATCTCATCCTCGTCACCGGTGCTGGTCGGCGGTTGGAGACGATTCAGCAAGACATCTCCGCTTCGGGACAGCAGTTGGGGATCGACCCGGCGCGGAAGGGCACGGTGGGTGGAGCCGTGGCCACCGCCTCGACGGGACCGCTGCGGTTGCGGCATGGCGCCGTACGGGATCTCGTGATCGGGATGACCTTTGTGCGGGCCGATGGTGTGGTGGCCCACAGCGGCGGCAAAGTGGTGAAGAACGTCGCTGGTTATGACCTTGCCAAGATCATGACCGGCTCGTACGGGACGTTGGGCGTGATCACCGAGGTCGCCTTTCGGCTGCACCCGATCCCGCAGGGCCGTCGTTGGGTGAGCGTCGAGGTCGACAGTGCCCAGCAGGCGCATGAAGCCGTGCAGGCGCTGGTGCACAGTCAGGTGATGGCTGCGGCGATTGAGCTGGACTGGAGCGACGGTCGTGGTCAGGTCGCCGTACAGATTGTTGGTCATGCTGACGGCGTCGACGCGATCTGTGAGGAGGTGATTCGCTTGCTGGCAAGGGATGCCGAGTCGTCGACGGAGCCACCGTCGTGGTGGGGTGGGGAGCCGGCCGGGGCGCTGCTCAAGGTGACTTATGAGATCGGCGCTTTGACTCAGTTGCTTGAGGCAATTGGGTCCTTACGTTTCCGTGGCTCACCAGGTGTCGGCACAGGGCTGCTCGGGGTGAGCGACGCCGTCGTTGATGTCGTGGCGAACCTACGGCGCGAGTCGGCCCGGTTCGGCGGGTCGGTCGTCGTACTCGATGCTCCGGAGGAGGCGCGTGGCGAGCTTGATCTGTGGGGCCCGGTGCGTGGGCTCGAGCTCATGCGTTCGGTCAAGCAACGGTTCGATCCCGGACGTTTGCTGTCGCCGGGACGCTTCGTGGGAGGCATTTGATGAGCTTCGATGATCACCGGCCGCCGTCGGCGGAGTTGCTGGCGGACTGCGTACACTGCGGGTTCTGTCTGCCGACGTGTCCGACGTACGTGCTCTGGGGCGAGGAGATGGACAGCCCACGCGGCCGCATCCACCTGATGGATCAGGTGCGGCAGGGTGAGCCGTTGAGCCCGTCCACAGTGCAGCACTTCGATGCGTGCCTCGGTTGCCTGGCATGCGTGACCGCGTGCCCGTCGGGTGTCCAGTACGACGTACTGATCTCGGCCACTCGCGCACAGGTCGAGCGCAACCACGAGCGGCCGACGGGCCAGCGGGCGCTGCGTACGGCGATCTTCCAGCTGTTTCCTTATCCACGCAGGCTGCGGGCATTGCGTGGACCGCTGCGTCTCCACCAGCGATCCGGACTGTCCCGGCTGTTGCGCAGATCGCGTTTGCTGCAGCGGATCTCGCCGAGTCTGGCCGCGATGGAATCGTTGGCCCCGCCGTTGTCGCGAGCCGAACGCGTCCCTGAGCGAGTCGCCGCGGCAGGCGAGCGGCGCGGGGTTGTCGGCATGCTGCTCGGGTGCGTTCAACGTGAGTTCTTCCCTGGCGTGAATGCTGCGACGGCGCGCGTACTCGCGGCTGAGGGTTTCGACGTCATCGCTCCGGCTTCGCAAGGCTGCTGCGGCGCGCTCTCTGCCCATAGTGGGCGGGAGCCTGAGGCTCAGCGGTTTGCCCGGAAGCTGATCGACACGTTCGAGCAGGCTGGTGTCGACGCTGTCGTGGTGAACTCCGCGGGATGCGGCTCGAGCATGAAGGAGTACGCAGAGCTGCTCGCGGACGATCCTTCGTATTCGGACCGCGCGGCGGCCTTCGTCGACCGCGTCCGCGACATCAGCGAGTTCCTCGTCGAGGTCGGCACCGTCGCCCCACGGCATCCACTGGAAGTGACAGTCGCCTACCACGACGCCTGTCACCTGGCCCACGCCCAGGGAGTCCGCAGCCAACCGCGAGAACTGCTGCGCGCCATCCCAGGCCTGGAATTACGCGAGATCAAGGACTCGGCAATCTGCTGCGGCAGCGCCGGAATCTACAACCTCCTCAACCCCGAACCAGCCCAAGAACTAGGCGACGCCAAAGCCAAGAACGTCCTAGCCACCGGCGCCGCCCTCCTGGTCACCGCAAACCCCGGCTGCCTCATGCAAGTCACCTCATCCCTGGAACGCCAAGGCAAATCCATGGCAACAGCCCACACAGTCGAAGTCCTCGACGCGTCAATCCGCGGGCAATCCTTGCCAGCAGCTTCTGAGTAACAGTGCGCACCAGCAGGTCGGCATCACCATGGGCACCCCGATCATGTCCGCGTTCCTCACCGCGGATCTCGTGGGCAGCCTCACCACCGCGATCGCTGTCAACGCCGCTCTGACTCTTGCGGCCGCAGGAACGGTCAGACTCGCGCTGCCAAGGGTCAGGACTGGGCAGTGAGGATGGTCATGGCGGCGTTGTGGCCGCCGAGGCCGCTGACGGCGCCGCCGCGGCGGGCGCCGGAGCCGCAGATCAGCAGGTTGGCGACGTCGGTCTCGGTGCCCCAGCGGCCGGCGCCGGCATCGTCGGTTGCCCACGGCCACTGGAGGTCGCCGTGGAAGATGTGACCGCCGGGCATGCCGACCGATGCTTCGATGTCGTACGGCGTCTTGGCCTCGACACATAGGTTGCCATCGGCATCACGGGCGATGCAGTCCGCCAGCGGCTCGGCCAGGTAGGACTCGAGCCCGGCCAGCACCCGGCGGACCGACTCGGCCCGCGCGGCCTCGTTGTCGTCGGCAAACAACCGCGCGGGGAAGTGGACGCCGAAGATGGTCAACGTGTGGTAGCCGGAGGCAACCAGTGACGGGCTGAGGATGGACGGGTCGGTGAGCGAGTGACAGTAGACCTCGGACGGCGGTACGGCGGGCAGCACCCCATCGGCCGCGGACACGTAGGCGGACTCCAGCTGGCTGTAGTCCTCGTCGATGTGGAAGGTGCCGGCGAAGGCGTGCGCCGGGTCGTCACCGGACTTGAGCCGAGGAAGCCGGGAGAGCAGCAGATTGACCTTCAGCTGCGAACCCTCAGGCTTCTGACCGCCAACACGACCGCGGAGAGCATCGAGAGTGGCCGGCGCGACATTCGCCAGTACGTACGAGCAGTCGACCGAGCGTTCTCCGTCGCCGCCCATCCAGGTGACCGAGGCGCTGACGCCATCGGCTTCCACCGAGGCCACCGAAGCGTTCGTGACCAGTGACGCACCGGCGAGCCGGGCCGCGTGAGCCAGCGCATCGGTCACCGCGCCCATCCCACCGACAGGCACCCGCCACTCGCCGGTGCCGTTGCCGATCAGGTGGTAGAGGAAGCATCGGTTCTGGATCAGCGACTCGTCATGCATCCCAGCGAACGTCCCGATCAGGGCGTCGGTCGCGACGACTCCGCGCACGGTGTCGTCGGCGAAGCGTCGCTCGATCGCCTCGCCGAGCGGCCGCTCGATCAACTCCTCCCACAGAGCGGAGTCCACTCGAGCCTTCAACGACGAGCCGGTCACGAGCGGCTCGAGCAGCGTCGGAGCGATCACCTCCGCCAGCGAACCGACGGCGCCGTAGAACGACGTCCACGCCTCGTACTCGGCGTCGCTACCGGTCAAGGCCCGGAACGACTCGCGCGTGGCCGCATTCTCGGGCCGGTCGACGAGAAGGCCGAGGTCGCGACCATCACGTCGTACGGGCGTGTACGACGCGACTGAGCGCGAGCGGAGCTCCAGGGCGAGGCCGAGGTCCGCGACGATCTTGTCGGGGAGAAGGCTGACCAGGTAGGAGTACCGCGACAGCCGCGCGTCGATTCCTGGGAACACCTGCTGGCTGACCGCGGCGCCGCCGGTGTGGGCCTGCTGCTCCAGCACCAGCGTCGACAGCCCGGCCTGGGCGAGGTAAGCCGCGGCGGTGAGGCCGTTGTGGCCACCGCCGACGATCACGACGTCGTAGAAGTCCTTCATCAGACCGGCCACTCCAGCTTGTTGTAGGCGGCGTCCCAGAACATCCATTCGTAACGGCAGGTGGTCGCGAAGTGCCTATGGCAACGTTCTCGCTCCGAGGCGCTGACGTCCAGTCCGTTCGTGACCGCGAGTACCGACTCGACCACCGCGTCGAACTCGTCCGAGCCGTAGGTCTCGATCCACCGCCGGTAGAGCGGGTCAGGCGACGACCGCTTGAGCAGCTCGCGGCCGACGTCGCGGTAGATCCAGTAACAGGGCAGTACGGCGGCAACCGCCTCGGCGTACGTGCCGGTCGCGCAGACAGCCGTCAGATAGGACATGTACGCCGTAGTCGTCGGGCCGGAGCCGGTTGCGTCGACATCCGCTGACGTGAGGCCCAGTGAGCCCAGCAGCGACGCGTGCAGCTCCCGCTCGACCGCGATCGCGTTGGCCGCGTGCAGGGCGAACATGCTGACCGCGTCCTCGTCGGTCGCGCGGCCGGCGATCAGCGTCAGCGCACGCGAGTACGAACGCAGGTAGTGACTGTCCTGAACGATGAAGTAACGGAACGCGTCGTGGTCCAGGGAGCCGTCGGTGAGCCCGGTGATGAACGGATGCCGGACGATCTCGTCGTACATGGCCGCGCCACCGCGGTCCCACAGCTCGCCGGAAAACGTCATCCGTAAAGCTCCTTTCGCTCCGGTCTGCACCTTATCCACAACGCGACGCGGCAGTACGAGACGTAGGTCACTCGTCCGCTTTACTCTGAGGCATGAGCATCGTGGGGGAGCGGGCGGAGACGCGGCAGGAAATGCCGCCGGATACCGCCCTGTTGCGGCGGATCCGGGCGTCGGTGATCGGCGACGACCAGGTGATGCACGGGCCGTACGGTCCGCGCCGGGTGACGTACGCCGATTACACCGCCTCCGGGCGGGCGCTGACCTTCCTCGAGGACTTCATCCGCGCGGAAGTGCTGCCGCGATACGCGAACACGCACACCGAGTCCAGCGGCACCGGCCTGCAGACCACCCGGCTGCGCGAGGACGCCCGCCGGATCATCCACCAGAGCGTCGGCGGCGACGACCAGACCGCGGTGATCTTCTGCGGCTCCGGTGCGACCGGTGCGATCGACAAGCTGATCGGCATCATGGGCCTGCGCATCCCGGCCGAGCTCGACGACACCTACCACCTCACCGACCAGATCCCGCGCGACCAGCGCCCGGTTGTCTTCATCGGCCCGTACGAGCATCACTCCAACGAGCTGCCCTGGCGCGAGTCGATCGCCGACGTGGTCGTGATCAGTCAGGACCACGACGGCCACATCGACATCGACCAGCTCGAGTCCAGACTGATCGAGTACGCCGATCGCCCGCTGAAGATCGGCTCGTTCTCCGCGGCCAGCAACGTCACCGGCATCGTCAGCAACACCCAGCTCTTGTCAGCCCTGCTGCATCGGCACGGCGCCTTGTCGTTCTGGGATTGCGCGGCCGCGGCGCCGTACGTGGAGATCGACATGTACGGCGACGACCCGTTGGAGTACAAGGACGCCATCTTCCTCAGTCCGCACAAGCTGATCGGCGGTCCGGGGACTCCCGGCGTACTCGTGGCCCGGCGTGAGCTGCTCCGCAACCGGGTGCCCGACGTACCGGGCGGTGGGACGGTCGCGTACGTGAACCCGCTGGAGCACCGCTACCTCGACGACCCCGTGCATCGGGAGGAGGGCGGGACGCCCGCGATCGTGGGGTCGATCCGGGCCGGGCTCGTGTTCCAGCTGAAGCAGGCGGTCGGAATCGACGTGATCCGCGCGCATGAGGACGCCTACCTGCGCCGCGCGGTCGAGGCGTGGCGGCAGGAACCGAACATCCAGATCCTCGGCAACCTCGACGCCGAGCGGCTGTCAATCGTGTCGTTCGTGGTGAAGGCGCCGTCCGGCCGGTACCTGCACCACAACTTCGTTGTTGCCCTGCTCAACGACCTCTTCGGGATCCAGTCCCGCGGCGGGTGTTCGTGCGCGGGTCCGTACGGGCACACGTTGCTCGGGATCGACCTGGAGCGGTCGCATGAGTTCGCCGAAGAGATCCTGCATGGGTGCGAGGGGATCAAGCCCGGCTGGGTCCGGGTGAACTTCAACTACTTCATCTCCGAGGCGGTCTTCTCGTACGTCGTCGAGGCGGTGAAGCTGGTCGCGCGAGACGGCTGGCGGCTGCTCGCCGACTACCGCTTCGACCCGACGAACGGCCTGTGGCGGCATCACCGCGGCCCGGTCGAGCCGCCGCTGCGACTGTCCCAGGTCGGGTACGACGCCGACGGCAAACTCAGGTACCCACGCCACGACCACACCGCCCCCGAGTCAGCCCTCCAGGACTACCTGGCCGAAGCCCGCGACATGCTGTCCACGTGTCCAGGTGCCGACGAGACCGAGGGCCACGTCAACACCGACTTCGACCACCTCCGCTGGTTCGACCTCCCCGCCCGCTGCCTGACCTCGCCCTGAGCTCTTGGATCAGTGGAGGGTTTTGTGAAATAGCGCAAGAAACCCGCCATTGAGTCGTTCAAAACCCTCCAGTGATGCGGCAGGTGGGGGAGCAGGTGGTGGGGGTGCCGGGCCAGCCGCGGAGCGCCAGTGCTGCGCCGACCTGGGCAGCGGCGGCGCATGGGTTTTGACCAGCTGATACCCGAAGCGCAGCGTGATCTTGCCTCGGAGTGTGGCCGAGTTGTCCCGCTGCATGTCCCGCCAACTGGAGGTTGTGTCGGCATGGCCGGCGCGGCCGTCGAGTTCGACGATCAGGTCGTACGGTAGGTACTCGATGTCGCGGTACCTCACCGTCTTGCCGTCGGTCACGCGGAGCTGGCGGGTGCCGACGGGTAGGCCGTGCGGGCGTTCTACACGTCTCAGGTAGGTCTGCTCGAGGAAAGACTGCACGCCGGTTGCGGCGTCCGAGAGGATCTGATGCAGCTGGTCCCGGCCGCGGAGTCGAGGGAGTCGGTTCAGCTCGGCCAGCAATCGCTCGGGCGTCGTACGGCGTTGACGGCACGCGTCGAGCACAAGCGCCGCCCGCTGGTCTGGAGCGGCGTACCCGGCTGCCGCGGTCAACACGGCGACCTCCAGCCGGACAATTCCTGGCTCGCGTCCTTCGAGCAACCACGACGAGAAGTCTTTCCGGCGGCTGATCCGGATGCCGGCTCGGCGCTCCATCCTGCGGTTCTGCGGCACTGCGAGATGGACCGTGTGATCGTCCCAGTCACCGTTGAGCCCGTGCCAGCGCAGAGCGGTCTCGCCGGTCAGCGCCGCTTCGGGTCCGCAAGCCAACCACGCCGCCCAGACTCGGGTGCCCCACGGGAGCGGTCCGGTGAAGTCCGCGTACACGCCTTGGTGGATTCGCTGGATCTGCCGATTCCGGGATCGCCGTACCAGGACGTAGTCGTCGATTCCGCTCGACTGAGCCTGGGCGCGGCTGAAGGCGCCCTGCTGTCGCTCGCGCAGCTCGACGAACCGTCGTACTCGCCCGTCGTCCGCCGGAAGCTTCGATGCCGTTGATCCCTCCACATCGACAACATGCCCTGACATGGCCCTCCACCGAGCCCTGACTTTGCTCCTGTGGACAAAGTCGCGCTTGGACCCTTGAGGCTAGGTTGTGGGGATCCAGACGCGCATGGCGTGGGGGCCGCGGTTTGACCAGGTGTAGTAGGGGATGAGGGTGATGGGGACTGGGCGGGTGGAGGGCTGGGCGCCGTAGGTGGGGTAGGGGGAGTCGGAGGGGGCGACTGCGAGGCCGGTGGTGTGGAGGAGCGTGACGCCGTCGAGTAGGTCGGGGCGTGGGGTTGCGTGGACCTCGGCTGTGGGGTCGAGGCGGAGGTCTTCGATGGTGGCTGTCTGGTCCGGCTGCTCGATGGCGTAGATGAGTGGGCCTCGTGCGACGGTGACACAGCCACGGGTCGCATCCACTCGGTCGCCCGAGACGAGCAAGCGTGGTGCGAGTGACAGGTCTAGTACGACTTGTTCACCGACCCGGAACACCCTGCGGAGCTTGGCATATCCCGCAACGGCTGGTTGGCCGTCGACTGTGGCTTCGGCTGCCCACTCGGGGATTCGCAATGCCAGCTCGACCTCATGCGTGGGAGCCTCCGCGATCGTCAGGGTGACGCGGCCGTCCCACGGATAGTTGGTGTCGACGTCCACAGCAAAGGCGCCGGCGCGTAGCGAGCTGACGGCGTACTGATGGATCTGCAGACCCTCGTCCGTGCCAGTGGCTAGATACGCGGGCAGGCTGGCCAGCGTGCGCATCACGTTCGGTGGGCAGCAGGCGCAGTTGAACCACGGCCGTCGTCCGTACGCCGGTGAGCGCTGCACGTCACCTCGAGCGCCCGTACGGCGATGCAGGGTGTTCACGTAGAAGTAGTCCGCTTCAGTCAGCGACACCCCCGGCAGGATCGCGTTGTAGAGGATCAGCTCGATCTGGTCGGCGTACAAGGGATCGCCGGTCGCCAGCAGCAGTCTCCATGCCCACTGCAGCGCCCCGATCGCCGCACACGTTTCGGCGTACGCGCGGTCCGGTGGCAGCTCGTCGACGTCGCCGAACGCCTCACCGTCCCACCGCGACCCGACCGCGCCGGTGACGTGCTGCTTCCGCCGCCGCATCGCGTCGTACTGCCTCCGGACAGCCTCAAGCAGCTCCGTGTCGCCGGTCTCGATGGCGACGTCCGTGGCGCCGGCGGCGAAGTAGACAGCACGGACCGCATGGCCCTCCACTGTCTCCGCCTTGCGCACCGGAACGCGGTCGGCATAGTGCGCCGGGTCGCCGTAGTGCGACGGGTCGAAGCCTGGCTTGGTGGCCCGGCCGTAGCCGCGTGCGTCGACGAAGTAGCGCGCCAGGTCGAGATACTCGCGTGAGCCTGTCTGCCGGTAGAGCTCGACGAGACCCAGCTCCACCGCCGGATGACCGTCGAGCTCGGTCCGTCCGTCCGGGCCGAATGTCGTCACGAGATGGTCCGCGAAGCGCGTTGCAACGTCGAGCAGTTCCGTGTTGCCGGTTCGTGCGCCCGCTACCGCGGCCTGGAACAGATGACCGGCGCAGTAGAGCTCGTGGCTCATCCACAGCCGGTCGTACCGCTCCTCGCCGCGCACCTGGATGGCCGAGTTGAGGTAGCCGTCGTCGCGCTGAGCGGCAGCGATCGTACGACGAAGCTCGCGCGCGTCGTAGCCATCCCAAGCCGCGGCCTCCAGCCACTTGTACACATCGGAATCGCGAAAGCTCCCGCCCTCCGCCATACCAGAAGCCTGACCTGCCGCGATCTCCAGATTCCGAATGTTGCCTGCATCAACCAACCGCTGATACCCGACCGGAATCGCATCCCGATTGGCCGACATCCGTCGCTGCCAGAACCCACCCGTCACCCGGCTGTCCGGCAGCGGCCGCAGTACGATGGCCGCCGCCGGACCGGGAAGCACCGGCGCGATCATGCCGGCTGCCGGCGGAAGCGCACGGCGTCGGCGATCACGACATTGTTCGCCGCATCGCTGAGCTCGACGTACCCGTCGATACCGGCCGCGAACCGGAAGGTCCCGAGCGAGACCCACTCGCCGGTCCGGACCTCCGGTACGCCGTGCTGCGTCTGGTCGACCGTGACCGGCGTGACCCCGTCGGCGTGATGGACGACGTACGTCGCGTCGGTCGCCCGGTTGGTGCCGGCGGAGTACGACACCAGCACCTCATAGCTGTCGTCGCCGGGCAGCGCCGGGCGCCAGGTAGCGACGTTGGCTCCGGTGCCTTTGGCGTGTGACGCGTAGTTGAAGCCGTAGTACCCGGGCACGCCGCGGCTGCTCGGCCAAGCGCCCACGACTGAGAACCCGAGGTCGCCACCGTTGTCCACGGTCACCTCCTCGCGTACGTCGGCCGGGCGGGCCGCTGCGACGATGCTCAGTTCGTCGAGGGACATCGTCGTACCGCCGCCACGGCCTGCGCCGGCCAGGGTGAAGCGGATGGTGTGCCGGCCCGGCTGCAATCGAAGCTTGCCGAGGAGCGAGACGGCGTACCCGTCCATGCGGTACGTCGTGAAGTCGAAGGTCGAGTTGCGGAGAGTCTGACCGTCCACCGTGACGGTCACCAGGCCGCCGGTGGACGAGCGGTAGTAGCGCAGCCAGAGTTCGTAGTCGCCGTCCGGCCCAGCTGTGAAGGGGTATTCGATGAAGTCGCCCACGGCCGCGGGGGTGTAGACCGCGCGGGCGCCGTGACGTGCCGTGGCCTCGCGGACCACCGACACTGTGCCGCCCGAACGTCGTACGCCCGGCGCGCCGTTGCCGAGGTCCTGCGTACGCTCGGTCAGGCAAGGACCGGTCGCGAGGCTGTCACGGCCCTGCGTCAGCCACTCCAGGTTGAAGCGGGCAACGGACACCCGCTGGGGACTGCCGTCGAGGTCGCCGTCGCAGCCGTAGAGCAGGACGATCGTGCCGTCGGACAGGTGAGCCAGGTCCGAGTAGAACGACCGGCCTGGATGGACAGAGCGGCTGTAGCGGAACGAGTAGCCCTCGTCGTAGCTGACTGAGACGGTCATGTTCCAGCGCATCGGTGCGTCGGGGCGGCTGAACACCATGCGCCCGCCGGGATACTTGATCAGGCTGTGGTCGCAACCGTTGAAGACCCCGGCGTTGAAGTCGAGCACCGAGCGGGACCAGGTCAGCCCACCGTCCGAGCTGACCGCGATGCCCCGCGGCCAGTCCTGACCGGAGCCCGGCCGGCTGTTCATCAGGACGGTGCCGTCCGCGCGTTCGACCAGCCTGGCCTCGCCCAGAGTCGGCAGCCCCGCGATCATCGGCACTTCGCCACCGGCCTGCCAGGTCTGGCCGTGGTCGTCGCTGTAGATGGTCGAGACGCCGTAGTTGCGCTGATCGGCCGGTACGCCGGTGATGATCGTGCGATGCGAGACGCTGAGCACCAGGCGGCCTGACGCGAGCTGGATGCCGTGGCCCGGACCGGGACCGTGCATCGCCCAGTTGTACGGGAAGTGGTCGAAGAGGCCGGCCAGGCTGCGACGCTCGCTCCAGGTCACGCCGCCGTCCGTACTGGAGATGAAGTAGACCGTGCTCGAGTCGGCCGAGCAACTGGTGTTCTCGGGTAGCCGGACGCACATGTTGTGGAACAGGAACACCTCGCCGGTGGTCCGGTCGACCACGAAGGTCGGGTTCGCCCACGTCTGCCCGTCGACGGACAGCTCCACCACCTGGGTAGGCGTCCAGGTCTGGCCGCCGTCGGTGCTGCGGCGGATCAGCAGGTCGTGCGGGCCGGCGTCACAGGTCTCATGCCTACCTTCGGTGCAGGCGATGATCGTGTCGTCCGGCAGTACGACGAGGCCGTAGACGAAGTAGCTGGCGAGTGGATCGACGGCCGAGTCCCACAGCGTGGTCTCGGCGAAGTACGGCGTACTGCTGCCCCCAACGGCGCTGTCAGCTGAAGCGTGGAGTGCGCTGGCGAAGGCGGGGGCGGGGAGAGCGGCCGCGGCGGTGCCGGCGGCGAGGCCAAGAGTGAAGTTCCGGCGGCTGATGGACATGCAGTGCTCCTTGCACATGGCGGGGCAACGGAAGACCGGGTTGGCCGGACGTTAGACCATGATCGACGCGGGACGCCAGACGCTAATGGGTATTAGCTTTAACAACTGCTGATTCGGGCATGAGCTATTGACACGACGGAGATCACGAGGCGAAACTCGGCGATCAGAAATTGCTAGCCCGTATTAGCAGGAGGCCATCGGATGAATCCCGGACCGGCGCGCCGGCCGACGCAGGCCGACATCGCCCGGCTGGCCGGTGTCAGTCAGGCGACCGTGTCGCTGGTGCTGAACGAGCGCGACTCCGGCGTCCGGATCAGCCCATCGACGCGGGACCGCGTGCTCGCGGTGATGCGCGAGTGGGGGTACGTCGCGAACGCCTCGGCGCGCTCGCTGGCCGGCGGCCGGAACAAGATCCTCGGCGTCTACACGTTCGAAGCGGTGTTCCCGACCACGAGCGGGAACTTCTACTTCCCGTTCCTGCTCGGCATGGAGCAGGAAGCCGCCGAGCTCGGGTACGACCTACTGCTGTTCACCAGCACCGAAGGCGAGCGGCAGATCTTCCGCGACGGCTCGACCCGGCTCTCCCTCGCGGACGGCGCCCTGCTGCTCGGCCGGAACCCGGACACCGAGGAGGTCGAGCAGCTCCGCGACTCCGGCTATCCCTTCGTGTACGTGGGCCACCAGGAGGTCACCGGCGCGCCGGTGTCGTACGTCGCGGCGGACTACGCCGGCGCGACCCAACAGCTCACCGAGCGGCTGTACGAGCTCGGGCACGAACGTGTCGCGTACGCGCGACTCGGCGACGGCGACGCGCAACCGAGCCGTGATCGCGAACGGGGCTTCCGGCAGGGGCGCCGGCAGATGGCGCCGGTCTGGACACTCGAGTCCGTCGACGAGGTCGAAGGGCTGGTGGCCGAGATTCGGCACGGCGGAATTACCGCCCTGGTGGCTGAGCAGGTCCTGCTCGCCGAGGAGATCGAGCGGGCGGGTGTGTCGATCCCGGGTGAGCTGAGCGTCGTCGTACTCGGTGACTCGATCGGAGCGCGCCGCGAGGACACGCAGTGGACCGGTCTGGTGGTTCCGCGCGAGGAGATGGGCCGGCGTGCGACGCGCTTGCTGGTGAGCCAGTTGGAGACCCCAGAGGCAGAGGCCAAGAGCGAGAGCGTGGAGTGCCCGCTGACGGACGGTACGACGGTCGGGCCGCCGTCGTGACGCGCGTCGTCGTGAAGCGGCTGCTCGTCGGCGTACTGGTGATGTGGGGCGCGGCCTCGCTCATCTTCGTCATCGTCCGTGCCGCTCCGGGCGATCCGGCCACGCTGTTGCTCGGGCCGGACGCGGCCCCGGACCAGATCCGCGAGCTGACCGCGAAGCTCGGTCTCGATCGGCCGTTGCCGGTGCAGTACGTGAGCTATCTCGGCGACGTCGTACGGCTGCGCTTCGGCGACTCGTATCTGTTCAACCGGCCCGCGATGGCCGAGGTGTTCGAACGGATGCCGGCGACCGCCGAGCTGATGCTCGCCTCCACCGCGATCGCGGTGATCGCCGGTCTGACGCTCGGCCTGATCGCGGGTGGACGTCCGGGCAAGGTCGTCGACCGGGTGGTGTCCGCGGGCACCATCGCACTGCAGTCGTTCCCGACGTTCTGGTCGGGCATCATGCTGATCCTGATCTTCGCGCTCGCGCTGCGGCTGCTGCCCAGCGCCGGCTCCGGGACGCCCGCACATTTGGTGCTGCCGGCAATCACCTTGGCGCTCCCGTTCACCGCGACAGTCGCCCGGCTGACCCGGACCAGCGTCGCGGAGACGATGCGCGAGCAGTACATCAACACGGCCCGATCCAAAGGCCTCACCGAACGGCAGGTGCTGCTCGGCCACGCACTGCGCAACTCGCTGATCCCGGTCGTCACGATCATCGGCCTGCACATGGGCGGCCTGATGGGCGGCGCGGTCGTGGTCGAGAACGTCTTCGCCTGGCCCGGCGTCGGCACGCTGGTCGTGGACGCTGTCGCCAACCGCGACTACACCGTCGTCCAGGCGGCCACCTTCCTCGTCGCCGGCATCGTGATGATCTTCAACCTCGCCGCCGACCTGGTCTACTCGCAGCTCGACCCGCGCATCCGGCTGGAGAGTGCGGCATGAAGACGTGGCTGAGCCGGATCCCGTACGTCGTGCTCACGTTCTACGCTGCCGTCGCCGTCATCGGCCCACTGCTGATCGACTACAACCCGGTGCGCACCGATCTCGGCCACCGGCTGCTCAAGCCCGGCGCGACCGCGTGGTTCGGCACCGACGGTCTCGGCCGCGACGTCTTCGCCCAGGTCGTGTATGGCGCGCGTACATCAGTGCTGATCGGTGTCTCGACGGTCGTCGTCTCCGCCGTCGTGGGTACGTCGATCGGCACGGTGGCCGGCTACTTCCGCGGCTGGCTGGACACCGTGTTGTCCCGCGGCATCGACATTCTCCTCGCGTTTCCCGCGATCCTGCTGGCGATCGTGATCGCGGGCTCGTTCCAGCGCAGTGTCGTCGTGGTGGTCGGTGCGTTGTCGGCGACCGCATGGATCTCGTTCGCCCGCGTCACCCGCGGTACGGCGCTCTCGGTCCGCGAACGAGCCTGGGTCGACGCGGCCCGGGTGCTCGGCGTACGTCGTAGGTTCATCCTCGTCCGGCATGTGTTGCCGTTCACGGCCGGGCCGGTGGTCGCGTTGGCCACGCTGGAGTTCGCCCTCGTCGTACTGGCCGAGGCTGGCCTCAGCTTCCTCGGCATCGGCCTGCCCAACTCGGCCGTGTCCTGGGGCCAGACCATTGCCAACGGCAAGCAATACCTCGCCACCGCCTGGTGGATCTCCGCCCTGCCAGGCATCGCACTGTCGCTGCTGATCGTCAACATCGGGATCCTCGGCGACCAGCTCACCGCCCGCTTCGGCCGCGGTCAACTCAGGTGATCCCGTTCCAGACAGAAGGAAGACGCGCATGACCAGATCACGACTACTGGGCCTCGTGCTGGCGACCGCACTTGCGCTGACCGGCTGCGGCGCCACCAGCGGTGGCAGTGACAGCGGCAAGAGTGAAATCACCGTCGCCGGGACCTACCCGATCCAGAACCTCGACCCGGCCAGCCCGGCGGGCGGTGGCAACACCGGCACGAACCTGGTCGCGCAGGAGATCTTCAGCCGGCTGGTGCGGCCGAAGCAGGACGGCAGCGTCGAAGGCGACCTCGCCACCGACTGGAAGTCGAACAGCACCGCAACGGAGTGGACGTTCAACCTGCGCTCAGGCACGAAGTTCAGCCACGGCTCGGCACTCACCGCCAACGACGTGGCCGCATCGTTCAAGCGGCTGCTCGACCTCCAGAGTACGAACGCGAAGAACTTCTCCGGCTACACGATGACCGCTCCGTCGGACACCCAGGTGGTGCTCAAGGCGCCCAAGCCGGACGCCTCGATCCCGCACAAGCTGGTCATCTTCTACGTCGTGCCGGCCAAGGTCACTGGTGAGGACCCTGACTTCTTCAAGAGCCCGGTCGGCTCGGGACCGTTCAAGCTGCAGAAGTTCGACCCGTCCGGCACGGTCGACCTGGTGCCGAACCCGAACTACTACGGTGGCGCGCCCAAGCTCGACAAGGTGACGTTCAAGACGATGCCGGAGCTCGCAGCCCGGATGACCGCCCTGCGCACCGGCGAAGCGGACCTGATCTGGGGCATCCCGGACGATCAGCTGCCGCAGTTGCAGAGCGAGTCCAACCTGTCCGTCGAGACGGTGCAAAGCACTGCAGTCTTCACCATGTGGTTCAACTCCGGCGAGCCGGCGTTGCGTGACGCCAAGGTACGGCGAGCACTGTGGCAGGCCGTCGACTTCCCGACCATCATCAAGCAGCTGTACCCGCAGACCGGCACCTTGGCCGATTCCCCGATCTCGCCGGTCACCCTCGGATACGTCAAGCAGGAGCCGGTCAAGTACGACCCGGCCGCGGCGAAGGCGGCGCTGACCGCGGCCGGCTTCGACTTCTCCAAGAAGCTCCGGCTGCAGTTCGCCAACGCCGAGTTCCGTCCGTTCAACCAGGCGGTCGTCTCCGACCTGCAGAAGATCGGCGTCCAGGTCGACCCGCTGGAGAAGGAACAGGCCGTCTTCACCAAGGACCTGCTGGCGATGAACTGGGACGTCAACTTCCAGCAGCTGTCCAACCCGACGTACGACGCCGCGAACACGCTCGGCCGGTTGTACACCTGCGAGGCCAAGCGCAACGGCTACTGCAACCCTTCGTTGGACAAGCTTCTCGCGGCAGCGGTCGCGACGCCGGATGAAGCAGAGCGGACGCGGCTGTACGGCGAGGCGGGCAAGATCATCTGGGACGACGCGGTCGGCATGTTCCCGATGGCGGTGAAGTACGCCTACGCGTTCAACAAGCGCCTCACCGGCTTCACCCCCGACCCGAACGGCCTCCCCGACTTCGCCAAGGTCCAGGTCTCCGGCTCATGACGGACGCTCTGGAGGTGGCCGGGCTGGTCGTCGACCTGCCCGGCCGCGGGGGTCCGGTGCGGGTTGTCGATGACGTGTCGTTCGACATCCCGGCTGCGACCACGGTCGGGCTGATCGGGGAGTCCGGCAGTGGCAAGACGATGACGGCGAACGCGGTGATCGATCTGCTGCCCTCCGGCGCAACAACTGGCGGCTCGCTGCGGTGGCGGGGCGAGGAGCTGTTGCGGGCGTCGCGGGCGCGGCGGAGGCAGGTGCGCGGGCATGAGATCGCGATGATCTTCCAGGATCCGCTCGCCGCGCTGAACCCGACCCAGACCGTCGGCCGTCAGGTCGGGGAGATCTTGCGGCGGGCCGGACAGTCACCTCAGCAGGTCCGCAGCCGGGTGATCGAGCTGCTCGACCGCGCCGGAATCCCGGAGCCGGCCGCGCGGCTCCGCAGTTATCCGCACGAGTTCTCCGGCGGGATGAGACAGCGCGCGATGATCGCGCTGGCCTTGGCCGGCAGCCCGGCGCTGCTCCTGGCCGATGAGCCCACGACCGCACTGGACGTCACTGTGCAGGCGCGCATCCTGCGGCTGCTTCGGGACATCCAGGAGGACGAGGGACTCGCGATGCTCCTGGTCAGCCACGATCTCCGCGTCGTTGCCCACGTCGCCCATCAGGTCGTGGTCATGTACGCCGGTCGTGTCGCCGAGCGTGGGCCGACGAGCGCCGTACTTCGTGAGCCGGCGCATCCTTACACCCGGGCTTTGGTGGACAGCGTGCCTGCGGTGCGGACTCGTACTGCGCTCGCGCATCCGTTGCCTGGGACACCGGCGACGCCGGCGAATCGGCCGTCTGGGTGTGCGTTTCATCCGCGTTGTCCGATCGCGCGCGAGGTTTGCAGGGTTGAGCAGCCTTCGGTCAGGTCCGTCGGATCCGGTCGCTGGGCCGCGTGTCACTTCGCTGAGGAGGCTTGATGCTGGAAGTGCGCGACCTTCGGGTCCGGTTCGGTCGGTTCACGGCTGTTGATGGAGTCAGCCTGAGTGTGGGGCCGGACGAGACTGTTGGGTTGGTCGGGGAGTCCGGCTCGGGCAAGACGACTGTGGCCCGGGCTGTCGTTGGGCTGGTCCGGCCGGAGTCCGGTTCGGTGTTGTTCGACGGCGCTCCGCTGGGGCCGGTCGGTCGTCGGCCCGCGTCGTTGCAGCGCGCCGTACAGATGGTGTTTCAGGATCCGCGATCCTCGCTCAACCCGCGGATGAGTGTGTCGGCGATCATCGACGAGGCGTGGCGGACGCATCCGTCGTCGGCTCCGTCGGGCGACCGTACGACGGCATTGCACAGCGTGCTGGACGATGTCGGACTGGATTCGAGCGTTGCCCGGCATCGCGCGGGCGAGCTGTCTGGCGGGCAGTGTCAGCGGGTCAGCATCGCGCGTGCGCTCGCCGTGAAGCCGCGGCTGCTGGTGTGTGACGAGGCCGTGTCCGCGCTGGACGTCTCGGTCCAGGCGCAGATCCTCCGGCTGCTGGTCGATCTGCAGCAGCGGCATCACCTGGCCATGTTGTTCATCTCCCACGACCTCGGGGTCGTCCACCAGATCGCGGACCGGATCGCTGTGATGCGCCGCGGCGTCCTGGTCGAGGAGGGTCCGGCGACCGACGTACTGGGCGCTCCGCAGCACGAGTACACCCGCAGTCTCCTCGACGCCGCCCTCGAACTGACCAGGGAATCATGACTGCATACGAAGATATCCAGTGGGAGCTCGCGCGCGGATGGAACACCTGGGACACGCGGAGTGTGCTCACCCAGGTGCTGTTGCCTGATGCGTTGGGGCTGTCGTTCGGCCTGAAGGAGTACTACCGCGGTACGTCGTTGCGTACGGCCCAGATCGGGCGTCGTACCGAAGGCGCCGAGGTCGTCACTCTGGGGCCGCACGCGTATGACGGCAGCTATACCGAGACGACCGTGTCGTGGGCAGGCGTCACGATCCGCGTGCAGACGGCTCATGTAGACGGCGATCTCGTGGTGCTGGTGACACCGACGGCCAACCAGCAGAAGAGCGCACTCCTGACCATTGCCGTCGGCTACTTGTGGAACCGCCCAGGAACCGTCAGCCGCACCGGCGACGTGACGACGGCGGCCGCGCCCGGCCGCACCGGCGATCGGATCACAGCCGTCGGCCCGGCCGGCACGATCGAGGTCTACGCGACCGCCCCTCAGGTCGACGATCCTTATGTCGACATCGATGGGCCATACCTTGCGCTCGAGCTGACGGGCGCCGTCGGGGTCAGCACCGGACGCGCGCGGGACCTGCGCGAGATCGCGTCGATTGTCGACAATGCTTCTTTAGACAGTGGAGACCCGCACGCTGAGATCGTCCGCGACGCTATCTCGTGGAACACGATCTATGAGCCGTCGAAGTCCCGGGTGATCACCACCGTCAGCCGATTGTGGAATGTCGGCAAACGCGGCGGCTACGCACTCTTCTGCTGGGACGCGTTCTTCAACGCGCTACTCGCGGCCGTGTCGAGCAAAGAGCTTGCCTACGTCAACACGATCGAGATGCTCCGCGCCCGGACGCCGGAGGGTTTCGTCCCGAACGTCGAGCAAGGCACCGGCCGCAAGACGTACGACGGCTCACAGCCGCCGGTCGGTTCACTGGTGGTGCTCGAACTTCATCGCCGATTCGGTGATCGCTGGTTCCTGGCGGAGACGTTCGACACGCTGCTGAGCTGGAACCGCTGGTGGTGGCGGGTTCGCCGGGACGGCGACCTGCTCTGTGCCGGGTCGACGTACTTCGATCCGGAATTCCCTTCGCCGCAAGACATTCCACGGATCCATCAGCACTTCGGTGCGACCTGCGAGACGGGCTGGGATGGTCATCCGGTCTTCGAGGACGTGCCGTTCGACCAGACCAAGAGCCTGCTGGCCGCGCACGACGTCGGGATGAACAGCCTGTACGCCGCCGACTGCGAGGCACTGGCCGAGATCGCGGACCTCCTGGGCTTCGGTGAGACGGCGGCGGAGTTGCGCGAGCGGCACGAGGTCGTCGTACGGGCTCTCGAGTCGTTGTGGGACGAGACGCGGGGGATGTACCGCAGCCGTCGTACGGACACCGGATTGTTGACCGAGCGATTGTCGACAATGAGCTTCTATCCGTTGCTCGCCGGAGTCGGAGTAGGCGAGCGGTCGGCCCGGATGATCGCCGAGCATCTGCTGCCGGACGACGGGTTCGGCGGCGAGTGGATCCTGCCGACGTCGCCGCGGTACGAACCGATCGAACTGAAGGAGACCAGCTATTGGGAAGGCCGGGCCTGGCCGCCGGTCAACTTCCTTGTCTACCTGGGTTTGCTGCGGGCAGGTGAGAAGGACGCGGCCGCGTGGCTGGCCGACGGTAGCTCGCGACTCGTTCTGAAGGAGTGGAACGAGCACCGGCATGTGCACGAGAACTACTCCAGCGTCCACGGCGGTGCGTGCGACAAACCGAACAGCGAGCCGTTCCAGACGTGGGGTGCGCTGCTCAGCCTGATCGCGCTGATGGAACGCGGCGAAGTGCCGTTCTTCAACAATGACGGAGGGAATGCGGTATGACGACTGCCGAGGCCGAGGTTCTGATCGTCGGGGGCGGGATGGGCGGCGTCGCGGCGGCGTTGGCCGCGTTGCGGCGTGGCCGTACCGTCCTGCTCACCGAGGAGACCGATTGGCTCGGCGGGCAGTTGACCAGCCAGGGGGTGCCGCCGGACGAGCACGCGTGGATCGAGCAGTTCGGGTCGACACGCTCGTACCGCAAGCTGCGCGAGGCGATCCGCGACCACTACCGCAGGTGGTACCCGCTGACCGCGGAGGCGATGGAGGCGACTGACCTGAACCCGGGGCAGGGGACGGTGAGCCGGCTGTGCCACGAGCCGCGGGTGGCGGCCGCGGTGCTGTCGGCGATGGTGGGGCCGTACGTCGCCGCGGGCCGGTTGACGATCCACTATCTGCATCGGCCGGTGGCGGCCGAGGTGGATGGTGATCGGGTGACCGCGGTGACGTTCGCCGGCCCTGACGACTCGGTGCTCCATGCCAGCGCGCCGTACGTGCTGGACGCGACGGAGTTGGGGGACCTGCTCGAGTTGGCCGGAATCGAGCACGTCACCGGGTTCGAGTCGGCCGCGGAAACCGGTGAGCCGAGCGCGCCCGCGGAGGCGCAGCCGGACAACATGCAGGCGTTCTCCTGGGTACTCGCGGTCGAGCATCGCGAGGGTGAGGACCACACGATCGACCGCCCGGATCAGTACGGGTTCTGGCGCGACTTCCGACCGCCCTTCTGGCCGGACCGCCTGCTCAGCCTGGTCGCTCCGGATCCGCGCACGTTGGAGCCGGTACGACGTACGTTCGTGCCGCACGCGTCGTCGGGGTGGGTGGTCGCTGATCAGAGTCTCAGCCCTGGTGACAAGGACCTGTGGTTGTTCAGGCGGATCGTGTGCCGCGAGATGTTCCAGCCCGGGTTCGCGACGAGCGACGTGACGATTGTCAACTGGCCGATGATCGACTATCTGCCCGGTCCGCTGATCGGGGTGTCCGACGACGAGCGGGCCAAGCATCTCGACGGCGCCCGGAATCAGTCGCTCAGCATGTTGTACTGGCTGCAGACCGAGGCGCCGCGGCCCGACGGCGGCACGGGCTGGCCCGGGCTGCGACTGCGGCCGGACGTGATGGGGACTACCGACGGCTTGGCGAAGGCGCCGTACATCCGGGAGTCCCGGCGGATCCGGGCCCGCCGTACGGTCGTCGAGCATGATCTGTCGCTGGCGGTCCGCGGTGATCGCGGTGCGGTGGAGTATCCGGACAGCGTGGGGGTCGGGATGTACCGGATCGACCTGCACCCGTCGACAGGTGGAGACAACTACATCGACGTGGCGAGCTGTCCGTTCCAGATTCCGCTGGGTGCGTTGCTGCCGGTCCGGGTCCGGAATGTGGTTGCTGCGGGCAAGAACCTTGGGACGACGCACATCACCAATGGCTGCTATCGGCTGCACCCGGTCGAGTGGAACGTCGGCGAGGCCGCTGGTGCGCTGGCGGCGTACTGTCTGGAGAACAAGCTCGAGCCGTCCCAGGTGTACGACGATTCCGCCGTACTGGAAAGGTTTCAGGCTTCGCTTGTTGCCGACGGCTTCGAGTTGGCATGGCCGCAGGTTCGGGGGTACTGATGCTCGACGGGGTCGTCGTACCGCTGGTGACGCCGATGTCATCGCCTGGTGTGCCTTCGGCTTCGGAGGCCGAGCCGTTGCTGGGGGCAATGGCTGGGGCGGGCGTACGACGGTTGATGGTGCTCGGGAGCAACGGTGAAGGGCCGTTGATTCCGTACGACGTGGCCGGCGAGTTCGTCGGCGGGGTGGTGAAGCGGTGGCGTGAGCTGGTGCCGGACGGCGTGATCATGGTGAACGTGACCGCTGCCGGGACGATGGAGGCCTGTCGCCGTGCATCCGATGCTGCGGCGGCAGGTGCCGACGCGGTGGTGTCGAGTCCACCGACCTTCTTCCGGCATCGTGACGACGAGGTGGTCGCACACTTCGAGGCGCTCGTTGCATGTGGGTTGCCGGTGGTGGCTTACAACTCGCCGCGCTCGACGCCGTTGAGCCGCTCGACCGTGGATGCGCTGGCCGGGATCGTTGCCGGTATCAAGGATTCGTCGGGCGATCTGGAGTTGCTCAGCTACATGGTGTCCCGTTTGCCGGTGAGCCAGGGAGACGAGTGGCACCTCGCCGATGCGCTGCGGGCCGGGGCGGTCGGCCTCACCCCGGGAATCGCCAACCTGGCGCCTCGGCTCGCACTGGATTTGGTTGCCGGTGACAGTGATCTCGACCAGTTGCAGTCGGCCTGCTCCAAACTGATGGCGATCCATCGGGTGAGGTCCGGCGTACCGACCGTGAAGGCCGTTCTGCACAGCCGTGGCCTGTGCCCGCCGCATTCGGCGCCGCCGCTGGCTCCTTGCACACCTGACGAACTCTGTCGAATCCTCCAGGTCCTCGAGCCACTGGAGGACTACCTCATCTCGGCCTGAGGCCCGGCTGCCTTTCCCGCAGCCGGGCCGCCAAGGTCACTTGGTGGTCTTGCCGAGCTTCTTCTCCTCGAGCGCTTTCGAGCCCTCGAATCCCTTGCTGACGCTGGCCGGCGGGAACTTCCAGGCCTTGTTCTCCGCCAGGGCCGCCAGCTGGGCGACGGTGAAGAGCGGCTTCGGCCGCGTGTGCTGCGCGTCCTTCTCCGCCGGTCCGTTGTAGCTGGTCAGGCTGATCTGCCGGCCGTCCTTGTAGGTCAGTACGACGTAGTTGTTCACGACGCCGTACTCGTCCTGGCGGCCATCGGTGTACTCCGGCTGCTCGGTCGCTGTGAAGAGCTTCGAACCGTCCGAGCGGACCGTGCACTTGGCGCCCGGCTCCGCGCAGGGGTCCTGCATGTTGCCGCCGGCCACGAATACCTCGACGCGTGAGGCTCCCTTGCCGTCGTCAACGACGTACGCCGCGGCGGCAAAGTCGGTCTCACCCCAGGACTCCGGCTTGGACAGCGTGCGCCCGGGGCCTGCGACGAGCGACTTCAGCGTGGCCAGGGTCTGCTTCGGCGTGACCGGCTTCGCGGTTGGCTTCGCGGCTGATGCTTTGGCCGACGGCGACGTCGTACCGGCAACTGCCGCACCGGACGGGCTACCGAACAGCTGCGTGCCGCCGACGATCAGACCAGCCGTCGCCAGTACGGCGCTCGCTCCGGTGATGCTGAGGATCGTCGTACGGCGGCGGCGCAGGCGAATGCCCTGCTGGAGGCTGCGTTCGAGCAGGTCGGTGGAGACGGGCTCGAGGTTCTCGGTGGCTCGGTGCATCAGGCCGGGCAGGGTGTCGTTCAGGTTGTTCATGGTTCTCCTTCAGTGAGCGATCAGCTGGGCGGCGCCGTCGCCGAGGACCGCGCGAAGGCGGTCGAGGGCGCGAGACGTCCGGGTGGTGATCGCGCTGGCGTTCTTGCCAAGATCGAGCGCGACCTGCTCGACGCTGCGATCTTCGAAGAACCGCAGCACCAGCACGGCGCGATCCAGCGGCGCCAGTTCGGCCAGGGCGCTCTGCAGGGACAGCCGGAGCTCGGGATCACCCGCCCGCTCGGCCCGCTCCGGCAACTCCGCGGTCGGCCGCTCGGACCAGCTCTTCCGCCGCCGCTGCGAGATGAACGTCCGCGCCAGCGCGGCCCGCGCGTACGCCGACGGGTTGTCGATCCGCTGCCACGTCTTGAGCATGTTCGCGAGGGTGTCCTGGACCAGGTCCTCGGTGTGATGCCGGTCACCCGTCAGCAACCAGGCGGTCCGGTACAAATGCGGTATCCGCGCCCGCGCGAACTCCTCGAAATCCTCAGTCGGTCTCATCGCACCCTTTCGGTCGAGCCTCTGCCCTTGAAGACGCATCGACTTGCCGGGGAGATCACACGTCGGCTCAGAAAACCTTCGACAACACCCAGACCGCAAACGCCAGAAACCCCACCCCGAACGTCACGACAACCACCACGCCATACCCAAACCACGCACTCCCAGAAAGCTTCACACCCCACATCCTGTCAGCCCGCCCACCCCAACCCCGGCCCGGGAAGATGTCGCGAGCGCTCGGTCTGGGTAGGTGGGTGAGGCCGGGGCGGCGTGGTTCCGGGTGGATGAGGTGGTGGGGTCAGGGGCGGATCCCGGGGAGGGGGAGGTGCGGCCGGGGGTGCGGCTCTGGGAGGGGGAGGCGCAGCCGGGCCGCGGCTCCAGGGAGCCGGAGGTGCAGTCGTGGGTGCGGCTCCGGGAGGGGGAGGTGCAGCCGGGGCCGCGGTCTGGGGAGGGGGAGGTGCTGTCGGGGGTGCGGCTCTGGGAGGGGGAGGGGCAGCCGGGGCCGCGGCTCCGGGACGGGGAGGTGCAGTCGAGGGCGCGGCTCCGGGCTGCGTGATGGTGCTAGTCCGGGTGGTGCGGCCGTGAGCGTGCGGACCGGGTCGTGCGGCACCGGAGGTGGCTGTCGGGCCGGGCCCGATAGCGGGTTATGTGATGGCTGGCGGCTTACTTGCCGCTATCGATCAAACAACCCGCTATCGAGCCGGCGAATCAGCCCTGATGCCCGGGATGTGGCCGGTTTTGTCCGGATGCCGGGATCCCGGGGCTCGTGCCGGGGACTGCGGACACCGGCATAGGAAAACACCCTGTCTCAGGTCCCGAGTTGGTGTCCGCAGCCCGACAAACAACCCCAGCCCAGCCGGAAATCAGCAGTGGGATGGAACCTCGTACACCTTCTGGGGACCTGGCACAGGAAATAGCCCTGTCCGCAGTCCCGAGTAGTTGTCCCCACCTCCCAACAAGCGGTACCAACCCGCCGGGAACCAGCAGGCCAACCTCAACCGAAGCCGGGTGCTGGGTCAGAACCTCGTACACCTTCTGGGGGCCTGGCACAGGAAATGGCCCTGTCCGCAGTCCCG
The DNA here is from genome assembly GCF_004345665.1 of Kribbella antiqua. GTDB lineage: Bacteria > Actinomycetota > Actinomycetes > Propionibacteriales > Kribbellaceae > Kribbella > Kribbella antiqua. The sequence goes on from NZ_SLWR01000013.1 coordinate 215,192, forward strand.
AGTTGTTGTGCCCACCCCCCACAAGCGGTACCAGCCCCGCCGGGAACCAGCAGGCCAACGTCAGCCGAAGCTGGGTGCTGGGTCAGAACCTCGTACACCTTCTGGGGGCCTGACACAGGAAATAGCGTGTTCACAGTCCCCAGTTGTTGGTCCCACCCCCCACAAGTAACCCAGTCAGAGCCGGGAAGCCGACCAGCAACCTCAGCCGGAGCCGGGAAGCCGATAGGCGAGGTCAGCCAGAGCCGGAGAGTCGACAAGTGACCTCAGCCGGAGCCGGGAAGCCGATAGGCGAGGTCAGCCAGAGCCGGAGAGTCGACAAGTGACCTCAGCCGGAGCCGGGAAGCCGATAGGCGAGGTCAGCCGGAGCCGGAGAGTCGACAAGTGACGTCAGCCAGAGCGGGGAAGCCGAAAGGCGACGCCTGCCGCGGGAGCCGAGCGGAGCGAAGGCGCAGGGGGTGCGGGTGGCGGAGCCCCCTGTTCGCGGCAAGCGAAGCGCAGCCGCACGAGATGGAGAAGGCGACCTGGTCCGCGCTCTCCGCGGACACAGATCGCCCATCGCCTTCGGGTGAGTGACGGGACTCGAACCCGCGACCACCTGGACCACAACCAGGTGCTCTACCAGCTGAGCTACACCCACCATTGCCGCCCTGACTGCGACGGCTGAGCAATCATAGCGACGATGGGCGATTACCAGAAATCGGGTCGGCGGCGGCGCCGTTCGGCCCGTCGGTGATGAGGCTGGCGGCGGCGCGGGCGGTGTCGGAGTCGGGGCCGGGCTGGGGTACGAAGACCGTTTGGCGGTAGTAGCGGAGCTCGGCGATGCTCTCGGTGATGTCGGCCAGGGCGCGGTGGTTGCCGGTCTTGGCCGGGGTGGCGTAGTACACCCGCGGGTACCAGCGGCGGACCAGTTCCTTGATCGAGCTGACGTCGACGTTGCGGTAGTGCAGGTGCGCCTCGACCCGCGGCATGTCCCGGACCAGGAAGGTCCGGTCGGTGCCGACCGAGTTGCCGGCCAGGGCGGCCTTGCGCGGCTCTTTCACGTACCCGGAGATGAAGTCGAGCACCTGCTGCTCGGCGTCGGCGAGCGGGATGCCGTTGGCGAGTTCCGCGAGCAGGCCGGAGCCGGTGTGCATGTCGCGGACGAAGTCGCCCATTTGCTCGAGTGCGGCCGGTGGCGGCGCGATCACCAGGTCGATCCCGTCACCGAGCACGTTCAGTTCGTAATCGGTGACGAGAACGGCGACCTCGATCAAGGCGTCCGCCGCCAGATCGAGGCCGGTCATCTCGCAGTCGATCCACACCAGCCGGTCGTTCATGGGCACCCACCTTACGGCGACCCGCCGACACCGTCGCGCTCCCCACCTCCGAAGAGGCCGCGTGGCGCGGACTTGCGCCACTCACCAAGCCCCCGCGGACAGCGGGTTGCGACCGTTAGCTGAGCGTGAGGCGCCCGAACTGCCGTGGTTGGTGAGTGGCACAGGTCCGTGTCAGCCGGGCGCGTGTCCGATGTGGATGCTTCGAACCGACAGTACGGCGAGGTCCGTCCGGCGCCCGAGATAGTGCTCATCGTCCGGGTCCAGCAGCTGGGCCCACACGGCCAGGTCCTCCGGCGAAAGCCACTCCTGCACCTCGACATGGCCGTGCCCATGGCCGTGGGTCGGTTCAGAGTCGGGATTCAGGCGGTCTACTCGGTGCTGGAATTGGGTAATCAGCCGGTCACGCTGCTCCGGCGACAGCGGCGCCGGCGACTCGGTCAGGATGCTGCGGGTGGTGACGTCGGTGAGCCCAGCCCGGGTCAGCGCATCGGTCCACCCGTACGGCATCCGCACCGAGCCCGGCAGCGAGGTTCGCATCGCCGCAAACCACCGGTCCTGCGCCAGATCCAGCCGCAGCTCCAGCCCTGGCTCGCCGATGCCCAGATCCCACGACAGGCTCCGTGCCGGCAGACCGCTCTCGGCGAGCGCCAGCCGCCCACCGGGTGCCAGCAGTGACGCAAGCGCGTCGATCGCCGCCTGCTGATCGCCGGCGTGGTGGACCGACGCCGACGCCCAGATCAGGTCCGCCGGCGCATCGATTGCCTTGCGCAACGGTTCGGCCCCGTCGTCCATCGACGCCAGTTCACACCGTACGGCGCCCGCCGTGTGCTCGCGCGCTTGCTCCAGTACGTCGGGATCCGCGTCGATCGCCACCACGGTCGACCCCGGCGGCATCGTCGCGGCGAGCGCCTTCGCCATCCCGCCGCCACCGCATCCGACGTCCACGGCGACCTTGTCACCGGCCCGGACGAGCCCGGCGGCCACGGTCGAGTTCCACTCCGCCTCGCCTTCCGCCGAGGCCCGAAGATGATCTGCCCACTCAGCCCATTCGATCTCCACCATGCCGCCAGTTTCCGCCCGCTCTGGCCCAAACGCCGCACCGCGTTGCCATTCCGGCAAGACACCCCTGATGCAGTCCCGGAGGCCCAGGCACAAGGGGCTGGGATCACCGAACTTTTGGGAGGCCGCCCGGCCCATTCGGGAGATTTTCACGTTCAACACCGGGATCAGGGTTAGCACGGTTGCCGGGTGGACTTGTGGGGTGCTGTCCTATTCAGGGATCTGGGGATGAGGTGAGGTATGGCGGTCGAATCGGTGGCGGGGACGGTGGGTCGGCCTCGTCTGCTGGCGTTGCTGGACGAGGGCGTGCAGCGGCGGCTGTTGACGGTGGTCGCGGATGCCGGCTTCGGCAAGTCGACGCTGCTCGGCTCGTGGGCCGCCGGGCGTCCGTGTGCCTGGCACACCGTGCGTGCCGAGGACAGCTCGCTCGCCGCCATGGTGTCCGCTCTGGTCGGCTCTCTCCGTCGGCAGGTGCCCGCACTCGAGGCGATCCCGGCCGAGCTGCAGAGCCCTCGTGGTCCGGATGCCGATGCCGAGCAGCAGACCCGCGCCCTCGCGTACGCCGCTCTCCTGGCTGACGCACTGGAGCAGAACCTCAATGACGACCTGGTCCTCGTCCTCGACGATCTGCACGAGCTGACGCCAGACGCGCCGGCCATCACACTCATCGACGGCCTGGTCCGCACTGCCCCGCCGAACCTCCACCTGATCGTTGCCTCGCGCACCGCCATGCCGTTCGGCATCGACCGGCTCCGCGGCCGTGGCCAGGTGCTGGAGATCGACGCGACCGCTCTCGCCTTCACAGTCCCCGAGACTGTCGCCGTACTGGAGAAGGTGCTCGGCAAAGGTAGTGAGGACCTGGCCGAACCGCTGCAAGCCGCCGTACAGGGATGGCCGGCCGCCGTACGTCTGGCAGTGGAGGCTCTGCGCACAGCGCCGCCCGAGCAACGTGCCAGCCGCCTACGCCGCGCTCTGCGCTCAGACGGTCCGCTCTACGACTACCTGGCCGAGGAGGTCTTCGCCGCCGAGCCTCCGTCCGTACGACGCTTGGTCGCCAGCGTGGCTGTACTCCCGCGCTTCGGGTCCGAGCTCTGCAAGGCCATAGGACTCACGGACAGCGCTGAGACCCTCCAGCAACTCCGCACTCGCGGACTGCTCGTCTCTGCAGGAGAGGCCGACGGCTACGAGCTCAATCCGCTGGTGAAGAACTTTGCCAACGACATGCTGTCCGTGGACGCGCAGGAGCTTGCTGAGCTGTCGCTGCAAGCTGGCAGGTGGTTCGAGTCCGTGGGCGAGCATCGGGACGCGCTGGCCTGCTACCAGTCCGTCGACCCGGCAGTGGCTGCTCGCATGCTGGCCGAGCGCGGGCACGCCATGGTCAGCGGCGGTCTAGCCGAGATTGTGATCTCTGCTGTCTCCGCACTGCCCAGTGAGCTCCGCGACCCAGCGATGGACCAGTTGGAGGGTGAAGCCCGGCAGGTGCTTGGCGACTGGCAGGGCGCGGTGGACTGCTTCGACCGGATCATCGAGCCCGAGGGTGAGATCCCCGTCGCGATCGCGTGGCGACTGGGCCTGATCCACCATCTGCGTGGCCAGACGGATGTGGCGATCGCGACGTACCAGCGTGGGCGGATCGATGGGCAACATCCTGCGGACGAGGCACTGCTGCAGGCGTGGTGGGCGGGTGCGCATTGGTTGCGCGGAGAGTTCGAGGAGTGCCGTGCACTGGTGACTGCGGCGTACGAGATCGCCAAGGTCTCCGGCGATGACAGAGCACTGGCCATCTCGCACACGGTCCTTGCGATGCTCGCCGCGGTCGACAGTGACCCACGCGGCAACTCCTCGCACTACCTGCGTGCGCTGGAGCATGCAGAGCGTGGAGGCGACCTATTGCAGGCGATCCGCATCCGGGTGAACCGCTCTTCGCATCACATCGCCGAAGGCGACTACGCACTCGGTCTGAAAGAGCTGGACGTCGCATTGGAGCTCGCGGACCGCGCAGGCTTCGCGGTGTTCCGCGCCTTGGCCCTCAACAACCGTGGGGAGGCTCTGTTGAAGCTGGGACGGTTGGACGAGGCCATCGGCGAGTTGGAGGCGTCGCGGTCGCTCTACCAGAAGCTGGAGTCGAAGCGGGTCGCCCAGCCGCTCTCTGTTCTCGGCGAGGTCTACCGCGAGCGCGGCGACCGGGCGATGGCTCGAGCCTGTTTTGAAGAAGCCATTGCGATGGCTGAAGAGACCAAGGACATGCAGTCGTTGGTGCCGTCGCTGGCGGGTCTGGCTCGAGTTCTGGCTGTCGAGGAGCCGCAGCGTGCGGCAGAGCTGGCCGAGATGGCTCGCCAGGCGGTTGCCTACGGCCCTGTTCTCGGTCTCTCCGGTGCACTCGTCGCACTCGGCTGGGTGACGCTGCACGCCGGCAACAAGACTGAGGCCGCAGCCACCGCAGAAGAGGCAGCCGCGCTCTGCCGCAAGCGACGCGACCGAGCCGGTCTGGCTGACGCACTGGAGCTGTATGCCGCGGCCGACGGCGGCGAGGTCCTACACGAAGTCCTGAACATCCGCAGCGAGCTAGGTGACCAGCTGGGTGAGGCACGCGCCGAACTGATGCTTGCCAACCGCACCCGCGGTCCTGAAGGACGTGAGCTGGCACTGCGCGCCCGCCAGCGGTTCCTGGCCGCAGGTGCGACCCGCTACGCCGCAGCCGCCTTGCAAGCCACTGAAGAGACAGGCCCGGCCGCTGTCCGCATCGAGTGCCTTGGCGGCTTCCGCGTCCTTCGCGACGGCAAGGCGGTCCAGCTGGGGGAGTGGCCGTCGAAGAAGGCGCGCGACCTCTTGAAGATCCTGGTCGCCCGCCGCTGCCGCCCGGTCGCTCGGGTGCAGTTGCTGGACCTGCTCTGGCCGGACCAGGAGGAGTCGGTTGCCTCACCAAGGCTGTCCGTGGCGCTGTCGACCGTGCGTGCCGTGCTCGACCCAGGGAAGAAGTACCCGGCGGACCGCTTCGTAGGGGCCGACCGCGCCACTATCTGGCTCGATGGCGACCAGACCGCTGTGGACGTGGAACTGTTCCTCCACGACGCGCGGGAGGGACTCACCACGAGCGACCTCCGGTTGCTGCGGACGGCCGAGGCGTCGTACAGCGGGGACTTTCTGGAGGAGGACGTGTACGCCGACTGGGCGGCGGGGATGCGTGAGGAGGCTCGGGCGCTCTACGTCCGGGTGGCGCGCGTACTGGCCGAGCGCGGCCGGCGGGACCCGGACGCGGCGGCTGGGTACCTGCTCCGGATCTTGCAGCGGGATCAGTACGACGAACGTGCGCATCTGGGGCTGGTGTCGGCCTTCCAGGCGAGTGGTGCGCACGGGGAGGCCCGCCGGGCCTACCGCACCTACGTGCAGCGGATGGGCGAGCTCGAGGTCGAGCCAGCGCCCTACCCAGCCGTGCCGGCCCGGCTTTAAGGCTGGCTGAAGGTGGCGCCGCACCATCTGATCATGGCAGCGCCGGTGCACAACCCTGTGGTGGTCCACGAGTACGGCGTGACGGGTCACTCCGGGCGTGACTACCGCACCGAACCTGGCGCACCGGTCCGGGCAACCCTGGCCGGTGTGGTGGTCCAGGTCGACTCCGGTGGCGTGGTGATCGAGTCGAACGCGATCTGGCACATCTACGACCACCTGTCCGGGCTCACGGTCAGCCAGGGCGAGACCGTGGAGACGGGGGACCTGCTCGGTGTAGCGGCTGGTTCACGCCTGCACTACGAGGAGCGGGTCGCGCCGTACGGCGTGAGTGATCAGCGGAGTCCGCAGTTCGACCTGCACACGAACGCGCGGATGCGGATGGTGGCGCCGGACGGGTCGGCCGAGGAGGGAGCGGCCGAGCCGTCCGGAGCTACCGTGGAGTCAGTGTGAGGGTGGTGCTGCCGCTTCGTGCGGTGGTTGGATCCCGATCACCTGATGCCTGGCTCTTACCGTGGCTGCCGTCCTTGGATTGGCG
>NZ_SLWR01000014.1 GCF_004345665.1 Kribbella antiqua
AACTCCACCGGCAACCGAGGACGACCACCACGAGCACCCATCACAACACCCCTTCAACCGAAAGGTGTTGCAATCACTCCTTGAGCCCGCCCCACAATTTGGCTGGCGAACCCATCAAATGGTGCGCTCCTGCTCGATGTGCTTGCGCCGTACTCGGCACAGGTCGAGTCGGGCCGGCTGGATCGACAGCTTGTGCTGGAAGAGGTTGCGGGGATCCCACTTCGCCTTGATCTGCTGCAGCCGTGGGTAGTTGCCGAGGTAGTACAGGTCGTGCCACGGTACGCCGGACTTGTTGTACGCCGGGTCCGCCAGGTCCACGTCCGGGTAGTTGATGTACGACCCGCCGTTGATCTCGTTCGGCACCGGCACGCCACCGGTGTCGCGATAGATGTCGGCGTACAGCTTCCGGATCCAGGCCAGGTGCTTGGCGTCCTCGGCCGGATCCGACCACCCGACCGTCGCCACCATCTTGCACATCACCTCCCGCTGCGCCGTGGCGGTGGCGTCCGACGCGACCGTGTTGACCTTGCCGCCGTACGGGACGAAGAGGACGGAGAGATCCGGGGCGCTGTACGACGTGTCGGTCATGGCCTTGTGGATCGTCACCAGTTGCTCGTCGCGGTAGCCCTTCCGGAGGTAGCCCGCCTTCCACTTGTTCCGCCCCGGCGACGGCGACTCGGCGATCGAGCGCTCGAAGGTGGTGTGCAGGAACGGTCCCTCGCCTGCGTCGTACACGGCGGGCTTCGGGTCCAGGCCCTCCACCATCGCCGCGTTGAATGCCGCCAGCTTCTCCTTCGCGTTCGGCACCGAGGCATCCAGCTGGGTGGACAGCAGGACGTTCCCGGCGGACGACGGCGTGATGATGAGCGGGCTGTAGAGACTGGCGTACGGCGAATCGGCGGTGTTGTGCCGCTCGTAGAAGTCGAAGAAGTTGCGGATCGCACGGACGAAGCCGGCCTGCCCGATCGTCTTCCAGTCGTAGACGGTGATACTGGACAACAGGGCAGATGGTGCCTTGGGCAACAACCTGGACGGGTCCGAGCCGGTGGCGCCGGCCGTCCGCATCAGGTAGCGGGTGATCACGCCGAAGTTCCCGCCGCCTCCGCCGGTGTGCGCCCACCACAGGTCGCGGTACTCGTTGTCGCGGGTGGCGATCACCGACCGGGCCCGGCCGCGTGCGTCCACGACCACGACCTCCACGCCGTACAGGTGATCCACGACGGAGCCGTGCAGGCGGGACAGCGGCCCGTACCCACCGCCGCTGAAGTGACCGCCGACGCCCACCCCGAGGCAGCCGCCGCCTGGGATGGTCACGCCCCAGCCGTAGAACAGCGCCGGGTAGACCGTCTCCAGGATCGCGCCGGCGCCGATCGAGAAAGCGCGATACCGCTGATCGAACGTCACCTCGTCGTACAAGGACATGTCGAGCAGCACCTCGACGTCGCTGTTGTCGACGAAGTCCTCGAAGCAGTGCCCGCCGCCTCGGACCGCGATCCGCTTGCCGGTGCGGACGGCTTCCTGGACAGCCTGTACGGCGTCCTCGGTCGAGCGGATCACTCGCGCATAATCCGGTTGGCCGACGAACCGGCGGTTCTGCCCCCGCAGCACCAAGTCCTGATAGCGGGCGTCGCTTGACCGGATCTTCTCGCCGACCACTGGCGCCGCTGTCGCAGTACTTGGAATGGCGAGAGCGGCACCGGCCGCAGCGGTGCCGCCTAAAAGACCTCTACGACTGACTCGCATTGCGTTCCTCCCCAGAGACTGAAAAGAACCCGCCCCTCGCTCCGCTCGGGCGGGGGTGTGTGTAATCAACCCTAGGAAGCGGCGCAGATCGCTCGCGTCAGTTGTCAGGTGGAACGGGCGGGTCCCCTAGCCGATGTACAGATGCTCGAGTGGTCCACCCAGCAGGACTCCGGCCAGGGCGCCGACGAGCATGAACGGGCCGAACGGGACCATCTGCTTGCGCGTCATCACCTTGCTCGCGATCAGCGCGATCCCCACGATCGCGCCGAGGAAGAAGCCGCCGTACAGGCCGCTGACGAACTGCCCCCACCCGAGCGCCCCGAGAGCCAACCCCAGCAGCCCCGACAGCCGCACGTCACCGAACCCAACACCCCGCGGGAACACGAACCACAGCACGTAGAACACCGCGAACCCGATCGCCGCCGCGATCACCGCCCGGCGCAACGACCCCCACTCCCCCGACACCGCCGCCCCGACCAGCAGAGCCAGGCCGACCGCGCCGTACGACGGCCAGATGATGGCAGACGGCAGATACCGCGTCCGCGCATCGATGTAGCCGAGTACGGCGCCCACGACAGCCAGCAGCAACCACGCCACGAGCCACGGCGCCGTCCCGAGCATCCAGCCGAGCAATCCCCCGGACACCGCCGCGAGTAGACCACACCAGTACGCCGCCCGCGGGCCGGCCAGTTCGGCGTACGGGATCTTCGTCTCGCCTTCCTCCAGGGAAGGCTCAGGGATCCGCCGCATCAGCCATGGCCCGAGCAGGTACGCCGCGGGTCCGCAGAGGACCACACCGGCCCCTGCGGCGAGCAACGCGTTGTCAGCCGGCACGATCCAGGAGCCTAGACGATTTTGGGCTTCGGCTACGGACGGGCTGTGGATGAACGCCGGACCAGGATCCGGGCGACGATCGCCGCACCGACGCCGAGCAGCACCGGACCGCCTGCCAGGATCGCGATCGTGCTCCACAGGCCGTCGTTGACGGTGACGTACCGGACCCGCTGAAACTCCTCGTCCGTCGCGGCCTGCTTGAAGAGGTAGTCGTTGGTGATCCGGCCCGGCTCGGCGTACGTCGCCGTGTAGGCCGTCAGGTAGTTCGTCGGCACCGGAAGAGCCTCGTCCTGGACGCGACCGGCGTACAGGAGCTCTGGCTTCACGTCCGTATCCGGCACCTCTGCCGCGTCGACGCGATGCTCGGCAGCGACGTAGACCGTCACAGTCTGCTCGCGGGTCGCGCCCTTGCTGAGCCGCATCGGGTAGACGATCCGGTCCGAGCTGAAGGTCAGCTTGAGCGGCGGGGTCGAGCCGCTCATGCTCTGCCCGGCCTGCTTCGGCGCGAGCTTGACCGCGACGATCTCCCACTTCTCGGTCAGGTACGGCGTGATGTTCGCGGCCAGCGTGGGCGGTACCAGATAGCCGTTCGAGCGCAGCCAGTCGATCAGCGGAGCCGAAGTCGTTGCAGCCAGGCGCACGACCTCGAACGGCCCGAGCACCATCTGCTGCCGCACATCCACGCCACCACTGCTGCCGGGCGCGGGGGCACCGGCGGTGTCGCGACCGCTGCCCATGATGCCGAGGTCCCGGAACGGCCAGTACGTCTTGCGCGTCTCGACCCGCTCCCGGGTCATCCACTGCAGCCGGTTGAACACCCCGGTCTCCCCGAGCTCGACCTTCGCGGCCGACGGCACCGGCATGATCCAGGCCGCCTTCTTCGAGGACCCGTTGATCGCCATCGACAGCGTGATCTCCTCAGTGCTGCCGTCGTGCCGGACCAGGGCGTTCTCGCCGTACGCGCGGGCTCGCGACTCCTGATCGGGCAGATACCCGCCACAGGCGCACGCCCACGCGGGCGTCACTCCCGCGGCAACGAACCCGACGGCCAAGATCCCCGCGACGACCCGCCAAAGCTTCACGGCCGAGAGACTATCTACACCAGGGTGTACGGCGCGTGGAAGAAGTTGCCCGCGTCGTACTTCTTCTTGACCGACCGCAACCGGCCCAGGCTCGCGCCGTAGTACGAGCTGTTTGCGCGACCGGCCTCGAGGTAGTTCACGTAACCGCCCGCCGAATACTTCTGGACGGCATGATGCCCGTTCGTGATGAACGTCTGTGCGGCTTTCCCTTGGGACGAGGAGTACCACTGGATCACGCCGAGCGCCGACCGCCACGGCCACGACGAGCCGCCGGACGGCTGCTTCGCCGCCTGGCCGCCGAGCGGGTCGATGATCGCCGAGGCCGGTGTCTTCGCCCGCGCCGCCGCCTTCACCGCACCGAGGAACGCCGTGATCGTCACCGCGTCCATCGGCCTCTTCAGTACGTCGGAACCAGCCAGGAACCCGGTCCGCGGACTAGTAGTCCCGCCGCCCAGGTATCGAACCGCCTCCATGTGCGTCTTCACCGTGATCGAACGGGCGGAAGCCCGCGACCCGACGAAGGACTCGAGTTGCGCCGCCGCGGCAGCAGCGTTCCCGGTGGTGGAGACGCCGAGCACGTGGATCGACAGCGTTCCGTTGCTCTGGGCATCGATGTGCAAGTTGCCCCAGGAAGTGTTCGGCGCCGTCTGCGCGAACTTCTGCCAACCCCGTACGACGGCCGCGGCATTGAACTCCGGCCAGGTCAGCTTGAAGAAGCCCAGCTTGTTCGCCGGGATCGTCGCCAGCTTGAAGTAGGTGACAATGCCGAGGTTTCCACCACCGCTGCCGCGCAACGCCCAGAACAGGTCGGGATCGGACGACGCGGTCACGTTCCGGGCAACGCCGTCGGCCGTGATCACGCCCATCCCGACGATCCGGTCGCAGGTCAGCCCGTAGGCCCGCGTGTGGACTCCCATCCCGCCGCCGAGCGCGAGACCGGCGACACCGACCGTCGGGCACGTCCCGGTCGGCAGTGATCGACCGTACTTGTCGAGGAACGCGTGGACGTCGTACAGGCGAGCACCTGCGCCGACGGTGACGATGCCGTTCGCATAGCTCAGCCCGTGCATCCCGCCGAGGTCGACCATCAGGCCGTTACTGATCGTGGACGCGCCGACGTACGAATGCCCGCCGCCCTTCGGGACCAGCACCAGCTTGTTCTTCTTCGCGAAGAGGATCGCGCTGCGTACGTCGTTCCCGCCCGCCGCCCGGACCACTCCGGCCGGTTGCACGCTGTCCCAGCGGGGGTTGAAGAGCTGGCGAGCGGTCGCGTAGCCGGTCTGGCCCGGACGGTAGAGCCGGCCCTCGAGCGAGCGGCCGAAGGCGTTCCAGTCGGGCGCCGCCGCGGCGAGGTCGTTCGCTCCGGCCTGCTTCGCGTTGGTGCAGCTGGTCAGGGTGACGGCGGTCAGCGCACTGCCGGCTTTCAGGAACGTCCGGCGGTCAAGCAGGCTCACGATCGTCGAGCTCCTCACGGGCAGCGGCTCTCATGGCCGCCAGGGGTGCGGGCGACCTACCCGTCATCATCTCCACTTGGAGGGTCGCCTGGTGCACGAGGAGGTCAAGCCCGTTCAACAGGTCGGTACCGATCCGGTGCGCCGCGATCGCCAGCTGCGTCGGCCAGGGGTGGTACGCGACGTCGAACACCACCGGCGCGACGCTCGCGAAGTGCTCGGCCCACTGGTCGACGGCACCGCCGGGCAGCGTCGAGATGCACAGGTCGAACCCGCCGATCTGCTCGACCTGACCGAAGTCCGCGACCGACGTCTTCAGCCCGAGCTCGGCCGCCAGATCCAGCAGCCGCTCGGCCTTCGAGACGTCCCGTACGACGACCGTCACCTCGCTGACCTTCAACCCGCGCAGGGCGGCCAGCGTGGAAGCGGCGGTCGCGCCACCACCGAGTACGACGGCCGTGTCGGCGCCGGTGATGCCCCTTTCGGCGAAGGCGTTCACCAGCCCCGGTACGTCGGTGTTGTGCGCCGACCGCGATCCGTCCGGTTCGAACAGCATCGTGTTCGCCGCGCCGATCAGCTCCGCGACCGGATCGACAGTGTCGACGAGGTCCAGCGCGACTCGCTTCAGCGGCATCGTCAAAGACAGCCCGCGGACGTCATCACCCAGCGAGGCGACAAACCCACGCAGCTCGTCCTCGCCAACCTCGAAGGCGTCGTACTGCCAGTCGAGACCGAGAGCGGCGTACGCGGCCCGATGCATCGCCGGCGACAACGAGTGCGCAATCGGCGAACCGAGAACAGCACAACGCGTCATCAGCACCGGCCCTTGTGCGCGGCGCACCAGGCCTGCAGCTTCTGCACGTTGGCCAGGTGCTCCGCTTGGGTGGTCGCGAACGCGGTCTCGCCGGTGTCCAGGTTGACCAGCGTGAAGTACAGCCAGGAGCCCTGCGCCGGGTTGATCGCCGCGCGCAGCGTGTCCTTGGTCGGCGAGTTGATCGGCGTCGGCGGCAGGCCCTTGTACTTGTACGTGTTGTACCGCGAGTCGATCGCCCGCTGCTCGGCGCTGGTGAACACGCCGCCGTCCCGGCCGACGACGTAGTGCACGGTCGAGTCCATCTGCAACCGCATCCCGGCCCGCAAGCGGTTGTAGATCACTCGCGAGACCTTGGCGTAGTCCTGCGGCCGGTTCGTCTCCGCGCCGATGATGCTGGCCACGATCACCGCCTGGTACGGATCCAGCTGCTTGCGCTGCGCGGTCTTGACCAGATCCAGCTCGGCCGCATTCTTCGCGTACTGCGCCGTCATCAGCTTGATCATCGTGTACGCCGTCGCACCCTTCGGCACGTCGTACGTCCCCGGGTAGAGGAAGCCTTCGGCGTTGTTGTGCGCGTACGGCGGCAGTCCGAGCGCGGCGGGTTTCGCGAGCGCGGCCGCGGCGGCGCCGGACGAGAGCTTGAGCTTCGAGCGCTGCAGGGTGTCGGCGATCTCGGCCTTGGTCAGGCCGGCCCGGAAGCTGATCCGGGTGACCAGGACCGACTTGGCCGGGTCCAGCATCAGCTCCAGTGCGGCCTTGGCCGACATGTGCTTGCGCAGCGTGTAGGTGGCGGCCTGAATCTGCCGCGAGCGCGGATCGTCGCGGGCGGCCCGCTCGAACGCGCGGGCGCTCTTGACGACTTCCTTCTTCTCCAGCGTGTCCGCGATCGACTGCGCGCTCTCACCCTGGGTGATCTCGACCGTCACGGTGCCGGTGCCGTTGCCCTCGTAGTCGGGCGCGGCGAACATCTGCTCGATGGCGTCCCGGCCCTTGCCGAAGCCGACCACGACGCCGGCCACCAGTGCGCCGACGACGACGAGCGAGATCAGGCCGGCGAAGCAACCGAAACCGCGTCGGGCCCGAGCCTTGCGGCGGTTCGCCCTGCGCTCCACCCGGCTCTCCGGCCGAAGCCCGAGGCCGGCGCCGAGATCGTCGCCGTCTGTCACTTCGTCGTCCACCGATGTTCTGTTCACAGCGTCGTTCCGATCACAGGGGCCTCCCGGGTGGGTTCCCAGTCTCGCGCTCGACGTCGAGTGCGTGTTGCAGAATCACGACCGCCGCGGCCTGGTCGACCACGGCCCGCCGCTTGGAGCCCTTCTTTCCCCGTTCGCGCAGCATGCGCTCGGCGGTGACCGTGGTGAACCGCTCGTCCACCAGCCGTACCGCCGTCCCCGAGTCGCCCTCCTGCACCTTGCGTCGCACCAGTTCCGCCGTTTCCCGGATCTTCGCCGCCGCCGGACCCTCGCCGCCGGACAGCGAGCGCGGCAGACCGACCACGACCTCGAACGCCGCCAGTTCGGCGACGAGTGCGGCGATCCTATCCAGATCTCCGGGCCCGCGGCGGATCGTCTCCACCGGGGTGGCCAGAATGCCGTGCGGGTCGCTGCTGGCGACGCCGATCCTTGCGTCGCCGATATCCAGCGCGACCCGCACGCCCGTTCGCATCAGCGTCTGTCCATTCGTCAGCCGGTGACGAGCTGGCCGATGGTGTGCTCGACTGTGGCCAGCGCGTCGTCCGCGCCCGCCGGGTCGGTGCCACCACCCTGGGCGACGTCGTCCTTACCGCCGCCCCGGCCACCCAGCTTCTCCGCCGCGACCCGAACCAGGTCACCGGCCTTGAGCCGCCACTCCCGCGCGGTGTCGTTCAATGCGATCACCACGCCGGGCTTGCCGTCGTTCACGCTCAGTACGGCGATCACAGCCGGCTTGTCGGCCGGCATCCGGCCGCGCACGTCGAGTGCCAGCTTGCGGAGGTCTCCGCCGTTGACGCCGTCCGGTGCGCGATGACCGACGTACTGGACTCCGAAGACGTCCTTCGGGTTCGCGGCCAGCGCGGCGGCGGCCTCCAGCACCTGCGCGGCGCGGACGCGCTCCAGCTCCTTCTCCGCGACCCGCAGCCGCTCGGCGAGGTCGGCGACCTTCGCCGGCAGTTCCTCGGGCCGGGCCTTCAGGTTCTCGCTCAGCAGCCGGACCAATGCGCGCTCGCGACCCAGGTAGTGCAGGGCCTCCATGCCGACGAACGCCTCGATCCGGCGTACGCCGGCACCGACCGACGACTCGCCGGTCACGGTCAGCGCACCCACCTGCGACGAGTGCTTGACGTGCGTACCACCGCAGAGCTCGCGCGACCACGGGCCGCCGATCTCCACCACGCGGACCTGCTCGTCGTACGTCTCACCGAACAGCGCGAGCGCTCCCCACTCCCGGGCCTCCGGCAGCGTCATGTACTGCGCCGAGACCGGCAGGTCCTGCCGTACGGCGAGGTTCGCGACCTCCTCGATCTCGGACCGGGTCGCCTGGTCCAGCGCCGACGTCCAGGCGAAGTCGAGTCGCAGGTAGCCGGGCTTGTTGTACGACCCGCTCTGCAGCGCGTTCGGGCCGAGCACCTGCCGCAGGGCGGCGTGCACGACGTGCGTACCGGAGTGTGCCTGGCAGGCCGAGACCCGCCACTCGTGGTCGACCTCGGCGTGCACGTCGAGACCCGGCTGGAGGACGCCCTCGAGCACCTCGACCCGGTGCACGATCAGGCCCTTGACCGGCTTCTGGACGTCGAGCACCTTCAGCTTGACGCCGTCGGCGACGATCAGTCCCTCATCGGCGATCTGGCCGCCGGACTCCGCATAGAACGGGGTCTTCTCCAGTACGACCTCGACGGTCTCGCCCGGCTCGGCGGCCGACGCGATCGCGCCTTCCTTCAGCAGACCGCGGACCTGCGAGTCGGTGGCGAGCTCCTGGTAGCCGGTGAACTCGGTGACGCCCTTCTCCCGCAGCTCCCGGTAGCCGGAGGTGTCGGCGTGACCGGCCTTCTTGGCCCGCGCATCCGCCTTGGCCCGCTCGCGCTGTTCCTTCATCAACGTGCGGAAGCCCTCGGTGTCCACCTGCAGGCCCTGCTCGGCGGCCATCTCGACGGTCAGGTCGATCGGGAAGCCGTACGTGTCGTGCAGCTGGAACGCCTTCGCGCCGGCCAGCTGAGCGCCACCCTCGGACTTGGTCTCCTTCACCGCCACGTCGAAGATGCTCGTCCCGGCCGTGAGAGTACGGCGGAACGCGTCCTCCTCGGCGTACGCCACCTGACTGATCCGGCCGAAGTCCGGCTGCAGCTCCGGGTACGACTTCTTCATCTGCTCCAGGCTGACCGGAAGCAGCTCGACCAGGCTCGGGTCCTCGTAGCCGAGCAGGCGCATCGAGCGGATCGCCCGGCGCAGCAGCCGGCGGAGCACGTAGCCGCCCTGCTCGTTGCCCGGCGTGACGCCGTCGCCGATCAGCATCAGCGCGCTCCGGACGTGGTCGGCCACTACCCGGAACCGGACGTCGTCGACGTGCTCGACGCCGTACTTGCGGCCGCTCAGCTCCGACGCCTTCTCGATCACCGGGTAGATCTCGTCGATCTCGTACATGTTGTCGACGCCCTGCAGCAGGTACGAGACCCGCTCCAGGCCGAGACCGGTGTCGATGTTCTTCTTCGGCAGCTCACCGAGGATCGGGTAGCCCTCCTTGCCGCCACCCTCACCGCGGATGTTCTGCATGAAGACCAGGTTCCAGAACTCCAGGTAGCGGTCGCCCGCCTCCCAGTCCCGGTCCGCGCCGAACTCCGGGCCGCGGTCGATCAGGATCTCCGAGCACGGGCCGCACGGGCCGGGGATGCCCATCGACCAGAAGTTGTCCTTCATGCCGAGCCGGACGATCCGGTCGTCGGGCAGGCCGGCGATCCGCTTCCACAGCGCGATCGCCTCGTCGTCCTCGTAGTACACCGAGGCGTACAGCACCGACTCGTCGAAGCCGTACCCGCCGTCGCTCTGCGGCCTGGTGACCAGGTCCCAGGCGTACTCGATCGCCTTCTCCTTGAAGTAGTCGCCGAAGGAGAAGTTGCCGTTCATCTGGAAGAACGTGCCGTGCCGGGTGGTCTTGCCGACCTCGTCGATATCGAGCGTCCGGACGCACTTCTGCACGCTGGTGGCACGCGAGTACGGCGGCGTCTGCTGGCCGACGAAGTAGGGCACGAACTGGGCCATGCCGGCGACGTTGAACAGCAGGTTCGGGTCCGGCGACGGGAGCGGTGCGCTCGGCACCACGGTGTGGCCCCGGTCCTCGAAGTACTGCAGGAACCGCCGCCTGATCTCACTGGTTTCCATGGGTGTTACCGGTAGTCCTCACGTTCCGTTGGTGCAGTGTCGATACCCAGTGCGTCGCGCAGCTCGGTCTCCCGCTCGGCCATGCCCTCGCGCACCTCGTCGCCGAAGTGCCGGATCGCGGCGGCCACCTTGGCCGCGGACTGCTGCAGGCTTTCCGGTGCGAGCACCTGGGCGCGCTTCTTCAGCCGGGTGACGGCGTAGACGCCGACCGCGATGCCCATGATCAGCCAGAAGATCCGCTTCACCGTTTCCGCGCCTTCCGCTCCGCCTTCATCTCTTCCTTCACCCGGCGGGTGACGTCCTTGCGGTGGCTCTCGCCCAGTGCCCGGCGGACGCCGTACGTGAACGCCGCCGCCTTCACCAGCGGGCCGCCGGCCGTCGCCGAGAACAACGACACCAGCGCGGCCGCGTTGGTGGTCACGGTGGTCGCGTTGTCGGTGATGGTGTCCACCTTGGCCAGCTGCGCGTTGGTGGTGGCCACGGTACTGGTCACTTCGCCGAGCAGCGGAACGCTGGAGTCGGAGACGCCCTTCACCATGATCCGGGTCTCGTCCAGTACCTTGCCCAGCTTCAGGATCGGATAGGCCAGCAGGCCCACCAGAATGAGCAGCGCGCAGGCGGCTATCAGCCCCGCGACTTCACCGACGCTCATGGGAAACGATCCACCTTCCGTTGCGACTCGTGGACCGCCCGACCTTATCGCGCGGCGCCACGTCAGCCCGCCTCAGGACACCATCCCCCACATAACAGTCCCCCACCAAACTGGGTGACTGCGCGTGATCACGAACTGCCGCGTTCGCAGGCGACCCCGTCGCCGTTGCGGTCGAGCGCTTCGGTGTAGCCGGGGTCGCCGCGGTACAGAGGTGCCAGACCGGCGGCACGGACGGCGGCGCAGGTCGTGAAGACCACGGCCGGGGTGCCGGTTGGGGTGGTGCTGGTTGGGCTGGGGCTGCTCGAGGTCGCGGTTGGCGACGGCTGGGCTGTGGTCGGCTGGGCCGTGGTCGGTGTTGAGGTGGACGGCGCGGGTGATGTCGGGGTTGATGAGGACTGCGTCTGCTTCGGCGAGGTCTGCTGAGTCGTGAACGGCGTCAGCGTGGATGGCGCTGATGGGGCAGGCGCTGTCCAGGGCGGCATCGGGGCGGACGCGGACTGTGCCGGCCCGGACTGTGCCGACTCAGACTGTGCCGACTCGGGCTCAGACGCTCCGGACGAGGGCTGTATCGCCTCGGACTGCGTCTGGGTCGGGTCCGATGACGGCTGGGCCTCGGTCGCTTTGTCACCCGGCAGTATCGGGCGGCCAGTCGATCCGCGCGAGGGCGCCTCGGTCGCGCCGTCGGGCCTCGGGTTGGTGGTGTCGCCAGACTGCGGGGGCTCGCTGGTAGCGGAGTTGTGAGCGTTGAACGGGATGAAGAGCCATAGACCGGCCAACGCCAGTAGCACTGCTGCAAACGCGCCGAGCTTGAGGACGCGCGGACCGCCGTACCGCACGGCTGGTCTGGGGAGGGGCTTACCGTGCCTCAATGATCTGAACCTTCCGCCCCCAGGCCGGTAAAGCAGCCTATCGGCCTGAGCCAACGACGCAAGGTGGCCGAGCGTTAATCGAACGCGACGACCAGTATCCGTACACCGCCGGCGCAAGCGAAGCCACCGTGCCAGACCCACCCCCGCCACCGAAGCCACCGTGCCTGGCCCCTCCCCTGCCACCGAAGCCACCGTGCTGGCCCCGCCCCCGCCAGTGAAGCCACCGTGCCTGGCCCCGCCCCCGCCAGTGAAGCCACCGTGCGAGTGAAGGGAGTGTGCGATCGAGTGTGTGGAGAATGCTGCCGGCAAGGGTTTACCGGCAGCACTCTCCACACACTCGATGGTGGTGGGTGCTTGGTTCAGGCAGCGCGGCGGTGGAAGGTCCATCGGGGAGGAAAGAGAGGTGTCGTGGACAGGCAGGTGTGGTGTGCGCGCCGGATCCGGCTGACCAGCGCCACCTCGTCGGCCATGTCCACAGATGTCACCCGGACGATCGTCAACCCGCGACGTTCAAGACCTTCTTCCCGGTGATTGTCCGCCGTGTGCTGGCCGATGTCCCGGTGGTACGCGCCGTCGTACTCGAGGCCGAGCCCCGAGACCGGCTCCAGCAGGTCGACGATGCCAAGGAAGGTTCCGTCGACATCGAAGATCGGCGCGTTCACCTCCAGTGGCGGAAGTCCCGCGCGTAAACAGAGCAACCTCAGCCTCGACTCAGGCGGAGAGGCGGCCAGCTTGTCGAGTAACGGCAGCGCCGCGCGGAGTTGCCGAACACCTCGCCGGCCCGGATGAGCTACCTCGTACGCCGAAACCGTGTCAATGTCGGCAAGTCCGGCATGAAGAAGGCAGTCTCCGCTCACAACTGCTTCAGTCAGATCCGGTGCCAACCGCAGTACGTCGTACGTCGTCCTGACACCGCTGGTGCATCGGATGCCGTGGCACTCGACCACGTCCTCAGGTTCCAACGTTGCGCGCAGGGTCCTGATGCCTGGTCGATTCACCACAGTTCCCGGTGGGACAACAAGCAGGACTGGCTCGCCGACGCGTGGCTCGCCGTGAACGGTCCGCGGCCAACCGCCGTCCAGATATGCCACGCCCTGCAAGTACGCCGACGCCCAGCCACCGACCACGGCATGATCGGGCATGACCGCCGTCGCATCCAGGATCCGCTGCCTGATGGGATCGTTCACCTGCGCCGAGCGGTGGTAACCGAAATGCGGTGATACCCAGCGGGCTGACTCCAGCTGTGCCCGAGTGACCCCAGCCGCGAGCAGGTCCCGCCTCCGCTGGGCCAACAGTCGTCCGTCGATCTTGCCCATCACCCAACAATGCCCGCCCATCGCCGAGCGGCGCCTCACACTGTCCACAGCCCCCAACCCACTGAAGCCACCGTGCACCTCCTCGCCACCGAAGCCACCGTGCCAGCCCTGTCGCCGCCGCGAGTGAAGCCACCGTGGGGAGTGTGCAATCGAGTGTTAACAGCAGGTCGCTGGAGAAGGCTTACCAACAGCAAGCTTCTTTCACTCGATCGACAACCCCTCCGGTCAGGGGTCTGCGGAGTCCGGCTAGGGGTCGAAGGAGACCGTCAGTGTCTGTACGGCGCCGGCCGGGGTCCAGCCGATTTTCATCGTTCCCGTGCCGCCGCTCGCCCAGCGGAACCGGATGCTGTCGCCATCGGCTTCCTGGATGGTCATGGTCTCGGTCGGTGGGTTCTCGCGGTAGGCGCTCGCGATCGATCGCCGCCCGTGGAACGAGCCGGCCGGGACGCCGATGAAGGTCATGGTCGCGTCCTCGGCGAAGCGTTCGGCGAAAGTGTCCCAGTCGCCGGTGGTGACGGCGTGGTTGAAGGCGTCCACGTGGTCCGTCGTACGGCTCATTTGCGGTCGCGGAGGATTTTGCGGATGTTGGCTACGCGATCGGCGTACGCCGCTTCGCCGCCGCGGCGGGTGGGGTTGTAGTAGTCGGTGCCGTCGATGACGTCGGGGGCGTACTGCTGGGGGACGATGCCGCGGGGATCGTCGTGGGAGTACTGGTACGACGAACCGTGGCCGATCTTCTTGGCACCTGCGTAATGAGCGTCGCGCAGGTGGGGTGGGACCGGGCCGACCTTGCCGGCCTTCACGTCGGCGATGGCGGCGTCGACGGCCATGATCACCGCGTTCGACTTCGGGGCGAGGGCGAGGGCGACGACGGCCTGGGCGAGGTTGATCCGCGCCTCGGGCATGCCGATCAGCTGGACCGCCTCGGCCGCGGCGACGGCGACACCGAGCGCGGTCGGGTCGCCCATGCCGATGTCCTCGCTCGCCGAGATGACCAGCCGGCGGGCGATGAAGCGCGGGTCCTCGCCGGCCTCGATCATCCGGGCCAGGTAGTGCATGGCCGCGTCCACGTCCGAGCCGCGGATCGACTTGATCAGGGCGGAGGCGACGTCGTAGTGCTGATCGCCGGCCCGGTCATACCGCACCGCGGCCCGGTCGACCGCCGTCTCGAGCGTCTTGAGGTCGATGACCTCAGCCTCTTTGGCGCGGGCACCACCGGCGGCCGCTTCCAGATAGGTGAGCGCCCGCCGGGCATCTCCACCTGCCATCCGCAACAGGTGCGCGCGGGCGTCCTCGGCGAGCTCGAACTCGCTGTTCAGCCCGCGCTCGTCGGTCAGCGCCCGATCCAGCAGTACGGCGATGTCGTCGTCGGTGAGCGATTCCAGCGTCAGCAACAGGCTGCGGGACAGTAATGGTGAGATGACGGAGAAGAACGGGTTCTCGGTCGTCGCGGCAACGAGCGTCACCCAACGGTTTTCCACACCCGGGAGCAGCGCATCCTGCTGAGCCTTCGTGAACCGGTGCACCTCGTCGATGAACAACACGGTCTCGACAGTCCCCGTCGCCCGGGACAGATCCCGACGGGCCGCATCAATCACCTGCCGGACGTCTTTCACTCCGGCGGTGACGGCCGACAGCTCCACAAACTTCCGGTTGGTCTGATGCGAGACCACGGCCGCGATCGTGGTCTTCCCGGTCCCAGGCGGTCCCCACAGCAGCAACGACATCGGCTGGTCACCCTCCACCAGCCGCCGCAACGGCGACCCCGGCGCCAGCAGGTGCTGCTGCCCCACCAGCTCATCGAGACTCCGGGGCCGCATCCGCACAGCCAGCGGAGCAGCCGTGTGATCCACATCCGCCAGACTCCCGCCGCCCCGGGCGGGCGCGGGAGCACCCGGAATATCGAACAAACCTTCGCTCACCCCAGCAGCCTATCCACCCCCACCGACATCCCCCGCCACCAGCCAGCGGCCTCCGCGCGTCCAGCTGGCCCCCGCCCCGAGCGTTCCCCCCGAACGCCACCCGCCGCCAACCGTGGAGCCGGTTGGCGGCGGGTTCTCTGATGTGCAGCTGGTTACTTCTTGCGGTCGGGCGACTCGCTCTCGTCGTCGTCCGCGTCGCGGAGCTCCTCCGGGAGCGCTTCGTCCTCATCGGCGTCGCGGAGCTCCTCCGGGAGCTCTTCGTCCTCATCGGCGTCGCGGAGTTCCTCGGGCAGGTCTTCGTCGTCCGCCTCGCGGAGTTCTTCGGGGAGGTCGTCCTCGTCGAAGGTTTCGGCGGGGATTTCTTCGGATTGGGATACCGACTCAGGCTTGATGGCGTTGCGGAGGCGGCCGAGGATCCGGTCTGCTTCGGTGCCGAAGGGGTTGTCGTTGATGAGGTAGGTCCACGTCGCCGTCGGGCGCGGGACTCCGCTTGCCTCCTCGTCGAGGCCTTCGGAGGTGATTTCGGCGGTCTTGAAGATTTCGGCGGCGTCGGTCCAGGCGTCTTCGATGAGCGTGTCGAAGGACGCGATCGCCGACTTGTTGAACTCGTCGATCGGCTTCAGGTGGACGATGCCGCCGGCCAGCGAGCGCAGGTGGATGCCCTCGCGCAGGTCGGCCAGGTACGCCAGGTGGTCGGTCCAGCGCCGGTCCAGCTGGTGCAGCGCGATCCGCCGGGCCGCGTCCTTCACGACGTCCTCGCCGACCTCTTCGACGAGTTCGTCGTACCGCTCCTTCGCCCGCTCCGCCAGCTCCTCGGCAGCCAGGTCGTCGACAAGCACCTTCTCCCGCGTGTCCAGGAGGATCGCGCGCTGCTGACCCGTCAGCCGGTGGTACGACCACGTCGTACGGTGCAATTCGGCGTTGGCGCCGTCCGCGACCCGCTGCGCGTGCTCGAGCACCCCGAGCGACTTGCGGTCTGTCAGCCGGCCGGAGGAGTCCGGGTTCGGCCGCAGCCCAGACGACACGGAGTAGCGAGTCACGAGCTCGTCGCCGAGGCTGGCGAAGAACAGCGACCCGCCCGGGTCACCCTGCCGCCCGGCGCGGCCACGCAGCTGGTCGTCCAGCCGGCGCGACGCGTGCAGACCGGTCCCGATCACGTAGAGGCCCCCGAGCTCGATGGCCTTCTCCTTGTCGTGCGACTCGTCGCGCCCACCCAGCCGGATGTCGGTACCGCGGCCGGCCATCTGCGTCGACACCGTCACCGTCCCCGGCACACCGGCCTCGGCGATGATCGCCGCCTCCTCGGCGTCGTTCTTCGCGTTCAGTACGACGTGCGTGATCCCGGCGGCCTCGAGACGGTCGCTCAGCTGCTCCGACTCCTCGACACTGTGGGTGCCGATCAGGATCGGGCGGCCGGACTCGTGCACCTCGGCGATGTGCTCGACCAGCGCGGCGTTCTTCTGCTCGACGGTCAGGTACAGCCGGTCTGGCTCGTCGACCCGGACGTTCGGCTTGTTCGGCGGTACGACGGCCACCTCTACGTCGTAGAACTCCTGGAGCGACTCCCCGACGACCACGGCCGTACCGGTCATGCCGCACAGAGTCTTGTAGCCGGTCACCAGCGCCTGCACGGTGATGCTGTCCAGCACCTCACCGGAGTCACTGACCGGCACGGCCTCCTTGGCCTCGACGGCAGCCTGCAGACCGTCCGGCCAGCGCTGCAGCTTGGCGATCCGCCCGCGGTTGTTGTTGATCAGACTGACCTTGCCGTCGCGCACCAGGTAGTCGACGTCCTTGCGCAGCAGCACCTCAGCGTGCAGCGCGACGTTGATCTGGGTGAGCCGGTCGACATGGTCGTCCTCGTACAGGTTGATCCCGCCGAGCGACTCCTCGACCTTGTCGGTGCCGCGATCCGTCAGCGCCACCGTCCGGCCGTCGCCGTCGATCTCGTAGTCCACGCCCGCACGCAGCGTCCGCACCAGTTGTACGACGTCGTCGTCCAGCTCCTCGGTCCGAGTCGCACCGGCGAGCACCAGCGGCACCCGGGCCTCGTCGATCAGCACCGAGTCCGCCTCGTCCACCAGCGCCACGTCCCGCTCCACGGTGACCCGGTCGGCTACATCGGTGACGAGGCGGTCGCGCAGCACGTCGAACCCGATCTCGCTCACCGGCGCGTAGCAGACGTCCGCCTGGTAGGCCTCGCGCCGCTCCTCCGGGGTGGACGCCTGGCCGATGTGGGCCACGCTCACGCCAAGCAGCTCGTACACCGGGCCCATCCACTCGGCGTCGCGGCGGGCGAGGTAGTCGTTGACCGCGAGTACCTGAACCCTGCGACCGCCGATCGCATACCCGGCGGCAGCGATCGCACCCGCCAGCGTCTTGCCCTCACCGGTCGCCATCTCCACGACCCGGCCCTGCAGCATCGCCAGCGCACCGACGACCTGACCGTCGAACGCGCGCTCACCGATCGCCCGCTGACCGGCCTCCCGGGCCAGTGCGAGGAACTCGATCTGCTCGTCCTCGTGCAACCCGCCGGTGGTCCGCAGCTCGCCGACCGCCTCGGTGAGCTCTTCGTCGGTCAGGGACTGGACCGACTCCTCCGCCTCCCCGACCAACTGGGTGAGCCGCTCGTACGGGCCGAGATCGATCGAGCCGGGACGCTGCAGCAGCCGACGGAAACGAGACGCGATCTTCAGTGCCATGATTCCGCAACGTACAGCCTCACAGAGTCGTTCCGTACACCAGGGCGTGTCAGCGACACCCGCGTGTCAGGCGCTCAAGGCGTCCACTCGTACGGCGTCGTGGTGGTGACGGCATGGAGGCCTAGCTTCTGCAGGATCGGGCGGGAGTCTTCGGACGCGTCCACCCGCAGGAATTCGTACCCGCGCTCCTTCGCCAGCCGGGCCCGATGCGCCAGCACCGCGCTGTAGAGCCCCTGCCGCCGCCACTCCGGCAGCGTCCCGCCACCCCACAGACTGGCGAACCCGGTCCCAGGGTGGAACCGAATCCACGCCGCCGTCAGCGCCGGCCCTTCCGGACCCTTCAGCGCCTCCTCGACCAGGAACACAGACAGCCGGTCCGGGAACATCCGCGCCTCCCCCGCCAGCCGTTCCTCGATCCGCTCCAGCCCGTTGTGCCACAACGTGTCCATCAGTACGGCGATCCGGTGGTAATCCGCTGCGCCGAGAGCCTCCCGCAACCGCACCTTCGACGGCAGCGCGGACGGCCGCTCCAGGATCCGGTCGACTTCGCCGAGGATCAGCGTCTCCGGCTCCCCCGGCGTGAACCCGGCCCGGACCAGCCGCTCACCGAGGTCGGCCGGTTCGTCGTACGCGTAGGTCTTCCACTCGAACGGCAGCCCGCGGTCGCGGAAGAAGGCGACCTGCGCCGCGATCACCGCGTCCGGGTCGTCACCCAGGCCGCGCGGGGTCTCGACGAACCCGGCGCCCTCCGGCCCTTCGACGTACGAGCGGTGCACCAGGCCGTCGAGCTCCTGCTTCCAGCCGGGGATCGTGTCGGCGTCCGGCAGCCGGATCCGGCGGTGGAACACCTCGAGCAACTCATCTGGGGTCATCTGCTCATCGTGCCCGAACGACTACCTGAAATCACCACGATAAAGAGCAAACCAGTTCGCAACTGGTGTCGTCCAAGTAAGTGTTCCTGAAGGGGGGACATCATGTACATCCACCGCATCACCCGCAAGACAGTCTTCGCCGCTCTCGCCATCATGGCGGTCCCGGCAGCAGCGATCGCCGCACCGGCCGTCGTCGGCTCCTCGTCCGCCCCCCGCACCGCTTCGACCGCCATTGTCGCGAGCACCACTTCCTGCCCGCGCGGCTGGGGATCGTTGCCCGAGGCAAACAGCCGGATGGTCCAGTCACCGATCACGAACGTCCGCACCGGAAGGCATGCGTGCTTCGACCGGCTGGTCGTCGATCTCCGCGGCCGCGCACCCGGGTACAACGTCCGCTACGTCAGCAACGTCTACACCGACGGCGCCGGCTTCCTCGTCCCGCTGCGCGGCGGCGCGAAGCTGCAGATCATCGTCAAGGCTCCGGCGTACGACGCCTACAAGTCGACGTACACCCCGTCGAACCAGCGTGAACTGACCAACGTCTCCGGCTACAGCACCTTCCGCCAGGTCGCGTACGCCGGCAGCTTCGAAGGACAGACCACGATCGGCCTCGGCGTCCGCGCCCGGCTGCCGTTCCGCGTCTTCACCCTGGCCGGCCCGGGCTCGAACTCCCGGCTCGTGATCGACGTCGCGCACCACTGGTGAGATGTCAAGTCGAATGTCTAGTTTCCAAGTAGTGATACTGGACTTTGAGGTTCGCTGTCGCCTGACACCATCCAGGCGTGACGACCTTGACCAAACCTCTTGCCCTGGCGGCCGCTCCCGCCTTGCTTCTCTCCACGGTGCTGGCCGGACCGGCGGCCGGCACCACCACCCAACAGACAGCGGATGTCGCACTCGAGTGGTACGACATCACCGCTGACACCATCACCGCCGCCGGTGCGCCCACACAGGTGACCAACAACCGCACGTGGGCCATCGGCTGGCTCGCCGCGAGCCGGGCGCTCCTCCGCGCGCCCGGCTCGACGCCGTACAAGGAAGCTGCTCTCGCCGGTGCGGTCCACGAGACCCTGGTGACACTCGTCCCGGCTCGCAAGACTTCGCTGGACCAGTCGCTGGCTACTACCCTCGCGCGCATCCCTGACGGTGCAGCTGAGACAGCCGGTATTGCCGCAGGACGCCAGCAGGCAAAGGAAGTACTGGCGTCTCGCGCCGACGACGGGCTGGACCCGGCCTCGATCAACGCGCCCTTCACTCCGCCGTCGACGAATCCTGGGGTCTGGCAGCCCACGCCACCCACTTACAGCCCGGCAACACAGTACGGGAACCGCGTGGCCAAGCCGTTCTTGCTGCGTAGTGCGGATCAGTTCCGCCCCGGTCCGCCGCCTGCGCTCGGCTCACCGAAGTACAACCGCGACCTGGCCGAGGTCCGTGCCGACGGTGCTCTCAACAGCACCACCCGCACACAAGCCCAGACCGATACGGCCACGTTCTGGCTCGGGTCGTCGTACGTGCTCTACACAGAACCGTTGCGGGTAGCACTGGCCGAGGCCGCTCAGCGGCCGCTGGTCGAGCGAGCCAAGCTGGTCGCGCTGTTCCACGTGGCCTCTGTGGACACGCAGATCGCGACCTCCGACACGAAGTACGCCTACCAGCGCTGGCGTCCGGTCACGGCACTGCGTGCGACCACAGACCCCGACTGGACTCCCTTGCACACAACTCCGGCGCACCCGGACTACCCGAGCGGGCACAACACGTACTCCGGTGCTGCAGAGCAGGTGCTGACCACTCTGGTCGGTGCACGCACTGCCAAGCCCTACACGATCGCCAGCCCATCCGCACCGGGTGTCACCCGCACCTACCACGACTGGCGTCAGCTCACCCTCGAGAACGTCGACGCCCGCGTCTGGTCTGGCATCCACACCCGTACGGCGGACACGGTTGGAGTGACCCTCGGAAAGCAGGTCGCGGCCAACGCCCTGCAGAACGCCTACAAGCTCCTCCAGTGACCCACGCTCCGGCGGGCGGTAGGCGGACCGCCCGCCGGAGCGTGCTCGTTACGGCAGTACTCGGCTGAGGAGGTCGAAGAAGGTGTTGGCGAGGACTAGTTCGTAGGGGTCTTTGAGGAGTGCGGCCAGCTCGG
The DNA here is from genome assembly GCF_004345665.1 of Kribbella antiqua. Classification (GTDB taxonomy): domain Bacteria; phylum Actinomycetota; class Actinomycetes; order Propionibacteriales; family Kribbellaceae; genus Kribbella; species Kribbella antiqua. The sequence continues at coordinate 20,753 of NZ_SLWR01000014.1, forward strand.
CCACGTCCGACGGAGTCCATGACCAGGCGCCGATCCCGCCCGCGATGAAGAGCGGGCTCGCGCCGTCCCAGTTCGCGATCCGCGCATCCAGAGCGGTCTTGTATTCGGCGGCCTTACCGGGTGCGCCCCAGATCCCGATGATGGGCAGTCCGCCGCGCCGTACCAGCAGCGGGTCGCCGTCCCACGACTGGATGATCCCCTTCACCGGCGTGTAGTCGGCGTACCCCTTGGCGATCTCCTCCGGGAACGGCACCCACTGGTTGTTCTGGCGATTGTTGTACGCATAGACCTGGTCCATCCCAGTGCGGCGCATGAACCCGCCCGACATCTTCAGGTACTGCGTCAACTGGTCGGCGGGCCACGAACCGGGATAGGTGTAACCCCCACCGGACGGTCCACAGACCAGCAGGTCGTTGGCCGTCGCGGTCCGCTGGTAGTAGCTGAACAACCCGGGACCGGTCTCCGCGAGCAGGGGGCTGATGGTCCAGTTGGCCGGCGCTTCGCCGCGTTTCGGGTCGTCCCAGATGTCGCGCATCCGCCGCTGGCAGTACTGGATGTTGTCGCCTTCGCCGAAGGTCAGCGTCACGTACACCTTGTTTTTCGGCGTGGTGATTCTTTTGACCGGACGGACCTTGTCCGAGATCGGCGCGGTGAAGCCTGCGTGCACCGTGCCGTTCATGTAGAAGTCGGCCGCGATCACCGGCGAACCACCCTGCGACGCGAGGTCGACTCCGTCCCACTCACCGGAGACGTCGTTCGCGAACCAGCCCATGTACGGCGCTAGCGTCGGGTACTTGGCGTAGTGCTCGATCAGCAGTTCCCCGGTCTCGCCACCCGGCGGCAGCCAGCTCACCAGGGCCTTGGTCGCCACCACGTAGTCGCGGAAGTACGGGAACGGCTCGATCCGGGTCGGCGCGATGTCGGTGATGGAGACGACGTACTGGTTCCACATCTCGACGGTCACGACCAAGGACGTCGTACCGGCCGGTGGAGCGAAGCGGTAGATCCAGTAGTTGCCGCCGTCGGCGAATCGGTTGCCTTCGCCACCGATCGACGAGTGCGAGCCGTCGAACAGGTACGGCGCTTCCTCCGGTGTGTTCGGCAGGAAACGGGCGATCTCAGTGCCGTTCGCCTTGACCGACACCTGCAGCACCGACGCACCCCAGCCGTCATCGGTGAACGAGTCGCCGAACCGGACGTACACTGCCTCCCCGCCGAGCTCGGCGGAGACGTCGAGGTCGTAGGTGCCGCGGTTTGAGGAGTCGCGGATCTGCCTTGTTTCGCGCGCGATCTCCTGCCAGACGACGTTCTCGACGTTGACCACCATGGTCGGCGGGAGGCCGGCGAGCAGTTTGTGCGTGCACCGCGAGTACAGGTTGTCCAACTGCCAGCGGTAGGTCTTCACCCGATCGCCGTCGAAGACCCCGCGCAGGTCCTTCACGATCTTCAGGCCGTGCGCCTTGGCCTGATCGGCATCCGCGACGACCGCGTTCTCCAGCCCGGCCAGCGTGGTCGCGATGTTGATCGAGTCCGGTACGGCGGGATCGTGGACGATCGCACCCCGGATGCGGCTCCGGTACTTCGCGACCAGGTCGAGCGGGTTCGCGTACAACTTGGTGGGCAGGTGCATGTCGGCCAGCCACTTGGCGTCCGGCGTGCTCTGGGTGCCGGTGTCGTAGAGGAAGTACAGCTCTGGCTCGGTGCGGTTGACAATGCCCTGCAACGTTGTCAGCAACGTCTGATCTCCGCCGCTGAGTTTGCTGACATCGCCGTAGTCCAGGTGCTTCGGGCGACCGAAGGCCGGCAGCAGCCGGGCGGGGCTGCCGGACGTCGATGAAGTAGCAGCCTGCACGCTCGCGGTGAGGCCGGGGAACACCCCGAACCCACCCGCCGCAACGACGCCGCTGCCCGCCAGGAACGCTCGTCTCGAAACCATCGTGACCACTCCCCTGTCGTTGACATCGATGTCAAATCAGCGGGGAGATTAGCAACCCGGAGAGAGCGTGTACATAGTTCGTTACAACGTTGACCAAGGTATTTTGGAATCGTTTCCGAGCAACCCAGTCAAACCCACGCGTGCTACGCAGCCCCAACCGGGGTCGGCAGCTCAGACGGGCGTGCATGCTAGGGAATGACCCCAGGTCCTCCACGCGGTAGTGCGGTATTCGTGTGGCAGGTCGTAGGGGATATACGGCGGCTTGGAGATCAACTGCCGCTGCCGTAGGGGCGGGTGAGGATTTCTAGCCAGTGGCCGTCGGGGCCTTCCCAGTAGAGGCCGCGGCCGCCGTCGCCGTGGTTGATTTCTTGCGGTTGGCGCTTGAAGGGGTCGGCCCACCACTGGCGGCCGTCGTCCCGCAGGCGACCGAGGATGAGGTCGAACTCCTCCTCACTCACCAGGAACGCGTAGTGCTGGCCGTGGATCTCGCCCTCTGTGTCCATGAAGTCCAGGCTCGCCCCGTTGTCCAGCTTCAACTCGGCGAACGGGCCGTATGCTCCCGCTTCCGGCAGACCGAGCACTTCGCCGACATCGCGAGCGGCAGCCCATCGATCCTTCACGTGCACGATGGTGTGATTCAGCTCGATACTCATAGGTCCCCCCGGGCTACCGGTCCTCAGTTGGCGCGTGGACACCACTGTGCACTCCAAACCCGTACCCGTGAAGACCAGGCCCTGCATGCAGCAGAATCGTCGTGTGAAGAAACCCGAGGCCGAGCCCGTGGTCGCGCGCAATCGCAAGGCGGCCCACGACTACCATCTGGGCGAGTCCTGGGAGGCGGGGATCGTGTTGCAGGGTCCGGAGGTGAAGGCGCTCCGTGCCGGGCGGGCGTCCCTGGTCGGCGGCTTCGCCCAAGTCGAGGATCGGGAGATCTGGCTGCACGGCGTGCACATCCCGCAGTACTCCCAGGCCCGCTGGTTCAATGACGGCTCACGCCGTAAGCGGAAGCTGCTGCTGCATCGTGCCCAGATCGACAAGATCGACCGCAAGGTCAACGAGAGCGGCCTGACGATCGTCCCAGTGACCCTGTATTTCAAGGACGGTCGCGCGAAGGTGGAGATCGCCCTCGCCCGCGGCAAGAAGACCTGGGACAAGCGGCACACGCTCGCCGAGCGCGAGGCAACCCGCGAGGCCGAACGCGCACTCAGCCGCCGGCGCAGGGGTCGCCCGGACTGATCGACCGGCCCGTCGCTACAGGCTGAAGGCGATTGAGCGGAGGATCAGCGCAGCGAGGAACACCGCCGTAAACGCCAAGTCAAGCGACAGGCCGCCGGCGCGCACCGGCCGCAACACCCGCCGTACCGGCGCAATCACCGGCTCCGTCCAGGCATGAGTCAGCTGGCGGGCCCGGCTCGCCCACTGGGGTCCGCTTGCCAACACCCCCGACCAGTCCAGCACCATCCGTGCGAGCAACAGCAAGATGAACGCCGACAGCGCGTACCCGACCAGGGCTCCGATGAGGCTCATGATCAACTCCTCCTCGACGGCCACACTGACCGCCTTGCCAGTATCAACGTGGCCGGTCACCCAGGAATGTCCGCGTCGCCGTCTTCTTAGCCGAATATCAGGTCAGCCCGGTAGCGGTCCAAAGATGCGACGATTTCTCCTGGGGCCGTGTCGATCCGCGGGCCAGCCGTTCGACCAGGGGGTGCGAGGGCCGAGAGGCGGTCCCGCCGGACGAGGAGAACGCGAATGCCGAAGTACATGCTGATCATGCGGGGCACCGACGAGTCGAACGCGGCCATGATGGCCAACATCGACGAGATGATGGCCACGACCCGGCAGTTCATCGAGGACCTGTTCAAGGCCGGCGTGTACGTCGCGGCCGAGGGGCTGGACGATCCGGGCCAGGGCGTCGTGGTCGACTTCAGCGGCGAGACCCCGGTGGTCACCGACGGGCCGTACGGCGAGACCAAGGAACTGTTCGGGGGCTACTTCCTGCTCGATGTCGCCTCGAAGCAGGAGGCGGTCGAGTGGGCCAAGCGGGTCCCGGCGGCCCGCGGGTCCAAGATCGAGATCCGGCGTGTGCCCGGGGAGGACGAGGTCCCGCAGGAGAACGGGAAGTTCGTGAAGGAAGGGGCCTTGGGCGACAGCGACGGCCGGATCTGATGGGTACGGCGGACGTCGAGGCCGTCTGGCGGATCGAATCGGCGCGGATCATCGCCGCACTGACCCGGTTCACCGGCGATTTCGGGCTGGCCGAGGACGCGGCCCAGGAGGCGGTGGCCGAGGCGCTGGTGTCGTGGCCGCGCACCTCTCCGGCCGATCCGGCCGGCTGGCTGATGACCACGGCCCGGCGGCGGGCGATCGACGCGATCCGCCGCCGGGCCGCACTGCGGGACCGATATGCCTTGCTGGCCGCCGACCCTGCGCTGGCCCCGGCGCGCGACTCGGCGGTGGACGAGGAAGTCGACCCCGACCGGATCGACGACGACGTACTGGCGCTCATGTTCGTCAGCTGCCACCCGGTGCTCTCCGCCGAAGCCCGGGTGGCGCTGACCCTGCGCGTGGTCGGCGGCCTGACCACCGAACAGATCGCCCGCGCGTTCCTGGTACCCGTGCCGACCGTGCAGGCCCGTATCACCCGGGCGAAGAAGACGATCGCGGCGGCCGGGGTGCCGTTCGAGCTGCCGCCGTCCGATGAGCGCCGGGAACGGCTGGGCGGCGTGCTCAGCGTCCTCTACGTGATCTTCACCGAGGGGTCGACGGCCACGTCGGGCGATCGGTTGCTGCGCCCCGACCTCGCGTACGAGGCGATCCGGCTGGCCCGCAAGCTGGCCGCACTGCAGCCGAAGGAGCCGGAAGTGCACGGCCTGCTCGCGCTGTGCGAACTGACAGCCGCGCGCTTCCCGGCCCGGACGGGCCAGGACGGTTCGCCGATCCTGCTCGAGGACCAGGACCGGCGCCGGTGGGACTACTCGGCGATCCGCCGTGGGCTGGCCGAGCTGGCCAAAGCATCGCCTCGCGGCCTCGGTCCCTACGGCCTGCAGGCCGCGATCGCCGCAGCCCACGCGTCGGCGCCATCCGTCGAGGCGACCGACTGGGACCGCATCGTGCTGCTCTACGAGGCCCTCAACCGGGTCGCACCCTCTCCGGTAGTCGAGCTCAACCGAGCCGTCGCCATAGCCATGGCTTCGGGTCCGGCGCAAGCCCTGGCCATCGTCGACGAACTGATCGCCTCGAACCGGCTCCCCGGTTCACACTTGGTTCCGACCGTACGCGGCGAGCTACTGGCCCGCCTCGGACGACAACCAGAAGCCCGCGCCGAACTGGAACTGGCGGCCCGCCTCTGCGCCAACCAGCGCGAACGCTCAGTCCTGCTCCACAAGGCCGCCACGCTGGGCTGATTTCCAGCCGGCTCGCTGTCGGATTGGGGTCATCACCAGGCTTGGCGGAGGATTTCGGTGGTTTCGGCGAGGCTCAGGCCGGCTTGGTGGGCGGTGCGGGACAAGGCCACGGCGGCGCGGTGGGTGGCTGCGTCGTCTACCTGGCTGCGGGATGCCAGGACGAAGGTGCCGTTGCGGCCGCGGGTCTCCACGAGGCGGTCCGCTTCGAGCTCTTTGTATGCGCGGGCGACCGTGTTGACCGCCAGCCCCAGGTCCAGCGACAGTTGCCGCACCGTCGGCAGTCGCGTCCCGCGCGCCAGCTCGCCGGCCCGGATCAATGCTTCGATCTGCGCACGTACCTGCTCGTACGGCGGCGTGATCCCGACCGGATCCACCGAAATGTCCATCCGCTCACCATGCCAGACCAAGCGGCCGTAAGCGGCCAAGCGATCAGGCGAAGTCTGCAGCGGAGTACGGCTTCTGCTCGACCAGGACCAGCCAGTTGCCGGAGTTGTCGCGGAGCACCGCCTCAACGCCGTACGGGCGATCGGACGGCTCCTGGATGTACTCGACGCCCTTGGCTACCAGCTCGGCGAAGGTCTTGTGGCAGTCGTCGGTGTTGATGCCGAAGCCGTGCCACATCCCCTTCGCGAGGCTCCGGCGTACGGCGTCCGCGGTCTCCTCGTCCAGCGGCGGACCGGGCAGCATCAGCGCGAGCTCGAGCTCGGGGTGGTCGGCCTGGTGCACGGTGCACCAGCGGAAGTCCTCGCTCAAGGTGATGTCGTCCTTCAGCACGAACCCGAGCTTCTCGGTGTAGAACGCCTTCGCTTCGTCGATGTCGTTCACATAGACGGTGACCAGACTGACGTTGGTGATCATCGTTCCTCCAAGTCGTTGGTACGACGGTAAGGCGCAGCCGGCCCGGGTTGCTTCTCCGGAATTGCGGAGTTCAGCCCCAGCATGAACACGAAACACCCCGGGATCCGCGCACCGGCCTGGGTCCGCTGGTAAGCCGACGGACTCATCCCAACCAGTTCGGTGAACCGCTGCGAGAACGACCCGAGGCTGGTGTACCCGACCAGCCCACACACCTCGGTCACGGTCAGGTTCGTCGCCCGCAGCAAATCTGTGGCGCGCTCGATCCGGCGCCGGGTGACGTATTGCATCGGCGTCTCGCCGTACTCGGCCGCGAAACACCGCAGGAAGTGGTATTTCGACACCCCCGCCGCGGCCGCCAGCCCGGCCAGATCCAGCGGCTCCGCGTAGTTGCGATCGGCAACATCCCGCGCACGCCGCAGATGCACCAGCAGTTCCACCGGTACGACGATCCGCACCCTGCGAGCCTAGACCGTTGACCGACGGCAGGGGGCAGCGCGACAGTGACGACAGGAGGGGAGGTCGACCGTGCAGCGGGAAGCGGCGAGCGAGTACCTGCGGGGCGCCCTCTGGGCACTGCCGACAGTGGCGGTCGTCATCGCGCTGGCGGCGGGCTCCGGCCTCTCGTACGTCGAGGTCGATCCGGGGTCGTGGGCGGACAGCTTCCTGTTCCAGGGCACCGCGGACGACGCCCGGACCCTGCTGATCGCGATTGCCAGCACGATGGCCACCGTCATCGCCCTGGTGCTCGGTCTCACCGTCGTCGCGCTCCAGCTCGCGTCGACCCAGTTCTCGCCCCGCCTGCTGCGGGCCTTCCTCCGCGATCGCGTGAATCAGGTCGTGCTGAGCATCTTCGTGGCGACCTTCGTCTACAGCACAGCCGGCCTCTACACAGTCGGTGTCGAAGCCGGCCAGCGCGTCGACGAGTATCCGCGGCTCGCGGTGACGGTCGCTCTGGTGCTCCTGTTCCTGAGCCTGCTCGTGCTGGTGTTCTTCATCCACCACCTGACGCACTCGATCCAGATCGACGAGGTGATGCGCACGGTCGAGCGCCGTACCCTGCGGGTCATCGCACGCGACCTGCCCACGACGGGCCTGAGCAACGAGCCCCGTCCGCTGCCACCCGGGTGGGTTGTCGATGTGGCGGCTCACCGGTCGGGATACCTGCAGACCATCCATCCCGTAGCACTGGTGGAGGCCGCGGCCTACTCCGGCGCCACCGCGCTCGTTACCCGCATGGTCGGTGAACACGTGATCGTGGGTTCTCCCCTCGTCCAGGTGTGGCAGGAGCCGGTCGGGCCGCCGCCGGACCTGGACCGGCTCACCGCCGCCGCCCGCGACGCCATCCGGATCGGCTTCGAACGGACTGCCGAGCAGGACGTCGCGTTCGGCGTCCGGCAGCTCGCAGACATCGCAGTCAAGGCGCTGTCGCCGGCCATCAACGACCCCTACACCGCGATCCAGGCCATCGAGCACCTGTCGGTCATCCTCGCCTCGCTCGCCGGCCGGCCGCTCGGCGACCAGTTCCTCCGGGACGAGGCCGGCGTCCTGCGCGTCGTCGTACCAGGCCGGAACTTCGAGTACTACCTCGATCTGGCGTGCGGCCAGGTACGGCGATATGGACGGTCCGAGCCTCGAGTGGTCCGGGCCCTGTTGCGGATCCTGCACAGCACCGGGCAGTTCTGCACCGACGACGACGGCCGGCGACTTGTCATCGATCAGGTGAAACTGCTGCTCGCAGACTCCCAGCGCGCCATCGTCCAGCCCGCCGACTTCGTCGTCGTCCGCGAGCACGGCGACCGCGTCCTCAGCGACTTGGTCGGTCAGACCTCGCCGCGGAGGAAGGATTCGACGACCGCGATGTAGCGGGCCGGCTCCTCGACGTTCGGCAGGTGGCTGGACTCGGGGAAGATCTCCCAGCGCGCGCCCGGGATCCGGTCCGCGTACGGCGACACCGCCACCGGCTGCGCTTCGTCGTACGCGCCGGAGATCACCAGCGTCGGTACGGCGATCTGCGGGGCCGGTCGACGATGCTCCAGTCCTTCATGCTGCCGATCACGTGGAACTCGCTGGGCCCGTTCATCGTGTGGTAGACGGTGGGGTTCTCCTCGATGGAGGCGAACGCGGCCGCGACCTCGGGCGGGTTCGGGACCACCCGGCAGACGTGGCGGTCGTAGAACACCTTCATCGCCGCCGCGTACTCCGGCGAGTCGGTGGTCTCGGCCTCCTCGTGCTTGCGCAGCGTCTCCTCGACCTCCGCCGGCAGCTCGGCACGCAACGCCGCAGCGGCCTCCAGCCACAACGGCATCGACGCCGGCGAGTTGGAGATGACCAGCCGCTTCAGCCCGGCAGAACGCCGTACGGCGTGCTCCGACGCGAGCATCCCGCCCCACGACTGGCCGAGCAGGTGATAGCTGTCGGCGATGCCGAGGTGGTCGAGCAGGTTGTCCAGCTCGTCCAGGAAGAGGTCGACATTCCAGTATGACGGATCGGCGTCGGGCAGGTGAGTCGAGTTGCCGCAGCCGAGCTGGTCGTAGTGGATGACGGGCCGCGCCGGCCCGTCCGGGTCGGCAAACGCGGTCAGCGACAGCAGATAGAGATGCGTCGCCCCCGGACCACCATGCGCGACCACCAGTGGCGTCACCCCGGACTCGAGATCCCCGGTGATCCGATACCAGGTCTCGCCGTCCGAGAACCGCACTCGTCCTTCAGTCCTCGGCGGCAAGATCTCGTAATTCATAGCTCAGCTCTTGGCTTCGGGCTTGGCGTCGACGCCGGCTTCCTTGCGCTGTGCTGGGGTGATCGGGGCCGGGGCCGCGGTCAGCGGGTCGAAGCCGCCGCCGGACTTGGGGAAGGCGATCACGTCGCGGATCGACTCCGTGCCGGCCAGCAGTGCGGTGATCCGGTCCCAGCCGAACGCGATCCCGCCGTGCGGCGGCGCGCCGAACTTGAACGCGTCCAGCAGGAAGCCGAACTTCTCCGAAGCCTCCTCGTCCGACAGGCCCATCACCTTGAACACGCGCTTCTGCACATCCTCGCGGTGGATACGGATCGACCCGCCGCCGATCTCGTTGCCGTTGCAGACGATGTCGTAGGCGTACGCCAGCGCCGACCCCGGCTCGGTGTCGAACGTGTCCAGCGAGTCCGGCTTCGGCGACGTGAAGGCATGGTGTACGGCGGTCCAGGCGCCCGAACCGACCGCGACCTCGCCAGCGGCGGTCGCCTCGTCGGCCGGCTCGAACAGCGGCGCGTCCACGACCCACACGAACGACCAGGCCGACTCGTCGATCAGCCCGCCGCGACGCCCGATCTCGAGCCGCGCCGCGCCCAGCAGCGCCCGCGACGGCTTCACCGGACCGGCGGCGAAGAAGACGCAGTCGCCCGGCTTCGCGCCGACGTGGTCGGCGATGCCCGCGCGCTCCTCGTCGGACAGGTTCTTCGCGACCGGTCCGCCGAGCTCACCGTCCTGGCCGACCAGCACGTAGGCAAGGCCCTTGGCGCCGCGCTGCTTCGCCCAGTCCTGCCACGCGTCCAGCTGCTTGCGCGGCTGGTCCGCACCACCCGGCATCACGACGGCACCGACGTACGGCGCTTGGAAGACCCGGAACGGCGTGTTCTTGAAGTACTCCGTGCACTCGACCAGCTCGAGGCCCATCCGCAGGTCCGGCTTGTCGCTGCCGAACCGCGCCATCGCCTCGGCGTACGTCATCCGCGGGATCGGCGTCTGGACGTCGTACCCGACGAGCTTCCAGAGCGCGGCCAGGATCTCCTCGGAGAGCGCGATGATGTCGTCCTGGTCGACGAAGCTCATCTCGATGTCGAGCTGGGTGAACTCCGGCTGCCGGTCGGCGCGGAAGTCCTCGTCCCGGTAGCAGCGGGCGATCTGGTAGTACCGCTCCATTCCGGCCACCATCAGCAGCTGCTTGAACAGCTGCGGCGACTGCGGCAGCGCGTACCACGAGCCCGGCTGCAGACGCGCCGGCACCAGGAAGTCACGCGCGCCTTCCGGCGTGGACTTGGTCAGCGTCGGCGTCTCGATCTCGACGAAGTCGTGCTTCGCGAGTACGTCGCGAGCCGCCTTGTTCACTTCGCTCCGCAGCCGCAGCGCCGTACCCGGGCCCTGCCTGCGCAGATCGAGGTACCGGTACTTCAGCCGGACCTCCTCGTTCACCGGGGTCGCGTGGTGCTCCTCGACCGGGAACGGCAGCGGGTCCGCCGAGTTCAGTACGTCGACCTCGGTCGCGATGACCTCGATCTCGCCGGTCGGCAGGTTCGGGTTCGCGTTGCCCTCCGGCCGCGCGCTCACCTCGCCGGTGATCTTCAGGCAGAACTCGGCCCGCAGCGGGTGCGCGACCTCCTCGTCCCGGATCACGACCTGGACGGTGCCGCTGGAGTCGCGCAGGTCGATGAACGCCACGCCGCCGTGATCACGCCGCCGCGCCACCCAGCCGGCCAGGGTGACGGTCTGCCCGGTGTGCTCGGCGCGCAACGAGCCTGCGGAATGGGTACGGATCACTGGTTCTCCTGAGTGGTGTCGATACGGGGACGAAGGTCTTCGGCGGGCGGAGTCCAGGTGGCGGGATCGGCGGCCACCTGCTCGCCGCTGCGGATGTCCTTCACCTCGGAGCCGCTCTCGGTGCTGAACCAGACGAACGGGATGCCACGTCGATCGGCGAAGCGGATCTGCTTCCCGAACTTCGCCGCCGCCGGCGCCACCTCCACCGGAATCCCCCGGCTCCGCAGCTGTACGGCGGTCCGCATGGCCTCGGCCCGATCCTCTTCGGCATTCAGCGCGATGAGTACGGCGGTCGGCGTACTGCGAGAGCCCTTCAGCAGACCCGTCGAGAGCAGCCGCGTCACGAGCCGGGACACGCCGATCGAGATGCCAACACCCGGGTACGTCGTCTTGCCGTCGGACGCGAGCGAGTCGTAGCGACCGCCGGAGCAGATCGATCCGTAGCCCTCGTCACCGATCAGCTGCGTCTCGTAGACGGTGCCGGTGTAGTAGTCCAGACCGCGCGCGATCTTCAGGTCGGCCACCAGCAGACCCGGTGCGTGTTCGTTCGCCGCCGTCATGATCTGGGTCAGGCGCTCAAGACCCTCGTCGAGGACTTCGTGCTGTACGCCGAGCGCGCGTACCTGCTCGGCGAACGATGCGTCGATCGACGAGATCTCGGCCAGCCGCAGCACCTGCTTGGCGGTCTCGGCCGACAGACCGGGACCGCTCGTCAGCTGCTCGGTGACCTTGTCCGGGCCGATCTTGTCCAGCTTGTCGACGATCCGCAGTACGCCGGTGATGTCCTCGATGCCGAGCCCGCGGTAGAAGCCGTCGGGGATCTGCCGGGTGTTCACCTGGATCCGGAACGGGGGGATCGGCAGCTTGCTGAACGCGTCCGCGATCACCAGCGGCAGCTCGACCTCGTAGTGGAACGGCAGCTCACCGCTGTCGACGATGTCGATGTCGGCCTGGGTGAACTCGCGGTAGCGGCCCTCCTGCGGGCGCTCGCCGCGCCAGACCTTCTGGATCTGGTAGCGCCGGAACGGGAAGACCAGCTTGCCGCTGTGCTCCAGCACGTAGCGGGCGAACGGCACGGTCAGGTCGAAGTGCAGGCCGAGCGCGGCGTCGTCGCCGGAGTCCGCGGCCAGCCGCCGTACGCCGTAGATCTCCTTGTCGGCGTCCTCGCCCTGGTTGGACAGCCGCTCGACCGGCTCGACCGCGCGCGTCTCGATCGACGCGAAGCCGTGCAGCTCGAACGTCTCCCGGATCACGTCGAGGAACTTCTGCTCAACGATCCGGTCCGACGGAAGAAATTCGGGGAACCCACTCAGCGGGGTCACCTTGCTCATAAGTTCTGTATCTCCAGGTCCTGCAAGTAGGGGTTGGTCGCCTTCTCCCGGCCGATCGTGGTCTGGCCACCATGACCCGGCAGGACGACGATCTCGTCGCGCATCGGCAGGATCTTGGTGGCCAACGTATGCAGCATCGCCGGATGGTCGCCCCCAGGCAGATCCGTCCGGCCGATCGACCCGGCGAACAACACGTCACCGGAGAACAGGACTGCGGGCACATCTTCCGGCCCGTCGTACGGCGTGGTGAACGTGACCGATCCCCGGGTGTGCCCAGGGGTGTGGTCGACGGTGAAGTTGAGCCCGGCCAGCTCCAGGCTCAGGCCGTCCTTGAGCTCGGCGACGTCGTCGGGCTCGGCGAAGTCGTGCTTGCCGCCGAGCAGCATCCGCGCCGTCTCCGGGCTGATCCCGGCCATCGGGTCGCTCAGCAGGTGCCGGTCGTCCGGGTGGATCCAGGCGGTGGCGTCGTACGTCCCGCAGACCGGGAGTACGGAAAACATGTGGTCGAGGTGACCGTGCGTGAGCAGCACCGCGACCGGCTTCAGCTTGTTCTCCCGGACCACCTGCTCGACGCCTTCGGCGGCGTCCTGGCCGGGGTCGACGACGATGCACTCCGCGCCCTGGCCGGTGGCGACGACGTAGCAGTTCGTACCCCACGATCCCGCGGGGAACCCGGCGATGAGCACGACTGACCTTCCTGGAACGGTTCCGGACCACCCAAGGCTACCGGTGTCAATGCCCGTAGTTCGAACCGGATTGTGACGCAACCCCGTTGCGTACCGGCGGGGAGTTTGTGATTGTTCAGAGATAAGCGTCGAGATAGCGGCTCGACGCGCCCGGGCGGACCCTGTTGACGCGGTTGGACCAGGGACTGACCAGAATGGGCACGAGCGCAGTACATACCGCCGGAAGGGGCGAGTTGTGGCCGGAGAGAGCTGGGGCCGGGTAGCTGAGGACGGAACGGTCTTCGTACGGACCAAGGACGGTGAACGGGCAGTCGGCCAGTGGCCGGACGCGAACCCCGAGGAGGCTCTCGCCTTCTACACCCGCCGGTACGACGCGCTGGCGTTCGAGGTGGACCTGCTGGAGAAGCGGGTCCAGGCCGGCACCGTATCCCCCGACGACGCGCGGGCCGCGGTCAAGAAGGTGACGAGCTCGATCGACGAGGCGCAAGCGGTCGGCGACCTCGACGGCCTGCGGGCCCGGCTGGAGGCGCTCACCCCGCTGGTCGCGCAGCAGAAGGAGAAGCGCAAGGCCGAGCGGGCCGCGAAGGTCGAGGAGGCACGTTCCGCCAAGACCAAGATCGCGACCGAGGCCGAGACGATCGCCGCCGGCACCGACTGGCGCCACGGCGTCACACGGCTGCGCGAACTCCTCGACGAGTGGAAAGCCCTCCCGCGGCTGGACAAGTCCAGTGACGACGAGCTGTGGCATCGCTTCTCTTCCGCGCGTACGACGTACACCCGGCATCGCAAGCAGCACTTCGCCGAGCTGTCCTCGAAGCGTGAGGAAGCCGCCGTGGTGAAGGAGCGGCTGGCGGCCGAGGCCGAGAGCCTCGCTTCGTCGAACGACTGGGGTCCGACGTCCGGCCGCTTCCGGGACCTCATGCGCCAGTGGAAGGCCGCCGGGCCCGCGCCGCGCGAGGTGGACGACAAGCTGTGGGCACGCTTCCGGGCCGCGCAGGACACGTTCTTCGGGGCGCGCGACGCCGTACAGGCCGAGGAGAACGCCGAGCAGGTGGAGAACCTGCAGGCCAAGGAAGCCCTGCTGGTGGAGATCGAGGCGATCCTCCCGGTCGAGGACGCCAAGGTGGCGCGGGACCAGCTCCGCGAACTGCTCGACCGCTGGGACCAGATCGGCAAGGTCCCGCGCGACTCCATGCGCGCGATCGACTCCCGCCTGCGCGCCGTCGAACAGGCGGTCAAGGCGGCCGAGGACGAGGTCTGGAACCGCTCCAACCCCGAGGCCCGCGCCCGCGCCGAAGCCACGGTCAAGCAGCTCCAGTCCCTCATCGCCGACCTGGAGAAGCAGGCCGCCAAGGCCGAGTCACAGGGCAACACCCGGAAGGCAAACGAGGCCCGTGAAGCCATCGCCGCCCGCCGCGAATGGCTGACCCAAGCCCAAAACGCCCTCGCCGACTTCAGCTGACCCCCACCGCAATCCCCCTGCGACGATTCGTCAGGAGTACACGCGTCTGTGGATAACCGCCGACGTGTGCGGCGGGGTTCGCCGATCCTGCTGGGATGTCTTGTTGCAATCCCCTGATGTTCTTCGACGGCAATCCGTTCACCCGGTCGGACGCGGCCGCCGCCGGCTGGTCGGTCAACAAGATCACCGCCCTTCTTCGCGACGGCTACATTCGGCGGCTGGTGCGCGGCGTCTACGTCGACGCGCTGGCCGCCGACAGCATCGAGCTACGCGCTGCCGCCATCGCTCGGGTCGCTCCACCGGGCGCCGTCATCTGCCGACGGACCGCCGCATGGCTCTACGGCATCGACACCCTCGCTTTGCACGAGCACCGCGACCTGCCGAGCGTCGAGTGTGTGCGACCGCCACGACGGCGCGCCACCCGATTGCCACTTTCAGCCGGCCACAGCCAAACGCTTCTCCACGGTGATGTGGTCGAGCTCGGAGATCTTTCGGTGACAAGCCCGCTGGCAACAGCGGTCCATCTCGGCCGCCATCTGGATCGCCCCTTCGCACTGTCAGCAATCGATTCCATGCTGCATGCCGGCTTGATCGGTCATGACAAACTCCGGGCGGCAGTCGAGCGCTACAAGCGGCATCCTGGCATCGCGCAGGCGCCTGAGCTCGTCGACCTGGCCGAACCGTTGACCGAATCGCCAGGAGAATCGTGGTTGCGACTACGCGTCATCGACGCCGGATTTCCCCGACCCGAAGTTCAGGTTGCCGTGTCGACCAGGCAACGCGAACGGCGAATCGACGTAGCCTTCCGTGGGGCTTGCCCGGATGGGCGTCGGCTCGGCCTTGAATACGACAGTGACCGATGGCACTCAGATGACCGAGCCGACACCCGCGACAGCGCCCGACGAGACGAGCTCGAGGAGGTCGGTTGGCTGATTCTTCCGGTCCGCCGGGGCGATGTCCTGGGCCGCAACCCCGCTTTGGAGCTGGCCATCGGCGAAGCGCTGGGTATTCAGCCGCGCCTTCCCCGCCGTTGGTGAATCCGACCCCTCGTCCACAGACGCATGTACTTCTGACGAACCGCCGGGGAAGAGGAGGGCGGCGGCAAAAGGCAGCGATTCGTCAGAAGTACACGGCATTGTGGACGGCTGCACACCGCCCACATATCCACAGGCGCATGTACTTGTGACGAATCGTCGGGGAGAAGCTGGGGTTACTGGGTCACGCGGTAGACGTCGAAGACGCCTTCGACCGAGCGGACGGCCTTGAGGACGTGGCCCAGATGCGTCGGATCGCCCATTTCAAAGGTGAAGCGGGACTTGGCGATCCGGTCGCGGGTGGTGGTCAGGGCGGCCGACAGGATGTTGACGTGGTAGTCGGACAGAACCCGGGTGATGTCCGACAGCAGCCGCGCCCGATCCAGCGCCTCAACCTGAATCGCGACCAGGAAGACGGACTGAGCAGTGGGCGCCCACTCGACCTCGACGATGCGTTCGGGCTGGGTCTGCAGGTCCTCGACGTTGGCGCAATCGGCGCGGTGAACCGAGACGCCGGCACCACGCGTGATCCAGCCGATGATCTCGTCGCCTGGGACCGGCGTGCAGCACCTGGCCAGCTTCGACAGGATGTCCGTCGCGCCCTTGACGATGACACCCGCATCGCCGCGAGCCGTCCGCTTGCGGTCGCGCTTCTGCGGCAGCCGCAGCCCCTCGGCGAGGTCCTCGGCCGCGCCCTCCTCACCGCCGTACGTCTCGATGAGTCGCCGTACGACGGCCTGCGCGCTGACGTGACTTTCGCCGACCGCGGCGTACAGGCCGGTGACATCCGGGTAGCGCAGTGAGTTCGCGACCGCGGTGAGGGTCTCGTGGGAGAGCAGGCGCTGCAGCGGCAGGCCTTCCTTGCGGAGCTGCTTGGCGATCGCGTCCTTGCCGTGCTCGATCGCCTCGTCGCGGCGTTCCTTGGAGAACCAGTGCTTGATCTTGTTCCGCGCGCGCGGGCTCTTGACGAACGTCAGCCAGTCGCGGGACGGACCCGCACCGGCCGCCTTCGAGGTGAAGACCTCGACGACGTCACCGTTCTCGAGCGTGCTCTCCAGCGGGACGAGCCGGCCGTTCACCCGGGCGCCGATACAGCGGTGCCCGACCTCGGTGTGGATCGCGTAGGCGAAGTCGACCGGCGACGACCCGGCGGGCAGCGACATCACGTCGCCGCGCGGGGTGAAGACGTAGACCTCGGAGTTGTTGATCTCGAACCGCAGCGAGTCGAGGAACTCCGACGGGTCGGAGGTCTCCCGCTGCCAGTCGACCAGCTGCCGCACCCACGGCATCTCGTTCGGGCCGCCGATCTCGGTGGTCGGCGGACCAGCCGCCTCGGGCGCCGCGGTGCTCGGGTCTTCCTTGTACTTCCAGTGCGCGGCGATGCCGTACTCCGCGCGGCGGTGCATCGCGAAGGACCGGATCTGCAGCTCCACCGGCTTGCCCTGCGGGCCGATCACGGTGGTGTGCAGCGACTGGTACATGTTGAACTTCGGCATCGCGATGTAGTCCTTGAACCGGCCGGGCACCGGATTCCACCGCGCGTGCAGGATGCCGAGGGCGGCGTAACAGTCCCGGACCGACTCCACCAGCACCCGGATGCCGACCAGGTCGTAGATGTCGGAGAACTCGCGGCCGCGGACGATCATCTTCTGGTAGATCGAGTAGTAGTGCTTCGGCCGGCCGGTGACGGTCGCCTTCACCTTGGCGGCGCGCAGGTCCTCGTGCACCTGGTCGATGACGGAGGCCAGGTAGTCGTCGCGGGACGGCGCGCGCTCGGCGACCAGCCGGACGATCTCGTCGTACACCTTCGGGTGCAGGGTCGAGAAGGACAGGTCCTCGAGCTCCCACTTGATCGTGTTCATACCGAGCCGGTGCGCCAGCGGGGCGTAGATCTCCAGCGTCTCGCGGGCGATCCGCTCCTGCTTCTCCTGCCGCAGGAACCCGAGCGTGCGCATGTTGTGCAGCCGGTCGGCGAGCTTGATCACCAGCACCCGGATGTCCTTGGCCATCGCGACCACCATCTTGCGGATGGTCTCGGCCTGCGCGGATTCGCCGTACTTGACCTTGTCCAGCTTGGTCACACCGTCGACCAGCATGGCGATCTCTTCGGTGAATTCCTTGGTCAGCTGCTCGATCGTGTAGTCGGTGTCCTCGACCGTGTCGTGCAGCAGCGCCGCACACAGGGTCGGCGCGGTCATACCGAGCTCGGCCAGGATCGTCGCGACCGCGAGCGGGTGGGTGATGTACGCGTCACCGCTCTTGCGGAGCTGGCCGGTGTGGTACCTCTCCGCGGTCCGGTAGGCGCGCTCGATCATGCCGAGGTCGGCCTTGGGGTGGGTCGCCCGTACGACGCGGAACAGCGGCTCGAGCATCGGCGCACGGTTCGGATGCCTGGTCCCGCCGAGCCGGGCGAGGCGGGCGCGGACCCGGGCCGGTGCGAGCCGGGGCGGTTGAGCGGCAGGCGGCTGGGCGGCAGGCGGCGGTGACGAGGCCGCCGGGCGCACCGGTGCGGGCGCGCGCGGAGGCTCCTGCGGAACCACATTCGGTGCCGCTGACGTCATCGCCGGGTCTTCGCCCACGTTGTGTCCCTCCGCCGACAGAGCACCAGTCTAGGGGGAACCAGCCAACGGGGCAGAAACCCCCTGTGGACAACACGCCGAGCCACCCTGCGACTGCACAGCGTAATACCCTGAGTACTCAGACTGTCACGAGGGCTGTCAGTTGTTCGCCGGACAGGCGCTCGCGGCCGGGCAGGAAGGACAGCTCGAGAAGCACCGTGGTGCCGTGCACCTCGGCCTCGAACCGGCGGATCAGGCGCAGACAGGCCTCGATGGTCCCGCCGGTGGCGAGGACGTCGTCGATGATCAGCACGCGGTCGCCGGGAGCGAAGGCGTCCTGGTGCACCTCGATGGTCGCCTCGCCGTACTCCAGCGCATACGATTCCTCGTACGTCGCCGCCGGCAGCTTGCCCTTCTTCCGCACCGGCACGAATCCGGCGCCGAGGGCGAGCGCGACCGGCGCGGCCAGGATGAAGCCGCGGGCCTCGATCCCGACCACCTTGTCCACCACCGGCCGGCCGTCGTCATCCGTACCGGTCGCGGCCAGCGCCTCGACGACCTGCGCGAATCCGCTGTTGTCGGCCAGCAGCGGGGTGATGTCCTTGAAAATCACCCCGGCCTGCGGGTAGTCCGGGATGTCGCGGATGCCGTCCTTCAGGACCTGCTCGAGCGACCGCATCACTTGCCGCGCTTCGAACGCGGCTTACGCGACGGCTGCGGCCGCCCGGACCCGGTCGCCTTCATCGGCCGAGCCGCCGGCGTCGGCGCCGTACCACTGGAGGGCTGCTTGCGAGCGGGCCGCGGCTCGTCCTGCACCCGCGGTGTCCCTGCCCCAACGGTGGCAACCGCCGGAGCCACCGCGGCGGCCGCCTTCTTGGCGGTCACCCGGCGGTTCAGAGCCTGCATGCCCGGCTCGCGCTCCTTGAAGACCGCGAGCAGCGCCGGCGCGATGAAGATCGACGAGTACGCACCGACGGCGATACCGACGAACAGCGCCAGCGACAGGTCCTTCAACGGCCCGGTCCCCAGTACGACGGTGCCGACGACGAGGATCGCCGCAACCGGCAGCAGCGCCGTCACCGTCGTGTTGATCGACCGTACGACGGTCTGGTTGACGGCGAGGTTGGTCGCGTCGGAGTAGGTGAACCGGTTGGACCCGGTGATGCCCCGGGTGTTCTCCCGGACCTTGTCGAACACCACGACCGTGTCGTAGAGCGAGTAACCCAGAATCGTCAGTACGCCGATCACGGTTGCCGGCGTGACATCGAAGCCGACCAGCGCGTACACGCCGACCGTGATCGTCACGTCATGGACCAGCGCGATGATGGCAGCCATCGAGGCCTTGGGCTCGCGGAAGTACGCCCAGATCACCAGGAAGACCAGCCCCAGGAACACCACCAGCGCCCAGATCGCCTTGTCGGCGATCTGCCGGCCCCAGGAGGCGCCGATCTGCTGCGACGTCACCTGGTTGAGCGTGACTCCGGCTTCCTTGGCGATCGCGGCGCGGACCTTGGCGACGTCGTCCTGGCCCAGCGGCTTGGTCTGCACCCGGACTTTGTCGGCGCCGATGGTGGTGACCACCGGGTCGCCGAGGTCCTTGGCGTTGGTCGCCTTCACCGCGCTGGTGAAGTCGTCGACCGTGCTGCCGGTGACCTTCACATTGGCCTGGTACTCGACGCCGCCCTTGAACTCGATGCCCAGGGCCAGGCCGCGGGCGAACAGCCCGACCAGCGACAAGGCCACCAGGATCAGCGAGACGGTGAACCAGAGCTTGCGATTGCCGATGAAGTCGTAGGAGATCTCACCGCGGTGGAGCTTGGCACCGATCTGTCCGAGCTTCGACATCAGACCTCCCCTCCAACCGGCTTGCGCGTCGACGGCTTGGCCGGACGCGGCGCCGGCTTCATCTGACCGGGCAGCCGCTCCACCCCGAGATGCTCAGGGTCCAGACCGGACAGCTTGTGCCCGTGGCCGAAGAAGTCGGTCCGGGCCAGCAGCGTGACCAGCGGCTTGGTGAACAGGAACACGATCAGCAAGTCGAGCAGCGTGGTCAGTCCGAGCGTGAACGCGAAGCCGCGGACACTGCCGATCGCCAGGATGTAGAGCACCACCGCGGCGAGCAGCGAGATCGAGTCGGCCGCGATGATCGTGTGCTTGGCCCGGGCCCAGCCGGTCTCCACCGACGACCGCAGACTGCGCCCCTCGCGCACTTCGTCGCGGAGTCGCTCGAAGTAGATGATGAACGAGTCCGCGGTGATACCGACGGCCACGATCAGACCGGCGATACCGGCCAGCGTCAGGGTGAACCCGATCGCCTTGCCGAGCAGTACGACGAGCGCGTACGTGAGTACGCCGGCGATGCCCAGCGACGCCACCACCACGAGCCCCAGGCCGCGGTAGTACAGGAACGAGAAGATGACGACCAGGGCGAGGCCGATGAGGCCGGCCCAGATGCCCGCGGACAGCTGGTCACCACCGAGCTGCGGCGACACCGTCTCGACCGAGGAGATGTCGAACGACACCGGCAGCGCGCCGTACTTCAGCACGTTTGCCAGGTCGCGGGCCTCGGCCTCGGTGAAGGTACCGGTGATCTGCGCCTGACCGCCGGGGATCGCCTGGCTCACGCTCGGCGTGGAGATGGTCTCGCCGTCGAGCACGATCGCGAACAGGTTCTGGCCCTCGCCGCGAGCGGCGATGTTCTGGGTGGCCTTGAAGAACTTGTCGCCGCCCTCGCCGGTGAACTTCAGGTTCACCTGCCACTGGAAGCCGCCCTGGGGGATGCCCGCGCTGGCGTCGGACAGGTCGGTGCCCTTCAGGATCGCCGGGCCGAGCAGGTACTTGTACGTCCCCTGCCGGTCACACGCGAACAGCGGCTTGTTCGGGTCGTCGGTCTGCTCGGTACCGCACTTGTACGACGCGAACGCCGCCTGCGTGGCGGCGTCGGGGACGTAAGCCAGTGGGTCCGACGGGGTCGTCGTACTCGGCGTGGTGCTGGCGCCAGGAGTCGCCGACGCCGCCGGGGTGCTCGCCTTGGCGGTCGGCGTGGGCGTCGGGGTCGGCGTGGCACCGCCGAGTGCGCTGCTCCAGCCCCGGCCGTTCGGCGTGCTGCTCGGCTTCACGGTCGCGGTGCTGCTCGGCTTGACCGTGGTGCTGGGCTTCGGCGTCGTGCTCGGCTTCGGAGTGCCGGTGGCGGTGGGCGTCGGTGTCGGCACCGGCGCCGCGGCCTGAGCGTCGTACACGATCCGGAAGTAGAGCAGTGCGGTCTGGCCGACCTGCTTCACCAGGCTGTCCTGGTTGGCACCCGGGACCGCCACGTTGATGTGGTCGCGCCCGGAGGTGGTGATGTCGGCCTCGGCGACACCCGCCCCGTTGACCCGCTGGGAGATGATGTTCTTCGCCTCGTTCAGCTGGTCCGCGGTGACCGAGCCACCGCCCGCGATGGACTTCGCGGTCAGCGTGATGGTGGTGCCACCACGCAGGTCCAGGCCGAGCTTGGGTCCCCAGGTCTTGGTGATCGCCATGATCCCGAACAGCAGGACCACGATGACCGCCAGGACGATCAGGTTCCGCCCGGGGCGGGATGTCGTCGTCGTTGCCACGTCAGATTCAACCTTTGTGCTTCTGGGCGCGCCGCACCGTCTTGTGGACGCTGGTCACGCCGTACGCCGTAGGGACGGGAAATCAGTTCTCGGTGTGCGTCGGCGGCAGCTTCGGCGCGTCCTGCACCTTGCTGTCGGCCTTGTCCTTACCGGCGTCCGGGACATCGACCGGGTCCTTCGCCTCCGCGGCCGGCTCTTCGACGGCCTCGACAGCTTCATCGGTCGCGTCGTCGGCGGTCAGCTCCTCAGCCGCGGCGTCGTCGTCCGGGATCACCCGGCCGACCGCGGCCTTGACCACCTGGACCAGCACGCCCTCGGAGATCTCCAGCGTCACGTACTCGTCGTCGGTCTCCTCGACGATGCCGACCAGTCCACTGGTGGTGATCACCTTGGTGCCCGGGGTGAGCGAGGCGACCGTCTCGGCCTGCCGCTGGCGTTGCTTGCGCTGCGTGCGGCTCATGAACCAGATCATCCCGACGATCAGGATCAGCGGCAGCAGCAGCGTGAAGCCGGAGCCACCCCCGGAGGAGGCCATCGGTACGGCGATCAGTTGCATCGGGACTCAAAATCCTTCGTCATCGGGAGTACGGGCGCCGCGCACACGCTCTGCAGCGCGCAAATCGCAGCGGAATAGACCTGAGGTCAGGCCACCGGGGAGTCTAACCCTGAGCGGCAACAATCGCCTCATGACACCGGGTCACGTTTGAGTTACTCGGCCCCTTGCCTTGGAGATACTTATTCGTCGTCGAAGAGAGTGTCCGCGAACGTGGCGCCCTTCGGGACTTTCAGGCCGATATGCCGCCAGGCCGCGGGCGTGGCGACGCGGCCGCGCGGCGTACGAGCCAGATAGCCGGACCGGACCAGGAATGGTTCGGCCACTTCCTCCACGGTCTCACGTTCTTCGCCGACCGCAACCGCAAGCGTGGAAAGGCCGACCGGGCCTCCGCCGAAGCGGCGGCAGAGCGCATCCAGGACGGACCGGTCCAGCCGGTCCAGGCCCATCTTGTCCACTTCGTACAGCTCCAGCGCGGCCTTGGCCAGCGCGAGCGTGATGATGCCGTCCGCGCGTACTTCGGCGTAGTCGCGGACCCGGCGGAGCAGCCGGTTCGCGATTCGCGGCGTACCGCGGGACCGGGACGCGATCTCGGCCGCGCCCTCCGGCGTGATGTCGACCTCGAGCAGCGCCGCCGATCGGTTGACGATCTTCTCCAACTCGGCGGCGTCGTAGAACTCCAGATGGCCGGTGAAGCCGAACCGGTCCCGCAGCGGACCCGGCAGCAGCCCGGCCCGGGTGGTCGCGCCGACGAGCGTGAATGGCGGGATCTCCAGCGGGATCGCAGTCGCGCCCGGGCCCTTCCCGACGATCACATCGACGCGGAAGTCCTCCATCGCCATATAGAGCAGTTCCTCGGCGGGCCGCGACATCCGGTGGATCTCGTCGAGGAACAGCACCTCGCCCTCGCTCAGGCCGGACAGGATCGCGGCCAGGTCACCGGCGTGCTGGATCGCTGGACCGCTGGTCACCCGCAGTGGCGCGGACATCTCGCTCGCGATGATCATCGCGAGCGTCGTCTTGCCGAGGCCGGGCGGACCGGACAGCAGCACGTGATCCGGCGTCCGGTTGCGGCCGCGGGCGGCGTGCAGGACCAGCTCGAGCTGCTCGCTGACCCGGCGCTGACCGCCGAACTCGGCCAGGGTTCGTGGCCGCAGGGCGGACTCGATCTTGCGTTCCTCGAGATCCACCGCGTCCGCGGAGACCAGCGGCCGGACGTTGTCTTCCATGTTCTATGCCTTCGACAGCACGCGCAGCGCAGCACGCAGCAGGTCGGGAACAGATGGGTTCGGGCTGTCGGCCGCCAGCGGCGACACCGCGGTCACCGCGTCCTCGGCGTCGCGAGCGGACCAGCCCAGGCCGACGAGGCCCGCGTGGACCTGCTCCCGCCAGGCCTCGGTCGCCTGCAGCGGCCGGCCGGTCACCGTCTTCGACGGCGCGCCGATCTTGTCCTTCAGCTCCAGCACGATCCGCTGCGCACCCTTCTTACCGATACCGGGCACCTTCACCAGCATCGCCAGGTCCTCGCTCGCGACCGCCTGCCGCAACTGATCCGGACTCAGTACGGCGAGCGCGGCCTGCGCCAGCTTGGGACCGACACCGGACGCTGTCTGCAGCAGCTCGAACAGGTTCTTCTCGTCGTCGTCGGAGAACCCGTACAGCGTCAGGGAGTCCTCCCGGACCACCATCGAGGTCGCGACCCGCGCCTCCTGCCCAGGCCGCAGACCGGCCAGCGTCCCAGGATGGCAGAAGACCTGCAGCCCCACTCCCCCGACCTCGATCACCGCACTGTCCACTCCGATGGCCGCCACCGGCCCCCGCACAAACGCGATCATCGCCAACCTCCCAGGCTCCGGCTCATCTCTTGCCTTCCTGCGCCGCGACCGCCGCGCGCAGCCGCGCGACCTGCAGCCGGGATTGTGCCTGCGCCAACGCCTCGAGGTTCGCCCGGCTTCCCGCGGCCTGCTGCAGCTTTGAGGTCACACCGCCGCGCCAGACCTGGCAGATCGCCAGCGCCAGTGCGTCCGCGGCGTCCGCCGGCGTCGGTCGCTCGGCCAGCTTCAGGATCCGCGTCACCATCGTCGTCACCTGTTCCTTGCCGGCCCGCCCGGACCCCGTCACAGCTGCCTTCACCTCACTCGGCGTATGCAGCGCGACCGGCAGCCCACGCCGCGCGGCGACGACCATCGCCACGCCCGACGCCTGCGCCGTACCCATCACCGTCCGCACGTTGTGCTGCGCGAAAACCCGCTCGACGGCAACAGAGTCCGGCCGATGCTCGGTGATCCACTCCTCCAGCTCGGCCTCGATCCGCACCAGGCGCTGGGACACGTCGAGGTCGGCCGGCGTGCGGATCACGCCGACGGCGACCAGCGCCGGCGGCTTCCCGGGCGTGCCCTCGACGATGCCGAGGCCGCACCGGGTCAGCCCCGGGTCGACACCGAGCACCCGCATGGACCACCTCCGAACGTTTGTTCGACAACCCTAACGGCCGCTCAGGACGGCCCAGAAATCGACGCGCCGCACACTGCTGTCATGCGAATGGAAATCACGCTCGACTGCGACGACCTGGAGACCCTCGCGGCCTTCTGGTCAGCCGCGCTTCACTACCACCGAAGCCGGCCGGACCCGCCCGGCTACGCCGTACTCGAACCGTCCGACGGCAACGGCATCACCCTCAACCTGCAGCGCGTTCCCGAGCCGAAGCTGACCAAGAACCGCATGCATCTCGACCTCCTGGTCGAGGACGTCGACGCCGAAGTCCAACGCCTGCTGTCCCTCGGCGCCCACCGCCTCGAGGACCACACCGCGTACGGCACCCACTGGTCCGTCCTCGCGGACCCGGAAGGCAACGAGTTCTGCGTCGGCGCCGGTTAGAAGGAGTCGAGCATGTACGACGCCGACCCACCAAAGGCAGTGTCGACAGCCGCGTCATCGAGAGGAGACCCACCCTTGGCCAGACCACCCGCGCGCAGCGTCACCAGCGGCGTACCGGCGTAGAGAGCAGCAAGCCCACGCGGCCCCAGCTCCAGTACGTCGCCGGACACCTGAGCAGGCGTGAGCCGCCCAACCCCATCCGCGACCGACAGATGCCAGTCACCGCTGTTCGACTGTACGTCGGCATCCTCCACCCGCAGGTCGAGCTCCAGTACGGCGCCAGGCGCGAACCCACGTGCGGCAATCGCCGCCGGAGCATCGAGCAACCGCAACATCCACCGCTGGACCCATGCGTCGCCGTCAGCCTCATGCTCGACCATGAGGTGGATCGGATCGTCCGCCGACACGTACGCATGCACAGTACGGGCGATCGACGAGCCGGATCCGACCGTCGCCCACAGCGCTCGCGCAGTCGCCTCTGACCCGGCGACAAGCTCGTCGATGGTCAGGTCGGACCCGGACCAGCTGTAGACGACGAAGCCGTCGTCAGCGAGGTAGGCGAAGTTGTCCTCGTCCCTCAGCCATTCCGTGACTTCCTTGATCGGCCACATCAGCGGACCGTTGCTCCGCCGTACCTCATGGATCTGCGCGACCAGGTCCAGGAACCGCTGCGCGTCATCCGGCCCAGCACGCCGTACGGCGACCCCCTTTCCACCAAGGCATCGCAGGTCCGCCGCGCGGAAGGAGAACTTGTAGCGGTGGCCGCCGAACTCGTAGCCGAGGTGGCGGTAGATCACCGTGGTCGCGGGGTAGAGCGCCGTCAGCGGGAACCCCTTGTCAGCGGCCCGTTGCAGCACCCCGCGCATCAGCTTGCTGCCGACCCCACGACCCCGGTATTCCGGCGCCACCACCACGCCCGCGACACCAGCCACCGGGACGCGACGACCGCCCCACCACTGCTGGAAGTCCCAGAACCGGGCGGCCGCGACCACCTCGTCTCCGTCGGCCACACCGACGTACCGGCCGTCGTTGATGAACGCGAGCGCGTCCTTCGTCCACCGCTCGCGGTCGTCGGATGCCAGTGGGCCGAACGACCGCGCCCGTACTCTGATCACCGCATCCAGCTGATCCTCGGTGATGTCCACGAACCGCAACGCGTCACTCACGCCGCCGACCTTACGGCCTCGCGGGCAGCCCGAGCGACCTACTTCTTGTCGGTGACCCAGAGGTGGATGGTGCCCTCGACGACAGTGGTGCCGTCGGTGCGGGTGGCCTTGACGCGGACCGGGACGTCGGGGCCGGCCGTCCAGTCGGCAGGGTCGGTCTCGGCGGCGCACGTCAGATCGGTGGTGGACTTGGCCAGGTAGGCCACCTCCATGCCCTTGGGCAGCCAGCGCTTGTCGGCCGGAACGGTGGCCTCGGCCAACGCGCCCATCGCCGCCTCGAGACCGTTGCACACGGCAATCGCATGCACCGTGCCGATGTGGTTCTGCACGGCCCGGCGCTTCGGCAGCACCAGTG
Source organism: Kribbella antiqua (assembly GCF_004345665.1). Classification (GTDB taxonomy): domain Bacteria; phylum Actinomycetota; class Actinomycetes; order Propionibacteriales; family Kribbellaceae; genus Kribbella; species Kribbella antiqua. The sequence goes on from NZ_SLWR01000014.1 coordinate 47,088, forward strand.
CGGCGTAGTTCGGGCTGACCTGCACGAACCGCGGCCGGATCGACCGGAAGTACGGCGCCTTCCGGGTGAACCCGAGCGAGAACACCCGATCCCCACCGGGGACGGTCCGCAACTTCTCCCACATCGCCAGCACCTGATTCGCCATGGCGGGAATGTTACTCATGAGTCACATTCCCGTCGAGCCCGCGAGCCAAGCGGCATTTAGACGATTCAATCCACCACGGCTAAGCTGACGGTCCTTTCGATTGAACGGCAGTTGACGACGATGGCCACGCCCAGCATCAAAGAGGTCGCGCACCGCGCCGGCGTCTCGGTCGGCACGGTCAGCAACGTCCTGAACCGGCCCTGGATCGTCGCACCCGACACCCGGCAACGAGTGCAGGACAGCATCCGCGCGCTCGGTTTCGTCCGCAACGAGGCCGCTCGTCACCTGCGCGCCGGACGCAGCCGGACCGTCGGTCTGGTGGTGCTCGACGTGAGCAACCCGTTCTTCACCAACCTCGCGGAAGGCGCCGAGGCCCTGGCCTACGAGCACGACACCGTGGTGATGCTCTGCAACAGCAAGACCGACCCGGTCCGCGAAGGCCATCACCTCGACCAGCTCGAGCAGCAGCGCGTTATGGGCATACTGATCACGCCCTTCGACAGCGCGGATCCGCGACTCCAGGCGCTGGTCTCGCGAGGTACGCCGGTCGTCCTGGTCGACCGCGCCGCGGACAGCGGACTGTGCTCGGTCTCGGTCGACGACCAGCTCGGCGGACGGCTGGCCGGGAACCACCTGATCGAGTCCGGTCATCGCCGGATCGCCTTCATCGGCGGGCCGTTCACGATGCAGCAGGTCGCCGACCGCCGTACCGGTATCACCACGACGGTCGAGAAGGCCGACGGCGTCGAGCTGCAACTGTTCGAGGTCGACGTGATGGGCGTTGTCGAGGGACGCGCGATCGGCGAGCGGATCGCGGCGCTGCCGGCCCGGGCCCGGCCGACCGCGGCGTTCCTGGCGAACGACCTGCTGGCGCTGGGATTCCTGCAGGCGATGTCCGTCGCGGGTCTGCAGGTGCCGCGCGACATGGCGATCGTCGGGTACGACGACATCGACTTCGCCCGGGCGGCCGCCGTCCCGCTGTCATCGGTCCGGCAACCGGCCGAACTGCTCGGGCGGTCCGCGATGGAGTTGCTGCAGGAGGAAGTCGAGGCGGCGGACCGGCATCGCCACCGGCAGGTGATCTTCCAACCCGACTTGATCGTCAGGGAGTCGAGTGACTATGTCCGGCGCTGACGTCATCTACGAGAACCCGCTCGCCTCGGCCGCTGACCTCAAGGGCTTCCGGCTGGAGGGTGACGGCGCGGTCTCGTTCCCGCTCGGCCGGCTGCGGCTCGAGAGCGTCCGGCCGCCCGAGGACGGTCAGGATGCGAACGTGGTGCTCTGGTGCCCGGAGAACTTCCCGCCCGACCTCACCGTCGAGTGGGATTTCTGGCCGATCCGCGAGCCCGGCCTGTGCATCCTGTTCTTCCACGCCAAGGGCCGCGCGGGTGAGGACCTCTTCGACCTGACGCCGCGCACCGGGCCGTACGAGCAATACCACCACGGCGACCTGGACACCTATCACGTCTCCTACTTCCGCCGCCGCTGGCCGGAAGAGCGCGCGTTCCACACCTGCAATCTGCGCAAGAGCTACGGCTTCCACCTCGTCGCACAAGGACCGGATCCGTTGCCGTCGGTGCTGGACGCCCAAGGTCCTTACAAACTGAGGCTCTCGGTCCAGCGGGGCACGATCACGTTCGCGATCAACGACGTACCCAGCTTCCAGTGGTACGACGACCAGCCGCTGACCGGCGGCAAGCTCGGCTTCCGCCAGATGGCTCCGCTCATCGGCGAGTACGCGAATCTGCGAATTTCACAGCCCTGAGTGCTACTTCGGGCAGCCGCCTGACCAGTCTCTGACAAACGCTTTCCGAAGCGTTGACATTGAGACGATTCAACCATATGGTCACATCACTTTTCGCCCGTTAACGCATCTGTCACAAGGCAGGGACCGCCATGAAACAACTGCCGCTGGATCCTCGATGAGCTCCGTAGGTTGGTCAGTCAGGCTGTACGACGCTGCCGACGAGGTCGTCTGGGCGATCAAGCTGAACGCGCTCTGGATCGGCTTCACCCTCGCCGGCGGCGTCGCGCTGGGTATCGGCCCGGCGACGCTCGCAGCATATTCACTGGCCAGACGCAGGTCTTCCGGTGAATCGTTTCATGCTCTGCCTGCCTTCACCGCCGCGTTCCGGCGGGAGTTCAAGCGCGGGTCGCTCGTGGTGCTGCCGCTGGTGGCGGCCGCGATCGTCCTGATCGGCAACTACCTGTTCTTCGCGTCGCTCGGCGCGAAGGCGTCGCTCCCCCGGCTGGCCAGCCTCGTCGCGCTGGTCGCCCTCGGGGTGATCGCCGCCTACCTGCTCCCGCTGGCCGTGCACTACGACCTCCGGGTCCGCGAGTTGTTGCCCAAGGCATCGTTGGTCGCGCTCGCGCGGCCGGCGTCGTCCCTGGTCCTGCTCTTCATCGCGGTGTCCATCGCCTACCTGTCAGCCAAGTTCCCGGTGCTCGGGATCGTGCTGGCCGGCGGCGGCTGGATCCAGCTCAACACCTGGCTCTGCCTGCGCTTCTTCGCCGAGAACGAGGCGCGCCTGCACCTGAAAGGGAACTCATGACCATCTTTTCCCGCCGGCGTCTGGCCGGCGCCGTCGCACTCGCTGCGTCGACGGCACTGCTCGCGTCCGCCTGTTCGGGTGGTGGCGACAGCAAAGGGGGCGAGGCCGCCGCCAACGAGCTGACGGTCCAGGCGCCGCTGTTCGGCACCGCGCCGGATCCGAACGGCGAACTGCAGCAGGCCGTCGAGAAACTCATCGGCAAGAAGCTCAAGATCACCTGGGTGCCGAACGCCGAGTACGGCGACAAGTCCAACGTGACGCTTGCCTCGGACAACATCCCCGACGTGATGGTGGTGAACGAGAAGGGCCCGTCGTTCGTCAAGGCGGCCGAGGCCGGCGCGTTCTGGGACCTGACCGGCAAGCTGGACAAGTACCCGAACCTCAAGCCGGCCAACGAGCAGACCGCCAAGAACACGATGACCAACGGCAAGACCTACGGCATCTACCGGGTCCGCCCGCTGCTGCGCTCCGGCATCGTGATCCGCAAGGACTGGCTGGCCAAGCTCGGCCTGAAGGAACCGCAGACCGTCGAGGACCTCTACGCGATCGCCAAGGCGTTCACCGAGCAGGACCCGGACGGCAACGGCAAGAAGGACACCTACGGCCTGATCATCCCGAAGTGGCCCGGCAACTACGCCAGCGCCAGCCCGTACGACGTGATCGAGACCTGGTTCGGCGCCCCGAACGGCTGGGGTGAGCGGGACGGCAAGCTGGTGCCCGGCTTCGATACCCCGGAGTTCCTGGAGGCGAACCGCTGGCTGAAGAAGTGGGTCACCGAAGGCCTGGTCAACCCGGACTTCGCCACCCTGGACAGCGGCAACTGGAACGACCCGTTCGTACAGGGCAAGGGCGGCATGATCATCGACGTGAACGTCCGGGCCACCCAGCTGCTCGACCTGTTCAAGGAGAAGAACCCGAAGGACTTCGACAAGGTCACCTTGGTCGGCAACCTGAAGGGCCCGGACGGTCAGAAGCACTCCTACCCGTTCACCGGCTACAACATGGTGATGGCGATCTCGAAGCAGCACATCCGGACCGATGAGCAGCTCGACCAGGTGCTGCAGACGCTGGACAAGCTCGCGTCAAAGGAGGGCTCGATCCTGCTCACCAACGGCATCGAGGGCCGCAACTTCAAGGTCGAGGGCAAGTACGCCGTACCGATCAACCAGGACGACCCGAAGGTCAAGGCGATCCAGAACGATGTCGACAAGGCCTTCATCCAGCTCGGTACCCGGGCGTCGGTCGGCATGGGCGCGTACCCGCTGCTGCCGAACGACGCGCCGAGCCGGGCGATGCGGGAGAAGTTCGACGTCCTGATGAACGAGGACCTGAAGACCGCGGTCTTCAACCCGGCCCTCGGCGTGATCGCCCCGACCTCGATCTCCAAGGGCCAGACGCTGGACACGATCATCCCGGACGCCCGGATCAAGTACCTGTCCGGCGCGATCACCGAGGACCAGCTGAAGGCCGCCATCAAGCGCTGGTACGACAGCGGTGGCACCCAGATCGCCCAGGAGACCAACGACCTCGTCAACAAGGTCGGCGGCTGACCCGTGGCCACCGACCTGGTGCCTGAGGTGGTACAGCCTGCCGCGGACGCTCCGCGGCAGGCCCCACCGGGCAAGAAGAGCCGTCGTGCGCGGCGGCCGGTGCCGCTATGGCGCGACCTGCTCCGCTACCGCTGGCTCTACTTGTTGCTGCTGCCCGGTCTGGCGTACTTCCTCGTCTTCAAGTACCTGCCGATGTACGGCCTGACCATCGCGTTCAAGGACTACGTGCCGTTCCTCGGCTACTCGGGCAGCGAGTGGGTCGGTCTCAAGCACTTCCAGGAACTGTTCACCGGGCCGGACTTCGGCCGGCTGATGTTCAACACGCTGTTGCTCGCACTGCTGACGATCGTGTTCGTCTTCCCGGCGCCGATCATCGTGGCGCTGATGCTGAACGAGCTGCGCGTCAACGTGCTGAAGCGGTCGGTGCAGTCGCTGATCTACATCCCGCACTTCCTGTCCTGGACGATCGTCGCGTCGCTGACCTACCTGCTGTTCTCAGTGGACTTCGGCGTGATCGCGAACTGGATCCACGGCATCGTCGGCGGGCAGAAGGTCGACTACGTCGCCCAGGCGGACTGGTTCCGGCCGCTGATCGTGCTGCAGCTGCTGTGGAAGCAGACCGGCTGGGGCACCATCATCTACCTGGCCGCGCTGGCCGGGGTCGACTCGCAGCTGTACGAGGCGGCCCGGGTGGACGGCGCCGGCCGGTGGCGGCAGTTCTGGCACATCACGCTGCCGGCGATCCGGCCGACCATCGTGGTGATGGCGATCCTGACGTCCGGTCACCTGATGGACTCCGGGTTCGAGCAGATCTGGCTGATGACCACCTCGCTCAACCGCGACGTCGCGGACGTGTTCGACACGTTCGTCTACTACATCGGTATCACCCAGGGTTCGTTCAGCTACGCGACCGCCGTCGGTCTGTTCAAGGGCGTCGTCGGTGTCGTGCTGATCTTCGGCTCCAACTTCCTGGCCAAGCGTCTGGGCCAGCGAGGCCTGTTCTGAAGGGGCTGTGAGCATGGCAACCACTCAATCCGTCCGGTACTTCGACTCCCGCGGCAGCCGCGCGTTCGACATAGCGAATGCCGTCCTGCTGACCGTTCTGTCGCTCGTCACGGTCCTGCCGCTGCTGTATGTCCTGGCCGGGTCGTTCGCGACCGAGTCCGAGATCAGCTCGCGGCCGTTCTTCCTGTGGCCGCACAAGTTCGTCACGGACACCTATCACTACATCTTCTCCACCGATACGTTCGTACGCGCGCTGCTGACGACGATCTGCGTGACCGCGGTCGGGACCGCGGTCCAGCTGTTCCTGACACTGACCATGGCTTATCCGCTGGCGAAGCGGTTTCTGCCCGGGCGGGCGTTGGTCCTCAACCTGGTGATCTTCACGCTGGTGTTCAGCGGCGGCATGATCCCGACGTACCTGGTGGTGCGTGATCTCGGGCTGCTGGACAGCTACTGGGCGCTGATCTTGCCGTTGGCCATCAATCCGTTCTATCTGATCGTGGTGAAGAGCTTCTTCCAGGAGTTGCCGGAGGCACTCGAGGAGGCGGCCCGGATCGACGGCTGCAACGAGCTGAACGTGTTCCTGCGGATCGTGCTGCCGTTGTCGAAGCCGATCATCGCGACGTTCTCGCTGTTCTACGCGGTGGGCATCTGGAACGACTACATGTCGCCATTGCTCTACATCGACGACAGCAAGAAGTGGACGCTACAGATGATCGTCCGCCAGCTGACCGCGGCGAATGCCGACTCGGCGAACGTGCTGCAGCAGCTGGAGACGGTGACGTTCCCGGAGCAGGGGCTGAAGTTCGCGGTCGTGGTGGTCGCGACGCTGCCGATCCTGTTCTTCTACCCGTTCCTGCAGAAGCACTTCGCGAAGGGCGTCCTGATCGGATCGGTGAAGGAATGACCACTGTTCAGTGGCTGGAGACGCCTTGCCGGCAAGGGGTTTCCTGGGGTGTTCCGTGGCCGCGCGGAACTGTTGCTGAGGGCACCAGCTTTGCGTTGGCCGACGGAACGCCCGTACAGAGCTGGACGACCGCGAGCTGGCCGGACGGGTCGATCAAATGGTCGGCCCACGCGATCGGGCGGTCAGAGCGCCCGGAGTCGTCGTACGAGCTGGTCGCCGGTACGCCGACTGCACCTGACCGGCCTGTGCAGGTCGACCAGATCGATGGCGAGGTCCGGGTGACCGTAGGCGAGGTCAGTTGGTTGCTCAGATCACCCCAGCTGATCGCGTCGATTGTCTACAACGGCGAGGAGGTCGTGCGCGAGGTTCGGCTGGTCAGCCTGCGGCAGAGCGCGCCGGACGAGGATCTGGGCTGCGCCCGCCAGCAGACGACGGCGATTGTCGACAATCTCGTTGTCGAGCAGGATGGCCCGATCCGCGCGGTGGTCCGGCTGGAGGGCAAGCACGGCGACTGGCTGCCGTTCAGCGTCCGGCTGTACTTCTACGCCGGCGCTACCGACGTCCGCGTCGTCCACAGCTTCGTCTGGGACGGCGACCCGGACCGTGACTTCCTCGCCGGGCTCGGCCTCAGCGCCGACGTGGTGATGCGGGACGAGCCGCACAATCGGCACATCCGGCTGGCCGGACCATCCGGATTCCTCACCGAGGCCGTCCGAGGCCTGACCGGTCTTCGTCGCGATCCAGGCGAGGACGTACGACGTACGCAGGTAGCGGGCCGTGCGGTAGAGGACATCCCCAACCCGGAGGTGTCGGAACGGCTGCACCTCATCCCCCAATGGAACGACTACACCCTCGACCAGTCCAGCGCCGACGGCTTCACCCTGCGCAAAAGGACCGCTCCCGGCCACGCCTGGGTGACCATCCCCGCCGGCACCAGGTCCCCCGGCTACGGGTACGTCGGTGGTGTCAGCGGCGGACTGGGCTTCGGCCTCCGCGACTTCTGGAAACTGCACCCCACCCGTCTGGACATCCGCAACGCCGCCGGCGACGTAGCAACGGCGACAGTGTGGATGTGGTCGCCCAGTGCACCCGCCATGGACCTGCGGTACTGGCACGACGGCATGGACCAGGACAGCTACGCCGAACAGCTCGAGGGACTCGAGATCACCTATGAGGACTACGAACCGGGCTTCGGCAACGCCCACGGCATCGCCCGTACGCACGAGCTCAGTCTGCGAGTCCACGACACCACACCGACGGCAGACGAGCTCGCCGAGCATGCGGCCCTGCTCAACTCCCCCGGCCTGCTCTCGGTCTCACCAGCCCGCCTGCTGGAGGCCGGCGTCTTCGGGAGCTGGAGTCTGCCCACGGCCGACGACCAGGACATCGAGGCGCGGCTGAACTTCCTGTTCCAGTACTACGTCGGCCAGCGCGAGCAGCGACGCTGGTACGGGTTCTGGGACTACGGCGACGTCATGCACACGTACGACCGCGACCGGCACACCTGGCGATACGACATCGGCGGCTATGCGTGGGACAACTCCGAGCTGTCGCCGGACCTCTGGCTCTGGTACCAGTACCTGCGGACCGGCCGAGCCGATGTCTTCCGGTTCGCCGAGGCGATGACCCGTCATACCGGGGAGGTCGACGTACATCACCTTGGCCGGTGGAAGGGACTCGGCTCGCGGCACAACGTGCAGCACTGGGGCTGCAGCTGCAAGCAGGTCCGCATCTCCAACGCGATCTACCGCCGTTTCTACTACTACCTCACCACCGACGAGCGGACCGGTGACCTGCTGGACGAGCTGGCGACGATCGAGGAGATGTTCCTGGCCGTCGATCCGCAGCGCAAGGTGCGGCCTGATGTCTACTCCCCCGACCCGCACGCGCTGTCGGTCGAGCTGGGCGTGGACTGGGGTGCACTCGCCGCAGCGTGGCTCACGCGGTGGGAACGCCACGGCGACGAGCGGGCGCGCGCACGGCTCGTCGGAACGATGGCCGACATCGCAGCACTCCACTACGGCTTCCTCACCGGCAATGCACGGCTGGACCTGTCCACCGGGCGCTTCGACACGAGCCGGCGGGCCATCTCGGTGTCACACCTGTCCTCGCTCTTCGGGCTGCCCGAGATCTGTTCCGAACTCATCGACCTGGACCTCGACGTACCCGGGTTCGAGAAGGCGTGGCTGGACTACTGCCGGCTCTACCTGCTCACGCCCGAGCAGCAGGCCGCTGAGGTCGGTCAAGCACTGCAAGGCATCTCGCTTGTCCAGGCCCACAGCCGCCTTGCCGCGTACGCCGCCGCGCGTACGGGTGACGCTGAGCTGGCCCGACTGGCCTGGCGCAAGTTTTTCGTCGACGAAGGCGATCAGCTCAACCGCAACGCGATGCAACGCGAGACGGAGTGGAAGACCACTCCGGTCGACGGCGCCCTGATGCCGGTCGACGAGGCCGCCTTCATCAGTACCAACGGCGCGGCGCAGTACGCGCTCGCCGCGATCCAGAACCTGTCCCTGATTCCTGAACACCGAAACGACAGAGGTGGAATGGCGTGGAACAAGTCACAGCGGTCACCCGACGCACCGTCCTAGCAGGTATGGCCGCCGTACCTGCAGCGTCCCTGCTCGACAACCCGGTCGCTGCCTTTGCGCAGCAGGCCGAAGTCTCAGAAGTGAAGCTCACCTGGCTGGAAGGCAAACCCACCACCGCGGCCGTGACGACTTGGGGTACGCCGTGGCCGAAGGGCGCCGTACCAGCGAACCAGTCCTTTGCGCTCAAGGCCGCTGACGGCACCGACGTACCACTGCAGAGCTGGCCGACGGCGTACTGGCCGGACGGGTCGCTCAAGTGGAGCGCCCACGCGATCGCTGTCGACGCGCCAGCGGAGTCCTACACCCTTGGCCCTGGTACGGCGGCCAGTCCGGCCCAAGCGGTCACGGTGAAGAACGAGAAGACGTACGTCGACGTCGACACCGGCGTGATCAAGACACGCATCCGCAAGAGCGGGTCGGAGCTGATCAGCCAGATCTGGCGTGGTGACGTGCTGATCGCCCGCAAGGGACAGCTGGTCAATCTCAAGCAGGACAAGATCGTCGAGGACGAAGAGGGCAGTGGCGTCCGGGAGCGCTACGAGAGCGACATCCAGAAGGTCACTGTCGAGCAGGCGGGTCCGGTGCGCGCAGTGGTTCGCGTAGAGGGCCGGCACAAGTCTCGCAAGGGCAAGACGTGGCTGCCGTTCTCAGTACGGCTCTACTTCGCGGCCGGCGCGGAGAGCGTGCGGATGGTGCACACGTTCGTCTACGACAAGGACGGTCAGCAGGACTACATCGCGGGCCTCGGCGTGCGCTTCCGGGTGCCGCTGCGTGATGCGGCGTACGACCGGCATGTGCGGTTCGTCGGTGAGGGCCACGGCATGGTGGCCGAGGCGGTGAAGGGGATCACCGGGCTGCGGCGTGACCCGGGTGCCGTCGGACGGGCGGCTCAGATCGCCGGGACGAAGCTGCCGGATCCTGCCACCTGGGACCAGCGGGTGACGACGCGGCTGCAGTACATCCCCGAGTGGGGCGACTACACGCTGGCCCAGCTGTCCGCGGACGGGTTCACCGTCAAGAAGCGGACTGGTCGCGGGTACGGCTGGATCTCGGTGGACCAAGGTCGTCGCGCCTCAGGGCTCGGCTACGTGGGTGGCGTCAGCGGCGGGTTCGCCTTTGGGCTAAGGGACTTCTGGCAGCGGCATCCGACCCAGCTGGACATCAGGGGTGCGGCAACCGAGGAGGCCGAGGTCACTGTGTGGCTGTGGTCGCCGGAGGCCGGGCCGATGGACACGCGGTTCTACCACGACGGCATGGGCCAGGACACGTACCCGGAGCAGCTCGAGGGTCTGAACATCACGTACGAGGACTACGAGCCGGGATTCGGGACGCCGTACGGGATCGCACGGACCTCGGAGCTCACCTTCTGGGCGCTGGCTGGGACGCCCTCTGCTGCCCGGCTGGGTGACATGGCTGACCAGGTGCGGACTCCTCCGCAGCTGATCAACCCGGTGGGTCAACTGGTCAGCACGCGTGTGTTTGGTGGGCTGGTCACGCCGGTGGATCGGTCGGTGCCGGCCAAGCAGGCGATCGAGGACCACCTGGACTTCCTGTTCGACTACTACCGCGGTCAGGTGGAGTCACGGCACTGGTACGGGTTCTGGGACTACGGCGACATCATGCACACGTTCGACGAGGACCGGCTGGTCTGGCGGTACGACGTGGGCGGCTACGCGTGGGACAACTCGGAGCTGTCGCCGGACCTGTGGCTCTGGTATGCGTTCCTGCGGTCCGGCCGGGCTGACATCTTCCGGTTCGCCGAGGCGATGACGCGACACACTGGTGAGGTCGACGTCTACCACCTCGGGCAATGGGCCGGCCTGGGTACGCGCCACGGCGTACAGCACTGGGCCGACAGCGCCAAGCAGCAGCGGATCAGTACGGCGATCTACCGGCGCTTCTACTACTACCTGACCGCAGACGAGCGTACGGGCGATCTGCTGTCCGAGCTGGTGGACTCCGACCGGACGTTCCTCGTGCTGGACCCACTGCGGAAGATCCGCACCGAGCCGTACACACCGGATCCGCATGCACTCGCTATCGGGCTCGGGACGGACTGGAGTGGTCTGGCTGCCGCGTGGCTCACCGAATGGGAGCGGCAGGGTCCTCAAGCTGCTACCGCGAAGGCCAAGCTGCTGGGGACCATGGAGACCATCGCGGCGATGCCCAACGGCTTCGTGACCGGCGGCGGGCTCTACGACCTCGACACCGGTCGCTTTGCGCCCGTGACGGAGAAGACGGTCAGTGTGTCGCACCTGAGTGCGATGTTCGGCCAGGTGGAGATCTGCGCCGAGCTGATCGACCTGGTCGACATGCCGGCGTTCGAGACCGCCTGGCTGCAGTACTGCCGCCTCTACAACGCCACGCGTGCCGAGCAGACAGCTGAGTGCGGCGCGTACTTCGGCAATCTGATCCTCCGGCAGGGCCATGCCCGGTTGACGGCGTACGCCGCCGTACGCCTCAACCGCAACGACCTGGCCGCCCGAGCCTGGAAGGAGTTCTACACCGGCGACGGGTACGCACCGAACCTGCCGTGGACAGCCGACGACGTTTCATCCACGTTGAACCCGACAAAGGCCGCCAAGTGGGTGTCCACCAACACGACAGCGCTGTACGGCCTGGCCGCCATCCAGACCCTGGCCTTGGTCGGCGACCAGATCGTGAACCCCTAGGCTTTCAGCAGGGTCTCGGCTAGTTCGGCCGGGCGGGTGAAGCAGGCCTCGTGGCTGCCGGGTGCCGGGACGGGCGCGACGCCGAGCCGCTCGGCGAATCGGTTCCAGCCGTATTCGCCGGGCGGCAAGGCGATGTCGTCCTCACCGAGCAGATAGACGACCGGTACGCCGAGGGTGTCCAGGTCGAGAGGTGCGACGGGCTGGGTGAAGTACTGCATCGGCTGGGGTAGAAGCAGGCTGTGCACCGTCCGCTGCACGTCCTCCGGCGCGTCCGGCAGGAAGGCTGCTTGCCATACCTCGAAGGGCATCGCGACCGAGTTGTTGCCGGAGGCAGCGGCCTGTCCGTCGAACAACGCCTGGTACTGCGGCGGCACCTCGTCGTACAGGCTCCTGCCTTCGGCCGGTACGAACGCGCTCCAGAACACCAACTTCCGAAGGCGCGGCGCCAACCGGGGCGCGGCGCCGGCGATGACGTATCCACCCCAGCTGTGCCCGACCAGCGTGACGTCGTGCAGGTCTTCACCTTCGACGAGGTCGACCACCGAGTCGATCACGTCCTCGAGCGTGTATGGCGTCGGGTCGGCACCGTCGCTCAGCCCGGGAAGCGTGGGAGTCAGCACCCGGTTCCCCGCGGCTCGAAGGTGCTCGGCGACAGGCCGCCAGGCCCACCCGCCATGCCACGCACCGGTGATGAGGACGAACGTTCCAGCCATGGCGATCTCCTTCGCGGCCTTGAATGGCTCGAATCGTGCCACTTGCTACGACGCCCGTCAATAATCTGACACACTTATCCTGGAGTGCGCCCCTCGGAAACGCCAAGGGGCCCTGGGGATGACCCCGGGCCCCTTGGTGAAAGCTCAGCCGACCTCGGGGCAGACGGCTGAGTGCGGTGCGTACTCACCCGCGCGAGAGGACGGGCCGGTTGCTACGGAACACGCCGTCGGGATCGGTCCGCCGCTTGACCTCGCGGAGGCGGGCGAGCGCGCCGGGCGAGAAGGCCCGGCCCGGGTCGTCGTCGGCGCCCAGGAAGGTGAACATCGTTCGTCCGGTGGTGTGCCCGCCGAGGGCCGTGCGGACCTCGGCGAAGCATTCCTGGATCGCCGCTTCGACCTCAGGGGCAACGGGCACGCCGAGGCAGAAGAACTGGTACGGCTCGAGCACGGCTCCGGCCGGGCCTTCGGCTGCGCTCGCCCGCGCCAGCGCGCCACCGAGGTGCCGAACCTGCACGACCGCGAGCGGCGCTGTGCTGCCGGCGCCGACGACGGCCAGCAGCCGATCGATCGCCACGTCGTCGAAATCGCGCAGGAGGCCCGAGGTCTCGCTGACGGGCATCGGGTCGACCGGCTCGGCCGCGATCGAGCCGAGCTCGGCCAGCGGGACTGTCCCGAGTGTGTTGAGCCAGCGCGCCGGGAGTTCGAGGCACGGTTCGAGCAGGGCCAGCGCCTCCTCGGCGGACCCGAGGTAGCTGACGTCGATGGAGACGAACGCCCCGCCCCGCAGCGGCTCGGGAATCTCGTCCAGCGCCGGGAACCGGAACAGCTGGGCCCAGAGCGTGAGCGCGTCCGGCGCGGTGGCCGAGACTGCACGGAACGCCTTGAGCACCGGCCGGGCCATTTCGATCGGCCACAACAGCCGGCCGCCGAAGACGTGCGGCGCGGGGTGCAGACGCAGCTCCATCGCGGTCACGATGCCGAAGTCGCCGCCGCCTCCGCACAACGCCCAGAACAGTTCAGGGTCGCTGCTCGCCGTGACGCGGCGGAGCTCGCCGGCGGCGTCGACCAGTTCGACCGCGACGACGCTGTGCGCGGCGAGGCCATACGCACGTCCGAACCAGCTGAGCCCGCCACCGAGGCAGAAACCGACCACCGACGGATCGGGGCTGCTGCCGACCAGCCCGGTCAGGCCGAGTTCCGAAGTGACTGCCAGCAATTCGCCCCACTTCACCCCGGCACCTACCCGGGCGATGCGTTGCTCGGTGTCGATGGTGATCTCGCGCAGCGCCCTGGTCCGAAGCAGGACGGTGTCGTCGAGTGCGGTCGTGGCGCCGTGCCCGACCGGCTGGGCGCTGATCGCGACACCGTGCCGGGCCGCCCACCGGGCCGCTGCGACGACGTCTTCGGTCTCGCCGACGGTGAGCACCGCACGAGGTCGCTGGTCGACCGAGAGGATCCAGCCGCGGCTGTGCTCCTCCCAGCCGGGATCGCCGGGCACGAGCACCTGGCCGGGCAGCATCGCCGTGAGCTCATCCAATGCCTCGTTGTCGACGGCCGGGTAGGTCAGGTCGTGTGTCATCGAAGGTTCCTTTCGTTTCGGGTGGGAGATCAGCAGCTGACGGCGGGGTTCCACGGCGCGAACACGCCCGCCGGGTTGGCGTCGTACAACCAGACGTGCAGGTCGTAGTGGATCGGCATGCCCGGCTCGTGGCCGAGCATCGGGCCGTCGAACGGCTGACCCCACAGCGACGGGCGGTCGTCGTCGGTGCCGAGGTTCTGGTCCGCGTCGGCCTGGAACCACTCGGCTCCGAGCAGTCGGTAGCCGCCGCCGGAGGTCGGCAGGTAGAGCAGGATGGCCGGCTTGGTCGCGTCGAGCGGGGCCATGGCACGGGCCGGGTTGAGGAAGTGCACGCCCATGCCGCCGGCCGGCGACTCGGTGCACTCGGAGACCGGGACGAACCCGTCGGCGAGGGCGAGCCGGACGTCCTCGTACGGCCGCAGGTCTCTGCGCAGGGCGGCGAGCGCCGCACCGGCTCCGTCGCGGGAGTGCAGTTCAGCCGCCGTACGAATGCCGTCATCGTCGTGTGCCGCGGCGGGGCCGGCGCTGCCGGTGACCAGGGCCGCGACGGCGGTCGCGATGAGGGCGGTGGTGCGGCGGGCGCTGCGGGTGCGAAACATCGGAGTCCTCCAGGGGATGTGTGCTGGTTTGCCTGACATGGGAAACAGTGCTGGTTCGTTCTGACCGGCCGCTGATCGCGCCGCGCGCTGCACTTACCGCCCACTTACCGTCGATGTACCGCGGGGCTTCCCGGCGCTGTTAGCCTCATGAGGTGGTGGGGGAGGTTCATGAGGTGGTGGGGGACATTCGTTTCACGGTGCTCGGCCGTGTCGCGCTGTTCGTCGACGGCATCGAGATCCCGGTGCGTGGGCGGCGCGAGCGAGCCGTTCTCGCGATGCTGCTCGCCGCGCGGCGCCGTGTCCTGTCCGTCGATCGGATCAGCGACGGCCTGTGGCGCGGCGACCCTCCAGAGACGGCGACGGGTTCCCTGCAGGTCGCCGTCTCCCGCCTGCGTGCCCTCATCGAGCCCGACCGCACACCGCGCGCTTCGCCTCGTCTCCTCGTGAGCTCTGGCCCCGGCTACGCGCTGGTGGTTCCTCCGGAGACCGTCGATGCCGAACGGTTCGCCGCTCTGGTGGACGAGATCCACGGCGCGCTCGCCGCGGGCGAACCCGAGCAGGCCTGGAGGTTGTGTGAGCAGGCGGACGGCTTGTGGGCCGGTACGCCGTACGCCGACATCGTCGACGCCGAGCTCGTCCGCGCCGAGGTCGCCCGGCTGGAGGATCTGCGGGCGTGCTCGCTGGAGCTGAAGGCTGAGGTGCAGCTGGCCTTGGGGCGGCACGCACTCGTCACCGGCGAACTGGAGGCGCTGGTCTCGACCCACCCTTTTCGCGAGCGCATCTGGGAGCTCTACGCGCTCGCGCTCTACCGGTCGGGGCGGCAGGGTGACGCGCTGGCGGCGCTGCGCCGGGCGCGTGAGGTACTCGTCGAATCGCTTGGCATCGACCCGTCGCCGGCCTTGCAGCAGCTCGAGGCGCAAGTGCTCGCGCAGTCACCGCAACTCGCCGTACGTCCGGCCGCGCGGGTGCCAACCGACCGAGGCGCCGTGACATCGTCCCTGGTCCCGGTTCCGGCAGATCTTGGGACGGATCAGCGCAGGACCACCGAGCTCATCGGGCGCGACGATGTCGTGACGGTTCTCCAAGCCGCGATCCATCGGGTGCGCGCCTCTCGCCACGGCGAGACCCTGCTGGTCAGCGGTGAGGCCGGTATCGGCAAGACCCGGGTCGTTACGGAGTTCGCGGAGTCGTCGGTCGCGGCACATGGCGCCCGCGTCCTCTGGGGTCGCTGCCACGAGGCGGACGTCTCCCCCGCGTATTGGCCTTGGGTCCCCGTCGTCCGCGCCCTCGCCGGCAGCAATCCGCCGCCGGAGGTCGCAGAGCTGCTCGCACCTGGCGCCGCCGGACACGGCTCCAGCGATGCGAGGTCCGCCGCACTGCGCACGTACGACGCCGTGTCGCGTCTGCTCGCCAGTGCGGCCCGGGAGACACCGCTGGTGGTCGTTCTCGAGGACATCCACTGGGCGGACGTGTCGTCGCTGCAACTGCTCGCGTTCGCCGCCGAGGCACTCCAGTCAGCGCCCGTGATGCTGATCGCCTCCCTGCGCTCAGGGGATTCGCTGAGCACACCACTGCAGGCCTGCCTCGCTTCGCTCGGGCGGTTGTCCGCCGTTCGCATCCCGCTGCACGGGCTCGGGGTGGACCACGTGCGCGATCTGGTCGGGTGCATCACCGATGGTTCGGTCGACGAGGAACTCGCCGCTGTCGTCGCGCGGCGCACGGACGGCAACCCATTCTTCGTCATGGAACTCGTCCGCCTCCTCAGCGCCGAGCGGCGGCTCGACGTGGCAGGTGCCCGTCAGGTCGCTGTGCCACACGGCGTACAGGACGTCCTGCGGCTGCGGCTGGCACGGCTCGGGGACGACGTACGCCGGCTGCTCACCATCGCTGCGATCACCGGTCGCGAGTTCGACCTGGATCTCCTCGCCGACGTGTCCGGCGCCGACGTCGAGGATGTGCTCGACCTGCTGGAGGAGGCGGTCGCCGCGCACGCGGTCGAGGACGGCGACATGCCAGGGCGATACCGGTTCACTCATGCTTTGGTGCGCGAGACCCTGTACGGCTCGGTGTCGCTGACCCGCCGCGGCCGGCTTCACGCCGCGACCGCCGTGGCGCTCGAGTCTCGACTCGCCGACGATCCGGACCTCGTCGCCGAGGTCGCTCACCACTTCGCGCTGGGCGCGGCGCTCCGCCCGGAGCTCGCCGAACGGGCCGTTCGTCACGCGATTGCCGCGGCACGCCTCGCGGAGGGACGTGGCGCCCTCGACGAGGCGCTCGCGCACTGGGAGCAGGCTCTCTCTGCGGACGCGCTGGCGCCGGCGGACGATGCCCGCCGCCGCTATGACGTGCTGCTCGGGCTGGGCCGCGCCAGCTACCGCCGCGGCGACATCCGCGGCTCGCGAGCGGCGCTGGACAACGCCGTCGAGGTTGCTCGCGTGCTCGGTGACATGTCCCTGGTTGCCGAGGCTGCGACGAGCTTCCGCGGCGCCGGGGTGTGGCACTGGCGTGAGTTCGGCACCAGTGACCCGGCGATGGTCGCCGTCCTCGAGGACTGCCTGACGACGCTGCGGTCGGGGCCGTTGAACGCCCGGGTTCTGGCCAGCCTGGCGATGGAACTCACGTACGAGTGGCGGTCGGAGGAGGCTGACGCGATCGGGCAACGCGCGGTGGAGGCGGCCCGCGCGGTCGGCGATCCCGACCTGCTCGCGGACGTCGTCTTACTGCGAACGATGGCGCTGTGGGGCAGACCAGGCGCCGCGGAGGAACGCATCGCGCTCGCCGAGGAAGTGCTGACCCTGCCGCTGTCGCACGAGCAAGAGCTCTACACCCGTTTCGGCGCGGCCGCCGCACACCTGCAGCGCGGCGACACGGTCCAAGCCGAACGGCAGGTCACACGGTGCACCGAGCTGGCGCGGCGGCTGCGGCACACCGGCGCCGACGTACCGATCGCTTGGTGGCGATACCACCGCGCATTGTCAGCCGGCGACGAGGCCGCGCGCCGGCTCGGCGAAGAGGCACTCGAACGGCACCGGCGCAGTTCCGTCGTCGCCATCACCGATATGGTGCCGATGGCGGAGCTGCGCCTCGGCGGTCCGGGAACGCCCGTCGACGACAGTCAGCTCGAAACGGCACGCACCCATGCGAACCCGGCGTACCGGGCATTCATCGCTCATGCTCTCGCCGAGTCCGGGCGCGCCGAAGAAGGAGTCGCCATCCTCGGTCCACCGGTGCCCGAGGGCGCTTGGGACTACGCCTCCGTCGTCGGTGACTGCCTGCGCGTCGACACGCTTGCCACGGCCGGACGTACCGACGATCTCCCCGCGGCACTCGCGCGGATCGAACCGTGGGGCCACGAGTTCGCCATCTACGGTTCGACGGACTGCATCGGCTCGATCGCCTACTTCATCGGGCGTGGCCACGAGGCGCTCGGCCATCTGCAGGCAGCCCGGGTTGCGTATTCGCAAGCGGTCGACCGTAACCGGGCCGCCGGCATCAAGCCGTGGCTGCGCCGCGCCGAACAACGCCTGGCAAGCCTCAACACACCCCTGTCCGACCCCTCCTGACCAGGCCCTGACGAAGGCTGCCGCGAGTACTCACAGCTTGATGACCGTTACCTGACCAGCACACAGCCTGACGAGATCATCGGGGTCGCTCGTCAGGGCGGTCACGGGCTTGGGCGCCGCGAGGGCTGTCGCGCACAGCATGGCGTCGATCGCATGCTTGTGACCGTGCAACCCGGCATCGCTCAGCAGCCCTATAGCTGTGCGGGCAATCGACTCGGTGACCGGCTCGACCGCGATTCGTGACAAGGTCCACTCCAGAGCGGGCTTCCTGATCCGTGGATGAACCACCTCGGCAAGCGTTGCCGCGCTGGTGACGACCCGCATGTCTTCATCGCGAGCGAGAGCCAGCCACTCCATCACCTCGCGGTCGCGGAGCACAGCTCTGGCGAGCCCTTCGGAGTCGAGAATCACGCTGCCGCCTGGCGTGGCGGCCGATGGGGTCATGCAGCGCTCGTCCCCGAGCCGTGCTGCTCCTCACGGGCCCGCTGAAGCTGTTCCCGCTTGGCCTGGATCGCTTCCGAGGAGATCGGGCCGTGCTCGGCCTCGCCGGCCGCGATGAGCTCGTTGAGGTTGTCCCGCTCAACCTGGCGCGCGACCGCCGCCGCGACATAGGCGGACAGGCCGGACGGCCCGCTGCGCGCTCGCGCAGCCTCTGCGATCTCTCGTGGCATCGTGATCGAGTACTTACCGGTGTTCTCGCTCATGCTCCAAATCCTACCATCGATCCTCCCCGCCCTAGGCGCTCATGCGAAGAGGCCGGCGCACCCCAGTGGTGGGTGCACCGGCCTCTTTCGGCACAAGCGGACAGTCAGCCGACCTCGGCCGATCAGGCGTTCGCTGCTTCCATGATTTCGTCGGAGACGTCGAAGTTGGCGTAGACGTTCTGGACGTCGTCGCTGTCCTCGAGTGCGTCGATCAGCCGGAAGATCTTGCCCGCGCCGTCCGCGTCGAGCTCGACCGTCATCGACGGCACGAACTGGACATCGGCCGACTCGTAGTCGATGCCGGCGTCCTGCAGCGCGCTCCGGGCCGGGACCAGGTCGGTGGCCTCGGTGACGACCTCCCAGGACTCGCCCAGGTCGTTCACCTCCTCGGCCCCGGCCTCCAGCACCGCCTCCATCACGTCGTCCTCGGACAGCGACTTCCCGTCCTGCTCCTTGGCGACGACGATGACGCCCTTGCGGTTGAACATGTAGGCGACCGAGTTCGGGTCCGCGAGGGAGCCGCCGTTGCGGGACATCGCCGTACGGACGTCGGCGGCCGCGCGGTTGCGGTTGTCGGTCAGGCACTCGACCAGCATCGCGACGCCGTTCGGGCCGTAGCCCTCGTACATGATCGTCTGGTACTCGGCGCCGCCGGCTTCCGCACCGGAGCCGCGCTTGACCGCGCGGTCGATGTTGTCGTTCGGCACCGACGACTTCTTCGCCTTCTGGATGGCGTCGTACAGGGTCGGGTTCCCGCCAGGGTCGCCACCGCCCATCCGGGCGGCCACCTCGATGTTCTTGATCAGCTTCGCGAAGAGCTTGCCGCGCTTCGCGTCGATGACGGCCTTCTTGTGCTTCGTGGTGGCCCACTTGGAGTGGCCTGACATGGCGAACCCAACCCTTCGTGCTCCTGCGACTGACTCAGAGGCTGCGGACCAGCTCGGCGAAATAGCCGTGCAGCCTGGCGTCCCCGGTCATCTCCGGATGGAACGACGTGGCCAGCAGCCGATCGTGGCGAACCGCGACGATCCTACCCGCGGCGGGGCCCGAGCTCACTGTCGACAGTACCTCGACATCCCGGCCGACGCGCTCCACCCACGGTGCCCGGATGAACACGGCGTGGTACGGCGTGTTGAACGCGGCAAACTCAAGGTCCGCCTCGAACGAGTCCACCTGCCGCCCGAACGCGTTCCGCCGTACGGTCACATCCAGGCCGCCGAGCGTCTCCTGACCCTCGATCCCGCCGGTGATCTCGTTCGCCAGCATGATCATCCCGGCACAGGTACCGAACACCGGCATCCCGTCCGCGATCCGCTTCTGCAGCGGCTCGAACAGCTCGAACGCCCGGGCCAGCTTGTCCATCGTGGTCGACTCACCACCCGGCAGCACCAGTGCGTCCACCTGCTCCAGCTCCGAGCGACGCCGTACCGGCCGCGCCTCCACGCCCACTTGACCCAGCATGGCCAGATGCTCGCGCACGTTGCCTTGCAGTGCGAACACACCGATGACGGTCACAGACTCACCTTTCGTTGCCAGTCGAGCGTCACCTCGATGCGGCCTTCGTCGAAGACCGCGGGGAGGTCGTGCAGGTGCAGGAGCGCCAGTACGTCGTCCAGTAGCGGCTCACCGGGGGCGACGTTGGCGGTGTCGGGGTGCCAGACCTTCAGCTCGAGCATGCCGAAGTCGACGGCGTGCCAGACGTCGGTGTCGGTGAAGAACACGAGGCCCTTCGGAGCCGCTGCCGCCTCGAGCGCCTGCCTGGCCGCGTGGTGGTCCGACGTGTAGCGGACCACCACGAAACCCTGGCCTTCGAGCTCGTTGAGTACGGCGTCCAGCCGGTCCGGATCGGTGGTCGCCGGCCAGGCGGTGGCCTCGGCGTTCAGGTCCACAACCGCCTCGCCGATCAGCAGCGGCACCAGCGCGGCCGCATCCATCGTCGGCGCGTCCTCCTGGACGGCCTCGGTCAACGCGACCGTGATGGCGGCGTGGTCGGCGTACCCGGACCGCACCAGGACGCGGGCCAGACCCCGCAGCTCCCGGGCGGTCCGCTCGTCCACGGACTGCAGGCTGTTGGTCACCAGCCGCGCTCGGCGAGCCGGTGCGGCTGCGGGATCTCGTCGACGTTGATACCGACCATCGCCTCGCCCAGGCCGCGGGAGACCTTGGCCAGCACGTCCGGGTCGTCGTAGAAGGTGGTCGCCTTGACGATCGCCTCGGCGCGCTGAGCCGGGTTGCCGGACTTGAAGATGCCGGAGCCGACGAACACACCCTCGGCGCCGAGCTGCATCATCATCGCGGCGTCGGCTGGGGTGGCGATACCGCCGGCGGTGAACAGCACCACCGGGAGCTTGCCGGCCTGCGCGACCTCCTTGACCAGCTCGTACGGCGCCTGCAGCTCCTTGGCGGCAACGTACAACTCATCCGCGGGGAGGCTTTGCAGCTTGCGGATCTCCTGCCGGATCTGGCGCATGTGGGTGGTCGCGTTGGAGACGTCACCGGTGCCGGCCTCGCCCTTGGAGCGGATCATCGCCGCACCCTCGGTGATCCGGCGCAGCGCCTCGCCCAGGTTGGTCGCGCCGCACACGAACGGCACGGTGAACGCCCACTTGTCGATGTGGTTGGCGTAGTCGGCCGGCGTCAGTACCTCCGACTCGTCGATGTAGTCCACGCCGAGGGCCTGCAGCACCTGCGCCTCGACGAAGTGACCGATCCGGGCCTTCGCCATCACCGGGATCGAGACGGCGCTGATGATGCCGTCGATCATGTCCGGGTCGCTCATCCGGGAGACGCCGCCCTGGGCCCGGATGTCAGCCGGGACCCGCTCCAGCGCCATCACCGCAACGGCGCCGGCGTCCTCGGCGATCTTGGCCTGCTCCGGGGTGACCACGTCCATGATCACGCCGCCCTTGAGCATCTCCGCCATGCCGCGCTTGACCTTCGACGTACCGGTCTGCGGGGTCTGGTTGTCCGTCACTGCTGTCCTCCTGGTCGTGGGGCTCGCTTACCAGGGTAGGTCGCCGGCGGCACCTCGTGTCAGTCCACCTTGGATCAAGTGGACTGAGCCAGTGCAGTGCCGAGACGGGCGACCACCAACCGGAGGGTCGCGGGTGGTGCGGTGAAGGGGATCCTGATGTGCCGGCGGTCGGTGCCGTCCGGCGTGAAGAGGTCGCCTGCTCCCAGCAGGAGGCCCTGCTCACGAGCCGCGTCCAGCACTCGCCGCGCCCTGGTCTCGGTCAGCTCCAGCCACAGCGTCATGCCGCCGGTGGGCGTGGACCACGCCACACCGTCGAGCGTCTTCAGCCCAGTCTCCAACGCTTGCAGGTTGGCCCGTAGCCGGGTCCTTCTGCGGCTGATGACCTTATCGAGTCTGTGGACGATCGCCTGCGCCAGGAGGTCGTCCAGTGCGCTCGGCGACGCCACGCTGAGCTGTGCGGCGGTGTTGATGCGTCTCCGGAGTTGCTTGCCGGTCCGGACCCAGCCGACCCGCAGTCCGCCCCACACTGTCTTGCTCAGTGATCCGACACTGACCGTACGCGGGTAGCGACTCAGCGGCTCGGCTTGCTCGCCACTCGCCAACCAGAGTGGTCGCATGGTCTCGTCGCTGATCAGTGCGGCGCCGTACCTGCGCGCGATCTCCACTACGGCCGTACGGCGCTCAGGCGGAAGACTCAGGCCCGTCGGGTTGTGGTTGTCCGCCTGCAGGTAGATGACCTTGGGGCGGTGACGTCTGCAGAGGTGCGTGAGTTGGTCGGTGTCCCAGACACCTGCGGGCCAGCCGGCGACGTCCAGGCGATGCTTTCTCAGTAGGTCGAAGGCGGCCGGGTAGGTGGGCGTTTCGGTGATGGCTACGCCTGGTCCGAGGTCTAGGCCGGCCAGCGCGGCGTTGAGTCCGGCTGCTGCTCCTACGGTCAGGGTTAGCTGGTCTGGCTCGGTTGGCACGCCTTCAGTGGTGAGTCTGGCCGCAAGCGCCGTACGTAGCTCCAGTGAGCCGCCTGGCGGTGGGCCGTCGCCGCCCATGGCGTGCGGGAGGCCTTCCTGGACGATCTGCGCGGCGACCTCGGCTACGTCGTGCGGCGCTGCCGTCGTAGCGAAGCGGAGGTCGAGCAGGGGCTGGTCTCCCGCTGTCACTGTCGACGCCGGCGCAATGGGGTCGAGCAGCCGGTCCAGCGGCCGGACCACGGTCCCGGAGCCGCGTTTGGTCTCCAGTACGCCGTCCGCCCTCAGCTGATCCAACGCGCGTACGACGGTCACGCGACTCACCCCAAGCCGCTCCGCCAACACCCGCTCCGACGGCAACCGCGACCCGATCGACAAATCCCCGCGCTCGATCCGCCGCAACACTAGAGCCTCAACCTGCTCGGTCTTGCTCCCATCCACCGGATCAAGATCCCCCACCCGCCACATAAGTCCAGTCTGACACAGGTGGCCTGATCCTCACCCGGCCAGCCACTGAAGCCACCGTGCCGGTCCACCCCTGCCACTGAAGCCACCGTGTCCCCGTGAGTGAAGCCAGCGTGCGACTGAAGGGAGCTTGTCGCCGGAAAGCGCGGCGGTTCCGGCGACAATCTCCTCACACTCGAAGAGCTTGTCTGCGGCGCCGACAGTCGAGGCAAAGAATGTCGGTGCGGGGTGTGAGGATGCGGGGTATGGACGAGCGGTGGGCGATCGCGCCGGAGGAGGGTGGCGGGGCGGTGCTCGTCGCCCTGCGGCCGGACGGTCGGCCTGCCGGCTCCGTGTTGCACGAGCCCGACCTGGCCGCGGCGGTGGCTTCGCGTCCACAGGTGACGAGATGGGTGTGGCGATCGACGGCTGAGATCTACCCGCGGCTGCTGGCGAACGGCGTACGAGTAGAGCGCTGCTACGACATCGAAAACAGCGAGGGCCTCTTACTCGGGCACGAGGGCCGCTTAGGCGAACCACGCTCGGCAGCAGCCGCGTGGGCGCGTCTGAACGGTCAGCCCGTGCCACCAGACCCGCCGCTGCGTGCCGTCGTACCGGGTGAGCAGTCCTCGTTGTTTGAGATCCAGGCCGAGCCAGTGCCATTTGAGGGTTTGCTTCAGGTGTACGCCGACCAGCTCCAACGGCATGGTGATACGGAGCACCCGGACCGCATGCGGTTGCTCACGGCATCGGAATCGTCGGGGATGCTGATCGCCGCCGAGATGGACCGCGCCGGGTTGCCGTGGAGCGAGTCGACGCATCGCGGGGTGCTGACAGAGCTGCTCGGCGAACGCTTCGGCGGTACCGGCGAGCCGCGACGGCTGACCGAGCTCGCAGACGAGGTCTCCGCTGCCTTCGGCCGACGGGTGCGACCGGACTTGCCGGCCGACGTGTTGAAGGCGTTCAAGCAGGCCGGCTACCAGCTGAAGTCGACGCGCCGGTGGGAGCTCGAGACCATCGACCACCCGGCCGTCGCGCCATTGATCGAGTACAAGAAGCTCTACCGCATCTACACCGCGAACGGCTGGACGTGGCTCCACGACTGGGTCCACGACGGCCGCTTCCGCCCCGGCTTCGTCCCCGGCGGCACGGTCTCGGGCCGCTGGATCACCAACGGCGGTGGCGGTCTCCAGATCCCCAAGGTCATCCGCCGAGCCGTCGTAGCCGACCCCGGCTGGCGCCTGGTCGTTGCCGACGCCTCCCAACTCGAGCCGCGCATCCTCGCCGCCATCTCCCGCGACCCCGCCCTGATGGAAGTCGCCAGCGACCCCGGCGACCTCTACAAAGCCGTGTCAGACAAGGCATTCTCCGGCGACCGAGCCATGGCCAAACTCGCCGTACTAGGAGCCATCTACGGCCAAACCTCCGGCGACGGCCTCAAGAACCTCGCCATGCTCCGTAAACGCTTCCCTCAAGCAGTCCAGTACGTCGACGACGCCGCCCGAGCCGGCGAAGAAGGCCGCCTGGTCCGCACCTGGCTAGGCCGAACCTGCCCACCCGCCGGCACTCCACTGGACGCAGCATTGCTGGAAGGCCCCGGCGCGGATGATCTGCAGGTCGACGCCCGCCACGCCAGAGCCCGAGGCCGCTTCACCCGAAACTTCGTAGTCCAAGGCTCCGCCGCCGACTGGGCCCTCCTCATGCTCGCAGCCCTCCGCCAATCCCTGGCAGGCATGAAAGCAGAACTAGTCTTCTTCCAACACGACGAGGTCATCGTCCACTCCCCCACCGAAGAAACAGACAAGGTAGCCGCCGCCATCCAATCCGCCAGCGACATTGCCGGGCACCTAACCTTCGGCCCCACCCCCACCAACTTCTCCTTCACCACAGCCACGGTGGAGACATACGCCGACGCCAAGTAGCGAATCACCATTCTTCGGCGTTCACCGATTGGCGGCCAGCACTGCCGCGAGGCCCTCTTGGAGATCCTTGACGAAATACTCGGGAACCTCCAGCGACGGGAAATGTCCCCCGGCTTCGGGCAACCTCCATCGGACGATCTGCCGGTACCGCTCCTGCGCCCAGGGGCGCGGACACTTCTCGACGTCGCGGGGATACATAGTGAGTGCTGACGGGACGTCGACCCGAAGTTCGGGATCGAGCGAGTTGTGGCTTTCGTAGTAAATGCGGGCCGCCGATGCGCCGCTCCGCGTCAGCCAGTACAGGGTCACGTCGTCGAGAACGCGGTCTCTGGAAATCCTCTCGAACGGGCTGTCTTCGGTATCTGACCACTCGGCGAACTTGTCGAGGATCCAGGCAAGAAGCCCGACCGGTGAGTCGACGAGCGAGTAGCCGATGGTCTGCGGTCGGGTCGCCTGCTGCTTCGCGTACGCCGCGCGGTGGCGCCAGAAATGGTGGGTTTCCTCGGTCCACTTGCGCTCGACCGCCGTCAGCCCGGCCGTTGTCAACCCCGGCGGTGCCTCCGCGAACGTTGTGTGGATGCCGAGAATGTGCGCCGGGAACCTGCCGGCGAGAACCGTGGTGATATTGCCTCCCCAATCTCCGCCGTGGGCTGCGAACTTGCTGTAGCCGAGCCTTCCCATCAGTTCCACCCAGGCGGCCGCGATCTTTTCGGTTCCCCAGCCGGTGGTGGCCGGCTTGTCGCTGTAACCGAAGCCAGGTAGCGAGGGAACCACGACGTGGAACGCCGGCGCGTCTGCATTTCTCGGATCTGCCAGCTCGTCTACTACATCGATGAATCGAGCAACGCTGTCTGGCCAGCCGTGCGTCAAGAGCAGAGGAGTCGCATCTGCGCGCGGGGATCGGCGGTGCAGGAAGTGGATTCCCAGATCATCAATGGTCGTACGGAACTGGCCG
The DNA here is from genome assembly GCF_004345665.1 of Kribbella antiqua. Classification (GTDB taxonomy): domain Bacteria; phylum Actinomycetota; class Actinomycetes; order Propionibacteriales; family Kribbellaceae; genus Kribbella; species Kribbella antiqua. The sequence continues at coordinate 72,925 of NZ_SLWR01000014.1, forward strand.
ATTCGGTTGAGGCGCTCTTCGAACGACCGCCAGTTGTACCCGGTGCGCCAGTAGTTCACGACCTCGACGAGGTCGGCGAGAGGAACGCCCTGGTCCCATCGGCGAGGGTCGGGCTCGGCGCGATAGACCGTCTCGGCCTCCGGTAGCCGCGCCGCGGCAAGTCGCGCGCGCAGATCGTCGAGTTCAGCGTCGGTTGCGTGGGCTTCAAATGCTTGCACGTCGCTGGTTGGACGGGTCATGAGACCTCCAGGCCATCGCGGAACCGGCTAAGACGGTTCTAGCCTGCCATGGCTTCAGGCCGGCGCGCAACCGGCTAAGGTGGTTCCATGCCTGCTAGGTTTCCTGACTTCCGCCTCGGTAACGTGCTGGCGACCAGCTTCACGGGGACTCTGTCGGAGCGTCATGGCGACGCTGTGGAGCGCATGCCCACGCCGCAGCGACTCGTCGACTGGCTGGCAGTGAGCGGCCTCGCCGTGGACTCCTGCACCACCGCCCAACTCGAACTCGCTCGCGACCTGAGGGAGTCGATTCATGCCGCCGCGACAGCCGCCGCGATCCAGGACGCTCTCCCTGCAGCTGCTGTCCAAGTCATCAACGACCGCAGCGCTCAGGGTCGGGCCGCGGCCATCCTGACGCCCGAGGGCAAGCGGCAATGGCGACTCAGCTCAGCTTCCCGCGTAGAGGACGCCCTCAGCGTGATCGCCGCCGACGCGATCAGCATCATCGCCGGCGAACGCGACGGAAAACTGGCCTTGTGCGCATCCCCCACCTGCCAAGCCGCGTTCTTCGACACCAGCCAAAGCCGCACCCGCAAATGGTGCGACATGAACACCTGCGGAAACCGCCAAAAAAAGGCCCGCTACAACGCCAACCACCCCAAAACCCCCAGCCCAACCAACTGATCGCTACCTCGGCACATCCAATGGCCCCACGTTGGGTGCACCCCAACTGACCCAACTGGCGGCTCCCCGGGAGCATATTGCAAATCCCACAGTCGATCCTCGAACGCAGCCCAGCTCCCCGCGCCGAGCGGAGAGAATCCCAACTTCGGACTCAAAGTCGCGGTCCGCTACAGCAGCCGACTCGGGAGATTGTATGGCGAGAAGTCGGAGGTTTCGTAGGCGGTTATTTCGGCGATCAGCCCCTGTTCTATGCGGAAGATGTCTAGGCCGAAGGGAGTGAAGGTTGTTGCGCCTCGGGGGCGGAGGTAGGTGGCTAAGGTCGGTTGGCGGTTGACGCTGGTGATGAGGAAGCGCCAGGTGCCTCGGTAGGCGTCGCCGGATGGGGTGAGGTTGGCGGTTAGGGAGCGGAGGCAGTCCGCCAGGCCCCGGAACCAGAAGGGGTATGGGGGCATGGTGATGCGGATGTCTTCGTGCATCAAGGCGGCCAGGGCGGCGGGGTCGGCTGCGTCCCAGGCGGCGATGTACTTCTGCAGCAACAAAAGCTCGGCAGCGGAAGAGTCTGTCGCGGACCATTCGGTTCGGTGGGGTGGGAGGTGTTCGCGGAGGATGGGGCGGGCTCGCTGGAGGGCTGAGTTGACGGCGGCGACCGACAGCTCCAGCACCGAGGCCGTTTCCGCAGCAGACCAGCCGAGGACGTCGCGGAAGATGAGGACCGCGCGTTGGCGCGGTGACAGGTGCTGGATCGCGATCAAGAACGCGAGCTCGATGGTTTCCCGCCGGATCACCAAAGAGTCTGGTTCCTCGGCGCGATCCAGGAGTACGTCGGGAAACGGCTGTAGCCAAGGCACATCGTCACGAGGTGGTCGCGCCGAAGACGGATACGATGCGGGCTCCAATGCATAAGGCAGCATGCGACGCTGGCGAGTGGTGTCGATGCAGGCATTCGTGGCGATGCGGTAAAGCCAAGCACGCAAAGACGACCGGCCTTCGAAGGAGTCGCGGCGGCGCCAAGCACGGAGGAAGGTCTCCTGCACCATCTCCTCGGCGTCGTCGTACGAGCCGAGCATCCGGTAGCAATGCACCCGCAACTCGTGCCGATACGTCTCCAGAGACTCAGCCGAGAACGTCACGAACCGTCCTCCAGTTCGATCGTCGCCGGCATCGACGCGTGCCCGGCCAACCGGAACCATCGCACCAGGCGCCGCCGGCGCAGATCGCGCGTCGACACCACGATGTCGTTGTGGAAGCGCCGCGCCAGCTGGACCCGCCGCATCGCAAGCGACAACTCGCCGGCCCAAGGCTCGACAGGGCAACCGGTCGCGTTGATCGCGCGAGTCAACACCGACTCCCGCTGCTCACGTTCGTCCAACGACGCCGTACGCGCGCGATGCGCCGCGTCGAGCAACAACAGCGACGAGGCCGGATCGAGGATCCCAGTCCCCGCGAGCTCCGCGACCAAAGCGGACCGCCGGGCCAACTCGGTCTCCAGCGAGGCGCGCGCGATCTCAACCCGATGGTGCAGGCGATCCAGCCGTCCAGCGGTCCAACTCGCATAGGCGCCCAGCAGAAGCAGTACGCCAACCGCCAGCAGTATCGAGGTGACTTTCACAAGACGGGCGGTAGGTCGATGCGGAAGCTGCAGCCGCCGTCGACGTTGCTAACGGCAATGGTTCCGTCGTGGGATTCGACGACGCCTCGGGTGATGGCGAGTCCCAGACCACCGCCGCCGTCCGATGGGGTGCGTTGGGCGTCGCCGCGCCAGCCGATGTCGAAGACGCGGTCGAGGTCTTCGGCCGGGATGCCACCACAGCCGTCGGTCACCGCGAGCTGGACCCGCCCGTCCGACTCGCGGCCGGCGGTCAGCGTGACCGTTCCACCGGATGACGTGTGCCGGATCGCGTTGCCGACCAGATTCGTCACCGCACGCGTCAGTTCATCCGGATTGCCTTGTACGGCGAGACGATCGTCGTCGGCCGGCGTCGACAACATCAGCCGGACACCCTCCGACCGAGCGTGCTCGGCGTTCTCACCCGCCACGTCCTCCGCCAGCTCGCGCAGACTCACCGCGGACCGCCGCCGCGGCGGTGGCGCCGCCGACAACCGCGACAACTCGAACAAGTCGTCCACGAGCCCGGTCATCCGGTCGACCGTCGCCCGCATCTGCCGCAGCGCACCCGGTACGTCGTCCACCACGCCGTCCTCGAGTCCCTCCGACAATGCCCGCAATCCGGCGAGCGGCGTACGTAGGTCGTGGGACATGAAGGCGACCAACTCGCGACGGCTTGCTTCCAGCGCGCGCTCGCGCGAGTGAGACGCGGCCAGCTTCTTCCGCGTCATCTCCAGCTCGTCGGCCAACGCGGCCAGCTCAGCCGGCACCGAACCGCTCGTCGCGACCGGCGCCTCGTACGACGTACCGAGCTGGCGCAGCTGCCGGCCCACATCACGTGAGCCGGCGGAGAACCAGTGCCCGATCAGCACCGCCATCCCCAACCCGAGCAGGGCCGCGAACGCGAGCGTCCACAGCACCACCCACGAGTCGTGCGACGAGATGAACATCGCCCGCACACTCTGCAGTACGGCGGCCAGCGCGGCAGCCATCGGCGCCAGCGCCGCGACGATCATCGTCGTACGCAAGGACCGGCGCCGGAACTGCCAGATGATCGCACCGCCGATCGCCGCCACCACCAAGGTCCACACGGTGGTCAGCGCGAGGATCGTGGCGGTGTCCCGATTCATCTCAGCTCACGTCGCCGACGAATCTGTAGCCCTTGCGCGGCACCGTCAGTACCAGCTTCGGATCCGACGGGTCGGCCTCGAGCTTCTCCCGCAGCCGCCGGATGTGGACGGTCACGGTCTGGGAGTCGCCGAAGTCCCAGCCCCAGACGCGCTGCATCAGCTCGGCCTTCGAGTACGCCTTGCCGGCGTGCGAGACCAGGTACACCAGCAGGTCGAACTCGCGATGGGTCAGCTTGACCTCGGCGCCGTTGAGGTACGCGATCCGCGCACCGGTGTCGATCACGACCGGTCCCGCGCTCAGCTTGGTCGGCGTCAGGTCCTGCCCGGCCAGCCGCTCCTCGCGGCGCAGCATTGCCGCCACCCGCAGCGTCAGCTCCCGCGGGCTGAACGGCTTGATCACGTAGTCGTCGGCGCCGACCTCCAGCCCGACCACCCGGTCCTCCTCCTCACCCCGCGCGGACAGCATGATCACCGCGGCGCCGTTGTCGGCCGCGCGCATCCGGCGCAGCACCTCCAGCCCGGAGAACCCGGGAAGCATCACATCCAGGATCACGACCGACGGTTTCCACTGCGGCCAGAGCTCGACTGCCGCCGGCCCGTCCGCCACGACGCGAGCGTCGTAGCCGGCCCTGTTCAGGTACGCCGAAACGACGTTGGACACGGTCGGGTCGTCATCCACCACGAGTACACGAGTAGCCACGGCTGAAGCCTAGTGCGCGCCCGAGCCACCCCGGCAGCCGGTCACTCCGACCGTAAGTGATCCGTAGCCGCCGTCTAACTCGCGGCGGATTCCGGGCCCGGCTCATCCAGCGGTCGGCGGGATCAACGATCACTGTCAGGGTCGGCCTCATGACTCAGAAGGTAAGTCGCGTGCCGAACGGTCCGGCCCGCGTCTCACATTACGAGAGTTCATTCACTGACTTACTAGACAATTAGGGTCGGCATCATGCCGACCCTCGAGGACATTCGCCAGGCCGCCGAGCAGCTGCGCGGGCGGATCCACCGCACCCCGATCCTGACCTCGACCGCGCTGAACGAGCGGTTCGGCGGCGAGCTCGTGCTGAAGGCCGAGCTGTTCCAGAAGACCGGCAGCTTCAAGGTCCGCGGCCTGCTCACCAAGCTGCTGCGTCTCAGCGATGAAGAGCGCCAACGCGGCGTCATCACCGTCTCCGCCGGCAACGCTGCCGGCGCACTCGCCTGGGCCGCCCGAGACGCCGGCGTACCGGCCACCGTCGTGATGGCGACCACCGCCGTACCGGCCAAGATCGAGGCAGCTCGCGGGTACGGCGCGACCGTCGAACTCGTCGAGGGCGATTTGATCGCGCAGTACGAGCGGATCCGCGACGAACGGAAGCTCACCGGCGTTCACCCCTTCGACGATGAAGACGTGATCACCGGCCACGGCAGCCTCGGCCTGGAGCTGCTCGAGGACCGACCCGACATCGACACCGTCCTGGTCCCGATGGGCGGTGGTGGACTGATCTCCGGTGTCGCGCTCGCGGTCAAGCTGGTCAAGCCGGAGATCCGCGTCATCGGCATCGAACCCGAGCAGGCGGACGTGATCAGCCGAAGCCTCGATGCCGGTGAGCCTCAGAAGCTCCCGACGGCCCGTTCCATCGCCGACGGCCTGGCCGCGCCTGTCTGCGGCACGCGCAACTTCCCGCTGATCCAGCAGTACGTCGACCACGTCGTACGCGTGAGTGAAGACGCGCTGCTCGAAGCGACCAGGCTGGTGATGTCACGGACCAAGCTGGCGCTCGAACCGGCCGCGGCCGCGCCCTTCGCCGCGCTGCTCGAGGGCAGCATTCAGCTCGACGGCATCACCGCATCGATCGTCAGCGGCGGCAACCTGGACGTGTCGAAGCTCAAGCTCTAGCCGGCAGCAAGGCGTCGGACTTCACACCGTCACTCGGGTCGTCGATCACGTCACCTTGGCGGACCGGGTCGTTCTCCGGCAGCAAGATGTCGCGCGACACCACCAGCATCAGCCACAGCGTCCCAGCCATCCGCAGTACGACGGAGAGCCAGTAGATCCGGTCCGGTAGCTCCGGATTGCCGGGCGCGAGGAACTGGGCCAGATGCATCCAGACGAGCATCCAGTAGAAGCATTCGCAGGCCTGCCAGATCAGCCAGTCCCTCAACCGCGGCCGAGCCAGCGTGACCAGCGGCAGCAACCACAGCACGTACTGCGGTGAGTACACCTTGTTGATCAGCAGGAACGCCGCCACGACGAGGAACGCGAGCTGGGCGAACCGTGGCGGCCGGGGGGCCATCAGCCCGAGGATCGCGATCGACAGACACAACCCGCCGAAGATGACGAGGTTCAGCTGATTGACGTCGGCGACTTCGTGGTTGGCCAGCTTCAGCACGTACCAGATCGAGCCGTAGTCGCTCTCCCGCTGGTCGTTGAACGTCCAGAACGACATCCACTCGTTCTTCGCGAGCAGGTAGATCGGAGCGTTCACCACGCCCCACGCGACGATCGCGGCGACCAGCGCCTGGAACCACGGCCACAGCTTCCGGCCGCGAAGGCAGACGATCAGCAGCGGGCCGAGCAGCAGGAACGGATAGAACTTGGCCGCCGTCCCGAGCCCGAGCAGGACGCCGAACCAGATCGGTCTCCCCCGCGACCAGGCGTACATCGCACCGGCTGTGAGGGCGACCGCGAACAGGTCCCAGTTGATCGTCGAGGTCAACGCCAGCGCCGGTGCGGCAGCGACGTACAAGGCATCCAACGGCTGCCCACGCGCCGCTCCGGGGCGGGACGCGACTCCGCGCGCGGTGGCGACGGTCAGGCCGACGATGACCAGCGCACAGAGGAACAACAGCACGACGTTGACGACGAAGAACACACCGGCGGTGTCGCGTTTCTGCTCGACGGTGATGTCCTTCTTCGGGTCGCCGGTGATCACCCAGGTGATCTGGGCCGCGACCTCCATGAAACCGCCGGTCAGCACCGGGTACTCGAGCACCGGATAGTTGCCGGTGTCCAGGAACGGCCGGTTACCCTCGGCGAATCCGCGCTCCTGGTACAGGAACCCGATGTCGGAGTAGCACAGCGCCTTGAACGGCCGCCAGCTCTGCCGGTCCCAGCCGGCCTCCATACAGGGCGCCTTCTGCAGGACCCCGAGCGCCATGGTGATCGTGCACACGGCGAGCGCGATCCGCAGCGGCGTCCACCACGACGAGCTGAGCCGGGCGAACCGCCCCGACGGCCCACCGAGCCCCACGGTCAGCCCAGCGACGGACGGATCGGCCTCCGACGGCGTCTGCCGGTCCTGCGCGTCCTGGCTACGTGGTCCGGTCACGGTGGACATCGTCTCCTATCCGCTCGCCCAACGACCAGGGAAGGTTACCCACCCTGCCCCAACCGCCAGCGCATCCCCACCCCGCGCGCCGTCAACTGACAGCACGCGGCAGGCTCAGCCCGGCGGGGGCGGGGGTCCTGAGCTTTGCCGGGCCTGCAGCTTCGGTGTCGAGTAGAGGTGGGCAGCCGGTTCGGCGCCCTCCAGCAGCTCGAACAGCCGGGTCGCGACCGCGGCGCCGTACCCGACGACGTCATGGCTCATCGCGGTCAGCGAAGGATGTGTGATCCGGCAGAACGCCGAGTCGTCCCAGGCGATCAGCGTCACGTCCTCCGGACACCGCACACCAAGGTTGCCGAGCGTCGACAGACCGGCGATCGCCATCAGGTCATTGTCGTAGATGATCGCGGTCGGCGGCCGTCCGGACGACATCAACCGACGCGTAGCCTCCGCACCCTGGTCACCGGAGAAGTCGGTGTGGACGACCTCAGCGGACAGCCCGGTACGACGGGTCGCGGCGGCGAAGGCTTGGTCGCGGATCCAGACGTGCCCGTGATACGGCGGGCCGGCCACCCGCGCGACGTGCTTGTGCCCGAGCGCGGCGACGTGATCGACCGCTTCGCCCATCGCCGTCGTACTGTCCGTCCAGACACAGGTCATCCCGTCGGCCAGCGACGGATCGCCGACCAGAACGGTCGGCAGCTCGAGCTCCTTCAGCAGTGGAATGCGCGGGTCGGCCGCCTTGACGTCGACCACGACCACGCCGTCCACCCGCTTTTCCCGGGCCCATTTCCGGTACGCCGCGAGTTCTTCCTCCGTGCCCGGGACGGTCCGCAGCGCAAGCGTGTAGGACCGTTCGCTGAGAACGCCTTCCAGCCCACCCACGAAGGCCATGTAGAACGGCTCCTCGCTGAGCGTCTGGGCGGACCGGGCCAGGATCAGCCCGAACGTCTCACTGCGCGCGACCGACAGCTGCCGGGCCACCGGGTTGGGCACCCAGTTCAGCTCCTCGGCGACCCTGAGCACGCGGGCCCGGGTCTCCTCCGACACGCCAGGCTGGCCGTTCAGCGCGTACGAGACGGCACCCTTCGACACCCCGGCCCGGCGGGCAATCTCGCGGATCGTCACCCGTGCCATCAGCACCTCCCCTCAGGTCACGGTCCAGAAACTTACCCGACTTTCGGTCTTGTCGTTACTGAACCGGTCCAGTACTCTCCCGATCACCGCAACTGAACCGGTCCAGTCAAAAGCTAGTGCATTTCCGCCCGTTCGCCCATCCCCCTTCTTTTTCGACCGGAGGAACGCGTCATGCCCAAGCACCGCGCGCCCCGCTATGCCTTCACTGCCCTGCTCACCGCCGTCGCCCTGGTGACCGCCGGCTGTGGCAGCTCCCCGAACGCCACCAAGCCGGCCGCCGGCGAAAGCCGCATCACCGTGTTCAGCGGCGCCACCGGCACCGTCGCGGAGAACTTCAACCCGTTCTCGAGTACGGCGATCCAGGCGTCGCGCGGGATGATCTACGAGACGCTCTTCTACTACAACCTGATGTCGTCCGACGGCCCGAAGCCGATGCTCGCCACCGCCTACAAGTGGAATGCGAACGGCACCGAGCTGACCGTCACCACCCGCGAAGGGGTGAAGTGGTCGGACGGCCAGCCGTTCAGCGCGGCCGATGTCGCCTTCACCTTCAACATGATCGCGAAGACGCCGAGCATCAACACCACCGGCCTGGCCGCGACCGCGAAGGCGACCGGCCCGAACACCGCGGTGCTCACCTTCAAGCAGACGAGCTTCATCTCCGAGGCGAACGTGCTCGGCAACACCGCGATCGTGCCCGAGCACCTCTGGAAGTCGAAGGACCCGGCGACCGACATCAACCACGACCCCGTCGGCACCGGGCCGTACACGGTCGCCCGCTTCACGCCGGAGAGCTTCGAGATGAAGAAGAACCCGGCGTACTGGAACACCGGCAAACCCAAGATCGACAAGGTCAGCTTCATCACGCTCGCCAGCGCGGACGCGGCGACCAGTGCCCTGGTGAAGGGCGAGGTCGACTGGATGAGCGCCTTCCTGCCGAGCATCGACCAGCTGCTGAAGGGCAACAAGGACCTGTCCTGGGTCAACACCCCGGCGCTCACCACCAGCCTGTTCGCCTGCTCCAACGCCGCGCTCGGCTGCAAGGGCCCGCAGACCGATGTCGCCGTACGGCAGGCGATCTACGCCGCACTGGACCGGGAGCAGCTGAACAAGCTTGCCTTTAGCAACGTTGCGGGTGTCGCCTCGCCGACGCTGCTGGTGCCCGGCCGCGACGACGACTGGATGACGCCGAAGGTCGAGAAGACGGTGCCGCAGCAGCCTGACACCACGAAGGCCGACTCCATCCTCACGCAGGCCGGCTGGGTGAAGGGCTCCGACGGCATCTACGCCAAGGACGGCCAGCGGCTGACCATGACCATCCAGGTGGTGTCCGGCTGGAGCGACTACATCTCGGCGATCGACGCGATGACGCAGCAGCTGCGCAAGGCCGGGATGGAGATCAAGTCGACCCAGATCTCGCCGAACGAGTGGAACACCCGCGAGACCAAGGGCAACTACCAGCTCTCGATGAACTCGCTCGGCCTCGGCCCGTCCACCGACCCGTACTTCACCTACGAGGGTAAGTACTGGTCGAAGAACACCGCGAAGGTCGGCGCATCGGCCGGCGCCAACCCGTCCCGGTACGCGAACCCGGCCGTGGACGCCGCCATCGCGGCCGCCTCCAAGACCAACGACGAGACGGTGAAGAAGCAGCAGTACGCGATCATCCAGGAGAACATCGCGCGCGACCTGCCCTACATCCCGATCGTGCTGAACTCCACCCTGACCGAGTTCAACACCAGCCGGGCCACCGGTTGGCCGACCAAGGACAACCTGTACTCGTTCCCGGCCACCTGGAAGGCGTGGGACAGCGGGATCGTGGTCCAGAACCTCACCCCGGTGAAGTAGATGACGTACTACCTGCGCAAGCTGGGGTTCTACGTCGTGGCGCTGTGGGCCGCCTTGACGCTGAACTTCTTCCTGCCCCGCTGGATGCCCGGCGACCCGGTCGACCTGATGATCGCGAAGCTGGCGGCGAAGGGGCCGGTGTCGCCGGAGATCAGGCACAGCCTGGAACTCCTGCTCGGGACCGACTCCAGCCGCCCGATCTTCCTGCAGTACGTCGACTACCTGAACAACGTCGCCCACGGTGACCTCGGCGTCTCGGTCACCTACTTCCCGCAGACCGTCTCGACCACGCTGGCCGACACGTTGCCGTGGACCATCGCGCTGATGGGGATCGCCACCATCATCTCGTTCGCCATCGGCATCTTGCTCGGCCAGCTGGCCGGCTGGAAGCGCGGCTCCTGGCTGGACAACCTGATCCCGGTGACCACGATGTTCCAGGCGGTGCCGTACTTCTGGCTCGCCCTGGTGCTGTTGTACCTGCTGTCCAGCGTCGCGCAGATCTTCCCGACCGGTGGCGGGTACGACGTCAACACCGTCGTACCCGGGTTCAACCTGCCGTTCCTGCGCAGCGCCGTGTACTACGGAACGCTGCCGGCGCTGACGATCGTGCTGTCGTCGATCGCCGGCTGGATGCTCGGCATGCGGAACATGATGGTGTCGACGCTGTCCGAGGACTACATCGTCACCGCCGAGGCGAAGGGACTGACCCGGCGCCGGATCATGACGACGTACGCCGCCCGGAACGCCGTACTGCCGTCGCTGGCAGGATTCGCGATCACGCTCGGATTCGTGGTGTCCGGGTCGATCATCACCGAGCAGGTGTTCTCCTACCCGGGCATCGGCATGACGCTGATGTCCGCCGTCCAGAACAGCGACTACGCACTGATGCAGGGTGTCTTCCTCGTCATCACCATCTCGGTGCTCGGCGCGAACCTGCTCGTCGACCTGCTGTACGCCGTCATCGACCCGCGCACCCGTGCGCGGGCCTGAGAGGAGTGTCCAGTGGCCGCACTGACTGACCCGGCCGTCGTGGTCGAGTCCGCCGTACGGGAGAAACGCCGCCGCCGGTTGTCGCCCAAACTGGTGGTGGGCCTGGTGATCTGTGGCGGGATCACGCTGTTCGGCATCGTCGGGCCGTTCTTCGTCGGCGATCCGCAGAAGGTCGACAACATCGGGCTGACCCCGCCGGGTTCCGGGCACCTGCTCGGTACGACGCAGACCGGGCAGGACGTGTTCGCGCAGCTGGCCTATGCCACCCGCGGCTCGTTGCTGATCGGGCTGACCGTCGGCCTGGCTGCGCTCGCACTGGCCGCGATCTTCGGGGTGATCGGGGCGTACGCCGGCGGCTGGGTCGACGAGGCGTTCTCGTTGTTCAGCAACGTGATGCTGGTGCTGCCCGGGTTGCCGTTGATGATCGTCATCTCGAGCTACGTGCAGAACAAGGGGGTCTGGCTCGTCGCGGGTGTACTCGCGTTGACCAGCTGGGCCGGTTGTGCGCGCGTACTGAGGGCGGTGACCCTGAGCGTGCGGAACCGTGACTACGTCGCCGCGGCTCGGGTGTCGGGTGAGCGGACCTGGCGGATCCTGTGTGTCGAGATCCTGCCCAACCTGGTGCCGATCCTGGTCTCGTTGTTCGTCTTCTCCGTCATCGGCGCGATCCTCGGCGAGGCAGGCCTGGCCTTCATCGGTCTGGGCGCGAGCAACTCCTGGACCTGGGGAACCATGCTGTTCTGGGCCGGCAACGGTCTCGCGCTGCGGCTCGGCGCACTGTGGTGGTTCGTGCCGCCGGGCGTGCTGATCACCTTGTTCGGCGCGGGTCTGGCCATGATCAACTTCTCCATCGACGAGATCGTCAACCCGAAGCTGCGCGACCAGACCCGCCGGACCCGGCGCGGCTGGAAGGCTTCGAAGGAGCAGATCGCGGTCGCCGAGGAGGCGACGAAATGAGCGACGTACTCACGGTGACCGACTTCAGCGTCGACTACCTCGGCGAGCAGACCGTGCACGCGGTCCGCAACGTCGACCTCACCCTCGGCCGCGGCGAGATCCTCGGCCTGGCCGGCGAGAGCGGCTGCGGCAAGACAACCCTTGCCTACGGCATCAATCGGCTGCTGAAACCGCCCGCGGTGATCACCTCGGGGAAGGCGGTGTTGCACTCCCGCGAAGGGACCGACATCGACCTGGGCTCGCTGACCGGTGAGGAGCTGCGGGCGTTCCGCTGGGACCGCGTCTCGATGGTGTTCCAGGGTGCGATGAACTCGCTCAACCCGGTGATCTCCATCCGGGCCCAGCTCGAGGACATCTTCAGCACGCATCGGCCGGCGATGAGCAAAGCCGATCGCCGTACCCGCTGTGGTGAGTTGCTCGAACGGGTCGGCGTCGACCGGAACCGGCTCAAGTCCTATCCGCACGAGCTGTCCGGCGGGATGCGGCAGCGGGTGATGATCGCGATGGCGATGGCGCTCGAGCCGCAGATCATGATCATGGACGAGCCGACCACCGCGCTGGACGTGGTCGTGCAGCGGGAGATCCTGCTGGAGATCACCCGGCTGCGCGACGAGCTCGGATTCGCGGTGCTGTTCATCACCCACGACCTGCCGCTGCTGCTGGAGATCAGCGACCGGATCGCGGTGATGCGCGCCGGCGAGCTCGTCGAACTCGCGCCGGCCGCGCAGCTCTACAACTCACCACAGCACGCTTACACGAAGCTGTTGCTCGGGTCTTTCCCGAGCCTGACCGGAGAGCGAGCAGCCGGATGAGCAGACTTGAGTTCCGTGAGGTGTCGAAGGTCTACCGGATCAGAGGGCGTGGCGGTCGTCTGACGGCGGTGGACAAAGTCAGCTTCACGCTCGAGGCCGGCAAGACGATCGCGCTGGTCGGTCAGAGCGGCAGCGGGAAGTCGACCATCGCCAAGTTGCTGCTGCAGTTGGAGCGGCCGAGCAGTGGTTCGATCCTGCTGAACGGTGAGCCGGTCCGGCGCCGCGGGTTGCGGGCGTATCGCCGTACGGTGCAGATGGTCTTCCAGGATCCGTTCGCGTCGTTGAACCCGTATCACTCGATCGCGCATCACCTGGAACGGCCTTTGAAACTGCATGGGAAGAGCGCCACCGAGGCGGCCGTGCACGAGTTGCTGGAGCGGGTGCAGCTGACTCCTGCCGCGGCCATTGCCCGGCGGCGTCCGCATGAACTGTCCGGCGGGCAGCGGCAGCGCGTCGCGATCGCGCGGGCGCTCGCTCCCGGGCCGGGCATCCTGATCGCCGACGAACCGGTCTCGATGCTGGACGTGTCGATCCGGCTCGGCGTCCTCAACCTGCTCTCGGACCTGCAACGCGAGGAGAACCTCGGCGTCCTCTACATCACCCACGACCTGGCCACGGCACGCCATTTCTCCGACGAGATCATGGTCATGCGCCACGGCCAGATCGTCGAACGCGGGCCGTCGGACCAGGTGATCCTCGACCCGCAGCACGACTACACGAAGCTGCTCCTCCAGGCCTCACCCAACCCGGAGAAGCACTTCAGCCGTTCGTGAGCTCGATCCGTTCGAGCCAGCTGGTCAGGATCTCTTCCAGTACGGCGGTCTGGTCCGGCGTGAGGTCCTCGAGCAGCCGGCGCTCGTTCGCCATGTGGGCGGCGTACGCCTGGTCGATCAGCCGCAGCCCGGCCGGCGTCAGCCGCACCACCCTGCCGCGGCCATCGGCGTCACTGCGGCGGCGATCGACCAGCCCGGCCTGCTCGAGCCGGTCCACCCGCTTGGTCACGGCGCCGGTCGTGACCATTGTGTGCAGCGCGATCTCCCCCGGTGCACGCTCGTACGGCGAACCGGCCCGGCGCAGGGCGGCGAGTACGTCGAACTCACCTTCGGTCAAGCCGTACTTCGCGTAGAACAGGGTCAGCTCGGCGGTCAGGTGGTTCGCGACCCGATGCAGCCGGCCGATCACGCCCACCGGACTGACGTCGATGTCCGGCCGCTCGGCCCGCCACTCCGCCTGGATCTTCGCCACGTGATCTTCGGACACATCTCGCACTATATCTTCCCGGGAAGATATAGTGTCTTCCATGGAAAGTACCTTCCGCTGGGTCCTCCTCGCCGCGATCGCTCCGGTCGCTTGGGGGACGAACTACTTCGTCACCCACGAGTACCTGCCGGCCGGTTATCCCCTCTCCCCTGGCCATGGCGCTGTTCGCCTGGGCCCCCCTCGCCGAACGGCCGACCGTCTCGGTCCTGATCGGTGCCGCTACCGGCATCACCGGCGTCTGCCTGATGCTCGGCGCCGGCACCTCGGCCGTCGACCTCCGCGGCGTGGTCGCCTCCCTCGCCGCGATGACGATGTCCTCCTGTGGCTACGTCCTCGCCAAGAAGTGGGGCCGCGCCGACGGCCCGCTCGCCACCACCTCCTGGCAACTCATCGCCGGCGGTCTGGTCCTCATCCCCTTCGCCCTCGTCTTCGAGGGCGCACCGCCACCCCTAGACCTCCCAGCCCTGGCCGGCTTCACCTACGTAGGCCTGATCGCCACCGCCCTAGCCTTCACCGCCTGGTTCACCGCCCTCCGCCACCTCCCCGCCGCCACCGTAGGCCTGATAGGCCTCCTCAACCCCGTCACCGGCGTCCTCCTAGGCCTAACCCTCTCCGCCGACACCCTCACCCTCCAGCAACTGGCAGGCCTATCCCTGGTCCTCCTCGGCATCACCCTGAGCCGCCCCCGCCGTACAAGCACATCTCAGTCGACCGTCGATCAGGCCGCACCCGTCGGCAGCAAATCGCTGCCTGCCCGAAGCCCAGCCGTGCCCTGTGGAAACGTCACCGGCGAGAGCCGTGGTGTCCAGCAGTCTTGTCATAGAGAGAGGGAGGTGTTTGCCATGTCGGAGCCGACGTCAGCGCCTGACGCGATCGAGCACGCCGACGCCTCCTTCTGGCGTGGTCGGGACCTCGAAGAGATCGTGGGCAGCACCGGGCCGCTCAGCGAGGACGAGTCGTTCGAGATCCCGGATCTGACCGACGACGAATGGGACCGATTCGTCCGGGCGATCCACGAGTGACGCGCGGCACCGTCCTGCTCGACACCAACGTCTTCACCGCCTGGTTGAAGCCTCGTTCGGCGCTGGTGCCGCTCTACGGCAAGCATGTCTTCGGCCGTCGGGTCGCGATCTCCCAGCAAACCGTGGCCGAGGCCCGATACGGCGCTGTGGTGGCGGGCTGGGGAGACAAGCGGTTGGACACCCTCGAGCGGTTGATCCATCCCAGTGCAACGCTCCCCGGGGACGATGAGACGGCGTGGGCCTACGTCCGGCTGCGCGCCAAGTGCCGTCAGATCGGGCACCCGCTCCACCCGAAGCAGCATCTGGGTGATTTGTGGATTGCCGCAGCGGCTATTCGCTGGCAGCTGCCGCTGGTCGCCCACGACGCCGTGTACGTCGGCTGCCCCGGCATCGAGCTGCTCACCGAGCTCCCGCTGTAGCCACGTATCCGTTCCAGCACCTGTCGGCGCAGCCTCTGCGTTAGGTTCGGGGTATGGGTGGCGACGGGATGTCGGTGGGGGCGGCTCGGCGGGTGGCGTTGGCGGCGCAGGGGTTTGCGGAGGGGCGGCCGGCGGGGCGGGTTGATGTGCGGCATGTCCGGCGGGCCATCGAGCGGGTCGGGGTGTTGCAGGTTGACTCGGTGAATGTGTTGTGCCGGTCGCATTACTTGCCGTTGTTCGCGCGGCTGGGGGCGTACTCGCGTACGACGCTCGATCGGATGTGCTGGGGCCGGGACCGGGAGCTGTTCGAGTACTTCTGGGGACACAAGGCGGCTCTGCTCCCGTTGAAGACCTACCCGCTGTTGCGCTGGCGGATGCGGATCGTCGAGCGTCAGGACTGGAACGGCGAGCTGGATCCGGAACTCTCGACGCCGTGGTCGGTGGTCGAGGGGATGCGCCGGCTGACCAAAGAGCGGCCAGGGCTCGTCGACGACGTACTCGCGAAAGTCACCCAGAGCGGGCCGCTGACCGCCTCCGAGGCAAGCCCCGATGGCGTACGGCGCAAGCGGTCCGACCCGCACCCGGATCCGACCACCGGCTCGATGTGGAACTGGCAGGACGCCAAGATCGCGATCGAGTACCTGTTCAGCTCGGGCCGGGTCACCATCGCGAGCCGGCGCAACTTCGAGCGCTTGTACGACCTCACCGAACGGGTTCTGCCGAACCATCAGACCGAGCGCGACGCCGACGAGGCGCGGCGGGAGCTGGTCCGGATCGCCGCTCGCGGACTCGGCGTCGCCACCGCGCGCGAGCTGTGCGGCGCCGGCGGCGGGACCGGCCACTTTCCGTTGCCCACGGCAACCGCCAAGAAGGTCATCGGCGAACTGGTGGACGCCGGCGACCTCATCCCGGTCCGCGTCGACGGCGTACCACAGCAGAGCTACCTCTGGAAGGACGCCGAGGAGCGACCGGTCGATGCGCGCGCCTTGCTGTCACCGTTCGACACGCTGATCTGGAACCGCGACCGGACTCACCGCCTGTTCGACTTCTTCTACCGCATCAGCATCTACACGCCGGCCGCCCAGCGGGTGCACGGCTACTACGTGCTGCCGTTCCTGCTCGGTGACCGCCTCGTCGCTCGAGTCGACCTGAAGGCCGACCGGCAAAACTCCACGCTGCTCGTGCCGACGGTCACCGCCGAACCCGGCGCACCCGACTTCGTCGAACCGCTCAGGGCCGAACTCGAGCTGATGGCCCGTTGGCTTGAGCTCGACCGAGTGCACGTGACGGCGAAGGGCAAGCTGGGCCGCGCCCTGCAGGTGGGAGCTCCCTGAGGGAACCCCCACCTGTCTACGGTCTCAGGACGAGCTGACCGAGTAGGAGTTGCTGGTGAAGTTCAGGCCGCCGGACGACGACGTGATCTCGAAGCCGAACTGGACTTCGCCGACGGTCGCGTCGCCCATCCAGCCTTGACCGCGGATCCAGTTCAGGACCGCCTTGATGTCCACGGATCCCGAGTTGGTGTTGGAGGTACGGATGAAGGAGAAGACCGCGTTCGAGCCGTTGCTGCCGCGGTAGACGTCCCACGTGTGGCCGCCGACCGTGGCGGTCGTCTGCCTGCTGCCGATCGGCCCGACCGCGCCCTGCTTGTTGGCCCAGAGCATGATCTCGTACGCGTTGTTGTCGGCCCAGATGTCGTACGTCGTCGCGTACGCGCCGCTGCCGGGCCTGGAGACGTTGAAGTTGCTGGTCAGGCTGCCGAGGGCGCTGACCCGCTTGCCGATGTTGCGGGCGGAGTGCGGGTACGACTTCACGCCGCCGGTGTTCGGGTGGTCGGCCCAGACTCCCCAGTTGCTGTAGGAGTTGGCCCAGATCGTCTGCGGCCCGGCACCGCTACCCCAGACGTCGTTGCGAACCGTGTAGCCGCCGTTCGACCAGGTACCCCACTTGTCCGACGACGACCACACCGCCGCCTCAGCGGGAGCCGCGGTCACCAGGGCCGCGGCGAGTACCGTCACCAGTGCAGTTGCTGCCTTCCACCATCTTGTCATTGCCGTTCCTCTCATCCTTGGGCGTTGAGATGACGCAGGGGCTTGACACAGGGGATTCCTCGACTCGACGCTGTTGCCTCCGAGTCGAAGCGCTTCGACTGTTGTAGAACAGGAACATCAACCAGGGACAGGAGCCCACGATGGTCACGATCGCGGACGTCGCCCGGCATGCCGGGGTCGCGGCCAGCACGGTCTCCTACGTGCTCAGCGGGAAGCGGTCCATTTCCTCCGACACCCGCGATCGGGTGCAGCGCAGCGTCCGCGCGCTCGGCTACCGGCCGAACGCCAGCGCCCGCGCTCTCGCCAGCCAGCGCTCCAATGTGCTCGCGCTGGTCATTCCGCTGCGCACCGGCATGCACGTCCCGGTGATGATGCAGTTCGCCGCCGCGGTCGTGACCACGGCCCGCCGGTTCGATCACGACGTATTGCTGCTGACCGCCGACGAAGGGCCGGACGGCTTGGAGCGGGTGGCGCAGAGCTCGCTGGTCGACGCGCTGGTCGTGATGGACGTCGAACTGCACGACAAGCGAGTGCCGGTGCTGCGCGAGCTGCCGATGCCTTCGGTGCTGATCGGCTACCCAGCCGATGCCGACGGGCTGACCTGCATCGACCTGGATTTCGTTGCCGCGGGCGCCCATTGCGTCGACCACCTCGCCGATCTCGGCCACCGCTCGCTCGCCTTGCTCGGTACGCCGTCCGCCGTCTACGAGCGGCAGACCGGCTTCGCCCAGCGCACCTTGACCGGCTTCGCGGAGGCCGCCGAGCGTCGCGGGCTGCTCGGGGTCGAAACGCCTTGCGAGCACACGTTCGACGCGATCCTGCACACCGTCGAGCAGTTGCTGCACGACCACCCCGGCATCACCGGGTTGGTGGTCCAGAACGAGCCGATCATCGGCCCGCTCCTCGACGTACTGCGGCGGCTCGGGCGGCGCGTGCCGGAAGACATGTCGCTGATGGCGATCTGTGCCGACGACGTGGCCGAGCGGCAGGTGCCGCAGCTGTCGTCCGTCACCATCCCGGCAGAGCGGATCGGCCAGCAGGCGGTCGAGTCGCTGATCACCAAACTCGAGGGCGCGGACGTTCCCGAGCTGACTCTTCTGCCGCCCAAGCTCACCGCCCGCGCCAGCACCTGCGAGGCCCCTCACCGCGACCTCACCACCGCATAACCACCGGCCGGCACCGCCACCGAGGCATCCACGGTCGAGCCCGAAATCAGCTCAACCCCATCAGCCGGTACGACGACCTCCGCGTCACCGTGGTTGAGCAGGAAGGTCCACGTGGTGTCGCCGGTACGGCGTCGTACGGTCTCCACCGCCGAGGACGTAAGGCCGAGCACGCGGGCTGCCGTCTCGTCATCCAGCTCCGTCGACACGTACCACGCCCTACCGGCACCAACGGAACGACGGGTGATGGCGGGCTTCCCGTCCAGGACTCCGCCCGCGTACCGATCGACCACCTCGGCCGCGACCGCATGGACGTCCTCGCTCCACAGTCGTCCCCGGCCGCCTGACGTCAACTCGATCGGGTCGTCGAGGGGATGAAACTCGTCCACTCGCACGCCGAGCAGCTCGGTGAAGGCGCCCGGATACCCGCCGAGCCGCACCCGGACGTCGGGATCGACGATCCCACTGAAGTACCCGACGACGAGCTGTCCGCCACCTTCGACGTACGCCGAAAGGGACGCAGCCGCCTCGTCGCTGATCAAATACAACGACGGCACCACAACTGTCTTGTACGACGACAGCTCCGCACCAGGCTGGGCAAAGTCGACGGTCACGCCGGCACGCCAGAAATGCCGATGGGCGGCCTGCGCCGCGGCCAGGTAATCCAGCGACGACGAAGGCAGATGTGTCCCCTGCATCGCCCACCAGGACTCGACATCCCACAGAATGGCGACGTCGGCGACAACCTTGCTGTCGGCAACTTCAGCCAACCGCGGCAGCACCGATCCCAGCTCGGCGACCTCCCGAAATATGCGGGAATCCGCACCGGCATGCGGAACCATCGCCGAGTGGTACATTTCCGCGCCACCCTGCGACGCCCGCCACTGGAAGGACAGCGCTCCGGCCGATCCGCGTGCGATATGTGACAGGCTGTGCCGCGCCATCCGCCCACGCTCCTTGGCGTGCAGGCGACGCCCGTCGTTCAGCGTCCCGGCCGCTTGCTCCATGAGCAACCACGGCTTGCCGCCGGCCCACGACCGGGCGAGATCGGCACCGAAGGCGGTCTGCTCCTCGGCGCCGAGGTCGGCTCGGCTCGGATAGTGGTCGATGGCAACCACATCGACCTCCGCGGCCCATTGGGCATGGTTGACCGGCACCCAGCCGCCGAAGACAAAGTTCGTGGTGATCGGCAACGAACTGTGCTCGCGGAGTTCCGCCTTTTGTTCCAGATAGGCCGCCAGCAATTCGTCCGACCAGAACCGCCGATAGTCCAGGAACTGCGTGGGATTCACCAGGTACTGTGTCTGCCGCGGCGGCTGCACGTCCTCCCAATCCGCATATCCCTGACTCCAGAACGCGGTCGTCCAAGCGTCGTTGAGCCGCTGCAGAGACCCATATCGCTGCTGCAGCCAAACCCGAAATCGCGAAGCTGCCAAAGGGCAGTAACAGGTTGTCCCGTATTCGTTGTGCACATGCCACATCGCCAGCGCCGGATGATCGCCGTACCGCTCAGCCAACGCTCGAGCGATCCCGCGCGCGGCCTCGCGATAGGCAGGCGCACAAGCGCAGTACGTGTCCCTGCTGCCATGAGTCAGACGTACGCCGTCAGCCGTCACCGGCAGCGCCTCCGGGTGCAGCCGGCTGAACCACGGCGGCGGTGAGGCGGTCGGCGTCGCCAAGTCCACGCTCACACCACCGTTATGCAACATCTCCAGGACCTGATCGAGCCAGTCGAACTCATAAACGCCCGGCGATGGTTCGAGACTCGACCACGAGAAGACGCCGACGGTCACCAGGTTGACGCCGGCCTGACGCATCAGGTCGACGTCCTCCTTCCACACCACCGGATCCCACTGCTCCGGGTTGTAGTCACCGCCGTACCAAAGCCGGGTCATGCGGGCTCTCCGTAGGGGATGCCGAAGCCGTTGGTGGAGATGTAGACGCGGCCGTATACGCGCGGGTCGCCAGTGATCGCCTCACCGGTGGACGCGTACTGATGCCGGTCGTCGTTCACCCGCACCCACGATTCACCGCTGTCGTCGGACCGGAAGATCCCGCGCACCCCGCCGACCTTGCCGGACGTGTAGACCGCCATCTCGCTGCAACCCGGCCTCGCCTTGCCGAACCCGACCGTGTACGCCTCCTGGATCGTTGTCACGGGCAAGAACGTTAGCCCGCCGTCCACCGACCGATACAGCCCACCCGCACCGGCCGCCAGCCAGCAGTGCCCGGCTCGATTCAGCACGGTCTCCAGCTTCCCCGCACCTGTCGGCAACCCGGCAGCAGTCGGTGAGAAGGCGACACCACCGTTCGTGCTGGAGTACGCCGTACCGGTCGCCGGATCGAACGCATAGAACAGCCGAGAGTCCGCCCGATCGCCAACGACGGCGGCCGTCGCCGGTAGACCAGTCACAGCGGTCCACGTCGTCCCGCGGTCCCGGGAGTAGTGCGGCACCACATCGCCCGGCGTCCACAGCAGAGTCCGAGCATCCGCGCTTACCGTAATCCGCCCTGTCTGTGCCATCCCGGCCGGCTCACCCAGGAACGGCTGCCACGAGACGCCGGCATCAGTCGAGTAAGCGCCGCGCTCGCCCGCCGCGGCATTGGCCAGCCGTACGACGAAGCCAGACGACAACGCCGCGTAGTCCAGACTCGGCGACGTCCCGCTGACCGGGTTCGACGCCTGCCCATCCGGCGGTACGACGTCCAGCCGCGCGTGCCGGTACACCCCGATGTCGCCCAGCGCACTGATCAACGGCGGTCCCCACGGCGGGCTGATCAGATCGAGTACGGCGGTCTCCTCCAACCCCTGCGCACGGACCGACCAGTGCGTACTGCGACCCGCCTCGGCCTCGGTGACGTCGTCAGTGCCGAAGATCGTCGCACCGGTGACATAGAGGACCTTGTCCGAGTCGAACGGGTCGATGGAGATGTCGCCGATCATCCAGCCCAGCTTGGGCGTGCCATGGAAGTTCAAGTACGGCGCTCCGGAGGTGTCCAGCACGATGCGTTCGCCGATCGAATGCCAGGTCTGGCCACCGTCTGTCGACCGGAAGATGTCGTCCACCGGACCCCAGCGGCTCATCGTCGAAACCATGACGGTGCCCGGGCGGCGTGGGTCGGTCGCGAGGCCGCCGTACCCGAAGCCGGCTTCACCGCCGGTGTTCGGGCGGAGTGGGGTGATGTCGGTCCACGTCCCCGTCGCCGTGTCGAGCTTGTGGACGGCACCGTCGTACATCTCGTACGGTCCGGGGCGGTCGCCGTACGTCACGTAGATGTTGCCGTCGGCTCCTAATTCGCCGTGGTGGGGCAACAATCCGGTCGGTTGCCCGGCGATCGGCGACCAGGTCTCGCCGGCGTCCGTACTGCGGTAGAGCGGAGCAGCCGGGTCGGTCACGCCGGCGTAGATCGTTGCGTTGCGTGGGTCGAAGAAGACGAAACCGACGCCGATGCCTGGGGTGCCGGTTGCTGGGAAGCTGTCGACTCGGCTCCAGGTCTGGCCGCGGTCGGTGCTGCGCCAGAGGCCTTGGTTGCGGGTGCCGAGGAGGAGGACTCGGCCGTCGCGGGGGTTGACGACCAGGCGTTCGCCCATCGAGCGGCCTGGTTCGTTGCCGCCGAGTTTGAACGGGAGGTCGGTGCGCTGGAAGGTGCGGCCCTGGTCGGTGGAGCGCAGGATCGCGCCGTTGATGGGCGACCAGTCGTTGGTATAGGTGCCGACGGCAAGGTACAGCCGGTCGGGATCCGCCGGATCCAGCGCGAGACTCTCCACGCCGGTCCAGTTCCATTCGTCCCAGCCAACCCAATGCAGCAGCTGCACCCACCGCTGAGTCCGGTTGTCGAACCGCGCCGCACCTCCGATGTCCGTGCGCGCGTACACAAGTCCACGCTTGTAAGGGTGGTGGATGATGCCGGTGACGAACCCGCCACCGACGATCTCCACATTTCTCCAGCGATAGCTGGTTGTTGCCGAGGCAGGTCTCGTGGTTGCGGCGGCGAGCGCCGTACCGGTGCCGAGGGCAAGGAATTGACGGCGGCCTAGGTTCATCGTGATCAGCCCTTGACTGCGCCGATGATGACGCCCTTGGTGAAGTGGCGCTGGATGAAGGGGTAGACGAGCAGGACCGGGACGATCGCGATCACCACGATCGCCATCTTGATCGCGAGACCCGGCGCGGCTTGCAGGCCCAGGCCGACGTTGGTCGCGACCCCGCCGGCGCCGGTCGGCAGCGGTTGCTGCTGGACGATGTAGGTCCGAAGCACCATTTGCAGCGGCCACTTGTTGTTGTCGTTGATGTACAGCAGCGCGTTGAAGAACGCGTTCCAGTAGCCGACCGCGTAGAACAGCCCGACGACCGCGACCACGGCCTTGGACAACGGCAGCACGATCCGGCGCAGGATCGCGAACTCGCCCGCGCCGTCGATCCGCGCGCTGTCGATGAGCTCACTCGGGATCCCCATGAAGAACGACCGCATGACGATCAGGTTGAACGCCGATATCGCCGCCGGCAGGATCAGCGACGCGTAGTGGTCGATCAGACCGAGCGAGTTGACCACCAGGTAGCTCGGGATGATGCCCGGCCCGAACAGGAAGGTCAGCAGTACGACGAACAGCAGCGGCCGGTGGAACAGCGACCCTGGCCGGGACAGCCCGTACGCCGCGAGCACGGTGATCCCGAGGCTGAACGCGGTACCGATGGCGGTGATCGCCACGCTGATCATCAACGCCCGGGTCACCACACCACCCGACAGCAACTGCACATACGCCGCCGCTGTCAGCTCCCGCGGTACGACGACCAGCCCGCCGGCCCGAGTCACGGCTTCCGTCGTCGACAGGCTAGTCACGACCACGACGTACAACGGGAACGCGACCGCGAGCGCGATCAGCGCCAGCACCACCGGCTTACCCAGCCGACCGACAGCGGTCGGTTCTTCCTCCCAGACAGCTCGTGCACTCATGACTTGGAATACACCCCCTGCTCGCCCACCATGTGGGCGAATCGGTTGGCCGCCAGGACGAGGACGAGGCCGACGACTCCCTTGAACAGTCCGGCGGCCGCGCCGTACCCGAAGTCGCCGACGAGCAGGCCCTGGTAGTAGACGTAGGTGTCGAGCACCTCCGAGGCGCCGCCGCCGACCGCGCTGCGTTGCAGGATGAACTGCTCGAATCCAACTGTCAGCGCGTCGCCGAGCCGCAGGATCAGCAGCAGGACGATCACCGGCCGCAGGCCTGGCAGCGTGATGTGCCAGAGCCGGCGCCACCGGTTCGCTCCGTCGGCTGCGGCGGCCTCGTAGAGCCCCGGGTTGATGGTCGACAATGCGGCGAGGAACACGATCATTCCCCAGCCGGCGTCCTTCCAGACCGATTGCGCGGTCACCAGCAGAATGAACGTGTCCGGCTTCGTCATCAGGTCGACCGCCTGGTGACCGTGCTGGCGCAGGGTCTGCGAGAGCAGGCCGGCTCCGCCGATCATCTGCTGGAACAGCGACACGACCAGCACCCAGGAGAAGAAGTGCGGCAGGTACACCACACCCTGGATGAGGTTGCGCACCTTCGACGACAGGACGCTGTTCAGCAGCAGGGCCAGCGCGATCGGGATCGGGAAGAAGAACACCAGCTGGACGGCGGTGATCGACAGGGTGTTCGCGACCGCCCTCCAGAACCCCGGCTCGGAGAACATTCGGCTGAAGTTGGCGAACCCGATGAAGTCGCTCCCGCGGATCCCGGCGTACGGCGAATAGTCCTGGAAGGCGATCACGTTTCCCAGCGTCGGGAAGTAGTGGAAGACGCCGAGCAGCACCACCACCGGCAGCACCATCACCAGCAACGGCCAGTCCCGCCGCAACCGATGCCGGAATCCCGCCCCGCCACGCTTTCGCCGCCGGCCGGGCCGAACCGCTTCGGGTGTGCGTTCCGCCTTCACCGGAGGCTTAACGACCGTTGTCACTGAGCACCTTCGCGTAGAAGTCGCGGCCTTCGTTGCCGCCGTTGTCCTGCCACTGCTTGACAGCGGTCTTCAGCTCGCTGACCGGCTTGCGGCCGCGGTAGATGTCCTGCAGAGCGTCATCGAACGGCTGGTTCAGCGCCGCCATCTTCGCCGGCTGCTCGACCCGGATCCCGTCGAACAGGTTCTTCTCCCGGACCTTCGCGGACGCGTTCTGCCAGGCGCTCATCGACTGGACATAGCCCGGGTACTCGCTCTCGGTGATCGCCGTCGGACGGCCACCGAGGAAGATGTACGTCTGCGAGACCTCCTTCTGTCCCAGGGCGGTGAGCTTCGGAGCACCGGACGGCTGCTTCGTGTAGTGCTTGCCCTCGACCCCGTAGTTGTAGAGCACGTACTCCTCGGTCCCGAACGGCGCCGCCGTGTAGTTCATGACGCCGAGCAGCTCTTTCACACGCTCCTCGCCGACCCCCTTCTTCACGAAGGTGAAGATGCCGGCCGGCTCGCCACCCCACGTGATCGGCGTACCGCCGTCGTACGCGAACGGCATTACCGGCTGCGGGTTGAACTTCGGGTTGACCGTCTGCTGCCGCTGCAGCGACTCGTGCCAGCCACCCGGCCCGTTCTGCCGGATCAGGAACTTGCCGCCCTCGAACAGCGCGTTCTCGTCCGCGCCGGCGTTCGCGACCACCTCCGGGTGCACGTACCCCGACTGGAACAGCTTCCGGACGAACGCCACCGCCTCCTCGAACTCCGGCGTCTCGATCTTGTTGACCAGCTTGCCGCTGGGGTCCTTGATCCAGCCGCCCGGCACCCTGAACGCCCGGTGGATCTCGTCGGCGACCGAGCCGAACGCCCACCGGCCCGCCTTCGCGTCGGTCAGTTGCTTGCCCAGTGCCAGCAGGTCGTCGGCGTTCTTCGGCGGCTCCGCGCCGAGCTGGTCGAGGATGTCCTTGCGGTACATCATCATCCAGGGGAAGCCGTCCGACGGGAACGGCACGGCCTTCAGCTGCGAGTTCCAGACGCCGTACGCCCAGGCCCGGGTCGGCAGGTTCGCCAGCATCGGGTACGCCGACACCTTGTCGCCGGCCAGATGCGGCGTGAGGTCCTCGAACAGCTTGTCCGCGGCCTGGCTGAACCGGGTCAGGCTGGAGATGTTCCAGCCCGGGATGCAGAGCAGCTCCGGAATGTTGCCGGCCGCAAGGATCGGTCCGAGCTTGTCCCCGTAGTCGTTGCCGTTCAGGATGTTGAACTTGACCGGCGCGCCGATCCGTTCGTTGTTCGCCTCGAAGTACGAATTGCCGGCCAGCGGCGGGATAGGGCTCCACAGCGGCGTCATCGCCGACACTTCCTTGCCGCTCGGCACCATCTTCTCCGGCACGGCCCGCTTCAGTTCGGCCGGGTAATGCGTGTAACCCGGCGAGGCGCCGTTCTCGCCGGGCAGGTCCGGCTTGACCGACTCGTACGGGGTGTACTTCGGCAGCAGCCCGGACAGCTTGTCCTCGGTCTCGGCCCGGCCGCTGGTCGACGAGCCGGACTTGCCGTCCGAACAACCGGTCAGCGTGACACCGCCGGTGGCCGCGGCGGCGCCCGCGCCGAGCAGGGAGATGAACGTCCGGCGGCTGGTGCCGCCGCCCACTGGTCCAGTCACGATCGATCCCTTACGATTAGTTGGGCTAGTAGCCAAACAAATTAGCTCAGACGATTCCGGACGACAAGGTGTAGAACTGAGCCACAGCCTGAACGAGCCGAACGGGACGGACCTTGATCACACAGACCGCGGACCACACGGACATCCGCGCCACCAACCTGGCCGCCGTGCTGGGTTTCCTGCGTCGTGAGGCGCCGTGCTCGCGGGCCGCGATCGCGTCCGGGACCGGGCTGAACAAGGCGACCGTGACCAGCATCGTGGGGGATCTGCTCGACCGGCGGCTGGTCCGCGAGACCCAGCAGACCCAGAACCACGTCGGCCGCCCCGCGACCCTGCTCGTCCTGGACGGATCGGCGTACGCCGCCATCGGGCTGGAAGTGAGCGCGCGAGGGTTGACCGCCCTCGCCTACGACACCGCAGGTGAGCAGGTACTGCGTTGGCACCGCGCCGGACCGGGTGTCGACGCCGGGCCGGCGAAGACGGTCGCTGCGCTGGCGACTCTGGCGCGGCGAGCCATCACGACGGTGCAGTCGTCAGGCCGCCGGGTGCTGGGCATCACGGTTGGTGTGCCGGGGTTGGTGAACCGGGACGGTTGCGTCGTACTGGCTGCCGGCCTGGGGTGGCGGGACGTGTCGCTGCGGACGGAGCTGACGGCGTCGATCGGCCGGCCGGACATCCCGGTGACGGTCGAGAACGACGCGACGCTGGCAGTGCTGGCGGAGCATCTCTACGGTCCACTGGCCGACTGCGAGAACCTCATCCACCTGACCGGCGACACCGGGGTCGGCGCCGGCATCATCGTCGACGGTCGACCGCTGCGCGGACATCTCGGCTACGTCGGCGAGATCGGCCACCTGCGTCTCGTGCCCGACGGTCCCGTCTGCGGCTGCGGCCAGCGCGGTTGTCTCGAAGCACTGGCGAGTCTGCCCGCCATCCTGTCCCGCGTCGACGGCCTGGACGACTCAGATCCGCAGGTCCAGCTCGAGCACCTCATCCGCCGAGCCGATGCCGGCGAGGCCGCCGTCACCAAGGTCCTGGCGGAAGCCGGTATGCACCTCGGCCACGGCGTCGCGGCCCTGGTCAACATCCTCAACCCGGCGCAGATCGTCCTCGGCGGCTCGTACGCCCTGCTCTCCGTCCACCTCATCCCGAGCATCACCAAGGCCCTCGAAGAAGCCGCCATCGCCCCGGAGGCCGGCGGCTGCACCGTCACCGCGTCAACCTTCCCCAACACCGCCACTCCCCTAGGCGCCACCGCCCAGGCCCTCACCCCCCTCACCCAAGGCCACCTGCCGGTCCTCTGACCGGGCGTTCAAGCCTTTCTTGACCGAGGAAAGCGCGTGCCTGAGGTCTTGACCTGGTCTCGCGGGGATGCAACCCTCTGAACACTCCGTCGTACCAAGGTCACTGGCCGAGACGGATTTTTTCGCCCAGACCGTCGAAGCGCTTCGATCAACAGCCGTTCGGCGCTCGTTCGAAGCGCTTCGACACCAGCCGCAGCGGAGTCGATCGACGATGAGTACTGCAGCACCGAATCCACCGTTCCGCGACCCGGCCCGGCCGCTGGGCGAACGGCTCGACGATCTGCTCGGCCGGCTGACGACCGGCGAGAAGCTGGCCCTGCTGCATCAGCACCAGGCCCCTGTCCCCCGCCTCGGCCTGGACTCCTTCCGCACCGGCACCGAGGCCCTGCACGGCGTCGCCTGGCTCGGCCCGGCGACCGTGTTCCCGCAAGCCATCGGCCTCGCCACCAGCTGGAACCCCGACCTCGTCCGCGCCGTCGGTTCCGCGGTCGGCGACGAAGTCCGGGTGTTCCATCAGAAGGACCCGGCCGGCGTCGGCCTCAACGTCTGGGCGCCGGTCGTCAACCCGCTCCGCGACCCGCGCTGGGGACGCAACGAGGAGGGGTACGCCGAAGACCCCTGGCTGACCGGCGTGATCGCGACCGCCTACGGGCACGGCCTGACCGGCGACCACCCGTACCTGCTGAAGACCGCGCCGACCCTCAAGCATTTCCTTGCCTACAACAACGAAACCGACCGCTGCATCACCTCCAGCAACCTGCCGCCGCGGGTCCTGCACGACTACGAACTGCCCGCCTTCCGCGCGCCGATCGAAGCCGGTGCGGCTGTCGCGGTCATGCCGTCGTACAACCTGGTGAACGGACGGCCTGCCCACCTCAGCCCACTCATCAACGACGCCCTGCGTGCGTGGACCACCGACGACCTGCTCGTGGTCAGTGACGCCTACGCGCCGGCCAATCTGTTCGGCCTGCAGGCCTACTACCCCGACGGCCCCACCGCGTATGCCGCCGCGCTCAAGGCCGGCGTCGACAGCTTCACCCAGGACGGCACCAACACGGGCCCGTCGATCCAGCACCTCAGCGATGCCATCGACCGCGGCCTGCTCACCGGCGACGACATCGACACCGCGGTTCGCCACGTACTCGCGGTCCGCTTCCGTCTCGGCGAGTTCGAGCCAGAGGAGCTCGACCCTTACCGGTCCCTCGAGCCCGACCTGGTCAACTCCCCCGCCCACCGCCAGCTCGCCCAGGACGCGGCCCGTCAGTCCATCGTGCTGCTCAAGAACGAAAACCAGGTCCTTCCGCTCTCTGCGGTCAAGCGCATCGCAGTGGTCGGCCCGCTCGCGAACAACCTCTTCGAGGACTGGTATGCCGGGACGCTCCCCTACCAGCTCACCGCATTCGCCGGCATCGTCGAACGGCTGGGTGACGAACGCGTCGAGTACTGCGAGGGCGTCGACCGCATCCGGCTCCGCGTCGCCGGCTCGACGTCGTACCTCTCCATCGGCGCGGACACCGTGCTGCGGGCAGAGCCGGAAGCCGGCGAGTTCGATCTGCTCGACTGGGGTGGCGACGCTTGGGCGTTGCGCTCGGTTCGTACCGGCCGGCACCTGAACGTCACCGACGAGGGCGAACTCGTCGCTGACCAGCCTGGTCCGAACGGCTGGGAGGTCAAGCAGACCTTCCGCCTGATCGAGACGGCCGGCAAGCTCAACGTGCTGCATCTGCACAGCGGCCGATACGTCCACGTCGATGCGACCGGTGCGGTCACGCTGGCCGAGGAAGCCACCGCCTTCGAACTCGAGGTCGTCGTCGACGGCGCCGCCAGCGCGGCCGAGGTCGCGGCCCGCGCCGACACCGCGATCGTTGTCGTCGGCAATCACCCGCTCGTGAACGGCCGGGAGACCGAGGACCGCGCCGAGCTCGAACTGCCGGACGCCCAGGACCGTCTGATCCGCGCCGTGCACGCGGCGAACGCCCGTACGGTCCTGGTGATCAGCAGCAGCTATCCGTTCGCGATCCGCTGGGCCGAGCAGCACCTGCCCGCGATCCTCTGGTCGGCGCACGGCGGCCAGGAATACGGCCGGGCCCTCGCCGACGTCCTCTTCGGCGACGCCGACCCTGCCGGACGCCTGACCCAGACCTGGTACGAGAGCGCCGCCGATCTCCCCGACCTGCTCGACTACGACATCATCGCGACCGACGCGACGTACCTCTATTACCGCGGTACGCCGCTCTACCCCTTCGGCCACGGCCTCAGCTACACCACCTTCACGTACGGCGATCTCCAGGTCAGCACCGTGGACGACGAGATCCGCGTCGCCTTCACAGTCACGAACGCCGGCACCCGCGCGGGCGTCGAGGTCGCGCAGCTCTACACCCGTCAGCAGCAATCGCGGGTCAAACAGCCGCTACGGCAACTCCGTGGCTTCCAGCGACTGGAGCTCCTTCCCGGTGAGAGTGCCGAAGTCGAGCTCACCATCACCGACTTCAGCTTCTGGGACGTGACGCAAGACCGCCGCGTCGTGGAGAACGCGCGGCACAGCATCATGGTCGGCCGCTCCAGCACCGACATCCACCTCGCCATGACCGTCGACATCGCCGGCGAGCACATCCCGCCGCGGTCTATCGCCGAGCTCACCGCGACCAGCTTCGACGAGTACTGCGGGATCACCTTGATCGATGACGCCGTCGTCTCCCGCGAACCGCAAGCCTGGCTGGCTTTCGACGCCGTCGTGCTGGACGCGCCCACGTCGTACCAGGTCGGTGTCTCGAGCCCGGAGGGGGCGACGGTCGAGTTGCGGCTGGACGATCCGTTGCGGGGTGAGCTGCTCGACACGATTCAGGTCCCGCCAACGGAGCGCCGTACATCGATCACCGGTGAGATCGCGCCGGTCGACGGGACCCACACGCTCTACGTGGTCTTCTCCGCCGCGGGCGTTGTGCTGGACATGTAGGTCGCGTCCGCGCGGACGAGGACCGGGAGACTGTCGAATCCGTGCGTCTGCGTCACCCAACCCGGTCCACTCAACGTCGAGCCGCTGAGCAGGTCGGTCCAGGTGCCGGCGGGGAGGTAGAAGGAGACTGAGCCGTCGACGCTCATCACGGGCGCGACCAGGATGTCCGGGCCGAGCATGTATTGCCGGTCCAGATACGCAGCCGCCGGATCCTCCGGGAACTCCAGGATCATCGGCCGCATCATCGGCACCCCCTCGCGATGCGCCTCCTCCGCGACCTGCACCAGATACGGCATCAACGACAGCTTCAGCTTGGTGAACTTCCGCAGTACGTCGACCGCCTCCTCGTCGAAGGCCCAGGGAACCCGGTACGACGACGAGCCGTGCAGCCGCGAATGCGACGACAGCAGGCCGAACGGCACCCACCGCTTGAAGATCGCCGGGTCCGGCTTCCCCTCGAAGCCGCCGATGTCGTGACTCCAGTAGCCGAAGCCCGATGCGGCCAGCGACAGTCCGCCGCGCAGTGACTCCGCCATCGCCTCGAACGTCGACTCGCAGTCGCCACCCCAGTGCACCGGGAACTGCTGCCCACCGGCCGTCGCCGACCGCGCGTACAGCACTGCCTCGCCCTCGCCACGGTTCTCCTCCAGCAGGCTGAAGACGGCCGCGTTGTACAGCTGCGGGTAGTAGTTGTGCATGCGTTCCGGGTCGGAGCCGTCGTACCAGACGACGTCCTCGGTCGGGATGCGCTCGCCGAAGTCGGTCTTGAAGCAGTCGACACCCAGGTCGATCAGGGCCTGCAGCTTGGAGCGGTACCAGGCCGTCGCGTCGGGGTTGGTGAAGTCGACGATCGCCATCCCGGCCTGCCACATGTCCCACTGCCAGACCGAGCCGTCGGTGCGCTTGAGCAGGTAGCCCAGCTCACGGCCCTCCTCGAAGAGGACCGAGCGCTGGGCGATGTACGGGTTGATCCACAGGCTGATGCGCAGGCCGCGATCCTTCAGGCGCTGCAGCATGCCTGCCGGGTCCGGGAAGGCGACCGGGTCCCAGACGAAGTCGCACCAATGGAACTGCCGCATCCAGAAGCAGTCGAAGTGGAAGACGCTCAGCGGAAGGTCGCGCTCGGCCATCCCATCGACGAACGCGCTGGTCGTCTCCTCGGTGTAGTCGGTGGTGAACGACGTCGACAGCCAGAGGCCCATCGACCACTCCGGGACGCGGGCAGGCCGGCCGGTCAGTCCGGTGTAGCGGCGGAGCACGTCCTTCGGGGCCGGGCCGCCGATGACGTAATACGTCAGCTCCTGACCTTCGACGCTGAACTGGTTGCGCGACGTCACCTCGGAGCCGAGCTCGAACGACACCTTGGCCGGGCTGTCGACGAAGACGCCGTACCCCTTGCTGCTCAGGTAGAACGGCACGTTCTTGTACGCCTGCTCGCTGGAGGTGCCGCCGTCCGCGTTCCAGCTGTCGACGACCTGGCCGTTCTTCACCAGCGGCCCGAAGCGCTCGCCGAGCCCGTAGATCGTCTCGCCGACTCCGAGCGCGAGCTGCTCGTGCACGTAGGTGCGACCGTCCTGGTCGGTGATGAACCCGACGCTCCGGGCGTCCGAGTTCGTCAGCGCCCGCCCGTCCTGTTCGAACCGGACGCTCCAGGGCCCGTCGAGGCTGATGATCGCGGTCAGCTCGCCCGACGTCAGCCGGGCCTCCACCGCATCCACCTCGACCTTCACCGGATGTTCGTCGTACGTGTTCAGCTGGTACGACGGACGCGCGGGAAGGCCACCCAGGTGGTGCGCGATCCGTACGCCGATCACCCCGGGAGCGGGTGACGTGAACCGGATCGTGAACACCGGCTGGTTGAGCGTGTCGCCGCGTCGCTCGATCCGCTTGGCCGGCGCGAACACGGTGAGCTCCCGCTCCCCCGCCTCCACACTCTCGACCTCGGCCGGTCTCAGCCGTGCCAGCCCGGATCGCAGCTGCCAAAACCCGTCACTGAATTTCACCGCAGCTGCCTCTCTACCCAGAGCGTTCCGTCGAAGCGCTTCGACGAGTCTACCCGCGGAGAGCGCGGCTCATGCGTCGGGCACCTCGCGGGGACGCGACGCGCGGCTCTCGGCCGAGGCCTTGATCGTCGCCAGGCTCTCCTCGAGCTCCTTCTCGATGTCCGGGCCACCGGTGTGTTCGGTGTAGAGCCGGACCGTGAGCAACGAGGTGCCGTCGGCAACGAAGTCGACGTCCAGCTCACCGTGGTAGTCGCGGGTCCCACCCGTGCCCCAGCGCAGTTTGTGGCCGTGCTGGACGACCTCGATCCAGGCCTTCCCGTGGATCGGCGGCCCGCCCTCCGGTTGCAGGTCGACCGTGACCTGCTCGACCCCGGTCTCCCCCGGCTCACCGAGCTGGTACGGCTCGCTCGGCGGCGGTCCCTCGTGCAACCGGTGGGCGTGCTCGACCTGCGGCAGGTACTCCGGCAGCCGCTCGACATCGGAGAGGTAGTCGAACAACACGTTCGACGCCACATCCACCGTGCTCGACGCCTCGTAGTAGCCCATCAACCCCACCTCCTGTCGGCAAGCCGGTACCCGCCGCCCACAGTCTGGAATCCGGTGGAGGGTCGTGGGCGCGGCGGTCAGGATGGACGGATGGAGCTCTCGATCGTGCTGGGATTCCTGGTCGCCGTGTTCCTCGTGAGCATCGTGCCCGGGCCGGACATGCTGTTCATCGTGGCGAACGCCGCCGTCGGCGGCCGGCGGGCCGGCGTGGTCGCGGCGGCGGGGATGTCGACCGGGCTGGCGGTGCACACGGTGGCGGCCGCGCTGGGACTAGGTGCGCTGATCCAGGCCGCGCCTCAGGTCCTGAACGGCGTACGCATCGCCGGCGCGGCCTTCCTGCTCTACCTCGCCTACCTCACCTGGCGAGCGAGCCGGCAGGAGGTCGGCTCGGTCGAGCCCGACGTCGAGCTTCCGCGCCGGACGCTGCGGAGGACCTACTTGCTGGCGACGCTGACGAACCTGGCCAATCCGAAGGTGATCCTGTTCTTCCTTGCGTTCGTGCCACAGTTCCTCAGCACCGGAGCCGGGAGCTGGCCGGTGACCGTTCAACTGCTCGTGCTGGGCGCGATCTTCATCGCAGTCGGCTTCCCGGTCGACGCCTCCGCGGGCCTGCTGGCCGGCAGCCTGACCAGCAAGTTCCTCGGCGCGGGCGGCAAGGTCCGCCGACGCCTCGAACGCGTCAGCGCCGGGGTCTTCGCCGCACTTGCCGCCCGCCTGGCGACAGACGTTCGCTAGACAGTCAGGACGAGCTTGCCGCGGTTCGTGCCGGAGCGGAGCCGGTCGAGCGTCACCGGCTCGGCGCCGGACGGATTCTCACATGCTGGACTGCCCGGGCTGGTGCTGCTGGGGGTTGTGGGGTCAAGCTGGGAGGGACCTCGGGTGGCATCTGGGTCGCCACCCTTCCACCGAACGACGGAGGCTGGTCCGATGAAGGCGGCGGCGGGCGACACAGTCATAGTCGAGGGCACCCACGTACAGGCACACCGGCGACAGGGCGAGATCGTCGAGGTCCACGATCCCAACGGCGCTCCGCCGTACCTGGTCCACTGGACCGACACCGACACCGAATCGCTGTTCTTCCCCGGCCCGGACGCGCACATCGTCCATTCCGAGTGAGCCGTCAGAACAGCCAAAAACCCGTCACCGCGGTCGGAGCCACGCCGAGGACCATCCACGGTGAGAGCAGCGAGCGCTGGAAGATCGCCAGGACGCCGGCGACGGTCAGCAGGCCGATGACGCCCGACATGATCCAGAGCCCGACGCCCTTGCCGTGATCGTTCTCGGCGATCCCGAGGCTGTACACCGCCAGCGACACTGCGGGCACAGAGCCCACATGGATCAGGATCACCGAAGCAACCCAGCGCTGAACGGTCTCGATCTTCACAGCTCTCCAGATGCGTCGGTGACTCACGCCTGACGCTACCGGCAAACCAGTTGCCTGGCTGTGGTCCCGGCCACCAAGATGCATGACCATGACTCGTCCAGTTGCACTTGTCACAGGCGTCGGCCGCACGGTCGGCATCGGCGCCGGCATCGCCCGCCAGCTCGCGGCCTCAGGGTGGGACATCGCGTTCACCTACTGGACGGCGTACGACGAACGGATGCGGTGGGGCGTGGAGTCAGGGGCTGCCCAGGAGATCACCGAGGAGCTGCGGGGACTCGGCGCGGCGGCGGTGCCGATCGAGGCCGATCTGGTCGACACCGCGGCGCCCGAGCGGATCTTCGACCAGGCGGAGAGGGCGCTGGGCAACGTCACCGCGCTGGTGATGTGCCACTGCGAGTCCGTCGACTCCAGCATCCTCGACACCACCGTCGAGAGCTTCGACCGGCATTTCGCCGTGAACGCCCGGGCGATCTGGCTGCTGATCCGCGAGTTCGGCCGTCGCTTCACCGGCGAGCCCGGGACCGGCCGGATCATCGCACTCACCAGCGATCACACCGTCCACAACCTCCCGTACGGCGCGAGCAAGGGCGCGCTGGACCGGATCACGCAGGCCGCAGCGCACGAACTCGCCCACCTGGGCATCACTGCCAACGTGATCAACCCAGGCCCGGTCGACACCGGCTGGATGACCGAGGAGATCCGTGCCAGTGGGATCCGTCAGACCCCACTGGGCCGCCTCGGCACCCCGCAGGACACCGCCAACCTGGTCGACTTCCTCTGCTCCCCCAAAGGTCAATGGATCAACGGCCAGCTCCTGATGTCGAACGGCGGCTTTGCCTAGTTCACCAAGACACCGGCAGACAGGCGAGCCGTGGGCCGGCGGCGCCATTCGGGTCCGTCGGCTCCTGGTGGATGACGACCGAGCGGTCACCAGGCAGCGGTATGAACGGTACGGTGGTGCTGGCGTAGCCCGTGCCACCGGGCGTGACTGTGAAGTCGAGCCAGATCTCGGTCGTCGCGTCGACACGCGGCGGCACCTGACCGGCAGCGGTGTCAGAGTTGTAATGCGGTCCGGCAGCCGCGCCGTTGCCCTCGACGCACGGGCCGACGTGCAGGTGGGCCCCGAAGGTACGGCCCGCCGCGTCGCGATCGACGCCGGACACCTGCAAACGGGCCATGCTCTGCCCGTCGCGCGAGACCATCACGAACACCGCCCGGGCGCCGTCGAGCGGCCCTTCGGTTGCGGGTACAAGGTCGCGGAGCTCGCCCTGCGCGGTCACCACCTGTGCAGCTGAGTCGTCTGTGGACTGCGCCATGGCGGGTAGGGCGGCGAGCGCGGAGACCGCAAGGACGGCCGTCGTGGTCAGGATCTTGCCGGCTGAAGCTGTCATCACTCCCCCTCAACGTCCATGCTGGAAGCACGGATCACTACGACAGACGGGACACCGTCGCGGGCGGGTGACAGCGAAAGATACTTTCCTTGCCTCGTCACCAGGTACGGCGTTTCGTCCGTTGGTTGGGGTGATGGGGGCTATGGAGGCGGCTGCGAATCTACCGGTTGACAGTGTGCGACCGGATGCCGACGCGCTGGTGATCACACTGTTCCGGGCCGAAGGAGCGCGGCTGGTGCAGCTTGCCCGCTGTTTCGTGGACGACCGGACCGCTGCCGAGGACCTGGTCCAGGAAGCGTTCCTCCGGCTCGCCCGCAACCATCACCGCATCAACGACCAGGGCCGGGCCGCGGCGTACCTGCGCTCGATCGTGATCAACCTGGCCCGCGACCACAACCGCCGTGGTCTCGTCTCGCTGCGGCACCGCCTTCCGGCCGAGCCGGACGACCGGTCCGCGGAGGACCACGCAGCCGAGGACGAGAGCCGCCGCGAGGTGATCTCGGCCCTGCGCGGACTGCCCCGGCGCCAGCGGGACTGCGTCGTACTGCGGTACTACCTCGAGCTCTCCATCGGTGACATCGCCGGCACCCTCGGCCTGTCGCCGAACTCGGTGAAGACCCACCTTCAACGCGGCCTGCGCTCGCTCAAAGCAGATCTGGAGGTACACGCGCGACGATCGTCAACGGGCTCCAGTTCACCTATGATGGAATCATGAGTAAGACTCGTCAGATCTCGATCACTCTCCCGGAGGACCTGATCGACACGATCAAGTCCGCCGTGGAGCGTGGTGAGGCGCGCTCCGTCTCCTCTTATATCGCGTCCCGCCTGGCACCGGGGGTCGCCATGGACGCTCTTTTCGCAGAGTGGAACGCCGACCGCGGCGCACCGACCGGCGACGACAGAGCGTGGGCAGAACACGAACTCGACCGGGCCTTCGCGGAGCAAGCCGACCATGCCCAAGGCCACAGCGCGGCGTGAACAAAGCAATCGTGCTGGATGCGGGGGCCCTGATCGCCATCGAGCGCCGCTCCGTCCAGATCCAGGAGTTGCTCCTCGCGGCCCGCGCACGCCACGCCTCCGTCGTCGTTCCCACCCCGGTCGTCGCCCAGGTCGTCCGGGAGGGCGGGCGCCAAGCCAACCTTCGCCGCTTCCTGGCTGACTCGTACCTCAGATTCGCCGGCCTCGACTATCCGATCGCCCTCGAGATCGGCGCCCTGCTCGGCCGAAGTGGGACGGCCGATGTGGTGGACGCCTGCGTCGCGATCTGCGCCAGAAACCTTGGCAACTGTCCGGTGGTCACGTCGGACCCCGGCGACCTACGCAAGCTCGATCCCGCGTTGCCGCTCATCGTCGTCTGACGGCAGCTGGCCCGGATGCCGCATCCAGGCCGTCGGTTCGGCGGACCCGGGCCGCGGTTTGGCGGAGGGTGGCGAGTGTGGTGCGGACTGCCTGGCGGGCGGTTCGTTCGGGGCGGTAGAGGGCATCGATGTGACGGCGGGCGTGGACGTTGCGGAGCGGGCGGAGTACGACGGCCGGGTGGCGGCGGGTGGTCCAGCGTGGCATGAGGGCGAGTCCGCCGCCGGCGGCGACCACCTCGGCGACGACGGCGAACTCATTGATGCGGTGGACGAGGTTGAGGCGATGGTTGGCGGCGGCGCCGATCGCGTCGATGGTCGCCATCAGCGGGAAGCCGTCATGGACAGTGATCCAGGGCTCATGGGCGACGTCGCGCGGCGTCACAGCTCGCTTGGCCGCCAGCGGGTGATCGGCCGGCATGGCGACGTCGAGCGGCTCGTGCAGCAGCGGGGTGACCGCGACCGTGCCCGGCCAGGCCGGTGCGTGGTCGAGCCGATGCGCGAGTACGACGTCGTACTCGCGGGTGAGAGGTGGGAAGTCGTCTTGTGGGACATCCTCGTCGTGCAGGGTGACGTTGCTGCCGGCGCGTAGCAGCATCGGATAGAAGATGGCCGCCGCGCTGTGGAAGGCGGCAACCGACACCGCCGCGTCGGGCTGCTCGAGGAAGTCGTCGACAGTGTGCCTCGCACGAGCCAGCGCCGTCTCGACATCCGCGGCGGCGCCGGCCAGGGCCTGACCGGCCGCGGTCAGCACAACCCGCCGGCCGCTGCGTTCAGTCAGCGGGACCGGGATCGATCGCTGCAGCAACCTGAGTTGCTGTGAGATCGCCGACGGCGTCACCAGCAACGCCTCCGCCGCCGCGGTGACGCTGCCCAGCTCCCCGACCTCGCGAAGCACCCGCAGTTGCCGCTCGTCCATCCCAATACTGTAGCTCTGCTACAGCGTTGCTTAAGAAGTTGCTACTTGGCTTCAACGTGCTCAGGGGTCCACCGTTGATGCCGTGCTCGCATCCCGCCGTACTGACGTCGTCTTGTTGCTGGTTGCAGTCGTATGGGGTTCGAGCTATCTCGCGGCCAAGACAGCGACCGGTTCCACGCCGGTCCTGACCGTGCTGTTCCTGCGCTACGGCATCTCCGCCATCGCACTCCTGCTCTTCGTCAGGAGCGTCAGCCGGCGTGAGCTGAAGATCGGCGGGTTGCTCGGCCTCAGCCAGGCGGCGGTGCTCGTGCTCGAGACGTACGGCGTGACGCACACGAGCGCAGCCAATGCCGGGTTGATCATCAGCCTGACGCTCGTACTCACACCTTTGATGGATCGCCGCCGGATGCCGCCTCGGTTCTTCCTCGCGGCCGGCCTCTGCATCGTTGCCGTCGGCCTCCTCATGTCCGGCAACGGCCTCCACACACCTGGTATCGGTGACCTGCTGATGCTCGCCGCCGCCGTCGTCCGCGCTGCCCACGTGGCCCTGGTCGGCCGCCTCGCGACCGACCTCAGGCCGTTGCAGGTGACAACTGTGCAGACTCTTGTCGGTACGGCGCTCTTCGCGGCACCAGCGGCTGGTCACCTGCCCTTCGACGCCGGATTGGCAACCTGGCTGCAGCTCGTCTACCTGGCGCTGTTCTGCAGTGTCTTCGCCTTCCTGGCCCAGACCTGGGCTGTCCAGCGCACCTCGGCCTCCCGTGCCAGCCTCCTGCTCGGCACCGAACCCGTCTGGGCCGTTGCCATCGGCATCCTCCTGGCCGGCGAGCGACTCACCCTGCCCGCCGCGATCGGCGCCGTACTCATGCTCGCCGGCACCACCTGGGGCCAGTCCATCGAGCGGACACACCGCAGCCGGGGTGGCACGCGCGCGGTGGCGGCGGTGGGCTCCTGATCCAGTGAAGGATCGAGCCCCCGTCATCACCGATGGCGGGGGCTCGATACGGGCTACGCGGCTGCGACTGCTCTCAGGTGCCTCACTGCCGTCTCCGCGGGCTTGTCGTTCTCCGGCTCGGCATTGTCGCGGTGATCCAGGGCGAGTAGCCAGAGGCCGAAGCGGGCGTCGCCGGAGGGGCCTCCCGGGATGGCCGGGAGGCTCCTGCTCGGCGGCGTTAGGAGCGCGTCCATTGCTGGTTGGTTGCGCCGTTGCAGAACCAGGTGTCGACCGCCGTACCGTTGCCGGTTCCGGAGCCGGCGGCGTCGAGGCACTGGTCAGGGTAGGCGACGCTGGTGATGGACTGGTCGGCGTTGAGCAGCCACGCCTGGTTGGCCGCACCGGTGCAGTTCTCGATGGTGACCGCAGCACCCGCGCTTGCACCTGCCGTCATGCACTTGTTCTCGTAGACGGTCAGCTGCTTGCCGGCGGTGTAGTTCCACGACTGGTTGCCGCCGTTGTTGCAGTCCCACAGGTCGAGCGCCGTACCCGGTGAGGTCGAGAAGCCGGGTACGTCGACGCACCGGTTGCTGGCAACACCGCGGATCGGCTCACCCGGAGGCGCCGGCGGCAGGTTGTTGGACGGCTCGGTCTTGAGCAGACCCCAGCCCCACTGCAGCTGCGCCAGACCACTCGCGCTGTTGACCTGCAGGTCCGCTGGGCCGACCTGCGTGGTCATCGAGTACGAGTCGCCGTTGCGCAGACCCGGCCAGTAGACGATGCCCATCTTCTGCTCGCGGGCCGTCTGGGTGAGCGCACCGAGGTACGACGTGTAGACGTTGCCCTCGTGGTTGCCGTAGTTCAGCCCGATGGTCATCGGCGAGCCGGCCTCGTCGATGATCGTGCGCCAGCCGTAGGAACCGATCCGGGGCTGCAGGTTCGCGAGCCAGGCCGCTTCGGTCGTGTCGGAGGCCCAGAAGCCGTAGAAGTGCAGCGACAGCAGCGTGCCGTTCAGCTCGGGCGATGCGCCCACGCCGGTCACGTTGTCGTTGTAGCCGGTGCCGGAGATGACCACCCGGCCGCGCGGGACGCTGCTGTACTTGGCCAGCCACGACGAGGTGAGCGACACCCACTCGTTCAGCGAGTAGCCGAACGGCTCGTTCATCGGCTCGAAGTACACCCGCGGGTTCTTGCCGTAGGCCTTGACCACCGTATCCCACATGGCGCCGTACTTGACCGGGTCGTCGACCCGGCCGTCCTTGGCGTTGTCGGCCTCCCAGTAGCTGAGGATGACCTTGAAGCCATTGGCGACGGCGGCGTCGATCGCACCCCGGTAGGAATTCCACCAGGCGGTTCCCACACTCGACGGGTTGATCGGCAGCCGGATCGTGTTGGCCTTCAGCTCGGTGCGGAACTCACCGGTGATGCCGATGGCCTTCTGGTACGTCGTCGCGTACGAGTCCGCCGTACTGAGACCCGACGGGACCACTTCGTCGTCCGCGTAGTTGTCCCGCGGGTCGGCCCAGTTCACGCCCCGGAAGTCACTGGTCCCGGCCGGTCCGGTGGCCGGACTGGTGGCGGACTCCGTGGTCTGTGCCGCCCCGGCGGGCACTGTGACAGCGGCTACGACAGCTGTCGCCGCGAAGGCCGCCGCGGCGATGCGCCGAACTGTTGATCTCACGCGATCTCCGTTCCTCACGAGCGGCGGCCCCGAAACGCCGCGCGAAATTCGTGTCGCCGCGATGTTTACGTAAACACGGCAGCACGTCAACGGCTGATGTTCACGTTAACATCTGACGTGACCCAGGTCACAATGCGCTGAGTCAGCTCACGATCACGAGCTGTAGATCCAGCCACTTGGCCAGGTCTTCGACCTCGTGCTGGACGGCCTTGGCCAGCCGCTTGGTGAACGGTTCGTCCTCATGGATCGCGTCGACCCGGAAGATGCCGGCCTTCCGGTCGGAGGTGGCGTCGACTTTGCCGACAAGGCGGTCGCCGTGCAGGATCGGCAGCGCGAAGTACCCCCAGCGGCGCTTGTCCACCGGCTTGTACATCTCCAGCTGGTAGTCGAATTCGAAGATCTCGGCCATCCGCTTCCGGTCGTAGACCAGCCGATCCAGCGGCGACAGCAACGCCGTACGCCCCTTGAAAGAGCCTTCGAGGTACGCCGGATCGAGCCGCCACGTACCGCGGACGCCGTCGATCACGGCCTCCTCCCCCGCCTCGCCGCCGTCGAGCGGCTCGCCTGGGCAGGCCGGGCCGCGAGCGCGAAGGATGCCCATCGAGTGCAGCCGCTGCTCGTCCCGGATGCGCTCCGCCTCGTCGGCCGGAATGATCGGCTCGTCGGGGTAGATCCGCGACGCAAGATCGAAAAGGCGGTCACGGCCGCTGCGGCCGGCGACAGCTACCTCGCCGCGTTGGATCATGAACTCCAGCAGCTGCGAGACGTTGCGGTTGTTGGTCCAGCCGGACGACTGCCAGGGCTTGTTGCAGGTGTCCGGCAGGTCCTTCATCGTCAGCGGGCCGTCCATCCGGAGCCGGTCGAGGATGTCCAGCCGGCACGCCTCGTTGGCCTTCACCCAGTCCCGCCGGTACTCCTGCCAGTCGAGCAGCTTCCCACTCCCCGGCCACTCCGCCATCTCGGCACGGAACAGCGCCAGGCTCTCGCTCGGCCGGGCGAACCCGCGCAGCTCCACCAGCATCTGCGTCTCGAGCGCCTCGGTGAGCTCACTCGGCGAGTACGACGACCCGAGCCGACTCCACGCCACCAGATCGGCATTCGGTGCAACCGCCGCGGTCTGATCCAGCTGCACGACGCCCAGCCGCCGTACGAGATCGACAACGTCCTCCGGCCGCTGGGCGTCCAGCAACTGCGCTCGTACGGCGATACGACGCGCCTGCTGGCGGGACAGCTCATACATGATTCACAAGCTAGACCACACCTAGGACAGAAAGCATGTCCCTCGCTTCGCTCGGGGTGGGGGTGGGGGCATCCTGGGGAAGGTGAGCAAGGAGGCGGTGCGGGTTGCTCTGCTGCTCGCGGCCGGTCGAGGGATACTGCGCCGCGTCGGCGGCGTCAGCCTGCTGGAACGCGGCGTGCGGGAGCTGAGGAAGGCAGGCATCGAGCGCGTCG
This sequence comes from Kribbella antiqua, assembly GCF_004345665.1. Classification (GTDB taxonomy): domain Bacteria; phylum Actinomycetota; class Actinomycetes; order Propionibacteriales; family Kribbellaceae; genus Kribbella; species Kribbella antiqua. The sequence continues at coordinate 115,045 of NZ_SLWR01000014.1, forward strand.
TGGTCGTGGCCGATGACGTCATCGCCGTCACCGAGGATCTTCCGGTCGAGGTGGTCGTCGACCCGGACTGGGGCAGCGGCACGGCGTCGTCGGTCCTGACGGGCCTCAGCATGATCGGCGACCGGCGCTGTCTGGTGGTGATGGGCGATGTCGTCTTCGAGGCGGACGACGTACGACGGCTGATCCAGACACCAACCGGCAACGCGCAGGCAGTCGACCGCAACGTCGCGGACCACAGGGCCACCCGGATCCAGCTGGACGGCGACGGGCAGGTGGCGTCCCTCGGGCCTGACCTCGATGAGTACGACGCTGTGGACGCCGGCCTGACCGTGGTCGAGGTCCAGGACGTGCTGATGGTGACGTATCGCGTGCGGGAGTCGTGGCTCGAACTCCGGCAGCAGCTGCTCACCCACGGCTGTCGGATGCAGTCCACCGAAATGCAGGGCTTCTGGGCCAGCGCGGACACACCCGAGCTCGAACAGCTCATGTGGCGTCGCTGTGGCCCCAAGCCGACCGACGGAGTCGTCGCCCGAGTCCTGAACCGCCGCATCTCCGGACCGATCACTCGCCTACTGCTGCGCACTGGCGTCGTACCCGAGGTGGCGACCGTACTGGCGTTCGTCGTCACGCTCGTGGCTGCCGGACTGGTCGCGACGAGCAACACCTGGCTGATGATCGCCGGCGGCCTCGGTATCCTCCTCGGCTCCGCGCTTGGCGGTGTCGACGGCGAACTCGCCCGCATCAGCGGTCGCACGACACGCCTTGGCGCCACCCTTCTTGGCCGGTACGCCGAGCTGGCCGTCGTACTGGCGTTTGTCCTGGCTGCCGGTAGCACCCGGACCGCTTGGATCTGGGGCTTCGCGGCTGCGGCCGGGTGTCTGCTCATCTCCTACATCCACGCCGTCGGCCGCGATACCGACGTACGGCTTCTCTTCCGCCGTGAGTTCCGCCTTCTCATCTTCGCCGTCGCAGCTGTCGCCACGTTCCCCCTCTGGGGTCTGGTCGCCGTGGCCGTAGCCGCCAACCTTGATGCCCTTCGCGGGGTGGTCCTGCTCCTTCGCGAGTAGGGGTCCGCTCCGGGTGCAGTCAGGGTGAATGCGGACTGCCCAGTCGCCCGCGCCGACGGACACTGGATGGAGACAGGTTCACGTTCGGAGGAAACATGATCGGGTTTATCGTTGCCGGGCTCATCATCGGTGCGCTGGCTCGGCTCTTCACGCCGGGCAAGCAGAAGCTCGGGCTGCTCGCCACGCTGCTGCTCGGCCTGGCCGGCTCGGTGATCGGCGGCACCATCGCCAACATCCTCGGCACCGGCGGCATCTTCGAGCTGAACGTGCTCGGGTTCGTCGTCGCCGTCATCGCCTCGGTGCTGCTGGTCGGCACCGCGGAGAGCCTCGCCGCCAAGTCCAACCGCCAAGTTCGGCGTTAGACGAAGTCTCGTTCGTTCTGGGCGAGGGCCGGTCGCGGCTCTCGCCCAGGCGGCTGGGTGGGTCGTGGCAGCAGCGGAATGCGCTTCTTGAGCGCGCGGGTGACCGGGTTGTCGGTGGTGACGGTGATGTCCTCGCCGACGTGCTTGAAGGTGAGGCTGGCGTCCTCGCCGTTGTGCACCGAGTAGGTCACCTCTCCCCCGTTGATGTCCACCTTCAGCCGCACGCCGCGCCAGCGAATCGTGAACACCAGCTGGGACATGCCGTGCGGCAGCGCCGGGTCGAAGCACAGGCAACCGCTCACCTCACGCAGACCGCCGAAACCGGCGACGAAGGCCATCCACGCGCCACCCAGCGATGCCATGTGCAGGCCGTCGCCAGTGTTGTGGTGGAGGTTGCGCATGTCGATCAGCGCCGCTTCGTAGGCGTAGTCGTAGGCCAGATCCAGATGCCCGACCTCGGCCGCGATCACGGCCTGAACGCACGCGGACAAAGAGGAATCGCGGACGGTCAGCCGCTCGTAGTAGTCGAAATTGCGCGCCTTCTGCTCCTCGGTGAACGCGTCGGCGCACCAGTACATCGCGAGCATCAGATCGGCCTGCTTGACGACCTGCTTGCGATACAGCTCGAAGTACGGCGCGTGCAACAGCAGCGGATACTTGTCCTTGTAGGCCTCGAAATCCCACTCCGCATAGCCGGTGAAGCCCTCCGACTGCGGGTGTACGCCGATCTCCTCGTCGTACGGGATGTAGACGGCGGCCGCGGCGTCGCGCCAGGCTGCTTCCTCTTCGCGGTCGACGCCGAACTCGCGCGCCTTGGCCGGATGCCGCATCGCGGTCTCCGCCGCCGCGCGCAGGTTGCGTGCTGCCAGCAGGTTGGTGAAAACGTTGTCGTCGGCAACTGCGCTGTACTCGTCCGGCCCGGTCACCCCGGGCAGGTGCCAGCGGCCGTGGCGATCGTGGTGGCCCAGCGACATCCACAGCCGGGCAGTTTCCACCAGCAGCTCGAGCCCGACCTCCTCGATGAACTGGTCGTCGCCCGTCGCGGTGTGGTATCTCACCACTGCCTGGGCGATGTCCGCGTTGATGTGGAACGCCGCCGTACCGGCCGGCCAATACCCCGAGCACTCCTGTCCCCGGATCGTCCGCCACGGGAACGCAGCACCACGCAGTCCCAGTACGGCGGCCCGCTCTCTGGCCAGATTGAGCGTCGAATGCCGCCAGCGCAGCGCATCAGCGGCCGCGCCCGGCATCGTGTAAGTCAGTACCGGGAGCACGAATCCTTCGGTGTCCCAGAAGGTGTGGCCGTCGTACCCCGCTCCGGTCAGGCCCTTCGACGGGATGGCGCGGCGCTCGGCCCGGGCGCCGGACTGCAGCACGTGGAACAGCGCGAACCGAACCGCCTGCTGCATCTCGGGGTGGCCGTGCACCTCGACATCGGCGCCGTCCCAGAAGTCGTCCAAGAACTCGGCCTGCTGCTTGACCAACCCCTCCCAGCCGGAGAAGCGCGCACTCGCCAAAGCGGCCGCGACCTGATCCCGGATCGCCGTCTCCGAACGAAGGCTGGACCAGCCGTAGGCGAGGTACTTCACCACTCGCAGGCTCTGGCCCGGCTGGAGTTGGCAGATCACGGTGTGGCGCGCCCAGTTCTCCCGGACGTCGAGGTCCATCTCGTAGCGAGCCGGCGCATCCACCTCGTGGGCCATCGCGGCCGCCATCAGCTGGCGACTCTTCGTCGTACAGTGAATCAGGACCACGCCGTTGTCGCCGCCGTCGTGGCTGACCGGCTTCAGCGGATTGTCGAGCACCGCCGCGACCCGTGGATCGTCCGAGAGCTTCGGCTGCGTCTCGTTGGCGACGAGCTCGGACTGGATCACGAACCGCGCCGGCTCGTCGACCGGCTCTACGACGTACTCGATCGCGGCGATGGCTCGCTGGGTGAGCGACACCAGGCGGCGACTGCGTACGCGGATTCGCTTGCCGCCCTGGGAGGTCCAGTCCACGTCGCGTTGCAGGATGCCGGTGCGGAAGTCCAGCGACCGCTCGTGCCGGCTCACGTAGCCGTAGCGGATGTCGAAGGGCGAGTCGTCCACCAGCAGCCGGATCAGCTTGCCGTTGGTGACGTCGACCAGCGTCTGCCCTTCCTCGGGGTAGCCGTAGCCGGCTTCGGCGTACGGGAGTGGGCGCTGCTCGTAGAACGAGTTCAGGTAGGTGCCGGGGATCGCGTACGGCTCGCCCTCGTCGAGGTTGCCGCGCAGCCCGATGTGGCCGTTGGCCAAGGCGAACAGCGACTCCGACTGGGCCAGGTTGTCGAGGGAGAGGCGGGTTTCGCGCAACCGCCACGGCTCGATCGGATGATGGCCGCGGTCGATCACTTGGACTCCCCCGTTCCGAGCAGTTCCGCCAGATCCTGGACGACGACGTCCGCGCCGTGCGCGTGCAGCTCGGTGGCCTGGCCGACGCGATCGACCCCGACCACCAGACCGAAGCCGCCGGCATGCCCGGCCGCCACACCGGCCAGGGCATCCTCGAAGACCACGGCCTCGCTTGGTTCGACCCCGAATCGTCGCGCCGCGGTCAGGAAGGTGTCCGGCGCCGGCTTACCGCGCAACCCCTCGGTCCGAATCGTCACACCGTCGACGATCTCTTCGACGTACTGCGCGAGTCCGGTCACCTCGAGCACTTCGCGGGTGTTCGCGCTGGACGAGACCACGGCGCGCCTGAGACCGGCCTTCTCGGCAGCCTGTAGGTACTGCCTCGAGCCCTCGAAGACATGCACTCCTTCGGTCCGGATCCGGCCCTGGACGGCCTCGTTCTTCCGGTTGCCGAGGCCGTTGACCGTCTCCGCGGTCGGCGGATCGTCCGGCGTACCTTCGGGCAGTGTGATGCCGCGTGCGGCCAGGAAGTCCCGCACGCCGTCCATCCGCGGCTTGCCGTCGACGTAGGCGTCGTACTCGTCCCGGGCGTCGAACGGCTGGAACGGAATGTCGTGCTGCTCCGAATACGTTCGGAGGAACGCGTCGAACATTTCCTTCCACGCCGCGGCATGCACCGCCGCGGTGTCGGTGAGTACGCCGTCCAGGTCGAACAAACAGACCCGGATCTCCACAGGCAGTCCCAGCATCCTGCACCTTCCCAGTCGAGGGCAGCCGATATCACCCAGCGTAGACGGCGTAACGGCTACAAGCTCGGCTTGGGTGCGATGCTGAGGTATGCGGATTGTGATCGCGCTCGGGGGTAATGCGCTGCTTCGCCGCGGGGAGCGGCCGGATGCCGACGTACAGCTGGCGCATCTGGCCGCTGTGGCGCCGGCGCTGGCCCGGATCGCGGCGGACCACGAGGTGGCCATTGTCCACGGCAACGGTCCGCAGGTCGGTTTGCTTGCCCTGGAGAGCGTCTCCGATACGACGCTTTCCCGGCCGTACCCGCTCAGCGACCTGGTCGCCGAGACGCAGGGCGTGATCGGGTACTGGATCCAGCAGGCGCTCAGCAATGCCGGCCTCGGACGCCGCGTCGTCACGCTCGTCACTCAGACTGTGGTCGACGCCGAAGATCCCGGTTTCCAGAAGCCTTCGAAATACGTCGGCACCGGCTATCCCGAGGATGAGGCCCGGCAACTGGCCGATCGGCTCGATTGGACGGTCCGCGAGGACGTCGGTGGTTGGCGGCGAGTGGTCCCGTCACCGTTGCCACGGCGCATCGTCGAGCTGGACGCGGCCGAACTCCTGCTGCAGAACGACCTCACAGTGATCCTCGCCGGCGGTGGCGGCGTACCTGTCACCTCTGGTCCAGCAGGCCTGCGAGGTGTCGAAGCCGTCGTTGACAAGGACTTCAGCGCTGCCATGATCGCGACCGAGCTCCGCGCCGACCGGCTGATGATGCTCACCGACGTACCGGCCGTGTACGTCGACTACGGCACCCCAGCCGAGCGTCCCCTCCGCCACATCACCGCGTCGGACCTGGCCACCCTCACCTTCCCGGCCGGCTCGATGGGCCCCAAAGTCGAAGCCGCCCGCCGCTTCGTCGATACCACCCACGCCCGAGCCTCGATCGGCTCCTTGGACGAAGCCCCCGCCGTACTCGAAGGCAGCGCCGGCACGCAGATCACCGCCTGAGAATCTTGTTGCCGAACGCAAGCAGGCGACTGGATGATGCAGCGGTGCGAATCCTCCCGCCCGGCGCCGGTCGCGATGCAGCTGTCCTGTTGCAGACGCGAGGGATCCGGGCGTTCGGCGACGGGATCGTCAGCGTGGTGCTCGCCGCGTACCTCGCCGCGCTGGGCCTCTCCGAGGCCCGCATCGGCGTCATCGTCGCCGCGACGCTGCTCGGCTCGGCGGCGCTGACGCTTGGCGTCGGGCTTCGCGGCCATCACATCGGCCGGCGCCGCCTGCTGCAGCTCGTGTCGCTGCTGATGATCCTGACCGGGCTCGGCTTCGCCGGAGCAAACGGGTTCTGGGTGCTGCTCTTGGTCGCCTTCGTTGGCACGCTGAACCCGTCGAACGGCGACGTCAGCGTCTTCCTCCCGACCGAACAGGCGCTGCTGCCGGGTACCGCGCCCGACCGCGAGCGGACCGCCCTGTTCGCCCGCTACACGCTGATCGGCTCGCTCGTCGGGGCGTTCGGCGCGCTGTGCGCGGGCGTGCCCGAGTGGATCGCCGCGCATGTCGACGTCAGCGCCGAGACCGCGCTGCGCTGGACGTTTGTCGGATACGCCGTACTTGGAGCGACTGTCCTCGTCCGCTACCGCTCGCTGTCGCCGGCGATCGAGCCGCCGGACGAGGCGCCTGCCGTCGCGCTGGGACCGTCCCGCGGCATCGTGTACCGACTCGCCGCACTCTTCACGCTGGACTCGTTCGCCGGCGGCTTCGTCATCACCGCGCTCGTCGTGCTGTGGTTGCAACGACGCTTCGAGCTGCCGATCGCCGTCAGCGGCGCGGTGTTCTTCTGGGCCGGACTGCTCTCGGCGTTCTCGTCGCTGGTCGCCGTACGCATCGCCCGCCGCATCGGGCTCGTGCGGACGATGGTTTTCACGCACCTCCCGGCGAATATCTTCCTGATCCTGGCCGCGTTCATGCCGAACGCGACCCTGGCAGTCGCCGCATTGCTGGTCCGCGCCGCGCTGTCACAGATGGACGTTCCCGTGCGTACGTCGTACGTGATGGCGGTCGTCTCGCCGGCCGAGCGCCCGGCGGCGGCAAGCATGACGAACGTGCCACGCAGCCTGGCATCCGTGCTGCCGCCCATCCTGGCCGGCTGGTTGCTCGGCCACTCGACTTTCGGCTGGCCGATCGTCATCGGAGGCGTGCTGAAGATCTCCTACGACCTGCTCCTGCTGCGCCAATTCCGCAACGTCCGGCCACCCGAGGAGCAGGCCGCGGCGTAAATCCTCGCGGCGGCCGAGGCGTCGGCGATACGCTGCGCGGCCTGGGGTCGATTCGCGGGTCGCGGTCGGATCGGAGCTGGATTGGCTGGCCGCACTGCAGGCAGACACGGAGCTGAGCGTGCCCACGCCGCTCCGGGCTCACAGTGGAGAGTGGACGACCATCGCTGACGACCGGGTGTGCTCGGTCCTCGGCTGGACGCGCGCAATTCGACGAGATCGCGCGCCGGATGCGTACCGTCATGGCGGATCTTGGGTCGAAGCAGGACGCCTTCGGCCTGATCCATGCCGACCTGCATCTGGACAACGCTCTGTTCGACGGTGATGCGGTGCGGCTGATCCTGGACGACTTCATCGCCACCCGATACGTGGCCTTCGGCCTCTGGTTCGCCGGGATGGCTCAGGTCAATCCAGCCTTCGCGGCCGACCTGCCCAAGGTGATGGCCTGGATCGAACGCTCACTCGACCGACTGCTGTGAACGACCCGAGGCCCGCGCAGAGACCTCAGGCAGGGAGTCAGATCCATCCGGAACGACCTGGCCGCAACGTTGCCTAGAGCAACGTCTTTACCGTTGTCCACAAGGCTACCCGGTTGTGGATAACGCTGGACGTCGAAACTCCTTGGAAATAAGGGGATTCCGGTTTGGAAACTGTCGGTGGGAATGCCTATTGTTGACGGCATGGAACTCCTGGGCGCGCGACCGGTCTCGTCGATGAGTGGCGGCGAGATGCTGACCACTCTCGACGCGGTCGATGGCGCGCTCGCCTGGCTGGAGACGTTCCGTCTGCAACTCATCGGAGGCCTGGAGGACGTCGGCCACGCTGCGGAGATCGGTGCCCACGACACCGCCCGGCTGCTCGAGTTCCGGTACCGGCTGAACAGTGCTGATGCGCGCCGGTCCGTCCGCCTCGCCTGTGCCCTGCCGAAGTATCACGCCGTCGACGAGGCCCTGGCCGCTCACGAGGACTCTGTCGTCGGTGACGACACCGACCTGGACGTCGATGGTGACGACGTGATGACCAGGAGCACCGGTTGGGTGTTGCGTCCGGCCCAGGCCGAGGCGATCGTCTCCACGCTCGAACGCCACGCCAAACGCATCGCCGTCGAGGACCGCGACGTCATCGAACAACAACTGGTTGCCCTCGCCGCCCACCTGACTCCCGACGAACTCCGCACCAGCGCCAAAGAACTCTGCAACCTCGTCGACTCCGACGGACCCGAACCCGACGAGAACACGGCCTACGACCGCGAATCCCTGCGCCTGTCGACCGCCGAGAACGGGGTGAAGTTCAACGGCTACCTCGCCAACGAGAACGCCGAACTGTTCCGCGCCTGGATCACCACCGGCGCCAAGCCCCACAAGACCGTCACCGGCGACCTCGACCCCCGCCTCCGCGAAAAGCGCCAAGCCGACGCGCTGTCGACCGCCTTGTCCATCGCCGCCGCAGCCACCGACACCGGCTTCCCCACCCGCCCCGGCGCCACCACACCCACCGGCACCACCGCGCCCGACAATGCGTCAACCGAACCCGTCTCAGACGCGAGTACATCCGCCGATGCTGGCTCCAGCGAGGCCACGCTGTTCGACGACGCCCCCACTGGGGCGAAAACGCCGGCTCAATCCGACTCGTCGGCCTCGAACACCACCACCAGCGTCACGACCACCGGCTGCAGGGCTCCGAGGAACACCACAGGCGACCCGGCTGCGGCAGGCGGCCGCGGGAGTGGATGGGTGCCTGGGTTCGGCGCGAAGGCGAACATCACCGTCACCATCGACTTCAACGACCTCAAAGCCGCCACCGCGAACGCGACCGGACAACTGGTCTACGGCGACAACCTCTCCGCTGCGGCCATCCGCCGCCTCGCCTGCGACGCCAACATCATCCCCCTCGTCCTCGGCTCCAACTCCGAACCACTCGACGTCGGCCGCTCCGAACGCCTGGTCAACCGGGCGATCCGCCGCGCGCTCAACGCCCGCGACAAAGGCTGCGTCGTGTGCGGCGCCCCGCCCATCTACTGCGACGCCCACCACATCATCCACTGGATCGACGGCGGACCCACTGCCGTCTCCAACATGGTCTTGCTATGCCGTCGGCACCACATTGACCTCCACCACGGCCACTGGACCATCCAAATCATCGACGGAGCCGTCCACGTCACCCGCCCCACCTGGGCCGACCCCACACCCCGCCACAAACTCAGGCTCGGCTCGTACCGACGCCGCCTGCCCACGCATGCCCGGCAGAACAACCCAGCCTTTGAGCCCGAAACCGTCCAGCCATCACCCCCTGCCCAGACCCCGCGCACCGGCGCGACAGCGACATCCACCGCGAGCATCCACGAGGCAGCTGCGCGGAGCATCCGCGAGGCCGTCGAACTGAGCCTTGGCAAGGCCGTTCGTGTTGACCCCTGGGGAGAGGCCCAGAATCCGGGGGAAGACAAGCAGCCTCTCCGTAACGCAGAGGATCCGCGATCCCGGTGGCGCGCTGACGGCGAGGCGCTCCAAGAAGCGGCGAGATTCGCTGTCTGGGGCGACACCTCGACGACCGGAGCGCCTGCCTAGACACAGCCCGGTGGCGGCCAGCACCACGGCGCCGTCGTACGGACCTGTCGGCCCCGCGGGCTCTGTTGCCGCGGGCTACTTCTCGGCGACTTGCTGGAGGTGGGCGTAGATGAGTTGGAGGAAGTCTGCGCCGGAGATCGCGGTCAGGGCTGAGGCGATCGTTCGGGTGAGGCGCGGGGCGAAGAGCAGGCCCAGGGTGAGCCCGGTGCCGACCCAGACGGCGAGGCAGAACGGGCAGGTGATCAGTTCGCCGACCGCATGCCGCACTGACCCGTCACGCCGTACGTCTTCCATCACCTCGGACGGCCCACCGGTGTCTTTGTAACGCGCGAACGGCACCCGCAGCGGACTCGTCACAGCATCCTTGGTCAGCAACCGCGCAAGCTTCTGAGTACCGACCGTCACCAACACCAGGTCGTACGGCGAAATCCGCCGACTCCGCGTCCCCACCAGCGCTGCCACAACCCCCGCGACCCCGACCAGCCCCGAGAACGCCGTCATCAACAGCACATAACCCTTCAGCGGCCGCTCGGCTCCCTGCGCGTACTCCTTCGCCTCAGCCTCAACCGTCTCCTTGACCATGCCCCGCCGGTACCCACCGCCACGCGCACTACTGCGGCTTCGGCGACGCAGTCAGCCGCAAGAAGATCAGCAGCATGGTGAGCAGTGGGAGTACGACGGTCCAGGCGGTCGCCACCGAAGCGGCGAAGGCGCCGACGACGAGCAGCACAGCCGACAAGCGTGGGCGGCAGATGCCGAGCCGGCGGGCGAGGACCTGACGGCGTGTGCTCATCCCGCTTAGAGGACCTCGCCTTTGACGAGTTGGATGCCTAGGCCGAAGATGCCGCCGAGGGCTGCCCAGCCGAGGACGAAGGGCAGGAAGGTCAGGCCCCAGACCTCCAGGCAGGTGTCCGAACCGGCGAGGACGCAGCCTGGGGCTGCGGTGGCTGCTTGGTTGAAGATGAACCACCCGAGCGCGGCCCCGACCAGCGAGCCGATGCCTGATGTCGCGAAGTACCCCTGAAGCGCTCCCATGATGCTCCCCCTCGTACCTGTGATGGCACGTCCCAATGGCTACATCGTGCGAACCGGGGTCGGCCGTTACAGAGAGTTGTGAGCCAGCCAGCCTGAGGGGTTCTGGCGGACGTCCTCGATCACCGTGAGAGCGGCGCCGATGACGGCGGCGTCAGGGCCGAGCATGGCGGGGCGTACGGCGACTGTGGACCAGCGGGAGCTGAGGACGCGGCGGCTCAGTTCGGCCTGGATGTTGTCGACGAGCCAGGACGACAGCAACGAGTAGCTGCCGCCGAGCAGGATGGTGTCCATGTCGAGGAGGTTGACCAGGTCCGACAGCGCGATCCCGAGCGCAGTACCGGCGGCGTCGAGCGCGGCGAGGGTCCGCTTGGAGCCCGCGTCGGCGCGGGTGACGATCGTGGCTGGCCCGTCCACGCTGCCTGGACCGAAGATGGCCTCCACGCTGGCGTAGGTCTGAAGGCAGCCGTTCGCACCGCACGGGCAGGCGCGCCCGTTGGGAAAGACCGTTACGTGGCCCAGCTCGCCGCTCCACCCCCGGGCGCCCCGCAGCAGCTGACCGTTGAGCACCAGCCCGGCGCCCAGGTCGAGCTCGCCGGACACGTACGCGAAGTTCCGCAGGTCCTCGTCGCTGGCGTAGAGCTCACCCAACGCCGCCAGGTTCGCCTCGTTGTCCACGGCAATCGGCAGGTCGTCCAGCGCCGTCCGCAGCAGCGTGCCGGCGTCCACGTCGCGCCAGCCTTGCTGCGGCGCGAATTTCACCACGCTGCGCTCGGCAACAGGCCCAGGCACCGACACCATGCCGCCGACAACGGTCAGGCCTTCGTCAGCCACGGCAGCGGTCGCCTCGCGCGCCATTGTGGCCAGCTCGGTCAGGATGGTCTTCGGACGTCGGCCCGGGCGGATCGGCGGGGAGAAACTGAGATGCCGCACAGTTCCGGTCAAGTCGACCACGCACGCGGCGAGGTGGTCCCCGCGGATGTCCAGCCCCAGCCCGGCCGGCCCCTGTCGCGACAACGTCAGACCGACCCGCGGACGGCCCGCGCCGCCACCGTGCACCGGCGCAGCCTCGGCGATCAGCTGCCCCAACACGAGATCGTCGACGATGCGCGACACCGTCGGCTTGGTCAGGCCGGTCAGCTCGACCAGCTCGGTGCGCGAGATCGGCCGGTCACCCGCGGAGAGGATGTGGCGGAAGACCAGTCCGAGATTGAGATGGCGCAGTCCCTCCTGGCGCACCGGGGCATCCCCTGGCGGCAGGGTTCGGGCCCGCGTCACCGCGCGGTCCTCGTTAGGTCGACCAACTCCGCGGCCTCGTCGTCGGACAGTTCCCCGTCCGCGACGACCGTGGCGATCGAGCGGACCGCCGTACCGCCGGGTGGCAAGGTCAACGGGACGTCCCAGCTGAGAGCCGATCCGACGCCGGTGTAGTCGCGCGTACGGACGAACCACGGATCGGCTCGGGTGACGTCGTCGGCTGCGGTGAACACCAGCGTCCAGGCCGCCCCGGTGACCGCGATCCAGTCACACGTCTGCCCGTGTACGGCGTCCAGCCCGACACCGGCCGGGCCGAAGACGCGGTTCGACCCTGGTGCGCGCCAGAAGAAGCCGCCGTACCCAGCGCCGGTGCGGCCCGCAGCGGCCGGGCTGCGGATCTCGAGCGGACGGTCGGTCGCGTTGGTCAACGCGAAGCTCAAGCCCAGCACCCAAGCGGTGTCCGTTGCACCGCGCGCGGTCAGCACCCGCTCCTCGGTCAGGAGAGTCTCGCCCGCGGGAGACGACCAACGCACGGCATGTGCCAACTGCGAAGGCCGTTGCTCCAGCCAGCGCTCGTGCCGCTGGATGCCTTGGTTGTCGAGCCAGGCCGGACCGTGTCCGGCGATGTACGTGCGACCGCCCCAGAAGTTCGCGCCGTCGACGTCAGGCACCGCGATACTCACGCCGGCGTGGTGCCGATGCGAGGCCGGCATCAGCTCGGTGACGACCGTCCCCGCGGGAGTCGTCACCGGATGCAGGTACGGGCGCGGCGCATAGGCCAGCGGGAGATCCGGCTCCCACACGTAGCGCGCGAGCGTCCGGCCCTCCACGACGAGATCCGCGGCTGATTCGGTCATCGGGCCTGATCATACGGCCGCCTCCAGCCGGATTGGGACAACTCGCGAAACTTATTCGAGATGATTAGGTAAAGCCATTGACACTAATTGCTGACCGCTCGTAAGGTCCCGGTCACACTCGCCTTCGCAGAGAAGGGTCAGCAGATGTATCTCTCCGCCCTCCTAGCCCCAGTGATCACGGTCAGCTCGCTCCTGACCGCCGTACCGGCTCACGTCCAAGCCGACAAGCTCACCGTCGCCGCCGACGGGTCCGGGCAGTACCGGACCGTCCAGGCCGCGATCGACGCGGTCCCCGCCAACAGCCCCACCCAGATCGTCATCGAGATCAAGCCCGGCACCTACCGCGGCGTCATCAGCATCCCGTCCAGCAAGCCGAACATCCGGCTGGCCGGCCTCGGCAGCGATCCCTCGAAGGTCATCATCGTCGAGAACCACTTCGCCGGCGGCCTCAAGCCCGACGGTACGGCGTACGGCACCTCCGGGAGCGCCACCGCCACCATCAGTGGGGCCGGCTTCAGCGCCCACAACCTGACGATCTCCAACGACTTCGACGAAGCCGCCAACACCGACAAGCCCGGTCACCAGGCCGTCGCACTCAACCTGGCCTCGGATCGCGCGGTACTCACCAATGTGCGCCTGCTCGGCAACCAGGACACGTTCCTGCTCAAGGACTCGGCCCGCGCATACATCAAGACCTCGTACATCGCGGGTGACGTCGACTTCATCTTCGGCGGGGGCATCGCGGTGTTCGACCGCAGCGAGATCCACACCGAGGCGCGCGGTGGTTCCGTCACCGCCGCGAGTACGCCGGTCGACCGCGCGTACGGCTTCCTCTTTGTTCAGTCCCGCTTCACGAGCAGTGCACCAGCAGCCTCGACCAGCCTCGGCCGTCCCTGGCGAGCGGCCGGCCAGGTCGTCGTACGCGACTCCGTCCTCGGCGCGCACATCAACACGACGCAGCCCTGGACCGACATGTCCGGGAACACCTGGCAGGCCGCACGATTCGCGGAGTACAAGAACACCGGACCCGGCTCGGGCGTCAACGCGAACCGGCCGCAGCTCACCGATCCGCAAGCCGCCGGCTACACCGCGGCGAAGTACCTGGCCGGCACCGACGGCTGGAATCCCCTGCAGGGCCACGCGGCTCCCACCTGGTCGGACACCGCGGACGGGTTCGCCTCACTCGCCGGCGGTACGACGGGAGGCCGCGGCGGCCAGACCGTCACCGTGACCAACCAGGCCGACCTGGTCCGGTACGCCGCCGCGACCGAGCCCTACGTGATCCGGGTCGCCACCACCATCCCGATCATTCCGCGCGGCACGATGATCCGGGTCGCGTCGAACAAGACGATCGTCGGCGTCGGCACCAGCGGCCAGCTCGCGTACGGCGGTTTCTACGTCACCACCGGCATGCGCAACGTCATCATCCGCAACCTGACCATCCGCGACACCCTGATGCCCGACGACGATCCGGACGACAAGGTCTACGACTACGACGCGATCCGGCTCGACACCGCCGACCACATCTGGATCGACCACAACCACCTGACCCGGATGAACGACGGCCTGCTCGACAGCCGCAAGGACACGACGTACCTGACCGTGTCGTGGAACGTCCTGTCCGACAACAACAAGTCGTTCGGGATCGGCTGGACCGCCAACCTGACGGCGCAGATGACGATTCACCACAACTGGATCTACAACTCCACGCAGCGCAACCCCAGCATCGACAACGTCGCCCGGGCCCACCTGTACAACAACTACCTGCAGAACGTGAGTGCCTACGGCAACTTTGTCCGCGGCCTCACCAAAGCGGTGATCGAGAACAGCTACTTCGACACCGTCCACAACCCGTACTACGTCGAGGCCGGCGAGCTGGTCCAGCGCGGCAACCGGACCGTGAACTGCACCTGGTCCGACGGGCTCGTCACCGAGAAGGGCACCGCGTTCACCCCGAGCGCCTTCTACAACTACACCCTCGACCCGGTCGAGAACGTCCCGGCGCTGCTCCGCACCCAGTCCGGGCCGCAGGCAACCATCGGCCTCTGAAAGGCAGACTTCCATGTCACAATCCACACCAAGCCGCCGGAACCTGCTGAAGGCTGTCGGTGTCTCCGCCCTGGGCCTCGGCCTCACCGCCTGCGGCCGGGGGTTCGGGGGCGGCGGCGACTCCTCGGAGTCCGGCACCGTCCAGCTCAACATGGTCTGGTGGGGCGACGCCACCCGGGCGCAGAAGACCCAGGCCGCGCTCGACATCTTCCTCCAGGAAAACCCCGGCATCACGACCAAAACGGAGTACCAGGACAGCGGCCCGTACAAAGACAAACTGGCCACCCGGTTCGCCGCCGGCAACGCGCCGGATCTGGTCGCGATGCGGACCGACTCCCTGCGCGAGTACGCCGATCGCGGGTCGCTGCTCGACCTGAACAAGCACACCGACCAGCTCAACCTGACCGCGCTACCGCCCAACATCCGCAACATCGGGGCCGTCGGCGAGCAGCTGTACGGCGTACCGTCCGGGCTCAACACCATCGGCTTCGTCGTCAACAAGACCATCACCGACAAGTACGGCGTACCGATCCCGGACGGAGACACCTGGGCCTGGAAGGACCTGGCCGCGTTCGCCAAGGAGATCTCGGCCAAGAGCGGCAAGAAGGTGTACGGCACCGGCTTCGAGGCCGGCACACTGGCCAACATGGTCGTCTTCACCCGGCAGCGCGGTGAGGACTTCTTCACCGACGACGGCCGGCTGGGTGTCAGCGAGGCCACCGTCACCGCCTGGTTCGAGATGATCGAGAAGATGCGGGCCGAGGGCGGCTTCCCACCGGCCGGCTTCTTCGACAACATCGGCAGCTCGTCCTCGGAATCACCACTGGCCAAAGGAACGCTGGCCTGCCAGATCATTCCCACCAACAACTTCCTGTCCTACAACAAGGATGCCGGCGGCAACCTTGCGCTGCTCCGGATCCCTGGTGAGAGCACGGAGCGCCGGCGCGGGCAGACCATCGACACCCCGCATCTGTGGTCGGTCTCGGCGAAGTCCAAGCACCCGGCCGAGACGTTGAAGCTGCTCGACTTCCTGGTGAACGACGCCCGGGCCTCGAAGGCGACCGGCACCACGCGCGGGGTCCCGGTGAACCCGAACGTGACCAAAGAGATCGCGTCCACGCTCGCCCTCGACGACCAGGTCGCGACCGACTACCTCACCAAGCTCCAGACCGAGAAACTGCTCCGGTCCTCCAGCAACCCGCCCGGAGCCAGCGCCATCGCCGCGAGCCTCAAGACGATCGCGACCGAGGTCGAGTTCAAGCGGCAGACCCCGGCCGCCGGAGCGAAGGCCTTCGTCGCGGCCGGCCAGAAGGCCCTGGCCAGATGACAGCTCTGCTCGAGCGGACCACCCGCGCCCGCCCGGCCGCTCCCGCGCGCAAACCAGCACCGCGGAAGCGCCGCCGGGACCGGGCCGGGTACGTCTTCCTACTGCCCTGGTTCGTCGGCATGCTGTTCACGATCGTGCCGTTCTTCGCCTCGCTGTACCTCGCGTTCACCGACTACAACCTGCTGAACGCGCCGCGCTGGATCGGGTTCGCGAACTTCCGCGAGATGCTCGCCGACCCGCTCCTGCGGCAGTCGATGAAGGTCACCTTCCTGTACACCTTCATCTCGGTCCCGGCATCGCTCGCGGTGGCGCTGCTGGTCGCGATGGTGCTGAACAAGGGAATCCGCGGCCTGGCGGTCTACCGCGCCGTCTTCTACCTGCCGTCGCTCCTGGGCGGCAGCGTCGCGATCGTGATCCTGTGGCGGCACATCTTCGGTGCCAACGGCATCGTCAACGACCTGCTCGGCTGGTTCGGCATCCACGGACCGGGCTGGACCTCCGACCCGGACTTCTCCCTAAGCACGCTGATCCTGCTGCACGTGTGGACCTTCGGCTCGCCGATGGTCATCTTCCTGGCCGGCCTGCGCCAGATCCCGGTCATGTACTACGAGGCCTCCGCGATCGACGGCGCGTCGAAATGGCAGCAGTTCCGCTCGATCACCCTGCCGCTGCTGAGCCCGATCATCTTCTTCAACCTGATCCAGTCGCTGATCTCGTCGTTCCAGACCTTCACCCAGGGTTTCGTGATGAGCGGCGGCACCGGCGGCCCGGCCGACTCCACCCTCTTCTACAACCTGTACCTGTACCAGCAGGGGTTCTCGCAGTTCCACATGGGCTACGCGTCCGCGATGGCCTGGATGCTGCTGGTCATCATCGCCGCGTTCACCGCGATCAACTTCCTGGCCGCGAAGTACTGGGTCTTCTACGAGCAATGAGGCCGACATGTCGATTGTCCTGAAAGCACGACCCGCTGAGGACTCGTACTTCGAGAATCTCGGCAACACCCGGTTCGTCCGCTTCCGGCGGCACCTGATCCTGTGTGCCATCGGGATTGTGATGATGTATCCGCTGGCCTGGCTGATCTCCAGCTCGGTCAAACCGAACACACTCATCTTCAAGGACCTGTCCTTGTGGCCGGCTCAGTTCCAGCTGTCGAACTACACCGACGGCTGGAACGCGTTGCAGCAGCCGTTCAGCATCTACCTGATGAACTCGCTCGTCATCGTCGTACTGAGCATCATCGGAAACCTGCTGTCCTGCTCGCTGGCGGCGTACGGGTTCGCCCGTTTGGACTTCGGTGGGCGGAAGCTGTTCTTCGCGTTGATGCTCGGGACGATGATGTTGCCGGGTCACGTGCTGCTGGTGCCGCAGTACATCATGTTCTCCAAGCTGGACTGGCTGAACACGTACTACCCGCTGCTGGTGCCGAACTTCCTTGCCACCAACGCGTTCTACATCTTCCTGATGGTGCAGTTCATGCGGGCGTTGCCACGTGAGCTCGACGACGCGGCGCGGATCGACGGCTGCGGGCCGTTCCGGACGTTCTACCGGATCATCCTGCCGCTCTGCCTGCCGGCGCTGGCCACGACCGCCGTCTTCACTTTCATCTCGGTCTGGAACGAATTCTTCGGCCCACTGCTCTACCTGACCGACCCCGAGCTGTACACGGTGCCGCTGGCGCTGCGGCAGTTCATGGATTCCGAGGGCCAGAGTCAGTGGGGGCAGATGTTCGCCATGTCGTTCGTCTCGGTGGCACCGGTCATCGGGTTCTTCATCGCCGGCCAGAAGTACCTGGTCAAGGGCATCGCGACGACGGGCCTCAAGTGACGAGCTGGCAGCTGGCCTCAGATGGCGCCCTGTTGGAAGGGCTGGCGCGGTATGTGACGACGTCATCCATGCCGCTCGTCCACAGCCCTCGGCCTTACTTGCATCCGCTGCGATCCCTCGCCGGGCATCAACTCACCGAGGTCAACCCTGACGACCACCCACACCACTACGGTCTTTCGCTGGCTGTTGCCGATGTCAACGGTACGTCGTACTGGGGCGGCCGCACCTTCGTCCGCGACCAGGGCTCGATCATGCTGGCCAATCACGGCCGCCAAGTCAGCACCGGACTCTCAGCCGACGGTCCGGTTTTGACCGACAGCGTGACGTGGCTGGACCACCACGACCGCCCACAACTCTTCGAGCAACGTTCATTGACCGCCGCGCCCTTGGCCGAGGGCTGGGCGCTCAGCTGGCGGAGTGAGTTGACCTCGCCGTACGGCGTGACGATCGCCAGCCCGGCCACCAACGGCCGCCCGGGCGCCGGCTACGGCGGGATCTTCTGGCGCCATCCCCCGGGCGAGGTGCTCACGCCGTACGGCAACACCGAATCTGCCGCCCACGGCTCAACCTCGCCTTGGATCGCCCTGACCACCGCGTCGACCACGGTTGTCCTGATCCAGGACGATCCGCTCCCCTGGTTCGTCCGACGTACCGGCTACACCGGCGCCGGGCCCGCTCTGGCCTGGGACACTCCGCTCAAAATCGCGCCGGGCTGCCCGTTGACGGTCTCGCTCCGCGCAGTGATCCTCGACCGCCGCCTGACCGCTGACGAGGCAGCGGATCTCGCTAAAGTGGCGCGGTGAAGATTTCGCATGTCGTGTGGGACTGGAACGGGACGCTGCTGAACGACAACGACATCGTGCTGGCCGCGGTCAACGAGGTCTGCGCCGAGTTCGGCCGGGCGAATCTCAGCTGGCTCGAGTGGCAGGCGGCGTACGCGCGCCCGATGCGGATCTCGTACGAGCAGGTCCTGGGCCGTGCGCTCGACGACGAGGACTGGGCCCGCGTCGACAAGCTCTACCACGACCGGTACGACGCACTCCTGCACACGTGCGGCCTCGCGGCGGAGGTTCCGGACGCACTGCGGCGGTTGATGGAGAGCGGGCGCACCCAGTCGCTGCTGTCGATGTGGTTCCACAGCCGGCTCACCCCGACCGTCGAACTCTTCGGCCTCACGGAGTACTTCACCCGCGTCGACGGCCTGCCGGGCGAAGTAGGCGGCGGCTCGAAGGCCGACAGCCTGGTCCGTCACCTCGAGGCCCAGCGTCTCAACCCGTCCGAGGTCGTCCTGATCGGTGACGTCGTCGACGACGCACAGGCCGCTCAGGCTGCCGGCAGCCACTGCATCCTCGTCACCACCGGCGCGATGACCCGTACCGCGTTGGAGTCCACCGGCGCCCCGGTGACCAACTCCATCACCGAGGCACTCGACCTACTGGCGGCTTGAGAACCTTTCGCCGGGCAGGATAGGAGCCCTTCGACGACGGAAGGGACCACTCCACGATGCGGCTCAAGGTGGTGTCCGCCGTACTGGCTGTGGCCGGCGGCGTCTGGATGCTGTACCTGTTCCTCAGTTTCTCGCAGGTGCAGTACTCCGCGTTTCCTATCACCGAGCCGTTCTACGTCAAGTGCAATCCGCTCGGCCGGCCCGGCATCACGCCGCCCGACCTGGACGACTCCCTGACGCCTGCCCAGCGTCAGGCCGTGGACACGTACGTGTCGAGGGTCCACGAGGAGAACGCCTCAGAAAACGAGGGGGCTGGTGCGAGCCAGGGCCGAGCAGTCGATCCTCACCTACTGCGATCAGGCCAGGCAGAACCGCCTGGCCCTCCTGCTCCTCGCAGCCTCGGCCACCACGGCCCTCGCCACCACCAGCCTCACCCGCCGGCGCTCTACCCCTGCTCCTACCCCTGCCCCTGTGCCTGTCCCCGCCCCGCAGTACACCCCGCCGGCTGCCTACTGAGCAGCTGACGCGTTACCTGCGAGTTGTTCAGCTTCCGTTTCCCGTGCCGCCGTGCACCGCGGGCAGGATCGTTTCGCTCCGACGTCCACTGCGGCGCCCGGTCACGGCGCCCCGCCCTCAGTGCCGCTCCGAGCGGAAATCGAGAAGACTGGACCCGGCTTTCACCGAAAGCAAAGGTCCGCCCACCTCAGGTTCAAGGAGCATCCCCATGGCTGTTGCTCGTCGTTCCGTCCTCCGTGGTGCCGCCGTCGGCGCCGCGGGCGTCGGTTTCACCACCGTCGGCGCCGTACCCTCG
Source organism: Kribbella antiqua (assembly GCF_004345665.1). Taxonomy (GTDB): domain Bacteria; phylum Actinomycetota; class Actinomycetes; order Propionibacteriales; family Kribbellaceae; genus Kribbella; species Kribbella antiqua. Next base: position 135,022 of record NZ_SLWR01000014.1, read on the forward strand.
CTCGCCGAATCCACCCCTGGTCCAGAGCGTGCGCCGTACCCGGTCCACAAGCCGTTCCCGCCGCTGATGGACGACCCCAAGGGTCTCCTCGCGTTGCCGCCCGGCTTCAAGTACACGGTCGTCACCCGCGCCGGCGAGACGAAGCTCGCGACCGGCCAGCCGACGCCGGGCGCGCATGACGGTACGGCGGTCTTCGGGACCGGCCGGAACAACTACCTGCTGATCCAGAACCACGAGATCGGCAGCAACAACGCGCTCGGTGTCCCGCAGATCGAAGGCACCGTGTACGACACCGGCGTCGGATCCGCGGGCGGTTGCACCGTCATCTCCGTCGATCGTGACGGCACCAACCTCGGCGAGTGGGTCGGCATCTCCGGCACCCTCACCAACTGTGCCGGCGGCCCGACGCCGTGGGGCACGTGGCTCACCTGCGAGGAGACCGAGAACAAGGCGAACGGCACCACGCGGCTCAAGGACCACGGCTACGTCTTCGAGGTCTGGGGCGACGGGGAGACCGCGCACCCGGTCCCGCTCAAGGCCCTCGGCCGCTACGCTCACGAGGCCCTCGCGGTCGACAAGGACCGCAGGCACGTCTACCTGTCCGAGGACGCCTCCGGCCCCAACGGTCTCTTCTACCGCTGGACCGCGCCGGCCGGCTACAAGCTCGGCCCGAGCAGCTGGCAGGACCTCGCCGACGCCGGCTTCGGCACCCTCGAGGCGATGGCGATCCTCGGTGACGACGGCAAGCCGATTCCGGACGTCGCGTACCTGACGTCGGCCCAGCTGCTCCGCCCGTTCCGGGTCGCGTGGGTGCCGGTGCCCGACCGGGACGCGGTCACGGTTTCCTGCCGCAAGCAGTTCACCGACGGCCAGGTCACCCGGGGCAAGAAGTTCGAGGGCGTCTTCGGCACCGACGCCGGCGTGTACGTCGTCAACTCGTACGCGGAGGCCGGCACCGCGGACCTCTCGGCCGACGCCATCCCGCACGACGGCATGGTCTGGTTCTACAACTACCAGGCGAACACCATCCAGCTGGTCACGTACTTCCCGAGCAACACCGCCGCGGACAAGGGCCCCGAGGCGAAGTACGACGACTACAACTTCGACGGCCCGGACAACGTCACTGTCACGCCGTGGGGCTCGCTGATCCTGGCCGAGGACGGCAATGCCAGCAGTCACGTGCTGAGCTCGACGCCGGGTGGACCGACGTACGCGATCGCCCGCAACATGCTGAACGACTCCGAGTTCACCGGCCCCGCCTTCTCCGCCGATGGCAAGGTCCTCTTCGTCAACATGCAGACGCCGGGCATCACCTTCGCCATCACCGGCCCGTGGCAGACCTATCTCGGCTGATCAGGCCTGGTGAGGTCATCCCCGCCCCCCGTGCGGGGATGACCCTCAGCCCTTGAAGGCGCCGTCCATGATGCCGCTGACGAGGCGGCGGCCGACGAAGGCGAACAGGATGAGCATCGGAATGGTGGCCAGGAACGAGCCCGCCATGGCGAGACCGAGATCCACGACGTAGCTGTTCTGCAGCGCCTTGATGGCGATCTGCGCCGTGTACATCTCCGGCGACTTGAGGATGATGAACGGCCAGAGGAAGTCGTTCCAAGCCGTGACAAACCCGAGCAGACCTAGCACGAACGCGGCTGGCCGGACCAGCGGGAAGGCGATCTGCCAGAAGATCTGCCACGAGTTCGCCCCGTCGATCCGGGCCGCCTGCAGCAACTCGTCGGACACGGTCGACGCGATGTGCTGACGCATCCAGAAGATGCCGAACGCACTCGCCAGCCCGGGCACGATCAGCGCCTGCAACGTGTCCACCCACCCGAGCTTCGACATGATCATGTACTGCGGAATGACGGCCAGCTGCGTCGGCACGGTCATCGTGAGTACGACGATCAGGAACAGCGTGTTCCGGCCGGGAAAACGCAACTTGGCGAACGCGAATCCGGCCAGCGCGCAGAGCACACCGTGGCCGACGCCGATCGCCACCGCGACGACGGCGCTGTTGATCAGCGATCGTACGAACGGAACCGTGCTGAACACGAGCTCGGTGAGGTGGAGGAGGTTTCCGCCGGGGACGATCCGCGGCGGCATCTTGTAGGCGGTCGCGGAGTCGTTCGACGCCACGACGAACATCCAGTACAGCGGGAAAACGGCGATCACCACGGCGAGGGTCAGCAGAACGTAGACCCACCACGGCACCCGGTCGATCCGGCCCCCGCGCCGGAGGCGCAAAATCAACCCAGTCATGGCTTCTCCCGGCGGATTCGCGTGGACAGGAGGAAGTTCAGTAGTGCGAAGGCGACGACGAGGATGAACAGCGAGACGCCGATCGCCGCGCCGTACCCGAACTTGAACTGGCCGAAGCCCTGCTCGAACAGGAACAGCGTGAGGGTCTGGCATTGCCGGACCGGTCCACAGGTCAGCGGCGCGCTGCGCGACACGAGCAGCGGCTCGGTGAAGATCTGCAACCCGCCGATGGTCGAGGTCACGATGGTGAACACGATCACCGGACGTAGCGACGGGATGGTGATGTACCGGAACTGCTTCCAGTTGCCGGCGCCGTCGACCGACGCGGCCTCGTAGATGTCGCGCGAGATCGCTTGCAGCGACGCGAGATAGAGCAAGGTCGTGTACCCGGTCCACCGCCAGATCACCATGGTCGCGATCATCAACTGGCTCCCCCAGGTGGACTGGGCGAAATTGACCGGGCCGACGCCGATGAGGTGTAGGACCCAGTTCAACAGGCCGTAGTCGCGATCGAAGAGCTGGGCGAACACGACCGTCGTCGCCGCGACCGACGTGATGTACGGGACGAGCATCGACATCCGGAACAGCGTCGCGAACCGCAGCCGCGTGTGGTTGAGCAGATGCGCGATGCCGAGCGCGATCAGCAACTGCGGCACCGTCGATAGGAACCAGATGCCGATGGTGTTCCGCATCGCGTTCCAGAACCGCGGGTCGTCGAACAGGCGGGCGAAATTGTCCAGGCCGACGAAGGTGTGCTCCCCCACCGGGTTCCAGTCGAACAGAGCGACGTAGAACGTGAACAGCAGGGGGAACAGGCCGAAGACGGCGAAGATCAGGAAGAACGGCGCGATATAGGCGTACGGCGCGATCCGCTCGCCGATGCTGTCGCGCACCCGGCGCCTCGACGCCGCTGGTGGCGCGGTCGAGGCGCGGGGCGCGGTGAGAGTACTGGTCACTTGCCGATAGCCGTCTTGATGTTCTTCAACGCGGTGTCCCACGCCGTGCCCGGATCACCCTTGCCCTGCTCGACGTTGGTGAGCACGTTCTGGAACTCCTGGCCGATCGCCGAGCTGTCCGGTCCGATGTAGAACGGCTTCAGGCCCAGCAGGGACTCGGTGTAGATCTTCCCGGTCGGTGCGTTCGAGAAGAACGGGTCCTTGTGCGAGGTCAGCTGCGCATCCTTGTACACCGCCGGAGTCGACGGAAGTGAACCCGAGCCGACGTAGTGCGCGAGCTGCGACTGCGGCGACTGCATCTCCTTGATGTAGTTCCAGGCCGCCTGCTGGTTCTTGGCGTTCTTGGGGATCGCGAGGTAGCTGCCACCCCAGTTGCCGGCGCCGCCCGGGATGGTGGCGATATCCCACTTCCCCTTGGTGGCCGGCGCGTTGGAGCGGATCCCGCCCAGCATCCAGGACGGCGCCGCGAGTACGGCGAAGTCGCCCTTGGCCATGCCCGCGGACCAGCCCTCCGAGAACGAGCTGAGTTTCGCCGTGATGCCTGCCTGCGCGGCCGTCAGCGCGTAGTCGAACGCCTCCTTGACCTGCGGGCTGTGGTCGTAGGCCAGGTTGCGATCGGCGTCGTAGAACTTCATGTCCCCCTGGTTCACGGCCTGGTAGAACACGCTGGTCGACGCGTTGTCGACGAACGGCTTGCCGGTCGCCGCCTTGTACTGCTTGCCCACCTCGATGAACTTGTCCCAGGTCGGCCAGAGTTTGCTGACCGCGTCCCGGTCGGTCGGCAGCTTGGCCGCCGCGAAAAGATCCGTCCGGTACGCGATCGCCAGACCGCCCACGTCGGTGGGAACGCCGAGCACCTCACCATCCTTGGCGACGCTCTGCGACCACACCCAATCCAGGTAGTCCTTCTTGACGTCATCCGCGCCGAGGCTGCGCAGGTCGACGAAGTTCTGCGGCTGTTCGACGAACTTCGGCAGGTCGTCGCCCTGGATCAGCACCAGGTCCGGCACCTTGCCGCCGGCCAGCGCCGTCGTCAGCGCCTGCGCCGTCTCCACCGACGAGCCGACCTCGGTCAGCTTGATGTGGATGTCGGGATGCTTCTGCTGGTACTCGTCGACTGCGGCCTTCTGATTGATCCCGGAGAACGACCAGAACTCGAACGACTTCTGGTCGCCCCCGTCGTTCCCGGAGCCGCCACCGGAACATCCGGCGGCGGCGAGCGTCACGGCGGCGGCTATGGCGACGGCGATACGACTTCTCACGGCAAACCTCCTGCAGTGCCTGCATCCCAGGCCAGGCCCGAAAGTTTCGAAGCTGAGTTCGAAATGATTGCGGGAACTGTAAGACGGGTCACAGGCGACGTCAACGGTTCGTTCCGGAAGTAGCTCCGAAACATTCGGCTCGGGGTTACACTCGCCGCCATGACGGGTCGCACCGAACCGATGACGGTCACCCAGATCGCCGAACTGGCCGGCGTCTCGGTCCCGACGGTGTCGCGGGTCATCAACGGCCGGTCCGACGTCTCGCCGCGGACTCGCGCCCTGGTCGAGGAGGTCATTCGCGAACACGGGTTCCGGCGACTGAAGAAGCCCGGCGCCAAGGCCGCGTTGCTCGAGCTCGTCTTCCACGAGCTCGAGGGCGCGTACGCGATGGAGATGATCAAGGGGGTCGAACGCGTCGCCGATGAGAACGGGCTGGCCGTCGTACTCTCCGAGATGCACGGGCACACGCCCGGCATGAGCTGGATCGAGGGCGTCCTGGCCCGCAGGCCGATCGGCGTCATCGCGGTCTTCTCCGGTCTCACCCCGGAACAACGCGACCAGATCCGCAGCCGGGACATCCCGTTCGTCCTGGTCGATCCCACCGGTGACCCCGGACACGAGTTCCCGTCGGTCGTGGCCAGCAACTGGAGCGGCGGCTTCTCGGCCACCCGGCACCTACTCGACCTGGGACACCAGCGAATCGCCACGATCACCGGACCGAGCCGGATGCTCTCCAGCCGTGCCCGCCTCGACGGCTACCGGGCAGCCATGGACGACGCGCGTACGCCGATCACACCCGACCTGATCTACGAAGGCACCTTCCTGCCCGAGGACGGCCTGATCCACGGCCGCACACTCCTCGCCCTACCGGACCGCCCCACCGCGGTTGTCACCCACAACGACCTCCAAGCCCTAGGCCTCTACCAGGCGGCAGCCGAAGCCGGCCTACGCATCCCGGACGACCTCAGCGTCATCGGCTTCGACAACCTCCCCATCACCGCCTGGGTCACCCCACCCCTCACCACCATCCACCAACCCCTCACCGAAATGGCCGCCGCAGCCGCCACCCTCGCCATCGCCCTAGGCCGCGGCGAAACCCCCACCCACCACCGCCTCGAACTAGCCACCGAACTAATAACCCGAGCCAGCACCGCCCCACCTACTTGAGCTCATGAACCACCCCGGGTTTGATGCGCACCTCCTTCGCTCAGGCGGCATCGGCCGTTTACAGGGATGCGCCGGCAGACCTGGCACGTGACCGTCCGTGCACCCGAGTGAGTCGGATGGACGGACGGTCACATTGACTGGGTAGCCCTGGATCGGGTGCGGGCTATCCCGTCATGGCAACAGGTCTGGACCGGGGCAGCCGTACGTCGCGTCGCACGACGGCTTCTGGGTTGCGAAGTAGGCGGTCAGCCAGGGCTTGGCGCTCTGATTGCCCTGGACCGTCGAGATGTAGGTCTCCGCACGAGAGTCATGCCAGACGCCTGAGTACCAAGCGCCGGCGCAGCCCCACAAGTCCCCGGCCCTGTAGCTACTGCCCAGTCCCCAACGCCAGCCTTCGTAGCAGCCACGGATCTGCGAGGCCATGTAGTCCAGCGCCATCGCGGTGGAGTCTCTGGTGAACGGGAATGTCCCGTTCTGGTTTCCCGCCCAGTTGAAGCCCCAGGATGGGTTCCACCAGGACATGATTCCGACTATGGAGAAGGTCTTCGGGCACAAGCCGTCGCCGTAATCCTTCTGATAGTCATAGCCGCCGCTGCTCGCGAGCCCGGAGCAGTAGGTCTTGCGGGCGGCGTAGGGCTCGGAACTGAACCAGTCTCCACAGCCGTACTGATCGGCACACCGGCCGGAGGAGTAGGTCTCGTACTGGAACCATGTCGACTCGGTGTAAGCCTCGGCGCGCAGGTAGTTGTCCGGCAGCCCCCATTTGCATGCGGCCCATTGAATGATCTCGTCGGTTGTGCCGCTGAATTGACCATCGACCCTCGGCAGCAGCCAGGAGTCCCAGCGCGGGTCGTATGTGCCCAAACCCGATCTGGGTCGCGAGGCGAACGAATTGTGGACCGCAGCGGCGTCGACCAGGTGGTGATTGCGCTTGTAGTTGTCCGGCCGCGGTTCCCACGTCGAGCGGTGCACGGCGGCGGCACAGGTACTGCCGCTCGGTAGCGAGCCTACGTTGCCCGGCGAGACAAGAGTCGTGAAGTAACCGCTCGTCGGTGGCGGCGCAGACGATGTGGTCGGCGAGGTGCTGCTCGTCGGAGTCGGGCTGGGCGACGTCGATGTAGTCGACGATGGCGCCGGCGACGTCGCAGTGGCTGTCGGGGAGGACGTGGCACTGACCGTCGGTGAAGACGTGGCAGTGGCCGTCGGGGAGGACGTGGCGCTGGCTGTCGGGGAGGACGTAGCGCTGGCCGTCGGTGAAGACGTGGCACTGGCCGTCGGAGCTGCAGTCGGTGATCCGGAGTCGCTGATCGCGTAGTCATCCGTCGTGAGTGAGCCCGCCGACTGCAACTCGAAACCGAAGCTGATCGCGGTTGCATCCGCCGGAAGCTCAGGTGTGACGTACTCGGCCTGTGTCCAACTGCTTGCCACCGGCAGCGTCGAGCCGCTGGTCCAGCGTACCCAGGTTCCCGATGTGTCCCGGTAGGACGCGGTGAGGTGGGCCTGTCCACCGGTGTGATACCACCCGCTGAGCGTGTACTGGTGTCCGGGGATCACCGCTGGACCGCATCCACTGGAGCCCATCTGGACGAACAATCCGCGCATCCCGGACCGGTAGCCGGTGATGGTCACCTGCTCTGCCCGGCTACCGCTGTGTGCAGCTGTGGTCCACGTGAAGCTGTACCGGTTCTTTCCGTAACCCTGCGGCTGCCAGCAGTCCGGGACGCGATCATTGTTCGCGTCGGATTCCAGCGACGGATTCGTCATCGAGATGGTTGTCGCATCGGCGGATCCGATGTTGCCTAGCGATGTCAGCATCACAACCAGCGCCGCCAGCGCGGTTACGCCCGCGACACCCGAGAGCCAGCGATCGCGGCGGCGGAGATGGCGGAGGCGTGCGACCGGCGAGGGCCGGTCCGTTCGGGTCTGCCGGTGCCGGCTCACGACCTCACCCCCCGAACGGACGAGCTCCTCAGCGGGTCGTTGACTGCGCCACGTTTCAGCGTGGCAGGGTGCGAGACGATGCGTTGAACAGGACGATTGACGGCCGTACGTGGGCACGCACGAACGCCGTGACGGTATCGGGGCAAGGCAAAACCTCCGCCACGCCTACGGGGTCAGCTGTCGGGTTCGGGCGCGGTGGTGCCCGGCCTAGCCGTCGATGCGACGCGGCTTCACCCCAAGGCCGTGCAAGGCACGACCGGTGGACCTGGAGGGCCCGGGTGGGTCCCCCGCTCCCGCCATCTGGATCGCAGGGGGCGCCTGGATCGTGGCGGGACTAGGCGTACCGACCAGACGCTGGTATTTGAACGGCCGAGGGGGCGTCGGCCCGCCGAACGATACACGATCGTTACCTTGCAGGCTATGCCCGTGTTTGGGTCATCTTGCCAACCACTCGCCGGTCTCGACACTGACCAGGTCGTTGCGCACCGCCGCGGTGACCGCCTCGAGCTGGGAGTGAACGCCGAGCTTGGTGAGCACGCTTTGGATGTGAGTGCGGGTCGTCGTGGCGCTGACGCCCATGGACCGGGCGCAGACGATGGCGCTCTCACCGCGGACCAGGTGGGACAGCACCTCGCGTTCCCGCGGAGTCAGATAGCGCGCCAGCCGCTGCACATCGGAGCGCTCGATGTGTCGACGACTCGCATGGCCGTCTCCGGAAGGTTGGTAGATCACCTCGCCCGCGTGCACGCGGGCGATCAGTGTCACCAGATCCTCGATCCGCTGCCGCTTGTCGACGAATCCGTCCACGCCGGCCGCCGTGCCGGCGGCCACCACGCCCGGCTGGATCACCGCAGTGAGAAGAACGAGTTTGGCATCCGGTGCGGCTGCCCGCACATTCAGGAGTACGTCGAGGAAGCTGCCGGACGGGTGGTCAATGTGCAGCAGACACATATCGACCGGTTCGGTCCTCAGTACCGCGAGCGCCCGGTCGGGCGAGTCGGTCACGGCCACCACTGTGTTTCCGGCCTCCTCGAGAAGCAGCGCGAGTGCTTCGGCCAACACGGCATGGTCGTCGCAGATCAGCAGTCGCACCGAAGTCCGCCTTTCGCACCGCACGGACAACCCACGGCGAGCCACACAGGCCGTGAGGTCCTTGGATGCGTGCCCGACCCGGCGACGTGCACGCGACCCGGAGAGGATCGCCCCCCATCGGACTCTGGCCCGACCTGGCCCCCAAACCCGGCCGGCACAGCCCATACGCTCACCGCCTCATAATTGAGGCTAAAACCAAGTCAGCACCGTCGATTGGCGAATGTCAAGCGAGAGCATTGCCTTGATCGGACGCCTCCCAGGAGAAGTACGGGACGCGCCGGAAATATGACCAAGAGTAGAGATTTGGGTGGTTGAGCCCACCACGGTGCCGCAGAAATTGAGCGCGTTGCGCTGCGTCAACGGCCAGACGGGCGCATACCGGCGCGAAGGGCCGTCGCGGATGCCTCGAGTGCGGAGTGCAGAGCCAGCTTGGTGAGCAGGCGCCGGATGTGGGTGCGCACAGTGTTCGTGGACACCCCGAGACGCATCGCTGTCTCGGCGCGGCCGAGACCGTCGACCATGCATTGCAGGACCTCCCGCTCTCGCAGGGAAAGTTCGACGAGCGGGTCGGGTATTCCGTCGGCGTCCCGGCCGGTGACGAGGCGTCGCAGCACGTCTGCGAGCAGTGCAGGCGGGAACCAGGCCTCACCTCGGGCGACGAGGCTGATGACCCTCACGATCAGGTCGCCATCGGCTGTCTTCGGGACCCACGCCAATGCGCCGTGCCGGACGGCGTCCACGACCGGATCGACGCCGGCAGCCGCACTGAGAACCAGCGGTCGTGTAGACGGATGCCACATATGCATGTGATCGAGAACGTCGATGCCTGTCGCGTCACCGAGAGCCAGGTCGAGCACGGCGACGTCCGGATGGCCTGTCGCGAGGATGGCGTACGCCTGCCGCGCGCTCTGTGCGGGGGGCAGCAACTCGAGACCGACCTCCCTGGCCAGCCGGCCGACGAGCGCATCAGTGAACAGCGTGTCGTCGTCCACAATCATGACCCGGACATGCGCCACGTCGCGATTCTTGCTGTCGTCGACGCTCTCCGCTTCCTCTAAATTGATGAGGCCGTGAAATTTGTTCTTTATGAGGGTCTGTTCTCGAATGCGTAGTGCGCACGTCCGGTTCCAATTTGGCGTCTCCGCGACCCCTGCCACTACCCGAAAGAATTGCTCCGCGTCGCTATTCCGCGGTGTATCGTGAGCCCATCGGCGGCGTAGAACGAAAAGCGGCCCGAAGGCCGCCGGGGTCGAGGAGCCTGGTGACGTTGTCCAGATCCCTCTCGAGGAAGCTGCTCTTCGCTTTGGGTATCGTCGTGCTCGCCGCCTGTATCGAGACGCCCGCCGTGGTGCCGCCCCCCGCCAGCGTCCGCCCGTCCGGAACTGGCCCGGCTACTGTGGGGATCTGGTTGACGGCGGCAGTGCGGGCGGATGGCGCGATGGACATCATCGAGACTGTCAAGCTGCGCAGTGCCGTCGACCACGTCTCGCTGAACTTGCCTCCGGTCCGGAGCGCCCTACGAGCACCGCCTCCAAGCGAGCCCTCCGCAATCTCTCTTCGCGGCGTAGCGGACGGTCGCCCCCTGGTCCTGGCGCCCAGCGAAGTTCGCGGGGCGATCGACCTGCCGATGTACGGGCTGGTCACCCGCCTGGAGTTGCGGTACCGGCTGACGGGTGCCACGGTCCGGAGCAAACCGTCCAGAGGACGGCGCGCGCTAGCGGTCGTCGCGCCGCTGACCGCTTCGGCAGACCCCACGCTCCCCACCACGATCCGGGTGACCGGAGCAGTTCTGCTGAATGCCTTCTGCCCGCGACTCGCCGAACAACTGTGCGCCGTCGGTGACCCGCCGCGGCTGTCCGTCCGCTCCCGGATCTCGGCTCAGAAGGCAGTAGTCGTACTGCAACTCGACCTCCCGGCACCGCCACGATAGCCGTCGGAGATCATCGGTGGCCGCTGTCGGCCGGCGTGACCGGGATCCCGCCGTCTCCCGGTCCGGGTCCGGTCGCTTCTCCCGGCCTCGACCGCTGGTTGCCCGGGACCCCGATGAAAAGGCCTCTGGGCGGCGTCACCCAGCGGAGCGGCATCCGCTGGTCGGCGATGAGTACCGACCCGATCAACCGACCGCCCGCCTGTTCGATCTCCACGCTGGCGGTCCGGACAGCGCTGCGCGACGAGTGGCGAGTGTGAGCGACCAGCAGTGTCATGTCGGTGAACGCGACAATGGCCGCGGTGTCGGCTGAGGACAGCACCGGTGGCGCGTCGACCAGGACAAGATCCGCGTCGCGGCACAGCGTCGGAAGGATCGCGCGCATCGTGTCGGCGAGTACGTAGCCCGGAGGCGCTGCCAGTCCAGGAGGAACCGCCTGAAGCCTATCGATTCCAGTGCCGAGCAGCGCCCTGTCGAGCGGTGCATGCCAGCTCGCGACGTCCACGAGACCGATGCTGTTGTCCACGCTCAAGAGTCGGGCGAGTTCCCTCTGGTGTGAGTCGGCACAGACCAGGATGACCCGCTTTCCGGAGAGCGCCAGAGCCGCCGCCAGGTTCGCGGCACAGACAGCTCGGCCGTGGTGTCCGACGGCGCTGGTGAGCACGAGAGTCTGAGCATCGCGTGTCGACGCGACGTGTAGAACCTTCGTTCGGAGGTAGCGGAAGGCCTCGGACGTTGCGGACTGCGGAGCCCGCAGGATCGCCAGTGGGGCACTGGGGCCGGACGGCAGTCTCCAGGTCGAGGGTACGGACGCGAGAGTGGGGGCACGAGTCTGCAGCTCGAGGTCGCGCGCACCGCGGAGCCGGTCGTCGAAACGATCGCGGACGACGGCGGTCACGACGCCGAGCACAAGGCCGACCAGAAGGGCGACACCCAGGTTCAGCGGGTAGTTCGGCCCGGACGGCGTGTCCGGCAGGCTCGCAGGGGTGATCACCGTCGCTTTAGGGCTGCTCTCGTCGGGCTTTGCCTGTCCGGACCGGTACTTGATGTACGCGTTGGCGAACGCACTGGCACGCCACCTCGCCTCCTGTGGGTTCGAGGAGGTGTACGCGAACCGGAGCACGTGCGTGTCGACCGGCACCTTGACCGACAGGCCCTGCGTGAGGTCGGCCAGCGGCGCACGGAGCGCCTTGGCGGCCAGCGCCGCGACGCTTCCCGACGTCGCGATCTCCCGCTCGGTCCCCATGTCGGGCGCCTGCGGCGCGGCGCCTTTCGGAACCGCGCGCGGCTCGACGACGACGGTCTCGACGGACGTGTACTCCGGCGGTTGGGTGCGCGTGATCCCGTACGCCGTGCCGACGGCCGCCAGAGTGAACGCGAGAACGAGGAGCGCATACCTCCGGAGCACGGTCGCGTACGCAGCCGGAGCTCGTCCACCACTCCGCTCCGGTGGCGTGGTACTCATCCCAGCTCCCCGCCGCCTCGAGTGCACGCGGATGCCCGCGTCGTCGCCAATGGCAGGGACTCGCCGTCCCCACTCCCTTCGAAGGTCTCACCTCGGTGACAGCGCGTCAACGCGAGCAGAGCGAAGAGCAGGTCAGCCGATCCCCGGTACGTGACATGCGGATCGAAGATCATCAGCACGGCACAGACCGCGACGGCGACGACAGACACGGCACCGGCGATGCTGCCGGCCCCCTGCCCGAACCGTGCTGCCCGCCAGCCTTGGCGCAGGCTCGCGCGGACGAAGAACAGATAGGCGGCGAGCAATGGGATCCCGCCGCCCCAGAGCAGCCAGATGTATCCGCTCTCGATCCAGACATATCCGGTCGCCTGAATGGCCACCGGAACCCTTGCCCCCGGCCGCACCCCGAGCAGGAAGTTCCAGTCGGAGAAGAGTTCTGGCAGGAAGTAGCTGCTCAGGTTGCGCAGCCGGCCGATCCAGCTCGCTGGAAGACCATGCACGGACTGGAAGCCGCTGAGCCGCTCGGCGACCACCGGCCACAGCACGAGGAACCCGGCAATGCCCGCCGGTGCAGACATCAGCGGGATATTCCACGACCGGCCGACGATGGCGACCGCGACGACAGCGACCAGCAAACCGAAGAAACTCGAGAACTCTCCGGACGCGAGACAGCCGAAGATGAGCAGGACCGCGGCGGGCGCAAGCAGTGCGCGCCGACGGCCCTGCATCCAGAAGCAGGCCACGATCGCGAGGTTGAACATCATCAGATCTGCGGCTGCGGCTGGGAGTGCCAATGTCGAGCCACCGCGAGGCTTGGACAGGGCGCCGACGTACCCGAACGGCGCGTAGTACATCGCTAGCAGGCTACGCACGCCCAGCAGGTCGAGTGCCTGCAGGATGCCGATGACCGCGACGACGCCCGCCGTGCAGACCGAGATCCACAAGCAGCGTCTTATCTGCCGATCCGTGGTGACGCTCGCTCGCACGATGGCGTAAACCGCCACGAACTTCCACAGCACGAGGGCGTACAGGTAGTCGTCCTGGCTCGGTGTGCGATGCCGCAGGAGCATCCAGAGCAACGGTATGACCGAGTTGGCAACGGACATCAGCAGCAACGCCCACGCGACGGCCGTCAGCCGGACCCTCAGCTCATGCCCAGTGCGCATCAGGACTATCGCTCGCGTTACCAGGGTGGCGGCAAGGACGAAGTACAGCGCTTCGTTCGGCCTGAGCACCGGGATCGCGGTGCCACGGTCGATGCCGGCGACCAGCGGGGTGACGCCGACGACGAGGTATGCGGCGAGTGCCGGTCGGGCCCAGACACAGGCAGCCAGAAGCAGCACGGCCGTGCCACCGAGCGCGATTGCCGGTGATTCGGCCGCCAGCCAGCCGCCTCCGCCCGCGACCACCAGACCGCCAAGGACGACAGCACGCGGGGGCAGCCCGTCGTGTCGCCGGGGCAGGGCGGGCCGATCCATCCGACCGCCGAGCTCGGTCATCGCCATCGGCGGCTCCTCAACCAGAACCGGCCAGCTTGCCGCGGAGTCGGGCGAGACCGCGGATGCCGGACGAAAGCTCCGGCGCGCGCCACATCGCTTGCACCGCAAGGTAGGTCGCGCCACCCACGACCGCCGCCGCGACCACCGCCAGTCCGGCGGTCGGGATCACCCGGGCAGTGAGCCAGGCGGGGCCCGCCATCAATGCCGCGCCCGCGCAGATCCGCAGCAACGACGGGACGAGCCGCTCGGTTCCGCGTCGACCCCACCGCTCGGCAGACCGGCTGAGTAGGCCGGCTGCGACCGCGACTGCGGTCGAGAACGCCAGACCGATCATGAACAGGACCGCCGTACCGCCCACCGACCCCGCCAATCCCAGCAGGGCGAAGCAGGTGACGGCCTGCACCAGCATGGCCACCAGCGGGGACCGGGTGTTCTCGCGGGCATAGCACGCGTACGACGAGATCGTGAAGGCGGTCTGACCGATCACGGCGGGCGCGAGAGCAGCGAGGGCGACGGCGACCATCGCGGGGCCAGTGGCCGAGTCCATGCGGCCGAAGGAGAGCAACTCCGCGAGGGGCTTGGCCAAGGTGAGGTAGCCGACCGCGGCGGGAATGGTCAAGAACAGTGCGAACGCGTACCCGCGTAGCAGTGTGTCCCGGTAGAGCATGGCTTGGCCGGCGTTGTACATCCGAGCCAACCGGGGCAGCACCGCGAGCGCCGTCGGGGTGACTCCGAGTGCTATGGCCAGATAGTAGAAATTGAGTGCGACACCGAATGCGATGACGCCGCCGGGCACCCGGTTCGCAAGCGCGAGCATCGTCAGTACCTGCATGGCCATCAGAACCGCCTGCCCGAGCGACGAGAGCGCTCTGCGCAGGAGCGCCCGCACCTCGGGGTCGTTCCAACCGCTCCGCGGCAGCAGTGTGACCCCAGCACGCCTGGCACCCCACCACTGAACGCCGGCATGCAGTACCACCGCCCCGGTGGTGCCGAGGCCGAGCAAGAGCAGCTCGCCTCGCGGAAGATCGTCCAGGGTCGCGCCGGTGCCGTATGTGACCGCGGCCAGAGCCAGCACGGCGATCATGCCGACATTCTCGAGCGCGGGCGCCGCCGCCGCGAGGGCGAATCGGCGCCGCGCGTGCATGATCGCGCTCGCCGTGCCGATGACGGCGTAACAGAAGACCTGGGGCATGAACATCACGATCAGCCATCGGCCCACCCGCTCCTGATCGGCACCCACCTCGCCAGTGCCGCCGGGTGACGCCACGCGCAACAGGAGCGGCGCCAGCCAGATCACAAGCGGCGTCGCGACCGCGAGTCCGAGCACCGTGAGGCCGAAGAAACCGCCGGCGACCCGCTCCGACGCCGCGCGGTCGTCGGCATCGATGTGCCTGACGAGCGCCGGGACGAGCAGCGAGGTGAACAGGGAGCCCGCAAGCAGTCCGTAGTACACGAGGTTGGGCAGGGCGTTGGTGAACTGGAACGTGTTGCCGAGGAAGGTTGGCCCAAGTACGGCGCCGATCGCCATGATCTTGACGACGCCGGTGACCCGGCTCAGTACGGTCCATGCGGCGACCGTGATCGAATCGCCGACTGCGTCGGCGGCCGAACTATGCTCCCGGACGCCGGCCACCGTCGTCACAGGCCGTTTCTCGCCAGGACGGCTGGCACGGTTCGGAGCAGGATCAGCAGGTCGAACATCAAACTCTGCCGTTCGACGTACTCCAGATCGAGCTCGAGCGTCTGGCGCATGGTGAGCCGGTTGCGGCCGCTGGTCTGTGCAAGCCCGGTCAGGCCCGGTACGGCGAGAAAGCGGTCACGGCACGGCGGACCACAGAGGTCGGCCTCCCACGGCAGCATCGGGCGCGGCCCGACGAGGGACATCTCACCCCTCAGCACGTTAACTAGCTGGGGCAGCTCGTCAAGGCTGGTCCGGCGTAGGAACCGGCCGACCCGGGTGATCCGCGGGTCGGCTTCCAGCTTGTAGAGGCCGGACTCGCCACCGACCTCTGGGTTGTCCGACAGCAGCCGCTGCATGTAGTGCCGATGGATGTCGTCCGGACAGTGGTCATACATGGTCCGGAACTTGTACATCAGGAACGGCCGGTGGTCGCGCCCTAGGCGAATTTGCCGGAACAGCGCCGGGCCCGGTGTGGTCGCCCGGACGATCGTGGCGATCACCAGCATCGCCGGTCCCGCAAGCGTGAGGCACGCGACGGCCACAACCAGGTCGAGAACCCGCTTCGCGACCCTGCGACCCACGACCGGGCGGGTCCGGACGCGCGCGCTCGGCCGGGCGATGCCCGTCATGGCGATTCCCGCTCGGTTCGCACCGATCCGGCCGCCCTGCGGTGTGCCATTCGGAGCCGGTGCCCGTCGCCAGGCACAGCCTCGACGCGCCGGCTGATCTCGACGAGGTCCTCGATCCGGCCGTGCACCATGGCGGGGTTGCCGTAGGCAACGCAGCCGTCCGGCACATCCCTGGTGACGACGGCTCCGGCGCCGACCAGCGCCTCCGCCCCGATCCGGACGTAGGGCAGCAACGTCACGTTGACACCGATCCGGGCACCGGGTCCGATCGACGGTCCGGACATCAGCCGGGCGGACGCCGGATCACCGGGATAGAGGTCGTTGGCCACGGTGACGCCTGGCGCGAGGAATGCGCCGGCGCTGATCTCCGTGAACTGAGCTAGGTAACAGTTGGCATGGATCTTCACTCCGTCCCCGATGCGGCAGCCGTAGTCGACGACCGAGTTGCTCCAAACGCACACGTCATCACCGATGACGCATTCCTCGCGGATGACGACGTTGTGCCCGGTCTCGAAGCGAGCTCCGATGTGTGAGCCCCCGTAGATGACCGTGCCGCTGCGCAGGTGGGCGCCTGGCGCCAGCACCAGCCGCTCGGTACTGTCCTTGATAGGCCGGCCGGGCTGGTATCCGACGATGACGCCTGCATCGGCATGGAGCGGCTCGATCAACGGCGCGTCACTGGCCATAGGCGGCTCTCCTGGATTTCCGATTCCTATGCACAGCCGGCCGTCGGACAAGCTCCAGATCCGCTGACGACCGACCACCTGGGACGAGTTCGCACAGCGCAGCGGAGACGCGGGCGACCTGGCGTGTCTGCAGCTGTGGAAACAGCGGCAGAGACAGCACTTCGTTGGCGGCCTGCTCGACGACAGGCAGCGGTGCGGTGGCGAAATGCTCGTACGGCGGCTGCCGGTGGCAAGGGATCGGATAGTGGATTCCGGTCCTGATCCCAAGCTCGTCGAGGCAGGCACGTACTGCATCTCGTCGTGGAACCCGGGCGACCGCGAGGTGGTAGACGTGGCCGGCCTCTTCTCTGGCCCCCACCAGACGCACCCCGGAGTCCGCCAGCTGCCGCTGGTACTCCGCGACCAGTGCGCGGCGCGACTCTGTCCACCTGTCGAGGTGCGGAAGCTTCGCCGAAAGGACCGCGGCCTGCAGGGCGTCGAGTCGGCTGTTCGTGCCGACCTCGACATGCTGGTGGTGAGACCAGCTCGCCCTGCCGTGATCACGCAAGCACTCGAGCCGCCGCGTGAGTTCGGAGTCATTGGTCACCACCGCGCCGGCGTCGCCGAAGGCGCCGAGATTCTTGGCGGGATAGAAGCTGAAACACCCGGCGCTGCCGAACGATCCCGCTCGGCCATCACGCCAGGTCGCACCATGCGCCTGGGCGGCGTCCTCGACGACGGCGATGCCCGCCCGGTTCGCCACCTTGCCGAGTGCGTCCATGTCCGCCATCTGCCCGTAGAGCTGAACGACGATGACCGCCGCCGTCCGGCCCGTGATCGCCGCCTCGAGGTCGTCCGCGCCGATCAGCAACGTCTCCGGGCTGACGTCGGCGAAGCGCGGGACGGCGCCGGCCAGCACGACAGCCTCCACGGTTGCCACGAACGTGTTCGCCGGCACGACGACATCGTCACCGTGGCCGATGCCCAGCGCCTGCAGCGTCAGTCGCAGCGCATCGGTGCCGTTGGCAACGCTGACGGAGTGCTTCGTGTGGCAGTATGCGGCCCACTCCTGCTCGAAGCGCTCGACGGCGGCGCCGCCGATGAACTCGTTCCGGTCCAGGAGGCCGGACCAGGCCGCCTCAACGTCGTCACGGACCTCGCCGGTCATTGCCCCTAGGTCGGTGAAGGGGATGACGTCGGTCATCGCGGCACGGGCTCGAGCGTCGGCTCGCGGTCCGGCTGGCCGGCATTGCCGTGCTTAGTGCCGGAGGTGTCCTTCACCTTGCCGTTGCGGATCTCATCGACGCTGACGGGACGCCCGAGGAGCAGCGACAGCTGTGCGCACTCGAGCACCTCGACGACGGCAAGGCCGTTCGTCCCGTCCGTGAGTGGACGCTCACCCTTGAGGATGCACTCGACGAAGTGGCCGTCCTCGACCGCGAGTGGCTCGTCGGACGCCAGGAACGGCGACACGATGTCGCCGTAGCGATACGACATCGGTGGCAGTGTGAGGCTCTCGTCACCCGAACTGCCGTATTCGGCCGGGAACAGAACGCCCTTGTCATGAATCCGGATTCGTTCCTCCGACGCCAGGTCGTCGTACACCGCCATCTTCCGACTGCCGACCGCGGTGACCCGGCGGACCTTGCACGGATCAAGCCAGCTGACGTGGATGTTCGACGACATGGTGGAGTCGGCGTAGATCAGCCGCAGGTAGGCCACGTCCTCGAACCGCGCGTCGACGTGCCTCCAGCCCCAGGCCTGCACGGCCACGGGAGTCCGACCGAGAACGTTGTTGATGATCGAGACGTCGTGCGGCGCGAGATCGAAGATCACGTTCACGTCGCCTTGGTACAAGCCGAGGTTGAGCCGCTGTGTGTTGATGTAGTAGACGTCGCCCAACACGCCGGTCTGAATCAGCTCCCGCAGCTTCCAGACTGCCGGGCTGTATTCGAAGGTGTGGCCGACCATCAGCGTCACCCCTGCCGCATCGGCCGTGGCGATGAGGTGGCGCGCGTCGGCGGACCTGGTGGTCAGCGGTTTCTCCACGAGAACGTGTTTGCCGGCCTCGAGCGCGAGCGTCGCCAGTGGTGCGTGCGTGGTCGGCGGAGTGGCGAGGATGACCGCGTCGACATGGGTCAGCGCCTGCTCCAGCGTGGTGAAACAGGCGCTTGCCGGGAAAGTGTGTCCTACGCTGTGCAGCCGGCCCTCGCGACCGTCGACCAGGACGACCCGGTCCACTGCATCGATCGAGTGCAACACTCGAACATGTTTGGACCCCCAGTAGCCGCAGCCGACCACTCCGACCCGCAGGCCGGCGCCCAGTCCCATCACAGACCCCCTGCCTCGATTCCCCCGCCCCCAAGCCGCGTGAGCGACCGCTTGTCCGGCTCGTCAGGCCTGGACTCGCTTCTTTACCGTCTGTTACGGAGGTCGGCATCCGGCACCCGCATATGGACGACACTGTGTACGCCGAATACCGGATTTCCGGCCCGTCTCCCACCAAATACGCTCGGCTGCAGTGGAGGGGGTTCACGGTGCGTCGATCAAAGGTGTCGGCACCTGTCGGCCGGGCTGCTCGGGTATCACTCGAGCACAGAGGCAACTCGTTGCTGCGCGCTTTCCTGGGGACGATCCTCGTTGCTCTCGCGCTCCAGGCGTGGCCTCAGGCGGCGCCCGAGGCGGACGCGGCCGACCCCGCGACCGTCGTCTCGCTGACGTTCAACGACGCGCACGTGAGCGCATACACCTATGCGCGCCCGATCCTGCAAGCTCACGCCATGAACGCCACGTTCTACTTGGCCAGCGGCTGGATCGACAAGTCGTTCGCGTGCTGCATGCCGTGGTGGCAGGTGGACGACCTGTACCGCGACGGCAACGAGATCGGTGGAATGGGTACCGATCACAAGGATCTGACCCAGACGTACTTCACCGACTGGACCCAGGACTACGCCTACAAGCGGCAACAGGTCTGTGGCGACTGGCAACGGCTCTCCGACAGTGGCTATGACCCGCAGACCTTCGCCTACCCGGCGGGGGCGTATCGCTATACCTACCCCGACGCGAGCACGGCTCAGAGCATTGTGAAGAGCTGTGGTTATCGATCCGCGCGGGCTGCAGGCGGGCTGTCCCCCACCGGCCCGGTCTATAGCGAGACGCTTCCGCCCAAAGACGCTTACGCCGTACGGACGCCGAACAACTCGTCGACGGCACCTCTGCAGCTGTCGACGCTGCAGAGCTGGGTAACGGGTGCCGCAACCCATGGCGGTGGCTGGGTGCCGCTGGTGTTCAACCAGGTCTGCCACAACGGCGCCTCGACCTATTCGTCGTGCATGTCGTCGTCGAAACCGATTGACGACAGCGTGTTCGGCGCGCTGCTCGACTGGCTCGCGAACGCCGGCCAGCCCGGTGGTGCGCCCGCGGGCACGACCGTCCAAACCGTCCGCCAGGCGATAGGCGCGCCTGCGCAGCCGACACTGCCGCCGCGGCCGACGGTCGTCTCACTGACCTTCGACGACGGCGACGCCAGCCAGTACGAGACGCTGCCGATGCTGACGGCTCACGGCATGCGCGGCACCTTCTATATCTCGTCGAGCAACAAGACCATCACGTGGCCGCAGGTCAGCGACCTCTACGCCGCCGGAAACGAGATCGGCGGTCACACCGCGAACCATGTCGACCTGACCAGCTCCAACCTCACGAACGACCAGAAGGTCCGCGAGGTGTGCGACGACCGGCAAACGTTGATCCAGCGTGGCTACAACCCGGTCAGCTTCGCCTATCCGTTCGGCTCCTACGACCAGAACGCGCAGAACATAGTGCAGTCGTGCGGGTACCAGTCCGGTCGGCGGGCCGGTGGTGCGACTCAGACCGGACCGACCTACTCCGAGACGATCCCGCCCGCCAACGCGTACACGATCCGGACGGCGTATCGGGCCGCTACCAACGAGCTGCAGCTCGCGGACCTGACGGCGCCCGTCACCGCTGCCGCAAGTCACGGGGGCGGCTGGGTGGTCCTGGTCTTCCACGAGATCTGCGTCCAGGGCCAGAGCAACTTCAACTCCTGCATGGCGTCTTACAAGCCGGTTCGGAACACCACCTTCAATGTATTCCTTGACTGGCTCCGCGACAGCCCACCGCCGGACACAAGTGTGCGGACGGTCGGTCAGGTGATGAACGTTGCATGAGCTGCCAAGCGGAGGGTCCTTATGACCATGAGCTACCCGACGCAACTACTGAGGCCGAGCGCCATCACTGAGCGGGCGCTCGGTGTTTGCAGGCTGTACGTCGTACGGCACGGCACGACCACCATGAACGTCGAAAACCGCTATCGCGGACGACGTGACATCCCACTGGACGCACAGGGGTATCAGGACGCGGTCGACGCCGCCCGCTTGCTGTCGAAGGTCGGCCTGACCGCCGTCTACACCGGGCCGCTGCGGCGCACGATTGCCACTGCGCAGATCATCGCGGACGAGGCACGGGTGCCGGACCTGCGCATCCTGCACGGGCTCAACAACGTCGACTACGGGGCCTGGGAGGGCATGACCGCCGACGAGGCGATGATGTACGACCCGGTGGCATTCGGCCTGTACCGGACCTCGCCCAGCCGCGCGGCCTGTCCGCTCGGCGAACGGCTGAGCGACGCCCAGGACCGCATGATCGGTGCCCTGCAGCTGATCGGCTCCCGGCACCTCGGCGAGACAGTCGCCGCGGTCACGCACGCGGTCATGATCCGCCTCGCCGTCGCCCGTCTCAATGGCGTGGACGCGGAGTCCTGGCGGATCCCTGTCGGGCGCGGATCGTTGTGCGGCTTCGAGATCGACGCCGCCGGAACCCGGCTGACGGACCTGCCTGCCGGCAGCGACGTCGACTGACATGGGCCACCTGCACCGCCGGAACGGCTCAGCGCCGTACGACGCCGTACCCCGCATCCTCTTTCTCGTCGAAAACGTGGCCCTCGCGCGTGACCACCGGCTGCGGAAGCAGGCGGAAGCCCTCGTGGCGGAGGGATTCGCAGTCTCGGTGATCTGTCGCCGCGACCCCGGCAACCACGGGCTGGCGGGCGTGCGGCTGTACGAGTACGCCGCGCCGGCAGACGCCGCCTCGAAGCTCGGCTTCGTCCGTGAGTACGGCTACTCGTGGTTGATGGCGGCCGGACTGACCCTGCGAGTGTTGCTCACGGAGGGCTTCGACGCCGTCCAGGCATGCGGCAATCCCGACATCTACTTCACGATCGGAGCGCCGCTCAAGCTGTTGGGCAAGCCATTGGTGTTCGACCAGCGTGACCTCGCGCCTGAGCTCTACGCGGCCAGGTACGGGCGGGACGGCGGAGCTGTTCACCGCACGCTGCGCTGGTTGGAACGGGTCAGCTACCGCAGCGCGGACCACGTGATCACGGTCAACGACTCGCTGCGCGACGTCGCATACCGGCGTGGGGAACTGCCACCTGGCACGGTCACCGTGGTCGGGAACGGTCCCGCACTGGCCCGCACAGGCCGGCGGCAGCCTCGCCCGGAGCTGAGACACGGCCGCCGGCATCTCGTCTGCTGGCTCGGTCTGATGGGGCCGCAGGATCGCGTCGACCATGCGCTGCGTGCCATTCACGAACTTGTCCACGGGGCCGGCAGGAACGACACGCACTTCGCGTTCGTAGGCGAGGGTGAGGCTCGCGAACCGAGCGAGATGCTCGCGGCCGAGCTGGGGCTTCGCGACTGGGTGAGCTTCCCCGGCTGGGTGGACGAGGAGGAGGCATTCACCTACCTGTGCACCGCGGACGTCGGCCTCGAGCCGAACCTGGAGGAGATCGTCTCGCCGGTGAAGGGGATGGAGTACATGGCCTTCGCGCTTCCTTTCGTGGCCTTCGACCTGAAAGAGACGAGAGCACTCGCAGGACCCGCCGCCTGTTACGCGCGCCCGGGGGATGACGCGGAGTTCGCACGGCTTATCGCTGAGCTGCTCGACAATCCAGAACGCCGCGCGGCGATGGGCCAGGCCGGCCGGCTCCGAGTGGAGCAAGCGATCGCGTGGGACCACCAGCAGCCGGCGTACGTCGACGTGTACCGGCGGCTGCTCGACCGGGAAGTGGTGTAGGTGACGGGATCGGCGCTCGGGCGCCTGAGGTATGTCCTACGGAGCAGGATCGCCGAATATCCGGCGCTGTACTTGCCGCTCGCACGGAGGAAGTACCCGGGACCGAGCCCCGAGGTCGTCGGCTGTGAGACCGAACTGGTCATCGACGGCTACACCAGATGTGCGAGCACGTTCGCCGTGTACGCATTCCAGATTGCCCAGCCGCGGCCGGTGCGCGTCGCTCACCATCTGCATGCACCAGCCCAGCTGATCGCCGCCGCCAAAGCACGGACGCCGGCTCTTGCCCTGATCCGCGAGCCGAAGGGGGCGATCCTCTCGCAGCTGGTTCGCGAACCATGGGTGGCCCTCGCCGACGCCCTCGTGGGGTACGCCAGGTACTACGAACGCGTCATGCCGTACACGCCGTACCTGGTGGTTGCAGACTTCGACGATGTTACCCGGGACTTCGGTGCGGTGGTCCGGCGGCTCAACGCACGATTCGGTACGACGTTCGTGCCCTTCGAGCCGACGGAGGTGAACGTACGGACCTGCCTGGAGTTGATCCGTGAGCGGCCGAGCCTGTCGCCGGCGCTGCTCGGGTTCGAGTCCGGAACCGTTTCGATCTCCGAATGGAGAGCAAGCCACAAGGGGGATCCAGAGGCAGCGACAGACCCGCGCCGGGATGTGTGGGTGCCATCCGCTGACCGGGAGCGATCCAAGGCGGCATTGCATCAGGAGTGGTTGCGTCCCGAGCTCGCGTCCCGCCGCGCGCGTGCATGGCGGGCGTACGAGGAGTTTCGCGCCGATGCAAACGGGGGATGCGATGACTGAGGTAGTCGGTGCCGAGCCGCACGGTGGCGTCTTGGCCAACCTGCTGGTCGACGCCGACCGGGGCGAGGAACTGAGAGCTCGAGCCACAGCGTGGCCGAGCTGGCGACTCACCGCGCGCCAGCTCTGTGACCTGGAACTGCTGTCCGGTGGTGGTTTCTCGCCATTGCGGACGTTTCTCGGCAGGACGGACTACCTGGCGGTGTGCACGTCGATGCGACTCGCCGACGGCACGCTCTGGCCGGTGCCGGTGACTTTGGACGTACCGGCGAAGATTCCGGCGACGCTCGGTCCGGACGGGGTACTGGCATTGCGGGATCGCGACGGAGCCCTTTTGGGTGTCCTCCAAGTGACGGAGGTGTACAGGCCGGATCTGCGGGATGAGGCGGCCTGGGTGTTCGGCACCCTCGACCCTGCGCACCCGGGCGTGGATCACCTGCTGCGTCACACTCATCCGGTGTACGTCACCGGCCGCCTGGAGCTCCTGCGAGCGCCGGTCCACGACGACTTCCAGCAGCTCAGGCATTCCCCGCGAGACCTGCGGGTCGAGTTCGAGCGGCGCGGGTGGACGAGCGTGGTCGCGTTCAACACACGCAATCCCATGCACCGTGCGCACCAAGAGGTGACTCTACGCGCGCTTGACGAGACCGGCGCCAATCTGCTGATCCACCCCATCGTGGGCATCACGCGTCCGGGCGACATCGACGCGGCCACAAGGGTGCGCTGCTACCAGTCGGTCCTTCCGAGCTACCCACACGGGCGGGTGATGCTGTCATTGTTGCCTCTGGCAATGCGCATGGCCGGACCGCGTGAAGCCCTGTGGCACGCGATCATCCGCAAGAACTACGGAATCACGCACTTCATCGTCGGTCGCGATCACGCAGGTCCCACCGACGTCACCGGCCGGCCCTTCTACGGCCTGTACGACGCACAGGAGCTCGTTCGTAGCCACGCGGCCGAACTCGGCGTGGGTGTGGTAGCGGTTCCGCAACTGGTGTACGTGCACGATCTCGGAAAGTACCTGCCCGAGGACGAGGTTCCTGCCGGCGCCCGAACTGTGATCGTGTCGGGCACGGAGATACGCCGCCGGCTCAAGGACGGAGATGAACTGCCCGAGTGGTTCACCCCGGCGGCGGTGGGAGCAATTCTGCGGCGTTCGGTGTTCTAAGCGCTCGCCGCGGGTATCCAGCCGCCGGCCTCGAGATGGCGAACGACCAACGCCAGGCAGGCCGCTTCGTCGAGTGTTGACGTGTCGATCCGCAGAGCGGCGTCGGGTGGCTCGTCGTACCTGTCACTGATGCCGGTGAACTGCGGTAGCAAACCTGCTCGGGCACGCCGATAGAGTCCCTTCACATCCCGGCGCTCGCATTCCGCAAGAGGTGTGGACACGTGCACCAGCACCAGGTCGCCGACGGCCTCGACCATCGACCGGACGGCCGCACGGCTCTCGAGATACGGCGCGATCGGAGCGCACACCGCGATCCCGCCGTGCCGCGCGACTTCGGCGGCGACGAAGCCGATCCGTCGTACATTGAGGTCGCGCCCGGCGTGGTCGAAACCCAGTCCCGCGGACAGCATCCGGCGTACGCCGTCACCATCGAGCAAGGTCACCGTCCGCGTCGTCTGCTCGTGCAGGTGCTGCACCAGGCCGCGGGCGAGGGTCGACTTGCCTGACCCGGAGAGGCCGGTGAAGAAGACCACCAGGCCGCGGCGGGCTCGTGGCGGTCGCCACGAGCTGAGCACGGGCGCCGCAGCGGCAAGCGCGGGCTCGTCAAGGCTCCCATCCGTTGCTGAAAGCAACGAGTCGAGAGCGCGCTGCCAGGTTGCGTCGTCGGCGCCGTTGAGCAGCTCGATACCTTCGAGTGTGTCCTGGGTCAGCTGATGCCGAGCGGCCGCCGCGAACCAAAGATGGGTACCGTTCGACCAGCGGGCCAGGGCAGCTGCGAGCTCGCGATCGGTTGAAGCATCCGCCCGCAGCGCCAGCGACACGTCGACCAGCGCGAACCGCTCTGGAAGCATCTCCGCCAGACACCGTCGCAGCAGGCGCGCGGGGAGCCCGTCCGGGGTCGCGCCCGCCATCGGCGCGAGCACGACCACGTCCGCGTGCATACCGTTTGCCGCGATCTCGATTCCCCGGATATCGGCCGTGGTCAACGGACGCGCCGGGACGACGACGATCCTGGACCGCTGGATGCGGGGTTGTGCCTCCTCGACCTCGTATCCGAGAGACTGAACGTATCCCTCGACGACTCCCTCGTCCGCCGATGCGGCGAAATTGTAGGTCAGGTCGTCGAGAACGGCGATCGGACGCGACTCCTCGTCGACGATGACAAGCTCGCCGTTTGCCGCCGCCTTGGCACGATCGATTTCACCGAGCCGGACGCGCGCACGCCCCGTCGGTGGTACCGACCTTCCGGTGGTCGCATCGCCCAGCACGTTGAGCGGCAACGCGACACCCGACAGTTCCAGTCGTAGGTCGGCCAGCGCGCGATCGTCCAACATCACCGCCGGCGCAGATTGCGCCGCGGACTGCGCGCGGATGGCACTCTCGGTCCGGTCGTTCAGCACGACGACCAGCGCTCCCATTTCGACATCAACCTGGATGGCATGTCGCCACGCGGCCAGTGTGCATGAAGGATGACGCCCGGGCCAGCGCGGAGGCGCACGTACGTCATTTTGAGGATCCCCGACGGCGAAGCATCCATGACGATGGGTGGGGCGTGGGTGGTGGTCCGGCCGCATGCGGTCGGGCGCGTGGCCGGGACGATGCGTTGAGGCCAGGGGAGGATGTATGCCGACCGAGACGTTGACTCCTCTAGTCCTCGGGTTGCTACTCCTCATCGGGGGCGCGAGCCTCCTGGGACAGGTCGCTGCCCGCCTGCGGCAGCCCAAAGTAGTCGGCGAGATACTGGCCGGTGTACTCCTGGGGCCATCTCTGCTAGGCCTGTTGGCCCCCGGCGTGACCGCGGACCTCTTTGGTGACGGTGACCAGGATCCAGCGACAGCCGTTCTGGGGTTCCTTTATCACCTGGGGCTCCTCATGCTGATGTTCGTCGCGGGCGCGAGTGTGCGCAATGTATTGGCGAAGGAGAACCGGAGGCCGACGGCCTGGCTTCTCGGGCTGGGCACCCCGCTCCCGTTCTTTCTCGCGCTTGGCATCGCTGCGGTCCTTCCGTTGGACGCTGTCATCGGCGAGGCAGGCAGCAGACCCGCAGTCATGCTGGTGATTGCCATTGCGGCTGCCGTCACCTCGATTCCCGTGATCAGCAAGATCTTCTACGACCTCGGTATTCTGCACACCAGATTCGCGAGCCTGATGCTCGGTAGGGCCGTTCTCGAAGACATTGTGCTTTGGGGGGTGCTCGCCCTTGCGACGGCCATCGCGTCCGCCACGGTTGCCTCGGCTGGCGGGGCCCTGGCCGAGGCGGTTTCTATCCATGTTGCTACAAACATCGTGTATATCGTTCTTGCGATGACGGCGGCGCC
The DNA here is from genome assembly GCF_004345665.1 of Kribbella antiqua. Lineage (GTDB taxonomy): Bacteria > Actinomycetota > Actinomycetes > Propionibacteriales > Kribbellaceae > Kribbella > Kribbella antiqua. The sequence goes on from NZ_SLWR01000014.1 coordinate 161,948, forward strand.
GGCCGTCCTGCGACGTCTCGGCCGAGCCCGATGGAATGTCGTAGCGAGCCAGGCGCCCATCGCCTGGATAATGGTTGTCCTCCTCGGCTACGTCGCTACGGCGGCATACCTTGACGTCACCCTTGCATTCGCCGCGTTTCTAGCCGGTTTCGGGATCGTGGGCGGCATGAGCCGCACCGAACACCACCGCCTGCGAGCGCCTTTGGACTCTACAATCCAGGTCTCATCTGCTGTCTTCATCCCGCTGTACTTCGCGATCGTCGGATTCCGCCTCGACTTCACTCGTGGGTTCTCGGGGCCAATGCTGGTCACCTTCCTCGTCGGGTCGTCCGTGGTCGTCCTGCTGTCGATTGGACTGGCGGCCAGACTGGCCGGCTTCCGTGGCCTCGATATCGCCAATCTCGCCATCACGTGCAATGCGCGCGGCGGACCGGGCATAGTGCTCGGCAGCGTCGCCTTCGACGCCGGTATCATCAATGCCCCCTTCTTCACGACGCTCGTCTGTACCGCCGTCCTGACCTCCCAGGCGTGCGGTCTCTGGCTTGACTTCGTCTTGCGCAAAGGGTGGCCATTGCTCTCAAGTGAAGGCCCTGCGGACCTTCACAGCTCATCACCCAACGCGCCGTCGACAAACGCCGCCGCTCGATCCAAAACCTAGCCGAGCCAGCCACCACGATACTGGTCCTGGCCTGCTCTAAAAGCACTGCTGCGGTGGCAGGATCCCTTAGAAACAAGGATCTGAAGGTGCCGCGCAAGACACGGGAATCCCTTACAGACAAGACTACTTCAGCTCGGCTGAGGTCTTCCCGAGGAGTCGCCTGGCGACGATGAGTTGCTGGATTTGCTGGGTGCCTTCGAAGATGTCCAGGATCTTCCCGGTACAACCGAGGGCAGATCGGCCACCAACCCCGATCTGCCCTCTGACCAGCGGTTTTGTTCTCATCGATTCGTGACGTCCGTCGGCGTCTGTCAACGTCCCACGGAGCAGCGACGGAGCAGACGCAACGGGAGTGCACACGTGAATTGCGGAAACGGATTTGAGGGCCTCGCGTTCCTCAGACATTCGCGCACCGCTCCGTCAGATCCAGTGCCGTGTCAGCGGAGCGCGCCCGGCTGCCGCGTCGATCTGCGTCTGGAATTCGCCGCACTGGGTGAAGTCGTCGTGATCACAGGTCAGCGCGCAGTCGATCATCGTGCGGGAGGCCTGCAGTTGGGCGATGCGTTGGTCCAGATCACAGCGGCGGCGCCGCAAGATGCTGCGCCGGGTGGCTGGATTCGTCGCGGCCAGCATCTCCCCGATGTCATCCAGGCTGAAGCTGGCCTGTTTGGCGCGCAGAATGACCGCCACCCGGTACCGGTCGCCGTCGCCGTACACGCGCCGATTGCCCTCGACCCTGGCGGGCCGAAGTAGGCCCATCGCCTCCCAGTGCGGCAGGACGTTCGGCGCGAGGCCGAAACTGCTCGCCAGATCCCCAATGCGCAGCGTCTCGCCGTTTGACTTCATGTCGACATGAAGTCAGATCGTGGGCCACATGTCCAATATCCACCAAGCCGGCGATACCTCACCCTCCCTGATCGAGCTCTTGGATCGTGCGGATCGCCTGCCCGGTGCAACCGCCCTGCGGGCGCGCTCGTACGAGCTGCTCCAGCTGGCACCCGGCTCGGCGGTTGTCGACGTGGGCTGCGGAGCCGGCCGTGCCGCCGGTGAATTCCAGTGCATGGGCCACGACGCCCTCGGCATCGACAGCAGCCAAGGCATGATCACCACCGCGATGAACCGATGGCCGCAGGCACGATTCCGCCGCGGCGACGCCTGCCGGCTTCCCCTCGGCGACTCCGAGGTTGCCGGGTACCGCGCGGACAAGGTCTTCCACGAGCTGGCCGACCCCGCGCGGGCCCTGCAGGAGGCGCGGCGAGTTCTCGCGCCGGGCGGCCGGATCGTGCTCATCGGCCAAGATTGGGACACGATCGCCGTCGAGTCAGACAACCCGTTCGTGACCCGGGCGATCGTGCACGCGCAGGCCGACGCCCAACCCAGCCCGTTCGCCGCCCGCCGGTTCAGGGCGTCACTCCTGGACGCAGGTTTCACCGACGTGCACCTCGAAATCCACACCGCAGCCCTCACCGACCCAGCGACGTTGCCAATGGTGCTGAGCTTCGCCGGCCACGCCCGGGGTCCTTTGTTCCTCACGTTGTTCAGGGCTGACCTGGTCGAGCCGATTACCGCCGAGACTGAGCCCGAGGGCTGAGCACTCGGCCGGCGGAGCCGCCGGTGGCGAGGCGGGGTAGTGCGCTCAGTGCCGCTGTTGGCCCACTCATGTGCCCGGCCGCAGGCCCTCTGCCCAGCGAAATCTCGGTGGAGCTGAGGAGACTCGAACCCCTGACCCTCTGCATGCCATGCCTGATTCTCACGACGATGTTCCTGCAGGTCAGACCGCGTTTGAGCTCTCTCTGACCTGCCTGTCGGAGTGGCCCGCTCGGTGTCTGTCATAGTCCATTGGGATCCATAGCTCTCGGTTACTCTGGGCACGTCCAAGGCACGCGCGAACCGATTCTTTACGATGCAACCTCGCCGCGGACGGATCGAGTGCGAGCGTGGGTCGCCGAGCGGAGAGTCACGCCACGGATCGCTCAGTGGATCACGCTCTGTCGATGTGCCGGTTCGGCATCGGCTCCGCGAGTGCTGTCCGCCATGTAGGTGCTCGGAACGAGTCCGCGAAGTACTGCGTCTCGTGCACCACCTTCTCGTGAGCAAACTCCATGATGGAGATCGAGTAGGTTGGCGCGTCGTCGTACGTGATCATGCACTCGCTCACCCACAGATCTTCACTGCCAACGATCCGCAGCACCGTGAAGTGCCGATCAGCGGGATGGCCGCCACGTTGCGCCGCAATCGTCGTGCGGCCTCGGAAACGTTCACCTGATTGGGGGTAGTCGAGGATCGCGTCCTCGGCGTAGATAGCGTGTTCGGCTTCGGTATTACCGCTTTCCGATGCCTGCCAGTGTTTCTCGACTACTGTCCTTGGCGAACCCATTGCGTTCTCCGTTCTGTATGCGGGGAGAGCGGCTGGCTACCTCTTCGAGTGCCTCGCTGCTGTCGACAGCAGGCCAGCCGCCCGACGCCGCCGGCTCGACGCGTGTCGTCCCAAGCGACACTGTGGTCGATCGCTGGTCCAAGGCGGCCTCTTCCGATGTCATCCTGATCTCCTCGGCGGTTGTCGATCAGCCTCGCGTGTGGGGCGCCCGGTCGCGCCCGGGCAAGACCCTGGGCAACACCCCGGTCCGTGCCGCCGGCGCCCGACCACCCCTTCTTCCTTCACGCCATCGACGCGAGTGCCGAGGACATATTGCTCATCGCGCTCGTCGGTCCCAGTCGGACGAACCCGGCCCTGACGCGAAGCCAGTGCAATGCACGGGGTGGTCGCCGGAGGAGGTCCAGCGGGCCTGCGCGCTGGGTGGAGGTGCCGGACAGCAGGTTCCCGCCTGACCCTGCTCAATGCCGGTGCTAAGCCATGGGCCGACCGACCTCTCGTAAACTCGGCTGCGCCGCTCTACGATGGGCAACTGCAACGCGATCCGTGGAATCGCCCTGTTGTCGGCAGTTTCGTCGCCCCGGTTCACCGCGTGGGACGGAGGGCGGATGCCGGTCGGGCCGGTCGGGAGCAGCCCCGGGAAGAATCTGCACGGGCGGGCGACGGAGTGCGCGCAGCTCGGCCAGATGCTGGTCGCGGCCCGCTCGGGTGAGAGCCGGGTACTGGTGTTGCGAGGCGACGCCGGGGTCGGGAAGTCTGCGCTCCTCGACTTCGCGGTGACCTCGGCTGACGGCATGCGCACGTTGCGGGCACTTGGCGTCGAGTCCGAGATGGAACTGGCTTTCGCTGCGCTGCATCAGCTCTGTGCACCGTTGCTCGATCGGCTAACGGACGTTCCTGCCCCGCAGCGCGTTGCCCTCGAGACGGCTTTCGGGGTTCGGGCTGGCGCGCCTCCGGATCGTTTCCTGGTCGCGCTCGCGGTGTTGAGCCTGCTGTCGAACGTGTCGGAGGAGCGTCCGCTGCTCTGCGTGGTCGACGACGCGCATTGGTTGGACCGGGCGTCGGCTCAGGTCTTGGGGTTCGTCGCGCGTCGGCTGCTGGCGGAGTCGATCCTGCTCGTCTTCGGTGCCCGTCAGCCGGTTCAGGAGCTGCTCGGACTACCCGAGCTTGAAGTTTCAGGGCTGCGCGAGGTGGATGCCCGCGCCCTGTTGGACTCGGTCACTCATACGCGGCTCGATCGACGCATCCGTGACCGGATCGTCGCCGAGACCAAAGGCAATCCGCTGGCCTTGCTCGAGCTTCCTCGCGGGAGGAGCATGACCCAGATGGCGGGCGGCTTCGGCCTGCTGCACGCCAGCGCGCTGCCGGACCGGATCGAGCAGAGCTTCCTGAACCGGATCGAGGAGCTGTCCGAGGAATCTCAGCTGCTGCTGCTGGTCGCGGCCGCGGAGCCCGTCGGCGACCCGGCCTTGATGTGGCAGGCCGCTGAACGGCTCGGTGTGATGCCGGATGCCGCCGTCGCGAGCGGGACCGACGGCCTGCTGTCGATCGACGAACGCGTCACGTTCCGTCACCCGCTGGTGCGGTCGGCCGTGTACCGGGCAGCGACTGCGGAAGATCGCCGGGCGGCGCACCTGGCGTTGGCAGAGGTCACCGACGAGCGCCTCGACCCGGATCGCCGGGCTTGGCACCTGGCCTCGGCCGCGGATGGGCCGGACGAGGCGGTCGCCGTCGAACTGGAGCGGTCCGCCGAGCGCGCCCAGGCAACCGGGGGCCTGGCCGCCGCTGCTGCGTTCCTTCAGCGGTCCTTGATTCTCACGGCCGACGCCTCGCGGCGGGCTGATCGCGCCCTGGCTGCCGCTGGCGCGAGCCTCCAGGCCGGTGACTTCGATGCCGCGCGACGGTTCGCGGAGGTTGCCGAACGGGACGAACAGGACGAATTTCAGGGCGCGCGAGCCCTTCTCCTGCGCGGTCAGATCGCGTTCTCCTCGGGCCTCGGCGGCGATGCTGCGCCGCTGCTGTTGATGGCAGCCACCCGCCTGGAACCGTTTGATATGAAGCTCGCCCGAGAGACGTACCTGATGGCCTGGGGCGCGGCGATCTTCGCCGGTCAAGGTGAGGTCATCGTGCAGATCTGTGATGCTGTCCGGGCCTTGCCGCCGGCGGAGGTTCCACGTCCCATCGACCTGGTTCTCGACGGCTATGCCCGGCTGACCGCCAGCGGACGCGCCGCTGCCACTCCGACGCTGCAGCGCGCCGCCACGGCGGTCGCCCAGCTACCGGTGGAGGACGTGCTGCGGTGGGGCTGGGTGGCTGCGGGAGCAGGCGCCGCCGTGTGGGATCACGAAGCGATGCTCGCGACCTACACGAGGCAGGTCCAGATCGTCCGGGATGCCGGCGCTCTGGGACAGCTGCCTATCCACATCACGACGTTGGCCGTGACGCTCCTGGGGATGGGCGACTTCGCGGGTGCCGCCGCGCTGATCGCCGAGGCCGACGCGGCGGCAGCGGCCACTAGCAGTCCCATCGCGCCCTACCCTGCTTTGTGGCTCGAAGCTCTACGGGGTCGGGAAGCCGAAGGCGCCGCGCTGATCGTGAGCACGATCGACCAAGCCGGTGCTGCAGGGCAAAGGCATGGGGTCACCACTGCGCTGTGGGCGGCCGCGGTGCTTTACAACGGCTTGGCCAGGTACGAGGAGGCTGCTTCGGCGGCTCGGGAGGCCACCGCCAACACCTACGAGCCGTGGGTCTCGGCGTGGGCTCTCCCGGAGCTGATCGAAGCCGCCGAGCGGGGCGGAGATTCGGCGCTCGCGCGAGAAGCTCTTGAGCGGCTCACCGCGATTACAGCTCCTGCTGGCACCGATTGGGCACTGGGAATCGAGGCCCGGTCACGCGCCCTGGTCAGTAGCGGAACCGAGACCGACGGCCTGTATTGCGACGCGATCGAGCTGCTCGGGAGGACGCAGATGCGGCCCGAGTTGGCCCGCGCCCATCTGCTCTACGGCGAGTGGTTGCGACGGCAAGGTCGGCGCGTCGAGGCGCGAGCGCAACTTCGCAGTGCGTACGACATGTTCGTCTCCATCGGCATGGAGGCCTTCGCGGAGCGTGCGCGCCGTGAGCTCATGGCGACGGGGGAAACGGTGCGCAAGCGGACCGCCGGGGCGTCGGCGAGTGATGAGTTGACGCCGCAGGAGCTGCAGATCGCGCTGTTGGTGCGCGACGGCCTGTCGAACCCAGAGGTCGGTGCACGCCTCTTCCTCAGTCCGCGCACGGTCGAGTGGCATCTGCGCAAGGTCTTCGCCAAGCTCTCGATCACCTCGCGCAGGCATCTGCGCGATGCGCTGGAGGGCTCCGATCGGGCACCCACGCCGGGGTGATGCCGTCGAACTGTCGCGACCGGAACAAGGCAGTCCTAAGCATGGGTCTAGGTCGTCGCTGCTCGACCGGAGCCAGTGAGGCAAGGCACGCGACGCCGACGAGCCCAGACGCGAGCACCGAGGCGTCGTCCCACCCGTTCGCGGGACCTTTGGTCAGGGCGTAGATGAGGCCGCCGAGACCGAGGACGGCAGGAGGCCGCCGACGACGTCGAGCGACAGCGGCCGCGGCGACCGGATCTCGGGCACACGGAGCAGTACCAGGGAGGCCGCGACGACGAGAGGGAGGTTGAGCTCCTTATTGGCGCGATGGGCCGTGCGGACGGTCCTTGATGGCATGGCTAATGATTCGGTCGCGTAGGCCTCGTTCGCGGCCGAGGCGTGTCCCTGGTGCCGCGATGCCAGTGACTGTCCCTGGCTCGACTGGGCGGCAGACGCGCCAGCGTGGTCGTGTGGCATCAGCACGAGCGCAAGGAGCGCACATCATGGACATGAAGCTCGAGGTCGTCGTGGTTCCCGTCTCGAACGACCCGGCGTGGCCGACTTTGCGGATGCGCAGGACGATCCAGGTCAGCGTGGTACGCGGAATGCATGGTGCGCGAACAGGCCGGTACTGAGCTGCCACCGTGAGCGACGACGACTCGTCGAGCGAGCGAACATGACGGGCAACGCATTGACCGGTGCGGTGGCACTCGTGACGGGGGCGAGCAGCGGAATCGGTGCGGCGACAGCACTCCGGCTCGCCCAAGAAGGGGCGGCGGTCGGCGTGGTCGGCCGCCGGCGCCAGCGCCTGGACGGACTCGCTGACGACGTCGCCGCGGCGGGCGGGACCGCACTTGTCATCGAGGCCGACATTACTGATCCCGACCGCGCGGCCGAGGCGATCCAGGTGACCCTGGACCGATTCGGCCGGCTGGACGTCCTGGTCAACAACGCCGGCATCATGGTCCTCGGCACCGCGCTGCACGCCACGCTCGAGGACTGGGATCGGATGATCGCCCTCAACGTCGATGCGCTCCTCCATGTCACGCATGCGGCCGTGCCGTACTTGATCGATGCTGCCGCGACCTCGCCACGTGGCGTGTCCGACATCGTCAACGTGGGCTCTACCGCCGGCCGGGTGGCCCGGCCGGCCAGCAGCGTCTTTACCCTGACGAAGTTCGGTCTGAATGGGTTCACCGAAGCGCTGCGTCAGGAGTTGCTGGTGGAGCGGGTGCGAGTGAGCGTGGTCGAGCCTGGCACGGTGAGCACTGAACTCGTCAACCAGCTCGGGGACGCCGCGCGGGACACTGTGCTTCAGCTGGTGAATGGCATCGAGCCACTGCGGCCGGAGGACATCGCGGACGCGATCGCCTATGTCGTCACGCGAGAGCGGCGGGTGGCCGTCAACGGGATCCTCGTCCGCGCCGTTGACCAGACCTGGTAGCGGTCGGATGACCCCCACAGCCACCAGCCGAGATCCGGGCTGACGGCGCCGGCGCCACGACGCCGTCGTGGGACGAGAGGGGCAACGCCGCAGGAGCGGCAGATCGCGCTGCTGGTGCGTGACGGCTTGTCGAACCCAGAGGTACCCGGCGCTGTTCTCGAGCCCGCGCACGGTCGAGTGGCACCTCCGCAAGGTCTTCGACAACTTTCGATCAGCTCGCGCGGGCAGCTCTGGGACGCCTTGCCAGGTGCGGCTCACGAATCCGTCTCGGATTAGCAGCCCGCCGCCTATCCAGGGATGAGTTGTTGCCCGCCGTCGACGTCATACGTCGCGCCAGTCACGGCAGTGTTGACCATCAGGTGAATGGCGAGCGCTGCAATGTCGGCGGGACCGACCACGCGCCGGATGGGCAGCGTGGCGCGGAGCTCCTCGCGGCGATTGTCGAGCTCATCGCCGAGGATGCGCGCCGACAGCGGTGTGTCGACGAATCCGGCTGCGATCGCGTTGGCCCGGATCGGCGCAAGTTCGACGGCGACGTTCGCGGTGATGACGGGCAGCGCCGCAGCAGCGATGGCGGCGATGCTGAGCCCGACACCAGGACGACGCGCGTGCGTGCCGGTGATGAAGGTCAGCGAACCACCGGGACGAACGCGCGTGGCGCACGCGCGCGCGATGCGCAGCGAGCCGAGCAGATGTTCGTCGAGCACTCGGAGCGCCCGGTCGAAGTCCAGGTCGGCGATCGGCGAGTAGAACGGGCCGCCGCCGCTCACCAGTACATGGTCGACCTGCGCCGGCAGGTTGGTGAAGAACTGCTCGAGTCCGGCCGGGTCGCTCAGGTCCAGCATGGCCGCACTCAGCACGGCGATTTGCTCGGCGGCCCGATCGAGCCGTTCGCGGTTGCGACCGGTGATGATGAGCCGCGCACCAGCCGAGCGAGCTTGCCGGGCCGTTTCCAGCCCAATACCGGAGCTTCCGCCGATGACGACGACAGCTTGACCGGCAAGGCTCTCTTCGGACTGCTGTGAGGTGAGGACAGTTGCCTCGGGCATGGTGTTTCCCTTCTTCTGCGGCGAGGGCCATGGACGCGTGGTCCTATGAATGACTGCGGAGCGGCTCGAGTTGGAGACCGCTGGATGATTCGGTGACCACAGCGATATGACGATGTCGTCGCCACCCGTAGCAGCGGGTGGTCACCGACACGCGCCAGTACGGCGACCGGCCGCTGTACTGCGTGGCGAGGCGCAGCCGACGATCGAGTCGGGCGCCGCAGTTGAGGCAGTGTGCTTGCGCTACGGGCGCCGCGTACACAAGCCGGATCAGCCACAGGTCGAGGTCGGTCGGCGACGCGGCCGGCGTAGTACACCCTGGATCAGGGAAGGTGTACGAGGTATTCAAAGCAGCCCAGTACATGCCACTCAGAAACCATTCCATGGCTCGTCCCTACCGGCGCTCAGATCGGTCCGAGTTGTGGCCCTGGTCGGGGCCCCGTCAGTTCCCGTCCGGACGGGAGAAGATCTGCAGGAAGAAGAGGAAGACGTTCAGGATGTCGAGGAAGATCGACGCGGCCAGCAGCGGCGCCGAGTCCGTGTCCGAGGATCGTCGTAAACGCTGGAAATCGAACAGTGTGAGGCCGGCGTAGATCACCAGGCCGAGGATGGAGTAGATCAGCGCACCGTTCGGGATGCGCACGAAGATCAACACGACGCCGAATCCGATCAGAGCGATGAGAGCCCAGGAGCCGACTCGACCGAGGACCGACAGGTCCCGCCGGGTCGCGTAGCCGGCGGTACCGAATCCTGCGATGAACAGCGCGGTCGCGCCGCTCGCCTGCCAAAGCACCTGCGGGTTCGTACTCGCGTAGTACGCGAGCGTCGGTGCGGCGGCCAGTCCCATCAGCAGGCCGAAGCCGCCGAGCAGACCGACGGTCAGTTCAACGGACTTCTGGCTGCTGAACTGCATGCCGATCAGGCAGCCGAAGGCCGCGAGGAACGCGACGATGCCCAGGCCGCCCCGGAGGTCGCGGCCGAGGTAGGCGCCGAGTGCGAACAGTCCGGCGGTGACGGCGACGTATTGCATGGTCTGCGCGAACAGGGTGCGCGTCCGGTCGTGCGCTGTCACCCCGGCCGGTGGATATGCGAGTGAATCGCTCATGGTCCGATTCCTTTCCACGGTGCTTTCGAGGGTCAGGCGGCTGTGGTGGGTGTGGGCACGGCACAGCCGTGGATCCGAGGAGCCGCCGCCGGTAGCTTCCGGACCGGGGTGCGGCCGCGCGAGACGAACAGCGTCGTGATGACGGCGGCGGAGACGCTCAGGGCGGCCATGACGAGCATCGCTGCCTGATAGTTGGCCGCAAGCGGCCGAACGAGGTCGTGCGAGGTGCCCGCGCCGAGCAAGGCGGGAACGAGCGCGATCATGATCACGCCCCCGACCCGAGATGCGGCATCGTTGATCGCCGACGCCTCGCCGAGTTCGGAATCATCGACGGCGGCGAGTACGCCCGCAGTGAGTGGCGCAACGGTCAGGCCGATGCCGAGACCCCACAGGATCGCGCCGGGCAGGATCGCTGCGGCGTAGGGGTCGCCAGGCTGTGCCTTCGACAGCCAGCAGAATCCCCCGGCCACGAGCAGGATGCCAGCCGCCATTGGGCAGCGTGTGCCGACGCGTGCGACGAGGCCACCGATGAGAGGGGAGACGATCAGGAAGACGGCCGACTCGGGGATGAGCGCTGCTCCGGCCTCGGTGGCGCTGTAGCCGAGCCGCAGTTGACATTGCAGGACGACCAGGTAGCTGGCGGCGGCGAGCGCGCCGTAGAACAGGACGGTTGCCGCGTTGATGGCAACGAATTGCCGGATTCGGAACAGTGACGTCTGCAGCATGGGCGTGGGTCGGCGCTGCTCGACCGGAACAAGCGCGGCCAGGCAGACGACGCCGACGGCGCCGGAGGCCAGGACCAGGGGGTCGCCCCACCCGGACGCTGGGCCTGCGGTCAGGGCGTAGATCACGCCACCAAGCCCGAGCACGGTGAGCAGGCCACCGGGCAGGTCGACCGACAGCGGCCGACGCGAGCTGTTCACCTCGGGTACGGCGCGCAGTACCCAGCATGCTGCCGCTATCAGCGGGAGGTTCAGCAAGAACACATAACGCCACGAGGCGTGGTCGATCAACCACCCTCCACCGTAGGGGCCGAGCGTCGTACCGAGGGTCGAAAGTCCGGCCCACACACCGATTGCCCGTGCGCGGTCGGAGGCTCGCAGCGTGCCGTTGAGCAGAGCCAGGCTGCTCGGCACGACCAGTGCCCCGCCCACGCCTTGGATCAACCGCGCAGCGATCAGCGCCGCAGCGTTTGGAGCGACCGCGCAGCACAGCGACGCGACGAGCATGACGACGAGGCCGACGATGAGGACCCGGCGTCGCCCGAAGTGGTCGGCCAGCGCGCCGGCAAGCAACAGCAAGGACGCGACGGTGATCAAGTAGCCGGTCAGCACCCACTGCAGTTCGCTCACCCCGGCGTGCAGGTCCTGGCCGATCGCAGGTACGGCGACATTGATCATGTACGCGTCGAGGAAGCCGACCATCGAGGCCAGCACCGTGGCGGCGACGAGTGCAATGCCTGTCCCGCTGCGCAACGCGAACAGCGGCCCGTCGCCCCTGTCCGATCCGGGCCGCGCATCAGTCCGGCCGGATGCTGTCGGCTTCCCGTTGAGTGTCATGTCCTGCTCCTTCCACGAAGCCGATGATCGGCGCCGGTTCCTGTGGCCAGCGGGTCGTTGGGATGTGCTGTCAACGGCCATGTCTCGACGGAGAGCCAGTCCGCCATCGGCAAGGACGCGAGGAGCTCCTGGAGCTGCTCGGCATCGTGAACCTGCCAATGACCGAGGTTCTTGCCGTCGCCGGGCAGTCGCCACAGACGCATCAGATGTCCCTGCGCCGAGAGCTCGCGAACGCGCCGCGCCTCCAGGGCCGTAACCTCCTCGAGGGCGGCTTCGCTCGTTTCGGGCGGCACGGTGACCGCGAAGGTGGTGAAGAACTCCGTGCCACCAGGGGTGAGCGCCACCCGGTCGCGTCCTGGATCGTTCGGGTGCGAAGCCAGTGCGGTGACCTCGTCCGTCCGCCAGATCCGCAGCGGCATCGACGCGAGGACATCCTCGAGGTCCGCCGCACCATCGGCTACGAACAAGCCGAGCGTGCGCCACTCCCCAGGCAGCAGCGGCGGGCGCCACAGCCGCAGTACTCGTCCCCGACCGGCCAGCTCGGCGGTGTGCGCAGCCTCCCGCGCTCGAACGTCGGTTACGTCAGCTTCTGACACGCCGTCCGGGACACGCGTGGTCATCGTGACGAGGTACTCCATGTCCGTCCTCCGCAGTCAGGTTCGATGTCACGTCCCAACAGTCGGACCACCGGTGTTGGGTTCGCACCCGTGGCGGTCCCTGGTCACGTGCCGCCAGGGACATTCCCTGGCTCGACGGGGCCGTCGGACGGGCGAGTCTCGTTGCGTTGGCATTCCTATGAGTGCAGGGAGCGCGAGTTATGGACATGAAGCTTGAGGTCGTCGTGGTGCCGGTCTCTGACGTCGACCGGGCCAAGGACTTCTACAAGGCGTTGGGTTGGCGGTTGGACGCGGACTTCGCAACCGACGCGGAGTTCCGCGTGGTGCAGCTGACCCCGCCCGGTTCGCCCACGTCGATCATCTTCGGCACAGGGGTGACGTCGCAGGCGCCGGGCTCCGCGCAGGGCCTGCACCTTGTCGTGAGTGACATCGAGGGCGCGTACGACGAGTTGGCGCGTCTCGGCGCGGATCCCAGCGAGGTGTTCCACGACGTCGGCGGCGTCTTTCACCATGCCGGCGATGACGGGCGCGTCGCTGGCCCGGACCCGGAACGGAACAGTTACGGCTCGTTCCTGTCGTTCAGCGACCCGGACGGCAACGGGTGGGTCCTGCAGGAGGTCACCACCCGGCTGCCGGGACGGATCGACCCTGCAGTCACTTCCTTCGCCTCGGTCCCGGACCTGGCGAGCGCCCTGCGGCGAGCGGCGGCCGCGCACGGCGAGCATGAGGCGCGGATCGGCGCGGAGGACCCCGACTGGCCGGACTGGTACGCCGACTACATCGTGCGCGAGCAGGCCGGGATCGAGCTCCCGTCGTGAGTGAGTACGACGTCATCGTCCTCGGCGCCGGAGCGCCGGGAGAACACTGCGCCGCGGCGCTGGCCATGGGCGGCGCACATGTTGCCGTCGTCGAGCGGGAGCTGCTCGGTGGCGAGTGCTCCTACTGGGCATGCATCCCGTCGAAGACCCTGCTGCGGCCCGGTGAGGCACTCGCCGCCGCACGCGACGTACCGGGCGCCCGAGAAGCGGTGACCGGTACCTTGGACTCACGTGCCGCGCTGGACTACCGCGACTTCATGGTCTCCAGTTATGACGACGCCGGGCAGGTGGCGTGGGCCGATGCCGCCGGCATCGAGGTGCTCCGCGGTCGCGGCCAGCTGGCCGGCCGGCACACGGTCATGGTGGACGATCGGACATACACCGCAGACCACGTGGTGATCGCTACCGGCGCCGACCCGGTGATTCCGCCAGTGCCTGGACTGCGTGACTTGCCCGGCGTGTGGACCAACCGTGACGTCACCGGACTCACCGACGTACCTGAGCGTCTGCTCGTCCTCGGTGGCGGGGCCACCGGTGTCGAGATGAGCCAGGCTTTGGCGCGGATGGGCGCGGCGGTTGTCCTCGTCGAACGCGGCGAGCATCTGCTGCCGCGTGAGCCGCGGGCGGTGGGCGAGGCCGTGGCCATCGCGCTCGCAGCCGACACGGTGGAGGTACGTGTCGGGACGGGCGCGGAACGGGCGCGGCTCGAGGATTCCGAGTACGTGATCGATCTCGCCGACGGATCGCAGCTCCGCGGCGACCGGCTGCTCGTCGCAGCAGGCCGCCGGCCACGCGTGGACGGCATCGGCCTGGAGACCGTCGGCATTGCCGCGAACCCACGGGGAATCGCGGTCGACGACAGGCTCGCCGCCGGTCCCGGGCTCTGGGCGATCGGCGACGTCACCGGGCTGTGGCAGCTCACCCACGTCGGCGAATACCAGGGGCGGGTGGTGGCCGGCAACATCCTCGGCCGGCCGCGGACGGCGGACTACGAGGCCGTGCCGCGAGTCGTCTACTGCTACCCGCAGGCGGCTTCGGTCGGCGTTGCGGACGGGCCGTTCCTGAGCACAGTGCAACTGTCCGCGGTCGCGCGGACCGCGACATACACACGTTCCTACGACACCCAACCGGGCTTCCTGACCGTCGTCTCGGACGGAAACGTGATCACCGGCGCCTACGCGGTCGGCCCCGAGGCCGGCGAGTGGCTGCAACAGGCGACCCTCGCTATTCGAGCGCATGTGCCGCTTGCCGTCCTTCTCGACGTGATTCAGCCGTTTCCGACGTTCTCCGAGGCATTCCTCCAAGCACTGCGCGACATCGACAACCAGGTCACGCAGCTGCAATACGACGCCACATCGGTCACCTAGAACGACATCACCATGTCCACCTATCGGCCGTCGAGGTCAACAAGGCACGGCCAGTTCACATCCACCGAGCGCGCCGGACGTAGTCCCCGCCGGGTCAGCCGTGTTGGCCATGATGACCGCGCCCCTCGGCACCTTCCTCGCCTCGCCCGAGGCCGCCGACGACTGTCATCCGCCGAGCCGCGATCGAACTAGGCTGGACAGCCAGCTGAGCCGGTGTTGGCAGGTCTGCGCGGTGAGCTACGCGCGCCAAACGACCGCCCGCGCAGTCAACGCGGCGCGGGTCAGACTCGCCGCGACGGGGAGGACCATCGGCCCGTTCGTGCGAGACCAGAATCCGCTGGCATCGGAGGCGTGCTGACCGTCACGATCTCCGCCGCAATGCGGCGACACCGCCAGACCACGGCCACCTGTCAGATCAGCCAACCCACAGGCGCCCTTGACCAAGGCCGCCTCGGCCCCGGAGCGATGTTGCGCTGTGTCCCCGGTGGACGTCTCACCGGGACATAGGCCCGGAAACCCGCTGGTCGCGCTTCTGCTCGGAACGTCCCCAGACTCCCGCGTGACGACACACCGACTTTTCCCAGGTTCAAACACGCCGAGCTGTCAGCGGGTGAAAGCAAACTCGCACCAGCCGGGCTTGACTAGTGCAGAGAATCTTCGCGCCGACCTTGATGTCCTTGGCCCAGAAGGGCAGCAAGCCCCAGCGGAACGCCCGAAGCTCCCGGACCGGATCGGTGTCCCCATCTGCGGCCTCGGGAAGCCGGGCCAAGACGACCGGGTTGTCCTTGGTCGGCGTGACGTTGAAGTCCTGGCCGCGCAGCTCGTCGGCGTTCTGCTCCTCGACCACGAACCGCTCAAGCAGCTCGGACCGGCTCGCGACCGATGCGTACCGTCCACACATACCGGCCAGCCTGCCACGCGACAGCGACAATCATGCCGGTGCGACGGTGGTGCTGGTCGAGGAGGACGGCGTACTGCTCGGTGCGGTTGCTGTTCGCGACGAGATCCGGCCGGAGGCGACGGAGGCGGTCGCGATGCTCCGGCGTCAGGGCGTCGAGGTGGTCATGCTGACCGGCGACAACGCGCGTACGGCGGCCGCCATCGCAGCGCAGGCGGGGATCGACGACGTCCGGGCCGAGCTGCTACCCGAGGACAAGGCGCGAATTGTCACCGGACTGAAGGCGCGCGGCCCAGTCGCTATGGTCGGTGACGGAATCAACGACGCACCGGCGCTGGCCACCGCGGAGGCGGGTATCGCGATGGGTGTGATGGGCAGCGACGTTGCCATCGAGGCGGCCGACGTCGCGCTGATGGGCGAGGATCTGCGCCGGCTTCCGGACGCGATCGCACACACCCGCGCGGCGCGCCGGATCTTCACCCAGAACCTCGTGCTGTCCGGCAGCATCCTGGTCGCCTTGGTGCCGCTAGCTGCGACCGGCGTACTCGGACTGGCCACGGTCGTCGCCGCGCACGAGCTGGCCGAAGTTCTGGTCATCGCCAACGGCATCCGCGCCGGCCGGCGCAGCCACCTGCCTATCCACCAGGCGGTGCGGACGGCCGCTGTCCGGGGCCCGGAGCTGGTGCTTCCGGCCGGCCGCACGATGCTGTTCCTGAGTTCTGCCAGTACGACGTGCTGCAGTGACGGCCCCTGCATCTGCGACCACTGAGCCGGACGATCGAAGGTCAGGGTTGGGTCGTGGCCTTGATGATGGCGTTGATCGCGGCGGAAATTCGGGCGGCGGCCAGGTCGGCGTCTGGTTGGCCGGCGTCGAGCCAGGCGATGACGGCCTCGAGGACGACGATCGGGATCAGGTGCGCCGCCCAGTCTCGCCAAGGCCCGGCGGGGATCTCGTCGCTGAGGTGGCGGTCGGCGATCTGTGTCCCGCTGGAGCGGATCTGGTCGATCACGTCGCCGAATTCGGGCTCCCGGGCGGCGTGCCGGAACAGGAGCCGGAAGCCGTCGGGGTCGGCAGCGGCTGCACGGAGCAGCGCTGGTATGGCGTCGGCGTCGTACTCCCCGGTGCCGACGGTCTCGTCGAGCCGCTGACAGGCGCGGTCGAGCACCGCGCGGTAGAGCTCGGACTTCGAGGCGAAGTGCCGGTAGACGATCACGTGGGTGATCCCGGCCTCCGTGGCGACGTCGTCCAGCGCGGTCGAGGCGTAGCCGCCGCGTGCGAAGGCACGGGTGGCGGCGCCGAGGATCTGCTCGCGCCGCTCGGCCCGCGGAAGCCGCCGGGCGGGTGCAGCCGAATCAACCCCGGCACTCACTGGAGCCACCATCGTCCTCCTACTTGTTAACTCCGAACTATACATCTACGGTTGTTTAAGCCAGCTTGTACAAACGGAGGTTTCCATGACCGATCTCGCTCAGCTTCCGTTCGAGCAACTGCACCCGCTGGACGCCGCACCGCAACTGCGTGAGCTGCAGCGGCGTGGTGTGATCCACCGGATCCGGACGGCTGTCGGCGACGAGGCGTGGCTCGTCACCGGTCACACCGAGGTTCGGGAGCTGCTCGACGATGCTCGTCTCGGCCGCGCTCACCCGGCGCCGGAGACCGCCGCGCGGACCGGCGAATCGGCACTGTTCGGCGGTCCCATGGGCAACTTCGACACCGAACAGGCGGACCACGCCCGGATGCGGTCGCTGCTGCAGCCTCACTTCAATCCCCGGCGGATGCGTGCGCTGCGGCCGCGGATCGAAGCGCTGACGGCACAGCTCATGGACGACCTGGCGGCACATGGATCCCCGGCCGACCTGCACGCGGCGGTGGCAGAGCCGCTGCCGATCCTGGTGATCTGCGAGCTTCTGGGCGTTCCGTACGACGACCGCGACCAGTTCCGGTCCTGGACGGCCGATGCGGCGAACATCCAGGATCGTGCTCGCTCCGAACGCGGGCTGGGTGAGCTGTATGGCTACGGGCTGCAGTTGGTCGCCCGGAAGCGAGCGGAGCCGGCCGATGACGTGATCTCCGGACTGTGTGCCGCCGAAGGTGTGTCCGACGCCGAGGCTGCCGGCCTGTCGATGGCCCTGTTGTTCGCCGGGCACGAGACGACAGTCGTCCAGATCGGGATGGGTGCATTGTTCCTGCTGGCCAACCCAGAGCAGTGGCAAGCGCTGACCCGTGACCCTGCGTTGGTGCCCGGTGCGGTCGAGGAAATCCTGCGGGCACCGGCGAAAGGCGGCGGTGGGATTCCCCGCTACGCGCGCACCGATCTCGAGATCGACGGTACGACGGTTCGTGCCGGCGAACTGGTGTTGCTGGACAACGGTGCCGCCAACCACGATCCGGCCGTCTTCCCCGATCCCGACCGGGTCGACGTACGACGGAAGGCTGGGGCTCACCTCACCTTCGGGCATGGCGCGCGGTACTGCATCGGTGCGCCGCTTGCCCGCATCGAGTTGCAAGCCGTCTTTACGCAACTGGTCGAGCGCTTCCCGCGGCTGACTCTCGCGGTCGACGCGGGTGATGTGGTCCTCCGGCGCAACATGCTGACCGGAGGCCTGGCCGAGTTGCCTGTGCGTTGGTGAGCTGGCCCGGCTCAGTTGCTGGCGGCCCGGGCAGCGGCGGCGAGCTCGTCGGTGGCCTTGTCGATGTTGTCGGCTGTGGTTCCGCGACCGAGGGAGAGCCGGATCGCGGCGACAGCCCGAGCGCGGTCCATATCCATCGCAGACAGGACAGGAGACGGCTCCGGACCACCGCTGTGGCAGGCCGAACCGGTGGATACCGCGATGGTCGGCGCGTTGCGGAGCACCTCGGAACCGACGGTGCCCTTGATGCTGACGTTGAGTGTGTTCGGCAGTCTGAGCCCTGAAGGTCCGTTCAGCAACACACGGCCGGGCAGAGCATCGACGAGGTGGTCGTGGAGCGTGTCGCGGAGTTTCTGGATTCGGTGCCGGTCACCGAGGTGCTCCACGGCTAGTCGACCGCAGAACGGCGCTCGGCGGCCGAGCGGGCAGTCCGAAAACGCACAGAGGCTGTCCACTTTGCGAACCTCGCCCTCGGCGAGCTGAAGCCCGAGACACCGCCCAGTCTCCGGGCGATAAGACCGGTGGGGATTGCTGGTGGAGATGGGATGTGAGGTCGCACGGCGCCTGGTGATTCTGCTTCGGATCCTGGAGCGGGGCCCGGCACCGTACGGAGTGCTTGGCGAAGACGCGATCCTCGACGCCTGGTTCGGGATCCGCGCACCGATCCTGCCCGAGCCGGTCAGCTATCCGCGGAAGTCGGCGAACAGCGGTACGTCATCCGGGGTCAGATCTGGGCGATAGCGCGCGTAGCGGAGCCCATGGCGCCACTGGCCGGACTGCATGGCCGCGTCGGCCAGGACCTCTATGACGACCAGCGGCTGCACCTTGGTGAGGGGCTTCTTCGAGTCGCGGCCGCCCCAGCGCACCGAGCTGATCTCGTCCGGCCACGGGTGCCCGCGCCTGGCGGGTTTCAGTGCGGCGCCGAGCTCGGCGGACTGGGCCGCGGAGAGTGGAACGGTGCGGCCGACCATCACGAGCTCGTCTGCTTCGGTGTAGCGGCCGGCGATCACCACCTCGGGGTGGCGCAGGGATCCGAGGACGCCGCCGGCGATTACGTCGACAGTGTCGCGCCGCTTGACCTTTCGTCGGGGTCTTTAGGCGCGTCGCGCACTGTCGTGTTGAGGGTGTTGATCAGTACGTGTGCGACGCCCCTCTCGAGAACTGCCTGAGGTCGACGGCAAGCAGGCTGCTGAATGGGAGCACGCTGTGCGGGATCGCGGCCTGAGCGGGCATCACGGGGTGCGCGCACCGTGCTCTGCCAACCTCGCCATGCAAAGGATCTCCTGCCGGCGGAGGGCCGCGAGAAGTGTCGCGCCCGATCTTGCGGCGTGATGATGGGGGTGTGGCCGAGCTTCCGTCTGGGACGGTCTCGATGTTGTTCTCCGACGTCGAGCAGTCGACGCGTCTGTTGACACGCCTTGGCCGGGCGTATGAGCAGGCTCTTGATAGCTACCGACTGGCCCAGCGGGCGGCATGGGCAGGGTTCGGCGGCGTGGAGATGGGTACCGAGGGCGACAGCTTTTTTGTGGTGTTCTCGACCGCGGAGGACGCAGTTGGAGCCGCTGTCCAGGCACAGGTCGCTCTTGGCGGGCTCGAGTGGCCAAACGATGAGCAGGTTAGGGTGCGCATGGGCATCCACACCGGCACCCCGCGGGTCCACGGCCTGGACTACGTAGGGCTCGATGTTCACCGGGCCGCGCGGATCGCGGCGGCCGCGCATGGCGGTCAGGTGGTGGTCTCCGATGCGACCGCCAAGCTCGTCGCTGGCCGGCTGCCGGCGGGGGTTTCGCTGCGGGACCTCGGCACGCACCGATTGAAGGACCTCGACGCGCTTGAGCACGTCTACCAGCTCGTGATCCCCGGTTTGCCGGTCGACTTCCCGCCGCTGAAATCACTCGGAACCAGCGCGAGCCTCCCAGTCACCACTACCCCTCTGCTGGGTCGCCACACCGAGATGACCGATCTGGTCAGCTTGTTGGCGGACCCACAGGTTCGCCTGGTCACGCTCACGGGCCCGGGCGGGTCGGGAAAGACCCGGCTGTCGATCGCGGCCGCACGTCAGGTCGCCGAGCAGTTCCCGGACGGAGTGTGCTTTGCATCTTTGGCTGCCTTCACGAACCCCGGCCTCATCTGGAGCACCATCGGGGACGTCCTCGGTCTGCCCTCCGACCGGCGCGCACCGCCTGCCTTCTTCGAATCCGTGGCGCCGCTGTCGGCATTGTTTGTACTGGACAACCTCGAGCAGATGGACGGAGCAGCAGCGGCCGTGGACCAGCTACTGCACGCAACCACAGAGATCGTTGTCCTCGCGACCTCGCGACGACCCCTCAACCTGGCCGGTGAACATCAATACGCCGTGTTGCCGCTCGCGCTCCCGACCGAGGACACGCCGGAGGCGGCGGAAGCATCAGCGGCGGTGCGGCTGTTCGTCGACCGGGCCCGAGCCGTGCGCCCTTCGTTTGCCTTGACACCCTCCAACGCCGCAGACGTGTCGGAGATCTGTCGACACCTCGACGGCCTGCCGCTGGCCATTGAGCTCGCCGCCGCCCGCACCAACGTGCTCGGGCCACGGGCTCTCCTGCTCCGCCTCGAACAGGCCCTCGACCTGCGCGGTTCCGACGTCGACCGACCGGCCCGACACACCTCACTCCGGGCCACCATCGACTGGTCCTACCGCCTGCTCAACGCGCAACAGCGTCTGCTGTTCCGACACCTCGGCGTGTTCGCTAGCGGCGCGGACCTCGAGGCGTTGGCGGCGGTTCATGCGGACGAGGCCGGGAGAGGCACCCAGCTGATCGATCTGGTCGCGGACCTGGTCGACGCCAGCCTGGTGACAGTGACCGAGGATGACGACGGCGAGCCCAGGTTCGCGATGCTGGAGACCGTCCGGTCATTCGCCGTCGAGGAGCTCGCCCAAGCTGGCGAGCTTGCTGACGTGCGCCGAAGGCACGCCGCACACTACGTCCAGGTTGCCGAACGGCTGGAGGCGCGCCGGGTACTGACGACGCCCGCACAGGTACAGCGCGGGGGCCGTCTGTTTGATGTGGAGCGGAACAACTTCCGGGAGGCATTGACCTGGGCTAGCGCCCCGGGCGGCGACGCGGGGAATAGCGCCGGATCGAATCGAAATCTCGGGCTGGCCTTGCTGTCCAGCGTGGCGTGGATATGGAAGCACGTGGACCTCGACGAAATTCGCCACTGGTTGGAGGCCTGCCTCAAGAACCCGCACGGCGGCCAGACCGCAGCATTGGGCCGGTGCCTCGCCGATTACGCCGAGACCCTGGAGCTTCAGGGAGAACTCCTCGACGGGCGCGATGCGGCCCGCCGAAGCGTTGAGATCCTGCGGAGACTAGGTGACTCCGAACTGCCCAATGCCCTGGCAGCTCTGGGCGATCTCGAGGGTGCACTCGGGGACCGAATCGCGGGCCGACGCGCCATGGAGGATTCCGTGCTGCGTGCACGGGAACTGGCCGACAGCTTCTTCCTCGGAGACGTGCTTGCGCGTCTGGCTCTCCTGGACATTGACGAGGAGAACTGGGAACACGCGCTCGAGCTGCTGCACGAGGCGGTCGGCGTGTCCCGCAGTTATGGTAGCGACTACATGGCAATCCGGGCCAACCACAACATCGCTTTCGTTCTGCGTAAAACCGGCCGCGCCAAGGAGGCTCACGAGCTGATGTCCGCGCAGCTGCAACAGTCCCTGAGCCTGGAAAGCACCCTCAACCTCGCGCTCTTCGCCGAGGACTACAGTGCCGTAGTCGCTGAGGCAGGATTCCCAAGGTGGACGCCGGTTCTGCTCGGGGCTGCCGACGCCGAACTTGAACAAAGGGGGGTCGCCCGCGATCGCTGGCAAGAAGCCCCGATCGCGGACGCCCACGCCGCGGCGCGACCGACCATGACTCCCACCGAGTGGACCGACGCCTACCAACGAGGACACAGCATGACCATCAGAGAGGCACTCGAGAGCGCCATCGCCGCAACCACCGCCCCAGACGACTGACGCAGATTCCTGCACTCAATTTCCGTGCACTCAAGCGCCCCGCGATGGCCGCATCCCGAAACGTGAGCGTTGACACCCGCTCATCATCGGCAGATCCGGTAGTTGGAGCGGCGCGCGTCAGCGCACTCGGACCGTGGTCTGTAGCAGTGTGACCCATCTCTGGCAATTCCGTCATGACGATCGTCCCAGGAGAGTTGCATAGCGATTGACAGGCAGCACTATCGATCCCGGCAGCGCGTGCCGCGGACCCCGACGCTCTTACTCGCCGCCATCGCGACGACCCACAGCTGAGCCTCGCGGCGTCACAGCAAACTGTTGTCCGCAGCGTGTCCGACAGGTGTCGCTCACAGTCATGCTCCACGCGAACGGCTGCTGTCCTGGTCGTATGTCCGACGGGTGAACTCGTAGAACACCGCGACCCCAACAGAATTGACCTTGACCCAGCCGCGCCGACCGCCGATATACCGGGTCGCAGCACCTTTGACCACCAGGCCCTCGATGCCCATCGCGTCGGGCAGTACGTCGAACCGCTCCTGGGCCTCGTCGAGGCTGTCAGTGACGGGTGACAACTGCAGCGGCCCAGCGGCCCAATTCGATGCGAGTTTTTCGAGGCGGCCGCGGCGTACCGTCCAGCGCTGCGTGCGCAGATCGACGCCGGCCGCCGCCAGCACGTCGAACGCGACGTACGACGCCGGCACTTCGGCGACCAGCTTCCGCGCATTGGACGGAGCCGTGACCAGGCGCCGCTGGAGTGCGTCAAAGCTGAGTTTCCCGTCGAGCAGGATTACCACTTCCCCGTTTATGTTTAGCTGGCAGCTGCTTGGCCGTGAGCGTCGTGGACATGTCCACGACGGCGTGGTTGCTCCGGTTGCCCGATGTCAGATCTGGGCTCGGGCGGAATGGAACTGTGGCCATCGGCAACTCCTCGCCTGAACTCGCCGGGTCTTTCCAGCTCGAGCTCGCCCTTCGGGCTTTGAGAGATCAGATCTGTGGCGGCTCCCGGCGTCGGTCGCCGATTTCCGGGCGTCGCCGACGCCGTGTAAGTGCTTGGCTTACCGGTAGCCGCGGGCTTGGAGTTCGTAGAGTTCGGCGTAGTGGCCCGCGTTCGCGACTAGGTTGGCGTGACGGCCGACCTCGACGATCTTGCCTTGGTCCAGCACGACCACCAGGTCTGCGGCGGCGACCGTCGAGAACCGGTGTGTCACCAGTAGCGTCACGGCGCCTCTCCGACCGGCTTGGCGTGCGGCGGCGGTGTACCGCTCGAACAGGTTGTGCTCGGTGGCCGCGTCGAGGGCGGAGGTCGGCTCGTCCAGGACCAGCAGGAGCGGGTGCGGCCGCATCATGCCGCGACTTAGGGCGAGCCGTTGCCATTGGCCACCAGACAGGTCGACTCCGCCCGCCCAGGTGGTGCCGAGCTGGGTCGAGAGGCCGTCGGGAAGAGCTTGCAGGACGTCCTCGGCGGCGCCGTCGTGCAGCGCCTGGTGGATCCGGTCCTCGTCGTCAACCCGGTCCAGGTCTCCCACACCGACCACCTCGCGCGCTGCGAGCTCGAAGGTGGCGTAGTCCTGGAACGCGCCCGACATCCGCGCCCGCCAGGTTGTAGTGGGTCAGGTCCGTGCCGTCGAGCAGGATGCGGCCGCGTGTCGGCTGGTAGAGGCCCGCCAGCAGCTTCACCAGGGTCGATTTGCCGGCGCCGTTCTCGCCGACGAGGGCTACCACCGAGCCCGCAGGGAGCCCCAGGTCCACGTCGGTAATCGAGTCGCGGTCCGCGCCGGTGTACCGGAAGCCCAGCCCTTCGAGGCGGATGGCAGTCTTCAGCCGGGCCGGCGGCTCGAGCTCGCCGCGATGGGCCTCGCCGACCTCGGCCGCGTAGTCCTGCAGCCACAGGAAGCGCGAGGTGTTGCGCACCACGCGCTCGATGTCTTGGACGGCGAAGGAGACGATCCCGCTGACTCGCTCCAGTCCGCTGACCACGCCGAGCGCGACCACCAGGGACTGCACCGACACCGAACCGGCGATCACGTCGTGGGTCATCCACGCCAGCAGCGTGACGGCTGATCCGAAGAACAACCCGGAGACCGCGGCTGCCAGACCCGCGTTCTGAGCCGACGCCCGTACGCCCGGCGCGCGCCAGGCCCTTACCGAATCCCGGACCCGTTGCTGCAACTCGCGCTGCAGACCGAATACGCGGGTCTCCGCGCCCGCATCCGCGGATGTGGTCAGGTCGATCAGGTGACGGGACAGCCGGCTCGGGGCGGCGCTTCGCTCCTCGGCGACGGTTCCCCATCGCATCGACCAGCGCGTCGTCAACAACCGCGGGACACCCAGTGCGACCAGCACCAGGAGCCGCCAGTCGGCCGAGACCGCCACCAGCAGGACGCTCGCCGCGTACACCAGGGAGTTCACGGTGTTGATCAGGATATTGAGGCTGCCGCCAAGGATGCCGTCATCGTCCCGGAGCATCTGCATGCGGTCCAGGTAATCGGCGGTCTCGAGATGATCGAGGCTCGGGACGCTGGCGGTGAGCTCGACGATCTTCACGTCGAAGGCGAAGCCGACCTGTTCCATCAGCGCCACGCGGGCGTTGGTACCGATGGTCTGCAGCACGTTGCTCAGCGCGGTCGAACCGACCAGTGCAGCAGCCGCGAGCAGCAGTTGGCGGGTATCGCGGTCGATCGCGCCAGCTGCGAAGATTCCGATGAACAGGGGGTGGCGGCCGTTAGAACTCTGCTGGCGGTCTCGGTCAGGCTGAGCAGGGCCATCCGAGGGCTCGCCCGTACCGAGGTGGACAGCACTAGCCAGAGACCGCGCAACGTCTGGTTTATCCGACCGGCTCCTGGCTCTCATCGCCGGCCAGTGTCTCGCTACCGGCCTGGGCGAATCTGCGGGCTTGGAGGGTGAACATCTCGGCATAGCGGCCGCCAGCGCGCAGCAGCTCGTCGTGGCTCCCGTCCTCCACGATCCCCGCCCCGGGATCAAGCACCACGATCCTGTCGACGTGACGGACGCTGGACAGCCGGTGGCTGACCAGGATCGTCGTCACGTCCTGCGTGACCTGCAGGAACCGATCGAACAAGGCCGTTTCCGCGCGAACATCCAGCGCAGCAGTCGGTTCATCGAGGATCAACACACCCGCTCCCCCGGCCACCGCCGCGAGTGCCCGGGCCAGCGCCACGCGCTGCCATTGCCCGCCGGACAGGTCGGTGCCGCCCTCATACTCGGCGGACAGGATGGTGTCCCAGCCATGCTCGAGACGCTCCAGCAGATCGTTGCCACCAGCATCGACCAACGCTCGGTTCAGGACCCGCTGGTCATGGTGCCGCGCAATCGCACCGAATCCGACATTGTCGCGCAAGGAAAGGTGGTATCGGACAAAGTCCTGGAAGATCACCGCCACCCGCCGCCTGGCCGTAGGGCTCTCGGCAGGGTCTGCTCCGTCCACCCGGACGGTGCCTTGGTCGGGTCGATACAAGCCGCAGAGGAGCTTGATCACTGTCGACTTCCCTGCGCCGTTCACTCCCACGATGGCCACCGACTGGCCGGCCGAGATGTGCAGGCTGAGACCGCTGAGTGCCGGGTCGTCCCGTGTCGGATAAGTGAAGGCGGCGTTTTCGACCGCACGGTCCTCCTGGCTCGGCTCGGACTGGTGGTCCTCGGAGCTCAATACGGCTGGGTGGGTCTCGGAAAGGCCGACCTCCCGGCGGAGGCGCGTCAGCTCGACGGTCGCCGCCGTACTCTGGCCGAGCGCCATCTGGGGATCTCCGAGGATGCCGAACGCTTCGAGCGCCAGCATGGCCTGGATCAAGGTGATCACGCCGGCCAGGCCGACGGCTCCGGTGGCGACATCGTTGACGAGCAGGGCCAACGCGCCCCCCACCGCGACAGCCATCACGAGGCAGCACAGGTAGACCGGCCGCAGCCCTTGCTTTCGCAACGGCCAGAGGGCAGCCATCGCCGAGAGCCAGGTGGCGCGGTACCGATCCACCAGCCAGTCCGTCAGCCCGAACAGCCGGACCTCCTTGGCCGTCTCGGTCTGGACTAACAGCCCGCGGACGTAGCGTGCCCGCCGGAGTTCGCTCGCCGAGCTCTGCAGTAACTTGTCGAACGCCGTGTTCAGCCAGGTCGTGTAGGTCTTGGACAACAGCATGAACGAGGCGGCGATCAGGAAGGGCACCCACCAGCGCCAGGACAGCAGTACGGCAACCGCGCCGATCCCGGTCAGCCGACGGGCCAAAACGGTCCAGGTGTTGTCCAGCCGGAAGGTGAAGGTCCAGTCCCTCGTCGCCTCCACCACAGCCTGCAACCGGCCCGAGAAGCCCGGCGAATCCAGCAGCTCAATCCCCTGTTGTAGACACGGCGAACATAGAGCGTCCACAACAGGAATCCGGGACGTCCATCGGCGCCGACATGATCTAGCGCGAGCCCGCTCGATCGAACTCCTCAAGCTCGTTCTACACGGTCCCTGACGCCTCAGATAACCCCGTCGAGCACGACGCCTGCCGGCTGCTGCCGGAAGGCGGCGGTGACGATGTCGGGGAAGCGGTCGCTGATGTCGTGGCGGTTGCGGGTCCACAGCCGCGCCTGATCGCCGGACCGGACGATCGCGACCCGGCTAGTTGACTGAACTTCTGCGGCTAGGTAAACGGCTGGTCAGTCGCATCACCGCTCCACTTGGCCAGCTCATTGCGGCTATCCACGGTGTCGGGGTGCTCAGGACCCAGCGATCGTTCTTGGGCTGCGAGCACCCTGGCTAGTTGCTCCTTGGCAGCGTCCCAGTCGCCCGCCTTGTAGGCGCAATGAGCGAGGGCCTCTCGTATGCCCAGGGTGTCGGGGTGCTCGGGACCCTGCAACTGTTCTCGGATCGGCAGCAGCTCGGTTAACTGGTTCTGGGCAAGCACAAGGTCACCAAGCCTGATGTTCCATATGGCAATGTTCGTGCGGGTGATCAGGGTCTCGGGGTGGCTTGCACCCTGCACTGCCTCTTGGACCGGTAACAGTTCTGTCAGCTGGTCGCGGGCCGCGGCGGGGTCACCTGCGTAACCGGTCCAGATGGCGAGGCCTTGCCGGCAGCGCAATGTATCGGGGTGCTTTGGGCCGACCAACTGCAGAGAGGTATTCAGCAATTCAGCGAATCGATCACGGGCCGCCTCTGAGTCACCCGCCCAACCTGTCCAGGTAGCGAGGTTGCCGCGAGTGCCCCGGGTGTCGGGGTGCTCATTGCCCAGCACCCTTTCCCGAATCGGCAGCAGTTCGGCGAATTGGTCCCGCGCCGCGACCGGATCACCCGCCTGGCCGGTCCATGACGCAAGGTCGTTGCGGGTGGTCAGGGTGTCCGGGTGCTCGGGACCCAGCACCCGTTCCCGGATTGGCAGCAGCTCGGCGAACTGGTCTCGCGCCGCGCTGGCGTCACCCCCTCGGCCGGTCCAAAGAGCAAGGTCGTTGCGGGTGGTCAGGGTGTCTGGATGCTCGGGACCCAGCACACGCTGCCGAATCGGCAGCAGCTCGGCGAGCTCGTCTCGGGCCCCCGCCGGATCACCCGCCTGACCGCGCCACTCAGCCAGATGGTTGCGGGTGGTCAGGGTGTCTGGATGGTCGGGACCCAGCACACGATGCCGGATTGGCAGCAGCTCGGCGAACTGGTCCCGCGCCGACTGCCAATCACCCGCCTGCCCGGTGCACAAGGCAAGGTTGTCCCTCGCCTGGAGCGTGGACGGATGTTCCGCACCCAGCAGCTGTGACGTGATGTCGCGGATAGTTTGACTGTCGGACAGGGCGAGCGTGTACAGACCGCTGTGGGACAGGTACTGCGTTCCCCGAAGTGCCGCATGGGTCGCGTTGGCGATAGTTTGCAGGTCAGGATCCGACGTGGCCGCGGCCAGCTTCAGCATGTGCACAGTGTGAGGCATGAGGTTGTGCCAAGTAGGCCAAGCGGCAGGGTCGGCAACTTCGCCAACACGAGAACTGGACGTGGCGAGCTCGAGTAGTTGGGCTGCCAGTGCGATTGTCGGTCGGAGCTGCGGCGTGCCGCGGAGGTGATGCAAGCTCACGTCCCGGATAAGCAAATGCAGACGAATCGTGGGGATAGCCCCTGCTGCTGCGGCCGGCTCGATCCCGGAGTCGTTCCCGAGATTGATGAGCCCCAGTGCGTCCAGGCCATGCAACACGCGGCGAAGGTGGGCGGCTTCGATCCCGCTAAACAATGGTGATGCCGCGAGAACATCCGGATCTAGAAGTTGATGGTGGGGTATCGGGGCATCGGCAAACAAGGCTAGGAGTCGCAGCAGGGTCCGAGCCGACCGGAGTCCACGATCTGCCAGGAGCTCGAGCGATAGTTCCCATGTCTGGGCGATGACTCGGCGAGGCTGTTCGCTCTGATCGCCGCGGTCGGGGAACAATGCCGCAAGGTTGCCTCGGTCGAGGGCATCCCGGTAGGCGGAAAAAGTGGTGATGCCGCCGGGCAGCGGGACGCGATTGGCGTCGGCGAGGTAGCGACCTGTGAGGGTCAGGGCAAGCGGTGACCCGCCGAGACGTATCGACAATCCCTTTGCGTCGTTGTGGCTTCCAGCATGACTCGGGACATGGTCGAGCAGCACGTCGGCGCCGTCGACTGGTGACAGCGGCTCAACCAGATGCAGCTGGCACCACTCGCCCCAGGTGGCGGGATCGCCCTCACGGCTCGTTACGAGAATCGCTCCACGCTTGGTGTTGACTGGGCGGAGCCATCCCCGCTGATAGGCGACCGGCTCATCATGAGGAGCGAGCATGCGCGAATCGTCAGCGTTGTCGATCACCAACAGCCATCGGTCCGGATATGCAGTTAGTCGCCGCCACAGGACGTCGGGGGCATTCTCGACCCACTCGCGCTCGAGTTCCTGAACGGTCGCGCCGAGCCTGCGAGCTAACTGCCTCATTCCCGTCTGAAGTTCAGTCTCTTCAGCCGCCGAGATCCACCACACCGAAACCTCGCGCCGTTCCGCCAAGATCGCTACCTGCTGAGCGACGGTCGTCTTACCCTCGCCGCCCCTGCCATACAGAATCCGAACCCGGGCCCGTATACGGTGCCCGCGCCATTTGTGCAGCAGCAACAATTCTGAAACCAGCTCACCGCGGCCGCGCACCGGCTTCACAGTTCCGACCGCCGGCACTGCCAATGACGCCATCCCCGCCACGGGCGCGACCACCGGCCCAGTTGCGACCTGCTCGGCAGGCGACTGAAACGACCTCGATTGCCACCGCAAGCCGATCGCCGACAACACCAGCGAGGCGAACCCTACCGCCAACGAGACCGGGCTACTGAGCTGATCCCGCGTCTCCACGGAAGCACCGAAATACTCCTCGACGGCCCCAACCAGGATCGGGGACAGCCAACGCGCAGAGATCAGCAACACTCCGGCAACGGCCAGCACGTACCACGGCCACCGCCTCTTCAGCACTCGCCGGGTGCCACGCCTCAAGCGCTTGACCACCCACCGCCAGCGTGTCATTGCCTCACCAGCTGACCTAACAGGCTCAGGCGGCCTAGGGGAGACTTCCCATCTGTGGTTGCCTTCACCGCCGATGCCCTCCTAGTCCCCCACTATCAGCATCGCGCACGGCACCCGTGCGTTACGTCTCTCAAGCAACAGCGCGGCTGACGCAGAATGAAGCCAACGTTCGCTGTCGGGCTCAGGCGAGCCTGAGAGCTAGGGCCTTACATCGGGCTCCTGTTCGCTCGACCAGCACGCCTAGGAGTCCGTCGGCGATCAACCCGAACCGCCCGGTCGGACGAGTCCGGTCTCATAGGCGAGCACTACGGCCTGCACCCGGGTACGGGTACCGAGCTTGGCGAGGTCTCGGTTCACATGCGTCTTCATGGTCGTCTCCGCGACCCTGAGATCCGCCGCGATTTCATTGTTGGACAGGCCACGCGCGATGAGTTCGAACACGTCGAGCTCGCGATCCGTCAGGCGTCGCAACGCGTCCGGCAGGCCATCGAAGGGGGCGGTCGGTGTACATATTCCTCGATCAGCCGTCGGGTCAACGACGGCGCCAGCAACGATTCGCCTGCTGCGACGGTCTCGATCCCTGCGGCGAGCCGGTCTGGCGGCGTCGCCTTCGTAGGAATCCCGCGGCATCCCGGCTGCACAATGGGGCTCTACACGCAGATGCTTTGGCGCGACGACGTTGAGCACTCGAGTCCCGTAGATAGCGCCCGAGGAGCAGAACCGCATCCTGCTCCTGTGCCGCCTAGGCCTGTCGGCCCGGATGCAGTCGGAGTACTCTCGACCGGTGGTACCCAGCCGTTCGAGCGCCGGACTGATTGGGCGGCGAGACGAGTGTCGAGCCCTCGACGACTTCTTGGGCGGCGTCAGGGCGGGGCGCAGTGCTGCCCTGGTCCTGCGCGGTGACGCAGGGATCGGGAAGACCGAGCTGTTGAAGTACCTCTTCGAGCGTTCCGCCGGATGCCGCATCGTGAGGGCTGCTGGCGTCCAGTCCGACATGGAGCTGTCCTACGCCGGCCTGCATCAGCTTTGTGCCCCACTGCTCACCGGTTTGGACCGCCTTCCGGAGCCTCAACGAGACGCGCTCGCCACGGCGTTCGGTCTGCGCACCGGGACCGAGCCCGACCGGTTCCTCGTCGGCCTGGCCGTTCTGAGCCTCCTCGCGGACGCTGGAGGGAAGCAGCCGTTGGTCTGCCTCATCGACGACGCGCAGTGGCTTGATAATGCATCGGCACTGACGCTGGCGTTCGTAGCCCGCCGGCTGCTCGCGGAATCGGTCATGCTTGTCTTCGCCGTCCGCGAACCCACACCCGAGAAGACTCTCGCCGGCCTCCCCGAGTTGCCTGTGAAGGGGCTGCATGACCGCGACTCACGAACGCTCCTCGACTCGGTCGTCACCGGTCCCCTCGACCAGCGGGTGCGCGACCGCATCGTTGCCGAGGCGCGCGGTAACCCGCTGGCCCTGCTCGAGCTACCCCGCGGGTGGACCGCAGCGGAGATGGCCGGCGGCTTCGGGGGTCTGCAGGCGCGGCCGTTGTCGGGCCAGATCGAGCGGGAATTCCTCCGCCGCGTGGAGTCGCTCCCGGCCGAGACGCGACACCTGATGGTCACTGCAGCCGCCGAACCGGTCGGCGACGGGAGGTTGTTGAGGCGGGCGGCCGATTTTCTGGGCATCGACGTGGACGCCGCCGCGTCCGACGCCTCGGAGCTGATGACGCTGGACAGCCGGGTGCGCTTCCGGCATCCGCTGGTGCGCTCGGCGGTGTACCGAGCGGCATCCTTGACGGACCGCCAGAATGCACATCGGGCGCTGGCGGAGTCGATCGATGCCGACGTCGATCCGGATCGCCGGGCGTGGCATCGTGCTCAGGCCGCGCCAGGCCCTGACGAGGATGTCGCCGTGGAACTCGAGCGTTCGGCAGAGCGGGCCCAGGCTCGTGGCGGTATCGCAGCGGTGGCCGCGTTCCTCGAGCGCGCGTCAGAGTTGACGCAAGATCCTGCCCGCCGCTCGCAGCGCGCGCTGGAAGCTGCCCAAGCGAAGTTCCGGGCTGGGGCGTTCGAGCCGGCGGCCGCTCTCCTCGCGACGGCGAGAGCCGGACAACCCGACGAGCTCACGCGCGCACGGATCGACGTGCTGCGTGCCGGGATCGCGTTCGCGCAGGGCCGCGGCAAGGAGGCCCCTCCGTTGCTGCTCGCCGCCGCTCGCCGGCTCGAGCAGCTCGACGTGGCGCTCGCTCGTGAGACCTACTTGGAAGCGGTCTCGGCGGTGATATTCGCCGGTCATCTGGCGCGCAGCCCCGGTTACCGGGAGGTGGGTGAGGCGGCGCGCGGGGCGCCGCCGCCGCTGCGGCTGCGCGCGCCCGACAAGCTGCTGGATGGCCTTGCCGTGCGTCTCACGGACGGCTACGCCGCCTCGGTACCGATCATCGAGCGAGTCCTCACAGCGTTCTGTGACGAGGACGTTCCCGTCCAGGAGTCCCTACGGTGGCTTCTGCTTGCCGGGGTCATCGCGGCGGATCTCTGGGACCTCGAGCGCTGGCACACGGTCACAGCCCGTCACGTGACGATCATTCGCGAGGCCGGCGCGCTCAGCGAGCTCCCGCTTGCACTCGACTCGTCGGCCGTCGTTCAGGTCTTCGCCGGCGACCTGGCGACGGCGGCGTCGGTGATCGAGGAGGTCAGAACGGTGAGTGCTGCGATCGGGACCAACCAGCCGCCCTTCGGGGCTCTCGCACTGGCTGCCGTTCGTGGCCACGAGCGCGAGGCACGCCCGCTGATCGACGCCACGATCAGCGGGGCCGGGCAGCATGGTCAGGGACTCGGGGTTACCGTCGCACACTGCCATGACGCGGTGCTCTGCAACGGTCTCGCCCGATACGAGGACGCAGTGACCGCGGCCCAAGCGGCAGCCAGATACCAGCAGGAGTTCGGCGCGCCGCAGTGGGCCTTGGCCGAGCTGGTCGAGGCGGCCAGACGGAGCGGCGCGTCCGAGCTGGCGTCCGGCGCACTCGAGCAGCTCTCGGAGGTAACACAGGCCAGCGGCACCGACTGGGCGCTCGGTGTCGAGGCGCGCTCGCGTGCGCTGCTGAGCGAGGGCGTCGCTGCGGAGAGCCTCTACCGTGAGGCGATCGAGCGACTCGCCCGGACCGACGTCCGCGTACACCTGGCGCGCGCGCATCTCTTGTACGGCGAGTGGCTGCGGGGGGAGAACCGTCTCGTCGACGCTCGTGCACAGCTGGACATCGCCCACGAGATGCTGAGCCGGTTCGGGGCAGACGCGTTCGCCGAACGCGCGCGTCGCGCGCTAGGGACCACCGGAGCGAAGGTGCGCAAACGCACCGTCGCGACTTACACGGCCCTCACTGCTCAGGAGGCGCAGATCGCTCGTCTGGCCGGCGATGGGCTGACCAACTCCGAGATCGGCGCCAGGTTGTTTCTCAGCCCGCACACGGTCGACTGGCACCTCCGCAAGGTGTTCTCGAAGCTCGGCATCGCCTCCCGCAGGCAGATCCCGGCCATGCTGCCCCATGGCGCGGCGACCTCGGCCTAGGGTCGCGGATCAGGAGGACACGCGGCAGGCGCCGCGCGTCCTCCTGTTTCCCCAGATTGGCACTGCGGCCGCCCGGCCCATGTCCGCCATCACACTCGACCGAGGGTGAGGAGATTCGGCGGCTCGGCGGCGGACTGACGTGAGTGGACTAAGGCGCAGCCGTAGCCGACGTGCTGGCGGCCGTCATCCGGTTCCAGGCCTGGTCCCGCCACACGGTCCATCCAGGGACGATCCTGTTCACCGGCGCCGTCAACCAGAACGTCAGATGCTCTGGGTCCTGGCTCGCGCCCCACGAGTACGCCGTGGGGGTCGTCAACAAATGGTCCTTTCTCGCCCCCAGCGGTCGGCTCGCCGGGGCGATCAGCATCGGCACGCGGCGAGCTGTCGGCTCGATCCGGACCGGTCGGAGCAGACCTTCGATTTCGGTGACGAGCCGCGCGCCTCCTAGTCATCCGCGCCGGCGCATAACCTCGGGTGCGTGAGCCGCTGCGGCACGTCGCGGCTCGCAACGCCGTCCCCACGGCCGCGAAGGAGCAGGTGATCTGCGCTCCAGCGCAGCGACCAAGGCACAGCGCAAACCTACGCTGGCCGCCTGGCTGGCCAATCGGCGACGGATTCCGTTCTCGATCTCGGACAAGTTGGCTCCTCGACAGAGCAGCCCGTCGCCCCTGCATCTTGTCGTCGAGATACGCGCCAGGCTGTGGCGGAATCGGTCAGAAGATGTAGAAGCCAGTGACCGCGGTGGGAAGGATGCCGAGCAGGAGCCAGGCCGAACGTGGTGTGCGCTGGAAGATGAGGAGGATTCCGACGACCGTCAGCAGGCCGATCACGCCGGACATGATCCACAGGCCGACACCCCGGCCGAAGTCGGCGGCGGCGACACCGATGCTGTAGACGGCCAGCGTGATGGCGGGGACGCTGCCGACGTGGAAAAGGATGGCAGAGACGACCCAGCGCTGGACGGTCTCGATGTTCATCGGCCGGACATACCGCTGGCGTCGTACACCGCGTCGTCCTTGGCGGGGGTGAGACGGCACAGGCTCGCCCGTGGCCGCTCCCTGTCGACCGGCATCTGTCACTCCCGGCATCGCTCCTCCAGATTTAGTTAGTGTACTAATCATCAGTGTACACAAGATCGCTACACTAAGCACATGGCAAGGCCCAAGATCGCGCAGGTAGACAACCCGCTGTCGCTCGATCATCAGGTCTGCTTCGCTCTGGCAGTCGCCTCGCGAAGCGTGATCGCGCTGTACCGGCCGGTCCTCGAGCCGATGGGGCTCACACACCCGCAGTACCTGGTGATGCTGGCGCTCTGGGAATTCGAGCCGGTATCGGTCAAGGACCTGTCCGGGATGCTCCAACTCGAGCCCGCAACACTGTCTCCCCTGCTCAAACGGCTCGAAACCGCCGGGCTACTGCGCCGGGACCGCTCCACCGAGGACGAACGCTCACTCGCCGTCTCCCTCACCGAAAGAGGCCGCGCTCTCCGCGAGGAGGCACTCAAGGTGCCCCCTGCGATTGTCGAACGACTAGGCATGGACGTCGACGAACTGATGGACATCCATGCCCGCCTGACCAAAGTTATCGCCGCAGCCAAGGACCCCAACGGCCCCGACCACTCGTGACCCGACGCGGACACACCTCGACGGCTGGATCAACAGAGCCCGTCGAGCTGCCGGAGAAAGTTCAGAGGCCTTCTCGTCTGCCACAGTGATCAGGTGGCGGCAACGGACGAGGCAGATTGCGACGGGCGATCTCAACCGTTGCTGACGCGTTCGCCATGCTCGCGATCGGCGGCCGCCCCTTCGGCGTTACCTCCCCCTGTAGGGGACTCTGACTGATCCATTACGCGCCGCCCGTGCTTCAGGGCACGGCGCTCGACCTCGGAAAGCCCTCCCCACACACCGGCGTCCTGGCCGGTACGTACGGCCCAGTCCAAACAGGCGTCGGCCACTTCACACTGCCGGCATACCATCTTTGCGGCCTCGATCTGCTGCAGTGCTGGGCCGGTGGTTCCAACGGGAAAGAAGAGCTCGGGGTCCTCGCTCCGACATGCACCTCTGAGCAGCCACCTCACGGCATCACGTCGGGATCTCTTGGATCGAGCGGCCACGGTTCGTGCTCCGGCTCGCCCTCGTTGACGATCCTCCGCTCCGTGACAGCGAGCTGGCGCATCTCACACCTCCGGAGCGACCTGGTGGAACGGCAAGCCTGGCGCCGAGGTGCAAAGGGGCTCAAGACGCCAGGCCCGCCGGCATCGGGGGCTCTGTTGCGCAGCAGCGCAGCCGATGTCCTGTCGCTCGCCATCACTCGTGGTGCGCGTCGCCTCCGACGGGCCACGGCGCGTGCCCTGAGCGTCACGCCGACAGCCGTCAGTGCGGCAGGCGACACGGGTCGCTTCGGAACCCTTCTCGGATCACTCATTTACCGGTCCCTATTTCATGTCCAGGGCAACGAGTTCAGCCAGGTCCAGGAGCCGATTGGTGAAACCCCATTCGTTGTCGTACCAGCCGAAAGTCTTGACGAGGTTGCCGTTCGCCTGAGTGAGCGGAGCGTCAAATATGCAGGATGCAGGGTCGCCGACGATGTCGTGCGACACAATCGGATCCTCGTTGTACCGGAGCAGACCCTTCAGATAGCCAGAGGCCGCCTCGGCGAATGCCTGGTTGACCCGCTCCGCGGTCACATGCTCGGCTAGCTCGACGACCAGGTCAGTTAGTGATCCATCCTCGAGCGGGACCCGGACCGCCACGCCGTCGATCCGACCGGCCAGCTCCGGGATCACCACGCCGACGGCCTTGGCCGCGCCGGTGCTCGTCGGGATGAGGTTCACCGCGCCCGAACGTCCACGGCGCAAGTCCTTGTGCGGGGAGTCCAGGATCACCTGGTCGTTGGTGTAACTGTGGATAGTGGTCATCACCCCCCGCTGAACTCCGAATGCCCGGTGCAGGACGGACACCATCGGCGCAACGCAGTTCGTCGTACACGATGCGCTCGAGATGATGTGGTGCTCGGCCGGGTTATACGTCTGCTCGTTGACCCCGATCACGAGTGTCGCGTCGATACCCTTGCCCGGGGACGACAGGATCACCTTCCGTGCGCCGGCGGTCAGGTGCGCGGCGGCGGACTCTCCGGTGCGGATCCGTCCCGTCGACTCGATCACGATGTCGACGCCGGCAGCCCGCCAGTCCAGCGCCGCGGGATCGGGCTGGGACGTCACGCGGATCGTTGTCTCGCCGACAGCGATTGTGTTGTCGGTGTGGTGGACGCGCTCACGCAGCGGCCCGAGGGTCGAGTCGTACTGGAGCAGGTTCGCCAGAGTGGCGGTGTCGGTGATGTCGTTGACAGACACCACCTCGATCACCTCAGTCGCCCGCTCGAGCGCAACCCGCAGGAAGCTCCGCCCAATCCGTCCGAACCCGTTGATCCCTACCCTGATAGTCATCTCCGGCCTCCTGGATAGTCAGTACTGTGGTCGTGTCCACCGTGGCGAGACCTGCTCCCATTCGCGTGCCCAGGCCTGCGCGCGGCGGTGATCCAACGGCCGGCGCGCGAGCCCGAACGAGGCGAGCAGCAATGGCCATGCGAGCAATGGCATGGTGACTCCGGCCGCGACCCCCAAAGCGGTACTGTCGGCGGGCGGGCGGGGACCGCGTGTCATCGCGCCGTCCCGATCGAGCCAGATCGTCAGTTCGGTGCCAGCCTTGGTTCCGATCAGCACGTCTACTTTGCCCTCGTGCCGGGATCCCGACGTGTCGAACCACCTGACTGGAACCGACGTAGTGGTCAGTCCGGGACTCGAGGGGACGGCTTCGGCAGTGTTCCCCAGTGTTCGCACTTGAACCGGACGGGCCTCGGCGCGTTCTTCGGCGGCCGAATGTTCGGCGCGGTTGCGGATCGTCGTACCGAAAGCCGCCGCCGCGGGGATCACTAGCAGGGCAGCCACGAGGACGATCATGAGCAACGCGGCCTCGAGCCTGTCCACCCTTCGACGCAACGGATTGTGTCCGAGCCAGAGCCGCCGCAGCTGCATCACGACGAACAACTCGGCATGGTGCTGGTGGGTGGTGCTCATCGCGCTCTCCAATCTGTTCTGAAGCTAAGACAAGAGAGGCACGTGTGCTGTGACGCCGGGGTTGGCGTCGATGTACGGCCCGGTTGCATGGACGCCGACTGGCCGCGAATCGGCGGTGCGCGCTGGGGTCGTGTCACGAATCGTGCCGCTGTTCGGACTTGGTTGATACCCACCGATCGTTGCCAACGGCGCGATTCGAATCGTCATTCGCGGCCCGGACCTCGCGCAGGCCTGCCGTGTTCAGCAAATGGAGTCGTCATGTCACCCACAATGGTTCTAATCCACGGTCTGTGGCTCACGCCGCGCAGCTGGGAGGGCTGGAAGGCGCGCTTCGAGGAGCGCGGATACGAGGTGCTCGCGCCAGCTTGGCCGCGGATGGACGGCGAGGTCGAGGCGCTCCGCCGCGACCCGTCCGTCATGAATGGGCTCGGAATCGCCGAGGTCGTCGACCACTACGAGCGGATCATCCGCAGCCTCGCCACTCCGCCAGTGATCATGGGGCACTCGACTGGCGGACTGGTAACGGAGTTGCTGCTCGACCGGGGGCTCGGCGCGGCCGGAGTCTGCCTCTCGCCAGCGCCGGTGAAGGGCGTACTGCGCTTGCCGCCGTCCTTGCTCCGCTGCGTCTTCCCGGTGCTCAGAAACCCGGCCAACAAGAACAAGACCTTTGCGATGACGTCGAAGCAGTTCCACTATGCCTTCACGAACACGATGGACGACGAGGACGCCAACGCGGCCTATGAGCGCTACGCAGTGGCCGCTCCGGGCCGGGTGGTCTTCCAAGCGGCATTCGCCAACTTCAATCCGCGCTCCGTCACCAAGGTCGACTTCCACAAGGACGACCGCCCTCCGCTCCTGGTCATCGGAAACACCGAAGACCACACGATCCCGGCCTCCGTGAGCAAGGAGGCCGCGAAGCGCCTCAGCAAGTCGAGAGCAGTCGTGCAGTACAAAGAGTTCGTCGGCCGCCCCCACTTCACTGCCGGCGCTCCCGGCTGGGAAGCCGTGGCCGACTACGCGCTCGAATGGGCGAAGCGCTATGCAACCGCACCGGTCAAGACCGACTGGCCGACGAGGTCCGACACTCGACGTCAGGGAAGCGCAGGACGGTAGCAAGCAACTCGGTCTTGCTACTCAACTTCACGAGCAGGCTCGCTCCACTTCCGAAGGCGATCCGGTAGCCGTAGCAGTTCGATCGATCAAGTCGGTCGATCGAGAAATCCGAAAGGACGAATCCCCCATGAGCAAACACTTCCTCGAGACAGCGGCCCAGGAGTTCGCAGACGCGACGGCCAGTCCGCCGTTCCTCTACGAGCTCGGCCCCGACGGCGCCCGCAAGGTCCTCGACGACGTCCAAGCTGCGCCGATCGCCAAGCCCGACGTGGCCGAGAAGTGGATCACCGTTCCGGCGGAGGTCGGCGACGTCCGAGCCCGCATCGTGAAGCCCGTCGACGCGACTGGCACCCTCCCGACCGTCTTGTACATGCACGGCGGCGGCTGGGTCCTGGGCAACTCCGGGACTCATGACCGGCTCGTTCGCGAGTTGGCCGTCGGGGCGAACGTGGCGGTCGTGTTCGTAGAGTACGACCGCTCGCCCGAGGCTCACTACCCGGTCGCAATCGAGCAGGGGTACGCGACAGCACAGTGGATCACCAAGGAAGGGTCGACCGAAGGTCTCGACGCGACGCGGCTGGCGGTGGCCGGCGATTCGGTCGGTGGCAACATGACGGCTGCGTTGGCGCTTCTCGCCAAGCAGCGGGGGGACGTCACGTTCGTCCATCAGTCGATGTACTACCCGGTGACCAATGCCGGTCAGGACACCGACAGTTACCGCGAGTTCGCCGAAGGCCCGTTCCTCACCGCGAAGGGGATGGCCTGGTTCTGGGACTGCTACCTGCCCGACCAGGCCAAGCGCTCAGAGATCACCGCCTCCCCGCTGAGGGCGAGCATCGATCAGCTCGCCGGGCTGCCGGAAGCCTTCCTTATCGTCGATGAGAACGACGTACTCCGCGATGAGGGCGAAGCG
The DNA here is from genome assembly GCF_004345665.1 of Kribbella antiqua. Taxonomy (GTDB): domain Bacteria; phylum Actinomycetota; class Actinomycetes; order Propionibacteriales; family Kribbellaceae; genus Kribbella; species Kribbella antiqua. The sequence goes on from NZ_SLWR01000014.1 coordinate 200,953, forward strand.
TACGCACGCAAGCTCACCGAGGCCGGCGTGCGCACCACCAGCGTCCGCTACAACGGCATCATCCATGACTTCATGATGCTCAACCCGCTTCGTCAGACAGCTGCCACGACCGGCGCGGTCGAGCAGGCGATTCACATCCTCCGCACGGCACTCGGCTCCGACTGAGCCGACCGCCCGGTGTCACCCAGGTATTTCACTCCGCCTCGGAGTAAACGACACACAGAGAAGACGGATTGCCGCGTCACCACTCGGTGACGCGGCAATTCCTCGCGTAACCGTGACTGGGTCAGAAGATCTGCTGTCGCATCAGCCGAAGCCTGCGAGCCGGCGCCCGGTGACACGCTGCTCGACGTCGGCGCACCTGCCGCTGGACGTAAGCAGAGGTCCAGAGCAGCAACTCGCAATGGTTGGGCGGGGCTGATGCGGATGCAGGGATCGGCACATCAACCCCGCCTGTTCAGGGAGCATTCTGCGGCCTGTCCAAGGTGCCTCGAAGCCCTGACCGCCAGTGTGCGATGGATCGCGGCCCCTTCGTGTTGCCCGCCAATCGACCCAGATATGGAGGCAACCTGTTCTGAAATAGAGACAGGACAGGCGCTCGATGTGTGACGCCGGCCTTTCGGCACAAGTGCCCCGTTCTGGCTCCCGTCGAGCCTCGTCCGGATCTCGGTCGCGAATGGGGCCTGCGGCAACCTTCGCCCAGTCTGGGGCCACTCCGAGCTGGCACGGAAGATGCTTCGGACTGACCGCCACTCAGAGCCTGGACATGGAGGCCGTGCAACCTCACTCCCACTGCCACGTTGTAGGCCGCCTACCCCCGGGGTTGGCCACGACCACGTGGTGGTCAGAGACCACGTAACCACCCACGTACTACGCGAGGCGCGACCGGGCGACCGGCTCCCGCACCGTGATGGCTAGGGCATTTGCGAGATGCCTGCCAGAGCGGGAGAGGGGCCGGGAACATGAACGCCGAAGTGTCAAGGCAGAGCTGGGACGACGGGGACACCTTGGCGGTCCAGACCGCAGGCGCCGAAGAAGTCAGCGGCGATCTCGACGAGGCGGTCGCGATCTTCGTCGGAGCGCGACCTCGACTGATGGCGATAGCGTATCGATGGCTCGCAAGCACCAGCGAGGCCGAGGATGTCGTGCAGGAGACCTGGCTTCGCTGGCAAAAGACGGACCGCACGGTCGTCGCAGACCCGCAGGCACTCTTGGCGACCATGGCCACCCGGCTCGCGATCAACGTCAGCCAGTCCGCCCGGTGGCGCCGCGAAACTTCCATGTCCGCCTCGGCACCCGAAGGGGCTGACGCGGGCGACGACCCGGCGACAAGGGTTGAAACCCACGAAGCCGTCGAACAGGCCGTGCTCATCGTCATGGAGAGCCTGACCCCAAGAGAACGCGCCGCCTTCATCCTCCGCGAGGCGTTCGACTATCCGTACGGGCAGATCTCGGAGTTCCTTCACCTTGGCGCGGCCAACAGCAGGCAACTGGTTAGTCGTGCCCGCAGACACATCGCCGCCGACCGACGCACGGTCGTGCCTTCAGCTTCATACCAGAACTTCTTGCGGGCATTCCTGAGCGCAGCCCAGGCCGGCGACCTCGCCGGCTTCGAAGAGCTCCTGGCCGCCGATCTCGCCGGCTGAACGAGGCTCACGAAATGACACACATCGAGGACTACGCGCTGATCGGGGACCTGCGTACTGCGGCACTCGTCGCGGCTGACGGATCCATCGACTGGCTGTGCCTACCGCGCTTCGACTCCGCGGCGGTGTTCGCGGCATTGCTGGGCAATCCGAGCAACGGCCGCTGGACCCTAGGCCCTGCGACCGGTGGGCGGTGTGCCCGCCGATGCTACCGAGGGGACTCGTTGATTCTCGACACCGACTGGGTCACGTCCGAGGGGCAGGTGAGAGTCACCGACTTCATGCCACCGACCGGCCCCGTAGGTCGGGTGGTACGCATCGTGGAGGGTGTTGTGGGTCGGGTCCGTATGCACACCTCGCTAGGGTTGCGGATGGACTACGGCAGGGTCGTACCGGTGCATCGCAGCTTCGGCTCGCAGAATGTGGCAATCGCAGGCCCCGACTCTGTGTGGCTCTCCACCAGCATCGGCATGGCTCAGCTCGACAACTGCCTGATCGCCGACTTCACGGTCGTCGCGGGCGAGCGCCTTTCCTTCGTCCTCACCCACACGCGCACCTCGCAGGTGCCTCCTCCGGCCGACACGACCTGTTCGCTCGCTGCGACCGCGGCGTACTGGAACCGGTGGATCAGCCGATGCACGTACACCGGACCGTGGGCCGACGCGGTGAGGCGTTCACTCGTCATCCTCAAGGCGCTCACCCACGCGCCGACAGGCAGCATCCTGGCCGCGGCGACAACCTCACTCCCCGAGCACATCGGCGGCACTCGCATCTGGGACTACCGCTACTGCTGGCTCCGGGACGCTAGCTTCACCCTGCAAGCATTCCAGGCGACCGGTTATGTGGAGGAGGTCATTGCCTGGAGAGACTGGCTGGGTCGAACCGTCGCCGATGACCCCTCCGACGTGCAGATCATGTACGGCCTCGACGGCGCCCGCCGTCTGCCCGAGCGGACCCTGGACTGGCTCTCCGGCTACCGGTCATCTGCACCGGTCCGAGTCGGCAACGCTGCCGCCAGACAGGTACAGAACGACGTCTGGGGCGAAGCACTGGATGCCCTCTGCGGAGTGCACACCGCCGATGCCCCACACCGCGACACCGACAAGAAGATCCGCAACGTCCTCCTCGAGCACCTCGAGGACGGCTGGCAGGAACCCGACAACGGCATCTGGGAAGTCCGTGGGCCACGGCGCCACTTCGTCCATTCCAAGGCGATGGCGTGGGTCGGCGTCGACCGAGCCGTGCGTGCACTGGAGCATGAGAAGGCCGCCCCCGAAACCCTGCAGCGTTTGCGGAACCTCCGCCGGACCATGCACGACGAGATCTGTCACCGCGGGTTCAGCGCCGCACTCCGCAGCTTCACACAGTGCTACGGATCCAGCCGGCTCGATGCCTCCGTCCTGCTGCTACCCCGCTACGGATTTCTCCCGTGGACCGACTCCCGCATGGTCAGCACCGTCGATGCCATCCAAGCCAACCTGACCCGCGACGGACTCATAATGCGGTACGCCGTGGGCGCCCGACAACCGAACTGTGACGGCATCCAAGGCAACGAGGGAGTGTTCCTGGCCTGCTCGTTCTGGTTGACCGACGCACTGCACGGGATCGGCCGCACCGACGAGGCGGAGGCCTTGTTCGATCGACTCCTGTCCCTCCGCAACGACGTCGGGCTGCTCAGCGAGGAGTACGACGTCGCGACTGGGCATCACCTCGGGAACACACCGCAGGCTTTCAGCCACGCCGGGTTGGTCACCACCGCCCTGCATCTGAGCCGCCAGCGGCGCGACAAGGTTGCGTCGTCTTCAGTCGCGTCCCTGGACAGCGCGGCAAGCTGAGGCGCCGCACTAACGGGCATGGCTCGACCCAACCGGAGACTCCGGTACGTGCGCGGTTCGTTGCCCCCTGGGCAAGCATGGATAGGCTCAATCCTTGGTCGGTGTCTATGGCGCGGAGACCGGGGCCTTCAGCTGGAAGGCCGGCGACGCGAGTGCGAGACTCTCGATCGGATCGTAGCCAATCTGAGAGCCGGACAGAGCGCCACGTTGGTGCTGCGTGGTGAAGCCTGCGTCGGGAAGACCGCCCTGCTGGACTACATCCAGACACACTCGTCCTCTTGCCGGATCGCGCGAGCAGCCGGTGTCGAGTCCCAGATGGAGCTGGCGTTCGTCGCCTTGCACCAGCTGTGCGCCTCCTTCCTGAATACGTCGATCGCAGATGGGCGATCGACGACGATGCGCATCGGGCCAGACGCCTGCTGGAGGCCATCGGAGCGCGGGTGCGCAGTCGGCCTGTCGAAACGCGACCGATGCGCACCCCCAGGAGGCACAGATCGTCTGGCCGCCAGCAGGCTGACGCATCAGGGGATCACGCCCCAACGCGCCGGCTTGTCGTCAGCGTTCACCAAGCCTCACGATTGGTGGCAAGGGATGAGGAGCTAACTCCGGGCGGTGCGTCAGCAAGACCACACTCCGCCGGTCCGCAGCGCCGAACAAGTCCGCCAGCAGGGCTCGGGCTGTCTCTTCGTCGAGGTGCTCGGTGGGCTCGTCGAGAATCAGAACGTCGTGGTGCGCGAGCAACAGCCGGGCGAACGCCAGCCGCTGCAGCTCTCCCGCAGACAGCCGCGTGCCGTGCTCGCCAACGAGAGTGTCGAGGCCCACCGGCAAACGCTTGACGAACTCCCCGAGCCGGGCCTGGTGAAGCGCATCCCACAGGCGCAGGTCATCAGCTCCCGGGCAGGCGAGCAGCAGGTTCTCCCGGATGCTCGTGTCGAACGCATGGCTCTGCTGGGTCAGCAGCCCAATCGTGGACCGCAACTGGTCACCGTCGAGCCGCGTGACGTCTGTCCCGCCCAGGGTGATTTCGCCGGCCCGCGGATCGAGGAACCGCAGCAGGACGGCGGCGAGGGTGCTCTTTCCAGAACCGCTCGGCCCGGTGACGATCACCTGACTGCCCTCGGGCACGTCCAGGTCGACATCACGCAGCACGTCCGGGTCGCGACCGTATCCAGCAGATAGACCGCGTACTCGCAGACCGCGCCAAGTCGGCAGGTTTTCGGCTCGGTCGGGCGCCGCGACCGGCCGAGGTGCTGCGAGCACCTCCTGTATCCGGCTGAGTGAGCCACGAACGCGGACGGCGAGCTGGGCCGCCAGTGGAACGCCGCCGACCACGTCCGCCAAGGCCAGCGGCGTCAGCACGAGTACAGCGAACGTCGCGCCAGTCAGATCGGAGTTGCTGCCCACCACGAGCCCCGAGACAGTGGCGGCGCCGATGCAAAGGACGAGTAGAGCGCTGCCCAGACCGGCGCTCCACGCGCACCGACGCTCTCTGGCAGCCAGTTGGGCATCGGCAGCCACGAACGCGGTGAGGACCTCGTCCACTACGCCGAATGCCATTACGTCGGCCGCCGATTGCAGGTCCTCGGTCGCCCGAGCAGCGACATCGCCGCGATGCTCGGCTATCGACCGCTCGCTCCGGCGTGCTGTGGTCGCAGTGAGCCACGGGACCACTGTGCACGCGATGATGATCGCCAGCGCCGCGGCGACACCGGCGGCGGGCAGCAGCACCACGATGAGCGCAACGGTCGCTGTCGCGGTCACCGCAGCGACAAGGATAGGTAGGACGATTCGCAGCCAGAGATCGAGTACCGCATCCACATCCAGCACCATCCGGGCGAGGAGATCACCGCGTCGTACGTCGAGGCCGGCAGGCACCAACTCCTCCAGCCGCATGGTGATGCGCGCGCGAGTCTCCCCCAGGACGCGGTACGCCGCATCGTGGGCCACCAGCCGCTCGACGTACCGGAACACTCCCCGCCCGACGCCGAACGCCCGCACCGCCACGATCGGCACCATCAGCAGCAACACCGGAGGCTGCGCCGACGCAGCGGTGATCAACCATGCAGAAGTAGCCAGCAGCGCCACTGCCGATCCGGCCGCCAACACACCCGCCGAGAGAGCGAGTACCAGCCTCCAGGCCAGCCGCCGATCCGGATGAGCGATCGAGTAGACGCTCACGACGCCATCAGATCCTTCTCATCGGCCTTCGTGGCTGCTAAGGCCTCGACAACGCGGTCTACCGCGGCGACCAGTGCTGGGCGGTGGGCGACCATGAGCACCGTCCGAGCGCTCGCCCGCAGCCCGTTGATCACCGCGGCCTCGGCATCCGCGTCGAGGCCTGCTGTCGGCTCGTCGAGCAGCAGCACCGGCGCATCGGTGATGAGAGCCCGCGCCAGGGCGACCCGGCGCTGCTGGCCACCCGAAAGCAACTGCCCCTGCTCCCCCACCGGCTTGTCCAGGCGCAATTCGCCAGCCCCAGCCGTGGTGAGTGCGACGAGCACCTCCTCGTCGGACGCATCAGGACGACCGAGCCGCACGTTGTCGGCGACGGTGCCCATCCGCAGCCCCGGCCGCTGCGGCACCCACCCGAACTGCCGCCTCCACACCGCCGGCGCGAACTCGTCCGCAGCACGGCCACCGGCAACGACCACACCACGCTCAGGCTCGACGAACCCCAGCAGCACCGACAATACGGTCGACTTCCCGGCACCACTCGGCCCGGTAAGCGCGACCACCTCACCCGGCCGGAGCTCCAGATCAAAACCCTCCAACGCCGACTGCTCGCGACCCGGGTACCGCACCGCCACGTCGTACATGCACAGCGGGCTCACCCTCAGATCCGGCACGTCCGTGCGATCACCGCGCGCCGGCAACGGCGTCTCCATCACCCGGAACACCTCTTCGCTGGCTGCGACCCCGTCAGCGCTGGCGTGGAACTGTATGCCGACCTGCCGCAGCGGCAGATACGCCTCCGGAGCGAGGATCAGCACCATCAACGCCGTCTCCAGCCCGAGCTTCCCGTCCACCAGTCGCAGACCGACCCCCACCGCGACCAACGCCACCGAGATGCTGGCCAGCAACTCCAAGGCGAACGACGACAGGAACGCCAACCGCAGGCTGCTCATCGACGCGATCCGGTGCTTGTCGGTCACCCGTCGTACGGCGGACTCCTGGGCCCTCGCACGTCCGAAGAGCTTGAGCGTGGGCAGTCCGCTGACCACATCGGCGAAATGATGCGCCAGGACAGCCAGAGCGCGCTGGCGGCGCCGGCTGTGCGCCTGCGTCGCCCAACCGATCAGGGCCATGAAGATCGGAATCAACGGCAGGGTCACCAGGACAGTGCCCGCCGCGATGAGGTCACCGGTCGCCATCCACCCGATCACGCCGGCCGGCACCGTTGACGCGAGGACCATCTGTGGCAGGTAACGGGCGAAGTAGGGGTCCAGGTCGTCGAGTCCCTTGGTCAGCAGGGTTGTGAGTGCACTGCTGCGTTCACCGCTCAGCCACACCGGTCCAAGCTTCAGCGAGTGCTCGAGCACCTGCCGTCGCAACGTCGACTTCACCGCCGCCGCCGCCCGCTGAGCAACCACCTCCTGTGCCCACACCAGACCGGCTCTCGCCGCGATAGCACTGGCCAGCACCAACGCCACCCCGCTCACTTCGGCGTCACGCTGTACAACATCGGTGATTCCGCGGGCGAGCAGGATCGCCTGGGCGATGATCAGCAGCCCGGTCGCAACACCGATCGTCACGGAGGCCACCAAGAACCGTTGTGCCGACCGGGCGCGCCGTAGCAGCCGCGGGTCGACCGGCTTCATGACACCGCTACCGGTTCAACCGTGACGCGCTTGCGGAACACCCAGTAGCTCCAGCCCTGGTAGAGGATGACCAGCGGCAGGACGATCGCAGCGATGAAGGTCATCAGCTTCAACGTGTACGGCGTTGACGCGGCCTCGACCGTGGTCAGCGTCGACTGCGGGTCGAGGGTCGACGGCATCACAGCCGGGAACAATGCGGTAAACAACGACGCCACGGCCAGCCCGACGGCGACCGTCGTACCCATGAACGCCCAGCCCTCCCGCGCGAGCTTGTTCGCCACCAACCCAACTCCGAGCGCGCCCGCGGCTAATCCGGCCAGAACTATCGAACCGGTGTCTCCTCGCAGGTCCTGCGCCCACGCCAGGAACCCAACTGTGAGGATCGCGGCGACCAGACCCGCGCGGGTGGCCAGGCGGTTGGCCCGGCGGCGAAGGTCGTCGGTGGTGCGCAGTGCCAAGAAGATCGCGCCGTGGGTGACGAAGACCGCGGTGAAGGCAACGGCACCGAAGAGGGCGAAGGGGTTCAGCAGGTCGCCGAGGCTGCCGACGTACTCATGGGAAGCGTCCAGCGGCACACCCCGGACCAGGTTCGCGAAGGTCAATCCCCACAGGAAGGCGGGCACCACCGACCCGATGGTGATGAGCGTGTCCATCCGCCCCCGCCACAGCAGGTCGTCCCGCTTGCCGCGGTACTCCAGGGCCACACCGCGCAGGATCAGCGTCACCAGGATCGCGAAGAGCGGCAGGTAGAACCCGCTGAACAGCGTCGCGTACCACTCCGGGAACGCCGCGAACGTCGCCCCGCCGGCCACGATCAGCCACACCTCGTTCCCGTCCCAGACCGGACCGATCGTGGTGATCACCGCACGCCGCTCAGCCTCGTCCCGGCCGAGCACCCGCAGCAGGATGCCGACGCCGAAGTCGAACCCCTCCAGCACGAAGTACCCGATCCACAACCCCGCGATCGCGAGGAACCAAACAGTCGTGAGTTCCATCAGTCAGCTCCTCTAGTACGCGAACGACAGCGGCTTCGCAGCGTCGTCCGGGGCATCCGGTTCAGGCTCGGCCGGCGTATCCGTACCGGCCAATCCCTTCCGGATGGTCCGGAACATCAGCTTCGTCTCCACCACCGCGAGTACGCCGTACAGGACGGTGAAGCCGGCCAGCGACGTGATCACCTCGGCGCTGGTCGTGCCCGGCGACACACCCGATGC
>NZ_SLWR01000015.1 GCF_004345665.1 Kribbella antiqua
TGGACAACTTCGGCCACCGGTCTATGAGTCGGTCTACTGACCAATGATCCACCAGGACCCGTTGGCCGTCCCCCTCAATCGCACTCATCTGCCGCGTTCCGCGCGTTGACGCTCATGACGGCATGTCGGGATGATCTCCCCACACGTCGAGCGCCTGCTGGCGGACGACCAAGTCACTGAAGCCGACGGCACGCCACGGGACGTTGAACTCGGGACATGCAGCCCACACGTCATCCCACGATCGAGCACTCAGGGCCAGACCGTCCGGCACGCGCAAAAGTCGGAACGAACCGTCGGGCAACCGCGGACCAATCACGAATCGGTTCTCCGCCGCCAGAGCATCCTGACATGCCGCGATTCGAGCTTTCGGCTGTCGCAGATCATCTCGCGGCCTAGTGTCGCGCATCTGTCGACGGAGGTCAGGGAGCTAGCGCGACATAGGTAGCCAGGGTTTTGGCCTCGCCCGGCAGCCGAACAACGAGCTCATAGTCCTCGATTTCGGCTGGGAGTCCCCCTTGCCGTCTGATAGCGCCCACCAGAAGTCGGTGAAGCGAATCGTCATCATCCGCCGCGACCTTCGCCCTGAGAGTCGTCACCAGAGTGCCGAGTCTGCGAACCTCCAGCTCGAGGACCTGCCTGGCGAGGCGGTCATCCTCTGCAATCGGTCCTTCCGCAGGCACACTCCCGTCCGCAGTTAGTGGCTGGTCTGTGAGTGGTGCTGTTGGAAGGACCAGAGTTGGCCGGTCGGGCACAACTCGAACCAGTCCCCATTCCTTAAGTAGGTGCAGGGCGCGATGGATGGTCGACCGCGCGACAGATAGCTCCTGCGCCAGGATCTTCACTGAGGGAATCGCAGTTCCGATCGGCAGCCGTCCTTGGTAGATGTCGTCGCGCAGCTGGACCGCGATGTACTCGAAGGGATGCCTTGCTTCGAAAGGCACCATAGGCGGTAGCGCGCCGGTCAGCGGGCGCGCTGGAGCCCGTACAGCCATAGGGCCGGCCGCCCGCTGGTCTGCCTCCGACACCCAGGGGACATAGTGGCGCATCGTTGTGACGCCACCGGATCCGTGCCCGAGGCGACCAGCGACGATCCGGAGGTCAAACCCGGCTGAGATCAGCTCGGTCGCGTTGTACGCGCGCAGCTTATGGATAGACGTCTCTATACCCAGACGACCGACCAGACGACTAAAGCGCTGAGTCACTGAGTCGGGCCTCAAATGGCGAGATCCGTCCGGCTCTCGCGAGAAGACAAACGCATCGTCCGAAAGCTTGACATCGATGGCTGCGGCGCGCTGTTCGCAGCGCTGACGGTGCTCTTCGAGGACGGCGACGGTCTCCGGGTCCAGCACAACTCGGCGGTCGCTCTCTGATTTGGTGTCGCTCTCCCAGGTCTCGCCTGCGTACTGCCCTATGGCCCGCTGAACATGGATCACCTCCCGGTCGAGGTCCACATGCCTCCAGCGAATGGCGCACAGCTCGCCCCGCCGATTGCCGCCCATCATTGTCAGCCAGACGAGCGTCCCCCAGTCCGGGTCCTTCCATGCCTCGGCAAGGATGCGTGCAGTCTCGGATACAGACGGCGGCCGAGCTTTCGGCGCGGCAGGCGCCTCGGCGAAGCCCATGGGGTTGATCGGAATCCATTTGTAGCGCACCGTGCGTCGGAATGCTCCACTGAGGATCTGGTGAATATAGAGGATGCTGGATTCCTTCAGCGGGCCACACTTGTGCGGCTTGCAGCGGCCATCGCAGTCATGCGGGCGCTCCGTTCGGTGATCGGTGCGAGGTCTCCCATCGCAGTGATCGTTGCAGCGGTGAAGCTCGGAGTAGAACGACTCGATGACCTCAGCATCGACTCGGCGAACCTTCACGGATCCGATACAAGGCAAGATGTGCTTATCGGCCTGACTGCGGTAGTTCTTCGCGTCTTCGTACCGAAGGTCCCATCCTTCATGTGCCGTTCGATCAACTGCTCAACGGTGGCATCGGTTCGAGGGTGACGCCGCTGGTAGACCTCTGCGACGAACTCTGCCCGCAACGCCTCAGCCTTATCCCAGGCGTCCGGCCCGGCCGGGACCGTCTCCTCCAAGTACAGCTTTTCTTCTTGACAGGGTCGATGCCGGCGTACACGCGGACCCGGAGGGAGCCGGACGGCAACGGGTGAATCCCTCCCGGTTGGTGCTTCTTCGGGCTGGTCTTCTTCTGCACAAGCCGGATCGTAAAGGGCATTGGATCCACGAATGGCTCCACGGAGCTTGCCCGGAGGAGGGGTCCGACCTGCGTTTCCGCAGGTCAGAGGTGGAGCCGCCTGTCGGAATCGAACCGACGACCTTCTCATTACGAGTGAGACGCTCTGCCGACTGAGCTAAGGCGGCGGGTGGCCCGGGGGCCGAGGCAAGAGTGTAGCGGCTGGGTGGGGGTGATTCCGAATCGGATAGCGCCGGCAGGCGTGATCGGGCTCACGTTGGCGCCGGTCGATGGGCTGATGCCAGTACGTCGTACGCCGAGAAGTGCCCGGTTGTGCAGGGGATGTGTCGCCAAGGGCGGCGCGGATGGCGGTGGGGGCGGCGGGGGCGAGCCAAGGTTGTCGGGTGGATGATCCCGCGCTGGCTTCGAAGGATGCTCCGGATCGGACGGTGCCGGTGACGCGCACCGAGACGAACGAGCCCGCCGCTCAGCCCGCCGTACTCGATCTTCAGCGGTCGGCCGGCAATCAGGCGGCCGCCTCGCTCTTCGACGGGGTCGCCGGTCAGGTGAAGAATGCGTCGATCGACTATGGCTTTCCGGTCGGTGAGGCGGAGCTCGCGCCAGGCATCTCGGTCAAGCCGAAAACTGACGTTCAAGGGTGAGTTCGGCGAACGCTTCGGCCATGGTGACACCAAAGTCTCCGGCGCGTTCGGCGGCACCAAGCTCGACACCGAGCGCGGGACGCTGATGCCAAGAAGGGGAGTATCAGCGTCGCCAAGGCGGAGCCGGAGCAGAAGTTCGCCCACGAGACCAAACTGAAGGGCAGCCTGGATGTGACGCCGAGCAGAGTCACGCCGTCCGTCGAGTTCAGCGGCCCGATCGGGGTCGGCGGAATGGTCCTGCGCATCGAGTACGCGCCCTGGAAGGTGAAGCACGACCTGGCCAAGGGCAAGTCGGTCTCCCTGTCGGCGCTGACCGTCGGCGTGTCCAAGGCGGTCGAGTTCCCCGGCGAGACGCTGTACTTCAAAGGAACGGTCGAGCTCAGCGCGGAGGCCTCGCTGGACCCGAAAAAGGGGGTCAAGTACGTGGTCGAGCAGTACGGCGCCACCACAGAGCGTGAGGCACTCGCGTGGGCGGCCACCCAGGCCGGGCTCGCGGCGGCGCGATCCTGGCCGGCCTCGACATCGCCGACGAGGAGCGCCGGGAGAAGCTGGCTCTCACCGCCCTCGGACGGGCCCGGCGCGTGATTGCGGCCGACGATCTACCTGACCGAGCTCGAAGGGCGTCTCACCACCCCACGGAACCCGGACGAGCAACTCGCCAAGGACGAAGCCGTTCAGGCCCGGGCCAAGCTCGCTGCCAAGCTCACGATGGAGGAGGAACTGCTCAGCTGCATCCTCGCCGAACGGCCGGCGGCGCTGGTGCCGTTCCGGTGGCGCGATTCGCTCCTCGACGAACTGGAGCGCACCATCCACCGGGAACTCGACATCTACGCCGATGCGCACCCGATCCGGACTCTGTGGGGCCTGCGCGTCGTCGAGGACAAGCGCATGGTCAGCCGCGTTGTCGACGAAGTCCGTGAAGGCGGCGACCAGCCCGAGGTGCGTCCCGGATAGCAGGCCGCGGAACCGGCCGTCGGCGTCGTACGTCCGAAGAAATGGCGGCGGGAACAATTAATGTGGGAAATGCGTTGACTTGGTTGTGCGGGATGGGTGAGACTAATGCCCGCAAGGACTACTGACCTGAGGAGAGATCGTGTACGGCGGACGGGACCCGAGAAAGGCATGGCGGCAAGCCACCATGGCCTTGTCGGCCTGCCTGCGATCCGTGCCCGAAAGCGTCTTCTACCACCAGCTCGACGAGGAGCTGAGCCCGAGTGCGGGCGGCCCACCTGTGTGATCTCCAGCGGGAGATCATCCCAGGAGCCGTCTGAGCCGGGCATCCGGCGCCAGGCGGCTCTTTTCTTTTACCCCACTCCGGTTTTGTCGGTGCGCACTGGTTGCCGACCGGATTCCAAACCCGCGTCGCGAGGGTTCGATTCCTTCCACCGATGCTTTTTCCGGTATTCACGGATACCGGCTCGAACAATTGACAACTGGACATTTATCGCATTTTCTCCCGGGCCGCGGACGGTCCGGGAGACCTTCCCTGCGGCGCCGCCCGTGCGCCGGGGAAGACGCCCGGGGACGCCCGGGCAGACCGTCGTCCCCGGGGGCTCGCAAATCCCCGGGGACGTCGACCAGCTGTGGGCCAGTGGCTAGGCCGCCTCATTTGGGATGAGGACGACGGGGGTTCGAGTCCCTCCAGCTGGACCAGGCGCCCGCAGGATGCTCTGCTACCGGCCGAGCGGGCGCCACGAACGTGCCCTGCGACGGAAATCCGCTCCACATCCGGCGCAGGGCACCGGACGCCCGTGGCTCAACAGGAGAGAGCACCGGCCTACGAAGCCGGGGAGTGCAGGTTCGAGTCCTGCCGGGCGTGCTGTGTCCGAAGCGGAAGCGGGCGATGCGCCGGGACGTGGCCCCGGAGGAAGCGGGTTCGAGCCCCGCCGGACACCCCACATCCGGTACGACGGCCGTCACGACCGACACCGAGATCACCGACCTGGCGGCGCGCTGTCAGGCACACTGGAGGGGAGGAGGAACCACATGAGCGGTGTGATCGTGCTCAACGCCTCGTACGAGCAACTGCATGTCGTGTCGATCCCGCACGCCATCCGGATGCTCGTCCGGGAGGTCGCCGTTGTCGAGGAAGCCCACGACGGCGCGAGCATCGGCCCGTTCCCTCTCCCCCGCGTACTGCGTCTTGTCCGGTACGTCGTGACCAAGTGGCGCTACGCCTCCGGTCGACTGCAGTACACGCGGGCCGGCGTACTGAAGCGTGACAAGTACACCTGTGCGTACTGCGGCAAATCGGGTGCCACCACGATGGACCACGTCGTACCGCGGTCCCGCGGCGGACGCGGCGAATGGCTGAACGCTGTGGCCGCGCACGCATCCTGCAACGAGAAGAAGGGCTCACGCACGCCCGAGGAGGCCGGTATGCCGCTGCGGTGGCAGCCGTGGATCCCCTCGCGTGCTGAGTTAGCGCTCTGACGCGTCACCCTCCCGGTGCCGCGTCAGCGCGATGCCAGGTGGGCGCCGGTGACCCACCCTCGGTTCTGACCCGAGGCCCCGCAGGTTCGACCCCTGCCCTGGCAGCTGGTTCACGCCAGCCGGGCAGAGTAAGCCGAGTTTCGGCCTATCGGCAACCGTCTCGAAAACGGTCTGTCCCTCAACGGGGCGTCAGGGTTCAAGACCCTGCTCTGCCGCAGATCAATAGAGGAGAGTGAGGAGATGAACGTGGAGTTTCCGGTGGAGCTGAGTGGGGCGAAGAGCTCCACGCTCATGTGGGCTCGGGAGCATGAGGTGGACGCGCAGGCTCGGCAGCAGCTGCGGAACATCGCTGCGCTGCCGTGGGTGCACGGCGTACGTGTGATGCCGGATGTCCACCTCGGCAAGGGCGCGACCGTCGGGTCGGTGATCGCGATGAAGCAGGCGGTGTCGCCGGCCGCGGTCGGGGTCGACATCGGGTGTGGCATGGAGGGCGTACTCACGTCCCTCACGGCCGCGGACCTGCCGGACGACCTGTCGGCGATCCGGTCGCGGATCGAGGCCGCCGTACCGGTCGGGTTCCGGGCGCACGAGCACCTGGTCGGCGTCCGCAAGCTCGGGCTCGACCCGCAGCGGTGGGACAAGCTGTGGGGTGCCTTCACCAGCCTGCACGACGGGGTGCAGGACCGGGAGAAGAAGGCCAAGCAGCAGATGGGTTCGCTGGGTGGCGGCAACCACTTCATCGAGGTCTGCCTCGACGACGAGGACCGCGTATGGCTGATGCTGCACTCGGGCAGCCGCAATATCGGCAAGGAACTCGCCGAGCGGCACATGCGGATCGCGCGGGCCCTGCCGCACAACGCGGACCTGCCGGACCGTGACCTCGCCGTCTTCCTGTCCGGTACGCCGGAGATGGACGCGTACCGGCGGGACCTCACCTGGGCGCAGGAGTACGCGTCGCGCAACCGCGCGGTGATGCTCGCCCTGGTGATGCAGGCGGTGCGGGAGTCGTTCGCGCAGGAGGTGCGGTTCGAGCAGCCGATCTCGTGCCACCACAACTACGTGGCCGAGGAGCACATCGACGGGCTCGACCTGCTCGTCACCCGCAAGGGCGCGATCCGGGCGGGGCTCGGGGATCTCGGGCTGATCCCGGGGTCGATGGGCACCGGGTCGTACGTCGTCCGCGGTCTCGGCTCGGAGCGGTCCTTCTACTCGGCCTCGCACGGGGCAGGCCGGCGGATGAGCCGCAACGAGGCGAAGCGCCGGTTCACCGTCGACGACCTGGTCGCGCAGACTGCCGGGGTCGAGTCCCGCAAGGACGCCGGGGTGATCGACGAGATCCCCGCGGCGTACAAGGACATCGAGTCCGTCATCGCCGCCCAGTCCGACCTGGTCGAGGTAGTCGCCCATCTGAAGCAGGTCATCTGCGTCAAGGGCTAGCAGTACGGCGGCCGCCGTCGTCAGGGGAGACGGCGGCCGCCGACGTACCGACGAACGGGTAGTAGTGGGCGGGTGGCTGAGTCGTCCAGCGTGGCTGGGCGGCTGGACGCTCGAGTCGGGGGACTACTACCCGTTGTTCGGTACATGTTCTGGTGAGGTCCGCCTGTGGGCAGGGGCAGCGGTTTGCTAAACCGTCGGTCGGGTGCGCCCGGCTCGCGAGTTCGAATCTCGCTCTCACCGCACTGGGTACCTGGAGAGCATGAGGGCTCGGAACATCCCGGTACCGGAGGCGAGCCTGGCCGGGATCGCGGCTGGGGTCGCGCTTGAGCAGGTCCGCCGGTGGAGGCTGAAGAGCCGGCCACGAGCCGGGTGGGCGCTGGTCGCCGCGGGAAGTCTGGTGATCGCGAGTTCGTTGAAGGCAGCGGGGAATACGGATCTCGCCAAGCCCGAAGGGCTCGTCACCAGTGGGCCGTACGCCGTCAGCCGGAATCCGATGTATGTCGGATGGGGCCTGCTGCAACTGGGGATCGGGCTGATCACCGGCTCCGGGTGGATGCTGGCGACGTTGCCGGCCGTCGGCGCCGGGCTGCGCCTGGACGTCGTACGTGAGGAACGTCGGCTGGAACAGCACTTCGGGGACGAGTACGAGCGCTACGCCGCAAAGGTCGGCCGGTACGTCCCCACGCGATGAGCAGGAGCGCCGCCGTGGGAGAGGCGGGGCGGTTTGTAAAGCCGTTGCCACGCGCTGAGCAGGTTCGAATCCTGCCTCCTGCACTCAACACAAGCTCAACACAACTAGAGAGGAGGACCGGCCATGGCCGACCTCAGGAACAGAAAGCGAGTGCCCGGCGGTAGGACCGGTGCTCCGGTCAGCCAAGGTCACGCGCTGCGCCGGGTACGGCTCGCCTGCGGGCACGTACAGCGCGACCGGATCGCCCACCGCGGCGATCACGTCTGGTGCGAAGCCGACTGCTCCGACTGGGTCCGCGTCGTCTCAGTCGAGGAGTAGTACGCCGTACGCCGCGGGCCGGGTCCCGCGGCGTACGACCCTGGTGACGGATTCTCGCCCGGCCCTCCGAAGGCCGGGTTCCACTCCAGGCAGGGGGACGATCAGGCGATGGCGATTCCGAAGATGTGGGCGCGGGGCTGCGTCGGGCCACCATCGCCGTACCGGGGCAGCGTGATCCACGCGAGCGTCTTGGACGGATCGAGCGCAGCCTGGCAGAACCCGACCCGAGCCGGGCGATCCACGCGTCCCGCCGATGAGTTGTAGTAGGGCATCACGATGACCTCCTCGGCGCCGGGCGGGTAGACGCCCTGACCCAGGGTGTCCAACGCCAGGAACGGAACTTCGGCAGAAGTGCCATCCGTGTAACGAACAAGCCCCGGTCCGTAGCTCCGATCGGCCGTACCCGCGAGCAAGATGCCGATCCGGCTACCGCTGCCCGACAAGCTGATCCGCTGACCGTCCGCCGCAACATGCCGGGCCGTCCAGCGGAAGCTGAATCCCGCATGCTCGATGACCCCACCCGGTACGACGCCCACAGCCGCGAGCGCCTGCGCGGACAGACTCATCCCGGCACCGTCCAGATCAGCGGCACCAGGATCCGCGTCGTCACTGACTCCGACCTTGTCGCACGCCGCCTCGAAGCTCTCGAAAGTCCGAGCCACCGGCACGGTCGGGTCGAAGTGGCGCGACACCGACACTTCCGCATCACCCCGAGCAGCCAGGATCCGAACCCGAACCTCAGGTGACGTCACCGGCTCGTCCAGTACGACGAACCGCCGATGCCCCACCGTCGTACCAGCGGCGATCTGCACCCACGACTCGTTGACCAAGGCATCGACCGCGAAGGCCTCGACCTGCTGACCGTGGGTGATGTCCTCCTGCAACCCGACCACGTTGAAGGTGCTCGCATCCCCACTCCCGTACGCCGACCGGAGCGTCGAGCCGAACTCGGCGAGCCGCTCGACATCCGGCGGGGCGATCAGACCGCGTCGATCCGGCGGGATGTTGAGCAGCAGCACCGCGTTGCGCCCGACCGAATTGCGATACATGTCCAGGAGTTGCGCGACCGACTTCACCGAGTCGTCGTGCTCAGGGTGGTAGAACCATCCCGGCCGGATCGAGACGTCGACCTCGGCCGGATACCACTTGAGATAGTCCGCCTTGGCCAGCACGTCCGGGCCGGCCAGATCCTCCGCCTCATCGGAAGTGACCAGGCTCTTCCGCAACTCACCGGGCGTCCCCGTGAACGGTACGACGCTCCACTCGGAGTACCGCGCGTAGCCGCTTTCGTTGCCCACCCACCGCACATCCGGCCCGCCGACCGCGATCGTTGCCTCCGGCGCCAACCGCCGGACCAGATCGAACCAGGCGTCGTAGTCGTAGGTCTGCGCGGTCCCGGTCGGGTCGGCCCCGTCCAGCCACACTTCGGAGATCGGCCCGTACTGCGTGAGCAGTTCGTACAGCTGGTTCAGGTAGAACCGGTTGTAGTCGTCAACGGCGTACGAGAACGACGGCAGCTCACCCGACTCCACCAGCGCAGCACGGTCGTCACCGGGGACGAGAGTCGGGATGACCGACTCAACCACCGCACTGCCGTTTCCATAGCAACCAGCTTTCGCCTGGTGAAGGTCGGCCGGAGAGAGATAGACACCAAAGGCCAGATCGTGCGCCTTCGACGCGGCGGCCAACTCGGCAACCACATCACCCTGGAACGGGCTGGCGGTGACCGTGTGCGGGAGATACCGGCTCGGCCAGAGGCAGAATCCGTCGTGGTGCTTCGCGGTCAGGATCACCCCTTTGAACTCGGCCGACACCAGCGCTCGTGCCCACTGATCGCAGTCCAGCGACGTGGGGTTGAAGACCGCCGGATCGTCCAGCCCGGTGCCACACTCCAGACCGGTGAAAGTGTTCGGACCGAAGTGCACGAAGGCGATGAGCTCCTGCCGCTGCCAGGCCACCTGACGTGGCGCCGGCCGGACCAGAGACGCCTTGTGACGCAGCTCCTCCGGGCTGTCGTCCGGGCCGACCTCGACCCACAGGTTGTCAGTCATCGAGCCTTGTTCTCCTTGATCAGCTGGACGAGTTCGGTCGGAGTGACCACCTCGACATCGGGGTCGAGCCCTTGGACCACGGTCTTGATCGCGGTCAGGTTCTTGGTCCAGACATGCACCAGGACCAAGGTATAGCCGTCGGCCGAGGTGGGATCCGCCGGCCGGGAGTTGATGTTGTCGATCAGCTGCTGTTCCTCGGTCAGGCCCTGCCACAGTACGTCGCGCTGGGCCACGACCGGCTTCCCGTCGTACCAGTTGATGCCGCCGTTGGCGTCCGGACCGAAGTAGAACAGCGCGTCCGTGTTCGGCTGGCTGAGGAACTTCGTCCACAACGAGCCGCGGTTGAAGACGTTCTGGTCCTCGAGGATTTCGACGATGCCCAGATCGGCCCGGCCGAGGTAGGAGTTCATCCGGGTGACGTAGCGATCGAGGTCGGCCGACGGCATCCGGCTGGGATAGGTGTAACCGGTACCGCTCGGCCCGGCGATGAAGTCCTCGGACGTTGCCCCGCGCAACGCGTCGCGATAGTACGACGCCATCGCGGACGGAGCGAGGTCGGCGAGTGACGGGCTGATGCCGTAGCCGACGTCCGAGAAGCCGCGGTCCGGGCTGTCCCGGTACTCCTTCATGCTCCACAGGTTGTAGGCAACGTTGTCCCCGTCGCTGATCACGAACGAGACATAGTGCTTCTTGGCAGTAGTGGCAGCAGGCAACGGTTTCTGTCGCAGGTCCACCCCGCGCACGGAGCTCAACGCGGCCAGGTTCGGCGCGACATCCGACGGGATGGACGTGACACCCTGCTCCGAGGCCTGCTTGATCATGTCGGACTCGCTGTTGCCGTACCCCATCAGCGTCGCGCCCGGCGCGAGGTCCGCAAGCACCTTGCGACGCCATGAGGTGACACCGTCGTAGAACGTGAACGCATTCGTCAGCGTCGCGTAGTCGCGCAGGTGGTACGAGATCTCCGGGTTCAGCTCAGCCGCGATGGTTGTCGAGAACAAGGACTTGTAGTTGCTGTAGGCCCATTTCTCGGTCTTGTCCGAGACATCCATCAGCTCTGACGTGATGCCCAGGGCACGTACTTGCGCCTCTTGCGACCGATCGACCGGCAACGCATGCAGCGGTCCACTCAAAGAAGTTGCCACATTCACCGACTGAGGATTCGCGGCGTAGTCGTACAGGAGGTAGCCCCGGACGTACTTCTTGAACTTGCGCAGCAGGTCGGAGGAGGAGGTCGCCGCGGACACCGTGATGCCGTACGTCGTCTGCAGGTCGCTCAGCCAGGCAGCACCCGGCCCACCCTCGTCGATGAAGATCTGGTCCGGCGAGGATTTCGCCACCAGGCCTTGCAACGACGCGACCAGCACACCATCGGCGCGACCGGTCAGATTGGCGGACGGTATGGCGGCCAGCGACCGCAACGAAGTGCCCTGCGGCAAGGCGACAGCGGCCGCGGGAGCAGTCGTTGAGGCAGTCGCAGGTACCAGAGCACTGCATGCCATTGCCAAGCCGGTGATCGCCACCAGCAGTCTGCGCTTCATGAAGCCTCACTCTCTGACGTGTAGAGCCAGCAGTTGGTCCAGTGGCCATCCGCGGCCGATGTACGAGCCGGGAAGGCGGTGCGGCACTCGGCCTTGGCGACCGGGCAGCGGGGATGGAAGCGGCAACCACCCGGGGGATCGATCAGACTCGGCGGCTCTCCCGCATCCGCAATCGGGAGGAACGACGACTGGCCGGCCGCCGACACCGTGCGCGCCGGATCGGGCGATGCCTCGAGCAACAACTTCGTGTACGGATGCTGCGGGTTCTGGATCACCTGCTCGGCAGGGCCGCCCTCGACGAGCTGACCGGCGTACATCACGCAGATCTCCTCGGCGAGATACCGCGCGCTGGCGATGTCGTGGGTGATGTACAGCAGCGCCAGCCCTTCTTCGTCTCGCAAGGAAGCCAGCAGGTTGAGCAGGTCGAGCCGCATCGACACGTCCAGCATCGAGATCGGCTCGTCGCCGAGCAGCACTTTCGGCGCCACGGCCAGCGCCCGGGCGATCGAGACTCGCTGGCGCTGCCCGCCGGACAGCTCGTGCGGCAGCTTCCCGATGAAGTCCTGCGTCGGCGTCAGACTGACCCGGCGCAGGAGTTCGTGCATCCGCTCTTCCAGATCACCGTCGAAATGGTGCAGCCGCAGTGCCCGCCGGAGGTTGTGGCGGACCGTGTGCATCGGGTTGAGCGACGCGAACGGATCCTGCAACACCATCTGGACCTCGGAGTAGTACGCCCGCGCCGTACTGCCCCGCCGTACTCCGACCGGTTCGCCCCGGAGCCGGATCTCCCCCGAGGTCGGCTGATACATCAGCGCGAAGAGGCGGGCGAGCGTAGTCTTCCCGCTGCCGCTCTCACCCACGAGCGCGACAGTCCGGCCGCGATGCAGCCGCAGGCTGACGTGCTCGAGCGCCCGTACTGTCGCGGTCCGTCCGAGCCCACCGCGCACGGTGAACCGCATGCTCACGTCCACCGCTTCGAGTACCGCCGGATCAGGCATCGACAACCTCCGACCGATCGTGAGAATGCAGATGGCAGGCGACCTCTTGATCGCCCACCGCCGAAAGCCGCGGTACGACGCTGTCGCACGGCTCGAACCGCTTCGGGCAGCGCGGATGGAAAGCACACCCGGACGGCAGCCGGCGCAGATCCGGCGGCGTGCCCGGGATGCCGTGCAAGCGCTCGACCGGCGCATGCAGTGGGGGAAACGACGCCCGCAGCCCGGCCGTGTACGGGTGCGAGGGCCGGTGGTAGATGTCGTGCGCCGTACCGACCTCGACGATCTTCCCGGCGTACATGATCGCGATCCGGTCAGCCAGCTCGACCAGCAACGACAGATCGTGCGTGACCAGCACCACCGCGAACCCGAGCTCGTCACGCAGTCGCAGCACGTTGGCCAGGATCTGCCGCTGCATCACCACATCCACCGCGGTGGTCGGCTCGTCCATCACCACCAGATCCGCACCACATGCCAACGCCAACGCAATGGTCGCCCGCTGTCGTGTCCCTCCGGACAACTCATGCGGATAGCTCCGAGCTTGCGCCGCGGTCAGTCCGACCAACGACAACAATTCCTCAGTACGACGCTCCGCACCGGCGCGACCGAGTCCTCGGTCGTGGTGCCGGAGTACGTCGGTGAATTGTGCACCGAGTCGCAGCACCGGGTTCAGCGCGTTCATCGCGCTCTGCATGACGATCGCCAGGTCACGCCAGCGGTGTTTCCGCAACTGCTTCTCGGTCAGCGGCACCAGGTCGATCGGCTCAGCGACACCGTGCGGCCGGAACAGGATCTGGCCGGCCGTCGTCACCGCAGGCGGCCGTTCCAACCGGGTGAGCGCAGTGATCAGCGTCGACTTGCCCGACCCCGACTCCCCCGCGACACCGAGGATCTCACCGCGCCGGACCGTGAACGAGACGTCGTCACACGCCCGCACCGAGCCGCCTTCGGCGACGTACTCGACCGTGAGCCCACGGACCTCCAGCAAGTCGTCACTCATCAGAGTCAGCCCCCTTCACCGCGGCCTGGCGGGCGCGGCGGACCAGTGTGCGGCGAGCGTTGCGCAGCCGTGGGTTGGAGATTTCGTCGATGCCGAAGTTGACCAGCGTCACTGATGCCCCCAGCAACGCGATACACAGGCCGGGCGGCGCGAACCACCACCACATGCCACCGAGCAGCGCGTTGCCCTGCTGGGCCTCGCTGATCATGCTTCCCCAACTGACGGTCGACGCCGACGACAACCCGAGGAACGCGAGCCCGGCCTCAGCCAGCACGCCGCCGACGAATCCACCGAGGAACATCGCGGAGATCCAGCCGATCAGATGCGGCAGCACCTCGACCAGTGCCAGCCTGACCCGGCTCTCCCCGAGCATCCGCATCGCGACGACGAAGTCCCGGTTGCGCAGGCTCAGTGTCTGCGAGCGAAGCGCCCGGGTGCCGCCGGCCCAGCCGAAGATGCCGATGATGATGCCGATCACCACCGGACCGCCGCCCTGGGTGTAGCCGCTGATGACGAAGATCAACGCGAACGCCGGCATGGTCAGGAAGACGTTCGTCAGTGCCGTGAGCACCGAGTCCACGACACCGCCGGCCAGGCCCGCCGTGACACCGACCAGGACAGCGATCGAAGTGCCCAGGACAGAGGCGACCAGACCGGCGATCATCGATTGCCGCGCACCGGTGATCAGCTGCGCGAGGACGTCCTGACCCGAGGCCGTCGTACCGAGAAGGTGGCCGGCGCTCGGCGGCGTACTGACCGAGTCGACGTCCAGGGCGGTCGGGCTGATGTGCAGCACGGAACTGCAGAACCACGGACCGAGGAGTGCGAGCAGGCAGAAGAGCAGGAACACAGTCAGTCCGGCGCGAACCTTCCAGCCGGAGAGGAATCGGAGCACCATGTTTCAGCTCGCCTCCCTGGTCCGCGGGTCGAGCAGGACATACAGCGAGTCGGCCAAGAAGTTCGCGAGCAGGACGGTCAGGGTGATCAGCAAGAAGACCGCCTGCATAGTCGGGTAGTCGCGGTTCGAGACGGCGTCGAAGAGCAGGAACCCCATCCCGGGATAGGAGAAGACGATCTCGGTCAGCAGCGACCCACCGACCAGTCCGCCGATCGCCAGGGCGAAGTTGGTCACGCTCGGGAGCAGGGCGTTGCGCGCGGCGTACCTGAGCATCACCGTCCAGCCGGGGAGCCCTTTGGCCCGGGCCAGCAGCACGTAG
Source organism: Kribbella antiqua (assembly GCF_004345665.1). GTDB lineage: Bacteria > Actinomycetota > Actinomycetes > Propionibacteriales > Kribbellaceae > Kribbella > Kribbella antiqua. Next base: position 14,530 of record NZ_SLWR01000015.1, read on the forward strand.
TCTTCGCTCAGCGTGGTGACCATCATGTTCCGTTGCCCGAACACCCAGCCGCCGAAAGCCGAGAACACAATCGTTGCTACCGGCAACGCCCCGTAGCCCAGCGCGCTTGCCATGAACGGCAGATTGAAGCCCGGCGTCGCATCCGGCGCGTAACCGCCCGAGACAGGTGCCCAGCGCAACTTCACCGCGAAGATCCAGACCGCCAGCAGAGCGACCCAGAAGTACGGTACGACGCCGACCACGGTGGACAGCGGCGTCACGACCGAGTCCAGCCCGCGGCCCGGACGCCAGCCGACCAGGATCCCCAGCCCGACACCGATGACGAAGGCAAGCGCCGTCGCGCTGCCGACCAGCATCAGCGTCCACGGCAGCGCCGACATCACCAGATCGGCGACCGGGACCGGGTACTGACTGATCGACAGCCCGAGGTCACCGTGGATCAGCTGGCCGAGGTAACCCCAGTACTGCGTGATCAGCGACTGGTCCGGGCTGCCGAACAGCAACCGGATCGACTCCACTGTCGCCGGGTTCGGCGGCTGCCCGGTCCGCTGGGTGATCTGGGCGATCATCACCGTCGCCGGATCACCCGGCATCAGCCGCGGGATGAAGAAGTTCAGCGTGACCGCCACCCAGGTGACCAGCAGGTAGAACCCCAGCCGCTTGCCCAGGTACGACGTACGCCGCCGCGGCCTGGCCGTCTGCTCCTTTGCGGCCGGTTCGGCGAGCGCGGCCTCGGATGCCATCATCGGATCGGTCACGCCGACCTCCTTCTTGATCAGCCGGCGGGCTTGAGGTTCTTCAGCGTGGTGATGAACTCGGTGCCCGAGCCGGTGTTCGCCAGATAGTCGGGCTTCTCCGCGTCCGGCCAGCCGGTCCACCGCGCGGTGTTGGCCACTCCGGCCGCACCCGAGTCGAACAGCGGGATCGTCGGCACCTGGTCGGCGAAGATCGCCTGCGCTTGCAGACCGAGCTTCTTCAGGGTCGCCTCGTCGTCAGTGCCGGACATCTGCGTGAGCAACTTGTCGAACGCGGCGTTCTTGAACCGCATCGGGTTGCTGGCGGCATCGGTCCCGACCGGTGCGGTCAGAGTTCCGTTGAACTGGTTCATCGCCGCATAGATGCCACGACCGCTGGACAGCCAGTTCCCGGCCATGTCGTAGTTGCCCTTGCTGATCGCGGCCGAGATGTTCGATCCCGGCCCGCCGACCAGCTGCACGTTGATGCCGAGGCTCTGTTTGATCTGCTCGACCACCAACTGCGCGACCGTCTTCAGGAACGGCGTATCACTCGGCGCCACGTAGCGGACCGGGTACTGCTTGCCCGCCTTGGTCAGTACGCCGTTCTGCACGGTGTACCCGGCGGTCGCCAGAGCCTGCTTGGCCGCCGACACGTCTTGCTTGCGCGGCGCCGAGAGGTCCGGCGCGATCCAGCCGTCGTACACGTGGTGGTTCAGGCCGGACGGGCTGGCGGGTGCCTGGATGATCGGCAGCTTGCTCGAGCTCAGTTTCGCCACAGCCTCGTTGTCCACGGCGAGTGCGAACGCCCGGCGGACCGCGACGTCGTCGAACGGCGCCTTGCCGTTGTTCAGCAGCACGGACACGACCGCGCCGTCCCAGGCCATGAGGAATTTCCGTTTGCCCGGGTCGCCGGCGACGTAGCTCTTCGCGTCGACGTCACACGTGCAGAAGTCGATGCTGCCGTTCTGCAACTGGGTCTGGATGTTGGCGCTCGTCGCAGCGGCGTACTTGAGGTTCTGCACCTGGAACGCGCCACCCCAGTAGTCGGCGCGATCGGTCATCGTCACGCCCTGCGGCGAGAACTTCGTCAGCTTGAACGGACCGGTGCCCACCGGCGACTTGTCGACGTACGTGATCGGGTTGCGGTTCGCCCACAGCTGCTGCCGGATGATCGGGATGTCCTGGAGGTCGCCGAGCTGCTGGTACGCCGGGTCCTTCCAGGTCACCGCGACGGTGTCCTTACCGGTGATCGCGACCGCGCGGTACGATGCTCCGCCGACCTTCGGGTTCTTCAGTCGAAGGTCGTACGTCCACCGCACATCCTCGGCGGTGAGCGGCGAGCCGTCGGAGAACTTGACGCCCGGCCGCAGCTTGAATGTCGCCGTCCGGCCGTCGGCCGACCACGTCCAGGACTCCGCCAGCCAGGGCACCAGCTGGCCGCCCTTGGCCCGGTTCGACGCGACCAGCGGTTCGTAGATGATGTTCAGCCCCGGCGCCTCGCCGGTGAACGGGTTGAAGTTGTCGACGAAGGTCGGCGGGCTGTTCGGCGCCTGGACGGTCAGCGTGCCACTCGCCGCGGCGCTCTTCGGCTGGGTGGCGCCGCTGGTGCAGCCGGCCGCCACCAGGGTCAGGCCGAGCGTCACCGCACCCAGCCACAGGGTCTTCCTCATGCTTGTCGGCCTTTCGGGGAGAGGCGGGCGTGCCACAGTACGGCGAGACATCGGATGTCTCGGCCGAATGCAGGCGAATTTTTCGGCGACGGGCACGATCACGTGAACGTTCCCGGCCACTGCTCGACACTATGGCCACCGGCGATCCGGAATGTCAACAGCTCGTCTTCGCCTTGTTTTGCGCACGTTTCAGCGATAGACCGGAATCAGGACGGCGACAGCAGCCTTGACAGGGCGGGTTGGCGAATGTCAGCCTCAAGTCCTCCGATGATTCGACAGGAGGGCTCCGCAAAGGAGGCCGGCCGTATGATGCGGCGGGGACGGACGAGACCAGGACGGGTGGCGCAGTGCCGGGACGCGAGCAGATCAAGGCAGGGCGGGCCACCATTCACGACGTGGCCGCCCTCGCCGGTGTGTCGCGGCAGACCGTGTCCCGTGCGATCAACGACAAGGACGAGATCGATCCGGAGACCAAGGAACGCGTCCTGCAGGCCGCCCGCACGCTCGGCTACCGGCCGAGTCGCTTCGCCCGCGGGCTGCGCCGGCGCGGTGCGGTGACCGTCGGCCTGGTCATCTCCCACCTGACCAACCCGTACTTCCCCGAGGTCGCTGCCGGCGTCCTCGAGGTCGCCAAGGAACGCGGCTGGCAGGTGATCGTCGCCGAGTCCCACGGCAGCGCCGACGCCGAGATCGAGGCACTCGACACGTTGTCGCACCAGGTCGACGCGATCGTGGGCTACTTCGACAGCGGCGACGAGCTGCTGGCCGAGCATCTGACCGGACTTCCGCTGGTGCTGCTGGAACGCGGACCGGACCAGACCCGGTTCGGCTCGGTCGGCATCGACGTGACGGACGGGATGCGGCAGGCCGTCGCCCATTTGGTTGCCCAAGGCCATGAACGGATCGGGATGCTGGACGGTGCCCCGGCCGACAACCCGAGTCTGCGGCGGCTGGCCTTCCTCGACCAGATCCATGCGCACAACCTGCCCGTCGACAAAGGCTGGGTGGCCTGGAGCTCACACGACGTCGCCGGCGGCGAGGTGGCGATGGCCGAGCTGCTCGACGCGCATCCTGACCTGACTGCCGTGGTCGGGTTCAACGACCTGATCGCGGTCGGCGCGATCCGGACCGCGCAGCAGCGCGGCCTGCGGGTTCCGGACGACATCGCCGTGATCGGCTTCGACGGGCTGACCCTCGGCGAACTGATCACCCCGACGCTGACATCAGTGCGGATCGACAAGGGCCAGGTCGGCCGGCTGGCAGTCGACCAGGTGGCCCGGATGCTGGCCGGTCAGGACCCGCCGACCAGCGACGGCGCCTGGGTCCGGCCGGATCTCGTCGTACGGGCGTCGGCCTGATCGCATGACCATGCTCGGCCAAGGGATCGGTCCGCCGATCCGTGAACGTTCACGAGGGGACCGCCCGATGTCGTACTACGAGGACCATTCACCCGGGTACGGCGCTCGGCCGGCCCGAGCCCGGCTGTCGACGGACGCACCGACGCTCGACCTGAGCGGAGACTGGCGGTTCCACCTGGCGCCGACCGTGGCGCTGGCTCCGGACGGCTTCTGGTCTCTCGATTTCGACGACAGCTCATGGGACGTGTTGCCGGTGCCCTCGCACTGGCCGCTCCATAGGTACGGCATCCCGACGTACACGAACATCGGGTTTCCTTTTCCGCTTGATCCGCCGTACGTGCCGGACGAGAACCCGACCGGGGATCACCGGCTGCGCTTCCACCTGGATGAATCCTGGCCGGGCGCCGTGCTGCGCTTCGAGGGCGTGGACTCGTGCGCACGGGTGTGGCTCAACGGGCATGAGTTGGGGGTGAGCCGCGGGAGCCGGTTGCCGGTCGAGTTCGACGCCGGTCCGTGGTTGCGCGCCGGGACGAACATGCTGGCGGTTCGGGTCCATCAGTGGTCGTCGGGCAGTTATCTCGAGGACCAGGATATGTGGTGGTTGCCGGGGATCTTTCGTGAGGTCAGCCTGATCGCTCGCCCCGCCGGTGGCATCGAGGACGTCTTTGTGCACGCGGATTTCGACGCCGGCCGCGGCAAGCTGCGCGTGGAGGCGCTGACTCGAGACGATGCGGTTGCTCGTCTGAGCGTGCCGTCACTGGGAATCGAAGGCGTGCCGGCAGGTATTGAGCTCGTCCTTGATCAGGTGGATCCATGGACTGCCGAGACACCGAGGCTGTACGACGCGGTGCTGGCGACCGAGACCGAACGGGTCGCGTTGCGGATCGGATTCCGGACTGTCGAAGTCAGTGATGATCTGCTGCGGGTGAACGGGACGCCGCTGCGGTTGAGCGGGGTCAATCGGCATGAGCACCATCCCGATCACGGCCGTGCACTGCCGCCCGGGACCGCCCGCGAAGACCTCCTGCTGATGAAGCGGCACAACATCAATGCCGTGCGTACCAGCCACTATCCGCCGCATCCGGAGTTCCTCGACCTCTGCGACGAGCTCGGGATGTGGGTGATCCTCGAGTGCGACCTGGAGACGCACGGCTTCGGCTTCTCGGACTGGCAGGGCAATCCGGCCGACGACCCGGCGTGGACCGACGCGTGCCTGGACCGGATCCGCCGTACGGTCGAGCGGGACAAGAACCATCCGAGCATCATCGTGTGGTCGCTCGGCAACGAGTCCGGCAGCGGCCGCAACCTGGACGCGATGGCCGAGTGGACCCGGCAGCGTGATCCCGGCCGGCTGATTCACGACGAGGGCGATCACGAAGGCCGGCACAGCGATGTCTACAGCCGGATGTATCTGCCGCATGCCGAAGTCGAGGCGATCGGCCGGTCCGCCGGTCGCCCGTTCATCCTGTGCGAGTACGCGCATGCCATGGGCAACGGTCCGGGTGGATTGGCGGAATACCAGGAACTGTTCGACCGCTATCCGCGGTTGCAGGGCGGTTTCCTCTGGGAGTGGATCGACCAAGGGCTGCGGCAAGGCGAGCGGATCGCGTACGGCGGCGACTTCGGCGAGCCGTACCACGACGGCACCTTCGTCATCGACGGGCTGGTGTTCCCCGATCGCAGGCCGTCCCCCGGCCTGATCGAACTAAAGAAAGTCATCGAGCCGGTGCGGCTGTCCGTCGACGGAGACCGATTGACCGTCACCAATCTCTACGGCTTCCGCGACCTCAGCTCGCTGCGCTTCGAGCTGGAGCTGTCCTCGGACGGCGTACCTGTGCTGTCGAAGGCGATCGACGTACCCATCGTCGAGCCCGGCGAGACGGTGGAGGTGGGACTCCCGAGCCTGCCCGAGGTGGATGGCGAGGGATGGCTGACGGTCCGGGCGCTGCTGGCAACGGATGAACCGTGGGCGACGGCCGGGCACGAGATCGCGTGGACGCAGCGGCAGGTGCGTAAACCCTTGCAGACCAGGGTTCCTGAGCCTGTGACGTTTGACGAGTTCGTTAGCATACCGCGGGTCGAGTTGTGGCGGGCGCCGACCTCCAACGATCTGCAGGCGGCGATGACCGAGCCCGGCGCGGTCCCGGTAGCCGAGCAGTGGCGGGAGGCGGGACTGCACCGGCTGCAGCATCGGGTTATTGAGACGCGGAATGGACACCTGCGCACTCGGGTCGGGTCGGCGCCTCATCCGCCGTTGCTGACGGCCGACTACAGCTGGGCGTCCGAAGAGTTCACTGTGCGGATCGAGCCGGACAGACCACTTGAGATCGCGCGCCTCGGCATCGTGCTGGAGCTTCCGAGTGACTTGGATCAGGTGGAGTGGTTCGGGCTCGGGCCGGGTGAGGCGTATCCGGACAGCAGGACGGCCTCCCGGATCGGCCGTTACCGCGCGACGGTCGACGAGCTTCAGACGCCGTACGTCGTACCTCAGGAGAATGGTGCCCGGGCCGGCATCCGCTGGGCCGAGCTGACCCGGGCGGACGGGACCGGGCTACGCATCGAAGCCGTCGACGGGCCGGAGCTGTCGATGACCGTACGGCGTTGGTCGACCGAGGCACTGGCCGCCGCCAAGCACACCGACGAGCTCGTCCCGTCCGACCGGTTGTACCTTCACCTGGATGTCGGGCACTACGGCCTCGGCTCCGCGTCCTGCGGTCCCGGTGCGCTCCCGGCGTACCGGCTCGAGCTCGCGCCGACTGTCTGGACCATGCGGTTCAGAAGGGTTGCAGGACCTTCCCGGGGTTGAGCAGATTGCCGGGGTCGAAGGCTTGTTTGATCCGGCGTTGCAGGTCGAGGCCGACCGGGCCCAGTTCCTGTTCGAGCCAGCGAGCCTTCAACGTGCCGATGCCGTGTTCACCGGTGATGGTGCCGCCGAGGGAGAGGCCTAGCTCCATCACAGCGCCGAAGGCTTCCAGGGCTCGGGCCTCGGCGGCCGCGTCGTTGCGGTCGAAGACCACGGTCGGGTGCATGTTGCCGTCGCCTACGTGCCCTGGGCAACAGATCAGTACGTCGTACTTCGTGCCGATCTCGGCGATGCCGCGCAGTAATGCGACCAGCTTCGAGCGGGGTACGGCGACGTCGTCGACCAGCGTGGTGCCGAGTGGCTCGAGGGCAGGGTTGACCAGCCGGCGTGCCTCGAGAAGCATCCGAGACTCTTCGGCGTCGGACGCCTCGGCGACCTCGACGGCGCCGTGCTCGGAACAGATGGCCGCGATCCGCGCGACGTCCTCAGCAGCCCGCGGCCCACGGTCCGACTGGGCGATCAGCAGCGAGCCGATGTCGGCGGGAAGGCCCATGTCCCGGTAGTCCTGGATCGCGCGGGCGGTCGGCCCGTCCAGGAACTCCATCAATGACGGCTGCAGCCCCGCTTCCATCACCGCGGCAGCTGCGGCGATCCCGTCCTCGATGGACAGGAAGGTCGCGGCCGCGGTCAACGCAGCCTCAGGTGCGGGACGCAGCGCCAGCGTCGCCTCCGTGACGACACCGAGCGTCCCCTCGGATCCCACGATCAACCGCGTCAGGTCGTACCCGGCGACGCCCTTCGCCGACCGGCGTCCGGTCCGGACCACCTCGCCCGACGCGAGCACCACCTCCAATCCGCGGACGAAATCCGACGTCACGCCGTACTTCACACAACACAGGCCGCCTGCGTTGGTGGCGATGTTGCCACCCACCGTGGACATTTCCCACGACGACGGATCCGGCGGGTAGAACAACCCCTTCGCCAGGACCGCACGGGACAACTCGGCGTTCACCACACCGGGCTGCACCACCGCGACCTGGTCCTCGACCGAGACCTCCAGGATCCGGTCGAGGCGCGCGGTCGACAGCAACAAACACCCGTCGATCGCGTTCGCCGCCCCCGACAACCCGGTCCGCGCGCCCTGCGTCACCACCGGCACGCCAAACGCACCAGCGGCCTTCAAAACCTCAGCAACCTCAGCCGTCGACGACGGCCGAACCAGCACCCTCGGGACACCCGCCGTGCAGAAGGTCGCGTGATCGTTGCGATGCGCATCCAGTACGTCGGGATCGTCCAGCACGGCCTTGTCACCCAGCGCCGCCCGCAGCCGAGCGACCAGCGGATCTGAAGAGGTCATGGGGCCTCCCGGCCTGGACTGAGGAGCGGAGGGAGCGAAGCGACTGGAGTGACGAGGGAAGGCCGGGAGCCAAGGCCCCATGACCACGCCGGCGCCGGAGGCCCGGCCAAAAGCACAGTCATCCTTCATCCTGCTCGGCGAGCAGTCGCAGGATCAACTCGGCCCGGCGAACCCGTTCGCGACCGAGGGCCTCCGCGGTGCCGGCCAGGTGGGCGCCGACCGGGTAGATGTTGGGCGCGTTGCGCAGGCCCATCTTGAGGTAGACCGGCGCGGCTACCCGGACGATCTCCGGAACGTCGTAGAAGCGTACGTGTCCGCCTTGGTCGTCCGGCACCTCGACGTACATGTCGATCGGGACCGTCGTCACCGATCGGATCTCCGCCAGCACCGGCACCGGCAGATCCGTCGACACGTTCAGGCTGGTCGCGCCCAAACGCTCGTACAAGCGCGCGGTCGGTGCATTCGGCAACGGCATCAGCACTGATGTCTTCAGCACCAGGTCCGAAGGCAACGATCCCTCGATCTTCAACTCACCAAGGATCTCCAGTACGCCGATGTCGCCGACCAGCAGGCTGCGCACTCCCAGCTCGACCGCCCGGAACGCGTCACACAGCGACGCGGCAACCATCTCGTTGCCCCGCGCAACGCCGCCGACGGCTGCCGACACCTTGGCCTGACCGCCGATGTCCCACGCTCCGCGCGGGCCGAGGAACAGGCAGACCTCGACGCCGGACGAGGCGCCGAGCGAGAGCATCTCCTCGATCTCGCCGTCGGTCAGCATCATTACCCCGCTGCCCTGCGACACGCGATCGATTGTCACGCCGCGAGTCTTCGCCTCCTCCAGGACAGCCGCCATCACCCGCGGCCCTTCACAGCTGGGGATCTCCACCTTGTACGGCGATCCGTCCGGGAACGTCGCCGTCGACGTCGCGCCGGGCCGGAAGCCACGATCGGCCAGCAGCGCGCGTGCCTCGCGAAGGTTCATGCTCACTCCCTCCAGGGTCCGAGCCGGCCACCCGACGTCAGGTCCCGCGCCGTCCCGGTGATCTCCAGGTCGAAGCGGTCGCTCGCCTCGTTCAGCAGTGCCGGTGACACGATCAGCTCGTTCGGGGACAGGGTGTCCTTGATCCGGGCCAGCCTGAGCTCGGACCAGTCGCGCCGGCCGCACATCGTCGCGGCGGCGAGGACGGCGGTCTCGTCGTCCTCCATCACCATCGGCAGCCGGGAGCGGCGTGCTCCCCCGGCGCCCGAGGTCAGGGCGTTCACGTAGCTCGCGTGCAGGTCGATCTGCTCCAGGATCCGCGCCGGAATGACATCGGCCAGGCCGAGGCCGGACGCGTTCCCGTGCGAGGCCGGCGACAGCGAGTGCACGCTGATCGCCGCGATCGACGGTGATTCGAACTCGGGAATGCCGTGCACCCAGCACCGCCCGATCACGTTCGTGTCCATCCCGGCGCCGGACTTGTCCTTGCCCAGCTCGTCCACGACCAGTACGTCGAGTTCGTCGAACGGCAGCCGGCCGAGCAGACTGCCGGCGCGTTGCAGCAACGCGTTCTCGGCCGGGCCGGCGATGCCGTCGGCATCCACCAGTTCGACCGCGGCCGTGTGCTCCAGCGCGTTCTCGAGAATGCCGAGACCACCCAGGATCTTGCCCTGGGCAATCACGATCCGGGCCGCGGCCTCGATCGAAGCGCCCAGCGACGGAATCCCGCCGGCGTGCAGGGAAGCCGCGCCGGCGTGGTTGCCCAGGCCGATCGCCAGGATCTTCGCCAGGCCGCTCTCGATCGGACCGCGGAAGTCGGTGTGCGGCTTGATCCGGTTCACCAGCAGTACGCCGTCGGCCTTGGCAGCCAGGGCGTCGTGGTGGACCGGCGTACCGTCGTCCAAGGTGCCTACGACAACGGTCTCCATGGTTGCCTCGATCGGGCAGCCAACCGACTCCGGAGTGATGCCGAGGCCGGCCAGCATTTCCCGCTGTCCGTCGGCGGTGGCGCCGCCGTGCGATCCCATGGCGGGGACCACGAACGGCTCCGCGCCGACGGATTTCAGCCAGTCCACCGCAGCCTTCACCACCGGCACCAGATCGTGAATGCCACGACTGCCGGCGGTCACCGCGATCCGTGCGCCGGGGAGGATCCGCTCCCGCAGCGGCTCCAACGCAGCCTGAGCGTCGGCGTACGGATCAGCCGAGGTCGGCAGATCCGAGAGCAGCCGCCGAATCGGCGTGACCTGCGGGATCACGCCGACCGGCCGCAGCCCCCGGATGGCTTCAAACGGTCCCCAAGAAGCACGCCTCGCTTCGCCCGGCGGGGGTGGGGTGTTCATCAGTGGCTCTGCCGCGCTACGGCCGAACCAGTGCGGCCGACCAGGAAGTCCAGGTCGCAGCCCTGGTTGGCCTGGGTGACGTGGTCGACGTACAGGCGGGCCCAGCCGCGGTCCGACGGTGGTGCCGGTGGTTGCCAGTCGGCTCGCCGATTCTCCAGCTCCTCCTCGGACACGTCCAGGTGCAGCCGCCGTGCCGGTACATCGAGCTCGATCCAGTCACCGGTGCGCACCAGCGCCAACGGACCGCCGACCGCCGCTTCCGGCGTCACATGCAGTACGACGGTGCCGTACGCCGTACCGCTCATCCGGGCATCGGAGATCCGCACCATGTCGTCGATACCTACCTCGGCGAGCTTGCGCGGGATCGTCATGTTGCCGACCTCCGGCATGCCCGGGTAACCCCGCGGCCCGGCATTCTGGAGCACCAGCACGGTGTCCTCGTCGACGTCGAGATCCGGGTCGTCGACGGCCTTGTCGTACTCCTCGATGCTGCTGAACACCAGCGCCTTGCCACGGTGCTGCGACAACCGCTCGGACGCCGCCGACTGCTTGATGACGGCACCGTCCGGCGCCAGATTCCCCTTCAGTACGGCGGTTCCGGCGCCACTGCCGAGCGGGTCGCCGACCGGCCGGATCACCGCATAGGTCTGGTTCGCCGTACCACCCGGGATGGTGGCTTCGATCCGCTGGGCGTTCGCGATGTTCTCACCCATCGTCTTGCCGGTGACCGTGATCGCGTCGGTCTTGAGCAGCGGCTCGATCTCCTTCAGCACCGCGGGCAGACCGCCGGCGTAGTAGAAGTCCTCCATCAGGTACTTGCCCGACGGCTGCAGGTCCACCAGCCACGGCACGCCACGGGCCCACTCGTCGATGTCGTCCAGGGTCAGCTCGACCCCGACCCGGCCGGCGATCGCCATCAGGTGGATCACGAAGTTCGTCGAGCCGCCGATTGCCGCATTCGCCCGGACCGCGTTCGCGAAGGCGTCCCGGGTCAGGATGTCGCTGAGCTTGAGGTCCTCCTTGACCATCTCGACGATCCGCTGACCGGACTTCTGCGCGATCGCGTAGCGGCGGGAGTCAACCGCTGGGATCGCCGCGCCACCGGTGAGCTGCAGGCCGAGCGACTCGGCCATGCATGCCATCGTGGACGCCGTACCCATGGTCATGCAGTGGCCGTTGCTGCGCGACTGACCCGACTCGGCGGCCGCGAAGTCCTCGGGCGACATCCGGCCGGCGTTGAGGTCCTGGGTGAAGCGCCAGACCGCCGTACCGGAGCCGATGTCGCAGCCGCGGAACTTGCCGTTCAGCATCGGGCCACCCGTCACCACCAGGGTGGGGAGGTCGACGCTCGCGGCGCCCATGATCGAGCCCGGGGTGGTCTTGTCGCAGCCGGTCAGCAGGACGGCGCCGTCGAGCGGGTTGCCGCGTAGTGACTCCTCGACGTCCATGCTGAGCAGGTTGCGGAACAGCATCGCAGTCGGCCGGAGCAACGTCTCGCCGAGCGACATCACCGGGAACTCCAGCGGGAAACCACCGGCTTGCCAGACACCGCGCTTGACCGCCTCGGCGACCCGGCGCAGGTGCGCGTTGCACGGCGTGAGCTCCGACCAGGTGTTGCAGATGCCGATCACCGGCCGCCCGTCGAACGCCTCCTCGGAGAAGCCCTGCGAGCGCATCCAGGACCGGTGGATGAACCCGTTCCGGCCTTCCTCGCCGAACCAATGGTCGAAACTGCGCCGTCCGGTCTTCGGCCCTTCGCTGGCATCGGGGAGGACTTCACCCTCGCGAGGATCGTTGGTAGGTGGCAGATCGGTCATCGCGACACCTCGCCTGTTGTGACAACACCATTCACCCGCCGGCTGATCCCGGCCGGGTTCGAATCCTTCAGTACGGCGGGCAGCACCGCATCCGGCGTGTCCTGGTAGGCCACCGGCCGCTGGAACCGGCGGGCCGCGGTCACGCCGACGCTGGTGTGAATCGACCCGACGGTCGAGGGGAACGGGCCGCCGTGGTGCTGCGCCCAGGAAACGGCGACGCCGGTCGGCCAGCCGTTCCACAGCACGCGACCGGCCCTTGCCGTCAGCAACGGAAGCAGCTCCCCGGCCAGTTTGGTGTCAGACGACTCCGCGTGCAGCGTGGCGGTCAGATTGCCCTCGAAGGCTTCGACAGCGGCCCTCAGCTCGTCAACGCCGTTGTATTCAACAACAATCGAGACTGGGCCGAAGCACTCCTCGAGGATCTCGTCCTGGCGGGACAGCAGTTCGGCGACCGTTGTCTGCAGCAACGTCGCACCGCCGGAGGCCCAGACGCGGACGCCCTCGACCTTCTGCAGCCGGTCGAGGCCGGAGGCGAAGCCCTCCTTGATCCGGTCGTTCAGCATGGGCGCCTCGGCCACACCGCCGGCCGCCTCGGTGAGCTGGTCCTGGAGTCCGTGACCCGCCGGCAGGAAGAGCAGGCCGGGCTTGGTGCAGAACTGGCCGACGCCGAGCGTGAACGAGCCGACGTACCCAGTGGCGATGTCCTTGCCGCGGGCATCGACCGCCGCCTGGGTGACGAAGACCGGGTTCAGGCTGCCGAGTTCGCCGTAGAACGGGATCGGCTCGGGCCGGGTGACCGCGATCTCGTGCAGCGCCTTGCCGGCGGGGACGGAACCGGTGAAGCCGGCCGCGGTGATGCGCGGGTCTTTCAGCGCGGTGACACCGACGTCGAAGCCCTGGATCAGGTTCAGTGTGCCGGCCGGGGCGCCGGCGACGCGCAGCGCCTCGATCATCACCTCGGCAGTGCGCAGGGACAGCTCTGGGTGACCGGGGTGCGCCTTGACGATCACTGGGCAACCGGCGGCCAGGGCGGACGCGGTGTCACCACCGCAGACGCTGAACGCGAACGGGAAGTTGCTGGCAGCAAACACCAGCACCGGCCCGAGCGGGACCAGCACGCGACGCAGATCCGGCCGCGGCACCGGCTTGGCGTTCGCATCGGCCGTGTCGATGACCACCTCGAGCAGCGAGCCCTCTGCGAGCACGTCCGCGAACATCCGCAACTGACCGCTGCTCCGCGCGACCTCGCCGCGCAGCCGCGGCTCCGGCAGCGACGACTCCCGCATCGCGATCGGCACCAGCTCGTCGGCGGCCGCATCCAGCGCGTCCGCCACGGCACGAATCCACCCGGCCCGTACGGCGGGCTCCGAAGCGCCCAGCGCCGGCGCGGCAGCCGCCGCATCGGCCAGAGCCTGCTCGAGCTCGGCGGGCGTGGTGTCGGGGGTCATCGCTTCTCCTCCAGGTTCTCGGTTGCCAGGAAGCGGAAGGGTTCCCGGCCTACTGCCACCGTATTCGTCAGCGTGCCGACCTCGGCGATGGTGATGGTGATGACGTCGCCCTCGGCCAGCGCGAAGTCCAGCTCGGGCACGATGCCGGTGCCGGTCGCCAGGATCACGCCGTCCGGGAAGTCGTTCGGCACGAACAGCACGTCGATCAGTTCCTGCAAGTCGCGCACCAGCTTCGCCGTGGACGTCGTACCGCTGAAGACCTCGGCGTCGCCGCGCTTGATCACCAGGTCGATGGTGAGGTCCCTCGGGTTCGCGACCTCCCAGGCGGGGCGAATCCCGGCCGCCAGCGCGCATCCGCCGGCGAACAGCTTGGCCTGCGGCACGTACAGCGGGTTGACGCCCTCGATCGAGCGCGAGCTCATGTCGTTGCAGACCGTGAAGCCGACGATCTGGCCGTGGCTGTTGGCGACGACGGCCAGCTCCGGCTCGGGTACGTCGTGCCCGGAGTCGACCCGGATGCCGACCGGCTCACCGTCCGCGACCACGCGCCAGGCCGGTGCCTTCTGGAACAGCTCTGGACGATCGGCGGTGTAGACCTTGTCGTACACGGACTGCTCGGTGCTCTCCTCCATCCGCGCACTCATCGACCGCTCATAGGTGACACCCGCGCACCAGACCTCGCCACGCCCGTCGAGCGGCGGCAGGAACCGTACGCCGTCGGCCGGCACCGGCTCGCCGAGCTTCGCGACCGCGATTCGGAGCTCGTCGACGGTCAGCCGGAGCAGCTCGGCGAAACTGCCGACTCCTTCGATCGGGGCCACCGTGTCGCCGGTGCGCACACCGACCACCGGCCCACCAGGGGACTGGTAACGGACCAAGTGCATATGTCCACCTCTCACATCGAAGTACCGAGCAACCCGCGAGTGATCTGGAAGCCGACGTTGCCGGACGCAACCGCCTTCGGAACGAGCGTGCGACTCGCGACCGCGGCGATCGTGTCGAGACCAGTTCGGGCCTGTTCCACCGCGTTGCCGGTGGCAACCGCGTCAAGGTCGTCGCCGTACTTTGCGACTGTCTCCGGATCGTTGCTGAACTCAATCACCGGCACGAAGCGCTGGGCCGACAAGGTGCCGCCGGCAACGTGGGCGAGGATCTGCTGAACACCGCCGGCGCCGAAACCGGTCGCGGTCTCCATCCAGTCGGTGCCCGGCATCCGCATCACGTGCCAGCCCGGCTCGGCGAACCGCTGCCCGTGCGCAATCGTCGACGGTGGGACCTCCGACGATCCAAGCGCTGTGGAACGGAAGCGTTCGTGCCCGAGCAGCGCACCGCGCGACGACAGTACGACGGAACCACCCGAGCCGACGATCTCGCGGCCGATCAGCGCCAGCGCCTCGGCGGTCTCGTCCGGCAACGGCCCGCGGGCTTCCAGACCGACGGTGAGTTCGCCGACCGAGCCGTCGTACTCGACCGGGGCCGGGAGGTCTTCGAAGCCGGTGAACCATTCCTTCACCTTGTTGCCGACGGCATCGAGTCCACCGTCGGCCTGGATGCTGGCCCAGCCGAAGCGGGACGGGTCGGCGCCGGCCTCGACCAGGCGGGAGCGGAAGTAGTCGTTGTGGGTCTTCTCGCAACCGTGCTCGAGCAGCAGCGCTATCCGGGTGTTCGGGTGCAGCAGGTAGCCGAGCATGGTGCGGGCGAAGGTCTCCTCAGAGGCGCCGCCGCTGCTGCCACAGCCCTCGGTGTGCGGGAGGGCGACCATCCTGGTGACGGCGTCGCCGGCCCACTTCTCCAACTCTGCTTGGGCTGCGAGCCTGAGCGCGATCTGGCCGGAGCAAAGGCTGGTCGGCAAGATCAGGCCGACTGCCTCGGGGACCAGTCTGTCGTCGACCTGTAGCAGCCTTGCCACAGTCCGCCCGGTATCCCTGAGACCGTTCAAGGGGAGGCCGTCGAGTGGAGCGTCGCGGTCTTCGGCCGGAAGGTCGGTGAGCTTGCGGCTCATCCGGCCGTCGGTGCTGATCGAGATGCCCTCGCGCGGCCCGCTCTGCCGCCAGTTGCGCCAGATCGACACCTGGCTGTGGCCGGCCCGCTCCCCCGCACTCGGCTCGCCCGACGCGACCCGGACGGTCAGGTCGAAGGTGTCCGCGGTCAGCTCGGCCATCGGCGTACCGGTGAGGTAGCGGCCCGCGTCCACGTCCATCTCGGCGTGCAAGCGCTCGTACCGTGCTGAGGTCGTGACGAACTTCAGGGTCGGGACGAACGGAAAGTTGGTGATCGAGCCGTTGCCGGTGGTGAAGAAGATCAGGTTGCAGCCGCTGCCGATCTGGCCGGCGACGGATTCGAGGTCGTTGCCGGGGCTGTCCATGAAGATGTAGCCGTTGCCCGGCAGCGGTTCGGCATAGTCGATCACGTGATCCAGGCGCACCTCGCGCGGAAGCTTGCGCGCGGCACCGATCGACTTGAGCACGATGTTGTAGAGGCCGCGGTAGACGTTGCCGCCGGACGGGTTTCCCTCGGCGGTGTGACCGTGCCAGCCAACCCGCTCCTTGAACGAACGGACGGTGGCAAGGAAGCGCTTCGCGGTCGCCAGGTCGCGCACGTTCTTCAGAACGTAGCCCTCGGCACCGATCAGCTCGTCCGTCTCCGCGAGTACGGCGGCGCCGCCATGCTTGATCACCTCGGCACCGACGAGCCCGGCGAGCGGGTTGGCCGAGATCCCCGAGAACGCGTCCGAACCGCCGCACTGCAAGGCGATCTTCAGGTCCGTCAGCGGGACCTCGACACGCTCCTGTGCATCGACCACCGGCAGCCACGGCTCGACCAGCGCGCCTGCTGACGTGAGGTCGTGTTCGAAACCGGCGCGGCGGGTGAAGTACGCGTGCGGCACCTTGATCGACGGATAGTCGTGCTCCGCCATGAAGTCCTTGATCGCCTGACCGGACACCACGTCGTCCTCGGTGTCGACGATCAGAACCGCGCCGACGTTCGGGTTCAAGGTGAAGCCGGCCAGGGTGGCGAGCAGGAAGTGCAGATTGTTCGGGACCTCGTCTTCGCCACCCTCGGTGTGCGCCACCGGTACGACGCCATCGCCGGCGTCCGCACCATCGAAACGACGGGCGAGCTCGGTGACGAAGCCGCTGCTGCGCGAGCTGGTCGCCATGATCACCACGTGGTTGCGCGTGCCGGCCGCACCCTGCTCGCGGGGGTAGCCGAGGAAGGTGCCGGGTTGCTCGACGCTGGTCACCTGTGCGCCGAAGTTCAGCGCGGACTCATCGAGCTGATAGGGGTCCAGCGGTTCGTTGACGGCCGACGGCTCGGGCGGGAGGCCTTCCACTCCGCGCGCGGTGATGGCCGCCAGGCTGGTCGGCGTACAGACGTAGTCCCCGACGGCGAGATCGCGGGTGGCGCGGGCGAACGGGGTGTTCCAGGAGGTGATGGCCTCGCCCTCACGGACCGGGCGGACGATGAAACGGTGGCCTTCCATCACGGTGTGCGGCA
This sequence comes from Kribbella antiqua, assembly GCF_004345665.1. Lineage (GTDB taxonomy): Bacteria > Actinomycetota > Actinomycetes > Propionibacteriales > Kribbellaceae > Kribbella > Kribbella antiqua. The sequence goes on from NZ_SLWR01000015.1 coordinate 31,543, forward strand.
GCGTGACCACCGTGCCGTCGAAGTCGACCGTCGTACCGGCTTCCAGGCGTCGGGAACAGATCGCCGCGTTGTCCTCGGGCTCCGGCAGTACGCCGACCTCGTCGAACCTCAGCATGCGTCCGCCTTTCCTCACCAGATGCGACCGGCAACCTCACCGATTGTCGAGCTCTCTGGCTGACCGGCCGGGAATCGTGCATGATGCATGATTACCAGTGCCACCCTGCCGAAGACGACCGGCCGGGGTCAAGGCCGCGACCAGGATCCGGAGAAGAGCTGATGGCGGAGATCGTGGAGCCACAGGACCGGCGGTTGCTCCGGCGGCAGATGCTCGCCGACGACGTGTACGAGGCGATCAAGACGATGCTGATGGACCACGTCATCACGCCCGGCGCGCGGATCTCGATCGACGGGCTGGCGCGGGAGTTCCAGGTGTCGTCGACGCCGGTGCGGGAGGCGCTGGCACGGCTGGAGTCGGAGGGGCTCGCGGACAAGGAGCCGCTGAAGGGGTACCGGGCGACGCCGCTGCTGACGCTGGAGGAGTTCGACGACCTCTACCGATTCCGGCGGTTGCTGGAGCCGTGGGCGGCACGGCGGGCCGCCGAGCTGATCGACGACGACGGGCGGGCGCGGCTGAAGGCGGAACTGGCGAACGCGGTCGAGCCGACATCGATCGACTACGCCGGCTACAAGTCACTGACCGCGCACGACAACCGCTTCCACCTGCTGATCGCGTCACTGTCGGGAAGCGAACAGGTCCGGCTCGCCTTCGAACGGACCCATTGTCACCTGCACATTTTCCGCCTGCACTACGACCGCGACATCGGCCCAGAGGTCCTCACCGAACACCGCAACCTGGTCGAAGCCATCTGCTCCGGCGACCCAGCCGCCGCCGAGGCCGCAATGAACCAACACATCGAAAACTCCATGTCACTGCGGCTCCGGCGTATCTACGACTGAACGCTTGTTTGGGCTATGGCGTGTGGGGCACGCCGGAGGACATGGACTTGCCTGCTCCCCGCCCGGTGCTCTGGCCACTGCGCCCAGTGGGGTCCGCCGCGGTGTGGACCTCGTCGGACGCGGGACAGACCGTCGTCACCATCCGGCATGCGCACTTGCCCCAGGTAACGCCCGAGATGCTGGCCTGGTGGTACGGCCATGTGCCGGGGACGATGAAGTACGCCGGTCAGACCTTGCCGCGGTACCTCGTCTGGCATCCGCTCGACCACATCTCCTACGAGGCGGATGGCGCCGTACAGCCTGGCGTTGAGCTGCGCATTACCGAGGCACCCGGACGCGACCTCGACAAACTGATCGACATCCACGTCAGGGTCGAGCAGATCGACAGCACCGCAGCCATCATCTCCAAGCGCGTGTTAGGAGCCGCGCTGGTACGACTGGAGAACGAATTCGAGCCGGTTCACGGCGGTACGTCGTACGTGACCCGCCTGACCATCGGCGACACCACACCCGCGGCCCGGCTGTTCCTGAACCGGGTGGCGCACAACCGCGCCTTTCCACCACACAAACTCGCCGCCTGGATCCGCCACCACGTCGAAGAGATCGGCAACCTGGAAAACTTCCTCCCCGACCTCTTCCGCTACCGCTCAGACCACGAGCCTTAGTCAAGTTCGTACCGGCCGGCCGGCCGCTGACCGCCGCGCGGGCGCGAGTGAAGCCACCGTGCCGCAGCGTGGCACGACGTTACTCCGCCGGGCCGCCGCCGAAGCCGATTTCGTTGCCATCGGGGTCGTGGTAGATGACCTTGCGGACGCCGTTGGAGTAGGTCTCCCGATGCGCCGGCTCGATGCCGCGCTCGCTGATCGCGGCGATCCGGGTGTCGAGGTCGTCGACGAAGATCGTTACCTGGTCATGGCCGGCGTGCTCGGGCCGCAGTTCGACCACGAGGTACCGATGCTCAGCCAGTTCCCAGACCGCTTCGATGTCGTTCGGAAAGAAGGCCGGCGGCCCACCGAGCAAACGCTCGTACCACTCCAGCGCCGCCGGGTAGTCGGTGACCGAGTTCTCCGCAAACAGATCCAGAGTCATACCGCATCGTATGAGAAGCGTGGTGCCGTGCGGTGAACCGGCTGGATCAGCTTGTACCTACCTCTGAGCCACGGACCTGTGCCACTCACCAAGCCTCGCCGATGACGGGTCGGAAGCCCCCGCTGAGCGTCAACCGCGTGGGCTAGGTGCGGTTGGTGAGTGGCAGAGGTCCGCTCGGCGATCAGGCGGGGGCGTCGCCGTGGTCGGGGATTTCTAGTTGTACGCCGCCTTGGAGGGCGGACTGGTGGGCGTAGATGCCGGGGAGGGTGTAGCGGGCGGCGACCCAGGCGTTGACGGGTGGGAGGGTTTTGTCGGCGATCGCGCGTACGAAATCGTCGGCCAGGTAGTGGTGCGAACCTTCGTGACCGTTGTGCAGGCCGTCGAACTCGGCCGGTAGCCGGCTGCGGTCGTGCACCGGGGACAGGCCGGAGCGGAACGCGTCCCGCAGCGCCGGGTCCACGTTTGCCAGGTCGACGTCCTCGAGCGAACCGCTCGGCTTGGTCTCCATCAGGTGGCTGATGTCCTCGACGCCTTCCTTGGTCTGCCAGACGGTCGTCGTAGCCAGCTGCTCGAAGCTTCCCTCGGTGCCGAACACCCGCAGCCGCGATTCCCGGATGTGCGACGGGTAGCCGACGCGACGCATCTCGTTCGTCCGCATCACGCCGCCGTCGGCCAGCTTGAACAGCGCGGTCGCGTTGCTGAAGTCATTGTCGAACTGGCTGATTTCCTTGTCGAAGACGCCGTCGCCGCGATTGTCCTGCACCCCGATGCAGGACACGTGCGTGGCGTGCTGCCCGGTCACCGACAGAACGTTGCCCACGGCATGCGTCGGGTACAGCATCGGCGGGAACGAGGCCGTCTTCTTCCACTCCTCGCCGCCGCTGTACTGGTACGCGGCGTAGAAGCCGAGGTCCATGTCGTGGACGTAGTCGCCCTCGCTGTAGAAGATCCGGCCGAACTCACCGGCGGCAAGCTTCTGCCGGCAGTACACCGACGACGGGTAGTAGTAGCTCGTCTCGCCCATCATGTACGTCAGGCCGGTCTCCTTGACCAGCTCGATGATCCGGGCGATCTGGTCCGCCTCGATCGCCATCGGCACCGTCGAGTACACGTGTTTGCCGGCCTCGAGCGCCTTGATCGCCATCTCGCCGTGCAACCAGCGCTGAGTGAAGATCGCCATCGCGTCCACGTCGGACGTCAGCATCTCCTCGAACGACTGATAGGTGATCGAGATCCCCTGCTGCGCGGCCATCGCGGCCGTCCGTTCCGGCAGTACGTCGGTCAGCCGTACGTCGGACACGTCCGGGTGCGCCGACCACAGCCGCAGGAACGAAGGCGCGAACTGACCAGCTCCAACCACACCGATGCTCAAGCTCATGCCGACTAGGCAATCACACATTTATCTTCTGCGAAAGAACATATTCAGACGTTGGAACCTGTCGCCCACCTGCCCCCAAGCCCACCTTGAGCACCCGCCAACCATTTCGCGACGTCGACCGTGGTTGGTGCGTGCTCAAGGTCGTCCGGAAGCGGTCCGATGCGGGCTAGGGCTGGCGGGCGGTTGGAGGATCTACGCCGAGACCAGGCCTGCGGGGTCTTTCCCGGCCAGGTACGCGGCGACGGCCTCAGCGGCGATGGTGCCGGCTCGGAGGGCGGTTTGGCGGGTTGCGCCGGCCAGGTGGGGAGTCATGACGACGTTGGGGGCGGTGAGTAGGCGCGCACCCGCGGGGACCGGCTCCTCGGGGAAGACGTCGAAGGCGGCCGCGCCCAGGTGACCGGACTCCAGGGCGTCGACGGTTGCGTCATAGTCGAGCAGCCCGCCGCGTGCGGTGTTCACCAGTACGGCGCCTCGTGGCATCAGAGCGAGCTGGTCGGCGCCGATCATGCCGCGGGTCTGGTCAGTCAGCCGGGCGTGCAGGCTGACCACGTCCGACCGGCGCAGCAGCTCGTCGAGCTCAACCAGTTCGATGCCTGCAGGAGCTTGCTCGATGAAGGGGTCGACAACCAGCACTTGGGCGCCGAAGGCAAGCATCACCCGCGCCACTCGTTGCCCGATCGCGCCGTATCCGATCAGGCCGACTGTCGACCCGTCCAGTTCCAGGCCGCATTCGTCGTACGCGTAGAGGTCGCTGCGCCACTCGCCGTGCTCCAGGGTGCGTTGCAAGCGTGGGAGGTTGCGTAGGGCACCCATCATCAGGGCGACTGTGTGCTCGGCGGCGGCGACGGCATTGCGACCGGGGGTGGAGGCAACGATGATGCCGCGCTTGATTGCCGCCGGCACATTCACGTTGACCGGGCCGCCGCGGCAGACGACCAGGAAGCGCAGGTCCGGCGCCGCGTCGAGCACCCGCTCGGTGAACGGGCCCATCTGGGTCAACGCCACCTCGACGCCGGGCAGCGCCTCGACCAACTGATCCTCGGCATCGCTCGCCTCATCCACCTCGGCCACCCGCCCGTACGGCGTCAACGGCCACGGCAGCGTGACCTCACGGAGGTCGAACTCCACGCCCTTGATCGAGGACAAGGCCCTGGCGAGTAGGTCGTTGCGGACGAAGTGGTCGCCGGCGAGCAGAGTCTTGACGGTTCTCATCGAACTCCTGTTTCAACGGTGGAGCGCGGGTCAGCGCGGCTGGTCGAAGGTCGGTGCGGGGTCGGACCAGCGCGGCCGAGCCGACTCGATCCGGCGCAGGTAATGGGCGTATCCCTCGGCATAGAAGGCTGCACGGGCCGGGTCGGGGTCGACCTGGCGGGTCTCGGCGATCCACTCGGGTCCAGCGCTGTCCGGATCGACCGCACGCCGCGCGCAGATCACCGCACCTCGCGCGGCGACCTGTTCCGCATCGGTGGTGTGCAGCGGTGCGTTCAGCACGTCCGCGAGGATCTGCGTCCATTCCTTGCTGCGGGCACCGCCACCGCAGACGGTCACTCGGCCGGACCACCCGGCTGCCTCGAGGCAGTGGCGGGCGGCGTACGCGATCCCCTCACAGGTCGCGCGAACCACGTCGGCCGTCGTCGTGGACAACGAGATCCCATCGATGGTTCCGCGGGCCCGAGTATCCACGAACGGCGCGCGTTCGCCCGCCTCCGACAGGTAGGGCAGGACGGTGACGCCTTGCGCGCCGACCGGGCTTTCCGCGAGCAACGCCGGCAGGCGATCGGTTCCCACACCGACGAGCGCCAGCACCCGGTCCAGCGCGGCCGTGCCGACCATCGCGGGCATCGCGCGCAGCCAGACACCCGGTGTCCAAGTTCCGAGGAACAACCCGGCCGGCTCGCCGTCCACCGGCAGCTCCCGCGTCACCACCTGGCAGGCGAGCGTCGTACCGACAGTAAGTAATGCGTCGCCGACCTCCGAGACACCCGCGCCGGCGGCGGCTGCCGGGAGGTCGTAAGGACCGGCGGAGACTCTGGTGCCGGGGGCCATCCCGGTCGAGTCGTCGCGGAGTTCACCCACTGGCCCGGCTGCTTCCACCGGAGCCAGCAGATGCCGCAGCTCCGACAGGCCGGTCGTCGCCAGCGCCTCGTCGTCGTACTGGTTCGTCCGCGGGTCGAGGAACGGCGCGGACGCGTCCGACACGTCCGTCGCACGTACGCCGGTGAGCCGCTGCATCACCACGTCCTTGCAGTACGCCGCTGTTCCGGCGCGCGCGATTACGTCGGGCTCCTCCGCGAGTACGGCGGCCAGCAGCGGACCGGAGGCACCGGGGAACATCCGGTTGCCGGAGCGCCGGAAGACGCTCTCGGCAACGCCGTCGGTGGTCCAGCGCTCGAGGATCGCGCTGCTACGGGCGTCCAGCCAGGAGATCGCCGGACGGACCGCGGCACCGCCGTCGTCGACGAGCCAGAGGCCGTCGCCTTGGGCAGTGATCGCCAGGACGTCCGGCCGGTCCCCAACCGTGCCGGCCAGCTCACCGACCACCTCGTTGACCGAAGCAACGATCTCGGCAGTCTCGTGCTCGAACCGCCCGATCGACGGCCGGACCAGCCTGGTCGGCCGGGACGCCTCGGCCACCTGCCGCCCCGCCTCGTCGAACGCGACGGCCTTGGTGACGGTGGTGCCGACATCGACGCCGACGTCCATACTCCCCTCCTATCGGCCCCGGCGACCGGGGCCACTCAGAGTTTGGCTACCTCCACGGTCGCGCCGTGGTCACGGAGCGGCTGAATCAAGTCATTCGGGGTCTTCTCGTCCACCACTACGACGTCGAAGTCGGTCAGTGGGGCGAGCCGGTGCAGGGCGGTGCGCTGCAGTTTGCCGTGGTCGACCAGCAGCACCTTGGTCTTCGCGGCCCGCAGCATCGCCCGCTTCACCAGGACGATCTCCTCCTCCTGGTGGAACGCGTGCGTCGGCGACACCGCGGACACCGAGCAGAACAGCAGGTCGGTGTGCAGCGCCTCGACCGCCTCGGCGCACGGCATCCCGCCGAACGAGTCGTGCGTCGCGGAGTAGATCCCGCCGAGGGCAAGCAGGGTGATGTCACGCAGCGCGGCCAGCTTGGTGATCGCGGGCAGGAAGTTCGTTGCCACCGTCAACGGGGTGATGTCCTCGAACAGGTCGACCAGGGCGAGCGCGCTGGTGGAGTCGTCGAGCATCACCGACATGCCGGGCTCGATCATCGCCCGGGCGTGCCGGGCCAGCGCGGCCTTCTCGGTCTGCGCGGTGTTCAGCCGGTACGCGACGTTGCTCTCGAACACGCTGGTCGGCTGCGCGCTGACCCCGCCGCGGTACTTGCGCACCACGCCCTGCCGCTCGAGCTCGTCCAGGTCGCGGTGCACCGTCATCACACTCACGCCGAACGCCTCGACCAGATCGTTGGCCGAGACCGAGCCGTGCTCGACGACGTACGCCGCGATCTCGGCCTGCCGCCGGGCCGGGCGACTCAGTTCGGTGGTGTCACCGTCGACGTCGGATGTCATGCCAGGGTCTCCATTCGGACTGCGGGAAGGTTGTACGCCTCGAGACCCACTGTGCCGTTCTGCCAGCGGAAACGCACCAACGCCGCGGGACCGAGAGCAGGTAGCAGTCTGCGGTAGTCGTTCAGCCGCAGTCCGAGCACCCGGCAGACGAGCAGCCGGATGAGCGTGTTGTGAGCGACGACGAGCACCTTCTGGCCCTGATGCCGTTGCCCGATCTCCTGGAAGACCTCGTGCACCCGGTCCGCGGCGGCGGCCGGATCCTCACCCCCTGGGAAGTGGTCGCGCACCGGATCCAGCTGGAAGGCCTTGGCCACCGCCGGCGGGAGTTCGCTGAGCATCTTGCCCTCGGCCGAGCCGAAGTCGACCTCCCGCAACCGCGCGTCGAGAGTCGGTGTCAGGTCGAGCGCTTCCGCGGTCGGCGTGATGGTCTGCCGCGCCCGGAGCATCGGGGAGCACCAGAGCGCGTCGGGCGCATAGCCGGCTGCCCACTCTTTGAGTTGCAGCGCCTGCTGTACGCCGACCTCGTCGATCGGGAGGTCGGTCGAGCCGGTGTAGCGGTTGCCGTCATGCCACTCGGTCCGGCCGTGCCGGGCCAGCACGATCGTGGTCTTCATCCGCGGTACCCCCTGCGATCCAGTTCGGCGACGAACTCGCCGTACAGGTCCTCGAGCGGATGCGGTCGCGGCTCGAGGATGCGGTCCGTCTTGACCATCCTGCGCGCCGTCTCAGTCAGCGAGCCTCCGGCCGACGCCGCGAGTACCGCCATTCCGTACGCCGGGTCCGGTGCAGCCGGGAGTTCCACTGGTACGCCGAGGACGTCGGAGCGGAGCTGGTTCCAGTAGCCGCTGCGGACGGCACCGCCGGTGAGGGAGACGGATCGGACCGGGTCGGCGCCGAGGCTGACCAGGTGCTCGAAGGCGAGTCGCTCGATGAATGCGACGCCTTGGAGGACGGCGGCGTACGTTTCCAGGTCTGTCGCCGGCTTGCCGAGGGTGAAGCGCTCAGCCTGGGGCGCGACGAAGGGGAAGCGCTCACCGGTTTTGGTGAGCGGGTAGATGACTGCGTCGATCGGACCGGCCGCCTTGTCCAGGGCATCCAGGTCTGCGTTCGGAAGCAGTTCGGTGAGTACGCCGGCGCCGGTGCTGGACGCGCCGCCGGGCAGCCAGCCGCCGTCGGGGTGACGGTGGCTGTAGACGGCTCCGGTGGGGTCGTGGAGGAGCTCTTTGCTGACGCCTTTGAGTACGAGCGTCGTACCGAGGACTGAGTTCCAGGCGCCTGGGGTGAGGGCGCCGGCGGCGAGTTGGGCGGCGCAGCCGTCGGTCATGCCGGCGTAGACAGGGAGGCCGGATGGGGTGCGGCCGAGTTCGGCGCCGGGGAGGACGACGTCGGGGAAGGCTGTTGGGGGCAGATCGAGTTTGCCGAAGGCTTGGGGCCAGGTGTCGGCCTGGAGGTCGTAGCCGGTTTTGAGGGCGTGGCTGGTATCGGTCGCGACGGGGTGGCCGACGAGGTGGGCCGCGACGAAGTCGGCGCTGTGGACGACGCGGTGATCCTCGAGGCGGATTCCCTCCGCGGCCAGCCAGAGGATCTTGGGGAGGGCCCAGGTCGGCTGCATTGCGGTCGACCAGCGGTCGGGGTCGGCGTCCACGATCCGATCGCGCTGTTCGGCCGCGCGGGCGTCGTCGTACATCAGGGCCGTGGTGACCGGGCGGCCTTGCGGGTCGGTGAGGAGGAAGGTGCCGGAGGTGGAACAGATCGCGATGCCCGCGATGTCGCCGGTGGTGACCTCGGCGAGGACAGCGTCGACGGCGTCGAGCCAGCTCTGCGGGTCCTGCTCGTGGCGTGGACCGTCGCGGTGGCTGGTCAGCGGGCGGGCGGCGCGGGCAAGGACGGCGCCATCGGCATCGGCGAGAACGGCGCGCACACTCTGCGTGCCGAGGTCGACGCCGATCCAGGCCGGTCCTCCCACGTAACGCCTCCCAGGTCAGTCCTCCCCCGCCCGAGCGGAGCGAGGAAGTTCCTCCCCACCCGAGCGGAGCGAGGGTGTGTTATCTGTGTTGGTAACATAACACCAGAAGACGGTAAGAAAATGCCAGCCTTCGGCCGAACCCGGCCATCTCTCACCGTGCGCGGACCTGCGCCACTCATCAAGCCCCACCGGCGGACGACCCAGGCCTGACACTGAGCGTGGGGATCCAAACCGCGGACGGCTTGGTGAGTGGCAGAGGTCCACCGAGGCGGGCGCTAGACGCGACTCGGCTCCCGGGGCTGGGAGCCTCGGGAGCCGGGTGCCGCCCGCCACTGCGCCTGGCGGCAGGTGGTTCGGGGGAGAGTACTAGCTGTGCATCAGGACCAGGGACGGATCGACGGTGGCGAACTCGACGCGGCCCGCGGCGAGGGCGCCGTACGCTCCGATGGGGCCGGTGGCGGGGCGACCGTGGCGGTTGAGCCAGAAGCCCCAGCCGGCCGGGGCGTCCGGCCATTCGGGGTCAGGCTCCCAGCCGGGCGGCGGGCGCCAGGTGTCGCTCGGCGGCTCGGGCCAACTGGGCGGCGGGTTGAATCGATGCACAGGCACACCTCTCCGGATTCCCCAGCGATCCGCTGATCGCGAACTGTCTGACAGATCAACGATCTGACGCGCCGGACGTCACGACTAAATCTTTGTAAAGATTCCAGCGCGGTCACCCATCCCACCAGGCATCGGAGGGGGAGGCAACCATCCGCTCACCAGGCGGACTGCACGTGCATCGGCATCGGAATTGGTTGCCTTGTCCACAGACAACCCAGACCTATCCACAGGCAGGGCCGGTTATCCACAGGTTCACCCACGGGTTCGGTCACTGTGATTGTTGCCGTCGGCCCAGGCACGGTGACCGTGGTCGTGATGGTTGACCCGGGCACCGATGCGAAGGTCGCGCCGCTGTTGTCGCCCCCGCTGATCGCGGTCAGCAGCACGATGAAGGCGATCCCGCCCGCGACGCAGCCGGCGACCAGCTTGAGTGGCGGCTCGGCGCCGTACCCGCCGCTCGGGCCGCGGGACCGGGTGCCGCGCGAGTTCAGCCAGAAGGCCCAGCCAGGTGGCGCGGCCGGCCAGGACTGATCCGGCAGCCAGTCCGGTGGCGGTTCCCAGTCGGGCTCCAGCGGTTCAGGCCAGCCCGGCGGTGAATTGAAGGTAGCCATGAGGTCCCCCTCCCTCACTGGTTACATCCGGTAACCGTGACTGAGTGTTACAAATCCGCGAGCCGATGCCGGACCCGGTGATGCTCGGTGAGCGATTCAGCCAGCGAGTAGCCGAGCGCGCGGTACGCCTCGAAGTCCCACTCGTCGTAGAACTGGTCTCCGGTGGTACGACGCGGGAAGTCCGGGTGCTGCACGGCGTACTGCTCGATGTCCCAGCCGAGGTGACCCGCCAGCACCGCCTTTACGAAGAAGATCTCGGTCTTGTACGGCTTCTCCTCGCCGTCCTTCAGCGGATGGGTCGCGATCCCGTACGCCCAGGCCCGGTCGGCCCGGGGCTTGGCGCCGCGGACCATCGGGGACGGGTCGATGTCGATCCGGATCCCGTGGTCCATCCGGGCGGTGGCGATCGCCTCGGCCAGCGCGGTAAACCGGTCCTCGGCGTCGTTCGACGCGTCGATTACGATCACCTGGGCCGGCTCCCGCCGGAGCGCCTCGGCCAGGCCGAGGTTGTCGTAGTGCCCGCCGTCGGTGACGTAGATCCGCCGGTCGTACATCGACGGCGATCCGATCGCCTCCCGCAGCAGCCGGTACGGCCCGGGCTTGTCGATCACGCTGCCGACGTACCGCCGTACGCGCGGGAAGAAGCCACGCACCTCGGGGAACGCCGGCTCCGGACGGTTGTTCCAGTATGGGTTCGGCAGCCACACGCCGAGGCGGGCGTTCAGGACGGCGAGCAGCAGCCGCACCGGCCTGGTCCGCGAGTTCACCCGGCCGGTCAGCGGACTGAGCGCGGCCCCGCTGATCGCCATCGCTGCCGGCACCGTCACCTCACGCTTGAGTACGTCGGCCTCGCGCTCGTAATCGTCAGTCGTACGACGTCCGCCGTCCGGCAGCGACCGGTCGCCGACGATCCCGATCTGCTCGGCGTCGAAGACAAACGGCACGCAGCCGCGCTGGGTCGGCACGAAGTCCGCATCGTCGACATTCGCCACCCCCGCGATGACCAACTGCGGCCCGCCGTCCACTGGCTTCGCCCAGTCGGAGTACCGCAGCCGCAGGTGGTAGTCCAGCGCGACCGCGGCTCCGTTGTCCTGCCGCTTGACCAGGAACGCCCGTGACAACCGCTCGCGGTAGAAGGAGTGCAACGACGTACGGTTCGCATCGGTGAGCACCTTGATGGCGACCGCGATCAGCGCGAGCACCAGCGCGACGTTCCAGTCTTCCTGGTACGAGCGGTCGGTCGCATAGCCGCCGGTCCAGCGGAGCAGGACGATGACGGCCGCGATCACGATGATCGCACTGGCCGCCCACGGCGCGAGCTTGGTCCGGCCGAACGCAAGCAACCGTGCCCGCAGACCGGTCGCCTCCTTGCCCTCGACCGCGAGCCCGTTCCACACCGACTTGCCGAGCCCGATCAGTACGACGACCAGCGCGCCGAAGGAGGCGACACCTTGTTTCGTGGGGTCGACCAACGCCAGCAAGGCCGACGGAAGACTTGGCTGATCGGACGAGTCACCGGGCAGTTGGCCCAATAGATAAAGGCCTCCTGGTACGCCGAGCAGCAGTACGGCGACGGGGACGCCGTACAGGAGACTCGCGTTCCCGATCGTGGTGAGGACCTTGCGCACGCCGTCGGGCATTCGCGCCCAGCGATCCCAGACCTTCTCGAGCAGGAACATTGCCGCGCTGACCGCGATCAGGAACACCGACAAGCCGACGAAGAACCACGAGCCGTTCGGTCGCCAGTCGACCTGGATGTCCTGGTCGCCGGGCAGGATCACGCCTTGGTCGGCGAGGAACCAGCCGAGCACCCACGCGATCGCCCGCAGCACGATCCCGATCAGCAGCAGGTTGACGACCAAGCCGAACAGCACCGACAACGCCGCGCGGAACATCGCCCGGCCGCCTTGCAGCAGGTATCGAGTCTGACGCCGCAGCCTCGCGAGCTCGGGCGATCCCGGTGAGAACGGGTCAGCGCACGTACGACGCAAGACGTGGAACGCGGCGGCCATGTAGCCACCGCCGCTGACACCGATCACCGTCGACGCCTTGTCGTACAAACCCTTCTCCCGCAGGAGTTGCAGCGCACCGAGGCAGAACGACGCCGACCGGATGCCGCCGCCCGAGCACGTGATCACGAGCCGGCCGGAGTCCTTGCCGTCGTCCAGGATCCGCCGGAAGGTCGCCGGCTGCTCGAGCTGAACGCCGTACAACTTCCGCTGTCCGTAGCGGCTGGTCGCGAAGTAGCAGCCAGCCAGAATCAGTACGCCGATCAGCGCGACGGCTCGCATCAGCCAGCTGAACCACCCGGTCGACAGATCGGCGCAAGGCCCCGTGCCGAAGTCCCGCCACAGCCGGATGTCCTCGACCACGTCGAGCACCGCCGCGACGCAGACGAGCCAGGACCCGATCGCCGCGACCCGCGTCCACGACTGCCGGTTGAGGAACTTGACGTACTTGTACGCGCGATACGCCGCGTAGACGTAGGCCATGATGAACATCGCGTCGAGCAGCAGCGACAACCGGCCCGGCACTTCGCAGTCTGCCGCAAGACCGGCCGCGTCGTGGACCGCGTCGCGCATCGGCCATTGGACGACCGCGAGTATCACAGCCAGTTGGAGTGTCCTGGTGAACGTACGGCGCCGGCCGATCTGCTCGATCGTGGCGTCGCCTTTGGTGCCGTCCGATTCCCCGAGCATCGCCCTATGATGCCGGTCGGCCGGATCACCCGGCCAGTGGCAGGACCTCACTGATCCGGGTGAGCCGGGTGCCGGCGGCAACGGCCTGGTCCAGCGCGGCCAACTGCGCGCACGCGAGGGTGATCGCCTCGGCCTGCGAGCCGCAGCCGTCGGCGTACCAGTACGGGTCGTCCGGCTGCCGATCCTCGGCGTCGTCGATATCGGCGTACCAGCAGTCGTGCCGGTAGTGCACGACGCGCACCTTGAGCTTCACGCCCCCTACGACGCCCCCTGCAAACCGCCGGTTCCGGGGATCCCGGCATGAGGGCTTTACAACATTGGCAAAGACGACGGACAACCGTGTGCGTGCTATCGCCCGCTTCATTGACAGCGCCGAGCGACTCCCGTCAAGCGCATCGTCGCCGGGCAGTCGCTCGACTCAACCTCATCGCCGTTTCGTTTCAGCCTCGCAGTGCTGCCACGCTTCCCATCAGGCCGTTGTGTTCAAGGCCGTTGAGGACGTCCTCGACAGTTCCGGGTGGGTTTTGCCAGGTGTCTGCCATGCGCTGCACCTGTGCGTAAACCGCCTGCCGGTTCAGGTCGATCAGATCGCGCACGAAGTCGTCCGCCGACTGAGCTTCGATGCTCCAGTCCGACAGCATCGCTTCCGGGAAGTCCTTCGTATTCTCGGTGACGATGACCTGTGCATGCGCCTTGATAGCGGCAGCCAGAACATGCCTGTCGTCGGGATCAGGAAGGCACAGGCCTTCGATCAAAGGTTCGTAGCCGGTGACGAGAGAACGTCTGCAATCGCCCCGTTCATCAACGCGCGGGTGCGATCGAGCCTGACCGGATCGAGATCGGGGCGGTTGGTCTTGAGATTGTGGAATGTCTCATCGAGGATCTTCTCGGTCCACTTCGCCTGGACGAGATCTGCCTGCGCGACTCGGATCAGAAGGTCTCGTACGTTGTTGGAGTAGAGCACGTTTGCGTCGTAGACAACGATGAAGGGCACGTCAGTACAGGCCCATCTCCCGGTCGAGCTGGGTCAGCTCGTCTGCCGTTTCACGGCGCTTCTGATCGTCCTGGCGTTTGTAGTCCATCAGCGAATCCGCACGCACCCGACGATGCTTTCCAACCCGCCGGTACTCGATCTTGCCGTGATCGAGCAGACCGATGAGGTACGGCCTCGAAACGTTGAGAAGGTCGGCCGCCTGCTGCGTCGTCAGCTCCGCATGAGCTGGAACGACCGAGACTGCCTGCCCTGCGGCCATATGCGCGAGCACGCGCGCCAAAAGCTCCACGGCGCTTCGCGGGATCGCCAAGGTGTCATCAGGGTCGCCACCCACCACCACCTGGATGTCGCGTTCTTCGAGGTGATCGGCCAGGTAGCGCTTGACGCGGCGCAGGGCGACATCAGCCGTGCGGACTTCAGCGGCGTCAGGACGCACGCCGGCAAAATCTGCGTTGCTCATGGTCACTCCTCCCGGTGGCCACCCGACGTTCATCGGTGACCAACAAGTGAAGTATCCGCAATATTCGAAGCAAGCGCAACCGGCCTGTACACGCGCCGCCGGGGTGGGCGAGATGGGCGCCGTATCTGGCGTGGGTGAGCTGGCGCCTCGACCGCATCGAGGTCTATGACCTCCTTCCCCCGATCTCGACTTTGTGCATGAGATCTGTACGTCGCGACCCGTGGCATACGGATCTCATGCACAAAGTGGAGGGTTCAGGAGGTCTTGAGGGTTACCGGGCCGAAGAGGCCTGAGGTGGTTTGGCCGGGGAAGATGAAGTGGGTGGGGCTGGTGGCGTTCAGGTGGGGGGCGGCGGTGTTGAAGATTTCTATGGTGAGGGTGTGGGGGCCGGGGGTGGTGGTGAGGTTGAAGGTGTAAGGGGAGCAGAAGCGGGCGCCTTGGGGGGTGCCGTCGATGAAGACTTCGGCGGTGCCTCGGACTTGGCCTAGGTCCAGTTGGAGTGCCTGGGCGGCGGGGACGTCGAGTTCGCGGGTGTAGCGGATGCCGCCGCTGTATTCGGCCAGGCCGTGGTCTTCCCACTTGCCCAGGGGAAGGCGGCCGGGGCCTACGGTCGCGCGGATGGGGGCGGTGAGGGCGGCGCCGGCCTCGTGGCCGGGGGTGGTCATCACGGTGAGCACGGCGGTCTTCGCGTCGGCAGGGATGGCGGCAGTTATGTGACCCGAGCCGGTTGCGAGTTGCTCGCCGTCGACCGCCAACACGGCCTCGCCCACCAGGTCGATGTCGAGCTGCACAGTCCCTGGGGGTAGATCAAATCGTAGGTGTTCGATGCGCTCCGACGTCGGGCGAGGCACCGCGAAGGTGACCGGCTCGACCGCGGTAGAAGAGGTGCCGTCGAGCCAAGCTGCGGCCGGAAGGGGATGCGGCCGGCGGGTGAGGTACAGGTCGGCCAGGGCGCGATGCCACGGTCGGCGTCGCGAGACGGGCACCGCCGAGCCGTCGGCCGTCGCCTGCCAGTCGTGGTCGGAGATCGCCAGGCCGTCGACCAGGATCGGCGTCGGCTGGGTCACCTCCACGACGATCTCGTTCTCGACACCGGCTCGTAGCGCAGCGGCTGCGTCGTACCGGCGTACGCGCGGAGTCGGACGCTCGTACGGCATGAAGCCGCCTTGCCGACCGACTTCGTGGCCGTTCACGTACAGCCGTGCTGATCCCCATGCGGTCAGCGTGAGCTCGGTGCAATCACCTGGTACGACGGTCGTGCTGTAGCGAATCGCGGTGCCAGAGTCGGCCGCGATCCATTCGGGACGCCGGTACGACGCCAGGTCGCGAACGAAGGCCACATGGGCGCGGAGGTCCAGTTCCTCGGACGGTGTGAGCCGAAGCTCGAGCTGATGCGTACCGGCCTCGAGCATCACCGGAGCGGAACCGAAGGTGCCACCCGCGTCCACAAGCGGTAGCGGTGCATTGTCGATCAGCAGTTCCTTGGCCGCGGGAGCGCCAACCACAACCGTTGCATCGAGCGAAGCGGCGAGGGTGAAGGTAGCGGTGAAGGTGACGGTCTGACCGGCAGCGACCGTACCGAAATCGAGGAAGTCCTCTGGAACGTGTCCCTTGGGACCGAGGGCGTGGTGGTGGATCGGGTCCTTGTGGATGCCGAGGCGCTCCGAGTACTCCATCGGCTGACCGTCGATGAGGCCGTGCGGCCCGAAGGTGGCGTGCGCCGGGCGCCACTCGTCCGAGCCCTCGACGCGGTGGTCGAGAGCCCAGCGTTCAACCACCACCTCCGAAGACGGCGCCGAGGCGGGCCAGGCGAAGTCGCCCCAGGTGTTGTCGAGGGTCGGGATCAGCTCCGTCTCCCAGTCACCATCCAGGCTCGAAACTCGCCATTCCGGAGACACCGCAGACGGAGCAGCATCGTTGCCCACAGCAAACACTACCAAAGCAGCCGGGCCGGCGTCGAACGGCACCTCGACTGAGACAACATCTCCAGAAGTCTCATAGCCAAGGGGCCGAGGGGAGCCACCGAACGGATCCACCAGCACCGGCGGCCCAGGCACATCCCGGACCCGCAGCGTCACCGACGATCGATAGCGCGACGGATCAAACGAATATCCCACACTCGCCCAAGCGTGGCTGATCCCCCGCTCCACCGCCTCATCCCCCGCGATTTCTGTGGCGCTCCAATCGGTCGGAGTCACGAAAACGACCAGCGAATCGTCGACCTCGCGCGTCAGCACAGGTACGTCAGCCTCGACTCGACGCTCCAATCGGCCCAGAGCGGCCGGCACATCGGAGGCCTCGGCAACATACACCACCGAGCCCTCCAACCCGGCCGGAATGGCGCCCACAGCAACCAACAAGCCGCCTGCGGCAACAAACTCGTTCAGCCTCTCGACCACCGCATCTTCCAGAACAGTTGCCGCTGGCAACACAACGGCCGCGTACTCCTCGGAGGCGATGTACAACCGCGGCCCGTCCCCCACCTCCGCCCCGGCCAGTGAATCGTCGTCGATCACATCCGCGTCGATCCGCGCCCGATCCAGCACCCCCAGCACCGGCGCGAACCACGTCGCATCCCCGATCAGCTCCCGATAGACCTCCTGCGCACGGAGAGCCTCAGGCCCAGGACCGTCCAGCCCGGTCGAGGCCTGCGCAGTCGTTGAAGGGAACAGTACGGCGACCTCGCACACATGCCGCCCCAACGACAACGCGGCACACAACCGAGCCACAGCATCTGCGAAGAGCTTGTGATGCCGCCAGTACGGCTGCCGCCAGTCCGTCGACGGCGGCGCCCACTCCCACCACCCGGCGCGCGTCGTGTAGTAGACCGCGTGCGGGTTGTAAAGCGTCGCCCCGGTCCGCAACCAAGGCAACAACCAGTCGAACGTCTCCTCCAACGTCCCACCCCACCCAGTGGAGTGGAACGCCTCGATCCACGTCCGCGGTCGCTCGTACAAATGCGCCAGCGACGAATGAATCCGCGCATCACCATGATGATCCGACCCCGGCGCACTGAACCACCGGTGCGTACGCGCGTAGTCGGCGTACAACTGAACGCCCTCGACAGGTTGCCCGGCCCGCGCCGGATCCTGCTGGTCGCAGCCCACGATCAACCCATGCTTCTCATGCCACGCATGCAGCGGCTGGAAGAACGCCTCCTCTGCCAGCGCAGCCCGCAAAGCGTGGTAATCCCGCCGCACAGAAGCCGCCGAAGGTACGGCGGAATCCCACAACGCACCCAGTCGATCGCGGATGTCGTACCCGTACCGAGCAAGAAAGCGTGATGCGAAGTCAGCTGACCAGGTCGGCACCGACGGCAGCTCATCCTGGAAAGACCCGACGACCACGCGACCGAGCCGATCACCAAGCCGTCGCTCGAATTCACCATGCACCTGGTCCAGCAACGCCGTACACGCCGCAGAGCTCAGGTAGTCGAACCCATGATCCACCTCGTAGAACAACGACAGCCGCGACTCCATCGGCGCCTCGCACTCAGCACCGTCACCCAGCACAGTCACGGACTGGAAGCCACCATCCACAGGCTCCAGCAGCGCTGCGACCGCGCGACCACCAGCCGGACACCGCAGCACCAGCCGACCTGTACCCGAGACCGTCACCCGCTCGAGACGCCGACCGGCGAACACCGGCTGGCGAGCCACCAACCGCGCCTGAATGTCCGCACCCGAGAACCCGAGCTGGTCATAGAACCACAGCGAGACCCCAAGCTCGGCAGCGTCATCACACACGCCCAGGAAGATCGACCACCACTGCTCCGAAAAGAACGGCGGATCATCCGCATCACACCCATGATCCGACCCGGCCGGCGCCAGATTCAGTACGACGAGCTGGTACACGCCGCCTTCGACGAACCGCTCCAGCTGCCACCGCAACCGAGCAGGGTCGAGCGGTTCCCCGCTCCACCACCAGATGGGCACGGGCGAGAAGGCCCTGGGCGGATCGGCAAGTACCGACGCCAGGCGCTCGGGGAGAGCCACGGTTATCCCTTCAGGCCACTGGAGAAGCCGCGAATGACGTAGCGCTGGAGGATCAGGAAAACCAGCAGGATGGGAAGCGCCGCGAGCACCAGCCCGGCCGCGACGAGGCCGTAGTTCGAGGTGTATTCGTTGACAAAGGCAAACACCCGGACCGGCACGGTCTCATGGCCCGAGCCGCCCAGATAGAGCAGCGGGGTGAAGAAGTCGTTCCAGATGAACACCGCGTTGAGAATCAGCACCGTGCCGGTGATCGGCCGCAGCAGCGGGAAGATCACATACCCGAACGCCTGCAGATGCGAAGCGCCGTCGATCAGCGCTGCGTTCGTGTAGTCGGCCGGCAGCGAGCGGATGAACCCGGTGTAGAGGAACACCGTGAACGGCAACTGGATCCCGCTGTAGAACAGGATCATCCCCTGGTACGTGCCGAGCAGACCCAGATCGTTGACCAGCTGGTAGAGCGGGATCATCCCGAGCTGGAAGGGCAGGATGATGCCGACCAGGAACAGGATGTAGAGGCTGTAGCTCAACCGGGACGCCGTACGCGCGAGGAAGTACGCCGCCAGCGAGCCGAGCACGATCAGGATCACCACACTCGACACCGTGATCACCGTGCTGTTCAGCAACGCGGATCCGAGTGACGCCGACTGCCACGCTTCGCCGAAGTTGCTGACCGACGGCGGATCCGGCAGCGACAGCGGCTTGTTGGCGACCTGCGTCGAGTCCTTGAAGGCCAGTGTCACCAGGGCATAGACCGGGAACAGGAACGCGATCGCGACCACGATCATGACGAGCTCGCGAACGAACGTCCGGGGACGGTAGCCGGTCCTCATGCGGTCGTCTCCCTGGAACGTAGGTAGCCGATCTGGATGAACGACACCGCCGCGACGAAGATCGCCAGGACGAGCGCGACCGCGGTGCTGTAGCCGAACTTCCCGTACACGAAGGCCTGCTTGTACAGCACGGTCGACAACGTGTCCGTGGCGTAGCCGGGACCGCCGTTCGTCATCGCGATGATCTGGGTGAACAAGGTCAGGCCGCCGACCGTCGACAGCATCACGTTGATCGTCACCGCGGGCGCGAGCAGCGGCCAGGTGATGTGCCGGAACCGCGCGACCGTGCCGGCGCCGTCGACCATCGCGGACTCGTGCAGCTCCTGCGGCACACCTTCCAGGCCGGCCAGGAAGATCACCATCGAGTACCCGGCGCACTGCCAGATCACCGTGAACGCGACCGACCAGATCGCCAGCGACGGATTGCCGAGCCAGTCCTGCCGGAGCGACCCGAGCCCGATCGCGTTGAGTGCGGCATTCAGTCCCGCATCCGGCGCGGGGTTGTAGACGTACTTCCACAGGAACGAGACCATCACCGGGCTGACCACGACGGGAGCGAAGAAGACCACCCGCAGCGCCATCCGGCTCTTGATGGTCGTATGCACGCCGAGCGCGAGCAGCAGACCGATCCCGTTCTGTACGACGACGATCGCCACCGTCAGGAACAGAGTGTTGCGCAAGGCACCGATCGCCTGATCGTCGGAAAAGAGCTGCTTGAAGTTCTCCAGCCCGACGAACGACCGCTGATCGCCGACGCCGGACCAGTCCGTGAAGGCCGATCCGGCACCCGCGATCGCCGGGTACAGCATCACCAGCGCATAGACGATCAGCGCCGGCGCGGCGAAGTACCACGGCGGCGCAATGCCGCCGCGACGCCGCGTCGCCTTCGCCGCACCCCGCCCAACCGCAGCAGTAACTGTTGTCATGCCGTCTTCCGGTAGGCCTCGTCCATCTTCTTCAAGGCGTCCTGGACCGTGGTCTTGCCACCGAGGAGCTCCTGGACGACGGCGAAGTGGGTCGGCTGGACCTCGGCGTTCGGCCAGCGCTGATCCATGAACGGGACCGCCTTGTTGTCCTTGAGGTAGGGCAGGAACGGCTTGAGCACCGGGTCCACCTTCGGCTCGCCGTCGGAGTACAACGGTACGCACGCGACCGCTTCGGCCCAGGCGCTCAGGGTGTCCGGCTGGCCGCAGTACTCGAAGAACTTGCGGGCCTGATCGGCTTTCTTGCTCTTGGCACTGATCGCGATGCCGACGACAACGCCACCGGGAATCCAGTTGTCGGCGGCAACATCCGTGGCCGGGAACGGGAACATGCCGAGGTCGTCCGGCGACGGTGACGCCTTGCGGAAGGCCGGCAGTACGGCGGACACCTGCACGGCCATCCCGGCCTTGCCGGTGCCGACCAGCGAGGTGGCCTGCTCGTACGTCGTACCGTTCGGGTTGGCGTTGAAGAAGCCCTTCTTCTGCAGCTCGAGGTACTTGTCCATCGCGTCGACCCAGCCGGAGTCGGCAAACGACGCCTGGCCGGCGATCATCTTGTCGTCGAAGTCGGGCGTCTTCGCGTAGACCGTGCCGGGGACGAGCGCGTACGGGATCAGCTGGGTGATCCACGGCGTCTGGGCGCCGAGGGCGATCGGGACGATGCCCTTCGCCTTCAGCTTCTCGCAGACGGCGAGCAGCTCCGACCAGGTGGTCGGCGGCTCGACGCCGGCGGTGGCGAACGCCTTCTTGTTGTAGATCGCACCGAGCATGCTCGAGCCGGGCGAGAAGATGTACGTCTTGCCGTCGTTCTGGAACGCACCCTTGAAGCCCGTCGGGATCTTCTGGGTCCAGGACTGGTCACTGAGGTCGGTGAGCAGGTTGGCCTTGCTCAGCTGAGCCATCGACATCGCGCTGCCGTTGCCTGGGTAGACCACGTGGATGTCGGGTGCGTTGCCGCCCGCGAGCTGGGTCCGGAGTGCGGTCTGCACCTGGTCGGCGGGCGCGAACGAGAGGTTGAAGTCGAAGTCGGAGTGCGCCTTCTTGTACTCGTCCAGCGCCTTCCGCAGACCGGCCTCCTGGTCGCCGACGCCGATCACCTTCAGCTGGCCGCCGGATGACGACGACGAGCCGCTGTTGCCACCGCAGGCCGCTAGCGTGCCGACGGCGGCGGCCCCGCCCATCAGCTGCAGGAGACGCCTTCTGCTGACGGACTGATCGAGTGCCATGAGTTCCTCCTGAGCCCTGAGGCGAACGCCGCCCCTAGTTACCGCTTGTCACTGTGAACTGAGCGGAAAATCGTGTTAACTACTTCACGCGGGACGCTACGGACGGCCCGAGAGGGTGTCAAGACCTCGTTGAAAGGATTCAGTCCGAGCGGCCGGCAAGTCGATTTTTGGGTCGGTGCCCGGGTGTCCTGAGAAGATGGCCGCGTGCACGTGACCATCCGCCGCCTTCCGCCTAGTCCGTCGTACGACGGGATGGCGGGCAGATTCGTGGTGCGCGGGTGAAACGTCCGGTTCTGGTCAGCGGTGTGCTGCTGATCGCTCTCCTCGGGGTTGCCGGTGGCTATCTGGCCGGCGACCGGTTGGAGCCTGGGCAGCCGGTGGCGACCGGTTCGGCGGCACCGCTCGGTGAGTCCACGCCCGGGCAACCGTTGCCGCGGAAGACGCCGGTTCCGAGCGACCTGGAGCCGCTGCTGGTGGGCGACCTCGACTTCCGGACGCAGACCTTCACCGTGCACGAGGATTACTCGGTGCGGCTGTCGATCCGGGTGCCGGACGAGTGGCAGAAGTCGGTCAACAAGAAGGCGCCCGGTGAGGTGAAGTTCCTCGACTCGCTGCGGGAACGCGGCGTCCGGGTCGAATCCGGGTTCAAGGTCGAGCTGACCACGGCGCAGCAGCGGGAGAACCTGATCCGGCAACTCGAGTCGAGCATCCCGTACGAGGACTACTTCAAGATCCTCGACCAGTCCGACGCCGAGATCACCGGCTCCGACGGCCAGAGCCGGATGACGTCCACGCTCATTTACACCTACATCCCGAACGAGACCACCCGCTACGTGATGGTCCGCTGGGTCGCCACCGGGGGCGACAACCTGGCGAACGTGGAGATGTCCATCACCGGTCTCCCGCAGGACGCCAAGGCGCTGAACTACATCGCCGACCAGGCCGCCAAATCGGTGACTCCGGAGGACTGACAGCCGCCTGTCAGCTGCCCGGAAGTGAAATTGTTACGCGGCTGATGCAACCTTTCGGCGCTCTACGGTGTCTTTTGCGGGAGTAGGGAAACTCTGGGGAGGTGGGGCAGGCGTGGCTGGTCGGGGGACTGTGGGTGCGCTGCTGGGATCGGGTCTACTGGCGATCACGGCACTCGGCGCCGCGGGCGGATACGGCGTGGGACTGCTGACCGAGGTCGAGGGGTCCTCGACAGCTTTCGGTACGGCGGCTCCGCTCGGCACGGTGAAACCAGTCACGCCGACCCCCTCGGCACCGACCGCAACACCGAGGCCGGTGAAGCGCGACAACGCACCGGCCCTCGACCCGGGCGGCCTCAGCTACAAGACCCGCTCGTTCACCGTGAAGTACGTGTACAAGTCGCGCGTCACGGTCCGCGTGCCCGGCGATTGGCGGATGACCCAGCCCGATCCGCCGATCAACGCCCGCTTCACCGATCCGACCTCGAAGCGCTGGATCCGGATCGAGGCCGGCTTCACCATCCGGCGCCCACCGGCCGACTCGATGGCAGAGCGGATCGAGCAACTCGACAAGCTCGATCCGAGCCAGATGCTGACGATCATCTCCAGCGTCACCGAGGACAACTACGCCACACTGATCTACTCCTACGTGCCGCCGGAGTCGCAGGCGCCTGAGGCGGTACTGCGCTATGTCATCGTGCGCTGGGTCGCCGATGCCACCGGCAACTGCGCGGTCGAGATGGGCTCCACCGGCCTGCCTCAGGACGCCAAGGCTCTGATCGACGTGCTCGACCACGCCACCAGCAGCGTCGTCCGCGAAGACAGCCCTCTCTAAGCAAGCAGGTCCGCCAGAGCTTGCCGACCGGCCGGAGTCAGGTCTACGGCGCACTTCGACACAAGCCGAGGTTTTCCGGTGGGAACGTGGAACTCATGTTGCTCGCACTGCTCTGCGTCGGGATCTTCCTGGTTCAGCTGGACGTGACGGTGGTCAACGTGGCGCTGCCGACCATCCGCGTGGACCTCGACACCACCCTGGCCGGTCAGCAGTGGGTTGTGGACGCGTACATGATCACGCTCGCTGCCCTGCTGCTCGTCTGCGGCGCAATGGGCGACCGCATCGGCCACAGGCGCGTGTTGCTCACAGGGCTCACTGTCTTCGGCCTCGCATCGTTGGCCTGCGGCGCAGCTCCAACCATCGAGCTACTCGTGGCAGCACGCGCAGTACAAGGCATCGGCGCCGCACTGCTCCTCCCCGGCACCCTGGCCGTCATCACCGACCTGTACGACGACAACGCGGCGAGAGCACGTGCGGTCGGGATCTGGTCAGGCGCAGGGGCGCTAGCTCTACCGTCCGGCCCGCTGCTGGGTGGTGCGCTGGTCAGCGGCTTCGGGTGGCGTGCGGTGTTCCTCATCAACCTGCCGATCATCGCCGTCGGGCTACCGCTGGCGTGGCGGCTGGTTCCGCGACACCAGCCTGCTCACCAGACCGCGCGTACCAGGCTCAGGATCGGAGCAGACTTCATCGGCGCGAACGTCACCGCCGGCCTGATGAACTTGGTCGGCCTTGGCACAGTGCTCGTGATGACGCTCTACCTCCAGGAACACCTCGGCCATGACGCTCTACTGGCTGGCCTGGAGCTCTTGCCGCTGTTCCTGCCGCTGGCCGTTCTCGGACCGATCTCCGGGCGGATCACCGCTCGCTACGGCCCTCGACTGCCGATGACCGTCGGACTGGCGCTGGGCGCAGCCGGGTCCGTGTCGCTGCTCGCCGTGCGGGATGGCAGTGGCTATGCGGCCGTAGTACCGGTGGAGATCGGACTCGGCGTCGGGATGGGCTTGCTGACGGCTGCGGTGGTCAGCGCGGCTGTCGCGTCGTTGCCGCCGGACCGCGCCGGGCTGGCCAGCGGTGTGAACAACACGTGCCGCCAGGCGGTCGGAGCCGTCGGCATTGCTGTGTACGGCGCTGTGGTCGGGCAACCAGCAGGCATGGTCGCCGGACTCCACACGCTGGCCTGGGTCGGCAGCGGCCTGTGGGTGCTGGGCCTCGCCATCACCTGGCTGACGGTCGGCTAGTCGATCGGCCAGATGGTTCGGAAGATGGTGGACCGCAGGCGGTAGAACCGGCGGCGGGTGGACTGGATCAGGGCAGGAGACGGCCGGAGCCGTTCCGTCGGGATACGCACCAGAACTTCCTCAAACATGCTGGACAACTGGGCAGGGGGTGCTCAGCCGGCGTTGGTTTTCACCGAGTCAGCGATATCGGCGGCGCGGCCTTCGTCGTCGCCGGGCACCAGGACCTGGATGAGCTGCGAGTTCGTGGTCCCCGTGTCCACAACCCGCTGGAGGAGAGTACTACTGCCATCACTGCCGCAGTCCTGGGAGTAGCGCTCCGTCACCTTGGTGCCGTCTGTGCGCGGGACGGCCTTCACGTCCCCGTCGTGCTTGCAGCCGAGGTCCGTGCCCTTCCCGAGCGCCAGCTTCGCTACGCGCGAGTCCGTCGTACCGACGAACACGCCGGCGGTCGTGGCCGGCCAGCCACCGCGGCTGATCCGGAGCGCCTGGTACGAGTTGGCGCTGCCCGGCGGCTGCCAGGTGGACTCGGCCACCGACTTTGCCCAACCGCGCGGAAGTTCTACCGAGATCCCGCCGTACGCGAAGGTCGTCACCTCCTGGGCCGCCTGATACCGCTGGGCCGCGTAGCCGCCGCCTCCGCTGACGATCAGCGCCAGTACGGCGGCGATCGCCCAGCGGCCACGGCGGCGCTTGGGAGGCGCTGCCGGCTCTGGCTCTGGTTCGACCGAAGCAGGCTCGGCCCCGACGATCGTCGGCTTGTTGGCGTCGCTGAGCGCGGTCTTCTCGCCGTCGTCCGTCGTCGCGACGAGCGGCGCGAACTTCGGCGGAGCGAAGTCATGGGTGGTTTCGTCGAGGGCGCCGACGAGTTCCTTGGTGAAGGTCTGGACGTCCGGCCAGCGCTTCTCGCGGTCCGGGTCGAGGGCGCGGACGATCGCCGCGTCGATCTTGTCCGGCAGGTCGAACCCGAGCGAGCTTGGCGGCGGCGCCACCTCGACCCGGCTGGCCGCGCCAAGCCCGTCGACCTGATGCGGTGAACGTCCGGTCAGAGCGGCGTACGCGACGGCTCCGAGCGAGTACTGGTCGGCGCGCGCATCCAGCCGCTCACCCATCGCCTGTTCAGGGGCGACGTACGACGGAGTGCCGCCGGGCATTGTGATTCGCGACACCTCGTCCAGCGACTTCCCGAGGCCGAGATCCGACAGTACGGCGCGCTCGCCCTCGTCGGTGCTCCGGAACAGGACGTTCGCCGGCTTCACGTCGCGGTGCAGCAGTC
Source organism: Kribbella antiqua (assembly GCF_004345665.1). GTDB lineage: Bacteria > Actinomycetota > Actinomycetes > Propionibacteriales > Kribbellaceae > Kribbella > Kribbella antiqua. The sequence continues at coordinate 57,184 of NZ_SLWR01000015.1, forward strand.
CCCGGCGATGCAGTGCCTCGAGGCCGCGGCCGACCTGGACGACGACGTTGACCGCCTCGGCCAGCGGGAGCGGTTCCTGCTTCAGCCGGTCCGCCAGCGTGCCGCGGTCGGCGTACGTGAGCACCAGGAACGGGCGGCCGTCCTCGAGTTCGCCGACGTCGTGGACCTGGACCACGTGCTCGGACTCGACCCGGCGCAGGAATCGGCCCTCCTCGAGGAACCGACGCCGGACGGAGTCATCGTGGGCCCAGTTGTCGGCCAGCACCTTGATCGCGACTTCGGCGTCCAGTTGCTCATCGTGAGCGAGCCATACCGTAGCGAAACCGCCCGAGCCCAGGCGTCGGCGTACGACGTAACGTCCTAGTCTGCTCGGGACCCCCATACAAGGCATTATGGATTACTGAGAGTCCCATGCCCGGGGCCGAACGACAGCAAAGGCGCAGATGAGCGAGAGCACCAGTCCGACCGACGACCTCGGAACGCTGGCCGAGCTGGCCGCCGGCGGGGACAAGAACGCGATGGACGACCTGCTGCGGCAGGTGTATCCGCGCGTACTGCGGATCTGCCGCAGCGTCCTGCCGTACTCCGCGGATGCCGAGGACGCCGCCCAGGAGGCACTGCTCAACATCGCGACCAAGATCAACACCTACTCCGGCCGGAGCAGCTTCTCCACCTGGGTGCACTCCGTCGCGGCCAACTCCGCGCGTTCGACGTACCGCAAGCTCAAGCGCACCGCGCAGGCCGCCCACAACCCGGAAACCATGGAGAAGCCAGACCCCCGCACCACCAGCGTCATCGCCGGCACCCGCCTGGACCTCCTCGAGGCCCTGGAAACCCTGGAACGCGACCGCCCCCAGATGGTCACTCCCTTGGTCCTCCGCGACGTCTACGGCCTCTCCTACGAGGAGATCGCGCTCGAGGTCGGCGCTCCCCTCGGCACGGTCAAATCCCGCATCCACGACGCCCGCGAAGTAGTCCGCCCCCTCCTCCGCCCGAAGGACTGACCTCCTCCCCTCGCCTGCCCCTCTGCCCAGCCGTTTGGTGGGTCAACCAGTCAAATGGTGGGTTCCCCGCCTGAATACGAGCGGGGAACCCACAGACTGGTGGGGTAACCCATCAAACGTGAGGCGAGAGGGGCGCGATTTGCGGGCTGCCGCTGGCGGGTTGGATGTGCTCAGATGGGGGGCATGAAGAAGCTCATCAACGAACCTGGTGATGTTGTGAGTGAGGCGCTGCGGGGGATGGCGGCGGCGCATCCGGACCGGTTGCGGGTGGATCTCGAGAACCGGATCGTCTATCGCAAGGACGCGCCGAGACCGGGGAAGGTCGGGCTGATCTCCGGTGGCGGGTCGGGGCACGAGCCGATGCACGGCGGGTTCGTCGGGTTCGGGATGCTCGACGCGGCGTGCGCGGGTGAGGTGTTCACCTCCCCGGTGCCGGATCAGATGATGGCGGCGACCAAGGAGGTCGACGCGGGTGCCGGCGTACTGCACATCGTGAAGAACTACACCGGCGACGTGATGAACTTCGAGATGGCCGCCGAGCTGGCGGAGGACACCGAGGTGCTGTCGGTGGTGACGAACGACGACGTCGCCGTCCAGGACAGCCTCTACACGGCCGGGCGCCGGGGCGTCGGCGTGACCGTGCTGCTGGAGAAGATCGTCGGCGCGGCAGCCGAGGAAGGCCGCTCGCTGCAGGAGGTCGCGGAGCTTGCGACCAAGGTCAACGACAACGGCCGCAGCATGGGCATGGCGCTGACCTCGTGCACCGTACCCGCGGCGGGCAAGCCCACGTTCGACCTGGCCGAGAACGAGATGGAGGTCGGCATCGGCATCCACGGCGAGCCCGGCCGGCAACGGTTGCCGCTGGCACCGGCCAAGGACATCGCCGCGATGCTGGTCGACCCGGTGCTGGGCGATCTCCCGTACCAGCAGGGCGACTCGGTGATCGCGTTCGTCAACGGCATGGGCGGTACGCCGCTGATCGAGCTGTACCTGATGTTCAACGAGGTCGCCCAACTCCTCGACCGGGCCGGCATCACCGTCGCCCGCTCACTGGTCGGCAACTACATCACCTCGCTGGAAATGGCGGGCTGCTCGGTCACCCTGCTCAAGGTGGACGACGAACTGGTACGCCTCTGGGACGCCCCGGTCAACACCCCCGGCCTACGCTGGGGCGCGTGAGCATGGGAGTCGAGAACTTCGTCGACTGGCTGCGTGATGCCGCTCGTACGTTGCACGACAACGCGGCGTACTTGACCGAGTTGGACTCGGCGATCGGGGACGCGGACCACGGGGCCAACATGGACCGTGGGTTCGCGGCGATCGTGGCACTGCTTGACGAGAGTACGTTCGATTCGGTCGACGAGCTGATGAAGAAAGCCGGGATGACGCTGGTCAGCAAGGTCGGTGGGGCGAGCGGGCCGCTGTACGGCACGTTCTTCCTCCGCTTCGGGACCGCGCTGGCCGGCGCCGAGCTCACCCCGGCGACGATCGGCGAGGCGTTCAAGGCCGGCGTCGGCGGGATCCTCGCCCGCGGCAAGCCCGAACTCGGCGACAAGACCATGTACGACGCATGGGCGCCGGCGCTTGAGGCGTACGACGCAGCCGTCTCAGGTGGATCAGGTCTCAAGGAAGCGTTGGAGGCGGCGGCCGAGGCGGCGGCGAAGGGCCGGGACGCGACCGTACCGCTGGTCGCTCGCAAGGGTCGCGCAAGCTACCTCGGCGAACGCAGCGCCGGGCACCAGGATCCTGGAGCCACGAGCACCACACTGCTGCTGGAGTCGGCCGCGCGCACACTCGCATGATCGGGATCGTGGTGGTGTCGCACAGCCACGCGCTGGCGACGGCCGCGGTCGGGCTCGCCGCCGAGATGGTTGCCGAGGACAACCGCCCGGTGATCGCGGTCGCGGCCGGGCTGGACGAGAAGACCTTCGGCACCGACGCGATGGCCGTGTCCGAAGCGATCGCGGCGGCCGACAGCCCGGACGGCGTACTCGTGCTGCTCGACTTGGGCAGCGCGGTGCTGAGTGCGGAGCTGGCACTGGAGTTCGTCGATCCCGAGGTCGCGGGCCGCGTGAAGCTGTCCAGCGCGCCACTGGTCGAAGGGCTGGTGGCGGCGGTCGTGACGGCGTCGACGGGCGCTTCACTGGACGCGGTGGTTGCCGAGGCCAACCGTGGGTTGGTCGCCAAACAGGACCATCTCGGAGATTCAGTCGAAACAGCGGCAGAAGCCGGGCCGACTGATCAGGTGATTGAGGTTGTCGTAGGCAACGAACATGGTCTGCACGCGCGACCGGCCGCGCGCGTTGTTGCCCTGGTCAACTCCTTCGATGCCGTTGTCACCTTGACGGATCTCGACACCGGTCGCGGACCAGTCGATGCCGGCAGCCTCAGCATGGTTGCCACCCTCAACGCTCAGCGGGGTCACCGGTTGGAGGTAGGTGCCGGCGGCCCGCAAGCCGCCGAGGCGCTTGCCGCAATCAACCAACTCGCAGCCGAGAACTTCGGTGACGCGCCTGTATCCGAGCCTGTGGTTGCTGCCAGCGGTTCAGGGCTTGATGTGGCGATCGGGCCGGCAGTTGTTGTCGACGCCGAGGTGGACCTGACCGGCTACACGCCCGGTGACGCCGCAGCTGAACACCGACGTCTCGAGAACGCGCTCGGAAAGGCATCTGCCGAGCTCATCCACCTGCGTGGCACCAGCCCTGACCACAGCGGCATCTTTGACGCACACCTCGCACTTGTGAAGGACCGCACGCCACTCGAGGCCGTCTCCAGCGCGATCCAAGGTGGTTCGCCCGCGATCGATGCGTGGAAGCAGACCTACGACCAGTTGGCCGCGACGTTCGAAGGGCTGGACGACGCCTACCAGCGTGAGCGCGCACAGGACGTACGGAGTGTTCGGGACCGAGTCCTGCGCGCACTGACAGGTGCCCTGAGCAACGACACCCCACCGGCCGGCGGGATCCTCGTGGTAGCGGAATTGGACGCAGCGACCGCGGCCACCATCGACGCCAGCAAGACCGCCGGCATCGCGGTCCGGGCGGCGGGAACGACCGGGCACGGAGTGATCGTGGCGCGGTCCCGGGGAATTCCGCTGATCACCGGCATCGGCGATGTCGACGTACCGAACGGCGCGACCGTTGCCTTCGACGCGCGTACCGGCTCGTTCGAGGTCGAGCCGGACGAGGACAGCGTCCGTACGACGATCACGCAGCGCCAAGCCGAGCGCGAAGAGGCGCTGAACCAAGCAGCTCAGCCCGCGATCACCAGAGACGGGCAGTTGATCGAGGTGCTCGTCAACGTCGGCTCTGTTCAGGACGCGATCGACGCTCGCGGCGCGGACGGATCCGGCCTCGTCCGCACCGAAGTGCTGTTTCAGGACCACGCTCCGACCGTCGACGAACAGGTCGAACGGTTCCGGGCCATCGCGGCAGCCCTGCAGGGCAAGCCGATCACGATCCGGACCTGGGACATCGGCGGCGACAAGCCGCTCCCGTTCCTTCCTCAGGATCACGAGGCGAATCCGTTCCTCGGCGAGCGGGGCATCCGGGTCTTCCGCCGCCGGCCCGAACTCCTCCGCGACCAACTCCAGGCGATCCGCCACGTGGCGACCGAGACGCCCGTCCACGTGATGTTCCCGATGGTGACCACAGCGGACGAAGTCGCCTGGGCGCTGCAGGAACTCGGCCCGCGGCCGGAAGGTTTGCAGGTCGGCATCATGGTCGAGGTCCCGGCGGCTGCTCTTCGGATCGACACCATCACCGAGGGACTGGACTTCGTCAGCATCGGCACGAACGACCTAACCCAGTACACGACCGCCGCAGACCGCACCAACACCTCGGTCGCCGCGCTCGCCGACGGCCTCGATCCCGCCGTACTCCGGCTGATCGACCACGTCGTCCGGAACGCCGGCGTCCGGGTCGCAGTCTGTGGCGATCTGGCCAGCGACCCGCAGAGCGCCGTACTGCTGGCTGCTCTGGGTGTGCACGAACTCAGTGCGGTCGGTCCGCAGGTCCCGCTGGTCAAGGCTCGGCTGCGGCAGGCAGATCTATCCGAGGTCGACACTGCCGAAGTGCTGGCGGCACGGGACGCTGCTCAGGTGCGCGGCTTGCTGTAGTAGCGCAGTTCCACCAGGTTGAAGCCCGACGTACGCGCGGCCTTCGCCGGCAGTGTGTACGACTCGCCCGGCTCGAGATACGTGACGTCCGGGTGCTCGAGGTCGAGGTCCACGACGAGCGCCGGGTAGGCCCCGGTGCGCCACGTGTACGACTCCCCCGCGTCCGGCGTGACGTGCTGAACGCGTACGTCGGCCTCGTCGACGACCACCTTCGCCGGCACCTCACCGACCTGCTCGAACCCCGCGTCAGCAGGCACGCCGGCAACCCCGAAGTACGGGTCGCCGGACGCTTCCTCACCCAGATCGAGCAGCTCGATCAGCCGGTTGAGGTACGGCGTCTCACCGTCGTTCGTGAGCATGTGAACCGGCGACACCGGACGGTAGACCGACCCGCCGACCGTCTCGTTGAGCTGCCGGGCCGGGCTGCCGTCGAGCCAGTCCATGTGACAGGGCGAGGTCGAGAGGCACAGCACGACGTACGGGTTGTGATGCAGGTGCCAGCCCTGCGCCTCGCCGGGCGCGAGCGCGACCTCCCAGACGCGGACCCGGGAGTTCTTCAGCAGCACGCGGGTGCCGATCTCGCCGAGGACGACCTCGGTCCCGTCGGGCGCGACGACTGTTGTCCCTGAGCTCATGCGGACTTCTCCTTTTCGGGCAGGTCGATCGGGCGTTCCATTGCGACCGCATCGAGTACGACGCCGTCCGGCATCGGCAGCTTTGCGGGCTCGACCTCGGTGAACCCGAACGCCTTGTACAGCGGGACTCCGGGCAGCGTCGCCATCAACGCGAGCCTGGTGAAGCCCTCCGCCCGCGCGGCGTCGACACATGCCGTGAGGATCGCCCGGCCGAGCCCACGCCTGGTCCAGTCCTTGCGGACGAACATCGCCCGGATCCGGGCCGGCTCGGTCGCCGGATCCAGCAGTCGTTCGTCGGCGCCCGCCGTACTGGCGTTGAACAGCTTGTTCCGCCGGCTCCAGCCGCCGCACGCGACGATCTCGCCGTCGACCTCGTGGACGTAATAGGTGCCGTCGTCAACGAGCGTCAGGTCCAGCGTGGTGATGTACTCCATCGCGCTCGCGGTCTCCGCGGCGTCGTGGTACGCGGGGAACAACTCCCGCACCGACCCCCGGGCCAGCTCAGCGATCACCGGCCCGTCCGCCCTCACCGCCAGCCGCAATACAGGCTCCATGCGCCCAGGCTAATCCACCTCCAGACGACCCTTCATTTACCTATAGTACTAGGATCATAGATGAATAGACCTTGGAGAGGGCAGATGATCGACCGTCGAACCACCCTCAAGACCGGCATCGCCGGTCTGCTCGCGCTGACCGCCGGAGGCGCGAGCCTGCTCCCATCCGCGGGAGCCGAGCTGCCGGCGTCCACCGAGGCACCTGACGCCGCGGCGCTGCAGAAAGTCCTGGACGATCTGGCCGCTTCGGCGGCGTCGGCCGTGCTCGCCGAAGTACACGACTCCGGCCGGGTCTGGCGGGGCAGCAGCGGCGTCGCTGAACTCGGTACGACGAAGCCCGTCGCCGTCAACGGGCGGTTCCGGGCCGGCAGCATCACCAAGTCGTTCGTGGCGACCGTCGTACTGCAATTGGCCGGGGAGCGGCGGCTCGGGCTTGACGATCCGGTGACGCACTGGCTGCCCGGCGCCATGGATGACCGGATCACGTTGCACCAGCTGCTGCAGCACACCAGCGGCATCGTCAACTACACGAACACCCGTGCGTTCCGCACCCTCTACGGCTCGGTCGACAGTGTGATCGCCCTTCGCGACAGGACGTGGACCCCGCAGGAGTTGCTGGACTTCACCACCGGACAGCCGCTGCTGTTCGAGCCCGGCACCTCCTGGATGTACTCGAACACCAACTACGTCCTGCTCGCCTTGGTGATCCAGAAGGTGACCGGCAACCACTACGCCAAGGAGGTCGACCGCCGGATCCTCCGCAGGCTAGGGCCGCACGGGACCGAAATCCCAGGCCGCCGCTCGGTCATCTCCGGACCTCATGCACACGGCTACCTGCCGCGAGGGCAGGAGCCGGTAGACATCACCAGGTTCAACCCGTCGGTCAGCGGCGCATCGGGTGAGCTCGTGTCTACCGCGGCGGACCTCAACCGCTTCTACGGCGCTCTGCTCACTGGCCGCCTCCTCCGCCCAGAGCAGCAGACCCAGCTGCTGACGATCCGGACCACCGGCCGCGACTATGACTACGGTCTGGGCTTGGAGACCAGGGTTGTCAACGGCATCCGGCTGTGGGGCCATGACGGCGACATCTTCGGGTACCAGGCCGCCTCGTGGACCACTGCGGACGGCCAGCGGCAGCTGACTGTGTCGCTGAGCCCTTGGGGCGAGAGCGACCCCGAGCCCTACGTCGAGCAGCTACTCGCAACCGCCTTCCGTGCCAGCTGAGACACAGCCTCAGCACCACAGCAACATCGGCGGGGTGAAATGACGGCAGAGGTGCCGGACATCTACTGGGTATGACGCTGACACCGATCAAGGCCCCGCCGGGGCCGGTGAGTGAGGGAGTCGTGCACGACCCACCACGGGGCGGGCGCCGCGAGCGGTTCGAGGAACTGTTCGGCGCCCACCGGGAGGCTGTGCTCGGCTACCTCAGGCGCCGGACCGACAGCGGCCACGACGCAGCCGACCTGCTCGCGGACACCTTCCTGGTGGCGTGGCGACGGCTGGACGACATACCACCCGGCAACCAGACCAGACCGTGGCTGTACGGCGTAGCGCGCCGAACGCTGGCCAATCACCGCAGAGGCGAAGGACGCCGGCACGCACTGGCGACCAAACTGCGCCAGGAACTCACCGATCTGGACTCCATGGACAGGTCGTTGCCTGACGACACCCCGGCTGCCAGAGCGTTCCGGGCCCTGCCTGAGCAGGAACGTGAGCTGCTGTCCCTGGTGGCATGGGAAGAGCTCGACATCGCCCAGATCGCGATCACGCTGGGCATCTCGCAGAACGCCGTACGGATCAGGTTGCACCGCGCCCGGAAGCGGTTCGCCAAGTTGATCACCGCCCCCTTGGCCAACCGGTCGTTGGTCTCCTGGAAGGAAGACGCATCCCATGAAGACGCATGACATCGACGCCGCCGTCCGCGGCCTCAAGCCCGCCGACGACCACATCACCGACGCAGCCTGGTCCCAGGTGATGGAGAACGTGACCTTTGATCACGCGCCGGTTGTCAGCCTCCAGAAGCGACCGGCCCGGCCACGGCTGCTACTGGCCGCCGCGTGCAGCCTGCTCGTCGCCGGCGTGGTCGGCGCCGCTCTGGTGAACCAGCAGGGTCAGGACCAGCCGCAGGCGCTGTCCTTCACTGAGCAGGGCGACAAGCTGGTCGTCCGCGTGGTCGACCCGAACCTCGACCCGAAGCAGTACAACGCCGAGTTTAAGAAGATGGGCTTGGACATCACTGTCCAGGCGATCCCGGTCAGCCCGCCGTCGGTCGGCGACATCGTCAGCTTCACCGGCCGGAACCAGCACGACATGGACCAGCTGCACCGGCTGGAGCCGGGTGAGAAGTGCCCGGGGACGCTGAACGCCTCGGATCCCGGCTGCCAGGGCGGTCTCGAGCTGCCGAGGAACTACGACGGTACGACGGTGATCGACTTCGGCCGGGCGGCGAAGCCGGGCGAGATGTACCTGCACTCGTCGTCCTCGGCCACCGACAAGGGCGAGGCACTGGCCGGCCTGGCGATCAAGAACAAGACGGTCGCGCAAGTACTGCCGCTGATCGAGGCCCGCGGGGTCAAGGTCCAGTCCTATCGGCCTGAGGGGACGCCTCCGGGCAACTGGATCGTCCAGGACGCGACGCCGTACGCCCCTGGGGAAGTCATCCTCAACGTCGCCGCGAAGTAACGACCACGCAGCGCTCCCGTCGGCTCACTCCCGGCGGGAGCGCTTGCTCTTGCCCGACGCCCAGCGGTAGGCGACGAAGGTCCACACCACCGCCGGCACCCCGAAGATCGCGGCCGCGATCTCCCTGCCGAACACCAGAAAAACCAACCCGGTAAGGAAAAACGGCAAGGCCAGCCACACCGCACCAGCGAAGGCGGCCCACCGCCAGCGACCAGGCTTCCGCGGCGCGGGCTGGTAGAGCGAGGGCGCCGGCAAGCCGGCGAAGACAGGCTGTAGATGTGCATGCGTGACAGCGTCGTTCAGCAGATCCACCCGGCGGTGCAACTCGTCCTCATCGAGCCGCCCGACCGCGAACTGCTCGGCAAGCTCGTCGGTGCAGATCCGGCGCTCTTCATCGGTCAGCCGAATCCCAGCCAGCCGACGCCGCGCCGCCGCAACCCGAGCCTCCTGCCCAGCCGCAGCCGCAAGCCCCATCAGCTCACTCGCTTTGACCGGCCGCCGCTCCGCCATCCACTCACCCCACTCGTCCCTTTCGAGTGTGCCAGACGGACGGACAATCACCAGGGCCGCGGCTGACCCGGGCAGTGCGACTGCCCGGGTCCTCCAGGAGCTCAGCCGAGCGCGGCCGGGAGAGTCTGAGTCCAGGCCTCGCGCAGCTCGCTCAGCGGGATCTCGAACTGGTCCTGGACGTCGAGCGTGTCGCCCGCGATGACGCCGATCTTCGCGTGCGGGAAGCGGCGCGCGGTGCACATGTCGGTGAACCGGACCTCTTCAGTCCGCGGTACGGCGACAACCACGCGGCCGGCCGACTCCGCGAACAGGAACAGGAACGCGTCAAGCCCGTCCGGAGCCCAGACCCGGGCGCCGACACCACCGCGCAGCGCGGACTCGACCAGCGTCTGCGCGACACCGCCGTCGCTGACGTCGTGAGCGGCGTCGATCAGCCCGTCCCGGGACGCGTTGATCAGGATGTCCGCCAGCTGCTGCTCGGCGGCCAGGTCGACCGCCGGCGGGCGTCCGCCGAGGTGACCGTGGACCACGTGGGCCCACTCCGACCCGGACAGCTCCTCCTCGGTCTCACCGAGCAAGTAGAGCTGGTGCCCCTCCATCTCGGTCGTGAACCCGATCGGCGTACGACGAGTCACGTCGTCGATGACACCAAGTACGCCGACCACCGGAGTCGGCAGGATCGGCGTCTCACCGGTCTGGTTGTAGAACGACACGTTGCCGCCGGTGACCGGGATGCCCAGCTCGATGCACCCGTCGACCAGGCCGCGGATCGCCTCCGCGAACTGCCACATCACCGCCGGGTCCTCGGGCGAGCCGAAGTTCAGGCAGTCGGTCACCGCGGCCGGCCGGGCGCCGGTGGTCGCCACGTTCCGGTACGACTCGGCCAGCGCGAGCTTGGCGCCGGTGTACGGGTCCAGCTTGGCGAAGCGCCCGTTGCAGTCGGTCGACACCGCGACACCGAGGCCACTGGTCTCGTCGACGCGGATCATGCCGCTGTCCTCGGGCTGCGCGAGTACCGAATTGCCCAGCACGTAGCGGTCGTACTGATCCGTCACCCAGGACTTGTCGCAGAGGTTCGGCGAGGCGACCAGCTTCAGGAGGGTATCCCGCAGCTCCGACGAACTGGTTGCTCGCGGCAACTTCTCGGCTCCGTCCGCCTGAAGCTCGTCCTGCCAGGCCGGGCGCTCGTACGGGCGCTCGTACACAGGTCCCTCGTGGGCGACGGTCCGCGGCGGTACGTCGACCACGCGCTCGCCGTGCCAGTCGATCTGCAGCCGGCCGGTGTCGGTGACCTCGCCGATCACGTCCGCCTGCACGTCCCACTTCGCGCAGATCTTCAGGAAGGCCTCGACGTTCTCCGGAGTGACGACCGCCATCATCCGCTCCTGCGACTCGCTCATCAGGATCTCTTCCGGAGCGAGTGAGGCGTCCCGCAGCGGCACCTTGTCGAGCGATACGTACATCCCGCCCTCGCCAGCACTGGCCAGCTCGGAGGTCGCGCAGGAGAGCCCGGCGCCGCCGAGGTCCTGGATGCCCTCGACCACGTGCGCCTGGAACAGCTCGAGCGTGCACTCGATCAGCAGCTTCTCCATGAACGGGTCGCCGACCTGGACCGCCGGCCGCTTGGTCGGGCCGCCTTCGGCGAAGGTCTCGCTGGCCAGGACCGATACGCCGCCGATGCCGTCGCCACCGGTCTTCGCGCCGTACAGGATGATCTGGTTGCCGACGCCGGTAGCGTTCGCGAGGTGCAGGTCCTCGTGCCGCATCACGCCGACGCAGAGCGCGTTGACCAGGGGGTTGCCGGCGTACGTCGGGTCGAAGACGACCTCGCCGCCGATGTTGGGCAGGCCGAGGCTGTTGCCGTAGCCGCCGACGCCGGAGACGATGCCGGGCAGCACGCGCTTGGTGTCCGGCGCATCCAGCGGGCCGAACCGCAGCGGGTCCATCACCGCGACCGGCCGGGCGCCCATCGCGAGGATGTCGCGGACGATGCCGCCGACCCCGGTCGCCGCACCCTGGTAGGGCTCGACGTACGACGGGTGGTTGTGCGACTCGACCTTGAACGTGACCGCGTAGCCCTCGCCGATGTCGATTACGCCGGCGTTCTCACCGATACCGGCCAGCATCTTCCCGGCCGGCGTCTCCTGCGGGATCTCGCCGAACTTACGCAGGTGCACCTTGGACGACTTGTACGAGCAGTGCTCGCTCCACATCACCGAGTACATCGCCAGCTCGCAGCTGGTCGGCCGGCGGTCCAGGATGTCCCGGATCCGCTGGTACTCGTCCGGCTTCAGGCCGAGCTCGGCCCACGGCTGCTCGACGTCCGGCGTACTGGTCGCGTTGCTAACGGTGTCGGTCGACACTTCAGGACTCCTGCACTAGGTGGGACTCAGGTGAAACGGTAGCGGGCTGCTTGGAAGCCACCAGGTGGGCCACCAGCAGTGGTACGGCGAAACCGGCCATGATCGCGGGCAGTGCGACCCCGGCGTCGTTCAGCAACATGCCGACCAGGCCACAGGTCGACAGAGCGAGCAGAGTCGGCCGGACCATCGGCCGGCTCGTGTAGAAGGTCCTGTACTCCTGGAATGGCACCCGCTCGGGCAGCACAGTGGCAAGCATCGTCACCACCACAGCGACGAGCATCGCCCAGCCAGCGGGGCCAGTGAAGAACTGGACTGCCATCTGCAGCTTGCGGATCAGTACGTCGCTCACGTCGCCATCCAGCAGCCTGGCCACGAACGTGCCGAAGTGACTTCGCTCGTCCTCCGGCCGCAGGTAGTCAAGGAAGGCGACGCTCGAGACCGCCAGCACCCCTGCCGCGCCCACGCCGAGCAGTGCACGCCAGGAGATGCTGCCCCGCCAGGTCAGCCAGGCCATGAGCAGCACAGCCGGGGTCAGCGCGATGATGCCGCCGAAGTCCGTCCCCCACCCCGGCTTGCCGTCGACAATGATGGCTGCGCCGCCAACCGCGAGTACGGCGAGTGCAGCCTGCTTGCGGCTCTTGTCGATCAGCCTCTGCGCGGCCCACCCGGCTGTGACGAGTGCAGCGACGGCCAGAGTGGCGAAGGTGGAGTTGCCGAAGCCGTAGAACCGTCCGCCGATCACAGGACCGTCGGTGAACATGCTGCCGAACTGCAGCGGTGTCCCGAGTACGCCGTCCACCAGCAGGATGCCGTACGCCGCGGCGGCGATCCCGAGGTAGGCATAATGTTTCAAGACGACCTGAGCCACGCCCGCGAGCAATGCGCTGATGCCGAGAACCACGCAGTACAAGGAGAATCCCGGCGCCGGCCACCGCCACCACACGGTCGCCGTGGACAGGAAGACCGCGATGAAGAACCCGCCCTGCATCAGCAACGTGAAGACGAACGTACGACGGGATCGCGGGCTGCGGGTGATCACGAACCACGCCAGGGCGAGCAGCTCGGCGGCCAGGATGGTCATCGAGACCGCGATGAGCATGGGGCGCGGTTGCTCGAAGCGCTGGTTGGTGTCGAGCCGGTCCTGGATCACCGCGGCCGCATCGGTGTGCCGGTCGCCGGTGAAGTGGATCTCGTTGCCGTCCAGCGGACCGGCCTTCTTCTCGTCGCCGGCCGGATCAACCTCTGCCGGGGTTCGCTCCTTGAGGATCGTCGCGGTGACGTCGGTCAGCTGAATCAGGCCCGGTCGACGGGTGCTGTCGCTGGTCAGCCAGCGCGGACCGTTGTCCGGGGGGAGCTGCATCGCGACCAACGGCTCCTGATGCTCGTTGGCCATCGTCTGGCTGATACCGACGAGCAGCACCCAGCCGTCCGCTGCCCTGGCCTGGGCGACCAGGTCGGCAACCTTCTTGCGTGCCTCGGCTCGGCCTTCGCGTGGCGGCAGCGCACCGGCGTCGATGATCGCGTCGCCGCAGTCGTTGCTCGCGAGCCTGGCCTGGTCTAGCTCGGGTTGCCAGTTGGTCACTGAGCCGTCGGTGCGGGCCAGCGCGATCGCGGCGCCTGGGCCGAAGCCGCAGATCCGGTAGGCCGGGTTGGTCTGACCGAGGCGGCCGATGGGGGCGCCGGTGTGGTGGTCCGCCTGGCGGTCGACGTACGTCTGCCAGTCCTGGACCTGGCCATTCGTCACGGCGGGCAGGTCGCCACAGGGCTCGTCGGGGACGCTGCCCCAGGCCCGAGTGCCGGCGCTGATAGTGAGCCAGCCGTCGACCGGGCACGTGTGCGGGCCAGCCGTCTTCACGGTGATCGAGCCGATGTGCGACTGATTGACCAACGCTGTCAGCTCCGGCGAGGCCTTCACGTCGTTCCAGGTCAGGCCGGGCACACCGATCACCACGACCTTGGCGAACAGGCTGTTCGGCTGCGCGTTCGCCGTACTTGCGGATCCTGCGAGCAGGACGGCTGCGGTCAGAATGAGGGTGCGGGCGAGGAGACGCCGCACCCTGGACAGCTTCATCAGGAGGCGACGACGGCCTTCAGCACCGAGGTGAAGAAGCCCAGGCCGTCCGTGGTCGGGCCGGTGAGTGTCTCGACGCAGTGCTCCGGGTGCGGCATCAGGCCGACCACGTTGCCGCGCTCGTTGCTGATCCCGGCGATGTCGCGGTACGAGCCGTTCGGGTTCTCGCCCAGGTAGCGGGCGACGACCCGGCCCTCGCCCTCCAACCGGTCCAGCGTCGCCTCGTCGGCGACGTACGAACCGTCCTGGTTCTTCAGCACGATGGTGATCTCGTGATTGGCGTCGTAGTCGCTGGTCCAGGCGGTGCGGTTGTTCTCGATCCGCAGCGGCTGGTCCTTGCAGAGGAACTTGCGGTGATGGTTCTTGATCAGCGCGCCGGGGAGCAGATGCGACTCACACAGCACCTGGAAGCCGTTGCAGATACCGAGCACTGGCAGGCCCTCGCCGGCCTTCTTGATGATCGTCTCCATCACCGGAGCGAACCGGGAGATGGCACCGGCCCGGAGGTAGTCGCCGTACGAGAAGCCGCCCGGCAGGACGACCGCGTCCACACCGTGCAGGTCGGCGTCGGCGTGCCAGAGGGCGACCGGCTCGGCACCGGCGACGGCGGCCGCGCGGCGGGCGTCGGCGTCGTCCAGTGAGCCCGGGAAGGTGACGACCCCGATCTTCACTGGGCGTCCTCTACGTGCAGGGTGTAGTCCTCGATCACCGGGTTGGCCAGCAGCGTGTCGGCGGCCTTGCGGATCTCGGCGACCCGCTCCTCGGTCGCCTCGCCGTCCAGGGTGATCTCGAACCGCTTGCCCTGCCGCACGTCGGCCACGCCGTCGAAGCCGAGCCGGCCGAACGCGCCGTGCACCGCCTTGCCCTGCGGGTCGAGGATCTCGGGCTTGAGCATGACGTCGACGACAACGCGAGCCACTGACTACTCCAGGTCTCGTTCCGGGGTGACGCCCTGAATCCTACCGACCAGCGGGCAGAAGCCCCGCATCGGCCGCCATTCTGGACTACCCGCCACTGTGCGTAGTCGTGCCGCGGCTGCCGGGCAGGGCGTCGTACCGGCGTGGCTGTCAAGGGTGGGAGGGCGAGGGCCGGTGGGACCCTGGTTCCTCCCGGGAGTGGGGCTGGGTTGCGTGGCAACGCTGGTGGCGGCGCATAACCTCGGGGCTATGTGGGTGTGGCAGTTGGTGCTGGCGGTGGGCTTCGGGATCGGGTCCGCTGTCATACCGGTGATGAACGCGGAGGCGTACGTCCTCGTTGGCGGCGGCTCCGGTGCACTCGACCCGGTGGTCGCCGCGGTCGGCGTCTCGGTCGGGCAGACGATCGGCAAGGTCGCGATGTTCCTCGCCGTCCGGTACCGCCCGGGCTATGCCACCCGGAAGTCGAAGGAGCCCAAGCCGGTCGATCTCGGCACCCGCCGGGGCCGGTTCGTGCAGTGGAACCGCGACGTCAGCAAACGCCTCCTCGACGCGATGAGCGACCGCCGCTGGAGCATCCCGGTCACCCTCCTGAGCGCCTTCACCGGCATCCCACCACTCTACGGCGTAGCCCTCATCGGTGGCGCCTCCCGCATGGGGGTCTTGACCTTCACCCTCTCAGTCCTCACCGGCCGAACCGCCCGCTTCGTCCTCCTAGCCGCAGGCGTCAGCCTCTTCTAACCGCCGCCCGCCCCGCGCCATTTCAGAGGCCAACCCTCAAGCTTGTGGGTTGCGGACCCAAATTCTGGGTCCGCAACCCACCACCGAAGGGGTCGACCCCTGAAATGGGCGTGGTCAGCTGGTGAAGGTGCGGCCCTCCCCCAACCACCCGCCGCCGGAGGCGGCGGCCTTTCTTTTCAGGCGGTGAACTTCCTGCCGGTCAGTTGTTCGTAGGCGTTGATGTACGCC
Organism: Kribbella antiqua; assembly: GCF_004345665.1. GTDB lineage: Bacteria > Actinomycetota > Actinomycetes > Propionibacteriales > Kribbellaceae > Kribbella > Kribbella antiqua. The sequence goes on from NZ_SLWR01000015.1 coordinate 73,006, forward strand.
GACCTGGTCCGCTCGACTACCTCGTCGGAGAGTGGGGGTGGGGCCTCGCCGGAGTTGCGGTCCCAGCCGGACTCGAACTGGAGCCAGTCGCGGATGATCTGCTTGTCCAGCGACGGCTGTTGCTTCCCCGGCTCCCACTGGCCGGCCGGCCAGAAGCGGCTCGAGTCCGGCGTCAGTACCTCGTCGGCCAGCACGATCGTCCCGTCCGCGCGCGTCCCGAACTCGAACTTCGTGTCCGCCACGATGATCCCGCGCTCCGCCGCCATCGCGTGCGCCCGCGTGTAGATGTCCAGCGTGGTGTCCCTCAGCGCGGCCGCTGTCTCCGCGCCGACTGTTGCGACCACAGCGTCGTACGAGACGTTCTCGTCGTGCTCGCCGAGCTCGGCCTTGGTCGCGGGCGTGAAGATCGGCTCGTCCAGCCGGGAGCCCTCGACCAGCCCGGGCTTCAGCGGGATCCCGCACACACTGCCGGTCGCGTTGTAGTCGAGCAGGCCGGAGCCGCTCAGGTACCCGCGGGCAACGCACTCGACCGGCAACATCGCGAGCTTCTCGCAGATCACCGCGCGCCCGGCGACCTCGGCCGGTACGTCGGTGGACAGGATGTGGTTCGGCACGTCCAGCACCTCGAACCACCACAGGCTCATCGCGGTGAGCACCTTGCCCTTGTCCGGGATCGGCGTCTCCAGAACCCAGTCGAACGCACTCTGCCGGTCGCTGGCGACCATCAGCAGTTCGCCGGACCCCAGCTCGTACAGGTCCCGGACCTTGCCGGAGTGGATGTGCTTCGCACCAGGAATCTCAGCAGGAGTGGTCACGCCGCGATTCTTCCACCCCGCCCCGCCGCGCCGAACCCGGCCAAGGACCATGCGGACTTCCAGCACTCACCAAACCCCCAGGCGGGGCAATCTCGGCCCGCCGCTCAAGCGTGGGCTGCGAGTGCCGCACCTGGTTGGTGAGTGCCGCAGATCCGCAAGCTAGTGCCGCCGCAGCGACACCAACTTCCCGGCGAAGGCCAACAGCCCGTCCCGGACCGCACACACCACCGGGTTCGCCACCTGACCGAGCTGGCCGACGCTGCGGGATCGCTTGATCAGCTTGGTGGTCGCGGGCCGCCGCTCGGTGTCGTACGCCGCCAACGCCGTACCCAGCGAAGCATCGTCGGCCAGGTGTCTGGCCAGCGCGCCCGCGTCCTCGATGGCGGAGCAGGCGCCGCGGCCGAGGTTCGGCGTCATCGCGTGGGCGGCGTCGCCGAGGAGGACCACACGGCCGTTGTGGAAAGGCCTCAGCGGGAGCGCGAGGTCGTAGATGTCGTTCTGCAGCACGTCCGCCGTACCGGCGAGGATGGCCGGGATCGGCTCATGCCAACCGCCGAAGGCCTCGGCGTGGCTTCTTTGGCCGGCCGGCTGGTTCGCTGTGGCATACCAGTAGATCCGCCCGTCGATCAGCCGCGCGAATCCGAATCGTTGCCCACGGCCCCAAGTTTCGCCACCGCCGTCGTCGATCTCCACGTCGGCGATCCCCCGGTACGCCGTATAGCCGGAGTACTGCGGGCCCTGGTAATCCGGGTAGATCGCTTGACGGATGACACTGCGGATGCCGTCCGCCGCGACCACCAGGTCAGCCCGCAGCTCGTCGTTGATCGTGACCCCGGTGTCGTCCTGAGTGATCTCGGTGACGGTGTAACCGGTCCGGACCGTGATGGCCGGGCCGAACTGGTCCGTGATGAGGTCGTGCAACTGAGCCCGGTGGATCATCACCGGGATCTCGACGCCGAGGTCGGCCGCCTTGACCACCCAGCGACCGTTGGGCTTCCGCATCCCGGCCGGCTTGGACAGCGCGGCCGCCTTCTCGACGCCCTTCACCCCAAGCTCCTCCAGTACGGCGACCGCCGACGGCCAGACGGAGATCCCGGCACCCACCTCCCCCAGCTCAGGCGCCCGTTCCAGCACCGTGACCTGCCATCCGCACCGTTGCAGCGCGACGGCCGCCGTGACCCCTCCGATACCCGCACCCACCACGATCGCCGTTCTCATGAATCTGACTCTACATCTGTAGAGGGCGATTGAACAGTGCGAGACTGACCGGCGTGACGAAGCAGGTTCCGCTGGGTGCGGATCGCCGGGACGCCATTGCCGATGCCGCGATCCATCTCGTCGCGACGCGCGGGTTGCGTGGGCTGACCCATCGCGCGGTCGACGCGGAGGCCGGGCTGCCGCCGGGCTCGACGTCGTACTACCTGCGGACCCGAAGCGCACTGCTCACCGCGTGCGTGAACCGGATGCTGGCGCGCGACGTAAGCGCGACTGCGCAGCCCGGGCCTGGGCCGACCGGGTCGCCGGTCGAGTTGCTGAATCAGCTGGTGATCGGGCTGGCGCGGGATCGGCCGGACGATCTGATCGCGCGCTACGAGCTGTCGCTGGAAGCCAGCCGTCAGCCGGAGTTGCGGACCGCGATCAACGAGGGTGGACGGCAGTTGCGGGCGATGCTGGCGCAGCTGCTCGACGGGCTCGGCGTACCGAATGCCGAGGAGGCCGCGTGGCCGGCGGCCGCGATGATGGACGGGCTGCTCTACGACCGGGTCGCGGGGGCCGGGGCAACGCTCTCACCAGAAGCGTTCGACGCCGCCGTACGACGGTCGATCAAAGCACTGCTCGAGGGGCTCAAAGCCGGTCGGTGACGGTGATGAAGGTGAAGTAGCAGACACCGAGCACCATACCGACGTGGCCGAGGACGGACAGGCCGGCGCCGGAGCCCCAGGCGTCACCCTTCGCGTCCTCCGAATGTTTGCCGCCGCTCGGCAGCCAACGGGCCAGCAGCAACAATCCGACGATTGCCAACAGCCACCATCCGGCCAGGACCAGGAACGCGATCTCGCGACGACCGGTGACGAGGGCAACGATCCAGGACACCAACGTCAGTACGCCGACAGTGGTGTGGATCCGTAGCAGGCTGGCGGAGTAGCCGAACACACCGCTGGACCGGACGGTGCCGTCGACAACGGTACCTCCGAGCCGGACGCGCGTCAGCAGTACGACGACCGCGCCGAGGGCGGTCAGGAACCAGGTGACGTTCGACCATTCCACGGACCGATCCTTACCCCACCCACCCTCCCCCCGAACCGTTCCCCGCGTGTCGTCCATACGCCGAAAGCCCGGCCCCACGGCACCTCGCAGCACCGTGAAGCGGGGCCGCCACCGTCTGTAACCACCGGCAAATGTGGTCTACCCGACACCTGCGAGGCCGGCCAGATGGCTGTCAGCTCAGTGGGCATCCCCTCACCTGGAGGGTTGCCCACTGAGAATCCGAGGGGGCAACCCACCAGCTCAATGGGCAACCCCTCCGCTTAATGCGGCGGCTGTGGGTTGGTCCGGCGGGGCCGGGGGTTGCGCCCCGCGAACGTGGGTGGTCCGGTGCGGCCGGGGGTTGCGCCCCGCCGAACGTGAGTGGTCCGGTGCGGCCGGGGGTTGCGCCCGGCCGAACGTGGGTGCCGGCGGGTCAGGAGTGTCCGCTCTCGGCCCGCCGGGCTGCTGGGGGTGGTCAGCTGGTTTGGGTTTGGCCGTTGGAGCTCTGGGTGCCGGTGCCTGGCTGGGTGCCCGGCCCCTGGCCCGTCATGCCCTGGCCCTGCCCGGTGGTGCCCTGGCCCTGCAGTTGACCGGGGAAGGTGCTTTGGTTCTGGCCGGTGGTGCCTTGGTTCTGGCCGGTCGTGCCTTGGCCCTGGCCGGTGGTGCCTTGGCCCTGACCGAAGCCCTGGCCGGGGAACTGGCGGCCGCCACCGCCGCCGGGCCCACCGAACTGGTTCTGCTGAGTCCCGGTGCCGTCCCATGCGTGTCCAACCGCCGCACCGCCGAGGAACGCCAGCACCGCCAGCGCCGACCCAGCACCAGCCAACATCAGGTTGCTCGGCCGCCCCTTCCCCCCAGCAGCGCCCTGCCCAGCACCCGCCGGCTCACCGTAAGCACCGCCATACGCCCCCGGAGCACCCGCTGCCGGAGCAGCCCCCGGTACGGCGCCAGCCGCCGCAGCTCCTGGCACGCCGGCACCCTGCGCGGCTCCCGGTACGGCGGAGCCGACTGAGCCGGAGCCCGGTACAGCGACTCCCGGCGCAGCGGAGCCGCCCTGCGTGGCTGCCTGAGCCGCGCCGCCTGCCGTGCCGGCGGGAGCGTCCGTCGAGGCGGCCGGGGCACCGGCGGCCTCGGCACGAGCGGCGTGCCATCGGGCCTCGGCCTCAGTCATCTGCGCACTCGGCGCCACCTCAGCGGCTCCAGCGGCTCCGACTGCTCCAGCTCCGGCTGCTCCGGCTGCTCCGGCTCCTCCGGCTGCTCCGGCTGCTCCGGCTACCTCGGTGACTCCGGATGGTCCCGCCGTACCGGATCCGCCGCCTGCTCCGGAGTAGCCCGGGGCCGCATGGGTGCCGGGGAGGCCGGGGCCGGATAGGTGGGGGCCGGGTTGGTTCGTTGTGCGGTGGATGGGGCCTTCGGGGATCGGAGCGTTGGTGTTTTGTGTCATATCGCGTACTCCACTTTCCTTTGTCAGCTGGTCGTGCTGGTGGTGAGGTCGTAGACGGTGGTGTTGCCGACGGTGGTCGCCTTGAAGTTCTCCTGGACCCAGGTGGCGATCTCGCTCGAGGTGCCGCTGCGCCCCATGCCGCCGAACCCGCCGCCGCTACCGATGAAGTAGTGGATCTTGCCCTGGGCAACCAGTTCCTTGAACTCGGCCAGGGTCGGCGCCGGGTCGGTGCCGTTGAAGCCGCCGATCGCCATGATCGGTTCGCCGGAGGCGATCTGCAGTGGTGCGGCACCGTTCGCGGTGACCGCGGCGGCCGCCCAGGTGTAGCCCTTGGCGCCCTGTTGCAGCAGCGTGATCAGCTCACTCGAAACCCCGCTGATGCCGCCACCACCGAGGAACCCGCCGATCCCGCCACCCTGACCGTTCGTCCGCCCGGTCCCGGTCGTCCCATCGCCGGTCGTTCCATTGGTTCCAGTGCCAGTTCCGGTCCCAGTGCCGGTTCCAGGACCAGTGCCGGTTCCAGTTCCGGTCCCGTTCGCGCCAGGCATCCCCGTCGTACCGCCAGGAGGCGTGCCCATCCGGCCCATACCGCCGCCGCCAGGTCCGCCACCCATCCCGCCGGCGCCCGAAGGTCCAGCGGACGGGAGCGCACCAGCATGCGCGGAGTTGATCGTCGCCACCGAGTACGCCGCCGGTCCGGTCAGCGCACTCACCGCGAGCAGCACGCCGGCGAACACCTCGGCCCGCCGAGCCGCTGTCTTGTGCAGCTTCAGTTCCGGCAGCATCATCACCGCACCGAAGCCAAGTACGCCGGTCAGCAGCACGACCCACCGCAGCCACGGGTGCCAGGACGGCGTCTCGTTCAGCAGCGCGAAGCTCCAGCCCGCCGTCAGCAGAACACCGCCGGCAAGCGTTGCGCGCGGCAACCACTCCGAACGGCGCCGCCACAGGATCGACATCGCGCCACCGATCAGCGCCGCGATCGCGGGCGCCAGGGCGATCATGTAGTAGCTGTGGATGATGCCCTGCATGTAGCTGAAGGTCAGCCCGGTGACGCCGAGCCAGCCACCCCACAGTACGGCGAACGCCCGCGTCTTGTTGGTCCGCGGAGCCTTGCCAGCAGCAACAATCAGCACGATCGTCGCGATCAGTGCGGCCGGCAACAACCACGCGATCTGCGAAGCGAACTCACCGCTGAACAGCCGCTGCAGACCGGTCGCCCCACCCCAGCCGGGGTTGTTGCCACCGCCACCACCGCCGCCGACCGACCCGGTCTCGTTGCCGTTCAGCCGGCCAAGACCGTTGTAGCCGAGCGTCAGCTCGAGAATGCTGTTGTTCTGCGAACCACCAATGTACGGGCGTGCTGACGCCGGCAGCAGCTCCACGATCGCGACCCACCATCCGGCGCTCACGATCAGCGAAACCAACGCCAGCACACTGTGCAGCAGACGCTTCCCCAACGCAGGCTTGCCGGCGATCAGGTACGCCAGCCCGAAGGCCGGCAGGATCAGGAACGCCTGCAGCATCTTCGTCAGGAATCCAAACCCGACCAACGCCCCGGCCAACATCATCCACCGCGCCGCGTGCTTCGACGAGTCGATCGCCCGGGTCACCGCCCAAGCCCCGGCCGTGAGCAGCAGGATGAGCAGCGCGTCCGGGTTGTTGAACCGGAACATCAGTACGGCGACCGGCGTCAGCGCCAGCACAGCACCCGTGAGCAGGCCCGCATTCGCGGAGAACCACCGGCGTACCGAGACGTAGATGAAGCCAACACTCGCGACGCCCATCAGCGCCTCGGGAACCAGCATGCTCCAGGTGTTGAACCCGAAGAGCCGGCCGGACAGGCCCATCACCCACAACGAGGCGGGCGTCTTGTCCACGGTGATGAAACTCGACGCGTCGAACGACCCGAAGAACCAGGCCTTCCAGCTGGTCGAGCCCGCCTGGACAGCGGCCGCGTAGTACTCGTTCGCATAGCCGTTCTTGGACAGGCCCCACAGGTACGCGATCGCGGTCAGCACCAGCAGACCGCCGTACAGGGCCTTGTCCCGTCCGATGGTCAACGAGGTGCTGAGTGCCCGTGATCCGGCCCGGCGGGAGGACGATGCCTCGACGGGATCCGCCTCCACCGGATTGCTCAGCGTGGCCATATCAGTTGCTCCTCGAGTGCTCGAGAACCGCTGGGGGTTCGAGGGTGGGAATGGTGGGCTTGTCGTCGTCGAACACCCACGCCTGGAAGAAGCTGAACCGGACCACGGTCGCGGCCAGGTTCGCGATGGTCAGCACGGTGATCTCCACCGCCTGATGCGGCGACGAGGTTGCCGTGTGCAACAGCCACAGCGAGGACGCGGTCAGGCTCCAGCCGATGCCGAAAGTGACCAGCCCGCGCAGCTGATGCCGCCAGCGGTTCTCCACGCCCTGGACGCCGAAGGTGATCCGCCGGTTGAGGGCGGTGTTGCCGACCGCGGTGATCAGTAGCGAGAGCACGTTCGCCACCTGGGCCGGCATGCCCTGCCGCAGGACCAGATAGAGCAGCGCGTACGCCGTCGTACTCAGTACGCCGATCGCGCCGAACCGCAGCACCCGGGCGGCCAGCGCCGTCCGGGGGTCGAGGATTCGCGGCCGGCCGAAGGCCTGGCGGATCGGCTCGAGCGGGATGGCGCCGCGGCCGAGGTTCTTCATCAGCCGGGCGATGCCGCGCAGGTCCTCGTCGATCGTCTTGGCGATCTTGACCCGCGAGTCGAGGTCGTCGACCCAGTCGACCGGCACCTCGTGCACCCGCAGCCCGGCCTTCTCGGCCAGCACCAGCAGCTCGGTGTCGAAGAACCAGCTGTTGTCCTCGATCAGCGGCAGCAGCTGCCGGGCCACGTCGGCGCGGATCGCCTTGAACCCGCACTGGGCGTCGGAGAAGTGCGCGCTCAAGGTTGCCCGCAGCAACAGGTTGTAGCCGCGCGAGATGAACTCCCGCTTCGGCCGCCGGACCACCCGCGACCCGTTGGACAACCGGGTGCCGATGGCAACGTCACTGTGGCCGGCGAACAGCGGCGCCACCAGCGGCAGCAACGCGTTCAGGTTGGTGGACAGGTCGACGTCCATGTAGGCGAGCACGTCGGCGGTGCTCTCGGACCAGACCTTCTTCAGTGCGCGGCCGCGGCCGGACTGCTCGAGCCGGACGATCCGGACCCCGGGCAGCTCGGCCGACAGCAGCGCGCCGATCTCATAGGTGGCATCGGTGCTTCCGTTGTCGGCGATGCAGACCTCGGCCGGGAACGGGAAGGCGGTGTCGAGGAACTCACGCAGCCGCCGAATGTTCGGTCCGAGGTCGTTTTCCTCGTTCTTGACGGGTACGACGATCTCGACCCGAGGGTGACCTGAAATCTGCATGCCACCGATGCTGTCGGGTCAACCTGAGTCATCCCCTGCGCACACCTGGCAGTTTCCTGGCAAACCGGTCAGCTGGTACGGCGCAACCAGACCAGACCCAGCACTGGCAACACCAGCGGAACGAAGCCGTAACCCTGACCGAAATGTGACCACACGGTCGCGTCCGGAAAGTCGTCCGGAGCGGCATAGCTGAAGGCACCGATACCGACCACACCGATCAGCTCCACCACGATCGCGACGGCCGCGACCCGGCGGGAGATTTTCGTTGCCTTGGCCAAGGCAAAGGTCGCCGCACAATAGATGACCGCGGCAACGGCCGACAGCACGTAGGCGATCGGGGCTTCGTCGAACTTGGTGGCGATCTGGACGCCGGCGCGTGATGTCGCGGCCAGTGCGAAAACGCCGTACACCAGGATGAGGATCCGGCCTGGCCCGTGCCTGGTCGCCTCGGGATCGGTCATGTCAGGCGGTCCAGATTTCGTACATGCGCAGCTCGAGCACCGGGATCACCAGGCAGGCGACCGCCAGCGCACCGGCACCCCAGCGGCTCTTTTCGGCGAGTGCCCACAGCACACCCAGCGGCAGGATCAGCAGCGAGCCGATCAAGTACCCGACGAAGAACGGGCCGGAGACATCCCGGCTGGTCTCGGCCAGCTGGGCGATGCCGATCACCACCTGCGTCAGCAATCCGGCTTCGACCATGGCGAGGATGCCAAGCAAGGTCCAGTTGATCCGCTGATCGCGTACGGCCAGCACAATGGCGAACACCATCGCGATCAGCGAGAGCGCGACCAGCGTCCAGGTGAGCGGTTCGAACACGCCCTAGAGAATGTCACCCCACCTCGGCCCCGCCTGCGACTGGGTCCAGCTCCCGGGGCCGCTGAGGTCAGAGGATGTCGCCTGGGGTGTAGGCGGCGGCCTCCGGGTAGCGCTTGGCGAGGTCGTCGATCTTGGCGACGACGGTTTCGACCTGGGCGACGGCCGCGCCGGTGAAGGACAGCGGCTCGCCGACGATGCCGACGATCTGCTCCTCAGTGAGGCCCAGCCGGCCGTCCTCGCCGAGGCGACGGAACAGGTCGTTCGCCGCCGATCCCTTGCGCAGGTCGAGCGCCATCGCGACCGCATGCTCCTTGATCACCTCGTGCGCGGTCTCCCGGCCGACGCCGTTCTTCACCGCGGCCATCAGCACCTTGGTCGTGGTCAGGAACGGCAGGTACCGCTCGAGCTCCCGGCTGACCACCGCCGGGTAGACCCCGAACTCGTCCAGCACGGTGAGGAACGTCTCGAACAACCCGTCCAGCGCGAAGAACGCGTCCGGCAGCGCGACCCGCCGTACGACGGAACAGAAGACGTCACCCTCGTTCCACTGATTGCCGGCCAGCTCACCCGCCATCGAGGCGTAGCCGCGCAGGATGACGGCGAGGCCGTTCACCCGCTCGCAGGACCGGGTGTTCATCTTGTGCGGCATCGCCGAGGACCCGACCTGGCCCTCCTTGAAGCCCTCTGTGACGAGCTCGTGCCCGGCCATCAGCCGGATCGTGGTCGCCAGACTGGACGGCGCCGCCGCCAGCTGGACCAGCGCCGACACCACGTCGTAGTCGAGCGAGCGCGGGTACACCTGGCCGACGCTGGTCAGCGTGTGGCCGAAGCCCAGGTGCTTGGCGATGTCGTCCTCGAGCTTCTCCAACTTCGCCGGGTCTCCCCCGAACAGGTCCAGCATGTCCTGCGACGTACCGACCGGGCCCTTGATGCCACGCAGCGGATACCGCTCGATCAGCTCTTCGATCCGGGCGATCGCGACCAGCAGCTCGTCCGCGGCCGAGGCGAACCGCTTGCCCAGCGTGGTCGCCTGCGCGGCGACGTTGTGCGAGCGGCCGGTCAGCACCAGCGCAGCGTGCTCGGCCGCCTTCTGCCCAAGCTGTACGGCGGTCGCCACGGCCCGGTCACGCACCAGCTCCAGGCCGGCCCGGATCTGCAGCTGCTCGACGTTCTCGGTCAGGTCCCGGCTGGTCATGCCCTTGTGGATGTGCTCGTGCCCGGCGAGGGCGCTGAACTCCTCGATCCGCGCCTTCACGTCGTGCCGGGTGACCCGCTCGCGGGCCGCGATCGACTCCAGGTCGACCTGGTCGATCACCCGCTCGTAGTCCTCGATCACCCCGTCCGGTACGTCGACCCCGAGCTCCTTCTGAGCCGTGAGAACCGCCAGCCAGAGCCGCCGCTCGAGCACGATCTTGTGCTCCGGCGACCACAGTTGCGCCATCGACAGACTGGCGTAACGGGAGGCGAGAACGTTGGGAATCCGGGGCTTGTTCGAGCTGGGCACGTACCCCATTCTCCCAGAGGCTCACCGCGTGATCGTGAGCGGTGCGCAGATCTGGACGGCGGCGTTCGCCGTACAGAGCCGGTACACGCCTTCCTGCACGGTCTCCGGCAGCACGAGGCGATCCGGCCCGGCGTCTTCGATCCCGAGGTCGTCCCAGCCCAAGCCTTCGTCGCCGGGCGTGAACCACGTCGGTACGCCCGGCCCGGCGCCGCGGTTGGAGATCAGGTAGTTGAGGACCTTCCCAGGTCCTTTTCCAGCTGATAGGCGATGCCCCGAGGTGTCGCGCCGGAGAAGGTCACCGTGAGCGGCTCGTTGGGACGGGCGGCAGCGGGCGCAACAGCCATCTCGACCGGGGCCGGCGGCTGAGTGACGGGTTCGCTCTCGCGATCCCGAGGGTGTCTGCGACCTCCGCGACACTCAGATCACAGACGTAGTGGAGGACGACGGTCTGGCGCGTCGGCAGCGGCAGCTCGGCCAGGGCCTGCTGCAGGTCACCCGCATACGCATCTGCCGGGTCTGGCACGTGCTCACGCGGCAGCCGGTGGAACAACCGGGTCAAGCGGCTGGTGTTGCGGTGCCGGTTGGCAGCCAGTCGTACGGCGACCAGTCGCACTCAGGCCTCCGGCGCGTCGTACCGCGAGACCTTCGCCCAGCGCGGCACCAGCCGGACGAACGCCTCCTGCACGATGTCCTCGGCCTCGGCGCGCGAGCCGGTCAGCAACGAGATCACTCCGACCAGCCGCGGCTGCTGCGCGGAGTAGAACTCCCGCAGCCCTTCGACCTCCGCCGTCCTCATACCCGCCTACACCCCCGAACCGGTCGCCCGGTTCCGCTGAAGCGCCGGTCAGAGGGTGATTTCGCCCCGGGCAGCCTTCAACGCGATGTCGGTGCGGTGCTGGGAGCCCTTGATCCGGATCTGGCCGACGGCGGCGTACGCGCGTTGCCGTGCCTCGTCGAGGTCCTTGCCAGTGGCGCTGACCGCGAGCACTCGGCCTCCTGCCGTGACCAGGTCGTCGCCGTCGAGCGCCGTACCGGCGTGGAAGACGCGGACGTCGTTCACCTCGGCCTGCTCGATGCCGGCGATCACGTCACCCTTGCGGGGGCTGGCCGGGTACTTCTTGGCCGCGACGACGACTGCCACCGAGGCGGCGCTCTTCCAGCTCAGTGGCTCGTGGTCGGCCAGCTTGCCGGTCGCGGCGGCGTACAGGAGTCCACCGAGCGGAGTCTTCAGGAGCGGCAGCAGGGCCTGCGTCTCCGGGTCGCCGAACCGGCAGTTGAACTCGATCACGCGGACGCCACGCGAGGTCAGCGCGAGACCCGCGTACAGCAGCCCGCTGAACGGCGTACCGCGGTGGCGCAGCTCGTCGATGGTCGGCTGGAGCACCTTCTCGGTGATCTCCTCGACCAGTTTTTCCGGTGCCCAAGGCAACGGTGTGTACGCGCCCATGCCGCCGGTGTTCGGCCCTTCGTCGTTGTCCGCAAGGCGTTTGAAGTCCTGCGCCGGCTGCATCGGCAGCACCGTCGTACCGTCGGTGATCGCGAACAGCGACACCTCCGGGCCGTCCAGGTACTCCTCGATCAGCACCTGCTCACACCCGGCCGCGTGCTCGAGCGCCTCGTCCCGATCCGAGGTGACGACGACACCCTTGCCCGCGGCGAGCGCGTCGTCCTTCACCACGTACGGCGGCCCGAACGCGTCGATAGCCTCTGCCGCCTGCTCGGGCGTCGTACACACGTAGGCCCGGCCGGTCGGCACGCTCGCGGTCGCCATCACGTCCTTGGCGAACGCCTTCGAGCCCTCGATCTGGGCCGCGTCCTTGGACGGGCCGAAGACGGCGATCCCGGCCTCGCGCAGCGGATCGGCCAGCCCGGCCACCAGCGGCGCCTCCGGCCCGACGACGACCAGATCGGCCCCGAACTCGACGGCCAGCGCGACGACCGCGTCGTGGTCGGCGATGTCCACCGACCGGCAAACGATCGTTTGACCATCATGCGCGGGCCGCATTACGGCGATACCGGGGTTCCCCGGCGCCGCAACGATCTCCTCGACCTCAGGATCCTGAGCCAGCGCCCAGACCAGTGCGTGCTCGCGGCCGCCAGAGCCGATCACCAAAACCTTCACGGGCCATCAGCCTAGTGCACGAATCGTGCTGTCGATCCGGGCGGATGCTGTTCGTGTAGGGGGTGAGAGGAAAGGAGTCTGCTGATGACTGAGATTCTGCTCGAAGGACTCGTGATCGGGGAGTCGGCGCGCTGGCATGACGGGCGGCTGTGGTGCTCGAACTGGGGGGCGCAGGAGGTGCTGGCCGTGGATGCATCCGGCAAGCGCGAGGTGATGGCTCGCGTGTCGACCACTCTGCCGTTCTCGATCGACTGGCTGCCGTCAGGACAGTTGCTGGTGGTTTCGGGGCCGGAGGGGCTGCTGTTGCGCCAGGAGGGTTCTGGTGAGCTGGCCGAGTACGCCGACCTGTCGTCGTACGGCGGTCTGAACGAGATCGTGGTCGACGGTCGCGGCAACATCTACGTCAACGGCGGCTGCGACTTCCAGCCGGCTGAGGGCGAGCGGCCGGGGTTTGTGCTGCTGGTGACGCCCGATGGTTCAGTACGGCGGGTGGCCGACGAACTGGCCTTCCCGAACGGCATGGTGATCACGCCGGACAACAGGACCCTGATCGTCGCCGAGTCTTTCGCCTTCCAGCTAACGGCGTACGACATCGCCGATGACGGCACCCTGGCCAACCGACGGGTCTGGGCACCACACACCGGCGACGGCATGTGTATGGACGCCGACGGGGCGATCTGGACGCCAGGGTGGACTCCAGATGGCCGGTCCGCCTGCCTCCGCATGGCCGAGGGCGGCGAGATCCTCGACACCATCCCGCTTGAGCATGCAGGCTTCGCGTGCACCGTTGGCGACGGCACCCTCTACATGCTCACCGCCGACTGGCACATGGAGGAGCCCTTCGACGCCAACCTCGACCGCCTTCTGTCGAGTGCGACCGGCCGCATCCTCACTGCTCCTGCGCCGGCTCCGAAGGCCGGCCGGCCCTAGTAGTGCCAGTAGTAGCGGCCGTCTGCGTTCCAGGTGAGGGGGACAGTGGTGCGGTTGGTGAAGGCCATGCCCAGGCCGCGGGCGATCTCGAGGGTGCGGGAGAGCTGGAGGGAGTAGGGGTGCTGGTTGTCGTCCCACCACTGCTCGAACTGGGTGATGCAGGTTTGGCCGGTGTAGTACGGGTTGGAGCAGGGGTGCGGCGGGAGCCACTTCTGCAGGTGGCGGAACTTGACCGTGGTCGAGCCGTTCGGGGGCTTGATAGTGCCGGTGGCGTCGAGGCAGTAGCCGGTGGTGGGGATGTTCCACTTCACGTAGTGCTGACGGCCGCCGGCTGAGGGTAGGTCGGTCATGTTGGCGCAGGAGGCGTCGCCGATCTTCTCCGACGTGACCCGCTGGACCTGCGTGAGCGGGCGACCGGCGCCGTCGTTGTACCCATCGAGCAGGATCCAGTCACCGTCGTGGATGAAGTGCTCGGCGGATTTTGGCGGCCACGCGGCCGGGTCGCCCCAGGAGATGTCCGACTCCGTGGCGCTCAGCGGTGTCCACGCCCACTGGCCGGCGGCGGACTGCCCCGCCCAGTACTGCCCGGCCGACTTCTCGAACATGAGGGAATACTGGCCGTAGTTCTCGGTCGCGGCCGACGCGCTCGTCGAAGCCAGGGTCGGTACGGCGACAAGGGCGGCGAGCAGCAGTGCCAGCTTCTTCTTCCGCATGAAGGGCGAGATTAATGCCGACCGGGTGCAGGTTGAGTTCCTGTTCCGGTACGCCGGACCGGTCTAGGCTCACAAACACGAGCCCGGAATCGGGCCCAACGCAGGAGGTCAGTCATGCCGGATGCCGTCACCCACACCATCGATGTCCCCGGAGCGACACTGACGTACGACGTACGCGGTGAGCTCGCCGAGCTCGACCAACCTGTGCTGATGCTGTTCGGTTCACCGATGGGCGCGAGCGGATTCCCAACCCTGGCGTCGTACTTCACCGATCGCACGGTCGTCACGTACGACCCACGAGGCGTCGATCGGAGCGTCCGCACCGACGGCGCCGGCGACGTGTCGCCGGACCTGCACGCGGCAGACCTGGCCAGTCTGATCGAGACACTCGACGTGGGACCGGTCGACCTCTTCGCGACGAGCGGAGGCGCGGTCAACGCACTGGCGCTGACCGCCAAACGACCAGACCTGATCCACACCCTGGTCGCCCACGAACCACCACTGGCCTCGATCCTGCCTGACAGCGAGGCTGCGCTGGCGGCGTGCGCGGACATCTGCGAGACCTACCAGCGCGACGGTCTGGGCGCGGGGATGGCCAAATTCATCGCGTTGGTGGGGTTCGAGGGCGAGATCCCAGCCGACTACAGCAAGCAGCCGGCCCCGGACCCGGCGATGTTCGGCCTGCCGACCGAAGACGACGGTTCCCGCAACGATCCTCTGCTCGCCCAGACCGTTCGCCCGGTCACGTCGTACCAACCCGACTTCGACGCCCTCGACAAGGCCAAAGACCGCATCATCATGGCCGTCGGCGAGGAGTCCTCCCAGCAACTAGCCGGCCGCGGCAGCGCAGCAGTCGCCACGCGTTTGGGTCTCGCCCCGGTCACCTTCCCCTCCAACCACGGCGGCTTCCTCGGCGACGAGTACGGCATGCCAGGCAAACCAGAAGAATTCGCCACCAAACTCCGCGAGGTCCTCACCGACTGACCAACCCCAAGGCACCGAGCCCAGTGCTGACGATCCCGGCGCCGGTCATCGCGTGGCGCCGTACCCACTCCACCGGTACGGCGCCACGCGACCCACGCCCTTGGATCCGGGGTCTGGAGGGGGCGGGAGACAGGATCTGATTAGCTGGGGTTATGACTGAGAAGCCAGAGATCGACTTTCCGGACGGTCCGCCGCCGGCGGATCTCGAGATCACCGACATCACCGTGGGCGACGGCGACGAGGCCAAGGCCGGTTCGCGAGTGAATGTTCACTACGTGGGTGTTGCCCACTCCACCGGCGAGGAGTTCGACGCGTCGTACAACCGGGGCGCGCCGCTGGCCTTCCAGCTCGGCGTCGGCCAGGTCATCCAGGGCTGGGACACCGGCGTACAGGGCATGAAGGTCGGCGGCCGGCGCAAGCTCGTCATCCCGCCGCACCTCGGCTACGGCGACCGCGGCGCCGGCGGGGCGATCAAGCCCGGCGAAACCCTCATCTTCGTAGTAGACCTCCTCAGCGTCAGCTGACCGCCACCCGGCCCCCCGTCGAGCACACCCCGACGGAGCGGCTCCCTGAGCTCCTCCCGGCCCACCCCGGGAGGAGCCGCACCATCCCCACCCAGCCGACCGGTCACCCAACCACCCCGGCTTCCCCAGCCGCTGACCCCGCCGCCGAACCACCTCGAGCGCGAACCCTCCTGCGAAATCGCGACAGGGCGCCGTGGTGTGGGTCAGAATGGCGCGGAGGTTCCGTAGTTGTACTCATCCGCTTCGCCCAGCGGTTGGTTTGACTGGGAGGCATGACGACGATGGTTGCGACCACGGTTCCCACCACGCGGGTGAGCTGGCTGCGGTACGGCGCTCTGGCCGCGAAGCTGATCCTGTTCGCTTTGTTGCTGTCGGCACTCATCTGGCCGGACCTGAGTGGGATCAAGGGCAAGGCATCGACCGCCCGGCTCGTCATCTACCCGCTCGGCGTGATGGTGCTTCCGCTGTGGTGGTGGGCGTACGGACGGGCGAAGAGCAAGCTGCACACCAGCTTCCCGTGGCACGCCGATCTGCTGATGACGCTGCCGTGGGTGCTGGATTTGATCGGCAACCGGCTGAACCTGTTCGACACCGTCAGCTGGTGGGACGACGCCATGCACTTCATCCTGTGGGGCTTCCTCACCGCGGGGGTACTGCTCGCCTTCGGACCGAGAGACCTCACGCGCGCACTGACCGCCTTCGTCGCCCTAGGCTTCGGCGCAACCGCAGCCGTCGTCTGGGAGGTCGGCGAGTACTACGCCTTCATCCGCAACTCCTCCGAACTCCAAACGGCGTACACCGACACCCTCGGCGACCTAGCCCTCGGCACCCTGGGCGCCCTCCTGGCCGGCCTCATCATCCACCGAGCCCGCAGCCGCGTCCGCACCTGACCGCACGCGCACGCCAGCTGTTCCAGGCGTACGCCGGCAACAGGGGAGCCGGCGTACGACGAACACCACGCGTGCGCGGATCCCGGCCGACCCGGCAGCCGCACGCCTGCACCCGCCGCGTCGCTTTCCGGAAACTTCTGGTCGCTGAGCGCAGACTATGTTCCGAAGATCGGAGGGAGTTCCCCGGAGCCAAGCGGATGAACCACCAGCCGAGCGGGTGCCGGCCGCGAGGAACCGCCGGAGGTGCCGGAGGTGAGAAACCGCCGGAGGTGCCGCGCGCGAGGAACCGCCGGAGGTGCCGCGAGCGAGAAACGATCGGAGGTGCCGCGAGCGAGAAACCGCCGGGGTGCCGGGCGCGAGGAACTGCGGGGGGTGCCGGGCGAGTGCCGGGCGCGAGAAACCGCCGGGCGGGCGCGACGAACCGCCGGCGGGTGCCGGGCGCGAGAAACCGCCGGGATTCCGGAGGCGAGGAACTGCCGGCCCTGTGCCGCTTCCTGTCCCCTCGGGAACCTCAGCGGGTGGGTGGGCGGCGGACGCCGTTGGCGGCGGCGGTGGCGGCTAGGGCCTGGGCGGCTGGGTTGTCGGAGCCCGCGCCGACGGCGGGGGTGTCCGGCCCACCGCTGGCGAAGGTGTCTGTGCGGGTGGTGTGGCGGCCGATGGGGACGACCATGGGGGTGCCGGCGACCGGGTCGGGGATGACCTTGACGGCGAGACCGAAGACGTCCTGGACGACGGTCTCGGTGATCACCTCGCGCGGGTTGCCCTCGGCAACGATTGCGCCGTCCTTCATCGCGATCAGGTGGTCGCCGAAGCGGCAGGCCTGGTTCAGGTCGTGCAGCACCAGCACGATGGTGCGCTCCTCTTGCTTGTTCAGATCGACCAGCAGGTCCAGCACTTCGAACTGATGCGTCAGATCGAGGAACGTCGTCGGCTCGTCCAGCAGCAGTATGTCGGTCTCCTGCGCCAGCGCCATCGCGATCCACACCCGCTGCCGCTGTCCGCCCGACAGTTCGTCGATCGGCCGGTCCGCGATCGAGAGCACATCGGTCGACGTCATCGCGTCCGCAACCGCGAGATCGTCGGTCTTGGTCCACTGCCGGATCCACCGGGTCCGCGGATACCGCCCGCGTCCGACCAGGTCGGCGACGGTGATCCCCTCCGGCGCGGTCGGTGACTGAGGCAACAATCCCAGCTTGGTCGCGACCTCGCGGGTCGGGATCGACTGGATGCTCTTGCCGTCCAGCAGCACCGTCCCACGCGTCGGCTTCAGCAGCCGTGCCAGCGTCTTCAGCAGCGTCGACTTTCCGCACGCGTTGGCGCCGACGATGACGGTGATCTTTCCGGTCGGAATCCGCACCGACAGGTCGTGGATGATCTCCCGCTGGTCATAACCGACGGCCAGGCCGTCGGCGGCCAAACTGTGGTCCACGGAGTTCTCCATCTCTCAGCCACCACTCCCCACCCGGTTGGCCCGGGCAAGCAGGAACATCAGGTACGGCGCTCCGACCACGCCGGTCACCACACCGACCGGCAGCTGGGTCTCGCCGAACGCATGCTGCGCGATCAGATCGGACACGGCCACCACCAGCGCACCGAGCAACGCCGACGCGATCATCGCCGGCCCAGGCGAGCGAGTCAGCCGCCGCGCGATCGGCGGCGCGACGAACGCCACGAACCCGATCGGCCCGGCCGCCGCGGTCGCCACCGCCGCGAGCAGTACGGCGATCACGATCAGCCCGAGCCGCGAGCTCTCCACCCGCAACCCCAGCCCGTACGCCGTCTCGTCGCCAAGCTGCAGAATCCGCAACCGATGAACCAAGTACACGGTCAACGGCGTCAGCACGGCCAAAGTGAGACCCATCGACCGGACATTCGACCAGTCCCGGCCGTTCAGGCTGCCGGTCAGCCAGATCAACGCCTGCTGGGCAATCTCGACCCTTGCCTTGGTCAACAAGTACGACGTGACGCTGGTGGCGATCGCACCGATGCCGATACCGATCAGGATCAGCCGATAGCTCGACACACCGTGTCGCCAGGCCAGCACGTACATGACGAACGCGGTCAGCACCGCACCAGCAATAGCGAGGAGCGACACCGCCACCCCGGTCAGCCCCAGCGTGACGATCGCGAAGACGGCGAACGCGCTGGCGCCGTACGTGACTCCGATGATGTCGGGGCTGGCCAGCGGGTTGCGGGCGATGCTCTGGAAGATCGCGCCGGACATCCCGAGCGCGGCGCCGACCATCAGGCCGGTCAGTGCCCTGGGCAACCGAAGCCGGTTGACGATGAACTCGGTCGCCTTGTCGCCGCCACCGAACAGCGTCTTAACCACGTCGATCACGGGGATCTTGAAGTCGCCCAGCGACAGCGAGACGCAGAAGGTCGCGAAGACGACGAGGGCCAGCGTTGCCGCGACAACGACGTACCGGGTCTGCCGGGCCGCGCGGGCCCGGGCGACGATCTGAACCGCGTCGGCAGTCGTCGTCATCAGAGGTTCGCCAGCTTCCGGCGGCGTACGAGCGCGATGAAGAACGGCGCACCGATGACGGCGGTGACGATGCCGACCTGCAGCTCACCGGGCTGCGCGACGACCCGGCCGAGTACGTCGGAGCCGAGCAGCAGGATGGGTGACAGCAGCATCGAATACGGCAGGATCCAGCGGTAGTCCGGGCCGGTCACCAGCCGGGCCACGTGCGGAATCGTCAGCCCGATGAAACCGATCGGTCCCGCGGCCGCGGTGGCAGCACCACACAGCAGTACGACGACCAGGGCGACGAACAGCCGGGCCAGGCCGACCCGTTGGCCGAGCGACTTCGCCACCTCGTCGCCCAGCGATAGGGCGTTGAGCACACGCCCCGAAACCAGCGCCAGCACGATCCCGATCAGGATGAACGGCGCGACCTGCCCGGCGATGTCGGAGCCACGGCCGGCCAGCGATCCGACCGCCCAGAACCGGAACTGGTCGAAGGTGTCGACGTCACCGATCAACAGTGCCGTCGTCAGCGAGCCGAGCATCGCCGTCATCGCCGCACCCGCCAGCGCCAGCTTCACCGGCGTCGCGCCTTCCCGGCCCAACGAGCCGAGCAGATACACCGCAACCGACGCGGCCGCCGCACCGGCGAACGCGAGCCAGACGTACGACGTCAGGCTCGACAGCCCGAACCAATAGATGCCCGCGACGACAAACAGCGCAGCACCCCCGTTGACACCGAGGATGCCTGGGTCGGCGAGCGGATTCCTGGTCACGCCCTGCATCAGCGCTCCGGACAGACCCAGCGCCGCGCCGACCAGCAACCCGATCACGGTCCGCGGTACACGCAGCGAGCGAATGATCACATGGTCGGTGTCCGCGGCGTTGTAGTGGCGCAAGGCATCGAGCACCGTCGACAGCGGGATCTGCTTCGAACCCACCGCGATGCTGAGCAGCGTCACCAGCACCAGCAACGCGAAACACCCGATCAGCCCGAAGAGGAGCGTGGCCCGCCGAGTGCGCCGCGGCCGCGCGGGAGCGACGGCGGTCTCGGACGTGTCGGCGAGAGCGCTGGGCGGGGGCATTGGACTTTGGGATCCTCTTAGGTAAGGCTAACCTCTAGACGCCTCAGAATAACCCGGCCGTCCACGGGTCCGAAACCTGAGCCTCCCCTGCTCTGTTTCCTGACCGGGGCGGTGGGGCGGGATAGCAAAGACATGGAGAAACCATGACGACTGTGCTCGAGCGGCCGATCACGTTCGACTCGGTGCTCGCCACCGTGGCGGCGGTCGACGACCTCAGCCCGCACCTGCGCCGCGTGACCTTCGTCGCACCGCGGATCGCGGACGCCGTCACCGCGGGCCCCGACCAGCGGATCAAGGTGCTGCTCTCGCCGCCCGACGGCAGTGAGATCAAGCTGCCGACCGGCCCCGAGTGGTACCCGGAGTGGTGTGCGCAGCCGGTCGAAGAGCGCTTCATCATGCGGACCTACACCATCCGCGCGCTCCGTCCCGAGATCTCCGAGCTCGACGTCGAGTTCGTCCTGCACGGCATCAACGGGCCGGCCTCCGCCTGGGTGAGCGAGGCCAAGCCGGGCGACCAGATTGGCCTGATCCTGCCGTTCGCGGTCGACACCACCAGCACCAAGGGCCTGCTGCACTCCGGTGTCGACTACGTCCCGCCGGCGACCAGCGTGCGCCGCGTGCTCGTCGCCGACGAGACCGCGCTGCCCGCGTTGGCCGGGATCCTCGAGCAGCTGCCGGCCGCCGTACACGCGACTGTCTTCGTCGAGGTGCCGGACGTCGCCGACATCCGCCCCCTGCCGACGCCGGGTACTGCGGACATCACCTGGGTCGCCCCCGGTCAGTTGCTCGAGGCCCTCAAAGCGGCCGATCTCCCGTACGACGCCGACTACGCCTGGGTGGCGGGTGAGTCCTCGATGATCAAGTCGGTCCGCCGGCACCTGGTCAACACCGTCGGCATGCCCAAGTCGGCCATCTCCTTCCAGGGCTACTGGAAACGCGGCGAAGCCCAGATCTGACCAGTTCCGGAAACTGACCAGAAGCTGACAACGACGGCGGCCTCACCGGCAACCGAGGTCTGACACACTCCGCGCCATGCGCACGAAACTCACGGCGGCTGCCGCACTCCTGGCAGCCGCCGCTCTGACTCTGCCCACCGTCCCCGCCCAGGGCGCCGCGGCCGCCACAGTCACGGTCGACTTCACCACTCCGGTGACTGAGCTCGCAGCCAGCGACTACGGCCTCGACATCACCGGCTACGGCAACCAGCACTACATCACCAACGACACCACCCACCGCGAGAACGTCCGCCGCCAAGGCTTCGGCATCCTCCGGATGGAGCTGACATACGACGCGAGCGGTCAGCTCGTCTGCGGCGGTTCGTACTGTGACACCGCCATCACCGGTGACGCCTGGGTCACCGCGATCCGCGACCTCGGCGCCGAGCCGATGCTGATCCTGCCGGCCGACGGACGCCGTACGGCGGCTGAAGACCTTGCCGATGCGAAGAACATCTACAACCACTTCAAGGCGGCCGGTACGCCGGTCCGGAAGTTCATCTACGGCAATGAGCACGACAACAGCGGCAACCCGAAGAAGATGACGGCTGACGAGTACAGCGCCCGCTACAACCAGGTTCACGACGCATTGCACGCGCTGGACCCCGCCGTACAGGTAGGTGGGCCGGCGCTGTCTTCCTACGAGCCGCAGCTCGGCACGCCGTACATGGACACCTTCCTGACGGTTTCGGGGAGCCGGGTCGACTTCATCGACTACCACGACTACGGCGCCGGCTACACGCGCTACACCCCCGAGCAGCTGCTCACCACAGTCATCGAGGGCTACAGCTCCGACATCGCCGACCTCAAGGCCCGCGTCGCCCGGCTGACCGGACGGGACATCCCGATCCAGATCGGTGAGTGGAACATGGATTACGAGGACCCGGACGGCACTCTGATGCTGTCGCACCTCGCAACCGTCTGGGGCTCGGCAGCGCTCGGCACGATGCTGGAGTCCGGTGTGTCGACCCTCCTGTACGGCGACAAGAACGGTAACGCCACCAAGAACACCGGACTGGGTATCACCAGCACTGAGGGCGAAGGCGGCATCCCAGTCAGCGCACCGACGCCGATCTACCACGGTCTGGGCATGTTCACCGGTGAGGGACTGTTCCGCCGGTTCGGTGCGACCGTGGTGCCGACCACGTCGAGCAGCAACCTCCTGCACGCGTTCGCCTCGACCGGCGGCAAGAACATCGTCCTGGTCAACGCAGACACGACAGCAACCACCACCAGCCTCAACCTGACCGGCTACACCAGCGGCAGCGCTCAAATCTGGCAGACCACCGCTGACGCGTCGACGCCACACCAGACCGGCACACTGCCCATCTCCAACGGCACTGCCAATCCCACACTGCCGGCCCGCTCGGTCACGACCCTGGTCCTCGCCGACCAGGGCCTCAAGGGCGAGTACTACGCCTCACGCGACCTCACCGGGCCGGTAGCCCTCACCCGGCTCGACTCCACCGTGAACTTCGACTGGGGCCCCGGTACGCCGTCATCCGCCGTGCCGGTGGACAACTTCAGCGTGCGGTGGACCGGACAGGTCGACGTACCGGCTGCTGCGACGTACAGCTTCATCACCACGACCGACGACGGCGTGCGGCTGTGGGTGGACGGACAGCTGATCGTCAACGCGTGGACCGACCACTCCAAGCGCGACGACACCGGCAGCATCGCTCTGACCGCTGGCAAGCACGCCATCAAGCTGGAGTACTACGAGAACGGGTACGACGCCATCGCCCAACTCTCGTGGTCATCGCCGAACCTGGCCCGACAGGTGATCCCAGCAGCCCGACTGATCCCGGCAGTCTGAACCGGGCGGGGAGTTTGGCGATCCCCGGCACCCGCTGCGGCTGGGGACTCACCCCCCGGCCGCAGTTCGTCCTAGGACGGGTTCTCTGCGTGCGTCAGGGTTTCCCAGGCGACGAACAGGTTGTTGGAGCCGGCCGGGCGGCGGGATTCGGTGAGCGCCTGGGTGTTGCTCATCGCGTAGCCGAGGCGGGTGTGCAGGGCGTTGTAGCCGACCTCGGTGATCGGCCCCAGGCCACGGTGCAGCGTGCCGCCGCACAGCCAGGACGGCACCGGCTCGAGGTTGCGCTCCCAGCGGGATTGGAACCCGAGCGCCTGCCGCAGCCGCTCGCCGAACTCCGGATAGAGGTCGATCCCCTGGATTCGCGACGTCTCCAGCACGTGCGAGATCGACGAGATCCCGTAGCCGGTGTGGGTGAAGTCGCGGCAGGTCTCCTGCGTCAGACCGGTGACGAACGTGTCCTGCCCTTGCCAGTAGGCGACGATCTTCTCGCGGGTGTTGAGGTTCTGGCTCGGCTTGGTCTTCGGCAGTGCGCCGTCGGAAGCGAGGTAGACGAACGCCGGCACCCGAACGCGGTACAGCGCGATCGCCTTGTCGTACACGGCCGCGTCGTCGAGGAAAACCCCGATGCCCTGGATCGCCTCGGTCATGCTCAACTCCCAGTTCCCGTTGGAGTTCGAGCCGTTGATGATCTCGGGCAAGTAGACGTTGCGGAGCATGGCGGCGAAGCGGCCGGCGTTCGGCCAGTTGCCGTAGGCATGCTTGATGATCTCGGCCGCCTTCGGCCAGGACGACGCGGCCCACGCGGTCTGCAGCGGTGCGTTGCTGTTGGTGTGGTCCTGGATGGTCGCGGACCACGCGTCCATCAGCTGGATCGCCTTCTGTGCATAGCGATCGTCGCGGGTGAGGTACCAGAGCAGCGCATCCGTGTACGCCGCGATGGCGTCCTCACGCTCGTTCGTACAACCGTAGTTGGGATTCGAGTACGGTCCGCACTCCACGATCGCGCGCGGGCTCGGCGTACGACTGAGTGATGCGTACGAACTGTTCTTCGCCTGGTTGAACGCGGTCGTCCACGGCTCCGCGCCGGCTTGCACCTTGGACCGCACGAAGTCCAGCTGGGCTCGGCTCACTCCGACACCGGGATGTGCAAAAGCAGCTGGCGCTGTCGACGTCGCGGCGGCTTGGTTGCTGAGGGCACCGGCTGCCAGCAGCACGCAGGCAGCCAGGATCAGAGGCTTCTTTCGCATGGCGGATGTCCTGTCTTTCGGGGCGGTAGGACAGTGCGAGTTTCACCACTTTCGCCACGCGGTGTGAGCGCGTCAAGAGCCCGCCGGTTCCGGAACTCCGTGGAACAAAAGGCCCTTTTGTCCCACGCGATCGCTACCCGACCAGCTCCCCCGAACGTACGCCGGCAGCGTCGAGCAACGCGGCCGCGGTGACGACGCCGATGCCGCCGAGGTTCTGCGCGCGGACGACGGCGCGCGCCGAGGCACCGTCGAAGATGATCGTCAGCTGGATCGCGAGGGTGGCCGGATCCTCCGCGCCCGCCTTGCGCAGCTCACGGTGGAAGAAGTCGGTCAGCTGCTGCTTGAAGTGCCGGGCGACCACCGAGCCGGGGTGCTCCGGGTTCTTCAGCTCGATCGCCGTACTCACGTAGGGGCAGCCCAGGAAATTGCCCTCGGCAACCATCTGGTCCTGCCGCTCGAACACGGCCAGGATCCGGTCCCGGGCCGTGCGGTCGTCCTCCGGGCCGGGATGCAGCAGTGCCTGGTACGACGGGCCGCGGCTGGCCAGGCTCTCCGCGATCAGCTCGTCCTTGGAACGGAAGAGCTGGTACATCGACTTCTTCGAGACCCCGGCCGCTTTGCAGAGCGCGTCCACTCCGATGTTGACGCCGTCGCGGTAGAAGAGTTCGCCCGCGGCGTCCAGGAGCCGCTCGCGGGGGGTCGCCGAGGTGGTCATGCAATGAGGGTACCGGCTGGATTTGCGTTAGGAAACAGATCGGTTTACGCTCGTGGAAACAGATCGGTTTCCAGTTCAAGGAGTTCAGATGACCACACTCGAAGGCGCCGTCGTCCTCGTCACCGGCGGGCAGCGCGGGATCGGCAAGGCGATCGTCGAGGATCTGCTAGGCCGCGGCGTCGCCAAGGTCTACGCCACCGCCCGCGACCCCAAGCCGAGCAGCGATCCCCGCGTCGTACCGCTGCCGCTCGAGATCACCGACCAGGCCTCGATCGACGCACTGGTCAAGGCTGTGCCTGACGTCACGGTCCTGATCAACAACGCCGGCGTCGGGTCGCCGTACACCTATCTGGACACTCCGGTCGAGGAGGTGCGCGCTGTCTTCGAGGCCAACTTCTTCGGCCCGCTCAACCTGACCCGCGCGCTGGTCCCGGTCATCGAGCGCAACGGCGGCGGTCACATCCTCAACGCCCACTCGGCGCTGTCCTGGGTCGCCCGCGGCGGCGCGTACGCCGCGACCAAGGCGGCGTTCTGGCTGCAGACCAACGCGATCCGGCTCGAACTCCTCGACCGCGGCATCGGCGTGACCGGCCTGCACATGGGGTACGTCGACACCGACATGACAACCGCCGTCACCGCACCGAAGGCCCAGCCCGAGGACATCGCCAAGCAGGCCCTCGACGGCATCGAGTCCGGCGCTCACGAGGTCCTCGCCGACGACACTGCCCGGCAGGCCAAAGCCGGTGTCGCGGCCGACTTGACCGCGGTCTACCCCGAACTCGTCAACTGATCGACACGCGGCCGACAACTTTCGGCAAGGATGTTACGTAAACTGGACCGGGATGATTGATGTCCTTGCCGTGGTCCGCCCTGAAGATGCCGTTACCGATTTCCTGTCCGTGCTGGACCCGGCCCATGGCCGTGAGGTCCACCTGCTCGCCGCCGAGCGCGGCGTCTATCTGAAGCTGCCAGCCGGCGTCACCCTCGAGGGTCGTCTCGCGGCGATCGCGGCACTCCAGGCCAGTTCCGGTGAGAGCGACAAACCGTTCTCACCGGCAACCGCGGCCGCCGCGATCGCCCGCGAGGCCGGCGCCATCCCGTTCACCGTCTGGACCCACCACCCGACGGACGCCCGGGTCCCCCACGGTCGCTGGGCCATCGACCTCACGGCCGCCGTCGAGGCCCCGGTCCGGCACACTCTGCCTGTGCCGGGCGGCCCGCGGGTCGTCCTGGATCCAGTCGACGTCGCGGCATCGCCGTACGAGGTCGCGACATCGCCGTACGAGCGAGAGCGACTGGATGCGACGGTCGCGTGGGTACGGCGTCATCTCGATCCGATCGCGGGTCGCGTGATCGAGGTCGGAGCACATGAGGGTGCGCTGACCCAGCGGTTGTTGGCCGACGGATTCTCCGTCGACGCGACCGAGCCGAACGAGCTCCTGCTCGAACGGCTGCGGTCCAACGTCGAGGGCGACGTACGAATTCATCCGCACAGCTTCGAGGATCTCGCCACCACGGCGCGGTTGACGGGGTCGGCGTACCTGCTGGTCGAGGTCCTGTACTACGACCAGGACCTGAGCCTGCTCGATCGATTCCCCACCGACCACCTGTTCGTCGCGTTGGAGGCCGGGGAGCTCGCGCGGCAGGTGTGGCCGGCGGCGTGGTCTGTCGAGGAAGAGATCGAGCTCGCCGCGCCTCGGCTGGAAGAGCTCTCCGGTGCCCTGCTCCGCAAACGCGGCAGCCGCGGCGTCCTACTCCGCCGCCGCTGAATCAGGCGCGGAGGGCGTACGACGAGTGGCCGGGTGGTCGCTGTTCGCAAGATTCGAGCCAGAGCGGGTTTTTACCGGACTCACGGCGTACGCACGGACTCACGCCAGCCGGCCGGGTTGGGCTGGTGGGGACGTACCGTAGATGGCATGTCAGCGACAGGGGGACCGCCTTCCACACCGGTTGAGGAGGTGGAGGAGCGGATAGGGCCGTACCGGTTGATCCGGCGGCTCGGTCAGGGCGGCATGGGTGTCGTCTACCTGGCCGAAAGCCCGGCGCACCAGGAGGTCGCACTCAAGGTACTGCGGGCGCACGTCGCGCACGACACGATCGCGCGGGCCCGGCTGCAGCGCGAGGTGGCCACACTGCAGAAGGTGGACCACCCCGGCGTGGCCGGCATCCTCGACCACGACCTGGAGAGCGACCGGCCGTACCTGGTGACGCGGTTCGTGCCTGGCCACCCGCTGGACGAGCAGGTGGACGAGCGTGGACCGCTGACGCCGCGCAAGTGGTTGCCACTCGCTGGGTGCCTGGCGGAGTCGCTGCAGGCGATTCACGCGGCTGGAGTGATCCACCGCGACCTCAAGCCGGGCAACGTGATGATGTTCAACGGCAAGCCCGTGATGATCGACTTCGGCATCGCTCAGGCCACTGACGACCTCCGGCTGACGCAGACCGGCCTGGTGGTCGGAACGCCGGGCTATCTGGCGCCCGAGCTCATCGAGGGCGAGACGGTGTCGGAGTCGGCTGACTGGTGGGGCTGGGCAGCGACTGTGGCGTTCGCTGCGACCGGACGGCGCCCGTTCGGCAAGGGGCCCTTTGAGGCCGTGCTGCACCGGGTGCACCGGGGTCAGGCCGATCTGGAGGGGCTGGACCCGCGGCTGAAGCCACTGCTCGCCGCGGCACTCTCCCCCGACAAGCGCGACCGGCCGACGCAGGACGAGATCATGACCGGCCTCAACCGGTACGCCGAGGGGCGGGACGCACTGCCACCACGTGCGTCGGCCACGGTGCCGGTGACTATTCAGCTCGAGCCAAAGACGGCGCTGATGACGCGGGTCATGCCGGAGGAGCAGCGCTCGGGCGAGCCTTCGCCCGCTGAGGTCGCACAACTGGTACCTCCGGTCATTCCACCGCTGTCGGCGTTCGCGCCGCTCCGAGACAAGGTGCGCGAGGTAGCCGCCGCCCGGAAGGCCGCCGCAGCGGCGGGCGCTGCCGGGGCCGGAGCGGTCGGCGCCGGTCCGGGCGTTGCCGGGGCGGGAGCGGTTGGCGGTGCCGGTGGGGCGTTGCTGGATGGTGTCGGCGTGGCTGGTGCGCCAGTGGCTGGCGGCTACCCGGCGGTGAGCCACCCGGCGACCTACAGTCCCGCACCGACCGCGGCTGCGCCGGCTGCGATGCCGCTGCCGTACCAGGGCGCTCCCAACGGCTATGCACCTCAGCCGTACCAGAGTCCAGTTCCGGCGCCGTACCAGCAGCCGGTGGCCCAGCACTACCCGGAGCAGGGCGAGCCGTACCAGATAAACCCGTATCAGGGGAAGCCGCAGCGGGCTCCGGCGACCGGCAAGCGCACCGGTGTGATGGTCGGGCTCATGGCCGCGCTGACTGGACTGGTAGCGCTCTACCCGGGGCTGGGCACCATCGTGGCGATTGTGCTGTTCGTCATCGCGCGTACGGTCGACCGCTCGAGTACTGCTCTCATGCGACGCCGCCAGATGCGTGGCCGGGCAGGCCGCTCGGACGGTGTCGTCGCCGCGGCCGCCACACCGCTGCAGCTCGTGACGGCGTCGCTAGTCACCCTGCCCTGCCTGCTGCTGCCGCTACTCATGGGCGTAATCGTCGGCGGCATCGTCACCGCTACCGCCGCCACCGCCAACGGCCTCGAGTGGCAACCACTCTCAGCCGTCGGCTTCGGCTCCGCCGCTCTCACAGCTCTCTTCACCGCCTGGTGGGGGCCCGGCGGCAGCTCGCTGCGCCGCGGCGCACACATCGCCGCCCGCAACGCCTTCCGCCCACGCTGGCTCTCCAGCACGATCGCCGCCGTACTGCTGGTCCTGGGCGCTGTCGCGTTCTACAACGCCACCCAGGGCTCCGGTGCCACTTGGGCGCGGACCCCGATCGAGGCGCCGCAGATCAACACTCGCCCAACCTTCGACGACCTCCGCAACGCCCCGTTCATCCGCGACCTGCCGTTCATCGGCAGGTGACAAGGGCCGCCCTCTCGGAGCGGCCCTTGTCCGACTACAGCTGGACGATCTGCGAGCGCTCGGGGCCGACGCCGATCGCGGAGATCCTGGCGCCGCTGAGCGATTCGACCGCGCGGACGTAGGTCTGCGCTTCCTTCGGCAGGTCCTCGAAGCTCCGGCAGCCGGTGATGTCGTCCGACCAGCCGTCGAACTCCTCGTAGACCGGCACCGCGTGGTGGAAGTCGGTCTGCGTCATCGGCATCTCGTCGTGCCGTTCGCCGTTCACGTCGTACGCGACGCAGACCGGGATCTTCTCCCGGCCGGTCAGCGTGTCCAGCTTGGTCAGGACGAAGTCGGAGACGCCGTTGACGCGGGCGGCGTACCGGGCGATGACCGAGTCGTACCAGCCACAGCGCCGCGGCCGGCCGGTCGTCGTACCGAACTCGAAGCCCTGCTGCCGCAGCCACTCACCGTCGGCGTCCAGCAGCTCGGTCGGGAACGGCCCTTCGCCGACGCGGGTCGTGTAGGCCTTGACCACCGCCATCACGCGGTCGATCCGGGTCGGCGGGATACCGGAACCCGTGCATGCCCCTGCGGAGATCGCGTTGGACGACGTGACGAACGGGTAGGTGCCGTGGTCGACGTCCAGCAGGGTCGCCTGCCCGGCCTCCATCAGCACGGTCTTGCCTTCGTCCAGCGCCTTGTTCAGCAGCAGGCTGGTGTCGGCCACCATCGGCTTGAGGCGTTCGGCGTACCCGAGCAGTTCGTCCAGGACCTCGGAGATCTCCACCGCGCGGCGGTTGTAGACCTTCACCAGCAGCTGGTTCTTCAGCTCCAGCGCGCCGGCCACCTTCTGCTCGAGGATCTTCTCGTCGTACAGGTCCTGGACCCGGATGCCGACGCGGTTCATCTTGTCGGCGTACGTCGGCCCGATCCCGCGGCCGGTGGTCCCGATCTTCCGGCTGCCCAGGAACCGCTC
The DNA here is from genome assembly GCF_004345665.1 of Kribbella antiqua. Taxonomy (GTDB): domain Bacteria; phylum Actinomycetota; class Actinomycetes; order Propionibacteriales; family Kribbellaceae; genus Kribbella; species Kribbella antiqua. The sequence goes on from NZ_SLWR01000015.1 coordinate 102,639, forward strand.
GGTCACCTTGTCCAGCGTCCGGTTGTACGGCGGGATCAGGTGAGCGCTCGCACTGACCACCAGCCGGGACGTGTCGACGCCACGGGCCTGCAGTGCGTCGAGCTCCTCGAACAGCACGCTGAGGTCGACCACGACCCCGTTGCCGATCACCGGGGTCACACCCGGGGTGAGGATCCCGCTCGGGAGCAGGTGCAGCGCGTACTTCTCGCTGCCGATCACGACCGTGTGGCCGGCGTTGTTGCCGCCGTTGAACTTGACCACGTAGTCGATGACCTCACCCGTGTTGCCGAGCAGATCGGTCGCCTTGCCTTTGCCCTCATCGCCCCACTGGGCGCCGACGAGCACGATTGCGGGCATCTCAGCCCTCCTCTTCACGCGCCGGCTGAGCGCCTCACGAGTCCGCGGCAGCCCGGCGCTGGAAACGGTGAAGCCCGGAGACGTTCACCGGACGTTCATCCGGCGGCGCATCCAGGCTCTTGCGACCAAAGCCTACCGGAACCGGGTCCGACCGGCCGGTCTCCGTCCACAGGACTGAAACGATCACTTGAAGTCTATGTTTCCTTACTCGACGGGTTGCCATTTTCCGTGATCGCGTGCACACTCTTAGTCAGCGGCCCGCCGAAACTGCCGCAGGGGACGGTTCCGGCGGGCCGCTTCCTTATGTTCTGGACAAGACCAGAGCGCGAGGAAGCCTTCTATTGCAGGCCTTCCGGGCTCGAGGCGAGCCACTCCTTCACCCGGCGATCCGCCTCCTCGCGGGACACGTCCTCGACCTTCGTCAGGATCGCCCAGCGGTGCCCGAACGGGTCGATCACCGTGCCGTACCGGTCGCCGGTCATGAACGTCTGAACTTCCTCCACCGGCGTCGCGCCCGCCTCGACCGCCTTCGCGAAGGTCGCGTCCACATCCGGCACGTAGTGCACCAGCGAGGAGTGCACCCACTCGCCGTTGGGCGCCCGCAGCCCGATCTGCGGCATCTGGTCGCTCAACTGCAGCATCGAGTTCCCGAACTTCAGCTCCGCCTGACCGACCCGCCCATCCGGCAGGTCCTGCCGGCTGATCACCTCGGCCCCGAACACCGACTGGTAGAACTCGATCGCCTTCGGGCCGTCCGGTACGGCGAGGTACGGGGTCAGCGAGTGATAACCGTCGGGGATGGGCCGAACTACCATGTCTCTGTCCGTGTTCGTCGTCATGACTCTTAGTCAACCCGCGGAACGCGGTTCCGGTCTTGTAAGAAAGCGACATCCACAGTGACCACGCCTCCGTCCGACAGCGAGAAGGGCATCCTGCATCCGCGGGAGCAGGCCCGGCATCGCACTCTGAGCCGGCTCGCGGCCGGGCCGGAGGTCGGCCGGTTCGTGGAGTGGTACTGGATCGTCGAGTGGGAGCTGGACGAGCCGTACACGGCCGAGGTGCTGCCGTTCCCTTCAGTGAACGTCACCTTCGAGCAGCCAGGCGGCGCGTTCGTGAACGGGGTCAGCACGCGCAAGTTCTCACGTGAGCTAACCGGCAGGGGGCGAGTGTTCGGGGTCAAGTTCTGGGCCGGTGGCTTCGGCGCGGTGACCGGGCTCGATGTCGCGTCGTTCCGCGATCAGGTGCTGCCGCTGACCGCGGTGTTCCCGGATGGCGACCGGCTGGCGGACCTGATGTTCGCCGAGGATTCCGACGTACGGCGTCGTGCGGTGTTCGAGGCGTTCCTGCGCGATCACCTGGTACCGCCGGATCCGTCGTACGAACTGGTCCGTGAAATCGTCGCGGCGATGGCGGAGGACCGCTCGGTGGCGCGAGTGGACCAGATCACCGAGCGCTTCGGCATACCGATCCGCACCCTGCAACGGCTCTTCCGCCGGTACGTCGGCGTCGGCCCGAAGTGGGTCCTGCGCCGCTACCGCCTGCACGACGGCGCCGAACTCCTGGCCCAAGGCGAAGTAGCCGAGCTCGCAGAGCTGTCTGCGTCGCTCGGCTACTTCGACCAGGCTCACTTCTCCAAAGAGTTCAAGCAGCAGATCGGCCTCACCCCAGCCGAATACGCCGCCCGAGCCGCCGCCGAACGCCAAATCACCTACCGCTGAGCCTCGCACGGCGGCATGACCGCGCACGTCAAGGCCACATCTTGGTGATCCGACCTCGGTCGTGCACATGCCAGAAGCCGACAGAGGCTCGGCTACTCGCTCTCAAGATGGCTTGCTCGGCGTCGACAAAACGCTGGGCCATCTCAGCCAGCCCCAGGTTGCCGGAGGCAAGGCAGAAGAGATGTCCGCTGTCCAATGCGTAGCTGTTGCTTTGCCGAGGCTGCGATCGAAGAAGAACTCAGGCGGCTTGGCGGAGGACATTCTCTACAACATCCGCGGGGAGTTCGTACTCCTCGGCGACAGCACTGATGGGCTCGCCCGTCCTCCACAGGGAGACCATCGCCTCGACAGGAACCTTGCTCTTGGCAAGAACTGGAGCCCCCCAGCCGAACCTCGGATCGATGACAACCTCGGCTTCGGACGGGAACTGCGGAAGCCTCAGTCGCGCTGGATGACCGGAAGCGTCCCAACTGATGTAAGTCAGATACTCCGAAATGACCTCAGGGAAGGCGATCTGACGATCTCGCCCATGAACCAGCGACTCGTCCGCCACTCTGACGAACAATCCGATGCCGTCCGTCGCGATGCGTTCGCTGGCCAACGCATACTGGTCGTTGAACTCGGATCTCGCCAGGTCTGCCGCACGACGGATGTCGGACATGGAGAAACCGAGCTCACGCAGTGTCCGAAGTACATAAGCCTCGATGATTCCGACGAACGGGACTCGCGGCCAGCCGCGCCGTTCGGGGACGACTGCGTGGACCAGAGGCATCTGAGACGCGTCTGCGAGCCAACTGTCCAAGATGGACTCGGGCATCTTGAGATAGCGCGCCGCTTCTCGCGCTGTGAGGAGCGGCGTAGTGAAGATGTCGGTCATTCGCTGCCCCCTCCGCTCGGCCGACTCCACCCTACCGGTGAACTCACTCCTGCCACCACAACCACACCACTGCGCCGCGACGAACGTCGGATCGGGTACCGCCGACGCACCTCCCGGGGCGTCCCGCGGGAGGTGCCTGCTCGGTGTCAGCCGGCGTAGCGGATATTCGGCCGCTTTGGTTGGGTCATGCCTTGGCCGATGAAGAAGCTGGTGTGGGGTGGTTGGTTGTAGGCGGTGTTCTGCCAGGCGACGCCTAGGCGGTAGACGGGATCGTGCATGAGCGTGTGGATCCGCCGGTCGGTCTCGTACGGCGTGCTGTAGATGCGTAGCTCCGAACTGTCCGCGCTGCGCCAGGCGATCTCCTCACGCCAGTCGCCGAACAGGTCGGCCTGGATCGCCGGCGTGCCTTTGGTGTGGTTGTTCGACCGTGCTTCCGGATCGCTGAGCAGCACGCCGACGGTCTGCGTTTCCCAGTTCCACTTTGCGATCGTCGGCGTACCGGTCGAGGTCGCGGCGTTCCAGTCGTGGTCGACGATCTCGCGCAGCGGGTCACCGTCCCACCAGGCCAGGAAGTTTGCCGCGGGGATGGTTGTCGAGAGCAACTCACCGGTCGACGACTTCAGCTGCCCGACCCGCGAGTTCCAGGCCGCGTCACCACCGACGGCCCAGCCTTCCGCACCTGGGTACCGCGGATCGATGTCACCCGCCGCGGCCCGGCCGGTGTCGCGGTCGGCCGGGATGTCCCACAGGATTTCGCCCGTACGCGCGTCCCGCATCGTCGCGCCGCGGTTGCCACTGCGGCCCATGTCCTCGTGCGCCGCGAAGACCTCGAGCCCTGGTCGGGCCGGGATCAGGTCGGACACGTGCAACGCGTCGCCGTGCCCCAGACCGGTGCTGTAGAGCAACGAACCGTCGTCGTCGACCGCCATCGAACCGAAGATGATCTCGTCCTTGCCGTCGGCATCGACATCGGCGACGGACAGGTTGTGGTTACCCATCCCGTAGCCGCCTTCGCTGCCCTCGTTGCTGGAGTCGAACACCCACCGCTGCCGCAGCTTCCCGCCGACCAGGTCGTACGCCGCCAGCACTGCGCGCGTGTAGTAGCCACGGGTGAACACGACACTCGGGTGCTCGCCGTCCAGGTAGGCCACACCAGCCAGGAACCGGTCGACACGGTTGCCGTAGGTGTCACCCCACGCGCCGACGTCACCCCGCGCTGGGGTGTAGTCCACGGTGTCCAGCGCCTTGCCGGTCAGCCCTTCGAACACCGTGAGGTACTCCGGTCCGGTGAGTACGTAGCCAGAGCTGTTGCGGTAGTCGGCGTTCGGGTCGCCAATCACGGTGCCCGCGGCGTCCGTCGTACCATCGGCTGTCTTCATGGTGACCTCAGCCCGGCCGTCGCCGTCGAGGTCGTACACCTGGACCTGCGTGTAGTGAGCGCCGGCGCGGATGTTCGGGCCCAGGCTGATGCGCCAGAGCCGCGTGCCGTCCAGCTTGTAGGCGTCGACGTACACGATGCCGGTGTAGCCGGCCTGTGAGTTGTCCTTGGCGTTGGACGGCGCCCAGAGCTGGATGATCTCGTAGCTGCCGTCACCGTCGACGTCGCCCACACTGGCGTCGCCTGCGCTGTAGCTGTAGGGCTGGCCGTCCTTGGTGTAGTCATCGGCCGGCTTGTCCAGCGGCACCGCGAAGTAGCTCTTCGACCAGGTGCCGAACTCCTTGGTCACTGGGTACTCGCGCTCGTCGTCGATCATCTTTATGACGTAGCGCGAGGTGGACTTGCCGCCCGCGTCGAGGAAGTTCGTGCTGGTCTTGATCGGTTTGGCGTTGATCCGGACGCCGTCGCGGTAGACGTTGAACCCGAGCGACTGCCGGTCCGTTCCCAGCAGCCGCCAGCCGACCAGCACCTTGCCGTCCGCTGTAGGCACCGCCGAAGGCGCCCGCTCGAGACGCTCGGCCTGGCGCTTGAGCACGGTCACCGCCGGGGTGGTCAGTGTGGTGGACGGCGTCGAGACACCGCCCGCATTGACCGCTCTCACCTGGTAGTAGTACTTGATCGTCGTCAGGACAGTCTTGTCGGTGAACGTCTTGTCAGCGGTCAACCCGACGGTGCGGTAGACACCGTCTGCTGCCTCCGAACGGGCGACAAGATAGGCCGATGCGGTCGGCGCCTGCTGCCAATGGAAGGTCAGCTGGTTCTTGTCGATGTCCTGCAGCTGCAGGAGCCTCGGCGCGGCCGGCACCGGAACGCTCGCATCAACGACCGCTGCCCTTACTGTTGCTGAGGGCACCGATTCCAGGCCGGTGTTGTCGAGAGCGGTGACTTCGTAGTCGTAGGTCAGACCCGCCACGACTGTGTTGTCTGTGAAGCCGGGTGTTGTCGTGTCGGCGATCTTGACCGGCTTGGCGTTCTCAGGGCCTTGGCGGTACACCCTGTATCCGGCTGCGTCGTCGGCTGCCGTCCAGGCGATTGTTGCGGTGTGCTGGTTGGCGTTCAGGGACTCGACCTTGAGTCCGGTCGGTGCCACCAGCAACGGCGTGACCTCGATGCCGTTGAGCCGTGAGCCCGCACCGCCGATCACGACGTTCAGCTGGCTGTCGCCGACGGAGACCGGCCCGTGCAACCGCTCGGTGACGCTGGCCCGGCCCGCGTTGCCGTTGCCCGAAGCACGTCCTTCGATGGTGAAGTCGGTCCGGGTCGTGCCGATCCAGTCGCCGCTGTAGGTCTTGACCATGTAGGTCCCGTTCGGTACGTCGAGCTTGAACTCGAACGGGCTGCCGGACAGCACGAAGTCGCGTTGCAGGTCGTTGGGGACTCCCGCCGTACTGCCGCGATCCCGGTCACCCAGTGCGTCAGGCGGCTGAGTGAAGCCGAAGCCGCGCTCCGGTGTGTAGGTCATGGTCCGGCTGACCTCGGTGTAGCCGGCTGCGACCGGTGAACCCGCTGGGCCGAAGTCGAACTTGTACTTGGCGCGCTTGGTGGTGAAGGTGATCGCCGTGGAGGCAGCGACTCGCCGCGGCCGTTGACGGCTGTGACGTGGTAGCTGTACGCCTGCCCCTCAGCCAGGCCTTGTACGACCGAGCTGGCCGCTGTCGTCGTACCGACCAAGGTGGAGTCGCGGTAGATGCGGTAGATGTCAGCGCCGTCGGCAGGCGTCCACTTCAGCGTCGCACCGGCGTTGGAGATGCTCGTCGCGATCAGTCCGGTCGGTGCGGCCGGCACAGTGGCAGGCGGCTCCGCCTCGACTTTGTCGGCTATCGGGACGTCCAGCTCAGCTACGTCCGTCGCGACCAGCCTGGCCATCTGGATGGCGCCGTACTCCTGGAAGTGGGTGTCGTCGACGGTCCCGCTCGGGCGGCCCGGGTAGATGCCCGGATCGACGTGCAGGAAGACCGCCTTGGCCGCCTCCGGACCGATCTGGTCCAGGTACGCGCGGCTGGACGCGGACAGGTCGACCAGGGCGACGCTCTCCTCTGTCGCCAGCTCCTTCATCTTGTCGACGTACTCGGGGAAGCTAACGTTGAACTTCAGCGTCACCGGGTCGAAGCTGCGGCGGGACACCGGCGTCACCAGCACCGGGACTGCGCCACGCTGCCTGGCTCCGTGGACGTAGGTCCGCAGGTACTCCTTGTAGTCCGCGGGCGAGGCGTACCGGTCGTCGACACCCTGGGTCGCGTCGTTGTGGCCGAACTGGACGAACAGGTAGTCGTTCGGCCGGATCGCGCCGAGGATCTCGTCCAGGCGCCCCTGGCTGATGAAGTTCTTCGAGCTGCGGCCGCCGATCGCCTTGTTGACGAACAGCACGTCACTGCTGAAGAAGCGGTTGATCATCTGCCCCCAGCCGGCTTGCGGCGCGAAGCCGGGGTCGTACGTCTGCACGGTCGAGTCACCGGCGATGAAGACGGTCGGCTTCGCACCTGCGGTCCGGGCCGGAAGCCGGTTGATGACGAGGGAGTTGAGCTTGGCCGCCGTACCGCTGAAGTCCAGGTTCAGCTGGCCGTCGACCAAGGAGATGGGGAACGTCATGCTGAGGTACTCACCGGCCGGCTTGGCGGTCAGCTGGACCTTCGCCATCTTCTCCGCAGTGATGGCGATCTCGCTGGCCTCGGCGGCGTCACCGGCGGTGAGAGAGACGGTGTAGTCGCCGTTCGGCAGGTCCACCAGGAACGACGTGGCGCCGACGGTGACGAAGTCCTGCCTGATCGGGTCGCTTCCACCGCGGTCGGTCGTCGTGACCTTGCTCGGATCGGTGAAGCCGTAGCCGCGGGTGGCGTCGTACTGCAGTGCTCCGACGCCGGAGTAGCCGTCGGCCACCGGGCTGTCCGGCGTACCGAAGTCGAAGCGGTGGACACCGGAGTAACGTCCGGAGAGGCGCGCGCCGTCTCTCCGGACTGTCTCGGCAGCGTGCGCCGGGGTTGGCAGCTGGGCGGCTATGGCCAGCGACGCTAGTACGGCGATCAGCCGTCTTGGTGCACTCATGGGGAACTCCTGGGCTTGGGAAAGCGTTCTCCAAACGGGTGAGCACTGAGTATCCAGATCACGCACCGTGCCGGATAGACCTCGCGATCAGTCGCGCTGGCCAGAACCGGACAGCCTGACGACCACGGCCATCGCGGTGGCTCCCAGTGTTGCCAGCAGAGCGAGGGCGAAGCCGTAGTGCGCGTTGTGGGCGTCGACCACGCGTCCTGCGAACGCTGCCCCCAGAGCGATGCCCGCTGCGCTACCCGAGTTCAGCCAGGTGAAGGCCTGCGTGAGTACGGCGGACTCCACCTCCGACTCGGCCAGTACTGCGGAGAGCGTCTGGATCGGAGCGATGACCAGGCCGGGGAGAGCTAACGCAATCCCAACAGCCAAAGGGGTTTCGACTGCCAGCAGCGGGACAGTGCTCAGCGTGAGCCCGGTGAGCGCCAGCACGAACTGTGTACGCGCGGCTGTGCGCCAGCGCCTTGCGCCGTAGACGAATCCGGCGACCAGACCGACCAGACTGCTGATGCCGTAGAGCGGTCCGGCCAGCTCAGGGGTGCCACGGCCAACCGCGTAGGCGGTCACCGAGACCTGCATGCTGCCGAAGAAGATGCCGATACCGATGTTCGTGGCAGCCAGTGCGAGAAACCCCTTGTACAGAAGGCGTTTCGAGCTCATCCTCGTGTGTGGTGCGGCTGGAGGTGGCGCCGTACGGCGTTGAGCGGCGACTGAGAAGCCACCGGCCAGCAGCAAGCTCGTGGCCAGCACTGAACCAGTCACTGGGTTCGTTGTGGAGCTGACGATGCCGATGAGAGCCGGGCCGACCATGAAGGCGATGCCGACGCTCAGGGACTCCAAGGCGAAGGCGGAGGTCAGCAGCGACGTACCTCTGAGTGCGTGAGACCAGCGGGCCGCAACCTGTGCCCCTACCTGCGGGAGAGACCCGCCTGCGAGGACTCCCGCCGTCATGAGCGAACAGAGTGGTGCATGGGTGACCGTCAAGCCGATCAGCAGCGCTACTGCCGCCGCATGCACGAGCAGCGTGATGGGCAGCATGCGGGTCTGGCCGTAGCGGTCGATTAGTCGGGCGACCTGCGGGCCCGCCAACGCCTCTGCTACTGCGAATCCGCCGGTGACGCTGCCTGCTGCGGCGTACGAGCCAGTCGATCCGTGGACCAGCCAGACAACGCCCAGACTGGTCATGGCAATGCCTATGCGAGCCGGTGCGGCCGCCAGGTAGAACTTCCACGCTCCGGGAGTACGCAGAGCCGCTGCGTAGTTGCTGGTGGGCGTGCTGATCCGTCCGGTGAGTGCCGGCACGGTGATACCTTCCGCTGCCCGATGGGGCGGGGACTGACCGTGGGCGTCCAGCTTCGCCGGTCTGTCCGAGTCCGCCTACAACCGTCCATGTTGGGCAGGAAGCGGGGACGCTCGCCGCCTGCCGGCTCTGTCAACGGGCAGAACCTCGTCGTTCAGGTTGACGCGGTCATCCTACCGTCTCGCAACACCGGCACGGACTGGCTGCTGTCCAGCTCGGCCGCGATCGCCACATCCTCCGGGAAGCCGTACTGCGTGAGTTCGCGACCGCCGGCGCAGTCGTAGAGGTGCGTTGGGAGGTCCGCGTCCTTGTACGCCGCCGCCGCTGCTTTGGCCTCTGGGGAGAAGCCGTCTACGTCGAGGGCAGCCAGGAAGCCACCAGCACCCCAGAGGTCCTCGACGGCTGGGCGGAGCGAACCGTCCTTCCAGCGCTCCCCCGCCGCGATCGCCACCACGTTGAGGTTTGGGTGTGCGCTGAGATGCGCGTTCACCCACTCCGCGGCGGCGAGCCTGTTACGCAGCGACACCGCCAGCACTGTGGCCCCGCTGTCGCTGAGCTGCTGGCAGATGGTCGAGCCGTTGGGCGACGGCAGTACCAACCGCTGGATGCCCTCGGCTTGACGGATCGTGACCGGCGACAGGCTCACCTCGCCGGGGCCCGCCTCGGATCTGCCGACTGCGAGGTGTGCGTCGTACTGCTTGGCATAGGCAACGGCGGTCTCGTCACGCCAGCGGTACGGGTAGACCTCGATGCCCAGATCGGCGGCGACCGTCACGGCAGTCGTGAACGACAGCACGTCCACTACAGCCACGATGTTGCCGGCGACGACTTCGGCGCCGACCGGTCCCCAGTCGAAGCCGACTCTGAAACCGTCTTGCGCGTATGGGCTGGTCACCCGGCGGATCATGCCGCCGGGTGACCGATCCCACAACTTCGTTCAGCTCAGGGCGTCGGCCGCCGTTGGGGACGAGTCGCGCAGGAAGGTGGCGCAGCGTTCGGCCTCGTCCTTCTCGTCGATCGCCGCGGCGGCCTTGCCCAACGCGGCCAGGCAGCGCAGGAAGCCGCGGTTCGGCTCGTGCTCCCACGGCACCGGGCCGTGGCCCTTCCAGCCGTTGCGGCGCAGCAGGTCCAGGCCGCGGTGGTAGCCGGTCCGGGCGAACGCGTACGCCTCGATCGTCCGGCCGTCCGCCAGCGCCGCCTCGGCCAGCTCGGCCCAGGCCAGCGACGACGTCGGGAACTTGGCCGCAACGTCCACCGCAGCGGCCCCGGCGGCGAGTTCCGCCGCGGCCGGGTCTACGGGGAGTAGTGTCTCGGGTGGACCAGAGAGCAGATTGTTCAATTCCATAAGCACATCTTCGCCGATCACGCAGCCGTACCGGCACGTGACCGTCTGGCGAAATCCGTTGACCGTTCACCCATCGGCCACGGATGCTTGAGACCCTGCGTGATAGCCGCCGTGGTTCCCAGCTACGGCCGGAAGGAGGCACCGGATGAGCGTCATAGTCCTGAACGCGTCATACGAGCCGCTGCACACCGTGTCGATCCAGCACGCCATCCGGATGCTGGTCCGCGAGGTCGCAGTGGTGGAAGAGGCGCACGGTGAGCGGACCATCGGCCCTTTTCCGGTTCCACGCGTGCTGCGCCTGGTCCGGTACGTCGTGACCCACTGGCGCTACGCGGCCGGCCGGATGAAGTACAGCAAGCACGGTGTGCTCCGCAGGGACAGGTTCCGGTGTGCGTACTGCGGTTTGGACAACGCCGACACCATGGACCATGTCCAACCCAGATCCAGGGGCGGCCGCACCGAGTGGCTGAACGCCGTGGCCGCCCATGCCTCCTGCAACGAGCGGAAAGGCAACCGCACCCCCGCCGAGGCCGGCATGCCGCTCCTCTGGCAACCCTGGGTACCAACCCGCGCGGAGCTCGTCATATGAGATGACGGGCTTTTTTTCATGCCCGTTTGTTGTCCACAGTTCTGAAAGTCGCCGTCGGATCGAGGGTCTGATCACGGCACTTTCTAGGGCATGAACCCTCAACTCGCCGTGATGGCCACCATCCGCGGCGGGGTCTTCACCCGTGCCGACGCGCGCGCCTGTGGCTACCCCGACCCGGACATCGACACCCTGCTGGATTCCGGCGGCTGGCGCCGGATCCGGCGCAACACCTATGCCGCCCACCGAGCCCTCACCCTCGTCACCGACCACGTGCTGCACCTGCGGAAGCTGTACCGCGTACTTCTCTTGGACCCTGCTGTGGTCGCGAGCCATCAGTCCGCCGCGGCACTGCACGCCTTGCCGCTCTGGGGTATCGACCTGTCCCAGGTGCATATCACCGCAGCCGATGGCCGGTCGGGCTGCATCGGCGGAGTGCACCGACACATCCGTGATCCAGTCGGCCCCGGTGTCCAACTCTGGAACAAGCTGCGGATGGTTTCACCCGCCAGAGCCGTCGCCGAAGTCGCCGCGACCTCGTCTGCCGCGCCCGCCGTCGTCCTGACCGAGGCCGCGCTGCACGCCGGTCTCGTCAGCAAGCGCACGTTGAAACATGCAGCCGCGCGCCTGGACCACGGCTCCGACCGCGCCTTCGAGGTGATCTCCCGGTGCACGGGATCCGCCTCGATTGCCGAGTCCCGCCTCCGCTTCATCCTCGCCGAGGCCGGCCTGCCGGCGCCGTCGACGCTTCCACCCCCGGTCGATGCGGAAGAGGGCGCGGCGGCAGCGCTGTGGTTCCCCGACGAACGCACCGTGCTGGAGTTCGAGCCCCGATTCCCCTTCTGGAGCGAGGAATTCGAGCCGGACGAGGAAGATCCAACCCCGGCACCAGCCTCGGCACTGACCGCGCCGGAGCCCCTCGAGCACTGCTGGATCTCGTGGGCCGATCTCAACGACCCACCCCTCGTGGTCGAGCGAGTTCGATCCACCTTTGCCCGCGCATCCCGCCGTACCGGCGTCAGATACCTGGACGTTGCCCGGATATGAGCCGGGGGCCCGCCGCGGGGTGCGACGAGCCCCCTTCAAGAAGTCAGGAGCTACAGATGTCAGGCGTTGAGCGACGTACCGGCCGAGCGAAGGTGCTCGCAGGCCTCGACGATGCGGGACGCCATGCCGGCCTCGGCCAGCTTGCCCCAGGCGCGCGGGTCGTAGGCCTTCTTGTTGCCGACCTCGCCGTCGATCTTGAGCACACCGTCGTAGTTGCTGAACATGTGGCCCGCCGCCGGCCGGGTGAACGCGTACTGCGTGTCGGTGTCGATGTTCATCTTCACCACACCGTGGTCGACCGCGGCCCGGATCTCCTCCAGAGTCGAGCCGGAGCCGCCGTGGAAGACCAGGTCGAACGGGCGCTCCTTGCCGACCTTGGCGCCGACCTGGTCCTGGATCTCCTTCAGGATCTCCGGCCGCAGCTTGACCGAGCCCGGCTTGTAGACGCCGTGCACGTTGCCGAAGGTGAGCGCGGTGATGTAGCGGCCGTTCTCACCGGTGCCGAGCGCCTCGACCGTGGCCAGGCCGTCCTCGACCGTGGTGTAGAGCTTCTCGTTGATCTCGTGGGCGACACCGTCCTCCTCGCCGCCGACGACACCGACCTCGATCTCGAGCACGATCTTGGCCGCCGCGGTCTTGGCCAGCAGGTCCTTGGCGATCTCCAGGTTCTCCGCCAGCGGTACGGCGGAACCGTCCCACATGTGCGACTGGAACAGCGGGTTCTCACCGCGCGCGACGCGCTCGGCGGAGATCTCCAGCAGCGGCCGGACGAAGCCGTCCAGCTTGTCCTTCGGGCAGTGGTCGGTGTGCAGCGCGATGTTCACCGGGTAGTTCTTGGCGACCTCGTGGGCGTACGCCGCCAGCGCGACCGAACCGGTCACCATGTTCTTCACGGTCGACCCGGACAGGTACTCCGCACCGCCGGTGGAGACCTGGACGATGCCGTCCGAGCCCGCCTCGGCGAAACCGCGGATGGCTGCGATCAGCGTCTGCGAGGAGCTGACGTTGATGGCCGGGTAGGCGAAGCTGTTCTGCTTGGCCTTGTCCAGCATCTCGGCGTAGACCTCAGGGGTGGCAATAGGCATGTCTCGCGGTACTCCTCACAACAATGTCTCTGTGGGTTGAGCTCCAGTATTGCCGCCGGGTACCTCGTCGTACCCAGCGGCCCACCTGCCGAGCCGGCCAGGCGACCGGGGAGCGAACGGCAGGGATGCAGACCAGTTGATGAACAGGACCGGTCCAGTTCGTTGCGGCCCGATGACATCGATGGGTCAGGATCAGGCAGACCCGGACCGCGGGCCGCGCGGGGTCAGGGCCATGTGCAACCGGTAGCGGTCGGCCCGGTAGGCCGACCAGGACAGTTCGACGACCTTGCGGCCGGCGAAGGTGGTGCGCTCGAGGACCAGCAGGGGTGCCCGCCTGGCCACACCGAGGACCCGGGCGACGTGACCGTCGGCGTTGTCCGCCCGGACGGTCTGTTCGCCGGAGGTGACGACGACGTCGTACTCGCTGGCGAAGACGTCGTACAGGGTGCCGAGCTCGCGGCCGAGCAGGCCGGGGAAGAGCGCGGACGGGTAGTAGCCGACCTCGTACGCCATCGGCGACGCGTCGGCGGTGCGGAGCCGTTCGACCCGGATCACCTTGGTGCCCTTGGCGACCCGCAGTCCCTTCGCGGTCTCGTCGGAGGCCTCGATCTCGGTGGCCGACAGCACCACCGTGCCGGGCTCCAGGCCACGGGCCCGCATCTCCCGGGAGAACGAGGTGAGGTGCAGCTGGGAGTCGACCTGCGGCCCGGTGACGAACGTCCCCTTGCCGTGCACCCGCTCCAACGCCCCGGACTCGACCAGGTCGCTGATCGCCTGCCGGACCGTGACCCGGGAGACGTTCAGCTTGTCCACCAGGGCGCGTTCGGACGGGATGGGGTCGCCGGGGTGCAGCTCGACGTCGATCAGCCGTTCCAGTACCGATCGGACCTGGGCCCGCTTGGTCGCCACCATCGAATCTCGATCCTCCAGACCTGGGCGGGACTCGGGGGTGCCCCGGGACGCCGCTCACTGCTATCGTGCGCAGCATACCTGTTAAGACCAGATAGGACCAGTGATCCCAGTGGTGTCTGTGCCCGCCCAGGAAACCCAGATGGCGCACGAGATCGCCGAGCAGCCGGCCGCGCTGGCCGCCACCTTCGAGCACGTCCTGCCGCTGCGGCACGACATCACCCGGCTCGCCGCAGGGCGCCGGCACGTGATCTTCGTGGCCCGCGGATCGTCCGACAACGCCGGTGTCTACGGCCGCTACCTGACCGAGATCCACGCCGGGCGGCAGGCGTCGCTGGCCGCGCCCTCGGTGGCCACGCTGTACGGCGCCAACCTCGACCTGTCGAACTCACTCGTCGTCGCGATCAGTCAGTCCGGGGCGACCCAGGAGATCGTCGACACCGCCGAGTGGGCAAAGCGCAACGGCGCCGCCGTGGTCGGCATCACGAACGACGGCAACAGCCCGCTGGCGTCGACGGCCGACGTCGCGCTGATCACCCAGGCGGGTCAGGAGCTGGCCGTCCCAGCGACCAAGACGTACACCACCCAACTGGCCGCGATCACGGTCGCCGTCGACGCGCTGGCGCAGAAGCCAGGCACGCTGGACGCCGATATCGCCGGCGTTCCCGACGCCGCCGCGCAGATGCTCGAGGGCTCGGTCGAGGCCGCCGCAGACTTGCTCGCGGGCGCCCACGATGTACTCGCGAGCGGCCGCGGCCTGACCTTCGGTACGACGCTCGAGGTCGCCCTCAAGCTGGAGGAGACCTGCCTGCAGCCGGTCCGCGGTCTTTCGTACGCCGACCTGAAGCACGGGCCGATCGCCGTCGTCGACGCCGACCTGGTCACCATCCTGGTCGCGGCCGGCGAAGGTCCCGCCCTGCCGGGCATGACCGAGCTGGCCGGCATCGTCCGCGAGAAGGGCAGCAAGATCCTCGGCATCGGCGGCGACCCGGCCTTCGCGTCCCGCTGCGACGTGAACCTCGCCGGCCCCGACCTGCCCGAAACCCTGGCTCCCCTCGCCCTCGTCATCCCGGCCCAACGGGCTATCGAGTCCCTCGCCCGCAAGCTCGGCCTGAACCCCGACGCGCCTCGCGGCCTCCGCAAGGTGACTCAGACCGACTGACTCTTGATCTTCCAGTCAAAGTGTTCAATCGATGAGCACTTTGACTGGAAGAGTGGTGGTCATCAACCGGGAAAACCGAGGGAAGGACCACTGAGATGTTGCGAGGATTCGCCACCGTCAGCTTCTACGCCGCCGACGTACAGGCCGCGCGGGAGTGGTACACGAAGCTGCTCGGCATCGAGCCGTATTACGCCGTACCGACCCCGGAGAACCCGGCGTACATCGAGTACCGCTTCGGGGACTTCCAGTGCGAGCTGGGAATCATCGACGCGAAATACGCCACGCACCAGGTCGCAAACGGCCCGGCCGGTGCCGTCATCCACTGGCATGTCGACGACCTCGAAGCCACCGTCGACAGCCTCCTCTCGCTCGGCGCCACCCTCAACGACCCCATCACCGACCGCGGCGAAGGCACCGGCTTCCGCACCGCTTCGGTAGTAGACCCCTTCGGCAACATCATCGGCATCATGAACAACCCCCACTACCTCGAGATCCTCGCCGCCCTAAAGCCCTGAGCCGCCGCCTCGACCCCACCACACCTCCTTCAGTGGACGTTGGTCTTGGGGTGTGGGCAGTGCGGAGTGAGCTGGATTGGGTGAGGCTGGGGGTATGACGTCGGATGGGCTCACTGAAGCGGTGGTGGCGAGTTTCGATGGGTGTGGAGATGAGCGGCTGAAGGCGGTGATGGGTGCGCTGGTGCGGCATCTGCATGCGTTCGCGCGCGAGGTGGAGCTGACCGAGACGGAGTACTTTGCCGCGATCGACTTCCTCACCCGGACCGGGCAGGGCTGCACCGATACGCGGCAGGAGTTCGTACTGCTCGCCGACGTACTCGGGCTGTCGATGCTGACCGTCGGGCTCGCCGAGCGGAAGCCGGTGGGAGCGACCGAGTCGACAGTTCTCGGGCCGTTCTTCGTCGAGGGGTCGCCAGAGATCGCGCCCGGCGGCGACCTCGCCAACGGCGCTCCCGGGCAGCCGTGCCTGGTGATTGGGCAGGTTCTCGACACGGAGGGACAGCCCGTCGCCGGTGCGGTGGTGGAAACCTGGCAGGCCGACGAGGACGGCTACTACGACGTCCAGAAGGAAACTGCCGAACCGCAGAACCGCGGCCACCTGACAACAGGCGCCGACGGCGGCTACTCGTTCTGGTCGGTGAAACCGGTCGCCTACCCGATCCCCACCGACGGCCCGGTCGGCGAACTACTCCGCGCGACCGGTCGAGCCTCGATGCGCCCGGCCCACATCCACTTCATGGTCACCGCCCCCGGCTACGCCCGGCTCACCACCCACGTCTTCGCAGCCGGCGACGAACACCTGGACAACGACGCAGTCTTCGGCGTCAAACCCTCCCTGATCGCCGACTTCGTCAACCATCCACCCGGCACCCCCGCCCCCGACGGCACAACCCCCACCCGCTCCTACTCCACCGTCCACTACAACCTGATCCTCGCCCCAGCCTGAGCCCCGTCACTGCACACTCCGACGGGGCAACTTGAGGTGCGTTCAGGCTGCGGCTGTTGCCTGGGCTTCGTGGATCATGCGGTTGAGAATGGCGGAGATTTCGGCGGTTTCGGCGTCAAGCAGGGTGATCAGCGCCACCCGTGACGTCTCGTTCTGCGCCTGGAGAGCCGCCGCGCTCAACGCACGCACGGTCCCAAGCTCGTAGATCAACTCGTCCCACAGAGAACTCATCAACTACCCCCTTACCGACACAAACCCAGTACGGCACACCACACGTGCCGGCCCTCACCCGACATCCGGGACCGAATTTGGTCGAGAAGCCTCACTGCCTCACCCACAACAACGCGGAGAGACAGCGCGGGTTACGCGTCACGTCAGGTAAATCTCGCGCCCTGAGCACGAACCCCCGCCGGTCGAGGCGGCACCTCGATCCGGCAGGCGAGTCAGCCGGCTCAGGCGAGGAGGGTCCAGCTGTGGGCGCGGACCTCCACGGGGTTGGCCGGCGGTGGGGTGTTCTCTGGTTGGGCGGCGACTTGCAGGCCGGTGGCGGAGATTGGGAAGTGGTATGTGTCGTCGCTGGTATTGAGTAGGAGGAGGACCTGCCGGTCGTCGTGTGAGGTTCGGAGGGCGGCGGTCTGGTTGGTTAGGTGCTCTACCGTCGTGCGACCGCGGACCAGCCATGGGTTGCGGCGTCGTACGCCGATGAGACGTTGATGCAGGCGGTACGTCGGCCAGCCGTCCACCGCGAGGTCATGAGGGCTGTCCGGGAACTCGGGGCGGATCGCGTCGTCGCCTCCGATGCGGTCCTCCTTCAGGCCGCGGAAGGCCTGCTCGTCGCCGGCGTAGATGCTCGGCACACCGGCGACAGTGAACAGGATCGCCAGCGCATGACCGATGTGCCGCTCGTCCTCCAGGCGGGTGGCGAGCCGCGTCACGTCATGGTTGCCAACAAACGTCTGCGGCGCGAAGGTGTCGAGCAACGCGTCGTGCCGGCCCAGGGCGTATGAGAGTTCGAAGAAGTTGCCGTCGTTGAGTGAGCTCCAGATCGCCTTCCACAGTTCGTACTGAGTGATCGAGTCCAGCCCGCTCTTGGCGACGTACCCGGCATAGTCGCCGTGGATGACCTCACCGAAGAACCAGGCGTCCGGATACTCCGGCCGGACCTGTGCGAACACGCCCTGCCAGAACTCCGGCGGTACGGCGTACGCCACATCCAGCCGCCAGCCATCGACACCCCGAGCGAGCCAGTGACGCAGGACGTCGGCGACGTACTGCGCGACCGCGGGCTGACTGTGATCGAGCGCGACCAACTGCTCGTGCCCCTCGAACGTGTCGTGCGAGCCGTCGGCGCCACGGCGAAGCCATTCGGGTGGTCCGACGAAGGATCGCGCGACATGGTTGAAGACACCGTCGAGCGCGACCCGCAGACCGCGCGCGTGAGCGGCCGCGATCAGCCGGTCGAAGTCCGCGTCGTCACCCAGCCGAGGGTCGATCCGGAAGTGGTCGACGGTGTCGTAGCCGTGTGTCTCGGACGCGAACACCGGTCCAAGAAGTAGCCCTGAGCAACCAAGTTCGATCGCGTAATCCAGCCACTTCTCCAGCCGTTCCAGTCGATGCACGACCGGCCTACCAGGTTGCGCAACCGGTTCGGCGCCGGTGAAGCCGAGCGGATAGACCTGCCACCAGATCGCGTGATCAACCCACATTGACAGCCTTCTTTCGAACCAGGATGGGCAACAACGCGATCAGGCAACCAACCACGGTGTCGAGGAGCCGGTAGCCGACGGTCGACAGTGACGGCGTCCGACCAAGATCGAGAAGCATGACCAGCAACGGCGTCATCACCGTCGCGTACGCCGCGTAATTACGTGCCTTGAGCAACGGTCGTACGCCGCCCAGGACCGTGACGACGGCAACGATCGCCCACGACGGCGGCACCCACAGGATCAGCGTGCCACCGATCAGCACGCCGGCACAGGTCCCGGCGCATCGTTCGACCGCCCTGGGCAGCGACCCGCCAGATCGCCGTACGACGATGACGACAGTGAGGGCGATCCAATACGCCTTTGACTGATGCCACAGCGCGCCGATCACCTCCGCGGTCGCCAGGCAGACGGTCAACTGCAGCGGGTACCGCCAGCCGTCGATCGTCCGCAGGATGCGCCGCCACCGACGCCACAAACTCCGGTACGACGGCCGTGCCGCAACGCTGTTCTGGTCACGGGAGAGCGCCGAAGCGATCAACGTCAGCACCACGGCCCACGCGGCGCCGAGCGCAAACCACTGCGCGACCTCGACCGGATCATCGACCCGGCCGAAACCAGTGGCGATAACTGTGAAGCAGCTGAACCGTGTCGTCGCATCAGCCATCCACCGGTTGAATCCGCCAAGGACGGCCGCAACCGCCGCGAGCCCGACAACAACCGCCGCGGTGGTCCAACCTCGCCCGCCCGCAGCCGAACCGAGATAGCCAGCCGCTGTCACGACCAGAGCGACGCCGGCAGAGCGCAGAGCCGCGGCCCGCACCCCTGGCGCAGGAGAAACAAGGGTCGCCATGGCACCGAGCGCAGCGAACGACCCATGAACCAGGTGCCCAGAGATCACGCCGTACGTAACGGGGGCTGCGAGAGCGAGAGCCGCCGTGATCAGCTGACTGACACCGGCGGGCGCTTCCTGGGACCAGCGCAGCAGACCGCGCGGCGCGAAGGTCTGAGCGACGGTCATAGTAAGCCGACCTTAGCATCGTGCAGCGTCAGCACCAACGAGATTTCGAAAAATAGTAAGTGATAGCGTAGTAATCGTGGAGCATATCAGACAGACTGCGACCGCGCTTCGGAGGGCGAGCACACGGCTGGCGTTGCGCCTGCGCGTTGAGCGGCCAGCCGACGGGACGAGTGGCGCCGGGCTGACCGTGCTCGGCCTGCTGCACCTGCGCGGGAAGCTGACGGCGAGCGAGCTCGCTGCCGCCGAGCGGGTTCAGCCGCAGTCGCTGACCCGGGTGCTCGCTGCACTGGACGAGAAGGGCTTGATCAGCCGCTCACGGGACAGCCGGGATCGCCGCCGCCAGACCATCGAGCTGACCGACCGCGGTCTGCAGGTGCTGATCGAGCACGTCCGGCAGTCCGACGACTGGCTCCTCCAGGCGATGACTGAGCAACTGAGTCCGACCGAACTGGAGGTCCTCCGGCTCGCGGCGAACCTGATCGAGCAGCTCCTCGAAGGACGACCGAGTTAAGAGATTAACCCGGCTAAGGTTTCTGGCCGAAGGCGTGGCGCCGGATCCAGGCGTGCATGGCGATCGCGGCAGCGGCGCTCGCGTTGATCGAACGGGTCGAGCCAAACTGGGCGATCGACAACACATCCGCGCAGATCGCATGCGCCTCCGCCGTGAGCCCCGGACCCTCCTGGCCGAACAGCAGCACGCACCCGGCCGGCAACTCGTAGGTCTCCAGCGGCACCGAGCCGGGCAGGTTGTCGATACCGATCACCGGCAGCCCCCGCTCAGCGGCGTACGACGCCAAGTCCTCGAGCTGCGGGTGATGCCGGACATGCTGGTAGCGGTCGGTGACCATCGCGCCGCGGCGGTTCCACTTCCGGTTCCCGACGATGTGCACCTCGGCAGCCAGGAACGCGTTCGCCGTCCGCACCACCGACCCGATGTTCAGGTCGTGCTGCCAGTTCTCGATCGCGACATGAAACGGATTCCGCTGCCGATCCAGATCCTCGACGATCGCCTCGAGCTTCCAGTACCGGTACTTGTCGACCACATTCCGCCGGTCCCCCGCCGCGAGCAACTCCGGATCCAGCCGCGGATCCTCCGGCCACTCCCCCACCCAAGGCCCAACCCCAACCTCCGCCACCCCCACCATGTCCGCCCCGATCAGCTCCCGGTCAACAGCACCGGAAGTGATCGGGGAGTCACGGAATTTCTCGTCGCTAAGGTCATGCACAGGTTGGGACGCTACCCTGTCGGCGTGCTTTCACTTGTCGCGATGCTGATGCCGAACTGGATGGACCCGGAGTACCTGCTGAATTGGCTGGGTGACTGGGCCCTCTGGGGGACGGCCGCGGTCGTGTTCATCGAGTGTGGCTTGCTGTTCCCGATCCTGCCAGGTGACTCGCTGCTGTTCGCCGTCGGCCTGTTCATCGCGCACGGGACGATCGACGTGCCGTTGTGGCTCGCCTGCGTGATCCTGACCGTTGCGGCGTTCCTCGGCAACGTGTCCGGTTATTACATCGGGCGTGCTCTCGGTACGACGTTGTTCCGCAATCCGAATGCCCGGTTCCTCAAGCCGAAGTACATCGAGCAGACGCACGAGTTCTTCGAGCGGTACGGTCCGCGGGCGCTGGTGATGGCGCGGTTCGTGCCGATCGTGCGTACGTTCATCACCATCGTGGCGGGCGCCGGGAAGATGGACCCGAAGAAGTTCTTCCTCTGGACCGGCATCGGCGCCGTCCTCTGGGCCACCGGCATCACCCTGCTCGGCCACGCGCTCGGCCAGGTCAAGTTCATCCACGACCACCTCGAGTCCGCGCTGATCCTGCTGGTGCTGATCTCGCTGATCCCGATGGTCGTCGAGTACGTCCTCGCCAAGCGCCGCAACAAGGCCGCATCCGCCGACCCCGCCGCAGCCCCCACCGGCCCGAAGCACGCCGCCACCAACCACCGCAACCACTGAGCCCTGGCCTGCCAGCGAGCCCGGCACTGCGCCAAGCGGGGTCAGGCAGCACCGAGCTTTGTGCGGAGGTGGGTTAGGCAGAGTTCTAGGGGGACTGAGGGGACTCCCTGGGCGAGGGATTCGAAGGGGGCGCCGGCGAGGAGGCGCTGGACGTCGGCTGGTCTGAGGCGGACGTGTTTGCTGACGAACTGGCGTTCGGACAGGTCGATTCGTACGTCGAGGTCGCGCATCGCCGCGTGGATGCGGCTGACGCCGTAGAACTCCGGCTTGGCGCCCTTCTCCAGCCACCGGCCGTACCCGAGCACCTCGGTCTCGATCCGTACGTCGCGCATGGCCGTGCTGACCAGGCCGAGCTCCTCGCGAAGCTCCCGCTCCATCCCTGCAGCGATGGCATCCGGCAGCCGGTCCCGCCCGGCGAGGTCTACCGGCTCCAGACTGCCCGAACCGCTCGGCGCCACCAGCCCGGCCGAGGACCGCGACGCCACCCCCTGGTGGACCAGCAGCATCCAGCCGTCGGAGGTCAGTGCGACCGTGGAGACGCCGACCTGGTTGCCAAGCTCGGTGTCGCTCAGCGGAATCAGCCGCCCATCGCCAGCGACCAGATGCCGGGTGATGTCCGCGACCACGCGCCCCATCCGCCGGCTCAGCCACTGCTGACCGGCCAGGTAGTTCGACGCCATCATGTCGAAGTACCGCACCTGCTGCAGGTGGACCTCGCCGCCGGCCGGATCAGGATCGCCGCCGAGCCTGATGTTCAGCCCGTCGAACGGCGGGGCCGCCGTCCGCGCCCGCTGCGACCGGGCCAGCGCGATCACGGCCGGCTTGATCGCCGCAAGGTCCGGCGGCAGCACGTACGGGCGTGACTCGAGTACGAATGGCCGGTCCAGACTCCGGTCGATCGACGGGCTGGTGACCACGCGGCCCTGCGCACAGCGGACGACCTCCCAGTCACCGTCCAGAACGACGTCCGGTACCGGATGGTCGATCGTGTAGAGGTCGCGCAGTTCCTGCCGTACGTCGATCCAGTCGCTGACCAGCGGGATCAGACCGATGACCGCCAGTACCACCGCGATGACACCGGAGCCGAGGGTGTCTACACCGAGACCGAGTACGCCGATGATCGACAACGCCGTACCGGCGATGATCGCCCAGTTCTTCGCCAGCAGCAGCCGGGCCCATCCCCAGGTGGCCCCGAACCGTTGGCGGGCCAAGAGCCGGACTCCGTGGCGGACCGGTTGTGCGGGCGCCCGCGTAGCGGCGTCGATCTCTCCCATGAGCGGACATTCTGCCGACCACGGGATCCAAAGCCGCCACTGGCGGACAGTGTCCGCCGTCACACGCCAGTCAGTTGCCGAACGGGAAGTGGGGCTCCGACCAAATCCAGTCCGTGCTGAGGGTGGCGAGGGTGGCGATCTCGACCGGGCCGTGCGGTAGCGGGCCGACCACCTGACCGGAGCCGAGTGAACAGGCCACCCGGATCCGGTCCGCCGCCTGGTACCAGACCAGGGCTCCCCGTGGCGCCGCCCCTTCGCACAGCAGGGCGTGATGATCGAGCCACCGCACCGCGTCGGCCGCGTCGTGCCAGCCGCTGTCCCGGGCGTAACCGAAGGCCATCCGCTGGAACTTCAACGTCCAGTCCTGCCAGGCCGTCGACCCCAACCGTTCCAGCTGCCAGGTCAGCGCCGCCTCAGTGTCGCGCGGGTTCGACACCCGCGCGGGCATCTGGCCGCGCTCCACAACAACCTCCCCCCAGGCCATATCCGTCCCCCGTCCGCCGGCCCGCCGTGGCATGAACAAATGGTGTCGCAGCCGGATACAGCCGCCGTACATTACTCACCGTCGCAGTACGACGGACTCAGCCCGCGTACGACGGATTCGCCCGTACAGCAAGCCGGTGCGGTCAGCCCGCAGCCACCGTGGAGTCGAAGGTGGCCAGCGCGCGGCGGCACTCGGCAGCCCGCTCGTCGTTACCGGCCTGCTGCCACACTCGCGCGGCCCGGTTGAGAGTACGACGTGCAGAGTCGACGTTGCCCGTGGACGCGTACAGCTGCCCGAGGTGCTGCGCCGCCGCACCCTCGACACTGCGGTCACCCAATCGATGCCCGATGTCGATGGAGTCGAGCAGCATCTTGCGAGCCGCGGCGACCTCGCCGCGCTCCATCAGCGCGTGCCCGAGCTCAGCCCGCGTGTACGCCGCGCAGTGGTCGTCGCCCATGCCGTTGAAGATCGCCAGCGCGTTCTGCAACTGGCGAACGGCCTGGTCGTAGCGCCCCTGTCGAGCCCGCAGCGCCGCGATCCGGCGCCGTACCTTGGCTTCGCGGTGGTTGTCGCCGAGCCGTACGCCGAGCAGGAACGCCTGAGCCAGGTAGCGCCCGGCCGTCACGGTGTCGCCGCGAGCCAGCCAGACGTTCGCAGCGGCAGTCCGAGCCAGCGCTTCCCCGTTCGCGTTGCCTACCTCCACAAAGGCCTCGATCGCCTTCTCGTACTGCGCCAGCCCCGCAGCTTGGTCGCCGCGTTCGCGCAGCCAGGTACCAAGGCCGACGGCAGCGACGCCTTCGCCGATCCGGTCGCCGACCTCGGCGAACGCCCGTACGGCCTCGTTGAAGTGCCGCCAAGCGTTGTCCCAGTCGTCCTGGTAGAGCGCGAGCTGGCCCAGGTTGCGATGCATGATCGCCTCGCCGTGACGGTCTCCACAGGCCATCGCGCTGAGCAGACCCTGTTGGTGAGAGCTGTTCCAGTCGTCGAAACCAGCCCGCATGTCCAGGTACGGCGCCCACGCGGATGCGATCCGCCAGGCGTGATCGTGCAACCCGTTCTGCGCCGCGGCCCGGATCGCGGGCACGAACGTACTGCGCTCGCTGTCGAACCACGCGATCGCATCGGTCTCGGTGAACGGCGACGGATCGGGTGCGGTCAGCGGCCCGGTGTGCTCCATGACGCCGAAGTACTCGAAGGCCAGCGCGGCGTTGGCCCGGCGGATCTTGTTCAGGATCGCGTCGAGCACGGTCGTCAGGTCCCGCACCGCCTGCGCCTTCTGCTCCTCGTCACCGACGCCGATCGCGTGCAGCCGAAGCAGATCGTGCACCCGGTAACGCGCCGTACCTCGGTGGTCGACCGAGCTGATCCGGACCAGGTTGACTTCGATCAGCCGGTCCAGGCTGCGTCGTACCGAGGCCGGCGACGCGACCGCCTCCAGCGCGCGGGCCGAGAACACGCCGACCGCGAAGTGGCCGATCAGCCGATACAGCCGGGCCTCCTCCGGGCTGAGCGCGTCGTAGCTGAGATCCGCACTGGTGCGTACGGCGAGCTCGCCGATGCTGAGCTCGTCCAGCCGCGAGGTCTCGTCGCGCAACCGGCGGGCCAGCTCGCGGGGGCTGAGATCGGGCCGCTGGGCCAGCCGGCTGCCGACAATCCTGATTGCCAACGGCAGGTTTCCACAGGCGGACAGGATCTCGAGAGCGGCCGAGGATCCGCGATCCACCCGACCGGTGCCGGCGACCAGTTCGAGCAGCGCGGCGGCCTCGCCGTCGTCGAACGTGTCGAGCGGCAGGCTGTCCGCGCCGGCCAGATCCATCAGGCGGTTGCGGCTGGTGATGACAACGGCCGACGCGCCGGTGCCCGGCATCAGCGGCGACACCTGACCGGCCGTGGCGACGTCGTCGAGGATGATCAGCACCCGGCGGCTGGCCAGCTCGGATCGCAGCATTGCCGACCGGCGCTCGGGGTCGGTTGGGATCGCGTAGTCGGGCAGGTTGAGGCTGAGCAGCAGATCGGTGAGCGCAGCGGCCGGATCCCGCGGCTGGGTCGCGCCGTGCATGTCCAGATAGATCTGCCCGTCCGGGAACGACTCACGGACCAGATGCCCCAGTCGCACGGCGAGCGACGTCTTACCGGTGCCAGGTGCGCCGGAGATGACCGCGATCGGCGGGCGAACCGGGTCGCGACCGCAGACCAGGTCGCGTAGCTGCCCAAGGTGGTCCTGCCGACCGCTGAAGTCGGGCAAGTCGAGGGGCAGCTGGCTCGGTGGCCGCAGCGGATTGGTCAGCTCCGGCGCTGCCATCGGTCCCGGTGGTGCCTCCGGCCCGGGGCGTTCCGTCATACGGTCGGAGGGGATGCCAGGGTTCGGCCAGTTGGCGGAGCGGCCGTTCTCGGCGCGGGCACCGGCGGCTTCGAGCTCGGGGCCGGGCTTGATGTCCAGCTCGTCGGCAAGGGTCTGGACCGCCTTCGTGTACGCCGCTCGGGCTTCACCGACCCGACCCGCCGCCAGGAGGGCATCTACCAGTCGCCGCCACATCTGCTCGTCGTACGGGTCCTCTGTGAGGCGGGCGCTGAGCAGAACTGCCGCACCGCTCGCGTCGCCGTGCTCCAGCCGGAGGTCGAGGAGTGCGTCGACCAGGCCGCGGTGCTGCGCTTCGAGGCGGGCAAGCGAGCCCTCCCAGGCGGCGGGGATCGGCAGGTCCTCCAGCGGGCGACCGCGCCAGAGCGAGTACGCGCGAGACAGCACCTGCATCGCCTGACGGTCGTCACCGGCGTGACGGAGGTGGCCGCCCTCTGCGAGCAGCGACTCGAACAGGCTGGCGTCGAGCTCGTCGACACCCACCTCGATGCTGTAGCCAGCGGCGGAGGTGTCGATCGGTGCAGGCAGCCCGGCCTCCTGCAGTACGCCTCTGAGCGCCCGTACGTAGGTCCTGATGTTCGCTGTGGCGGAGCGGGGCGGGCTGTTCTCCCAGAGCGCGTCGGCGATCAGATCGGTCGAGACGAACCGGTTCGGGTGCAGGAGCAGCGTGGCCAGCAACTGCTTCGGCTTGCTGGCCCGGAGTGGCTGGCCCTGGGCGTGGAAGAGGCGCAGGGGTCCGAGGATTCCGTACCTCAGACTGTCCACTCCGCTGCCCTCTCCTGTGTTGAACCGACCTATCGTGGCATCCCGCTGTATCCGCCGGGAAGCCCGATGTACGCCGGATGTATCTCACTGCGGCACTGTTGACACCAGGTACCGGGGGGAGGGCAGGCCCGGGAGCGGCGACTTGACCGCCGTCGCAACCGGGCCTGGCACTGGATGGGAGTCCGGGATCGGGGGTCCTGGATTACGGGGACCGGTGCCTACTGGCCACCGGTGAAGGGCGGCTGGCCGTCCTGCGGGCTGGGGGAACCCGCAGGCGGGCCGCCCACCGGTGGCTGACCCTGGTACGGCGCCTGCTGGCCTTGGTACGGCGCTTGAGCCGGCGGCAGCTGGCCACCGGAGTAGTTGCCCTGATCACCCGGCATCTGCGGGTGGATCTGACCGGACGACTGCGCCCCCGGCTGCATCTGCGGCGGCGCCTGCTCACCGGCGACCGAGCCGATGGTGCC
This sequence comes from Kribbella antiqua, assembly GCF_004345665.1. Classification (GTDB taxonomy): domain Bacteria; phylum Actinomycetota; class Actinomycetes; order Propionibacteriales; family Kribbellaceae; genus Kribbella; species Kribbella antiqua. Next base: position 128,997 of record NZ_SLWR01000015.1, read on the forward strand.
GAACGAGACCTGCGGGACCGAGCGGACCTGCTCGTCCTTCACTTCGAAGTAGCCGGCCTTCTCGAACTTGAACGAGTTCGCGATCACGTTCGACGGGAACGCCTCGATCCGGGTGTTGTAGTCGCCGACGTTCGCGTTGTAGAACCGCCGGCCGGCCGCGATCCGGTCCTCGGTGTCGGTCAGCTCGCGCTGCAGGTTGAGGAAGTTCTGGTTCGACTGCAGCTGCGGGTAGGCCTCCACCGAGATCATCATCTGCCGCAGCGCACCGGACAGCTCACCCTCCGCCGCGGCCCGCTGCTCCGGGGTCGCGCCCTGCACGTTGACCGCCTGGGTGCGCAGCCGGGCGACCTCCTCGAACACGTGCCGCTCGTGCGCGGCGTACGCCCGGACGGTCTCGACCAGGTTCGGGATCAGGTCGTAGCGGCGGTGCAGCTCGACGTCGATCTGCCGCCAGGACTCCTGGATCAGGTTCCGCTGCTTGACGAACCGGTTGTACGACACGATCAGCGCGATTCCCAGAATCACGACAACCGCAACGATCGCGATGATGACGAAAGTCAGCATTTCCCTGCTCCCGAGTGTTGGCTGTGGGCCTGGAAGCGACTCTAACGGTGCCTCGGGTCCGGGGTCCCGCTACTGCTGCGGATTACCCGGAGGCTGCTGTTGAGGAACCGGAGCCTGCTGGATTGGGGCCTGCTGGATTGGTGCCTGCTGGCGCGGGTCGATGCCGGCGTAGTCGGTCCAGACGTACGGCGGGACCTGCTCGACGACGCCCTGGAGCAGCGAGAGCCGGTTCATCACCTCGGCCGGGTTGTGGGCGCCCTTGTCCCAGCCGACCAGCGAGTTGCCCTCGATCCGCCAGCCGATCTCGCCGCGGGCGAGCAGCAGCTCCATCATCCGCGGCGTCACCACCGCGTGCCCGAACCGCTCGTCGTCGGCCTTCACCCGGAACTTCCGGTTGAACTGGTCGCTCTCGAACTGGATGTCGCGGAAGCCGAACGCGTTCGCCACCGCCCCGCCGAAGATGCCCTCGTGGGTGACCTCCAGATGCGGCAACGCACCCGGTAGCTGCAGTACGACGACGCCGAACTTGTGCGTGGTCGTCGTACGGTTGCCCTTCGAGTCGGTCGAGTGGGTCTGGTAGCTGTAGTCGAAGGCAACCATCTGGTGACCGTTGAACGCGCCGGACAGCACGTTCGCCGCACGCCGGTTGTCTCCGGTCTGGAACGGCGTACCGCTCCACTGCCGGGCCAGCGAGTTGTTGGAAGGGACGAACGACCAGCCGTGCTGGGCCGCGAACCCGGCGAACATCTCGCGCCGTTTCTTCACCGCCATGTAGTTGAAGTAGAAGATCCCGACGCCGACGAGGATGACGAGCGGGATCATGACCGCGGGGTTGAGATCCATCAGCCGAGACCCAGTTCCTCGAGCCCGAACACGGCCCGGTACTCCAACCCCTCCGACTCCACCCGCTCCTGCGCACCGGTCGCGCGATCCACGATCACCGCGACCGCGACCACCTCGGCACCGGCCTCGCGCAGCGCCTCGACCGCGGTGAGCACCGAGCCGCCAGTGGTGGACGTGTCCTCAACAGCAAGAACCCGTCGGCCCTTCACGTCGGGCCCTTCAATCCGCCGCTGCAGGCCGTGCGTCTTCTCCGCCTTGCGTACGACGAACGCGTCCAGCTTGCGGCCCTCCTGCGCGGCCGCGTGCAGCATCGACATCGCGACCGGGTCGGCGCCGAGCGTGAGGCCGCCGACGGCGTCGTACTCGAGATCCTTGGTCAGTTCGAGCATCGCCGGGCCGATCAGCGGCGCCGCGGCCGCGTCCAGTGTGATCCGGCGCAGGTCGACGTAGTAGTCGGCTTCCTTCCCCGACGCCAACGTCACCCGGCCGTGTACGACGGCCTTGGTTTTCACCTGTTCCAGCAGACTGTCCCGATCGAAGCTCATGGCCAACCAGCCTAGAACACAGTGCAGCTCACGACTTCCTGCTCACCTTCACCAAGTGACCGAAGGCAACTGATCTGTCCGGAGAGCGGAACAAGTCCTGGCAAGTGGTCAGGGTGATGATCGACTGGGCCGGGGTTTCGTCCGGTTTGCCGGGGACGGGTTCGAGGACCCAGTTGTCGGTTGGCTTGACGGTCAGGTCGCGCGGGGAGCCGTCGAGCTCGTAGGTGTAGACGGCGTCGGCGGTCTCGACGATCGCCTCGTCGCCCTTGCGCAGCTCGAGGAGTCTGCGGAACGGCGAGCCGTGGGTGACGCGGTGCCCGGCGATCGCGAAGTTCCCCGGCTGGCCTGGCAGCTGCGTCCGCGGGTAGTGCCCGATGCCGCGGGCGAGATCGTCCTTGCCGATCCCTTCCACGACCGGCTTCTCCCAGTCCTTGCCGAACCTGGGGATCCGCAGCAGCACGATCGGATCACCCGTTGCAGGTTTCGAAACGGCCGGCGTCTTCCACTGCGCGCGCAGGGAGTTCTGCGCCTCGCCCATCTTCTGGTTCGAGGTGACGCCCGTCCCGAAGTACTGCCAGCCGACCCACCCGAGCAGGCCGATTCCAGCCACCAGCAAGACGACGCCCAGTCCCCGTACCACTCCCCGCATGGCGACAAGTATGCAGGCGATCTGTAAAGCCTTTGCACGACGTGTCGATGGACGCCGGTGGTTGCCCGGGACGACGATGTGGACGATCGTCAAAGGTGGAGGTGCGCGGTGAAGGCGCTCGTGAAGGCCGAGGCGAAGCCCGGTCTGTGGTTGCAGGATGTCCCCGAGCCGAAGATCGAGGCCGACCAGGTCCTGATCAAAGTGCTGCGGACGGGCTTGTGCGGCACCGACCTGCACATCCAGAGCTGGGATCACTGGGCGCAGAAGAACGTGCCGGTGCCGATGGTGACCGGGCACGAGTTCTGCGGCGAGGTGGTCGAGATCGGCGTCGGTGTCCGCGATGTCGCTGTCGGTGACCTGGTCAGCGGCGAGGGTCACCTGGTCTGTGGCCGCTGCCGCAACTGCCGCGCAGGCCGCCGGCACCTCTGCATCAAGACCCGAGGTCTCGGCGTCCATGTCCCCGGAGCCTTCGCCGAGTACGTCGCTCTGCCCGCGAGCAACGCCTGGGTTCACAAGGACCCGGTCGACCTGGATGTGGCCGCGATCTTCGATCCGTTCGGGAACGCCGTACACACGGCACTGTCTTTCCCGCTGGTCGGTGAGGACGTGCTGATCACCGGCGCCGGGCCGATCGGTGTGATGGCCGCAGCGGTGGCTCTGCACGCCGGCGCTCGCAATGTCGTCATCACCGACCTGTCGGAGTACCGGCTGGACCTGGCCCGGAAGATCGGTGTCACCCGGGCGGTGAATGTCGGTTCGGAGAGCATCGCGGAGGCGCAGCAGAGCCTGGGCATGCGCGAAGGGTTCGACGTCGGGATGGAGATGTCCGGGCAGCCGGCCGCGCTGCGCGACATGCTCGCCAACATGACCCACGGCGGCCGGATCGCGATGCTCGGGCTGCCGTCCGACGAGATCGCGATCGACTGGAGCACGGTGGTGCTCAACATGCTGACGATCAAGGGCATCTACGGCCGGGAGATGTTCGAGACCTGGTACTCGATGTCGGTCATGCTGGAGCGCGGGCTGGACCTGACGCCGGTGATCACCCACCGGTTCGGGTACGGCGACTTCGAGCATGCCTTCGACGTCGCCCGGCAGGGGCAGTGCGGCAAGGTGATCATGGACTGGACGACGGAATCCCTGGAGGAGAAGCACTGATGTTCGGGCGGATGCGGGACGACCTGACGGCGACCATCGGCGAGATCCGGGACGGCGGGCTGTACAAGTCCGAGCGGGTGATCACCTCACCGCAGCAAGCGTCGATTTCCGTTGCTAGTGGCAAAGAAGTTCTGAACTTCTGCGCGAACAACTACCTCGGCCTGGCCGACCACCCTGAAGTGATCGCCGCGGCTCGGGAGGCGTTGGACCAGTGGGGTTTCGGGATGGCGTCCGTACGTTTCATCTGCGGCACGCAACAGATCCACAAGGACCTGGAAGGTGCCCTGAGCAACTTCCTGGGCAGTGAGGACACCATCCTCTACAGCTCCTGCTTCGACGCGAACGGCGGCCTGTTCGAGACCCTCCTCGGCGCCGAGGACGCGGTCATCTCCGACGAGCTCAACCACGCCAGCATCATCGACGGCATCCGCCTGTCGAAGGCCAAGCGCTACCGCTACAAGAACCGGGACATGGGCGACCTCGAGGCCCAACTCAAGGACGCCGCCGATGCCCGCTACCGGCTGATCGCCACCGACGGCGTCTTCTCGATGGACGGGTACGTCGCGCCGCTGGACGAGATCTGCGACCTGGCCGACCGGTACGACGCCCTGGTCATGGTGGACGACTCGCATGCGGTCGGCTTCGTCGGCCCGGACGGCGCCGGTACGCCGTCGCTGTTCGGCGTGAAGGACCGCGTCGACGTACTCACGGGCACGCTCGGCAAGGCACTTGGCGGGGCATCCGGCGGTTACGTCTCGGGGCGGCGCGAAATCGTCGAGTTGCTGCGGCAGCGCTCCCGTCCGTACCTGTTCTCCAACTCCCTCGCGCCGTCGGTCACCGCCGCGTCGCTGAAGGCCCTCGAACTCATCGGCGGCTCCAGTGACCTACGCGACAAGCTCACCGCCAACACCAAGCTGTTCCGCTCGAAGATGGCCGAGGCCGGCTTCGACGTACTCCCGGGCGATCACCCGATCTCCCCGGTGATGATCGGCGACGCCGCCGAAGCCGGCCGCCTGGCCGACAAACTCCTCGAACTCGGCGTCTACGTGATCGGCTTCTCCTACCCCGTCGTCCCCCACGGCAAGGCCCGCATCCGCGTCCAACTCTCAGCAGCCCACTCCACCGAAGACGTCGAGCGAGCCATAGCCGCCTTCATCGAGGCCCGCGCCGCCCTCACCTGACCCTGCCCTAGGGTGATCCGGTTCGTCCGGGTGAGGGAGGGCCATGCGTCGGGTGCTGGTTGTTGCTGCGGTTGCGGGTTTGTGGGCAGTCGCGGGATGTGGTGGGGGTGGTGGCGAGGCGCCGGTTGCGGCGAGTCCGAGTTCCTCCGCCGGGCCGACCGCGAAGCCCAGTGTTGTGCGTAGTGCTCCGGTCGTCACCACGACGCCTGCGCGGCTGAGTGTGGCTGCCGCCGGCAAGAGGTATCTGGCGGTGACACGGCCGTACAACGTGGCGCTGGAGCGGTTCGAGAAGGCAGCCAACAGCGGCGCGTCGGTGTCAACGCTGCAGGCACAGGCTCGAGCGGTGGCCGCCGCGAACCTGACTGAGTCGCGGCAACTGCTCCTGATCGCCTGGCCGACGAAGGTCAACAAGCAGATCCGAGCGCTGGCAAAAGCCGATGCCGCGGCTCGCCCACACTGGTTGCAGGTCGCCGCGGCCGACAGCCTCTCGGACATGGCGCGGCACGTGAAGCTTGCCTCGGCCGAGAGCGGCAAGGCCCCGGCCGCCGAAATCCGCCGCCTCCTGGGCCTCCCGAAGTACGACGAGAAGGACTACAGCTGAGTCGGAGGTGGTGCCATGCGTGGCACCACTTGCGGTACCATGGCTGCGTGGCGATGAATCTGCGGCTTCCTCCTGAGATCGCCTCGGCGCTCCAGGCTGAAGCTGACCGCACCGGCCGGTCTCAGCAGGAGATCGTGCGCGAAGCCATCGGCCGCCATCTCCACCTCACCGAGGACGAGACTCAGACGAGCGACCGGGAACGGGCAAGAGCCGCGCGAACAGTGCAGCCGGCTCGCGTGGCGTACCGCAAGGTGACGCCGAGGCTTCGCCTGCCCAAGGGGACCACTAGCCTCGAACTGCTCGATCGAGACGACCGTTTCTGATGCGGCTGTACGTCGACAGCAGCGCCCTGATCAAGCGAGTGATCGTCGAGGAGGAATCCGCCGAGCTGGTGGATTTCCTCGATGTGCACTATCAGCAGGGTGATCTGCTCGCATCGTCTTCACTGGCCTTGGTCGAGGTCTCCCGCGCTGTCCTTGCGCGGGTGAAGTCGCCGGCCGGCGCCGGCGACTTGATCGACGGCGCGATGTCCGGCGTCGACGAGCGTCCGATGACCGCGGAGGTGGTCAGTGTCGCCCGCCGGATCGAACCGCTGATACTGCGCAGCCTCGATGCGCTCCACCTCGCGACTGCGGTGCTGATCGACGCCGATCTTGTCGTCACGTACGACGATCGGCTGGCGGACGCGTGCCGCCGCAACTCTCTCGCCGTCGAGTCGCCTGGTCGCAACTGACATTTGTCGGCGCCGCCGGGCAGGATGCGGGTATGGCGAAGCTGAGTGCACAGGCGGTCAATCGGGCGACGTTGGCTCGGCAGATGTTGCTTGGGCGGGCGGAGGTGTCGGCGGTTGAGGGGGTCGCCAGGCTGGTGGGGATGCAGGGGCAGGAGCCTAAGCATCCGTACGTCGGGTTGTGGTCGCGAGTCGACGGGTTCGAGGAGGGGCAACTCGATCAGGCGGTTCAGGATCGCGAAGTGGTGCGGGCGACGTTGTTTCGCGGGACCTTGCATCTGGTGACCGCCGACGACTATCTGCGCTTCCGCAGCACCCTGGCTCCGGTGCTGGAGGCGGGGCTGAAGGTGCTTGGGGATCGGGGTGAGGGGCTTGAGCCGGCAAAGGTGATCAAGGCTGCCCGGGCGCTGCTGAAGAAGGAGCCGTTGACGTTCACCGAGGTGCGGAACGCGTTGCAGGAGAAGTTCCCGGGGGTGAACGAGCGGGCGCTCGGGTTCTGCACCCGGATGATGGTGCCATTGGTGATCTACCCGACCGACGCGCGTTGGTCCTGGCCCGCGAACGCGCGGTTCACCCCGGCCGAGGACTGGCTCGGCTCCCCCGTCGAACAGAACGCCGTACCGGGGGAGCTGGTCGTGCGGTATCTGGAGGCGTTCGGGCCGGCGACACCGGCTGACTTCCAGACATGGTCCGGGCTGCAGAAGGCGAAGCCGTTGTTCGACGAACTGGAGCTGGAGCAGTTCACCGACGACAGCGGGAAGACCCTGTACGACGTACCGGATGCACCGCGGCCTGACCCGGACACCCCCGCGCCCGTGCGGTTCCTGCCGGAGTTCGACAACCTGCTGCTCGCGCACGCGAAACGCGAGCGGATCATCGCCGATGAGCACAAGCCCGCCGTGTACACGAAGAATCTCCGGGTCAAGGCGACCTACACCGTCGACGGCCTGGTCGCCGGTCTGTGGACAGCCGAGAAGAAGCGTGGTGTGGCAACTCTCACGCTGACTCCGTTCGGGCGTACGACGAAGAAGGTCGCGGCGGAGCTGGAGCGTGAAGGCGACGGGCTGCTGCGCTTTCTCGAGCCCGATGCCAAGGCCTATGAGGTGGTTACTGCCGGTTAATGAGGTTGTTGTCACACGTCAGATGACTGGGACAGAGCCCTCCGGCCCGGTGGAATGGACAAATGAGCACAGTCCCCACCATCACTCTGGACAACGGCGTCGAGATCCCGCAGCTGGGCCTGGGGGTCTGGCAGATCGAGGACGAGATCGTCAGCGACGTCGTCACGACCGCGTTCGAGGCCGGCTACCGGCACATCGACACCGCGGCCATCTACGGCAACGAATCCGGCGTCGGGCGGGCGATCGCCGCATCCGACCTGCCTCGCGACGAGCTGTTCGTCACCACCAAGCTGTGGAACAGCGACCAGGGCTACGACACCACCTTGAAGGCGTTCGACGCGAGCCTGGAGCGACTCGGTCTGGCGTACGTCGACCTGTACCTGATCCACTGGCAGTCGCTGCAGAAGGACAAGTACGTCGAGACGTGGAAGGCGTTCGAGCAGTTGTACGCCGACAAGCGGGTGCGCGCGATCGGCGTGTCGAACTTCCACGAGCCGGCGCTGCGGCGGCTGTTCGAGGAGACCGAACTCCGGCCGGCGGTGAACCAGATCGAGCTGCACCCGGCGCTCCCGCAGGACGAACTGCGCGCGTTCAACGCGGAGAACGACATCGTCACGCAGGCGTGGAGCCCGCTGGCTCAAGGCGAGCTCCTCGCGCAGCCGGCTTTGCGAACGATCGCGGACAAGCACGGCAAGACGCCGGCCCAGGTGGTCATCCGCTGGCACCTTCAGCTGGGCAACGTGGTGATCCCGAAGTCGAAGACGCCGAGCCGGATCAAGGAGAACATCGAGGTGTTCGACTTCCAGCTCGACAACGACGACATGGCCACGATCGCCGACCTCGAAACCGGCGTCCGCACCGGCGGCGACCCGGACGTCTTCGGCTGACCCACCCCATCCCACCCCGCCGCGACAACAGCCCTGGTCCACGTCCCGGCTCCACCCCGGCCCATTTGATGGGTTCACCCATCAGCTTGTGGGTTCGCCCATCGCATGGCGACGGGTAACCCACAACTTGATGGGTGAACCCATCAAATGGGGCCGTGCCGGGTGGGAGAGATATGGGGGCTACAGCAGGTCGAGGAAGCGGGCGAGGACTGGGGAGCGGTTGTCCGGGGACCAGGCTACGGAGAGTTGCCAAGGTGGTAGGTCGTCGGACAACTCGCGGTAGACGACCGCATCCGGGTTCGACGGCGGGGTCGGGCCGATGAGCAGTGAGACCCCGAGCCCCGCCGCCACCAGCGACACGATCGTCTGTACGTCGGCCGCCTCCTGCTCGATCCGCGGCGTGAACCCGGCCGCGCGGCAGTAGCCGACGATCGTGTCGTGTACGGCGGGTCCGCTCGACCGCGTGTAGAACACGAACGGGTCCTCCGCGAGTTCCTCGAGCCTGATCCGCTTACGCCGTACCAGCCGATGCCGGGCCGGAAGCACAGCCAGCAGCGGGTCGTTCGACACCACGCGCGTCAGTAGGCCTGCCGTAGGACCAGCCGTGGTACGCGCGCCCTCAGGAGTCGCCGGCCGCATCAGACCGACGTCGATCCGGCCGTCGCGCAATGCCTCGGTCTGCCGGATGGTCGTCACGCTCTCCAGATCGAGCACCACCTCCGGATAGGCCTGCCGGAACGCACCCAGCAGCCGCGGCAGCACCTCGAAGGTCGCCGACTGGACGAAGCGCAACCGCAGGGTCCCGAGCTCTCCGCGCTGAGTCCGCTGCGCCGTACGAACAGCCTCATCCGATCGCCGCAACAGATCCTTCGCGTCGGCCAGGAAGGTCTCACCCGCCGCGGTCAGCACGAACCGGCGTCGTACCCGGGCGAAGAGCTCGACCCCGAGATCGTGTTCCAGAGCCGCGATCTGCCGGCTGAGCGACGGCTGGGTCAGATGCAGCCGTACGGCGGCGCGGCCGACGTTCATCTCCTCGGCCACCACCACGAACGACCTGAGCTGACGCAGTTCCATACCTCAGATCATGCACCAGACACATCAACTCTGCGAAGAACTTTCATTGGACGTATCAAGGTGCGAGTTCCTACCGTCGAAGAGTCGAAAGGAACCACCACCGTGACGTACATCCCGTTCTCCGTCATCAAAGCAGTCCACGAGCAGACCCACTCCGCTCTCCCGAACGCCCCGGTCGTCCCACCCGTGCCGCGGCGACCACGCCGCCACCCGCTGCGCGCGGTACGCGGCCTGCTTCGCCGGCAGCCCGCGCCGGAAGCTCCCTTTGCGGAAACAAATGAGCGCCTGGCGGCTACTTCTTTCCGCAAAGCGCTCCCGGACGGGGAGGCCGCGGCTGGGTTGTGCGAGGGTGAGGTTCGTGATCGAGGTTCGAAGGTTGCGGGTGCTGCGCGCGCTTGCTGATCACGGCACCGTGACCGCGGCCGCCGAGGTGCTGCACCTGACGCCCTCGGCGGTTTCGCAACAACTGGCGGCGCTGGAGTCCGAGGTCGGTCAGGAACTGCTCGAGCGCCGCGGCCGCCGGGTCGCGATCACCTCGGCCGGCCGTCTCCTGCTCGCCCACACCGACGCGATCCTGACCGAGGTCGAACGCGCCGAACAAGCCATGCGCCTGCACGCGAACGGCACCACCGGCGAGGTCCGCGTCACCGCCTTCGCCACCGCGATCAGCCTGCTCGTCGCACCCGCTCTGGCCCGCCTCCGCGAGACGAACCCCGGCCTCAGCCTGGTCATCCGTGACGCCGAAGGGCACCAAGGCATCACCCAGCTCCTCGACGGCGACGCGGACCTCGCCATCGCCGTCGAGCACCGCGGCTCACCCCGCCCGGACGACCAACGCCTGCGCCAGATCCCCTTGTACGCCGAGCCATTCGTCGCCGTACTGCCACCGACACACCCGGCTGCCGCGGCAAGCACGATCGAGCTGCCCATGCTCGCGGCCGACGACTGGGTGATGCCGTCCCCCGGCAACCCGATCCGCGATGTCGTCCTGCTCGCCTGTGAACAGGCCTGCTTCCAGCCCCGTGTCGTCCATCAGTCCGACGACTTCCGCGCCGTCGCCGCACTGGTCGCCGCCGGCGCCGGCGTCTCGCTCGTCCCGCGTCTCGCCGTACCGTCGCCGACGCTCGCCCTCATCCGCCCGCTCCCCGAACCAGCGCCGACCAGACGTGTGTACGCCGCCGTCCGCCCAAGCCGCGCCGACCACCCGCTGGTCACCGCGACTCTCGCCGTACTGACCGAGGTCGCCGAGAAGCTCTAGCGCAGGCGGGCGGCCGCCGTGCGCGTGAGGGTTTCGAAGTGAGTGACCGCGATGCCTTTGCCCATTTCGCGGAATCTGTTCGTACGCCGCCTTGGCCGCGCGGGTGTCGTCGTACCGGGTCAGCCATTGGGTGCCAGAGGCATCCCGACTGGTTGCCACAGGCCACCAAGCTCCACCCCACCACAACCACCCCAGCCACCACGGTCACCCGCCGCAGTCCCCGTCCGTTCACGGCCCCAGCCTTCTCGTTCGATGTTGTTCTCAGGACGCCACCGAGCCCGAGTTGGTTCAGAGCCCCGGGTGGTCCGGACAGCACCAATTGCAGGTTGATGCAAAAGGGTGACGAAACGAGCCTGATAAGCCTTCTAGACCAGTATGCTCACCGTCCGTGTTCGGAACGACGAGAAAGGTGGATTGAGATGGGTTCGCAGCTCCGGCGCGCCGGTGCTACCGCGGCGGCGATAGTGTTGAGTGCCGCCCTGGTGGCGTGTGGTTCGGACCAGCCCAACGCCAGCGGGTCGCCGGCGAGGGAGAGTACGTCGACGCCCGCGGAGAGTACGCCGACGCCAGCGGGCCTGACTGGCGATTGGAAAGCCGACCCCGGCCAGGCCGATCGCGTCCAGCAGAAGCTGACGGCGACCGGGTTCCAATGCTCCAAGAGCAGCGACGCCCAACTGGACCTGCGGTTGTGCTCGGCAACCAAGCAGAGGAAAGACGAGTATGGCTCGGCCCTTGTCGCGCAGGGCATCCTCCGGTACGCGTCGGACGCGCAGGGCACGGTGGTGCTCGCCAACGTTTGGGCCGGCGGCCCGTACGAGGACAAGGCCGCGTACGAGAAGCTACTCGCCGGGGCGGTGCTTCCAGCCACCGATGCCGCCGTGTTCGCAGCTGACGGCGAGACGTTGGAATGGGGCAAGGTCGTCGACAACGGCGACTCCGGCAAGTATCTGGCCGTCAAGGGCTGGACCCCGGCCAAGCCACTGATCTCGAGTGCGCTGCCGCTGAAGATCAGCAAGGAGAAGGCGCTGGCTCCGCTCCAGGCGGCGAAGCTGCAGTGCAAGTTCTCCGACCGGGACAAGTGGGGCACCGCGCGCAAGGCTTTGGAGTGCACCGACCCCGCCTTCAAGGTCAAGGAGGAAGACGGTTCGATCGCCGGCGCGACCGCCGACCTGGTGGCGGTCGACGAGGGCGAGGGCATCTCGACGATCGTGTTGGAGGGCGCGCACGCCAAAGTACCGGCGGAGAACGCCCGCGGTGCGAAGCTACTGATCCCGCGCGCGGTCGCGATCGACCCGAGCCTGCAGGAAGCCGCTGACTGGCTGACCAAGAACCTGGATGTGCTGCCTCGCGCTGCCTATGTCGGGCAGTGGCTGGTGACGACCACGGTGGTGCGCGAAGGCGGGATCACCAGCTGGCCGATGGTACAGGCCACCATCACGACGGAGAGGCTCAACCTCGGCCTGCAGACCAGAGGCACCGAGTGGGAGTCCCTCCAGACCGAGACCCCTGATGACTCCGCGACTGAGACCACCTCTCCGTCGGAAACCCCGAGCAACTGATCGGCACGAAGGCACGACGGGTAGGTCCCCCGTCGTGCCTTCGTGTTCTGCTCCGCTCCCGTCAGGCGCGGCGGCGACCGTCCAAACCCACTGTGGAAACGCGGGCGATGAGGGCGCGCGGGGTGAAGCGGGCGGCGGCGGTGAGGAGTTTGTAGCGGCGGCTGGGGATGGAGATCGCCTTGCCGCGCATCAGGTCCTTCCACGCGGCGTCGACCAGGTCTGTCGCGTCCAGCCACATGAACGACGGGATGATCGTCTTGTCCATCCCCATCCGCTCGTGAAACTCGGTGTGCACGAAACCGGGGCACAGCGCCATCACCGCAACGCCCTTTGCGTGCAGCTCGACGGCGAGCCCGGCGGAGAAGTTCGTCACCCAGGACTTGTGCGCACTGTACGAACCGCGCTGCAGGAAGCCGGCCACCGAGGACACGTTGATCACCGCACCCGAACCGCGTTCGATCATCGGCAGTACGGCGGCATGCGTCAGCCGCATGACCACCCGAACCAGCAGATCGAGCTGCTTCTCCTCGACCTCGACCGGATTCGCCCAGAACGGCTTCTTCTGCCCGAAGCCCGCGTTGTTGACCAGCACCTCGATCGGCCCGGTGCGGAACCGCTCCTCCACCCGCGCCAGGTCGTCGCGATCGGTCAGGTCGGCCACGAGTACCTCGCACGCGACGCCGTGCAGCCGGGTGAGCTCGGCCGCGGCTTCCTTCAGCCGCGCCTCGTCCCGCGACACCAGCACGAGGTCGTACCCCTCCAGCGCCAGCTTGTCCGCGAACGCCCGGCCGATCCCGGTCGCCGGTCCGGTGATGAGCGCAGTCGCCACGTTGCCTGTCCTCCCGTAGGTACCAGCCCCCAGTCTGTCACTACTCTGGACGGATGCTGGCGAACATCGACACCTGGGTGCTGGACCTCGACAACACCCTGTACCCGGCCGGCTCCGCGCTCACGGAGCAGGTCACCGCCGGCATCCTCGGCGCGATTTCCCAGGTGTACGGCGTTGACGTCGTCGGAGCCCGGCAGATCCAGACCGAGCTGATCGCCCAGCACGGCACGTCACTCAGAGGCATGATGACGACCCGGAACGTCGATCCGCACGACTTCCTCAGCTTCGAGCGGCGGATCGACTATTCGGTACTGACGCCGGACCCGGCCCTCGCCGAGGCTCTGAGCGCACTCCCAGGCCACCGCTACGTCTACACGAACGGCTCGGCCTACCACGCCGAGCAGGCGCTGCGGCAGCTCGGCCTGACCGCCTGCTTCGACGGCGTCTTCGACATCCTCGCCGGCGACCTGATCCCGAAGCCGTACCCGGAGAGCTTCGACGCCTTCCTGGCCCGCTTCACCGTCGACCCCGGCCGCGCCGCCATGTTCGACGACCTCCCGGTCAACCTCGAGGTCCCGCGGGCCCGGGGTATGGCGACGATCTTGGTCGACGGCGCCGACGGGACGCCGTACGAGGAAATCGGGCCGCGGCAGTGGCGGGCCGGCGATCTAGCGAAATTCCTTCACTCCTTGACGGCTCCCGAGGTCAGCCCCTCGACGATGTAGCGGCTGGCGACCGCGAACAGGATCATCGTCGGGACGATGCTGAGCACCGCGGCCGCCGACATCGAGCCCCAGTCGATGTTGTAGCTGCTGATGAAGCCGTTCAGCGCCGCCGGGACCGTCTTGTTGCTGTCGCTGTTGAGCAGTGTGACCGACAGGAACAGCTCGTTCCAGCAGTTCACGAAGTTGAAGATGTACGACGCCGCGATCCCCGGCGTCATCACCGGAACCAGCACCCGGAACAACGCCGACAGCCGCGAGCAACCGTCGACCATCGCCGCCTCCTCCAGCGAAGCCGGCACGTTCTCGAAGAACCCGCGCAGCATCACCGTGCACAGCGGGATCGACATGGCGACGTACACCAGGACCAGGCCCCAGCGACTGTCGACCAAGTACATCCGGGTCATCAGGATGTAGAGCGAGCCGAGCGCGATGAAGCCGGGGATCATCTGCGTGACAAGGAACGCGCCCATCACCGCGCCCTTCGAGGCGAACTCGAAGCGGGCCAGCACGTACGCCGACAGCAACGAAACCACTGTCGCCAGCGCCGCCGCGACCAGTGACACGATCAGACTGTTGCCGATGAAGACCCCGAAGTTCGACGTACCGAACAGGCCGCGGTAATTCTCCAGCGACCACGAGCCCGGCCAGTACTTCAGCGGATACGCGAAGATCGTGCCCGGTTCCTTGAACGACGTGATCAGGATCCAGTACAGCGGAAACACCGTGAAGATCAGGCAGATCCCGAGCCCGCCGAACTTCACGATCCGGCCGGCAGGTGTCTCTGAGCGGATCATGCGAGACCCTTCCGCGGCCGGATCGCCAGCAGGTAGAAGACCGCGAACAGCATCAGCACGAACACGACCATCACGCCCATCGCCGAAGCGCGTCCGTAGTCGCCCTCCTGGGTCACCTGGATCATGTACGACGTGACGATGTGCGTCTCGTTCGCCGGGCCACCACCGGTCATGCCGAAGATCAGTTCGGGTGAGTTGAAGATCCAGATCACCCGGAGCAGCACGGTCAGCGCCAGCGTGGTCCGGATCGACGGGATGGTGATGCTGAACAGCGTGCGTACCTTGCCGGCGCCGTCGATCGCGGCCGCTTCATAGAGTTCCTCGGGCACCGACTGCAGCGCGGCGAGGATCATGATCGCGAAGAACGTCACGCCGTACCAGACGTTCGCGATGATGACAGCGACCATCGCGTAGCGAGCGTCGGCCAGCCACGGCACCGGGGTGTCGATCAGGTGCGTCTTCATCAGCAGGTCGTTGACGACGCCGAACTCGCCGTTGAACATCCAGCGGAACAGGATGCCGATCAGGAAGCCGGACACCGCCCACGGGAAGAACACCAGCGCCTGGTACGCGCCGCGGAACCGGAACTTCCGCCGCAGCCACAGCGCCATCGTGAAGCCGATCAGGAACTGCGGCACCAGCGAGCCGACCACCCAGATGACGGAGTTCTTCACGGTGCCGCGGAACATCTCGTCGTGCAGCAGCGCGCGGAAGTTGTCCAGCCCGACCCAGGAGGTGTCCGACAGGTCGTTCAGGTTGTAGTTCCGGAACGCCATCTGGATCCCGCTCAGCAGCGGATAGTAGGTGAACAACCCGACGAACACGATCGCCGGCGCCATGAACGCCAGCAACACCAACGCCGTCCGCCCACTGAACCGCCGCCGACCACCGACCGGCCGCCTCGGCGATGGTTTCTGCAGAGCCGGCCGGTCCGTTTCAGTCAGAGCCATCTGATTACTTTCCGGCCCACTTGGCCGTCCAGAACTCGTCCCAGCTCTTCAGGATCTCGGCCGGCTGCGCCTTCCCGGTGATCAGCTTCTGTACGTCGGCATCGGACTTGTTGCCCCACTCGGTCGACCAGGCGACACCACGCGGCTGCGTGACCACGATGTAGGTGTCCGGCGACTGGTTCATCGCGACGTACGACGCCCACGGGCCGTCCTTGAAGAACGGGTCGTCGGCGGCCGACTTCAGGATCGGGACCAGGCTGTTCTCCTTCGAGAACGTCATCGCGGCGTCGCCCGAGGTCAGGAACTTCACCAGTTCCACGGCTTCCTTCTTGTGCTCACTGCCCGCGGCCACACCCCAACCGGCGTTCGCCAGTGGCTGCGCCGCCTTACCAGTCGGGCCTACCGGCAGAGGCGCCGTACCCCACTGGTCTTCCTTGATCGTCTTGGACTGCTTGACCGTCGCGATCACCTCGGGGTCCTGGAGCAGGAAGCCCGTCGTACCGGAGGTGAAGCCTTGCACCATCTCCGGGTAACCCCAGCTGACCGACGACGGCGGGGCCGCGTTCTTGAACAGGTCGAGGTACAGGTTGAGCGCGTCGACCGCCTTCGGCGACGAGAAGATCGTCTTGCCGTCGGTGAGCTTGAACGCGTTGTCCTTGTTGATGTCGTCGATCACGTAGCCCGAGATCACCGCGATCGCGTTGCCGCCGGCACCGAGACCACCGCGGAACGAGTAGCCGTAGACGTTCTTCTTCGGGTTGTTGATCTTCTTCGCCTGCTCGACCAGCTCGCTCCAGCTCTTCGGCGGGCCGCTGAAGCCGGCCTGCTGGACCAGGTCCTTGCGGTAGAACAGCGACAGTCCGTAGAAGCCGTACGGGACCATGTACGAGTGGCCGCCCTGCTGCGTCACCTTGAGCGCGTTCGGAGTGAGCGCGTCGAGGCCGTCCCAGCCCTTTAGGTCGGGCGCCATGTCGTAGATCCACTTGTTGGTGGAGAACGGGCCGACAGTGGTGTCACGCACCTCGAGTACGTCGACTCCCTTGCCGGACTGCAGCATCTGCTGGATCTTCTGGTCCGCCTGGTTGGTCGGCGGCGAGATGAGCTGCACCTTGATCCCGGAGTTCTTCGCCTCGAAGTCGGCGATCAGCTTCTTCAGCAGCGCGGTCCGGGTCGGGTTGGTCAGGCTCTCGACCATCTGCAGGCGGACCTCGCCCTGCGCCTTCTCGGCCGGGCCGGGACCGCAGGCGGACAGCAGCAGTGCGGCGGCCGTCGCGGCGGCGGCGAGGGATGCGAACATCATGCGTGGCCGGTGGGACATGGCGCGGTCTCCTGAGGGGATGTGGGCCAGGGGATGGTTTCAGATGTTGGCACTGACATCTGATGAATTGGTCGACCTTCACCGCACCTTAGCGATCGTGACGCAGGGACGGCAAGGTTTCCGCGATAAGATGTCTGAGGACTTACAGGTTAGAGGAGGTGGCGACATGGCAGCCACGGACAAGGCGCTGGCCGGCCTGCGCCAGATGATCGCGTCCGGCGAGCTCGGCCCGGGCGCGAAGTTCCCGCCGGAGCCGGAGCTTTGCGACCACCTCGGCGTGTCCCGCAGTTCCCTGCGCGAGGCGGCCCGGTCGCTGGCCGCTCTCGGCGTGATCGAGTCGCGGCACGGCTCCGGTACGTACGTCTCGGCGCTGGACCCGGCCGAGATCATCAGCCGGTTCTCCCTCTCGGTCGAGCTGATTCCGCTAGAGGGCGTGCTCCAGTTGATGGAAGTACGGCGCGTGCTCGAGTCCCATGCCACCGCCGCAGCCGCCGCCCGCCAGGACCCGGACCTTGCCGACCGGCTGAGCGACATCCTGGATCGCCTCGAGGCGACCACTGACGCGACCGCGATCCAGCAGCTGGACGCCGAGTTCCACGGCACGATCTGTATGGCGGGCGGCAACCCGACGGTCACCGCGCTCTGCGATGTGATCCGTGGCCGCGGCGGTCACTACCGCATCTTCGAGCCGGGCGAGGAGTTCGACGCGATCAAGCAGACCAGCGACCGCGGCCACCGCGCCATCCTCGCCGCCATCGCCCGCCGCGACCCGGCCGCCGCGGCCACCGCCGCCTCCGCTCACATAGCCCAAACCGAACTATGGCTCCGAGCCCTCCGCCCGGAGCCACAGCCCGACCTTCCAGACGCTTAGGCGTCGACCGCGACCTGGATTTCCTCTGCTGTACGGCGCTTCGCACGGAAGGCCAAGGTGAGGACGATCGCGCCGGTCAGGGTGATGGCCGATGCGACCAGGGCCGCAGTGTGCATTGCGTGGATGAAGGTGTAGTTCGCGAGATCGACCAGGTCCGGACGACCGATCGCGCGTGCCACGTGACGAGTCGCCTCAGCTGATACCCCGGCGTCTCTTATGGTCGCGGGCAGGTGCGGCTCGACCTGGTGCTGGTAGGTGGACGACACAATCGTCCCGAGGACGGCGACACCGAGGACACTGCCGACCTGGCGGATCGCATTGTTGACGGCCGATCCCGCGCCGATGCGCTCCATCGGCAGCGTCGCGATCACCGCGGCTGTGGTCGGCGCGACGGCCACTCCGATCGACAGGCCGGCCAGAGCGCCGACCGCCGCGACCCAGACGAGTGACGTGTCGACGTCGTACGTCAGGTTGAGGGCGTGGCAGAGGGCGAAGGCGACCAGCGCCGTACCGGAGATTCTCGCGACACCGAAGCGAGCCGCCAGCCGTGCGCCGATCGGCGAACCCAGCACCACACCTGTTGCACTGGGCAACGACATGAGGCCTGCGTCGAGAGCGCTCATGCCGCGCGCGCCTTGCAAGTAGAAGGCCAGGTAGAAGCTTTGTCCGGTGAGCGTCAGGAACAGGGCCGCGAGCGCGAGGTTGCCGGCCGCGAAGCGGCGGTTGCGGAAAAGCCGCGGGTCGAAGCTGGGCTCGCTCTCACGCCACTCCGAGTAGATGAATGCGGCGAGCAGTGCAAGACCCGCCGCGATGCTTGCCCACACCTGCCAGCGGTTCCAGCCACCTTGGTGACCGCCCTCGATCAGCCCGTAGGAGAGACCGAGCAGACCGAGTGTGGACAGCGCGAGACCTCTTGGGTCGAGTCGGCGACGCTGTGGGCTACGGGGATTCGGCAGGACGAGTGCGGCACCGACGAGGCCGGCCGCGACGATCGGCAGGTTGATCAGGAAAACCGAGCCCCACCAGAAGTGGTCGATCAGCAGACCGCCGAGAACCGGTCCGACGGCGACGCCCAACCCGGCCGACGACGACCAGACCGCGATCGCACCGGCCCGGCGCTCCGGCGGAAAGGTCCAGCCGATGATGGCCATGGAGGTGGGCATGATCAGCGCGCCACCGAGGCCCATCGTGGCGCGGGCGAGGATGAGCTCGACCGGCCCGCCGGCCCAGGCCGCCCAGGCGGACGAGGCACCGAAGACGACCAGCCCGAGCATCAGGACGGTCCGGTGACCGTAGCGGTCGCCGAGGGCGCCGGCCGCGAACAGCGCGGTCGCGAAGAGCAGCGAGTAGACGCCGATCGCCCATTGCAGCTGCCCGGGCGTCGCGCCGAGGCCGTCGACCGGGTCGGCGAGGCGTTCGAGGGCGATCCCGAGGACGGTCGAGTCGATCCAGATCAGGATCGCCGAGACGACGAGGCTCGCGAGGATGCGGCGTTGCCGCGGGGGGTCGATCGAGGACACGAGGTCTCCTATGATTGACAGGACCCTGACAAGATCGAGTGTCGCTTGTTTGACAGGAACCTGTCAATCTCTTCTCCCGGCAGAATGAAGTCATGGACCCCGACGAACCGACCGGCTGTGTCACCTTCCTGGTCCGGCACGCCTGGCTGAGCATGCGCGGCGCCCTCGCCACCGCCCTCGACGAGCACGGGCTCTCGGTGCAGCAGTACGGCACCCTGCTGCTGGTCGCGGCCAAGCCCGGCAGCACCATCGCCGAGGTCGGCCGCGAGGTCGGTACGGCGCGGCAGTCGGCGAACGAGCTGATCGCCGGAATGGAACGCGCTGGCCTGGTCGAACGCCGGGCCAACCCGAGCGACCGCCGTACCCAGCAGATCCACCTCACCCCGGCCGGCGAGCAACGCCTGGCCGACGCGGTCCCCGCCGTACGCAAGGTGGAGGCCGAGCTCGAAGCCTCGTTCACCGACGCCGATCGCGCCGCCGCCCGAGCCTGGCTCCGCCACATGGTCGAAACCCTTGACGGCTGACCAGGCGGGTTAGGGTCGGGGCATGCGTGAACATGCTCAGCGGTTGAGCGGGCTCGGGACCACGATCTTCGCCGAGATGTCCGCTCTGGCGGTGGCGACCGACTCGGTCAACCTCGGCCAGGGCTTCCCCGACACCGACGGGCCCGCCTCGCTGCTCGAGGACGCGATCGCCGCGATCCAAGCAGGCGCCAACCAGTACCCGCCCGGCCGCGGCATCCCCGCGCTGCGGCAGGCGATCGCCGACCACCAGCAGCGGTTCTACGGGTTGACGTACGACCCGGACACCGAGGTCCTCGTCACCACGGGCGCCACCGAGGCGGTCGCCGCAGCACTGCTCGCGTACGTCGAACCCGGCGACGAGGTGATCGCGTTGGAGCCGTACTACGACTCCTACGCCGCCGGTATCGCCTTCGCCGGCGGCCGCCGCGTCCCGGTCACCCTGCGCGCTCCGGACTTCCGCCTCGACCTCGACGAGCTCCGCGCCGCCGTCACCCCGCGCACAAAGGTCCTGCTGATCAACTCCCCGCACAACCCGACCGGCACCGTCCTCACCGACGACGAACTCCGCGGCATCAGCGCCGTCGCCATCGAGCACGACCTGGTCGTCATCACCGACGAGGTCTACGAACACCTCGTGTACGACGGCCGCCGGCACAAGCCACTGGCGTCGTACGACGGAATGGCGGAACGCACGATCTCGATCAGCAGCGCGGGCAAGACCTTCTCCGTCACCGGCTGGAAGATCGGCTGGGTCACCGGGACGCCCGCGGCGGTCACAGCGGTGATGACCGCGAAGCAGTTCCTCACCTTCACCTCCGGCGCCCCGTTCCAGCCTGCCGTCGCGAAGGCACTTGCCCTAGGCAACGACTACTACGACAGCCTGCGTTTGGACCTGCAGTCTCGCCGCGACCTCCTCTGCGACGGCCTGGAGGCACTCGGCTTCGGCGTCCACCGCCCCCAAGCCACCTACTTCGTCACCACCGACATCCGCCCCCTCGGCCACACCGACGGCGTCGACTTCTGCCGCATGCTCCCCGAACGCACCGGCGTAGTAGCCATCCCCCACCAAGTCTTCTACGACAACACCACGTTCGGTCGGCCCTTGGTCCGCTGGGCTTTCTGCAAACAACCCCACGTCCTCCAAGAAGCCCTCAACCGCCTCACCAAACTGTAGGCATGGGCAACAGCAGGCAGCTTGTGGACGACACAAGACACCAGCCAGTACTTGTGAGAGACTGTGCGTAGCTCACCTCGCGCTGCTTGGTGAGAAGTGAAGCTGGGATTCCCGCCGGAATGACGGGCCCCAGCTTTCGCGCTTTCTGGGCAGTTGATCATCGGATGTCGACCTGATGGACCGTGACCATCTCGGCGATCGCCGTCAACCACTGATCCTCGCCCAGGATCGCGGCCGACATCGCGCCCGCGACCGCGTCCGGCAGCCACAGCATCGGCTCACCGGTCGGCCTGGCAAATGTCACCTGCAGCTCGTGCGAGATCAACCGCTTGCGGCGAGCAGAGTCGACCAAGCGAACATCGCGCCTGTCCTGAGCCGCTGTTCGGGACTCCATTCTGACTTCTGACACACCGAGCTGATCCAGCTCGTAGAGCAGCCGCTCAAGGCAGCACCTGCGAGCACGCTCCTGTTTCGACCTCTCCATCGGTGTACCGACCGTCAGGATCGCGGCGATGTCCATCCGGCCAACGGCTTCTGCAATGAGATGGCGCCGTTTCGGCGACTCGGCGACCCAATGGAGCCGAACGCCAGGCCGAATCATTAGCGCCCGGAGCTCGTGCCGGAACTCTTCGCAGTGAGCAGGGTCCGCGACAACAGCCGCCATCGTGTAGGTGCCGGAACCACCGGGCGGCCCGATGATGACAGATTCATCGACCCAGGCGAAAAGATGGAAGGCGGCTGCCATGGTAAGCATCAACGGATTGTGCAGGAATCTGTCGTTGCGCGGTTGGCGCCATCCACAGGGTTGGCGGGGCAGCTCGGGGCATCGTGGGGCAGATCGGTTGAAGGCCTGGAACGCGCTTTTGCGCCTTCTGAGCGGGCAGCAGGTCAGCTTGGGAGGAAGGGGGCCAGGGAATCGGGGTCTCGGGTTATGGCTGTGGTGTTGTCGTCGGCGGTGAGGATGGGGCGTTGGATGAGGATGGGGTGGGTGACCATGGCCTTGATCCAGTCCGGGCGGTGCGCGGCGTCACGAGGCAGGTCGCGGAGGGGTTGGGCGGCGGGTTCGTTTTGGCGGACGAGGTGCCAGGGTTCCAGGTTGAGGCGGTGCAGGACCTCGGTGAGCTCTTCGGCTGTGGGTGGGTCGTCCAGGTAGCGCCGTACGGTGTAGGTGACGCCGGCCTCGTCGAGGGCGTCGGTGGCGGCGCGGCATTTTGAGCAGGCCGGGTTGATCCAGATCTCCACGGGTGAGGTCCTCGTTCGTCAGCGGTGGTGGAACCAGAGCTTGGTGGGTTGCTGGAGCATCAGGATCAGCAGGGCGGTGTGGATCGCGAGGCCCAGGATGCTGCTGGGCAGGGCCATGATGCCGCCGGCGATGCCGATCGCGGCGACACCGATCAGCAGGTAGCGGGCCCACGGGCGGCGCTTGCGGAGAAAGATCGCCGGGAGGAAGTAGACAACCGCGCAGAAGAGGGCGGCGGCCACGGCGACACCTTCGTTCTCCTTGGAACCGGTGAGGACCTCGGAGATCTGTTCGCCGGCGGAGGTCAATGCCAGGCCGGCGAGCAGGATGCTGAGCGCGCCGAGACCGAACGTGATCACCGCGGCGATGGTGACCTGTTTGGGCGGGGGCTGATGCGGATCCGCGGCAGCGCCGTACAGACCGCCGTACGCACCCGGGCGATCGCCGTACGGACGATCACCGTACGGCGTGACGCCGGGCGGCTGTGGCGTGGTCGAACCGCCGAAGACGCCCTGGTACGGCCCGGGCCGATCCTCGGTCGGATCGTTGCGGTCCTGCTCACTCATTGCCTGAAGAGTTCCTTCCACCTACCCCCTGCCCCGATCCTCCCATCCCAGCCAAACCAGTACGCGCGTCCCACCCATGAGCGGGGGCGAGTGGGGTACACGATGGGTGGGTTGGATCGCAGAGGAGGGGTGTGGGAATGCGGTTCGGGCTCGATGTGCCGATCGACGGAGCGTATGCAGATCCGCGGGTGTTGGGGCGGTTGGCTGCGGAGGCGGAGCGGGCTGGGTGGGATGGGTTCTTCGTCCAGGATGTGTTGAGTTCGGGTGAGGCGGTCGCCGATCCGTGGATTGCGTTGACTGCGGTGGTTCTGGCGACCGAGCGGCTGGCGGTTGGTTCCATGCTCACGCCGTTGCCGCGACGGCGGCCGTGGGAGGTCGCCAGGCAAGCGGCGACGCTCGATCGGTTGAGCGGCGGACGGTTGATCTTCGCGGCTGGGCTCGGGTACGCCGAGCAGGACTTCACGCCGTTCGGTGACTCGTGGGATCCGCTGGTTCGCGCGGAGAAGCTGGACGAAGGGCTCGACATCATCAGCGGGTTGTGGTCGGGCGAGCCGTTCAGCTATCGCGGCAAGCACTACGAGCTTGATCAGGCGATGCTGCGGCCGGGACCGCTGCAGTCGCCGCGGATCCCGGTCTGGTTGGCCGCGGGGTGGCCACGCCGCAAGCCGCTGCGCCGGGCGGCGCGTTGGGATGGCGTGTACCTGATGACGGTCCGGCAGGACACCGAGCAGTTGCTCTCCCCGGACGACGTCGCTCAGGTCGCGGACTTCCTTCGCGAGCAGCGTGGCGACGGGTCGACCGGGGAGATCGCATTCAATCCCGAGGAGAGCTCGGATGCCGGTGAAACCCGGGATCGTGTTCAGGCCTTCTCGGAAGCCGGGGCCACCTGGTGGTTGGAGCTCGCACCTGATGGTGGCCCCGATGCCTATCTCGAGCGGATCCGCAGCGGCCCGCCACGGTCCTGAGGCAGGGTTGCCGGGGACCACTGGCAACCCTGCGTTGGGTCAGGCGGGGACTACATCGAGGGCGTCCTTTGCCTCGTTCAGCAGGACCTTGACGGTGTCGCCGTCGCGGACCGTACCGGAAAGGAGGCCTCGGGCCAGTTCGTCGCCGATCGCCGACTGGACCAGGCGGCGGAGCGGGCGGGCGCCGTACACCGGGTCGTAGCCGGTCAGGGCGAGCCACTCCATCGCGTCGTCACCGACGTCCAGCGTGATGCGGCGGTCGGCCAGGCGGCGCTGCAGGGCGTTGATCTGCAGGGCGACGATCTGGGTGAGTTCCTCGCTGCCCAGGGCGTCGAAGAGCACGATCTCGTCCAGCCGGTTGATGAACTCCGGCTTGAACGACTGCCGTACGACGGCCATCACCTGGTCGCGCTTGGCCTGGTCGTCCAGGGTGAGGTCGGCCAGGTACGCCGAACCCAGGTTGCTGGTCAGGACCAGGATGACGTTGCGGAAGTCGACCGTACGCCCCTGGCCGTCGGTCAGTCGGCCGTCGTCCAGCACCTGCAGCAGGATGTCGAAGACCTCGGGGTGAGCCTTCTCGACCTCGTCGAGCAGGATCACCGAGTACGGGCGCCGGCGAACAGCCTCGGTGAGCTGGCCACCCTCCTCGTACCCGACGTAGCCGGGCGGGGCACCGACCAGCCGCGAGACACTGTGCTTCTCGCCGTACTCCGACATGTCGATCCGGACCATGGCCCGCTCGTCGTCGAACAGGAAGTCGGCCAGCGCCTTCGCCAGCTCGGTCTTGCCGACACCGGTCGGGCCGAGGAACAGGAAGCTACCGGTCGGGCGGTCGGGGTCGGAGATCCCGGCCCGGGCCCGGCGGACGGCGTCGCTGACGGCCGTGACCGCCTCACGCTGGCCGATCAGCCGGCGACCCAGCTCGTCCTCCATCCGGAGCAGCTTGCCGGTCTCGCCCTCGAGCAGCCGACCGGTCGGGATGCCGGTCCACATCGCGATGACCTCGGCGATCTCGGTCGGGCCGACCTCCTCGTTCACCATCGCGTCGGGGCCTTCGGCCGGCGGCTCCGCGTCGGCCTCCTCGAGCTCCTTGGTCAGCTGTGGGATCTCGCCGTACAGGAGCCGGGACGCGGTCTCCAGGTCGCCGTCGCGCTGGGCGCGCTCGGCCTGGCCGCGCAGCTCGTCGATCCGCTCCTTGATCTCGCCGACCCGGTTCAGCCCGGACTTCTCCCGGTCCCAGCGGGCCTCCAGCGCACGCAGCTCCTCCTCGCGGTCGGCGAGGTCGGCGCGCAGCCGCTCGAGCCGCTCCTGGCTGGACGGGTCCTCCTCGCGGGACAGCGCGAGCTCCTCCATCTTCAGCCTGTCGACCGTACGGCGAAGCGAGTCGATCTCGACTGGGGACGAGTCGATCTCCATCCGCAGCCGGGACGCGGCCTCGTCGACCAGGTCGATCGCCTTGTCCGGCAGCTGGCGGCCGGAGATGTATCGGTTCGACAGCGTCGCGGCGGCGACCAGCGCGCTGTCGGAGATGGCGACCTTGTGGTGCGCCTCGTAGCGCTCCTTCAGGCCGCGCAGGATGGCGATCGTGTCCTCGGCCGATGGCTCGCCGACGAACACTTGCTGGAAGCGTCGCTCCAGCGCCGGGTCCTTCTCGATGCGAGTCCGGTACTCATCCAACGTCGTGGCACCGATCATTCGCAGTTCGCCGCGGGCCAGCATCGGCTTCAGCATGTTGCCGGCGTCCATCGCGCCCTCACCCGTCGCGCCGGCGCCGACGACGGTGTGCAGCTCGTCGATGAAGGTGATGATCTGCCCCTCGGACTCCTTGATCTCGGTCAGCACCGCCTTCAGCCGCTCCTCGAACTCACCGCGGTACTTCGCGCCCGCGACCATCGCGCCGAGGTCGAGGCCGATCAGCCGCCGGCCGCGCAGCGACTCGGGCACGTCACCGGCCACGATCCGCTGGGCCAGCCCCTCGACGACGGCGGTCTTGCCGACGCCCGGCTCACCGATCAGCACCGGGTTGTTCTTGGTACGACGGGACAGCACCTGAACCACCCGGCGGATCTCGGAGTCGCGCCCGATCACCGGGTCGAGCTTGCCGTCGCGGGCCCGCTCGGTCAGGTCGACGCCGTACTTCTCCAGCGTCTTGGTGGTGCCTTCCGCCTCCGGTGAGGTGATCCGGCGGTTGCCGCGCATCTTGTCGAACGCGGACAGCAACGCGTCCGCGGTCACGCCCAGCGCGGTCTTCGCGTTCCCCTCGACGGTGGCGAGCGAGATCAGCAGATGCTCGGTGGAGACGTACTCGTCGCCGAGGCCAAGGGCCCGCTGCTCCGCCTGATTGAGGACATCGCTGGTCTTGGGCGACAGGCTCGGCGCCTGCACGCTCCCGCCACTCGCCTTCGGCAACCGGCTCAGGAATTCGGCAGTACGACGACGTACGGCGTCGATGTCGGCACCGGCGGCCTCGAGCACACCGACGGTGGTCCCCTCGGGCTGCGCGAGCAGCGCCGACAACAGGTGAATGGGCTCCACGGTCGGGTTGCCCGCCGCGGAGGTCTGACGGATCGCGACCGACAGGGTTTCCCGGGCCAGCGTCGTCAACCGCTGAACGTCCATCTGGTTCCAGCCTTTCAAGCTCAAGCAACAACAGTCACTGACTACAACCTATCCAAACTTGAGTCCATTCCACTCAACTCTGCCAAATCCCCGGGACAACTCAGGGTTCCTCACTACTAGTTGTATCCGTTTCACCTCCCTCGGTTGATCCCGATCTGCCCGCCTGTGGACAACGCAAAGGGGTGGCGCGACAACCGCGCCACCCCTTTGCCCTTCGCCATCGCCGACTGGGGAGTGTTACCCACCTGGATCAGCCGGCAGGACTCCCCAAAGCCGAACAACAGTAGAGGCCGCTGCTGCGCGAGGGGTCGGGCGAGAAGTGCGTTGAGCCGGCGTTCGACTGTGGCCACCGTGTCGTCAGCAACCGCTTACCGGCGGCAATCTCCCCACACTCGACTGCGAGCTCCGCGACGGAAGCCGCCGTGCCGCCCGGGCTCCGCGACTGAAGCCGCCGTGCCACACCTGCGATCCGTTCAGTACTGGTAGGCGCCCGCGTCCCAGCGGGTGGTGGTGGAGAGGTCCTTGCTGGCGAGGTCGTAGTCGTAGCCGGCGTCTTCGCCGCGGCCGATGGCGGGGCTGCCGGCCTTGAGGCGGAGGTCGGTGGTGCTGGTGTAGAGCGGGTCAGCCTTGACCGAGTTCGGGCCGAGGGTGAACTGGTAGACGCTGCTCTGGTACACGCCGCGGGCCTCGTCCGCCGCGTCGGCCGGGTTGCCGGTGTCGAACGAGTCGTCGTACCCGACCTTCTTGCCGACCTTGACGATGTTGCTGCGCAGTTTGAGGATGTCCGGGCCGCAGCCGGCGTCGCAGCTCCAGCCGTCGCCGTTCGGCAGGTAGACGGAGTTGTTCACCGCCAGGGTTCGCATCACCGGCCCGATGTTGCTCAAAGCGCCCCGGGTGATCAGGAAGGTGCCCGACGGCTTCGTCGAGGTCACGCTGTTGTAGGCGAACACGTTGTCGTCCGCCGTCTTGCCCGCCTCGTGCCCGAGTTCGGTGAACGTGTCGTTGTCGGCCGTCTTGTTGTACTCGATGCGGTTCCGGTTGCCGTTGAAGATCTCCACCGCGGCACCGTCGTACGTGTAGTCGATGCTGGTGGCGAAGCTGCCGGTGATGGTGTTGTGGCGGATCTTGTTGTCGTCGCCGTGGACCAGCAGGCCGAAGGCGCCCGAGTCGTTGTCCGGCTTGCTGTCGTTCACGCTCATCTTGTTGTTGTCGACGATCGTGCTCCAGCGGACCTCGTTCCAGTCCGAGCCGTCGGTGATCGAGACCCCGACGACGTTGTTGTCGGCCTGGATGGTGTCCATCACGATGCTGTCGCCGAACAGTTCGAACCCGGCCCAGTTGCAGCCGCTGGCCCGGAGGTCGCCGATGAAGTAGTCCGAGCCGGTGACGGCCACGCAGTTGAGCACCGGCCCGCCGATCTTCGGCAGGGCGCCGGAGCCGTAGGCGCCGACGACGATCGGTGCCTCCGACGTACCGGACCTCGACAATGTCAGCGTGCCGGTCCAGGAACCGCCACGTTTGAACAGGATCTGGTCGCCAGGGTTGAACGCGAACCCGTTCACCTTGGCGAGGCTCTTCCAAGCCGTGCCGGTGGTCGTTCCCGCGGCGGAGTCGGAGCCCGCGGACGAGTCGATGTAGTAGGTCACCGCGGCCGGAGCGGCCTGCGCCACGCCGGCGGCGGCGATCAAGCAAGTAGTGGTCAGGGCGGTTGTCAGTACTGCGGCTAGCTTGTGCACACGGTCCTCGTTCTGAACGGGGGCGCAGGCCACAGCGGCGTCGCAGATATCTTTCAGCCACGCACCCCCAGTAGTCAACCGGTCACCGCTGCCCGGCCACCACCGGAGAATCGAGGGGAGCTCAGCGAGGGCCGAGCTCCAGGGGCTGGGTGCGGATCCAGCGGGTGGTGGTCTGCTGCCGGCCCATGGCGATCACGTCACCGGCCGGACCGGCTGAGAAGACGCGACTGCCGCTGTGCTGCCGGGAGGCGCCGACACCGCGCTGGACTTCAGCCAGCAGCTGGTTGACCCGCTTGCGCAGGTCCTCCACTTCGGACTGCAGCGCGAGGATGTGCCGGATCCCCGCCAGGTTGATGCCCTCTTCCTGGGACAGGTGCTGCACGTACCGTAGCTTCGCCACGTCGTACGCCGAATAGCGACGACCGCGGCCGGACGCCCGGCTCGGGGTGACAAGCCCGAGCCGGTCGTACTGGCGCAGTGTCTGCGGATGCATGCCGGCCAGCTGGGCCGCCACCGAGATCACGTAGATCGGGGTACGGTCGTCCCAGGTCGGCACCTGGCTGAACGGGATACCCATCACGAACTCCCGAACAACCCGGCCCGCAGGTCAGGCTGGTCCGACGCCGTGCTGAACTCCTGCAGCTTGGCGCGCTGCTCGTCGGTCAGCTCGTGCGGGACCTGCACATCGAGGGTGAGCAGCAGGTCGCCCTTGGTCCCGTCCCGGCGAACCGATCCCTTGCCACGGACCCGGAGCTTGCTGCCGTTCGCCGTACCGGCCGGGATTCGCACCGTGACGGGCAGGCCGTCCAGGGTCGGCACCTTGATCTCGGCGCCCAGCGCGGCTTCGGTGAAGCTGACCGGGACGTTGAGCGTCAGGTGTTCGCCTTGGCGGCCGAAGATCCGGTGCGGCTTGACGTGCACGGTGACGTAGAGGTCGCCCGCGGGGCCACCCCGTTCGCCGGCCGCGCCCTTGCCCTTCAGCCGGATCCGCTGGTTGTCCTGCACCCCCGCCGGGATGCGGACCTGCATGGTTTTGCTCGACTGGCCGCGGCCGGAGCCGTGGCAGGTCTCGCACGGCTGGTCGACGACCAGGCCGCGGCCCTTGCACTCGGTGCACGGCTCGGTCATGGCGAACACGCCGCCCTGGACCGAGGTCTGCATGCCCGTGCCCTCGCACTTCAGGCAGACCTTCGGCACCGTCCCGTACTTGGCGCCGGTGCCGCGGCAGGTCTTGCAGGGTTCGTCGCTGGTCATCCGCAGCGCCACGGTGACACCGTTCACGGCCTCGGCGAACTCGATCGTCGCCTCGGTCTCGATGTCCGCGCCGCGCCGCGGCCGGGCCGTCGACGTGGTGGTCGTGGTCCGGCCGCCGCCGAACATCCCGCCCAGGATGTCGCCGAGGCCGCCACCACCGCCACCGGCACCGCCACGGTTGAACAGGTCGCCGACATCGAAGTTGAAGCCGCCCTGTCCCCCGCCGCTGCCCGGCATCCGGAAGCCGCCGCTGCCGAAGAGCCGGCGCGCCTCGTCGTACTCCTTGCGCTTCTTCGGGTCGCCGACCACGTCGTACGCCTCGGAGACCTCTTTGAACCTGGCCTCCGCGGTCGCGTCGCCGGCGTTGGAGTCCGGGTGGTACTTGCGCGCGAGCTTGCGGTAGGCCTTCTTGATCTCGTCGGCATCAGCGGTCTTGGAGACGCCGAGAACCTTGTAGAAGTCCTTCTCGAGCCAATCCTTCGTGCTCATTCGACGCCTCCCCTCCCGCTGTGTCGTTTACTCCGCAGACGTGTCTGCGGACTTGTCGTCATCTGTGTTCTCCACCGGTATGCCGTCCTGCGCGGCGGCCTCGGCCGGGAGTTGCTCGGTCGGCTCCGAGACGGCCACCCGGGCCGGACGCAGGACCCGCTCACCGTGGCGGTACCCCGGCTGCATCACCAGCGTCGCCGTCGGCCCGTCCACCTCGTCGGAGTAGTTGTGCAGCAGGGCCTCGTGGATGCGCGGGTCGAAGGGGTCGCCCTTCTCGCCGTACTTCACCAGGCCGAGCTTCTCGGTGACCCGCTCGAGCGACTCGGCGACCGCCTTGAACGCGCCCTCCAGTTCACCCGCCTCGCGGGCCCGGCCGATGTCGTCCAGGATGCCGAGCAACTCGGTCAGCACCGAGCCGATCACCAGTTCGCGGGATGCCTCCCGGTCGCGGTCGACCCGGCGCTTGTAGTTGACGTACTCGGCCTGCAGTCGCTGCAGGTCCGCCGTACGCTCGGCCAGGGCCTCGGTCAACAGTGCCTCCTGGGCGGACGGGCCGATCAGGTCCGACGGGTCCTTCGGCGGCTGCGCTCCCGGGGTGCCCGGGGTGCCCGGTGCTGAGCCCGATCCTGGGCCGGCCGCGGGAGCCTCACTCGGCTCCCGCAGCGCGCCGGTGTCCGGGTCGATCCGGCGCTTGTCCCGGACGACGGGCTCACCGTCGCCGAACTCGCTGCCAGTCGGTCGATCCGTCACTTGTCCTCCGTCTTGTCCTGCGGCCGGTCCTCGTCCACGATCTCGGCGTCGACGACGTCGTCGTCGGTGCTGCTCGAGGCGGAGCTGTCGGTCCCGGCCTCCTCGGACGAGCCGCCGGCGGCCTGAGCGTTCGCATACATCGCGGCGCCCATCTTCTGGCTGGACTGGGCGAGCTTCTCCGACGCGGCCTTGATCGCGTCGGCGTCCTCACCCTCGAGCGCCTTCTTCAGCTCGGCGACGCCGTCCTTGACCTCGGTCTTGACGTCGTCCGGAACCTTGTCCTCGTTCTCGGACAGGAACTTCTCCGTCTGGTAGACGAGCCCCTCGGCCTGGTTGCGGTTCTCCACCGCCTCGCGGCGCTTGTGGTCCTCCTCGGCGTACTTCTCGGCGTCGCGGACCATCCGCTCGATGTCGTCCTTCGGCAGCGCCGAACCGCCGGTGACCGTCATCCGCTGCTCCTTGCCGGTGGCCAGGTCCTTGGCGTTGACGTGCACGATGCCGTTGGCGTCGATGTCGAAGGTGACCTCGATCTGCGGGACGTTGCGTGGCGCCGGCGGCAGGCCGGTCAGCTCGAAGTTGCCGAGCGACTTGTTGTCGCGGGCCATCTCGCGCTCGCCCTGGTACACCTGGATCATCACCGACGGCTGGTTGTCCTCGGCCGTGGTGAAGATCTCCGAGCCCTTGGTCGGGATCGTGGTGTTGCGCTCGATGATCTTGGTGAACACGCCGCCCTTGGTCTCGATACCGAGGCTCAGCGGGGTCACGTCGAGCAGCAGGACGTCCTTGACCTCACCCTTCAGCACACCGGCCTGCAGGGACGCGCCGACGGCGACGACCTCGTCCGGGTTCACGCCCTTGTTCGGGTCCTTGCCACCGGTCAGCTCCTTGACCAGGTCGGCCACCGCGGGCATCCGGGTCGAACCGCCGACCAGGATCACGTGGTCGATCTTCGACACGTCGATGCCGGCGTCCTTGATGACCGCCTTGAACGGAGCGCGGGCGCGCTCCAGCAGGTCGTTGGTCATCTTCTGGAACTCGGCCCGGGAGAGCTTTTCCTCCAGGTGCAGCGGGCCGGACTCGGTCAGGCTCAGATACGGCAGGTGGATGGTCGTCTCGGCCGCGGCGGACAGCTCGATCTTGGCCTTCTCGGCGGCCTCGGTGAGCCGCTGCATGGCCATCTTGTCGCTGGACAGGTCGGTGCCGTTCTTGTTCTTGAACTGGGTCACCAGCCACTGGACGATCCGGTTGTCCCAGTCGTCGCCACCGAGGTGGTTGTCACCGCTGGTCGCCTTCACCTCGAAGACGCCGTCGCCGATCTCCAGCAGCGACACGTCGAACGTGCCACCACCGAGGTCGAAGACCAGGATGGTCTGCTCGTGGCCCTTGTCCAGGCCGTAGGCGAGCGCGGCCGCGGTCGGCTCGTTGACGATCCGGTGCACCTTCAGGCCTGCGATCTCACCGGCCTCCTTGGTGGCCTGGCGCTGCGCGTCGGAGAAGTACGCCGGCACGGTGATGACCGCGTCGGTGACCTGCTCCCCGAGGTACGCCTCGGCGTCCCGCTTCAGCTTCTGCAGCACGAACGCGCTGATCTGCTGCGGGGTGAACTTCTTCCCGTCGATGTCCACGTTCCAGCTCTCGCCCATGTGACGCTTGACGGAGCGGATGGTGCGGTCGACGTTCGTGGTGGCCTGGCGCTTCGCCACCTCGCCGACCAGGACCTCGCCGTTCTTGGCGAAGGCCACCACCGAGGGCGTCGTACGCGCTCCCTCGGCGTTGGGGATGACGGTGGGCTCGCCACCTTCCAGTACGGCGATGACGGAGTTCGTCGTACCGAGATCGATACCGACCGCGCGGGCCATGTGCTTACCTCCACGAAGTTGAGTGATGCAGACTCAATGTTGCCGGTTCGCCGGTCGGGTTTCAAATCCCGCGGGAGGCAAACTTGAGTTCACCTGACTCAACATGACACACCGCCCAGGTCATTCCCAACCCGGACCCCGGATTCCCAGGGCTCACCCAGGGTCCCGCCAGGCCTTTCCCGGTACGGCGACGGGGTCATCCCGGTACGGCGACGGGCGCATCCCCGTGCGGCGGCCGGGTCGTTCCGTGCGGCGGCCGGCAATTGCACCCTGCCGCGGCAAGCGGTTTCCGTGGGATGGTGGAACGGTGAAACTCCGCCCCATGACCTCGGCCGACGACCCCGTCGTACTCGCGCTGAACGCCACGGCGGAGGGCCTGGTCGATCCACTCGGCCCAGACCGCCTGGACTGGCTCAAGCTGATCGCCGCGCACGCCGCGGTGGTCGAGCTGGACGACCGGGTGGTCGCCTTCGTGCTGACCTTCGCGCCCGGGTCGGCGCACGACTCGCTCGAGTTCCATTGGTTCGCCGAGACGTACGCCGACCGGTTCCTCCACCTCGACCGGATCGTCGTGGCGGAGGAACACCGGCGGCAGGGCATCGCGACGGCGGTCTACCGCGCGGTCGAACGCTCGGCCCGGCAGTTCGACCGGCTGGTCTGCGGGATCCGGTCCGACCCGCCCGACATCGCCGGCCTCGCCTTCCACGCCGGCCGCGACTTCGTCGAGGTAGGCAAACTCCGCCGCCCCGACGGCACGACGACAGCCCTCTGCTCCAAGGAACTCGCGACCGACTAGCGCCCCTCGCCCGCACCCGTTCGCCGCCCACCTTGAGCACCGGGCAACCATATTCGCCACGAAATGTGGTCGATCGGTGCCCAAGGTGTGTCTCTGGACCGAGAGCGAGCAGCGCTAGAGCTGCCGGATGTTGAGGAGTGCCCTCAACGGGAGGTCGTGGCGGAGCCGCGTGTCGGTGAGGCCGTCGACGACGCAGGCAGCTCCGATCCAGTGCGCGCCGCAGTCCTCGACCAGCGCACGAGCGGCCAGCGCGGTCGCGCCGGTGTCGGCCCAGTCGTCGACCATCAGCACCCGGTCACTCGACTTCAACAGCCCTCGCCTGAACCCGAACACGACGTGCCGATCCCGATAGTCCGGACCCGTCGTACGAAGCACCCATCGATCGCTGTCCGTCGCCGGCCCACAGTCCTTGCGCACCTCGACGAAACCGACGCCCAGCGCCGCCGCCGTCAACGCCCCCAACATCGCACCACGCGACACCGGCCCAATCACCACGGTCGGCGTCACGTCATACAACGCCCCCAAGGCAGGCCCAACCTCCCGCAGCAACTCGGCATCCCGCCACCACCCGGTCACATCGGCGTACGAACTTCAGACCCCCCGATCCGTCCGCCACACAAACGCCTCCCGCAACCGCACCCTCACCGCCGCTCCTCTGGACATGCCTCCAGGGTGATCGCTGCGCCCGTGACCCGCACCTGGTTTATGCGGACCGCCAGCCCCTCACAATGGCAGGCCGCGTGCCGGGCTCCCGTGTGGGGCGACCGCGAGGAGACGGTTGTGATGGGCTGGCGGTCCGCCTGTGGACAATCCTCGGCACGCCCGCAGCATTTCCGTCAGCATCGTCAGGTGTCTCAAGTCATCGACATCCTTCGCCGACGCGGGGGAACAGCGACGTTCGCCGAGCTACGCGTCTCCGTCTCCGGTCGCGCTATCCGCGGGGCGCTTGCCGACGCTGCGATCCTTCGTATCGCGAAGGGCGTCTACACGGTGCCGCCGGCAGCCGACCCGCTTGCCGCCGCACGCGCGCAGGGCGGAATCGTGTCGCACACGAGCGCCGCCGTTCTGCATGGCTTCTCCGTCCTCGACTTGCCGTCCAAACCACACATCACGGTCCCGCGCGGACAGCACCGACGGCTGAGCCGGGTGGACTGCGAACTGCACTGGGCGGACGACGTACCGTCTGATGGACGCTGTACGGGAAAGCTGCGGACAGTGCTGGATTGCGCCCGCACCCTTCCGTTCGCCGCCGCTCTTACCGTCGCAGACTCCGCCCTCCGGCTCGGCGCGATCGATCGCTCACAACTGCTGATCGCCGCTGCCGAGCTCACCGGCCCCGGTTCCCGTCGCGCCCGGCGAGTCGCCGCCGCTGCTGACGGCCGAGCGGAGTCGCCACTTGAGTCGGTGCTCCGCTCCATCCTGATCGAGGCAGGCATCGACGGCTTCGTACCTCAATTCCAGGTTCGGGACGGCAAGTTCTCCGCCCGGATCGATCTCGGCCATCCACGCCTCCTGATCGCCCTGGAGGCTGACAGCTTCGCCCACCACGGCACGCGGACGGCGCTGGCCCGGGATTGCCGGCGACATGTCAACCTCACCATCCGCGGCTGGCGGCTTCTCCGCTTCTCGTGGGAGGACGTGATGTTCGACCCGGGCTGGGTGGTGGACGTGATCCGGCAGGCGGTGGCCGGATCTCCAGGCCATCACAATTCAGGCGTCACCGACGTTACGAGCGGGGAACGGCATGCACTGGCGCTGTTGTGATGGCCTGGGCGTCCGGACCTCACACCGGCCGACCACCGATGAAGGTCTGGCTGACAAGGGGGACGGCGGGGCGGTAGGCGAGGTGGAGGTAGGACGGGGCGTCTAGGACGGCTAGGTCGGCTTGGGCGCCGGGGGTTAGGTGGCCGATGTCGGTGCGGCGGAGGGAGGCGGCGCCGCCGGCGGTGGCGGACCAGAGGGCCTCGGCGGGGGTCATGTGCATTTCGCGGACGGCTAGGGCGATGCAGAAGGGCATGGACGACGAGTAGCCGGAGCCCGGGTTGCAGTCGGTGGCCAAGGCAACTGTCACGCCGGCGTCTAGTAGTCGCCGCGCGTTGGGGTACGGCGAGCGGGTGGAGAACTCGACGGCGGGTAGGAGTCCGGCGACGACGCCGGTGGAAGCCAGTGCGTCGATGTCGGCGTCCGTGAGGTACGTGCAGTGGTCGGCCGCGGCCGCGCCGATCGAGCAAGCGAGCTGGACGCCAGGGCCTTCGCCGAGCTGGTTCGCATGCACACGGGCCTGCAGTCCGCGGGCCAAGCCGGCTTGGAGGATCGCCCGCGCCTGGTCCTCGTCGAAGGCGCCGCGTTCGACGAAAACGTCCACCCACTTGGCGTGCGGCGAAACCGCCTCAAGCATCGCGCCCGTCACCAGCGACACGTAGCCGGCAGGATCATCGGCGAACTCCGACGGTACGACGTGCGCCCCGAGATAAGTGGTCTCGTCGGTGAAATGACCCGCGATCTCCAGCGCACGCGCCTCATCCGCGACGGTCAATCCGTAGCCGGACTTGATCTCCACCGTCGTCGTACCTTGCCGTCGCATCTCGGTCA
Organism: Kribbella antiqua; assembly: GCF_004345665.1. GTDB lineage: Bacteria > Actinomycetota > Actinomycetes > Propionibacteriales > Kribbellaceae > Kribbella > Kribbella antiqua. The sequence continues at coordinate 164,738 of NZ_SLWR01000015.1, forward strand.
CCAGCCGGGCGACGTTGGCGGTGAGCTGGGAGTCCGTCGCCTGCCGCGTCGCCGCGACCGTCGTACGGATCCCGCCTGCAGAGTACGGCGTACCGGTCATGCGCGCGGCGAATTCCTCGGCCCGGTCACCGGCGAAGACGAGATGCGAATGTGAATCGACGAAGCCGGGAATCACCGCGCGGCCGCCGAGATCCAGCGCGCCATCGGCCTCAGGCGCATCACGCCGAGAGCCCACCCAGGCGACCTTGCTGCCCTCGATCACCAGCGCCGCGTCCCGGACCTCGCCGAGCTGACCACCAAACGCGGGATCGTTGGTCACCAGCGAACCGATACCGGTCAACAGCAACGATGTCACGGGGCCTCCCGGCCTGGACTGAGGAGTGCAGGGAGCGAAGCGACCGGAGTGACGAGGGAAGGCCGGGAGTCAAAGCCCCATGACACGCCGCGCCGGAGGCGTGGCATCAGTAGAGTCATTCGGTCACCGCCGCGATCGAGGAAGCCAGTTCCGCTGCAACATCCAGCTTCAAATGTTTGCCATCAGCAACAAGATGAATGCCGCCAGCAACCACATCGGTGACATCGGCCGCCGACGCAGCGAAGACGGCGGTTTCAAGAGTGCCGCCGGTTCCCGCCGTACGCACGCTGTCCGTCCGTACGGCGACCAGGTCGGCCCGAGCGCCCACCTCGATCACACCAGCATCGTCGAACCCGAGCGACCGATGTCCGTCGACCGTCGCGGATCTGAGCAGCTCCACAGCGGTCCAATGCCCGCGCTCCTGGGAGGCGAGCCGCTCGTCCAGCTCCACCGCGCGCATCTCCTCGAACAGATCGATCACCGCGTGACTGTCCGACCCGAGAGTCAACGGCGACCCGGCTTCGCGCAACGCCACTGACGGTCCGATGCCGTCGGCCAGGTCGCGCTCGGTCGTCGGGCAGAAGCACGAGTACGTCGCCGACGTCCCGAGCAGACCGATGTCGCGCGAGGTGAGGTGCGTCGCGTGTACGGCGCTCGTCCGGCCACTGAGGAATCCCGCCTCATCGAGCAGCTGCGCCGGCGTACGCCCGTAAGCGTCAAGACAGGCAGCGTTTTCACCGACCTGCTCGGACAGGTGGATGTGCAAGGGCGCGTCCGGAAGAGCCGCTGCGACGGCGCCGAGCTGGTCCTGGGGCACGCCGCGGACCGAGTGGGCGGCCGCGCCGATCACCACATCATCAGCGGATGACAGCAGCGAGACCCGCGAGGCCCATGCCGCGGCGTCGCCGTCGCTGAAGCGTTCCTGCACGGAATTCAGGGGCTGGTCGATCCCGCCGGCGACGTAACATGTGTCCAGCAAGGTGATCCGGATGCCGACGTCGCGGGCTGCTGCGATCAACGCGGTACCCATGGCGTTCGGGTCGTCGTACCGCCGTCCGCCCGGCGCGTGGTGCAGGTAGTGGAACTCGCCGACGGCAGTGATCCCGGCGAGCAGCATCTCGCCGTACACGGCTCGCGCGAGCTGGTAATACGACTCCGGCGTGAGCATCGACGCGACGGCGTACATCTGCTCACGCCAAGTCCAGAACGTGCCGCGCTCGGTCTGCGTCCGGCCACGCAATGCGCGGTGGAACGCGTGGCTGTGGCAGTTCGCCAACCCGGGGACGACAAGTCCGTTCAATCGGACGGCATCACCTGGATCCGCGTCCACCTCCACACCCAAGAACCGCCCGTCTGCGACCGTCAGATGCACCCGCTCGGCGACTCCGGTGGGGAGCAACGCGCTCGAGCACCAGTACGACGTCACCGCGCAAGATCCTTCAGTACTGCGGCCAACGCGTCGACTCCGGCCAGACAGTCGTCCATCTCAGCGTGCTCGGCCGGCGAATGCGACACCCCGGTCGGGTTCCGCACGAACAGCATCGCGGTCGGCACACCAGCCGCCGAGAACACCCCGGCGTCATGCCCAGCGCCGGTCGGCAACACCGGCGCACCATCCAGTACGTCGACCAGCCGGTCCCGCAGCCCGGCAGGGAAGTCCACCACCGGCGACACCGACTCCGGCACCACCTCGAGCGTCGTACCGTCCCGCTCGGCGCGCTCTGTCGCCAACCGAGTGATTGCCTCTAGCAATGATCCTAGTGTCGCATCGTCCGCGGCGCGAGCATCCAGCCAAGCCGTCACCTGCGACGGTACGGCGTTCGTCCCGTTGGGCTCGACCGAGAGTCGCCCGAAGGTCGCGCGGGCGCTGGCTAGCCGGGCCTGCTTGTTCGCGGCCAGGGCGGTCATCGCGTAGGTGAGCATAGGGTCGTGCCGGTCTTCCATCAGCGTCGTCCCGGCGTGGTTGGCTTCACCGCCGAACGTGAAGCGGTACCGCCCATGCGGCCAGATCGAGCTCGCCACGCCAACCGGCGCGGTCAGCCCGCGGCCCTGCTCGACGTGCAACTCGACGAACGTCCCCATCCGTTCCAGCAACGGCGACGGCCCGACTCCGGCTGGATCAGTGCCGGCGGCCTCCAGCGCGGTCGCCAGCGAAACTCCGGCGCGATCCTGCAAGGCGAGAGCCTTCTCGGCCGGCAGTACCCCGGCCGCGATCCGCGATCCGAGACACGGCATCCCGAACCGCGACCCTTCCTCCTCGACGAACGCCCCCACCCCAATCGGCGCCGAAGGCACAAACCCCTCAGCCCGCAACAAGTCCACCGCCGCCAAGGCGGACACGACTCCGAGCGGCCCGTCGAAAGCCCCTCCATCGATCACCGAATCCAAGTGGCTCCCCGTGACGACTCCCGGTCGTAGGGCCGGTCCTCCGGCCGGACTGGAAGAAGAGCCCGTCGGATCTCCCGCCCCGCCGGACCGCAGGTCCGCTTGTCCGGCCGGCCCGGCGCCGGGCGTCCCGCCGGACCGGAGGTCCGGTGGGTTCCACCAGGCGATGAGGTTTCCGATGCCGTCGTGTTCCACCCGCAGGTTGCGGGCGGCGCACTGGTCTTCGAACCAGTGCGTCGCCGCGCGTTCTGTCGGCGTCCAGCCGCCTCGGCGGTAACCCCCGGTAGCGGGGTCGCGACCGATGGCGGCCAGCGCCGCCCACATGTCCTCGAAACTCAAGACAGCGGGTTCTTCGACAGCCAGTCCTTGGCGACCGCGTCCGCGCTCTCCTTGCCGACGTCGATCCGCTTGACCATGTCGGTCAGGTCGTCGGTGGTCAGCTTGGCCGAGACGGCGTTCAGCGTCGCGGCGATCGCGTCGGACTTGTGGTCGGTCCGGATCAGCGGGACCACGTTGTTCGGCGGGAGGATGTTCTCCGGGTCCTCCAGCTGGACCAGCCCCTCGTCCTTGATGATCGACTGGGTGGTGAACAGGTTCGTCACCTGGATCTTGTTGTCCAGCAGGGCCTTCTGGCTCAGCGGACCGCCGGCGTCGAGCGTCAGGTAGTTCTTGAAGTCGACGTCGTACTTCTCCTTCAGGCCCTTCAAACCGGCCGAGCGCACCTTGAACTCGGAGCTACCGCCCGCGACCAGGTCCTTCCCCTTGAGGTCGGCCAGCGACTTCAGGCTGTACTTGTCCGCGGTCGCCTTGGTCACCACGATGGTGTCCTCGTCGGCCGCCGGCGACTTGTCCAGGATCTCCAGCCCTGGCGAGACCGCCTTCTTCAGCGCGTCGTAGGCGCCGTCCTCGCTGGTCTCGGTGGAGTTCTTGTCGAAGTAGGCCAGCGCGGCACCGGTGTACTCCGGCACCAGGTCGACCGAGCCGTCCTTGATCGCGGCCATGTAGGTCTCGCGGTTGCCGATGTTCGGCTTCTTCTTCACCTCGATGCCCTTGGCCGCGAGCGCCTGGCCATAGATCTCCGCCAGCAGCTGGCTCTCGGAGAAGTCGGCGGAGCCGACGGTGATGCTCTTCACCTCGGCCGGCGCGGTGGTTGAGCCCGCGTTGCTGTCGCCGAGCTGGTCGCCGCCACCGCCGCAACCGGCCAGGCCGAGCACCGCCACCCCGGCGATCGCAGTACGGATGAGCGTGGATCTCAACACGAGAGCCTCCATTGTCTCGTCAGCCATCGACGGATGCCGATGGGTGGTTCGGTGGGGCGGAACAAAAGGTTCATCAGGTTCAGTTGACCAGGTACGTCGGACAGTTCAGTCGACCTTGAGCCCGTCGGAGACGGCGACCCGGCCGAGCACGGCGAAGAGCAGGTCCAGAGCGATGGCGAGCAGGGCCACCAGCAGGGCGCCGGTGAACATCTGTGGGAAGTCGCGGAGCTTCAGCCCGTCGACCACGTATCGGCCGAGGCCGCCGAGGGACACGAGCGCGGCGATGGTCGCGGTCGAGACGATCTGCAGGGTCGCGCCGCGCACCCCGGAGATGATCAGCGGCATCGCGATCGGGATCTCCACCTTGGTCAGGATCTCGCGACCGGTCATCCCCATCCCCCGGGCGGCGTCGATCGTGGCCGGATCGACACCGGACAGACCGGCGTACGTCGAGGCCAGGATCGGCGGGATACCGAGGGCGACCAGCGCGATCAGCACCGGCAGGAAGCCGATCTGGTCGGTCAGCAGTACGGCGAGCATCAGCAAACCGAGGCTTGGTAGCGCCCGGGCCGCGTTGCCGAGGTTGATGGCGAGGAACGCCCCGCGCCGGGTGTGCCCGATCCGCAGCCCGATCGGCAGCGCGATCAGCGTCGACAACCCGAGCGCGGCAAACGTGTACCAGAGGTGCTGCAGGATCCGGGCCCAGATCCCTTCCGGGCCGGACCAGTTGTAGGAGTCACTCAGGTATTCCCACATGTCAGGCCACCTCCACCGGCGGGGTGTGGATGACTCGGGCCCACGGAGTGAGGACCCGCTGCAGACCGACCAAGATCAGGTCCGCGACCAGCGCCAGCAGCAGTGACAGCGCCACGCCCACCACGACCGGGGTCAGGAAGTCCTTCTGGAAGCCCAGCGTGAACAGCTCGCCAAGGCCTCCGATACCGATCACCGCGCCGACGCTCACCATCGAGATGTTCGCGACGGTGACGACGCGCAGACCCGCGAAGATCACCGGTACGGCGATCGGCAGGTCGATCGCGACCAATCGATGCAGGGAGCCGTAGCCGACCGCGACCGCCGATTGCCGGACCTCCGCGGGTACGGACCGGAGCCCGTCGATCACGTTGCGGATCAGCAGGGAGACCGTATAGATGGTCAGCGCCACGACGATGTTCACCGTGGACAGCACCTTGGTGCCGAGGATCGCCGGCAGCACGATGAACAGCGCGATCGACGGCAATGAGTACAGCACACCGCCGAAGGCGATCAGCGGGTTCGCCAGCCAGGAGAACCGCGTGGCCACGTACCCGAGCGGCACCGAGATCAGCAGCCCGAGGATGACCGGGAGGATCGCCAGATAGAGATGCTCGCGCAACTGTTCCCAAATCAGCCCGAGGTTGTCGCCGATCCAGGTCATGATCGCAAAGCCTCCGCGACGATCACCTGGTCGACGATGCCGACGGCGCGGCCGTTGGCATCGATACAGACGCCCCAGCCGTTCGGTGACGTGAGTACGGCGTCCAGCGCGGCGCGCAACGAATCACCCTGCTTGTACACAGCGTTGACGGGCTGCACCTCGTGGTCCGTGCGCCAGCCGACCGGAGCGCCGGCGTCGTCCAGCACGAGCTCGGCCGGCAACGGCTTCACCGGCAGCTCGTCGGGATGCACGAAGGTGAGGGCGCGGTAGCCACGGTCCCGGCCGACGAAGTCCCGGACGAAGTCGTCGACCGGGTTGGCGAGGAGCTCAGACGGCGGCGCGAGCTGCGCCAGCTTGCCGCCGACCCGAAGGATGGCGACGTTGTCGCCGAGCTTGATGGCTTCGTCGATGTCGTGGGTGACGAAGACGATGGTCTTGCCGATGTCGCGTTGCAGGCGGAGGAGTTCCTCCTGCAGTTGGTTGCGGACGATCGGGTCGACCGCGCTGAACGGCTCGTCCATCAGCATGATCGGCGGGTCCGCGGCCAAGGCCCGGGCGACGCCGACTCGTTGCTGCTGGCCACCGGACAGCTGGGCCGGATACCGCTCGGCCAGCTTCACGTCGAGGCCGACGCGCTCGAGCAACTCCATCGCCGTCGTACGGGCCCTGCGCTTGTCCCAGCCGAGCAGCTTCGGCACGGTCGCGATGTTGTCGACCACGGTCTTGTGCGGGAACAGCCCGGCGTGCTGGATCACGTAGCCGATGCCGCGCCGCAGTGCGACCGCGTCTTTGCTGTTGATGTCCTCGCCGTCGATCGAGATGCGCCCGGAGGTGCGCTCGATGGTGCGGTTGATCATCCGCAGAGACGTGGTCTTGCCGCAGCCCGAAGGCCCGACGAACACAGTGATCTCATTGCTGGGGATCCGCAGGGACAAGGTGTCGACGGCGACGGTGCCGTCCGGATACTGCTTGGTGACGTCCTCGAACTCGATCATGGCGCCCCTTCGCGCTCGTCGTCGGTCGCCCGATCGACCCTAGCGGAACGAGAGACCGATGCCACGCGATTGAGCGGTATCTCGTTCCCCGGAAAGTGCACCATAGCGGTAGGGAATGCCACGGTCGCACTTAGTTGTCAGGATTCCTGCATCGGAACCCTGACACCCCGTTCCGCGGCCACCTCGGCCGCCTTGTCGTAGCCGGCGTCGACGTGCCGGATGACACCCATCGCCGGGTCGTTGGTGAGCACCCGCTCCAGCTTCTGCCGGGCCAACTCGGTGCCATCAGCAACCGATACCTGGCCGGCATGGATGGACCGGCCGATGCCGACACCGCCGCCGTGGTGGATCGACACCCAGGACGCGCCGCTGGCCACATTCACCATTGCGTTCAGCAACGGCCAGTCCGCGATCGCGTCCGAGCCGTCCAGCATTCCTTCGGTCTCCCGGTACGGCGACGCGACGCTTCCGGTGTCGAGGTGGTCCCGGCCGATCACGATCGGGGCCTCGAGTTCGCCCGAAGCAACCATCTCGTTGAACCGGACACCGGCCTTGTCCCGCTCGCCCTGACCCAGCCAGCAGATCCGCGCCGGCAGTCCCTGGAAGGCGACCCGCTCGCCGGCCATCTTGATCCACCGGGTCAGGTGCTCGTTGTCCGGGAACAGATCAAGGATCGCCTGATCCGTCTTGGCGATGTCGGCCGGGTTGCCGGACAGTGCCGCCCACCGGAACGGGCCCTTGCCCTCGCAGAACAACGGCCGGATGTACGCCGGCACGAAGCCGGGGAACTCGAATGCCCTGGTGTAACCGGCCTTCCGGGCCTCGTCGCGGATCGAGTTGCCGTAGTCGAACACCTCGGAGCCGGCGTCCTGGAAGCCGACCATCGCCTCGACGTGCTTGGCCATCGACTCCTGCGCCCGCTCGGTGAACCCGGCCGGATCCTTCTCCCGCGCGGTGGTCCAGTCCTCGAACTCGATCCCGATCGGCAGGTACATCAGCGGGTCGTGCGCCGACGTCTGGTCGGTGACCACATCGATCGGAGCGCCCCGCTGCAAAAGATCCGGGACGATCGTCGCAGCGTTGCCCAGGACACCGATCGACAACGGCTTCCGCGCCGCCTTCGCCTCCTCGGCCAGTCGCAGCGCTTCGTCCACGGAGGACGCGCGTACGTCGAGATAGCGGTGCTCGATGCGGCGCTGGATGCGGGACTCGTCGACGTCGATGCAGATCGCCACACCGTCGTTCATCGTCACCGCCAGCGGCTGCGCACCGCCCATGCCGCCGAGGCCCGCGGTCAGCGTGATGGTGCCGGCCAGCGAGCCGCCGAACTTCTTGTCCGCGACCGCGCCGAACGTCTCGTAGGTGCCCTGCAGAATCCCCTGGGTGCCGATGTAGATCCACGACCCGGCCGTCATCTGGCCGTACATCGTCAGGCCCATCGCCTCGAGCTTGCGGAATTCCTCCCAGGTGGCCCAGTCGCCGACCAGGTTGGAGTTGGCGATCAGTACGCGCGGCGCCCACTCGTGCGTTTGCATGACGCCGACCGGGCGGCCCGACTGCACCAGCATCGTCTCGTCGTCCTTCAGCGTGGTCAGCGTGCGTACCATCGCGTCGAACGAGTTCCAGTCCCGGGCCGCCTTGCCGGAACCGCCGTACACGACCAGTTCGTCGGGGTGCTCGGCGACCTCGGGGTCGAGGTTGTTCTGCAGCATCCGCAGTGCGGCTTCCTGCTGCCAGCCTCGGGCGGTGAGGGTGGTACCGCGGGGCGCGCGAACGGGACGGGGTCCGGACATGGGTGATCCAGCCTTTCTAGGACAGTGGGCCGGTGACGGCCTGGACAGCGGACAAGTAGGTGCCGTCGGCAACCAGCCGGACGGAGTGCTCGATCTCGGGCGCGAGGTGCCGGTCGGTTCCGGGCCCTTCGACGTACGCGCGCAAGGCGTCCCGTACGGCGGCGGTCGCCGGCGCCGGGGTTAGTGGTGCACGCAGGTCCAGCGCCCGCGCGGCGGTGAGGATCTCGATCGCCAGGACCCGCTGGAGGCCGTCGATCGCCTTGCGCAACTTGCGCGCGGCAGACCAGCCCATCGACACGTGGTCCTCCTGCATCGCGCTGCTCGGGATCGAGTCCACACTGGCCGGTACGGCGAGCCGCTTCAGCTCGGACACGATCGCGGCCTGCGTGTACTGCGCGATCATGTGGCCGCTGTCGACGCCGGGATCGTCGGCCAGGAAGGCGTTCAGCCCATGGTTCCGGGCCACGTCGAGGAAGCGATCGGTACGGCGCTCACTGATGCTGGCCACATCCGCGACCGCGATCGCCAGGAAGTCCAGCACGTAACCCACCGGGGCACCGTGGAAGTTGCCGTTCGACTCGACCCGGCCGTCCGGGAGTACGACGGGATTGTCGATCGCGGCTGCAAGCTCGTACCCGGCGACTGTGGCGGCATGCGCGGCAGTGTCGCGAGCGGCGCCATGCACCTGCGGCGAACACCTCAAGGAATAGGCGTCCTGGACTCGGTTGCACTCGGGGCCGCGGTGGCTCGCGACGATCGCGCTGTCGGCAAGGATCGCGCGCAGATTGGCGGCAGCGGAGGCCTGGCCGGGGTGGGGCCGCAGCGTTTGCAGATCCTCGGCGAAGACGCGGTCGGTGCCGAGCTGCGCCTCGACGCTCATCGCGGCGGCGAGGTCGGCGGTCTTGAAGAGACGGTCGAGGTCGGCCAGCGCGAGCACCAGCATGCCGAGCATGCCGTCGGTGCCGTTGATCAGCGCCAGCCCTTCCTTCTCCGCCAGCACGACCGGCGTCAAACCGTACGCTCTGAGCGCGTCGCCGGCCTCGAGAAGGTTGCCTTCGGCATCGCGCACCTGCCCTTCGCCGATGATGGCCAGGGCCACGTGCGAGAGGGGCGCGAGGTCGCCGGAGCAACCGAGGCTGCCGTACTCGCGGACTACCGGAGTCAGCCGGGCGTTGAGGAGTCCGGCGTACGCCTGAGCGGTCCCGACCTTCACGCCGGTGCGGCCGGTCGCCAAGGTGGAGAGCCGGAGCAGGGCGAGCGCGCGGACGACCTCGGTCTCGACCTCGGGTCCGGAGCCGGCCGCGTGCGAGCGGACCAGGCTGCGTTGCAGCTGGGCGCGCAACTCCGGCGCGATGTGCCGGGTCGCGAGCGCACCGAATCCGGTCGAGACGCCGTAATGCGGAGTGTCCGCATGCGCGAGCGCCTCGATCGCCGCCCGCGACTTGGCGATCTCCTCGAGGGCCTGGTCATCGATCCGGACCCTGGCACCATGCCTCGCCACCGCGACGACATCAGCGGCGGCCAGCGGCCCGACACCTACGATTACTTCGTTCACCCGAACATTGCACCGCGCGGCACCGGCAACCGACAGCAGCGCCGTGCACTTTCTGTCTCAGATCTGAGACTTAATTGGACCCGTCCGAGCACTAGAGTCGAGGAATGGTGTTCGAGATCCGGACAGCGGGGCCGGAGGATGCGGTAGGTATCGCCCGGGTCTGGGCGGCCGCGATGCCGCAATTGGTGAAAACGGCACGCGGTGTCGAAGCCGAACTGAAGATCGCCCGCAGCCGCATCGTGCTGATCGCGGTCGACGGCGAAGACGTGGTGGGTTACGGCAACGTTCACCTCCCTGCTCCAGACGAAACGGCACCAAGGGTGCGGATCGCCGTACAGGTTCCACCCGCCGTGCGCAGCCGTGGCATCGGCGGCGCTTTGGCCGACGCTGTCATCGCGGAAGCGTCGAACGCAGGCGCCGCGCGGCTGCTGGTCGTCGTCGGGGACGACGACGAATCGAAGGGGTTCGCGACCCGTCGTGGATTCACCATCAGCCGGCGGATGAGCCACTCGCAGGCCGACCTGACCACCGGGCCCACTGCGCTGCCCGCGCCTCACGGTCTGCGGATGGTCGACTACGGAGAGCTGGAGCCGCGGCAATTGTGGCTCGCCGAGGAGGCTGTCCGGCACGACGACCCGAGCGGACTGTCGACCGGACCGCAGTACGACGAATGGGTGCCGGCCATCTGGCACAACCCCGACCTGCGCCATGACCTCAGCATCGCGGTGCTCGACGGTGATCAGGTCGTTTCGTTTGCCAGCACGACCGCGGACCCCGACCGCGGGGTGATCTGGTCGAACCTGACCGGCACGATCCCGGCGTACCGGGGTCGTGGACTGGCGAAGGTGGCGAAGTCGGTGGCGCTGACGCGGGCGCGGGAGGCCGGGTTCAGTACGGCGTACACCGGGAACGACGCGGCGAACGCGCCGATGCTGGCGGTGAACGAGTGGCTCGGGTACCGGGCTTCATCGACCGTCTGGGCCGCGGAGAAGACGCTGTGATCCGCTCGGTGCTGGTTCTCGTCTTCTTCTTCGTGGTGTCGGCGGCCGTCGGGATGCTGGTCGCGACCGACGACGAGTACTTCGATTGGGCCGTCGGTGGTGGCTTGTTCGCGCTGGCGGTGGCCGGCGAGGGACTCCGGATCTGGCTGCGTCGCGGCCGGCCCAAGACCGGGGCGAAGAAAGACAGCACTCAATCGTCCGGAATCTGAGACAGGGCGGTTAGTCTGCCGTTGTGAGCGGCAACGTTCCCGCCTCGACCCGGACGCTGCGGGTGCTGACCTTCCTGGCGACCCAACCGGGGCCCGTACCGATGGAGCGCATCTCCTCCGCGGTCGGCCTGCCGCGCTCGTCGACGTACCACTTGCTGAGGGCAATGATCGACGAGGGTTTCGTGGTGCATCTGCCGGAGGAGAAGCGGTACGGCCTCGGCGTCGCCGCCTTCGAGATCGGCTCGGCGTACCTGCGCCACGATCCGCTCGAACGGCTGGCCCGGCCGCTCCTGGTCCAGCTGGTGGCGGAGGTCGGCCAGACCGCGCATCTCGGCGTACTGCATGGTCGGGAGCTCGTCTACCTGCTGAAAGAACAGCCGCCCCGCCCGGTCACACTCGTCACGGATGTCGGCGTACGCCTCCCGGCCACCCTCACCGCCTCCGGCCGCGCCCTGCTCGCCGAGCTGCCGCCGGCTCAGGTCCGTGCGCTCTTCCCCAGCCCTGATGCCTTCGTACGACGTACCGACCGCGGACCGGCCACCCTCACCCAGCTCCGGCGACTCCTGGCCGATGAGAAACGCCAGGGCTACGCCGTCGAGGACTCCTTCATCTCCCCCGGCGTCACCTCAGTCGCCAGCGCCGCCGTCGACCACGCCGGCCACCCGGTCGCCGCCATCAGCGTCACCTTCCGCACCGACGCCGTCCCCGTCTCCGACCGCCACCTCCTAGCCCACCGAACCCGCCAAGCCGCCACAGCCCTAACCCGCCGCCTCCACGGCTGACGGCCCTCCGCGAAGCCACCTGACTTCGGGGAGGGCCGTCGTGTTGTTGCCCGGGCCCGCGGCATCCACGTCGCGGGGTGGGGCACTACCAGGAAGATTTGGTGATGCCGGGGAGTTCGCCGCGGTGGGCCATGGTGCGGAAGCGGACGCGGGAGATGCCGGCTTTGCGGAGGTAGCCGCGGGGGCGGCCGTCGGCGACGTCGCGGTTGCGGACGCGGATCGGGCTGGCGTCGCGCGGGAGCTTCTGGAGCCTGAGTTGTGCCTCGCCGCGGGCCTCGAAGGACGAGCTTGGGTCCGCGATGATCCGCTTCAGTTCGGCCCGGCACTCGGCGTACAACGCCACCGTCCGCTTGCGCTGCTCGTTCTTCGCGATCTTGCTCGTCTTCGCCACTTAGCGCTCTTCGCGGAAGTCGACGTGCTGGCGGATCGACGGGTCGTACTTGCGCATCACCAGCCGGTCCGGGTTGTTGCGCCGGTTCTTCCGGGTCACGTAGGTGAACCCGGTCCCCGCCGTACTCCGCAGCTTGACGATCGGGCGGAGGTCGTTGCGCTTGGCCATGCTTTCCTTTCCTGGGTCACCGCGACCCTCGGTAGCGTTAACGCCGGCCGGGTAGCCGCTATTCCGGTTCAGAGTGTACGTTGTGCTGGTTATCGTTTTCAATAAGGCAGGAGTGCTGATGCTTCCGGTGACCTTGCTGACGGGTGTCGACGAGCCGTTCCGCGCCGCCGTCGCGGGCAATCTGCTCGCCGCCGCGGGACCGGGCGGCGTCCTCGTCGAGTACGACGTGAGCGGTCTGACCGGCGGGTCCGTGGTACGGACCGCGCGTACCGCCGGCGGCGTGATCGACCGCGACGTGATCCGGATGGGCCATCCCTGCGTCTCCTGCGCGATGCGCGGTTCGCTGGTCGAACTGCTGGTCAGCATCGCCGCAGTCGAGCGGTACGACGCCGCGATCGTGTCCGTCCCCGGCAAGGGGACACGCAGGCGCTGGCCGCGGAGATCGCCGGGGAAAGCGACCTAAAAACCGACGCTGTGATCACCACGGTCGACACCGGCACGATGGTCGACGACCTGACCGGCGACCAGCTGATCCAGGAGCGCGGCGTCCCGACCGCCGCCGAGGACGGCCGGGCCATCGCCGAGGTGATCGCCCACCAACTAGAGCACGCCCAAGCGATCGTCCTGAGCAGCGACGACGAGGCAGCCCGCGCTCTGGCTCACGCCCTCAATCCACAGGCGCTCGTCAAGACCACCCCGGCCGGACTGCTCGGCGTACGGCTGCCTGCTCCAGACGCTGAGCCCGGCTCGATTGTCGCGCCGCTGCACGACGACGGCCCGGTGCAGACGCTGATCTGGCAGTCCGACCGCCCGTTCCACCCCGAGCGGCTGTACGACGCCCTGGAAGATCTCGTCGCGGGTACGGCGCGCGGCCGCGGAACCGTCTGGCTGGCGACCCAACCGCAGAACCGGCTCGGCTGGGACAGCTTCGGCACGAACATCGCGATCGGCGTCCTCGGCCGCTGGCTGGCCGACCTCCCGGTCGAGCGCTGGCCCTCAGTTGGCCAGGCGCATCAGGCCCGGTCGGCGCTGGAGTGGCACCCGGAGTACGGCGACCGGGCGTCGTACCTCTCGATCACCGGAGTCGGGCTGAACGTCCGGGAATTACGGGACCGCCTGGATGGTTGTGTCCTTCGTGCGGACGAACCGGCCGGGGCACTGACCGATCCGTTCGCCCCTTATCTGGAAGGAAGTACGGCTGCATGAAGAACGACATCCACCCCGCGTACCGCCCGGTCGTGTTCCGGGACAAGTCCGCGAACTTCAGCTTCCTGACCGGTTCGACGCGCGAGAGCACCGAGACCATCGACTGGACCGACGGGAACACCTACCCGGTCGTCGACGTCGAGATCTCGTCCGCCAGCCACCCGTTCTACACGGGCCAGCAGCGCGTGATGGACACCCAGGGCCGAGTCGAGAAGTTCAAGAAGCGCTACGGGCAAAGCTGACCGCAGCCAGCGGACCTCGGACACGTTGTGGGGACCTCGGACATCTGATCAGATGTCCGAGGTCCCCATTGCATGTCTGAAGGCCGATCTGTCTCGGATCTCAGACGGCGGCGTGGGCGCGGCGCTTACTCCGATGGTGTCGTTAGACCCACACTGTGCACGTGGAGCCGGTGGAGATTTCGGGTGTCGGGCTGACGCCGCTGGAGGCTGTCGCGCTCGGGCAGCGGCGGACCGCCGTACGGCTGAGCGACGAGGCGCGGAAGCGGATGAGTGAGTCGGCCGCGGCGGTGGCCGAGGCCGCGCGACATCGGCCGGTGTACGGGCGGACGACCGGAGTCGGCGCCAATCGTGACGTACTGACCTCGGATCCTGAGCACGGCGCCCGGCTGCTCGGGTCGCACTCCACCACCGGTACGACGTCGTACCCGAAGGACGTGGTCCGGCTCGGGCTGCTGATCCGGGTCAACCAGCTCGCATCCGGCGGCTCCGGGCTGCAGCCCGAGGTCGCCGACGCGATCGTTACCTTGCTCAACGACGACGAGCTGCCGGACCTCCACCGAGGCGGCGCGATCGGGACCGGCGACCTCGGCCCACTCGCCGAACTCGGGCTCGCCCTGGGCGATGTCGTCGACGGTACGAGCGCCCTCCCCTTGCTCTCCAGCAACGCCATCACCTTGGCCGAGTGTTGTCTCGCATACATCGAGGCCGCCACGCTGATCAACGTCGTACCGCTGGTCGGAGCGCTGTCGCACGTCGCGCTGCGAGGCAATGCCGAGGTGTACGACGTCCGCGTGCACGAAGCGCGGCCGCAGCCGGGTCAGGTCCGGGCGGCGCGGCGGATGCGCGGACTGCTGGACAGCCTGCCGATCGTGCCGGCTCGAGTCCAGGATCCCTTTGGGCTCAGGGCGTTCGCGCAGGTGCTCGGTCCGGCCGTCGATCATGTGGATGTCCTAGGCAACAGTTTGCGGATCGACCTCAACGCGTCCGCGGAGAACCCGCTGGTGGCCGGCGACACCGTGCTGCACAACGGGAACTGGCACGCGATGCCGATCGCGCTCGCCCTCGACTCACTCCGGCTCAGCCTGCACAGCGTCGCCACCCTGTCGACCTCCCGCGTGGCGAATCTGGTCGACCCGGAGTTCACCGGGCTGAGCCGATTCCTGGCCAGTGGTGCCGAGGCGAGCTCGGGCGTCATGATGATCGAGTACGTCGCCCACGACGCGCTGGCCTCGGTCCGTTCATCCGCGCAGCCGGCGACCCTTGGTACGGCGACCTTGTCGCGCGGGGCCGAGCACCACGCCAGCTTCGCGCCACAGGCCGCCGTACTGACTGCACAACTCCTCGATGCGTTGAGAGAAGTCTTGGCCTGCGAGCTGGTGACCGCCGTACGGGCGATTCGCCTTGCAGGCTTGGAACCTGAGGACCTCGCTCCGGCCGCGGTCGGGCCCTGGCTGGCGGATGCCCTCGCCGCACTGCCCGGCGATCTGGCGGACCGGTCGTTGCGGGAAGACCTGGAGATCGCCCGCGGTCTGCTCACGCAGTGGGGCGACCGCCAGGTCGAGCATCCCGCCGAATCGGGCTAGAGCTGCTTGAGATCGAAGGCCGCGGCCATTGCCTTGAAGCCTTCGGCGTTCGGGTGCAGGTGGTCGCCGACGTCGTACGCCGGCAGCATCTTCGACGGGTTCGCCGGGTCGCGGACTGCCTTGTCGAAGTCGGCGACCGCGTCGTACTCACCGGACGTCCGGATCCACGTGCTCAGCGCCTGCCGGTCCGCTTCGCCCGCGGGCGTGTAGTAGCCCGCACCTTCGTACGGCGTCAGCGTCGCGCCGATCACCTTGAGCCCAGCCTGATGCGCCCGCTGGATGAACTGCCGATGTACGGCGATCAGGTCTGCCGGCTCTGTGGCGCCTCTGCTGTTGCCGATGTCGTTGATGCCTTCCAGCAATACGACGGTCCGTACGCCGGCCTGCCCGATCACGTCCCGGTCGAACCGCGCCAGCGTCGAGTCACCCGCCGTACCGGCGTTCTGCAGCAGGCGGTTGCCGCTGATGCCGGCGTTGAGTACGCCGAGCTCGCGGAAGGCCGGCTGGGCCAGCAGGCGATCGGCGAGCTGGTCCGGGTAGCGCAGGTTCTGGTCGATCGGCGAGACCACACCATCGGTGATCGAGTCCCCGAACAACACCACCGAGCCGCGCACCCGGCTCTTCACGTCAACGCCCTCGATGATGTACCGAGCCATCCCCGGGATCGCCTGGTACGACGACCCGTTGCCTGCCGCCTGGTCACCAGCGGCGGAGAAGCCGGTCGCGTACCTGGTCGGGTGCTGAGTCAGCGGACCGGTCGGGCCCGGGAAGTACGTGCTGATCACCAGGTCGGTGTCATCCGGTACGGCGATGCGCACCGGGTCGGACACCCACTCAGCACCTACTGGGATCGTGACCGACGGGCGCCCGCCGAACAGCACCGGAACCAGCGTGGCCGGGTCGAGTGTCGGCGTACCCGCCAAGTCAGCACCTCGCGGCGTGACCGTCACCTTGCCGACGACGAGCGGAGTCGTCCCGTAGACGTTGGAGAGCCGCAACCGCAGCTCAGGCCCACCGACTGATAGATGGGCAACCTGGCGGAGCGTGGTGTCGGTGACGCCAGTCGCTGACAGCCCCGTCGTACCGGGCGGGGTAACGGCAACGGCCCAGCTGCCGACCCAATCGGCCGGAGTAGACGCCGAAGCTGCCGGCGTCACTCACCGCCACCGTCACTCGGGTACGGTGCTCTTGATCGGGCAGAGAAGGGGCGTGGGTGTGACGACGAACGTAGAAGGCTTCGATCGGCTGGTCGAACCGTTCCGTTCGGAGTTGCTGGCGTACTGCTATCGGATGCTCGGCACGGTTCACGACGCTGAGGACTTGGTTCAGGACACGTACCTGAGGGCGTGGCGGGCGCGGGAGCAGTACGACGAGTCCCGTAGTTCGCTCCGGACCTGGCTCTACCGGATCGCGACGAACGCCTGCCTGACCGCATTGAAGGGCCATGGCCGTCGGCCATTGCCGTCGGGGTTGGTGGCCGAGTCGGAGCCGCTCGCTCCGCTGGTCCTGGGAGATAACGTGCCCTGGCTTCAGCCGTTGCCGGACTCGTTGCTGACCGGCGGTGATCCGGCCGGGGCCGTGATCGGCCGCAGCAGTCTGCGTCTGGCGTTTGCCGCCGCCCTGCAGCACCTGTCGGCGCGTCAGCGCGGTGCACTGATCCTGCGTGACGTGCTCAGCTTCTCCGCGGCCGAGGCGGCGGAGATCCTCGGCACCACCGTCGTGTCGGTGAACAGTTCGCTACAGCGGGCGCGTACCCGGCTGAAGGAGATCGGGATCCAGCACGAAGATGTCAGCGAGCCGCTCGAGGCCGAGCAGCGAGCCTGGGTCGAGCGCTACATGAAAGCGTTCATGAACGCCGACTTCGAGGGGCTCAAGCGGCTGCTCACCGAGGACGTGCTCATGGAGATGCCGCCGATGCTCAACTGGTTCACCGGGCCCGGCAACTACGGCCTGTTCATGGAATGGGTCTTCGCGAAGGCCGGAACGGACTGGCAGCTGAAGATCGTCGCCGCCAACGGCCAGCCCGGTTTCGCCGCATACCGGCGCGTCGGTGGCGGATACGAGCTGCACACGCTCCAGATCTTCACGGTCACCGCCGACGGCATCAGCCGGAATTCGGTGTTCCAAGATTCCGGGGTCTTCGCGGCCTTCGGTCTGGCGGCCAGACTCGACGCCTAGGGACTTGGCAACGTCGGGCGTCCAGTGCGGCCGGGGTGGTGGCTGGTCACGGACCTGGCGTGGGGGACCTGTCGGTGTCTGTTCCGACTGGACGCCGTACCGCCAGGAGTGCGGCTGAGCCTGTAGGCCGGCGAGGGCGTCGAAGGCGCCACGGGAGCCGTGGATCAGTACGCCTCAACATCTTTTTCGCGGGCGCGATGAGTTCCGGCTCCGCCGACGGTATGTATTCCCGAGTTCGCCGGAATATCCCGGGCGAACCGATCACAAGGGAGAATCCGATGTCAGACAGTCGTGCGGCAGACGAGGCCGCCATCCAGGCCGTACTGGTTGACTCCTACAAAGCGTGGGAAGCTGGCGACGCTGCCGGCATGGTCGCCAACTACACCGCGGACGCGACCGCCATCATCCCCGGCTCGCTCCGCGACAGCCGGGAGGTAATCCGCGAGAACATGGCCCTGGCCTTCGATGGGCCACTCAAGGGCAGCTCGACCTCCAACAAGCAGCTCAGCCTCCGCTTCGTCGGCAGGGACGCCGCGATCGTCATCAGCGAATCCGGCATCCTGTTCCCCGGCCAGACCGAGGTTCCGGACACCGGCAAGGTGAACGCGACCTGGGTTTTCGAGAAGCGGGACGGCCAGTGGCTGATCGCCGCCTATCACAACAGCCCGGTGCTGGCGCCGGCGCAGTGAACCTTCGCCGTAACCGGCGGTGAAGGTGTGTAGTGGCGCAGCGGCCTGACATCGCTGGCCCCGATGTTCGAGCGTGGGGTCGAACGGCGTGAAGCCCCAGGCACTTGTTGGAATGGTCGCCGCTTTGCTACCGGCGCAGCCCGCAATCGCCATTCGGCAGCTCCTCGCCGGTCAGAGACGGTTGTAGGCCTTCAACGTCCTGAGGGCGGCGACGGTGACGATGCCTCGGTAGGCGAGGGTGGAGGCTGGGCCTGGGGGTTCCCAGGTGATTGCCCAGCCTCCGTCGGGTTGCTGGTCGGTGATGAGGCGGTCCAGGTGAGCCTCGAGTTGGGCGTCGGTGAAGAGGGGGCGCCAGAAGCTGTCGGGGGCTGGGGCCAGGTGGAGTGGGGTTACGCCGTACGTCGGGTCGGCGGCGTCGGCCCGGAACCAGTTGAGTTTGGGGAGCCAGTCGCGGACCCGGTCGAGGTCGACGTTGTCGGTGTGCTCGAGGTACTCGAGGACCTCGTGCATGCCGTGGGCGTCTTCGGGGAAGCCGTTGGCGAGCTGTGTCGCGCACCAGGCGGCGGCTTGGTCGCGCCAGGGGTGTTCGACGCCGAGCTTGTGGAGTCGGCCGACGAGGCCGGCGGTCGGGTTGAGATCGGGCTGGTAGGTCCACTCGCTGATGTGCTCGGCCCGCGGGTAGTCCTCGACGATCGGCGCGCAGAGTGAGACGGCGCCGTCGGAGGTCGCGACCGACTGCAGCCAGTCGACGGCTCGGCGGATCATCTCGTCGTCGCGCGTACCGGCAGCCAGCAGGGTGTCGAAGGCGACCTCCACGTCCAGCGGGAGGCTCGCCGGGCATCGCTTGTCCGGCTCGAGGCCGTGACCGAAGCCGCCGTCCGGGTTCTGGTATCCGCGCAGCGCGTCGACCACGCCTTGTGGGTCGGCGCCTTCGAAGACGGTGGCGAAGAGGCGACCCTCGAGCAGCCGGGCGTCCCGCCGTACGAAATCACGACCTGCGGTGAAGATGTCCATGCCTCCACCTTGGCGCAGACCGCCGACAGAGTCTTGAACGAAACGGACATCGGCCTGCCCCATCGCCGTGTAAACGTCACGGTTCGAAGCGGTAGCCCATTCCTGGTTCGGTGAGGAGGTGTTTTGGGCGGGCCGGATCGGGCTCCAGCTTGCGGCGAAGCTGGCCCATGTAGAAGCGGAGGTTGCCGCTCGCGGTCTCGTAGCCGGGGCCCCAGACCTCGGTGAGCAGCTGGCGTTGGGACATGAGCTTGCCGGGGTGCCGGACCAGGACCTCCAGCAGATGCCATTCGGTCGGCGTCAGGCGGATGTCCTCGCCGGACTCCAACGTCACGCGCTTGGCCGCCAGGTCGACCGTCGCGCCACCGACCGTGACGACCGGCTGATCCTGGGCGATGTTGCTCCGCCGCAGTACGGCGCGCATCCGGGCGAGCAGCTCGTCGATGCCGAACGGCTTGGTCACGTAGTCGTCCGCGCCGGCGTCCAGCGCCTCGACCTTGTCCGTTTGGTCGGTACGCCCGGACAGCACGAGGATCGGCGCCTCGGTCCAGCCGCGCAGGCCGCGAATCACGTCGACGCCGTCGAAGTCCGGCAGTCCGAGGTCGAGGATGACCAGCTCCGGCGGGTTCTGCGCCGCCACCTTCAACGCCGCCGTACCACTGCCGGCCAGGTGGACCTCATACCCGCGCGCCTTCAGGTTGATCTGCAGAGCCCGCACGATCTGCGGCTCGTCATCAACCACGAGGACCCTCGTCATTCGCGTACCTCTCGTTCGCGGGCACCAGGGACCGGCGCGTCGGCTGGTTTGAGTGTTGCAGTCGGGATTGCGACCACCATCGTCAGGCCGCCACCAGGAGTGTCCTCCGGCTGCAGCGTGCCGTTCATCGCCTCGGTGAGACCGCGCGCGAGCGCGAGTCCGAGCCCCACCCCGACCGTGTTGTCCGTATCGCCGAGCCGCTGGAACGGCGCGAAGACCCGATCCCGGTCCTCCCGCGGAATCCCCGGCCCACGGTCGACCACCCGCACCTCCACCGAGTCCCCGAGCGCACTCCCGGTCACCAGCGGCGGCCGCCCGTCCGGCGAATACCGGATCGCGTTCGCCACCAGGTTCGCGATCACCCGCTCCAGCAACGCGGGATCCGCCTCGACCAGCGGCAGCGTGTGCGGAATGTCCACAGTCACGTTGTCGCCGTCGTCACCGAGCTCAGCCAGTACGCCGGGTATCACCTCGTCCAGCGCCATCGGTCGCGTGAAGATGGGCAGTACGCCTGCCTGCAGCCGACTCAGGTCGAGCAGGTTGTCGACCAACCGCGAGAGGCGATCGAGCGACTCGTCCGCCGTCTCCAGCAGCTCGGCCCGCTCGGATTCGCTCCAGTCGACGTCGTCGCTACGCAGGCTCGTCACCGACGCCTTCGCCGACGCCAATGGCGAGCGGAGGTCATGGCCGACCGCCCGGAGCAACGCCGTACGGAGTTTGTCCGCTTCGGCCAGGGGCTTCGCTTCCGCGGCGGCCTCGCTCAGGCGGGCCTTGTCCACCAGCGCGGCGGCGTGTGCGGCGAAGGCGCCGACCAGGCGGCGCTCGTCCGCGGCAAGTTGGCGACCTTGCAGGACGAGGACCAGATCGTCGCGGCCAGGGATCTCCGCATCGCCCTCCTCCGGTCGCGCGCAGGTCGTCGTACCGGCGCTGGCCAGGGGTCGCCAGACCTCGGTCAGCTCGTCGTTGTCCACCCGCTCCATCAGGCACGCACCGGTCATCCCAAAGGCCTCGCGAACCCGTTCCAGCAGGGCAGGCAGCGCGGTCTCACCACGCAGAACAGACCCGGCCAGCGTCGCCAGCGTCTCGGACTCGGCCGCGGCACGGGCCGCCTGCCTGGTCCGTCTGGCCGCCCGGTCGACCACCGAGCTCACCATCGCTGCGACCAGCACGAAGATCAGCAGCGCCAGCACATTGTTGAAGTCGGAGATCGTGAACGTGCGTGTCGGCGGAGTGAAGAAATAGTTCAGTACGACGGAGCCGACGACCGCAGTCATCATCGCCGGCCACAGTCCACCCACCAGCGCCACGACGACCACGGCGAGCAGGAAGGCCAGCACATTGCTGGTCAGGTTGAGGCTGTCCCCACCGAACCCGAGTACCACGGCAAGGACGGGCTGCAGAACGAGGCCGAGCACGAAGCCCTGGATCTTGCGCCGCCGCGACAGGCTGCCGCGCAACCGCGGCAGCCGGCCGCGGCCCATCTCGGCATGGGTGACGATGTGAACGTCGATGTCGCCGGAGTCGCGGATCGTGCTGGCGCCAATGCCCGGACCGGAGACGAGCGACGACACCCGGGACCGGCGGCTGCCGCCGAGGACCAACTGGGTGGCGTTCTCGGCCCGGGCGAAGGACAGCAGGGCCTCGGGGACGTTGTCCCCCACGACCTGGTGGTACGAACCGCCGAGGCTCTCGACGAGGTTGCGCTGTTCGGCGAGCCGCTTCGGGTTGGCGCCGGTCAGGCCGTCGGAGCGGGCGACGTGGACTGCGAGCAGGTCACCGCCGGACGACCTGGCGGCGATGCGAGCGGCACGCCTGATCAGGGTCTCGCCCTCGGGACCGCCGGTCAGCGCGACCACGACGCGTTCCCGGGCTTCCCAGGTCGAGTCGATGTCATGTTGAGCGCGGTACTGCTGCAGGCCGGCGTCCACCCGGTCGGCGAGCCAGAGCAGTGCGAGTTCGCGCAACGCGGACAGGTTGCCGACCCGGAAGTAGTTGCCCAGGGCAGCATCGACCTTGTCGGCGGCGTAGACGTTGCCGTGCGCCATCCGCCGGCGCAACGCCTCGGGCGTCATGTCGACCAGCTCGATCTGGTCGGCGGCCCGGACCACCCGATCCGGGATCTTCTCCTGCTGCGGTACGCCGGTGATCTTCTCGACCACGTCGTTGATCGACTCGAGGTGCTGGATGTTCACCGTCGAGATCACGTCGATCCCGGCGGCCAGCACCTCCTCGATGTCCTGCCAGCGCTTCTCGTTCCGGCTGCCCGGCACGTTGGTGTGCGCCATCTCGTCGATCAGCGCGACCTCGGGCCGGCGCGCCAGTACGGCGTCCAGGTCCATCTCGGTGAAGCTGGCGCCGCGGTAGTCCATGATCTGCCGCGGCACCAGCTCCAGACCCTCGATCATCGCGGCGGTGTGCGGCCGGCCGTGGGTCTCGACGAAGCCGATCACCACGTCGGTGCCACGGTCCAGCCGTCGCTGACCCTCGCCCAGCATCTTGTAGGTCTTCCCGACGCCGGGCGCGGCACCCAGGTAAATCCGCAGATGCCCGCGATTACTCATGCTTCCACTCTCTCAGAGTGCGGCCAGGGCGTTGTTGAGCGTCACGACGTTCACGCGAGGCTCACCGAGGAACCCGAGCGTCCGGCCCTTGGTGTTCTCCTTGACGAGCTTCTGGACTTCAGCCACGGACAACCCACGTTCCCGAGCGACCCGATCCACCTGAATTGCGGCGTACGCCGGGCTGATGTCCGGGTCGAGGCCGCTACCGCTGGCGGTCACCGCGTCCGGCGGCACCTGGGAGGGATCGACGCCGTTGAGCTCCGCGACCTCCTGCCGCCGCTGGTCGATCAGCTTGACCAGCTCCGGACTGTTCGGCCCGTACTGTGAGGCCGCGCTGCCCATCGCGTTGTAGTCGACCGCGGACGGCCGAGTCTGGAACCACTGCTTGCCGTAGGTCTGGCCGATGAGGTCGGACGCGACGTCCTTGCCGTTGACCTTGACGATCGAGCCGTTGGCGTTGCCGTGGAACAGCGCCTGTGCCGCGCCGGTCATCACCAAGGGATAGATGATGCCGAGGGCAACGGTGAAGACCAGTAGGGCCCGGATTGCGACCCCGAACTGCCGGACCGAGCCGGGGAGATTGCTTGCCATGACCAACTACCTTTCAGCGGATCCCTGGGATCAAGGAGATCACCAGGTCCAGAAGTTTGATCCCGACGAACGGGGTGATCAGGCCACCAACGCCGTACACCAGCAGGTTGCGGCGCAGCATCGCGGACGCCGACGACGGCTTGTACCGGACGCCACGCAGCGCCAGCGGCACCAGCGCAACAATCACGAGCGCGTTGAACACGATCGCCGACACGATCGCCGACTCCGGCGAGTGCAGGTGCATGACGTTCAGCTTCGCCAGGCCCGGGTAGGCCGCGGCGAACAGGGCCGGCAGGATGGCGAAGTATTTCGCCACGTCGTTGGCGATCGAGAACGTGGTCAGCGAACCGCGGGTGATCAGCAACTGCTTGCCGATCTCAACGATCTCGATCAGCTTGGTCGGGTTGGAGTCGAGGTCGACCATGTTGCCGGCCTCCTTCGCGGCCGACGTACCGCTGTTCATCGCGACCCCGACATCCGCCTGGGCCAGCGCCGGCGCGTCGTTCGTGCCGTCGCCGGTCATCGCGACCAGCCGGCCGCCCTCCTGCTCCTTCTTGATCAGCGCCATCTTGTCCTCGGGCGTCGCCTCGGCCAGGAAGTCGTCGACCCCGGCCTCCTCGGCGATCGCCTTCGCGGTCAGCTGGTTGTCGCCGGTGATCATCACGGTCCGGATGCCCATCGCGCGCATCTGGTCGAACCGCTCCCGCATGCCTTCCTTGACCACGTCCTTGAGGTGGATCACGCCCAGCGCCCGGGCGGTGCCGTTGATGCTCTCGGCAACGACCAGCGGCGTACCACCGGAGGCGGAGATGCCGTCGACGACCTCGCCGAGCGCGGGGTCCGTCGTACCGCCCTGGCCGTGGATCCAGGCGTTGACCGCCCCGGCCGCGCCCTTGCGGATCTGCCGGCCGTCCACGTCCACGCCACTCATCCGGGTCTGCGCGGTGAACTCGACGAACGTTGCATGCGGCAACTCTCCGGTGTGCCGCTCCCGCAGCCCGTAGCCGTTCTTCGCCAGTACGACGATCGACCGGCCCTCCGGCGTCTCATCGGCCAGGCTGGACAACTGCGCCGCGTCGGCCAGCTCGGTGTCCGTCACACCGTCGACCGGGATGAACTCCGACGCCTGCCGGTTGCCCAGTGTGATGGTGCCGGTCTTGTCCAGCAGCAGCGTGTTCACGTCGCCCGCGGCCTCGACCGCCCGGCCCGACATCGCCAGCACGTTGCGCTGGACCAGCCGGTCCATTCCGGCGATGCCGATCGCGGACAACAGCGCGCCGATCGTGGTCGGGATCAGGCAAACCAGGAGCGCGACCAGGACGACAACGCTCAGGTTCGTGTGAGCGTACGCCGCGAACGTCGGCAGCGTGACCGTGGCGATCAGGAAGACGATCGTCAGGCTGGCCAGCAGGATGTTCAGCGCGATCTCGTTCGGCGTCTTCTGCCGGGACGCGCCCTCGACCAAGGCGATCATCCGGTCGATGAAGCTCTCCCCCGGCTTGGTGGTGATCTTCACGACGATCCGGTCCGACAGCACCTTGGTACCACCGGTGACGGCACTGCGGTCGCCGCCGGACTCGCGGATCACCGGCGCGGACTCACCCGTGATGGCCGACTCGTCGACGCTGGCCACACCCTCGACCACGTCACCGTCACCCGGGATGATTTGGCCGGCCTCGACCACGACCAGGTCGCCCAGTCTCAATGCGGTCGCCGGCACCTCTTCCTCGCCACCGTCGCCGGTGAGCCGGCGGGCGGTGGTCTCGGTCTTCGCCCGGCGCAGAGTCTCGGCCTGGGCCTTGCCCCGGCCTTCCGCGACCGCCTCGGCCAGGTTGGCGAAGACGACGGTCAGCCACAGCCAGACCACGATCCACCAGACGAACACGCTGGAGTTGGTGAAGGCCAGGATCGTGGAAGCGACCGCGCCCACCTCGACCACGAACATCACCGGGTTCTTCACCATCACCCGCGGGTCGAGCTTGCGCAGCGCGTCCGGCAAAGAGGTGAGCAGCATCTTCGGGTCGAACAGGCCCGATGAGGCGCGTTTCGGAATCGCCGCCGATGCAGGTGCGGGCGGCTTCAACAGCGTGGTCACAGTCCCTCCGCGAGGGGTCCGAGAGTGAGTGCGGGGAAGTAGGTCAGGCCCGTCACAATCAGTACGACGCCGATCAGCATCGTCACGAACAAGGCCTTGTGGGTAGGCAGCGTGCCCTGAGTTATCGGGACCGGCTGCTGCTGGGCGAAGGAGCCGGCCAGCGCCAGCACCAGCACCATCGGCACGAACCGGCCGAGCAGCATCACCAGCCCGAGGGCGGTGTTGTAGAACGGGATGTTCGCGCTGATACCGCCGAAGGCGCTGCCGTTGTTGTTACCGGCCGAGGTGAAGGCGTACAGGACCTCGGAGAAGCCGTGCGGGCTGTCGGTGTTGAAGATCGACGCCCGCGCCACCGCCAGACCCATCGCGATCGACGCGCCGGCCAGCACCAGCGTCGGCGTGGTGAGGATGTAGAGCGAAACCAGCTTCATCTCGCGCGCGGTGATCTTCTTCTTGAGGTACTCCGGGGTCCGGCCGACCATCAGGCCCGCGACGAAGACCGTGAGTACGGCGAGCACGAGCATGCCGTAGAGGCCGGTGCCGGTCCCGCCTGGCGACACCTCGCCCAGCATCATGTGGAAGAGCGCCGTACCGCCGCCGAGTGGGGTGAACGAGTCGTGGGCGGAGTTCACCGCGCCGGTCGACGTACCGGTGGTCGAGGATGCGAAGAGCGCGGACGCCCATTCGCCGAAGCGGGTTTCCTTGCCTTCCATCGCCGCGCCGGCGGCCTGAGTCGCCGTACCGGCGCCCTGGGTCTCGAAGAAGGTGGCGGCGAAGGTGAAGGCGGCCCAGATGGTGCCCATCACGCCGAGGATGGCGTAGCCCTGCCGCTTGTCCTTGATCATCAGGCCGAAGGTGCGGGTCAGCGCGACCGGGATCACCAGCAGCAGAAAGATCTCGAACAGGTTCGACAGCGGGTTCGGGTTCTCGAACGGGTGGCCCGAGTTGGCGTTGTAGTAGCCGCCGCCGTTGGTGCCGAGCTCCTTGATGATCTCCTGGCTGGCGACCGGGCCGCCTGGGATGGTCTGCGTCTGGCCGACCACTGAGGTGACCTCGTGCCCGCCGGAGAAGTTCTGTACGACGCCCATCGCGACCAGCACCAGGGTGCCGACGACTGCGATCGGCAGCAGGATCCGTAGCGTGGTCCGGGTCAGGTCGACCCAGAAGTTGCCGAGCCGGTCGGTCTTGGACCGGGCGAAACCGCGGATCACCGCGATCGCGACGACGATGCCGACGGCCGCGGAGAGGAAGTTCTGTACGGCGAGCCCGGCGAACTGGACCAGGTGGCCCATCGTCTGCTCGGGCGAGTACGACTGCCAGTTGGTGTTCGACACGAAGGACGCGGCCGTGTTCCAGGCCAGGCCGGACGGGACGCTCGGCAGCCCCAGCGACAACGGCAGGTAGTGCTGCAGCCGCTGCAGCAGATAAAGCAGTACGACGCTGATGGCCGAGAACGCGATCAGCGAGCGGGCGTAGACGGCCCAGGTCTGGTCGGCCTTCGGGTCGACGCCGAACAGCTTGTAGGCGCCGCGCTCGATCCGCAGGTCCTTGCCGGACGAGTAGACCCTGGCCATGTAGCCGCCGAACGGCCGGTAAGCAGCGGCCAGGAGCGCGACGAGAAGGCCGACCTGTAACAGGCCGGCTGCGGTGTCGGACATCAGAACCTCTCGGGGAAGATCAGGGCGGCGACTAGGTAGAGGACCAGCGCCACGGCGACCACGAGACCGGCGATGTTTTCGGCGCTCACAACTTCTCCACTCCACGCAGCGCGAACCAGACGGCCGCGAAGACGACGACGGTCAGGGCCAGGTAGCCCACGTCAGTGCTCATGGGTTCAACTGCACACCGCTGACTGCCGGGTCAGGAGTGTTCTCACAGGCCTCTCACACCGGCACGCAGACCTCTGACGGCGCTCTGACGGGCGTGTCTCGTGGGTCTCACCGAACTCATAGCGGACACGACTTCGTCTACGGCCGCTGAGTCCGCATACTTACGGCTGGCAACCACTGCCCCACAGATGGACCGCCCCTGACTCCTGCGTATTTTCTTCCACCAGCCAGCGACAGCTGGCACCCAAAAGACGAGAGACGAACAACCAAGTGACTGATGTTGAAATCACCGCCCCTGTTGAGCAGTTCTTCTCCGCCGAGACCCGGGAGGCGCTCGCTGAGGCGAGTCGCCGGCTGGCGGAGCGGCTCCAGGCGCACACCGAGGCGCTGCTCGCGATGACGGGTGAGGACCAGACCGCCCTCTACGAGCAGAACGCGGCCCTCGAGGAGCTCGTCGAGAGCTGGAACGACGCCGTCTTCGAGCACACCGGCACCGCGCCGCTGCTGCTGGACGACGACGTACAAGAAGAGGACGACGAGGAGGTCGAGCAGGACCAGGTGATCAGCGTGGTGTCGCGGTTCGACCTGCGCGTGGTCGACCTGGACGCGCTGCTCGAGGCCGGCCGGGCGGCGCAGGAGCGGCACCCGGCCGAGCTCGACGAGAGCGCCGAGGCCGAGCCGGTGGACTCGGCCGAGCAGGCGATCTACGAGATCAGCCGCGAGGTCGGTGAAGCCTGGTTCGAGCTGCCCGGGATCGAGATGGTCGCCGGCGCCCGGGCGTACGTCGTACCGGAGCAGCCGTTCGAGCCGCTCGACGCCGACGCCGAGGACGTCGTCACCGAACTCATCGCCCCGAACGGCGTCGCGACGCACGCCGAGACCTGGGCTTAGACGAGTAGTTCACCATCCAGCACGGTGACTGCCTGGCCTTTGAGGTAGACGCGGTCGGCGGCTGAGGTGACGCGGACGACCCCGCCTCGGGCGGACGCCTGGTACCCGACCAGTTCGTCCCGCCCGAGGCGCTCGGCCCAGTACGGCGCCAGTCCGGTGTGCGCGCTGCCGGTCACGGGATCCTCGGGGATACCGCTGCCAGGAGCGAAGAATCTCGAGATGAAGTCGTATTCCGCGCTCGGGGCGGTCACGGTGAGGCCGCGGATCCCCTCCCGCCGGGTGATCGCCGCGACGGCCTCCAGATTGGGCTCGAGGTCGCGGACCGTCTGCTCGTCGGGCAGTACGACGAGCAGGTCGCGCAGCTCGCCGGTGATGTAGACAGCCTCCGGCTCGACCCCGAGCGCGTCGCTGAGGCCGTCCGGGACCGCGACCGCGATCGGCCGGTTGACCGGGAAGTCGAGTGTGATCCAGCCGTCGTCGACTTCGGCGATAAGCACCCCGCTGAGCGTCGCGAAGCTGACCTTCCCGGTCACCAGCCCGTCCGCGGCCATCGCGTGCACGGTCGCGAGGGTCGCGTGCCCGCAGAGGACGACCTCCTTCGCCGGCGTGAACCAGCGCAGGTCCCAGTCCGCCTCGCCGTCCGGCGCCGGCTTGGCGAAGGCGGTCTCGGAGTGCTTCATCTCGGCCGCGACCGCCTGCATCCACGCCGCGTCCGGCCATTCCCCCGCCTCGAGCAAGCACACCCCGGCCGGGTTCCCCCCGAACGGACGATCAGCAAACGCGTCGACAACCCGAATCCTCATGCGCCCGACGCTAGAACCGCCGTACGCCCGAATCCATAGCCACTTCCCCACCCAGTGGCCACCATCATTTTGATGGCTGTCCTGCTCGGTGTGGGTCGTCGTTCGTTCAACTCGGCCGCGATACACGGGTAGCTGCCCGGAATCCCCGCGCGATCACCGCCGGACCGGTCCCGCGCGGGTTCGGGGACCGCTACCCACCCGAATCGACAAGCCAGGCTCCCCAGTCACTCCCGAGTCGGTGCGGGACATCGCGGTGAACGACCACCTTGTGCACCCCTCGACCATCGCGCGGCGGCGTGTCGTGGTCGAACCGTGCACAACGTGGGCACGACACCCCGAACACCACCCCGGCGCCACCCGGTCGACCGCCGCCGCAGCTGGTGGGACCGACGGCGGAGGGTTTTGCCCCGATAGGGCGCCTCATTTGATAGGTCCACCCACCGAATGGTGGGTTCCCCGGCGGTATTCGGGCGGGGAACCCAGGCGGGCTCAAGGAGTGATTGCAACACCTTTCGGTTGAAGGGGTGTTGTGATGGGTGCTCGTGGTGGTCGTCCTCGGTTG
>NZ_SLWR01000016.1 GCF_004345665.1 Kribbella antiqua
CAACCAGCAACCTGACCCACGGGGAAGACCACCCCGACGGCCAGACCGCCAGCCAACACGAACCGATCACCCCGAACCCAAATCGCAACAGGCTCATGGCGAAAGAAGCCCTCCACCGTCTGCGGTGGGCCTGGCCACGGCACGGTGAAGCCACCGTGCGCCCCACCCCGAGGGCACAACGCGGCGGTCGCCGAGGCTGGCTTGACCGTCCGACCCGGCCACGAACTGAGGGGCATTGGGTGAACTCACCAAAATGCGGTCAGCCGGCACCGGCCTGAGCCGCTGGCACGGTGCGGCTGGCTGCCGACTGCCGGCGGCGGGCTGCGGGGCGGGGAGCGGGGGCAGTGTCGAGGTGTGATTAGGGTGTCACGGAGGGTGACGCTGGGGATGAGGTATTGGCGTCTGGGCGAGGAAGTCTTTCACTGGAGGTGGTGGGCCGGGGGAGGGCCGGATGGAGTTTTTGACGCCGATGGGCTGGGACGAGGCGCTGGCGATGAAGGCGGATCGTCCGGATGCGCTGCCGCTCGCCGGTGGGACCGACGTGATGGTCGAGCTCAACCTGACCGCGCACAGACCAGCGGCTCTGCTTGACCTGACCCGGATCCCCGAGCTCCGCACCTGGTCGACCACCGCCAACGAACACATCCGCCTCGGCGCCGGCGTGACCTACCGCCAGGTGATCGACGAACTCGCTGATCAACTCCCGGGTTTGGCGATGGCAGCGCGGACCGTTGGCTCTCCGCAGATCCGCAACCGCGGGACCGTCGGCGGCAACCTCGGCGCCGCCTCTCCAGCCGGCGATAGCCATCCGCCTCTACTCGCCGTCGGCGCCCAGATCGAGGTCAGCTCAAAGACCCGCGGCAGCAGGCTGATCCCGATCGACGAGTTCTTCACCGGCGTCAAACGCAACGCCCTCGCACCGGACGAACTGATCGCCGCTGCAGTGATACCGACCGCACGTGGTCCGCAGCAGTTCAGCAAGATCGGCACCCGCAATGCGATGGTGATCGCGGTCTGCTCTTTCGCCCTCGCCCTGGACGCCCACACCGAAGTCGTCGGCACCGGCATCGGCTCCGCCGCCCCGACCCCGATCCGTGCGGACGAGGCCGAGCGCTACCTGACCGAAGTACTACAAGGCCTGCGACTGTGGCGTCGGCGCAGTCCGCTGCCCGAGTCCGTCGTACGGCGCTTTGCCGAGCTCGTCGCGGAGGCGGCGGCACCGATTGACGACGTACGGGGGACTGCGGTTTATCGACGGCACGCGCTGTCCGTGCTGGCTCGTCGTACTCTGACCTGGGCCTGGGACGAGTACTGGGCGACCGGTCAGTCCGCGGCATGAGGGCGGCGCCGGATGCGGATCACGTGCACAGTCAACGGGCAGGCTCGCGAACTCGACGACGTTTGGGAGGGCGAGAGCCTGCTGTACGTCCTGCGCGAGCGGATGGGGCTGCCTGGTTCGAAAAACGCTTGTGAGCAAGGCGAATGCGGCTCGTGCACGGTGTACCTCGATGGCGAGACGGTCTGCTCGTGCCTGGTCGCCGCGGGGCAGGCCGACGGGCGGGAGATCCGCACGGTGGAGGGGCTGTCGGATGGCGAGCGTTTGCATCCGATCCAGCAGGCGTTCGTTGAGACCGGAGCCGTGCAGTGCGGATTCTGTACGCCGGGACTCCTGGTGCAGATCGAGGACCTTCTCCGACGTACGCCGGACCCGACCGACCTGGAGATCCGCGAAGCGCTGGCCGGCAACCTCTGCCGCTGCACCGGCTACGAGCAGATCCTCGAGGCCGTCCGCCTCGCAGCCGGCCGAATCCGGAGCACCGCATGACCACCGTGGACCGGATCGAGGCCAGCACCGTGGGCCGGGTCGGAGGCACCGCATGATCACCGTGTTGTCGGGGTGTGCGGTCGTGACGATGGATGCGGGCCGCACGGAATACCGCTCCGGGCATCTGGTGGTCGACGGCGCGCGCGTCGTTGCGGTCGGGAGCGGGCCGGCGCCGTTCTCCCTCCGTACCGTGCACAACATTGACGCATCTGGATGTGTATTGACTCCAGGGTTGATCAACACTCATCAACATCTGTATCAATGGTTGACCCGCGGCCAAGCCACCGACGCCGGTCTCTTCGACTGGCTCCAGCAGCTGTACCCGACCTGGGCGAAGCTGGACGACGAGCTCGTCCACTCCGCATCACTCGGCGCACTCTCCTGGCTCGCCCGTACCGGCTGTACGACGACAACCGACCACCACTACGTCTTCCCCAAGACCGGCGGCGACCCGCTCGGCGCCACCATCGAGGCGGCCCGCGAGGTCGGCCTCCGCTTCCACCCGACCCGCGGCTCGATGGACCTCGGCCAGCGCGACGGCGGCCTCCCGCCCGACGACATCGTCGAGGACCTAGACACGATTCTGAGCCGCACCGAAGACGCGATCGCCACCCACCACGACCCGACGCCCGGAGCGATGGTGCGGATGGGCGTCGCGCCCTGCTCCCCGTTCTCGGTCAGCCCCGAGCTGCTCATCGAGGCCGCCCGCCTCGCCCGAAAGTACGGCGTACTGCTGCACACGCATCTCGCGGAAACGCTCGACGAGGACGAGTACTGCCGGGAGCACTTCAACTGCTCACCCGTCGAATACCTCGAGCGACTCGGCTGGCTCGGCGACGATGTCTGGCTCGCACACACAATCCATCTCGACGACGAGGACCTGAAGAAGCTCGGCAGCACGCGGACAGGCGTTGCGCATTGCCCGTCGTCCAACGCACGGCTCGGAGCAGGGATCGCGCGAGTGCGAGATCTCAGAGACGCCGGTGCGCGGGTCGGACTCGGCGTGGATGGTTCCGCATCGAACGAGGCTGGCTCGTTGCTCGAGGAGGTCCGGCAGGCGGTGCTATTCGCTCGCTCGACCGGAGGTCCACAGGCGATGTCGGTCCGCGACGCGCTCGAGTTGGCGACGATCGGTGGTGCCGAGGTGCTCGGACGCGCGGACGAACTGGGTTCGGTCGAGCCCGGAAAGCTCGCGGACGTGGCGCTGTGGCGGATCGACGACCTTCCGCATGCCGGAATTGCAGATCCAGTGGCGGCTTTGGTGCTCGGCTCGCCGCCGCCGCTCGAGCTGCTGCTGGTCAACGGCCGGACCGTGGTGGAGCACGACCGGCTCGTCACTGTCGAGCAAGCTGCGGTGACCCGCCAAGTCGTTGCTGCACGCAACAAGCTCAGGAGCAGGCAAGGCTGAGGAGCTGGCGATGACGCTACGGACGGAGTCCTCGACAAGCACGGGCCGGATCGGCGACAGCCCGCAACGCCCCGACGCGACGCTGAAGGTCACCGGCCAGTTCGCCTACTCCTCGGACCTGTGGATGGAGGGGATGCTGTGGGGCTCGACTTTGCGCAGTCCGCACCCGTACGCGCGGATCCGGTCGATCGACATCGCACCGGCGCTGGCGATGGCGGGCGTACAGGCTGTTCTGACGGCTGACGACGTACCGGGAATCAATGCGTACGGGCTCGATCACCCGGATCAGCCGGTACTAGCGGAAGACGTCGTGCGCTATCAGGGCGAACCGGTAGCGCTGGTCGCGGCCGATCACCCCGAGGTCGCCCGGCTGGCGGCGGAACGCATCGTCGTGGACTACGAGCAGCTCACGCCGATCACCGACGCGATGACGGCCGTCGGTCACGTCGACTGGAACACACCCGGCCGAACCGGCGTACCAAGTCTGCATCCCGACGGAAACCTGGTTCGCCACGTGAAGATCCGCACCGGCGATCCCGACCCGAAGGCCGATGTCGTGATCATCGGCGAGTACGACGTCGGCATGCAGGATCAGGCGTTCCTCGGCCCCGAATCCGGGCTCGCCGTACCTGCCGAGGACGGTGGGATCGACCTGTACGTCGCCACGCAATGGCTGCATGTGGACCAGAAGCAGATCTGCGCTGCCCTCGGCCTCGGACCGGACAAGGTGCGGCTCACGCTCGCCGGCGTGGGTGGAGCGTTCGGCGGTCGTGAAGACTTGTCAATGCATGTCCATGCTTGTCTACTCGCGATCCACACTGGCAAGCCGGTGAAGATTGTCTACAACCGGGCGGAGTCGTTCCTCGGGCATGTCCATCGCCACCCGGCGCGGATGCGGTACGAGCACGGCGTACGGCGGGACGGCACCATCGTGTACGTCCACGCCACCATTTATCTCGACGGCGGCGCATACGCCTCGAGCACACCAGCGGTCGTCGCGAACGCTGCCACGATGGGCATCGGCCCGTACGACGTACCGAACGTCCGGATGGACTGCTACGGCGCCTACACCAACAACCCGCCGTGTGGAGCGATGCGCGGCTTCGGCACCGTCCAGGCGGCGTACGCGTATGAAGCCCAGCTGGACCGGATCGCGGCCGAGCTAGGACTTGATCCGGTGGGAGTGCGCTGCCGCAACGCCCTGCACGAAGGGTCGCGCGTGCCGACTGGTCAGCTGGTCGACAGCGCGGCACCGGTCGTCGAACTGCTGCATCGAGTAGAGGCGCTGCCGCTGCCGCCGCCGGTCGATCCCAGTCGACTGGATCTGCGCGAGCAGCCGGGCGGTGTCTCGAACACGACGCATGGAGAAGGCGTACGGCGTGGTGTCGGCTACGCGGTCGCCTTTAAGAATGTGGGGTTCTCGGAGGGGTTCGACGATTACTCGACGGCGCGCGTACGGCTGGAGATCGTCGGGGGCGAGCCGGTGGTGACTGTCTACACGGCTGCTGCGGAGGTCGGGCAGGGGCTGGTCACGGTCGAGCAGCAGATCGTGCGTACTGAACTCGGGGTCGAGAAGGTGGTGTTGGCTCCGGCGGATACGCGGGTCGGCAACGGCGGGTCGACTTCGGCGTCTCGGCAGACCTACGTGACTGGTGGGGCGTTGAAGGCTGCTTGCGAGGCGGTGCGAGCGGAGGTTTTCGATGTCGCTCAGCGCTGCTACGGGCGGATGGTTCGCGGCTTGCGGCTGGTTGACGGGAAGGTTGTGTCGGACACGGAAGGCGGCATCGGGAGCTTGGCCGATCTGCTCGCGGACACCGTGGTGGAACGGACTGTGGAGTGGCGGCATCGACCGACGTACCCGCTTGATCCGGAGACTGGTCAAGCCGACGCGCACGTTCAGTACGCCTTCGCCGCGCACCGGGCGGTCGTTGATGTCGACACCGAACTGGGGCTGGTGAAGGTGGTTGCGCTTGACTGCGTGCAGGATGTCGGTCGCGCGATCAACCCGCAGGCGGTGCGCGGCCAGATCTACGGCGGCAGCGTCCAGGGCCTCGGGCTCGCGGTGATGGAGGAGATCGTCGTCACCGACGGATTGGTCCGCAACGCCTCCTTCACCGACTACCTGATCCCCACGATCCTCGACGTACCGCCGATGCGCGTGGAACTCCTCGAGTACGCCGACCCGCACGCGCCGTACGGCCTCCGCGGCGTCGGCGAACCCCCAACCATCTCCTCCGGCCCCGCCATCCTCTCCGCCCTCCGCCAAGCCACCCGCCAGCCCCTGACCCACATCCCCGTCCACCCCGACCACCTCATCGGCGGACCTGTAGCACTCACCAACCCCGAATAACCCGAGCCACCCACGCTCAGCCACCCGACCGGAGCAATCCACGCGAAGGCATGGTGAGTGGCTCAGGTCCGCCGCTTCAGACATCTGCCGCTGACGTCGATGGAGGAGGTGAGCGGCGGGTGGGCGCCGACGCCGGCCCGACCCCGCCGCGAGGGCGCCGGCCCGCCCCCCACCTCGGGGAGTGTCGGCCGCGGCTGGTTGCGCCGCTTTGCGGAATCCTGCTGCCACCAGGCGCAACCTTCTTTCCGCAAACCTGCTGTGGCGTTCGGTGGACGGGTGCGCGGCGCTCCCGCGCGCGGTGTGGGCCGACGTCGCATTCAACGCGAACGCCGGCCTGCCCGGCGGCGCCGAGGAGATCCGCCTCCTGCACTTCGCCATCGACGGCCTGGTGCTCGACCAGCTCACCCCCGGCACCGGCCGCCCCTACGAC
Source organism: Kribbella antiqua (assembly GCF_004345665.1). Classification (GTDB taxonomy): domain Bacteria; phylum Actinomycetota; class Actinomycetes; order Propionibacteriales; family Kribbellaceae; genus Kribbella; species Kribbella antiqua. Next base: position 6,014 of record NZ_SLWR01000016.1, read on the forward strand.
GTACACGCCACCACCGCCTGCCTGGTCCGCCGCCTCGTCCGCAGGGACGACACCAGCATCATTTGATGGGCTGACCAGTCAAATGATGGGTTCCCCGCTCGAATACAGGCGGGGAACCCACAAGCTGGTGGGGTAACCCACCAAACGCCTGGCGGCCCACCGCCCGCTGTGCAGCACTCGGGCCGGCACTCGGCGCGGCGTCTCGCGGAGCTGCTCTTCAGGACCCCGGGCGTGGCGGGCCCGGGCGCGGCGGGCCGGACGCCGGGCGCCAGGAGACCGAGCCCCGGCACGGGGGCCGCGGGCCCAACACCGGCCCGGATGTGGGCGTGCCGGCTCGATCCCGTCAGGGCGTGCTGGCTCGGTCCCGCGCGGGGTCGGCCTGTGGCTGGTTGCGCCGCTTTGCGGAATCCTGCTGCCAGCAGGTGCAAACTTCTTTCCGCAAACCTGCTGTGTGGCGTTCGGTGGAGAGGGTGCGCGGTGGGCCCCGCGCGGTGGGCCCCGCGCGGTGGGCCCGGGCGCGGGGCCCCGGGCGCCAGTGAACCCGAGCCCTGGCAGGGGGCCGCGGGCCCAACCCTGGCCCGGATGTGGGCGTGCCGGCTCGATCCCGCCAGGGGTAAGGGCTCGATCCCGCCAGGGGTACGGGCTCGATCCCGCCAGGGAGCGGGCTCGTGCCCCGCGGGTTGGCCGGGGGCTGGTTGCTGCGCTTTGCGGAAAGCTGCTGCCAGCAGGTGCAAACTTCTTTCCGGAAACCTGCGGCCGGCGTCCGGTGGACCGGGTCCGCGGCTCGGGGCAGCACAGCACACGCGCCGCGGCCGGTCCACCGAGAGTGGGCCGGCCGAGGCGTGGTTTCAATTGGTTAGAGCGAGCGGAAGAACTTGCGGAGGTCTTCGGTGAGGTCGGCGGGGCGTTCTAGGGAGGCGTAGTGGCCGCCCTCCTTGAAGGTGGACCAGTGGACGATGTTGGTGTTGTCGCGTTCGGCGAGCGGGCGGATCGTCTTGAAGTCGTCGGCGAAGACGGCGACGCCGGTGGGGGCGTGGTTGAGGGCTGGTTCGGCGCCGGCGTGGGCCTCTTCGTAGTGGTAGCGGCCGGCCGCGGCGGAGGTGTTGGTGAACCAGTACAGGCTGACCTCGGTGAGGATCTGGTCGCGGGTGACCAGGCTGGTGCCGTTGCCGAAGCTGTTGAACAGTTCGTTCCAGGCGAGCTGGCCGACCGGCGAATCGGAGATGCCGACGGCAACGGTCTGCGGACGGGTCGAGTTGATCGCGTTGTAGCCGCCGACCGACTGGAACCACTTCAGGTGTTCCAGCGCCGCGTAGTCCTCCGGCGTGAACTTCTCGAACTCCGCCGGATCACCCGACGGGAACGAGAACAGCTGCAGTACGTGCAACCCGAGGAAGCCGTCCGGGTTCAGCAGGCCGAGCTCGCGGGCGACCATCGCGCCGCCGTCGGACCCGTGAGCGCCGTACGACGAATAGCCGAGCCGGCGCATCAGCTTGTCGAAGGTACGGGCGACGCGGGCCATGGTCCAGCCGCGGTCGACGAGCGGCGTACTGAATCCGAAGCCGGGGATCGACGGGACGACGACGGAGAACGCGTCCTCGGCCGAACCGCCGTACGCGACCGGGTCCGTCAGCGGGCCGATCATGTCGAGGAAGTCGACGAACGAACCCGGGTAGGTGTGGGTCAGCAGCAGCGGGGTGGCGCCTTCGACCGGCGACGGGACGTGGATGAAGTGCACGGTCTGGCCGTCGATCTCGGTCAGGTAGTGCGGGACCTCGTTCATCCGCGCTTCCTCGGCGCGCCAGTCGAAGCCGTTCTGCCAGTGGTCGACCATCTCGCGGAGGTAGTGGTTCGGGGTGCCGTAGTCCCAGTCGTCGCCGGGAGCGGGCTCGGGCAGCCGCGTCCGCGCGAGGCGGGCGAGCAGATCGTCCAGGTCAGCCTGGGCGATGTCGACGGTGAAGGGCCGGATGCTCTCGTTTGTGCTCATGGCTTCACCGTAGAATCCGTATAGGAACATTAGGTTCCTATTAACCGGAGGAGTTTTCAGCATGCTCGAGACCTCGTCGCGGCTGCTGTCGTTGCTTGCGTTGCTGCAGACCAGGCCGGCTTGGACTGGGGCGGAGCTGGCTGAGCGGCTGGAAGTGACGACGCGGACGGTTCGGAACGACATCGACCGGCTGCGCGAGCTCGGCTACCCGGTCGACGCGGCGCGGGGGCCGGCCGGGCATTACAAGCTCGGCGTCGGTGCCAAGTTGCCGCCGTTGTTGCTCGACGACGAGGAAGCAGTTGCCGTCGCTGTTGGTCTGCGGACCGGCGCGGGCGTGGCGGGCATGGCTGAAAGCAGCGCGCGAGCATTGACGAAGCTCGAGCAAGTACTGCCGCACAGGCTCCGGCGGCAGGTCAACGCGATCCACAGCACGATGGAGAAAGGCCCCGACAACACGGGGTCCAACGTCGAGGATCCGGAGATCGACCCTGCGGTGCTGACCACGATCGCCGCGTGCATCCGGGACGAGCACTATCTCCGGTTCGACTACGAGATTCCTACGGGTGTTCCGATCCGGGGGCCGGGCTCTGGGAGTGCGTCCGATCTGCCCGTTCTGGTGGAGCCGTACCGGTTGGTGAGTTGGCAGCGGTACTGGTACCTGGTCGCCCGCGACGAGAAAGATGCCTGGCGCACCTATCGGGTCGACTGGATGTCGTTGCGGATGGCAACTGGTCGGCGGTACAAGGCGCGCCCGATGCCGGGTGACGACTACACCGATTTCGTACTGCGTGACGTCGCCACCACCGGCTGGAAGGTCCACGCCCGGATCACCGTCTTCGCCCCGGCCGAGGAAGTCCTGTCCCGCATCCACGCCGCCGTGGGCATCGTCGAGTCTGTCGACGACAACACCTCGGTCCTCGTCACCGGCGCCGACTCCCTCGAGGTCGTTGCCGTCTACATCGGCATGCTAGGCCTCGACTTCCACGTCGACGGCCCACCCGAGCTCGTCCAACACCTGCGAATCATAGGCAACCGCTACCTCCGCGCCATCAACTGACGCTTTCCGGATGTTTACTGCCACCAGGCGCAAACTTCTTTCCGCAAACCCTGCGCCCAAGCGATGCCGGTTCCGCGAAACCCTGCGCCCCAAGCGATGCCGACCCGCGCCGGCCGTCTCGGGGTCGTTGCCGTGTCGATCGGAATCCTCGGCCTCGCCGGCCCGACGGAGTTGCCCGTACGGCGGACAGGGCTCACCGAGTGCGGCAGTTTGCCGCCGGCAAACGCTTGCTGGCGACCTGGTCGCTTCACTCGCTCGCACACTTCCCACACTCGGCAATCGAAGCCACTGTGCGGTGCACGGTGGCTTCAATCGCAGGAAGGGCGGGGCGCGGTGGCTTCAGTGGCGGGGAGGGCGGGGCGCGGTGGGTTCAGTGGACGGCAGGGGTGGCGGGGTCAAGGGGTGTTGGTGGGGTTGCCGAGGCCGGCGTTGCGGGCTTGGATTATGGCGGTGGAGCGGTCGGCGGTGCCTAGTTTGGTGAAGATGGCGGAGACGTTGTTGGCGACGGTTTTCGAGGCCAGGCTGAGGCGGTCGGCGATGGCGGTGTTGGAGAGGCCGGCGGCCAGGAGGTCGAGGATCTGGCGTTCGCGGGTGGTGAGTTCGGGGAACGGCTCGGCTGCCGGTGGTGGCGCGGAGAAGAAGCCGAGCACGCGGCGAGCTACCCCAGGGCCGAAGATCGCTTCCCCGGCGGCGACCGCGCGGATGGCGCGGGCGATCTCGTCCTGTTCGGCGCCCTTGACCAGATAGCCGCGCGCGCCGGCCCGCATCGCCGCGAACACCGAGTCGTCGTCCTCGAACATCGTCAGCACCAGTACGGCGACCTCCGGCGCGGAGCGGGCCAGCTCACGAGTCGCGGCGAAGCCGTCGAGGTCAGGCATCTGCAAGTCGAGTACGGCGACATCCGGGCGAGAGGTGACGACCTCGCGGACAGCTTCCCGACCGGTGGCTGCGACACCAACGACCTCGATGCCATCCAGCGATGTAAGCAGGGCCGCCAACCCCGCACGCACCACCGGATGATCATCCGCCAACACGACTCGAATCATCTGTGCTCCAAGGGAAAACGAGCTCGGACAACGCCGCCGGACGGTGACGGACCGGCCTCGAATCGACCGCCCAGTTCGGCGGCTCGCTCTTGCATCGCGTGGAGGCCTACGCCGGCAGTCCAGGCGCCGTTCGGCGGGCCGTCGTCCGTCACTTCGACCTCCAGGTGGCTTCCACAGCGCAACGCTAGTACGGCGGACGTCGCGCGCGAGTGCTTGACGACATTGGTGAGCGCTTCGGTCGCGATCCGGTACGCCGCGACCTCCAGCGCCGCCGGTAGCGCCGGCAACCCGTCGGCTGCCACGTCGACCTGGATCGACGCGCCGTCCGCGCGGAATGACAACTGATCCGCACGCTGTCGCAGCGCTCCAACCAGACCGAGCTCGTCCAGCGCGGGTGGCCGCAGATCGTCGACCAGCCGTCGTACGTCGGCGATGGCGGTGCGAGTGTCGGCGCGCAAGGTGGCGAGCAGTTCGCGCGCTTTCAAAGCGTCCGTCGACATCAGATTGGCGGCAGCGTCGGCGGTGAAGGCAACGCCGGTCAGTGTGGGGCCAAGACCGTCGTGGAGGTCGCGGCGCAGGCGGCGGCGCTCCTCCTCACGAGTGGAGACCAGCTTCTCGCGCGAAGTCTGGAGCTCAGCCGACAGCCGCGTCGCATGCACAGCCACAGCCAGCGGTACGGCGACCAACGCGAGCACGTTGCGGTCGGCAGAGGACAGTGCATACTCGCCGGATCGAAGACCAACCAGCAGCGCACCGACGGCGGTCCCGCCGTACGAGAGCTCCACAGGTACGACGACGTCCGGCGCGACACCGTCTGATGCGACCACCGACTCGTCGACGGCCAAGGCGATATACGGGAAGCGCAGAGCGGACCGGACGGCGGCGACGACACCGGGGAGTCCGGCGGACAGTTGCTCGCCGACACGGGAGGCGACCCGGGCGGGGTCGCGACGGTCGCCGTACAAGGCGCGGTCGACGAGTCGCTGAAGCCAGGGGAGCATCGGCGCGATGATCAAGGCAACGAGTACGGTCACCGCGGCGGACCGGCCGCCACGCGACGAGATCAGCGAGCCGAGGACGGCTGCGAGCGCCGCGTAGGCGCCAATGGCAACCAATGACAGCAGCGCCCAGGTGAGTGCGCGGGAAACGACCAGCCGGATGTCGAGCAGCTGGTAGCGCACGATCGCCACCGCGACGGCCACCGGAACCAGCGGAATCGCCAGCAGGACAAGGATCGGCGTACCGGCCACGAACGCCCACGGAGTGATGAAGAGGAACACGATGACGGATGCCAGTAGCAACCACAGGAGTTGCCGGCGGCCCATTTCGTCCGCACGGCGGTATCGGATCAGCAACGAGGTGATTGCCAGCAGCAACGCGATCAGCCCGCGGACCTCGGTCAAGGTCCACAACCATGAGAGGTCGTCGTACCACGAAACGGACCCATAGCCGGGCGGTATCCCCTCGGCGGTTCCGCCGCCGTCGCCGAGGGTCATCTCCAGGGTGAACAAGGGCGACGTGGCAATGATGCCCGCCGCGGCCCAGCGCCAGCGGGGTGACAACAGCCGGCCGTTGGGGAACAGCAAGAGCGAGAGCGGGAGGAACAGACCGATCGACCACGGCCAGGCCGCCATCGCCAACGTGACGACCAGGCGCTGGGCGACCATCGGGGCATCGGCATCCGCCAGCAGCTGGCTCATGGGCATGGTCACCGCGGTGGTGGCGTGGCCGATGCCGTCGGCGATGAACAACCAGCCGATCGGGTTGCCCGGCCGGTGCCAGGCGATCACCGCGCCGCAGAGTCCGAAAGTCAGCCCCATCAGCCCGTTGGTGACGACGAAGGCGTCCAGCATGTCCTGCCAGCCCCACCCGGCTACGGCGGACAGCACCAGCGCGGCGATCACCTCGGCCGCGGCGAACCCACCGAGCGCACCGGCCAGCCCGCGCCGGCCACCTGGCAGCCCACGCTGGCCGCCTGGCAGCCCGTGCCGGCCGCCTGGAGAGCCGGGCCAGCCGCCTGACCGGCCGGCTGTCCTGGCCGCCGCGACGGGCTCGGTGGGTGTCGTCATACAGGAAGTGTGCTCCCCGAAGTGTCCCGGCGTCCCGGGAATCGGTTCCCGGGGGAGTCGGGGAACCGCCTGACTCGCGGGGAGTCTGCGCCCAGGCGCCGTACCGGGGTCGAGCGCGACGGTGGAGCGGTCAGAAAGAAACCTCAAACAGGGGGTCTACGAGATGTCTCGGATGAACAAGGCCGGCTTGGCAGTGCTGGGGCTGTTGTCGGTGGTGGATCTGTTCACGCCGCTGATGACGGACGGGGAGCACCCGCCGATGGAGATCGCGATCGGTGCCACGGTGGTCGGGCTGATCAGCCTGGTCCTCACCGGGTACGCGTGGCGCGGCCTGCGGTGGCCGCTCGCTCCGCTGATCACCTTGCGGATCGTGTCGGCGCTGCTGGCGGTGCCGGCGTTCTTCGTGTCCGACGTACCGGCGCCTGCGGTCGTAGGTGCGGGCGTCGGTGTGGCAGCGACCGTGTTCGGTGTGGTGGCAGTGCTGCTGCCCTCCCGTGAGTTGGCGGGTGTGCGATGAGCCAGACGATGACCCGTACGACGGGAGCCGACGTACGACCGGTGTCGCGGTGGTTCGCCGCGCTGATCCTGCCGATCGGGCCGGCCGCGATCGCGTTGCTGCGGTACTTCCTGCCCTACAACACGACGGACGACCCGGCGACCATCACGAGCAAGGTCGTCGGCAACCTCGATCGGGGTTCGCTGGTGCTCTGGCTCGGGTTCGTCGGGATCCTGACCCTGGTACCCGGCGCGTACTTCGTCGGACGGCTCACCCGCCGGCGGGCGCCGTGGCTGACCGCGATCGCGCTGCTGCTCGTCGTACCGGGGTATCTGGCGCTGCCGTGGATGGCCTGGAGCGACATCTTCACCTGGTCCGCGGGGACGGCCGGCCTGGACCCGGCCGCGATCACCCGGGTTTCCGAGGTGACGCACGGGACGATCGACCTGGCCGGCGCCTTCTTCGTCGCCGGTCACGTCCTCGGCACGATCCTGCTCGGGCTCGCGATGTGGCGGTCCCGGATCGTGCCCCGGTGGGCCGCGGTCGCGACGGCGATCTCGCAGCCGATCCATGCCATCGCCGCGATCGTGCTGGTGAGCCACACGCTCGACCTGATCGGCTGGGGATTGCAGGCAGCCGGATTCGCCGCGGTGGGGTGGGCGATCCTCCGGATGCGCGACGACGAGTGGCAGCCCTTGCCTTAAAGGGCAAAGCGGATCAAACAAGGGCTCGTCCGGAGCTACGCTCGGTCTCAACTCGAGGGGGGACTGAGATGTCGGACGAGCCCGATCTGCTGTACGACGGTCAGCAGGGGAGTTTCAAGCTGGCGGACGCCGACGCGCAGGACGCCGGGAGGCTGGCGTTCATCCTGGACCAGATGGCGGCGCGTCCCGCCGTACAGACGCTGAAGACCTGGGCTCTCGAGCAGCTGGCGCCTGGGCCCGCCGACACCGCAGTGGACGTCGGCTCCGGGACCGGCGAGGATGTCGTCGCCCTCGCGAAGCTGGCCGGTCGTGCTGTTGGGGTCGAGCCGAGTCCCGGCCTGCGAGCTGAGGCGGTACGACGTGCCGGGGCGAGCGGAGCCGAGTTCGTCGACGGGGACGCGGCGGCGCTGCCATTCGAGGACGAGTCAGTCGACGTACTGCGATGCGAGCGCGTGCTGCAGCACGTTGCGGATCCCGCCGCTGTGGTGAAGGAGATGGCGCGCGTACTGCGTCCGGGCGGGCGGATCGCGCTGATCGACACGGACTGGGCGACGGCGATCATCCATCCGGCGGATCCCGGCGTACTGCATCGGATGGTCGACTACTTCCTCGGCCAGTCGGCGAACCCGTACTCCGGTCGCCGGCTACGCGGCATGCTCGCCGGAGCCGGCCTCGAGATCTCCGGCGAGACCGCCGCCACCTGGATCGAGTCGCAGGAAGGCGCACGCCAGGGCTACGTCGCGATGATGCACCTGAACGCCTTGCAAGGCGGCGTCATCACGCCTGCCGAGGCCGAGGCATTCGCCCGCGGACTCCACGACGCCGCCGACCAGGGCGCGTTCCACATGTCACTGACGATGTACGCCGTCAGCGCGGTCAAAGGCCCTGCTGTTTGAGGAACGCGACCGTGCGGGACATGGAGGTTGGCCAGGCTGGACCGAAGGCGTGTTCTTCGCCGGGGTAGGTGTACATCGAGGCGGTCTTGCCGGCCGATTTGAGGGCGGCGAGGGTTGTGCGTGACCAGGCGATCGGGCAGGTGGAGTCGGATGCGCCGTGGTGGATGAGGACCGGTTCGGTGACGCGGTCGAAGAAGTTCACCGGTGACACGTTGTGCCAGAACTGCGGGTTGCGCGACGGTTCGCCGTACGTGCGTAGGACGGTCTGGGCGATCGGGCGTTCGTTGCGGATCCAGCGGTTGAAGTTGTCGACGGTGTTGGAGCTGACCGGCGCGAACACCACCGCAGCCTTGACCAGCCCGGGCTGCGCGACGAGCACGTTGTAGGTGATGCCGCCGCCCATCGACCGGCCGAGCAGTCCGATCCGCTCGGGATCGACGTACGGCGACGTCCGCAGTGCGAGCACCGCGTTGATCACGTCCTCGGTGTAGCCGAGTCGCAGGTTGAGCTCGGCCCGCGGGTCGTCGGTCGACTGCGCGTGATTGCGATAGTCCGTGTGCAGTACGACGTACCCGCGGCGGGCGAGGTAGTCCTGCTCACGCATCAGCCCGCGGCCGTTGGTGTAGATGGCTGGGTCGATGTAGCCGTGGTTCAGGACGAGCGCCGGATGCCGGCCCGGGGTGGTGGGGACGTTCATGATCCCGGAGATGGTCAGCGCGCCGCTGGAGTAGGTGACGTGGTACCGGGTGTAGGCGGAGTTGCGGGCCAGGACCCGGACCAGGCGGAGGTTGCGGCCGTCGTACTTCTTGGCCATCAGCGCCTGGAGTGAGACCGGGTGTGGTTTGGCCTCGGGCGATGGCGTTGGGGTTGGCGTCGGAGCAGCGGGTGGCGGGGTGGGGGTTGCGGTCGTCGCGCTCGGAGCCGACGCAGGGGGTGCCGCATCGTCGGAGGAGGTACAGGCGACAGCGGCCGTCAGCACGAGCGCAGCGACGCCCACCCACGCCATCCGCCGGTCCATAGCGTCAAGTCTGCCGCCCGGCGCCCCGGATCCAGCGAAAGTCCAGACAACGATTCGCGTCTAACGTATTGCATGACTACTGCCGCGTATGGTGAATTGTTCGCGCTTTTGTGCGGAACGTGGCAGCATTTTGGCTCGACGGAATTATGCACGTCAGGACCTCGAAAATGTCGCGAGCCAGACACGCTATTCATCGGCACCTGAGGTCGCGGTGGGCTGTGGCCGGCCTCGTCGGCGCGGTCGCGCTCGTCGCGGCGGGTACGGCGATCGCCCAGCTCGGGTCGGACGACGAGCCGTCGAGCCAGCCTTCACACGTCGCAAGCAGTCCTTCACCATCCGCGACTCCCACGGTCCAAAGCAGCGCGGATGCCTGCGCCGCGGAGATCCGTACGACGGAAGCGGTCGTGACCGCGGCACACACCGCGGCCGGCCACTGGCGGGAACACGTGCAGGCCCGCACGGATTTGCTGTCCGGAAAGAATTCCGAGGAGACGACGAAAGCCATCTGGAAGCGGACTCGCCTGGCCGGTCCCACCGATATCGCGACCTTGAAAGCTGCGATTACTGCCCAGGCGAAAGCCCAGGGTGGATGCGCCAAGCTGCCAGGTGCTTGCAGCCAGCGACGGACCGCACTCGATCGGGCAGCGAGCGCGAACGAGGCGGCCGCCCGTGACTGGGAGAACCACCTGGCGGCGATGGCGGCTCACGCTGCGGGCGCGTTCGACGCGGACCACGCACAGCAGATGTGGGTCGCTGCCTGGACAGCCGCTCCGAAGAACCTCAACGCGGCCGCTCAGGCCGACGCCGCGCTCGCTGCAGCGCCAGCCTGCCGGCCATCATGAGCAACCATCGGCCGAGTGGGCCACTGGACAATCAGTACGGCGGCCAGGACCAGCGACCCGCCTAGCCACTGCACCCCAGTGAGCGTCTCCCCGAACACAGCCGCCGCACCGAGCACTGTCACGACCGGCTCCAGGATGGAGAGGATGGAGGCCGTCGACGGGCCGACCCGGCTCATCCCGGCGAAGAACAGCAGGATCGCGCCGACCGTGCTGACCAGTGCCAACGCTGCTAGCCAAAGCCATCCGATCGGGGCGAAGTCCAGCGCGGTGCCGCCTCGGAGTGCCTCCATGAGCAGGAAGGTGCCGAAGGCGCCGGTGCAGACCAGCGCGGACAGTGCGAGCGGCGGCACGTCCGCGGTCGCGCGGTCGCCGACCAGGATGTAGCCGGTGTACGTGACTGCTGCCCCTAGCGCCAGCAACGCGCCTAGCCAGTCGAACCGCCCGGTTGCAGCGCCGCCGAGCACCAGTCCGATCCCCGCCAGCGCCGTACCCAATGCCCACACCCGTCGCCAGGACGCGCGTTCCCGGCGCAGCGCCACCGCGCCGACCATGACCAGCACCGGGTAGAGGTAGAGGATCAGCGCGACCAGCGATGCATCGATCCGAGTGAGCGCGGAGAAGTAGAGGCTGGCCTGTGCCGCGTAGCCGAACACCCCCATGCCCAGGGCGATCAGGACTGCCCGGAGCGGGACACGCCGCAGCGCTCCGCGGGCCAGCGCGATGGCCAGCAGCAGTACGCCGGCCAGGCCGAAGCGAACCAATAACAGCGCGTCCACGGACACGCCTGCGTCGTACGCCAGTTTGCCGAAGACAGCCATGGCGCCGAACCCGATGGCGGAGAGCAAGCAGTAGAGAGAACCCACGACATCGATGGTCAGGGCGAGTGACTGTTCACGTCTATCACCTGTTCTTGTACAGCATCGTGTAGCTAAGCTGAACGGATGCTGGATCTGCATCGGCTCCGTCTGCTGCGTGAGGTGCACGGCCGCGGCACCGTGCATGGCGCCGCGCGGGCGCTCGGGTACACGCCGAGCGCCATCTCGCAGCAGCTCTCGGTGCTGGAACGCGAAGCCGGCACGCCGCTGCTGGAGCGGGTCGGGCGCAACGTCCGGCTCACTGCGGCGGGACAAGTCCTCGTGCGGCATGCCGAGACGCTGCTGGAGGGGATGGAGGCAGCCGAGGCAGAGCTGGCGACAATCGCGGCCGGGCGGGCGGCTGGAGTGGTCCGGGTCGCAGCCTTCCAGTCCGCGTTCCTGCGCATCGTCGCTCCCGCAGTACGAACGCTGTCCGCCAGCCACCCGGACATCCGCGTCGAGGCGACCGAGGCCGAGGTGGAGCAGGCCGCGCCGGCTGTGAGGTTGCAGCAGCTGGATGTGGTGGTCGGGGACGAGTACGACGGTCAGCCGCGGGCTGTGCATGCGGATCTGCGTCGAGAGCGGTTGCTGCGCGAACGCATCCACGTTGTGCTGCCCACGGACCATCCCGCGGCCGGCGTCGACCAGGTGCCGCTTGCGCAGTTGGCCGACGTCCAGTGGGCTGCCTGCCAACCTGGCACCGGGCATTGGGAGATGCATGTGCGAGTTTGCCGGGAGCTCGGAGGCTTCGAGCCGGACCTGCGCTACAGCTCCGACGACTTCCTGATCCTCCTCGAGTTGGTCCGCACCACCGGCGCCGGCGCTCTGCTGCCCGATCTGGTGCTCGGCTACGGCGCCCCCGGCGTAGCGTTCCGCCGACCGGCCGAGGGCGCAGTCGGCCGAGAGGTCTTCCTCCTCACCCGCCGGAGCCGCACCCCAGCAGTAGCCGCGGTGGCCTCCGCCCTCCGCACCGCCGCCCGCAACACCTAGCGCCGTAAGGGTTGTGACGTCGCCCCGGCGATTGGACGCTCAGCCCGTACGGCGGTGTGCGCTGTACGGGCTGAGGTTTTGGCGCTTACAGAGCGAGTAGGCGCTGGAAGAAGGCGCGGTACTTCTGCAGGGCGGTGCGCAGGTCTTCGGTCTCGGGCTCACCGTCGGACCATTGCTTCTCCAGGTCTTGGTGCTGGTGTTCGAAGCTCTCCGAGAGGCGCTTGAGTACGTCGTCGACCAGCTTGTCCGCCTCCGTCACCGCGTTGCGCGGATCGTCGACGAAGCTGCCCTGGATGACCTCCCAGCGGGTCTTGAAGTCGACGGCCGCGTCTTGCGGGACAAGCGGTTCGTCGGCCGTGGTCTGGGCGTCCTCGGCTGCCATCGCATCCGCCGGGGTGCCACGGTCCTGCAGCTCGTCGGCGGCGTCCGTACGGTCGTCGACGGCGTCAGCACGATCGTTGGTGGCGTCGGCACGGTCTGCGGTGTCGCTGGTGGCGTCGGCACGGTCTGCGGTGTCGCTGGTGGCGTCGCCGGTGGACCAGTCGGAGCCGGTGCTGTCGTCTGCGTCCGTACGGTCGTCGGCCTTCCAGTCGGAGCCGCTGCGGTCGTCGGCGGCTTCGGCGCGTTCGGCGTCGGTCATCCGGCGGTCGTCGTCCGTTGCGGTGAAGGGGCGGTCGGTCGGCGTGGTCATGCTTCCTCCCTGGCGTCGGTCGGTTGTCCGCGGTGACCGTTGCCGGCGCTGTCCGCCAGTAGTGCGTCAACCAGCAGGCGATAGTCGGTGACGGCGTGCCGAAGCTGTTCGGTGTTGGTCTCGCCGCGCGTCTGGGCGACCGCGACCCGGTGTGCGTCTCGGTAGTGCTCCGCGACCTCCGGGTGGTCTACCGAGATGTCGTTGACGCGCTGGTCGAACTCGTCGACCGGATAACCCGCTTCACGCATCATCTGTACGACGAGCTGGTCGGCGTCGGCCACCGCGGCCGGCGGCTCGTCGACGAAGCTCTGCTGCACCCGGTTCCACTCGGCGCGGTAGTGCTCGGCCGACTCGCGGCTCAACGGAGTGATGTCGAGCTTCTGCACCCGGCGCTCCCTGGCGCGGAGGTCGCGTTCGGTGGCGCGCCGATCGCCCGACTCCTCGAGCGTGCGCTCGTACTCCGGGCCGAAGCGCTCCTGCAACTGCCCCGACCGCCTGCGCTGGTACATGTAGAGCAGCGCGGCCGCGGCGAGAACGGCAACGACGATGATGACGACTGTCAGGACGGTACCCATCAGACCTCCAGTCCGGTTCAGCCCCGAGGCCGCTCCGGTACCCGCGGCGACGCCCAGACAAGCGCCAGACAAGCGTCCAGCCGGTCACCGACGGGATGCGGTGACCGGCTGGGTGCGGATCGTGCTGGTGTGTCAGGCCTTCGGGGCCAGCTTGTGGACGATGATGCCGGACTTGAAGGTGGTCGAGCCGAGCAGCTCGAGGTGGGTGATGTCGAGGCCGGAGTTCTGGAACATCGTCTCGCCGTCGGCCAGCACCGGAAAGATCCAGAAGTGGTACTCGTCGACCAGCTTGTGCTCCAGCAGCGTCTTGGAGAACTCGCCGGTTCCGTACTTGATCAGGTCGCCGCCGTCCTCCTCCTTCAGCCGCTTGACCGCCTCGGCGGCGTCGCCTTCGAGCAGGGTGGCGTTCCAGGTCGTCTCGGTCAGCGTGCGAGAGGCGACGTACTTGGGCATTGCGTTGAAGTGGTCCGTGAACGGGTCGCCGCTGCGCTGCGACCACGCCTTCGCGAAACCCTCGTAGGTGGCCCGGCCGAGCAGTTGCGCCTCGACGCCCTCCATCAGCCCCTGGGAGTAGGCGGCGTGCTCGTCGTCCCAGTACGGCGGGCTCCAGCGCTGCGGGTTGTCGATGACGCCGTTCAGGGTCACGAAGGTGGTCTCGATCAGCTTCCTCATGGTCGTTCCCTTTCTTACTGCTGGTTTCTCACTGTTGGTAAGGACGCTTGGTGCGCGCGTCCCGGAGCGCTTGGGCCCACCAGACGAGCTGGTCGAGCATGGTCTTGGCTTCCGCCTCGTAGCCGGCGCTGGCGCGTGGCCAGTCGCCGTCGCCGGTGAACTGCTCCCAGTAGCAGGGGAGCGCGATGGTATTGCGGATGCTGACGGCCTGGAGTTCGGTGAACACCTGTCGCAGCTGTGCAGCGGCATACCGTCCACCGGTCTCCCGGCCGTAGCTGACGATCGCTACCGGCTTGGCGTGCCACTCCTCGTAGTACCAATCCAGTGCGGTCTTCAGTGGCGCCGGAAAGCTGCTGTTGTACTCCGGCGTCACCACAGCGAACGCATCCGCCGTCGCAAGCCTCGGAGCCAGTACGGCGACCTCCGCCGGCGTCGGGTCGTCGGTGTCGGGCAGTGTGCTCGGCAGGTCCGCAGCGGCGAGGTCGACCAGGTCGACGTCGAACTGCTTGGCTGCCTGCTTTGCCAGCCAGTGGGCCACCGTCGGCCCGAAGCGCCCGTTGCGGGTGCTGCCGATGATCACTGCGAGTCGCATCTGCCTGCCCTCCATCCGTCTGCCTCAGACTCTGCCGGAACCCCTTTACGGTTTCTTTCCGGTCGGCCGTAAGGCTCGCCGGGGATAGGGTGCGGCCATGCGTTTCGGGGTGCTGGGACCGGTGACGGCCTGGACGGACGCGGGGGAACCCGTCACGATCCAGGGACTGAAGGTGCGTGCCCTGCTGGCCGACCTACTGGTCCACGAGGGTCGCCCAGTGCCGGCGGACCGCCTGATCGACGACCTCTGGGGCGACGACCTGCCCGGCAACCCGTCCGGCACGCTCTCCGCCAAGGTGTCCCAGCTACGCCGCGCCTTGGAGGACGCAGAACCAGGCAGCCGTCTCTTGGTGTCGTCCGGTCCAGCTGGGTACTCACTCGCCGTCGACGAATCTTCGTATGACGCTCTGGCCTTTGCCGCCCGGGTCTCGGCTGGCCAGCTGGATGAGGCACTGGCCTTGTGGCGTGGTCCGGCGTATGCCGACTTCGCCGACTTCGCGTTTGTCGAAACGGCTGTGGCTCGGCTGAGCGAGCAGCGGCTGAGTGTCTTGGAGAAGCGGGTCGCTGCTGGTGACTATCCAGTGAGCGAGCTGGCGGCGCTCGTGGCTGAGCACCCGTTGCGTGAGCTTCTGCGTGCGGCGCTAATGAAGGCGCTGTACCGGAGTGGTCGGCAGAGCGAGGCGCTTTCGAGCTACGAGGAACTGCGGCAGCTGCTGGCGGAAGAGCTCGGGCTGGACCCGAGTCCTGAGTTGGTGGCGCTGCACCAGTCGATCCTCACGCAGGAGCTGCCCAGTCGGCGTACGAACCTTCCGGCTCAGCTCACTGAGCTCATCGGGCGTGCTGACGCTTTGGCGGACGTCAGTGCGTGCCTGGCGTCTGCGCGGTTGGTGACGCTGACAGGTCCCGGGGGAGTGGGCAAGACCCGACTGGCTCTGGCTGCGGCTGCAGAGGTGGCAGACCGGTTCTCTGATGGTGTGGTGCTGGTTGAGCTGGCTGCGGTGACACCTGCGGCCTTGGATGTCGCGTCGTCGCTGACGGACGCCGTACAGGCGGCGCTGGATCTTCGGGAGGTTGCTGGGTCTGCTGACGCTGCGGTGGAGCGGCTTGCGGCTGTGCTGGGGTCCCGGCTGTTGGTGTTGGACAACTGCGAGCAGGTGGTTGCGGAGGTCGCTTCGCTGACCGATCGGCTGTTGGCTGCCGCACCTGGCCTGCGGGTGCTTGCCACGAGTCGCGAGCCGCTGGGTCTGGCCGGTGAGGTTGTCTGGAGTGTGCCGACGCTGGAGGTGCCTTCACCGTCGGATGGTGCAGTCGGTTCGTTCAGTGCTGTGCAGCTGTTCGTTGCCCGGGCGGCTGCGGCTTCGCGCGGGTTCACCCTGACTGAGGAGACGGCTGCGGATGTGGCCGTGCTCTGCCGGAGGCTGGACGGGATCCCGCTCGCACTGGAGCTGGCTGCGACGCGAGTACGGGCGCTAGGGGTGCGTGGACTGGTTGCGCGGCTGGACGACCGGTTCCGGTTGCTGGCGACCGGGCATCGTGGTGCTGCTCCGCGTCAGCAGACTCTGCTTGCGATGATCGACTGGAGTTGGGAGCTGCTCAGTCCGGACGAGCAGACCGTGCTGCGACGTCTCGCCGTACATGCTGATGGTTGTATTGCGGACGCAGCGTCTGCCGTATCTGGTGTCGACGTGCTGGATGTTCTGGTGCGGCTGGTGGACCGGTCGCTCGTCGTACCGGTGCAGGGGGTGGACGGGCCGCGGTACCGGCTGCTGGAGTCTGTGGCGGCGTACTGCATGGAGAAGCTTCGGGACGCTGGCGAGCTGGAGTCGATGCAGCAGCGGCATCTGGAGTACTACACGTCCTTCGCGGAGTCGGCTCGGCCGCATCTCTATGGCGGCGAGCAGAGCAGGTGGCTGCAGCTGCTTGATGAGGACTCGGCCAATTTGCGTTCGGCGCTGGACCGGGCTGTGGCTCTTGGGGAGTTGCAGCTGGCAGAGCGGTTGGTGGATGCGCTGGCTTGGTACTGGTTCCTGCGTGGGCGGATTGCTGAGGCTGTGCGGTCACTGAAGGTCTTGCCGGGTTCGGCCGTTGCTGGTGCTTGGCGGGCTGGGTTCTTGTACGTACAGGGCTCTCCAGACGCAGCCCGCGAGCGGGACCGGTGGCTGGAGTCGGCTGATGCTCGGGCACAGTGGTGGATCGCCTTCACTGGCAGCGATGCAGGGGACCTGGTGACGTGTCAGGCGCTGCTGGAGCGGTCGCTGAAGTCCTTCGAGGCGGACGGTGACCAGTGGGGAGTCGCAGCTGTGCTGGCCGCTCGTGCGAAGCATGCACATGTGCGGACTGATCTTGCTGCGTTGCATTCGGACGCGTTGGAGAGCGCTCGGATCTTCCGCTCGGTTGGTGACCGGTGGGGGATGCTGCAGGCGACCTCGTGGCTTGGTTCGCATGCGGAGCTCGTCGGTGACTTTGACGAGTCTGCGCGGCTCCACACCGAGGGTGCGCAGTTGGCTGAGGAGCTAGGGCTCTGGCCAGAGGTTGCCGGGGCGCTCGGCATGCTCGGGTGGACTGAACTCAGGCAGGGCCACTACGAGACCGCCCGTGCCCACGGTGAGCGCGCACTGCGTCTGGCGACGGAGCAGGGGCATCGCTCGACCCAGGCCCTGGCTGAGCTCGTGCTGGCGTTCGCAGCTCGTCGTACGGGCGCACTGGACGAGGCGGTGTCGCGGCTACGAGCCCTGGTGGACGCCGCTCGCCGTCACGACGAGCCCGTGCTTTATCTGTCCATCGTGCTATCGGAGCTTGGCGCCGCGCTGGAACTCCAGGGTGACCCGGCGGCCGCTCTCGAGCTCCACGCCGAGGCATTCCGCATCTCCGAGGAGTACGACTCGCGCCGCGGCATGTGCTGGGCGCTGGAAGGCCTTGCTGCGTGTGTGCCGGACAAGACCGTCGCCGCGCGGCTGCTGGGTGCGGCTGCGGCCGGCCGCGCGGCCGACGGGTACCTGTTCACCCCTGCCGAGGCTGTCGACCTGGACCGGGCCACAGCGGCTGCCCGAGCTGCGATCGGCTCCGACGCCTTCGAGGATGCCTTCGCGGCCGGTGCGCTACTGCCGCTCGACCATGCCTTCCGGTTGATTGATCTGTCCAGCTGATGTTCTTGGCTTGAGATTATTTGTTCCACGAAGTAGTTTCGTGGTTGAGCCAACCGCGAAAGGTGAACCATGGACTACGGCCACGAGCTGGTCTTCGGCACGTTTCTGACCCCGGCGGTCGACAATCCCGGCCGGGTGATCGCCCTGGCCCAGCTGACCGAGCAGGTCGGTCTGGACCTGGTTACCTTCCAGGACCACCCGTATCAACCGCGTCTGCTGGACGCCTGGACGCTGCTCTCCGTCGTCGTCGCGCAGACCCAGCGAGTGAAGGTCGCGACGAATGTCGCCAACCTGCCGCTGCGACACCCGGTTGTGCTCGCCCGCAGCGTTGCCGCCCTCGACCTGATCAGTGGTGGCCGCGTGGAGCTGGGGCTGGGCGCCGGCGGGTTCCTGGAGGCCGTGGCTGCCAACGCTGGTCCTCGGCTGACCGCAGGGCAGAGCATCACCGCGCTTGAGGAAGCCATCGCGATCATGCGCGAGGTGTGGACCCCTTCCGGCGGTGGGATCCGGGTGGAGGGCAAGCACTACACGGTCTCCGGCGCCAAGCGCGGTCCGCAGCCTGCCCACGACGTGGAGATCTGGCTGGGCGCTTACAAGCCGCGGATGCTGGCTGTCACCGGGCGGCTGGCCGATGGGTGGCTGCCGAGCGCTGGGCACGCCGGGCCGGACGAGCTCGCTCCGATGAACAAGATCATCGATGACGCGGCCGTGGAGGCAGGGCGCGATCCAGCGTCGGTACGGCGGCTCTACAACGTGTCTGGGCAGTTCACCGGGCGCGGTGGGTTCCTGCAGGGGCCGGAGGAACTGTGGATCGAGCAGCTCGCCGAGCTGACGCTTAGCGAGGGGATGAGCACCTACATCCTCGGCTCTGACAACCCGGACGACATCCGCCGGTTCGCTGAGGTGGCAGCTGGTGTCCGTGAGGCTGTGGATGCTGGCCGGCGCGGTGGCTCTCCCGCGGTTGCTGCCCCGGTTGTGGAGGGGCGCTTCACCGTGGTGCCGACTCCACCTCCAGCTGTACGACGTAGCGCCGTACAGCTGCTGGATGAGTCAGACCGCCCGACCGGTCCGGCGTTGGACCCGGAGCGCACGTACACGCCGTATCAGCTGTCGTCCGGTCAGCACCTGATCGACGTACACGACCATCTGCGGGCTGAGCTCGAGCAGATCCGCGACCTGGTCGAGCAGGTCGCAGCCGGCTCGCTTGGTGTAGGGCAGGCGCGGTCGCACATCAACACCATGACCATGCGGCAGAACAACTGGACGCTTGGCACGTACTGCGAGTCGTACTGCCGGCTGGTGACCACACACCACTCGCTGGAGGACGCGTCGCTCTTCCCACAGCTGCGGCGAGCCGACCCGGCGCTGGTGCCGGTAGTGGATCGGCTGCAGGAGGAGCACCGCGTCATCCACGACGTACTGGAGGGTGTGGACAAGGCACTGGTCGCCCTGGTGGACGGCTCCGGCGACATCGACGGACTGCGGGCAGCGGTCGACCTGCTGGACGACACGCTGCTCTCACACCTCTCCTACGAGGAGCGCGAGCTGGTGGAGCCGCTGGCGCGGCTGGGAGTTATTTAGCCTGCGGTTATTTGGCTTCGCCCAGGAGTGAGGCCAGGATGTCGAGCAGGCGGAGAGTGGGGACCTCGCCGAGCAGCCGCGCGGCCGACGTGGGCGGCTCGGCGATCAGGCGGACCTGCAGCAGCTTGAAGTCGCGGACGTTGGCCGGGTTGACCAGGTCGTTGTGCACCGCGGTGAGGAACTCGGCACCGGCCGACGCCGAGCCGTAGGTCATCCGGATGAAGCTGTCGGTGACCGGGTAGAGGTACGGCCGCTTCAGGTGCAGCAGCTTCGACTTCTTGGCGTGACCGAAGCCGCGGTGGCCGGTGAACTTCTCGTCCAGCGCCATCGCCGCGTCGAACAGCTCGCTGCCCGCGGTCGCGTCCTCCAGCCGCGCGTCGACCGGGATGGCCGCGAGCTCCTTGTCCGCGTCGACCTCGAGCAGCCATGGAATGTCCATCGCGCGCAGGTCGGAGCCGATCACCATCGTCCGGGCCAGGTCCTCGAGCGTGATCCGGTTCGGGTCGGAGCCTCCCACGCACGTCATCCCCGGCAGACCGTCGTAGTAGCGCAATACAGCGCCGTTCGTCTCGGCGTACAGCCGCAACTGTGCTATCGCCTCGTCAACGACGATCTTCCGAGTACCGATGTTCATGAGCCACACCCTCACACTCTTGGTGGCAGACCCGCCAGCGGGCGGACCATCATTCGAACGTTTTCCCACACTGCGTTTCCGCAGATCGTAGGCGACCGGACGCTCACCCCAACGGCAGGGTCACTTCCCGTTATCCACAACCTGTAATCATCCGCTCTCAACGGCCTCCGATCTCCATAGACTCTCAGTGACAGGCCATCAACCGAGCGGAGGCGATCATGACCCTTGTACGGCGCGTGCTCGCCCTCCTTGTGTCCGTCCTGCTCGTTCTGTCGACCGGTGTGGCAGCCAGTGCGCTCCCTCCGGTTCCGCACACCTGCGTCCAGGGCGACGTCAGCGTCACGGCGAACGGCGAGGTGCTGAGCAAGGGGCCGCTGATCGCGAACGACGGTGGGTTCGCCCATGCCGGGACGGGGCTGACGTTCACCTTCAAGGCGCGGACATTTACACCGTCGCAGAACATCTGCGCCATCCAGGTCGCCGATGTCCGGACCTGGCAGGTGAGCGTCTGGCCGTGTGAGAACTACCCGAAGCCGAAGCCGGCTCACACGCAGTCGCTGAGTTGGTCGGTGTCGGTACCGCTCGATTGTTCGCTGAGCAGTTCACCGGGGTTGCTGACCACGTCGCTGACGAACAACAAGGGATCGGCCGCCGGCAACGTGATGATCTACGCCGGCGCCCCGGGCTTCGTGCTGCCGGACAAACAAGCGCGGGGTCTGTTCGGTCCGTTCGCGCTCCAGTCCGACCCGGTGAACTCGCTGACCGGCGCGTTGGTCGCCGCGGAGACCGATGCCGTGGTCAGCGCGCTCGGCGTGCCGCTCACGGTGACGCGGACCTACAACTCCAATGACCAGTTGCCGGGACCGCTCGGGCCGGGCTGGCGTCCGTCGTACTCGGATCGGCTGGCGCTGGATGCCGGGGGAGCGCGGTATCTGGCGTCGGACGGCCGGGAGATCGGGTTCACCCGCTCGGGGACTGGCTTCGTGGTGGAGCCAGGCGCTGCACGTTTCACGCTCGCGCGGTCGGGGTCCGAGTATGTGCTGACGAGCTTCGATCAGTTGCGGATGCGGTTCTCCGCTGCGGGCGACCTGGTGTCGATCCTCGATCGGAACGGTCAGGGCGTCGTACTCGAACGCGTCGCTGGGCGCGTGGCGACCGTGACGAACGGCCGGCGATCCCTGTCGTACGACTACAACGAGCTTGGGCTGATCGCGTCGGTACGGTTGTCCGGGCCGGGCGTGGAGCCGCGGACTGTGCGGTACGAGTACGCCGACGGTCGGTTGACCGGGGTGACGTCGCCTGGCGGAGTGCATACGAGGTACGAGTACGCCGATGGGCGGTTGAAGTCGTCGGCCGTGGCCGATGCGGCGAAGCCTGCCTTCGTGACGGAGTACGACGGCGACGGCAGGGTCATCGCCCAGACGGATGCCAAGGGCGGGAAGTCGACCTGGTCGTGGGAGCCGGCCGGGGTCCGCGGCAAGTCGACCATGACCGACCCCACCGGCGGGAAGTGGATCAACGAGTACGAGCGCAATTGGCTGGTCCGGCAGACCGATCCCACCGGGGCGACGGTCACGTTCCACTACGACTCCGCGGGCAACCTGATCCGCGTCTTCGACAACCTCGGGCACGGCGCTCGTCATGCGTACGACTCGCTCGGCCGGGTCGTCGCGTCGACCGATGCCGGTGGCAACGTCACCCGCCGTACGTACAACGCGTCGAACGACGTCGTGGCCGTCGTCGACCCACTTGGCCGCCGTACGACGTACACCTACGACTCGCGCGGCAACGTGGTGGCTTCGACGTACGCCGGTCGTACATCGTCAGCGGCGTACGACAGCCGTGGACTGCTGACGCAATCGCGAGATCCACTGGGCCGGACGACCCGGCTGGCCTACTCGGCGGATGGTGATCTGGTTGGCGTCGCCGATGCGGCCGGGCGGGTGGCGCGTTATGAAGTGGATGGTTGGGGCCGAGTCGTCAAATCCACCTCACCGCGGGGTGCCGTCAGCAGCTTCACCTACTCGGCCGACGATCAGCCACTCGAGCAGCAAGGGCCGTTGGACGTCACGACCCGGCAGACCTACGACGCCCAGGGCCGTCTCGCGACTGTCGTCGACGGTCGCGGCAACACGACGCGCTTCCGCTACGACGACGCCGGCGCGCTGGTTGGTGTCACGAGACCATCGTTGCCGGAGGCCACAGCCACCTATGACCTGTCCGGCCGGTTGTCCAAACGCGTCGATGCCAGCGGCCGGACTCAGACGTTCGAGTACGACGCCGCCGGACGGACGACTGCGACGACGTACGGCGGCCGGACCTGGCGCTTCGGCTTCGACAAGGCCGGACGGCTGATCCGCACCACCCTGCCCTCAGGCAAGTCAGCGTCGTTCACACTCGATCCGCGCGGCGCGATGACCAAGCTCGCCTACTCCGACGGGACGCCGACTGTCAGCTTCACCTGGGACGCGGCCGGTCGCCGTACGGCGACGACTGACGGGCTGGGCACGACCCGCTTCGGCTACGACGCCTTCGACCAGTTGACCTCCAGCGTCGGCCCTGGCGGATCAGTCGCCTACCGATGGGATGCCGTCGGCAACTTGATCGGGCGAACCGCGGCCGGCCACAGCGAGAGCTACACCTGGGACTCCGTCGACCGACTGGCTTCCGCTGCTGTCGACGGCAAGCGGTTGGCGTCGTACCGCTACGACTTGTCTCGCGGCACAGTCACCACCACGAGGCCGGGCGGCTTGGTGGAGACGCGATCCCTGGACGTTCGCGACCGCACCACCTCGCTCGCCGTGACCCAAGGTGGCAAACCGCTCCGATCGATCACCTCGTCGTACGACACCGCCGACAACCTGATCCGTACCGACGACTCGGTCGCCGGCAAGTCGGCGCACACCTACGACCAACTCAACCGCCTCACCGCCGTCTGCTACAGCGTCGACCAATGCACCGACGACATCCAGAACTACATCCGCTACGACTACGACGGCGCCGGCAACCGCACCTGGGAGAAACGCCCCACCGGCAGCACCTGGTCCCTGTACGGCGCCGGCAGCGAACTCCTCGCCTCCATCACAGCCCCGGCGACGTACCCCCTCGACCCACCCAAGTCGCGCGTCTACACCTACGACCCCGACGGCAACCTCACCTCCGACGGCACCACCACCTACACCTGGTCCGCCGCCGGCAAACCCCTCACCTCAACCACCGACTCCACCAAGACCACCTACACCAATACCGGCGACGGCCGCCGCGCCACCTCAACCACAGGCACCCAGACCACCTCCTACCTTTGGGACCCGCTGTCTCCCCAAGTCCTCGCGACCACAGTCGGCAAAACCTCCACCCGCTACACCTACGGCGCTGGCCTGATAGCCACACTGACAGGCGCCACCACCACCAACCTGACGACCGACCCCTCCGGATCCGTCCTCACCTCTGCCACCCAGCAGGCTTACGAGCCCTACGGAGCTCCACGCGCCACAGCGGGAACGAACAGCGCGGCCCAACCATCCGGCACGCCGAGCCCCGGCTACATCGGAGCCCTCCGCCTCCCCACGGGCAACTACCTCCTCGGCCAACGCGAATACAACCCCACCACCGGCACCTTCCTCACCCCAGACCAGGGCGGCTCACCCAACCCCTACGCCTACTCATCCGGCAACCCCCTCAAGACAACGGACCTCCAAGGCCTCTCAGACATCGACGGCACCCTCACCGACGTCTCCCACATCTCCGCCTACGCCTCCACCGCCGCCCTGGCCGGCGCCGTTATGGGCTGTCGCTGCAGGTTGCGTACAAGGAGGCTGACGCAACTTCGACAACCGCGGGTTATCTGAAGCCCGAGGTGATCGACGCGGCAGACCTGATCATTTCCGGGGATCAATTGAAGAATCCGGCCGTGATCAGAGCCCTCACGGCAGATGGCAGCAGAATTCAGGATTGGGGCAAGTATTCGACGCAGAGCTACCGCAGCCCGTCCGGTCCGTTCCAAGTGCATTTCTACTACAATGAATCCACTGGCAGGGTCAATTACGACATTGACTACAAGACAAAGTTCAACCAGGCTAGGTGATCATGCGAGTCCGATGCTTGAGAATTATCAACCCGGTCACTGGTGCGCACGAGGAGCGAAGGCCGTCGATCAAAGTCGGCGAAGAATATGTGGTGCTCGAGATTGTCGCATCTCCTGGGAGGGATGTGCGACTGCGACTGCATCTTACGTCCGCGGTTCCGAGCCTGTGGTCCTCGGCGATGTTCGAAACGGTAGATCACTCCATGCCGTCGAACTGGGGCGCCAAGGTTTCTGGTGAAGGATTCCTGTCGATCGGTCCTCAGAACTGGCTCGAGGACGGATTCTGGGAACGGTACTTCGACGACGACGCCAGGGCGGTCAACCTCTTCGAGCGTGAGCTATCCACGACATTGGCGGAATCCTAACCTGTGCCGCATTTTCAACAATCGAAATTTGGTCATTGGCAGGCCGTCCTGTCCACGTGTGGGGTGACTGTTGACGTCGTCGGCTGGGCGGGCCTTGGTGCGGTTGGCGGTTGATTGGGTACTGGGCTGGGCCGATAGCGCTGGGTGGCCTGAGGTGCGGGGGTTTGTGGATCCGGAGTGGATTGGGATGAGCGGGAGCTTGTGACGGACTATCTGCCGTCCGGTTTCCTGTTCCGCGCGTTTGGTGGAGTGTCGATGTGCCGATTCTGCGGTTGTGCGAACCGAGCGCTCGAGCTCACCGACGGGACTTGGTATTGGCCGGATGGGCTTGCGCACTATGTGGGGGAGCACGCGGTCCGGCTGCCGGCGGAGTTCGTCGCACATGTGGTTGCCGAGGTGGACAAACTCGAGGAGGTCGAGCGCGACGTGGCGTTCGTACGACGTTGGGCTCTGAACCGTCGCTAGTGACCTCAGCCGCAAGCCGCGCCGCCGTCGTACTGGCGCTGGCTCTAGGTGACGCCGCCTGCGGATTGCGGGGTGGTGTCAGCAGGTGTGTTGGTGACCGCGGAAATTCGCCTGACGGGGTGATGGACTGGCGATAGCGTTTGGCGGATGCGTTACTTCGCTCAGTTTCGGGCGGGGCTCGGCGAGCTGGTGATCGACGCTCTGCGGCGCGATCTTCGGAGCGTGAAGGTGGTCAGCTCCGATGGGAGCAGTCTGATCTTCGACGCTGGTACCGATCCGTCGACGATTGGCAATCTGGGCTACCTGAAGAACGCCTTCAGTGTGCTCGGCATGATTCGACGATGCTCGGCTCAGCGTGCGGCTGAACAGTTTGCCGAGCAGGTGCTCTCGACCCCGATGTTGCGTCGGCAGGGGCGAACGAGCTTCCGGACGATGGTGAGTGTGGACGGGAGGCTGCTCGGGTTGCCCCGCCCGGCCAAGACTCGGCTCGAGTCGGCGATCGCCAAGGCCACCGGCGCGCGGCCGAGCCCCCGTGGTGGCGGCGTGGAGTACTGGCTGATCGGTCGCCGTGACGTCGAATCAATGTTGTTCTGCCAGCGGTTGACGACGGGTATCAAGCCCGGCGCCGCCGGCAGCCTGGGGGCCGACCTTGCGATGCTGCTGGTAATGGCCTCCGATCCTAGGCCGGACGACGTCTTCCTGGACCCGTTTGCAGGCAGTGGTTCTATCGTCCGGGCCCGGATGGCGCTGCCGTACGGTCGGGCAACCTACTCCGATCTCGCCGCCGGGGCGCCGTACCTGCAGGTGCCGTCGGCGATCCGACGTCGCGCCCGGGTCACCGTGCTCGCCGAGGACGCCCTGGAGCTTCCGTCGATCTCGTCCGGTTCGGTGAGCTCGATCGTCACCGATCCACCCTGGGGTGAGTACGACAGGCTGGACGTCGACTTTGCCGCCTTCGCCCGGCGGATGATGGCCAGTTTCGACCGCGTGCTGCAGCCGCGGCGCGGCCGGCTGGTACTGCTGCTGTCGCGGCGGGCGGCTGAGGTAACCCGTGGTCTTTGGCCGTCTGCGAATCTAAGGCTGGTGCAGTCCCACCAGTTGCTGGTCAATGGTCATTCCGCCAGCGCGCAGATCGGCGGCCGACTGCCTCGGGTGGGTTGACCGAGACTCCGAGCCGCTGAAGTAGGGACACCGACGCTGACGAATCGTCAGGTCTGGATGCGTTTGCTGCGGCGGAACGTAAGGGTGAGGTCGATGCCTTCAACCTCGCCTCTCCAGCCGTCGCCGGTTGCGCGTTTTCTCCCGGTGGGGAACGGGCGTGCGTTGGCGTTAGGTGGTGGGGGTTGGGGCTATGTGGGTGGTGAGGGTGGGGGGTAAGGGGTAGGGGCGTTCTTGGGGGAGGAGGGTGTTGGCTTGGGTGGGGTTCGTTTGGGATAGGTGGTGGATTTCGTGCATGGCGGGGGTGGCGTCTTCGATGGTGGTGATCCAGTCGTGGACGTAGTGGTGGACGGCTTCGGGGGAGAGGCCGATCTGGATTGAGCGGATCTTGGGTTGGGGTTGGAGGGTGAGGGTTTGTTCGGGGTCCCATTGGATGCGGACGGGGGAGGTGGCGAGGGTTTCGCGCCAGGCTTGTTCGGACTCGTGGTGGGCTGGGTCGTAGTGGGACAGGCAGCTGTGGGCCAGGGCCCATTCGAAGCCGGCGCGTTTGAGGTGGATGCGGAGTACGCGGGTTTGGCCGGGCTTGGTCGCCCAGCCTGAGCGGTATGCCATCCAGAGGAAGGACGGCTTGATCCAGGTCATCCGGTTGAAGCCGAACGGCGGGACGAAGGTGCCGGCGGCAAGGGCGGGCTCGGCGATCTCGGGTGCGTACGCCTGGTAGACCGCGATCGTCTCGTCGTCGTACAGCGCCCGGATCTGCCGGTACGGCGTCTGCTCCATGTGCGCGATCTTATGACTCGCACAGCAGCTGGATGGCGATGCCTGCTGGGTGAGTACGGCGACCTGCGGGGTCCACCGCCACGGGATGCCGCGCGCGGGCAGCTGCCGGAGAGGGCGCGGCGGGGCTGCGGGGAGGTGGACGTGGATGGTGGCGAGGGGGGCGGGCTGGGGTGTCGGGCGGGGATGGGTGCGTGGGCCTGCTGGGTTGTTGTGGTGGGCAACGGGTGTAATTGGGTTGCGGGTGGTTGGTGGGGGCTGATGATTCGGGCATGACTACGACCGTTGGAGTGTTGCTGTTGCCCGTTGCCGAGGTTTCGGCGGCGTGGGGTCAGCAGAAGCTCGGTCGTTGCTGGAGGTCGATCGTCGTCCAGTCGTGACGGCGGCGGTGGTTGCCGGGCTGCTCGCGGGGTATGGGATCGCCATTCCTGTCGGGGCCGTCGGCACCTATCTGGTTGGGTTGACTGCTCGAACGTCGTTGCGGGTTGGCGCTTGTGCTGCCCTCGGGATCGCTTCGGCGGATGGGTTGTATGCGTTGGTCGCGGCTGTTGGCGGGTCTGCGCTGGCGCCGGTGCTCGAACCGATCGTGGTGCCGCTGCGGTGGGTTTCTGTTGCGGTGCTGCTCGGGCTTGCGGTGAGTGGGGCGGTGACGGCGGTACGGCGGTATCGGGCACATCGGCTGACGGGGATCACGCAGGAGGTGCCGGTCGGGGCAGTGAAGGCGTATCTCAGCCTGCTGGGCATGACATTGCTGAACCCCATGACGGTGATCTACTTCGCCGCGCTGGTGCTGGGCGGGTCCAAGTCGATGGATCCGGGGTTCGTGGAGCGCGGTGTGTTCGTGATTGCCGCGTTCCTGGCGTCGGCGAGTTGGCAACTGTTGCTCGCCAGCGGCGGGGCGTTGCTGGGCCGAGCGTTGACCGGTCACGTCGGTCGGCTGGTGACAGCACTCGGCTCGAGCTTGGTGATCCTCATCCTCGCCGTGCGGATGGTCTAGAGCGGCCGCTCCACAGCGCCGGTGGGATTGAGGAACAGCAGGATCGGCGTGCCCGGGTTGGGCAGCGTGGCGGCGTACGCCGTCAACTGCGGCGAGTAGTACGCGACACGGCTGTCCAACGCCGCGGCTGGGATCGCGTCGGTCTTGTAGTCGACGATGACGAGGCGGCCGTCGTCCTCGCGATAGATGAGGTCGACGAAGCCTTCGAGGATCGTGCCGTCGGGTTGGACGGTGCCGACGTACGACTCGCGCCAGTGTTCGCGGGCAGCGGCTCGCCGTACGACGTCTGACGCCAATGCGGAACGGGTCAGGGCGGCGACGACATCGGCGTACTCGAGGACACCCTCGGCGAGGCACTGGGCCGAGACCGCGGCTTCGAGGCCGGCGCCGGAGCTCAGGTCGACGACCTGCATGACGCCGTGGACCGCGCGGCCGATCGCGGTGCCGTAGCGGCCCTTGGACCACGGTGGGAGCTCGAGGTCGCGGGCTGCTTTGGCGGTACCGGGATCTACCTCGGTCAGGGCGACCTCCGGGCCGGTCCCTTCCAAGCCCGACGCGCTCTGGGCAGACCGGCGGCGGCTGGCCGAGCGGGCCGCGGTGACGCGGGAATCCCATTCAGTACGGGCGATCGGCGGCGTAACTGCGGCAGCGGATCGCGGCTCGCGTACGACGGGTGGTGGGCTGGTGAAGAGCCTTGTATGTGGAGCCTCGACGCCGCCCGCGGACGCGAGGAGCTCGGCGTTGCTGGAGTGCCGGCGGTTGCCGGACCGGTGGAGCGAGACGACGAGGTGGTCGCGAGCGCGGGTGGCGGCGACGTAAAGGAGACGGCGGCGCTCGTAGTCGTCCATCTGCTCGTCGACGGGCTGGACGAGGTCGAAATCCTCCGTCTGCACCGACGACTTGAGCTTGACCGCATAACCGCCGTCCGGCGGCCACAGCACCTGAACCCCGCGCTGCCGGTTCGGCGCGGCGGTCATGCCGGACAGGATGACGATCGGGAACTCCAGGCCCTTCGCGGCATGGATCGTCATCACCCGTACGGCGTCCGCGTCGGTCTCCGGCAAGACAGCCTCGGCGACGCGCGAGGCTTCTTCGCCTTGGTGCGCGGCCCAGGCCAGGTACGAGCGCAGGCCGCCGTGCTCGACCTCCGACCAAGCACGCGCCTGGTCGACGACGAACCGGATCCGCCGCCACGCATCCCGGGCCCGCGGACCGATCGCCGCGACTTCGAGCATGCGGCGGTCGGCGACGATCTTGGCCAGTACTTCGCTCGGCGTCAGCCACCGTGAGGCGTAGTACGTCCGGCGAAGCCACTCCATCGCCTCGCCGACCGGGTGGGTGAGCAGCGTGTCCGGGACAGGCGCGGTCAGCGTGAACGATCCGCCGGATCGCTTCCAGACGAAGAGGTCGTCGTCACCGCAACCGAACAACGGCGAGCGCAAGGCAGTGACGAGAGCGAGTTGGTCGCTCGGATCGCCGAGGGCACGCGCGCAGGCGAGCAGGTCGCGGACCTCGGCGGTCTGGTAGACGAGCGAGCTGGCCTCGGCCCGATACGGGATGTCCGCGCGGTCGAGGGCGTCCTCGAGGAATGGCAACGACGTACGGGCAGGTACCAGTACGGCGATGTCGCCGGCTTCCGCAGGTCGCCAGCCTTGAGCGCGCTCGTCGTACACCTGCCAGCCGTCCCGCAACGCCTCCTCGACCACCGCGGCGACGTCGATCGCTTCACGTTCGCGCAGGACGGACGCCTGGGCTCGCGGCAGATCGTTGTGCGGCTCAGCGCCGAGCACCGTCACGGCAGGCCCGAACGCCGGATCTGCAAAGAAGTCGGCTGAGGAGTCGGCGAGGTCGGCGCTCGGGGTCTCCTCGGATGCACGGCGGAAGGGGAGGACCGTCGCCAAATCACCGGAGTCTGACAAGTCACCGGAGTCTGACAAGTCGTCGAGGTCACCCAGCAGGGAAAGCTGATCGCCGCTGACGTCGGTCGGTTGAGGTGCCACAGGCCGTGATGGGCGAGCTGACGTCGACGACGGCCCGGTGCGATGCGGAGACAGCGACTGATACGATGGCTGCGCAGCCTCCTGCGGCTGAATCAAGGAGCCAAAGACCGTGTTGACCCAATCCAGAATCGGCGGCACCGTACGGAAATTGGTGGTCAGGGCAACGGTCTCGCCGAGCAGGTCCTGAGCCGTCAAGTACGTCGCGATGTTCGCCCGCCGGAATCGGTAAATCGACTGCTTCGGGTCGCCGACGACGAACAGCCGGCCCTCTGGCACCTCCACCTCGCGCCAGTCCTCGGCCGAAGCCTCAGCACCACCCGCGATCCGCACCGCGAGCTCGATCTGGATCGGATCGGTGTCCTGGAACTCGTCCAGCAGCAGCCGCTCGTACCGCTCCTGCAGCGCCGACCGCACCGACGCGTCCCGCCGCAGCAGATCCCGCGCCAGCACCAGCAGATCGTGGAACTCCAGCCGCCCCTCCTCCCGGCGCAGCCGCGCCGATTCCAGCACCCGCCGCGCGATCCAGTGCGAAAGGTGCCGAAGGCAAGCATCCAGCAGCAGTTCGACCAGCGAACTGGCGACCTCGACCACCTCGGTGCAGTCGCCGCGCACCTTGTTGATGTCCCGCCAGTTCTCCTTGCGCCCGATCCGGCCGATCTTCAGCCCGCGGAAGGTCTGCAGGATCGACAGTTGCGTCTCCTGGTCGGAAGCAGCGTCCAGCATCACCCCGAGCTCGCGGATCTGCTGCACCTTCGGCAGCAACCGGTCCTCGGGATCCAGGCACGAGGAAGCCACCGCGCCGATCTGCGCAGCCGCCGCAACGAGCCCGTCGAGCGACGGCATCGATACCAACTCGGGCGGGTCGACCAGCACGCGCTCGGCGATCAGGTC
This sequence comes from Kribbella antiqua, assembly GCF_004345665.1. Taxonomy (GTDB): domain Bacteria; phylum Actinomycetota; class Actinomycetes; order Propionibacteriales; family Kribbellaceae; genus Kribbella; species Kribbella antiqua. The sequence goes on from NZ_SLWR01000016.1 coordinate 36,600, forward strand.
CCAGTCGTTCCCGAACAGCCGGGCCAACGACCGCAGATGCTTCAACTCGACCCCGACGGCCATCGCCAGCAGCAGCGCCTCGGCAATCGAGTCGTCGTCGAGCAGTTGCTGCTGCAACTCCGCCCAGCGCTCCTCGAACGCCACCGACGACCCGACCTCATCAAGTACGTCGATCAGAGGCGGCAACCCGGCCTCGATCGGATGCGCCAGCAACAGCTGCTGCGCAAAGGCGTGCAACGTCCCGATCGACGCTGAGTCGAGGTCGTCCAACGCCGCATCCGCCATGGAACTGGCCGGCCCCTTGCGAGCCTTCTCGAACTCGACCCGCAGCCGATCCCGGAGCTCAGCGCCGGCCTTCTCGGTGAACGTCACCGCCGCGATCGTCCGCAGCGGTACGCCGTCCCGCAGCACCAGCGTCGTCACCCGGTCGACCAGCGCATGCGTCTTCCCCGACCCGGCACCCGCCTCGACGAACAGCGTCGCCGAAGTGTCCGACTGGATCCGCTCCCGCGCCTCCGAGTCCAGCAACACCTCACTCATCGCCGTTCTCCTCATCAGCGGCATACGCGACCGGGTCGATCAGCCGGACCAAGCGCTCCAGCGTCGGGTCGTGCCGTTTCCGGTCCCACCGCGCCCGCACCTCGCTGTGGCCGATCCCGTCCGGGTTGCAGTACGGGCACTGCACCCACAGGAAATCCGGGATCTCGGGCGCCTTGGGTGGGAAGAACCCGGCCGCGATCGACGACACGATCACGTCGAGCGTCTCGACGTACCGGGCCTCGACCTCGGGAGTCAACGGCACCGGGATCCGCTTGCCGCCGCGCCGGACGAACCAGTACGACGCCTCGACCGGTGTGGAAGGTTCGCCCAGCCGGGCACGAGCGGCGTACGCGTAGACGGGCAGCTGAAGCTTCGTCCCGCCGGCCACTGGATCGGACTCGATCCCCTCGTACCGCGAGAAACCACCGGTCTTCACGTCGGTGACATAGATGGTCCCGTCGCGCCCGAGGTCGACCTTGTCCGCGCTACCGCGCAGCAGCACGCGCCCCGATGGCACCGGGATCTCCACCGGCGGCTCACCATCGAAGCCGAACCGGAGCTCGCTGGCCACCACCGACGCATCGCGCGAGGATCTCCACCGATCGTCGTCGGTCAGGAGCACCATCAGATCGCCAAGGATCCGCAACCGCTCCCGCTGCCACAGCCGTGGATGCCCGGTCAGCCCCTCGGCTTCGAACTGATCCGCGAGATCCGCACCGATTGCCAACAGCAACGACCGTTGCTCGGCCGACCACGGCTCGCCGTACCTGGGGAGCGAACCGGCCAGCCGGGTCACGAAGGCGTCCAGACTGTTGTGGATGAGGTTCCCGACCTGGATCGGCGAGATCACCAGCAGGTCCTCGGGCGCCTCGAGCGGCTCCACCTGAAGCAACCGCTCGACGAAGTAGGCATGCGGGCAGGTCGCATACGCCTCCAGCGACGTCGGTGACGCGATCCGATCCTCGACGGCGTACTCCGGCAGCCCCGACACCCCGGACAAGTCCCCGTCGAAGCGAGTGAACGCATTACTCCCGCGCCCCCGCAGCAGCTCACGCGCGCGAACCAGCACCGCATCGTTCAGCCACAACCCTGCCGCCGCGGAACGCGTCTGCCACTCCTGCTCCGTCGCCGGCATGATTGCCGTAGTCAACGATCCGGCGTACGACGCCGAGGTCAGCAACCGATCCCCATAGTCGGCCTGATCCCATTCCGTCGCGGCAAGCGCGTGATCGCCGGTCAGCGACCGCAACGTGCCGAGCAACCAGCGCGTCGGCAGTCGCCGCGACGATCGCCGCAGGTCGCCGCGGGGGAACGACGCCACGACGCGGGATCCGGCCGAGAAAGCGACCAGCAGATGCCGCTGCTTCTCGTCGAGCCGATCCCGGAACGATGCCAGCTCCGGCGCCGCCGCCGATCGGACCCGGTGCGGGAGCAGCGCATCCTCGTGCACGCGACCCGGATACAGGTCCTCCGACAGCCCCACGACGTACACGATGTCCGCCGACAGCCCGACACTCGCCGAGAGCGGAGCCACCAGTACGCCGGTGCCGAACGTGCCGACGCGGGGGAGTGACTGTTGCAGCTCTAGGTCCAGTACGTCGCGCAGCACCGTCAGACTCGCCGGCGTACCAAGCTCATCCAGCGTCGAAAGGCCCTTCAGCGAACTCTCGACCGCGACAGCGGCGTACTGCTCCTCCACAGGCAGGGACGAGTAGTCGCCGAGCAGGTCCTGGAAGAGCTGCAACACAGCGCCGGCCAGCTCGGACCATGTCTCCATGACGGCGGCGGCCTTCAGCCGCCGGCGCAGCTCCAAGGCAAACGCATGCAAGCGCTCGGCCTTCTCCGCGTTGTACTGCGCACGCCGAACCGCGGCCGGACGTGGATCCTCCGCCGCCTCCTCCTGATTCGCCGTACGACGCTCGGACTCGGCATAGCGGGCGAGACGTGTCTCCCAGTCGTCGCCACGGACGACACCGGCGACACGCGACATGCGCTCCCATTGCGGCACCGGGATCCGCTCGCCAGTGAAGTCGCGGGTTGGCGCGTTCGCCAGCGCGCGGAACACGTCGGCGCGAGGGAGATCCTGGTCGACGAGAGCGAGGACTTCGAGCAGAGTCCGCGCGATCGCTCGCTCGTGGACGGGTCGGGTCCCTGGGCCGTTGACCTCGATGCCGGCGGCGGCGAGGTGCTCGTGCAGGAGTCGCGCGTACGGCGTCGCGGCGGAGTACAGCACGGCGATGCGATGGGCCGGGGTGCGCTCGAGCGCGGCGACGACATCACGGACGACACAACGCACCTCGTCGTCGGCGTCGGATGCGTTCAGGACCTCGGTCGCGACCGGGTAGTTCTTCGAGATCGACGTTGGCAGGTCGATGCCGATGCGTTCCAGCGAACGCCGTACTGCGCGATCGGCACGACGTACGTCGGTGAGGCCGACGATGACCGTGAGGTCGGCGGAACCGAGCGCTTCGACGAAGGCTGCCTCGGTCTGCGTCAGTTCTTGAGGAAGATAGAGCACCAAAGCGCCGAGCTCGGCGACGATCGAAGGGTCGGCCGACGCTCGGGTCGCAGCGGCCCGGAGGAGGTCGGTTTCGTCGTACCAGTCCGGGGCGAGGTCGCTTGTGACGTAGCGATGCAGCCGGACGAGGTCGGGGCCGAGGGCGGAGGCACCGGCGACCCTCTCGAGGGCGGGATCGGTGAGGTCGCGGAGCTCACGGTGGGCTGAGGCAAGCGCTTGGATGGTTGCCGGATGCTCGGCGACGTCCTGGAAGATGCCAGGCGCTTTGGAGAGCGCCGTACGCCATGTCGCCGCGACGATCGGGCGGGTCGCGGGGCGGCGGGGAGCGAGCAGACCGGCGGCAAGCTGCTCGGCCAATCGCGGCAAGGTCGCCAGGTACAGGCCGGCGATGCCTCCTCGACCCGCGAGATAGCGGCGCGCGATGACGCCGGAAAGGTTGTTGGGCAGGAGCAAGGTGACAGGCTTCATCGGATCGTCGGCCTTCAGCCGCGCCACGACGGCATGCAGCCGCTCCAGCGCGGCTGCGCCGTACGCGGTGCTCTCGATCCGGGTCGTACTCACCACATTCCCCCGATCCTGCGGGTCTGTCAGGGAAGACGCTAAACCCTGCCACGGACAGAAACCGGAACATCCGGCGGCCCCATGTTTTCAGGGGGCGAAACGCCAGAGCTTCTGCGAGGCGGCGAGTTGGCTCGGACAATGAAGGAATGACCAGGGAGACGTCGATCGCGCGGGTGCTGCTCGTGCTCGTCTTCGCGCCCGCCGGCGGGTTGTTCGGCAAGGCCGTCGCCGAAGCATCGCAGGGCCATCACTGGTGGCCGTGGCTGCTCGCCGCACTGGCCTGGCTGGTGGTGTCGGGGCTGGTCTCGGTGGCGGTGACCAATCGTTTCGACGAGCACAGATAATGCTCCGATGGTTGCTGCTGTGCATCACATCGAAATCTGGGTCCCGGACCTGTCCCGGGCGCTGACGAGTTGGGGCTGGATCCTCACCAGGCTGGGCTGGAAGGACGGTGACGGCTGGCCGGGTGGCATGACCTGGACCGCTCCCGACGGCTCGTACGTCGTACTGGAGCAGAGCCCGGCGATGTCGGCCGAGGAGCACGACCGGATGCGGCCGGGGATGAACCATCTGGCGCTCAACGCGGCCGGGCGACCCGAGGTGGATGCGATCGTTGCGGAGGCAGCGAACCACGGCTGGACAATGATGTTCGCCGACCGCCACCCGTACGCCGGCGGCCCGCAGCATTACGCCGCCTTCCTGCACAACGACGACGGCTACGAGCTCGAGATCGTCGCCCCCGATTAACTGGTGAGACTGGTGATGGCTGGAGTGACGTCAGGGACTGGTGGTGTGACATGGTTACTCCAGGCAAGTGGTGGTGTCGCGGGGCAGAGGTGGAAGGACGGTGCTCGTGACGGAGGAGCCTGACGGGGGAAGTACGCCCGGATCGGTTTCCCCGGAGCTCCTGGAGGCGCGGATTCGCGGCCTCCAACATGCGCTCGGGCAGTTGCTGGAGAACGCTCGCCGACTGACGTACGGCGAACATCAACGGGCCGTGCAGTTGCATCGTCAGCTGCAGGAGCAGACGGCGGCCGCGCGGCGGGAGTCGCGGGGCTTGGTCGAGGCGGCCACCGCGGAGGCGCTCAAGACCGCCGAGCCGACTGCCCGCCTGCTCGCGGATCGGCTCGCGCCCGGCCTCGCGTCCATCCCGCCGAACGACGCGCGCTGGCGTTCGCGGCAATTAATCGGCGCGGGCATCCCGTCGTACGTGCGAGTGGGGGAGTTGGAGGCCGGTACGCCGGTCGCCGCGCCGCTGCTGCGCACAAACGGCTGGAAGGTGACAGCGGATCGCAACGAGTCGGCACGCCGGCTGCTGCAGAGCGTGGCGTTGAGGCTGGTTGCGGCGGCCGAACCCTTCAGGCTCAGGATTGACGCGTTCGACCCGCGGCTGACCGGCACGATGGGGTTGCTGGGTCACCTGACCACGAAGTACCCACAATTGGTGCCTAGGGCAACACACACCGCGGAACAGTTGCATGCCGTGCTATCTGGGCTCGTTGACGTGTCATCGTTGCGAGCCAGCCGGCAGGCGCAGCTGGGACACAAGCGGTTCGAGGACCTGATCCGGGAGACCGGTCGCGTCACCGATCCCTATCGGCTGGTCATCCTGTTCGACTACCCGGCCGGGATCGACACGCTCGCGCAGCGCGATCTGCTCCGGTTGGCCGCGACCGGTGGTGAGCGCGGCATCTGCTTCCTGGTCCACCACGACCCGTCGATGCCGGCGGAGATGGATGTCGACAGCAAGCAATTGCTTGACCTGCTCACACCCGTTGCCATCGCCAACGAACGAGTCGACATAGCACAATTGCCCGGCGTACCGGCGAAACTCGATCCGCCGTTCGACGCGAATGTTGCCGCAGGCATCTGTGACGTCATCGCCGAGATGGCCGAGATCGCCGTACTGCCGACGATCGACTTCGACCGGACGCTGCCGGATCGATCGACCTGGTGGCAGCCGGTCAAGGACGAGCTCAGCACGGTGATCGGGTACGACGATCGCACGCCGGCGCTGGTCCGGTTGCGTAGCGGCAACCCGGCGCTGCCGCACGTCCTCGTCGGCGGCGCGGTCGGCCAGGGCAAATCGAACCTTCTGCTGGTGATGATCCACGGGCTCGCCGCGCGCTATTCGCCGGACGACCTGGAGATGTACCTGCTCGACTTCAAACACGGTGTCGAGTTCTCCGCGCTCGGCCCGGCGGCGGAGCGGGAGCACTGGCTGCCGCAGGTGCGGGTGCTCGGCATCCACAGCGACCGCGCGTTCGGTCTCGCCGTACTGCGGCATCTGTCGGACGAACTCGCCCAGCGCAGTGAGATCTTCAAGTCACATGGCAACGTTGCCGACATCGCGGAGCTTGCGCCCGGCCCCGATCGGCCGCCGCGGATTCTCGTCGTACTCGATGAGTTCCAGGTGTTGCTGGAGGACGACGACGACCTGGCCGACGAGGCGGCCAAGCTGCTCGAGCGGTTGGTGCGGCTGGGACGCGCGTACGGCGTTCATGTGGTGCTCGCGACGCAGACGATCGAAGGGGTCAAACGGCTGTCGACGCGGCGGGACTCGATCTTCGGGCAGGTGCCTTATCGGATCGCGCTGAAGACGACGCCGGCGGATGCGCAGGCGATCCTGCGGAACGGGAACACGGCCGCGGCCGAGTTGCAGTTCCGCGGCGAGGCGGTGCTCAACGCGAACTTCGGCTCGCCGGACGACAACCAGCATGTGCTGGTGAGCTTCGCGGACAAGGCGGTACTGGACGAGCTGCGCCGGGAGTTGTGGCAGCGATCGGGGACGACGCGTCCGCCGCGGGTCTTCCATCTTGCGGAGCCGGCGCGGTTGGCGGACACGGCTGCCGCGGTGACGCCGGAGTTTGGCCGGCCGTGGACGGGGTTGCCGATCGCCGTGACGGAGGCGCCCGTACCGGTGGAGGTGCGGCCGGAGCCGGGTGCCGGTGTACTGGTGCTGGGTGATGGTCCGGTGGACGCACTCGGCGTACTGAGTGGGCTGGCGCTGTCGACAGCGGCCGCTGCTGTGGATCCGCCGCGGTTCATCTTCATGGACGGGACCAACTCGTCGCCTGCTGTTGCCGAGGGCAAGGGTGCGTTGATCCAGGCACTGCGGCAGCTGGGCTGTGAGGTCGAGACGGTCGACAAGCACGACGACATCGCACCGCGGCTGTTTTCGCTGCGGGATTCGGTCCGGAACGGGCACCTCGGCGAGACCTATCTGCTCGGCTTCGGCTTCCACGGCGTACCGAAGATGCAGACCCACGCGGAGGGTTTCTTCGAGAGTCCGGCGAACGCGTTGCAGGACATCGTCCGGGACGGGCCGGCGCAGGGGCTCATCACCTTCGGTTGGTGGAACCGGCTGCACGTGTGCACCGAGCAGCTCGGGTACGGGCGGGCGAACGTGGCGACCCACGTCTTCCTCCGGCACCCGCAGGACGGCGTACGGGCTGTCTGTGGACCGCTGGTGCGCTGGGCCTCCGAGCCGCACCGCGCGCTGCTGTGGGACGGCCTGCACCCGGAGGCGCAGGTCGTCGTACCGTTCGCCGCACTCCGGTCCGACGAGGTGGACCGCGCGGTGGAATTGGTACGGCGATGAAGACCGAAGAGCAGGAGTGGTCGGAGTACGCACGGGCGCTGCGGCAGGTCGCAGGTGCGCGGGCGGACGCACAGCAGGCGCAGGACCGGCTGACGGCGAACAAGTCCAAGGCGGAGGCCACGGCGCTGGCTGAGGCCAGAGCGATGGAGGACCGTGGCAAGCAGGTAGAGCTCCGGCTGAACGCGCTGGCTGAGCAGGCCGCCGCCAGTCTGCAGCGCGCCGGCCTGCCGGCCGAGGGCAAGCGGGTGAACATCACCTTCCCCGAGATCCGTGCGCTGAGCGATCTGGAGTCAGCGGCGGCCCGCATCACCAAGCAGCTGGGTGAGGCCGTCGATCAGCTGGAGCAGGTCCGTGCGGATGCTCGTGCTGAGCAGGAGCGGCGCAAGCGTCGTACGATCAGCGCTGCTTTGATGCTGGTCGGGTTCGTGGTGGTGTGGGTCGTCACGGGGTCGTTCCTGGCCGGCATCGAGGCTGCGGTGATCGGTGCGGTCACGATGCTGGCGGCGTCGCGGCTGCTCGGGCTGCCACGGCTGCCGGGTGCTCGGTGGTGGGGTTGGGGCGGTGCGGTCGCGGTCGTCGTGGTGATGGCGTCCGGGCTGCCCTGGTGGTTTGCGATCCTGGTGCCGGTCATTGTCGCCAGTACGGCGATCGTGCTGCCGAAGAAGCGTGGTTGAGGTCTCGTTAGGGAGTGGGTCAGGGTGTCTGATGTACAGCGGCTCAAGGAACAGCTGCACCAGGTCTCGATGGAGGCCAAGCAGGCAGCGGGTGGCCTGGCCGGGTTCAAGCTCCGCTTCACCCAGCACAGTCAGCAGGTGGAGAGCCTGATCGCCGGTACGGCGACCGGCGTCGACCGGGACATCACCGAGATCCTGGAAGCGGCCGGCAAAGCCGTCGAACAGGCCGCCGAGGCGCTGGAGATCGCCTCGGCCGGATGCAAGAGCTACGCCGACCAGATCTAAATGGTTTCGGATCTGCAGCGGGTCGCGCGGGGACTCGTCGAGTGCCTTGACGAGGTGCCGCAGGTGATCAGCCACCTGCAGCGCACCGCCGACCGCTGCCGCGAGAACGCGGCCCTGGCCATCGCCGCCTCGCACGGCCACGCCACCGTCGCCGCCCAGCAACTGGACGCCGCCGCCCGCGCCTGCGAAGCCGCCGCCCACTACCTGTCGATGGCGCCGCCGAAGGCCCGAGCCTGGGCCGAACGCCTGGTCGGCGACAGCCGCCGTACCGACCGCCCATCAGCCGACTCCGCCGACCGCAACAAAGCCACCGGCGGCACCGGCGACCTCGCCGAACGAGACTCCAAGGGCCGCACCAAACGCCTCACCACGACCTTCGAAGACCTCGAAGTTGCCGAAGACAACGAACCACCTCTGATCACGGTCGCCCGCAAAGCCTTCGAAAAGTTCCGCAAGGCCCACGAAAAAGACGACGAGCACGACCGCGACCAAGAACCCCTCGAGGTGGAGATCGTGGTCACCGAGACCGGCGAGATCGTCGTACAGGAAGAAGACGACAAAGAACGCAAAGAGCGCGAGGCCCGCGAGGACCGACTGACCCAGGACTACGAGATAGAAGTAGACCTGACCGAAGCCGCAAAGCAACTCCTCGCCGCCATGTCCGAATCCACCGAACAAACCTGGGAACGCGCCAACCTCACCATCACCCCCACCAACGTCGAAGCCACCTTCGACTACCCCGACGACCCCCAACCCATCATCGTCGACATCAACCTCCCAGATCTCGGGCAGCCCGATTTCGACCCAGCCTTCGACCTCCGTCCCCTCGGGTCCGACTTCACCCCCGGCGTCCACGACCCCCACAGCAGCTTCGACCCAAGGGAACACGCCATCGCCGACCGCCTCGCCGAAGCGGGCTGGCGCATCGACGCTCGCGTGCCCGACCACACGTCCGGCGACAAGAACCCGGATGCGATGGTGCGTAAGAGTGCGGCCGAGCGCGGCGTGATCGTCGAGTTCAAGACGCCGACCAGCCGTTCGAACAACACGATCAAGCGCAATATCGGCGATGCGGGCGAGCAAGCGAAAGAGGTCGTCATCGACTGCCGGAAGCTCGGCGTGACCGAGGCCGACGCCTGGCGTGCCTACCGTAGGGCGGTCGGACAGCCCGGCAAGACTATCGCCGATGTCGTCCATGTCATCCTCGGTGACGGACGACTCGTCACCTACCGGAAGGAGCAGTGATGTCCGTCGTCGACAGTGTCTTTGTTGCGGCCGCCGAGTCGCCGGGGCAGGTGGGTGAGTGGCTGGGAGAGGTAGCCGGCGCTGAGGTCATGACAGTAGAGGGTGAGGCTGTTCGGATGCGGGCCCGGGCGGCGTCGGTTGACGAATGGCTCGGTGTGGTGGTTCAGCCGAACGGTTATGTTGAGGAAGCTCCCGAGCCTGAAGACGTCCAGGCGCTGGATCCCTACGCGATCGAGATCCAGGTGAGAGGTGGACAGACCGAGGACCTCCTGCACACGGAAGCGAGACTGATCTTCGACAAGCTCGTCGCGGGCCGGCCCGACCTGCCCATGCTCCTGGTCCACAACCTAAGCACCCTCGTGGCCGCTCACCTGCCAGGCGTCGGCACCCACACCTTCGACCAACCGATCACCCCTGATGCTCCCGACATCGACACCTGGGGCCCGTGGGTCGTGGGCTGATCCGGGGTACCTGATGTCCACCAGCGACACGATCTTCCTGGGTACGAGCGAACCGCTCGGCATCGTGGCGGGCTGGTTGGCGGATGTGCTGGGTTTGGAACGGCTCGATGATCCGGAGTTGAGGGAGAACGAGCACTTCTTCCGGGGGCGTGCGCGGACCGTCGAGGGGACAATCCTGCTCTTGGCCGAGCCGAACACTTACGGCGAGGTCGATCCGGAGCCTGAGGATGTCTCGGCGATCGACGATTACATCGGCGTGGTCGACATTCGCGTTGCGGGGATCAAGGACGAGGAAGCACAGGCCCGGGAAGCCCTTGCGATTTTCGACGAGCTGGCCGCGACTCAGCCCGACGTGGCGTTGGTCCTGAGCCATGCGTTGTCCTGGATCGTAGCGGCGTACCTCCCTGGTGCTGGCGTCCACAACTTCCCACCCCGCACGTCCCTCGACGCAGACGCCCTCGAAACCTGGCGCCCCTGGGTCATCCGGTGACGACCTCGTCGGCCGGGGGCCTCGGCTGAGGGCCTGGTGACGCTCTCGGAAAAGTTTGTGAGATTCGCGTCATGAAGTGGGGTGGGGGTGCGTCACATCGGTGGACCCATCCCCACAGGGAAGTGGAAGTGATTGATGTGAAGCGCAGATCTTCGATGTCGCTGATGGGAACGCTCCGGCCGAGCAGGCGGGTGCATTGAGATGTCCGGTGATCCGGTACCGCAACGTCGCCGCGTACGAGTGTGGTTCGGGGACCACGTCGTCGCGGACTATCGGGCGGAGGCCGAGCTGGCCGAACGCTACGCAGCTGCCATGTCGCGCCGGTTCGCCGGTCTGCGCGTGACCAGTGAACCGATCCCCGACACCGACCCAGGCCCGGGCCGCGCGCTGCCGGGCGAACGGCTCTGGGAGGTAGCCCCGAAATGACGTCCCGCCGCTTCCGGCTGATTCGCCATCACGACGTCTCCGGTGTCAGCGGTACCGGACCCGTCGCCGAGGGTGTGCAGTTCACCGACGGCGCGGTCGCGCTCCGCTGGTACGGCGACTATCCGACCACCACGGTCTGGGACGGCATCGAGTCGGTCATCGCCATCCACGGCCACGGCGGCGCCACCGAGGTCGAGTGGATCGACCCGGAGCAAGGCCCCGATCCCGAGCTCAAGCTCCCACCGCCCGAGGCGCTCCGGCCCAGACCCTGGCCGGACCTGCACTCGGCTCCCGAACCCCAAGATCCCGACCCGTTGCACAGCGACCGCGATCCCGGTACGTACGGCGGTGCGCCGCCGGCCGGCTGGTCGTCGTACCGGGTCTTCCGCTGAGGTCCCCGAACCCCAAGAGCCGCCCGTACGACAGAGCCGCCCGTACGACGGAGCCGCCCGTACGCCCGAGGTCGCCGTACCGCTGAGGTGGTCGTGTTGCTGAGCAGGAGCGGGTCCGGCGCCGCGGACCCGGTCCGGGCAGTCGGCGCGGCCCCTCCGCACGGCGCCGGCCGCCCGAAGCCCGGGCGGCACCAGAGCTGACTCAGACCCAGCCGGACTCGCGATACGGCTGGGCCTGAGGGTCTCTCGTCAGCTGAAGTCCTGGGTCTCGGCCACGTCGAGGTTGTAGTAGGTGGCCGGGCCGTCACACAGCTCCATCATCTTTGCCGCGTACTCGCTGGTGTCGGGGCGGTTGGAGTTCTCCATCGCCTCTTCGTACGACGCGAACTCGATGATGGCGAAGTAGCGGCCCGGCTCGTCCCGGTCGGCGCAGGCCATCGCGCGCGTCGGGGCGGGCCCGTCGCCGTCGTCCATCCGGCGCTTGCGGAAGTCCTCGTTGAGCGCGGCAACCTCATCCGGCTTCGACGTCCGGTACTCGATGATCTGAACGAAAGCACCCATGTGTCCCCCTTGCCCAGGGCACCCATCCCGTGTGAGTGCCTCCTCTGCCGACAGTGCGCCTCGATCCCCCACCACCGCAAGGGTTCGCGTCGTTTGATGACGGCCTGCCCGCACAGGATCACTTTCTGCCTTCGGCAGACGGGTGTGGGTTTTGTCGGTGCGGCCTGATTGGCTTGCGGGCGTGGAGATTCTGATACTTGGCGGGACCGCCTGGCTCGGGCGGGAGATCGCGACACAGGCGTTGGCGCGCGGGCATTCCGTGACCTGCGTGGCCCGAGGCGAGAGCGGTGCCGTGGCGGACGGAGCGACGCTGATCACCGCCGATCGAAGCAGCCCGGACGCGTACGACGCCGTACCCGATCAGGCGTGGGACGCGGTATTCGAGGTGTCGTGGCAGCCGGGTTTTGTGCGTGGGGCGCTGGCCGCGTTCGGGGCGAAGGCGAAGCACTGGACGTATGTGTCGTCGGTCAACGTGTACGAGAAGTTCGACACGCCGGGCGCCGACGAGGCCGCCGTACTGCGGGATCCGACCGACCTGGACCTCGCCGAGCGGGAGCAGTACGGCGAGGCGAAGGTCGCGTGTGAGCTGGCTTCGGTCGAGGCGGTGGGGGATCGGCTGGTGATCGCGCGCGCCGGGCTGATCGGTGGGCCCGGCGACAAGAGCGATCGTTCGGGGGCGTGGGTTGCGCGGGCGGCGCGGGCGCCGGAGGAGCCGATGCTGGTGCCGGACACGCCAGAGCTGACGACCGCGGTGATCGATGTACGGGATCTCGCGTCGTGGCTGCTGGACTGCGCCACCGAGGGTCGGACCGGGACGTTCGACACGCTTGGGCCGGTGGTGCCGTTCGGGGAGTGGATCGAGCTCGCGCGCTCCGTTGGCGGTCACATGGGGCCGGTGGTGCTCGCGCCGCGGGACTGGCTGGAGGAGCAGAAGGTCGAGCAGTACATGGGGCCGGATTCGCTCGCGATGTGGCTGACCGCGGCCGGTTACGAGGGCTGGTCGAGCCGGAGTGGGGCGGCGGCTCGTGCGGCCGGGTTGAAGCATCGGTCGCGGCGGGAGTTCTTGGAGGACGCGTTGGGGTGGGAGCGGGAACTCGGTCTGGACCGTGAGCGTCGCGCGGGTCTGAGCCCGGCCAAGGAGAAGGAGTTGATCGAGGCTTTGGAGGCGTAGAGAGTGATCGCATGCGGTTGGTGCTGATCTCGGACACTCATCTGCCGGTGCGGGCGAAGAAGCTACCGGCGCCGGTGTGGGAAGCGATCGATAGCGCCGATGTGGTGATCCACGCCGGCGACTGGGTCAGTGTGGCGCTGCTGGACGAGTTGGAGACGCGTGCGGCGCGGTTGATCGGGTGCTGGGGCAACAATGACGGCCCGGAGCTACGGGCGCGGTTGCCGGAGGTTGCCCGGGTGACGCTCGACGGGGTATCGGTCGCGGTCGTGCACGAGACCGGCCCCGCCAAGGGGCGCGAGGAGCGGTGCGAGAAGGCGTATCCGGGGGTCGATGTGCTGGTGTTCGGTCACAGCCACATTCCCTGGGACACCACGAGCCGGGGTGGGCTGCGGCTGCTGAATCCCGGATCCCCGACGGATCGGCGGCGGCAGCCGTACTGCACCTACCAGACCGCGACGATCACCGCTGGGCGTCTCGAAGAAGTTGCTTTGCACAACCTTTGAATAGTTGAAGCCGGCAACTGAACGACCACGGCCGGGCGTGGTGGGATACGCCGTACCACCGAGTTACGGCGTATCACCCACGCCCGGCCGATCGTCGTACCAGGCAGCGTTGATTTCCCAGGCCTAGGCGTTGGCTGCTTCCTTGACCCGGGTCTTGAGCCGGTCGCGCACCTCTTCCGGCGTGTAGGCGCGGCGCTTTCGTTCGCCCCGCGCGATCACCACGCCCGTCGCGGCCACGCCGACGAGCCCCGCAAGTCCTACCACCTTCCATACCTTCATGGCGACTAACCTAGCGACGTGGAGAGCCGGATTTCGCTGGATGATGCTACGGAACTGACACGAACAGGTGACATTTGGCTGTTCCGCGGTGCGAAAGCCGCGGACCGGGCCATCCAGCTGACCACCAACAGCCCGATCAACCACGTCGGCATGGCGATCGTGGTCGAGGATCTGCCGCCGTTGATGTGGCACGCCGAGCTGGGTCGCTCGCTGCCGGACATGTGGAGCGGCAACCATCAGCGCGGTGTGCAATTGCACGACCTGCGCGAATCGGTGCTGGTGTGGGCGCGGAAGTACGGTCAACGCGCATGGCTGCGGCAGCTGGACCATCCGGTCACGCGCGAGATGGAGGACGCCGTACTGCGGACTGTTGCCCGCTTGGACGGTACGCCGTTCCCGTCGACGGCCCGGCTGGCGTCGCGATGGGTGCGGGGGCGGATCCCGGCGTTCCGGCGCGGGTCGCGTGAGCTGGAGCTCGAGTCGGCGTACTGCGCTGAGGTGGTGGCGGTGACGTACGAGGAGATGGGGTTGCTGCGCGGGCGGCAGCCGAACTGGTACGACCCGGGGCGGTTCTGGAGTGGGGACGATCTCGCGCTGGCCCATGGGGCGAAGCTCGGGGCGGAGATCGCGGTCGATATTCCCGCGGTCTGACTGCGTCGGTTTCCCGGCTGTCGCCAGCTGCGTCGGTTTCTCGGCTGTCGCCGGCTGCGTCGGTTTCTCGGCTGTCGCCGAAACTGTCGGCGGCGTGTGATTGGGTTGTTCCGGGTCGGTAACCGAGCCGGAGGAGGCCTGCGGATGTATGCCGTCATCGACACCGAGACGACCGGTCTGCTGCCAAGTCATCGGCATCGGGTGATCGAGATCGCGGTCGTGCTGCTGGACGCGCGCGGCCGGGTGGAGCACGAGTGGGTGACGCTGCTCAACCCACAACGCGACCTCGGACCTCAGCATATTCACGGGATTCTCACCGCCGACGTGCTCGCGGCGCCGGAGTTCGGTGACGTCGCGCGCCATCTCGGTGGGTTGCTCGCGGGGCGGATGGTTGTCGGGCACAACGTTGAGTTCGACCTCGGGTTTCTGCGGGCGGAGTTCGGGCGGCTGGGGTTCGCCGTACCGCTGATCACCGAGCGGTCGATGTGCACGATGGCGTTGGCCGGTTATCTGTATCCAGGTGCGAAACGGACGCTGGGTGCATGTTGTGCGGCCGCGGGGATTTCGATCGAGGGCTGGCATTCGGCGTTGGCGGATACGCGTGCGACGGCGCAGCTGTTTGGTCAGTATTTACAGGCGTTTCCGTCACCACCGCCGTGGCAGTGGGCCTATGAGGAAGTCAGCCGGCTGCGGTGGCCGGCGTTGCCTGGGAGTGATTTCACGCCGACCGTTCGACCGGTGCATGCGGGTGGCCGCCATGGGTGGATGAGTCGGCTGGTTGACCAGTTGCCGCGCGTTCCTGAACCACCTCAGGCCGACTCGTACCTCGCTCTGCTCGACATGATCGTCTCCAACCGAGAGATCACTGCGGCCGATGC
The DNA here is from genome assembly GCF_004345665.1 of Kribbella antiqua. GTDB lineage: Bacteria > Actinomycetota > Actinomycetes > Propionibacteriales > Kribbellaceae > Kribbella > Kribbella antiqua. The sequence goes on from NZ_SLWR01000016.1 coordinate 51,836, forward strand.
CGATCAGCTCGTGCAGGCCGCGACCGACCTCGGGCTGACCCGACCACAGGTCCATGAGCTGCATCGATACTACGTTTCGGCGCTGGCCGAGGCGTCGTGGAGCGATGGTGCGATCACGGCGGACCAGCGCAGCGACCTGGATCGGGTCGCGGTGATGCTCGGCCACCGTGCGTCGGATGTGGACGACGCGTTACTGCGAGCTAGTGGCGGCCGGTACGTCGTACCGGCTCGTCCTGGGGCGCGCGGGTTTCCACCGGGGAGCACGATGGTGTTCACCGGCGATATGGTCGAGCCGCGCGAAGTCTGGTGGGACCGCGCCGTCGCCGCCGGCTTCGCACCCCAGGAAGCCGTCCGCCCCGACACCACCTTCGTCGTCGCCGCAGACGTCGACAGCCTCTCAGTCAAGGCCCGCGCTGCCCGCGACTACAACATCCCCATAATCTCCACCGAAGACTTCCGCCGCCTCCTTCCACCGGATCCACCTCGCACGCCCGATGCTGCGTCGGTGGGGGAAGGTCGGACAGGCTAGAGCCGGCCCTCCCACCGCAGCCGCCGCGTGTTCAGTGGTTGGCGCGTTGGGCGACGAGGACCAATGAGGGGACGCCGGCGACGCTCTGGGAAAGCCGGAGTTCAGCCACCGGGTCGAGGCCTGCCGCGGCCAAGAGGACCCAGAGATCGTCAGGCTGCCAGAGGTACGTGGTCCATGTAACCGGGACCGCGCCGTACGCCTCGGTTCGTTCGAGGTCGCCATCACCCATGTGGGTTCCGATGATGAGATGCCCGCCCGGAACCAAGGCTTGGCCGAAGGACATCAGGACCTGGGGAAGGATGCGCCGGGGCAGGTTGAACAGGGAAAACCACCCGAGAATCCCTCCGAGCGACGAGTCCGCCAGATCGAGGTCGGTTGCCGAGGCAACGGCGAACCGCTGGTTGGGGTGTAGCCGGCGGGCGTGGTCGATCATGCGGGCCGAGAGGTCAACTCCGGAGATGTCGAGGCCGCGCTCGGCCAAGTAGGCGGTCATATCTCCAGGACCGCAGCCGACGTCGAGCACCGGGCCGAGATCGTGTACCGCAGCTGCGAAGCCGTCGATCGCCGTACGCAACCAGGGATAGGTCGTGATGTCGCCGAGGTTCATCTCGACGTAGTTGTCGGCGACACGGTCATAGGAGGTCCGAACCACGTCAAGGTCGGCGGGCTGCTCGATGCGGGAGGCGTTCATAGAGCCGGATGTTAGTGACCAGTCCCGGTGATGCGCGGGTGGCGGAAGGCCGTGGCGTGCCCTCGCGGATCGGTGGTGCGCGGTTGGTGGAGGGTGGGCGGGATAGGGTGCGCGGGTGGAGCTTGTGGAGTTGGGGCGGCGGGTTTATGCGAGCGCTCATCTGACTGGTTCGTTCGTACTGCGGTCGGGGCAGACGGCGGGGGAGTACCTCGACAAGTACCGGTTCGAGGCGGATCCGGTGTTGCTGGATGCGATCGCGGAGGCGATGGTCGCGCTGGTGCCGGCGGACACCGAAGTACTTGCCGGGTTGGAGATGGGTGGGATTCCGGTGGTGACCGCCTTGGGGCGTCATACCGGGCTGCCGTGTGCGTTTGTGCGCAAGGAGGCGAAGGCGTACGGAACCCGCCGCCTCGCCGAAGGTGCTGACACCGCCGGCCGCCGCGTCACCATCGTCGAGGACGTCGTCACGACCGGCGGTCAGATCGTCCTCTCCACCGAAGAACTCCGCACCCAAGGCGCCCACATCACCAACGCCCTCTGCGTCATCAACCGCAACCCCACCACCCCGCCCCCTCTCACCGCAGCCGGCCTGACCCTCCACGCCCTCTTCACCCCAGAAACCCTCACCCCGCCCACCAACTAACCGCGTCAACGGCTCCCCGCCGAGCCGTCACCCCGGACCGGCCCGAGGCACACAGCCAGGACGGGCCCCCTCACCCCACCCACCAGTTGAGCGCGTTGCCTGGGGCTGCTCGCCGTTGAACCATTGGCCCGGGCCGGGCGGGTTCTGCGGCCGGGCGTGCCCCTCGCGTGCGTGAGTACTTCGGCGACCACGACACGGTCCGGCGACTGGGATCGACCTGTACGACGTCCGGCAGCATCGCGATCGGCGGCGCGATCATGGATGTTGGGCAGGACGATCTACCACTCGGCGGCGTCGGCGCGAGTCGAAACGGGATCGAGGGCTTCCGGACACTCAGCCAACCCAAGGGCATCTTGGTGCACGGGCGCTGGGACAGCACACGCCTCCGGCGTGGGCCCATTCGGCAACGTGCTGAATCACTCCTCAACTCATTCGATGAGCGGGCGGCCACCGTTCGACGACGACGCTTGCCGGCCCAGCACCTTCGCCTGGGCGGTGTCTCCTCCGATCGGTCAGCTCGAAGTCCGCCCAGGCGCTTGCGAGCCGTCGTCGAGCGCCCGTACTGCCACGACACCTGGCCGCGGGGACGCGTACTCCGGGCAGCGACCGGGATCAACCGCCTCTCCTGAGGGCTCGCTTGACAAGTTAACTGAGTACGCTCATTATTGAGTTAACTCAGATCAACTGGTGCAGAGAAGGAAAGTTGCCATGCGAGCGTTTGTCGTCAATCGGTACAAGGGGCCGTTGCAGCAAGTGGATGTCCCTGAGCCCGTGGTCGGAGAGCGCGACGTGCTCGTCCAGGTCCAGGCTGCTGGGCTCAACCAGCTCGACGAGAAGATCCGGGCGGGCGAGTTCAAGCTGATCCTCCCGTACAAGCTGCCGCAGATCCTGGGAAACGACGTCGCCGGAACGGTGGTCGGCGTCGGCGCGAAGGTGCGGGGATTCGCGCTCGGCGACGAGGTGTACGCCCGGCCTGACAAGGACCGCATCGGAACGTTCGCGGAGCGCATCGCGGTCGCCGAGGCCGACCTGGCGCTCAAGCCGGCATCGGTCAGCCTCGAGGAGGCGGCCTCGCTGCCGCTGGTGGCTTTGACCGCGTGGCAGGCACTCGTCGAGCGGGGCAACCTGCAGCCGGGGCAGCGGGTCCTCATCCATGCCGGCGCCGGGGGAGTCGGGACGATCGCGATCCAGCTTGCCAAGCATCTCGGCGCCACGGTCGCCACCACGGTCAGCGCCGGCAACGTCGACTTCGTGCGCGAGCTCGGCGCGGACGTCGTCATCGACTACCGCAGCCAGGACTTCGAAGAGCTCCTCGACGGGTACGACCTGGTGCTGGACAGCCTCGGCGGGAAGAACCTCGAGAAGTCGCTGCGCGTGCTGCGCCCCGGCGGGAAGGCGATCGGGATCGCCGGGCCGCCCGACTCGGCGTTCGCCCGAGAGCTCGGCGCGAACCCGGTGCTCCGGCTGGTGATGACCGCCCTCAGCAGCGGCATCCGCCGCCAGGCCCGGCGCCTCGGCGTGACGTACGAGTTCCTCTTCATGCGCGCCAGCGGTGACCAGCTTCGCCAGATCACTGCCCTCGTCGACAGCGGCGCGCTGCGCCCCGTCGTCGGACGGATCTTCGACTTCGACCAGACCGTGCAGGCAGTGCAGTCGCTGGCAGTGCCGTCGACGGAAGGGGGCGGCATCCGCGGCAAGGCCGTCATCAGCAGGACCTGACAAACCCATTTCAGCAGGCACGAACCAGCAAACAGGAGAACACCATGAGCACGAACAATCACGCAGACAACGACGTCATCACCGCCTACAAGGATGCGCCCGCCCGCACCGTCGAGGCCGGCGGCGTCACCTACGCCTACCGCGAGCTGGGGCCGAAGGGCGGGATCCCCGTCGTCTTCTTCGTCCACCTCGCCGCCAACCTCGACAACTGGGACCCCCGGATCGTCGACCCCATCGCCGCGGAGCACCACGTCATCACCTTCGACAACCGCGGCGTCGGAGCTTCCAGCGGCAGCGTTCCCGACAGCGTCGAAGCGATGGCCGACGACGCCTACGCGTTCATCAAGGCGCTCGGCTTCGAGAAGATCGACATCTTCTCCTTCTCCCTCGGCGGCATGGTCGCCCAGGCCCTCGTGATGAAGCACCCCGGACTGGTCCGCAAGCTCATCCTGACCGGCACCGGCCCTGCGGGCGGCAAGGACATCGACAAGGTCGCCGGCACCACCTACTACGACATCCTGCGGGCGGCCCTGACCCGGTCGGACCCGAAGGAGTTCCTGTTCTTCAACCGCAACGCCACGGGCAAGCCCGCCGCCCGCGCGTTCGTGGAGCGGCTCAAGGAGCGCACCCTGGACCGCGACGCGCCGGTCGCGGTGAAGGCGTTCCAGACGCAGCTCAAGGCGATCAAGAAGTGGGGACGCTCGGCCCCCGCCGACCTGTCGAAGATCACCCAGCCCACCCTGATCGCCAACGGCGACAACGACCGGATGGTGCCCTCGGTGCTCTCCGAAGACCTGCACCGACGCATCAAGGGCTCGGAACTGATCATCTACCCCGACTCCGGCCACGGCGGCATCTTCCAGTTCCACGACAAGTTCGCCCCGGTCGCCGTCGAGTTCCTCGCCCGATGACCACCCGAGCACCGCAACCGCCGTTCCCGATCACGAGACGAAAGGCAACACCATGAGTACGTCACCGTCCGCCGCGCAGCTGGGCGTGCAGAAGCACCTCACCTCCTCGATTCCGCTCTGGGTGCGCACCGATCAACCCCGCCAGACCGGCATGGACTACTGGAAGGGCCCGCACTCGAAGATCATCTCCGCCACTCCGGGCTTGGAGGAGTACCGGCAGATCCACCTTGCCGAGGACAACCCGGGCCGGTGGCCGGTGACCGACGGGGTGGAGACGTCGATCCCCGTCGACCGGAAGATCGACGGGGTCGCGGAAGTCACCTTCCACTCGGCGCTCTCCCCCCTGCTAGGGCGAAAGCAGACGCAGCTGGCCTACAAGGACGAGATCAACGTGTTCCGCCGTACTCTGCTCTACACCGGCCCGCCGAATTCGTCCCGCTGGTACGACATCGCGGGCCCAGGAGAGACAGTCGGTGCCCGTGCCCTGGTCTACCTGCGCCGCAGAGACGGGGTCGGCGCTGGTGAGTTCCGCAAGTTCATCAAGAACCAGCTTGTACCCGCACTCGCCGGCACCGGAGTGCTCAAGGAGCTGCGTACGCAGACCTTCCTGCCCTGGATCGAAAAGCTCTGGGACACCCCGAACGTCGCACACGACAACCCCCACGACCAGCAGTTCCACGCTTCGGTCATCCTCGGGTTCACCGACACCGCAGCACGCGATGCCTTCTTCACCAGCACCGTGATCGCCGAACTGTCCAACCAGCTGGCACCGCTCGCCTCCGCGATCCACGCGTATGACGTCGACGCCGCCCTCACCTACGTCAAGAACGGCGACATCCTGCCGCACTACGAGCAATAGCCGATCGGGCCATCCCCAACAGAAAGAACAGTGAACATGCCTTCCCTCAACGAAGCAGTCGTCCTGGTCACCGGGGCAAACGGCGGCATCGGAACCCATTTCGTCCAGCAGGCACTCGCACGCGGCGCGGCGAAGGTCTACGCCACGGCCCGCACTCCTCGCACCTGGGACGACGACCGCATCGTCCCCCTCACCCTCGACATCACCGACTCCGAATCCATCGCCGCAGCCGTGGCCACAGCGCCGGACGTGACGGTGCTCATCAACAACGCGGGCGCCCTCCCGCCGAGCGCAAGCCTGCTGGAGGTGACCGAGACCGACATCCGGGCGAACATGGAGACCAACTTCTTCGGGCCTGTCTTCCTCGCCCGTGCGTTCGCGCCGGTCCTCACCGCCAAGCCGCAGTCCGTTCTCGTGGACATGCACTCGGTCGCCAGCTGGTACGGCTTCGGCGGCACCTACAGCGCCAGCAAGGCCGCGCTCTGGTCGGACACCAACTCTCTACGGCTCGAGCTCGCACCCCTGGGTGTGCACGTGACCGGCGTACACATGGGGTACGTCGAGACCCGCATGGCCGCCCACGCCGACGGGCCCAAGCTGCAGCCGGCCGAGCTCGTGACCAAGGTGTACGACGCCGTCGAGGCCGGTGAGTACGAGGTCATCGGCGACGAGCTGACCGCCCAGGTCAAGGCGGCTCTGAGCGGTCCGGTCGAGGCGCTCTACTCGGAGATCCGCGACACAAGGGCTCCCCTTGTCGCCGTGGAAGAATGAGCGCGGCACCTTGGAGCCCACACAGCCTGAGCCCACACTGCAGAGAAGGACGGCAGCCATGCCACTCGACTCCCAACCAGTCGGACGGCGCGAGCGGAACAAGCAGCAGAAGCTCGATCGCATCACTGCCGCCGCCCGAGAGCTCTTCGCCGAGCGCGGCGTCGACGAGGTCACCACGCAGGAAATCGCTGACAAGGCCGACATCGGCGCGGGCACGCTGTTCCTCTACGCCAAGACCAAGGGCGAGCTCCTCCTGCTCGTGCAGAACTCCACCTACGCCGATGCGCTCGCACAGGGCAGGGCGGCGGCCGAGAATATCTCGGACCTGCTCGACGCGGTGATGGCGATCGTCCGCCCGGTCGTGGAGTGCAACCGCAAACAGATCGACAACGGCCGGACCTACCTGCGCGAGATCGTCTTCGGCGACCCCGAGGAGCCCCACCACCGCGACGCGCTCATCCTGACCGTGCAGACCGAAAAGGCAATCGCCGACGTACTACAGCGAGACGACCGCATCACCCCCGGCGACGCCGCGACCCTCGCGCACATCGTCTCCGCGATCATGTTCGTCAGCATGGCGGCGACAATCAACATCGCCAACCCGGTCGACGACGTCGTACAGGAGATCACCGACCAGGTCCGGCTTCTGCTACCGGGGTGATGCCGGCGGCAGCCACGCGGCTCAGGACTTGGTGGAGGTGTGGACGAGCCGGGGTGACTGTGGTCAGTCCTCGTCGAGGGATTCGATTTCGAAGCGGAGTTGTTTGCCGGAGCGGATGCGTTCGATCGCGGCGAGGCAGGCGGCGTCGCTCATGTGGACACCGATCTCGCCGAGCTTGTGCCGCAGTACCAGGGCGGCGTCTTCCGCGGACCGGGAACTGGACTCGTTGATGGCCTCGATGGTCGTGGCGGTGAGCTTCTCGCGGATGTCCGGGTGAACCTGGTGGATCTCGTGCGTGATTCTGAACTCCGTCATCGCGACTCGCTCTCCCTTCGCCTACGGTGACCGCTGGTTCAAGCGTAGTTCCCCGGACCGCTTCGCGCGGCTTAGGCGAGGACGCGATTCACGAAACCTTCGAGCCGATTGTTCAGCCGCTCGGCGCGCTCCTCCGGCGAGGTGGTTTCACCCTGCGGTACTTCGAGCTCGCGCAGACCGCGCAGGTACAGCGAGCACGCCAGGTCAGCACAAATGTAGGTGCCCACCGTGTTGCCTTCCCGGCCGGCCGCACCCGCCCGCCGGGCCGCGAACAGCGCGACGTCGGTTACCTGATGTGCGGTGTGGCAGAGGTCGCAGAGTCCGGTCCCTCGGCGCGGCTTGCCGGTCGCTTGGGTGTTGAGCGCGATGCCCGTCACGCCGTCATTGCGTCGTACGACGAGATAGGCGCGGTTCGGCGCCTTCGGGTCGCGCCAGCCCAGATAGTCCAGCGATTCCCATGGCAGTTCCGCGAACTTGGGCGGCAGCGTCATCGCCTTCACCAGGCTCTTGGACGAGTTGATGAACGAGCGCCTGATCTCGTCGGCGGTGAGCGGTTGCACGACAGTCCTCCGATCCTTCGACCACACATCACACCTGCTGTCCGTGCGGCCCGCAACCCAATAATGCGGGCCCGTCTGGTTGCTGGGGGCAACGGTTAGGCGTCGACGCAGTCCGTGACCCGGCCGGTGTCGTGGTTGCCGGTGTCGTGATTGAAGGTGCCGTCCTCGTGTCGACAATCCCATTGTCGGACCGGCCGGGCAGGTCGGGGTGGACATCCGGGCCCGATGGGTGAATGGTTGACTATGCAAACTTCAACCAATCTGTTTGGAGGAGTTCTTCATGGCCGACGAGTATGCCGCTCTGACCGGCGACTACACGATCGACACCGCGCACAGCCGGGTCGGGTTCGTCGCCCGGCACGCGATGGTGACGAAGGTGCGGGGGTCGTTCAACGAGTTCGAGGGGGCGATTCACCTCGACGGTGAGAACCCGGCGAACTCGTCCGGGCGGGTGATTATTCAGGCCAAGAGCATCGACACGCGCAACGGCCAGCGCGACGAACACCTGCGCAGCAACGACTTCCTGGCGATGGACGAGCACCCGGAGATCACCTTCGTGTCGACCGCGATCGCGCAGACCGGCGACGAGAACTTCACGGTGACCGGGGATCTGACGATCCGCGGGGTGACGAAGCCGCTCGAGATCCCGTTCGAGTACACGGGGTCGGCGACGGACCCGTTCGGCAATCAGCGGGTCGGTCTGGAAGGCTCGGTCGTGATCAACCGGAAGGACTTCGGCGTCAGCTGGAACGCCGCACTCGAAGGCGGCGGCGTCCTGGTCAGCGAGAAGGTCACCCTCGAGATCGAGGTGTCCGCGATCAAGAACACCTGAGCGGTTCGCGTACGGCGAACCCACACCGGGTGCGCGCGTGCTCAGCTGGTAGAGCAGCTGGCTGTGGTCGCCGGCGAGATCCCGCGGTCGCCTGAGCGCGGCCGCGGGATCTCTGCTGACACGAGCGCCTGGTCACTCGCTGCCTTACGCGTGCCGGACCATTCGCTGCAGCAGGCCTTCGACCGCACCGCGCAGTTCGTTGTCGTGCTCGGGTCCCGACCAGACCACGACGCAGCCTTTGTCGCCCAGTTTGCTGGCGATCAGTTCGCGTGCCGGCGTCGGATCTCCTTGGTTGAGTACGACGACCAGTCGGCGCCCGTCGCGCTGCAGCCGATCGAGGAGCGGCGGCAGCGTGGAGCCCCGGAAGACTCCGGGATCGCTCTTCACCTTGGTCTCGACCATCACCCCGCGGCCGCGGACGACGAGGAGGAAGTCGGCTCGGTCGTGGGTGAACTCACGATCGTGATAGATCCGGGCTTTCGGCCAGAGTCGTTGCAGCGCTTCGTCGACGTCGGCGTCGTACCGCGCCGACAGTCGGCTCACCCGTGAGCTCGTCCCACGTGGACGGAACGCCTCAGGCGTACGGCGTCCACCACGACGGCGCGCGAACAGCGGCAACAACCAACGCCCAAACCTCGTGTCGATCATCGGCGGACCCCTCGACCTAGCCGGCACTCATCCCCAGTCTCCCCACCCCGCCACAGCACCGAACCCGCCCACCCCGATCGTGATCCCACCTCCACAAACCCCACCCAGCCCCGCAACATCCACCGCAAGTCGTGCGGGGCGGGCGGCAGCCACAAACCCCACGCACTCCCGCAACATCCACCGCAAGTCGTGCGGGGCGGGCGGCAGCGCGGAGAGGGAGGCTCTCCGCGCTGCGGGGCTCCGGGCCGCGAGGTGTGCCGGGTGGCAGCGGCCGGAACGATATGCGCCCCCTGGCGGTGGCATCCGCCGGCCGCGTGGGCCGTGGGCAATGCCAGCCGTAGGTGGTTGACGCGCGGTGGCGGTTGGGTTGCAGTCAGCCGGAGATGGCTTGAGCGGCGGCCGGGCGGTGCTAGCCGACGGGTAGGTCGGCATGGGGTGCTGGCGGTGGGTTGGCCGGTGGTGGCGTGGTTAGCAGTTGGTGGGGGTGGTGCTGCCGCCGTCTACTACCCAGTGGCCTTGGAGTTGTTGGACTCGCATGTGGTCCAGCCAGCGGGTGGGGGTGGTGGCGGGGAGGACTGGCTTGCCTTTGGCGTCGATGGTGCGGGCTGCGGTGGTGTCGTAGCAGGCGCTGACGATGACGCCGTTGGATGCGAGGGTGCGTTTGGCCCAGAGCACCTTGGTGACGCCGGTGTTGTGCAGCTTCTTGGTGCGGTAGTACTTCGCCTGGGCGCTGATCGACTGGAACATCTTCGGCGTCATCACCGGTTCCAGTTGCTTGACCTTCCGTCCACCGCTGCGCATCATCACGTCGAGCGCGACCCGGTAGTCGTAGTACGCGTTCACGACCGGGTCGTCCGAGCCGGCTGCCTGCTCGGCCTCACCGGCACTGCCGGCCTCGTCGGCGAGGCCGTGCTTCGACGCCTTCTTGGCGCCGGGTGACGAGGCGGCGACGTCGGACGAGTCCTCGCTGCCGCAGCCGGAGAGCATCAAAACCGGGATCAGCGTGGCGGTCACCGCCAGGTTCCGAATGCGCATGGTGTCCGAACCTCCTGTCGGGCGCGGCATGGCCGCTTGCACCGTCGGGCACACCCAGGATGTGCACTGAGCACAGTGCACGCCGTCCGGCACTGACCGTGTAACGCGGCGACACGGATCGTGGTCACTGTGACCTGAATCACAGCGACCCTCCAACCGGAGTACTGGATAAGGCTTCGCTCCGCGGCCGGAGGTGCCGGGCGCCCCCGATTCCTAGGCTCTAGTTGGCCGCTTCGGCGGTCAGTACACAGCTTCAGTCGAGGACTGCGGTCGCTTCGATCTCGACCAGGTGCTCGGGGACGTCCAGAGCCGCGACGCCGATCAGGGTGGTCGGCGGCACCGGAGTGACCCCCAGCGTCGCGGCCGCCCGGGAGATGCCCGCCAGGAGCGGGGTCATCTTGTCGGCAGTCCAGTCGACGACATAGAAGGTCAGTTTCGCGACGTCGTCGAAGGAACCGCCGGCCGCGTCCAGTGCGGCGGCGATGTTGAGGTAGCACCGCTCAACTTGCGCGGCGAGGTCGCCCTCGCCGACCGTGACGCCTTCCGCGTCCCAGGCGACCTGCCCGGCGATGAAGACCAGCTTCGAACCGGACGCGATCGCCACTTGCCGGTAGACATCGATTTTCGGCAGTTCATCGGGATTCTTCAGGGTGATGGTCATGCTGTCCGCCTCCTTGTCCAGGCTCCTGTAAGCCCGTGTTCGTCAAACCAGACCACGTGGTCTCTTGTAGTTACTCAGGAACTGTAGGAGAGTGTGCGTTGGTATGGAAGAACGCACTTTTCCGTGACTGGGGAACCTGATGGTGACCAAGCAGTTCAGCGGCTCGGCCGAGGATGCCGACCTGCGGCGCGCCGATTCCCTGGCGCGGGAGATCTTCTCCGACGTTGCCAACAAGTGGGCACTGTTGATCATCGAAGCCCTGGGGGAGGGCACCCTGCGCTTCAGCGAGCTGCGCAGCCGGGTCGAGGGCATCAGCCACAAGATGCTCACCCAGAACCTGCGCATGCTGGAGCGCAACGGCCTTGCCGAGCGGACCGTCTACCCCACCGTCCCGCCCCGGGTCGAGTACACGCTCACCGAAGCGGGCCACGGACTGCGGGCAACGGTCGACGGGATGTGCGATTGGACCTACCGGTACTTCCGGCACATCGAGACCGCCCGGCGGCGCTTCGAAGCCTGACGGTGGTGAATGCGGAGCGATGACATGGAGTCGTTGGAGCGCCTGCGCACACTCTGCCTGGCTCTGCCGGAGGTGACCGAGCGGCTGAGCCACGGCGAGCCGACGTGGTTCGTGCGGGGGAAGAAGACGTTCGTGATGTTCGCCGACCAGCATCATGACGAACGGGTCGGCTTCTGGTGTGCAGCGGCTCCCGGGGTGCAGGAGGCGCTGGTGGCCGAGGACCCGGAGCATTTCTTCCGGCCGCCGTACGTCGGTCATCGCGGTTGGCTCGGCGTCTACCTGGACGTGGAACTCGTCGACTGGGAGCACCTCGAGGACCTGGTCGAGGGCGCCTATCGCCAGATCGCTCCCAAGACACTGATCGCCCAGCTGGATGAGGACCACCGATAGGGTGACGCGGTGGGCAAGGGTGAAGTGAGGCTGGCGGTCGGGCAGCGACTGGCTATTGCGTTGGCGTTCGGCAGTTCAGCCGCTGTCATGGTGCTGGAGCTGGTGTCGCTGCGGCTGGTGGCGCCGTACATCGGGCTGACGCTGGAAACGAACACTGCGGTCATCGGCGTCGCGCTGGCGGCGATTGCGACCGGTGCGGCTCTGGGCGGGCGGTACGCGGACGCCGTGCCGCCGCAGAAGACGCTGGGGCCGCTGATGCTGTTCGGTGGTGCGCTGGTGATGCTGATCCTCCCGGTCGTCCGCTGGACCGGTGAGGCAGTGCGTGGCGGCGGCAGCAACCTGGTGTTCCTCGTCCTCGCTGTCGCATTGTTCGTGCCTGCATCGCTGCTGGCGGCTGTGACGCCGATGGTGACCAAGCTGCGGCTGGAGACGCTGGCGGAGACCGGAACGGTTGTCGGCCGGCTGTCTGCCTACGCCACGGTCGGTGGGATCGCAGGCACCGTCCTGACCGGGTTCGTCTTCGTGGCGAACGTCCCGGTCAGCACGATCGTGCTCACCCTCGGCGGCCTCCTGGTCGTCGTCGGTGTGGTGCTGACCGTCGTACTGCGTGGTGCTCAAGCGGCTGTGAAGCCGGTAGCCCTCGCAATGATCGGCACAGCGCTCACAGTCGTCGCACCGCGCCCGTGTGAGGTCGAGACGGCGTACCACTGCGCGCGCGTAGCCAAGGACCCCAGCCGGGAGAACGGCCGCACGCTGTACCTGGACCAGTTGCGGCACTCGTACGTCGACCTGAAGGACCCGACGTACCTCGAGTTCGACTACATCAAGAACTTCGCCGCCGCGATCAACGGCCAGTACGACGGCAACCAGCCGCTCGAGGCGCTGCACATCGGCGGTGGCGGCCTCACCATGCCGCGCTACCTCATCGCGACCCGGCCGGGCAGTCACCAGAAGGTGTACGAGATCGACGCCGGCGTGGTCGAGCTGGACAAGGCTGAGCTGGGTGTGCGGACCGGGCCGGACCTGGACGTCACGGTCCGCGACGGCCGGCTCGGCGTACGCGCGGAGCCGACGGACAGCCGCGATGTCGTCATCATGGACGCGTTCAGCGGCGTGTCCGTGCCCTGGCACCTGACCACACAGGAGCTGATCGCCGACATCCGCCGGGTCCTCAAGAGCGACGGCCTCTACCTGATCAACGTGATCGACTTCGGTGGCGCCAAGTTCGCCAAGGCAGAGATCAAGACGTTGCAGACCGACTTCCCGCACGTCGCCGTGATCGCGAAGCAGGACGAGAGCGGCGGCAACTTCGTGCTGGCCGCCGCGGACCAGCCGATCAACTCCGACGCCATCGCGGCCCGTCTCGGGCCGGGCATGGAAATCCGCGACGACCTGCGGGATTTCGTCGGCGACGCCCCGGTCCTCACCGACGACTACGCACCCGTCGACCAGCTACTGACGCCGTACACGAGCTGAGACAACCACCCCCGGAGTTGTGCTGGACGGCTCGGGCTTGTTGCATGTGGTCATGCACCCACGCGCAGGCCAGCCCGCACAGCCCGAGGACCTCGTCGACGTCGACGCGCTGCTCAAGGCGTACGACGACATCACCCCGGACGTGGACAACCCCGCCCAGAAGGTCGTCTTCGGTACGTCGGGCCACCGGGGCTCGAGCCTGGACGGCGCCTTCAACGAGGCGCACATCCTGGCCATCACCCAGGCCATCTGCGAGTACCGCGCCGGTGAGGGCACCAGCGGACCGCTCCTGGTCGGCCGGGACAGTCACGGCCTCTCCGAGCCGGCCTGGCGGACTGTGCTCGAGGTGCTCGCGGGCAACGACGTACAGACGCTGGTGGACAGCGACGACCGGCTCACGCCCACCCCTGGCGTGTCGCACGCGATCCTGCGGCTCAACCGCGGTGCCGGCGCTGGTGCGGACGGCATCGTCATCACCCCGTCGCACAACCCGCCCCGCGACGGCGGCATCAAGTACAACCCGCCGCACGGCGGTCCGGCCGACTCCGACGCGACCGGCTGGATCGCGGCCCGGGCCAACGAGCTGATCGCGGGCGGCAACCGTGAGGTACGGCGGAAGCCGTTCGAGCAGGCCCGGTCCCACGCGGGGGAGTACGACTTCCTCGGCCACTACGTCGACGACCTGCCCTCGGTGCTGAACCTGGACGCGATCCGCTCGGCCGGAGTGAAGATTGGCGCCGACCCGCTCGGCGGCGCGAGCGTCGACTACTGGGCTGCGATCGCGGACCGGCACCAGCTCGACCTGAACGTGGTCAATCCGACGATCGACCCGGCCTGGTCGTTCATGACGCTGGACCACGACGGCAAGATCCGGATGGACTGCTCCTCGCCGTACGCGATGGCCTCGCTGGTCGCGCAGCGGGACCGGTACGACGTGGCCACCGGCAACGACGCGGACGCGGACCGGCACGGCATCGTCACCCCGGACGCCGGGCTGATGAACCCGAACCACTACCTCGCCGTCGCCATCTCCTACCTGTTCGCCAACCGCCAGTGGGGCCCGGACGTCGCGGTCGGCAAGACGCTGGTGTCGTCGTCGCTGATCGACCGGGTGGTCGCGGACCTGGGCCGGCGGCTCTGGGAGGTGCCGGTCGGCTTCAAGTGGTTCGTGCCCGGGCTGATCGACGGATCGGTCGGTTTCGGCGGCGAGGAGTCGGCCGGAGCGAGCTTCCTGCGCTTCGACGGGACGGTGTGGACGACGGATAAGGACGGCATCCTGCTGGCGCTGCTGGCGAGCGAGATCACCGCAGTCACCGGTGAGACGCCGTCGCAGGCTCACGCGAAGCTGGTAGAGCGTTTCGGCGCATCGGCGTACTCGCGGGTGGACGCACCGGCCACTCGTGAGGAGAAGGCGAGGCTGTCGGCTCTGTCCGCGGACGCGGTGACGGCGACCGAGCTGGCCGGCGAGCCGATCGTGGACCGGCTGACCAGTGCCCCGGGCAACGGAGCTGCTATCGGCGGACTGAAGGTGACGACCGAGTCGGCCTGGTTCGCGGCTCGCCCGTCCGGGACTGAGGACCTCTACAAGATCTACGGCGAGTCCTTCAAGGGGAATGACCACCTGGAGCAGGTGTTCGTCCAGGCTCGCGATGTGGTCTCGAAGGCCCTCGGCTAACGGACGAAGGCGTCCAGCAACCGGTCCAGCTCCGCGGCGGGGTCGTTGGTGATCCCACTGTGGATCGGTCCGGGGTGTACGACGGTACTGCGGGGAGCGGCCAGCCAGCGGAAGCGCTCACCGATGCCGGTCGCCGCAGCCGGGCCGCCGACGGGGTCACCGGCGCAGATTGCGCGGATGTGGTCCAGGGACGCACACACCACGTCGACGTCGACGGCGGGGTCGAGTGCCTTCAATCGCGCCTGATCCACGTCCCAGGCAGCGGCGAGGAAGTCCAGGGAGCGGCAGTAGAGCACGGCGCCGACGTTGATGAACTCGCCGCGCTGGATCCGTGGCGCTGCTCGCAGGATGACGTAATCGAAGGGGACCAGGGAGCTCATCGACGTCCTCGCTTCGCTCCGGGCGCCGATGAGGCGCGAATCAGCTGTGCCGTCTTGATGCCCTCGCTCCGCTCGGTCATCGTGCACCTCCTGGCAGCCAAGCAGAGCGATCCGAGAGCCGCGCGGTCAGATGACCGAGGTATCGCTCGCGATCTCCGTCCTCGATCCACTCGTCGGGGACGAGACCGATGACCTCGGTGAGCAAGTCTGGAGTGATCGACGACGCCAGCTCGTCGTCCACCGCTGCGACGGATGGTGTGGCGACCGAGAAGACGTGGTCGGAGGCGTCGTACGGGAGAGAGGCGAACTTCTCCGCGGACATCCAGGAGTGGTGGAAGTACAACGCGGCGCCGTGGTCGATCAGCCAGAGGTTCTTGTGCCAGACCAGCATGTTGGTGTTGCGCCAGGACCGGTCGACGTTGGCGACGTACGCGTCCAGCCAGAGGATGCGGGCCATGCCTTCGTCGCCCGGGCCGCCGCTCGAGCCGTCGTACCCGAAGGAGCCGGGGAGGAAGTCGACGGCGAGGTTCAGGCCGGCGCTGCGCAGCAGCAGTTCCTGGATCTCGAAGTCCGGCTCCGACTTGCCGATCGCCGGGTCGAGCTGCATCAGCTTCAGCTCCGGCACGCGCAGGCCGAGCCGGCGGAACAGTTCGCCGACGATCACCTCGGCGACGAGCGCTTTCGGGCCCTGGCCGGCGCCGTGGAACTTGAGTACGTAGGTGCCGAGATCGTTGCCCTCGACAACACCAGGCAGCGAGCCGCCTTCGCGCAACGGCAGCACGTAGCGGGTGGCGGTGATGGTCGGCAGGCTCACGTCGCAGAGCCTAGTCAGCCCGTTTCTGGCCTCGAACGCCCGGGTACCGGCCAAAAGTGAAGCACCCTTCCTTCGGAGTCGAAGAAGAGCTCCTGCTTGTATCCGCCACCGGTGATCCACTCCCACGCAGCAAAGCGGTCGTGGAGGACCTCAAGGACCTGGACGTCGCCCTGGAACTGACCAGGGCGATGGTGGAGATCAACACTCCGGTGTGCCAGACCTCCTCCGAGCTGCGCGCCCATCTGACCGACATGCGCTCCAAGCTCGCGAAGGCAGCCGCTGAGGAGGGTGCACGGCTGTTGGCGATCGCAGTACCTCCACACGGCAAGGCAGCCCAGTCGATCACCAACAAGCGGCGCTACCTGGAGCTGGCGGCGCGGTGGGGCCTGCTGGCGCGGGAGCAAGGTGTGTGCGGTTGCCACGTGCATGTCGACGTACACGACAAGGAGACGGCTGTGCGGGTCAGCAACCACCTGCGGCCGTGGCTGCCGACTCTGCTGGCGCTCACCGCGAACTCACCGATCTATCTGGAGCAGGACACAGGCTTTGCGAGCTGGCGGTGGCTGATGGCGACACGCTGGCCGTGTGCTGGCCCACCGCCGTACCTGGAGTCGGTGGAGCACTACGAGGCGCTGGTGGCGATGCACATGGCTGCCGGCACGCTGCTGGATGAGCAGATGGTCTATTGGGACGTCCGGCCGTCCACACACCTGCCGACAGTGGAGGTGCGGGTCAGCGACATCCCGCTCACAGTGGACGAGACCGTACTGCTTGCCACGCTCATCCGCGCGCTGGTGATGACAGCACTGGACCAGGGCACCCAAGGCCCGACGCTGGAGCCTGAAGTACTGCGAGCGGCCTACTGGCTGGCTGCACGCGACGGACTCACCGGCAACGCGCTGGACGTCCTCAAGGCCGAGCCGATGCCCATGACCAAGGCAGTCGAAGGACTACGCCAGTACGTCGAACCGGCGCTGCAGGAACTGGGTGACTCAGCCATGGTTGACGACGCCATCCAGCGGGTACTAGCCACCGGCAACGGAGCCGTCCGCCAACGCAAGGCCTTCCGTGAGGGCGCAAACCTCATCGCCCTCACGGAAGTCAAACCCTAGCTGCGGAGGAAGTCCTCCAAGCCGTGCAGATCGTCCGTGTTGATGTGGTCGACCCCAGCCGCGGCCAGCTCGCTCCACAGCGCCTCCCGCGCCGCACCCGGCGCGTCCGGCGTCGCCCAGAACCGCACCCGGTAGCCGGCGTGGTGAGCCGTTACCACGATGTCGTGCAGCTTGCTGCGCTCCGCCGCCGGCATCGGGCCGATACCGTTCCAGGTGAAGTTGTTCGTCCAGTTGTCGCTCACCAGCGGCATGAGTGACGCCGGCATCCCCGACTGCAGATCGCCGAGCCGTCCGTCGTACCCGGCATACCGGACCTTCTGACCCTTGAGTACGTCGAGGGGCCGGTTGCCGCTGATCACCGACGTCACCGCACCCGTCAGCACGCGTCCGTCGACGAACACCGTGCTGATGCCGCGGTACTTCTCCAGTTCCTTGTCGACAGCGGCGTACGTCGAAGGGCCGTCGCTCTTGATGTCGATGAGCAGCTGGAAGTCCCGGCCGTGCTTGTAGACCTGGCCGTGGTTCTCACGCACCCGATCGGCCAGCGGCTTCAGGTAGAGGCTCTCGAGGTTCCGGCCCGGCTTGGCGTCTGCCAGGTCGTGCGCGACCCGCAGTTCGCCGTCGACCAGCCACACGTCTGCCTCGACGCTGTTGAAACCGCGGTCCAGCGCGTCCTGCAGCGGACGCCGGTGCTCGTAGTCGTTGTGCGCGTGCGCCGACGGCAGCGCCTGTACGGCGGGAGCGTTGTACGCGCGTGGAAGCTTGAAGCCGTCGGTGCGTACGACGGAACGCAGCCGGTCCGGGTAGTCGGTGATGATCCCGTCGACGCCCTTGTCGATCAGCGACTGCATGGTCGCCGGGTCGTCGACCGTCCACGGCACCACCTTCATCCCGGCCGCGTGCGCGGACTTGACCATGTCGGCGGTGACGTACGGCCGGTAGGTCGGGTCGGTGACCTTGCCGTCCTGCGGGAAGCCGTGCACCGGTGAGATGGCCGACGCGCCGAACGACTTGGTCGCCTTCACCAGGTCGCCGCCGAAGTCGTCGATGTCCAGGCCACCCAGCCACGGCGACTTGCCTGGCTGACCGACCTGCAGGAAGTCGTAGTTCGTCAGCGCGACCAGCGGCAGCTCCGGCGCGACCTCGCGCATCCGCATGAGTGCGCCCCAGTCGAAGCTCTGGATCGTCACCTGCCGGGCGATGTGTGCCTGACGGATCTCCCGCGCGACCACCTGCACGAACTGTTCGCGCGGCGCGGTCTCGGAGGGTGCGCCGGCTTCGACCTTCGTCTCGATGTTCAGCTTGGCGCCGTACGCGTGGTAGCGGTGCACGAGCGCGAAGATGTCCCGCAGCTCCGGCATCCGGGCGCCGGGGTCGGGCTGCTGACCGGGGAAGTTCGGCAGCGTCTGCGAACCGCAGTCGAGTTGCTTGACCTGCTTCAGCGACAGCGTGTTGATGAACTTGCCGACGTACGGGTATTCGGGGTCGTTCGGCGTGTACGGCGCGGTGTCCTTGCACTTGGTGCCGGAGACCTTGCGGTCGTGGGTGACGACGGCGTACCCGTCCTGAGTGATCTGGACGTCCAGCTCCAGCGTGCTGACACCGAGCTCGAGGCCGTGCGAGAACGACGCGATCGTGCTCTCGACGGTCAGCCCGAGACCACCGCGGTGAGCCTGGATGTCGAAGTCGCCACGGGCCGCGGCGGCCGGCGCGGCGGGCAGCAGAGTGGCGACGAGGGCAAGCGGGAGGAGCGCGCGGGCAAGGCGGCGCATGAGGGAAACCTTTCCAACGGTATGGGCGGACGCACCCGAGGCTGGCTGCCCCAGGGATACCTGTGCCTTCGTGAAGGTAGCCGACAAAAGGCCGACCGGTGACCGCCGCGTGTCGCCGGACGGCTACGGAGTGGAGGTGATTCGCCGGGTGGACTGGGTCTCGGCCGCGATCGTGCCGTTCTTGAAGGCCGGATCCAGCGTCCCCTCGTCCCGCCGGGTCAGCGTGAGGTTGATCGGGCAGGTCGTCGTTGGCTTGACGCCAGGTGTCGGTGTCGCCATGGACGGCGTGATCGAGCCGGCCGGGATCGTCACCGAGGTCCGTCCGCCCTCCAGTTGCAGGCTTCCCGTGGTGACACACTCGCCGGCCCAGCTCAGGATCGCCCCTGCCTGCGACGGCTCACTGGTGAACCGTACGTCGATGGCCTGGCGGCGCGAGTACGTCGTACCGCTGGCCGGCGCCGTCAGGCGGACCCGTGCCGGCAGGGCGATGGTCGACTTGGGCGCGGAGGTGTCGTCGCCGGATCGCTCCAGGTCGAAGGTGATTTCGGTGCCTGGAGCAACCACTCCGTCGAGCCGGTTGCGGTAGTCGGTCGCGCCGGCGGAGCGGCGGTGCTTGAGCTGAACGGTCTTACCGGCGCCCGAGGCGGTGATGTCCTCGCCGTCGCCGAGCTCGACGAAGGTGAGGGTCCCGACGCGGAGGGACGCGGTGACGTCGGCCGCGTCGGTGTCCTCCGGCAGCGAGACGAGCAGGTCAGCGGTGATCCCGCTGGTGCGGATGTCCTTCGAATCCACCGTCGAGCATCCGGCCAGGACGAGCACGACAGCGAGGGCGGTGATTCGCTTCATAGGTCGGGAAGCTACAACCCCAAAGGCTCAGCTCTCCTGCGTACAACTACTCATACTGCAGTGCCTCCAATGGATTCAGACGCGCCGCGCGGCGGGCCGGCCAGATAGCGGCGAAGATGCCGACGACGACCGAGACGACGGCGAAGATCACCAGCTGACCGGCCGGGACGGTGAAGGTGATCTCGTCCAGCCGGGCCGCCAGCAAGCCCGCGAGGACCAGCCCCAGGACGATGCCGATCACCGCGCCGATCAAGGCCGTGATCACACTTTCCTGGCGGATCATCCGTTTCACCTGGCCTCTGGTCAGGCCGATCGCGCGCAGCATGCCGAGTTCGCGAGTACGCTCGAAAACCGTCAGCACGAGCGTGTTCACGATGCCGAACAGGCTGACCAGGACCGACAGCGCGAGCAGGACGTAGAGCACGTTCAGCAGGCCCTTGATGCTGTCCGTCTGCGCCTTCTTGAACTGGTCCCGGGTCATCGCCTTCGCGTTCGGGAAGGTCTGCAGCGCTGTGCTGAGCGCGGCCGTGTTCTCCGGGGTGACACCGCCGCCCATGTTCAGGAAGGTGTAGATGTTCTGCGGTTGCGGGTTCTCGCTGTCGAACGTGGCGGTCGCGATCGTCACGTTCCCGAACGGCGACCCACCCGCGGGCGGGCGGAAGATCCCGCGCACCTGGAACTGCAGCACCTTGCCGGTCACCATCTCCAGGCCGAGCGTCGACCCCACCGAGAGGCCGTGGTCGCCGGCGTACTCGTCGTCGACGATCGCGCCGTTCGGATCCAGCTGGCCAAGCGACGCTTGCGAGCCGTCTCGCCAGTCGAACCTGAGCAGCTCCGGGGCCGTCTTGTCGATCGCCGTGATCGAGATCGTCTTGTCGAACGCCCTCGCCTGACCACCGCGGACGCTGGTCACCTCAGACACACCTGGCACTTGGGCCGCTGCGGCAGCCACACTCGGTGGCAGCGGGCTGAAGTTGTTCTGCGCGGTGATCGCGTAGTCGGCGCTGAAGATCCCGTCGACCGCGTCCTCGAAGGGCTTGATCAGCCCTGCGCCCAAGGTGGCGACGAGCGTGACCAGGGCAAGCCCGATCATCAACGCCGCCGCGGTCGACGCCGTGCGTTGTGGATCGCGGCGGCTGTTCTGCCCGCCGATCTCGACCGCCGGCCGATCCGGCAGCACGCGGGGGAACTCCGGATGCTGGCCGAACAGCCGCCGGATCGCCCAGTACGGCAGCAGGATGAACGGCCAGATCAGCGCGGTCAGTACGACGACCGACCAGCGCGCGATCGGGTCCGACACAGCCGCCAGCGGACGCACCAGCCGGTTCGAGAAGGATGCGATCCCGATAAACAGCAGCAGCACCCCAAGACCGAGCAGAGACAGCAGCGTGCTCGTCTTCAAACCGTCGACGAACAACCCGACCAGTGCGGCGGCGATCCCTGCCAGCGCGAGCAACGCAGCACCCACAGGACGGAACCGATGCAACCGCCCAGGCTGCAGCGTCGCCCCCTCCCGTACTGCGGCAATCGGCGGTACGCGCGTCGCACGCCAAGCCGGCCGGAGACTCGCCACCACGGTCACGACGGTGCCGACGATGATCGCCACCACGATCGTCCGGGTCTCGAACACCAGCCCGTTGTTCGGCAGCGTGAACCCGACGGCGTCGAACAGATTGAACAGGCCGGTCGCGATCGCCAATCCAAGGAACAACCCGGCCACAGCTGAGACGAACCCGGTCACCACCGCCTCGAGCACGACCGTGCCGAGGATCTGGCGGCGGGACGCCCCGAGCGTGCGGAGCGTGGCGAACTCGCGGGTCCGCTGGGCGATCGTGATCGACAGCGAGTTCGCGATCACGAACGAGCCGACGAACAACGCGATCCCGCCGAAGACCAGCAAGAACGTCTGCAGGAAGTTCAGGAACTCGGTCGTCCCCTCCGCATCCTCGGCTGCCTGGTCCTCCGCGGTCCGGACCTGGGTGGCCGGCGGCAGGATCTGCTGGACGGACGCGATCAGTTGCTGCTTGTCGACGTCCTTCTTGGCCGCGATCAGGATCTGGTCCAGCTTGCCGGTCTTGCCGAACAGTTGCTGCGCCGTACCGAGCTCGAACCCGGCCAGCGTCGCGCCACCGATGGACGACACCGCACCGAACTCGACCAGCCCGGAGACCCGCATCCGCTCAGCCGCACCGCGTGCCTGTATGCCGATCTCGTCGCCGGCCTTGAAGCCCTTCTCCGCAGCGGTGTGCGTATCGATCACGACCTCGCCGGCCGCGGGCCAGGCGCCCTTCACCAGCGAGAGCGTGTTGAACTGCGGCAGCGCCGGATCGACGCTGAAGCCGAGGTTCGGCGCGCCGCCGAAAACGATCGCTTTGCCGTCGCGGCCGATCAGCTGCGCCTCGCCGAAGACCCCACCGCCGGCCGCGCCGACCTGCGGCAGCTCGCGAACCTTCGGCAGCAGGTCCTGCGAGAACGCCGGTGCCGTCGTGGTGCCGTCGTCGGCCGGGTCGAACGCGGACTTCCCGGTGATCGCGGCGTCGGTGTTCTTGTAGTTCTCGGTGAAGATCGAATCGAACGCCGACGTGATCGAGTCGGTGAGCACGTAGGTGCCCGAGATCAGCGAAACTCCCAGTACGACGCCGATCGCGGTCAGCGCGGTACGGAGCTTGCGAGCCAGCAGGCCCTGCAGAGCGAACCGGATCACTGCAGATCCAGCGTGTCGATGATCTGGAGGATCTCGTGCTGGCTGGAGCGACCGGTTTCCTTCACGATCTCGCCGTCGGCCAAGTAGAGCACCCGGTCCGCCATCGCGGCGGCCTTCGCGTCATGCGTGACCATCACCGTGGTCTGGCCGTACTCCTCGACCGAGCCACGCATCAGGTCGAGGATTTCGCCGCTGGTCCGGGAGTCCAGGTTGCCGGTCGGTTCGTCGGCGAACACGACAGTCGGCCGCGACACCAGCGCCCGCGCGATCGCGACCCGCTGCTGCTGACCACCGGACAACTCGGCCGGCCGGTGCTCGAGCCGATCGCTCAGCCCGACCCGCCCGATCAGCTCGTCGAAGAACTGCTGGTCCGGTTTCTCACCGGCGATGGTCAGCGGCAGTACGACGTTGTCCCGTGCGGTGAGCATCGGCAGCAGGTTGAAGAACTGGAAGATGAAGCCGATGTGCTTGCGGCGCAGCTTGGTCAGCGCGTCGTCGCCGAGCGTGGTGATCTCGGTCCCGGCGATCTGTACCGACCCCGACGTCGGCCGGTCCAGCCCGGCCAGGATGTGCATCAGCGTCGATTTGCCCGACCCGGATGGCCCCATCACCGCCGTCAGCTGTCCGGGCTCGATCTGCACATTCACCCCACGTAGCGCGTGGACAGCTGTGTCGCCCTCGCCGTACACCCGGACGATCCCCTCCGCGTGCACTACCTCGGCAGTCGTAGTCCCCACCATGCCGACCATCGCCCCTCCCTGGCGGTCAGCGGCCCCCAGCCGTATTTTTGTTTCTCCCGAGTGTGCTCGTGTTCGGGCGATATCGATAGGGGGATAACCCCTGGATCACCCTTAGACCCAGCCCCTTCGGGCAGCGTGGAAGCCGAGCTGGAGACGGGTGTCAGCGGAGACGAGGTCCATCAGAGCGCGGACGCGGCGCTGGACCGTGCGCATGGAAAGGCCCAGCTGGTTGGCCACAGCCTGGTCGGTGAGGCCGGCCAGGAGCAGGCCCAGAATGCGGGCGTCCAGCTCGGGCAGACCGTCGGACGAACCCTCCACCATGCCGTCTGTGCCCAGTACGAGCGGCAGGCCGTCGCGCCAGACGCGGTCGAACAGAGCGAGCAGTGCATCGAGCATGCCGCTGCTGTGAACGATCAGCGCGCCGATACTGCCTCCTGAGCCGGAGAGCAGCGGCACCAGCGCTATCCGGCGGTCCACGATCAGCATCCGGATCGGCAGCTCCTGCACCACCCGGACCTCCTCACCCGCCTGTAGTGAGTCAGACGCGGCAGCGAAGAACCCAGGGCGGTCGAACGCGCTCCGCTCGATCACCACGCGGTAGCGCACCCCACGGGTGACCGCGGCGTCTTCCTCCTTGTTCTCCTCGGGTGGTACCACCGCGATCTCCGCCTTGACGAAGCCGAGGACCTCCTCGCGTGCGGACATCTGCAGCTGCGCGAACCGCTGCCCGACGGCCTTGGCCCCGCGTACGACGTCCACGACGTCGCCCACTTCACGGTCGGTGTCAGTACCGCGGTAGACCTCGGCCAGCGACTCGATCTCGCGCTGAGCCCGGCGCAGCTCCTCCTCACGCTGCACGGCCAGTGCGGCGAGTGCGACCGATGGGGGAGACGCGACGTACCGGTCCGTGCCGCCGCTGGAGCGTGCGGCCAGGCCGAGCGTCTCCAGCGCCGCCAGTGCGCGCGCGGCCTCCACCGGGTGACAGCCGAGCCGCCCCGCCAGCCCGGCGGCGTCGTACGACGGCACCTCGATCAGGGCGCGGTAGGCGAGTTCCTCGGGGTCATCCAGTCCCAGCACGTCGAGCACGATGCCTCCCAGCTGACGGTTGTGTGGCGGCCGGGACCCTTGACCGGAGCGTCCCGTACGTCGGCGGCCCGCAGGCCTGGCAAGCGGGCTACGACGGAACCGGTACGACCGTCGCCGTCCTCGACACCGGTGTCGACGCGGAGCACCCGGACTTGGCCGGCGCGGTCAAGGCCGAGCAGAACTTCACCGACAGCCCCGACGCCGTCGACCACGACGGCCACGGCACGCACACGTCGTCCACGGTCGCCGGCCGCGGCGTCGCCTCGAACGGCAAGATCAAGGGTGTTGCTCCGGGCGCCGAGTTGCTCTCGGCAAAGGTCCTGAACGACTACGGCCAGGGCGACCTGTCCTGGATCATCGCCGGTATGGAGTGGGCCGTTGCCCAGGGCGCCGACGTGATCAGCATGAGCATCGGTACGTCGGAACCCGTCGACTGCACCGACCCGATGGCGGCCGCCGTCGACCGGATCAGCGCATCGTCGGGTGTCCTGTTCGTCGTTGCGGCCGGCAACCTCTACGGCCCGGCCGAGACGATCAGCAGCCCGGGCTGTGCCGCGTCCGCGTTGACCGTTGCCGCGACCGATCTCACTCAGACCACCGCGGACTTCTCCAGCCGCGGGCCGGTCATGAGCAACCACGCGGTCAAGCCCGACATCGCGGCGCCTGGCGTGGACATCACCGCGGCGCGGGCCGGCGGTCGCGGCGATTCGGCGTACATCGACATGAGCGGGACCTCGATGGCGACGCCGCATGTCGCGGGCGCGGCGGCGATCCTCAAGCAGAAGCATCCTGAGTTGAGGGGTGCCGAGCTGAAGGCGATCCTGCAGAACTCGGTGCGGTCGGCAAGCACCGCCGGGGTCTACGAGCAGGGAGTCGGCGAGCTCAGCGTGTCCAACGCGATCACGCAGCAGGTGACCGGACCGGCGACGACCGACCTCGGGACCTTCGCCTGGCCGCATACGGCGGCAGATAAGACGACAAAGCAACTGACCTATCGCAACACTGGGAAAGAGCCGGTGACGCTGAAGTTCGCCGTCGATGCCCGCGGCAACAACGGGAAGACGTTGCCACGTGCACTCATCAGCTTTGGCTCGAGCTCGCTGACGATCCCGGCCGGTGGGACCGCTTCGCTGCCGCTGGTCGTCGATCCCACGGTCTCCGTGGATTACGGCCTGTACGGCGCGATCAGCGCACGGGTGGTTGCTACCAGCAACGACGGACGCACGGTCGTCACCCCGGTCGGCTTGTACCTCGAGCCGCAGTACGTCGACGTCACCTTCAAGCTGATCGACCGCAACGGGAAGCCCGCCTCGTCGATCACCGCGCTGGACGTGTTCGACACCGACAGCATCGCCGCCCAACGGATCGGGTTCGAGGGCGCGGATCAGACGCTGCATCTGCGGGCCGGCACGTACTCGCTCGCCGCGATCATCGCTACCGGCGACGCCGACGGATTGGTCGAGTCGTACGCCTTTCTCGGCGACCCCGAGATCACCCTGACGAAGAACCTCACGATCACGTATGACGCTCGTACGGCGGCCGAGGCCAAGGTGACGACGCAACGGCCGACCGAACGCAAGGGCGGCAGCCTGACCTACGGGCGGGTGATCGACAACTGG
This sequence comes from Kribbella antiqua, assembly GCF_004345665.1. Classification (GTDB taxonomy): domain Bacteria; phylum Actinomycetota; class Actinomycetes; order Propionibacteriales; family Kribbellaceae; genus Kribbella; species Kribbella antiqua. The sequence continues at coordinate 77,805 of NZ_SLWR01000016.1, forward strand.
ATCTTGGCCTCCAGCCGCAGCTTCGGCACCCGGATCAAGTCGATCTACCTCGGGACGACGGGGAAGGCGAAGCGCGGGACGTTCGAGGTGGTCGAGGGCTGGCAGTTCGCGTCACCGGCCGCAGCCAAGTCGCCGTACCTGTACAGCCTCGCTTTCACGCATGAGCAGCAGATCAAGGGGAAGCCGGAGCATCGGGTCCGCGATCGCGAGCTGGCGACAATCGATGCGACGTGTGTCGCAGATGGTCGGGCACTCGGATGCGATGAGCTGGCCGTTCGCGACGCTGATGACGTCGACTGCGACGTCGTACCAGGCTGGGAGCCGGCACGCGGAGAGCTGGTACAAGGCGGGGCTGCGGCCGGGGATGGTGACGGATCAGACGACCGGGCTGAAGTACGCACCGGCGGCGCGGGAGGGGAACTCGGTCTGGAGCAACTTCCCCGCGTGGTCGGACAGTCAGCCGGGGCACTTCGCGCGGCAGGGGTTCCTGGATCTGGGGAACACCGAGCTGCTGGCTGATGGGGTGTCGCTGGGGCAGTACGGGTTCTACGGGCAGGGCTTCTGGGATGTGCTGGCCGCTTCGACGAACCTGGAGCTGGTCTACAACCTGTTCCGGTGGCAGCGCGGCAACTACTCGTGGGAGTCGCCGTCGACCGCCGAAAGCGGTGTGGATCAGCCCCCGCAGGGGAATCAATCCTGGTAAGAAAACTTCCAGGACTGTGATGAGACTGGGAAGTATGTGGCGCCGGACCGGGAAGCGCCTCACGGCGCGTGGCCGCTCGTAGCGGCTTAATTTGGGACCCGGGGCTTGCACCGGCCCGACACCTCGAACAGTGTAGCGGGTGTCAAAACCCCTTGTCCTGTTGGCTTCCCGGCCTTCAAGACGCCATAGCATCCAAGCTCCCGACGCGCAACCACCAATGCCGAGCGCCGCGCAATCGTCAAGCGACTACCAGAGTTGCCCGGCGCGTTCGGCCCGCGCCGCGGTCTGCAGCTGATCCGCCATCTCGACCAGCTTCGACGCCGACAGCACCTGGTCGTGCCCGTCGTCGGCCAGGTGCGCCCGCCCGGTCGCGACGATCCGCGCGAACGCCGCCGCCCGGTCCAATGTGGTCGCGAAGTCCCCGGTCGCGACACCTCGCAGTACGGCGTCGACCATGTCGCGCACCTCGGCCGGACCAGGCGGCTCAGCGACTCCAGCGACCACCGCGTGCACTTCGGCGTACTTGCGTCCGGTCGCGAACTCGCGGGAGACCTCTTCGGAGTTGGAGTGCACCCAGGAGCGGAGCAGGTACAGCCGCCAGAGCGAGCCGGGCAGGGAGTCGGCCGGTGCGTCGGACCAGAGCTCCGCGAGCTCGTCGAGGCCGTAGTCGTCGGCCAGCTTCACCACCCGCGCGTGCACCTCGGTGTCCTCCGACGAGCGGACCCCGCGGACCAGCAGCTCGGCGGTCCGGTGCGCGACCTCGGTCACAGTCGCCGGGTCGGCAGCACCAGGCAACGACTCGAACAACTTGTTCCCCGGCATGATCGGCCGGCGCGGATTGGAGCTGGTCACACGCTCAATCCTGCCTGACGCAGCCAACGATCGCATGCCGACCCGGTGTAGTCAGTAGGCTCGAGTACATGGCGGGTGCGACGGGTGGGAAAGGCAAGCTGGCCAAGAACCTGGTCAAGTACGGCGTGCGGTACGGGCCGCTGGCGGTGGAGGCGATCAAGCATGGTCGCGAGCCGGCGCAACAGGCGGTCCAGGCGGCGCTGGCGAAGCGCACGGCCCGGAAGAAGGCGCTCGAACATGCTCTCACCGTCCGCGACGGGTCTTTGCTCAAGGTGATCAAGGACGGTCAGGCGATCTTCTTCGTCTTCAGCGGCGACGCGATCGTCACCACCTACCCGCCGGTCCCGGCGAACACCTACCCGGAGCTGCTCCGGCACGCCGACCTGGACAAACGCGACCCCGCCGCCGTCCTCGCCGCCCGCAAACCCAAACTCATCCCCACCCTCCGCCGCCGCTGACAGCCAAAGCCGACATCTTGACGCGGGCGTAACATTGCGGACCCGGTGAGGCAACAGGCGGACCGCAGTCTGGAAGGACGCTTACGAGGGAGGGCGTCCGCATGCTCTGGAAGATCAGGACTGAACTCGCCGACCGGCCCGGTGCGCTGGCCGAACTCGCTGCACGGTGTGGTGCGGACGACATCAATATTCTGAGCCTGGAAGTGTTCACCGCCGAGACCGGCGCTGTCGACGAGCTGGTGGTCTCCACCGGCGTCGGCTGGACCGCTGACGGCCTGGTCGCCCTCGCCGCCGAGGCAGGCTGTTCCAGTACGACGGTCCGCCCCTGCCAGGCCGACGTACTGAGTGACGCCCCGACGCGGTACCTGCGCGCCGTACTGCGGCTGATCGACGACCCGGTGTCCGTCGACGACGAGCTGGGCAATCTGCAGGGCTTCGAGGAGTACACCCCGGCCGAGTGGGCCCGGGCCGACGTACTGGTGGAGATCGCCGGCCGGCTGGCTGAGCGGGTCCAAGGTCACGTGATCGAGGGCCCGCGCCCCGGCAGCGCCGTACCGGACCTGCGGCCGGCCACTGTCGACGATGCGGAGGCTGTCGTCGCCATGCATGAGCGGTGCTCGTACGAGAGCCGCACCCGGCGCTACCACGTGCCGATGCCAAGGCTGACCACCCGGACCGCGCGGCACCTGTCCGCACCGGCCGGTGGCGTCTCGATCGTCGCGGCGGTCGGTGACGCCGTCATCGGGATGGCGACGGCCGCTCCGTGGGAGGAGCTCGGCAGTACGGCGATGGAGGTCGCCGTACTGGTGGAAGACGGCTGGCAGCGGCAAGGGCTGGGGTCGCAGCTGCTGCGCCGGCTGATCAGCGAGGCCCGGGCGCTGGGGGCCGACCGGGCGATCTGCATGGTGCAGCCGGAGAACGTTGCGATGCTCCGCACGATCGAGGGTCTGCGGATGCGGACCCGGGTGGTCCAGGACGGTGACAGCCTGATGGTGACGGTCGCGCTGTCCGACCAGAGCCTGTCGCATGCGGTGGATCGGACCCCGGTGCAATATCGTCAGACACGTGCCATCCCTGCCCACCGGTCGCAACCCACACGGTCTTCTGGTCAACCTGCCCGCGAGCACGCGCTCGCCGCTCTTCCAGCTCTTCAGCCGCTTTCTGATCGCGCTGGGGCTGTTGACCCTGATGGTGCTCATCGTGGTGGTCGACCGTGACGGCTACAAGGACAGTTACGACGGTCATGTCGACCTGATCGACAGCGTCTATTACGCGACGGTCACGCTCACCACGACCGGGTACGGCGACATCACTCCGGTGACGTCGACGGCCCGGCTGGTGAACGCCTTCATCGTCACGCCACTGCGGATAGCGTTCCTGGTGGTGCTGGTTGGCACGACACTGCAAGTCCTGGCCAACGAGAGTCGCCGCGTCATGCGCGACACACGATGGAGGAAGCGCATGAAAGACCACACCGTCGTCGTCGGCTACGGCACCAAGGGCCGTTCCGCGGTCCAGACGCTACTCAGCAACGGGGTGAAGCGCGACCGCATCGTGGTGATCGACCCGCGGGCCACGGCGATCGGTGACGCGGGCAACGATCAGATGGCCGCATTCCACGGCGACGCGACGAACCGGACGGTGCTGCGCCGCGCCGAGGTGATGACGGCGAGCGAAGTGATCGTGACCACGGACCGGGACGACTCGGCCGTCCTGGTCACCCTCGCCGTCCGCCAGCTGAACCCGAACGCGCACATCATCGTCGCGGTCCGGGAAGAGGACAACGTCCCATTGCTCCGGCAGAGCGGCGCCGACGCGGTCGTCACGTCGTCGGAGGCGGTCGGCCGGCTGCTCGGCCTGTCCGCGGTCAGCCCGAACCTCGGCGAGGTGATGGAAGACCTGCTGACGTACGGCGAGGGCCTCGAGGTCGCCGAACGCCCCGTCCTCGGCCGCGAGGTCGGGAAGCCCCCAGCGGCGCTGCCGGACCGCGTCGTCTCCGTCGTACGAGACGGAAAAGTCCACCGATATTACGACTCGAACGTCTCGGTCCTTGCCGCGGGCGACAAACTGATCGTCGTCCGCCCGGCCAAGGAAACCCCGTGGGCCGAGCGGCCGGGCGCCGACGAAGAGGACGAGTAGCCCTTCCGCTGGTGCGCCTGGCGTGCTTACAGTCGGACTGCCTGGGGGTACGTGAGGTATCTCGACGGCGTGGTCATCAACTGGGAGTCCTTCCTCGGTACGTCGACCACGTACGCCGGCCGGTACGACCAGGGCGAGACGACGACGCACGAGGTCGGGCACTGGCTCAACCTCGAGCACACCTTCTTCGGCGGCTGCAACGCGAAGGGCGACTTCGTCGCCGACACCCGCCGGAGAAGACGCCGACGTCCGGATGCCCGGCAGGCAAGGACACCTGCAAGGCACCCGGCCTCGACCCGATCCACAACTACATGGACTACTCGTTCGACTCCTGCTACACCGAGTTCACGCCCGGCCAGTCCCAGCGCATGGCCGACGCCTGGCTCTTCTACCGGGCTTGAACGGCAAACGGTACGGCGGCTTGGCGGGTGCTGACGGGTTCTGACGGATGCACCCACAAGCCGTCGCGTTGGAGGCGGGGGAGGACTGACTCGCCGAACCAGTAGGCCTCTTCGAGGTGTGGGTAGCCGGAGAGGATGAACTCCTCGATGCCGAGGTCGGCGTACTCCTTGATGCGGTCAGCGACCTCGTCGTGGCTACCGACCAACGCCGTACCGGCGCCACCACGGGCCAGGCCGACGCCGGCCCAGAGGTTGGGGTAGATCTCGAGATCTTCGGGCCGGCCGCCGTGCAGGGCGAGCATGCGCTTCTGGCCTTCGGATTCGCTGCGGCGGAGGCTCTCCTGGACCTTCGCGATCGTCTCCGGGGGCAGCGCGTCGAGCAGCCGCGCGGCCTCGCGCCATGCGTCGTCGGAGGTGTCGCGAGTGATGACATGCAGGCGGATGCCGAACCGGACCGCCCGGCCCGCCTCGTCGGCCAGTTTGCGAATCCAGGCGATCTTCTCGGCCACTGCGGCGGGCGGCTCGCCCCAGGTCAGGTAGACATCGCTTTGCCCCGCTGCGACCGGACCAGCCGCGGCCGATGAGCCACCGAAGTAGATCGGCGGAGTCGGATCCGGCACCGACACCAGCCGCGCCTGCTCGACCCGCAGATGCTTGCCGTTGAAGTCGAACGGGTCCCCGTGTGCCCACAGCTTCCGCACGATGGTCAGGAACTCGTCGGTCCGCTCGTACCGCTCGTCCTTGCTCAGGAAGTCGCCGAACGCCTTCTGCTCGGCGGGCTCGCCACCCGTCACCACGTTGAGCAGCAATCGCCCACCCGACTGGTTCTGGAACGTCGCGGCCATCTGCGCAGCCAGCGTCGGTGCCAGCAGGCCCGGCCGGAACGCGACCAGGAACTTCAGCCGATCGGTTGAATCGAGCAACGATGCCGTCGACAACCAAGCGTCGTCACACCACAATCCGGTCGGCGTCAGGGCGCCGACGAAGCCGAGCTCCTCGGCCGCGGTGACGATCTGCCGCAGATAGCGCGTGGTGACGCGGCGGTCCCGGTGCACCACCTCTGCGCCGTGGCCGCCGCCGGTGATGTTCCGCGAGTCTCCGGACGTGGGCAGGAACCAGTGGAAAGTCAGAGTCATCGGGTAGCTCCATCCAGTACGCGTGGGGTTTCGTCGAGATCGCGGCCGAGGGTCTCCGGGAGTGCGCGCGCCGACAGCAGACTCATCACAGCGATGAGCACGTTGTACGTCGCCAGCCACCACAGGTCGCCACCGCCGAGACTCACCAGCCAGGCCGCGATCAACGGCGTCAGCCCGGACGCGACGATGCCGGACAACTGATACAGCGCACCGAGCGCCGTATACCGCACCCGTGTGCTGAACAGCTCAGCCCAGAAGGCGGCCAGCGGTCCATAGATCACTCCATCCAGTACGCCGACCCCGACCGCCAGCGCGATGAACACGCTCACGGATGTCCCGTGCTGGACTAACGCCGCTGCCGGGAAAGCGAACAGCAACGCGGCCCACGTTCCGGCGCGATACACCGGCTTCCGTCCGAAGCGATCGGACAGTCCGCCGGCGATCGGAACGAGGATCACGCCGATCAGCGCACCGACGACGATTCCGTTCAGCGCGTAACTGCGGGGCAGATCGAGGTCGTTGGCGACGTACGACAGGAGGTAGACCGAGAACAGGTTGAAGGTGAAGCCCTCGATGTAGCGGGTGCCCATGCCGAGCAGCAGCGAGCGCGGGTGCTGCTTCAGCAGGTCGACGAACGGGATGCTGGAGACCTCCTTGCGCTCGCGGACTTTTGCGAACGCGGGTGTCTCCATCACCGACAGCCGGATATAGGCGCCGATGGCAAGCAATACCGCGCTGACCAGGAAGCAGATCCGCCAGCCCCACGCGAGGAACGCATCGTCCGGCAGCAGTCCGGCCAGAGAGAACGCGGCCGACGCCAGGAACAGTCCACCTGGTACGCCGATGTGCGCGAAGCTCCCGAAGAAGCCACGCCGGGTCTTCGGTGCGTACTCGACCGCGAGCAGGACCGCGCCGCCGTACTCACCGCCGACGCCGATGCCTTGCAGGATGCGCAGGACGACGAGCAGTACGGGCGCCCAGACGCCGATGGTGTCGTAGCTCGGGAGCAGTCCGATGAGCGTCGTGCCGAGGCCCATGATGACCAGGGTGAGCAGCAGCATCTGCTTGCGGCCGATGCGGTCGCCGAAGTGGCCGAACAGCAGGCCGCCGACCGGGCGGGCCAGGAAGCCGACCGCGAAGGTGGCGAAGGACGCGAACTGGGCGGCGGGGCCGCTGAGGTCGGAGAAGAAGAGTTTGTTGAAGACCAGGCCGGCGGCGGTGCCGTAGAGGAAGAAGTCGTACCACTCGATGGTCGCCCCGACGCAGGCCGCGATCGCGACCTTCCGAGCCGAGGGCGGCGGCTTGTCTGTCATGGAATGGGCTCCCGGATATCTCGACTAAGTCAATGAGAGTAGTTGGATATCCGTCGGGTCACGGTCCGGTTTCACCATGCGGTCGTCGCCTACCCGGTGTTGACGCGGTCTGGATGTCGTCTTAATGTCGCCGTTGTAAACGATTACAAGAACGATTACAGGAGGCGGGCGTGAGTCGTCCGACGATCGCTGGAGTGGCCCGGGCAGCCGGGGTCTCGGTGGCGTCGGTGTCGCGCGTGCTGAACGGTCTGCCGGCCACCGAGGAGATGGTCGAGCGGGTGCAGCGGGCCGTCGAGGAGCTCGGCTACGTGCCGGATGCCCGGGCCAGGTCGCTGAAGGTCGGCCGGACGTTCCAGCTCACGCTGGCCGTCGCGGACGTCGGTAACCCGGTCTACGTGACGATGATGCGCGCGGTCGAGGAAGTGGTGTCAGCGGCGGGCTATCGGCTGGTGGTGACGACGACCGGGCCGGATGTGGTGGACGAGGTCGCGCTGGTTCGGGGGATGGCGCGAGGGTACGCCGACGGCCTGGTGATCAGCCCGCTGCGCGTCGACGAAGACCTGATCAAGTCGATCCGCGAGTGCGAGGTCCCGGTGGTCGTCGCCGGAAACGTCCCCCCCAAAGCAGGTGTCGACACCGTCCGCGCGAACTCCCCGAAAGGCATTCTGTTGGCGGTTGAGCACCTGACTGCCAAGGGTCGTCAGGAGATCGCCTTCGTGAATGGACCTGCGGACACGGTGCCCGGCACAGCTCGTGCGAAAGGCTTCGCCGAAGCCATGAAGGAGTTCAAGCTGCGGTCGGCAGGTGAGATCGAAGCCGCCGACTTCACCTTCGCGGCTGGACGGGAAGCGGGCAAGAAGCTGTTCAAGAAGAGCCGTCCCGGCGCGGTGATCTGTGCCAACGATCTGCTTGCCGTTGGGGTGATGCACGAACTCGCCGCCTACGGGCTGAGCGTTCCACAAGATGTTGCTGTGGTTGGGATGGATGACAGTGAACTGGCTGAGCAGAGTTTTCCGCCGTTGACGAGTGTGAATCTGGGGTCGGCGGAGCGGGGGCGGCGGGCGGCTGAGTTGCTGTTGGCAAGGATTGACGACCCGGCCCGGAGTCCGCGGCGGATCGTCGTACAGCCGTCTCTGAGTGTGCGGAGGTCCACCCCATGACCGTGTTGAATGCCGCGCCTCCGGCGCGGGGGTCATGGGGCCTTGGCTCCCGCCCTTCCCTCGTCTCTCCAGTCGCTTCGCTCCCTGCGTTCCTCAGTCCAGGGCGGGAGGCCCCATGACCGCGACGGTGACGGCGCCACCGGAAGCGCCGATCAGGAAGACGGGCAGGCCGAAGCAGAACCGCGAGGCGATCTTTCTCTTTCTGCCCGCGTTGCTGCCGGTTCTTCTGCTCAGCGTCTACCCGCTGATTCGCGGGATCGCGCTCGGCTTCACCGATGCGCGCGCCGGCTTGCGGGTCGACACGAACTTCATCGGCTTCGGCAACTTCTCCAGGCTGCTGCACAACGGCCTGTTCTGGGACTCGTTCCGGATCGGCATCATCTGGACCTTGTCGGTGACGATCCTGCAGTTCGTCGCCGCGCTCGGCCTGGCGCTGCTGCTGAACACCAACATCAAGTTCCGCGGCGTCGCCCGGACGCTGGCGCTGATCCCGTGGGCGATGCCGCCGGTGGTCGTCGCGATCATGTGGCGGCTGCTGCTGCACCCGACGAACGGCCCGGTCAACGAGATCCTGCAGAAGCTGCACCTCACCGACCATCCGATCAACTTCCTCGGCGACTTCAGTACGGCGTTGCCCGCGGTGATCGTGGTCGGTATCTGGGTCGGCATGCCGATGACGACGGTCACGCTACTGGCCGGCCTGCAGGGCATCGACCGATCGCTGTACGAGGCCGCCGCGGTGGACGGCGCGAGCGCGTGGAGCCAGTTCTGGAACATCACGTTGCCACAGCTGCGGACCGTCATCGTCGCGATCACCAGCCTCGACATGATCTGGAACTTCAACTCGTTCGGCCTGGTCTACGTGCTCACCGCGGGCGGACCGGGCGGCAAGACGATGCTGCCGATGCTGTTCGCCTACAACGAGGCGTTCCGCTACGGGAACTTCGGGATGGCGGCCGCGATGGGTGACGTGATGGTGGTCATCATCATCTTGTTCCTCGCCTTCTACCTCCGGAACCGGCTCAGGAGCGAGGCATGAGAACACGTCCCACTGCAAGGGTTCTGCAGTACGTCGCCGTCGTTTGCTACCTGGTGTTTCTCGGCTTTCCGTTGCTCTGGCTGATCTCCAGTTCGCTGAAGTCGCCGCAGGAGTTCGCCAGCATCACGCCGACGATCCTGCCGAAGAACGTCGATTTCTCCAACTACAGCGACGCTCTGAGCGAGCAAGGTCTGGTCCGCGGGCTGATGAACAGCCTGCAGATCTCGATCGCCAGCACGATCCTGGTGCTGATCGTCTCGCTGCCCGTGTCGTACGCGTTGGCCCGGTTCCGCAGCCGGCTGCGGCCGATCACGAACGGCTGGATCCTGGTCAGCCAGGTGTTCCCCGTGATCCTGATCGTCATCCCGCTGTTCATGATCCTGCGGCCGCTGCACCTGACCAACACGATCCCTGGGGTGGTGATCGTCTATATGGTCTGGTCGATGCCATTCGCGTTGTGGATGCTGCAGGGGTACGTCGCCGCCGTACCGCGCGAGCTGGAAGAGGCCGCATCCGTCGACGGCGCCGGTCGGCTTCGCACGATCGTGTCGATCGTGATGCCGCTGCTGCGGCCGGGGTTGATCGCGACCGCGATGTTCACCTTCATCTCGGCGTGGAACGAGTTCTTCTTCGCTCTGGTCCTGCTGCAGGACCCGGACCTCAAGACGCTGCCGCTCGTACTCGCGCGCTTCGTCGGAGCTGAAGGTCAGGTCCAGTTCGGCCCACTGGCAGCAGCGTCAGTCCTAGCCACAGTCCCCAGCCTGGTGTTCTTCGCCTTCCTTCAGCGCCGGTTGACGTCCGGCCTGCTGAGCGGCGCAGTCAAGGGTTAGAAATCCCCTGAGGAGATGCAATGAAGAAAGTAATGACCGCGCTGCTCGCGGCAAGCGCCCTGGTGACACTTGCGGCGTGCGGTGGCAACAGTGACGACAACGGATCCGGCGGCTCCGGCTCGTCGACCGAGAAGGTGACGCTGAAGTTCCAGAGCCTCGCCTTCCAGAAGACGACCGTCGCCGCGACCAAGAAGATCGTCGCAGACTGGAATGCGGCCAACCCGAACATCCAGGTCGAGTACGTCCAGGGCAGCTGGGACTCGGTCCACGACCAACTGGTGACCCAGTTCCAGGGCGGTACGGCGCCGGACATCATCCACGACGAGTCCGCCGACATCACCGGGTTCATCAACCAGGGCTACCTCGCCGACCTCTCGCCGTACCTGAGCCAGGAGACCAAGGACGCCGTGTCGCAAGGCGTCTGGGACACTGTCTCCAGCGACGGCAAGGTCTACGCCGCGCCGACCCTGCTCCAGTCGTACGTCGTCTTCGCCAACACCGCGCTGCTCAAGCAGGCCGGCATCACGGCGACCGGTGACTCGCTCAGCTGGGACGACCTGGCCGCCGACGCGAAGAAGCTGACCGCGAACGGCAAGTACGGCCTGGGCTGGGGGCTGAAGAGCCCGACCGCGACCGTGCTGAACCTGGGCATGAACTTCGACGGGCAGTTCTTCGAGGGCTCCGGGCGGGACGCCAAGGCGAAGATCGGTGACGCCGAGCTCGCGGTGCCGAAGCGGATCCACGACATGGCCTACACGGACAAGTCGATCGACCCGACCTCGCTGACCCAGAGCGGTTCCGACGTACTGCCCGGGTTCTACGCCGGCAAGTACGCGATGGTTGTCGGTGGCAACTACGCCGCGCAGCAGATCCTGGAGGAGGCGCCGAAGGGCTTCCAGTGGGAGGTGCTGCCGCCGTTGAAGGGCACCAGCAGCAAGCAAGCGGCGAACCCGCAGACGCTGTCGGTGCCGGCCGAGGGCAAGCACATCGAGCAGGCGGCGAAGTTCATCGACTACTACATGAAGGCCGAGAACCTGGCCGCGGTCGGTCAGGGCGACTGGCTGATCCCGACCACGCAGGCGGCCCGGGACGCGATCCTGAAGGCGACCGGCGGCAAGAACGGCTGGCAGCAGACGCTGGTCAGCGGCAACGAGCTGACCAAGGCGCCGTTCCAGAGCGTGGAGAACTACCCGAAGTGGAAGGACCAGATCGCGACGCCGGCACTCCAGGAGTACCTGGCGAACAAGACCGATCTCGCCACGCTGGGCAAGAAGCTGAACGACGGATGGGGCCAGGTCAACAGCTGATGCCAGAAAAGGCCGGCACTGTGTTGGAAGATAAGGCAACAGGCGTCCTCGTCGGCTCCGCGGTCGGTGATGCGATCGGCGGTGCCGTCGAGGGCTGGACCCCGGAGGCGATCCGGGAGCGGCACGGCGGCTGGGTGACCGGCATCGTCGGTCCCTGGTACGACGACTGGCGTACCGCCCGGCCGATCGCGCCGTACCACAAGGGCGACGGGCACATCACCGACGACACCTTGATGACGCACGCACTGGTCGAGGTGTACGACGAGCGCCGTACTCACCTGGACGCGTACGCGATCGCGGACCTGCTGGTGCCGAAGATGCTGAACGGGCGCCGGTGGGTGCCCGAGCTGGAGACGGACGCGCTGCTGCTGCACCGGGTGTTCCTGGCCGAGAAGTGGCTGGTCACCCGGTTGCACTACGGGCATGTCGATCCGCGCGAGGCCGGGGTCGGCAACATCGTCAACTGCGGTGCGGCGATGTACATGGCGCCGGTCGGGATCGCCAACGCGGGCGATCCCGCCGGGGCCTATGCCGAGGCGATCGACGTCGCCGGTGCGCATCAGTCGAGCTACGGGCGGGAGGCGGCCGGCGTGTTCGCGGCCGCCGTCGCCGCCGCGATGACGCCGGGGGCCACCGCGGCGTCAGCCGTGGAAGCGGCCGTCAAGCTGGCCAAGGACGGCACTCGGAGGGCCGTCGAGGCGGTGGTCGCGGCTGCGGACGGGATCACCGAGTGGGAGCAGGCGATTCCCCTGCTCCGCAAGGCGATCGAGCCGTACGATCTGGTCGGGCCGGACTACCGCGACCAGTCGCTGGACGCCCGGCGGCCGAGCCGGACCAAGGCGATCGAGGAGCTGCCGGTGGCGCTCGGGTTCGTGCTCGTCTCCGAGGGCGACGTACGACGGGCTGTGCTCGGCGGCACGAACTACGGCCGGGACGCCGACTCGATCGCGTCGATGGCCGGCGCGATCACCGGTGCGCTCAGCGGCCTGAACGGCGTACCGGCGGACTGGGCGTCGGACGTCGCCGCGGCGAGCAAGACCAACCTGGAGCGGCCGGGACGCGTGATGGCGTCGGTGGCCACGGACATCCGCGCGGCCGATGCCGAGCGGTGGGCCAGGAGAACGGCCGCGTTCGACGCATCGGTCTGAGACGTTTCGCCGGATGCGACAGGGGAAGGAAGAAGCCCGATGAGAATGACCTGGGTGCAGCCGGAGGACTTGCTGCCGCACCAACTGGTCCAATCCCGCTCCGAAGGCGTCGACGTCGCCGATGTCGAGGAGCGCTGGCTGGCAGCCGGCGGTACGACGGAAGCGCCGGTGTCGGGCGCATCGGACAAACCGGCCCCGCCGGAACTGCGCGTTCTGGCGAATGAGCTGCTCGACGAGTTGGACCGGCGGGCGGGGGAGTGGCAGGAGCCGGCGATCCCGACGCTGCCGGTTTCCGAGGCCAAGGACTTCGAGCAGCGGACGCTCAATGCCTGGCTGGGCCGCGCCGCCGGGAACCTGCTCGGCAAGCCGGTGGAGAAGATCCCGCGCGAGGGCATCCGGGCGATCCTCGAGAGTTCTGGGCAGTGGCCGCTGACGCAGTACATCACCGCGGTCGGCGTACCGGATCAAATCCAAGAGCGCTGGCCGTGGAATCGCCGGTCGAAGCCGACCAGCCTGCGCGAGAACATCGACGGGATGCCCGAGGACGACGACCTCAACTTCGCGATCCTCGCGCTCCAGCTGATGGAGCGCCACGGCGACGCACTGACCACCGAGGACGTCGCACAAGCCTGGCTCAACGACCTGCCGGCCGGTCGCGTCTTCACCGCCGAGCGAGTTGCCTACCGCAACCTTCTCGACGGTGTCGAGCCGTCCCGCGCTGCCGTCGTACGGAACCCGTTCCGCGAGTGGATCGGCGCGCAGATCCGGACCGACGCGTACGGATGGACACATCCGGGTGACCGTACGGCGGCCGCCCGGCTCGCGCTCGTCGACGCCCGCTTGAGCCACACCGGCGCAGGTGTCGACGGCGCCCTGTGGGTGGCCGCGATGTCAGCTGCGTCGATGGTGCTGGACGATCCGCGCGAGGTAGCCGTCGCCGGACTGGACGTGGTCGCGGCTGAGGGCGCAATTGCACAAGCGGTTCGCTTCGGGCTGGCGCTTGCAGACCAGGAGCTGGACGACGCGCTCGACGTCTTGCACGGCGAGTACGGTCACCTGCACTGGGTGCATGCGGTGAACAACTCCGCACTCACGGCGTACGCACTGACGGCTCCGGACTTCGCCACCGCGATCGGTCGCGCGGTGATGGGCGGATGGGACACCGACTCGGTCGGCGCCACGGTCGGTGCGGTGTTTGGCGCGGTGCGCGGGGTTCCGGCAGAGTGGTCCACACCACTGGACAACCGGATGGCCACGAGCCTGCCGGGAATGAACCAGATCGCGATCAGCGAGCTGGCAGCGAGGACCGTGGAGGTGGCGCGGGGTGGAGCCTGACGTCCTGGACGTTGTCGTCGTCGGCAGTGCGAACGTCGACCTGGTCCTTCCGGTCCAGCGGATACCGCGCCCGGGCGAGACGGTGCTCGCGGCCGGGATGACGCGCGGCCCGGGCGGCAAGGGAGCCAACCAGGCGGTCGCGGCGGCTCGCGCGGGAGCACGAACTGCAATCGTTGCCTCACTCGGTGTGGACGACTCCGGCGACCTCCTCCGCGATGCTCTCGCCAGCTCGGATGTCGACCTCTCGCTGGTCGCGTCGACGACAACTCCGACCGGTACGGCGATCATCACGGTGGACGCCGGCGGTGAGAACTCGATCGTGGTCGCGCCCGGCGCGAACGGCGAGCTCACCCTGTCCGAGCCCGCGGCCCGGGCCATCGGCGGAGCGAAGATCGTCCTTTCCCAGTTGGAGATTCCGTTCGCCACGGTCCACGCGGCCGCGTCGGCGAGTTCGTACTTCATCCTCAACGCGGCGCCGGCGGCCGAGCTGACCGACGAGCTCCTCGCGAACGTCGACCTGCTCGTGGTGAACGAGACCGAGGCCGAGGCGATCGCCGGCAGCGACCGGTCGGCGTTGCTCAAGCGAGTGCCGGCCGCGGTGGTCACCCTCGGCGCCGCCGGCGCGGTGATCCTGACCCGTGGCGGTGACGAGATCGCGGTCGCCGGAGTGCCCGTGGACGCGGTCGACACCACGGCCGCCGGCGACACATTCTGCGGGGTGCTGGCGGCAACATTGGCTGCCGTGTCAGCTACCGACTCGATGACTGAAACCGACCTGCGAAACGCGGTCCGACGCGCTACCGTTGCTGCTTCATTGAGTGTTCAGGCCGCGGGGGCGATTCCCTCGGTGCCTCACGGGGATGCAATCGACGCGCGTTATGCGGAGGTGTACCTGTGAATCCGCTCGAGCCGCGGCCCATCGATCTCCCTGCCAGGGTTGATCTCGGGCTCCGGGTTGACGTCTCCTTCCTGGACGACGCCAAGATTCTCGGCGCGCCGGACGACCCGGCCGACTTGCCACGCTGGCGCGGCAAGCTCGCGGAGTGGCTGGCCAGCGCGTACGAGCGGATGCCGTACGACGGCTCGCAGTACGAGGTGCCCGGTCGTGAGTGGACCCAGACGGCGTACTCGGTGGCGCTCGTCTGGCTCTGGGACGACCAGCTGTACGACGTGGCGACAGGCAGGTTCACGCCGGAGAAGTTCGTCCAGCACGGGATCGACGACTTCGGTGGGTACGACGCGGTCGTGTTGTGGCACGCGTATCCGGTGATCGGGATCGACTCGCGCAACCAGTTCGACTTCTACCGGGACGTGCCGAAGCTACGGGAGCTGGTCGACGACCTGCACCGGCTCGGGCTGAAGGTGTTCTTCGACTACAACCCGTGGGACGTCGGCACCCGCCGGTCGGCGCGGTCCGACGCGGACGAGTTCGCTGCGCTGGTGACCGACTACGACGTTGACGGCGTCTTCCTCGACACCTTGAAGGAAGGCGATCCCACCTTCACCCGGGCGCTGCGCAAGGCGAATCCGGCGATCGCCTTCGAGGGCGAGTCACGGTTGCCGATGGCAAGGATCCAGGACCACGCGCTGTCCTGGGCGCAGTGGTTCGCCGACACGTTGGCGCCCGGTGTGCTGCGGGCGCACCTGTTCGAGCGCCGGCACATGATGCACCACACCCGCCGCTGGAACCGGGACCACAGCGACGAGCTGCAGTCCGCCTGGGTGAACGGCGTCGGCATGCTGGTCTGGGAGTCGGTCTTCTCGGCCTGGGTGGGCTGGAACGCGCGCGACCGCGCGACGCTGCGCCGGATGGTCGCCGCGCAGCGGGCGTTCGCGCCGGTGCTGATCAACGGTGACTGGATCCAGTTGACGCCGGAGATTCCGGACAAGGCCCGCGAGCACGGCGTCTACGGGTCGCGGTTCGACCTCGCCGACATCACCTTCTGGACGCTGATCAACCGCGACGAGGAGGACTTCGAAGGCATCGTGCTGCGCTCGGAGGACCAGGTCGGGGACTGGTACGACGTGACGTCCGGCGTCCCGATCACCGCCGACGACGACGGCGTACACCTGGTCGTTCCAGGTCGTGGTGTCACCGGGATCGTCCGGGTCGGCGCGACCGCGGGTGCGTCCTGCCGGGCGACGGCCCGCCGGTTGGGCACGATGCCGCGGCCCCACGTCAAGGACTCGGCCTTCCCCATGGCCCCGGCTGAGCGGGTGTCCGTCCCGGCGGTTAGCGGTGCTGAGATCGGTCCGGCTGTCGTCGTACCGGCGGGGGAGCGGGCGTTGACGGTCCGGCATCGGCGACGCGAGACCGGGCTGTACGACCAGGCGCCGTACGTGGAGGAGTGGAAGCCGCTGCCGCCACGGCTGCACGACATCCAGACGCTTCGCCGCGAGGTGGTGCTGGAAGGGATTTCGGTCGCGGTCAACGAGGTGACGAACGCGCAGTACGCCGAGTTCCTCGCGGCGACCGGCTATCGCCCACGCATCACCAACCGGTTCCTGAAGCACTGGGTGGATGGCGCGCCCGTAGCCGGGACCGAGGACCATCCGGTGACGTACGTCGATCTGCCGGACGCGCGGGCGTACGCTGACTGGCGTGGCGGCCGGCTGCCGACCGAGGACGAGTGGCAGGTCGCGGCCGGCCTGGAGGGCTTCAGCCGGTTGGAGCCGCTGGTGTGGAACCTGACCGAGAGCGAGCACCGGGACGGACGCAGCCGGTTCTGCATTCTCAAGGGCGGGTCGCATTATGTTGCCGAGGGCTCCGATTGGTACGCCGACGGCGGACCGAAGGAACCCGAGGTCAGCTTCAAGCTGGTGCTGACAGGTGGTGGCCTCGATCGCTCCGAGACCATCGGTTTCAGGGTTGCAGGATGAGGGCTGCTCCTCTTGAGGGTGTGAAGGTGCTGGAGGCGGCGACGCTGTTCGCGGGGCCGCTGGCGGCGACGTTCCTCGGGGACTTCGGGGCCGATGTCACCAAGATCGAGCATCCGACCCGGCCGGATGCCGCGCGGACGCACGGTGCGTCGAAAGACGGGGTCGGGCTGTGGTTCAAGACGCTCGGCCGGAACAAGCGGCTGGCGACGCTCGATCTGTCGCGTGGTCGTGACGTCTTCCTCGAGCTGGTGCGTCAGAACGACGTACTGGTGGAGAACTTCCGGCCGGGGACGCTGGAGCGTTGGGGGCTGGGGCCGGATGTGCTGTTGGAGGCCAACCCTCGACTGGTGATCGCCCGGGTGACTGCCTTCGGGCAGGTCGGACCGTGGTCGAGCCGGCCTGGGTTCGGGTCGCTGGCCGAGGCGATGAGTGGGTTCGCGGCGGTGACCGGTGAGCCGGATGGTCCGCCGACGCTACCGCCGTTCGGCCTTGCCGACGGCATCACGGCGCTGGCGACGGCGTATGCCGTGATGGTCGCGCTGCGGGAACGGGATCGGTCGGGTCAGGGGCAGGTGATCGACATGGCGATCATCGAGCCGATCCTGATGATGCTCGGCGGTGGGATCACGGCGTACCAGCAGACCGGGTATGTGCAGCCGCGGCTCGGGAACCGTTCGTCGAACAATGCTCCGCGCAACGTCTACCGAACCGCCGACGGCCGGTGGGTCGCGGTGTCGACCAGCTCGCAGAGCATCGCCGAGCGGGTGATGATCCTGGTCGGCCGGCCGGAGCTGGTCGAGGAGCCGTGGTTCCGGACCGGTCGCGAGCGCGCGCAGCACGCCGACGTACTGGACGACGCGGTCGGGTCGTGGATCGGGGAGCGGTCGCTCGACGAGGTGATGGCGGCGTTCGAGAAGGCCGAGGCCGCGGTCGGGCCGGTGCATGACATCCGGGGGATCATGACCGATCCGCAGTACGCCGCTTTGCACACGATCGTGGCGGTGGACGACGAGGAACTGGGGGGACCAGTGCAGATGCAGAACGTGTTGTTCCGGCTGTCGGAGTCGCCGGGGTCGATCCGGTGGGCCGGGCGACCGCACGGCGCCGACACCGACTCCGTGCTTGCGGAGATCGGCATCACACCTGAGCAGCTCGCGGCGTTGCGCGAAGCCGGCGTGGTCTAAGTGCTGACCGCGCTTTATGTTCCGGCGAATCGGCCGGATCGGTTTGCGAAGGCCGTTGCCGCAGGCCCCGATGTGGTGGTGTTCGACCTCGAGGACGCCGTACCGGTGGATGACAAGGTGGATGCGCGCGGGTGGGCGGTGGCGTGGATCGCTGCCAATGCGTCCGGGCCGGTCGAGGTCCGGGTGAACGCGCCGGGGACGCCGTGGATCGAGGACGACCTGGCCGCGGTGGCCGCCGTACCGTCGATCCGGATCCGGTTGCCGAAGGTGGAGAGCGCGGCCGACGTGCACGCCGTACTGGATCAGGTGCCGACGGCAAAGATCACCGCGTTGATCGAGTCACCGCTCGGGCTGGAGAGAGCTTTCGAGATCGCTTCCGCTCGTGGTGTGGTCGCGGTCGCCCTCGGAGAGGCGGACCTGACCAGCTCGCTCGGCGTGGACGGGCCGGAGGGACTGGCCTGGGCCCGTGGGCGACTGGTGTCGGCGTCCCGCGCGGCTGGGTTGGGCGCTCCGATGATGTCGGTCTTCCCTCACGTCAACGATCTCGACGGGCTGCGCCAGACGTGTCTGGAGGGCCGGGCGCTCGGTTTCGTCGGCCGTACGGCGATCCACCCGCGACAGCTGTCCACCATTGTCGAATGCTTCACCCCGACTGCCACGCAGATCGCCGACGCCGAGGCCTTACTTGCCGCGGTCGACAAAGCCGACGTCGCCCTCGGCGGGGTGATCGTGCTGCCGGACGGCCGCATGGTCGACCCCGCCATGCTCGGCCGCGCCCGGGAACTCACCACCCTGATGCAAGAGATCGAGTCCCGCCAGCCCCAGCCCTAACCGCGCCACCCGCCCCACGCCCCGAGCCGCAGGGGACATTTGGACAGGATGTGTCTGCGTTTGGCAGGCGGATCTACGCTCACACGACCGGCCGTCACCTGGCCAGTGGGGGCATAAGTCCTGTCGATCTGCACACAGTCCCCGGGTGGCGCCGCCCCGGTCTGGTTCGGGGAGGGCGGGGTGCGGAGGTGCTGCGGGGTGACGAGGGGGATGCAGGCTAAGGTTTTAGGCATGTTGCCGCGCAGTGTTGATGCTGTGGTGATCGGGTCGGGGCCCAATGGGCTGGTGAGCGCGATCGCGCTTGCTGACGCGGGTTGGGACGTCCTGGTGCTGGAGGCCGCCGACACCTTCGGCGGTGCGGTGCGGTCCACCGAGAGCGACGGCTGGATCAGCGACCGTTTCAGCTCGAACTACCCACTCGGCGTGGCCTCGCCAGTACTGCGCGCACTCGAACTCGAGAAGTTCGGCCTCCGCTGGGCCTACGCTCCACTGCCACTCGTGCACCTGCTCGACTCCGAAGAGGGTACGTCTGCCGCGATCCACCCGGACCCCGAGGCCACCGCCAAGTCGGTCGGCGCCGACCACCCGGGCGACGGCGAAGCGTGGCTGCGGCTCTACCAGCAGTACGTCGCCATCCGCGAGCCGCTGCTGAAGGCGCTGCTCACCTCCTGGCCGCCGGTCGGGCCGGGGATCAAGCTGGTCCGCAAGCTCGGGTCGGCGGGGGAGTTGCTGCGGTTCGCCCGGTTCATGGCGATGCCGATGCACCGGATGGGCAAGGAACTGTTCGAGGGACCCGGCGGCCCCGCACTGCTCGCGGGCAACTCGCTGCATGCCGACGCGCCGCTGTCCGGCGCGGTCAGCGGCACGATGGGCTGGCTGCTCGCCATGCTCGCCCAGGACGTCGGCTACCCCGTGGTGGAAGGCGGATCCGGCGGCCTGTCGGGTGCGCTGGTCCGCCGGGCCGAGCGTGCCGGTGCGTTGCTCGTCTCCGGTACGCCGGTCGCCGCGATCGAGGTCTCGTCCGGCCGGGTGACCGGCGTACGAACGGCTTCCGGGGAGACCGTGGTCGTCGGGCGTGCGGTGATCGCGGATGTGTCCGCGCCGGCGCTGTACGGCGAGCTGTTGCCGAACGCAACGATTCCGGCGGGGCTGCGGCGGGATCTGGACGAGCGGTTCGAGTGGGACTACCCGACGGTGAAGCTGAACTACCGGCTCAGCGGGCCGATCCCGTGGCGATCCACCGACGCGCGGACGGCTGGCGTCGTACATCTGGGTGGGACCGCGGACGAGCTCGTCCACCTCAGCGCCGATCTCGACACCGGCCGGTTGCCGTCGCAGCCGTTCCTGCTGATCGGGCAGACGACCAAGTCGGATCCGACCCGGTCGCCGGAGGGGACCGAGGCGGTGTGGACGTACTCGCACCTGCCCCGGGGCATCGCGGACGACGAGTCGGCGGAGAAACTGGCGCACCGGATGGAGCGTGCGATCGAGCGGTACGCGCCGGGCTTCAGCGACCTCATCATCGACCGCGACCTGCAGCGGCCGAGCGACCTCGAGTCGGGCAACGCGGCCCTCGGCCTCGGCGCCGTCGGCGGCGGCACCATGCAGCTGCAACAGCAGCTGATCTTCCGCCCGACCATCGGCCTCGGCAGCCCGCGGACCTTCGTCTCGGGCCTCTACCTCGGCAGCTCGGCGATCCACCCCGGCGGCGGCGTCCACGGCGCCTGCGGTCACTTGGCCGCCCGCACCGCCCTCCGCGACGCCTCCCTGATCGGCCCCCTCACCCGCACGCTCCCCACCGCCGCGCTCCGCCACCTGCAACGTTAGGCGCTGCGGTAGCCGTCCCGGGCAACATGGGCTGCCTCAGCGGGCGACTCGGCCTGTTTCGTAGGCCCACATGACGATCTCGACGCGGTTTCGGGCGCCGAGCTTGGTCATGATGCTGGTCAGGTGGGTCTTGACGGTGCTGAGGCTGACGTGGAGTTCGTCGGCGATCTCGGCATTGGTCCGGCCGCGGGCCACTGTGGTCAGGACTTGCTCCTCCCTGTCCGTGAGCGGTTCGACCGGCTGGATCGGCGTACGCGCGGAATGGGAGTCGGAAAAGGCGGCGAGCAGCCGGGCGGTGATGCGCGGGGCGATGAGTGCGTCGCCGTTGGCGGCGGCGTGGATCGCCTGGATCAGCAGGTCGGGTCCGGCGTCCTTGAGCAGGAATCCCCGGGCGCCTGCCTTCAGTGCGCCGTACACGTATTCGTCGACGTCGAAGGTGGTGATCACGACGATCGCGAGCGGGTGGTCGACGCCGGGGCCGGCGAGCTCGCGCGTCGCCGCGATCCCGTCCATGCCGGGCATGCGGATGTCGAACAGGCACACGTCCGGGCGCAGCCTCCGGGCGAGCGCAACCGCTTCGAGACCGTCGGCCGCCTGACCGACGACGTCGATACCCGGTTGTGCGTCGAGGATCATCGCGAGCCCGGTGCGGATGAGGTCCTGGTCGTCGGCGACGAGCACCCGGATGGTCATCTGACCGCCTTGGGCAGCATTGCCTCGGCCGTCCAGCCCCGGCCGGGATCGGGACCTGCGGTGAAGGTGCCGCCGAGAAGCGACGCTCGTTCGGTCATCCCCACCAGGCCGTAACCCAGCGGGTTCCGTGGGGTCAGCCCGGCGTCTCCGTCGTCGGAGACGGTCAGGCGCACGCAGTCGTGGTCGCCGGTCACGCGGACGTCGATGCGGGTCGCATGGCGCGCATGGCGTACGGCGTTCGTGATCGACTCCTGGGCGATCCGGTAAATCGCCGCCCCGACCGATGACCCGAGGTTCTCCAGATCGCCCGACAGCACGAGCTCGACCCGCGGCCCGTCACCGATACTGCGGGCCAGCCGCTCGAGGTCGGCCAGCCCGGGTTGCGGCCGCAGCGCGGCTGCTCCGTTGTCGCGCAGACCACCGACCATGCTGCGCATCTCGGCGAGCGTACGCGAGGCCTCTTCCTCGATGACGACGAGGGCGTCCAGCGCGGCCTCGGGGTGGGAGGCGGCAACGACGCGGCCGGCTTGCGCCCGGATCGCGATGGCCGAGACATGATGAGCGACCGTGTCGTGCAGTTCCCGGGCCAGCTGCTCGCGCTCCCGGAGCCTCACCTGGTCCAGCTCTCGCGCCCGGGACGTCGTAAAGGAACGGACCGCCGCGCCGAGCGGCGCCGGGAACAACAGGAACAGGGTGCCGCCCACGGCATCGCCCACCCCGGAGGAGTCGCTCAGGAGGCCCAGGATCAACGCGGCCACGATGATCGCCAAGCCGATCCCGACCTCACGGCCGGATCCCCAGCGAACCAGCGAATACGGCAACAGCACGACGCATACGTTGGTGTACAGGCCCACGGGTTCGCCCGTACCGATGAGGCTCGCGATGTCGACCAGGATCACCAACCCGAACGTGACAGCCACCACCGCGAGAGGATGCGTACGCCGCCACAGCAGTGCGCCGATGACGACGACCGCGAGTACGAGCGCGACCGGCCTCCAGACAACGTCCTCGCGGAAGATGGTTTCGAAGATCGCCGTCGGCAGGAGCAGGGCGATGAGCGCCCAGTCCCGCCACACGCGCTGGGGTGGCTTCGGGGCGCGCGGTTCGGCCCAGAGTGCGCGGGTGGCGTTTCTCAACATGACCACAGCGTAGATATCCCGGCCGCCCGGCGTATCGGCCCAAAGTACGGGTCGCCGGTCAGCCGGTCGGCCGAGGAAAGTCCGCCCCTTCTTCCGAGGTGCCTTCCGGGTCGTCTCGACACGATGAAGGCCTCGTCGAACGCTGGAGGGGATCAAGGATGCTGTCGAATTCGCTGTACCGGTTGGGACGGTTCGCCGCCCGTCGATCATGGTCTGTCATCGGAGCGTGGCTCGTTGTATCTGTGCTCGTGGTCGCCACCTCGAGTGCATTCGGTCAGAAACTCGAGGAGTCCTTCGGGGCGCCAGGAGTCGACTCCCAGAAGGCGACCGACTTGCTGTCGGCCGCCGGGTCGGACCGGGCGGGCCTCACCGCACAGGTGGTCGTGACACCTCGCGATGACCGCGCCACGTTCTCCAACTCACCCGAGGCTCGAGCTGCCTTGTCGCAGCTTCGGTCGGCTGCGGCTGAGCTCCCGCACGTGCTCGGGACCACCGAAGCCGTTTCACCCGACGGCCGCGTCGGACTCATCCGGCTGCAGTATCCGGTACTCGAAGACTTGGACCCGGCTGATCTCGCGAACCTGAAGGCGTTTGCGGAGCAGGCATCGCCGCTACGGATCGAGCTGGGCGGCGATCTGTTCTTCGCGTTCGAGGAGCCGGAGGCGGAAATCGGCGAGGCGATCGGCCTGGTCGCCGCGATCGTCATCCTGCTGCTGGCGTTCGGGTCTGTCATCGCGATGGGTCTGCCGATCGGGATGGCGCTGTTCGGCCTTGCCCTCGGCATCAGTTCGATGTCCCTCGTCACGTACCTGATCGACATCCCGAGCTGGGCTCCGGTGCTCGGGAGCATGGTCGGCCTCGGGGTGGGCATCGACTACGCCCTGATCCTCGTCACCCGGTACCGCGAGTTCCTCGGGCGAGGGATGAGCGTCGAGGAGTCGGTCGGGCGGGCTGTCGCCAGTGCGGGTAGGGCCGTGGTGTTCGCGGGTGGCACGGTGGTCATCGCGATCCTGGGACTGGCGGTGGCCGGCGTACCATTCATGACCGCTGGCGGTGTTGCCATCTCGCTCATCGTGCTGATCATGGTGCTCGCCTCGATCACCTTGCTCCCGGCCTTCCTGGGTCTTGCCGGGCACCGGATCAACCGGTTCGGACTCCGCCGCAAGCGTGCTCATGCGGGATTGGGCTGGCAGCGTTGGGCTCAGCACGTCTCCAAGTACGCCGCTGCGTACGCCATCGGCGCGACCGTCGCACTCCTGGCGCTCGCGGCACCGGTGCTGGCGCTCCGGGTCGGCACTCCCGACGAGGGCACGCTGCCCGAGAACCGAACGGAACGCCGAGCCTATGATCTCGTCGCCGACGGCTTCGGTCCTGGGATCAACGGTCCCTTGGTCATCGCCGTCGACATCTCTCAGGACGCGAGCGTGGTCCAGCCTCTCGTGAACGCGGTCAAGGCCGACAAGGGTATCGCCGCCGTCACGCCTGCCGAGGTGAACGCCGGCGTCGCGACCGTGATCGCGTTCCCGACCACCGGGCCGCAGGACGATGCCACGATGGACACGGTCAAGCGGCTCCGCACGGAGGTGTTCCCGGCCGTCATCGGCCAGAGCCCGGCGAAGGCTCACATCGGTGGGCAGACGGCGACCTTGGCCGACGTCGGTGACCGGGTCAACGACCGGCTGCCGGTGTTCATCGGCGCGGTGATCCTGTTGTCGCTGCTGCTCCTGACCGTGGTCTTCCGGTCGGTGCTCGTGCCACTCAAGGCAGCGTTGCTGAACCTGCTGAGCATCGGCGCCTCGTTCGGGGTGATGGTGATGGTGTTCCAGTGGGGCTGGGGCGCCGGGCTGATCGGGCTGGAGTCGACGGTACCGATCCTGCCCTTCATCCCGATGTTCATGTTCGCGATTCTCTTCGGTCTCTCGATGGATTACGAAGTGTTCCTGCTCTCGCGCATTCGGGAGGAGTACCTGAGCACCGGCGACACCACCGGCTCGGTCATCCGCGGCATCGCGACCACCGGGCGGGTGATCACCTCCGCCGCGCTGATCATGATCTCGGTCTTCCTGAGCTTCGCCGTCAGCGACGATCCGACCACCAAGATGTTCGGGCTCGGCCTGGCCACCGCTGTCTTCGTCGACGCGACCATCGTGCGCCTGGTCCTGGTACCGGCCGCGATGAAGCTGATGGGCACCGCCAACTGGTGGCTCCCCGCCTGGCTCGACCGCCTGCTGCCCGGCCGCTTGCTGCCCGGCGATGGCGGGGTCGAGGACCCTGCCGGTGCTCTGGCGCCGGCAGGTGCGGGCCAGCCGCTAGGGTCGGGGTGTGCGACTGGATGAGGCCGGGTGCCGGGCCAGGGTGGCTGCCGCGCGGGTGGGGCGGTTGGCGACCGTGGGTGCTGATCTGCGGCCTCACGTCGTACCGGTGACTTATGCGGTACACGGTGACGAGGTGTTCATCGGGATCGATCAGAAGCCGAAGACCACGACCGAGCTGAAGCGGTTGCGGAACATCGAGGCGAACGAGCGGGTTGCGATCCTGGTCGACGAGTACGACGAAGACTGGACGCACCTGTGGTGGGTGCGGGTCGACGGCGTCGCGCGAGTTCTCCCGGCGGCGCCGGCGGCCGTTGAGTTGCTGGTGGCGAAGTATCGGCAGTACGACGCTGATCCGCCGCGCGGGCCGGTGATCGCCGTACGTGTGGATGGATGGTCGGGGTGGTCTTACGCATGAATGAGGTTGAACGGCTGCTGCGGGAGCTTGCGCCGCAGGTGCTGGGGTTTCTGGCTCGGCGGCATGGGCAGTTCGACCTCTGCGAGGACGCCGTACAGGAGGCATTGCTCGCGGCGGCGACGCAGTGGCCGGTGGACGGCGTACCGGCGAATCCGCGCGGGTGGCTGATCACGGTCGCGACGCGGCGGCTGACCGACCAGTTCCGGAGTGAGAACGCGCGGCGCCGGCGGGAGGACACGGTCGCAGCGATGGCCGGGCCGGAGGAGTTGGTTGCTCCTGGCGCCGATGTAGACGCGGCGCCGGACGCCGATGACACGTTGACCTTGCTCTTCCTGTGCTGTCATCCTGCCGTCACGCCCGCCTCACAGGTCGCGCTCACCCTGCGCGCAGTCGGTGGTTTGACGACGGCCGAGATCGCCCGCGCCTTTATGGTGCCGGAGGCAACGATGGCGCCCCGGATCAGCCGGGCGAAGAAGAGCATCAAGGCGGCCGGCAGCCGGTTCGCGATGCCGCCGGAGGAGGAGCGCGCCGACCGGCTGCGGGTCGTGCTGCAGGTGCTGTACCTGATCTTCAACGAGGGTTACACCGCGAGCTCGGGCGACTCCTTGCAGCGTGTGGAGCTGACCGCAGAGGCGATCCGGCTGACCCGGATGCTGCACGAACTGTTGCCCGACGACGGTGAAGTCGCGGGTCTGCTGGCGTTGATGCTGCTGACCGACTCCCGTCGTACGGCGCGAACGACCGCGGACGGCGGCTTGATCCCGATCGACGAGCAAGACCGGTCGCTGTGGGACCGCGGGCAGATCGCAGAAGGTGCTGCGCTGATTCTGCGGACACTCGCTCACGGCGCGGTCGGGCCGTATCAGGTGCAGGCCGCGATCGCTGCGGTCCATGCGGAGTCGCCGAGCGCGGAGGAGACCGACTGGCCGCAAATCCTCGGCCTCTACCTGCTGCTGGAGAAGCTCGCGCCGAATCCGATGGTGACGCTCAATCGCGCCATCGCGCTGGCCCAGGTCGAGGGTCCGCAGGCGGGGCTCGACCTGCTGGCCACGCTCGACGACGACAAGAACCTCACCGAGACGCATCGGTTGGACGCCGTACGGGCGCACTTGTTCGAGCGTGCCGGTGATCTCGTCCAGGCGCACTCGTTGTATTTGTCGGCGGCGCGTCGTACGACGAGCCTGCCGGAACAGCGCTATCTGCAGGCGAAAGCCGCCGCCATCTCAGGGGAGTAGGCGGTAGAAGCGCAGGTAGTCGTTGCGGATCGGAAGGATCAGCACGTCCCGGAAGCCTGCCTCGGTGGCATACCGGCGGAGAGTCGACGGGCGCATCACCGCTCCCGTCGCCGCTGTCTGCGGGTCGCCCATCGCGTCGGGCAGGCAGGACAGGACGCTCCAGCCGTAGTGGCGACGCTCGATCTCCGAGGCCGGCGCTGTGAACTCGTCCTCGACAAGCTCGTCGATCACCAGGACGGACCCACTCTCGGCCAGCATCGTTTTCACGCTCTTCAGCACTTCGACCGGGCGGGACATGTCGTGCAGTGCCTCGATGATCGTGACCAGGTCGTAGTCGGTCTTTGACAGATCGCTGGCATCCGTTGTGCTGAAGGTCAGTCGATCGGCCAGGCCTGCTTCCTCGGCATGGTTGCGTGCTGCCGCGATGGCGTCCTGGTCGAGGTCGAACCCGTCGACAGCGACCCGGGGATAGGCCTGAGCGATGGCAATCGCCGCCCAACCGGTGCCACAGGCAACATCGGCCAGCCGGGCCGGCGGGTCGCTGAGCAGCCTGCGGTCGAGCTCCGGGATCGCGGGCAGCCACTCCTTCGCCAGCAGGTTCAGGAACATCGGCCGGTTCCACTCCGCCCTGCCTTCTGGTTCCCAGGCCAGGGGAGGCGGTGCGCCGCCGGTCTTGAAGGCCTCGACCAGGTCCGGAAGCCGCCGCCCGGCGCGGGCGAGCTCCACGCCCTCGTGGGCCTGATAGCGGACGTCGTCCGGATCGGCCAGCACCGGGATGTACTCGGGCGGCAGGCTGTACCGCCTGGTGTGCGGCTCGGCGGTTGTGTTGTCGACGTCGAGCAGTCCGCTGGCGGCGTGATGCTCGAGCCATTCGCGGATGTAGCGCTCCGCCGTACCGGTGCGGTGGGCGAGCTCCGTCGAGGTGGCGGGGCCCTGCTCGGCGAGTGACTTGTACAGACCCAGGCGCTCGCCGAGGTAGACGGTGTAGAGCTCCAGGGCCGCGCCGGCGTCCCGGAGCAGCCGTTCGGCCAGTTGCTGGGTTCTGCCCTCGTCACCCATGCAGCGATCGTACGGCGGGGTGTGGGATGGGTCACGTGACCTGAGGTGTAACTTCGGTTTACAGTTGCGGGTATGAGCGTTCAGGAGCGGACACAGCTTTCCGAGCGTCGGCGGGATGCGATCGGCGTCGGGGTGGCGTTGCTGAACCGGCTGGCCGGGTCGCGGGCGATCGACCGGCTCGGGTTGCGGAAGCAGACCGAGCGGGTGGTGTTCGAGGCGACCAAGACCGGATTCCGGACGGCCGGCGCGTTGACCCGCCGGTTCACCGCGGCTTCGAAGCTGGCCGCGCCTTCCCGGCTGCCCGCTGCTCGCGGGACCGGGCGGTTCGACCTGACGCCGACCGAGGATCAGCAGATGGTCGTCGGGGTGGTCAAGGAGTTCGCCGCCGAGGTGCTGCGTCCTGCCGCGGCTGCTGCGGATGACGCGTGTACCACGGACGCGGGGGTGCTTTCGCAGTCCGCCGAGCTGGGGTTGAGCCTGATCGAGGTGCCGGAGGAGCTCGGCGGCATCGTCACCGAGCGCTCGGCGATGACGGGCGTACTGGTGGCCGAGGCGATGGCTCATGGAGACATGGGTCAGGCGGTTGCGTGCCTGGCGCCGGCGGCCGTGAGTACGGCGATCTCGTTGTGGGGCGATGAGACGCAGCAGGCGACGTACCTGCCGGCTTTCACCGGCTCGTCGGTGCCGGCGGCTGCGTTGGCTCTGCTCGAGCCGCGGCCCTTGTTCGATCCGTTCGTGTTGAAGACCAGGGCGACGCGGCAACAAACCGGGTACTTGCTGAACGGCGTGAAGTCGCTGGTGCCGCGTGGTTCCGAGGCGGAGCTGTTCGTGGTCGCCGCGCAACTGGAGTCTTCCGGGCCGGCGTTGTTCCTGGTCGAGTCCGATCATCCTGGTGTGACGATCGAGGCCGAGCCGTCGATGGGATTGCGGGCGGCGTCGCTGAGCCGGGTTCTTTTCGAGGATGTTCCGGCTGTGCAACTGGGGACGCTGGAGGACTATGCCGAGTGTGTGCGGTTGTCGCGGCTCGGGTGGTGTGCGTTGTCCCTTGGTACGGCTCGGGCGGTCTTGGACTACGTGACGCCGTACGTGAACTCTCGTACGGCGTTCGGGGAGCCGATCAGTCATCGGCAGTCGGTCGCCTTCATGGTCGCGAACATCGGGATCGAGCTGGAGGGCATGCGGCTGGTGACTTACCGGGCCGGATCGCGTGCGGAACAAGGGCTTCCGTTCGCCCGCGAGGTCGCGCTGGCCCGGCGGCTGTGCACGGACAAGGGCATGCAGATCGGCACGGACGGCGTACAACTGCTCGGCGGGCACGGGTTCGTGAAGGAGCATCCGGTCGAGCGGTGGTACCGCGATCTGCGAGCAATCGGCGTGATGGAAGGTGCGGTGCTGGTTTAGGGCGTGTCTCCTCATCTCGTGCGTGCTGCGCGGCACTCGGCGGCGCATCTCGCTGCACCGGACCGAAGGCCACGATGCTCCGCATCGAGACCTCCGCTCCGGCACACCGATATACACCACCGAGCACCTGCTCGCGACTGCACGAGATGAGGAGACACGCCCTGATGATCAACCTCGAGACCCCGCGGAAGTTCCGGGCCTTCATCAACCAGGCGCATCAGGTGGCGGCGGAGATGCTGCGGCCGAACTCACGCCGCTACGACCTTGCCGAGCACGAGTATCCGGTCGAGCTCGACATGCTCGCTGCTCTCGTCGACGGTTTGGGAGCCTCGGGCAACGGCGCCGGTGCGGGTGCTTCCGGCGTACGTCGTACCGCATCAGCCGATGAGGTCGTCAATGGGTCGAACCTGTCGTCGGTGTTGTCGATCATGGAGATGTGCTGGGGCGACGTCGGGCTGCTGCTGTCGATGCCGCGGCAGGGGCTCGGGAACTCGGCGATCGCTTCTGTTGCTTCGGATGAACAGCTTCGTCGGTTTGCTGGTGTTTGGGCCGGGATGGCGATCACGGAGCCCGGGTGTGGGTCGGATTCCGCGAACATCCAGACGACTGCGCGGCTCGACGGCGACCACTACGTGCTGGATGGCGAGAAGATCTTCGTGACCGCCGGCGGCCGGTGCGACGCGGTCGTGGTGTGGGCGACGCTGAACAAGTCACTCGGCCGGGCCGCGATCAAGTCCTTCGTCGTACCGAAGGACACGCCGGGTCTGACGGTCGAGCGGCTCGAGCACAAGCTGGGCATCCGCGCCTCCGACACGGCAACGATCCGCTTCGAGAACTGCCGCGTGCCCGCGGAGAATCTGCTGGGCTCGGCTTCTATCGACAGGGGCTTCGCCGGTGTCATGCAGACCTTCGACAACACGCGACCTCTAGTCGCAGCGATGGCCGTCGGCTGCGCTCGTGCTTCGCTCGAACTCACCCGCTCGCTGCTTGCTGAGGCTGGAGTCGATGTCGACTACGACCGTCCGGTCCACCTCCAGCCGGCGGCCGCGGCGTCGTACCTTGCCATGGAATCCGACTGGGAAGCTGCCTATTTGCTGACCCTGCAGGCCGCCTGGATGGCCGACAACGCCGCGCCCAACTCCCTCCAAGCCTCCATGGCCAAAGCCAAAGCCGGCCGCACCGCCAACGACATCACCCTCCGCTGCGTAGAACTAGCCGGCACCCTGGGCTACTCCGAACACGAACTCCTCGAAAAATGGGCCCGAGACTCCAAGATCCTGGACATCTTCGAAGGCACCCAACAAATCCAGCAACTGATCGTCGCCAGACGGCTCCTGGGGAAGACCTCCGCCGAGCTGAAGTAGCCTTGTCTGTAAGGGATTCCCGCGTCCTGCGTGGCAGTGTTAGATCAGGCCGGGACCGGCCTCAAGTTCCTCGTACGGGGCGCCTAGATCGGCCCTGCTCCGTGACTGCTCCGTCAGCCGCAGAGCGAGTCGCTCCAGGCGACGGTCGATTGCGTGCCGAGCACGGTCGTAGGACGACGGGAGCATATGGGTGTACATCTGTAGCGTGAACCCGGGGTCATGGTGACCGAGATACTCGGACAGCTCTTTGATGTTGACCCCGTCCGCCAGGGTGATGCTGGCGAAGTAGTGGCGCAGCGCATGCAGACCGGTCGTACGGTCGGACTTGAAGCGTAGGCGACCTCGATTGTCCTTGACAGGCGGCGGGATGACGCCAGCCGCTACGAGCGCAGGTTTCCACACCACCAAGTCATACAGGCGGGCCCGGAGCTGTTTGCCGTCCGACCAGGTGAAGAGGAGGGCGTGATCCTGGATCTCGCCATCGAGCCGCTCCCACGGCAGCGAGATGGTCGTCGTGCCGAAACGCTCGATGTGCTCCTCGACCACCTTTCCCAGGTACGCCGACATGGGAACGATGCGTTCTTTGTCGTTCTTCGGGAGAGCGAAGACGAACTCCCTGCCGAGCCGCTTCACCTGACGCCGAACCCTGATGACCTGCTCTTCGAAGTCGAAGTCGTCCACAGAGAGCCCGAAGATCTCGGCCTGACGCAAGCCGGCTGCCGATCCAATGATCGGAATGAGCCTGAACTCCTCGGGATGCGCCTCGATGATGCGGTCGACCGTCTCGTCCGACCAGGCGACGACCTTCGAGAATCGTCTGGCCGGCTTCTTGACGATCCTCGACTGGCCCGGATTGCGCTTGATGAGTTCGTCGGCGACCGCGAGTTCGAGGCACCCGTTGAGCACCAGGAACGCGCCGCGAGCGGTCGAGGGACCGTGCGCGCTGATGAGATCGGTCAGCCAGACGGCGATCTCTGACGGCACGATGCTCTTGACCATCCGCCGCCCGAACATCGGCTGGACATGTAGCCGCCACTTCGACTCGTACTGGATCTCACTGGCGGGGTCGACGGTCCGGGACCCGATCCACCGTGGCCAGAGCTCGTCGAGCCGTGCCTTGCCGGCGTTCGGATCGAGATAGTCCCCACGATCCCGATCGGTCTCCATGCCCGTGGCGTACTGCACCGCTCTGACCTTCGTCTCGAAGGCCTTCGACCTCTCCTTCCCGTGCGGATCGATCCAGACACCCAGCCACCTCTTCCCCCGCCCCCACCGCTTCTCATCCCGCTCCCGCTTCACAGTGCCGTCGGCCTGCTTGACCGCTTTCGTCCACTGA
Source organism: Kribbella antiqua (assembly GCF_004345665.1). Lineage (GTDB taxonomy): Bacteria > Actinomycetota > Actinomycetes > Propionibacteriales > Kribbellaceae > Kribbella > Kribbella antiqua. Next base: position 109,305 of record NZ_SLWR01000016.1, read on the forward strand.
TCCTTCGCAAACGCCACCTGCAACCTCCCAGTTCGTTGACCCACCAACCGTGGTCAACGCAGGGCGAGAGGAAGGATCGAACTGGCAGCCTGTGGATAACTCGACGCCTTGTCGCCGCAGGAGCGGCCTGCGGCCCCAGCTCGCACAGAAATCGAACAAATGTTCGAAGAAGTGGTATTCTGGATTCATGCTTGGGCGGTTCACGGTGCGACCGGCCGACGACGGATCGGACAGATTCGGCGTCTGGGACGGCGCGGTCAACGGGTGGCGGGCGATCGGGATCGGCGACGAGACGGAGGCGCACCGGATAGCCAGCGATCTCGACGTCCAGTACGACGCTCACGGTCCACGCCCGGCAGACGCCGTACGGCGGGTGGAGCCGGCCCAGCCGGTGCAGCGGGCCCAGTGGCAGGACGGCGAACTCGACGTCTGGATCCGCGACAACGGCCAATGGCTCGGCCGCGTCCGCGACGAGAACGGCCGCGTCACCTGGATCCCCGGTACCGAACTCCGCCCAGCCGGCAACGCCGAGTCCGGCTGAGGTAGGACACAATTGCGAGCACTGCCGCGCCCGGGGCCTATGCGCCGTCGACAACCCCGCCCACCACAAGGCCCTTCCAGTTCACCGTCGTCCGGCTCAGCCAAGTTAATCCTCGCTGAGCTTTGCCGCATCCGCGTCGTCGCGATCGCACGCTCGCACTGACCAATACACCGGTCGCCACATCGAGTTTTCGCAAGGCCGCTGCGACCAAAGTGCAGATCGACCGAAGCAGCGGCGGGTCGACTTCGCCGACGACCAGGCCGCGTTTCGGCGAACGCCTCCAAAAGCGACGACGGTCCAGGGGAGTGGCTGCCGATCAACCGCGGCTACCGCTGCACCTACGTGCTTCGGTACGTACAGGTGGCACGCAAGTATGCGCTCCCAATCACCGCGGCCGATCGCGATGCCTGATCACCCATTCCTGCGCGTAGCCGCTCTAAGAGTCTTGGCGCCCGCAGTCCGCCCTCTCTGGCGAATGCGACGAGGCGGCGGGGTGGTGCGGGTCCGCTAACGGATCAGCTCGGGGATCGATCTAGCTGGAGAGGGGCGAGGAACGCCTACGGCTGGAGCTTGGGTGGCCAGGTTGCGGGCGCACATACCGAGGGGGCGCGATGGAGAGTTCACTGGCGACGTATGAGCGCCGTACTGGTTGGCCGCTGACTGTCGCGGCGGTGGTGTTTCTGGTCGTTTATGCCTGGCCGATCCTGGATCCAGGCATCTCGGCTGACCTGTCGCGCGCGTGCTCGGTGGCCAACGTGACCATCTGGGCGATGTTCGCCATCGACTACGTCGTCCGGCTCGGCTTAGCAACCAGCAAGCCCCGCTTCGTCCGTGCCCACATCGGCGATCTGTTGGTCCTCGCGCTCCCGCTGCTGCGACCGTTGCGGGCCTTGCGCGTGGTGACGGCCATTGCACGAATAGACCGGGCGTCGGCGTCACTGCGAGTCCAGATATTGAGTTACGTCATCGGAGCAGTCGTCCTGCTCGCCCTGGTCGCCGCCGTTGCGGTGCTCGACGCCGAGCGAGGCAGCGCGGGTGCCAACATCACGTCGTTCAGCGATGCGTTGTGGTGGGCAGCCGCCACCATCACCACCGTCGGGTACGGCGACACCTTCCCGACGACAGCAGAGGGCCGGCTCGTCGCTGTGGCGCTGATGATCGCCGGCATAGCACTACTCGGCACGATCACTGCCTCGTTGGCCGCCTGGTTCCTCGAGCACGTGCAGACCGTCGAGCAGGCCAGCTCAGAGAGCCAGGCTGAGCTGGCTGAGTTGACAGCTGAGGTCAGAGCACTGCGTGCGCAGCTGTCCACGAACGACAGAATGGGATCGTCGTCGCCCGAAACGACGGAGTAGATGCGCCCAGCGGACAACAATCGATCAACGGCTGTCCCGCGGGCGATCGCCTGTCTCCTGAGCCATAACGACCCGACCATTCATCACTGACTGTGAGAGCGGATGACCGACGCGCTGGCATGCCGGACCGAGCTCTCGGTCGATGGCGCCACCAGTGGGTGCGGGGCATCCAGGTGAGCTGGCCTTGAACCGCGGAAGCCGAAGCTGGCGGGGACGCCGAGGTTGCGTCCCGCCGAGTGGTGGAAGTTGGTCGATCGGTGGGGGCGGCTGCGGCCAGCTCCGCCGAGTCGCAACGTGGCGATAGAGCCGATGGAGCGCTGCATGGAAGATCTGTGCGGTCGATTCATCGGAATCGAAGGCCGACCAGGGAAGGGCGATCGACAGGGTGACCGCGCGATATCCGCCGCCGGTGAAGGAGTTGCACATCGGCGCGGTCCTCAACCCAGACCCACGGCTCCAGCAGTGTGACCTTCGCGCTGGTCGGTGGGTTGGTGGTCGGCGCCTTCTTCGGCGCGGGGATGACCTACAGCCTGAATAGACAGCGCCGCAGTGAACGACGTGCGCTCGGCAACGTCCGCCAACAGGATTGGAAGGCCGCACGCCGGGCCGCTGCCCGCGGGGCCGTCCCGGCTGACCCCGCGGTCCGTGCAGCCGCCGCCCGGCTGGCGGTGGACCAGCTCAGCAGCCTTCGCCGGCGCCGCAAGCTGATCGTGATTGTGTTCGGTGTGAACCTGGTCATCGCCGTGGTTAACCTGTTTGTCAACCCGTCCTTGTGGTGCGCCGTACTGGCGATCTGTTGGACACTGGGTGTGGCGGGGCAGTGGTACCTTCAACGCCGCCTCCGCCACCGAGTCAATCTCCTGACCGACGACACCCACGACGGTTAGCTTGCGCGCGCGGAGTCGTCGAGCAGGCGGACTGGTGGTCGGTTTGATGAGAGAAGGGGCTCAGATCTGCCAGGACGGCCATCCAGGCCACGCGAAGCGAGGACATGCCGGCCAACTTCAAATCCGCTGATAATCGGGTCGTCTGTAGCGATGCCACGCAGGTCGCGACGATGACAAAGTAGACGTATGCCGCGGTGTGTCGCCAAGCGGGCGCTCACACGTGATTGTGTCGTCGGCGCGCTGGGTGATCACCATCAGGCCGGTAGCAGCACAAGCAACGCTGGCCGAGCTAGAGCCCTCACCAGCCTGACTCGGGTCCGTGATAGGTAACGCCGTGCCGTCGGCAAGCATCTGCTAGAGCCTGATCAGCTGCCTGGAGTTGGGCACGATCGATGATCATGACCTCAGCGAAATGGCGGAAGCCTGAAGGCGCCGGATCGGCGCGAGAATCGACCAGAACGAATGGGAACGGTCCACCTGATCTTGGCCCGATTGCCCACACAAGTTGACGTGCCCAGCGCTGGAACAACAGGTGCCGCAGGTCAGCCCAGGCCACGGCTTCGCGGCGATCGCCCCGGTACATCCACACCAAGTGCTTGCCGTCGTGACAAGCTGGCTTGTTGCGCACACCTTGGCCCACCACTGCGCACGGAGGAGCCCAGCGAGCGCGAGCGCGACGCCGAATACCACCAGGCCGAGGGTCTCGACCGCGATCCCGACTGCGATGACGACAAGCCCGCTCGACGAGGGCACGACAGTTCCTCGCCAAGTCCCCCGTGCAGAGGCCGAGACAAGGTTCACACCAGGCCCGGCGTCGTCGCGTCGAGCGCTCATGGAGCAACTATGCCGCCAGACCCGGACGGCTGCGCCGACGCGGCGAGTGCGGCAACCGGTTCCGCTCCCAGGCACATGCCTGCCATCATTCGGGAGTGAGCACAGACCGGCGCGCGGGATCGTTGTTGGCTGACGGTGCGGCCCGGCCACTGTTGGCGGGTGAGCCTGGCCATCCGGCTCGGGACAGTAGCGGCAATCCTCGCCACCGGCACGGTCGCCCTGATCTCCACCGCGATGCAAGACGACTACCCGATCAGTGACCCGCTCACGATGATCGCGCTGTACGCGGTGCTGTGGTGGTTGGGCATCGTCCGGCCCGCGGTCTGGATGTCACCCGACGAGCAATCGCCCGAGAGAACGTCGTTTCGGCCAAGCCCGGCTCCTTCGGAGTGGTGATCAGTCGGCGAGCTGGTCGCCCTTGCATCGCTTTGGCCTTGCACAAACCCAAGATCGCCCAGTGGGCCGGCCAGCGAACACGCGAGGACCGCGCGGCCGACCTGCTCACCTACTGGGCACAGACCCCGCCATCGAGCAATCGAGGCGAGGCCGCCGAGAACCTGTACACGGAGACCCCGGAAAGCCGGACCAGGGAGTGTTGTCGACATCGTGGCCGCCGCCGGGCTGGCTGTCGCCCTCACCATTCCGGCCCTACTCCTGGCCTGGCCCCACAACCCTCTAGTGGCTCTGGCTAGTCGCCGGGCTCGCCATGGTCATTGTTATCGCGCTGTTCGCCATGACTCGACAGGCAAGAAATGCGTTTCGGCGGGATCGCTGAGGCCCCACAGGGTCGGCTTCGGATTGGTGTCAGGGGATCGCGGGGCCCCGCTGCCCGGGATCGACTGATCAGTCTTCAGCTGCCGCCGACCCTGGCGCGGGAGCCTACGCCGGTGACGACTCCCTGATGTTCGGATCCAGGTTCCGCGCTGGCGGTGGCGAGGCGACCGTCGAGGTGTGAATGTTCCATCGGTGTCAAAGGCGGAGCGTCGACGGCTGTTGGAGGCGAACCTGGCCGCGACCCGGTTCTTCCGCAGGGAACTGTTGCGCGCAGATCGTGGTTGGGCGGCGCGGTACCTGGAGGCGCGAGGCGCAAGGCGCGTGTTGACTCCTGAGTCTCGGTGGGCACTCGGGTATGCGCCGGACTCGTGGTCGCGGCTTGTCGATCATTTGCGATCGCGTGGCTTCGAGTTCCAGACCCTCGAGCTGGCTGGTCTGGCGATGAGAACCGCTGAGGGGCAGATCGTCGATCGGTTTCGGGATCAGTTGATGCTGATGTCGCGGGACGAGGGCTTGGACCCGGTCGGGTTCGTTGGTTTTCGGGACGGCGCGCGGCCGTTCTACACGACGACAGCGGTGACGCCGGTGCATCGTCGATCGAAGGTCCTGCTTGGCGTTGATGAGCAACTGGATCTGCTGTCCGGCGGTGCGATTCCTGTTCTCGTCGATGATCCGATGGACGCCGTCGCGGTCGAGAAGGTGAGCCGCCTCTCGCTTATAGGTGGGTCGGGATCCCATTGTGTGGTTCGTTGTTGTCGGCGGCGCAGGCGAGAATGCTCGGTCGTCATTCCGCCGCTGAGACAGTGATCGTCGTATTGAGTGACGCTCGCGAAGGGCAGCGCGCGGCCGCTGGGTATCTGGCTGATCTCTCGCGGTTCTTCAGGCGAGTCCATGCGGTCGAACTGCCGGCTGGTCAGACGCTGGCGGCGCTCCATCTGCCGGAGGACGGGGATCAGCAGTTGCAGGACGTGCTGCTCGCCACCCGACCGCTTGCCGACTATCGATATCCGTCGCAGCAGGCCACGACGGCGCACGCGCTGGAGCTGTTGTCAGATCCAGATCGTCCAGGGCCTTCACCTGATCTCTGATTCTGCGCGCACGTGGACTGGACGGAGCAGTCCTGGATCCTCTCATCCAGGTTCTGTTCTTCGACTGCCGAGGTGATCGTCGAGATCATGAGTGAAACGAGATCTGCGGGCGGCGATACCGATGAAGATCGGCCAGGAGCGGAGACGAAGCAACCACTGCCCGTCTGGTCCGTGCGTCGGGCTATCGAGTTGCTCGACGACGCCATAGATCGGATGGGTGAGCAGCTCGCGCGTTCGGCGGGACTCATGTCGGTCGGATCGAACAGGTCGTCCATCGACGAGTCGTCATCCGGCGCGAAGCAGCGCAGCTGGAGAGCCAACGCGGCGAGCTCAGCTTCGTCTGAGGCCGACGCTCTGCTGTATGAGTCATCGGCTTCGTACGAGCGGGAGATGCCGTGACTGCGGAATGCCGCGGATGTCCTTGATCTCGTGATCACGGTTCTGGCAAGGCCTTGGTGAGGAGATCTTCGAGGTCGTGAGGTTCTACGGCTTCGGAGGGATTCATGAGTGACCCGGGTTTTGCTGTGTCGGTGGAGGAGCGGCGGCGGTTGCTGGAGGCAAACGTTGCGGCGAGTCAGTTCTTTCGCCGGGAGTTGCTTCGGGCAACGGGTGGATGGCCGCTGCGGTATCTGACCGATCAGGGTGCGAGAGAGGTTCTGAGTACCGAGTCCATTTGGAAGATCGGTTATGCGCCGGATTCGTGGACTCGGTTGGTTGATCATCTGCGGGAGCAGGGTTTCAGCTACGGCACGCTGGTGCGGGCTGGGTTGGTGGAGTGGACCGATGAGGGTGAGGCAGTCGATCGGTATCGCGATCAGTTGATGTTGGTCGCTCGTGACCAACGTTCGGCGCCGGTCGGGTTCATTGGCATCGGACCAGACGGTCAGGCGAGGTCGGTGACTCCGACGACGGCGATTCATCGTCCGTCGAACGTGCTGGTTGGTGTGGACGAGCAGCGGGTGCTGCTCGGTGATGGTGCGGTGCCGATCATTGTTGACGATCCGATGGATGCGATCGCGATCTCAAAGGTCAGCCGCCAGGCTCGAGGTCGGTGGGCTGGGATCCCGGTGTGTGGTGCCGGGTTGTCGACGGCGCAGGCGAGGATTCTGAGCGGGGCCAGTGTTACCGACACTGCCGTGGTCGTGCTGTCCGGTGGTGATGCGGAGCGACGGCAGACCGCTGGGTATCTGCTGGATCTGGCGTTCTTCTTCGATCGTGTGCGAGTCATCGGTCTGCCGCCGGGGCAGACGCCGGCGTCGCTGTATCTCACCAAGAACGGTCCTCAGCAGCTGCGCGAGGCGTTGGAGACATCGCGTCCGCTGGCTGACTACCGCTCCAGGCGGTACGTGGCCGTAACGCGTCGGTTGAGGACTCCGGATGCAGATCCAGATCCACCGGCCCGGGGACCGGGGCTGTGATGTGTCCGAGCACGCGCAACTCATCCGGGTGCACGAGGTCGCGGCAACGTTCTATCGGCGAGAACTCATCAACACACCCGACGGCTGGGCCGCTCAGCACCTGAGGGATCGCAAGCTGGACGGCGTTCTCGCGCCAGGGTCGCCGTGGCGGGTGGGCTATGCCCCGGATGGGTGGTCGCGGCTGGTTGGCTACCTGCGGCGGCAGGGCTTCGACGACAAGGTTCTGCTGGATGCCGGACTGGCTTCGCCGACGAGGAACGGGTATCTCATCGACCGTTTCCGTGATCGGATCATGTTCGTTGCCTGTGACATCGACCTGCATCTGGTCGGGTTTGTCGGCAGAGCTCGCGGCGACCGGGTGCGCTACCTGAACACGCCGACCACGGCGATCTACAGGAAGTCGCATGCGTTGGTCGGTCTCGATGCGCAGCGCGATCGGCTTGCTTCGGGCGCCGTTCCGGTGATTGTCGAGGGAGTGCCGGATGCGCTCGCCGTTGGCCAGCTGGGTGCGAACTGGGCAGGGGTTTCGGTGTGCGGTACGGCGATCACGCGCCAACAGGCGCAGGTGGTCAGGCGGCACGCAACGACCGACGCGGTCATCGTCGCGCTCGACGGTGACTTCGCTGGCAAGACGGGTGCTGTCCGGAGTCTCGACGCCTTGTCCGCGGTGTTCGACCAGGTGCTCGTCGCGGACCTGCCGGCCACACTGGATCCGGCATCCGTCTTCGAGAAAGATCCGGACCGTCTGCTAGCTGCCTTGAGTGCGCCGCGTCCGCTGGTCGACCTGGCGATCGAGATGGAGCTGGCGCGCTGGGATCGCGTCCGCGATCACATCAGTGGGCAGGTGAACGCCGTACGAGCCGTGGCGCCACTCGTCTCACGACTTCCAGCCAACCGTGTCGCCAGCGAGATCGCCAGATTGTCGAGGGCGCTGCGACTGGACTCGGACATCGTGTCGCGCGAGGTACTCGCGGCTGTCGGCCTGCGGACCGAGCAACGGCAAGTTCGGCGTCGGGCCAGCCGGAGCGCTGATGCCGCGGATGCAGCAGCCGATCCGGACTGTTCCTGGAGTCCTTGATTTCGGAATCCAGGTTCTTGCCCGTGGCAATGGCCAGCAGATTTGTGTCACCGCAGTACGACGAGGGGCACCTGGCAGCTCCTCCTTCCCCGAGACGGAGTCAATCGATGGACGTTGAGCTGGAGGAACTCATCGCCGAGGCGGACAATTCGAACTGGGCCGGTGAGCCGTCGCGGCGACTCGCCGACGGGATCGAGGCGCAGATCGTCGCCCCGTTGTCGAGCCGCCTGACGGTCGCGCTCGGGCGTGACGAGGCGGCGCAGCTGGCCAGGACGATCGCGTGGGAACGCTGTCGTGAGCTTGCCGTCCGCCGCCCGGAGGCAGGGGTGTCCTGGGGCTATCTGGCGAATCTGGTCCGCTGGCGGCTGATCGACGTGCTGCGGGCTGAGGTCACGCGGCGGCAGCGTCACCCGCTGACCGACCGACTCCCAGAGCGTGAGGCTCCGCAGGTCCTGCCGCTCGGGCCGTGCTTGGAGCGGATCGCGCTCGAGCTGGATCGCGTCGGTCTGCCGGCGTCGGCGGCGCGACGGTTCATCCGAGTAGCGGCGGATGGTCCGCCGTTCTACCGCTCGGCGATCGTCAACCGGCTCCGGCTGGCCGGCGCACTGCGCTCCCAGGCCGAGGGCTTCGTGTGGTTGGTGCGGGGCGGTGCCGCCAACCGCTCCGCGCTGGCCCGGTTGGCCACCGGGGAAAGTCCGACAGAGGTCTTCAAGGATCCCGTCGTACGACGCTGGGTCCTAGCGGCCGCAGGGCTTGACCTCAGCTTTTCGGGCGGAGACACCGGCCTGTTACGGCGGCGGGCAGCGCGATGGGAGCTGGCCCGAACCGCCTGACGAAAAGTCCCCCGACGTCATCCGTTGAGCGCGGCATGACTGAACGACAGCGACACAACTGGCTGGTCCGCTACTACCGCGCCCAGCTCAGGTTCAACCTGCATGTCCTCACGGCGCTGCGGATTCTGCCGCCGCCGATCGCGGCCTGGCTGTTCGCCTGGCTGCGCCGTACCGAGACACCGAGAAGAGGAAACTGAACGTGAAGCAGCTTCTGCGATCGCACGTGATGATCCCGATCGTCATCCTGCTCGGGATCATTGCCTTGATCCTGGGGTTGATCGCCCGCTGGCATGACTCACCCGAACAGGCCACGCCCACCGACGGGCAGAGCGCGTCGACCGAGGAGCCGGCACGGCTGGATGCCTGGGCGCGGCCCACGACGACAGATCCGAGGGAGATGGCGATCGCCTATGCCCGGGCGATCTGGACCTACGACACGTCGGTCCACAGCTACTTCGAGTGGCAGGACGCGGTCAGCGTCTTCGCTGATCCAACCGGTGACAGTCCCCGCGTCGCCAAGAGCCTGCTGCCGATGTGGTCGGAGTGGAAACAGCTGGAGCTGCACAAGGCTCGTGCCAGCGTCGAAAGCGTCACCGCCGAGACCACTCCGGAGCTGACAGCCATGCAACACAACGGGCAGGCGCCGAATGGTTGGACGGGGTACGTCGTACGTGGCAAGCAGACGGCTGTTCTCGACACCGAAACGAAGGTCGTTGACCGGCAGGCAGCGGTCGGCATCGTGTGCTCCTCGATCTGCAAGTTCTGGTCCGCGACCGCGCAAGTGTCCCCGTGATCGGCAAGGTGGCCCTCGCCGGCGCGCTCCTGGCCGGCGGGGTCTGCCTGATCCCGCCGCTCGCCCTAGCCAATGCCGGCGCTGACGCACCCGTGGCTCAGGCTCAGGCGCCGTACGACGACAAGACGCAGCTGCCTGGTGCGGCAGCAGCGGTGCAGCGGGCGCACGAGCTGGTCGGCAGCTACGGCTACTACCAGCTGTGCGCTCGCCTGGCCGCGAACATCTGGGGCCGCCCACGCGCCGGCTACTTCTCGGCGGCCGAACAGTGGCGCCAGATGGTTGCCACCGGCAATGCGCACCGCGGCGACCGTCAGCCACCGGTCGGCGCGCTGCTGTTCTGGGCGACCGGCGGACCGTACGGCCATGTCGCGGTGTACGTCGGCAACGGCCGCATCGTCTCCAACGACATCAACGACGCGGTGCCCGGCGAAGGCGGCGTCTACCTGGTCGAGATCGGCCTCATCGAATCCAAGTGGAACGCGACCTATCTCGGCTGGGCCCCGCCCATCTACTCAACCTAAGGACCCCGCACGTGCTCCGCTACATGATCATCCTGCAAGACCCAGGCATCACCCCGAACACCAACGGCCTGCCCGGGCTCGGCGCCTTCCGCCAATTGGTCGGCGCGTTGCTGACGTTCAGCCTCGTCGCCTGCGTGGCCGCGTTCGTCATCTCGGCCGCGGCCTGGGCGATGGGCAGCTTCAACAGCAACGCCCACTTCGCCGGCAAGGGCAAGACCGGATGCCTGGTCACCGCCGGCGCCGCGATCCTCATCGGCTCCGCCAACGGGCTGATCCGATTCTTCAGCAGCATCGTCCTCAACTGACCCAGGAGAACAACCAGTGGATTGGCCCGCCTGTCTCCTCAACCCAACCAGCTGCGCGGTGTCGTTCGGCACGGACTTCGCGACGGACTCGGCCTGGAACTCGTTCCTGCGCTGGATGGCCAGCGGCCTGACCGACGTCACGTCGTACGTCTTCCAGGCCTTCAGCCTCAGTACGGCGCCCCGCTTCGACCAGCAGTGGTGGACCGACAACCTCGCCTTAATGACCGCCGTGTCGCTGCCGCTGCTGGTCGCGGCGTTCGTGCTGCAGTGCATGTCCGCCGTCGTACGACGAGAACCCCGACGGCTCGGACACGCCCTGCTCGGCGCACTGCTCGGCACAGCCGGCGTGCCGCTCGCGGTCGCCGTGGTGGCGGGGTGCGGTCAGGCGGTCGACGAGATCTCCCTCGCGATCCTCGGCAACCAGGGAACCTACGACGGGTTGAAGCGGATGGTCGACATCAGCACACTGCTGACCGCCGGCACACTGGGTGGCTTCCTGCTCACTGCAGTCATCTACGGGCTGATCGCGTCGATCTCGCTGTACTTCGTGATGCTGATCCGCGAGGTGGCGATCGTCGCGTTTGTCGTGTTCGCGCCGATCGCGATGGCGAGCTGGACCTGGTCGGCGACCAGGCATTGGCTGCGGCGCTGGGTGGAGGTCGTCGGCGCGCTGCTGTTCTCCAAGATTGCGATGGCTGTCGTGTTCGCGGTCGGGATCTCGGCGACCGGCAACGCCGGCCGGACCGCCGAGCCATCGATCGGAACGTTCCTGACCGGGATCTTGCTGGTCTCGATGGCGGCGTTCGCGCCGATCGCAACCTTCTCGTTCCTGCATTGGGCCGGCGACCACGGAGCTACTGCGGCGCACTCGTTGCAGCTGGCGACGGCGGGACCTACCGCCGTGAAGGAGCGGTTCGATCAGGCTCAGCAGTGGGGTGCTCATCACTTCGGCGGATCCGGTGGCAACGATCCCGATCCGGTCGTCGGCTCAAGGGACAGCGATGGCGATGAGAATGTCGTCGACTCGGTCAGCAACGGCTTCTCCGGCGGCGGTCCGTCGGACTCGACCAGCGGCGCAGCGGATTCCTCGGTGGCTGGAGGCGCGGGATCGACGGCGATCGCGGTGGCGACGAGTCAGGTCTCTGGTGACGGGTCGGGCGGTCCACGATCGGACAACTCGGGGAACAGGGACTCGCGCGGGGGAGATGACTGATGACGACCTCGGAATCGATCTCGACCAGGTTCCCGCGGCCGCAGCGGAACGCCGTACTGCTCGGCCTGCGACCGATTCAGATCGCGCTAGTGTGTACGGCGGTTCTGGCGTCGGCTCTGTCGATCTTCAGCCGCTGGACGCTGCCGGTGAAGTTCTCCGGCCTGCTCCTCGCGTTCCTGTGCGCAGCTGTCGCGTTTGGGCGAGCAGAGGGCCTGCCGGTGTGTCGGTGGCTGCTGCTACGTGGCGCGCACGTATTGCGATCGCTTCGCAAGCAGCAGTCGTTCCGGGCTCGGGTAGCGGAGCCGAAGCGTCATGGGTTGTTGCAGCTGCCGGGTGAGGGCGGTGCGTTGCGGATCCTGGAGACCGTGTCGTCGGTGGGCGTCGTCCACGATCCGGTGCGTCGGCGGTTGATCGCCGTAGCGAAGATCGAGGGCCCGGCGCATCTGCTGCAGAACACCGATGAACAGGATCGGCGGGTGGCGGCGTACGGGCGTCTGATCGCTGGACTCTGCCACAGCAACCGGATCGCCCGGGCCCAGATCCTCGAGCGCACGCTGCCTGATCCCGGTGACGAGCTGGGGGAGTGGGCACGTAGGCGCAACGTCGACCCGACAACGCCAGCCGGAGCGATCTACTCCGATCTGCTCGAACGAGCGGCGCCTGCTGCCGCGCGGCACGAGACGCTGTTCAGCATCGCGGTGAACCTCGACGCCGTGTCGCGCGAGGTGCGCAAGCACGGCGGCGGGATCCTAGGCGCGACCGCGGTGCTGGAGTCCGAGGCACGCGCGTTCCAGACGTCTCTGGCCGCTGCCGGAGTGATGGGGCGCTGGCTCGGTGTCGGTGAACTCGCGATGAGCCTCCGCGTGGCCTTCGACCCTGCAGCGACTCGCACTGTCGCCAACCCGGATGAGCTCGACGCTGCCGATGCCGGTCCGCTGGCCGTGGATGCTGCCTGGGATCAGCTGCGGACCGACTCGTCGTTCCACCGGGTGTATGTGATCTCTGAATGGCCGCGGGTGCTCACGACGCCCTCGTTTCTCAGTCCATTGCTGCTGAAGCCGGGAATCCGCCGTACGTTCTCGCTAGTGCTGCAGCCGATCCCGATCGCCAAAGCGCTCCGCGACGCGCGCCGGCACCAGGTCGAACGGGTCACCGATCGAGCCACCCGAGCCAAGATCGGGCAGCTCGAGACCGAAGAAGACCGCCAACTCGACGCGGACGTCGCCGCCCGCGAACGCGACCTCGCTGCAGGCCACGGCGACGTCCGCTGGCTTGGCCTGGTCGTGGTCACGGCCGACACCGAGGAAGCCCTCGACGACGCCTGTACTGAAATCGAGATCGCCGCATCCCAAGCCCTGCTGGACATGCGGCGCCTCGTCGGCCAGCAGGTCGAGGGCTTCATGGCCGCGGCTCTCCCGTTCGGGGTCGGGCTCGGATGAGGCAATCAGCCGCGTACTACGAACTCGCCGAAACCGACCGCAAGACCCGCAAGGCGAACCGGAAAGCGGCGTACGGCGGCCGACCGCCAACGCCGGCCAAGACGGGCACCGAGCTTTCGGAAGCCGAGCCGGTCAAGAGCCGCCCGTACGACGCACGCCGCCGGCTGCCGCTGCTGGTCGATACCCACCGCGCGACCACGAAGATCCTCCGAGTCGCGTACCCGTTTCTCGCCGAGGGCGGACTTGGTGCTGACGGCACCTATATCGGAGCGGACGTCTTCAGCGGCGGATCGTTCGTCTACGACCCCTGGGTCCTCTACCAGGCCCGAGTCCTCACCAACCCGAACGTGCTCCTGGCCGGCGTCATCGGCAGCGGCAAGTCATCCACCGCGAAGGCCCTCATCACCCGATCCATTGCCCTCGGCCACAAGGCCTACGTCCCCTGCGATCCTAAGGGGGAGTGGACATCGGTCGCCGAGGCGATGGGTGGCGCGGCGATCAAGATCGGGCCCGGCCTGCCCACCAGGCTCAACCCACTCGACGCCGGTCGCCGCCCAAGCACTATCGGCCTGGACGAGTGGGACCGCATCGTCTGGTCACGCCGCCGCGCCCTGCTGGGAACACTGGCTGAGTCGACCCTCGGGCGGCCACTCGCCGCCGTCGAACACACCGTGCTCGACCTCGCGCTGCAGGCCGTCTCCAGCGTCGCGGAGTCGCCGACGATCCCCGACGTCGTCGTCGCCCTCTTCACGCCCGACTCGGCCTGGGCCGAACGAGCAGGGCTGAAGACGAGCAGCCTCACAACGGACGGCCGGGAGGTTGCGCACGCGATCAGACGGCTGGTACACGGTGACCTGTCCGGCATGTTCGACGGCCCATCGACCACAACCTTCGACCCCGCGCTGCCGATGGTCACACTGGACTCGTCCTGGCTCGGCAGCGGCGGCAACGACGACGCACTCCGCCTCACCCTGGCCTGCGCATCCTCATGGATGGAAGCAGCAGTCGCCGACCCCGCCGGCGGCAACCGCTACATCGTCTACGACGAAGGCTGGCGCGTCATGCGCGACCCAGCACTGCTCCGTCGCATGCAGGAGCAATGGAAACTGTCACGCGCCTGGGGCGTCGCCAACGTCCTCATCGTCCACCGCCTATCCGACCTCGCCGCCGTCGGCGACCTCGGATCCGAAGCCCGCGCCCTGGCCGAAGGCCTCCTGGCTGACTGCTCAACCCGGATCATGCTGCGCCAAGAACCCGACCAGCTCGCCCGGACCGCCACGCTGCTCGGACTGACCGATGTCGAGATCGCGACCATCGCCAAACTCCCAAAGGGCCGGGCGCTATGGCGGCTGCCGAACCGATCCTTCGTCGTACAACTCGTCCGGCACGCCCGCGAGGTCCAACTGTTCGACACCGACGCGCGGATGTGACCCGATGAACCAACCGAAGAATGCTCCGCCCCGCGATCTCACCGACATGATCTTCATCGGCGGGGGAGTGATCCTCGCCTGCGCTGGAGTCCTGTACCTGGCCGGCGGCCTCAGCAGCCTCCTGCTCACCGGGAAGTGGATCCGGTCGTCATGGGTCAACGCGCTCAAGGTCACGTTCGACCCACGCGATCCGGCGTCAGTCTTCGGCGTCGCTAGCCTCAATCCGCTGTTCTACTGGCTGGTGCTTCTCGCCCTGCTCGCGTTGCCTCTGCTCTGTCTGGTCATCGCAAGCCGACTCCGGCAGGGCAGGGCAGCGGGCATGACCAGCCGGATGAAGGCGGTCGCAGCGCGGCCCGGCCTGGCGACGCGTGCCGACGTCGAAGCGGCGGTCGGACGTCATCAGGTCGTACGCCGAGGCCGTTCAGCTCGGCCCCTTGCACCGGCACGCTCACCCGAGGCAGTCGGCACGCTGCTCGGTCGTTCCCGCGGGCGCGGGTGCTGGGCATCCGTCGAGGACTCCGTGATCGTGGTCGGCCCACCACGATCAGGCAAAGGCCTGCACCAGATCATCGGCGCCATCATCGACGCACCCGGCGCCGTCGTCACCACCTCAACCCGGCCGGACAACCTCGCCGCCACCCTCGAACTCCGCCGGGCCATCGGTCCAGTCGCTGTCTTCGATCCCCAAGGGCTCGGCAAAGCCGAGGGCATCCGCTGGTCCCCGGTGCGTGGCTGCGAGAATCCCACCACGGCCATGGTTCGCGCCAGTGGCCTCGCCGCCGGCGCCGGCTTCGCCAAGGGCAACGTGACCGATGGTGCCTTCTGGCACGGTCAAACCGAAATGGCGCTGCGCGGTCTGCTGCACGCCGCGGCCCTCGACGACACCGGCATCGCCCAGCTCTACCGCTGGGGCCTCGAACCAGCCTCCGCCATCGAGGCCGTTACCATTCTCAACCGCTCCATCGATGCCGCTGAAGGCTGGGGCGACACCCTCGACGGCATCGTCCGCATGGACGGCCGAACCCGCGACGCCATCTGGGCCGGCGTCCGCTCCGCCCTGTCCGCGCTCGCGGATCCCGCCGTACGCAAGGCCTTCGATCCACCACCCGGTGAAGGCCTCGACCCCGCCACGTTCATCCGCGAACGCGGCACCATCTACCTACTCGGCACCGGCGCCGGAGCCAGCGCCACCTCAGCCTTCATCGCGGCCCTGCTCGAAGACATCACCGAGTCAGCCCGCCAACTCGCCGCCCACAACCCCGGCGGTCGCCTCGAACCACCACTCGCGCTAGTGCTCGACGAGATCGCCAACCTCTGCGCCGTACCATCCCTGCCCTCCCTCATGGCCGACGGCGGCGGCACCGGCATCACAACCCTCGTCGTCATCCAATCGCTTGCCCAAGCCCGAGAACGCTGGGGCGAACAAGCCGCCGCAGCCATGTGGGACGCCGCCACCCTCCGCCTCATCCTCGGCGGATCCGCCCAACACCGCGACCTTCAAGACCTCGCAGCCGTCTGCGGCGAACGAGACGAAGAAATCCGCAACTGGAGCCGCGGCGCCGACGGTGGCCGCGCCATCTCCACCAGCACCCGTCGCATCCCGATCCTCCCGCCGGATGTCATCCGCACCCTCCCCTTCGGCGCCGGCGTCCTCCTCGCCCGCACCGCCCCACCCATCCTCCTCAACATGACCCCCTGGACGGCCCGCCCCGACGCCGACCAAATCCGCCACAGCATCGAGCTCACCAGCAAATCCCAATGAATGAAGACGACCTAGCCAAAGCTCTCGCCCTAGCCGGCGCGAGCGATCCCTACATCGTGTGCTGGCGCGACCTAGACCCACAGTCCACAACCGAGGAACTAGAACGCCTAGCCGAATGGGTCGCCTGGGTCATCCACCGCTACCGCGTCGACCACAAAACCATCCCACCCTGCTGGCCAGAACACGGCGCCCTGGTCGAAGAACTCTCCGCCCTCCGCACCTACTGGGAATCCTGCTACCAAGACGACGCCAACCCCGCCGACCCCCTAGCCTTCCACCGCGACCTAACCCTCACCCTCCGCCGCCTCCGAGACTGGTCATCCCTCCTAGGCTGCACCCGAACCACCCACCGTCCCGAACTGGTCAGCTGACCAGGAGTCTCGCAGTCCGAAGTTGCCTGGAGCCTCCGGCAAGGTGCCGCCAGGCGAACGGCCGCGCGCGATTTGATGACGAGGCATCGAGGCCCCTAGCCAAGGGATTATGAGAGCCATGCCACTTGCTACGCTGGTCAACTTCAGGCTGCGTGGGTCCGGGATTCGGCACCTCTAGCCGACTGAATCCACTCTGTTTGACGCGATTTCATGTCACGAGTCATGTCACGTGGAGGCGTCGTCGGCTAGCGAGGTTCGCTCGTCGCCGCAGTTCGCTCAAACGGGCTCGACGTGCCCAGGCTGCCGAACGAGGCTCAAGTAGATCAAGGCGCAACCTTCGGCGCGCGGCGCGGGCATGCGCATGCGGCCTCCGGCCGTTCACCGCCCGCGCCCGCACTTGGGGTCTTCAGCTGAGCCAGCAGCATTGCCTGCGGCGGGGGCCTCACGACTCCGGGATGACGCGTCGGAATCGGCCGGCGCTTTGGTCGGGGGGCGGGTTGTGTCTTCTCGTCTGCCGTTCAGCCCAGTCAGGACCTATCAGGAGCCACCAGAGGGGCGAAGATCGTTCGTCCGGTGGGGCGCTCCACCTTGGCCCCTCTGGCGTCTCCTGATCGCGCTACGCGTGGCTGAACGGCAGACGGGAAGACGTTTCGTCCTGTGCTCAGGAGTGCGAAATACCCGCCGGATCGTCGCGGTCAGAAGGGTCAAGAGAGCCGACCCTACCGATTTGGACGGCCGTCTGTTTTCGCGAAGAAGGTTTTTTTTTGATCCTGATTCACCCGATGGGGCTGGCCCAACGTTAAGGGTGTGTACGCGTGAAGCGATTTTTTTTTGATCCAGAACTGGGATCACGAGCGCGATCGCGAACACTGCGAACATGCATGCCTGGCTCAGATTGGGTGCGTCAGACCATCCACTGGCCGCCGATGCGAGGCCCGCAACCACAGCCACCCAGGCCGCCCGCGGCGTGGAAGGGCGGTCTGGACGTCTACTCGGGCGCACATGGCCATTGTGGCGGCAGGCGGAGGGATTGCAAGCAAATAGGCGCAGCGGGTACGGATTCGTAACAGCTCGGGCACGTAGGGCTTGCTAACAGCAAGCTTGGATCGGGTCGGACGACCCTGGCTATGCCGGCGGGTCGGCACCGGCGTCTAGGCGCGCAGTGGTCAGCGGTGGACGGTCTGAACTCGACTACGCGTCAGAACGGCGGTTTGGATTGGTCGGCGCGGGCGCGAGCTTCTTCCTCCTCGCGGATGGCCAGGATCTCTTGCCATTGCTCTTCGTACATCTCGTCCCGCCATTGAATATGTTGGAGCCACAGCACTATGTCATCAGGTGTGGCCGGGAGGGAGTCGCCACGCAGGTACGTTGAGAGCAAGTCACTCGCGTGCTCGGTGATGCGGCGACCGTACGTGAAGGGGCTCATCTTGTCGCGTTCTAGGCTCAGATCGCTGAGTAGATAGGTCAACTTGGCTAGTCGTCGACGCAGCGGCGGATCGCTGATCAGTGACACCTGTGCCCCAAACTCTCGCCGAACGGCATGGTAGTCAGGGTCGTTCTGAAGCGGCTGATCGTCCTCGGTCTGCCGCAGCAACGTGCGCCGTTCGAAATCATCCTCTAGCTTCAGCACAATGGAGTGAGCAGACCTAGCCGCGGCCAGGCTCTCGGATCGTCGATCGTCCCGCCTCTTCGCCCGGCTGCTCATGTAGGGGCTGAGGATTGTTCCCAAGACGCCGATGACGCCGCCCACCGCAGCGCCGATTATCCCTGCCCAGGCATCAGACACGGGTCGACGGTAGCGCGTCACAGGCTCGTGCAACATTCGTGCAACTACGGGTGGTCGCTGAGGGGGATTCACGGGGACTGGCGGTCGGTCCGGATTGGCCCGATTCACGCTTAGCAAGGGTGGTCAGGGGCGGTCTCGAACCGCCGACCTTCCGCTGTGCTCGCGGATGCTGATCCTGGCGCGCGAACCATGGTCTGACGCGCGGTTTAGGAAACCGAAGCACCTCACCGACATGCGCCCCTACAGGCGTTACCAGGCAACACCAGTTCGGCCGATCTTGACTCCAGTTGACTGGAATCGACCCCTCTTTGTTCCCATGCTGTTCCCACGCTGAACTGCTGAGCGTGGGGCTCGTTCGTGGGCTGTCGGTACTGAGCTGGCGAACGATTGGTGTTGAGCCCGGCGCGGAGCTCGTCAGCGCTCGCGCACCGCCTTGTCCAACGCGCGATTTCAGCAGCGCGCGGTCCCGGTCCGAGGGCGCCTGCCGGCGTGTTGTTCCCCAACCACCTCCGCCGTACATGGCTGTGGAGGCAGGTCCTCGCCCGCGCAGGGACCGGCTCAGGAACGTCATGATCGCAGACCGACTGGCACAGCCTGAATCTTGGCGGCTAGCCGCCGGTTGCCGCCTACTGGCCCTACGCAGGGATTCGGCCGTTGCCAGGCCGCATGGCGGAAAGCATCCTGGGATGGGGGTGGTTCTGATGCGGTGTAATGTTCGGTGCCGCCAGAGACTAGCAGTCATACGAGCTCCAAGTTGCATCGGAGACTCGCTGCGCGCACCAGCTAATCCTCGGCCGGGCTCAGCGTATGGCGGTGCCGAGACCGCCGCGGTGCGGCCTATATTGGCGTGCGAGCCAACCGAATCGGCGCGCCATGACGGATAAGCGATTGGGGTCGTGGCGCCCTGGTCCGCAGGCCCGGAGGCGTGTGGTTGCAGTCCTGAATATCCTCGGAGGGATTGTGTTGCTCGCGGTGCTGGGTTTTGCTCCGCTGGCACACCTTGCGGCATCGAGTCAGCCGGTTTCTTCCGAGATTGATACGGAGTTGCGGCGCTCAGGACCTGCGGAGAATCAGCACGGTCGTTCCCTGCGTCAGCTCCCCGCAGGGCTCCCTCCTGGGTTCAACGTGGGCAGCCTGGCAGACCTGCGTGTCTTAGCTGATGCCGCCCTCGGCCAGCGTGGCAGTCGTTCCTTGTTGAGGCTGCTTGATCAAAACGAGGCACTGCAGGACACAGCGGTTGGTGGAAAGATGTCCTTTGCACCGTACCCGTACCGGTACCCTGCGATGACGCGGCTCCTGAACGAAGCCCCCGGTCGCGCATACACCGCCGAAGCCAAGCAATTAGGTGCGGCTCTCTTACTGATGGCCGCACGACCGAACTCGAACCTCAACTTCGCGGCGGCCGCTTTCGCCGTGCTCGACCGTGCCCGCGCAGATGGTGACTGCCCTGCCCAGTTAAACCTGTTGCTACTCGTCGCCGCCGATCAGGAGCCACGTGACAAGCCAGTTCATGCCGAGTCGCAACGGGCTGAGTCAGTATGTCCTGACGATCCCACCCCGTTGTGGCTGCTCGGGCAGTACCAGTCTCAGCGGGCCCGGGTGCACAGCCTAAGCAACTCCACCGGGGATGCGGTCCCAGGCGATTCGGTTCCGGCCGCCGCCCAGCGGCAGGCTTTGGACACGCTCGAGCGGTTAGCACAACGCTTCCCCGATTCGGCCGCAGCGATCACAGGAGTTGCCGACGCGCACTTGCGAGCCGGCTTCCGGCTGGCTGTTAGTCAGCCATTCACGGCCCGACATGAACTGCAGACTGCTGCTGCGGGCTACCAGCAGGCGCGCAGCATCGAGGCGCCTGGGGCGGCGGCTGGTCTCGCCCGTGCTCTCATCGGGCTGGGCGAGCCTGGCCATGCGGCAGAACTGGCGCGGGAATCGATTGCCGGGCAGCGCACGCCGGGCCCGATGCTCGAGTTGTTGATAATGGCGGAGGAGACCGCTCACCAGTTCGGGCAGGCCGAGGCGGCTGGCCGCCAGTTGGCCAGTCGTGGCCCCGGTGCTTATCCCCATGGTTTCCCGCTTTTCGCAGTGCCCGGTGGCGCGGACGAAACTCCCGGAGATGAAGACCTCAAGCAAGATCCCATGGGGCCCCAATCTCTGGGTTGGGAGACGTACACGACACTGAGCGTCTATTTGCAGCCGCTGCCCGGCGGCGCCGGCGCGACCGTGGAAGATGTGTCCTTCATTCCGCTCTATCGCCCCGACGGAGGCGTTTTGGAAATAATGGCGAGCTGTGCAGAAGTCAGTTGGCGTCGCAACGCGATCCTGGCAGGTCATGCCCGAGCTGCGCTGACAGACTTTCCGGATGAATTCAAGTCGGTTCGTCCGATCGGAGACTATGAAAATACTGGTTGCGGAGCTCCTGGGGACATCCGGGAAATTGCGCGGCTCGAAGAGGGCCTGCCGGTCGACCGTGACTCGCTCGACTCTGTCGCCGAGAAAAGACAGAACCTTTGGCGGTGGGCGGGAGACTTGCCGCGCGCCGAGCGGACTATTCAAGACTGGCTGAAGGCGGCCGGTGCCACCACGGGCAGTCCTATGCTTCGGCTTGGCGAAGTGTATTTCCTCCAGCGTCGGTACGACGACGCCGCCGCCGCCTTCGGAGCCGCGGCCAGGCGACTTCGATATGCAGAGGAAAACAATGACCTCGGCGTGTGGCAGGCTCAGCTCGATGAGGGCGCATCGCTCATTCACGCAGGGCGAGACACAGAGGGGCTACCTCTGCTCCGCACGATCGCCGAACGTGCCGAACGAGGCGCGGCGTACTGGCGCCGCAGCAACCAAGACGCTGCAGCTCAATTTGCGGCCATTGGGTACCATGCTCGCGCCCAACTGGCGGACGCTGAACGGGAGTCCGGCGCGGTTCACGCCTCGGTCAACGACTACGAAGCTGCCCGCGAACTGCTTCCGCCACCTTCCTACAGAGGTGTCGCCGGCATTAGGAGCGAGCGTATCGACGCCAACCAAGCACTCGCCGAACTCCAACTAGGTCGGCTGGCGAGAGCCAGGCAGCGGATTGAAAGTGCCTTGCGCGCCGATCCGATGAACCCCGGCTTTCTAATGACAGCCGGCTTCATCGCCAACCGTGCCGGAGAGACTGCAACCGCGGTGCGTCACAACGCCGCCACGCTCATGAGTGATCCAGGGGCGTTCCCCGCCGCCAACGACCTCGGAGTGGAACTGGCCAAGCTAGGCCGTCGCGATGATGCAGTGACATCGTTGCGCCGAGCGGTCGGAATACGCCCAGACTACGCATTGGCTTGGTTCAATCTTGGAGTCCTTTACTCCCAGATGGGACCACGGAGAGTGTTGGAAAGCCAGGGCGCATTCGCACGAGCCTTCGCTCTAGATAAGGAGCTCGTTGATCGGAAGCCCCTCCTGACGATTGACGCACAGATCTACCGAACCGGCCTTGACCTGTCCAAGCCGCTTCCGCCTCGCTGGAGTTTCTCCCAGCTTCAGGTTCTGTCGGCCGCGCCATCCATCGGTCTGCTAGGCGCGTTGCTGCTGGGGCTCGGGCTAGCGCAGACAGCCGGCTCGAGCACGCAAGTAAGCCAGGCGGAAGGTCTGCTGGAGTCCGCCGGAAAGCGCCTCGGGCGTCTAACTCTCCTTAACCGGCTGCGCAACCCGCTGTGGGCGTTGGCGACTACCGTGCTTATATTCACACTTCCGGCCGTCATTCGCCTCCGAGCCGGGGCTACCGAAGCTGTAACCCTATCGGTAGGCGTCCTCTCGATGGCTCTACTGGCCATGTGGGCGCGGAGACTTGTCGCACGACGAGTAGGAGTGACGACACGCCAGGAAAGTTGGGGACCAGGCGTCGCGGTCGGTGTGGCGACCGCCCCGTTGGCGCCATGGGCACCACTGCCGGTGATCCGGGCAAACAGGGACATCTCCAAAGACGCTAGCTCCCGGATTCACGCCACTGCGCCGATCGCCCTTGCCATCGTCGGCATTATTCTCTCCGTTGAGTCTTCGGCCTTCGAGGTGCCGCTCAGCCGGTCGCTGGGTACCGCCGCGCTGATCATGGCCGCGTCCACTCTGCTTCCAGTTGCGCCCCTCGACGGCGCTAGCCTGGGCAAGACAGGCCTGGTTGCCGGCGCGGGCTTGGTCGGAGCGGCCGTCCTCATATGGCTCGGCGTCGTATGACGTCCATCATCGACGTACGCCTCGGCGAGAGCCCTACGTCGCCATGAGTCTGAGGCGGGCCTGCTGGAGCTAATCGAACAACGAAGCGACGCCCGGTTTAGAAGGCCGCCGGACCGCTTCGGCAGGGGCCGATTTCAGCCTCAGGGCCCGCCCTGAGTTCGGCTCTTGTCGACTCCAGCAACTCGGTTACTCGCCAGTTCGTTCCACAAAGTGTTCCGCCGGTGCTCGGTAGACACCGCCGAGCAGAGCTGGGTCGTCGTCACCAGCCAGGGGGATGGACGGGAGGTGTAAGTGGGGAGGTGTCTTCGGTCGGCTCGGCCGGCGATTGTCGACCGCGCTCCAAAGCTGTCGGTTTCGGCGCTTGAAAAGTGGCAGTCTAGGGCTCGCGGTAGCGGAAGCCCATGCCAGCGGGCATACGTGGTGAGGCCGCGACGGCAGGTTATCCGTTGCAGGGCTCTTCTACGCTTAGACG
The DNA here is from genome assembly GCF_004345665.1 of Kribbella antiqua. Taxonomy (GTDB): domain Bacteria; phylum Actinomycetota; class Actinomycetes; order Propionibacteriales; family Kribbellaceae; genus Kribbella; species Kribbella antiqua. The sequence goes on from NZ_SLWR01000016.1 coordinate 132,408, forward strand.
GTGTACACCGTTGCGGATCTGATCGCCGACCAGGCATTCGGCTCCGAGGTCTTCGTCGCCGATACCGACGTCTTGTTGGGCGATGCCTGTGACGCCCTGGTCACTGGCCAGCGCTCGCCTCTGCTACGTGCCGTCGACGCCGGCTCCGCAATCGGTCTCATGTCCGAGCGCGCGTTCCGCGAAATCGGCTGGATGTCGGCCTCAGCCGCGCGAGGCCGGGGCGTCGAGCACGAGGCACTTCGCGCCCTCATCACGGACGAATACCTGCCTCGCGTCCCCGTTGTCGTCACGCCGACCGCCGACACTGACCACTGGATGCCCGACGCGACCGACATAGTCGACCCTGACGATGTAGCCCACGTCCAGGTAGCCAGGCTAGTCTCCGCCAGGGCCATCTACTCGCACGACAAGCACCTGCGCCGGCCGCGGCTCGCACCCGCAACCCGAACCGACTACGACCTACGGATCGTGCATCTATCGGTGTTATCAGGTCGCCACGAGTCCGAACGCGGTATCGGACTCGTGATCGGTCTCACTGGTGTCGGTGCCACCTCAATCGTGTCGTGGACCTCCGTTCGCCTCAGCGTGAGGCCCTCCATGGTTTGGTCCGGCCTCGCTCTCGCCGCCGCCGCCAGTGCCTACTCTGTGCTCGCAGTACCCGATCGGCGGCAACGCATCGCCGAGCGGCTCAAACCGCTGATCGAGCGGGCCGGCGCGGCAATCGAGCGTGGCGATACTGCTCGCCAAGCACTCAGGGATGGCCGGCTCATTGCCGCCCCCGAAACCGATCGGCTCGAGGCATGGGTCGCCGCGCATCTCGTCCGCAACCCGGATTCGACGATGGGAGCCATTGGCGAGGCGTTAGACCTCGACACAGCCGCTCGGCGTCAGCTCCCAGCGCTACTTCGATCCCACCCGTCCTTCGAACTCGTGAGCCGCTACGGTTGGGCCGTTGGCCGTATCCGGAGCGAGTTGGAGACCCAGCCGTCGTTATCGTGGAAACCACGATCGAGCGAAACTCGGTGACCAACGCGAATGGCTTTGGGACTGCCGCTTCACCGCGCTGTGGGCACCGTAGATGTGGCATGCATTTGATGGGAGAGCGGGTTCACTCGAAACCGCGTCCCAAGGATTATTAGTCCGGCGGCCGTTGCCACAGGCGCCTACTTGAGACTCCGGGAGTCCGTGGCTCGGCCCGCCGAGACCACTCTGCCAACGCTATTTGACTCCATTTGGCCCCACGAGTGGCCCCACGCCCATGATGATTCCCGCGCCGAGCTGCACGTGTTGCGCGGCGGCATCGGACTGGCGCGCGTGCCAGCCACACCGCGCGCGCCGCGAGCGAGCCCATGAGGCCTGGCGGCAGCCGAATCTCGCCCCAAGCGGAAACGGCCGGCGCTTCTGGGTCGCACGAGGGCATCGTGCACGGCCGGGTCCTGGCGTCGGGACCGGTCTCAGCGACCGTCACCCGGGCTTGACCCCTTGTCTGGCGCTCGCTCCGGATATGCGGCGGCGCCGGTCGCCGAAGATGGCTAGCCTGGTTCGGTGAGTAGTCGACGGTGGCGCGAGGATGCATCGCCCAACCTGGTCATGTTGGCGGTCGGCAAGACACTGGCCGCGGTCCGTGACCGGGGCACCTGGATGCAGCTTGCTCTCTTGACCGACACGCGCGACGAAATCGAGGGCCACCGGCGACTCCTGCGTGCGCTCGCCTTCGGCGATGACGACTACGAAGGCGCGGTTTACCATGTTCTGCCGTTCGTACTCGGAGACCTAACCCCTCCTGGGATGGAGCCTCCACCGTTCGGAAAGCCCCTCACTGCGGAAGAGCGGTTCAAGCACCTGACCACGGTCACCGACCATCTTCGCGTGTTTGACTGGCTCGCCGAGAACGATCCTGCGCTTGCCGCCCAGATCGTCGTTGACGATCAGGCAGACACCCTGCTACCGGACGGAACGGTCCTGAACGCAGTCGAAGCGACGGCTGGCCGCTTAGGCGTCGCGGAGATGCGGAGGCAAGTTGACCGGATCCGTCGCGATCATGGCCAGGATTCGGAGGCGTTGATCGGCCACGTCAGGGATCGGTCGAGTCGACCTGCAAGACGATCCTCGGCCTCACCGGTGATCACGACACGACGGATGGCATTCCCGCACTCGTCCACAAGACGTTGAAGCACCTCGGGCTGCACCCTGAGGACGCAGAGGCAGCCGGCGGCGACGGCGTCGAGGCACGCGCGCTCAAGCGACTGTTTGGCGGACTGAGCAACGTGCTCCAAGGCGCCGGGGAGCTTCGGAACCGCCGAGGCGCAGGCCACGGTCGCAGCGGGGCGCCACTTGTCGACGATGCGCTGGCGCGCCTAACAGCTGGGTTGGTGATGTCGGCCGTCGTCTATCTCTGCGAGATTTATGAAGACCGGTTGGCAGCCTCTGCTCCGTCCGCTGACGGCCCGGCCCTTCCAGTTCCAGCCATGGAAGGCCAGTTCGTCGTCGGCAGCATCGTGCAGCACCAGACGTTCGGCGAAGGTCAACTGATTTCACTGCGCGCAACCGACTCAGGCCCGGTGATCGAGGTCGTCTTCGACCATCACGGACGCAAGAAGCTCCTCCTTCGCCAGGCGTCATTGCGGCTAGTGCGGAACCCCCCAGGCTTCTGATAACCCGCTGCTGGCGGGTAGGTCTGCTTGACGTGCGGTTTAGGAAACCGAGGGACTCCGTCGACACCAACCTCTTCAAGCCTAATGTGGCATCAGCAGTTCGGCCGGTCTTGTCGCCAGTTGACCCGATTCGACACCCCTTCGTTCCCACGCCGTTCCCCGCTGAACCGCTGTACGCGAGAGCGGACGTTGGCTCAAACGCGGTACGTGGGTGCGCTCAGCAACGACGGCACGCCCATCCCGGTCCAGCATTGAGAAGGACTCGAAACTGCCATGATTGACTGACCCGGAGTGGAGCAGGCTACCGACTCGGCCGGCGCGAGGTAGGTGCGGATGAGCACGGAACGCGACTCAAGCGAGATAGAACGCCCATGTGTTGTGATTGCAGGAGGTGCATCCGGGATTGGGCGAGCAACTTCTCTACGCCTCGCCGCTTGGGCGGAGGTGACGAACCTCGATCTCGTCCCTCCCGAGCCTCGAGGTGTTGCCGACATCGTCGTCGATCTCAGAGACGATCGGGCCGTCGGCCGAGTTGTCGCCGAACTCCCCCATACGATCAGCGGGCTCGTCTACAGCGCCGGCCTCGCTGGTACCGATGACGCGGGCGAGGTAATGTGGGTGAACGTCGTCGCGTTTGTTCGCCTGCTGCGCAGGATTCTCCCACGGATGGTTCCCGGCGCCGCTATTGTAGTCTTAGGCTCTATATCGACCTCTCGGCATGGAGTTGCTGATAGCGACTTGCGGGCGCTTCTTGACTCGACCTCACTGGAGCGTTCGCGAGCTTGGGCCCAATCGCACTCGGTGGGGCCTGTGCAGGCCTACACGCTCTCGAAATATCTCGTGGATGAATTGACAGTCGAGCTTGCCGCAATATTGCATCCTCGGCAGATTCGAATAAATTGTGTGAAGCCCGGGCCCGTGACCACTAGTCTATTGCCGCGATTTCGCGAGTCGATGGGCGCCAAAAGGATCGATACCGCAGAGCAAGTTCTTGGACGCCACGCTCGTGCCGATGAGATAGCCGCTGTCATCGAGTTCCTGCTGACCGAGTCAGCAGCATGGGTGAACGGGACGAGAATCCAGGTAGACGGCGGGCTGGGCGCATCCCTTCGAGCGCGTGGAGGGGCCATCCAACTACTCGACTTTAACTCTTTTCTCATCGACCAGGGGTAGACTCACGATGTGGAGCCATTCGACCTGATCGCGGACGACTATCAGCGGGTTCACAGCGCGAATCCGCATCAACTGGAAGCGATAGCAGAGTTGGCGCAGCACTTGCCTCCTCGTGCCAACGTGCTTGATCTCGGCTGCGGGACTGGGCTGCCTACTGCGCGACTACTCGCTGGGCAAGGGCACCGCGTGATCGGTGTTGATACTGCGGTCAGGATGCTTGAGTTGGCCCGGGCTCAGGTCCCAGAAGCGCAGTTCGTCCTCGGCGACATGCGACACCTGAGCTTCAGTCCGAACGAGTTCGATGCAGTCACTGCGTACTTCTCCCTCCTGATGCTCTCTCGAGCGGACATGGCGGCGCTCCTGACCGAAGTGAGAGCTTGGCTGCGGAGGGGTGGCCTGCTTTCCTTCAGCTTGGTCGAGTTCGATGCCGACTCAGTCGAGGTGGAGTTCATGGGAACCACATTCCAGGCGTCCGGCTACACCGAGGCGCAGCTGCCCGCTGTCCTAGAGCATGCCGGCTACGAGGTGGTCAGTCTCCGAACTGTCGACCATGCGCCCATCGAGGGCCCATCCGAGGCTCAGGTCTTTTGCCTCGCCCGGCCGCTCGAGAATCGATGAGCAACGTCGATGGTCTGGCCGACTTTCTTTACGAGGTCGGTCAGCTGAAGAGGACTTGGAGGACAGGCTGGAGCCTAGCGCGGATGAGCAACCGGGAGTCGGTCGCGGATCACTCGTTCCGCGCCGCCGTGATTGCCATGATCCTTGCTGAGCTCGAGGGCGCTGACGCCGACAGGGCGGCTGCCATTGCACTAATACATGACTTACCCGAGGCTCGACTCGGCGATATGAACCACTTGACCAGACGGTACCTCGCGGAGGAGAAGCCCTTTCGGCAAGTGGTTGATGATCAGACGGATCGCCTAACGGCGCGAGTTCGAGACCTGATCCAGCGGCGCGCTGAACAATGGGTGAGTGATAGCTCCGCGGAGGCCGATGTGGCCCGGGATGCGGATGTCATCGAGTCCATCCTGCACGTCAGAGAGAGTCTGCCCGGGCGACCGGACCTTGTAGCTCGTTGGCACACCTACCTGAGTCGATCTATCCGCACGGCGTCGGCCAAGAAGCTGATCGATGCCATTGCGAAATCGGACCCCGACGACTGGTGGCCACGGGCAGTCACAGACGAGTAGCTTGGACAGGTGCGCAGATCCGACCTTGAGGACTACGAAGAACGAGAGAGGTCGTTCGTTCGCGCCAACGGTTCCACTGCTGTTATGGATGGGGTCGTCACGGATGCCAGGAGGCTGTATAAGGATGTACACCTTCCTGAGCGTGTAGGTTTTGCTCGCTCTGGTTCGCCCCTTACGGCGCTCCTGCTGTTGTATGAGGCGACTGTTGTGTATTTTCCACCCGCTGGAAAGGCCGACCTTGAGCGTCGGTTCGGTGCTGAGTGGAATGATCTTCTAGAGCTTGTTGAGCTCGGCTCGATTAAACCGATCATTGGTCACCCGACGCATTATGCGCGCAAAGGTCACTTCGATGATCTCTTCTCCTTTAGGCCACCCTCGGTGTGGGCTAGAGGCGATGAGCTCGCTCGACGATTCGCTGATGCTGATAGTTATTGGGATCAAGCACGGGCCGTGTTGCCTATCAGTGAGATGCTCCAACTCGCTTGGGTGCGACGAAAGTTCAGAAAACACTTTCCAAGTCTGTCCCAGAAAAAGCTATCGGAGCGAATTGAGATTGAGTTAATCACCAATTTCGTTGATCTATGCATCTATGGCTGGAGCCCGCTAGCCCACCGATTGGCAGGGCTGCCGAATGTTAGTCACGGTGCCCGAAGAATTCTTGAGCTGAGTGAAATCCTGACATATCCGACTCTTATTGGAATGGGAGGTACGCCAAATTATGGGCTCAAGACCATGACCGCCATCCAGTCCGCCGTCGATGAGCCTGTGCTTCTCGGCCTAGATCGCAGCGAGAGGCGACTCGTAGATGAGTCGGCGCGCTTGTTGGTTGATGGCCTGGACTTGTCGTTTCCGTCGTCCCTCGACTTGAGTCTGGTAGCGCAGTTCCACGAAGACGGCATGTCTCGGCGACTTTGGAGAGCGATGGAGGCGCTGGAGAGCGAGGTTTCGGCGGCCGAGATTATGGTCACTGACGGACTCGTTGACCGGGCTGTTATCGCTGAGGAAATCCTTACCGGCACCCTGCGTGAAGTTCAGGGACCCGGCCTGCGCGCCGCCCGCGCCCGAACCTCGCGGAGGAGCCGGGCGTGGACTGATTTCACAATCAAGATTGGTTCAGCGGCAGCGTTATCCACCGCGTCCGCAGTTCTGGGCCAGGATTGGTTGACGGCGTTGGCAAGCGGCGCGGCTGGGGTGACCGTCCTTTGGCCTACAAAGGTGTTTGACCGCTCGATCGACAAAGTTGAGAAGGAGATCATTGACGCAGTGACAGAGCGCAGGGCGGGAGCGTTCGCAACCCAGCTCTGGTGGCTGAGTAACTGGAGAAGACAGCACCCCTCCTCTCGAACATGGGGTTGATCGAAGCGGAGCTCTGGTGCTCGTGGTCCTGCCTCGGGTTGCCGTCGGCTGCCCGCCGGGATGTGGGCCTCGCAGATTGGCGCATCCGACGGCACGACCTCATGCCGTCTGACAAATCTGGCCGATGACAATTGCTTGCTCGGAGTTGCGTGCGTGACTTCAGACGTGTGTCCCACGCGGGACTGCCGGGCCGTGGCAGGCGGCGGTTGATCGACGCGCGGACCGCTGGCAGACGTCGCCTCATGCTCGTGGGAGACCGGGCTCGAACCGTGCCCTGGGATTATGAGAGCCACGCGACTTGCCACACTGGCCGACTTCAGGCGGCAGGACTCGGTGATGCGGCCCCTCTGCCCGACTCAACCCATTCTGCTAGACGCGTTTTCATGGCACGAACCATGGCACGCGGAGGCAGATCCACAGAGCCGGCCGATCAGCGGGTCGGTGGCTGAGCTCGATGGTCGATAGGCACCACCACAAGATCCAGCCCGAGAAAGACACTGCCGCGCCTGCGTCGGCCGAATGGATGACAGCTTGTCGACTTGGTGTCGGCCGATTGCCTGCTGTTGCAACGGGCCCGCGTTGAAGCACTGTTTGCTGAGCGAGTGTCACGGTGGCGCTCAGAGGTAGTGCACGACTTACTGCGCTCGGGGAGGGCGAAGGTGACGCAACGGACAGACAGTAGATGCGCCGATAGGCAGACAGCCAACCGGAAACGACACTCGCTCAGCACCGTCAGCATGGTCCCCGGTCTCTTGGCAGTGACGCTCGTGGCGCTATCAGGATGCACGGGCTCAGCGGCTCGACCGACCGCGACGGCGACAACGACAGCCACCGTGACCGCAACTGCGACAGCCAGGGTGACTACCACGGCCACGGTGTCACCTACGAACGCCGTGCCGCCAAAACACGTTCTGCGCGGCACGCTCGAGATGCTGGCTGTCCGGCACAACCCCAACTACCCCGAGAATTGTCGTGGGTACGACGAAGAGGGTTATAGCGACATCCATGTGGGGCAGCAGGTAGTCGTCCGCGACGGCGGCGGGCAAACCGTCGCGAGTGGGAAGTTGACCGGATGCCAATTCACAGCTGATGGGGGCATGAAGTTCCCGTTCGTGGTGCAAGACGTACCCGAGGCAGACTTCATTGCTGTGGAGATCGGCGCCGAAAGGCGTGGCCAAGTGACGTACTCACTGCGTGACCTTGTCACGTCCGGCTGGCACGTCAACCTGAGCCTGTAGCGCATCTCGATTGGTGAACGAACGCTGTCGAAAGCATGAGACGAAACGGGCCGAGGGCGTCGTCATGGTCCTGCGCGTGGCTTAAGGAACGGATTTGCGAACGGCTCCATGATCACGAGGGCGACGATGTGGATGGCGGGTATGCGGCAGCCTGGATTGTTCCAACGGCATGGAGTGTTCCGGCGGCGTCGGTCCTATGCCCGCCGCCAGTTCAGGGAGCGCCTCTTCGCGTTTCTGCGGCGCAACTGGCGGGTGTTGCTCGCGTACGTCGCCATATGCGTGGTCAGTGTGATACCCCCGTCGATGTTCCTGAGCGGATATTTGCGTGGCTTCGTGCATGGTGCGATGACCGTGGCGGCCGTAGCCGCGGTCGGCTTGCTCTTCCTGCTTTACACGGGCTCGTCGCGGGAGTTGTCGGGTGCGTACGGCGAGGACAACACCCGAGAGGTGCTGCGGGTTGCCAAGCGGCGCCGGCATGTCTGGGGCTGGGTCGACAACCTCGAGGTGGCGGCGACGTCGACCACCTCGTCGTGACGCCGGCAGGGATCCTCGCGATCGACAGCAAGTGGCACGGCACCGACTTGACCAACACCGTTCTTCGCACCGACATCGCGGCCGCTACTCGCTCAGCCCGTATAGCCAACCTGATCCTGCGGTCCGTTCGGGTGCATGACCTTCAGGTTCAGCCGCTAGTCGTCTTGTGGGGTCGGGCGAAAGACGATCTACAACAAGAGAGCCGGGTGATCGATGGCGTCGAGGTCGTCGGCGGGTTGGAGTTGCGCGACTGGCTGGCACGCAACTCGAGCGGGACCCTGACCAGCCAGCGAGCCGAAGAGGTGCTGTCGGAGTTGCGCAACTTCAAGGCGCGGGTCAATCCGTCCCGCCCAACGATCCCTGATCGACATCCAGCGAAAGGCCGACATAATCGGTGGTGATCGATTCGCTGAGTGTCGCCGGGTTGGACCTAGGTTTGATGCGGCGGTTTAAAAGGGGCAATGACGTCCTAGTGGACCGTGTTTGAAGTGTTCTGACGGTTGGCCTTCTTGAGGATCTCGTCGGGGGTCTTCGTCCAGGCGAAGGGGTGGCAGCGGTTGTTCCACCCGGTGATGAAGGCACGGATCTTGGTGTTGAGGTCTCGGACAGATCCGAAGCTGCCGCGGTGGATGGCCTGGCGCTCGATGATCCCGAACCAGACCTCGACCAGGTTGAGCCAGGAGCCTGAGGTGGGGGTGAAGTGGACGTGGATCCGCGGGTTTTTGTCCAGCCAGGTGCGGATCTCGATGCGTTTGTGTGCGGCGTAATTGTCCATCACCAGGTGGAGTTCTTGGCCGGGGTAGGCGCGGGCGACTTGCTTGAGGAAGGCCAGGAACTCCTGGTGGCGGTGTCTGGGTTTGCAGGCCGCGGTGACGGCGCCGGTGGCGATCTCCAGTGCCGCGAACAGCGTCGTCGTCCCGTGCCGCCGGTAGTCGTGGGTATGTCGCTCGGGCAGGCCAGGCTGCATGGGCAGCATCGGCGCCGTGCGGTCCAGGGCCTGGATCTGCGACTTCGTGCGCCACGAGGCGCTGCATTACCGGATGGAGGTGGAAGGACTCCATCGCCGGTCTGTCGCAGCAGGCCGGTGGAAGCTGAGGGCAGCCTGATCCGGGAGACGCCGGGGAGGGTGGGAGCAGCCCTGACAACGGCAGGACGGGTCGGCACTGCCAGACGGCCCGGGTCTGCCTAGCGAGACGGGAAGGTGTACGTGAGAAACCAGCGTGTAAAGCCTCTTAAGAGATACACCGGCTCCAACCTGGCGGATGTGGGCCGGAGTGCGGTGCACGCTCGACACTCCATTCGGGGTGGTCGGGCGACTCCTGCGTCGGGTGAAGTCGCCGGCAGGGAGGCCACGAGGAAGGTCTGCGGCGTACTCGTGGCGATGCTGCAGGGGCAAAGTTGGGCACCGACCCCGTCGACCGGTGTGTGGTGAACGTGGGAAGCGTCCCGGGCTGGACCCGTTGCTCGGCCGTCCGGGTCGGGTGCGGGCAGGTTCGTCGTCGGCCGGTCGGGCCGGGGCGTGGCGGAGCCGTCGCAGTAGTCCGAGGCCGGGAAAGCCGGTCACATGGCGAAGGGCGGCAGCGAGTTCGCAGCGCAGGGACTGGGATGGCAGGAGATCGCCGGTGAATACCGGCGTGCTGTGGCCCGAGGTTGAGTGGGCCGAGACGCAGGTACTGCGGATCCAGACCAAGCTGCACCAATGGGCGACCGATGATCCTGGTCGCCGGTTCGACGATTTGTTCAACCTTGTCTGTGACCCGGCTGTCCTCGTTGTGGCGTGGGCGCGGGTCCGGGGCAATCGTGGGAAGCGGTCGGCGGGGGTGGACGGTGTCCGACCGGATGCCGTGTTCTCCGCCGAGGAGGGGTTTCTGCCGCGGCTGCGGGCTGATCTCAAGGCCCGGCAGTTCGCCCCTTTGCCTGTGCGGGAACGGATGATCCCCAAGCCTGGCAGCAGTAAGCGCCGCAGGCTTGGCATCCCGACTGCTCGGGACCGCACCGTGCAGGCGGCCCTCAAGCTGGTGCTCGAGCCGATCTTCGAGGCGGATTTCAAGCCATGCTCGTATGGCTTCCGTCCCAGGCGCCGAGCCCATGACGCGATCGCCGAGATTCACCAGTTCGCGTCCCGCTCGTATGAGTGGGTGCTCGAAGGTGACATCGAGGCGTGCTTCGACATGATCGACCATCCGGGCTTGATGGACCGGGTGCGTCATCGTGTCGGGGACAAACGTGTTCTGGTCTTGGTGAAGGCGTTCCTCAAGGCGGGCATCCTCGGCGAGGACGGCCAGTTGCGGAACACGGCCACCGGCACGCCCCAAGGCGGGATCCTTTCCCCGCTGCTCGCCAACATCGCCTTGTCAGTCCTGGACGAGCACTTCGACCAGGCCTGGCAGACGGTCAGCGGCACTACCTATCAACGGACCAAGCGACGCCGAAGCGGGCTCGCCAACTACCGGATCGTCCGCTATGCAGACGATTTCGTGGTGTTGGTGGCCGGAACCGAGGCGCACGCACAGGCCCTGCGGGAGGAAGTCGCGGCGGTCTTGTCCCCGATCGGTTTGCGCCTGTCGGAGGCCAAGACGAAGGTCTGCCACATCGACGAGGGCTTCGACTTCCTGGGGTTCCGCATCCAGCGGAGACGGAAACGAGGCACCAACAAGCGCGTGGTTTACACCTACCCGTCGAAGAAGGCACTCGCCTCCATCGTCGGCAGGGTCCGCGCGCTGACCCGCAGATCGTCACATCCGAGTCTTGCCGCCCTGCTACGCCAACTGAATCCGGTGTTGCGGGGCTGGTGCACCTACTTCCGCTACGGCGTGTCAAAGGCGACCTTCGGCTACCTCGACCAGTACACCTGGCATCGGGTGGTCCGATGGATCCGCAAACGTCACAACCGCACGAAGTGGGCCGTTCTCATGCGTCGCTACCTTCCCCGGTGGCGACCGACCGAGGACGAGGTGGTGCTGTTCCAGCCCCAGCAGGTGACAGTGAGCCGTTACCGCTACCGGGCCAGCAACATCGCCACACCCTGGGCAAGCACAACACCAGGATCAGCCGCATAGCCCGAAGGCATGGGCTCGTGGAGAGCCGGATGCGTGGAGACACGCACGTCCGGTTCGGCGGGCGGGCTGGGGAAACGTAACGCCTGCAAAGGCGTCAACGCGCCCCAGTCCGACCCAACTCGTCGATCGAGACCACGACGGCGTTGGCCGGCGGGTCCAAGTAGAGCCCGACGACGTCGCGGATCTTGGGTTCGAGTTCGGGGTCGGTGGAGAACTTGAACGTCTCGATCCGGTGCGGCTGGATGTTCCACTTCCGCCAGATCCTGGCCACGGTCGCGAACGAGATCCCCAACCGGGCCGCCAGCAGCCGCGACGACCAGTGCGTGACCCCGAGCTCGGCCGGCGGCATCCCCTTGTCCGCCAGGGTTTCGGCCAGCACCTCGATCTCATCGATCTCCGGCGCACGGCCCGGCCGCGGCAGATCACCGAGACCATCGATGCCGGCCTCAACGTAGCGGTTTCGCCATTTCACCACCGTCGGCCGCGACGACGAGGTCCGCTCCGCGATCTCGGTGTTGGGCACGCCGTCCGCGGCAAGCAGCACGATCCTTGCCCGCTGGACCACGCCGGCTGGCGCCGTCGACGCACGCGTCACCGCCTCCAGCCACGCACGATCACCATCACGAAGCTCAAGGGCACGGGCCACATACATGACCCGATTCTCCCCGAATCGAAACGTAAACTAATCAACGACACGCGACACTAGGCAGCGCTGATCTGTAACGCTGTCGCTGTGCTCACGAAGGTGCGCGACTGGTGGCGGAGGCGGCAGCTCAGCGGCGATGCGAGGGCCGGTGAGTGGGCGCGTGCGGAGGCGCGTCGGCTGCAGTGGTCCTTCATCCGGCGTCAGCGGCGGGTACTCGCGGGAGCGGTCGTCGCGGTCACGATCGTCACGACCGTCGTTCTGTTGTTCGTGCATGATGCGTTCCAGCGTGGGTTCATCGTCGGCGCGGCTGTTGCCGGCACCCTGCTCGGGCTGGCAATCCTCGTCATGCAGGCGACCGGGACGGCGCCGAAGAGCATGGGCGCGGCCGCCGAACAGTGGACCGCGAGCGAACTTCGCCCACTGCGCAGGAACGGTTGGCGCCTGGTGAACCACTTCTCGCTGCGTGCCTCCTCCGACATCGATCATGTCTTGGTCGGGTCGGGCGGTGTGATCGCTGTGGAGACGAAGTGGTCGGCGCGGGGCTGGACGGTGGATCCGCCCGAGGAGCGAGTCATACAGATTGTTCAGCGCCTGCAGCGCGACGTCAAAGTCCTTCGACTCTGGCAACCACTGCGAGCGGTCGGCCCGGAGGTCGATGCGGTGGTGTTCCTCTGGGGTGGCAGTGCGGCACACAACCCCGGTGAACAGGGCAGCCTTACTCGAATCGATGACGTGACCATCGTCGTCGGGTCTGAAGCCGCGCGTCAGTGGCGAGCCAGTTGTCAGCCTCGGAGTGGTCGGCGTCTGTTCGGCGATGAGCAGGTGGATCAGATGTGGCGAGTTCTGGAGCACCACGCGCGCCGCCGCGACAGCCACGACCGCCTGTCCACCCCTGCGCCCCGGTCTGTGCTCAGCCTCTGTGTCGCCGCAGCGGTGCTCATAACGGTGGGCGTTGGGTGCTTCTGGCTCAATCTCCAACTGTTCGTCGCCCTGAACTCCGTCTGGTTGTGGGGACTCGCGAATGTGCCCCTGCTAGGTATCCCCATTCTCGCGAGACGGGTAGCGAAGGTGCGCCTGATCGCTACCGCCGCGTTCACCGGACTGTCCGCTGCCTCGGTCCTCGGCGCTGCCGCGGCGATCTACACCGCTGCGGCGCACTAGTCGGCGCTCCACAAACGGTCGTTTTCGGAACGAGTTCGGCCAGGCTGAGCGGAAGATCAACGACTGGACGATCGCCGTGTTCCTCGCCGACTGGGCGCGCAAGATCTGGGAGATCCCAGGGTGTGGCGGTCCGCGTCCAACACGGCCAGCGGTCGGGCGAGTAGCTTAGGCCAACGCCACGCGATGCCCGGAAGGACTGTTGATGCACGCACGTTTTGCGACGAAGTGCGCTACCTGTCCGGAGCGGATCCAGCGTGGCGACGCTATCGCGATGCTCGGCGAGCCGGGCAGTGGCCGATGGGTCCATGCTGCCTGCCATCCCGACCCCGAGGTTGTGGCCAAGACACTGGCAGAGCCGAGCCCGTCGACTCGCATCGATAGACCGAAGCGCGCGGCGTCGAAGCGATCAACTGAGCGCGGGCCGTCGCGTGTCCCGCAGCCGTCGACGCCCTTGCCAGCGGGGACGATCGAGGTGTACACCGACGGGGCGTGCAGCGGCAATCCCGGCCCTGGTGGGTGGGCCTGGGCGGTGGCTGACGGGCCCCAGGCATCTGGAGCTGATCCCGCCACCACCAACCAGAGGATGGAGCTGACGGCCGCGCTCGAAGCCGTGCGAGCACTGACTGGCCCGCTGGTGGTGGTGAGCGATTCGACGTACGTCGTCAACTGCTTCCAGAAGACCTGGTGGGCCGGCTGGCACAGCCGAGGCTGGGTGAATGCGGCCAAGCAGCCGGTCAAGAACCGCGATCTGTGGGAGCCCCTCATCGATCTCGTGCTGGACCGAACGGACGTTCAGTTCCGCTGGGTCAAGGGGCACTCGGGAAATCCAATGAACGAGCTGGTGGACCAGCTGGCTGTCCACGCAGCGATGTCGAACAACGCGTCCCATCACCCGGAAGGCTGAGATCCGGACCGGGTTGTGCTTACCTGCGGCAGGCGGCACGATGCGGATGGATGCCGACCTGTGGAGGGGCGAGCGAATGTCTGATGACCGGCTGCGCGAACGGCTGCGCGCGCTCGCGGAACGGACCGGCCGCGATGCGCCTGTCCGCAACCAGTGCCGGGCGACGTCGCGGGCCGGCGGCAAGAACAACATGTACGGCCCGGATGAGGTGTACCGCTGCCAGAAGGAAGCCCGGCACCCCGGGCGCCACGAGGACGACTACGGCACCCAATGGGAGACCGAGCCGAGATTCAAGATCCTGGTACAACGCGGACCGCGGTGAGCCACCCAGGGCTGGCTGGCCCATCACAGTCGCGCAGCCCGGTAGGCGGCTGCTGGCAACGGAAGGCATTCACCTTCTCCCGAGAGGTCTGTCGGCTGCTGCGGCCCACCGCTTGTGTGCGCCGACTGTCTGGTGACATCGAGCAGAACTGCGATCTCCTGCCAGGTGATCCCATTCCGTCGGGCGTGCGTCGATGACGGCCAGGTCGAGTTCGGTACGGGCCTCCTCGACCGCGCGGATCGCCCCGTTGCCGCGGCGGGTGCCGCATCTGGGTAGACCTGTCGGGCGAGATCAGCCCTGGCATCACCGCCCGGGCGGCCCGCCCCGACGACCTCGAGCGGTTCAATACCCTGATCAGCCTCACCGGTGCCGTCACGCCCCTACGCGGTGACCGGCGTTCCACCTGCGAGCCCCGGGACCCCGGGTCTCCCTCCGGCCGGTCATCCTGGAACCTGCTCTGCCGGCGTTGGCCGCACGGGCGTTTTCGTCTCTTCTTCTACTTGCTCAGCGCTGCGTTGAAGGCGGCGACATATGCGCGGTTCACGGACGGCTTCAGCTCGCCTGTTACGCGAAGGAGTGTCGAGCCCTCCACGGTCAGATACTCGGTGCCGAGGATCGGAGCGGCCTTGTAGATCCCGGCGATGTAGTCGAGCCGGCGCTTGGCGTCCGCCTCGTTCGCGAACTGCTCCACTTGGGCGCCGCACATGCTGTCGGGCTTGGCCTTGCAGTCCGGAACGCGGTTGTCGTACGCGAACGTGGCGGAGGTGTAGCCGCCTGGACGACCGATCAGGTTGTTGGGGTCGGTGTCTTCGGTGTAGGTCCACAGCGACTTGATGTGTCCGCCGCTGGCCGCCTGCAGCGCCTTGGCGATCGTGGCCGCGTCCGGCGCAGTCTTCGACTCGGACGCACTGGCGCTCGGCCTCGTGCTGCTCGGCATGCCGGCGGTCGTGCCTTGGTTCGAGGGGGAGCCGCCGGCGGGCGTCTCGTTTCCGCCGCATCCGGTCAGCAGGGCGATTGATCCGATTGCCGCGACGGCGAGGGTGGTCGCGGCGCCGGTCTTACGGATCTTGGTCCTGGTCACGGGTCGTATTCTCCTGTCGTTGCGCGGAGCAATGGAGCCGACGGTTCAACATCGCGGACACGGCGGCGGGGAAGCTGCTGTGGGCGTGGGAGTTCATCGCGGTGTAGATCGGGTCTTGTCCTTGGCACAGAGCGCCATGATCAGTCCGATCGGCCCCAGCACGAAGTACTGCGGATGGTAGATCCCCTTTCTGCGCGCAACTCGCTCAGCCCAGCGAGCGGCGCGCAGAAGGAAGATGAGCAGCAGAACCACAGCCAGCACCCGCAGGACCAGGCTTGGCGCGCCGTGCATGGTACCGGCCACCCAGCCGGCACCCTGCATTGCGCCGAACGGCAGTCCGAGCTCGAGCCACATTGCCCCGAGCCGCGGTGAAGCGGAGCTATCAGTTGTAGTCATGACTGCGGCCCATCGTTTCGATGTCTTGGTCGGGCCAGTATGGGATGCCCGGCGTCGACCGAGCCCGTTCCTGCTGCCGGACTTGAACCACGCCGCCAGCGACCGATCTTTGCAGCTCCGATCGCCCGCAGTGCCCGGTCCTATATCGATGGGCGTCCTCGATCGTTACCGCGCCACCACGCACTCGTGCGTTGACACGCCAGCCAGCCCGCCCCGCCTGGGTGAGATTTCCAGGTTGTGGCTGTAACGGAGTTGCATTCGTGAGCGATGTATCGATCGCTGGCCCGGCCCGGTGACCCGCCTGTCACCGAAGCCCGTCCCTCCGGCCGGCATGTGTGGGGAGTCGATCGTGTTCGTTCTGGATCGTTCGCAGCGCGCCCGTGTGCAGAAGTTCCCGCGGATTGTCGCTGTGGTTGTGTCGGCCGCGTTGCTGGTGACCGGGTTGGAGGCTCATCAACCGGCAGAGGCCGCGCCGGCGGCGGATCCGAAGCCGTTGGCGACGAAGGTGGACTCGCGCCCGGACCTGGTGTCGGCGGTGGTCACCGCGCGGGCGCAGGGCTCGAAGGTTGAGGTGGAGTCGTTGCGCACCGAGACCGACACGACGTGGGCGAATCCTGACGGCACGATGTCGACTGAGGCGTCTGCTGCGCCGATCCGGTTCAAGAACGCGGCTGGCATGTGGCAGCCGATCGACCTGGATCTGGTGCAGGGCACCGACGGCACGGTCGCGCCGCGCGGACACGCTTACGGGCTGCAGCTCGGGAAGCGGAGCGCCGCGACGGGTGGGGTGTTCGCGTCCGTGCAGGCCGGTTCGGGGCGGCAGGTGGAGTGGCTGGCGCCGTGGGCGCTGCCGGAGCCGAGCCTCGATGGCACGAAGGCGACCTACGCGGACGTGCAGCCGGGCATCGACCTGGTGCTGGATGCTCGCCGGTCGGGGTTCGAGCAGGACTTCGTGGTGAAGCAGCGCCCGACGACGGCGCCGGTGTGGCGGATCCCGTTGCGGACCAAGGGTTTGACCGCGAAGCCCCAGGCCGACGGGTCGATCGACTTCGTCGACGCCCGGAACGTCGTCCGGTCGCGGATCCCGGTCGCCTACATGTGGGATGCGGTGATCGACCCGGCCAGCGGCGACCCTGCGGACCGCTCGAAGGTGTCGGTCACGGTGGAGCAGGCGACACCGGGCCGGGCGAAGCTGGTGATCACCCCGGACCCGACCTGGTTGCTGGACCCGGCCCGGGTGTTCCCGGTGACGGTGGACCCGACGTACGCGATCCAGACGGTGAACACGACGTTCGACACCTACGTAGAGTCCGACTACACCACCGACCAGTCGGCCTCGCCCGAGCTGAGGCTGGGCACGTACAACGGTGGCGCGGTGAAGGCCCGGTCGTTCGTGCACTTCCCGACCGCGCCGTTCAAGAACAAGCAGATCCGCTCCGCGGTCCTCCAGCTGTGGGAGACCTACTCGGCGTCGTGTACGCCGACCACGTTCGAGGTGCACTCCTCGGACCTGGCGTCGACGTCGTCGCGGTGGGGTTCGCAGCCGACGTATTCGTCGACGGTGTCGGGGTCGGTGCAGGTCGCGAAGGGCTACAGCTCGGCCTGCCCGGGCGCCAAGGTCACCGTCCCGCTCGCCTCCGCGCTGTACACCGGATGGCAGGCGTCGTCGGCCACGACGGTCGGGGTCGCGTTGAAGGCGGCGAACGAGACCGATTCGGGGTCGTGGAAGAAGTTCCACTCGATCGACGGCTCCTACCCGCCCAACGTCTTGATCACCTACAACCGGGCGCCCTCGCAGACCACGGCCCCGAAGGTGTGGTCCGCGGTCTCCTACGCCGCCCCCAACAGCAGCACTCTGTCGTACACGTCTGACCTGACGCCGTGGGTGTCGTCGACGGCCAGCGATGCCGACAGCAACCAGGTGCGGTACTTCTTCTACTTCCACACCTCCACCGACGGCAGCGGCTTGGTCACGTCCTGCGCTTCCCAGGCCGTCGCCTCCGCCACTGAGGCGGGCTGTGCGCCGGGCACGTTGCCGGACAACACCCAGCTGTATGTACGGTCGCGGGCCGGGGACATGGACACCGGCGGCAACGTGATGCTGTTCGGGAACTACTCCGGCTGGACCCCGATCCGCACCGCGGCCGGCACCCCCGTCGCGCCGACGGTGTCGTGCCCCACGCCGTATGGCAACAACACGTGGCAGGACATCCCACCGACCGCGGACGTCACCTGCACGGTGTCGGTGACGACCAGCGGGGCGAGTTACAGCGTGCCGGGCTACTTCCGGCTCACGCTGGACGGGAAACCGTACGGCGGCGGCACCGGCGGCACCGTCGCGGGCCAGGTGAAGGTGATGCCGCCGTTCAACGGTGGCACCACCAGCACCCAGATCACCGTCCCCAAATCCATTGCCGGCCTGCATCAGCTGACCGCCCGGTCGGAGTCGCCGACCGGGAAACTGTCCGGCACCACCAGCTACAGCTTCGGCTGGGGCGGCACCATGTTGACCTCGCCGACCGCGGACCCGCGGATCACGACGACGGACACGGTCCGGATCGCCGCCTCTGGTCCGCCGAGGGGCACGGCGGCTAGCGTGACGGCGAAGATCCGCTGGCGGGTCTCCGGCTACGGCGGCGCGGACGACCTGGTCGGCTGGACCGAAGACGCCACCGCGCTGCCGGTGGTCGACAACGGCGCCGCCGGTGTCACGGTCAACACGACCTGGGACACCAGCAACGCAACGGTCGACAACTACCTGGATTCCGACCCCGACACGACCGGGGTGCAGCCGACGACGCTGAACAGCCGGATCCCGGTCAAGCTGGACGTGCAGGTCTGCTTCAGCTACGACGCCTCGCTTCAGTGCACCTGGTCGCAGGCGCCGGGGACGACGGTGCAACGGGTGCCGCACGCCTTCGGCAACGGGTTCCCCACCGCCGACGCCGGCCCCGGTCAGGTCGCGCTGTGGACTGGCGAGTTCAACACCGACACCACCGACATCTCCGTCCCGGGCTACACCGGATCGCTGTCTGTCTCGCGATCCCACTCCACCTATGCGGGCGCCCCGACCACGGTGAACGGTGTGTTCGGGCCCGGGTGGACCGCGCAATTCGACGGCGCCGACGCCGGTGCCGCGGGGACGGAGGTTGTCGACTCCACCCGGATCGACGGCACCATCGCGCTGCTCGACGGCGACGGCACCGGTCTGGTGTTCCAGTCGCCGACCGGGCAGCGCCGTACGACGGCGGCCTTCGCGACCGGCACCTGGGTACCGGCGGACGAGGACACCGAACTCGACGGGTCGCGGCTCACCGTCAGTGGCTCCGGGACGTCCACCACGCTGTCGTTGATCGAGGACGACGGCACCGTCACCACCTTCACCCCGGCCGCGGCACCGGTCGCCAACGCGGCCACCGTGTTCCGGCCGGACGGGATCGCCGAGCCCGGGGTCGCGTCGAAGACGAGCTACTCCTACGACGCCTCCGGCCGCGTGTCCCGCATCCTGGCCCCGGTGCCGCCGGGCGTCACCTGCCCCGCCACCGGGACCCTGAACCCTGGGTGCCGCGCGCTGCGGTTCGACTACGGCACCACCGGCACCGCGACTGGGCGCCTGGTGAATGCGTGGCTCGACATCTACAACCCCGACAAGACCGGCGGCGCCGGGATGGACTCCATCAACGTCGCCACCTACACCTACGACACCTCGGGCAGGCTCGCGACCGTGACCGACCCCCGCTCCGGGCTGTCCACCCAGTACACCTACAACGCCTCCAACCACCTGACCTCGGTCAAGCCCGCCGGCCAGGTCCCGTACCAGTTCAACTACGTCACCGTCGACCAGCGCGAAAAGCTCGACACGGTCACCCGGGACCGTCCGGCCGGCGACCCGGCCGGCGGCACCGCGACCCTGGGCAAGTACGTGTACGACGTCCCGCTGTCCGGGACCGGCCTGCCGGACCTGACCGGCGGCTCGGTGGCGCGCTGGAACCAGAAAGCCACGCCCACGAACGGGTTCGCGGTCTTCGGGCCCGACCACCCCCTCACTGGTGCCCCGGGGTCGGGGGATTGGCAGTACGCCGACCTGCAATACACCGACGCCGCCGGCTACACCATCAACACCGCCAAGTACGGCGCCGGCGACTGGCAGTACACCTCGACCGACTACAACGACCAAGGCAACGTCGTCCGCGAACTCGACGAACGCGCCCTCCGCGCGGTCATCGACGACACGATGCCGTCCGGCGCGACGGTCGACCAGCTCGCCTCGGTCACCGTCTACAACGCCGACATCACCAACGCCGCTGGCGACACGGTGGTGACTCCGGCTGGCACGTTGGTGACCGACACGTACGGCCCGGCTCGGTACGCCGCGCTGAAGAACGGCACCGTCGCGTGGGTCCGCCCGCACACCCACACCACCTTCGACCAGGGCGCGCCCAACGCGGGCATCAACCCCGACACGTCGCTGCCGTACCGGCTCGCCACCACCGAGACGTCGTTCGCACACGACCCGGGCACCGGCACCGACCTCGAGACCACCAGCCAGACCCTGACCGACTACTCCGCCCCCGTCGCCGGCGACCCCGACGGCTGGGCACTCAGCCTGCCGGGCAAGACCATCACCGACGTCGACCTCGACGGCAGCAACAGCAGCGGCGACATCGTCAAGGTCACCCGCTACGACACCGAAAGCCGCGTCATCGAAACCCGCCAACCGGCCTCGAACGGTGCGGACGCCGGTACGACGAAGACGGTGTACTACACCACGGCCGCGAACGCTTCCTTCGCCGAGTGCGGCCTGAAGCCGCAGTGGGCCGGCCTGGTCTGCAAGACCTACCCCGCCGCGGCCCCGACCGGCCCGTCCGGTGCCACGCCGACGCTGCCGTCCACCACCACGTCTGCATTCACCTACCTGCTTGCACCGAAAACCGTCACCGAGGCCTCCGGCACCGTCACCCGCACCACCACCACGACGTACCTGCTCGACGGCCGCATCTCCTCAGCCAAGACCGTGGTCGCCGGCCTGACCGGCTCGACCCCGAACACCGAGAAGGTCACCACCTACGACTCTGCGACCGGTCAGCCCACGGTGGCGACGGCCAAGAACGCCGACGGCACCACCGCCGGCACCATCACCACCGGCTACGACACCTGGGGCCGCCAGACCACCTACCAGCCCTCAGGCGAATCGGCCACCACCACGGTCTACAACGCCGCCGGCTCAGTCGCCACGGTCACCGACGCCAACGGCTCCACCACCTACACCTACGACGGCACCGACGCCGCCGGCAAAACCGAACACCGCGGACTCGCGACCAAGGTCGACGTCACCACCGCCGGCTCCACCTGGACCTCCACCGGCGCCTACGACGCCGACGGCTCCATGACCATCCAGAAGTTGCCGGGCGGCGTTACCCAGTACAACGACCTCGACAACACCGGCGAACCCACCGGGCTGCGCTACACCGGCCAAGTCACCACCGTCAACGACGACGGCTCGACCACCGTCGACCCCAACGGCGGCTGGCTCTCCTGGTCCCTGGACAACGACATCACCGGCCGGGTCACCCACGAATGGACCCCCGACGGCACCGCCTTCACCGACCCCGGCGGCGGCGCGATCCCCTACGACCGTCACTACTCCTACGACAACGCCGGCCGCCTCACCCAGGTCAACGACCGCACCGCCGCTGCATCCGGCGCGGACCCGGACGCGGCACCATGCGTAACCCGCACTTACGGCTTCGACGCCAACGACAACCGGTTGACGAAGGCAACCGCTCCGGCCGCGGCCGACGGCTCCTGCACCACGTCCGGCGCTACCACGGTGACCCGCGCCTTCGACACCGCAGACCGTCCCGTCACCGGCGCCAACGGGGTTGGCAGTTACAGCTACGACCTGTTGGGCCGCACCACCACCCTGCCGGCTTCGGATGCACCTCGACCGGCTGATGGAGACATCGGCCTCGCCTACTTCGACAGCGACTTGGCTAGCTCCATCACCCAGGGAGCCACCACAACCACCTACACCCTTGACGCCCTCGACCGGCGCTCCACCGAGACGGTCACTAACGCGTCCGGCTCAACCCAGACCATCCGCCACTACACCGACACATCCGACAACCCCACCTGGGTGACCCAGGGCGCCACCACCCAGCGCTATGCAGAGCTGATCGGCGGCGACCTGTCCCTCACTGTCAACCAATCCGGCACCGCTGACCTGACTCTGGCCAACACCCACGGCGACATCGTGACCACGGTTGACTTGCCTGGCGGTGGCGCAGCGGCCGAGGGCATCGTCGGCTGGAACAACTACGACGAGTACGGCAACGCCGCAGGCACCACCGCGGACACAGGAGCCGTCGACTATGGCTGGCTGGGCGCAAAGCAGCGCTCGACTAGCGGCTCAGGGCTGACGCTCATGGGAGTTCGCCTTTACAACGCGGCGACCGGTCTCTTCACATCGGCAGACCCAGTCCCCGGCGGGAATGCGAACGCCTATACGTATCCGTCCGACCCGATCAACAGCTTCGACCTGGACGGTCGCTTCGGTTGGAAGAAGTTCTTGAGCAGGGCCGCTACTGTCGCAGGGATCGCCGCTGCAGTGGCTTGCGTAATCGGCACTGGTGGTCTGTGTCTAGGAGCGGCTTTGGTCGCCGCTGGCGCCAGCGCGGCATGGCACGGCTACAACGCCGCGACGGGTGGTGAGACCTGGGGACACGCAGCGCGGAATGTCGCCTTCGACTTCGCAACCACAAGGTTCAGAGCCGCGCGCTATGCATCGCCTGGCCGGTTCGCCAGGATCGGCAAGCTTGCCAAGTGGCGTAACCACACGAAGAGCATTCGCAGGTTTGGGCGTCACCGCGGACGTTGGCTGCATAGGATCAGCCCACGACGCCACTTCAGGCACTATGTGCACTCCTGGCGTCACCACCCTTGGCATACTGCAGGCTGGACGGCGGCCAATGCTGGCCTCGGGTACAAGAGCTACAGAGGATGGGACATCCCATAATGACCGCGGCCGAGGTGCTCGACTCCTGGTGGTTCACCCTGGTCTTCGTACTGGCCTGCGCACTGAACTTCTTCCTGGTTGATCGGCAGACAGTCGGGACCTGGTACTCGGTGGCGCTGGCCGTGCTAGTGATCGCCTTTGTGCTTGCGGCGGGGCTTTCGAGCGTTCCGCTAGCGATTGTTGCGATGGTCGGATTCGTCGTTCTGGTCATGGTTGGATTGGCCGTCCGCCGCTCGGGCAGGCGACACATCGATCGGCAAAGCTAAGGTGAGCGCTACTCCTTCGGTCATTCAGCGATCTGCGCGGATCTTATGGCGATGGCTGGGTTAGGAGTGTCGTTGTCCGGGTTGCGCTTATGCTGCTCAACACCCTCAAATTCAGCTCTCACGACTCCGGTGGGCCATCGTCCGTAAGGTCGTGACATGAGCGACGTTCCCGAGCCCGGCTGGCTGAATCGACTGCGACCATCCGCCAAGCAACGGCCTCGCACCCAGTTCGTGCGGATCCGCTGGCATGACCTACAGGAATTGCTGCGCGAGCGCGATGCGCTGTGGAGCGCCGCCTCTGACGAGACGAGGTCGCTGCTCGAAACAAGCCGACGCGAATACGGCCGGGATTTCGGGTGAGGCTCGAGATGATCAAACCTGCACTCCGCAGTCTTCGGTTGGCGGAAGCGTCGCAGTCAGCGTCGCGCGAAGGTTCGCTCGACTCGGTAGATGTAGCTGTAGGCGTCGGTTGTCTTTGAAGGCCCGTCGGCCGTGGTCAGGGTCGCCGCAGTCGCGGCCATGATCGCTGCAGAGACGGGATCTTGCTGGCCGACCAACTCCCATGCGGCGCCTGCGAGGCCAAGGCCGAAGCCGACCATCTGCGGCAGTGACCATGCGCGTTGGGCGGTCCGCCGCAGGGTGAGAGCACGATCCTGCAGTTCCTCCCTTCGGAGCTGGAGGAGGGCATGCCGCTCGTCTGGCGGGAGCGGCCCGAGCTCGATCAGGAAGCGTCGGCAATCGCGGGCGTATGCCCGGTACTCGCCGCCGTGCTGGCTGCGGAAGTCGAGGATCTCGTCGAGCGGCACGGATTCAAGACCGATCGCAACTGGCTCGATATCGAGGGCGACGAGATGCCCCGCCGATGGCATCTTCGACCGGCTAAGAGTCCGCATCAGGTCATCCACAGGCCTCGAGTCGGCGGTAACGGGATGCAGCGACAGGCCCTGCCGCTGGCCGGCGGCGCGGGCCAGCTGGGCGAGGAGGATCAGAATCGTCGTCCGCACGACGGGATGAAGCGGTATCGAGACGCCATCCTCGGTGGGGCGAGCGAGGTCACGAGATTCCAGCTCTTCCACCAGCATCCGGGCCAGCCCGACGTCGACGCCCCACCCGACGCGACTGTACGACAACTCGTGATATCTCTCCGGATGCGGTTCAAGGTCGTCGAATGCGTTGCTGGTGAGGAGGTCCACCATCACAGTGGTGAGATCTTCGGTCATCTGCTGATCGACAAATGTCTCAGGCTCCAGGACCCGGAGCAGCCCTCGGTCGATCAGCGGGCCGGCCAGAACAGGATCCGCGATTTCCGGCCGACCGGCCATGTATCGCGGCAGCAGTATCGAAAGGTTGTCGAAGAACAGCAGGAGCGTCTTCAGCTCGTCGGCTTCACGTCCGACCCAGTAGGGCGGCGGGTAGTAATACGCGGTCTGCGCCTCGGAACCGACCTCGTCGGCCATGGCCGCCCCCATCCTCGCTCAACATCATCGCCCGGATCATTAGAGGTCCCGGACAAGTACATGATGCCGCCAACGGCTTCTCATCGCGCCACTTCAGACTGAGGGCTGATCGTCGTAAAGGTCACGGCGTGGCGTGGTGTGTGACCGACCCGTGGGTTCCGCAGATCCACTGGCCGTCGACGTGGCTCCAGCCGCGGCCAGTGAGCCACAGTACGGCGACATCGGGAGTCCGTGCCGGGTCGCCGTTGGTGAGCTCGTCGCCGAGCATTACGGCCGAGCTGCACAGGCCGCACATGATGAGGCGGGCCTGGTGCGGTTGGCAGCGTTCGCAGTGCCAGCGCTCGACGACGGCCGTGGCCGGCCGATCTGGGTCTGGTATCAGCCAGACGGTGTCGAGGCCTTCGCGGTGCAGTTGAAGTTCGTGTTTGTTCGAGGGGCGGTAACCACAGGTCGGGCAGGCCGCCGTACGTGGCGGTGCCGGCATCGGCGGCGGCTCATCCGTCGAACCGTTCGTCATGCCGTCGGTGACTGCCGGGAGCTCCAGAGCAGTTGCAGTGCCGGGCAGCGCTGGGGAGCGCAGTTCGGGCAAGTATTTGTAGACCGTCGAGCGGCTGACGCCGAGCAGGCGGGCGATCGAGGACACGGAGTGATCGGGCTCGGCGAGGAGCGTTCTGGCGGAGCGCACCTGGTCTGGTGTCATCGCGGGAGGCCGCCCGAGGCGTGTACCCCGTGCTCTGGCCGCGGCCAGGCCTTCGTGCGTGCCTTCCACGATGAGTTCGCGGATGAACTCCGCGAGTGCGGCGAAGATGTGGAACACGAGCCGGCCACCGGGGGTCGTGGTGTCGATCGCCTCGTGCAGTGATCGGAACCCGACACCACTACGCCGGAGGTCACCGACGATGGTGAGGAGGTCCTGCAGCGACCTGGCCAGCCGGTCGAGGCTCGGTACGACGAGCGTGTCGCCCGGGCGCAGGTACGCCAGGCAGGCGATGAGCTCGGGCCGGTCGGCGTCGCGGCCGGATTGCTTATCGGCGAACACCTTGATGCACCCGGCCTCGTTCAGCGTCCGAAGCTGCCGGTCGAGGAGCTGGCCGTGCGTCGACACCCTGGCATACCCGACCGAGGCGCCAGTGAGCACTGCGGGTTCAGCTGCGAGCAGGTCGGGTGCGGTCACAGGGGTCGCCATGACCGCGACTGTACGAGAAAGGGACAGCGGCAGGTTGTTGGACACTCCGACTTCGCAACACGTTTTCTCGACACTCAGAGCCTGCGTGTCGAGTGCCGAACGGACTCAGGCGGGTGGTGTCCAGATAACGATCGTCAGCACCAACAACAGGCAGCCGGGATTCGTCCAGAGATGCTGAACGGTGTTGGTCTCGCGAGACTTGCGTCGCGCGGCTAACGTCAGTCGTCGACGTCCTCCCCGTCTTGTGCCGCTGCCGAGTCGTCCCATCTGGACTTTGTCGGCAACCTGGCCGACCACCAGGCCCGTATATGACCGAAGTAACGAGCAGCGCGTCCCCCGGGGAATACCATCCTCGAGACGCGCTGTCGTGCTGTCGTAAAGACCTCGGGCGGCGGTTGTGCCTGATTAGGCCTTCGCCTCCAGATCCTCAGCCGACGGCTCCTCGACGCCCTCCTCCTCGTACTCCCACTCGCTATCCCACAGTCTCCGAGAGTACGAGGCTTGCGCCTCAACCTCAGCGACGCTGTAGGGCACCGGCGTCACGCTCTGCAGGTGAGCACGGATCGCGGCCTCGCCCGCGGCAACAGCAGCCGCGAGGTGTGGCGGGTGGACCTTCCGCCATGCCTTGTCGTTGAACGCGATGCTGTAGCGGATCTCGAACGGCTTGTACCAGTTCGGCTCGGGGGTACTCGCGGGCGGGTTTTCGACCATTAGATTCAACCTCCTGTGTGGGGGACTTACTCCTCTAGTTTATCAGCATCTCACCGAGTTATACATATCTCCCGAAGATGATCACAACTAGGTTGAGAGCCATGGCTCACAACGATCGTCAAGTCACGACGCGGAAAGCGTTCCCGGCCGCGTCGGCGACCCGGCGGCGCCGACAGTCCGGTTAACGGGTTCCCTGGCGGAACAGCCCTCTTCTAAGGACTGAGGTCTCCACTGCGGAGGTTCTCACTAACGATCGTTCACGAGACACTCTTAAAGCCGGCGGCGTCCAGGCGGGGGAAGTTGTAACGAATGCCGTGTACGCGGCAACGTCACGAGCTCGGGGGTTCGCGATACAGTCCGGCGCATGCGAATCGGCTACGGACGAGTCTCCACCCGCGACCAACACCCCGAGGCCCAACACGATGCGCTCCGCGCGGCCGGCTGCGACGACGTGTTCATCGACAAGGCATCCGGGAAGCTCGCCCGCCGCCCGGAGCTGGACCGGGCGTTGTTGTCGGCCAACCGCGCGGGGGACCAGCTGGTGATCACCAAGCTCGACCGGCTCGGCCGGTCGCTGGAACACCTGATCGAGATGTCCAAGGACCTGCAGTCGCGCGGGGTGGACCTGGTGGTGCTCGACCAGGGCATCGACACCTCCACCGCGGTCGGGCGCATGTTCTTCCAGATCCTGGGCTCGATCGCCGAGTTCGAGCACGCGCTGATGTCCGAGCGCACGATCGACGGGCTCGCGGCCGCGCGCGCCCGCGGCCGCACCGGCGGCCAGAAACCCAAACTCGGCCCCCGCCAGGTCAAACTGGCGCGGCAGATGTACGAAGAGACCGGCGCCGACGGGAAGCGGCGCTACACCGTGGCGCAAATCGCGGCAGAGTTCGGCGTCACCCGCCCGACCATCTACCGCCACCTGTCTCGGGCCTAATCACCCAACGGTCGCGCCGGCGACAGTCAAGGTCACGAGCCGCAGTTCCGCTGCACTCGATCCGGCTCGCCAAGGGACGTACCGTGGACAGCAACCAGCGCGAGGAGTGCCATGCCCCCGAGGCACCGGTTCATCGCCCACCTAATCCGACGCGGCATCGCGGCGGGCGACTTCAGCCCCAGCGCCGCCCTCAACCAGCTCCTCATGCAGCGGACATCTGCGCAGTAACCGGGGCTCCAAGATGGGTGCGGTCGCGGACGGCAGGCTAGGTTGTGCGCCGTGAGTCAGTCGATCTGCGCTCGGTGGCGAGGCGAACAGCGCCTCGCTTGGATCGGCGTTCTCGCGTGCTGTGTGCAGTCGCGCTCTCGCTGTTCCCCGCCCTGTCCGGGTGTGCATCAACGTCCGCAGATCCCGCAGGAGAAGCTGCCATGAACCAAGCACCTGAGCGTTTCACGATCGTTCCTGACGACTATCACGTGCCCTACGCCGGCACCGCCGAGGACGGCCGCAAGTTCTTCCTCAGCGACGAACTGTTCGCCCCCGGATCGGGCTATGTCGGGCTGTTCTTGTGGAAGGCCGACGGGACGTTCGACGAGGTGAGAGTCGACGAGGTTCGTCGCGCCGAGGGCGTACCCCCGGGCCAGGCGGCGGCCGCCGGTGCGGACGACCTCATCGCCTCCCGGCTGGCCGAGCTCGGCAAGTACGTCCTGGAACCGGTCGAGGTCGAGCCTTTTGCCGTTGAGGTCGACGGTGTGACCTTTGGATGGGTGGGCAGTGAGTTCGAAGGCCTCTACTCGATCAACATCGAACCAGGCGACTTCATCGCGTACTACGAACCCTGGGATGGGCTCGAGTACGACACATAGCACGCCCGTTTCACCACGGCTCCGCGGACGAGTGTCGCGCATCGCCCGACGGAGGGCCCTCGCGGCTCGACGCGGCTCGACGCCTCTTTGCCGAATTTCGCTCCTATGGATCAAGGGCGCGCCTTCGGCGCGCAGACCCGGACTGCGGGCGGCCCTGGCGCGCCGTCCTCGCCGGGCCTATCGAGCAGGACGCTTCCACGTCCACGCGATCCCAACTCCCAATGACCGACGTGCGAGCGGCTGACCCCGGTTGCCTCGTCCCCCCGGCCGCTCGATCGTACGGCCACCACGACCCAGGTCAAGAGCGCCTACGGCGTCCCTGCGGGATCGGCAAGCCGACTCTGCGCCGCGCTGGCCTGGGTTTGGCAGCTATGGGGGGACGGGGCAGGTGTGGACCTCGAAGCGCTCCATCATTGCCCCTGACAACGACGCTGGGCCATTCCTGCCAGACTTCACCCATGAACGGTGGCGATCCGCATGAACCATCACCGGGTTCTCTGCCAGCGGAGCAGGAGTGGGGTACCGCTCTTGTGTGGCGCAT
Organism: Kribbella antiqua; assembly: GCF_004345665.1. GTDB lineage: Bacteria > Actinomycetota > Actinomycetes > Propionibacteriales > Kribbellaceae > Kribbella > Kribbella antiqua. Next base: position 161,101 of record NZ_SLWR01000016.1, read on the forward strand.
CATCATGTTCCTGCCGTTGCTCGCCGCGATCCTAGGGACTCTGTGGACTGTCCACATCGGTGAGGTTGCGCCGATCAGCGTCACTTGGCCCGTGTACTTGCTTGTGTCCTACTTCGCGCTGGCGGCGCTCCGCAGTAGCTGGACTGTGCGCCTGACACGAGACGAGCTGCTGATCCGCTATCCGATCGGTGGTCAACGTGTTCCCAGGGCCGAGGTCGAGTCGGCCCACTTCAACTACTGGGGGCTCATCATTCGCAAGCGAGGCGGTGGATTCGCGTTCGCATTCGTCGCGCCGAAGTGGACCTCGACCGAGCTGAGCAGTGGCGGCAGACCCGGACCTGACAGCGTGGCATTCCAGATCACCCGGTGGGCCCAATCCGAGCGACCTGAAGGCGACCCAGCAGAACCGTAGAACCGTTAGGGCTCGTGCCCTCTACGTGCCCTAGCCGATGGTCGCTGACGGTCACTCACGGTGTGTTGCGGGCCTTCGTTGCAGGCGTGGAGGCCCGGTCCGCGCAGGCAGTCAGCCGCACTTCCAAACTGCTAGCTGGTCACCAGTGCCGCCGCCGCGACACAGCAGCAGAGCGCGGTCAACAGCAGGATCAGATTCTCGGTCATCGGTGGCCGTTTCTCATCAAGCCAGTACACCTTGTCGGGCATCCAGGTGAAGGTCACCCCACTACGGGTGGCGAGCGAGAGCCCGACCGCCACCCCGGCCCCCAGCGCTACGCCAAGCGGCAAACCGCGCTCCATCGGGGTGGCGGTGGTCGAGACGACGAGGGAGATCACCACGCCGAGCCCGGATGTCACCAGCACGCGATGCCGTACTGCGCGCAGCAGACCGACGGCAACAAGCGCCACCAGCCACAGGGCTTGCAAGCCGACCAGCACCCAAGAAGCCCCATCCATGCTGACCTACCTATCACGCGACCAGCGCGTCTTCTGCCATTCCAAGCTGGCCACGTTGCTAACGGATTTGCTAACAGGACCCGTGGACGGCTGTGGACAGCTCGCGCCGATCAGGGCGGGCTGCACGCTCAGCGCCGACCATGCCAAAGGGCGCGATCGACCCCCATCGACGGTCGATCAGCAACCTTGACCGGTGCCTCCGAGATGCCCCGAATGGCCCTGAACAGCCCTCAACGACCCTGGTCACTGCTCAGGGTCGGAGGTCGTCGCGTGATTGATGCTCAAGGCCACGAACTCGTATGAGAAGGTCAGCCACGGCAGGAGTTCAACTTCCAGTCCATCCATACGCCGACCCAGACACGCGCAATGGATGTCCAGAAAACGATCGATTCTCAACACCCCACCGAATCAAGGACCCGGCGACCGCGCAACAACTCGGCAACCTCCGCGGAAGCGTCCTTTTCAAGGAGGTGACGGGTGATGAGCGTTCGGGGAGCACGCGATCCACTCCTCGACCCGGGGTCGTGATGATGGGATCACCCCCGCGTCTGCGGGGAGCAGGGCGTCATCACGGATGTGCGGTTCCCGAACGACGGATCACCCCCGCGTCCGCGGGGAGCAGCGCTTCGGATCGAGCTGGCCGTACCCACCGTACGGATCACCCCCGCGTGCGCGGGGAGCAGGACGGCGAGATCGTCGTACCGGACCTGTCCACCGGATCATCCCCACGTGCGGCGGGGAGCAGGATCACTTCGCCCCCGATCCCGAACCGGACCCGGGATCACCCCCGCGTCTGCGGGGAGCACTCCCACACCGCCGCCGCGCTCTTTCCGCCGCCGGGATCACCCCCGCGTCTGCGGGGAGCACGAGGGGATGATTTGGAGGGTGCCGTAACCGACGGGATCACCCCCGCGTCTGCGGGGAGCACATGGCCTGGACCGATTCGCGCATCTACCGGCAGGGATCACCCCCGCGTCTGCGGCGAGCACGGATCGACATCGTTCACCGGTGCAGGGACCACGGGATCACCCCCGCGTCTGCGGGGAGCACACTGCATGACCTGCGCAGATACACCTCGGATCCGTGATTTTAGATCAGTTGGATGCTCGGGGCCTCAGGGTTGGACGCTGTGGAGCAGATTTGTCCGGGCTCTGGCCTAGTCTGCGCAGTATTGGTTCAATGCGGGTATTCGGGGATCGTCATCGGTGATGAGACATCAGAGCGCTTTGAGCGATGCTGCCCGGTCCGTGTGGGCGAAGTCGCTCGACGAGCAAGGCGGGTGGCTGCCGCTTTGGCAGCACCTGGATGACTCGACCGATGTGGCTCGGCGTCTGTTCGCCGAGTGGCTGGCGCCCAGCGTGGCGCAACTGTTCGCGGCCGAGTTCGGCGGTGATGCGACGGCGGCTTGCGCGGCGGTGTCATTTCTTGCGGGGGTCCATGACCTGGGGAAGGCGACACCGGCGTTCGCCGTTCAGGACACGGTCCTGGCCAAGCGCATGTGCGACCTCGGTCTGTACGTGCCGCTGACGAAGTCAGAACTTCCCGACCGGCAGCTCGCACATCACTCGCTGGCCGGCCACCACCTGTTGGTTGAGTGGCTCGTCGGTCGTGGGTGGTCGAGAGGCGTCGCGCGGACTTGGGGTGTTGTCTTGGGCGGCCATCATGGGGTGCCGCCCGACGCGATGGCTGAACAACGGGGCCGGCCCGGCGAGGTCCCCCAGTTGTTCGGGTCCGGCGCGTGGGAGATGGTGCGGGAGGAGCTGGTCCAGCGGATCGCGATCAGGTCGGGTGCGGTGACGTTCCTTGAGACCTGGCGCGATCGGGCCCTGTCTCAGCAGTTCCAGGTGCTTGCCACGGGCGTGGTGATCATGTCGGACTGGATCGCCAGCAACGCCGATCTCTTCCCTTACTGCTCCGAGCAACTACCGGCACCGGACGGGACAGCGCCTCGGGCAGCGGAGGCTCTCACCAGGCTTCGACTGCCGGCTCCGTGGCGAAGCCCGCCGGTCAGGTTGTCGGCTGCCGAGCTCTTCCGCGAGCGGTTCGAGCTCCCGCCGGGGGCGCAGCCTCGGCCGGTGCAGGAGGTAGCCATCGACGTCGCCCGGGAGATGGCCGAACCCGGCATCGTGATCATCGAGGCGCCGATGGGGGAGGGCAAGACGGAGGCCGCGCTGGCGGCCGCCGAGGCACTGGCCGCTCAGACGGGTGCGGGCGGCTTGTTCGTTGCGTTGCCGACGCAGGCCACGACGGACGCGATGTTCGCCAGGATTGTCGACTGGCTGGACCGAATGGACTCGGCGAGCTCGCCGGCCGGGTCGTCCATCACGTTGAGCCATGGCAAGGCCAGGTTCAACCACCTGTTCCGCGGCTTGATGATCGAGGGTCGGTTGCGAGAGGTGGGGTGTGACGAGTCATCCCGCGAGGTCCCGCATGTGGTTGCCGCGCATTCGTGGTTGTCGGGCCGCAAGAAGGCGCAGTTGGCGAACTTCACGGTCGGCACGATCGACCAGTTACTGTTCGCCGCCCTGAAGTCCAGACATCTCATGCTCCGGCACCTCGGCCTCGCGGGCAAAGTGGTGATCATCGACGAGATCCATGCATACGACGCCTACATGAGTTCGTACCTGGCGAAGGTGCTTACGTGGCTCGGCGCGTACCGGGTGCCGGTGGTTGCGCTGTCGGCGACCCTGCCCGCCGACCGGCGCCGTGCGCTCGTCACGGCGTACCAGACCGGGATGGCCAGAGCCGTGCCGGCATCGGTACAGATCGACGCGTCTCCCGTCGATGGCAGCGTCGGCTATCCGGTGGTGACGTGGACCGATGGTGGTCGGGTCCGGGCGCGGGTCGCGGCGGCGTCGGGACGCCGTACGACGGTGCGGATCGATGCCCTCGACGACGACCCCGGGTCTTTGCTCGCGGTGTTGCGGGACGCGCTGGCCGAGGGAGGGACTGCGCTGGTCGTCCGTAACACGGTCCGCCGGGTGCTTGACGCGGCGGAGGTGATCGAGCGGGAATTCCCGGGCGAGGTCACGGTCGCGCATTCCCGGTTCATCACCGCGGATCGGTTGCGTAACGATGACGCCCTTCTGGACCGTTTCGGTGCGCCCGGCCGGGCACTGCAGCGTCCGCATCGTCACGTCGTCGTCGCGTCGCAGGTGGTCGAGCAGTCGCTCGACGTCGACTTCGATCTCCTCGTCACGGACCTGGCGCCGATCGACCTGATCTTGCAGCGAATGGGTCGGCTGCATCGCCACCAGCGCGGCACCGATCAGCGAGACCGGCCCGAGCGGGTGCGTGCGGCCCGCGCCCTCATCACGGGCGCCGACTTCAACCAGAGCCCACCGGCGCTGGAACCGGGTGCGCGGCGGTACGTCTACGGCGCTCATGCGCTGCTCAGGTCGGCCGCGGTGCTGGTGCCGCACTTCGGCGGCACGATCGAGTTGCCGGACGACATCGCACCGCTGGTCCAGACGGCCTACGGCGACCAGCCGCTCGGCCCGGTGGACTGGCAAGACGCCATGCAACAGGCCGAGTCCGACTGGCTGGCCGACACCGCGCGCCGTGAGGAGAGAGCGCGCGACTTCCAGATCGCCGATCCGGCCAAGCCAGGTAGGGCGATCGTTGGCTGGCTGTCGGCGAACGTGGGGGAGGCTGACGAGAGTTCCGAGGGCCGCGGCCAGGTTCGCGACGGGGCACCGAGCCTAGAGGCGATCTTGGTGCAGGTCGGCGCCGACGGTCGGTTGCACACGCCGAGCTGGCTGGGCGCACCGGTCCTCGATCTCGCGGTGCCCAGCGACAAGACGCCACCCGATGAGGTGGCCGAGGTGCTTGCGTCGTGCGCGATCCGCCTGCCACTGGAGTTCAGCAACGCCGAGACCGAGAAGGAGCTGTGGGAGTCCACTCCACCGGCGTGGGAGCACTCCCCGCTGATCTACCGATGGCCCGCGCTGTTCGTCGACGACGCTGGGTGGGCTGTCATCAACGGTCGTCGCGTCCGGTACACGACAGGCAGGGGACTGGAAGTGATGGAACGTGAGCAGTGACAACGGCTTCAACCTGCTTGACGAGCCCTGGATCGTCGCCCTCGGCCCGGAAGGTCAAGAGGTCGAACTGTCGATCCTCGGCGTGCTCGAGCAAGCTCCGGGTCTGATCACCATGGGGGGCGAGGTGCCCACCCAGGGCTTCGCGATCACCCGACTTCTGCTGGCATTCCTGCACCGAGCTGTCGACGGGCCCGAAGATCAGCAGGAGTGGGCTGATCTCTGGCATGCGTCTGCACTGCCGATCGACAGGATCCGCCGGTACGCCGACCAGGTCAGGCACCGCTTTGACCTCTTCGACGCCGACGTGCCGTTCTTCCAAGTTCCCCGCTTGCGAACAGCGAACGGTGAGGCGTCCGGCCTGGAGAAGATCGTCGCCGACGTGCCGAACGGCGCGGCACTGTTCACGACTCGATCAGCTGCGAGTCTTGCCTCGATCAGCAGCGCTGAGGCTGCACGATGGCTGGTGCACGTGCACGCATTCGATCCGTCGGGCATCAAGTCCGGAGCGGTCGGAGATCCGAAGGTCAAGAATGGCAAGGGATATCCGATCGGCACCGGGTGGTCTGGGCAGATCGGTGGTGTCCTTGCTGAGGGCAATAACTTGCGGGAGACGTTGTTGCTCAACTTGGTTGCCCGAGACGTCGAGGCCTACGTGCGTATCGGCGGTCCAGGCGACCTCCCACCGTGGGAGAGGGAAATCGACGGGCCGGCGGGGCTCGAGGACCGTCCCCCGGGCGGAGCGATCGATCTCTACACCTGGCAGACCCGGCGAGTCTGGCTGAAGGGTGACCGGTGGGGCGTGACAGGCGTCGTGCTGGCCAACGGAGACAAGATTCAGCCGCAGAATCGGCATCAGCTGGATCCGCACACGGCGTGGCGGTTCAGCGAACCTCAGACAAAGAAGCTCAAACGGCCGACGTACATGCCTCGCGGCCATGCCCCCGAACGATCTGTCTGGCGCGGACTCGAGGCGCTGCTGCCCTCACTGTCCGGCCGCCGGGCTCGGCACGACGAACCGTCACCCTTCCTCGCACCCGGCGTACTGCAATGGTTGGGCGAACTGTCAGCGGCCGGGATCCTCCCTGCCAGCCACGTCGTCCGAACGAGAGCGATCGGGGCCGTCTACGGGACCCAGAGCGCGACCTACGACGAGATCGTCGACGACCGCCTGACCCTCGCGATCGCGTTGCTCCGTGAGGACAGCCCGGCACTCGGTCGACTGGCAGAGGCGGGCGTGGAGGACGCCGAGCGCACCGCGGCGGCGCTTTGGCAACTGGCCGAGAACGTTGCCCAGGCCGGCGGCGCTGCCCCCAAATCGGGCGCTGGTGAGCGCGCTCGCGAGCAGCTGTACGCCGCGCTCGAGTCGCCGTACCGGGCCTGGCTGGCCTCGCTGGATGCGGCAACGGACACCGCGGCGGCGAGAGCGGCGTGGCAATCGACTGTGTACGGATTGGCGCGGCCCATCGCCGCGGTGGTGGTGGAGTCGGCCGGGCCGACGGCCTGGATCGGACGCGAGATCCACGGCCGGCTTGTGAACGTCGCCCAAGCGGAGGCGTGGTTCAGCGCTCGTGTCCGCAGCATTCTCGGGTTGGCGCTCGGCCCGACGACGAACCGCTCAGAGGAGGAGGTCGCATCGTGACGACATCCATGACCGGACCGGAGCCGGCCGCACGGGCAGCAAGGAGGCGGCGGCTCGGCCCTCTCGGCGCGGTACTGGACCGCCGGGTCGGGCGGTTGCAGGCGGAGTACCTGCGTGGCTCACCGGCAGCTCGGGCAGACCTGGCGCGGCTGCGCCGTGGATTGGGCAAGCCGGCCGGGAGCGTCCCGGAGCTGTGGGAGCTGACAATTGCGGCGGTGCCGCCCGACCTCAGCTGGGACCGTGACGAGCCAAGCCGGGCCGAGCATGCGGCACATGCCGCGCTCACGCTATACGCGCTACACCAGCAATCAATGTCTGGCCCGGCTCACATTCCCGGCGTCGGGTTCGGTCAGGCGGTCGGGCACCTCGGCGGAGGCGCCGGACCCAGCCAGGCCGCGGTTGCCCGTCGGTTCATGGCGGCGGCCACAGCGGAGTCGGCCGACGAGTTGCTGACCCACGTGCGAGGACTCGTCAGCCAGCTCAGGACGGCCAAACGAGGCATGGACTACGCCCAGTTCGCCGACGACGTGATGGCAATCCTCACGCCCGGGCGTGGAACGTCGGTACGGCTGGCTTGGGGCCGTGCCTTCTATCGGACGACGGGTCAAGCAGACGCCGCCTCTGACACCCCTGCCGACGACCTTCCTGACAACTAAAGGAGCAGACAGTGAACCGCACCTTCGTTGACATCCACGTCCTGCAAACCGTGCCGCCCAGCAACCTCAACCGGGACGACACCGGCAGCCCCAAGACCGCGATCTACGGCGGCGTCCGCCGTGCCCGGGTGTCGAGTCAGGCGTGGAAACGCGCGGCCCGGCTCGCCTTCAACGATCGCCTGGACCGCAGCGAGCTGGGAACCCGGACGAAGCGGGTCGTCATGCTGCTCGCCGACGAGATCATCGCTCGCAGTCCAGAGCTTGAAGACCAGGCGTCCGAGCTGGCGTCGATGACGCTGAAGGCCGTCGGGATCGAGGTCAAGGCATCCAAGGCGGACCTGCCCGAGGAGGCGGGCTACCTGGTTTTCCTCAGCCGGCGCCAGATCGAGAATCTGGCCGTGGCGGCGATCGAAGCGGCCAGCGCCGAGGACGTGCCGAAGGCGCTGCGAGACGCCAAGGTGAAGCAGATCGCCGACCAGGATCACTCGGTCGACATCGCGTTGTTCGGCCGCATGGTCGCCGACCAGAAGGACATCAGCGTGGACGCGGCCGCCCAGGTGGCGCACGCGATCAGCGTTCATCCGGTCGAGACCGAGTTCGACTACTTCACCGCTGTCGACGACACCAACACCGAGGAGCAGAGTGGCGCCGGCATGATCGGTACGGTCGAGTTCAACTCCTCCACCCTGTACCGGTACGCAACGATCTCCGTCGACCAGTTGGCCCACAACCTCGGCGACGCCGCCGCGACAACCCGAGCGGTCGAGGCATTCGCCGACTGCTTCGTCCGCTCGATGCCGACAGGCAAGCAGAACACGTTCGCCAACCGGACACTGCCGGAGGCGGTCGTGGTCCAGGTTCGTGGCAGTCAGCCGATCAACCTGGTCGGGGCATTCGAGAGCCCGGTCCGCGAGACCGAGACGGCCGGCCGGGTCAAGGCGGCAGCCGAGGCGCTGCGGGACGAAGCACGCGAGATCGAGCGAGCCTACGGCGAGCAGCCGGTGGCCAGTTGGGTCACGCGCGTCGGCACCGACACCGCCAGCCTCGACGACCTAGGCCCCAACGTGCCGCTCAGCGAGCTGATCTCAGCCCTGGGCGCGCTCGTGACCGAACGTCTCCGGGACCCGGCATGACCGTCGTTGCGCTGAGGCTGGCCGGGCCACTGCAGTCCTGGGGTTCGGGGAGCAAATTCGTCCGCCGCGGGACGGAGACGGCACCGACCAAGAGCGGTGTTCTCGGACTTGTCGCGGCCGCCAAGGGAGTCCGCCGTACCGAGCCGATCGAGGAACTGCTGCCCCTTCGCCTCGGTGTGCGAATCGACCAGCCTGGCCAGCTGGTCCGCGACTTCCACACCGCCCAACGGCCCGAGAAGGCACGCGACGGGTCGATCACCTGGAAGCCGCTGCCGCTGTCGTACCGGTTCTACCTGGCCGACGCAACGTATCTCGTGGTCCTGGAAGGCGACCAGGCCTTGGTCGAGGGCATCGACACCGCGCTGCGAAGCCCGGCCTTCCCGCTCTACCTCGGCCGCAGATCATGCCCGCCCGCCGGGCCAGTCGCACTCGGACTCGTCGACGGCGACCTGGACCACGCACTCACCACCGTGCCGTGGCTCGCGAGCAGTCACCACCAGCGGCACCGCCGTGAGCGCGAGGTGCGGCTGGAGACCATGCGCGACGCCCTTCCAGGAGAGGTCGGAGCGGAGACACTCCGAGATATCCCCGTGAGCTTTGACCCCAACCGCCGCCAGTACGCCTGGCGCACGATCGTTCGTGGATCCGTGCTGCTCCCCAATCCCCACGGCACCGAGGAGCCGCCGGCCGAGCACGATCCCATGTCGCTGTTGGGAGGCTGACATGTTCCTGACCAAGATGCAGCTGAACCCCGCCCGCCGCGGAACTCGCACGCTGCTGTCTTCACCGCAGGCACTGCACGCGGCAGTTCTCGCCGGCTTCCCCGACCCACGCCCCACACCCGAAGGCCGCGTCCTGTGGAGGCTCGACAAGTACGACGACGGCCGCAAACTCCTCCTCTACGTCGTAAGCCCCAACAAGCCCGACTTCACCCACGTCATCGAACAGGCCGGCTGGCCGACGACGCATGCCTGGGACATGCGTTCGTACGACGGCCTACTGGACTCGCTTCGGACAGGCCAACAGTGGCAGTTCCGGCTCACCGCGAACCCGGTCCATTCAGCCCGACGCGACGGATGGAGCGACACCAAACCCCTGGCCCACGTGACCGTGAAGCAACAGGAACAATGGCTGCTGGACCGCGCCCCCAGGCTGGGATTCCAAATCGTCCCGAACCGCACCGCATCGCCCGAAGGCGAACCCGATCTCGCGGTCATGGCGCGCACCGTACACAGGTTCAAGCGCCAAGGCTCGACAGTCACAGTCGCCACCGCGACCTTCCAAGGACATCTCGAGGTCACCGACCCCGCCACTCTACGACGCACCCTCACCCACGGCATCGGACGCGCGAAAGCCTACGGCTGCGGACTGCTCACGCTCGCACGCCCGGATAGGCCTTGACGTCCTAGCCGTGCTCCCCACGGATGCGGGGGTGATCCCAACAACTGGAACGACACCTACGGCGGCAGGCAGTGCTCCCCGCCGACGCGGGGGTGATCCCTACACCGGCACCGAGGCCGTCACCGAGTGGGGTGTGCTCCCCGCAGACGCGGGGGTGATCCGTGCATACCGTCCTTGCGCTGGGTGTGGTCCTCGTGCTCCCCGCGGACGCGGAGGTGATCCCCCGGTCAACTGGGTGCTGATCCCGGTCAAGTGGTGCTCCCCGCGCACGCGGGGATGATCCGGACATCACGCTGACCGACGTGCAGCTCATCCCGTGCTCCCCGCAGACGCGGGGGTGATCCTTACACCCGCTGGCACACCTGGCAAGACAGGCTGTGATCCCCGCAGACGCGGGGGTGATCCCAGCAACGGCTACACCACGTACGTGGAGAAGGAGTGCTCCCCGCAGACGCGGGGGTGATCCAATCATCCGGGAGTGCTCCCAGGCTGGTGACGTAGTGCTCCCCACGGACGCGGGGGTGATCCCGGCACCGCGTGAACCTGGACCTGCCAGCCGTTGTGCTCCCGCAGACGCGGGGTGATCCGATCACGTACGAGACCGTGCGCCGGAACGACCGGTGCTCCCCGCGACGCGGGGTGATCCCAGGCAGTGCGCGACCAGACCGCACGCGAACATGTGCTCCCCGCAGACGCGGGGGTGATCCGTTGTGCTCCCCGCAGCCGCGGGGGTGATCCCAGATTCGAACAGCAACATGCCCGACCGCGGGGGTGGCTCCCCGCAGACGCGGGGATGATCCCTTGTACGCGGTGTCCAGCACGATCGCCTCGGCGTGCTCCCCGCAGACCCGGGGGGTGATCCGCGGTCTACGTGCCCGAGGGGGTGATCCCATCCGGATGAAGCCGGGTGCATACGGGTTTCTCGTGCTCCCCGCAGATGCGGGGATGATCCACAGACGTTCGAGACGTTCGGCCGGGAGAAGTCCTGCTCCCCGTAGACGCGGGGATGATCCCCTCGTTCAGACCGCTTACGACAAGATGGTCGAACTGCTCCCCACGCACGTGGGGGTGATCCGTGGGTCAACGCCATGGTGGCATTCGTTGCCGCGTGCTCCCCGCAGAAGCGAGGGTGATCCGAACGGCAAGAGCGAGATGCTGGCCGGCATCGTGTGCTCCCCGCGCGGACGCGGGGGTGATCCGTAGGCCAGGATGGAGCGGGTCGCGGCGCGGCGGTGCTCCCCGCAGACGCAGGGGTGATCCGTGGTCCTTGTTGAGTCCCGGCACCGGCGGGCGGTGCTCCCCGCGCACGCGGGGGTGATCCCAACATCTACACCGGTGCTGCGACTCTCGGCTCGCGCTCCCCGCGTACGCGGGGCTCAGGCGCCGTTCGTAAGTGGCCCGTACAGCTCGGGTGGTGGTGTGCTCCAGGGCAGTGGTTCGAGCGGGCCGTTCTCGTGGTGCTTGGTGCGGGTGCAGTTCTTGAAGGTGCCGTCGCGGTCCATCAGTTTGGCCATGTGCGGGTAGCAGTGGTCGCGCCACCACACGCTCATGCCGGTGCCGGGTTCGAGGCGGAGTGCTTCCCAGGCGCGCCAGAGTGCGTCCAGGACGCAGACGGCTTCGCCGTGTTTCCACCATTCGCTGCACCAGGGTTGGTTCGGCGCGATGGGGCGCCTGTAGGCCTTGGTGAGGAAGTGTTCGACGAAGTCGGGCAGGGTCTTGAAGTACAGCTGCGGTTGTTCGCCTGCGGCGTCTTCGAGGGCGTCGCCGGCCGCGGCGGCTTCCTCCTCGAGCTGGTCGGCTTCGAGGTTGCGCTGCGCCTGATCTCCGGCGGCGTCGCCGTACGACGTGTCGTCCCATTCGGTGTCGGGCAGCGTCACGAAGGCTCTCCTGTTGGCGCGATGGTCGGGCTGGTGCGGGCGCCGGGGTCGTGCCGGGCGAGGGAGGCGCGAATCCGGTCGGCGTACGGGCGTTCCATCCAGGGGATCGATCTGATCAGGGTGGCACGGGATCCGGACGAGAACACGATCGCGCGGCCGGCGGGCAGGGCGGCGAGTTCGGCGATGTCGAGGATCTGTTCGCGCTGCAGTTGCCGGTTGACCGAGGTGCCTTGTTTGCTGGTCGACGTCGAGGAGCGGAGGAGCTCACGGTCGCCGATGATCTTGGTGAGCCGGTCGAGGAAGGTGGCGTCGTCGACGCCGCCGCCGTAGATGCGGCGGTTGGCGGCGGACCAGAGTTTCTCCATGCCGCGCTCGCCCCAGCAGCCGACGCCTTGGGCCCAGGACTGCAGGATCGTGATGAGGACGATCCCGCGGGAGCCGTAGTGGCTGTAGAGGTCGGGGAGGTCTTTCCAGCGGCAGACGTTCGCGGCCTCGTCGAGGACGCCGATCATCGGGACCGGGAGCCGGCCGCCGGGGCAGGTGGTGGCGTAGTCCTCGGCGGCTTTGACGACGGCGGCGGTGAGCGCGGTGACGAGCGGGCCAGCGTTGCCGGCACCTTCGCGGGACAGGCTGTAGAGGGTGCCGCCGCGTCGTACGAAGTGGTGCGGGTCGAACTCCGGGCGCGGGGTGGGGCCGGGGTTCACCCAGCCGCGACCCGGCTGGAGCCGAGGCAGCTGGCCATCTGTTGCGCGGTGCCGAACACGCCACCACGTTGCCGCTCGGGCGCGGCGCGGATGGCCTCGACGGCTTCGGCCATGGTGATGTCGCGATGGTCGCGCAGCAGCTGCTCGGGCTGGGTGCTGTGGACGTTGGTGAGCCACGAGTAGACCCGGCTGACCGGCAGTCCGCCGCGGGCGGCGGCGAGCAGCAGCCCGGCGAGCAGCTGGAGGCCGGAGCTGTCGAAGAACGCGTCGGCGCGGGCATCGGCGGGCCGGGAGGCGTACGCGAAGTGCTGGGCGAGTTCGCGGGCGGTGTCGTCGTCGACGACGTACGACAGCGGGTTCCACCACCAGGTGGGTTGTTCGGCGGCGACCTGCTGTGGGTCGAACACCCACACCCCGTCCTTGCCGTCGTCGCCGCTTTCGCGGAGGCCGCGGGTGGCGTCGAGGATGTCGCGTTTGTTGGAGGTGACGATGACCGCGCCGGGTGCTTCGGCGATGACCGGTACGGCCAGCGACGTGGTCTTTCCGGTTCGGGGGCCGGCGATGTCGACGATCATGTCTTCGTAGGAGCCGAACACGTCGGCGCCGGAGGCAACGGTCTGCCCCAGGAACACGCCCGGGGTCTCGGTGTGGACGCCGAGCCTTTTCGCGGTCGCGGTGACGGCGGCCCGGGAGGTGGCTTCGATGTCGCGGCCGCGGCCGAGGTGCCGCGCGGCCGGGTCGACCCGGGTCCGGCGGCCGCCGCGGATCCGCCGTACAGCGAACGCCGCCGTAGCGGCGAGGAGCGCGATGCCACCGAGGATGAGGCCGAGGGCGTAGGTGGCCTGGCGGGGCCAGGTGACGGTGCCGTTGGCGAGGTCGAACAGCAGGGTCGCGGGATTGGTGGAGACCGGGGTCGATGTCCCGGCCCAGGCGGTGCCGAGTTTCAGCGCGGCCCACACGATCACGGCGATCCCGATCCCGGCACCGACGAGGACGGGTACGGCGGCGTTGTGGGCGGCGAGCGGGTGGTTGGGGTCGCGTTCGCGCTGAACCATTGCTTTAGGACACTTCCTCGAGGGCGCCTCCGGCCTCGTCGCCGAGGATCTCGTCGGGTACGACGGCCAGGTCGGCGTCGCGCCAGCGTTTGTTGGTGTCGTTGAGGGCCTGTTCGACCGGGGTGAGGTCGACGTGGATGGGGATGCCGGTGCGGCCGCCGACCTTGATCAGGAAGTTCCCGAGCCCGGGCGGTGTGGTGTCTTCGTCGTCCGATGACCAGGCCGGCGGGTCCTGCCAGCTGGTGATCATGTCGACTTCGGCGTCGGTGACGCGGACGGCCTCGGTCAAGAGCGTCATCTCGGCGCGGGGCAGGCCGCCGCAGATGACCATTCCGGCGCGTTCGACGAACCCTTTGGCCTTCATCCGGTCTTCCTCGGTGGGCAGCGCGAGCAGGTCGGACATGGTGTGCGACACCATCGCCTGCCCGACGCCGCGTTGCCGGTTGAGCCGGGTGAGCGCGTCGATCCGGTCGACGATGCCGCGCCCGGAGCGCAGCGCACGCCACAGTTCGTCGAGGACGACGAAGTAGTTCCGGCGCGGTTCGAGGCCGGCGTCGGCGAGCACCTGGGCGACGTTGACGGCGGCGAACCCGGTCGACCAGCACGCGAGCAGCGCGGCGGCCTGCAGGTCGAACTGGCTCTCGTCGATCCCGGACAGGTCGAACGCGACCGGCCGGTCGCGGCGCATCGGCTGCGTGGTCTGCTCGGAGAAGATCTTCCCGAGCCGCGACGTTCCCGCGGCGAGGCTCTGCAGCGTCGCCTCGAGCCCTTCGGTGATGTCTCGGTACTTCGCGATGTCGCCGCGGTCGAGGGCGGCGTCGCGGAGGTCTTGGGGTGCATCGCGCACGACCTGCAACAGGTCGGCGAGCACCGGGACGCCGTCGTGGCGGTCGTCGAGGATCTCCAGCGCGCGGGTGATCACGGATTCCTCGCGGTCGGTCGGCGGGGTTTTGGCGCGCAGGATGGTGATGAGTCCGGAGACGGTGTTGGCGCGGCGTTGGCGGGCGTCGTTGATGAGCCAGGTGCGTGCCGATCCGGTGAGCCGCTCGGCGGCGGCCAGAGCGTCTCCGGGGTCGAGGACGTTGAGGTTGCCGCGGCCGGGGGCCAGGTCGATGACCTGTCCGTCGAGGGCTTCGATGAGGTCGCGGTAGTCGGGTTTCAGGTCGCCGAGGATGAGCGGCTGTACGCCGTACCCGGCCAGGCCGAGTGCCATCCGGCGTACGACGGTCGACTTCCCGAGTCCGGGCTTGCCGAGGATCATCGCCGACGGGTTGGAGATCAGTTTGGCCCGGGCGAACCAGCTGATCGGGTCGCAGCAGATAGTGGCGTCCGACACCAGGCTGCGGCCGAGCGGGACGCCCATCATCGGGGCTCCGGAACCGACCGGGAACGGCCACAGTCCGCAGACCTGGACCGACGTTCCGCGCCACCGCTGCGGCGCCTGCACATAGGTCGCGGCGCCGGCGCCAGGCGCCGACCATCCGCGCGGACCGGGGGTGTGCGGTCGCTTCGGCAGCTTGGCAACCAGATCCAGGCGCCCCGACGAGCTAGTGCGGCGCAGTCTCCCGAGTCTCACAGGGCACCCCGGATCGAGCTGGGCACGACCAGGTGCTGTTCGGGCACGATGCCGATCGGCAAAGCGGCGGTGAATGCCGAATCCTGCGACCCGAACTGGGGCCTCATCTGCAGCCGGGCCTGCGACCCGAGCCGTTCCACGGCCGCGACCGCTTCGGCGAACTTGTCCTTGTCGGTGACGGTCGCGGTGACCAGCATCGCGAAGTCGACCAGGCCGGCGCCGCGGGCTTCTTCCTGCGCGGTCTTCTCCGTCGACATCCGGTCGGCTTCGAGGCGCGCGCTCGGCTTGTCGCTGGAGTTGATGCGGAAGTCGCTGGTCCGGCGGTCGGACTCGACGATGCGGGCGGCGATGCCGGGGTCGAGGACCTTGTAGAGGATGGTCACGCGTTTGCGGGCGATCGCCCGGTGCGGCGCGAGCAGCGGCTGCAGGACGTTCTCGTAGACCTCGCCGCGCGGAGCGACGGTCATCGCCCAGGTGACCGACCAGGCGCCGTCGTGCCGGTACTTGTCCCAGAAGGTCTCGTGGGCCGCTGGGCCGATGTCGGACCAGCGCAGCTTGGCGCGCTGCCCCATCGCCCGGGCCTCGTCGATCAGGACCGCCGCGGCCGGGTCGTAGGCGATCCGGACGATCTCGCACACCTCCTGCGCGGTCGCGGGCCGTGCGTGCCCGGCACCGGTCGAGGCGAGGCCACCGGTCAGGTTCGGCAGCCGGGTCGCGAGCTCGAGCACCATGTCGTCCTCTTTGGCGCGGTGCCCGGTGCGGGTCTGGGAGGAGAAGGTGATGGTGATCCAGGCCTTCACCAGCGCCGCGCCCTGAGGGTAGGAGTCGATGACTTCGGCAAGCATCTGGCGTGCGACGTCGGGAGCGTCGGCGGCGAGGTTGTGGCGCACCTCGGCGCCGAGCCGGTACCCGGTGTCGGGTGCCGTCTCGACGGTGACGGCGGCACCGATGACACCGTCTTCGTGGCCGAGGGCGGCCAGCCACTGTCCCCAGCCGCCGACCCAGTTGTCGATCTGTTCCTGGTCCACCTGGCCGGCACCGTCGGGCTCGCACGAGATGACGACCGCGCAGTGCCCCAGCGTGGGCCAGGTGACCACCGCGAAGGGCCGGTCCCAGGAGTCCTTGGCCTCGATCAGCCGGGTCTGCGCCAGCAGGCCGGGCAGCTGGTAGGTTCCCCAGCCGCCGCGGCCGACCGGCCCGGACCGGTAGAGCCTGCTCTTCGACCGGGCGGCCTGGTTGTACCCGACCCGCTCGGAGATGCGGTGTGCGGCGGTCATCTCGTGCCGGTCCCGCACGACCAGCCCGAGCACCAGCACGCCGCCGATCGCCACCGCGATCGCGGCGGCGAGGATCCCGGCGGCGTACTAGACAAGGACCGCGACGACACCGAGCGCGAGGACC
Source organism: Kribbella antiqua (assembly GCF_004345665.1). Lineage (GTDB taxonomy): Bacteria > Actinomycetota > Actinomycetes > Propionibacteriales > Kribbellaceae > Kribbella > Kribbella antiqua. Next base: position 177,495 of record NZ_SLWR01000016.1, read on the forward strand.
GCGGCGGTGCCGATGGTTCCGAGCCGGCCGATGCCGGCGGTGACGGGCTTGCGCCAGTTCCCATATGTGCGGGGCGCGCTATTGATGTTTGCCACCGGTTGGTCCTCGCGAGGTGTTCGGTTTCTGCGGGCCGGATCCGCTCGGCCCGCTGGTGCCCGGGCTTGACGATGACCCGCGGCTGGACGGCGAACTCTGCGACCCGGTGCCGGGCGGTGTCGTCGGGCGGGCACCGCTCGATCCGGAGCTGCCTTCACCCGCCGCGCTGCTGGCGGCCTTCCCTGGTGCTTGCGCGGCCTTTTTGACGCCGTCGGCGACCGCGGCGGCGACCATGCCTTGCGGGCCGGTCTTGGCCGCGGCCGATGAGCCCGCCGAACCGCTGGCGCCGGATTGTTGACTGCCGGTGCCGCCTCCGCTGGCCCCGCCTCCGCTGGCCGGCTTCGGGTTGCCGCGAGGGCCGGGCTGTGCGCCGGCGCTGCTGCCGCTTTGGCCGCCGCTCTGCCCGCTCGCGGCGGCGCTGCTCGAGGAGCGGCCGCCGCTCTTCGACATCAGCGCCTTGGCGCCGGTCGCGGCTGCGCCGCCGAGTGCCATCGCGGCGCCGCTGGTTCCGCCGCCGGCGGCCGCGCCGACCGCGGGCACGGTGAACCGCATCAGGGCGGGCAGCGCGAAGATCGCGAGAACGCACATGGTGACGCCGGTGACGATCTTGATGATCTGGTCACCGGGAGCAGGTGCTGCGGGCCCGCCCTCGCGGGTGAGCTGGAACGCGGTGGCGTAGACGATCGCGGCGACCGGCTTGTACATGATGAACGCGACCGTCCAGGCGATCGACCGTTGCAGCCACTGCCGGCCGATCTGGGTGTTGGTCGCGGCCGCGGCCAACGGCAGTGTCCCGGCCAGCAGGAACAGCATCCCGGCTCGGACGATCAGCAAGACGATCTGGAGCATCGACAGCCAGAACAGCAGCTGGGTCAGCCCGATCAGTGCGACCGCGTTGCTGGCGGTGACCACCGGGTTCTGGACGAACATTGCCCCGAAGAGGTGCTGGAAGTTGGTCGGTGTGCCGTCGGGGTTCTTCATCGCGTCCGTGAGGATGTAGGACGCGGCCTCGTCGGATGCGGTGGTGAGCAGGGAGATCACGGCGACCCCGGCCGCCGAGACGATCATCAGGGTCAGCAGCGACTGGGCGAGCTCTCGGGCGGGCCGGCCGTTGCGTTCCCACATGATCTTGCCCGCGCCGATCATGATCGAGAACACCGCCAGCCCGGACACGTACCTGTGCAGGTGCGACCACAGGTAGGCGACGGTGTTGGCCGGCGCGTACGGGTTGGACGCGGTGGCGTAGGTCAGCTGCGGGGGCTTGATGCCGGTGACCCAGAACGTCGCGGCCTTCTCCAGCATGATCTGCGCCGACTCGCCCGACTTGCCGGCCAGGTCGGTCAGCCAGTCTTTGACGACGCTCCCGGCCGCGTTCCTGCCGATGTCGATCGGGTTGGGTACGAGCGGGATCGTCATGCGCCCCGCCAGGGCACGAACCCGGTCAGGTCCTGCAGGGTGGTGTAGGGGTCGCCGGCCCGCTCGCCTGACCGTGGGGCGAGGACCTCCAGTCGCCGCCCTGCCACACCAGCGTCCACGTCGAGGAGGCGTACCCGGCGCCGGCCTGCATCGCAACCAGCAATGTGACGCGGTTGGTGGTGGCGTCGAGGATCTTGAACCCGGCCAGCTGACGGTCGTCATCCTTCCGGGGTGATACTGCCGACGAGGGCCCAGCGCTGCAGTGCGACTTGCCTCCCAAGCTCACCCCCAGCGCCGACCAGACACTCACCACCGCGTCCGCACCGACAAGGTCGATGCCAGCGGCGTCGTCACACAGTGAACCCACGAACCGTGGGTTCACTGTCGGGATGTCTTGGAGACATCACCTGGTGTCCGGGCCTTCGGGATCGCTGAGGTATTCGTGGATCAGCTGAATCGCGGTGGAGCCCTCGCCGACGGCCGCGGCGACGCGCTTGATGGACCGATGGCGGACGTCGCCCGCGGCGAACACCCCCGGCGTGCTGGTCTCCAAGAGCATCGGCGGCCGCCGCAGCGGCCAGCTTGGCGAAGCGTCACCATTGGTGAACAGATCTCGACCGGTAAGCACGAAGCCATGGTCGTCTCGTGCTACGGAGTCGTTCAGCCACGCAGTGCGCGGTTCGGCCCCGATTAGCAGGAAGAGCGCTGACGCCGGCACTACCTCCGTACGGGCGCCGGCCGGCCGCCGGAGCGTGATGGCCTCCAGCCGTCCCGCGCCTGCTCCGCCGACTACCTCGGTGCGGAGCCGGAGGTGGATGTTGGGCGCCTGCTCGATCTCCGAGACAAGGTACTCCGACATGGTGGCGCGGAGCGTCTCGCCGCGGACGAGCATCGTAACTGACGCCGCGTACCTGGCCAGGTGCATCGCGGCCTGACCGGCTGAGTTGCCTGCGCCGACGACGAACACGTCGCGCCCCTGCATGGCCTTCGCCTCAGCGCCTGCCGCGCCGTAGAAGACTCCGGCGCCGACTAGGGCGTCGAGCTCCGGGATGTCAAGGCGACGCCACGTCACCCCGGTCGCGATGACGACGGCACGGGCCGTGACCTCGCTGCCGTCGCTGGTGGTCACCAACTGGAGCCGACTCCGCGTGCCCAGCCGGACCGCCGCCTGCGACACCACGAATCTCGTTCCGAACAGCCAGGCCTGCTCGACGGCGCGATTGGTCAGATCGTCTCCGCTGATGCCCCGGTGGAAACCAAGATAGTTCCGGATCAGCGAGCTGGTTCCCGCCTGTCCGCCCGGCACCGCGGACTCCAGCACCAGGGTCTCCAATCCCTCCGACGCGGCGTACACAGCAGACGCCAATCCGGCCGGCCCCGCTCCGATGACCACGAGATCACAGGACTTGACATCGATGCGGGTCCGCACCCCCAATGCCTGCCAGATTTCGGGCAGGGCCGGATCGACGAGCACCGTCCCGTCGTAGAACGCGACCACAGGCAGCCTGGAACCGTCCACACCGGAGGCCGCCAGCAACTCGATTCCAGCGGCCGAGTCGTGATCGTAGAACCAGTACGGAACACCGACCCGGGTCAAGGTGTCCCGCAGCTCATGGGATCCCGCCGACGATTCGGCACCGACGATCCGCACCGGCACGACCTGCGCTTCCTGCGACTTGTCCCACGCGGCAAGGAACTCGCTGACCGCCGGATACAGGATCCGCTCGAGCGG
>NZ_SLWR01000017.1 GCF_004345665.1 Kribbella antiqua
CCATCGGTCCATCAAGCGCGTCGCCGCGGCCGTCGGCGAGGGCTCCACCGCGATTCAGCTGATCCACGAATACCTCAGCGATCCCGAAGGCCCGGCCACCGGGTGACCTTCGCGGTCAGTCCCGCACCGCGGGCCTGCTCTACGCGACCGCCGACGATGAGTCCGTTCTGCCTGACCTGCGCGAACTCGCGGACTAGACCACCGCCGCATCCGATGACCTCGACGGCGCGACGAGCCTGGCCAGCCTCGTGGTTGGCGTCGCTGGCCTAGATCGTTGGGTCCGGTTTGCGTCATCCGCTACCGTTCGGCCAGCGTCGGATTGAGCCGTACGAGCCGTGCGGGGGTTGTCTCGTCGAGGTCGGCGACGGCTTCCCGTGACCTCACGAAATCCGAGAACGATCGGTAGCCGAGTGCCCTCTCGCTGAAGGACGGGTCCATGCGCTTCATCTGACTCTTCACCGCGGAGCTGTGCAGCCAGTCTGCGTCGTCTTTCTCGTGTCCCAGGCGCAGCGCCCGTTCGAGGAGACTCGTTGCCAGCTGCTGGGGGTCTTCGGAGTCGGGATCGGCCTCGTTTGGCACCGCGGCGCCCGGGCGCCTGGTACGTCGCGAGCCGGGCTGGGAGGAGGTCCCGGCCCGCCCGTCGGATTCGGCCTTGGGGGTTTCCGGTTGTTCGGTCGCCGACGCGGCGGTGTCGATGGGTGTGACACCGGGCAACGCATCGTAGGTCACAAGCTCGTCGCAGGCTGCGGCGAGCGATCTGCTGGTCGATCCGGCCACCCCCACGCCCACCACGTAGCGGCCAAGGCGTCGACAGCGTTGGGCCAAGGCGATGTAGTCGGAGTCTCCGGCCACGATCACCACATGGGTCAGGTCCGGGAGGCGGAACATGTCTTCTACCGCGTCTACGGCCAGTCTGATGTCGGCACCGTTCTTGGCGTAGGCGGCGGCGGGAAACAGTTGCACCAGGTCCACTGCGCGGCTGACCAGTTGCCCGCGGTAGTCGGCGTTGACCGGGTCTGACCAGTCCGCGTAGGCGCGCGTGAGGACGAGCGTGCCGAACGACGAGGCGAAGTCGATGACTGCGCCGATGTCGACCGTGGCGCGCCTGAGCTTGTCTGCGATGTCGGGCTCGGCCGACGTCTCCGCCCGGTCGAACGCCCGCACCTTGTCACGCTGGAACTGGCTACGACCATGCACCTGGTCGTAGCGCGAGATCACGATATTGTCGAAGTCGATGTAGACGGCGACGCGGGTCACGCCGGGTTCGGCCATAATTCCCTTTCTCGATGGGATGTGCTCCCGACGCCATTCTGCCCAAGAACGCGAGGCAAGCCTCCATCCCACCGACCCACCGCTAGATACCACACCTCGCCTCCAGGGCCGAAGGCGACGATCCTGCCCGGCTGCTGCCCCGGCGCCGACCTCGGTGCTGACGTTCCAGGCCGAATGGAATTGGAGCGACATCGACCGGGCCACGTTCGGCCGGCTGGTCCGCAATTACGGCGATTGGGCCGAGCGCAAACAGCGACGGGTCGTCGCGCTTCGCACAGCTGTACAGCACCCTCGCCCTGAACCGCCGCCAGCACGGCACGCTCGAGCTCACCGGCCTGACAACGGCCGTGACAGGCGCCGACCAGCTGGTGAGGGACCGTCTGGACGCCGTCAACGACGGCGTCGGCGCACCTTGCGCCTGGTCGACGAAGCGGAAATCGTGGCTGGAGTTCGCGCTCGACCCGGCGCCCGGCTTGGCTGGGGTCGATCTGGAGAACGCGGTCTTCAAGTCTTCAAACTGAAGGACGCGTTGCTGCGCAAGGGCTTCACCGACCAGCAGATCGAGGTCGCCTACCACCATCTCACCCCCACGGATCACGACGTCAACGTGAATCTGGGCATGGCGACGTACGGCGGCACGGTCAACACCGTGGCCACCGACGCGACGGCGTCAGCGCACCGCGATTCGATCCTCACCACCTCGGTCGCCGCCGGCTGACAGGAGCCGCGGGACGAGGCGCCGACCATGATGTGGGTACGCCGGTCTATCGAGACCTGTTCGCCGACACCGGCGGCGTCCCGGTTCCAGGCGACGTCGCCAGCGGAGCGTCCTCAACCATCCGGACAGAGACCTGGCCGATCCAGAGTGGAACACCTTGGACTGTGCCTGGTACACGATGTACTACCGCGGCAACTATCCCCGCCTCCAAGGCGTCAAGCTGCGCTGGGACCCCCGCGACGTGTTCCACCATGCCCTGTCCATCCGCCCAACCCCATCGATGACAGCCGGAGAAATCGGCGAACCTCCCCACTCGGAAGCTCACCGCGACAGTCAAGGATCGCGTTGGAGAGCCTTCTCTGCACGGGCGATGGATATCCGCCGACCAACTCGATAGAGGCGCGGTATTGATCCGAGCTGTTCTTACCGTTGGCGTCGATGGTCGAGCCTCGTAGATCCGCGATACCTCCGACTCGGAGTGGCCGCAGCAGCCGAACTGGATCACCTCTCCGAGCGTGCCGATTCGTGGACCTCGGGGTTACTCAGTTGTTAGAATGCCACCCGCACAGTCGAAGTGCGGAGGTGGGATCCATGCGCAAACTTCTCGTATTGCTCGCCGCGATCGCTTCTCTCGTGGTCACTGCCGGCCCGGCCCAGGCCGTGCTCTACGGACAGCCCGATGACAACCAGCATCCCTACGTTGGGGTCATCCGCTTCTTTGACGAAGACGGCAACTACCTGTGGCGCTGCACCGGCACCCTCATCTCGCCGACGGTCGTGCTGACCGCCGGACACTGCACCTTTGGGACCGCATCCGCGGAGGCCTGGTTCACCGAGACCGCGCCCTCCACCGCCGAGGTCCTCTCCGGCGACTACACGCGCGGCGTCACCGGCGAGACCTACACCCACCCGGACTACGACGACTTCGCCACGTTCCCCAACACCAGCGACGTCGGCATCGTGGTCCTGGACAAGCCGGTGCGGCTGTCGACCTACGGCTCGCTGCCCACCGTGGGGCTGGCCGACACGCTGTACAAGCACGAGCTGTTCACCATCGTCGGCTACGGCGTCCAGGACACCCAGCCGGTTCAGGTCGCCGACGTGCGTCGGCTGCAGGCCACGGTCAAGCTGGTCAGTCTGCAGAGCGGCTATTCGGCCGGCTTCAACCTGCAACTGTCCAGCAACCCAGGAAAGCCGCATCAAGGTGGACTGTGTTTTGGTGACTCGGGCGGCCCAGTGCTGTACGGAACCACCATCTTGGCCGTCAACTCGTTTGTGATCAACGAGAATTGCGCCGGGGCAGGCTTCTCCTACCGGATCGATCAGCCACACATCCTGAGCTGGATCGAGACCTTCCTGTAGACAGATACTGCAGCAGCTACAAGGAGAGCGGTTATCGGGCGGCCGCTCTCCTCGTACCAGCTGCCTGCCAGGCCAGCCATGTGGGGCGAACGGCACCAGGCTGTGACTTGAGGCGCATCTGGGCTGAGACGAAGAGGACGGCCGCTAACCTGCCGTCGTCAACAGGCCAGCCGAGCGCTCCGAATGCGCCACAGGGCATCGCGGGCGCTGTTGTTCCTGGCGGTCCGCCCGGTCGGCATAGTTCAGTCGACAGCGGCACCGGCGGGGTTTGCACGATCAGCAGTTCAGCTTGGGAACACTGTGGGAACAAAGAGGCGTCGATCCGAGTCAACTGGAGTCAAAACCGACCGAACTGGTGATGACTGGTTACGCCTGGATGGCTCGTCCCGCGCGATGCACTCCGCAGAGACACGGCGTAGAACTCTGTTGATGTGATGCGGTAGCGGAACGTCGTCGGGAAGGTCAATAGCCATAGCGAGTTCGCCATAAGTCAGCGTCGTACGACGCATCGCCGCCGTGATGAATGCGCCTCGCGCCGTCGCCGCGAACCGCTCATAATCCATGCTTCGCCCTTGGCTGGCGGATCCGACGAGCCGAGGGTCACCTCTGTGAGCCGCGACTTGATCCCTGCGGAGTCTTGCGACCGCTGCCCGAGGGTTCGACGATGGCTGCATCCCCCTCAGAAGGAGCATCATGAGCGAGCAGACGAGCAATGCCTTGCCGATCGTGCTGATCCACGGGCTTTGGATGACCGCCCGAAGCTGGGACCGCTGGGTGGAGTACTACCGGGCGAAGGGACATGAAGTCGTCGCGCCGTCGTACCCCGGATTCGAGATCGAGGTGGAGGCCCTGCGTGAAAGGCCCGAGATCATCGCCGAGGCGACCGTCCCCGAAACGCTCGACCATCTCAGCGAGGTGGTCGAGAGCCTGGACCGTCCGCCGATCATCATGGGCCACTCCTTCGGCGGGACCTTCACCCAACTCCTGGTCAACCGCGGCTTCGGCGCGGCCGCCGTGACGATCGACTCGGCGCCACCCGAGGGCGTGCGGGTGAACCCGCCGTCCCAGATCAAGTCCCTGTTCCCGGTCCTCAAGAACCCGGCCAACCGGCACCGCGCGGTGGGCTTCACCAAGGAGCAGTTCCACTATGCCTTTGCCAATACGGTTAGCCGGGAGGAATCCGACGCGGCGTACGACCTTCTCCACATCCCGGCGCCCGGCAGTTGGGTGTGGGCGTACGGCCTGATAGCCAACTGGAAGCCGGGTCATCAGGAGACCTGGGTCGACTACGACCTGGACGACCGTGCTCCGCTGCTGTTCATCATTGGCGGCCAAGACCACTTGATGCCGCCCTCGGTGATCCGTTCGAACGCGAAGAAGTACCGCAATTCCGAGGCGCTGACTGAGACCTACGAGTTTCCGGACCGCTCGCACTTCACCGGTGTTGAGCCTGGCTGGGAGCAAGTGGCCGACTACGCGCTCGAGTGGGCGACGAGCCATGCGCGAGAGCGGCAGGGCTGACCAAGCGCAGACAGGTGTCGTCGCCACAGCTGGACGCCGGGATGACTGCGATGAGTCGGCCGCCGAGGTCGACTCCACACGGGCTTCCCGTTGAGATCGCCGAGGAGTCGAATGGTAGGTGGGCGATCGCGTCCAAGACTCTGAAAGCGAGGAACCGTGGCGATTCACACGAAAGCCGAGGCGCTTGCGATCATTCGCCGTGCCTACGGACCCGACCTTGCCGATTCGATCGCAGGACAGCTGCCAGATCAGATCGACCCTGACAACGAGGCGGACGCGGACCTGCTCTTCCGCCTCGGCGTGACCCGAGAGGGTCTCGTCGATTCACTCGGCGGCGAACTCTGAAGCGCCGGCCGAGCCTTAGCGCCAGGACGGCACGAAACCATGCCCAGCGCGAGCCACCAACTAGAAGTCTGAGGTGGTTGGAACGACACCAAGCCGAGGGCAACCAGACCGGCTTGCTACTTCGAAAGAGCGCGGGCACAGAGACGCGAAGATTCAACACCATCTTCGACTCGGCGGTCGGCTCACCCCATCCGCCGCTTCAGTCGCATGGAAACCTGTGCTGAACCCAGGACATAGCGGCGGCTATCGGCACCGTGCTGAGCTGCCCACGTCGATGGGAGAGTACTCGCCAAGTGCCGATGACGTGGGGCCAGTCGTGGGGCCATCTGGAGTCAAATAGTGTTGGCAGAGGGGTCGGATCGGGTCAGGCTACGAACTCCCGGAGCCTGAAGTCGACCGCTGTGGCAAGGGCCGTCGGACTCATAATCCTTGGGTTAGTGCCGCGGTGCCCGATGGCAGAGGCTGGTTCGAGGCCCCAGCGGTAGAGCTGGGCGATGCCGGTGTCGTCGAGGGCCGCGGCGTGCAGCAGTCCGCGCAGGGCCATTTCGGTTTGACCGTGCCAGAAGGCGCCATCGGAGACGTTGCCTTTGGTGAAGCCGGCACTGGCGGCGAGGCCGCTGGCGCGGATCATGGCGGTCGTGGGGTTCTCGCAGCCGCGGACGGGTGACCAGCGGACGCCTTCGGCTTTGCCGAGTCCTTGGGGATCGAAGACGGCGACTGGGCCGATGGAACGGCGGAGCTCGAGGGTGGCGGCGAGGTTGTCGGGCCGGGTTGAGGTGGTGACGACGGCGCCGGGGGCGTCGATGATGGCGCCGATGATCTGGTGCAGGCCTTTGCCTGATCGTGGTGGGCCGACCACGATCACGGAGTCCTCCACGGATGCCCAGCACCCGCGCCCGCGGGAACGACCGAGCAGCGTGCCGACTGCCTCGGGTGAGCGTGCCGGTGCAAGTGGCCGAGCTGAACGGCCTCGGCGTACGACCTGATGACGTCCGACCGCCGCGTCGACGTCTGCACGAGTCGCCAGGCCGGGGCGCGCTGCGACCGCCTTGATCCGGCTGGTCATGCCCGCTGCCCTGCCCTGCCGGAGTCGGCCTGCGACGACCAGACCGAGCAGAGGCAACGCGAGCAGGGCGAGAAGCACCAGCCAGTAGAGCAGCGGATTGAGGCTAGCGACGCCGAAGACTGACGCCGGATCGCGTGGGTCGAACGTGACCTTAAGCGCGTTGACCCATGAGGACCGGATCCACTTCCCGGTAGTTGCTCATCAACACCAAGCAGGACCTTCGATCGATGATGCACCGGCGTCACCGCTGTCATCGTGTAGAACGGCCGCGATCCCTCCCGAAATCCAACGAATCCGACCGGATCTAAGCGTTCGTCGCGCGACATCAGCATCAACTGATCCCGAAACCGATCGACGATCTGCCCCTCAGCGGTTCTCATCGCGAGACCAGCCAGCTCGAGAGTCTGGAACTCGAAGCCACGCGATCGCAAATGATCGACAAGCCGCGCCCACGAGTCGGGCGCGTACCCGAGCGCCCACCGAGACTCAGGGGTCAACACGCGCCGTGCGCCTCGCGCAACCAAATACCGCGCCGCCCAACTACAGTCTGCGCGCAACAGTTCACTGCGGAAGAACCGGCTCGCGGCTAGGTTCGCCTCCACCAGCCGCCGACGCTCCGCCTTGGAAACCGATGGAACATTCACACGTCGACGGTCGCCTTGCCACAGCCAGCGTGGAACCTGGATCCGACGATCAGGGAATCGTCACCCGGCGTAGCTCCCGCCGCAGTGTCGGCGGCAGCCGGATGCAGCAGGCGGTCCGCGCAGAGCACTTAATCGAGTTCGGCCGCAGGGCGTGCGCGTCAGCATCGTCCCCGGCCAGACTATCTGCGCAGACTGCGCAAATCGCTGCGTATCTGCCCATCGAACCTCATTCGCATAGATGCAGCCTAGGCAGGCTCACCCGAGTAGATCTCCTCTATGCATGGGGAAAGCGCCGATTCGAGGAGCGACTTTGCCTGGGCACGGCCAACCGCACGCTCGCAGTTCGCGCACGAGCTATTGCGTGAATCACGCACCCCTGCCAGGGTTGTGCCGAAATGACCGAGCCGCCAATCCACTGGAGGTAGACAGTGAAGAACAGGCTCCTGATCATCGTCCTGACGGCCGCGATGATGCTTCCCCTGACGGGATCCGCGCGGGCGGCCACAGCCCTCAGCCTTCCGCCCGTCCAGCAGCTCAGCGCCACGACGCCCGTCTACGACCCGATGGCGGGCATCAAGATGGGCATCAGCGGGCTGTTCGAGCGCACGATCTCGGGCACGAACCGTACGGCTAAGCTCTACGTCCCCAAGGCCGCGAACCTCGGTGCCTACATGGTCGTGCTCAACGTCCCTGAGGGCGAGCAGACCGTTTCCTGGCTCGTCGAGAGCGGATGGATCGGCCTTGCCGAGAAGAACAAGTTCCTCCTCTACGTCTTCGAGCCTGGCGCTTCCGGACAGTGGCGATCACCCGACGAGGAGCGGTCCTACCTCGAAACGGCGTACGCGAACATCAGCGTCAACTCTCCCGATGGCCGCGGCACGTGGTACCTCCCGCCCGAGAGCTACTACGTCGTCGGATACGACCGCCCGGGCACTGTGCTGCAGCAGATCGTCATGAAGGACCCGACCCTCGTCGCCGCGGCAACCTTCGTCAACGCCAGCGACATCGACTCCGCCTTCCTCAGCCAGCTTCACAGCACGTTCTATCCGACGCCGGACTGGAACGGTCAACGGGTCGCGAGCAGCAGCGTCCCGCTTCCGGTCTGGATCATGGAGGACCGGTTGGACGCCAGGGCCTCCGGTGTCGTGAGGTATTGGAAGGACGCCAACCAGACCGAGGCCAGGTCTGCCGGGTTCCACGGTGGAAGGATTTTCCACCAGCGGAACGGCGCACTGAAGTACTACGTCGCCGACGGCTCGCTCAGCGCCGTCGCCGTCGCCGAGAAGGTGAAGAACGAGAAGAGACTGACCACCAGCATCTACGACGACTTCCTGTCGCGCTACACCCGCTACGGCGGCAACGTCGGCGGCAACACGCTTGGCTGGCGACCTCACTACGACAAGCTCGGTGTCCAGTTCAGGACGATGGAGCTGGCAGGCCGGCTGCGCGAGTACATGGTCTATGTTCCCGCCAAGGCGAGGCAGGCCGCGAGGCAGGGCAAGAACGTCCCGGCCGTCATCTCGCTGCACGGTTCCGGGCTGACGATGTACTCGATGTTCGACTTCTCCCGGTGGTGGGAGGTGGCGGACGACGAGGGCTTCATCCTCGTCGTGCCGACTGGGCTCAACACCCAGAACCGGACGGGATGGGGTACGACGGCCGACCACGTCGACATGACGTTCCTGCAGTTGCTTCTCGACGAGGTCAAGACCGACTACAACGTCGATCCGGGCCGGATCTATCTGGGCGGGCAGTCGAACGGGAGCATGACGACGATCGCGGCCGGGAAGAACCTCGGGCTCTCCAGGAACTTCGCCGCGCTCGGCGCGACCTCCGGTGGCCAAACGTCGTCGACGACGGACTACACCGGCGAGACACTGCCGTTCTTCGTGCTGTTCGGCGAGTTCGACTTCTGGCCGGCCGATCTGTCGACGCCGTACGTCGGTGAGACCATGCGGTACTGGATCAACCGCAACGACGCAATCGGTACGCCAACGACACCGGCGTCGGTCCAGCGAGTCGGGCGGTACGACATCTCCTCCTGGAAGAATGCGGACGGGACGACCGTGGCCAGGTACGGCGTCACCCGCGGGCGCGGTCACAGCACCATCGCAGATGAGGCACGGGTCCTCTGGGACTGGTACTCCCGCTGGCACAAGGATGCCCAGGGCAACAACGTCCAGCAGCCGCGCTGACGGCACAAGCATCAGGCCCCGGGGACCGAACGTCCCCGGGGCCTGATCGTGGATCAACAGGTCAGTCTGCCGGCGATTCGACCGCCGGGACGAGGACGACCTCGATTCCCTTATCCTCGAACCGCCGCACCTCGGCGGGCGGGGCCGAGTCATCGGTCACCAGAGTCCAGCGCGGCGGCATCACCGCCCACGCGTGAAAGGGTCCCTGGCCGAGCTTGGCACCGTGCGCGAGGACGTAGACGTGATCGGCGCGGCCCATCATGAGCTCTTTCAATCGCGTCTGCTCGAGATCCTTCTCGTTGATACCGCGGTCGGCACGGACCCCGTCGGCCCCCATGAACGCGCGATCGAACGACATCCGCTCGAGCGAGGCTTCTGTGAGCGGTCCGACGAAGGACTGGCTGATGATCCGCAGCCGCCCGCCCAGCACGATCACCTCGATGTTCTCGGCTTCAGCCAGTACGTCGAGCGCGGTCAGGGCGGTTGTGGTCACGGAAAGGTTGGTAAAGCCGGTGAGTTCCTGGGCCAGCGCGGTCGTGGTCGATCCGCCGTCCAGCAGCACGTTCTCACCAGGCACGATCTGGCGAGCGGCCCAGCCCGCGATCGCGCGTTTGGCCTCGTACGCCTCGCCGAGGCGCTGGCGCAGTGATGCCTCCGGATGCGGCTCGAGGCTCAGCGCGCCTCCGTAGGTACGCGCGAGTTTCCCCTGCGCGGTCAGCAGGGCAAGGTCACGCCGGATCGTCGAGGGCGTGACGCCGAGCCGCGCGGACAGATCCTCCACGTTGGCCAGCCCGTCCGACGCGGCCATCCGGACGATCTGCTCGCGTCGCTCCCCCGACCTCTGCCTGCTCACGCCTCGCACTTTATCCAAGGAAGGTCAGCCTGCCACTCGCTCCGGAGCCATCTCGACCGCGAGTCGCAGTGCCTCGATCATCGAGCGGTGGTCCGCCACACCCTGGCCGGCGATGTCGAACGCCGTACCGTGGTCGACCGATGTTCGGATCACCGGCAATCCGACGGTGACGTTGACCCCCGCCTCGAGTCCGAGGATCTTGACGGGACCGTGGCCTTGGTCGTGGTACATCGCCACCACAAGGTCGTAGTCGCCGCGACCGGCGAGGAAGAACAGCGTGTCGGCCGGCAGCGGACCGTGCACGTCGATGCCGTCGGCCTGGCACACCTCGACCCCGGGAGCGATCTTCGTCTCCTCCTCGCCCCGTCCGAACAGGCCGTTCTCGCCGGCGTGCGGGTTGATCCCGCAGACACCGATCTTCGGCGCCGCGAAGCCCGCGTCAACCAAGGCTTGATGGCCGCGCCGGATGGTGCGCTCGACCAGCCCGGGTTCGATCCGGTCCACCGCGTCGATCAGGCCGATATGAGTGGTGACATGGATGACCTTCACCTTGGGCGTCGACAGCATCATCGACACCTCCTTGGTGCCGGTGAGTTCCGCCAGGAGCTCGGTGTGCCCGGGGAAGATGTGCCCGCCTGCCTGCAAGGCTGCCTTGTTCAGCGGCGCCGTGCAGATCGCCTGCACCTGTCCGGACATCGCGAGCTCGCTCGCGACTCGGACGTAGTGGTACGCCGCATCGCCCGCGACCGCCGACACCGCACCGAACGGCAGGTCCGGCGGCAACAGTCCGAGATCGATGACGTTGATACGCCCCGGTGTGAACTCCGCCTCACCCGCGCTCCCGATCGCGACGATGTCGGGTTCGAGACCGACGATCCGCGCGGCCTGCCGGAGTCGCTCGGCATCCCCGATGACGACGCAGTGCGCGGCTTGCGAGATGGTGGGGTCGAGGAGCGCTCGGACGATGACCTCGGGACCGATACCGGCGCCGTCGCCCATCGTGACGGCGATCTGGGGGGTGCTGCTCATGTCGGCTCCTCGGGTACGGGTTCGGTGAACAAGCTGGCGACGAGATCGGCGAGCGAGGTGGGGCTGCCGAAGCTGCCGGGACGGGTGACCACGAGTCGGTCACCAGCTCGGGACAGCACTGCTCCGCAGCGCTCTGCGACCGGCGTCAGGCGGTCGATGCCAAGCAGGTCCAGGACCCCACGGGCAGTCTCACCGCCGGTGAGAACGAGAGCGCGGTGATCCGCAGCCGCCGGCTCGACGGCCTGCGCCAGCGAGGCAGCCAGTTGTGGTGCCAGCTCAGGCCGTACGCCGGCATCTCCGTCCAGGCTCACCACGGCGCACCGGGAGCCCCGGACCCGGGACGCGATGTCGCGCCGCATCCCGCGAGGATCACGCAGCAGGACGTGCGGGTCGAGCCGCAGTACGACGTCAGCTGCGGCCTCCAGCGCCGTCAGCTGGACGGACAGTGAGGGGGCCGCACTTCCGACCACCACCAGGACGGCCTCCGCCGCGGATCGGGGCGCGGCGCCCAACTCCGCGTCGGCCGGGAAGGCGCGCGCTGCTGCGGCGGCGAGCGCGCCGGACCCAACCAGTACAGGCCGCTCACTGACTTCGCGCGCAGCGGCGTGGACACGGTCCAGGTCGGCGTCGGATTCGGCGTCACAGACCGCGACGAGCCCCGCCGTGCCGGCTTCCGCGAATGCCTTGGCCAGCACCTCACCGCCCTGACGAACCGTTGCCAACGGCACCGAATAGGTGGCCAACGGCGCCAACGCCTCCGAGACGGAGCGTGGCACGGGCCGTTCCTCGGCATGCCACCACCCGGTCTCGTGCAAGGGCATTCCCCCAACCCGGAGGAGACCGTCGACCACGACCCGGCCGGCGGACGGCAGAGCCGAAGCAACGATGGGGGCAACGCCGTACAGCTCCTGCAGGGCACCAACCTCGGCGGCGAGGTTGCCACGCAAGAGCGAATCGACCTTCTTCAGGATCGGCAGACCGCCGCACACCGCGATCGCAGACCGCACCGAAGCCGCCGCGTCCGCCGGGCTCTGTCGCCGGGAGTCCGTGTCGACGGCGATCACACGTGCCGCGGATCGCTCATCGACAACGGGAGGCCGGTGTGGGGCCTGCAGGCCGACCGAAATACGCAGAGTGCGCAACAGAAAGGCGGCGGCTGACTCGGCCGCGCCACTCAGATCGTCAGCCACGATCGCCAGCTCCGGCATCACCCCTCCCTTCGTCGATCCTCAGAAACCCTGTGTTTACAAGCGTTTCCCCGCCACGAGCACGCCGAACCGCAGACTCCCACAGAGAGCCTGACCGGGCAGTTGCTCAAGATCAGATCACGCAAATGACGCTACAGGTATTGCGCAGAACACGCAACAATGTCATCTTGTGGAAACGAGCCCGTCACCGGGCGCCCCCTGGCAGAGTTCAAGGAGAACGTCATGTCCGACATCGAGAAGTTGGTCGATACCGCCGAGTCGGGCACGGGAGTCTCCCGGCGGGCGATCCTGCAGTTCTTCGGCATCGTCGGCGCGAGTGCGGCGCTCGGCTCGACTGTCACTGCCTGCGCCGGTCCGCAGAGCTCGGGCGCGGCAAACGGAGGCGGCAGCTCAGGCACCGGCGGGAAGCTCAGCATCGTGCTCAACCGCAACCTGGTCAGCCTCGACAACAAGCTCAACCAGTACGACGCCGCCGTGACCGTGCAGCGCGCGGTCCGCCAAGCGCTGACCCGGATCGGTCCGGACCTGAAGCCCGAACTGGTACTCGCCGAGAAGTTCGAGCTCACCTCGCCGACCGTGTGGACGGTGAAACTGCGCAGCGACGTCCACTACTCGGACAAGTCGCCCGTCACGGTCGAGGACGTCGAGACCGCACTGAAGCTCTACTTCCAGGTCAAGGCCGGATATGTCGCCTCGCAGTTCCCGGAGCAGCCCACGTTCGCCAAAGTGGACGACAAGACCTTCACGCTCACCACCAAGAAGCCTGTGGTGACGCTGGACTCGCTGATGTCGAACATCCTGATCACCCCGGCCAAGGCCAACAAGGCCGAGGAACTGCGCGAAGGCATCGGCAGTGGCCCCTTCAAGGTCGCCTCGGCCGACTCCGGCACCGGCACCTACCGCCTCGTGCGCAACGACGACCACTGGGGCGAGAAGGCCTTGCTCGACGAGGTCAACGTGTCGTATCAGGAGGAAGAGGGCGCGCGGGTCATCGCGATCACGTCCGGCCAGGCCGATGTGATCGACACCATCACTCCCGAGTCGGCGACCGCGCTCAAGAAGAAGAACGACATCGAACTCGTCCAGGAGCCGGGCACCCGACTGATTCACCTGTTCTACAACTTCCGCAAACCGGCCGGCCACCCGCTCACGAACCCGAAGGTCCGTGAGGCGCTCAGCCATGCGGTCGACCACGACTCGCTGATCTCCAGCCTGATGAACGGACTCGTCAAGTCCGCGGAGGGCGTCGTACCGAAGACCCTGGCCGGGTTCGCGAAGACCGGTGAGTACACGTTCGACCCGGCGAAAGCGAAATCGATGCTCGCTGCCGAAAGTGTCTCGAACCTGAAGTTGACGTTCATCTGGGAGGAGTCGGAGTTCGCCGGCGCGGCCCGGGTGATGGAGGCACTGGTCGACATGCTCGGCGACGTCGGTGTGAAGGCGACGCTGAAGGAGATCCCGAAGGGCGGCGACATCAACACCTGGCGCCGCGGCGAGGCCGGCGACTGGGACGTGCTCGGCAACGGCTACGGGAACCAGACCGGCCTGGCGATCACCAACCTCCAGGGCCAGTACGCCGGTACGGCGGCCAAGGAGAAGACCAGGGACACGTATCACGGCTTCGTGTTCCCCGAGGTGACCAACCTGCTCGACCAGGCGAGTGCCGAACCGGACGCGGCCAAACGGGACACGCTGCTCAAGCAAGCACAGGAAAAGATCTGGGCGCTCTGGCCGGCGATGTGGGCCTGGACGCCGGACAACGTACTGGCGAAGCGGAAGCGGGTCGCCACGCTCGAACTGTCTCCCACCAACTCTTACGACCTGTCCAAGGTCAAGGTCTCGGGCTGAGCCATGCCACGCTACATTCTCAAGCGTCTCGGCCAGACCGTGCTGACGGCCTGGATCACTGTGACGGTCGTCTTCCTGCTTCTCCGGCTGGCCCCTGGTGATCCGGCCGTGAACTACGCCCCGCCGAACCCGACCAGCGAGCAACTGGCCGCCGTACGGCAGGAGTTCGGACTCGACCAGCCACTGTTGTCGCAGTACCTCACCTATCTCGGCAACCTGCTGCACGGCGACATCGGTACGTCGTTCCAGTTCCGGCAGCCCGCCCTGCAGGTAGTGATGGATCGACTGCCCTACACGGTCACGCTGGCCGTCGCGGCCATCGCGGTGACCGCGGCGCTCGCGATCCCGCTGGGCGTCTGGATGGCGCGGCGCGGCGACACCGCACCGGAGCTCGGCGCGAACATCGCCACCATCGCCGGCCAGTCGATGCCGGACTTCTGGATCGGCTTCGTGCTGCTGATCGTGTTCGCGGTCAACCTGCAGTGGCTGCCGTCGTCGGGGTTCACCTCGACGAGCGCGATCGTGCTGCCGTGCCTGACCATCGTGGTGCTTCAGGTCGCGCTGATCTCCCGGCTGGTCCGGCGTGAGATGGCGGTGAACCTGGCCGCTCCGTACCTGACCATCGCACGGTCCCGCGGCGTCTCCGAGCGTCGGCTGACCTGGCGCTACGCGTTCGCGAACTCGTCCATCCCGGTCGTCACCGCGCTCGGAACCCGGTTCGCCGCGATGCTCAACGGCGTGGTCATCGTCGAGGTGGTGTTCAAGTGGCCGGGCGTCGGCGAACTGGTGGTCGACGCGCTGTCGAGGCGGGACTTCCCGTTGATCCAGGCAACTGTCCTTGTGACTGTCGTCCTCGCCCTGGTGGTCCAGCTGCTGGTGGACCTGCTGTATCCGCTCATCGACCCCCGGGTCCGGCTCGGTCAGGAGGCCCGCTCGTGACAGACGTCGCCGCACCGTCAGGCATCGCCCGCAGGCTGCTCCGCCGGTCGGCTGCGGCGCGCAAGGCTCGCTACAGCACGATCAAGATCTGGGTCGGCGCGATCTGCGCCGGCATCGTGATCATCCCGGTGGCGCTCGCCCGCGTCCTTCCGCTCCCCGATCCCGTGCACGGTGTGCTCAAGGAGACGTCGCTTCCGCCGTTCAGCCCGGGTCATCTGCTCGGGACCGATCCGAACGGCCGGGACCTGCTCTCCCGCATCCTGCATGGCGGCCAGACCTCGTTGCTGATCGGAGTGCTGGCCATCGCCTTGTCCGGCGTCATCGGCATCGCGGCGGGCGCCGCCGCCGGCTACTTCGGCGGCTGGGTCGACACGATCGTCTCGCGTCTGCTCGAAGCCCAGATGTCGCTGCCGCTGCTGCTGATGCTGCTGCTGGTCGTCGCGCTCTTCGGCCCGTCCGTGCCGGTCATCACGCTGGTGATCGCGGTCGCGCAATGGCCGGAGCCGGCCCGGCTCACCCGCGCGCTGGTTCTGGTCGAGCGCGAGAAGCCGTACGTCGCCGCCGCCCAGGTGCTCGGGCTCGGACGACTGAAGATCATCGTCCGCCACATCGTCCCGAACATCCTGTCGCAGACCCTCGTCGTCGTCTTCCTGCTGCTCGCCCAGGCCGTGTTGCTCGAGAGCGCGCTCAGCTTCCTCGGCGCCGGTGTGCAACGCCCGTACCCGACCTGGGGCGGCATCATCTCCGACGGCCGTGAACTCTTCGTCACAGGTGCCTGGTGGCTCGTGACGATCCCCGGCATCGCGATCGCGCTGCTCGTGCTCGGCGTCAACCTGCTCGGCGACGGTCTGCGCGACCGGGTCCGCCGCGCGAAGGCGGTGACCGGCTGATGCCGATCCTCAGCGTTCGCGACCTCACCGTCGATCTGATGACCGCGGGCGGAGTGATCCGGGCCGTCGATGGCGTGACCTTCGGCATCGACTCCGGAGAAACCGTCACGATCATCGGCGAGTCCGGGTCCGGCAAGTCGACGACAGCGATGGCACTGCTCCGGTTGCTCCCGGACGATCTCGCCGTACTTGCGGGCCAAGCGGAGCTCACCGGCAAGGACGTGATCGGGACCCGCAAGCACATCGACGGACTGCGCGGGCGGGCAGTGGTGCTCGTCCCCCAGGACCCGATGACCGCGCTCAACCCGATCGCGACGGTGGGCCGGCAGATGGTCGAGGCGATCCGGCTGCGGCATCGGTGCGGCAAGGCGGAGGCACGTGACCGGGCACTCGCCTTACTCCGGCAGGTCCACCTCAGCCGGCCGGAGCAGCGCCTGAAGCAGTATCCGCACGAACTGTCCGGCGGTATGCTCCAGCGCGTCCTGATCGCGATGGCGCTGTCCGCCCAGGCCGAATTGATCGTGGCCGACGAACCCACCTCGGCACTCGACGTCACTGTGCAGGCCGGGATCCTCGACCTCCTGCTGGAGATCCAGCAGGAGACCGGCGTCGGCATCCTGCTGATCACCCACGACCTGGGCGTCGCCCGGCTGATGAGCGACCGGATCCATGTGATGCAGTCCGGCAAGTTCGTCGAGAGCGGCCCGGTCGAGCACGTGGTCGACCGGCCACAGCATGCGTACACCCGCAAGCTGCTCGACGCGATACCGAAACTCGGCCCTTGGGACGATCCCGACGTACCGACCGCCCGGAAGCTCGAAGTGATGAACGGAGGGTCGTCATGACCTTGCTGGAGGTCTCCGGTCTGGTGGTGCAGTACGGCGAGCATCGCGCCGTCGACGAGGTGTCCTTCGAGCTGCCTCGCGGTGGATCGCTGGCCCTGGTCGGCGAATCGGGTTCCGGGAAATCCACCATCGCGCGCGCCTTGGTGCGGTTGGTCCGGCCGTCGGCCGGGTCGATCGTGTTCGACGGAGTCGACCTGACGACCCTGACGGAACGCCGCTTGCGGCCACTGCGACACCGGATCCAGATGGTGTTCCAGGACCCGTACGGCTCGCTCGACCCGCACCTCGACGCCCAGCACATCGTCGCCGAACCGATCGCGGTCCGCGGCGAACGATCCCGCCGTACCCGGGAGAAGCGCGCGGCCGAACTGCTCGACCAGGTCGGACTGCCGTCGTCGGCGCTCACCCGCAAACCGCACGAGTTCTCCGGCGGCCAGCGGCAACGCATCGGCATCGCCCGCGCCCTCGCCTCCGAGCCGGACCTGTTGGTGCTGGACGAGGCGACGAGTGCTCTGGATGTCTCCGTCCAGGCGCAGGTACTCGAGATCCTGGCCGCATTGCGTGCCGAGCAGGGCCTGACCTACTTGTTCATCTCCCACAACCTCGGCGTCGTGACTGCCGTGTGCGACCAGGTCGCCGTACTGCGATCCGGTCAGATCGTGGAGCAGGGTGCGGTGGCCGACGTACTGCAGCGTCCACAGCACGAGTACACCCAGCGACTCCGGCGCAGCGCGCTCGAACCGGCGCTCATCTCGGGACGCAAACCCCGCGAAGTCGTCCGGGCGATCGCGGCATCCCGCACCGCGGAGAGCGCGGCCGCTTCATGACCGATCTCGTCCTCGGCACGATGACCTTCGGTGACACCGTCGACCTGGACCGGGCCCGGACGATGGTCGACGTTGCTCTGGGCAACGGCATCACTGCGATCGACACCGCCAACGGGTACGCCGGCGGCCGGAGCGAGGAGATGCTCGGCGAGATCCTGCGCGGGCGGTGGGAGGAAGTCACGATCGCGACCAAGGCCGGCGTCTACCCGGGTGACGCCGGCGGCCGGCCGCTCCTGTCGGGTAAGGGAATCCGATCGTCGCTCGAAGCCAGCTTGCGCCGTCTCGGGACCGATCGGGTCGATCTCTTCTATCTGCACCAGCCGGATCGGTCGGTGCCACTCGAGGAGACCGCGGGCGCGTTGGCCGACGCCGTACGGGACGGACTGATCGGCGCGATCGGCGTGTCCAACTACGCCGCCTGGCAGATCACAGACGTGTCCACCGCATGCGTCGCCGCCGGTGCGCCACGGCCGGTCGTCGCCCAGCAGCTGTACAACCTCGTCGCCCGCCGGATCGAGGCAGAGTACGTCGAGTACGCCGCCACACACCGCCTGGACACGATCGTCTACAACCCGCTCGGCGGTGGGCTGCTGACCGGACGGCACTCGTTCGACGACAGCCCCGACGAAGGCCGCTTCGGCTCGTCGGCGCTGTCTCAGATGTACCGGGATCGCTACTGGAGCCGTCCGCTCTTCGAGGCCGTCTCGTCGTTATCGACAATCGCGGCTGACGCGGGCCTTACGCTGCCGGAGCTTTCGCTGCGGTGGTTACTGTCCCGCGACGTCGTCACCGCCGTACTGCTCGGCGGTTCCAAGCCAGAGCAGCTGCTCAGCAACATCGCAGCCACGCAGCAAGGGCCCTTGCCACAGGACGTCCTCGACGCCTGTGACGAAGTCGGCCGCGTGCTGTCAGGTCCCATGCCTGCTTACAACCGATGACACTTGGAGAGTCCTTGCCTGTGACTGCCCGCTCCTTCACCGACAAGCTTCGCCGCCGCGACCGCGCCCTCGGCTACTGGGTCGTGCTCGACTCCCCCGTCGCGACCGAGCGCATCGCGCGCCTCGGCTACGACTACGTCTGTATCGACGCCCAGCACGGACTCATCGAGTACGCCGGGATCCTGCGCGGACTGACCGCCATCGACGCGGGCGGAGGCTCCGTCGGCCTGGTCCGGGTCGGTGCGAACGAGCCGTTCTACATCGGCCAGGCGCTCGACGCCGGTGCAGCCGGCGTCATCGTCCCACTCGTCAACACGGCCGACGACGCGGCCCGAGCGGTCGCGGCTGCGACGTACCCGCCCGGTGGTGTCCGTTCGTACGGACCGATGCGGTCGATGTTGCGGATCGGACCGAAGCCCGCCGAGGTCAACGCGTCGATCGCCGTACTGGCGATGATCGAGACTCCCGAGGGGCTGGCGAACGTGGAGAGCATCTGCGCCGTGCCCGAACTCACGGGCGTGTACGTCGGTCCTTCGGATCTCTGCCTCGCCGTCGGCGGCGCCTATCCCGGAGACCCGGCGGTAGCGGACGTTTTCGAGGCGTCGCTGGAGCGGGTGCGGACCGCGGCGAAAGCAGCGAACGTTGCTGCAGGCATCCATACCGCTCACGGGACGATCGCCGCGCAGCGGCTGGCCGAAGGATTCACGTTCGCTACCGTTTCCTCGGATCTCGTGCACCTCGAGCAGGCTGCAGCCGAGCACCTGCGCGTGGCGGGTGAAGGATGAGCGCGCTGGAGCAGTTGGCCACGGATGGCGTCGTACGCGAGCGAGCGGACGGGCTCGGCGAGGCGTTCCTGCCGACCGAGACCGTGCAGTCGCATGCCGCGCAGCTCGCCGTACTGCCTGGTGGTGACCTGGGATGCGTCTGGTTCGGCGGGACTCAAGAAGGCGTCGCGGACATCAGCGTGTGGTTCTCACGGCTCGCACCGGGTGGCAGGTGGAGCACGCCAGTGCAGCTCAGCAACGACAACACCCGCTCGGAGCAGAACCCGCTGCTGTTCCCTGCGCCCACAGGCGAGCTCTGGTTGCTCTACACCGCGCAGCATGCAGGCGACCAGGACACCGCGGTGGTCAGGGCGCGTGTCTCCAGCGACAACGGCGTGACCTGGGGACCGATCCGGGAACTGCTCAGCTCCCCGGACGGCGGTGTCTTCGTCCGGCAGCCGATCGTGGTCCTACCGAGTGGACGTTGGTTGCTACCGACGTTTGCCTGCGTACGGATCGAAGGTCGCAAGTGGGCAGGCGATCGGGACACCAGCAGCGTGTGGTTCTCCGACGATCAGGGCGCGTCCTGGCGGGAGGTGCCCGTGCCGGATTCGACCGGATGCGTGCACATGAACATCGTGCCGGGTGAGCGACTCACCGCGTACTTCCGGAGCCGCTGGGCCGACAACATCTACCGCAGTACCTCGACAGACGGAATCACGTGGGAACCGCCACAGCCGACCGAGCTCCCGAACAACAACTCGTCGATCCAAGCCATCGCCCTACCCGGTGGACTGACCGCGATGGTGTTCAACGACAGCAGCCGGGCCGACGCGGTCGCGCGCCGGGTCTCGCTGTATGACGAGATCGACGACAGCGGCATCGTCGAAAGCTCGAAGCCGCGGGTGCGCGAGGTCGAGGACGCCACCGAACGGACCGCCTTCTGGGGAGCACCACGGGCACCGCTCAGCCTCGCCGTCTCCCGCGACGACGGACTGACCTGGCCGCTCCGACGGGTGCTCGCCGACGGCGACGGCTATGCACTCTCGAACAATTCACGCGACGGTCTCAATCGCGAGCTCAGCTATCCCTCCGTGGTGATCGATGACCGCGGCGACCTCCATGTCGCGTTCACCCATCACCGCCGCGCGATCCGCTACCTTCGCCTTCCGGCCGCAAACCTCCAGGAACAATTGAATGCCGGCTGACCGCACAGCCGTCATCAGCGGGGTCAGCTCCGGGATCGGGCGGGCCATCGCGGCCCACCTGCTCGCAGACGGCTGGACCGTGATCGGCCTATCCCGGCGCCAGCCCGACCTGAGCGCTCAACGCTTCAGCTGGCGACACTGCGATCTCACCCATCCCAGGAGCACAGAGGGCGCGGTCAGCGACATCGGGACCGTTCAAGCGCTCATCCACGCGGCCGGCTTCCAGGTCAGCGGCCGGCTCGGCGCCCTCGATCCCGACGACGGCACCCACATGTACGCCGTCCACGTCGACGCCGCGATTCGCCTCGCCAACAGCCTCGTCGACCGGATAACAGCCGGCGGCCGAATCCTGCTGATCGGCAGCAGGACCGCCGTCGGCGTCGCGGGCAAGAGCCAGTACGCCGCGACGAAGGCCGCCCTGCGCGCCTTGGCACGATCCTGGGCAACGGAACTCGCGCCCCGGCGAATCACCGTCAACGTCATCGAACCCGGCCCAACCGAAACCGCAATGCTCACCGACCCCGCCAGAGCCACGACACCACCCGTCACACCACCCCTCGGCCGCCTCATCCACCCCGAAGAAGTCGCCGCCCTCGCCCACTACCTCCTCACCGACAACAGCGCCATGATCACCGGCCAACACCTGACAATCTGCGGCGGCGCTTCCCTCTGACCGCCCCATGCGCGGCACATAACGAGGCCCAAGCGGCACAAGGCTCCGAGCCCTCACACGTTCCAGCTACAGCGGCAGCACCCGTCTGGCGGCCGCCACGGATCGCGGCCACCAGCAGAACCGCCAATCCCAGGGTGGCGAAGATGGGTCGCGTCGAGTTCGGCTCTGGCGGCCTCGGCGTACTCTTTCTCGGCTTCCTTGGCCAGCGCGCGGAGCTCGGCGCGTCGTTGTTGTTGTGTGGGCTGTTTGGCCGGTGGGCGTTTGGGTGGTTGTCGGGTGGGCTTGTTGCTGCGTACGACGCGTGGCTTGATCGGTGCGAGTTTGGCCGGCGCACCGGTCTCGTCAACAACACCGAACCGATATGCCGCAGCGCACTGGTCAGCTGACCTGAAGGCAGCAGCTGCGCTGCGCCGGGATCGACCAGGGCCGCATCCAGCGTTTCGGTGAGACGCTGTGCAACGGCGCCACTGATCGGACGGCCGAGCGATTCGCATGGGAAGCAGCCGTCCTCACGAGAGTCTGGACCAGCTGAGGTCTGCCGCCGCTCAATTGCTCGACCTGTACCGCGTTGCCGGTAGCGACCGAGTCGAGCTGACGGACATCGCCACCCAGGCCGCCGAAGGGAGTCAGGCCGACGCGCTGGCGTGGATAACGTCACATTCGTTCCGCAAGACGACGGCGACGATCCTGGACGACGCCGGACAGAGCGCGCGGCAGATCGCGGACCAGCTCGGGCACGCGCGGCCGTCGCTGACCCAGGACGTGTACATGGGGCGTCGGGCCAAGAACCCGGCCGCGGCGGCAGCGCTTGAGGTCGCGCTCAACAGATCTGCTGATGTGACGGCTCGGCTCGGACACGGAGAGCCGACTGACTCCACAGACATCTACAGCCGATCGCCTGCGCGGTAGCCGCTGAGGCGTCCCGGTCTCCGAGTACGCGGTGCCGAGCCGAGTTCAAGGTGTCCAGCGCGGTCTGTAGGACGCCTGGGCATCTCCGCTCGGCGGATCGATCATCTACCCCGGTCTAGCCAGGTTTAGAGGCCCGCGTTAGTGCGGCGCGCCTTGTGAGAGTCCAGCAAATGGTGCTCGGGCAACGCGGTACCAACCGCGCACCTCGGGGTCGTCTCCCGCCCAGAGTTCGATGGCGTCGAACCGGACGGTCAGCGGAAGGCGGATGCGCATGCCGTCGATGATGGTGTGTTTCGCCGCGTCGGGAATGTCTGAGTAGAGCAGGCTGAGATGGGGCATGAAGGGCCAAGGGTCCAGCGCCCAGGCACGCTGCGCTGCCTCGTGGAGCGCCATGAGCTGCGCGGAGGGCTCCGCCTGCAAGTACAGCGCCCGGAAGTAGGTCTGCTCGTGCCCGACAGCGGTAAACGTCAGATCAACCGGCGGCGTATCGGCAACCAGCGACCCGAGTGTCTGACCGGCCGCGTCAAGAGCAGAGTCGAAGGTGGGGGCCAGCGTCACGTGCGGGTGGAACCGGGCCGCATCCTGCTCGGCGGCCAGGCTGTCGATTGTGGCCACAAGGTGACCCCGCACCCGGCCAGCGGCGGGCACGAGCCAGGTCATGAGCGCTGTCATCACCGCGCACGTTACCCACGGGCGGCGGCAAAGGCATGGGATAAGGCATGGGAGCCGGATACACGAAAGCCCAGGTCAGCGCTCTGACCTGGGCTTTTGTGCGCCGCCAGGGACTCGAACCCCGAACCCGCTGATTAAGAGTCAGCTGCTCTGCCAATTGAGCTAGCGGCGCTTGTCTTGCTGTCGAACGATGAGGATCGTAGCAGGGGTCGGCGGGAGATACGAAATCGGTTATCGGGAGGCTTCCGGGTCAGGGGATGTGGGGTGGCGAGACCCTTAGGGCGGGGGGTGGGGGGACCTAGGGCGAGTCGGGGGTGGGTAGGTAGGAACATCGGTAATTTCCCCAATGTGCGCGAACTTCGGAGCTGGGATGGTGGTCTAACCAGGTAGCCGAGGGAGGTGCATGACGATGCGACAGATCCAGATCCGCAGGAGGCCGCTCCGTACGGTCACTCGCCGTACGACGAAGCTTCTCGACCTCCGCACCCCGTCCGGCCGACCGCTCCCGTTCTGAGCCCACCACTCCCCCGTTCTGAAACGCACGACACCGAAACGCACGATCATGAACCTCCGACTGCACGTCCACCGCACGTTCGCCAGTGGCTGGTGCGTCGACATCGACGACGACTACGACCGTCAGCCCGACGACCCGTACTGGTGCGCCGACCACTGGCCGACCCTCCAGGACGCGATCGCCGCCGGCTGCGAGCAACTGAAGAAGCTGTCCCTCCAGGGCGCCCTCGCCCGGGTCAGCGGCCAGTACGACGTACTCGCGGCATAGAAACGTCGATGTAATACCAGCGCTCTAGGCTGGATGTTGATCACGTCAACATCCAGCGGAGGAGCCCCCAATGAGTGGAGAGCCACCAGTTGTACGTCGGCTCGACCAGCTGCCGGCGTACCTGATCTCGCCGAACGACACCGTGCGGCTGGCTGAGTTGGCGGGACCGAAGCAAGGGTCGGGCACGAGCGTGTTCCTCGAGATCTGGGAGCCGGGCGGCGCGCAGCCGCTGAACTCGCACCCGGACTCGGCGGAGATCTTCATCGTCCTCAAAGGCCAGGCGACGGCCCACAGCGACGAGCACGAGCTCACGCTCACAGCCGGCGACGTACTCGTCCTCCAGCCGGGGTCGGAGCACCGGATCCTCAACACGAGTGAGACCGACAAGCTCTACACGATCACCGTGATGGCCGACGACGGCGGCTTCGCCAAGCTCGTCACCGACGGGACGCCCACAGCGCTGACGCCGGACGAGATCGACACCCTCATGCAACGCTGAAGCGGGACGCCTCCTCCAGAGCGGCCGCGGTGGTCTCCACCGCGGCCTCGAAGTGCGCCTTCCCGACCGCCGCGGTCGCACCGGTGGGATCGCCGATGTGACCCGCCGGCCCGAAGTCGTCCGACAGCCAGCCGAACGAAACCGGCATCCCGAAGCCGATCTGCTCGTACGACGTCAAGGCCTCAGGCACAGCCGGAGTCGCCAGCTCCAACCGCACCAGCTCCGGGCGCAAGTGCAGCACCATCGACGTCTCCTGGAATCCGCCGTGAATCCCCATCCCGAGCTCCGACGGTTCCGACGTACGGCCGCCGTGGTCCACCGGCACCGAAGGATGCCCGAGGAACGTCTGCAACCCGAACTCCCGCCGCAGCTCCCGGCACGCGACCTGCCCGAGGGCCGAGTTGCCGCCGTGCCCGTTGAGGAAGAACAGCCGCCGGATCGGCGTAGCCGCGAGCGACCGGCCGATGTCGATCAGCGTGCGCATCAGCGTCTCCCACGACAGCCAAATCGTCCCTGGCGCCCACGCGTGCTCGTCGGACTTGGTGTAAGCGAGTGCCGGCAGCAACAAGACCGGAGCCGCGGCGGCGGACACCGCGGCCTCTGCGACCGACGACGCGATCAGGTAGTCGGTCGACACCGGCAGGTGCGGCCCGTGCTGCTCGATCGCGCCCAGCGGCAACACCGCCACGGTGTCGGCAGACAATGCGGCGATCTCGGGGAAGGTGTGATCCACGAAGTACATACGAAAACCCTTCAGGCGTTGAGCTTTCCCGGATTCAGCAGGCCCTTCGGATCTGTCCGCGGCACCGTCTCCAAGATCTGGGCGACGTGCCGGTCGACGTTCCACTGATGCGGCGAATGGATCCCGATCCCCAGGCTCTCCAGCTCGGCGAACCCGGCCAGCACCCGCTCCTCGCTCTCGTAGTCGGCGACGAGCATCCCGATCGGCCCGTTCACGCCGAGCTCCAGGTGGATCCGGGAGTTCGGATACACCGACCGTACGGCGTCCGGGTCGTCCCACAACGGCATCCCGCCGACCTCCAGGTGGAAGCACGGATACCCGGACTGCTGCAGGAAGAAGATCGGATGGTTGTACGACATCGTGCTCAGCCGATCGGTCTGCCCATACCCCTCCAGTACGGCGACAACGGTGCCACCCGCGGCCGTCACCAGCCGCGAAACCGACGCCACCGTGGACGCTTCGAGGATGATGCGCAAGCTGATCCGGGATGGATCAAGATCGACCGGCGCCGGCAGGTTGGCGACCAACGGAGGCTCGTCGGCCGACGCCAGTCGCGGCAGCACCGGAAGCTCCGGCAAGGCCCGGTGCACCTCGACGGCGGCGTCGTACGAGTCGAAGGACGCATAGAAGGAGACCCACTCACGCGCCTCGGCGGTACGCACGGTCAGCTCGGTGATGATGCCGGTCACGCCGTACGCATGGATATAGGCCAACGCGTCAGACCCCGACACGGCAAAGACAGAACCGCGACCGTCGCAGGGCGCGATCACGAGCTCCTCGACCCAGCCGTCCGCCGTCGTCCCGTGCTCGATCGTCCCGGTGCCGGCGCTGCCGCCGCCGATGAAGCCGCCGAGCGACGACCCCTTCGTCGACGGGAACATCCAGAGGTCGGCGCCGGCCGCGCGCACCTCGCGATCGACCACGGTCAGCCGCGCGCCGGGCTGAGTACGAACGTATCCGTCCCCGACGTCAACCACCTTGTCCAACCCGCGCAGGTCGAGCAGGACCCCGCCGGAGAACGGCGTCGCCTGCCCGTAGTTGCCCGTGCCTGCACCGCGTGGCGTGACCGGTACGTCGTACTCGTAGGCCAACGCGAGCAACGCCGGGATCTGCTCCGGAGATGTCGGCCGTACGGCGACATCGGCGAGGAACCGGCCGGGCGGGATCTTCTCCATCAGGATCGGCGACAGCCGCGCCCAGTCGGCCGACACCCGGCGGATCGTCCGTGGATCGGTCGACACCACCGACGGACCGAACTCTGCCGTGAGTACGGACGCAAATCCGGCGAGCTCAGATGTGGTCGTCATCAGCTCTGCTTGATCGACTTGTCGATGAACTCGTTGGTGACCAGGTCCGCCGGTTTCAAGCCCGGCTTGATCGAAGCGCCGCCTTGTTTCAAGATCGGCGAGAACGTGTCGAGGATCTCCTGCACCCGCTTCTCGTCGAACCCGCCGAGGCTGCCGGTGGCAGGGTCGTTGGCGATGATCTGGTACTTCGCCATCGACTCGGCGGCGTACGTCGCGACGCCCTCGGAGTAGGTCCAGCCGGTGTTGTACTTCTGCACCAGCTCGACGATGAGCTGGTTAACCGGCGACGGGTTCGCCAGGTAGTCGATCTGCGCCTGCTGCAGGATCGGTACGAGTTTCTTCAAGCAGGCCGACTGTTTCGTGACGTCGTCGGTCCGCACCGAGAATGCCTCGGGATAGATGTTGTAACCGATGTCGGCCAGCAACTGGCTGCCGATCGGCTTCTTCCAGGCGCTGACCTCATGCTCGTAGATGTAAGGCTCAGCACTGATGAAGCCCTGCTGCAGGATCTTCGGGTCGCCGACGAACCGCGCCGGGGTGCCTTCGTAGCCGGTGTCGATCTGCTTCTTGGTGATCATGCCCTTCGACATCAGCAGCGCCGGGATGATGTCGCCCGCGGTCACCACCACCGCACCCGTCTTGGCGACGTCGGCGATCGTCTTGGCGTCCGGATACGTCTTCGGGTCCCACATCAGGATCTGCGGGCTCTTGTTGAGCGGGGCAACGACCGCGGTCGTCGGCTGCTTCACCGAGCCCGAGATCGCGGCGTCCGAGCTGACCGCGCCGATCAGGATGCTCTTGTCCAGATACATCAGCGCCGGCACCGGCTGGAAGCCGACCGATGGTCCGCCTGCCCGCACCTCCACCTTGACGCCGGTATCGACGCCACCCGCGACGAGTGGACCGGTGACGCGCTTCTTCGCGGTGTCGATCGTGTAGCCCGGCCCGACCAGTTGGTACATCGCCGAGTGCTCGGCCTCCGGCTGCCAGTCCTGCTGCATCACGACGGTCTTCGGGCACACACTCGACAGGTCCTTGGCCGAGCCAGTGGTGGCGGCCGAGGTGGCTTGCACTCCGCCGCCTGACGTCGTACTCGCGGCGCCGTTGCCGCACGCGGACAACGCCAGTACGGCGGTACCGACCACAGCGGCGGTGATCTTGCGATTCATGGGACTCCTCACAGGGGAATGACTACCGACGACAGTGCTTATCTGTGGATGGCGCCGTACCAGCGGCCGACGATGATCCGGTCGAGCGTGGCGAAGACGGAGAAGAACGCGACGCCGAACAGCGACGCCAGCCCGATCGCGGTGAACAGGTCCTCGGTCTGCAACCGCGCGGTGTAGATGTCCAGCAGGCCGCCGATACCGACCAAGCCCTGCCGGAAGAAGGTGTCGCCGACGATCGCGCCGATCACCGACAACCCGGCGGAGATCCGCAGTCCGCCGAAGATCGCCGGTACGGCGGCCGGCAGCTGCAGCTTCACCAGTCGCTGCCAGCGGGTCGCCTTGTTCAGCGTGAACAGGTCGTGCGCGGCCGCGGTCGGCGACTGCAGCCCGAACAGGGTGTTGGAGATCATCGGGAACAGCGAGATGATCACGCAGACCACGACCCGGCTGCTGAACCCGTACCCGAACCAGATGCCCAGCAACGGCACCAGCGCGAGAATCGGCACCGTCTGCAGGATGACGGCGTACGGATAAAGCGCCCGCTCCAGCCACGTTGTCTGCACCATCACGACGGCCTGCGCGATCCCCAGTACGACGGCGATCACCAGCCCGACCACGGCGACGCGGACCGACAGGGCGAGCGCGTCGAGCATCGGATCGAGGTGCGCGGGGTCGAGGAGCGACGTCTTGATCACCTCGTGCGGCGGCGGAAGCATGAACCGCCGGTCCTCGCCGAGCACCAGGTACGTCACGGCGTACCACACGCCGATCGCAGTCGCCAGCGCGCCGATCATCGGACCGGCGCTGAGCAGCAGCTTGATGTACCACTTCCTCATGGGTGATCGCCTTCCAGCGCGGCGGAAACGGCACCCGTCAGCGCCGTGAACTCCGGTTCGTACCGCAACTCCGGCGATCGCGGGTACGCCCACGGAACGTTGAAGTCGGCAACGATCCGGCCCGGCCGTCCGCTCATCACCAGCACCCGGTTGCTCAGGTAGACCGCCTCCGGGATGGAGTGCGTGATGAACAGGCCCGCGAAAGACTTGAGCTGGAAGAGGCGCTGCAGCTCGGTCTGCATCCGCAGCCGGGTGATCTCGTCGAGAGCACCGAACGGCTCGTCGAACAGTGCGAGTTGTGGTTCGGCGACCAGCGACCGCGCGATCGACACCCGCATCCGCATGCCGCCGGACAGCTGCCGCGGGAACTGTTTCTCGAAGCCGGTCAGGCCGACCAGGTCGAACGCTTCCCGGGCGCGTTGGCGACGCTCGGCCTTCGGTAGACCGCGCAGCTCGCCGACGAGTTCGACGTTCGACAGCGCCGACCGCCATTCCAGCAGCGTCGGTTCCTGGAACACATAGCTGGTCGACTCCGCCTCGACCTCGATCCGGCCGTCCGTCGCTCGCTCCAGTCCCGCGGCGAGCCGCAGCAACGTCGACTTGCCACAGCCGGACGGCCCGACGACCGAGACGAAGTCGCCGGAGGCAACGACCAACTCGACTCCGGTCAGCGCAACGGTGCCGGTGGCAAACGTCTTCGAAACCCCTTCCATCACGAGGGTTTTACTCACAGCGCCTCCATCGAGCTCACGTGGCTGACGGCAACTACTCGACCACCGTGCAGGACGATCCGGGTGTCGTCCCAGCCCGCGAGGACATTGCCGAGATCGGTGTCCGGTACAACGATCAGATCTGCGGGCCGACCGGCTTCGATCCCGACCTGCGGCAGGCCCAGCACCGTCCGGGCGCCGGTCGTCACTGCCGCCAAAGCCTCCGAAGGGCGCAGGTGCCCGGCGGCGATCAGCAAGGCGGTGGTCTCGAACGGATCCGCCCGTCCGACCGGATTGAACGGATCGCGCAGATTGTCACCGCCCGCCGCCAACGGGATGCCCGCGTCGAGAATCGCCCGTACGGCGGTCAGCCCACGTGGCACCAGGTGACTCGCCTCGCGCCCTTGCAGGTAGAGGTTGGTGATCGGCAGCGTGACGATGCCGATGCCGGCTTCCTTGACGAGCTCGAGCACGGGCGCGAGCTGGTCAGGTGGCAGCGAACCGAGTCGCACGCAATGGCTCGCGGTCACCTGCTGCGTGAGCCCGCGCGCGATCACTTCCTTGGCCAGCATCTCGAGGTCCAGCTCAGGAGCAGGCACTTGCTCATCGGCATGCAGATCGATCGGGACACCGGAACGCTGCGCGATGTCGAGGAGCCGGGTGAGTTCGGGCGTGGGTGCCGGCGCGAGATGCGGGCAACCGCCGAGAATGTCGATGCCCCGGGCAAGTGCTTCCTCGATCACGTCATCGCTGGTCTGATGACCGGCCAGCGCGACGAGTTGGAGTGTCACTCTGTCGCCGAGGTACTCGCGAAGCCGGACCAAGGCGTCGACACCCCGCATCGGATCGCCGGTGCCGGGTAGGTCGACATGGCTGCGAATGGTGGTGATGCCGCGTGACACATAGCGCCGTACCGCTCGCAGCGCCCGGTCGTAGATGTCCTCGCTGTCGATCCGGGCGGCGAGGTCGCGCCACTGGGCGATCGCGGCGGGGAGATCGTTCTGCTCGGGATCGACGCGTTCGCCGGTCAGCGCTTTGTCGAGGTGGGCGTGTGGCTCGGAGGCTGCGGGGATCACGCGCCAGCCGCTCGGCGTCGTGGCGGCCTCGACGCTGACGATGCGGCCTTCGCCGAGAGTCAGGTCGACGAGCGAACCGTCCAGCGCACGGACGCCGGGGAGGCTGCTGATCACCTCGCCGGGCTTCATGCGGCAGGCTCCGTGAGGATGACGACGCCGCCGACCTCGTGCCGATCGACCGGACGCCCGAGCAGATCCTTGTCGGGTCGCGGCGTGGATTCCCCCTGCAGTACGGCGTTTGCGGCGTACGCGACGGCTGCGGTCGACTGCCCGGGCAGCTCGTAGAGCAGGTTGTGCGCGACCAGGACCCGTGCCGGCGAGAGCTCGGCCAGCCGTGCGGTCGACGCCGCGAAAGTCTTCAGATCGGCGTCGTCGCCGTGCAACCAGAACGCGGCTGCGAGGATCGTGTCCCCGGCGATCAGCGTGCCGGTGGATTCGTCGTACAGACAGATCGCGTCGGGCGCGTGGCCGGGGGTGTGCAGCACGCGCAAGGTTCGGCCGCCGAGGTCGATTCGGTCGCCATCCGCGAGCGCGCGAGTCGGTTGCACGGGGGGCACCTGCCAGCCGGTCAGGTCGGGGAGTTCGCGCATCCGTGGGAGGTTGGCGGCGACGAAGAAGCTCTGCGCGTCCAACTCGAGATAGCGGAGGTAATCGGCGTACACCGATCGCATCGCGCGCTCGTACATCCTGAGGAACTCTGGGTCGACCTCCGCGTGCCGGCCGGCCGGATGTGCGGCGATGTCGATCAGCCGGGGATGGTCGAGCAGGGAGGCGTTGCCGCCGCGGTGGTCGAGGTGGTCGTGCGAGTTCACCACGAGCAGCGGCAGGTCGGTGAGTTCTGGTACGACGTCGGCGATCGACGCGATCCCCATGCCGGTGTCGAACAGCAGCGCGGTCGTCGTACCTGAGACCAGGAAGCTGTTGGCATGACCCGGCTCGGCGATGAGCTGGACTCCGTCGCCCAGCTCCCGGATCTCGAACCAGTCGTCCAAGCCGCTCACCTTCAGAATGTTGATGTGAGTAACATTAGGAACGGTACGGACGGTCAGTTTCAGCCACGTTTCCGCGGAGGATCTGCTGTATGAATCAGGACGAGGTCGACGCCCGGCTGGGGACGGCGATCCGCGCCCTGCGGCACACCCGCCAGCGCACGCTGGTGGAGATCGCCGCGGTGACCGGGCTGTCACATCCGTTCCTCAGCCAGATCGAGCGCGGCCGCGCGCGACCCTCGATGCGGTCGCTGTTCCTCATCGCCGAGGCACTCGGTACGACGCAACAGGCGCTGCTCGCCGAGGTGTCGTCATCGGCCGAGGAGACGCCGTTGATCGGCGCCGGCACGCGACTCCTGCTGCACGAGGGTGGCGTCGACATCACCGAGTTCGCCGAGATCGGCACGTCGTACGAGGAGTTCTTCACCCACGCCCGGCCGGAGTTCCTGTACGTCGTGACCGGCACGCTGGAGGTGGAGACGCGTGTGAGCGACGATGCCGCGAGCAACTTCACGACAGTAAAAGCGCGCGAGTCGATCCACTACCCCGGCGGCACGCTGCACCGCTTCCGCCGGGCGAGCGCCGAGCCCTGCGTCGTCTTGATTGTCCACGGTGACGAGCATGTTTCCCGCACGTAAGCATCTGCGTGCGACCACCCGCCACCGCTTGATTGCTACCTACGATCGGCTCCGATGAACTCATTGCTGCAGGCATTCATGCGTTATGAGCGGGCCCTGCTCGCCAACGACGTACCTGTGCTGGACGAACTGTTCGCCGAAGGCTCGGAGACGCTGCGAGCCGACGGTGGTGCGGTGCTGGTCGGGCACGAGCACATCGCCGCGTTCCGGGCTGGGCGGCCTGGCGTTCCGCCCCGAACGCTGGAGCGCGTACATCTACGCGAGCTCACGCCCGACGCGGTCGTGCTGATGGCCGAGACCTCCCGCCCAGACGGCACCACCGGCATCCAAACCCAGCTATGGCAGCGGTTGCCCAAAGGCTGGGTCGTAACCGTCGCCCACGTCTCGACGGCGCCGCCCGCTCGTCCGGTGGAGCTTCCGATCGATCCGGTCGCCTGGCGCATCGCACCCGGCGACAAGCCATTGGTGGAAGGTGCAGAGGGTCCGCTGAGCAACTTGCGGGTTGCGGTCAAGGACCTCTTTGCGGTGGCAGGCCAGCGGATCGGCGCCGGCAATCCGGCTTGGCTGGCTGAAGCATCTGTGGAGTCGGCACATGCCGGCGCGGTTGCCGCGCTGCTGAACGCAGGCGCGGATGTCGTCGGGATCGCGCAGACCGATGAGCTCGCCTTCTCCTTGGCCGGCACCAACATCCACTACGGCACACCTCTCAATCCCGCCGCACCTGGCCGGATCACCGGCGGCTCGAGTAGCGGGTCAGCGGCTGCGGTCGCCGCCGGCCACGCCGACCTCGGTCTCGGCACCGACACGGCCGGCTCGATTCGCGTCCCGGCGTCGTACTGCGGCCTTTATGGACTGCGTACGACGCATGATGTCGTGGACAGATCCGGCCTGGTCGCGCTGGCGCCGTCGTTCGACGCGGTTGGGCTGCTCGCGCGGACAGGCGCCGTACTCGCGGCTGGTGCTGAGGTGTTGCTGCCTGCCGCCGAGGTCATGCCGGCTCGGGAGTTGCTCGTCGCGCCCACGTTGATGGAGTTGGCAGCACCCGACACACGACTCGCAGTCGAGGCGGCGCTGCGGGCGCTGATGCTGCGGTTGGACCTTCCGGTGCGTGAGGTCGACGTGGACCGTGCCGCGCTGGAGGAGTGGTTCCTGGCGTTCCGCAAGGTGCAGTCGGCCGAGGCTTGGCGGATCCATGGGGAGTTCGTCGCGGCGCATCCCGGGGAGTTCGAGCCCGCGGTGGAAGCACGCTTCCGGTCCGGTGCCGAGGTTTCCGACGTCGAGGCTGCGCGCTCGATCCTGGCCGAGGCCCGTTCGCAATTGCGTGAGCTGCTGCCCCCTGGCGTCGTACTCGCGCTGCCGAGTTCGGCGAGTCCGGCTCCGCCTGTCGATGCCGACGCCGCCACCATCGACACGATCCGCGCCGGCACTCTGCGCCTGACCTGCCTCGCATCCCTCGCCGGACTGCCCGCGCTCAGCATCCCGACCGCGCGAGTCGGAACGTTGCCCGCCGGACTCTGCCTGGTCGGCGGCCCTGAGGCCGACCGCTCGCTGCTCGCCCTGATCGACTGATTGCCGATCACCTGATCGCCCCCACCGCGCCCATCGCCCCATCGTCCCGGAGCCGAGATGACCCGCAACGACTGGACCTTGACCTCCACCACCGCCGACCTGCGCCGGCCACCGCTACCGACGTCGCCGGTGACTTTCGACGCCCAGCCGCAGCAGTTGACGATCGATCTCGCGCGTACGGCGATCGTCGTGATCGACCTGCAGAACGACTTCTGCCACCCCGACGGCTGGCTCGCCGGCATCGGCGTCGACATCTCCGGCGCCCAGGCACCGATCGCCGTACTCGCCGACTTCCTGCCGTGGCTGAGATCTCGCGACGTGCCGGTGGTGTGGGTCAACTGGGGCAACCGCCCGGACCAGGCCAACCTGCCGCCGGGCGTGCGGCACGTGTACGACCCGGCGGCGGAAGGCAACGGCATCGGCTCGACGACCGGACCGTCCGGATCACCGGTCCTGCAAGCCGGCTCCTGGGCCGCCGCGATTGTCGACAACCTGAAAGTCGACGCCCGCGACATCCAGGTGGACAAGTACCGGATGAGCGGCTTCGTCGACACGCCGCTCGACTCGATCCTCCGCAACCTCCGCGTCGACACATTGCTCTTCGCCGGTGTCAACGCCGACCAATGCGTCCTCAACACCCTCACCGACGCAGCCAACCTCGGCTACGACGTGGTGATGCTCGAAGACGCGGTCGGTACGACGTCTCCGTCGTACTGCCTGGACGCGACCGTCTACAACGTCCGCCAGTGCTACGGCTTCACCACAACGACCACCGCCCTACGGACTCAGGCAAACTAGCCCTACCCCGCCGCCTGACCGAAGGAGCCCGATGAAGGCGATCGTCATCCAGGGCAAGCTCGAGCTGACCGAGACCGAACTGCCAACGCCGGATCCCGGGATCGGTCAGGTCCGCCTGAAGGTGGCGTACGGCGGGATCTGCGGCTCCGACCTGCACTACTACAACGAAGGCGCGAACGGCGAGTACGTCGTACGCGAGCCGCTGGTGCCCGGACACGAACTCTCGGGCACCGTCGACCTCGACCCGTCGGGCGAGTGGGCAGCCGGTACGCCGGTCACCATCCACCCCGCCACCTTCGGCAATCCCGAGCCAGGTATCGAGGATCGCCCGCACCTCTGGCCAGGCGGCGCCTACCTCGGCAGTGCGTCCACCTGGCCGCACACCCAGGGCGGCATGAGCGAGTTCATCGTCGTACGCAAGGACATGGTCCGGCTGCTACCGGCGTCCCTGCCGCTGCGTCGCGCCGCCCTCGCCGAACCGCTCGCCGTCGCGCTGCATGCCATCGCCATCGCCGGCGGTGTCAAGGATCAGCGGGTGCTCGTCTCCGGCGCCGGCGCAATCGGTCTGCTCGCCGCCGCGGCCGCTGTAAGCCTCGGTGCCGCCGAGGTGGTGTCAACGGACGTGCTGAAAGGTCCGCTGCACAGGGCGCAACGGCTCGGCGTGCACGGCACTGTTCAGGTCGGCGTCGAGCAGATCCCGTCCGGGCGGTTCGACGTCGTACTCGAGTGCACGGGCATCGCCACGGCGATCACCGGTGCGCTCGATGCGGCGCGGCGGGCGGGCATCGTCGTACTGGTCGGGATCCCGCCGAACGAACCGCGGCCGGTGAACCTGTCGCCGCTCGTCTCCCGCGAGATCCAGCTGCGCGGGACGATGCGCTTCAACGACGAGATCGACCACGCGGTCGCACTGCTGGACGCCAACCCGCACTTCGAGCAGGTGATCACCCACGAGTTCCCGGCCGGCCAAGCGGTCGAGGCCTTCGCCGTGGCCAAGGACTCCGACTCCTCCGGGAAGGTGCTCATCGCACTCTGACCCCGAATGAAACAAGCGTTTGGGAGCTGATGTCTCGTGGGTACCCGGCATTTCGTCGGGGTGCCCATCGCATTGTTTCGGGGGTTGGCGACGTCCGAAACAAGTTGCCAACGCAA
The DNA here is from genome assembly GCF_004345665.1 of Kribbella antiqua. GTDB lineage: Bacteria > Actinomycetota > Actinomycetes > Propionibacteriales > Kribbellaceae > Kribbella > Kribbella antiqua. The sequence continues at coordinate 34,993 of NZ_SLWR01000017.1, forward strand.
ACGTCTTGACGACCTCGGTCACCGGCCGGTTACTGTTTGTGATGTACAGGCCGGGGGGACAGACACAGGGCCTACTGGGGGACCCGCCTACTAGTCGAATTCGGCCATTTTCCCTGCTCTACGGGTGGATGCTCCCACCCGTAGAGCAGTGCGCCCTACAGCGCCGATTCAAAAACGCCTTCTGGGGGTTCAGATATGACCTTGACCGAACCGGATGTCAACGCCAACGGACAGCAGCCACAGCTCAGCCTCGGCACCGCCGCCGCCCGCAACCTGGCGACCACGACCAAGTCCGAACCGCAGATGCAGGGCATCACCTCGCGGTGGTTGCTGAAGCTGCTGCCGTGGGTGGAAGCCAAGGGCGGCGCGTACCGGGTCAACCGCCGGCTGAGTTACGCCGTCGGCGACGGCCGGGTGACCTTCACCACCACGGGTTCCGAGGTCCGGGTGATCCCGCAGGAGCTCTGCGAGCTGTCCCTGCTGCGCAGCTACGACGATGTCGAGGTGCTGTCCGCGCTCGCGGATCGCTTTGTCCAGCAGGAGTTCCAGCCCGGCGACGTGATCGTCGAGCGCGGCCGCCCGGCCGACCAGATCTGCCTGATCGCGCACGGCAAGGTGAACAAGATCGGTCTCGGCAAGTACGGCGACGAGTCGGTGCTCGAGACCCTGGTCGACGGCGATCACTTTACCTACAAGGCGATCCTGGAGTCCGACGACTTCTGGGAGTACACCGTCAAGGCGATCACACCGGTCACGCTGCTGACGTTGTCGCAGGCATCTTTCGAGGAACTGGTCTCCCAGTCCGACAGCCTGCGAGCACACGTCGAAGACTTCCGCAACAGCCCCGAACTCCAGAGCAACGAGTACGGCGAAGCCGCCATCGAACTGGCCGCCGGACACGAGGGCGAGTCGGACCTGCCCGGTACGTACGTCGACTACGAGACGTCGCCCCGCGAGTACGAGCTGAGCGTCGCCCAGACCGTGCTCCGCGTGCACAGCCGGGTCGCGGATCTCTACAACCACCCGATGGACCAGACCGAGCAGCAGTTGCGGCTCACCATCGAGGCCCTGCGCGAGCGGCAGGAACACGAGATGGTCAACAACCGCGACTTCGGCCTGCTGCACAACGCGGACCTGGGCATGCGGATCCCGACCCGCAGCGGCCCGCCGACGCCAGGCGACATGGACGAACTGCTCAGCCTGGTCTGGAAGGAACCCGCCTTCTTCCTGGCCCATCCGCGGTCGATCGCGGCGTTCGGCCGGGAGTGCACGAGGGCCGGCATCTACCCCGACACCATCGACGTCGGCGGCCACCGGCTGCCGGCTTGGCGTGGTGTCCCGATCTTCCCGTGCAACAAGCTGGGGATCAGCGAGACCCGGACCAGCTCGATCCTGCTGATGCGGACCGGCGAGGACAGCCAGGGCGTCATCGGCCTGCACCAGACCGGGCTGCCGGACGAGTACGAGCCGGGGCTGTCGGTGCGGTTCATGAACATCAGCGAGAAGGCGATCATCAACTACCTGGTGAGCGCGTACTACTCAGCCGCCGTACTGGTCCCCGACGCGCTCGGCATCCTCGAAAACGTGGAGATCGGCCGCGAGGGCTGACGCGTGGCGCAGCCCTACGAGCTGCCCGACTTCTATGTGCCCTACCCCGCCAGGATCAACCCGAACCTGGAGGGTGCCCGGGCGCACAGTAAGACCTGGGCCTACGAGTTCGACATGATCGATAGACCTCAGCAAGGCAAGGCGATCTGGGACGAGCACGACTTCGACTCCCACGACTACGCCCTGCTCTGCGCCTACACGCATCCGGACGCGACCGGCCCGGCGCTCGACCTGGTGACGGACTGGTACGTGTGGGTGTTCTACTTCGACGACCACTTCCTCGAGCTTTACAAGAAGACGCGTGACATCCCGGCCGCCAAGGCGTACCTGGACCGCCTGCCCGCCTTCATGCCGACCAACGGCGAGATCACCGAAACCCCGGAGAACCCGGTGGAGCGCGGTCTCGCCGACCTCTGGACCCGCACGGTCCCGTCGATGTCGCCCGGCTGGCGGCAGCGGTTCCGGCAGACCACCGAGGCGCTGCTCGCGGAATCCCTGTGGGAGCTCGCGAACATCAGCACTGGCCGCCTGCCCAACCCGATCGAGTACGTCGAGATGCGTCGTAAGGTCGGCGGAGCCCCGTGGTCGGCGAACCTGGTCGAGTACGCCGCGAACGCCGAAGTGCCGGTGGAGATCGCCGGCACGCGACCGATGCAGGTGCTCAGCGACACGTTCTCCGACGCGGTCCACCTGCGCAACGACCTGTTCTCCTACCAGCGCGAGGTCGAGCAGGAAGGCGAACTGAACAACGGCGTCCTGGTTGTGGAACGCTTCCTGGACTGTGGTGTGCAGCAGGCCGCGGGACTGGTGAACGACATCCTCACCTCGCGGCTGCACCAGTTCGAGAACACAGCCGTCACCGAGGTCCCCCGGTTGTTCGAAGAACATCAGGTCGATCTGCCCGGCCGGCTCGCTGTGCTGAATTATGTGAAAGGCCTGCAGGACCGGCAGTCCGGCGGTCATGAGTGGCATCTGCGGTCCAGCCGGTACATGAACAACGGTGGCACAGCGGCGCTCGGTGGTCCGACCGGGCTCGGTACGTCGGCCGCGCGCATCATGACCTCGCTCGTGGCGAGTGCGCCGTACCGGATCCGCAGTCACAGCTTTGTTCTGTTCCAGGCTGTCGGGGCGAGTGTGCTGCCGCCGATCTACATGCCCTACGCCGCGAAGTGCAGTCCACATCTGGCCGTCGCGCGTGACGCCGTACTGGAGTGGGGCGCACGGATGGGGATCAGTGACGGGACGATCTGGGACCCGCGGATGCTGGAGCAGTTCGACCTTGCGCTCTGCGCGGCGGGGATCCACCCGGATGCGTCGGCGGATGACCTGGCCTTGTCCAGTCAATGGCTTGCCTGGGGCACCTATGCCGATGACTACTATCCGGCGGTCTTCGGTCCGCGGCGCGATCTGGCCGCAGCGAAGACGACCAACGCGCGACTGTCCCAATTCATGCCCGTCGAGGACGCGGCCACTCCGGCACCGGTGACTCCGCTGGAACGTAGTCTTGCCGATCTGTGGTCGCGGACCGCCGGACGGATGCACACCGCGGACCGCCGGCTGTTCCGGCAGACGGTGGACACCATGACGGACAGCTGGCTGTGGGAGCTGGCCAACCTCGCCCAGAACCGGATCCCCGACCCGGTCGACTACATCGAGATGCGGCGGCGGACGTTCGGCTCCGACCTCACTATGAGCCTGTGCCGGATCGGCCATGGCAACCGGATCCCAGCAGAGGTCTACCGCTCCCGGCCGATCCAGGCGCTGGAGAACGCGGCCGCCGACTACGCCTGCCTGCTGAACGACGTCTTCTCGTACCAGAAGGAGATCCAGTACGACGGCGACTTCCACAACGGCGTCCGGGTCGTCGAGAACTTCCTTGCCTGTGACAAGAACCGGGCACTCGAAGTGGTGAACGAGCTGATGACCGCGCGGATGCGGCAGTTCGAGCAACTCGTCGCGGACGACCTTCCCGCGCTGTGCACGGACTTCGGTCTGGACGACGACGTTCGGCGGGCCGTCACAGGCTATGCCGAGGAACTGCAGAACTGGATGTCCGGGATCCTCGTCTGGCACCAAGGCTGCCACCGCTACGAACAGTCCGCCCTGCCCCACCGTCGACCCAGACCAGCCACTGGCCTTGGCACGTCGGCATTCCGGATCCACAGAAAGGTCGGTGCGGCATGACAGCGGTCGATCAGCTGAGCCTGAGCACAGCCGCCGCGAGGCAGCTGGCCACCACCACCAAGTCCGTCCCGCAGATGCAGGGCATCTCGCCCCGCTGGCTGCTCCGGATGCTGCCCTGGGTGGAGACCACCGGCGGCACCTACCGGGTGAACCGGCGGACCACGTTCACACTTGGCGACGGCCGTCTCAGCTTCGACGTCACCGGTTCCGACGTCCGGGTCATCCCGGCCGAGCTCACCGAGCTCCCACCGTTGCGGGACTTCGGCGACCCCGAGGTCCTCGCCGCCCTGGCCGATCGGTTCCGGCGTGAGGAGCTGGAGCCCGGCCAGGTCGTGGCAGAGTTCGGCAGCCGGGTGGACGACGTCGTACTGATTGCCCATGGCAAGGTTGCCAAGACCGGCGTGGGTGAGTACGGCGCGGGGACGGATCTCGGCACGATTGCCGACGGCGACTATCTCGGCGAGCAGCTGATGGTCGAGCCGCCGGAGAACCTCTGGGAGTTCACCGCCAAGGCACTGACCAGCTGCATCGTGCTCAAGCTGAGCCGGTCGGACTTCAACGAGCTGCTGGAGCGATCCGAGGCGTTGCGCGACCATCTGGACGCCGTACGACGACGGCCGAAACCGGCGCAGAACAAGGCCGGCGAGGCGGAGATCGAGGTCGCGTCCGGGCATGCGGGTGAGGACGCACTACCTGGGACGTACGTCGACTACGACCCGGCGCCGCGGGAGTACGAGCTGAGCGTCGCGCAGACCATCCTGCGGGTGCAGACCCGGGTGGCCGACCTCTACAACGAGCCGATGGACCAGACCGAGCAGCAGCTGCGGCTCACCATCGAGGCCCTGCGCGAGCGGCAGGAGCACGAGCTGATCAACAACCGCGACTTCGGTCTGCTGCACAACGCTGACTACAAGCAGTGCATCTACACCCGCACCGGTCCGCCGACGCCCGACGACTTCGACGAGCTGCTGACCCGGCGGCGCAAACCACGACTGCTGCTCGCGCATCCGCGGGCGATCGCGGCGTTCGGCCGGGAGTGCACCAAGCGGCGCGTCTATCCGGAGACCGTCGAGGTCGAGGGCCGGCGCGTGCACGCGTGGCGCGGCGTACCGCTGCTGCCGAGCAACAAGATTCCCATCTCCGCTACCAACACCACATCGGTCCTCGTCCTGCGTACGGGCGCCGACGACGAAGGCGTCATCGGCCTACGGCAGACCGGCCTGCCGGACGAGGTGGAGCCCGGCCTGAACGCCCGCTTCATGGGCATCAACGATAAGGCGGTCATCTCCTACCTGGTCAGCACCTACTACTCGGTGGCAGTGCTCGTCCCGGACGCCCTCGGCGTCCTGGAGAACGTCGAACTCGGCGCATGAGGAGCGACGCGATGTCTACTCTTCAAGATGACCGGTCCGCGGCCGATGTCCTTGCCTGGAGCCGGGGGCAGGTCGAGCCCGCCTTGCGAGCCGCTGTCGACAGTTTGCCGCCAGCAACAAAGCGCATTGTCGCCTATCACTTCGGCTGGGAAGACGAGGACGGCCGTCCGGCTCATGCCGACGGCGGTAAAGCCATCCGTCCAGCGCTGGTGCTACTGACCGCACAGGCAGTCGGAGGTACGACGGAAGCCGCGCTGCCGGCCGCGGTCGCGGTCGAGTTGGTCCACAACTTCTCCTTGCTGCATGACGATGTGATGGACTGCGACACCGCCCGCAGGCATCGCGCCACGGCCTGGACGGTGTTCGGGCTCGGTCCGGCGATCCTGGCCGGGGATGCCCTGCTCGGCCTGGCCTTCGATGTCCTCGTGGCCAGCGGTCACCCGTGTCGCGGTGATGCCGCTCGCATGCTCGGGGCCGCCGTACAGGAGCTGGTCGACGGGCAGCTGGCCGATGCGCACTTCGAGACGCGGGACGACGTCGTACCGTCCGAATGCGTGCGTATGGCGCAGCTCAAGACCGGCGCGCTACTCGGGTGCTGCGCCGCCCTCGGCGCGCTCTTCGGCGGCGGCAGACCGGACCAGATCGACCACCTCAGGCTGTACGGCGAGGACCTCGGGCTGGCCTATCAGTACGTCGACGACCTGCTGGGGATCTGGGGCAAGCCAGCCGTCACCGGCAAGCCCGTGTACTCCGACCTGCGGAGGCGGAAGAAGTCCCTCCCGGTGGTTGCCGCATTGTCCTCCGGTACGGCGGCCGGCCGCGAACTGGCGGCCCTCTACAAGCAAGACGGCGAGCTGACGGACGCCGAACTCATGGAAGCAGCCGCACTGATCGAAGCGGCTGGTGGACGCGAGACGAGCCAAGCACAGGCTGATGCCCTGCTGGCTGCCTCGTTGGGGGAACTGACGGCATCCGGGGCGCTCGCGCCCGCGGCCACGGATCTGGAAAGGCTCGCCAGGCTGGCCACACGCCGCGACTACTGAAGTGAAGGGGGATGCACATGAGGACAGTTCTGCTGGCCTCGCCACGATCGTTCTGCGCCGGTGTCGAGCGCGCGATCGATATTGTCGAAAGACTACTGAGCTCGCGGCCCGGACCTGTCTACGTCCGCAAGCAGATCGTGCACAACACGCATGTGGTCGAGGACTTGAGGGCTCGGGGCGCGGTCTTCGTCGACGAACTGGACGAAGTTCCCGACGACGCGACCGTCGTCTTCTCCGCGCATGGTGTCGCGCCGGCCGTCCACGCCGAGGCCGCTCGCCGCGGACTGGACGTCGTTGACGCGACCTGTCCGCTGGTGACCAAGGTCCATGCGGAGGCTCGGCGCTATGCCGCGCGCGGCGACACCGTCGTACTGATCGGGCATGCCGGGCACGAAGAGGTTGAAGGAACGCTCGGGGAAGCTCCGGCCGTGCTGGTCGAGACGGTGGAAGACGTGGCGGAGCTCGAGATCGAGGGTCCCGTCTCTTACCTGACCCAGACCACGCTGGCTGTGGACGAGACCGCTGCCGTGGTGGATGCCCTGCGCAACAAGTTTCCCGAGCTGCGCGGACCCAGCGAGGCCGACATCTGCTACGCGACCACCAATCGCCAGACCGCGCTTGCTGCCGTCGCTGCGGAGGCGAATCTGGTGCTCGTGGTCGGATCGGCGAACTCGTCGAACTCGAAGCGGCTGGTCGAACTTGCCGTGCGCAACGGTACGACGGCGTACCTGATCGACGACGTGAACGACGTACAAGACGTTTGGCTGGAGGGAGTCGAGGTTGTTGCCCTGACCGCGGGTGCGTCCGCTCCCCCGGCGCTGGTCGACGAGGTGATCGCGCGACTCGACCCAGGTGAGGTGATCGAGCGTGAGGTGACGCGGGAGACCGTTCGCTTCACGCTCCCGGCAGCGGTGAGGCAATCATGAGTCTGTTTGCGACCGGCCTGCTGTGGGTCGGCGGAATGATGCTGGCGACCGGTGTGCTGGCCGTCGTACTGCGGAAGGCGCGGCAGCGGGAGGGGCGGGAGGCCAACAACGAGGTCGCCGGCCAGGTGTTCACCATCGTCGGCGGGGTCAACGTGGTGATCGCCGCGTTCGTGCTGATCTCGTTGTTCGACGGGATGGACAAGGCCAGGGACACGACGTACGACGAAGCGAACGCGCTCGTCGCCGTGCAGTGGGCGGGCAACTCGCTACCCGAACCGGCCAAGTCCAGGGTCCAGGACCTGACCAAGTCGTATGCGACCGTGGTGTCGGAGCGGGAGTGGCCGGCGATGCGGGCGGGACGGGTCGTCGGCAGCGAAGGCTGGACGTTGCTGGCCGAGCTGCGGAACACGGTCGAGCAGACGAAGACGACGACCGACCGGCAAGAGGACAGCCGGGTCGAGGCCGCGAACCAGATCTGGAACGTCTACCAGGCCCGTCAGGTCCGGCTGAACTCGAGCGGCAGCGATGTCAGCGGGGTGGTCTGGTTCGCGATCCTGATCGGCAGCGTGATGTCGGTTGCGCTGATGTTCATGTTCGGCGGGCCGGGCATCTACTCGTATGCGTTCATGGTGTCGATGCTGTCGGGTGCGATCGGGTTGCTGCTGTTCGCGATCTACCAGCTGCAGAACCCGTTCAGCGGCGGGGCCGATGTCGGGCCCGACGCCTTCGTGTCCGCGCTCGCCCGACTGAGTGACAGTGGCTAAGGGTCTCCGAGCTCTGGCCGCGTTCTGCCTGGCCACGGGCTTCTTGACCACTGGTCCGGCTACTGCAGCGACGGCCTGTTCTTTCTTGGACTTTCAGTCGGCTGGCTTCACCTCGCGGTCCCGGCTGGTCCGAGTGGATGTTGCATCAGGTACGACGACCGACCTCGGCGTACTCGACTACCAGGTCCGCGCGGCGGGTTACTCGGCGAGCCAGGACCTCGTCTACGGCATCGCGACGCACGACAAGCTCGGCTGGCTGCTGCGCCGGCCGCAGCTGGTCACCGTCGACCGCCGCGGGACGCTTCGGACCCTCGGTCCGGTGCGATACGGGATCGGTGGCATCGCCGAGCCCACGGCCGGGGCGGCCACCAGCACCCGGTTGTACGTGCGGGACGTGCACCGGCTCTACACGCTGGACATCGATCCGCGGAGTAGGTCGTACCAGAGTGTGCTGAAGGTGGTCTGGCTGTCACCCGCGTCCCTGGCGACAGACGTGGACGACTTCGCGGCCGATCCCTCGACGGGACTGCTCTACGGGATCTCCACGTTCGGGCATGTGGCGAAGGTGGTGAGCCTTGACCCGATGTCCGGTGCCGTTCGGGTGATCGCCACTGTGCCGGGCGCGCCTTGGCAGGACTCGTACAGCTCCGTTGTGGTGGGGCCTTCGGAGTTGTACGCCGTCCACACCGGGCACGGGAGGCGAAGTCAACTGTTCCGGATCGGGTTCGACGGGTCGTCCAAGGAATTGTCGTCGTGGAAGCCGTTGGCCCGGAGCGACGCGGCGGGCTGTCTCAAGCAGGTCGTCCAGTCACCGCCTCCGCCTCCTCCACCGACACCTACGCCTACTCCCACTCAGAAACCGTCGACGCCGCCACCATCACCGCGGCCAACAGCGACACCGACTGGGACGGCTGCACCACCACCACCGCCGCCGCCACCGGACGAGCCGGGCACTCCCCGGCCGACGCAGTCCCGGACGACGGCGCCGTCCTCCCGGACTCCGACTCCGGTCTTGCCACAAGGCGACACGTCGGTGCCGGTGCGACCGCCGCAGTCAGTTCCGCCGACAGTGCCGCCGACAGTGCCGCCGACCCCGCCGCCGTCCGCAGCGCCGAGTACGCCGGTTGTTGTCCGCGCCGCGCCGCGGGTTGCCGCCGTACCTGCTGAAGGAGATGACAGGACCGTGCAGGTGCTGCGGCGGTGGTCGCTGGCGATGTTGCTGGTGATTCTCATCAGTGGCGCCGCGATGGCAGCGCAGCGACGGATGCGACGGATGCGACAGATGCGACGCTGACGCATAAAGCGACGCCGTCGGGGGAACGGTCACGAGGGGGAGCAAGCAGATGGCGGTGGTGAGGATCGCGGAGGAGCTCGGATCGACTGGTTCGGCCCGGCTGGTCGGGCGGGACCACGAGCTTCGGCTGCTGCACGATGCGCTCAGGATGCCGTCTGGCCTGGTCCTGGTGGTCGGCGAGGCCGGGGTCGGCAAGACCAGACTCATCTCGGAGGTTGCGGCCCGGCACCCCGCTCGCTGGCTCACTGCGCAGTGCCGGCCGTACGAAGACTCGGCTCCGGTTGTCGAGGAGGTCCTCGGGTCGGCGGCCGGGTCGGCCGTCGTACTGATCGAGGACATCCACTGGGCTTCACCGGACGCCCTTCAAATGTTGAGGTCTTTCGCCGGCCGGATCACGCTGGTGGTCACATACCGGCCGGAGGACGCTCGGCATCAAGACGACATCACGTCGCTGGCTGGGAGTGGCGCGCGGACGACAGAGGTACGAGTCGATCCGCTCGACCGAGGCGCCGTACGGGAGCTCTCGGCCCAGTTGCTCGGACTGGATCTGTTGCCGATGGCACTCACCGACGAACTCGCGCGGCACACCGGCGGCCTGCCTTTCGCAGTGGAGGAGTTCCTGCGTCAGGTGCCGGACGGTGCGGACATCGAGGAGCAGGTACGTCGTGCCTTGGCGGAAACGCCCGCGCCGGTCTCCTTACGCGCATCCATGGCCGTGCGTCTCCAGGAGGTGCCGGATTCCTGCCGGCGCGTGGTCTGTGCCGCGGCCGTCCTGGCCACAGCCGCGCCGGAGAACTTGCTGGGCGCGGTGTCCGGCATAACCCGCTCCGCGCTGACCGATGCCGTCGACCGTGCCCTGGCACGCGGCCTCCTCCACGAGGCCCGACCAGGCCTGTACGACCTCAGACATCCCCTCGCCCGAAGAGCGGTCAGGGCAACGATTCCGCCAGATGAGGTACGACGTTTGCATCGGCAGGCGGCGACCGCATTGGCGGAAGTCGAGCCGCCACCACATGCGCGGATCGCTGGGCACTTTCGCCGGGGTGGGGTGATCGACGGTTGGCTGACGCACGCCGAACTCGCTGCGGACCAGTCGGCGGACGCGGAGCAGTACGCCGCGATGCTGCAGGTCGAGGCGCTCCCCTGGGCGGATCGCGCCCGGCTGGCTGCCAAGCTCGGCCGGACCGCGCTGGCAGGTCCGCAGTGGCAAGACGCCGTCACCACCGTTCAGGCGGTCCTTGCCGAGTTCCCGGCGCGCAGTACGGCGAGAGGTCGACTCCGGCTGGCGCTCGGACTGCTGTTGCACGATCGAGCCGGCGATATCCCGGCCGGTCGGCGTGAGTTGACTGCTGCGATCGACGAACTGGCCGAGGACCCGGCATCGGCAGCCTGGGCGATGTCCGCGCTTGCTGTCCCGATCTTCGGCACCGAGCCGATCTTCGAGCACCGCGCGTGGATGCAGCGAGCGCTCTCACTGGTCGGCGACGCGCCGGATGCCGCTGTAAGGATCAACCAGGCACGCTTCCGGCTGGCACTCGGCGAGGTCGATGTGGTGGAGGGATTCGAGGTTGCGGGTGCTCTTGCGTGGCTGGGTCACGCGCGTAGGGCCTCGGCTCTCCTCGAACGTTCTGACGACAGCGCGGTCGCGGCCGTCACGCGGCTCCGGCTGGCGTTTCACTCCGGCGATTGGGCCGTCATCGCGGAGCAACTGACGCGCGCACGGGCCGCAGCGGCAGGCCTGCCGCTCGTCCAAGCCGAGGTCGACCTCATCGACGCCCGGCTGCGGCTGGCCCAGGGTGATGTTGCCGCAGGCAAAGAACTGCTTGCCTCGGTCGTGACCCGCACCGAACTCGGCCCACTACCGGTCCATGCCGCCGCATCCGCAGCCCTCGCCCACGACCTCGACCGCTGCCTGGCCCTGGTACGACGCAAGTCCGGCTGGGTGTCGGCCGGCGACCTGATCGTGGTCACCTGTACGGCGTTGCTCCACGAAGGCCGCACCGAGGACGCGAGACGACTCGCGACCGAGTTCACCGCCATCGTCTCAGGCCTGGATGCACCTGCTGCCACCGCGGCTGCCCTGCACGCCGAGGCCGTCGTACAGCAATCGGTGAGCCTGTTCTCGCAGGCGGCCGCTCGGTATCGGGCGATCGGCCGGCAGTACGACGAGTGCGTCGTACTCGAGCAGCAAGGTCTGCTGTTACTTGCTCAGGGCAACCAGGAGCCATTGAAGTCGACAGCCCGTGCGTACGAAGCGATGGGCGCGCATGGGGATGCGCGTCGTTGCCAGGACGCCCTTCGTGCAGCCGGCGTCGCCGTTCCTCGCAGTCGCGGCCGCCGCGGCTACGGCAATACCCTCTCGCCGCGCGAACTGGAGGTGGCGCGGCTAGCCGCCGAGGGACTCACCAACGCCCAGATCGCGGCGACGCTTGGGCTGACCGTCAGCACCGTCGAGGATCACGTGTCCCGAGCTCTCCGCAAACTCGGCCTCACCTCACGCCACGCCCTCGGCCCGCACGTCAGGTGACCGTGCCCGCCGGCGGACGATCGGGGAAGGAAGCGCACGCCTGCTCGGCCGCGTGAACGGCACGAGAAGGATCCGCGGCGTGAGTGAGGACATGGCCAAGCCGCCGGTGATAGGTCGTCGGCTCCCACCGGAAGCGAACGAGGCCCGGCACAGCCGCGACCGACGTCGGCTGGACCGGCGGCCCATCGGCAAACATCGCCGCATCCCCGTGCACAAAGCGAATCGCGGCCGCTGCGTCGACCGAACGATCGACAACAGGAGGTTTGCCAAGCGCATCGAGGAGCACAAGACGCAGTACGTCGATGCCGGTGCTGAGCTGAAGCAATTCCCAGATGCGATCACCACCCAGCCGTCGATTGACCTCGACGACAGCAGGCCCGGCCTCGGTCAGTATGAGTTCCACATGTGCCGGTCCGTCGGCGTGCCCGAGTGCGATCAACGCGCGTACCGCCTCATCCTCCAGCGACGGCCCGGCAGCGGTGCGAGCGGGCATGACATGACCGACTTCGACGAAGTGCGGCGGGCCGGAGGTGAACTTCTCGGTCACCATCAGCACCTCATGCCGGCCCTCGACCGAGCGGGTCTCAACGCTGAACTCCGGCCCCGCCAGCATCTCCTCCGCCAGCACCGCACCCAGCCCCGCGGCCCGAACCCACCGCCATCCCTCGTCGATCCGGCAGGCATCGGTTACCGCGAAGACGCCGAGACTGCCGTTCCCAAGGTCGGGTTTGAGGATGACCGGCCGTCCGGCCGCGAAGCGCCGTACGTCATCCGGGCCATCGCACACCAGACATCGCACCGGCATGCAGCCACCGGCCGCCAGCATTGCGCGCTGCGCGGCCTTGCCCGGCCGCTGATCCGCCGGACCAGGGACCGACCGGATCCCGCAGTGCTGCGCGATCGCCGTGACCGCGCTCAGCGTGAACTCGCCGTACCCGGCCACCACGTCCAACGGATCGCGCGCGTGCAGCTCCGCCGCGAGCTTGACCACCTTGGCGGGCTGATCCCACGGCGCGTGGATGAGGTCCGCCGCCCAGCGCGCGTACGGCGTGAGGTCACTGCCGCCGGGCATCCCGTCGAGCTGGAGCAGGGTGACCCGGCCGGGCAGGCCGACGAGGCGGCTCGCCAGCTCTGGCCAGGCACCGACCAGAAGCAGGTGGTTCATGGCAGCCCGGCCGTCAGGCTCAGCGCGGCGAGGTCGAGCGCCTGCCGAACGTCGTCAACGAGATCGGTGGTGTCTTCGCAACCGCAGGAGATCCGCACAAGTCCGCCGGGGACGTTCAGATGCGGCCAAGCGCCGATGTCGTTCGCCGTCGACTGCAACCCGCCGTAGCTGGTGGCCGGAACGATCAGCCGGCAGGAACGCAGGAACCGGTGCAGGTACGCGCGATCCGGCAAGCAGAATGTCAACAATCCGCCGCCGAGCCGCATCTGCGCCGCCGCGATCGGATGCTGCGGATCAGCCGGCGCCCCGGGCCAGCGCAACCCGGTGACTTCCGGCCGCGACGCGAGCAGCTTCACCAGAGCCGCCGCGCTCGCGTTCTGCCGTTCGACCCGAAGCTCCAGCGTCCCGATCGACCGCAGCGCCAGCCAGCAGGTAAACGCCGACGGGATGCTGCCATGCAGGTATCGCCAGTCCTGCAATGTCTTCAGTAGTTGGTCATCGCGAGTACTCACGTGTCCGAGGACAAGATCGTTGTGACCACCGATCACCTTGGCATCGCTCGACATCACCAGGTCCGCGTCGAGCTCCAGCGGGCATTGACCGAGCGGCGAGGCGACAGAGTTGTCGACGGCAACGATCGCACCCGCGTCGTGGGCGATGCGCGCGACGGCCCGCAAGTCGTAGAGGTCGAGCAACGGATTGCTCGGCGACTCCACCACGACCAGACGAGCTCCGACGACCGCCTCCGGTAATTCGGCCATGCTCGCGATCACCCGTACGGCGACACCGCGACCGGCCAACTGCTCAGCGATCTGCCGTGTCTCGTAGTACGTCCCGCCCTCGAACAGAACCAGCCGCTCCCCCGGCCGCACCAAGGCCAGCAACACCGACGACACCGCTGCCATCCCGCTGTTGAAGACCACCGAGCTGCCTCGATCCAGCCGCCCGAGACACTCCTCCAACTGCTCGGCCGACCGATGGCCCCAGCGTCCGTACCGAACCGGGGCGATGTCGTCGAGATCCTGGTCGTACGCCGTCGCAAACTCCGGCGACACCGTCAATGGCCCGGCCGGTTCCACCTCCGGCGCCAGCCCCTGCACCGCAAGACTCCCCACCCGCAGCCCCCGCCCCAACGAGTCCATCCGCGCCTCCCCTCCGCGACCAGCCGATTACTGTTCGCGAGGGGCAGGTTAACCGGTTAATAGCCCGACGAGAAGACCTCGGCGACCCTGAAGGTGAATGATTCTCCGGCTTTCGACGGCGCGGGGACGTTCCTAAAGGCGTCACTGCATCAGATCGGGGACCTCGTGGGCGAGGATGCGGCCGCGGTCGGAGATCGCGGTTGTTCGTGCAGTCGCGGTGGGGATGACGGGATCGGCGGGGCGGTGGTGGTGCCAGTCGGTGACGGATTGGTAGGCGGCGGCCACCGCTAGGAGGCGGTCCTCGCCGTAGGGTTTGCCGCCGAGGATTGTGCCGATGGGGATGCCGGCGGTGGTGAAGCCGATCGGGAGAGCGAGCTCAGGCAGGCCGAGGGCGTCGAACGGCGTCGGAGAGGTCTGTACGACGACGTCGCACTGCTCGAACAGGTCGTCCAGCACCCGCTGCAGCAGCAATACCTTTGCCCGTTGGCCGATCAGGTATTCGTTTGCCCCGAGCAACGCACCCTGCAGCCAGCCGGTGACCGATACCCCGAATCCCCGCAGGTCCGACCGCAGCATCGGCAGGAACGGCTCGCTCCGCTCCGGCAGCCGCACGTTGTTGAACGCGGCGTTCGTGAGCAGGTCCCACTCCTCCGGCATCGTGACGTCGACCACCGACAGCCCGTCGATCCCCGCGAGTACGTCGAGCGCCGTCTTCCGCGCGACGGCAGTCTCCGAGGTACCGCTGGTGAAGCCGGGGATGACGCCGATCCGCGTGCGCCAGCGCGCACGGACCTTTCCACTTCGGATCACAGGAGTCGCGGCGGTCACCAGGTCCGGCACCGGCGGCAAGCCTTGCGTGCGTGGATCCGCAGGGTCCTCCCCCGCCATCGCGGTCAGCATGATCGCCGCGTCCATCGCGTCGCGCGCGAGCGGACCCGGGTGATCGCGGGTGTAGCTCAGCGGCACGATGCCGTGCAGCGAGACGCGGCCCATCGTCGGCTTGAGGCCGGTCAGGTTCTGCGCGTTCGACGGCGCCGTGATCGAGCCGCCTGTCTGGGTGCCCACACTCGACGCCGCCATCCGCGCGGCGACCGCCGTTGCCGAGCCGGACGACGAACCACCTGGATCGGTGCTGGGATCCGCCGGAGTCCACGCGTTCACCGTGGTGATCCGCCCGTCGGGCGTCGTCGCCCGGGTCGTTGCCAACGGCCCCATTTGGGTCTTGCCCAAGACAATGCCTCCGGCCGCAGTCAGTCGTCGTACGGCGGTCGCGTCGTACGATGGGACGAAGTCGGCGAAGAGGTACGAGTTGGCAGTCGTGGTGACGCCGCGGGTGTAGTAGTTGTCCTTGATCGCCAGCGGGATTCCGTGCAGTGCGCCGCCCCGCGACCGGCCCAGCGTGCGCGCCCGAGCCAGCGCCTCGTCCGCGAGTACCAGGTTGAACGCCTGATAGATCGAGTCGAACTTGCCGATCCGGTCCAGATAGGCCTCGAGCAACTGCTCAGGCGTCAAGCGCCCCTTTCGGATCAGGGTCGCCGCCTCGGCGATGGTCAACTCACTGACGTCGACCGATCGAGCCGGCACGTCGACCAACGCCGTACTGGTTGTCGCAGGAGCGGCATGCGCGATCGACGGCAGCGCGATCGAACCCACGGTCGTCGCCGCGGCCAAAGCACTCGCGCGATAGAGGAACGACCGCCGGTCGACCTGCTCGTCCATCGGCGCACTCATCGCGCCTCCCGGGTGATGTCGATCGACGGGTAGAGCTTCGGCGGCGCGACCTGCAGCGCGTCGGCGCCGAAGGAGTACGCGCTCAACGGCAACACCGTCGTACGCATGAAGCTCCTGAGACTCGCGAGCACCGAGTCCCGGCCTGGGCTCCCGGTCTCCGGGTCCGGCGCACTTCCCGCGGGTAGTTGATCGAGATCGATACCGATCGAGGCCAGACGCGCGCGGATCATCACATCCAGCTCCGCGTCCGTGGGCTGAGCAAGGCTCACCGAATCCCCCTCCAGGTCGTGGCGGACAACCGTCAGGCCTTTATCTCAGCCACCGATTTCGCTGACGTGACAGCGAAGTTTCATCCAAAGGCAACCGTTCTCCGGCTCGCTGTGCTTGTGTGGGATTCGCCCGATCGGGTAGTAACGGGAGAGGTAGTGCACGCAACCATCGACAGAACGGGGAAAGACGATGGGCATGTTCGACAACCTGAAGGACAAGGCGACCGACGCCGTCGACGAGCACGGCGACAAGGTCAGCGAAGGCGTGGACAAGGCCGGCGAGTTCGCGGACGAGAAGACCGGCGGCCAGTACGGCGAGAAGATCGACCAGGGCACCGACTTCGCCAAGGACCAGCTCGACAACCTCGACGGCCAAGACGACGACATCCAGTAGTCGCCCTCGACCAACGCCGAGCGGCCGCAGGCATCAGCCCCGCGGCCGCTCACGCGTTCTACACCGGCACCTTCCACTTCTGTGGATCGAGCCCGTTGCAGTCCTAGATCTGCAGATCCGTTCCATCAGCGGTCGCCCCGCCAGGACTGTCAAGGCAACGGCCTGACTGCAGATTCAGCAGCGCACCGTTGACCTGCGGCTGCCAGACCTGACCTGACCACCGGCCGTCCCGCAGTCCCACAGCTGGACCTTGGTGAAGTTCGCCGTCCCGTTGCCGGCAATATCGAGACACTTGCCGAAGGCATGGATTCTGCCGTCGGTGGTCATCGTCCATTGCTGGCCGGGTACGCCGTTGCACGTCCACAGCTGTACGGCGTTGCCGTTCACGGCAGTGTTGTGGTCGACGTCGAGACACTTGCCGGCGGCGGCCGGGCCAGTGATGGCGCCGGTCGGGCCGGGGATCGTGCCGGTGCCGAAGCGGACCTGGCACTGGTTGCCGGTTCCCAACCACGTCGCAGCGAGGTAGAGGAACGACGTACCGTTCCAGGACGGGACGATCGGCGAACTGTAGCCCGGGCAGCCAGGGGCACCAGGACCGTAGCTGCCGGTCGGATTCACATTCACCGGCGCCTCGACCTCGGTCCAACTGCCCGTTCCCAGTGACTTGTTGGCGAACACCACCGAGCCCGACTCCGCCATCACCGCCTTGTTGCCAGTGGGTCCAGTGACCACTCGCTGCCCGGAGAGCAGCAGCGTCCCGTTAGGTCCTCCACCCGGCACCCAGGCGACGTACGGCGTATGGAGCAGATGGCGGCCGTCACTCGTCTGAGCCAGCGTGCCGGGGTTGTCGCTCGGCGCCCAGTTGAGGCCGTCCGGACTGGTCTTGAGATAGACCTCGCAGGCGTGGTCGGGGTTGGTCGCGTCCCGGCACAGCTCGTACGTCATCAGGAACTGGCCGTTCGGCAGCGCGGTGATGATCGACATCCCCGGCCGGGCGAGGTTGTCGTTCGGGAACGCGACGTCCGGCGTGATGCTGCCGCTCCAGCTTTGGCCGCCGTTGGTCGACGTGTAGTGCCCGATGATCTGGTTGTTGGTAGGCGAACCGGCGGGCCGTTCGTCGGAGATGAAGCAGGCCAGCGTGTTGTTCGGCGCGAGCAGGAACCATGGCTCCCAGATGCCCTGGCCGATCGTGTTCGGCTGTCCGCTCGTCTGGGTGCAGTTCGACAGGTACTGCCAGCTCGCGCCATGGTTGGTGCTCTTGAAGACCTCGATCTTCTGCGCGGTGAAGCTGCCCTCGTCCCACGCCGTACCGGCGGCGAGCAGGTCACCGGCATTCAATCCGTTGGCCGTGCGCGGGACCTCGTAGATGACAGGTGCGCCAAGATCCCAGCCGGCGGTGTTCGAGCTGATCGTACTGATCGGTGCGGCGCCGAAGGTGGCCCCGCCATCGGTGCTACGGAAGATGGGGAAGTTGGCCGGCCCGGATTCGTTGCGCCGGGCAAAGGTAGCCAAAACGGTCCGCGGACGCCGGCAGAGCCACCAGCGCCGCGGCAATGATGCCGAGAGCAATCAATAGTCGTCGGACGGACATGAAACCTCCTCGGAACAACGGGCGGATTGATCCCCGGGAATTCAGCGCGCGGCGATGTCGACAAAACTCCTCGCGACGACGGCACCGGCCGAGTCGGTGACCCAAAGATGCAGGCGGCCAGGCGTTGTCGCGGAGACCTCGATCGGCGCCGTGACGGCGAACGGCTTGGCCTCGATCGGCGCGGAGCCGGATTCCCAGTGCAACGTGCCGAGCAATGGCTCGCGGCCGTGGTGCGAGACCCGGACCGGTAGGGTCGTTTCACCCACGGCATCACGGCCAGGCGCTTCCGGCGTGACGTCGACAATGAGCGTCGTCTCCGCATGTACGTCGGAAGGCCGGGTGCCGCCGAGGTCCTTCGTTCGCCGGTCGTAGGTGTAGATGCCGACGGTCTCGTGCTCGATGTCGTAGAGCTCGGTGAAGATGTACCCGGCGTTCCGCGCGTGCCTGCGCAGCTCCTGCGTCTGCCAGCGCAGATGCCAGCCGCGCTCGACGCTGGTCGACCCGCCGCCGTACTCACCGTTGAGCTGGATCCGATCGGCAGCTTCGAAGCCAGGAGCCGCAATCGCCTCGTTTACCACGAAGTCCGGCCCGAGCTTCACTGGGAAGCTGCCGTCGGCCGTGTTGATCAGCCGGTCGATGACCGATGCCCACGACGCGACGTTGTCGTCGTAGTAATGCCAGTCGACCAGATCGGTCTCGACGTGCGCCCATCCGGAGTTGTCCACCACCGGCCGCGTCGGGTCGGCGTCCCGGATCAACCGGTACGCCCGTCGTACGGCGTCCTGCTTGGCGGGATCGCCGGGCACGTCCCAGTCGAGTCCCCACTCCTCGTTGTACGCACCCCAGATCACGATGCTCGGATGGTTGCCGTCGCGCGCCACCATCCCGACCGCCACCTCTTCGAAGGCGGCAACAGCCGTGCCACTGAACCGGCCGGTCGACGGCGGCTCAGCCCATACCAGCATGCCGAGCTTGTCGGCCCAGTAAAGCCAGCGCGGGTCCTCGAGCTTCAGATGCTTCCGGACCAGGTTGAACCCGGCCTCACGCGCCAGCTCGATGTCCTGCCGCAGTGCCTCGTCACTCGGCGCAGCATGGCCGCCGGTCGGCCAGAAGCCCTGGTCCAGGACGCCGCGCACGTACGTCGGTACGCCGTTCAGCAGCAGGTTGTTGCCTTGCCACTCGATCCGGCGCAGCCCGGTGTACGTCCGAACCGTGTCCTCGCCGGCGGTGACGATCACGTCGTACAGATGAGGATCCTCCGGGCTCCACAGCCGCGGCTCGGGGATCGGCACCGTGACCGGGCCGGTCAGATTGTCGACAGTCTGCACGCCGACACCCGGGATCTCGATCCGGACCGGCGACGGACCTGTCAGCGACACCTCGATGCCGTCGAGTTCCGGAGTCGGGCGCAACGACAGCTGGGAGATGTACGACGCCGGCCGAGGCTCGAGCCACACCGTCTGCCAGATCCCGCTGGACGGGGTGAACGCACAACCGTCGTAGTCGTCGGCCGGAATACTCCGCTGCTTGCCGTGCGGGATGAAGCGCTTATCAGTCGGCGCATGCACGCGGACGACGAGGGTCCCGGCGCCGTCGGCGTCGAGCAAGTCGGTGATGTCGGCCTCGAACGGGAGGTAACCGCCTTCATGCTCGACGGCGAGTACGTCGTTGACCCAGACGGTCGCCTGATGGTGCACGGCGCCGAAGTGCAGAATCGTCCGCTGCCCGACCCAGTCCGCGGGCCGCTCGATCCGCCGCCGATACCAGGCTGTCGGCAACCAGTGCGCGACGGCACCTGAGGCTGGGTGCTCCCAAGGGAACGGCACCACGATGGTTTCCGGAAAGTCGCCGGGGCCGAGGTCGTCGGGGTCCGGTGCGAAGTCCCAGTCGCCGTTGAGGTTGAGCCAGCGCTCCGAGCGATCGAAGTGCGGGCGCGGATATTCGGGACGCGGTGTGTTCACGAGTGTTCTCCAGGTTCTTCCCCCACCCCGAGCGGAGCGGGCTTCCCCCACCCCGAGCGGAACGAGGGTGATTTTCATCCCTTGAGGCTGCCGGCCATGACGCCCTTGATGAGGTGACGTTGCAGGACGATGAAGACGACAAGGACCGGGATCGCGGCCACGGTGCTTGCCGCGAGCAACTGGCCCCAGACGCTGGTCCAGTCCGCGCCGAGCTGACCCGAGCGGATGTTCTGGGCGAGGGCCGAGAGCATCACCTGCAGGGTCTGGTGCTGCTCGTCGTTCACCGCCACCACGGGCCAGACGAAGTCGTTGTAGATGTTGATGAACGTCAGTACGCCGAGCGCCGCGAGACCCGGCCGGATCACCGGGAGCACGATGCTCGCGAAGATCCGCAACTCACCGGCGCCGTCGACGCGGGCGGCGTCCAGCAGCTCGTCCGGGATCGCCATGATCACCTGGCGCATCCAGAACACGCCGAAGGCATCGATCGCACCCGGCAGGATGAGCGCCTGGAACGTGCTCACCCAGCCGAGCTGACTCATCTCCAGCAACAGCGGGATCAGCAGTACGAGCGTCGGCAGCATCAGCGTGGTCAGCACGGTCGCGAACAGCACGCGCTTCCCCGGGAACGCGTACTTCGCGAACGCGAAACCGGCCATCGGGCAGAAGATCATGGTCAGCGCGCCTTTGATCACGACCACGATCGCGGTGTTCCGGAAGCCGGTGCCGATCGGGATCGTGTCCAGCATCGCCCGGAAGTTGTGCAGGGTCAGCTGCGAGAAGTCGAAGCTGAACGGCCGGGCGATGATGTCCCCGCCTGGCTTGAGCGACGACAGCATCATCCAGAGCAGCGGCGCCAGACTGAGGATCCCGGCAATGGTGAGCAGCGTGTACCGTCCGACGGCTCCGAGTTTCACGAGTCCTCCCTCGAACGCAGCAGCCGGATGGACGCGAGCGACAACGCGAGCACCATCACCACGAGCAGCATCGAGTTCGCCGCCCCGAGCCCTAGGTCGGAGTTGGTGATGTGCTTGTAGAGATGGAGCCCGGCCGTCCGGGTCGAGTTGAACGGTCCGCCGCCGGTGACGACGTACGGCTCGGCGAACAGCTGGAACACGGTCAGCGTCCCGATCACGACGACGAAGCTCAGCGTCCGCGTCACCAGCGGGACGGTGATCGACCAGAACTGGTGCCACGCGCTCGCGCCGTCGATCCGCGCCGCCTCGTAGACATCCGATGGGATTGCCGACAATCCGGCCATCAACAGGATCACGGCGTATCCGGTCGTTCGCCACAGCACGAGGAGCGCGACGGTCACCTTCGCGCCCGCTGAGGTCGTCAACCAGCCGATTGCCGGCAATCCGACAGATGCCAGGCCGTGGTTGACCGCACCGAAGTCCTGATCGAACAGGATGATCCAGACCTGCGCCATCGCCACCAGCGGCGTGACGAAGGGTGCGATCAACGCGGCGCTGAACAACCCGCGGAACCTTGCCTTGCGCAAGGCCACAGCGATCGTCAACGCCAGCAGAACCTGCGCCGGTACGACGAGCAGCCACAGCGCACCGGACGTCGCCATCGACTGCCAGAAGTCAGGGCTGGCGAGCAGATAGCGGTAGTTCGCGAACCCGATGAACTCCAGCACCCCGGCGCCGTGCCAGTTGGTGAAGCTCAGCTGCAGCGCGAAGAAGATCGGGTACGCGCTGAAGGCTGCGAAGACCAGGACGAAGGGCACGACGAACAGATACGGTGCGGCCTTCACCCGGCGGCGTCGTACTGGACGCGCCTGCCGCCGGGTTGCGGCTGCTTCGGTGATCGTTGCCATTCAGCTGGGACCCATCAGGTTCTTCTGGATCTGCGTCGCCGACGTCTTCAGTACCTCGTCCGGGCTCATCTGCCCGGCGAGCAGCTTCTGCACGTTGACGCCGAAGTAGTCGACCGCCTTCCCCCACCAGGTCGGGATCGTGTAGCCGCCGGGCACCTGCTTGCCGGCCTCGACCGCGACCTTCCACAGGTCCTGACCGCCGAGCGCATCGATCGGCTTGAACAGCGGCGCCGCCGGGTCGAGCGCCGGCAGGTACGACGGGATCGACGTGTTCAGCCCACCCGGGTAGACGGCGTTCGGTCCATAGACGGCGGTGTACCCCTCTTTGCTGAAGACCAGATGCTCGTAAAGCTTCCAGGCCAGCTCAGGGTTCTTCGCCTTGGCCGGGATGACGAACGACGAACCGCCCATGACACCCGCCCGCGGGCCACCGGCCTGCCAGGCCGGCAGCGCGGTCGCCCGCCACTTGCCCTTGCTTGCCTTCAGCAACTGCTGCGGTGCGAACACGAACCACTGCGCCCACGGCACGAACACCTGCGTCCCGTTGTCCTGCGTCTGCAGGTCGGTCGGCTGCGTGTACTTGGCCAGGGTCCCGAGTCCTTCGGACCGCACGGTGTCCAGCCAGGTCAGGGTCTTGCGGTACGGATCCGAGTCGATGCTGAGCTTGCCCTGGGCATCGACCATCGCGCCGCCCTGCTGGTTGGCGAACATGTCGATCCACAGCTGAGCCAGGAACTGGTCGTTCTCCAGATGGATCGGCTTGGCCTTGGGGAACTTGTCCCGGACCGTGCGGGCAGCGCCGAGCAGAGCGTCGTACGTGGTCAGGCTTGCGGGGTCGACACCGGCCTGGGTGACGATGTCCTCGCGGTAGAACAGCAGTCCGGGGTCGAGATCCCACGGCACCGCGACAACCTTGCCGTCGACCGTGACGACGCCGAGTTTGTACGGCGCGATGTCCGGTTTGTACTGCTCGATCAGTTGGCTGAGGTCGTGCAGGTGCGGAGCGACGCCGGTCAGCAGGGCGTCGTCGTAGAACGCGCCGTCGGGGACGCCGGCGCCGCTGATCAGCGTGGCCGGGAGCTTGGCGTTGATGTCGACGGCGACGTGGTTGACCTTCACCTGCGGGTACTTGGCGGTGAACGTCGCGATCGCCTTGTCGAAGACCTTGAACAGATCGCCGGTGCGGTCCCAGATGGTGAGCTCGCCCGAGGGCGGCGTGGTCGCACTGCTGGTCGGCAGCGGGGTGTTGCCGGTCGTACTGCCCGGCGCGCAGGCACCGAGACCGCCGGCCACCAGGGCGGCACCTGCGCCCCGGAGCACAGCGCGGCGAGACAGAGGCCGGCGGGAAACAGGAGATGAGAACAGATCGGTCATGGCGGCTTCCTCATGACTTTCGCGGGGCTTGCAACGTTGCAAGTGGTGCTCGGAACGCTATGCTTGCAACGTTGCAAGTGTCAAGAGGTCGCTATCCCCCGGAAGAGGTGCCCAGTGCCCGCCACACTGCGCGAAGTCGCCGAGCGAGCCGGTGTCTCGGTCCGGACGGTGTCGAACGTCGTCAACGACTTCCCCCAGGTCGCACCGGAGACCCGGGCGCGGGTGCAGCGCGCGCTCGACGAGCTCGGTTACCAGCCGAACGCGGTCGCCCGGACGCTCCGGCGCGGCCGTTCCGGCCTGATCGCGCTGGTCCTGCCGGAGCTCGACGTACCGTATTTCGCCGAGCTGACCAGGGCCGTCATCGAGCAGGCGGCGGCCGCCGGCTACACCGTGGTGGTGGATCAGACCGACGGCGACCCAGTGCGCGAGCGCGAGCTGGTGATGCGCGGCAATCGGGCGGCGATGTTCGACGGGCTGATCTTCAATCCGCTCGCACTCGGCGGCGCCGACCTGCGCGACCGCCCGTCGTCGACGCCCGTCGTACTGCTGGGTGAGCGCGTGGTCCAGGGCGGTCTCGACCACATCATGATCGACAACGTCGGCGCCGCCGAGGTCGCGACCCGGCACCTGGTCGAGCTCGGCCGCCGGCGGATCGCGGCGATCGGCGACCAGTCCGACGAGAGCCGCCGTACTGGCCGCCTTCGGACTGAGGGCTACCAGGCCGCGCTGAACGCCGCCGGTCTCGAGCCGCTACCCGAGCTGATCCGCCCGACGACGTACTTCCACCGAGCCGACGGCGCCGCCGCGATGGCGGACCTGCTCGCGTTGCCCGATCCCCCCGACGCGGTCTTCTGCTACAACGACCTGCTCGCGCTCGGCGCCCTCCGGACCATCCTCAGCCACGGCCTGCGCGTCCCCGAGGACATCGCCCTGGTCGGCTTCGACGACATCGAGGACGGCCGCTACAGCACCCCCAGCCTCACCACCATCAGCCCGAACAAGACCCAGATCGCCCAGCATGCGGTCGAGCTCCTGCTCCGCCGCCTCGACGGCGACACCAGCCCTCCAGCCGAACTCCCGGCCGACTACGAACTCATCGTCCGCGAAAGCACCACCGGAAAGCACTAGCTTTGCGTGAGCTCCTTGTCGAGCCAGGCGAACAGCTCCCTGATCTCGTCCGCGGAGTAGCCCATGAACTTCGCGCCCCGCACCACGACGGTCTGCGACTTCTTCTGCTCGAACCGCGCCTTGACCCAGTCCTTCAGGATCGCCACCGCGGCCGCCGTCAACGGAATCTCTGCCTGTACGACGACCACACCGTCGAACGGTCGCGCCCCGACCGGCTCCGACGCGCCGTCCACCGATGCGGTCAACTCCTCCAGCTCCGCCGCCTCATCCGGCGAGACAACCACCAGCGCATGCTCCACCCTGATCCCCACCCCTCGATCGACGCCGTCGACTCCCCCCAGACATCGCGGCAGCGACACCGAGTGTTACCCGAGATCGCTGGTGAAGTCGACTGTGTTCCAGTGGGTCGGCTTCATGACGTAGACCAGATCGGTCTCGGCGGCACCGGCTTCTTCCCAAGCTTTGGCGTAGGCCTTGCCACCTTCGTCGCCGAGGTAGCGCACGGCGAGTGGAAGGAGATCCTGCTCGGTGTCGGGACGCCGTGTTTCAATCACCGGACCCTCGACGGTCACATAGCGGTATGGGATCGACTCCGACTGTACGACGAGGACGAAGCGCTCGGCGGATTCGAGGGCCACACCCTTGCGGGATTTCGCGTTCATCATGATCGTGACGCCGGTCTCGGGGCTGTAGTCGTACCAGACCGGAGCACTGACGGGTGCCCGATCGGGCCGGTCCGACGCGACGCTGACGACGCCGATCCGGACGTCGGACAGAAAGGCCTCGCGCTCGGCAACGGTCAGGCGGGTTGACATATGAGTTCCCCTTACAGGTGTTTTTTAGGTCGGTGACCAAATATAGGTCATTGACCTAGGATACGGTAGGCGCATGAGTACGACGCTGAGCAATCGCGGCCAGGTCCGCCGGGACGCGGTGCTGGAGATCGCGCGGGACCTGCTGGTCGAGGAAGGGTTCGACCAGTTCGTGCTGCGGCGGGTCGCGGCGAAGGCCGACATGAAACTGGGAAACCTCCAGTACTACTTCGCCACCCGCGACGACCTGCTCGAGGCCGTGATCCGGGCCGAGTTCGACCGCGATCTCGACGCCCTGCGGCGGGCGACCACCGTGGAGTCGGCGGAGGGGTTGAAGACGGCCGCTCGTGCGCTGGTCCGCAACTGGACGACCGGCGCCGGCAGCGTCTTCGGGACGATGTCGCTGCTCGCCTATCACCACGACCGGTTCCGCGAACTCAACCGCGAGATCTACGCGACGTTCTACCGCGAACTCAGCGTCCTGATCCGGCAGGTCTCCCCCGGCGTACCGAAGGCGGAGGCCGCCGCCCGGGCGCGACTTGTCACCGCCGTGCTGGACGGCGTCGCGATGCAGATCCACGCCGGCGTCATCGGCAAGCGCGAACTCACCAGTCGCGCGGCTGATCTGGTCGTCACCATCGCCCAAGGGCGACCGGGTTAGGCTACTGATCGGGTATCAGTGGAACGGAAGGGGGCAGCTGTGTCGTTGCCGGTTGGCCCGCTCGACGAGAGCGAACGGCTCGTCCTCCGCGACCGGGTGTACGACGCACTCATCGACCTGCTGATCAGCGGCCGCGTCACGCCGGGTCAGGCACTGCGGATCGAGCATCTGGCCAACCTGCTGGAAGTCTCCCCGACTCCGGTCCGGGAGGCGCTCGCCAAGATCGAGGCCACCGGCCTGGTCACGCGGGTCGCCCAAAAAGGCTACCGGGTGGCTCCACTGCTGGCCGAGCCGCAGATGTCGGAACTGATCGACGCCCGCGAACTCGTGGAACTCGGGGCGATGGAGTTGATCTCCGGCGAGCTGGATCAGCTGGTGCCCCAACTCGAAGCGGCGCAACAGCGGCACGAGGCGGCGGCCCGGCACCTCGCCGCACTTCCGCCTGGCGACCCGGCCGTGATGACCCGGCAACGCGAGTACTTCGAGGCCGACTGGGACTTCCACCTGGCGATCCTCCGGCATTCGCGCAACCGGTACGTCCTGCAGATGGCCGAAGGTCTGGGCGGTCACCTGCACCGGCGACGCCAGGGTGTTGTGGTCGGGGTGAACGACACGCAGTTCGCGGTCCGTGAGCACGCCGCCATCCTGGCCGGGTTCCAGCAGGGCGACGTACAGGCTGCCATCGCCGCGATGCGCACCCACATGGAACAGATCCGCCGCCGGTCCCTGAAGGACCTGGCCGCACAGCCGTCGCGCTGACCCTCTCCTTAATGTGACGCAGGTCACACAAGCCTGCCTCTGGATCTCAAAATCTATTTTATATAGATTTCCCGCCACTCCCCACGAATCGAGGTCCGACACCATGTCCACCACCCTTTCCGGCAGCGCCGAGGCGACCCTCGGCTCGATCATGCGCAAGGTGCAGTGGCGCCTCGTCCCGATCCTGTTGCTGATGTACACCCTCGCCTTCCTGGACCGGGTGAACATCGGCTTCGCCAAGACCGAGTACATGGCCGACACGGGGCTGACCGAGGCGGCGTACGCGCTCGGCGCCGGCATCTTCTTCGTCGCCTACGCCTTCTTCGAGGTGCCGTCGAACCTGCTGCTGCACAAGGTCGGCGCGAAGTTCTGGCTGGCCCGGATCATGGTGACCTGGGGGATCATCTCCGCGCTGATGGCGTTCGCGCACAACGAATGGATCTTCTACAGCGTCCGCGTGCTGCTGGGGGTCGCGGAAGCCGGGTTGTTCCCGGGCGTCATCCTCTACATCACCTACTGGGCGGTGGCGGAGTACCGCTCGCGGTTCACCGGCCTGTTCATGATGGGCATCCCGCTGGCTTATGTGTTCGGCGGGCCGCTTTCAGGCGCGTTTCTCGACCTGCACGGCGCACTCAGCCTGGCCGGCTGGCAGTGGATGTTCGGTCTCGAGGGTCTGCTCACCGTGGTCTTCGGGGTGTGGATCTACTTCTACCTGGACTCCAAGCCGGACGACGCGAAGTGGCTGACAGGCGAGGAGAAGAAGGTCCTGAACGCCGCGATCGCGCTGGACAACGAGGAGCGCGCTGCGGCCGGCAATGGTCACCACGAGCCCTGGTACAAGCCGCTGACCAATCCGCGACTGGTGTACGTCGCGCTGTGCTCGTTCTCCGTCCAGATCTGCATGTACGGCTTCACCTTCTACCTGCCGAGCCAGGTCCAGGCGCTCACCGGCCAGAAGATCGGCTTCCTGGTCGGCGTCATCACCGCTGTCCCGTGGGTGGTCGCGCTGGTGATCACCCGGTACACGACGCTGTTCTCCGACAAGACCGGGCAGCGACGCTGGACGGCTGTCTTCGCTTACTCCCTGGCCGTCATCGGTCTCACCGGATCGGTGCTGTTCAAGGCCGAGCCGGTCGTCGCGATCGCCTTCCTCTGCCTTGTCGCGGGCTCTTTGGTCTCGGTCCAGCCGATCATGTGGACCTTCCCCGCCTCGATCCTGACCGGCGCCGCCGCGGCCACCGGCATCGGCCTGATCAACTCGCTCGGCAACCTCGGCGGCTTCTTCGCCCCGAACATCCGGGCCGCCGTCCTCAACGCGTACGGTTTCGTCTCGCCGCCGAAGACCGGCACTCTCGACGCCGCTCAACTGGCCGTCAACGCCCATGCCCAGGACATGGCGACGTACACCATCGCCGGAGTGGGCGTGATCGGGATGGTCCTGTTCGCGTGCATCACGTTCGTGGGTTACCAAGGCAAGATCCAGCCGGTCGGCCGCAAGCTGAAGACCGCAGGGGCTCTGGTATGAGCGCCTCCCCGACGGTGCCGGCTGTGCTCGAGCTTCCCGGCGCCGCGGCACGGATCCGCGAGTACAACCTCCGCACCGGCCGCAGACTCGCCGTACTGGACGACGATCCGACCGGCTCCCAGGCGGTGCACGGCGTCTCGATCGTGACCGTGCTCGAACGGTCCGAGTACGCCGCCGGGCTCGCCGCCCCCGGGGACACCTGCTTCATCCTCACGAACACACGGGCGCTCGACGAGAACCGGGCCGTCGCGCTGAACCGCACTGCTGCGCACGACCTCTATGCCTTTGCCGACGCCGCTGGGGCGACCGTCGAGGTCGTGTCGCGCAGTGACAGCACGCTCCGCGGCCATGTGCTCGCCGAGGTCGAGACGATCGCGGCCGAACACCTGGCCGTCACCGGCCGACCAGTCGACGGTGTGCTGTTCTGCCCGGCGATGCTCGAAGCCGGCCGCTTCACTGTCGAGGACGTCCACTTCGCCGTTGTCGACGGCGAGCCGACGCCGGTCGGCCAGACGGAGTTTGCCAGGGACGAGACCTTCGGCTACACCTCCTCGAACCTGCGGGACTTCCTCGCGGAGCGGTCGGGCGGTACGGCGGTCGTGCACAGCCTCTCGCTGGAGGACATCCGGGTCGGCGGCCCCGAGCGGGTCGCCGAGATCCTCACCGCGGTCTCCGGACTCGGCTGGGTCATCGTCAATTGCACGTCGTACGCCGATCTCGAAGTGGTCGCACTCGGTTTGCAGCACGCCCAGGACGCGGGCAAGACCTTCCTGACCCGGTCCGGGCCTTCCTTCGTCCGGGCGCTGGCCGGTATCGAGGCGAAGGAGGCCCTCGGTCCGGCCGACATCGCGATCGACAGGTCCCGCGCGCGGCACGGCCTCATCGCGGTCGGTAGCCACGTCGGGCTCACCACTCGGCAGGTGGAGGCGGCGCGACAGCGCGGCGGTCTCGTCGAGGTCGAGCTCCGGGTTCCTGACCTGCTCGACTCGCGGACTGCCGCGGCTCACATCGACGAAGCTGCGGCACGAATCGTCGCAGCCCTGCCGGTGTCCGACGTACTCGTCTGCACCAGCCGCGACCTGGTTGCGGTGGACGGCGACCCCGACGCGAGCCTGGACATCTCCCGCACAGTGTCGGCGGCGCTGGTCAGCGTCGTCCAAAAGGCCCGCGCAGCCCGGCCAGCGTGGGTCGTCGCTAAGGGCGGCATCACCTCCCACGATCTGGCGGTCCGCGGCCTGGGGATCCGGCGGGCGACGGTCGCCGGACAATTCCTGCCCGGACAGATCTCCCTGCTCACCCCGGACGAGGCCCCGGCCGAAGTCATCGGCTGCCCGTACGTCGTCTTCCCCGGAAACGTCGGCGGACCCGACGCATTGGCACTCGTCCTCGACCGCCTCCGAGCCGCTACTGAAGGAGCATTGGCATGACCACCATCGGCTGGATTGGACTGGGCGCTATGGGAGGCCCGATGGCGCAGTGCGTCGCGGCTGCCGGCTACCCGGTTTCGGCGTACGACGTCTCACTCGAGCGGGCGCGATCGTTGGCCGGCGGGGACCTGACTGCAGTCGACTCCATCCGGGCAGCTGCCACGGGCGCGACGGTCCTTGTCCTGATGGTCGCGACGCCGGATCAGGTCGAGGCTGTGCTGTTCGGCGAGGGTGGCGCGGCCGGTGAGCTGGAGCCCGGCGCGGTCGTCGTGGTGATGGCGACTGTCGGTCCGGGACCGGTCGAGAGCTGGGCGCGCCGGCTCGGCGAGCTTGGCGTGGGACTTGTCGACGCGCCGGTGTCGGGTGGTGTCGCTCGGGCCGCCAAGGGCGATCTGCTGGTGATGGTGTCCGGCTCCGCCGAAGATCTCGCGGCGACGCGACCGATCATCGACGCGATGGCTTCGACCGCCCCGGTGGTCGGCCCGGTGCCCGGCGACGGCCAGAAGGTCAAGGTCGTCAACCAGTTGCTGTGCGGGGTCCACATCGCCGTGGCCGGCGAGGCCCTGGCACTGGCCGACTCGATGGGCCTGGACGTCGAAGCGACCTGGGAGGTGCTGAAGGCCGGAGCTGCCGGATCGTTCATGTTCGGCGACCGGGGCGGCCGGATGGTCGCCGGCGCCTTCGACGACGTCCGCAGTGCGCTCGACATCTTCGTCAAGGACATGGGCATCGTCACCACGACCGCGAAGTCGGTCGACCAACCCACGCCTCTGGCCGCCGTCGCGGAACAGCTCTACCTGACCGGTCGGCGCAAAGGACTCGGCCGCAAGGACGATTCGATCGTCTACGGGATTCTTCGCGGCCGGTAGCGTCGGCTCATGGGAGATCTTGAGTTGTTGCGGCAGGCGGTCGAGTTGGCGCGAGTGAACGTGGCCGAGGGACAGTTGCCGTTCGGGGCGGTGATCGCGCGTGGAGACGACGAGGTCGTCGCGGTCGGGGTGAACACCTCGTTGCGCGACAACGATCCGAGCGCACACGGCGAGGTCGAGGCGATCCGGGCGGCGTGCCGGGAGTTGGGCACAATCACCTTGGCCGGTACGACGCTCTACACGAGCTGCGAGCCCTGCCCGATCTGCCACACGATCGCGATCGCCGCGGAAGTGGACCGGATCGTGTACGCGGCGCCGAAGGAGTGGGTGCCCGACCTGGGCACGCCGTTCGCTCCGGTGCTGTTCGACATCCAGGCGGCGGCTCGCCAACTCGATCCCGACCGGATCTCGCAGATCGAACTACCCGAAGCTCGTGAACCGTTCGCCGCGTTCCTGGAGCAACGCCGGTGAAGCTCGGGCTGAACCTGCTCAACTACGGTCCCGGCACCACGCCCGAGGTGCTGCTCGGCTGGGCGCGTTTCGCCGAGGAGAACAGGGTTCGCGATCGCGATGATCTCTGATCACATCGCGCTGACGCCGGAGGTGCAGGCGCTGTATCCGGTCCCCTTCTACGACCCCTTCACCACCATCGCCTGGCTCGCCGCGAACACCAGCGACCTGCTGCTCGGCACGTCGGTGTTGGTCCTCCCCTACCGGCATCCCTTGCAGGTCGCACGAACCGGCGCCAATCTCGATGCCTTCAGCAACGGCCGGTTCGTGCTCGGCGTCGGCTCCGGCTGGTCGTCGGAGGAGTACGCCGCTCTCGGCGTACCGTTCGACCGTCGCGGCGCCATCACCGACGAGTACCTGGCCGCGATCGTCCCCGCCTGGACCAACGACGTCACCTCCTCCCCCGGACCACACGCGCCGTACGACGAGATCCACACCAGGACAAAGGCCTTCCAGTACTGCGATCCGCGGCGGCCGAAGCGAGGGTCGCCGTACCCACCTCAGGGGCGCCAGATGACTGCGGCGACCTCGCGGGTGCGTTCGGAGAAGTGGCCTTGGTCCGAAGCTTTGGTCAGTAGGTCGCGGAGGTCTGCTTGGAAGGCTGGGAGGTCGTCCGCGAACTGGTTCGGGGTTGAGCTGGAGAGTGAGAAGACGGCCGCGGTGACGTCCTCGACGGAGCGTTCCACGACTTCGTTGCCCCCGGCGGAGACTCTGGTTGGGCCTTGGTAGCCGGCTGCCAGCATGACCTTCTCCTCGCCGCCTCGGGTGCCGGTAGGCAGGTGTCCTTGGCCTGCACGCCGTACCGGACCCAGGTACTTCGCAACCAGCTCGTCGATGCGGTCCCACGGCGGACGCGGGTGCGGTAGCGGGTCGTCGCCGTCCACGCCCCGATGGGTGGAGGCGGCGACATGGACCCAGAAGCCACCGGGCTCGATCATGTCGCGGACTCTCTCCGCAACCAGCTCCTGATCCATCCAGTGAAACGCCTGCGCGAAACTGACCACCCGGAAGGTCCCGAGATCCGCGGGCAGCGCCTCGCCCCGCAGCTGCCTCCACTCGATGGTGCTGGATCGCCGAGACGCCACCTCGATCATCTCCCGATCGGCGTCCACCCCCACGGCCGCTTCGAACAACGGCGCCAGCAACACCGTCAGGGAGCCCGGACCACACCCCACATCCAGCAGCCGCCCCCGGCCGTCCAGCCCAAGCTCCGAACGCAATACCTCCGCCAGCTCAGCCGGATATTCCATCCGTCCCACCGCGTAGTGCTCGGCACTACCGGCGAACAAAGTCTCGTCCCACTGCCAGGTCCACTCGCCCGAGTTCACCTGCCGATGCTATCCAGCTGCCGCCTTACGTCGAGCGGTTTTCCGGCGCACACTCGGCAGTAACGGGGACGGAGGGGAACTATGTGGCAGCCAGATGGGTGGGATGTGCGGGTGCGGCTCGGCGTACTGGCGCCGCACGCAGATGTGGGACCGGAGTCGGAGCTGCAGGCAATGGCTCCGGAGGGTGTTCGGGTGCATGCGGCGCGGGTTCCGTTCGGGGCGATGACGACCGGCGGGCTGATGGACCCGACGATTCCGCACGCACCGCTGCAGGCGTTCGTCGAACCGCCGTACATCGACGAAGCCGTGTCGTTGCTCGCCGCCGCACCGATCGGTGCCATCGGCATCGGTTTCACGAGTTCGGCGTACGTCGTCGGCGCCGAGGGCGAGCACAAGGTCGTCGACCGGCTGATGGAGCGCAGCGGCGGCATCCCGGTGGTCGCGACCTGCACCTCCGCGGTCGCCGGCCTACGGAAACTGAACGCCAACCGGATAGCGCATTTCGACCCACCGTGGTTCGACGCCGAACTCAACCGGCTCGGCGCGGAGTACTTCAGATCCCAAGGCTTCGACGTCGTCGCGCACATGTCGTGTGGTCTGCCGAGCAGTCAGCGCAGCATCAACCCGTCGGAACTGTTCGCCTGGATCACCAGCCACACACCCGCCGACGCCGAAGCCGTCTTCATCGGCGGCAACGGCTTCCGCACCGTCGGCATCATCGCCGCCCTGGAACAAGACCTCCACCGCCCGGTCCTCACCGCCAACCAGTGCCTCCTCTGGGGCCTCCTCCAAGCCGCCAACTCCGCAGCGAAACCAGCCAACTACGGCCAACTCTTCACGGCGACTTGACCGTCGACGTTCAGGCTCCGAGCCGCCGCAGGAACGACACGAAACTCCCAGCAAACCCGAAGGTAAAGTCACCGCCAGCGTCACCCACGACACTGGGTGTGCCCGCGGCAACCAAGACATCCGGGCGCGTCCCGCCACCCTGCCGGTCGATCTGCCTGTCATCCATTCCGCATCACTCCGCTCACCTCGTTGCCGGAGGCCTCATTGCCGGAGAATTGCATGCTGACCTGGCTGTGTTTGTCGCGACAGAAGACGTACGCTGCAATCGGGGGCGCCACGTGGCGCTGAACGGGGATCCGTACAGCTGCAGGGGGGAACTGCACATGACTGACTTTCGTGCGCCATCCAGACACGGGCGGATGCCAAGTGGACCAGGCCGGTGCGCCAGGTAACGCCGTGGGTGCGTTTCGGCGGATGCTGGTCTGGATTTCGGGCGCGTCGGCCGGGCTGGGTGCCGCGCTGGCGGCAACGATCCCGTTCGATGCCGAGCTGGTGGACATCTCCCGGCGCGGGGGTACGCCGGGGACTCATCACGTCGCGGTAGATCTCGCCAACCCGGACATGTGGCCACTGGTCGAGGAGGACTTCAACCGCCGCCTGGCGACCTTTGACGGCGACGGCGTGGTGTTTGTTCACAACGCCGCCACTTTGACGCCGCTGGGTCCTGCCGGCGCGGTCAGCACCGCCGAGTACACGCGGAACGTGCTGCTCAACTCGGCGGCCGCGCAGGTGCTCGGTCATGCGTTCCTGCGAGCTGTTGCCGATAGCAAGCTCGAGCAGCACCTCGTGATGGTGTCGTCGGGCGCCGGCCGCCGTCCGCACGAAGGCGAGTCCAGCTACTGCGCGGGCAAAGCGGCGCTGGATCAATGGGTGCGAGCCGTCGGACTCGAACAGCAACGGCGCAACCCTGGTTGCCGGGTGATTTCCGTGGCACCAGGCGCGATCGATACCGACATGCAGGCCGAGCTCCGCGCCGCCAGAGCCGATATGTTCCCCGAGGTCTACCGCTTCCGGCAGCTAGAGGCAGAGGGCCGGCTGGCGAAACCCGAGGACGTGGCCAGGACGATCTGGTCCCTGCTTGATCGCGACGTCGCGAACGGGGCCGTTCTCCACGTCCGGGACATCACCTGACCAAACCTCACCCAACACCACGCCGTTTCCGGCCGCCCCCGCCGCTGACCACGTAGCGACCACCCGCCAGGTCCAGGCGGGTGGTCGCTACGTGTGCGCCATGAGAGCGCGATCCCTGCGCCACCGGACCAGTGCTCTCGGTGGTCACGGTTTGGCAACTGCCGCACGAGGTCTTGTCAAGGATTATTCCAATGGTTAGTTTAACCGCCACGAAAACCCTCAGGGTTCAACAGAAAACCTCAGGGTTCAACACGTGGGAGGTTCAGCGCGATGACGATGGACAGGGCGCAGTACTCGCGTCGGGGTTTTCTCGGGATGGGGCTCGCCGCGGGCGTCATCACGCTCACCGGGTGCGGGGGTGACGACAGCGGATCCTCCTCGTCGGGAGGCAACTCCACCGCCGCCAACCTGGTGATGACGGTGTGGGGCGGCGAGAACGACAAGACGACGTACCAGAAGCGGCTCGACCTGATGGCCAAGAAGTACCCGGACATCAAGGTGACGCTGCAGCTGATCCCGAACGACGGGTACGCGCAGAAGGTGCAGACCATGATCGCCGGCGGCAAGGGCCCGGACATCATGCAGGTCGCCGAGAGCGTGAACGTCTACTCGAGCAAGAACCAGATCCAGCCGCTGGACGACCTGGCGAGCAAGGCGGGTCTGGACCTGGAGAAGCGATTCGGCTCGATCGGCAAGCTCTACTCGTACCAGGACAAGGTGTACGCCGTTCCGGACCGCTCCGGCGCCATGATCGTGTACTACAACAAGGCGCTGTTCGAGGCCAAGGGCATCAAGGCGCCGACCGCCGACTGGACCTGGGACGACGCGCTCGGCGCGTTCAAGGAGCTCACCGTCCCGGGCAAGCAGTGGGGTTACGCCGGCTCCGGCTGGTGGGCGCAGTGGTGGAGCTTCGTGTACCAGAACGGCGGCAAGATCATCGACGACAGCGGCAAGCCCGCGGTCGCCAGCGACGAGGTGATCGAGGCGCTGCAGTGGGCCGGTGACCTGATCTTCAAGCACGGCGTCGTACCGACCCAGAAGGACTACGCCAACATGGGCGCCGACGTCGGCGGCGACGCGGCCTTCGCCAACGGCAAGGTCGCGGTCAACACCACCGGCTTCTGGGGTATCAGCGGCCTGACCAAGAGCAAGATCGACTGGGACATCGCGCCGCTGTGGAAGGGCAAGCAGCAGGCGGTGACCGCGTTCGGCAGCGGCCTGGCCATCTCCCGGACCGCGAAGAACCCGGAGGCGGCGTTCAAGGCGATCGACTTCCTCACCTCGCCGGAGGCACAGCAGCAGATCATCGCCACCGGCCAGGACGTGCCGGCCAACATCGAGGTGCAGAAGAGCGACGCGTTCCTCAAGCCGGCCTGGATGACCAAGCCGGTGAACATGGACGTCTTCGGTGAGTCGAGCGACTTCGTCTACCGGGCGCCGTTCATCCCCGCCTGGAACGAGATGCAGAAGGCGTTCGACGACGGGCTGGCGGACTTCTGGCTGGGCAAGCAGGACGCCCGGACCGCGCTGACCGCGATCCAGAAGCGTCTCGAGACCATCGTCAAGCCGAGCTGATGTCCAAACTACGCCGGCGCGAGGCGCTCTGGTTCTACCTGTTCGCCTCGCCGTGGATCATCGGGTTCATCGTCTTCCTGCTCGGGCCGATGATCGCGTCGATCTACATCTCGCTGACCGACTGGGACTCGTTCACGCCGCCGAAGTGGGTCGGGCTGGAGAACTACACCCGGCTGCTGACCGAGGATCCGGTGTTCTGGAAGGCGTTGTGGAACACCTTCTACTACGCCGCGATCTCGGTCCCGCTCGGTCTGGTGATCGGCTTGTGGCTGGCGAACCTGCTGAACAAGCAGGTTCGCGCCCGCAAGGTGTTCCGTACGCTGATCTACCTGCCGACGCTGGTCCCGCTGGTCGCGACGGCGATGATCTTCAAGATGGTGCTGGCGCCGGCCGGACCGCTGAACGACGTACTGGGGATCTTCCACATCCCCGGTCCGTCGTGGCTGCTGGAGGCGGTGTGGGTGAAACCCGCGCTGATCCTGCTGTCCGTCTGGGGCGCCGGCGGTGCGACGGTGCTGTTGCTGGCGGCCATGAAGGGCATCCCGCGGGAGCTCTACGAGGCGGCCGAGGTGGACGGCGCGAGCCCGATCCGGCAGTTCTGGAGCATCACCGTTCCGCAGTTGACGCCGATCATCTTCTTCAACCTGATCATGGGGCTGATCGGCGCCTTCCAGGTGTTCTCCCAGGTGTACATCCTGACCAAGGGCGGGCCGAACAACGCGAGCCAGACGATGGTTCCGCTGCTGTTCGACGAGGCGTTCAGCTTCTACCACATGGGGTACGCGTCGGCGATCTCGTGGATGCTGTTCGCGGTGATCCTGGTGTTCACCCTGCTCGCCTTCCGCACCGCCCGGCGCTGGGTGTTCTACGAGACCGAGGTGAAGTGATGGCCACCATCATCTCCGCTGCCGCACCGCCGCAGCAGCAGGAGCAAGGACCGGGGCCCGAGCGAGGGCGCGGCAGCAGGGACCGGGTCATCGGGGTGTTCAAGGCGACCCCGTTCACCTACGCGACGCTGATCATCGTGTCCGCGGTGCTGTGCGTGCCGCTGGTGTTCGTGGTGTCGATCGCGCTGGCCAGCGACCAGACGGTCAACGCGAACACGTTCACGATCATCCCGGGCGAGTTCCACTGGTCGAACTTCACCCGGGTGTTCGGCACCGACCTGCCGATGCAGAAGTTCCTGCTGAACTCGGTGATCATCTCGCTCGGTGCCGTGGCCGGGCAGGTGCTGTCCAGCGGGCTGGTCGGGTACGCGTTCGCGCGGCTGCGGGCACCGGGGAAGAACGCCCTGTTCATCATCGTGATCGCGACCATGATGATCCCTTCGCAGATCACCATGATCCCGCAGTTCATCCTGTTCAAGGAGCTCGGCTGGGTGAACACCTTCCTGCCGCTGATCGTGCCGAACTTCTTCTCCAACGCGTTCAACGTCTTCCTGGTCCGGCAGTTCGTGTCCCGGCTGCCGAGCGAGATCGACGAGGCCGCGATGGTGGACGGGCTCGGCTTCTTCGGCATCTACCGCCGGATCATGCTGCCGATGCTCGCGCCGGTACTGATCGCGATCGGCATCTTCACCCTGACGGCGA
Organism: Kribbella antiqua; assembly: GCF_004345665.1. Lineage (GTDB taxonomy): Bacteria > Actinomycetota > Actinomycetes > Propionibacteriales > Kribbellaceae > Kribbella > Kribbella antiqua. Next base: position 72,327 of record NZ_SLWR01000017.1, read on the forward strand.
CCTGGGGCGACTTCATGGGCCCGTTGATCTACCTGAACGACGAGTCCAAGATGCCGCTGGCCTTGGGCGTGCAGTACATCACCAGTACGTCGGCCGCGCTCCAGGCGCCGCCGTGGAACCTGGTGATGGTCGGGTCCATCCTGCTCACGTTGCCGATGATCCTGGTCTACTACCTCGGTCAGCGGTACTTGTACGAAATGGACATCAGCGGCGGCAGCGCGGGGGTCAAGTGAGTTCGGTTTCGTTGGATGCTCGCGGCATCCAGATCGATGGTCAGCCGCAGGTCGTGCTGTGCGCGTCGCTGTTCTACTTCCGTCTGCCCCGGGAGCAGTGGCGCGCACGGCTCGAGCAGGTACGCGCGTCCGGCTACACCTGCGTGGACGTGTACCTGCCGTGGAACTTCCATGAGCTCGCGCCCGGCCGCTGGTCGTTCGAGGGCCGGCGTGATGTGGCGGCGTTCCTGGACCTCGCCCACGAGGTCGGGCTGTACGTCATCGCCCGGCCGGGTCCGTACATCTGCTCGGAGTGGGACGGCGGCGCGCTACCCGCGTGGCTCGGTCTCGATCCTTCGTTGCGCGTCCGCCAGAACGAGCCTGCCTTCCTGACGCAGGTCGCGGCCTGGTTCGACCAGGTGCTGCCTCTGTTGGCGGCCCGTCAATATGGCGCGGGCGGCTCGATCATCATGGTCCAACTGGAGAACGAGCTGGACTTCTTCGACTGCGAGGATCGCACCGGGTACATCACCGCCCTGCGGGAGCTTGCTTCCGGCATCGATGTTCCGCTGATCGCCTGCGCGGGCCAAGGCGACCTCTTCGGTGCCACCGGCAACGTCGATGGCGTCGTACCGGCGTGCAACTTCTATCCGAACGACGATTCGCCGTTCATCGAAGCCGAAGTACGACGATATGCGGCACTGCTCGCGGATCGCGGGCTGCCGCTGCTGATCACCGAGACGAACCGGCGGCACCGGACATTGCGCCGGATGCTGGCCAGCGGTGCGTCGTTGATCGCGCCGTACCTGCAGTCGTCGGGGTGGAACTTCGGGTACACGCCGTCGAGCGGGAACTGGGGTCAGCCGGGCAACTTCATGAGCCACGGCTACGACTTCCACGGCTACGTGTCGTCAACCGGTGCGGAGCGGCCGGAGTACGGCGAAGCGCAAATGTTCGCGCGAGTGATCTCGGCGCTCGGGTCGCGTCTGGCTCTGGCAACGTTGGGAGATCCGGTGGAGGTTGCCGCCGACTTCCCCACGAGTGCGTCGCCTTCGGCGCTCGACCTCGCGGGTGGTGGGCGGCTGGTCGCCGTACCGAATCTCGGTGACGAGGACGGGCGGGCGCTGGTCAACGGTGTTTCGGTCGCGGTGGCGGCGGATTCGTGTCCGTTGATGCTGATCGACTTCCCGTTGCCGGAGACAACGTTGACCTTGGCATCGGCCGATCTGGTCTCGTGGTCGGACGAAGGACTGGTGTTCTCGTCCAAGGTGCCGGTGACCGTTGTCATCGGCAACACTCCGGTCGAGGTCGCGGTCGGTGCCACTCTGGTCGTCGGCGGTGTCCGGGTCACCGTGGAGTCGCCGGTGGACGTGGTACCGGCCGAGGAATCGTTGTCAGGCGTGGTGAGTACGGTCTCTCGCCGGACGGCTACTGCTCCGGCGAAGCCTGCCGGTACGCATGAGCTTCCGCCGACGTTGGAGTCACTCGGGACGTATCGCGGGCGCGGGACCTACACCGCGACCGCGGACCTGACGGACGTCGACGAGCTGCTGCTGGTCGGGGCGTCCGACATCGTGGACCTCTCGATCGGCGGCCGGGTTCAAACGCTTGCCGGTTTCGGCGCGACACAACGGATCGATGTCCGCGGTCTCACCGGCGACATCCACGCCACGGTGGAGATCTGGGGGCACGCGAACTTCGACGACGTACGCCTTCCGTCGTTACAGCTTGGTGCGCTACGCGGGCTCGGCAGCGTCTGGACCATCGTCGAGACGCAGGACTTCTCCGCCTTGTGGACCGTCGAGGGTCACTGGGCCGGTGAGCCGGCGCCACTACGATCGCTCACCGGCTGGAGCAGTACGCGCGTCGGTACGCCGATCACCTACACACGTCGTGTCGACCTCTCCCAGCTGACCGCTCTGCACCTGGAAGGGGTTCGCGCGCCGGTCGGCGTGACGATCGACGACGGCGAGCCGATCACGGTCCACACCGAGAACCCCTGGGTGCTGCTGCCGGCCGGGACCAAGCAGGTCTCGATCACCGTGCCGCACGACCCGAGCGGTGGCGGCCTCCGCGCCGAGTTGCTCACGCTGAACCCGGTGACGGACTGGACGTGCGCCGTACAGGACGACGAACTGCTGACCGCCTTCGCCGGGCACGCCGAGCCCGCGGTTGACGTGACGCTGCCGCTGACCTTGGCGCCTGGTGAGGAAGCCTGGCTGGACGTGGAGCTGCCGGCGTCTGAGAGCGAACGCCTGGTGCGAGTCGACGGAGCGCAACTGCGCGTGACCGGCTGGTCTTCCGGCGAGTGCATCGGGCGGGTCTGGGTGGGCGACCGACCGGCCTTCTCGGGCGGCGATCCCGACGTACTGTGGATCCCGGCGGGTTGGTCCGAGCTGACGCTGCTGGTCAGGGGCGTCGAAGGACCGGCCGATGCGGAGCTGCGTACGATAAGTCTCTACAACGTTTGAGGGGGTCGAGAGATTGCCGCGGCAGACGTCCCGTGACCTGCGCAACGAGAGCCGGTTCGAGGTTCTCCATGCGCTGTTCACGCTTGGGCCCTCGACCCGGCAGGAGATCGCCAAACACACGGGACTGAGTACGGCGACCGTGGCCACCCTGGTAACGCAGTTCCTGGCCGAGGGTGTGCTGCGGATCGCGACCGTCGAGCAGAACACCGTCGGGCGCCCGTACGAGCGACTCACCATCGACCCGGACCGCGGCCGCATCCTCGGCATCGACGTGGCCGAGACGTACGTCGACGCCACTGTGTACGACGTCACCCTCGGCCCGCTCGGCCACGGTGAGGTCGCCCTCGACGAGCACGAGAACGACACCGAGTACGTCGTCAACGGCATTGTCCGGGCGATCGAGGCAGCGGTCGAGGCGAGCGGCACCGAGCGTGAACGCATCATCGGCGCCGGCGTCAGCATGCCCGGACAGGTCCGTCCGGACGCGGGCGTCTCGGTCTTCGCGCCGAACTGGGACTGGCACGACGTACGGATCGAGGAACTGCTCGAGCAACGCCTCGGGATCTCCGTGTACGTCGACAACCCGCTGAAGGCGGTCGCGCTGTCGGAGATGTGGTTCGGCGTCGGCCGGGTGACGAAGAGCATGGCCGTCGTCAACCTCGGCACCGGTGTCGGTGCGGGCATCGCGATCGACGGGACTCTGCTGCGCGGTTCCGCGAACAACGCCGGCGAGTGGGGTCACACGCTGCTCCAGCTCGACGGCCGGCAATGCCGCTGTGGTCGGCGCGGCTGTGTCGAGGCGTATCTCGGGGTGCACGGGCTCGAGATGTCGCTGGCCGAGATCGCGCCGAAGCACCCCGCGCTCCGCCAGCCCCTGCAACGCGGCTTCGTCGACGCGGTCGCCGAAGGTCTGGTTGCCGACGACCCAGCCTTGGTCGAGCTGGCTCGTCGTACGTCCCACTACCTCGCGGCGGCGCTGGGCGATCTGGTCAACCTGCTCAACATCCCGCACATCACCCTCACCGGCTGGACCACCGCGGCCCTTGCCGACTGGCTGATTCCCGCCGTACGCGAGGAGCTGCCCGACCACGTGCTACCCGGCTCGCTTCCGGGCCTGGCAGTCGAGGCCTCCCGAGTCCCGGGCAACCCGGTCGCCCTGGGAATGGCGGCGTTCACCCTGGAGCGATTCCTCGGCGACCTAGGCCTGGCCAGCCCCGCCAGCACCCCACCCCCACGCCGCCGCCTCCGCGCCCCGGCCTAGGCAGCCTTTTCGAATTGGGTGGTGTAGAGGTCGGCGTACAGGCCGCCTGCGGCTAGTAGTTGGTCGTGGGTGCCGCGTTCGCGGATGTAGCCCTCGTCGAGGACGAGGATCTGGTCGGCGTTGCGGACCGTCGACAAACGGTGGGCGATGACGAGCGACGTGCGGCCCTCGAGGGCGTTTGCCAGTGCCGCTTGTACGGCGGCCTCCGACTCGGAGTCCAGATGGGCGGTCGCCTCGTCGAGGATCACGATCGACGGCGACTTCAGCAGCAAGCGGGCGATCGCGAGGCGCTGGCGTTCGCCACCGGACAGGCGGTAGCCGCGGTCGCCGACCACGGTGTCGAGTCTGTCGGGCAGGCTCTCCACGAGTGCCGCGATCTGCGCTGCTTCGAGCGCCTCATGCAGGTCGGCCTCGGTGGCATCGGGGCGGGCCAGCAGCAGGTTGGACCGGATCGTGTCGTGGTACATGTGCGAGTCCTGGGTGACCACGCCGATGACGGATCGCAGTGAGCGCTGGGTGACTGCACGTACGTCCTCTCCCCCGACCAGTATGGCGCCGCCGGTCACGTCGTACATCCTGGAGACCAGGGACGCGAGTGTGGTCTTGCCTGCGCCGGACGGGCCGACGACGGCGATCAGCTGACCGGGCATCACGGTGAAGCTGACATCCTTCAGGACTTCTTCACCCGTCTCGGCCGACAGGGTCGCGACCGACTCCAGCGACGCGAGCGACACCTCCTGCGCCGACGGGTAGTGGAACGAGACGTGGTCGAATTCGATCGACGGCGCGACCGTTGCCGGCAGCTCCTTCGCGTCCTTGCGGTCGGCAACCATCGGCGGGAGGTCGAGAACTTCCAGCACCCGTTCGAAGCTGACCAGGGTCGTCATCACGTCGACCTGGATGTTGGACAGTGCGGTGAGCGGTCCGTAGAGGCGGTTCAGATAGGCGGTGAGGGCAACGACCGTGCCGATCCCGAGGGCTCCCTCGATCGCGTAGACGCCGCCGACGCCGTACACGAGAGCGACCGCGAGCGCGGCGACCATGGTGAGTGAGACCCGGAAGACGGCGGCGTACATCGCGGTGGTCACGCCGATGTCGCGGACCCGGGCGGCCTTGCCGGCGAAGTCCTGCGACGACTCCTGCGACCGCCCGAACACCTTGGCCAGTACGGCGCCCGCGACGTTGAACCGCTCGGTCATCGTCTGAGCCATCGTCGCGTTCAGCCGGTACGTCTCGGCCGTTGCCTCGCGCAACCGTCCGGCGATCAGCCGGGCCGGCAGGATGAACAGCGGCAGCAGGACCAGGGCGAGCAGCGTGATCTGCCACGACATCACGAACATCGCGCCGAGCACGAGGGCGACGCTGAGCAGGTTGCTGACCACGTTCGACAGCGTGGAGGTGAAGGCCTGCTGCGCGCCGAGGACGTCGCCGTTGAGGCGCTGGATCAGCGCACCGGTCTGGGTGCGGCTGAAGAACGCGACCGGCATCTGCTGGACGTGGTCGAAGACCGCCGTACGCAGGTCGAAGACGAGACCCTCGCCGATCCGCGCGGAGAACCAGCGCTCGGCCAGGGTGACCGCGCTGTTGACTACCGCCAGCATGGCGACGGCGAGTGACAGCCAGACCACCAGGTCGGTGCGACCGGGAACGATGCCGCGGTCGATGATCTCGCGGAACAAGAGCGGGGTGGCGGCGCCGGTGGCCGCGTCGATGGCGACCAGGAACAGGAAGACGGCAATGTAGCCGCGGTAGGGGACGGCGAACTTGAGGATGCGGCGCAAGGTGCCCGCGGTGAGTTTGTGATTGCGGACCGAGGTGTCTTTGAGCAGGGAACGCATCGCGCGACCCCCGCCACCACCACCTCCGCCGCCGAAGGCCATCGACATAGATGCCTTTCTTTGGAAAGGGCAGATATACTGAGGTTAGCTCACTATGAGCTAGACTCACAAGATCGTCAACCCACTAGGCTCTGCTCGTGCCCGCACCGGATGACACCGCTGAACAGATCGCGGCCCTGCTCGACGGCCTCGTCCGCCGTCAGCGCCGCGCGACCAAGGAAGGTCTCGACGTCACCCACGGGCAGCTGCGGATGCTGCGCACCCTGGACCACGCGGACCGCGCGCTCCGCCTCAGCGAACTCGCGAACCAGCTGGGCATCGTCCCCCGCTCGGCAACCTCGGTCGTCGACGACCTCGAAGCCGCCCGCCTGGTCGCCCGCAGCCCCGACCCCAACGACCGCCGCGCGACCCTCGTCACCCTCACCCCCGCCGGCACCGAGCTCCTCACCACCATCCGCCGCAACCGCCGTGACGCGATGGTCACCCTCATCGACCGCCTGTCCGCTGCGGAGAGAAGCGACCTCCTCCGCCTGCTGACTCGCCTGTCGGAGGACTAGTTACTGCCGCGCGAGGGCCGCGGGGTCCAATTCGACCGGCGGAGCTACTACGGTTCGGGGATGACGAAGTGGCTTTGGGGTGCGGTCGGGGCCTTTGTGGTGGCGTTCGGGGTGAGTGGGTTCTTTATTGTGCGGCTGCTCGGGGTGATCCCGGGCGCGCCGGCGCGGGTGGATCGTGGGCCGGTGCAGCTGGATGGGGTGGGGCTGACGATCTTCTCGACCACGCGAAATGCCGGTCAGACCTGTACGGCGAAGGACGCGAGCGGCGCGGAGATCGCGCTGAAGGAGCCGTCGCGGTCGGAGAAGTGGGACAGGGGCAGCGCCGTGTACTACGTCGTCGCGCACTCGGTGCACAAGGTCCCGGCGCAGACGGTCGAAGTCAGCTGCACCAACCAGGACGTCAAGTACTTCGTCGGCCGGCGACACACCGCTGAGGTGTTCGCGGTCCCCGCGCTCTCGGCGGTCGCATCCTTCACATTCTTCGTCGCTGTCGGCGCCCTGCTGATCGTCGTAGACCAGCGCCACCGCAGGCGGGCAACCCGGCCGGTCCAGTAACCCCGGCGGGACCCGTCCCTGGCTCAGGCTTTACGGTGTCGAACCAGTTGACCGGGTCGGGGCTGGTGCCGGCGACCAGGAAGATCCGCTTGTCGCGGTACCGCTCGAGGTTCTGCATCGGGTTGTCGGCAGTGACCCGGTTCTCATCCCAGAGCGGAGCGCCGTACACGGTTCCGCCATTCAGGTCGAGGGTGGCGGACGACGCGTTGGCCCAGTGCACGACCAGTCCGGAATCGCGGCGCAGGCTGGCCGGGCCGGAGATGTCCTGCGGGACCTCGGGATGAACTAGCGGGCCGCCGCGCTGAGATGGGTCAGTACGGCGAGGACGCGGCGGTGACCGTCCTCTGTTTCGGGCAGGTCCAGCTTGGTGAAGACGTGGCGGACGTGTGCCTCGACCGTGCGTTCGCTGAGGAACAGGCGCTTCGCGATCCCGTTGTTGGTCAGCCCTTCCGCCATCAGCTCGAGCACGTCCCGTTCCCGATCGGTCAGCGGGGCCAGCGGATCGCTGCGAGCCACCAATCCGGCCACCACTTGCGGATCCAGCGCCGACCCACCGCGCGCGACCCGCTCCGCCGCCGCCAGGAACTCGCTCACGTCGAGGACGCGGTCCTTCAGCAGGTAGCCGAACCCGCCGAGTGACACCAGCTCCACTACATGCTGAGTCTCGATGTGCTGTGACAGCAGCAGTACGCCGACCTCCGGATGCGCGCGCTTGACCGCCTGAGCCGCCCGAGCCCCTTCGTCGCTGAACGTCGGCGGCATCCGGATGTCCGCCACCACCAGATCGGGCCGGTACGACGTCACCGCCGCGAGCAACTCCTCCGCATCGCCCAGAGTCGCCACGACCTCATGCCCGCCGTCGACGAACAGCATCGCCAGCCCTTCGCGCAGCAGCACCTGGTCTTCAGCGATCACGATCCGCATGGCAGCTCCGCAGTGAGTGTCGTCCCTTTGCCAGGGGTGCTGTCGATGTGGAAGGTACCGCCCAGGGCAGCGACCCGGTCGGCGAGGCCGGTCAGTCCAGTGCCTTGAGCGGCATCGGCACCACCGGCGCCATCGTCCTTCACCGTGACCAGCAATCGTTGCTGATGACAACGGACAGCGAGGTCGACGCGGGTGGCGTTCGCATGCTTGACCGCGTTGGTGAGGCCTTCACAGCAGATGAAGTACGCCGCCGCCTCGACGCCCGGCTCGAACCTCTCACTCGGCACATCCACCGAGACCGGCAGCGGAGCCCGCCGGGCGAGATCATGGAACGCCGGAGCCAGGCCGGCGTCCAGCTGCGTCGGCGGAAGCCCGCGAGCAAGTTCGCGCAGCTCCCCTATCGCGACGCTGACCTCCGCGACCGCGCGATCCAGCGTCGATCCGACGGCATCCGCAGACGAGCCCAGTTGATGCTGAGCGTGCCGAAGCGCCAGTCCGATGGACACCAGGCGCTGCTGGGCGCCGTCGTGCAGATCTCGCTCGATCCGGCGGCGCTCGGCGTGGCCCGCGGCAACAATCCGGGCCCGGGACGCCTCGACCTCGCTCAGCTGCAGGCGTACCTCGGCGCGCAACCGCGCGATCTCGACCGCGAGCCCGCCCTCCTCGACCACGCGACGCAGCAGCTCGGGGCTGAATTCAGCTTTGCTGTTGTGCAGTACGACGCCGATCGGTTGAGCTCCCCGCTCGATCGCGATCCGGTGCCGGTCGTCGTCGTACCGTGGGTTCCCGGCCAGATCGACGTACCGCTGGCTCTCCGGGAGGAACATGAGCAGCTCGAGGTGCGGGTCGGCGAAGATGTCGCGGAGGACGGTCTGCACATCCTCCGGTGCGCGACGCCCGCCGCGGACGTCGTCGAGGAAGGCTGCCATCCGGCGCAAGGCGTCGTACCTGGATCTGTTGAAGCGGCGGTCGACGGCGTCCTGGATCCGGCGGCGCAGCGGGTGGAACAGGATCGCGCACACCACCGTGGCCGCCGCTGTGGCCCAGCCCGAGCTCCGGCCGAACAAGGTGCCGAGGGCAATGATCAGTACGACGTACGCCGCCGCCAGCGACACAGTCAGCGTGGCATAAGCGACCGTGCGGCTGATGAACAGGTCGATGTCGTAGAGCCGGTAGCGCAGGATCGCCGCACCCGCCGCCAGCGGCAGGCCGGAGAGCGCGACGGCGGCGAGGACGCCGGCCACCGGGGTCACGTACCAGAGCGCGAAGCTCATCGGGAGAGCCACTCCGGCGACGCAGGCCGCGAGTACGAACCACTTGAGCTGCTGGCGTTCCAGGCCGCTCGTGTTGCGGAACCGGACAGCGAGAGAGAGTACGGCGGCGATCAGCGAGCCGAGGAACAGCGGCATCCCGACGGCGAGCAGGAGACCGGTCGGTAGCGACTCGACCGCCCACGGATTGCGACCGCCGACGAAGTCGCGACCGCGATCCGGGCTCAGGGACCAGGCGGCCGTACCGAGCACCAGGCCGGCCGCGCCGGTCCATGGCACCAGCCGCCATCGCGGGCCGGGCAGGCGGCCGGTCGGGAAGAGCAGGAACGTCAGCGTCCAGCCGTAGCCGCTGGTCAGCCAACTGGACGAGCTGATCCATTCAGCGAGCGGGCCGCCCGGCCAGCCCTCGGTTGCGGCCCGGAGTCCCCAGCCTTGAAGGAGATCTGAGGTGACCGTGTTGAGCAGGCCGAAGCCGCAGAAGAGCCAGCCGATCGGGTTCTCCGGCCGACGCTGCGCGATCACCGCGCCGGCGCCGACAGTGGTCAGGCCGAAGACGGCGTACAGGAGGGTGTCGTACGTCGGCTCCAGGCGCCACGACAGGACGACCGCGGCGATTTCCACGACCACGGTCGCTCCGAACAGCACTACCGGCAAAGCCCGTCGGCCCACGCGCCCATCGTGACAGCGCGCGACGGTCGCGGCCAACAGTGCTGGCACTTACGGCGGTCCGCGCGTACTCGCTGATCCAGGTCTCGTACTGGCGCCGATGCGCTGGGCTGTGCCGATTTCTAGCGTCGATGGCATCAGCTTTCCACTGAAGGGCGGGACCATCATGAACAACCTTTCCATCCGCCGGCTCGCCGTGGCCGGACTCGTCGGCGCTGTCGCGACCGTCGCGTCGGGCATCCTCATCGAGGCGGTCGTCAAGCCGGCCTCCGACGTGTCCGACGACATGTGGAGCTACCCGTGGAGCAGCGACGCACTGACGCCGGTGTCCATCGTGTTCGCCGGTCTCCACCTCCTCGTCCTCCTCGGCATGCTCGCCTTCGCCGGCACTATCCGGCGCGGTCGGGTCGGCGCGATGCTGGCGGTGGTGGGAACGTTTGTCCTCTTCCTCGCGGAGTTCGCGACCATCCCGTTCGCCGACCAGCGGATGGATGAGACTGGCCCCCAGGTGGTCGGCAGCGTGTTCGGCCTCGGCGTCAGCCTCACCGCAATTGGCCTCCTCATCGCCGGCGTCGCCGTACTGCGATCAACTGAATGGCACGGCTGGCGGCGGTACGCGCCGCTCGCTGCGGGGGTGTGGTCGCTGGCCATGATCGGCCTGAGCTTCACCAGCGCGTTGCCGGTCGGCGTCGCGATCTACGGCGCGACTCTCGCCGTGCTGTACTTCGCCATCTACACGCTGCCAAGCCACTCAACCACCACCCGCCCAGACCGCCTCCGCGCCCGAATCGAGCACTGAGCGAGGGGTGGACAGGACTATCCGCTCGAACGTGCGCCGCACGTTCGGGTGGATCCTCCTGCCCGGTGCTCTGATGCGCGTCGTGCGGTGCATTCGCCCCTCGCCCCTCGCCCGTCGGCCCGATGCCGGGCTGGTCGATCGCCACCCTCGCCGAGTCCTCAACCATCGGTCCCCGCGAAACCTGGATCGCCATCTACTTCTGGCTCTTCCAGCCAGTCCTGACCCTCGCCGCCCCATCACCGACCGCTCAGTCCCCGACCGGAACCTGTCAGCAGCGTCCTCCGACGCCAACGCGAACTCATCTGACTTCGGCGCGTTTGATTGATCGCGACCCGCGCCGCCGCCTCGGTGCTAGTGGTCGCCAAGCTTGGCGTTCGTACTCCTTCTTCCAGTACGACGCCAACGCCGCAGCCTTCAGCACTACCGCCGTCCTCGTCCGAGCCCGGTCGCCAACGTCACACCCTGCCCAATCCCGTTCGGCTGGCTGTTCAAGCCGAGGCCGATCGCTCCGCGGGCGCCCGCTTCAGGACAGGACTCAACACCCGACCCCCGAGCTCAACGCCCCACCCTCAAGCTCAGGCCGCCTTCAGCAAGCGCCTCACCGTGCCGACGCGAAGCCACCACCTGATGGGCTATCTCATCGACGCCCACGCCATCGCCATCCGAGGTTGCTTCTAGCAACTACGAGACGTCGGTATGCAACCTGCGGGCAGCGACACTGACGTGCGCCAGAGTCGGACGCGCAGCCCAGGGCGAGGCAACATACGAGCTGCAATGGGAGACACCTCGCTGGGCGGACGTGTGCCCTCACCCAAGCACATGCACGCTCCAGCGAGGCAGTCACGCAAACTACAACGAGGCCGCGGCAAGCGAGTCATCCAGCCGCAGCCTGCACTCGTCGAGCAACACCATCGCCGCCGGGAACGCAAGCAACGAAGGCGGAACCGCGTGCTGCGCCAAGACGAAACACGTGCTGCGGCGAGGCGGAAAGGCAGGCAACAACAAGACCGAAACACGTCCTGCGGCAAGACGGAACGCAGGCAACAACAAGACCGAAACACGTCCTGCGGCAAGACGGAACGCAGGCAACAACAAGACCGAAACACGTCCTGCGGCAAGACGTGGAGAACCGTTCTCTAGAACGGCGGCGGATCGTCGGCAGGCGCTCGGCGCGGGCTCACCGTCGACCCGCTGGCGGTGTGACGGACGTTGCCCGCGGAGTTGGGCTGGCCGTTGACGCCGAGACCGATCGGTCCGCGAGCGGCCGATTCAGGACAGGGCTCGACGCCCGCGCCGGTGCCGGTGTTGATGCCGTTGATGCCGAGGCCACTGGCCGTGGCGCTGTGCCTATCGCTGTGGCTGTGGGTGGTGATGGGGCCGCGGGCGGGTGGGACGGTGGTGTGGCGGTGGCCGGTGGGGGTGGTGAGGGTGATGGAGCCGTCGGGGTGGCTGGTGGTGGTCCAGCCCCAGGTGGGGGTGTCTTTGATGACGTGGTGGTATTCGCAGTACGGCGCCAGTCCGGTGAGGGTGGGTGGTGCCGGTTTGGGTGAAGGGGGTGGTGTGGTCGCGGTCGCAGTCGCGGGAGGTGCGGTTGCAGCCGGGCCAGGCGCAGACCGGGTGGCGGGCGAGCAGGGTTTCGGTGACGAGGGTGCCGGGGTCGTGGCGGGTGGTGGCGGCTTCCAGCACGATGCCGTTGACCGGGTCAGTGAGCAGCCGCCGCCAGGTCCCGTCTGCGGCGATGCGGCGGGCCAGGTCTGCGGGGATGGGGCCGTAGCCGGTCAACTCGGCGGGGTCGTTGTCGAGGCCGAGCAGGGTCGAGGCGGGCACAACGACCTCGATGTGGGGGCGGCGGCGATGCTGGTCGGGCAGGCGCCGGCCGAGCCAGTCCAGCCCGTTGCGCAGGATGTGCTCGAACAGATCCGCAGCCACGTCGGCGCGGCGTTGTTCGGCGGTCCGGGTGTCCTTGGCCGGTTCCGTGGAGGTGTCGGTGTGGGCCTGTTCGGCGGTGCGGGGTTGCTCGGTGGGGTGGGCGTTGGTCGGTGCACCACGGCCCGGGGTGAGTGTGGTGGCGGTGGTCGGTGCGTTGTTGTGCGCGGTGTGTGATCCCGGTTCGTCGGGTGCGGGCCGGGTGGTCGGGCCGGTGTCTGTCGGCGGGGTGGCTGATGCGGTAGATGTTGCCGGGTTCGCGGTGCTCGTTGCGGCCGCCCGGTCCTTGGGTGTCGCGGGAGTCGGCCTCGCGGTGTCAGTGGGGGTCGGCTCGGTGGCGCCCACCGTGTGGGCGTCGGCCGAAGTGTCGTCGGCAGTGTCCTCCGCGGAAGTGACTGACTCTGCGGCGCTGGTGGTGTCGCCGGTGGGTGAACTGGTGGTGGTGTCGCCGGTGGTGGGGCGGCCAGTGGTGTTCGTGTTGGCGGCGGGCTGCCCCGCGGCGGGCGCGTTCGTGGCGGCGCTTGTTGCAGACTCGTTGCTGGCAGCGTCGTTGCTGGCAGCGCCGTTGGTCGGGGCGTCGCTGGTCGGGTGGGTGGGGGTGCCGCGTTTGGCGAGGGTGGCGATGGCTTGGATGGTGACCCAGATCTGCTGGATTTTGTCGGCGGTGTGGACGATCCACAGCCCGGCCATGCCGTTCGGGAGGGGCACGATTTTGCAGGTGCGGTCGGCGACGGCGGCGCGGTGGTCAGCGGCGTCCTCGCGGACGCGGTGTTTGGCGACCTGGCGGCGCAGGGATTCGAGCAGGTTGCGGTGGGTCTGGGTCGCGGCGCGTTTCAGCACATGGGCCTCGACGGCCTGGGCGGCCTCATCGGGCAGGTTGGTGGTGGCCTCGGAGATCGCCAGGGCCTTGCCCCAGGTCAGCGCGCCGCACTTCAGCCCGGTGTGGGTGGCGCGCAGGGTGCTGGTGAGGCGCAGCGCGGTGGTGACGTGGCGGGCGACGGTGGTGGGGGACAGGCCGAGAGCGAGGGCGAGCTCAGCGTGCCAGGACCGTTCGGGGTCGATCGGGCGGCCCCGGGTGTCGACCTGGGTGGGACGCGGGGCTTCGGCGTGTTCGGCGTGGCGGTGCCGGTAGAACGACGCCATCGCCTCGGCCTTGATCGATTCGGCCCAGGCGACCATCCGGGTGGTGGCCTTCATCAGCTCCATCAACGCCATCGGCGACATCGCTCGCGGACGGGTGTCTTCCAGCGCGGCCGCGAGGGCGCCGCCGGGCGGCAGCGACAGCCAGGCCGGGGCGTCCAGGGCCAGCAGGGCGCGTTCGGCCTCGTCCTGCTCGACACCGTGCCATTCCTGCCACTCGAAGTCGTCGACGCGCGAGGACCGGGTGCGGCCGAGGGCCTCGTCGAGTTGGGCGTCCAGCCACTCCTGCTCGGTCAGCACCGGCGGGCCGCCGGGGATCTCGGGGTCGGTGGGGTAGTGCAGGTCGTCGGGGACGTAATCGTCGTCTACCAGCCAGGCGTCGTCCGGTGCGGCGGAATCCCAGGCCTTCCAGGTATTCCGGGCAGCGCAGTGGGCGCAGCAGGCTGCACGGTCGGAGATCGACGGCGTGGTGGTGTCGCGGACTGATGCAGACGACGTGACCGTCGCGGTGGACGGGACCGTGTCGACGCGTGCGAGGGGCGGCGATGTGGCGCCGGCGGCAAGGCTGGAGGTGGCGGCGGCAAGACCGGCGGTGGCGGTGTTTTCGCGGCGGGAGACGGGCGTGGCAGGCCTGGCCGTGTCGGCGGGGACCGGATGGTCGCCGTCGGCCTTGGTGATCGTCAGCCCTCTCATGCAGCTATATTAGAACAAGTGTTCGAGCGAGCCAAATCCTCGGAGTGAGGTTGTGGATGGTGGGATCCGTTGCAGTGCTGGCCATTTGTAGGTCGCCGTTGCTGGCGGCAACTATATGAAGGAGGCGAGGACGGCGTCACCGTACGAAACCGGCCAGCTTCGGACCTGGTGGCCGGTGGCATCCGGGCGTGACGGAGCTGACGGCGAAGCAGGTTCACGAGCGGATTCTGCTGGTTGGAGCGACGGTCGGGCTCGCATTCTCGGGGACGCTGCCCTGGTGGGAGACAGGCACCCGCGTCGACAGCGGATGGCGGCAGATAGACGGTGGCAACTCGGGCTGGATGAGCGGCTGGGAGCGGCTCATTCTGGTGGCAGGCGGCATCGTGATGCCGGCACTTGTAGCGGCGGCGATCTGCCGACCATACGTAAATCTCGACAGGCTTCGCTACCGCGATCGGGCTCGTCGCGGGGCTCTTCACGTCGGGGCTGTTCATCCTGGCCCTGGTCGGCGAGACGTCGCTGACGATGGATGCTCACCGCGGGCTGATCGTGTCGGGTGTCTTGTCCGGGGCCTTGAGCGCGCTCTGGATCTCTCATGCGACGACCTGTGGCCTAAGCCAGACAGGGCCGGCGCGGACGATGAGGGGGCGGCATGAGTGAGCAATTGCTGGTTTCGGTTCCGCTTGAGAACCAGGCGAGCGCGCAGAGTGCTCCCGCGGCGGGTGAGCGGCCCGTCGATTCATAGGTCTCCGGTTCGGGTGGCGGCGAGTTCGTAGAGGACGGTGTTGACAGGGGTGGGGACTCCGGCTTGCGCGCCTAGGCGTACGACGGCGCCGGTCCAGGCGTCGAGTTCGTTGGGCGGCGGGCGAGGAGGTCGCGTTGGAGGGACGTGGTGCCGTCGGCGGGGAGCTGGTCGATCCAGGCGAGGGTTGTCTCGACGATGTTGCCGGGAAGGTTGATGCCGAGAGCGAGGGCGACGTCGCGGATCTCGGTGGTGGCTTCGGTGAGCAGGCGGCGGGTGCCGGGGCTGGCGCGCAGGACGCCGTACGGCGAATCGGTCGCGGTGCCGAGGCCGCCGGACGGGACGATGGCGAGGAACTTGGACCAGAGGGCGGCCCAGATGTCCGCCGCGACCACCGCGTCCAGGCCTGCGTCGATGAATGCCGTGCGCAACCAGTCGATCCGGGGAGTCGGCTCGTTGTCCCATTCGGCGAAGGTCAGCCGGCCGGGCCCGCCGAGATGCCGGATGATGCCGGGACCGTCGACGTAAGCGATCACCGCGGCCGCGCCGGGCAGCACCGCCGCCCGGCCGTAGACGGCGGCGACCTGATCGGGAGCTTCGACGCCGTTCTGGACGGTGACGATCGCCGTACCTGAACCGACCAGCGGCGCGATCGCGGTAATTGCGTCCGGCAACTGCCAGGTCTTCACGCAGAGCAGCACGTAGTCGACTTCGCCGACCTCGGCGCAGTCGCCAAAAGCATGCACCGGTACGTCGAAGTCACCCACCACGCTCCGCACCACCAAGCCACCGGACTGCAGCGCGTCCAGGTGTTTGCCGCGTGCAATGAAGTTGACGTCCTGCCCGGCGGCGGCGAGCCGGCCACCGAAGTACCCACCGACGCCGCGCTCCGACCACTGCGATCCGTGTCATGACCTCACTCTTTCGTTACCGGTTCAACTGGTAACAGCGATGGTAGACTATCGTCATGAAATTCACCTGGGTCGGTGGCCGCCCGTCCGTCGACTTCACCGCCACCGTGGGCAAGCGCCGACTGGACGAAGAGTTCGAACGGCTGCCCGGACCCAAAGACCTGGCCCGCTGGTTCCGCGAAGCCAAGCTGTCGACCGTGGCCGTCTCGCGCCGCGACTACACGCAAGCGCTCGAGCTCCGCGAAGCCCTCTACCGCCTCTTCACCGGTACGACGCTCAGACCCGACCTGGAGCTGGTGAACCGGTGGAGCGCCCGCCCGCTCCCCGGCCCAAAACTGACAGCGACCTTAAAGCTCGAGTACCCGAGGACGGATGCCGACGGCGTGCTGTCGCTCCTCGCCCGCGACGCCGTCGACTTGCTGGCTGGCCCGCTGGCCGGCCGCATCCGCACCTGCGCGAGTGACGACTGCTCGCTCCTCTTCGTCGACGAGAGCCGGGCCGGCCGGCGCCGCTGGTGCTCGATGAACACCTGCGGCGCCCGCTCGAAGATGAAGCAGTACCGCACGTCGATGGATTGAAGGTTTTGCTCAATCCAAGCGTCACCCTGCGGCCGCGATGATTCGCTTAGAGGCATGCGTACACCGACTACTTCCCCGGCTGAGGCCGCTCAACTACTGCGGGCCGATCATCAACTGCTGCGGGACCGGATCGATGGACTGACCGAGGCCGAACTGCGAGCGCCGTACCGTGTGGAAGCCGGCATCCTCGGCCACTTCTGCGACTCGTTGCACGACCTGACCGCGCACATCCTGATGTGGGACGAGATCACCTTGGCCGTACTGCGGGACGCCGCGGCCGGGCGGCTGCACTGGAGCCTCGACCCGCGCTGGGAGACGCCGGACGCGGGCAGCGCCCTCAACGTGGGCGGCGTGGAAGCCGGCCGCCACATCCCATCCGGGCTCCTCCTGCACCGCTTCCACAACGTGACCGAGGCCATCGTCGCCGAGATCGAGCAGTACGACGAGACGTCCTGGAACGACGCGTCCACCGGCGGCCCGTACGACGGCAGCATCGGGGCACTGGCCGAGTACGCCGCCACCCCGCCCGACGGCAACCTGTTCGCGCACGCGGCCCGTCACCTCAACCCCGCGAAGATTTCCGCATGAACACCATCGACCTCCCCGGCTTCAAGCACGAGACCGACGCACTCCTCGCACACTTCGCCGCTCAACCCGAGGGGCCCGACCTCGGCCCGTATCAAGCGCTCCTGCTCGACCGGAAAGAGCTGCCCGATCCCGAGCTGGCCGGCGAATGCAATCCACAGACTCGCCAGGAAGACCTGACGATCCCCCTCCCCGGCCGCTCTCTCCAAGCACGCCTCTACCGGCCGCACACCGAGGAGCCCCGACCGATCGTGCTCTGGTTGCACGGCGGTGGGTTCATCGGCGGCGATCTGCGCGACATCGAGTACGCCGCATCAGGGATAGCCGCCGGAGGCAACGTGATCGTTGTCTCGCTCAACTACCGCCTGGCGCCCGAAAACCCTTATCCAGCAGGGCTTCACGACGTACGGGACACGCTCGAATGGTTGCGGACGGCAAAGCTAGGTGGCGACGGGACGATCGTCGTGGGCGGACAGAGTGCGGGCGCAGCGCTAGCTGCTGGAGCCTGTCTGCTCGCGCGGGACGAGGGGCGGCCACTCCCCGATCGGCAGATCCTCTGCTATCCCTGCCTCGATCTGGACCAGGACACCGAGTCGTACCGGCTCTTCGACGGCACCTTCCTCAGCATTGCTCCCGGCCGCTGGTCGTCGAGGCAGTACTTCCCCGAAGGCGAGCTCCCGGCAGCCGCCGTACCACTGCGGGCCGAGAGTCTCAAAGGTCTCCCGCCCGCGCTCATCCTCGCCGCCGGTCGCGACCCGCTCCGCGACGACGCCCGCAACTACGCGGCGCGTCTGGAGGAAGCGCGGCTCGTCGAGTACGCCCACACCATGCACGCCTTCCTCAACTTCCCCGCGGTCCTGTCCGCCGCCCGGCACGCGATCGACCTCATCGCAGCCGAACTGCTCAGTGCACCCCGCTCATCGGGCGGCGGATGGGCGGTGCGACCGGCACGTCTCAGTCCGGCTCTCCGTGGTTTGTCCGGGGTGTGAAGAACTTGGAAGGATCCCCCGCGGCTCGCGGGCCCGAGTCGAGCCACTCGGCGAACGCCTTGGGATCGCGCCGCTCCAGCTCGTCGAGGACCGCCGTACGACGGGCGGCCACCTCGAGCCGCTGCGCGTCCGTCGTACAGTGCTCCAGCTCGGTGAAACTTCGCCGCCAGGCCAGGCACAGCTCTTCCTCGCTGAGCTCGGTCAGGACGACCGGTGCGGGTGGCGGCGAGACCTCAGGTTCCGGGCTGGCCGGCTCGGGCTCGACGCGCTTCCGGCGTCTCCGCTTCTGCTTGGGCGGCTCGGCTTCGACCACGATCGTCTCGACCGGCCTGGGTTCGGCCGGCGCCGCGGCCGGATCCGCCAGGTTCGGATACAGCCACCGGATCGCGGGTGGCGAGGTCGCACCGATCAGCAGGAGCAGGGCCAAGGTGGCCGTCCCGGTCGCGGTCGCGTACCCGCAGATCGCCACCACGACGAACCCGGCCCGGACAGCCCACCGGACCACCGACCGGACCAGCTCGGGCGCTTGCCGCTCCTGGGCCAGCCCCACACTCAGCTGGACCGAACCAACCATGATCCCGCCCATCAGGAACGCGACCACGATGCTCGACAGGCCGACGAACAGGAACGCGGCAAGAACACCGACCGTGGTCAGCACCACCACGGCCGATCGCCACGCCACTCGATAGCGGGCCCCGTTGTCCACCATATTCATCCAGTTGCCGAGCCGGCGCCCTCTCAAACCACTGCCGACGATCCCAGGATGCACCCGCGCGCCCCGGCGGAGAAGACCCTCACACCTCCGGCCCCCGGGCCGTTCCATGACTTGAGGACGACTGGAGAGGACTGCTCTGATGGACAGGTTCGCCAACCGCGTCGCGAAGGCCGACTGGCAGGCGGTGGCTGCCGAGGTCGACGACTACGGATGCGCGCTGCTACCCCAGCTGCTGACCCCCACCGAGGCCGCCAAAATCGCCGGGCTGTACGACGACGACGAGCGCTTCCGGGCGACCATCAACATGGCCAGGCACCGGTTCGGGGAGGGTGAGTACCGGTACTTCGGCGAGCCGTTCCCGGAGGCCGTTCAGTCGCTGCGGCAGGCGCTGTACCCGCGGTTGTTGCCGATAGCACGGGATTGGTACGCCCGGCTCGGTCGGGAAGCCGAGTGGCCCGACACGCTGGACGAGTGGCTGGAGATCTGCCACCGGGCCGGCCAGACTCGACCGACCCCGATCCTGTTGCGGTATGGACCAGGTGACTGGAATGCACTCCACCGGGACCTGTACGGCGACAAGGTCTTCCCGCTGCAGGTCGTCATCAACCTCAACGACCCCGGAGTGGATCACACCGGCGGGGAGTTCCTCCTGGTGGAACAACGGCCGCGGGCACAATCTCGCGGTACGGCGACGCTGATCCCCCACGGCCACGGACTCGTGTTCACCACCCGGGACCGCCCGGTGAAATCCGCCCGCGGCTGGTCGGCCTCGCCCGTCCGGCATGGCGTCTCCGCAATCCGCAGCGGACAGCGTCACACCCTCGGACTCGTCTTCCACGACGCCAAGTAGCTCGCGCTACTGATGGGCGGTCTACTCGGCGGCCGTTAGGTCCCAGGCAGCTTGACGGAGAAGGGCGGCGGTGTCCGCATCGAGGCCCTTCACCGGTACGTCGATCCCGACCGGATCCTGCTCGAGTAGCGCCATGAGGAACACGCACGCCGCGAGATAACTGCCGGCCAGCGCCGGGTGGCTGTTGTCGCTGTCGTGCAGAACGGGTTCGTCGTACTGCTTGATGAACCGCTCCCAGATCACGCCGACCGGCACGAGCGTCGCGCCTAGCTCAGCCGCGCTACCGGCGTACGCCGAAGTCAGCGCCTGCTGCGTCTCGGGAGCATTCCGTCGCGCCCATGTCATATACAAAGCGGTCCGCAGGCCCGCCGCCTTGATTGCGGCGTCGAAGTCGCGCGCGCTCTCGCGGAACCGATCCGGGCTCTTGATCGGCAGCGTGCTCTGCTCCTGCAGTACGACGACGTCGAAGCCGCCGGTGGCGATCGCCTCGAGCGCCTTCCCGGCGTTGAGATGTTGCCGCAGCGACGCGCCACCAGCCTGGATCAACCGGTGCTCGAGGTCGATCCCCCGCGCACCCGCCAGCCCGGTCAGCAGGCCGGGCAGATTGTTCCGGGCCGTGAAGCTGTTTCCCACGAAGAGAATCCGCACCCCACGGACGCTACTAGACTTCCCGGGTGAGTGACCTTCGGATCGTGCCGGTCAGCGATGACGCGACCCTGCTGGACTGGCAGCGAGTACACAACGAGATCATCCCGACCGCGCCCCTGTCCGTCGACGAGATCCGCGAGCGGGCCCGACACCACGTCCTCGAAGTCGCCTACGCCGGTGACGTCCTGGTCGGCTGCTCGACCGTCCGCCCACCCTCGGACGAGACCCCCGCGGCGACCGTGATCGCGCGCGTACTGCCTGAGCACCGCCGCCAAGGATTCGGTACGGCGATCTACCGCCGCAGCCTGGCCCGCGGTCGCGAACTCAGCACCGACGGCATCGACACCCACATCCTCGCCAGCAACGAGGACGGCCTCCGCTTCGCCAAGTCCCACGGCTTCACCGAGGTCGAAACCTACCTGCTCCCCGGCGACACCATCCCCTTCATCCACCTCCACCTGTCTTAGGGAGGATCCCAGCGTGCGCTTCTCCGTCAATATTCCGAACTTCGGGGACTTCGCCGACGCTCACACGGTCACGCGGGTGGCGGCAGTGGCCGAGGAGGCCGGCTGGGACGGGCTGTTCGTCTGGGACCATGTCGTCCACAGCAAGGTGCAGCGGCAGGGCCAGCCGTTTGGTGATCCATGGATGCTGCTGACCGCGGCCGCCCTGGCGACGTCGCGGCTCAAGCTCGGCACGCTCGTCACCCCGGTCGCGCGACGTCGGCCGGAGCAGCTCGCCCGGCAGGTCGCGACGTTGGATGCACTCAGTGGCGGCCGGGTGATCTTCAGCGCCGGGCTCGGTGGCCCGATCCAGGACGAGTTCGGCAGCTTCGGCGATTCCACCGACCCGAAGGTCCTCGCGGAACGCCTGGACGAAGGGCTCGACCTGCTCCCTCGCTATTGGTCGGGTGAGCCGGTGAACCACGAGGGCCGGCATTACCGGGTCGACGACGTGACGTTGCTCCCGGCAACGGTTCAGCAGCCGCGCCCGCCGGTCTGGATCGCCGGCTACTGGCCGCGCAAGACCCCGATGCGCCGCGCCGCCCGCTGGGACGGCGCCGTACCGCTGTTCCTGGACGCCAACCACGGCGTCGCGCCACCCGTCGACGAACTCCGCGACCTGATCGCCTACCTGCGCGAGTTGCGCGGTGACGATGAACGCCCGTACGACGTCATCGTCGGCGGCATGAGCGATCCCAAGAACGCCGCAGCGCTGATCGAGCCGCTGGCCGAAGCCGGCGCCACCTGGTGGGACGAACGCCAACTCATCACCGGCGACGATTTCTACCGTCTGGATCCGGTCCTGCGCCGCATCGAACAAGGCCCGCCGGCGCTTTGAGATCCTAGGAGCATGAGTGACGAGCAACCGTCCTGCTGCGCACCTGCGCGGGGGGTGACCTCCGCTCCCCCGGCCGCGCCGACCTCCAGGGGCCGGCACGAGGTGGAGCAGGTCGCGCTCGCCGGCGGTGAGTTCGCGATGGGTGACGGCACCGGGGACGGCAACCCTGGTGACGGGGAGACGCCGATCCACCAGGTGCGGGTCGCGCCGTTCAGCATCGACGCGACCTCGATCACCAACCGCGACTTCGGGAGGTTCGTCGACGACACCGGTTATCGGACCGAAGCGGAGATCTTCGGGTTCTCGGCCGTCTTCCACCTCGCGCTGCAGGCGAAGCCGGACGACGTGATGGGTCCGGCCGCGAGTACGCCGTGGTGGGCCGGCGTCCGCGGAGCAGACTGGCGGCACCCCGGTGGGCGGTTGTCCGATCTCGATGGGCTCGACGACCATCCCGTCGTACATGTGAGCTGGAACGACGCGGTTGCTTACTGCACGTGGGCTGGGCGGCGGTTGCCGACCGAAGCCGAGTGGGAGTTCGCGTCCCGCGGCGGTATCGAAGGCGCGCGCTATCCGTGGGGTGACGAGCTGCTCGGTGATGACGGTGAGTGGCGCTGCAACATCTGGCAGGGATCGTTCCCGGACCGGAACGACGTGGAGGACGGCTACCTGAACACCGCGCCCGTGCGGACCTTCAAGCCGAACGGATTCGGCTTGTGGCAGACGGTCGGCAATGTGTGGGAGTGGTGCGGGGACTGGTTCGGGCCGCGGTACTACAAGTTCTCGCCGGACGAAGACCCGCGCGGCCCGTCACTCGGCGCGGCCCGCGTGATGCGTGGCGGCTCGTATCTCTGCCACGACTCCTACTGCAACCGCTACCGCAACGCCGCCCGCTCCTCCAACACGCCCGAATCCTCCATGGGCAACGCCGGCTTCCGCACGGTCTCAGACCTTCTCGCGTACGACGGTGGCGCGCAGGCCGGGGGTGGTAGCGGCAACGGTGGCGACCGCGGCCACGCAGAGGAAGGCGCCGCTCGCCAGGGCGATCAGGGCTGAGGATGCCTGCGCGACCAGGCCGCCGCGGAGGTTGCCGAGGTCGGGACCGGCCTGACCGACGATCTGTTCGGCAGCGGCAACGCGGCCGAGGAGCTCGTTCGGCGTGTGCAACTGGATGATCGTGCTGCGGGAGACGACCGAGACGGTGTCGGCGGCCCCGGCCACGGCGAGGAACGCCAGTGCGACCCACGGGTTGGGTGAGAACGCGAACAAAGCAAGGGCAATCCCCCACCCCGCCGACCCGGCAAGCATCACCACACCGGGCCGCCCGAGTCGCGTGAACGACCCGGACAGTACGGACGCCGCAACCCCGCCGACGGCGATCGCGGTCAGGAACAACCCCAGCGTCCGCGGATCGTTGCCGAACCGCTCGGCGTTGATGACCGGGAACAGGCTGATCGGCATCGACAACACCGTCGCCGCGAGATCAGTGATCAACGCGCCCCGCACCACAGGCGTCGAGACCACGAAGGCCAATCCGTCCTGCACTCCTCGCAGACCCGGCCGGGCGACCGCCTCGACTCGCATGGCCGGCAGACCGAGTACGCCGTACAGGGCGGCAAGGAAGCTCAGGCAATCGACGAGGTAGCAGACGCCGGCGCCCCAGGCGCTGACGATCAGACCGCCGGCAACCGGGCCGATCAGCATCGCGCCCTGGAATGCGATCCGGTTGAGCGCGATCCCGCCGGCAAGGAGTTCACGTGGCAACAACTGCGGGAGGACCGTCCGGGCCACTGGCCCGCCGACCGCGCCGAAGGAGGCCTGTACGGCGACAAGTCCGAGGAGGACGCCGACGGGGACCGGACCGACGATCAGCTGGCCGGCCATCAGGGCCGAGGTGAGCAGCTGCCCAGTGACGGTGATCAGATAGACCCGGCGCCGCTCGACCCGGTCGATGACGGCTCCGGCGAACAGGCCGAGGACGATCAACGGCAGCGCCTGGGCCATCCCCACCGCGCCGGTCCAGGCCGGGCTCGACGTTTGATCCCAGACCTGGAACATCACCGCGACGAAGGCCAACTGGCCGCCGAACGCCGACAACAACTGCCCGGCCCAGAGCCTTCTGAAGACCCTGGAGACGCGCAACGGCTCCAGGTCGATCAGCGCGTGCTTCACTTCTGGTGGCCTTCGAGCTTCTCGGCGATGCGGTCGTGGAAGCTCTTCCGGGCCAGGGCCTCCTCGACATCCCGGACGACCTGGGTCATCGCGTACGGGAGCTCGGCCTCGAGCTCGGTGATCGCGGCCTCGGTCGCACGCCACTCGGCGGCCAGCAACTCGACGATGCCCTTCGCCTTGGCGGTCAGCGCGACCTTCTTGCTCCGGGCATCGGCTCCCGGCACAGTCCGCACCAGGCCGGCCGCCCGCATCGCCGACACCTTCTGACTCAGCGCCGAGTGGGTCCGTCCCACTGATTCCGCCAGCTCGGTGATCGTCATCGGCCCCTTGGCGTGCAGCCGCAGCAACTCCATCACGAAGCTCGGCTTGAGCCCTTTGATCTCCCGCTCGGTGTAGATGCCGGCGATATCGGCATCCATCCGCGCCAGCAAGTGATGCAGGCCCCGCCACTGACTCTGCTCGGTCGGATCGTCCATGACCGCATCATAACAGCACTTATATAAGTCCTGTCGGATCCGCGCCGCTTCACGTACATGTCAGCGATGAAACACCTGATTCGCTACCGCAGTTGCGTAAATCGATCGCCCGGCCTAGAGTTCTTTTCGACACCGCTGTAGCGAAAAGAGGATGGCGATGGCTGGGCGAGGGCGGCCGCGGGATGCCGGGGTGGAGGGACGCGTGCTGGAGGCCGCCATGGCCGAGATGCGGCTGCGCGGGTACGACGGGATGGCCGTCGACCGCGTCGCCGAGCGGGCCGGCGTGGCAAAGACGACGCTCTACCGGCGCTGGCCGACCAAAGCCGAGCTGGTGATCGCGATGATCGCCCAGCTGCGTTCCGCCGTACCGTTCGAGCCGAGCGGTGACTCGCGGCGGGATCTCTCCGAGCTCGTATCCGCCGTCGCGTCAACGCTGACCGCCGTACCGAGGACATTGATCGCCGATCTGGCCGCGGCGGCTGCGCGCGAGCCGAGGGTCGGCGAGAGCGTTCGGGCGCTGTGGGGCGAGCGGCATGCGGCGGCCGTCGCGGTCCTGGCGAAGGCGCAGGAGGACGGACTCGTCGCGGCCGGCACCTCCCCCGTCGTACTGGTCGATCAGCTCGTCGGGCCCTTGTACTACCGGCTCCTCATCACCGGGGAGCCGATCACTTCCGCCTATGTCGGGGAGCTGGTCGACAGCGCCCTCGGCCCTTTGGAGCAGTCATGAAGAAGTTTTTGGTTGCCCTCGGCACCATCGTCGTCCTGTTCGCCGGGTACGCCGTCTACACGATCGCCCGGCCGTTCGTCCTGCACACCGAGCTCGAGATCGACGCGAGACCGGAGCAGGTATGGAAGGTGCTCGCAGACCGGCAGGCGTACCCGGAGTGGAACCCATTCATCATCTCCTCGACCGGGGAGCTGACAGTTGGCAATACCATCACCAACGTCTTGCGCGACACCGACGGCAAGGAGACCACGTTCAGCCCTGAGCTGCTGGCCGTCGTACCGAACAAGGAACTCCGCTGGATCGGCAAGGTCGCCTTCGGCGGCGTCTTCGACGGCGAACATGCCTTCCGCCTGGAGGCTCTCCCCGACGGCCGCACCCGGCTCATCCAGGAGGAGACCTTCCGCGGCGTCGCCGTGCCCTTCACCCACTCCATGCTCATGAAAACCATCAAGCCCCAGTTCATCGCCATGAACCAAGCCGTCGCCACCCGCGCCACCCGCTGACCCAACCTGTCGGTGGGTTGCAGGAGGCTGGTCGTATGAGTGGACTTCTGCGGAAGGTTGATGCGGTGACGGTCCGGGTTCCGGATCTGGACAGCGGGCTGGAGTTCTACCGGGATCGGCTCGGGCACGAGGTGGTGTGGCGAAGCGACACGATCGGGCAGGCCGGCTTGCGATTGCCGGACAGCGACACCGAGATCGTCCTGTCGACCGAACTCGAGTACGCGCCGAGCTGGTTGGTGAACTTCGCCGACGAGGCCGCCGAGGAGATCGAGCGCGCCGGCGGGCGGGTGATCGAGCAGCCGTTCGAGATCCCGGTCGGGCGGTGCGCCGTGGTCGAGGATCCGTTCGGGAACACGCTGGTGCTGCTGGATCTGTCCAAGGGGCTCTACATCACCGACGACCAAGGCCGGGTGACCGGCGTCGAGCGTTGATGTTCGCTGTGCATCAAAACTAAGAAAAAGATGCATTGGACGGATCAACCTCACGATGGTTGAGTCAGCCGTATGGATATGCGCACGTTGGGACGAGTTGATATCGAGGTCAGCCCGGTCGGGTTCGGATGCTGGGCGATCGGTGGGCCGTTCGCCCATCCCACCAGGGAGCCGCTGGGCTGGGGTGAGGTGGACGACGAAGAGTCGATCCGGGCGGTACGGCGAGCCGTCGAGCTCGGCGTGACCTTCTTCGACACCGCGGATGTGTACGGCGCCGGGCACAGCGAACGGGTGCTGGGGCAAGCACTGGCCGGAATCCGCGACCAGGTGGTGATCGCCACCAAGTGGGGCAACACCTTCGACGAGTCGACCCGGACCATGTACGACAAGGACAGCTCGGTCGAATACGTGCACAAGGCCGTACGGGCGTCCCTCGACCGGCTCGGCACCGACTACATCGATCTCTATCAGCTGCACTTCGACACCACCGCGGACGTCGCGCTGCCGTTGCGCGAGGCCTGCGAGGATCTCGTCCGCGAAGGGCTGATCCGCAGCTACGCGTGGAGCACCGACACCCCGAGCAGCGCGGAACTGTTCTCCGAGGGCGAGCACTGCGCGGCGGTCCAGCACGAGTTGAGCGTGCTGCACGACGCTCCCGAGATGCTCGAACTGTGCGAACGCGCCGACCTCGCGAGCATCAACCGGACCCCGCTGGGCATGGGCATCCTGGGCCGGCGCGACACGACGAGGCCGGCGACCGGTGCCGACATCCGGACCCTGCCGCCGTCGTGGCTGCGGTTCTTCGACAAGGGCGGCGTACCGGCGCCGGAGTGGTGGGACAAGGTGTCGGCGATCCGCGACGTACTGCAGAGCGACGGCCGGACGCTGGCGCAAGGCGCGCTGGCGTGGATCTGGGCGCGCAGCCCGCGGACCGTGCCGATCCCCGGCTTCCGGACCGTCGCCCAGGCCGAGGAGAACGCGGCCGCGATGGCGCACGGCCCGCTCAGTGCGGAGCAGATGGCGGAAATCGCGAAACTGCTCGACGACTGAGCCTCAGCCCATTGGGTACCGCGTGGGTGAGCGATCGTCGAGAGGATGAGGGCACATGCGAGTACTCAAGGGAGCCGGGCTCGCCGTTGCCGGCGTAGGAGCCGGCATGCTGACCGAGTACCTGCTGGATCCGGACCGAGGGCGGGCACGACGCGCCCGGCTGCGCGACAAGACGATGCACACGGCGCACGAATTGAACGACGGGCTCGGGGGCATGTCGCACAACATGTCGAACCGCGGGCGCGGAATGGCGATGGCCGCGCGCTACCGGCTCACCGGGCGCTGGGCGGACGACGCCGTACTGCATGACCGGGTGCGTGCTGAGCTCGGGCGGTGTGTGAGTCATCCGCACGCGATCCAGGTGCGGGTGGAGGGCCGGACCGTGACGCTGGTCGGCGACGTACTGGCGGACGAGGAGAAGACGGCCCGGCACGCGATCAAGCGGATTCCCGGCGTGAAGTTCATGGACGTCCAGTGGACGGTGCATGAGGAAGCCGGCGACGTCCCGACCCTGCAGGGCAAGCGGCGGATGCGTACGCCGCAGCACGCGGACAGCTGACAACAAGACCAGCTCGGCGCTCTCGTCCAACCAAAGGCGGCGGCGCCGAGCTGACCCACGCCTGACCGGCCGGACAGTCCCGGAAAGACCAGGCCGAGGTCTTGCCGGAGGCGAGGTTTATCGATATACCTCTGACCAACAGCCCAGCCCCCGGGGAGTTCGTCGATGAGGTGCGTACCGTCAGCCGGCCCGCTTTGTCGTGCCGCGTTCGACCACGCGCGCAGGCACGATCAGCTCCGTGGGCTTGTCGGCCTGGCCACCGGCGACCTGGGCGATCAGCAGCGAGGTGATGGCGTCGGCCATCTCCTCGTGGCCTGGGTTCACGCTGGACAGCGACGGGACCAGGTACTGCGCCTCGTCGATGTCGTCGAAGCCGACCACCTGGACGTCGTCCGGCACCTTGAGCCCGGCGTCGGCCAGGGCCCGGAGTGCGCCCATCGCGACCACATCCGTGAGCGCGAACACCCCGTCGAAGGCGATCTTCCGGTCCAGCAGCGACTGGATCGCATCGTACCCGTCCTGGAGCCCGAAGCTCGTCCGGACGGTGAGCGCGGGATCCACCGGTACGCCGGCCTCCTCGTGCGCGAGCGTGTAGCCCTCGGCCCGCAGTGCCGGCATGGTCGCCGCGGTGTCGGGATTGCCGCCGAGCATGGCGATGCGCCGGGCACCGACGGCGAGCAGGTGCGCGGTCGCCTGCCGGGCGCCGCCGACGTTGTCCATCATCACGTGGTCGAACCGCGACGGCAGCGCCCGCTCGCCGATCATCACCACCGGTGCGTCGGTGCGGAGCTGGTTCAGCTCGGCCGGGTCGATGTCGACCACGCTCAGGATCAGGCCGTCGTACATCCGCAGGCGGGAGAACGCGACCGCGTCCAGCTCGCCCTCGCGGCCGCCGCCGGTGCGCTCCATCACGATCCGCAGCCCGTGCGCCTCGAACCGGTCGGCCAGCCGGGCGGCGAGTTGCGCGAAGTACGGGCGTTCCAGTTCCGGTACGGCGAGTCCGACCACGCCGGTCCGGCCGGCGCGCAGGTGCCGGGCGGCCAGGTTCACCTGGTAGCCGAGCTCGTTGATCGCCGCCAGTACCCGTTCCCGGGTCGCCGCGCCAACCCGCGGACGCCCGTTGATCACGTTCGACACGGTCATCGTGGACACCCCCGCGGACCGCGCCACATCCGCCATCGTCACCACGGTGGACGCTCGTCTATTGCTATCCCCGCCCCACCGCCCCGGTCGCTTCATAGCCCCAACCTAAAGCACAACTTGGAGTCGCGATGACGAAACGTCGCACACTGGCCGCCTTGGCGGCCATCGCCCTGGCTCTTCCGCTCGCCGCCTGCGGCGGCTCGGGAGGGAGCGGCGGCAGCAACAGCGGAAAGCTCACGTTCTTCTCCTGGGACGGAGAAGACACGATGAAACCGGTGATCGCCAAGTTCGAGCAGGAGAACCCGGGCATCAAGGTCGAGTTCTCCAACGCGCCGCCGGTCCCGGAGTACATCTCCACGCTGCAGTCGCGGATTCTGTCCGGTACGGCGGCCGACGTGTTCGCCATCGCCGCGGAGAACAAGACCAACCTGATCAACGGCAAGCACGTGGTCGACCTGCGCGACAAGCCGTACCTGAAGAATGTGCCGAAGTTCAACCAGACCACGTATTCCGGCCCGGACGGTGCGGTCTATGGGCTGTCGGTGGCGTCCTGGGGCGCCGGAGTCCTTTACAACAAGGACCTGCTGGCCAAGGTCGGCGCGACCACGATCCCGCAGACCTGGGACGAGTTCCTTGCCCTGTGCCACAAGCTGAAGGACGCCGGCGTCACGCCGTACCTGGAGTCCGTGCAGGGGATGTCGACGCCGCTGGCGGCGTTCCTCGGTGCCGAGAACCAGACCACCGGCGACACCATGGACAAGAAGATCTTCGACGGGTCGGCGAAGTTCAAGGACTACTGGGTCGAGCCGCTGACGCAGTGGTCGCGCCTGTGGACCGAGGGTCTGGTCACTCGTTCCGCCGTCGGCCTGACTGGTGACCAGGTCCGCCAGGAGTTCGTCACCGGCAAGGCCGCGATGATGATCGCCGGCCCGTGGGACATTCCGGGCATCCGCAAGGCGGCGCCGAAGCTGAAGATCGAGATGGCGCCCGTTCCCGGTATCGCCGGCGGCAAGCCGTACCTGGCCGGCGCGGCCAGCCCGGGCTACGCGATCAACTCGAAGGCGAAGAACCCGGAGGCGGCGGACAAGTTCCTCGCCTTCCTGGCCACGCCGGAAGCGATGGCGATCTACCAGAAGGCGACCGGCGCGATCACCGTCACTTCCGACTTCCAGCCGACCATCGACCCGGCGCTGAGCCCGATCGTGAAGGACGTCCGGGCCGGCAACGTCTACCTGCCGCAGATCGCCTGGAAGCGGGCCGAGGACATCCTCAACGTCGAGGCGACCGCGCAGCTGCAGCTGCTGGTCCAGGGCAAGGCGACCCCTGAACAAGTCGCGAACGCCCTCGACACCAAGCTCGCGAGTACGTCGTGACCGCTCAAACCCTGGCTCCGGCGGGGACCTCCACCGAGGTCCCGGCCGGAGCCGGCCGGCCACCACGGTTCAACTGGGCGCGGGCGCGCGAGACCTCCGCGAACCAGCTGTTCCTGGTGCCGGTCGCACTGGTCTTCGTGGTGCTCCTGGTGGTGCCGCTGACGCAAACGTTCTACTGGAGTTTCACCGACTTCACCGGATACTCCGCCGACGTGAACTTCGTCGGGCTGTCGAACTACCGCAAGGTGCTGACCGACCCGTCGATGCTGGCCGGTCTCGGCTTCACCCTGGCCTTCACCATCGGTACGGCGCTGCTGATCACCACCTTCGCGATTCCGCTGGCCGTCGTACTGAACAAGAAGTTCTTCGGGCGGAACTTCGTCCGGTCGGTGTTCTTCTTCCCGGCCATCCCGAGTATCGCCATTCTGGGCCTGGTCTGGGGTTACATCCTTTCCCCGCTGGGATCCGGCGTACTGAACTCGGTGCTGGAGACGCTGTTCCACGCCGGGCCGTACCCGTGGTTGTCGGACGACACACTGGCCCGGTTGTCGGTGATCGTGGTCGCGGTCTGGGGTGGCACCGGCTGGCACTCGATGCTCTATCTCGCTTATCTGCAGTCGATTCCGGCCGATTACTACGAGGTGGCAACCATCGACGGGGCGTCGGCGCGGCAGCAGTTCTTCCACATCACCTTGCCCCTGCTCACTCCGGCGGTTGTCATCAGCAACTTCCTGCTGATGACCGGCGGGCTCAAGGTCTTCGACCTGCCGTACACCCTGACCAAGGGTGGCCCGGGCTTCGCGACGTACACGATCACGCAGTCGATCATCACCAGCGGTGTCGCGCAGGGGCGGTACGGGCTGGCCTCGGCTCTGGCCACGCTGTTCGCGTTCGCGGTCGGCCTGGTCGCGGTCGCGCAGCTATGGGTGTCGCGCCGGATCGAACGGAGGGTGCTTTGAAACAACGACGGTCTCCGATCACCAGTGTGATCATGATCGGCTTCGCATGCCTGGTGGGCGTGCCGCTGTACTACATCGTCGTCAACACGGTGAAGACGCAGGAGGAGATGGCCCGGTCGCCGCTCGGACTGCCGGCCAAGTTGTTCCTGGACAACTACCGGCACGTCTTGGAGACGGTGCCGCTGGGGCGGAGCTTCCTGAACACGTTGCTGGTGACGGTCGCCTCGATCCTGGTGATGCTGTTCGTCGGCTCGACCGCGGCGTACGCGATGGCGATGCGGGCCAGCCGGTTCAACCGGATCTTCGGGGCGCTGCTGCTGCTCGGCTTCATCGTGCCGGGCCAGTCGACGCTGATCCCGCTCTACCGGATGCTGGTCGGTGTCGAACTGGTCGACACGTTGCGCGGGCTGGTGGTGATCTACACCGGCGGCTCGATCTTCGTCTACTTCCTGATCCAGGGGTACATCAGCCGGCTGCCGTTCGAGATCATCGAGGCGGCCCGGATCGACGGCGCCGGGCCGTTCCAGATCTACTGGCGGATCGTGCTGCCGCTGATCCGGCCGATCCTGGCCACCGTCGGCGTGTTCCAGACGATGTGGATCTGGAACGACTTCATCACCCCGAACGTGTTCATCAGCTCACCCGAGAAGCAGACGCTGGTCATGCAGGTCTATCGCTCGGTCGGCGAGTTCAGCACCGACTGGCCGGGCTTCATGACCATGAGCGTCGTGGTGCTGATCCCGATGGTCGTGTTCTTCATCCTGACGCAACGGCACATCGTCGACGGACTCCTCGCCGGCAGCGTGAAGTCATGACCCTTGCCCCTTCACCGCTCTACACCGACCCGGTGCACCTCGCGCCGACCGATCCGTCGCTGATCGCCGCGCCGGACGGGTCGTGGTGGATGTTCTACACCCAACGCCGGGCGCGAGAGCAGGCCGGCGGACACACCTGGGTGCACGGGACCGACATCGGCGTCGCGAGATCGACGGATGGCGGACTGACCTGGACGTACGACGGAGTCGTCGCCGGCCTCGATCCCCATCCAGGGCGGAACACGCTCTGGGCGCCCGAGGTGGTCTTCGACGG
Organism: Kribbella antiqua; assembly: GCF_004345665.1. Taxonomy (GTDB): domain Bacteria; phylum Actinomycetota; class Actinomycetes; order Propionibacteriales; family Kribbellaceae; genus Kribbella; species Kribbella antiqua. The sequence continues at coordinate 104,478 of NZ_SLWR01000017.1, forward strand.
CGACCGCTATCACATGTTCACCAGCTACATCCCCGGCGTACCCGATCGCTGGGAAGGGCATTCCCGGACGATCCTGCACCACGCCTCGCCCGACCTGGTCGATTGGCAGTACGACGGAGTGCTGCCGCTGTCGTCGGACCGGGTGATCGACGCGTGCGCCCACGAACTACCCGGGGGCGGTTGGCGGCTCTGGTACAAGGACGAGGCCCACGGATCGACCACGTGGTCGGTGGATTCGCCTGATCTGGTGACGTGGTCTGAGCCGGTGCAGGCCATCGGCGGTCCGCCGCACGAGGGGCCGAACGTGTTCCGGCTCGGCGACTACTACTGGATGATCACCGACGAGTGGCGCGGCCAGGCGGTGTACCGGTCGCTCGATCTGGCGAGTTGGGAGCGAGCAGGGCAGCTCCTCGACGAGCCGGGTTCGCGGGCGCTCGACCAGGGCTTCGGCCACCACGCGGATGTCGTGATCGGCTGCGACGCCGACGGCCGCGAGGTCGGCTGGATCTTCTACTTCACTCACCGCAGCTTCGGGTTCGCTGCGGATGTCGTCGACCCACGCCGGCTGACCGACGTCCATGTCGCCGTACTGCGTGCCGATGGCAACCGGCTCACCTGTGACCGCAACGAAGCGGTCGAACTCGACTTACGTCGTACTGTGTGAAACGCCAAGAAAACAAGGAGCTTTCGTTGTCCACAGCATCACGGGTCGTGATCGACCTGGACGTTCCCGGTCCGATCATCAGCCGACATCTGTACGGGCACTTCGCCGAGCATCTCGGGCGCTGTATCTACGGCGGTTTCTACGTCGGCGAGGACTCGGACCTGCCGAACGAGGGCGGTATCCGGCTCGACGTGGTCGAGGCGCTGCGGGCGCTGAACATCCCGAACCTGCGCTGGCCCGGCGGCTGCTTCGCCGACGAGTACCACTGGAAGGACGGCATCGGGCCCAAGGCCGACCGGCCGTCGATGGTGAACACGCACTGGGGCAACGTCGAGGAGAACAACCACTTCGGCACCCACGAGTTCATGGCGCTGTGCGAGCTGCTCGGCGCCGAGCCGTACGTGAACGGCAACGTCGGCAGCGGCACCGTCCAGGAGATGAGCGAGTGGGTCGAGTACCTGACCCGCGACGGCGACAGCCCGATGGTCCGGCTGCGTAAGGCGAACGGCCGCGACGAGCCGTGGAAGATCCCGTTCTGGGGTATCGGCAACGAGACCTGGGGCTGCGGCGGGAACATGCGCGCCGAGGCGTACGCCGATCTCGCGCGGCAGTACGCCACGTTCTGCCGGGACCACGGTGACAACAAGCTCTATCGGATCGCCGCCGGCGCGTCCGACGACAACCTGGTATGGACCGAGGCGCTGATGAAGGCCGTCAGCTGCTTGGGATGTGGGCGCGACGTCCGGAACCTCTTCCAGGCGATCTCGTTCCACTACTACACGCTGGCCGGGCCGTGGGACTCGAAGGGCAGCGCGACCGACTTCGACCTGGACGACTACTACCGGACCATGGTCAAGGCGCAAGACATCGACCGGATCATCCGCGGCCACTCCGCGGTGATGGACGCGTACGACCCCGAGCGCAAGATCGGCCTGGTGCTGGACGAGTGGGGCACCTGGTGGGACGTGGAGCCGGGCACGAACCCCGGGTTCCTGTACCAGCAGAACGCGTTGCGGGACGCGCTCGTGGCGAGTGTGCACTTCGACGTGTTCCACAAGCACGCGGAGCGACTCGTGATGGCGAACATCGCGCAGACCGTGAACGTGCTGCAGGCAATGATCCTGACCGACGAGTCCGGCGGTCTGGTGCTCACTCCGACGTACCACGTCTTCGAGATGAACAAGGGTCACCACGACGCGACGTCCGTCCCGGTTCATGTGGTCGAGCGGCCGGCGCCGTACGAGCACGACGGCAAGGCGCTGGAGTTGCTGTCCGCGTCGGCCAGTGTGAAGGACGGCCAGGCGCTGGTGTCCGTCACGAACCTTGACCCGTCGGCGTCGGCGGACGTCGTACTGGATCTTCGTGGAGCGGAGATCCGGAACCCGGCGGGACGGTTGCTCACGGCACCTAAGCTGCAGTTCCACAACACGACCGCGGATCCGGCCGCGGTGGCGCCGGTTGCCCTTGATCTGGAGACCGACGCCCGGGGGCTGCGGGTGACCCTGCCGCCGCACTCCTTCGCGACGATCACTGTCGAGGTGTAGCTGTTGGCCCCGGCTCCGGTTGGAGCCGGGGCTCTCCTCAGCGGGTGACCGGGATCTGGAACTCGTGCACCCAGTTGGCCGGGTTCTCCGGGTCGAACTGGAGGGTGACCTCGCGGGCGTACGCCTGACTGCGGTAGCCGTTGTCGTCGATCCAGCGGGCCAGGATCTGCATGCTGCGCGCGGCGTCCATCATGTCGCCCTGATGCACGATGGTCGCGGCCTGTGGGAGCTCGGGGAGCTCCTTCAGCTCGAGGTCCGCCAGCTCGGTGGCCTCGACCGGTACGGCGGCGTGGACGACGATCTGGTCGTCCGGGGCATCCTCGTAGTACGCGACCGGTGAGCCGGCCGGCATCACCCCGGCCGCGCCGAGACGCTCGAACAACTGGCCGAACAGCGGCTGGATCACCGGGCCGATGTCCTCGCCGTCGTAACTAGGCGAGATCGCGGACAGTTCGGCGACCTTGGTGGGTGCGATGCGTTTCAGGACGACGTCATCGGTGGGCATGTGACCTTCCTTCTCGATCAGCCGGAGCCTCGCCTCGACACTGACCAAGCGGGCCGCGCTGCGCTCCAGGTCCGCTTCGAGCTGGGCCTGCCGGAGCCGCAACATGCCGCGGAGTTCCTCCGCGCTCAGCTTGGCCTCGACGATTTCTTGCACCTGCTGGAGGGTGAACCCGAGATCCTTCAGCGCGATGACCCGGTTGAGCCGACGAAGCTGGTCCGCGGAGTAGTACCGGTAGCCGGTCGCCGGGTCGACGACCGCCGGCCGGAGCAGCCCGATCGCGTCGTAGTGCCGAAGCATCCGGGCGGACACCTGCCCGAACGCTGCGAAGTCTCCGATGGTGAACATGCGACCACCTTCCGGCTTGACACCGTGTGAAGGTCAACAGTCCCAGACGTTCAAAGTCTGGGGTCGCCGGCGCGGCCGGGGCGGAGCGGGACGAAACGGACCGAGCCGAGGCTGGTCCGGTCGAACTCGTCGGGGCTCATCCTGGTCAGCTTGAGCAGCTGCTGCGGACCGGTCTGGTCGCCGACCGGGACGATCAAGTGCCCGCCGAGCGACATCTGGTCACGGATGGCGGCCGGGATTTCCGGAGTCGTCGCGGTGACGAGGATTCCGTCGTACGGCGCATGGGAGGCCCAGCCGGAGCCGCCGTCGCCATGGCGGACCACGACGTTGCCGTACCCGAGTTCGGCGAGCCGGTCGTGGGCCAGCAGGGCCAGCTCCGCGTGGCGTTCGACGGTGAAGACCTCGGCGGCGAGACGGCTGAGGATCGCGGCGCCGTAGCCGGAGCCGGTGCCGATCTCCAGCACCCGGGCGTCCGGCCCGAGTTCGAGCGCCTGGGCCATCAGGGCGACGATGTACGGCTGGGAGATGGTCTGTCCGAGGCCGATCGGCAGGGCGCGATCCTGGTACGCGAACTCGGCCAGCTCAGGTGCGACGAAGGCTTCCCGCGGTACGTCGTTGACAGCGGCAAGCACTCGCTGGTCCGCGATGTCCCGCGCCATCAACGCGTCCTGCACCAACCGTGCCCGTTCCGCTTGCATGCCCCGCGCCACCAGGAAACCTCGCGCTCGCTCGAAGGAACCCCACCGTCCCGGGTATCCAGAGCCGGGAGGTTCAAACCGTTACGAGGCGACGCTGGTACGGCGGTCGCGGACAGCGGCAACGGTGAAGCCGGCAAGCATGAAGGCGACTCCGCCGGCGCCGAGACCAACGACCAGGTCGCCACGGGTGCCGAGGCGGGCGTCGCACTGCATCGGCGTGATGCCCTTCTCCGGCTGGAACACCGAGCCGCACCGGCGCCCGTCCACCTCCACCGGGCGGACGGCGAACGACACCCCGGCGATCAGCAGGACCACACCCACCGCGCCGAGAACCTTGCTCAGCACAGCCCGTCTTCCGCGGGCAGTGCGCAGGGATCGGCAGCCGCAAGGACCGACCTCGACTTCCCGGTCAGACCCCGCATATGGCGTTCACACTCCCTGGCAGCTCGGTAAGATTTGATCAAATCTAACGCAGCTAGCCGTCAGGCCTGAAGCCCGGGGTAGTGCCGGAATTCAATCTTCACCCAGTTCTAACGATCCGTTCGCACCGCGACCAGGGAGCCCGCGGCGCGGCCGTGCGCCACGTCGGACAGCGCCCGGTCGACCTCCGCGAACGGCACGACCGTCGTATGGGCGCTCACCGGCAGCCGGGAAACCAGCCGGAAGAGTTCCTCGCCGTCGGCGCGCGTATTGGACGTCACGCTGCGCAGATCGCGCTCATGGAAGAGGTGACGCTCGTAGTTGAGGACCGGTACGTCGCTCAGATGGATCCCCGCGATCGCGCACGTACCACCCGGCTTCAGCGCCTCCAGCGCATACGGCACCACCTCGCCCGCCGGCGCGAAGACGATCGCGGAATCCAGCTGGACCGGCGGCCGGTCCGCGGTCTCACCGACGTACGCCGCTCCCAGGGAGCGAGCCAAGGCCCGGTTCTGCTCGCCGCGGGTCATCACGAACAGCTCGGCGCCCTGCGCCGCCGCGAGCTGCGCGGTGAGGTGCGCGCTCGACCCGAAGCCGTAGATCCCCAGCCGCCCGCCCGGCGGCAGGTTGGCCCGCAGCAACGACCGGTAGCCGATGATCCCCGCGCACAGGAACGGCGCCAGCTCGTCGGCTGCCCGGTCGGCCGGCAACGCATACGCGTAGTCCTGCGGCACGACGGCGTACTCGGCGAATCCGCCGTCGGCGTCCCAGCCGGTGTACGACGACCGCGGGCAGAGGTTCTCGGACCCGGTCCGGCAGAAGTCGCACGTCCCACAGGTCCCGCGCAACCACGCGATCCCCACCCGGTCTCCCTCAGCGAAACGGTCGGCCCGAGCGCCGCGGCCCACCACCGATCCAACTACCTGATGACCTGGTACGACGCTCGGCCGGCGCGGCTCGAGATCGCCTTCGGTCAGGTGCAGGTCGGTCCGGCAGATCCCGCACGCCTCCACCCGCACCAGCACTTCACCAGCCGCCGGCTCGGGCACAGCACGCCGTACACGCTGCAACGCCCCCTCATCGACCGGCCCCGGCCGCCCCACCGCCCACACCTCCATGAGCTCACCCATGCCTCGACGATCTCAGACAGCGTGCTCAGGGGATGCTCAGGCGTGGCCGTGGCGGGGGTGATGGCCGAGGGAGCTCGGTGAGTTGGGGTTGGCGTCTTCCTCGACGCCGATGCCGAGGCGTTCGACGAGTTCGCCGCCGAGCCAGCCGGTGACGCCGGAGAGGGCGAAGCCGAGGAAGCTCAGGATCAGGGCGCCGGCGTTGGGGTCCCAGTCGACCGCGCGCGAGCGCAGCAGATAGCTGACGGCGAACAGGACGACCATGACGACGTTGCCGATGCCGTGCAGGGCGCCGATGCGCTTGGCCCGGGTGCCGCCCGGGATCGCCAGCCAGTCGATCAGGCCGAAGACGGCGGCGAGCAGTCCGCCGATCACTCCGGCCGCGATGGCGTACGCCGCCGCGACGGTGAACCCGTCGCGGTCGGTGATCAGGTACAGGATGTCGAAGATGACCGCCGTACTCAGCAGCCCGAGCGGAAACACGATCAGCACCGGGTGGATCGCATGCCCCATAGCCTTTGCGCGACTCTGCATCTCTCGCTCCTCGGTTTCGAAGCCAGTCACTCTCCGGTACCCACGAATCAGTTCAGCTCACACCTGCTCAGGTCGCGGCGCTTTCACCAGGGCGCGCAGTAGTCGAGGGGTGATCAGGCCGTCGGCCAGGCCGAGCTCGACCAGGTCGTCGAAGATCCGCTGATCCGCCGCGGCCGCGCGGATTCCCGCGTTCAGGACTCGGCCGGAGCGGCTGAGCTGAGCGGTGAGTGCGGTGTGCCGCAGGTGCCGGCCGAGCAGCCGCGTGACCTGATGCCGGTACGACGATCCCGCGTCGGCGCTGTTCTTGCTCAGGGCCTCCGCAACCGCTCGTCCGGCGAGCAGACCGGTCGCCACGGCGTAGTAGATGCCCTCCCCCGTCATCGGGTTGATCAACCCGGCCGCGTCGCCCGCCAGCATCACCGGCCCCGCCTGCGGTCGCCAGGACCAACTCGACAGCGGCAGATGATGGCCCCACCACGACTTGCCACCATCGGTCGCACCTGGGAGCAACGCCTCCAGATGCTCCATCAGCTCAGCCCTGGTCGGACGCGTCCCGGTGAGCTGCTCGCCGTACCCGACGTTGGACCAGCCGTCGCCGCGATCGAACGACCAGGCGTACGACGGCTGCCGCCCCGGTCCGTACGCGATCACCTGACTCGCGGCCCGGCCTGCTGGCGTCGGCGCATACCCGCGAACCGCCAGCGCCACCGGTCCCGCCGCCAGCCCGAGATCCCGCCGTACGACGGAATACGCGCCATCCGCACCGACCACGAACCGCGCCTCGAGGTCGCCGTCGACTGTGACGAACCGGGGCTGGATTTCGAGACCGCGGACGCGGCGGCGGATGAGTTCGGCGCCGGCTGCCTGCGCGGCTTCGACGAGGCGCTGGTCGAAGACGGTCCGCGGCACGACCCAGTTCGGCCGGGCCATCTCGCGGTCGACTCCGACGTCACCCCTGGTCAGCGCGAACCGCCGTACCGGCGTCCAGTCATCGACAATCCCACTCACGCCGACCTCACCGAGCAGGTCGAACACGTGCGGCGCGATCCCATCCCCACAAGCCTTGTCCCGCGGAAACTCCCGCCGATCAACCACCAGCACCGACAACGACGGATCAACAGCCAACGCCCCCAACGCCGCCGAGGCCCCAGCCGGCCCACCCCCAACCACCACCAGATCCCACACACTGCCTCCAAATCCCTTCCAGTGTGTCGCAGGCTGCTAAGTCCCCGGGCGTTGGCCAGGTTTGCGCGTACGACGGGATTGGACGCGGCTGGGGCGGTTGAGGCGGTCGGCGTGGCCGGTGGATTCGGTCCAGGGGGTGACTGGGCGGGCTTCGTCCAGGTCGACCACACGCGGTGGTGGCGGGACGAAGACGGCGATGGTCTCCTCCTCGTCCGGGGGTGGTGGCGGAGGTGGCGGTGGCTGGACCGGTGCGGGCTGGGCGCGGGCGACGGATTCCTTGCTCGCCCGTGGTTCGGGGGCGGCTACCGCTGCGGCCGCGATCGGGACCCGGGCCGGGCGGCGTGGGAGCTTCGTCCGCAGTTCGATGCCGAGCGCATCGATCAGTTTGCGGCAGGCAACGATCGAGACGGCGACGGCGAGGACCGAGCAGCCGGCGAAGAGGACCGCCTGGCCGCCGGCGGACCAGTTCGACGGATCGGTGCGGCGCATCGCGGCGATCATTGCCACCACGACCGAGTTGGTGATGCCGAGGGCAACGGCAACGCCGACCGTGCGGATCATCACCCGCCGGTCCAGCTCGACGTCGTCGGCCGCCGCGACCAGGCCGGCGATCAGCCCGGCCAGGACCGGCACGGTGTAGACGAGCGCGAGCGTCAATCCGGGGTTGGCCGCCAGGTAGAAGACATCGAAGACCAGCGCGGTGCCGGTCAGCGCGGCCGCGAAGCACACCACCATCGGCGGATACGCCCGCACGATCGCCACCGCGTCCGCGGGCACCGTCCTGATCATCCCGAACGCCAAACCACCGACTCCATCCCTAGCTCTCCCCCATTGTGCCGGTACCCAGCACCGTGAGTGACCACCCCCACCGCGCGAGTCTTCAGGAGATCCAGGCATCGACGTACGGCGCCTGCGAGACGTGCAGGCGCCGTACGCGGCATCAGGCGGCGGCCGCCATCGGAGTGAGTTTGGCGCGGAGGTCGTCCAGGATCTTGCGCAGGACGCGGGAGACCTGCATCTGGCTGACTCCGATGTCGCGGCCGATCTCGGACTGCGTCCAGCCCTCGATGAACCGCAGTTGCAGGATGCGGCGCTCGCGTGGACCGAGATCTTCAAGGACCGGTTGCAGCATCTCGACCGTCTCCAGTTGGTCGATGCTGCCGTCCTCGACGTCCGCGACCACGTCGGCAAGCGTCAGATCGGCGTCCACATCGGACGGCCGATCCAGCGAGAGCACGTTGAAGCAGCCTTTCGCAGCCAGTGCCTGCTCGACATCCTCGACCTCGACGTGCAGGTGCTCGGCGATCTCGGCCGGGGTCGGCTCGCGGTTGAGTTGCTGTTCCAGGATCGGCAGCTTGGTGGCGATGGTGCCTTGCATCTCCTGCAGCCGGCGCGGGATCCGGACCGTCCAGGCACAGTCGCGGAAGTACCGTTTCACCTCGCCGCGGATGGTCGGGATGGCGAACCCGATGAACGGCGTGTCCGCCTCCAGCCGGTAGTGGTGTGCGGCCTTTACCAGGCCCAGGTACGCGACCTGTTCGAGGTCGTCGGCCTCGGCGCCGCGGCCGCGAAACCTCCGCGCGATCCCCCGGGCCATCTCGATGTTGAGCTCGACGACTTCTTCGAGCAGACGTTGCCGCTCGGCTTCATCGGTGCTGGCAGCCCTTTGCTCCATCAGCTTCCGGGTGGCTGCTTCCCGCGCGGCCCGGTCGGCCGCGGTCGAACAGTGGACAGGAACCTGCTCGGCGATATTCGTAACCATTTGGTATGACCTCGCGACGTCGAGTCACGGCGTGGCACGTATCTGGACCACGGTCATGCCTGCAAAAAGTTGGTACCCACTCTGACCGAAGTCATGCGCCGTCGCGCGGCAAGTAGCCCTCGGCAACTAACTTCACCAGGTACTCCCGCGTCTCCTCCGGTTGCCACCCGTAATCGCCGTGCAACGCACGCAGATGCACATAGCTGAGTACGACGAGGTTGGTCAGCGCGGTCACGTACCGTTCCGGATCCGGCACCGGATCAAGCGTGCCGTCAGCCGCACCCGCCTCCAGGATCCGGAACCACGGACCGAAGTAGTCCAGCTCGATACCCATCGCATCCAACGCAGGTCCATGGAAGGCCTCGTCGGTGTGCGCGAGCAGCGGCAGATTGCGCTCCGAGACGTCACACAGAGCCCGCAGTGCGGCGGTGAGCCGCTCCTGCCCGGTGCCGTCCATCGTGAGCGGTCCCCAGAGCGAGTCGCGGTAGTCGCGGACGAGCTGCGCGCGGAGCACCGCTTCCACCGACCCGCGCGTGACACCGTGCCGCCACACCGTCGCACGGGACACGCGAGCGCGATCGGCGATCCGATCGAGGTTGAGCGCCGGCCAGCCCTCCTCGTCGAGCAGCTCGACCGCCACCGCGAGCAGCTTCTGATCCACGCAGCCCCCTTGGATGAAACAGGTTGTTTCATGGTACGACGATCTCCGTCTCACCAGCGGTGCTGTCGAAGGGGTCGGAGATGGACATCAGGGCCAGCAGACCCGGCTTCCACCAGGTCACGTTTCGCTGGACGGAGGACCGGCCGGCGTACGACGTCGTCGTACGGCTGATCTCGCACACCGATCGGGCGTATGACGACGGCGAGCTCGACAAGTACTTGATGGTTCGTGACGAGCGGTCGTGGGCTCTGACGTTGGAGCTGCCGTCGGCGCTGCGGACGTCGTACCAGCTCTGCCCGATGTACGGCGCGCTGGTGCGGGGCGAGGTCGTGGATGACGAGCGGTGGACCGCGATCATGGCGGCCGGCGTCGCGGATCCAGGCAATCCGCTGGTGCATCCAGCCGGCTGTACTTATGGCAACCCAGGCCCGGCGTCGGTGCTCGAGCTGCCGGAGGCGCCGTCCCGAGACAGCTGGGTGACGCCTGCCGACGAGCACGGCGTCGTACGGCGGTGTGCGTCGGAGGACGGGTCTGTGGTGTCGGTCTACGAGCCGGTGGAGCCGCGAGGGCTGGCTGTGATGTTCGACGGAGCTCGGTGGACGGACCTGCGGCTGCCGGTGCTGTTGGACAACCTGATCGGCCGCGGCGAGATCGCACCGATCCGGGTGGTGATGATCGAGTCGATCCAGGGGCTGCACCGACACGACACGTTGCCGCGGCCGGAGGTGTTCGCGCCGTTCGCGATCGGGACCGCCGAGCGCTGGGCCACCGACGGGCCGACGGCGCTGATCGGCCAGAGCCTGGGCGGGCTGGCCGCGACATTCACCGCTCGGCTGCGGCCCGACCTGTTCGACGTGGTCGTCGGGCAGTCGAGTTCGTTCTGGTGGGACGAGAAAGAGCTGAGCGGACCCGCAGTGATCGCCGAACTCGACCACGGCCCCGCGACCTCGCAACGCTTCTTCCTCGAGGCCGGCACCACAGAGGACCTCCGTGAGGACAACCGGCACCTCGCCGACGTCCTCACCCGCCGAGGGTACGACGCAACTTACCGAGAGTACGAAGGCGGCCACGACTACGCCTGCTGGCAAATCGGCCTGGCCGACGCGTTGAGCTGGGCATTTCCCAGGAGCTAGCTAGCTGTGGCGTAGGCGGTTGGGGCTGTGGGGGTGGGGGTGTCCAGGCCGAGGGCTGGGTCGAGTAGGCGGATTGGGGTGCCGGTGCGGTCGGAGAAGACGGCGTAGCGGCCGAGGGGGGTGTCGGCTGGGCTGAGCAGCCAGTCGAGGGCGGGGTGGTTCTGGAAGAACGTGTCGACGTCACCGACGTCGTACACCCCGCCGGTCCCGAGTGCGCACTCGGCGGGGTCGCGTACCAGGGCAAGCGTCGGCCGGCGGCCGTGTGGGCCGAGCAATGCGGTGTCGTCACTTGGCCAGGCAATTGGTTCCAGGCCGAGGTCGCGGTAGTACTCCACGCTGGCGTCGAGGTGTTCGACCGGGCGAAGTTCGAGCAGCAGCTTCATCGGTGGTCAGCCTCCTTGCGGACCGGTCAGCGGCGGTTGCGGTTCTGAGTGGACTGGCGGATCTCGTCGGTGCGGCTGCCGAGGTCGGAGATACGGCCCGCCAGTCCCGGGTGGACCTTGCTGAGGTGCTGCGCCGCCTCGGCGAGTGGTTCCAGCAGCGCCGCCGAGTCATTGGCGCCGAGGGCTTCGTGGACAGCGTCGACGCTCTCCTGGGTCCGGCTGTCCAGCCCGTCGAGCGCCGCGACCTGTCCTGCCAGTCGGCGTAGATCGGCCGCGTTGTTCCGCGCCCAGACCGCTACTGCGCGATCGCCGGCCCGCTCGTCGCGCGCGGCCTGCACCCGTTGTTCGCCGGTCAGCCCCGGCTTGGTGGCATGTGGATTGAGCCGCAGATACCGGCGCTCCGCGGCTTGCCGGCTGGCAACGCCCAACGCGGGGGCGAGCTGGGTCCAGCTGATTCCGGCAGCCCGCGCTGCCTCGATCAGCCGCGGCTCCCACGCTGCCAGGAGCTCCCGCAACTCGCGCAACCGCACCAACGCGGCCAGCACCTCGTCCGCCGAGGACACCGCGGAAGGCGAGGAGGCAGCCTCCGCCCCGGGGACGCTCGGGGCGGAGGACAATCTCCCCAGTACATCGACCAGGACCCCGAGCGCCGCCGCCGGTGTTTCGTTGTCGGACTGCGGCATATGAGCTCCCGGTTCCGGATCAGGCGGCGAATCCGCACTTCTTGATATAGCAGGTCATCGATCCGTTGACAAGACTACTGTCATCCATCCGTTGACGCTTCGTCGCACCCACCCTGGGTACCGGCGGCGGTATGACGGAGAACGAGTGGCTGGTGCGGGCGCCGGTGCCGGATGTGTTCGCGATCCTGACCGACGGATGGACGTACGCCGCCTGGGTCGTCGGGGCGTCCCGGGTGCGTGACGTCGAGAAGGGGTGGCCGCAGCCCGGGCACAGCATTCATCACTCGGTCGGCATGTGGCCACTGCTGATCGACGACACCACCAGAGTCGAGCAGTACGAGCCGAACAGGTTCCTGCAACTGACGGTCCGTGCTTGGCCGACCGGTGAGGGGCGGGTGGAGTTCGTCGCCACGGACAGGGACGGCGACTGCCATCTGATCATGCGCGAGCAGGCCGTCAAGGGACCGATGGCCGCGATCCCGCACAGCATCGTCGACCCGTTGCTCCGGCTCCGCAACCACGAGACCCTCCGTCGCCTCGCCCTGCTTGCCGAGAAGCACAGCAACTAACCTCAGCCGAGGCGGGTACCAGAGTCACATGACGACTCAGGGTTCCGTATGGTTGGCGACCGCGACGATTCCGCAGTACGACGGGATCCTGGCTGACAAGCATGCCGACGTAGTGGTTGTCGGCGGCGGGCTGATCGGACTGACCACCGCGTTGTACCTCCAGCAAGCGGGTGCGGACGTCGTATTGCTCGAGGCCGGCCGGCTCGGTGCCAGAACCAGCGGCAACACGACCGGCAAGGTCACCTCCCAGCACAACGCGATCTACGCGGACCTCCTCGACCGTCACGGCCCCGGCAAGGCCGGCCAGTACGCTGCCGCGAACCAGGCCGCCGTCGACGAGGTCGCAGCCCTGGCAGATCGCCTCGGCATCGACTGCGAACTCACCCGTACGCCGTCCTTCGTCTACTCCGAGCTACCCGAGTCCACGCTGCGCCGTGAAGCCGACGTCGCATCCGCGCTCGGACTCCCCGCTCACTTCGTCGACCCGGACGAAGTCGGTCTGCCGCTGAAGATCGGTGAGGCCGTCCGCTTCGACGACCAGGTCCAACTCCACCCGGCCCTCTATCTGGCCGGCCTCGCGACCGCCTTCACCCAAGCCGGCGGTCGGATCTTCGAGCAGAGCCGGGTGACCGAGTTCAACACCGACCACGACATCGAAGCCGTGACCGCGCAGGGTCCGCTGGTCCGCGCCAACCACGCCGTCGTCGCCACCCTGCTCCCGATCGGACTGACGGGCGGTTACTTCGCCCGGACCCGGCCGAGCCAGTCGCACGGAATCGCCGTACAACTGCCGGTCGAAGCGCCGCGGGGTATGACGATCACAGTCGACTCACCGGTGCGCTCCACCCGCCCGTGGCCCGGCGGCGGCCCGAACGGCCTGATCGTCGTCGGCGGCGACCACGAGACCGGCGCAGAGGAAGATACCGAAGCCATCTACCAGAGCCTGGTCGACTGGGTCGGCACGGTGTGGGACTTCAGCGCCCAGCCCGAGTACCGCTGGTCCGCCCAGGACTACAGCACTCCCGACCTGCTCCCCTTTGTCGGCAAGTCCTCCGGCTCACCGCTGCTGGTTGCCACCGGCATGCACAAGTGGGGACTGAGCAACGGAACCGTTGCCGCTGGCATCCTCCGCGACCTGGTCCTCGGCCGCGACAACCCCTGGACCGGCCTGTACGACGCCGGCCGCATCGGCGACGCACAAGCGGTCGCGAAGCTGGTGAAGGACAATCTTCATGTGGGCAAGGAGTTCGCCAAAGGCCGGCTCGGCCGGATGCTGAAGGGCGGACTCGACCACCTCGAGGTCGGCCAGGGCGGTCTGATCACCACCGACGACGGCAAAACCGTCGGCGCCTACCGCGACCACGACGGCGAACTCCACACCGTCGACCCGGTCTGCACCCACCTCGGCTGCCCACTGCACTGGAACAACGCCGACACCACCTGGGACTGCAACTGCCACGGCTCCCGCTTCGCCCCGGACGGCACAGTCCTGGACGGCCCAACCACGAGCCCGCTCAAGCAACAATCAGCGCCTGGGGAGCCGCCTGCTTGATGCGGGTCTGCAACCAGCTCAGCTGAGTAGAAGTCTCCGCCTGGCAACTGCCGACAGTCTTCAGCAATTCAGCGTCGGGAACACCTTGAGCCGCCTGACCGACGACGGTCCAAGTGATGTCGACGAAGGACGCGAGTACATACAGATCCTGCAGGTCCCGCAGCAGCCCGACACCGCCCGTCCGCGTCCCGCCGAACTCGGCCGCGTGCAGCCGATCCGGTTCGTCCTCGCGCTGGACGCCGTACCGAGTAACGAATGGACTCAGCGCCTCGACGTGGCCGGCGGCCTTCTCACTCAGGACGTGGCAGAGGTGCTCGACATCCGGCTCGTCGGCATGGTCGCGGCCGACTTGATCGAATGCCTCCGCAAGTGAGTTCTCCGAAGCATGCAACAGACCCAGGTACGTCGACAGATGCATGTCACGCCTTCCTCACCCGAACGGCCACCACTTTGTAGATCGGTTGCTTCGACACCGGATCCCATTCGGTCAGCGTGAACTCGTTCGCCGCCGACGGAGGCGCACCCTCGGTCGCATCCCAGTAACCGAAATGGAACGGCACGAACACCACCCCCGGCCGGGCACCGCCGATCCGGGCCGCGCCCTCCATCCACCCCCGCGCCGACTCCACTCGCACCTGGTTGCCCTCAGCAACTCCAAGCTCGGCGGCATCGGCCGCGGACAGCTCCACCCACACCTTCGGCTCGGCCTGCTTGAGCTGCGGCGATCGACCCGTCTTCGTCCGGGTATGGAAGTGGTACGGCGACCGCCCGGTGGTCGCGATCAGCGGGTACGCCGACGAGATCCACTCCGGCGGCTCCGTGAACGGCATCGCCTTCAGGAACGCCCGGCCGCCAGGGTTCAAAGCCTTGTACTTCTCGGGTGTCGTGCTTCCACCGGTCAGCAAATCGTGGCCGTAGTCCTCACACGTCTCCGGTTCGGTCGGGAAGACCGAATCCTCATACAACCGATCAGTCCCCTCCGGTGCATCGTCGGTGCACGGCCACGGGATCCCGCTCGCACCCCGCAGAGCGTCGTACGTGAGACCGCTGTAGTCGCACGGTCGCCCGCGGGTGCATTCCTTCCACGCCTCGAACGCTTCCTCCGGCGTCGTCCAGCCGATCAGCGGTTCGCCGTCGGCGTCCCGGAAGTCCATCCGCCGCGCGTAGTCGAGGAAGATGTCCAGATCGCTGCGCGCTTCGCCGGGCGGATCCACGGCCTGTTCGGACAGATGCACCGTCCGGCTCGCGTTGGTGAACGTCCCCTGCTTCTCGCCCCAGAGCGCCGCCGGCAGCACGACGTCGGCGTACTGCGCGGTCTCGGTCAGGAAGCCGTCCTGGACGACGAGGAACAGGTCCTCCCGGCTGAGGATGTCGCGGATCCGGGGCAGTTCCGGCAGCGAGACGGCCGGGTTGGTCGCGGAGATCCAGAGGAAGTCGATCGACCCCTGATCGACGTAGCGCCAGAGCTGCATCGCATGCGTCGGCGGCGCCCAGTGCGGAATCTTCAGCCGGTCGACGTTCCAGAGCTTCGCCAACTCGTCGATGTGCTGGGGGTTGGCCCAGTTACGGAAGCCGGGCAGGTCACCGTCGGCGCCGCACTCGCGAGTGTTCTCCGCCGTCGGTTGACCGTTCATCTGCAGCACACCACAGCCCGGCTTGCCGATCAGGCCGCGAAGCAGGTGCAGGTTGTTCACCTGACACGACGCCGCAGTCGCCTGATGCGACTGATAGAACCCCTGCAACACGGTCGAGAGCACCCGCTCTGACCTACCGAAGATCTCCGCAGCATGCTGTACGTCGACCGCGTTCACCCCGCAGATCTCGGCCACCTGCTTCGGCTCGTACGACGCCACGGTCGCGGCCAACTCGTCGTACCCGATGGTGTGCCGGGCGACGTAGTCGTGGTCGACGTACCCGTGCTCGATCAGCTCGTGGATCAGGCCGTTCATCAGGGCTTGATTGGACCCCGGGAGCGGCGCGAGATGGACATCGGCGAGTCGTGTGACCGGTGTGTCGCGTGGATCGACGGCGACGATCACCGGTGCGTCCGGGCCTTCGACCCGGTCGAGGACGCGGGACCAGAGCACGGTCTGGGTCGCGGCCATGTTGTGCCCGAACAGGAAGAGCGCGTCGCAGTGCTCGATGTCTTCGTAGCTGCCGGGCTGACCGTCCGAGCCGAAGGTCTCCTTCAGCGCGGCGGCCGCGGTCGCGGTGCACAGCCTGGTGTTGCCGTCCATATGCGGAGTGCCGAGGCCGGCCTTGCCGATGACGGCGAGCGTGTAGTACTCCTCCAGGAACAGCTGGCCGCTGGTGTAGAAGCCCTGCTTCAGCGGGTGGCGCTTCTTCGACTCCTCGACGATGCGGCCCATCGCCTCGTCCCAGGTCGCCTGCCGGAGCCCTTCGGACGTCCGTACGAGCGGGTGAGTGAGGCGGTCCTGGTCACTCCACTGCCAGGAGGCGTACAGACCTTTCGGGCCGAGCCGGCCGTGGTTGATCCGGTCCCCGGCGCGACCGCGAACGCCGACCATCTTCCCGTCCTTGACCGCGATGTCGCAGGCACAGCCGTTGCTGCAGAGCACACAGGCCGACTGCACCCACCGATCCACCTCGGCTTCGGCGACCGCGAGCTCCTGATCGACCCGCTCCGGCCATTCGGTGCCGCGCTCGTGGGGCGTCCGTACGCCCCAGATGTTCTCGACTCTGTTCACGCCCTCGCGGTACCCCGGGCGACAGCGGACATGCGAAGGCGCGCGCCCCGAAACGGGACGCGCGCCTTGTCAGCGTTTCTACGGCGGTTCAGACCTTCTTGGCGATGCCTGCCATCAGGATCCGCTGGTACGGCTGCAGGTCCTCGGCCGCGGGGACGTCGCCCTCGGGGTCCTCCGGGAACCAGCGGGCCAGGAAGTCCAGACCCGGCGGCACGAGCGGCATCCCGAGGAAGTGCTGCTCGATCCGCTCCGGAGTCCGGATCCATCCGTTGCCGAGGCTCTCCAGACCGGCGCGCTCCATCCCCTTCTGCAGCGGCTCACCGGTGTCGACGAAGTCGGTGATGAACAGATAGCTGCCGGGCACCAGCTGGTCCATGATCGTCCGGACCCACTCGTCGGGCTTCTCGTCGTCGTGGAAGTGCATGTGGATGCCGACGATCATCAGCGCGATCGGACGGCTGAAGTCCAGGTGGTCCTTGATCTCCTGGTTGTCCAGGATGCCCTGCGGCTCGCGCAGGTCGGCGGTGACGACGATGGTGCTGTTGTTGGTCGCCAGCAGCGCGCGGCCATGGGCCAGCACGATCGGGTCGTTGTCCACGTAGGCGACCTTGGCGTTCGGATTGATCTCCTGCGCCGCCTCGTGCGTGTTCTTCTGCGTCGGCAGGCCGCTGCCGATGTCGAGGAACTGGTCGATCCCCGCCACACGGGCCAAGTAGTGGACGCCCTTGACCAGGGCCTCCCGGTTCTCGATCGCGCAGCGACCGGCGTCCGGAACGTACTTCAGGTAGAGCGCCGCGCCTTCCCGGTCGGCGGCGAAGTTGTCCTTGCCACCAAGCAGGGCGTCGTAGACGCGGGCGATGGTCGGTTGGGAAGTGTCGAACTCCGGAGTCGTGTCCGGAGCGTCGGAAGTCGCCATCGGCGCAGCCTTCGTGTCGGGGAAAAGGTGCTAGTCATCGTAGGGCAGTTCCGGACCTCGCGGAGCACTGGTACGGCGCTTCGGGAGTGTCTTTTCCGAGGTCGGCCGAACTGCCTGATTCGTCAACCACAGAAGCGATTCCGGATCACTCGAAAGTCTTGACAAACCAGGTGCCGACCGGGCCCCAACGACACCCTTCCCCCTCCCTCGATCTTCCAATCGCCGCGACACCTCAGTTCTCCGCCGGATGGTCACGCCGACGGCCGGACACCACCGCAGCCGGGTACTCGCGGGCCGTCGTTCCGCGGCGGCGTTCTGGACCGTCAAACCGGCCGAAAACGGTCACCTGCAGCAACCACCGCAGCGTCGATCGACGCGACTTCAACCACACCGCGTAACGGAGCGGACACAGGGCCCCCAAACGTGTACGATGCAAATGCAAGGCCAAATGCACGTGCATATGCCAAAGACGTACGAAAGGTGCAGCTGATGACTGCTATCTACAACGGCATGCCCGGCGACGCGGTGAGCGAGCTGATCTGGCGGAAGAGTCAGCGGAGTGGCCCGAACGGCAACTGCGTTGAGGTGGCGAAGCTCCCCGGCGGCGGGGTAGCGGTGCGGAACTCGCGGTACAGCGACGGACCCGCGCTGGTGTTCACCAAGGCCGAGATCGAGGCGTTCCTCGGCGGCGTTCACGACGGCGAGTTCGACGACCTCGCCTGAGCAAGACCAAAGTAAGACCGGAAAGCAGGGGCCCCTTCGCCAGGCGAGTGACGAAGGGGCCTCTTCCGTTGTCCGGAATCAGTCGTACGACGCTCCGCGGCCGGCTCGGCTGAGCGACCTACTCGGTCGCGGCGCACCACGTTGTACCGAAGAAAGACAACGAAGGCCGACCCTCGGCGAGGGTCGGCCTTCGTGGTGGGCTGAGGCTACTGAACGGTGAGCGGCCAGAGCTGTTCGCTGGGCAGTTCGGAGGCACTGCCGACGGCCGCATTGTCAACGGTGATACGCAATCCGGTGAACTTCGGCGTCATCACCCGCTGGTACCGCGACGCTCGATCGGGCTCGGCGGTGTACTCGGCGATCAGGTGGTCTCCCAGCCAGATCCGCACCATCTTCCGTCCTCCTCGTTCGGGGGTCATGGGGCCAGGCTCACGATCGGGTCGCCGTCGAGCTGGCGCACGCCGCGCAGCCAGCCCTCGAAGGCCCAGCGCTGTTGCTCGGGGCAACGCGCGACCAGTTCCTGGATCTCCCGCTCGGTCAGCTCGTCGGGCGCGCGTCCACCGGTCATGTCGGCGGTGTGCTCGGCTGCCTCACTGTCGTCGTCATTCATCGACTCGGGTTCCCCAACCAGTCGTGCCGACGGGGGCCCGCCGGCGGTCTGTAGGACCGGCCTGCCGGATCACGCGATGTCACGTTTCGCGAGATTCAGCTCACCTTCTGTGCATGAATCAATCATGGCGTCGGCACGCTACGAATGCAAGCGCCCGATGCACGTGCATCCGCACGTTTTCCACTTCGTGACCGGAAAACCGGGTTTCCCGCCTGCCGAGGGCCCGGTCTGGGGTCGTCGAACAGTGTTCGTCGGTGGTCGATCAGCAAACTTTGTCCGGACAAAGCGGATCTGCCTGATCGGTTAAGTGTCACGCTGCGTCACCGGCAGAGTGGATCCCGACGGCTTATGTAAGAACTTCGGCAGAATGCCCGCCCCTCGTGCGATGATGTGCAATTGCGGGCGTACTTGCCGGTGTCAGAGCTGCTGGGGGCTTGGGAGGTGAGTGTGAGCGAGTCGGGCGCGCAAAGCGGGCCGACCGCGCTGCGCATCATCCTGGGGGCGCATCTTCGCCGGATGCGGGAGGCGGCCGGTATCAGCCGGTCGGACGCGGGGTGGGAGATCCGCTCATCTGAGTCCAAGGTGAGCCGGATGGAGCTCGGTCGCGTCGGCTTCAAGGAGCGCGACGTCGCCGATCTGCTCACGCTCTACGGCCTCGACGACGGTGAGGAGCGGGAGCGCCTACTCGCTCTCGCGCGGGAGGCGAACAACCCCGGCTGGTGGCACCGGTTCGGCGACGTGCTGCCGAGCTGGTTCCACTCGTACCTCGACCTCGAGTCGGCTGCCCAGCTGATCCGTACGTACGAGCTGCAGTTCGTCCCCGGTCTGATGCAGACGCCGGAGTACGTGCGCGCCGTCGTACAGCTCGGTCGTGGCGTGATCCCGGCCGAGGAGGTCGAGCGGCGCGTCAACCTCCGGGTCAACCGCCAGAACGTACTGACCCGCTCGAACCCGAACCCGGTCCGGCTCTGGGCCGTCGTCGACGAGTCGGTGCTGCGCCGGCCGATCGGCGGGGTGAAGGCGATGTGCGCGCAGCTGGATCACCTGATCGAGCTGACGGACCTGCCGAACCTGACGCTGCAGGTGGTGGAGTTCGGCTCGGGCGGTCACGCCGCGACCGGTGGCGCGTACAGCATTCTGCGTTTCCCCGAACAGGACCTGCCGGACATCGTCTACATCGAGCACCTGACCAGTGCGCTCTACCTGGACAAGCTCGACGACCTCGACAAGTACACAGCCACGATGGAGGCGCTCTGCCTCGCGGCCCAGCCGCCGAACCGGACGCGCGACATCCTGACCAAGATCCAGCGCGAGTACGAAGGCTAGGAGTTGTCGGTCAGCCAAGTGATCAACGGCTTGGTGGCTGCCCAGTCGGCACGGATGCGCGCCGCGAGCTCCGGTGTGTGGATGACGGGCTCGAAGCCGTAAGACTTGACGACGGTCAAGGACTTGTGCCGGAGCAGCTCGATCCGCGGGTGGTCAGCGTCGTAGCCGCGCGGGCTGGTCTTCAGCTGGTCGCCGCCGACAGTCCAGCCCGCCGCGGTCAGATCGGCCAGGAGTTTCTCCAGGTTCTTACCGCGCCGGTCGTCGTCGATCGCCGTACGCACGCGGGCCAGCCGTTCGGAACTCGCCTCGTAGAAGCCGGCCGCGACGCGAACCCCAGGCGCGGCGACCTCGACGTACCACCCGGTGGCCGGGGCAACGTCGATGAACGCACCTTGGTGGGTCTTGTACGGCGTTTTGTCCTTGGCGAAGCGGACGTCGCGATACGGCCGGAAGATCTTCGCGGTGCCGAACTCCTCCTCGAGCTCCGCCAGCAATGCCGCCATCGGCGCCCGGACCGACTCCTCGTAGACGTGCTTGTTCGCCGTCCAGAACGTCTTGGTGTTGTCCATCTCGAGGTCGTCGTAGAAGTCCAGCGCGGCGGCCGGGAACCCGGTGAAGCTCATGGCAGCACGATATGTCGGCACAACGGAGGTGATTGACCGCGGGTACCGGGGGCGCGCTCAAGTTGGGCGCCGAAACGAGAGGGGACCGAGATGCCCGCGGACGTTGTCGATCTGATCATGCAGGACCACCGCGAGGTGGAACGGCTCTTCGAGGAGCTGAAGGAGAACCCGGACAAGCGCCCGAACCTGCTGCCGGTGCTCACCACGCTGCTCACCGCCCACAGCCGCGCCGAAGAGGCGGAGGTCTACCCGGTGGCGGCCTCCGAGGCGGGTGAGAAGGAGGAGGTCTCGCACAGCCAGCAGGAGCACGTCGAGGCAGACCAGTTGCTGGCGAAGCTCGCGAAGACAGACCCAGCCTCGGCCGACTTCGACAAGGCGCTGCAGAACCTCGTCGACGCGGTCACCCACCATGTCGAGGAAGAAGAAACCAAGGTACTCCCGGGGATGCGCTCGAACCTGTCGGATCAGCGCCGCGCGGAACTCGGTGAGGCATTCGTTGCCAGCCGCAAGCAACACCTCGGCGAGCAGCCCGGTGACATGACCCGTGAGCAGCTTGCCCAGCAGGCAGCCAACGCGGACATTTCCGGCACCTCCGGCCTCAGCAAGGACGAGCTGCAGAAGAAGCTGCAGAGCGAAGCCGAGAGCTGATGCTGCTCACTGCAGACCGCGGAAGAACTCCCGGACGTCGGTCACGAGGACCTCAGGTTGCTCGAGCGCCGCGAAGTGGCCGCCGTTCGGGTGGCTGGTCCAGCGGACGATGTTGTCGGTGTGCGCGACCCGGTGCCGGAGCGGGATGAAGTTGTCATGGGCGAGGTCGAGCAGTGCCGTCGGCGTGGTCGAGGGCTCGGGTGGCTGACCCCAGTACGGCGCATGCGCCCGCTCGTAGTAGATGCGTCCTGCCGATCCCGCCGTACGGGTGAACCAGTAGAGCATCACGTTGGTGAGCAGGTGATCGCGGTCGAGGTCGCTCGAGGGGTCCGACCAGTCGTGGAACTTCTCGGCGATCCACGCCAACTGGCCGACCGGTGAGTCAGTGAGGGCGTAGGCCAACGTCTGCGGCTTGGTCGACTGGAGGTCGGCGTACCCCTGCTTCTCCTTCAACCATCCCTGCTGCCGGCGCCAGGACGCCCATGTGCGTTCGCGCTCGGCCGGGGTCAATGGCTCGAGTTCCTCAGGTGTCGGCTCGGAGGTCGCACCCGCGCCGGGGATGAGATTGAGGTGTACGCCGATCACCCGCTCGGGCTGGATGCGCCCGAGCTCGCGTGATATCGCCGCACCCCAGTCACCGCCCTGTACGCCGTAGCGGTCGTAGCCGAGGCGTTCCATCAGCACGCCCCAGGCGCGGGCAGTCCGCATGAACTCCCAGCCGGGCTCGCGCGTCGGCCCGGAGAGCGGGAAGCCGGGGATGCTCGGCAGGACCAGGTGGAACGCGTCGGCCGGATCGCCGCCGTACGCGCGGGGATCGGTCAACGGCCCGGCGACGTCGGTGAACTCGACGATCGAGCCCGGCCAGCCGTGCGTGAGGATCAGCGGCATCGCCTCCGGCTCCGGCGAGCGGAGATGCGCGAAGTGCACTCCTGCGCCGTCGATCGTGGTCGTGTGCTGCGGCCATTCGTTGAGCCGCGCCTCCGCCTTGCGCCAGTCGTACTCGGTCCGCCAGTAGTGGACGAGTTCCTGGAGGTAGGCCAGCGATACGCCGTACGCCCAGCCGACGCCGGGCAGTTCGTCCGGCCAGCGGACCAGGTCGAGCCGGGCCCACAGGTCGGTGAGGTCGGCTTCGGGGATCTCGAGGCGGAACGGTTCGATCGTCACCCGGTCAGCCTGTCGCGGCCGGGCCGGAGGTGCACGTCAATTAGGCGCTGGCCTTGTCGCGGACGACCTTGACCGTGGCGGCGGCGATCAAGGCGAGGACGCCGGCGCTGATCACGATGGTGACCAGCGTGCTCGCGCTGTTCAGCCGGCTGTCGCACGCCATCGGGGTGAGCCCTGCGGCCGGCTGAAAAGTGGAACCACAGTCGATGCCACCGGCCGACACCGACCGGAAGCCGAGCGCCACCCCGCCGAGCAGCAGAGCCACTCCGGCGATGGCGAGAACCTTGTTCAGCGTCGTCACAACGATCCCGGCGCCGCTGATCGCGGGCACACCGACGGCATGCCCTGTGAGCCCCGTTGCACTGCATTCACTCCTGACCTCGACTGACCACCCGGCATCGAACTTACGGTCCGGCGCCGACGGATCCACACCCGAGCGGCAGGTCAGCATCGATTCTTCACACAGTCCTTACTCAGGACATGGACAATCGTGATCCGGGTCTCAGGATTTGATCAAACAGGGCCTCGAGGTCTTGACAGGGCATCGCCACCGATGCTTACTTTTGGACTAAATTTAGTGCCGAAGTAAGTCAGGTGGAGGTGCGGTGGTGACTGGTCAGGGGCCACGGGGTGACCTGGTGCCGTCTGGCATCGTGGCGCTGCTGGGGACGCGCGGGCCGACCTCGCGGACCGACATCGCACGCGGCCTCGGCCTCAGCCCGGCGACGGTCACGCAGGTGACCAAGGACCTGATCGCGCGTGGTGTGGTCGAGGAGCTCGAGTCGGTGCCGTCGAACGGCGGCCGGCCGGCCAGGCTGCTCGGGCTGGTCAGCCAGGCCGGCGTCGCGCTCGGCGCCAAGGTCACCGCCGATCACGTCGCCGTCGTCACGGTCGAGCTCGACGGGACGGTCCGCTCCGCGCGGTCGCATCCGTACGACCCCGGCACGAGCGACGCGCTGGGAGAGCTGGGCCGGATCCTCGCCGCGGAAGTCGCCTCGCTCGACGACCGGCTCCTCGGTGTCGGCGTCGGCGTACCGGGTTCGGTCGACTCGCAGGCTTCGGGGATCGTCGACGCGCCCACCCTGTCGTGGCAGGCCGCGCCGGTCGGTCCGATCCTGCGACAGGCCGTCGGTACGCCGGTTCTGGTCGACAACGACGTGAACACGCTGGCCGCGGCCGAGCGGCTGTACGGGATCGGCCGCGAGCATTCGGCGTACCTGGTGGTGACGATCGGGCGCGGCATCGGCTGCGGGATCGTGGTTGACGGGGGCATCTATCGCGGCGCCAACGGCGGCGCCGGCGAGATCGGCCACATCCCGGTGTGGACTTCCGGCGGTTCCGGTGGTGCGGAACCGCCGTGCACGTGTGGTTCGACCGGCTGCCTTGAGGCCTACATCGGAGCGGACGGACTGGTTCGTACGGCGCGCGCCCGGTGCGGCATCGAGTCGCTCGAGGAGCTGTTGCGCGCGGCAACCAATGGATCCACCGAGGCACGGGCGATCTACGCGGAAGCGGGTGAGCTGCTCGGGCGGGCGCTGGCCGGGGTGATCCACACCGTCGACCCGGAGGTCGTCGTACTGCTGGGGGAAGGGGTGGACGGATGGGAGTTCTGGCAGACCGGGTTCGAGCCGTCGTTCCGGCGATCGTTGCTGCCGGCCCGCAAAGGCGTCCCGCTCGTGGTCGAACCGTGGACGGAGGATCAGTGGGCTCGCGGCGCGGCGTCGCTGGTCCTGGGGTCGCCGTTCGACTCGGCCGGCAACGGCGGCGAACAGAGCCGGCTCGTCCGGGCTCGGCTGGGCGCATCGTGAGTACGTCGACACTCACCCGGCCTTCCCGGGCGCCGCAGACGAGCCGGTCAAGCACGGTGCGGCGGACGATGGGCTGGAAGAAGCTGGGGTGGGTGCTGTTCTTCCTGTTGCCCAGCGCGATTCCGTTGTTCGTGTTCACGTTGGTGCCGATGGTGTCCAGCCTGTGGGTCAGCTTGCACAAGTGGAACCTGATCTCGCCGATGGAGTGGGCCGGTCTCGACAACTACACCAACCTGCTCACCGACCCGATGACGCGCCGGGTGTTCCTGCACACGCTGATCTACGTCGCCGGCTACCTCCCACTGGTGTACGCCGGTGGCCTCGGGCTCGCGCTCGCACTCAACCAGAGACTCAAGGGCCGGGCGTTCCTGCGGGCGACGTACTTCCTGCCCGTGGTGACCAGTTGGGTCGTCGTCGCGCTGGTCTGGAAGTGGCTGCTCAATCCAGCGAACGGGCTGGTCAACCAGTTGCTCGGGGCAATCGGTCTGTCCGGTCCGGGATGGTGGACGGATCCGCAGTGGGCCTTACCCGCGGTGATCCTGTCGTCGGCCTGGAAGGACCTCGGGTTCGTGATGGTGATCCTGCTGGCGGGGTTGCAGTCGATTCCCTCCGATGTGTACGAGGCGGCGACCGTGGACGGGGCGAGCGCCTGGCAGCGGTTCTGGCGGATCACGCTGCCGCTGCTGTCGCCGTCGACCTTCTTCGTGGTGGTGATATCACTGATCAACGGCTTCCAGGTCTTCGACCAGGTGTACGTGATGACCGGCGGTGGACCGGCTGGGTCGAGCCAGGTGGTGGTCGGGCAGATTTACGACCTCACCTTCCGGTACGGACGCGCCGGCGAGGCGTCCGCGCTCTCGTGGATCCTGTTCGCGCTGATCCTGGTGATCACCGTGATCCAGATCCGCGGCCAGCGGAAGTGGGTGCACTATGCGTAGGTTCCTGCTGTACGCAGCCGTCCTCGTCGGCGCGGCCGTCATGCTCTTCCCCTTCCTGTGGACGGTGATCACCTCGATCACGCCGGAAGGCTCACTCGCCGACGGTCCGACGCTGGTTGTCGACAATCCGACTCTCGACGCCTACCGCACCTTGCTGGACGCGATGCCGATCTGGCGGATCCTGGCCAACTCGCTGCTGATCGCGATCGCCTCCACGGTGTTCCAGCTCGTCACCGGTTCGATGGCGGCGTACGGGTTCGCCCGGCTGAACTTCCCGTTGAAGAACGTGATCTTCGGCTGCTACCTGGCGACACTGATGGTGCCGCTGCAGGTGCTCGTCGTACCGCTGTTCATCGAGATGAAGACGCTGAATCTGCAGGACACGTACTTCGCGCTGCTGGCGCCGACGATCGCATCCGCCTTCGGTGTCTTCCTGCTCCGGCAGGCCGTCACCGCCGTACCGGCCGAATTGGACGAGGCGGCAACCATCGACGGCGCCGGGCACCTGCGGATCTTCACCACCATCGTGCTGCCGCTGATCCGGCCCGCACTCGCGACCGTCGCGGTGTTCGCGTTCATGGGCAGCTGGAACAGCTTCCTCTGGCCGCTCGTCGTGATCCGGTCGCCGGAGTTCATGACCTTGCCGCTCGGACTGGCCACGCTGCAAGGCCAGTTCACGACGCAATGGGACGTCGTGATGGCGGGGTCCGTCGTCTCGATCGTGCCCATCGCCATCGTCTACCTGCTCGCGCAGCGCCACATCATCGCCGGTGTGGCACACACCGGCATCAAGTAAGAGGGGATGTTTGATCATGCGCCTATTGAAGTTTGGGGTCGCCGGGCTGGCCGGCATACTCGCGCTGACCGCCTGCGGGCAGGGCTCGGCAACCAAGGAAGCAGCCGCTCCCGACGGTAAGTCGGTCGTCCGGTACATGAACTTCTCCGCCAACGACGGCCACGAGAAGGACCTGACCGCGATCGTCAACGCGTTCCAGACCGCCAACCCGAACATCACCGTCCAGGTCGAGACGGTGCCGTACGCGAACTACTTCACGAAGCTGCAGACCGCGGTCGCTGGTGGCACCGCGGCCGACGCCTTCGAACTCAACTACGAGAATTTCGTGACGTACGCAAGCAACGGCTCGCTCGCCGAGCTGAAGAGCGTCGACTCGTCCGTCTACAAGAAGTCCCTGTACGACGCATTCACGTCGGATGGGAAGCAGTACGGCGTACCGGAGTCCTTCTCGAACGTCGTGCTCTTCTACAACAAGGCGCTGTTCAAGCAGGCTGGGGTCGCTGAGCCGACCGCCTCGTGGACGTGGAAAGACGAGCAGGCGGCGGCTGCCAAGCTGACGAACAAGGGTTCGAAGGTCTGGGGCGACTACCAGCCGGTGTCGTACAACGAGTTCTACAAGGTACTCGCGCAGAACGGCGGCTCGTTCCTGAACGCGGAGCGGACCGAGGCGACGTTCAACTCGCCGGAGGGTGTCGAGGCGGCGAAGTTCCTGGTCGAGAAGGTCGGCAAGACGATGCCGACCGAGGCGGACGGCGCGGGGACGCCGGACTTCGACTCCAAGCTGTTCAAGTCCGGGAAACTGGCGATGTGGCATACCGGGATCTGGATGTTCTCTCCGATGGCGGATGCTCCATTCGACTGGGATGTGGTCGTGGAGCCGGGGAACACGCGCAAGGCGTCGGCGATGTTCGTCAACGGGCTGGTGGTGAACGCCGCGTCCAAGAACGCCGAGGCCGCACAGAAGTGGATCAGCTTCCTGGCGTCGTCGGACGACACCACCAAGACCCGCCTGGCGACGTCGTGGGAGCTGCCGCCGGTCGCGGACGAGGCGAAGCTCGCGCCGTACCTGGACCAGCCAAAGCCGGCCAACCGCGAGGCGGTCTTCACGGCACTCGACGAGCCCGTGCTACCCCCGGTGATCGAACGCCAGCAGGAAATGCAGGACCTGGTCACCGCCGAGCTGACCTCCGCGGCAGCCGGGCGCAAGACGGTCGAGAAGGCCCTAGCCGATGCCCAAACCAAGGTGAACGGTCTCCTGAAGAAGTGAAAGACGAACAAGCACCCGCCCCCTCGCTCCGCTCGGGGGCGGGGAAGCTGAAGGACCTGGCCGACCGCAGCCACGCGATCATCATCGAGCATCAGGATGTTGGTGGGGCTTATCCGGCTGCGCCTACGTTCTCGGCGTACAAGGGGTATGCGTGGCTGCGGGATGGGTCGTTTACCGCGGAGGGGATTTCGCGGTACGGCGATGTGGCGTCGGCTTCGCGGTTTCATGACTGGGCGGATCGGGTGTTGCGGGGTCGCCGGGCACAGGTCGACGACCTGTGCGCGGCGGCGGCCCGGGGTGAAGTGCCGGCTGACTCGGCGATGTTGCCGACGCGGTTTACGTTTGACGGGGCTGATGGGTCGGATCCTTGGTGGGACTTTCAGACCGACGGGTATGGGATGTGGCTGTGGTCGGTCGTCACGCACGCCGCGCGGCATGGGCTCGATCTCGAGCGGTGGAGGGGTGGGATCGACGTCGCGGTCGACTATCTGGTCGCGGTCTGGGACCGGCCGTGCTACGACTGGTGGGAGGAGCATGTCGAGCATCGGCATGTCTCCACCCTCGGCGCCATCCACGGCGGATTGGTTGCCATCAGCCCATATACGTCGGCTCCGGCGTCGGCCGTTGCCGCGAGCATCCGTGAACTGGTCGATGCTCACGGCATCCATGACGGTCATCTGACCAAATGGTTCGGGACCTCGGCGGTGGACGGCTCTTTGCCGGCGTGCGTCGTACCGTTCGGGTTGGTGTCAGGCTCGACTGCTGCCGCCACTCTGACCGCCGTAGCCCGGGAGCTGGATGTCGACGGTGGCGTGCATCGGTTCCGCGCGGACGTGTTCTACGGCGGCGGGCAGTGGATCCTGCTGTCCGCGCTGCTGGGCTGGAACCTCGCCGTCGCAGGTGACGTCGACGGTGCCTGGCGTCACCTCCGCTGGATCGCCGCTCAGGCCGATGCCGACGGCAACCTCCCCGAGCAGGTCCCGCATCACCTGCTGCACCCCGGATCGCGTGACGAATGGATCGCGCGCTGGGGAACCGTGGCCAGTCCTTTGCTCTGGTCGCACGGTATGTACCTGATCCTCGCCGACGAACTCGGCATCACCCGCAAGGCTGACTGACATGATCACGCATCGCCCGTTCGGCATCGAGCACCCGTACGCCGCCTCCCCCGACCAACGCGTCCCTGTTCTGCCTCTCGCGGGCGAGTCCGTGCGGCTCGGCGTGGTCGTCTCCCCCGACGTCACCCGAGTCGTCTGCGAGTGGGATTCCTCTGAGCTCGAGTTGTCCCCGGCAACGGACACGTCCGGCGACGCGGCCGCGCTGGCGGGTGGCGAGGGTCATCTGAGCGAGGCCCAGGCCAAGTCGCTCGGCGCCGACGGTGCCTGGTTCGTCGTCACGCCGCCGATCACCGAGCCGGTGAGATACCGCTTCCACGCCTACACGAGCGGCAGTAGTGCGGAGAGCACGGAGTGGTTCGAGGTTTGCCCTGCCACCTGGATGCCCTCAGGTGGCCAGATCAGGGGTGCGGAAGGTCGAGTGCGTGGTGTCGAGTGGCTGGTTTCTGCTCAACAAACCCACCGGGCACGATTCAGGCTCGAATTTCGGCCCGGCGATCATCTGGTCGGCTTCGGCGAACGGTACGACGTACTGGATCAGCGGGGGCGGTCGCTCGACGCGGTGGTGTTCGAGCAGTACAAGTCGCAAGGAGTGCACGGGCGAACGTATCTGCCGATGCCGTTCGCGCAGGTGGTGAATGCCGACGGCAACGGCTGGGGTTTCCACGTGCGGACGTCCCGGCGGACCTGGTTCTCGTCGGACGACACCGAACTGCTCGTAGAAGTTGCCCTCGGCGACGAAGCGGTAGTTGACCTGGGCATCTACCAGGGCTCGCCGACGAAAGTACTGACGGCATTCCTGGACGAGGCCGGCCGTGCGGAGGACCTGCCGTCCTGGGTGTTCCGATTGTGGGCCTCCGGCAACGAATGGAACACGCAGGACCTCGTGATGGCGAGGATGGACGCGCACCGCGATCTCGACATCCCGGTCGGCACCGTAGTGATCGAGGCGTGGAGCGACGAGGAAGGCATCACCATCTGGCGTGATGCGCAGTACGACGTCACGCCCGACGGCAGCGCGCACAAGGCAAGCGACTTCAGTTACCCAGCGGACGGCGCCTGGCCCGCGCCGAAAGAGATGATCGACGAGCTGCACCGCCGCGGCATCAAGGTCGTCCTCTGGCAAATCCCCTTGCAGAAAACGGAGTTCAGCACCGGTCAGGTCGCGGCCGACGCCGAGGCGATGGTCCGCGAGGGTCACGCCGTGCTCGAAGCCGACGGTACGGCGTACCACAATCGCGGCTGGTGGTTCCCGAAGGCGCTGATGCCGGATCTGTCGGTCCAGCGGACCCGCGACTGGTGGACCGAGAAGCGGCGTTACCTGGTCGAGGAGTTCGACGTCGACGGCTTCAAGACCGACGGCGGCGAACACGCCTGGGGTCACGACCTGCGCTACGCCGACGGGCGACGCGGGGACGAAGGCAACAATCTCTTCCCGGTTCATTACGCGCGAGCGTTCGGTGATCTGCTGCGATCGGCCGGCAAGGCGCCGGTGACGTTCTCACGCGCCGGCTTCACCGGATCCCAGGCGCACGGTATCTTCTGGGCCGGTGACGAGGACTCCACCTGGGCGGCGTTCCGCTCGTCCATCACCGCCGGCCTGACCGCCGCCAGCTGCGGAATCGTCTACTGGGGCTGGGATCTCGCCGGCTTCTCCGGCCCGGTCCCGGACGCCGAGCTCTACCTTCGCGCGACGGCCGCGTCGACCTTCATGCCGATCATGCAGTACCACTCGGAGTTCAACCACCACCAACTCCCCCTGCGCGATCGCACTCCCTGGCACGTCGCCGAAACCACCGGCGACGACCGCGTCGTCCCGCTCTTCCGCCAGTACGCCGTACTCCGCGAGAAGCTCGTCCCGTACCTCGCGGCGCAGGCAGCCGCCACGATCAGCACCGACCGCCCGTTGATGCGGCCGCTCTTCTTCGACCACTTCAACGATCCCGAGGTCTGGAACCACCCGTACCAGTACCTCCTCGGCAACGAGCTCCTGGTCAACCCGGTCCTGGAGCCCGGCGCCACCACGTGGACGTCGTACCTCCCCGAAGGTGAGTGGTACGACGTCTGGACGGGCGACACGGTCTCCCGCGGACTGATCAGCCGAGATGTCCCGCTGGACGTCATCCCCGTGTACACCCGCAACCGCGAACTTCTGGACCTCTTCCGCTGAGGCCATCGCAGGCCGATGAAACCGCCGACAGGGCGCGGAGCTGTCAGCCGAGGCGTTCGTCCAGGTGGATGGTGATGTCCTCGCCCGGCTTCTTGCCGATCCGGTCGCGGAGGTCCGCCTTCACCGGGAGTTTGTGGGTGCCGTCGCCGAGGGCCATGAAGGAGCTCTCGAAGGGGTGGCCGTCCATGGTGCCGCGGACCTTGACCAGGCCGCGGGTGCCGAAGTACTCGGCCGAGCCGGGCATCTGCACGTAGGTCCAGCCGCCCTTGGCATCGCTCTTCAGCAGCGGCGCGGTAAATGTCTTGTCCAGCTTTCCGGTCTTCTTGCTCACGGTGAGCTCCTCTCGTGTGGGTACCTTCACCACTAGGTAGAGACCGGCCGCCGGTTTTCGACATCGTCGTACAACTATTCTTGATCAGTGATCAGCATCCGCCGCGCGGGGCACTCCGACGTACCGGCCGTTCTGGCGCTGCTCGACGGCGCGACCGAGTGGCTGGTGTCCCGCGGGCGGACTGATCAGTGGGGCACGGAGCCGCACTCGACGAACCCACGGCGGATCGCCCAGATCACCGGGTTTGCAGACGACGGGTTGTGGGTGGCCGAGGCGGACGGGCGGGTCGTCGGCGCGCTGGCCGTTGGGGCGGCGCTGCCGTACGTTCCACCGGCTACGGAGCCGGAGCTCTATGTGCGGCTGCTGGTGACCGATCGAGAATCAGCCGGTCAGGGCATCGGCGCCGACCTGCTGGACCACGCGCGCGGGTTGGCGCGCGAGGCCGGCGTCGGGCTGTTGCGCGTGGACTGCTTCGCGGGCGGGGACGGAGCCCTGGTGCGGTACTACGAGAAGCAGGGCTTCACGCGTGATGCGGAGTTCGCCGTACCGGTCAATGGTTCGGAATGGCTGGGTCAGATCCTGATCCAGCGGTTGTGATGCTGCGGTGAACCGTGCCGTGGGCGTCGCTGCAGTGCTCGTCACGCTCGTCGCCCGTTGCGTGGTCCACTTGGAGGGTCGAGTGAGTCAGATGGTGGCGGTCGGCCAGTAGGGCCTCGATCTGACTGCGGATCTGGTGGCAGTCGAGCCCTTGGGCGACCAGGATGTGCGCGGACGCGGCCGGTTCGCCGGAGGTGATCTCCCAGACGTGCAGGTCGTGGACCTCGACCACACCCGGGACGGCGCACAGCTCGGCGCCGAGGGTTTGCGGATCGACCCCGACTGGTGCGGCCTCGAGGAAGATGCGGCCGGAGTCGCGGACCAGCGAGATGCCGGCCTTGAGCATCAGCGCGGCGACGATCAGGGCGGCGATCGCGTCGGCCCTGGCGAAGCCGGTGAGGAAGACGACGAGACCGGCGATCGCGGTCGCGATGAACGCGAACAGGTCGTTCAGGATGTGCTGGAAGGCGCCTTCGACGTTGAGACTGCTGCGGTTCGCCTTGCTGATCAGCCAGGTCGCGAGCAGGTTCACCACGATGCCGACCAGACCGGTGATGAAGACCAGCAGGCCCTCGACTTCCGGCGGATGAATCATCCGGTTGATCGCCTCGTAGACGAAGTACGCCGCGAGCAACAGCAGCGTGATGCCGTTCGCCTGGGCGGACAGGATCTCGACCCGCTTGAAGCCGTAGGTGAAGCCGCCGGCCGGTGGGCGAGCGGCCAGCCGGATCGCGATCAGGGCCAGCGCGATCGCGATCGCATCGGTGAGCATGTGCGCGGCGTCGGTGATCAGCGCGAGCGAGCCGGCCGCGAATCCAACAACGACCTCGGCCGCCATGAACCCGACGATCAGCGCCAGCGCGCCGCTCAGCAACCGCCGGTCTGCCTCCGCACCCACCGCGTGCCCATGGCCGTGGCCGTGCTCGGTGGTCACGCGTCCGACCTCTCCGGGTGACCATGCCGTTCGGGATGGATGGCGTCGGTGTGTTCGGTGTGCGCGACGGCGAGGTCGACCAGCATGCGCACGTGTGCGTCGTCCAGCCGGTAGTACGCCATCCGCCCGTCCCGTCGTACGGCGACCACGCGGTGAGCGCGGAGCAGCCGAAGCGCGTGGGAGGTCGCGGACTCGCTCATCCCCGTCACCGCGGCGAGATCGCAGACGCAGAGTTCGCCGTCCAGCAGCGCGACCAGCAGCTTCAGCCGGCGCGGATCGCCGAGCAGGCTGAACACATCCGCCGTGTCGACCACATCCGCCTCAGCAGGCATCCTGGCGTTGACACTGGCCACCCGCTCCGGATCCACGAGCCGCACATTGCAAGCGTCCAGCGCGGCTGTGCTGCTCTCTCCCCGCCCCACCGCCCCGGTCAGCTCCTGCACATCTGCAGAACTCTTCATACGTCAACCCTAACCACCCCGCCCACCCCTGACCAGCTAAGCGGCGTGTCGGGGGTTGCGCGGTTAGGCCAGGGAGACCAGGTCCAGGTAGTCGTCGGACCAGAGGTCTTCGGTGGCGTCGGGGAGGACGAGGACCCGGTCCGGCTGGAGGGCGTCGATGGCACCTTCGTCGTGGGTGACCATGACGATCGCGCCCGGGTAGTTGCCGACCGCGGCCAGGACCTCGTCCCGGGAGGCGGGATCCAGGTTGTTGGTCGGCTCGTCCAGCAGCAGGACGTTGGCGCCCGAGTGGACCAGGCCGGCCAGAGCCAGCCGGGTCTTCTCGCCACCGGACAGCACATGCGCCGGCTTGTCCGCGTCGTCGCCGCTGAACAGGAACGAGCCCAGCACGTTCCGGACCTCGCCGTCGGTCAGGCTCGGCGCGACGGACGCCAGGTTCTGCCGGACGGTCCCGGCGAGGTCCAGCGTGTCGTGCTCCTGGGCGAAGTACCCGAGCCGCAGTCCGTGACCGTGCACGACCGTGCCGGCGTCCGGCTCCTCACGGCCCGCGAGCAGCCGGAGCAGGGTCGTCTTCCCCGCGCCGTTCAGCCCGAGGATGACGACGCGACTCCCCCGGTCCACAGCCAGGTCGACACCGTCGAGCACCTGCAGACCGCCGTACGCCTTCTTCAGTCCGACGGCACTGAGCGGTGTCTTGCCGGACGGGACCGGCTCCGGCAGACGGATCCGTGCCACGCGTGCGGCCCGCCGTACCGGCTCGAGGTCGGAGAGGAGCTTGTCCGCGCGCCGCGCCATGTTGCGTGCGGCAACGGCTGTGTTGGCACCGGACTGCATCTTCGCCGCCTGGGCGTGCAGGACCGCGGCTTTGCGTTCCGCCGTACTGCGTTCGCGGGCACGGCGGCGCTCATCCGTCTCGAGCTGCTCGAGGTACTTCGACCAGCCGGTGTTGTGGACGTCGATCGTGGTCCGCTGCGGGTCGAGGTGGAACACCCGGTTGACCGTTGCCGCGAGCAACTCACGATCGTGGCTGATGACAACCAGTCCGCCTGGGTAGCCGAGCAGGAACGAGCGCAGCCACAGCACCGAGTCCGCATCCAGGTGGTTGGTCGGCTCGTCGAGCAGCAAGGTGTCGTGCTGCGCGAACAGGATCCGGGCCAGTTCGACCCGTCGGCGCTGGCCGCCGGACAGCTCGCCGACCGGCTGCTCGAGCGCACGGTTGGGCAGGCCGACGCCGGCCGCGAGCCGCGCCGCTTCCGCCTCGGCCGCGTACCCACCGGCCGCCTGGAACTGCGTCTCGGCCTTCGCGTACGACGCCATCGCACGCTCCTGGGCTTCGCCGACGGCCGTACTCATCGCCGCCTCGGCCTTGCGAAGCCGCCGTACGACGGCATCCAGGCCACGGGCGGACAGGATCCGGGCGGTGACGGTGATGTTGGGGTCGGCAGCGCGCGGGTCCTGCGCCAGGTAGCCGACGGAGCCGGACACGTTGATGGAACCGGCGGCCGGGCGGTCCTCGCCGGCCAGGGTCTTCATCAGGGTGGTCTTGCCGGCGCCGTTGCGGCCGACGAGCCCGACGCGGTCGCCGGGGCTGACGTGGAACGAGAGGTCGGACAGCAGCAGGTGGGCGCCGACGCGAATATCTACACCGCGAACGGTGATCATGGTTACTCTCCGTGATAGCTGGTGGACACACTTCTGGTGTGGAAGCGAGTCCGCAGCTAGACACAGAGGCAAGTAGCCATACGCCCAGGTTAGCCAGAGGCCCTCAGGCCCGTCACCCGAATTACTTGGCCGAGAGCTCGAATTACTTGGCCGGGAGCTCGACGACGAAGCGGGCGCCGCCGCCAGGGCGGTCGGTGACCTGGATGGTGCCGGCGTGCCATTGGACGTGGCGGGCGACGATGGCCAGGCCCAGGCCCACGCCGCGGCCGCGGCCGCTGGTTTCGCCGCGGCCGAAGCGTTCGAAGATGCGGTCCCGGTCCTCGGCGGCGATACCGGGACCGGCATCGTCGACGGTGATGATGACGCCGAGGCCACCGGCTTCGACGCCGACGCCCTTGCAACCACCGGCGTGGTCTTCGGCGTTCTCGACCAGGTTGGCGATCACCCGCTCCAGCCGGCGCTTGTCCGCCTGCAGCGTCAGCCCCTCGGCCTCCGGCGCGACGGTCGTCACCTCCCGCCCGGCCGTTGCGTCTGCCGCCGCGCGTACCAGGTCGGCGATCCGCACGATCTCGCGGCTGCCCTGGTCACCGCCGTCGTCCCGCGAGATCTCCAGCAAGTCGATCACCAGCCGCCGGAACCGGTCGAGGTCGTCTCCGAGCAGCTCTACCGGCTCACGTACGGGCGCCGGCAGCTCGGCGCGATGGTTCTGGATCAGCTGCATCGAGTTGAGCATCGTCATCAACGGCGTCCGCAGCTCATGGCTCACATCCCCGGCGAACCGCGCATCCGCCGCCACCCGCCGCTCGAGATCAGCCGCCGTCTGGTTGAACGACCTCGCCAAACCGCCGAGATCCCGGTCCTTCTCCGCCGGCAATCGAGCGTCCAATTGACCACGTGCGACGGCATCCGCCACCCGCGTCAGCTCCGCCAGGGGCCGAAGCGCGAGGGTCGAAGCGAGCCGCCCCACCGCGAGCCCGATCAGCGCGGTCACAATCGCCGCCACGACCAGCGTGATCTTCAACGTCCGCAGCGTGTTGTCCAGGCTCTCCAGCGGATGCCACTCGAAGAACGCCTCCCCCGGCCGCCGCAACGGTACGCCGACAGCCAGCACGTGCTGACCGCCCACGGTCACGCTGCGATGCGCCGTATGACCGTCCAGCACCGTGGCGATCAGATCCGGCGGCAGATCGGACGGACGACCCGTCGAGGCGTACCACCGGTTGCTGTAGTACACCATCGACGACGCCGCGTCGGTGGACGGCAAGCTGTTCAGCAACGCCTGTACGTCGACATCCGCCCTGGGCGTCGGACTGTTGCACTCGGCACCTTCCCGGGCCGGATTGCACGGCTTCGGCGCACCGAAAACGCCGTAGTGGAAGGCGGCCGCGTTATCGGAGGTCTCCACGATCGCGGACGACTGCCGCTGCTCGGTGAGGTAGTCCGAGACCACCTTCCAGGTGACGAGCGCCAGTACCGAGGACAGTCCGAGCGCGAGCAACCCGTAGGCAACCATCACCCGCCCACGCAGGCTGAACCGTCCCCTCAAGGTCAGCTCACCAGTCGGTAGCCCAGGCCGCGGGCCGTGACGAGGTGCTTCGGGCTGGCCGGGTCGCGCTCGACCTTCAACCGGAGCCGCCGAATGTGGACATCGACGATCCGGCTGTCGCCGAAGTACCCGTAGCCCCAGACCTTCGACAGCAGCTGTTCCCGGCTCAGCACCTTGCCCTCGGCACCGGCCAACTCGGCCAGCAGTTTGAACTCGGTCCGGGTCAACGGCAGCACGGTCCCGTCCCGGGTCACCTCGGCGCCGGCGACGTCGATCCGCAGATCCCCGACTTCGAGCAGCTCCGACTGCCGCGAGTTCGCCGGCTCGACCCGCCGCAGCAGCGCCCGGATCCGCGCGGACAGCTCCTTGGCCACCAGCGGCTTGGTCACGTAGTCGTCCGCCCCGGCTTCCAGCCCGGCGACCACGTCGTGGCTGTCGGCCCGAGCGGTCACCATGATGACCGGCACGTCACTCGTACGGCGGATCTCGCGACAGACGGTGAATCCGTCCCGGTCCGGCAGCATCAGGTCCAGCAGCACCACATCCGGCGGTTCCCGGCGCAGTACGGCGAGAGCGTCGTACCCGTTGGCCGCCTCGGCAACCTCGTACCCCTCGTCCTCCAGGGCAAGCCGCAGGACCCGCCGGATGCGCGGCTCGTCATCGACCAACAACAGGCTGTGTGCCACGTGAACAAGTGTCGCTCACCGAGAG
Organism: Kribbella antiqua; assembly: GCF_004345665.1. GTDB lineage: Bacteria > Actinomycetota > Actinomycetes > Propionibacteriales > Kribbellaceae > Kribbella > Kribbella antiqua. Next base: position 141,297 of record NZ_SLWR01000017.1, read on the forward strand.
GCCGGACGCCGGTTACGTCTGTCATGAATCCGTCATGTTCCCGCCGGGGCGAGTTGACAACTCCTTGACGGTTCGGTGACTCGGCCTCCCGGCAGCCGTCGCCGGTCCTAACTTCGGCGCTATCGAGTCCCGGAGGAGGACCAATGGCCAGAAGACGGCTGGCGGCAGTATCCCTTGCCGCCGTGGCGACGCTAATGCTCGCCGCATGCAGTAGTGGTGGCGGATCGACCACCGGATCCGGCAGTACCGCGGCCACGCCGGTCACCGGCGGCACCCTGAACATGCTCGGGGCCGGCGATGTCGACTACATGGATCCGAACCTCAGCTACTACTCGGTCGGCTACCTGAATCTGCGGATGTGGAGCCGGCAGCTGTTCACCTACCCGGCCGATCCCGGTAGCGACAACACCAAGCCGGTGGCCGATCTGGCCACCGAGATCCCGACCACGGACAACGGCGGGATCAGTGCCGACGGGAAGACCTACACGATCCACATCCGGCCCGGCGCGCAGTGGAACACCACCCCGGCCCGCCAGGTCACCGCCGAGGACATGGTCCGCGGCGTGAAGCGGACCGCGAACCCGGTGCAGCCGTTCGGCGGCATCCCCGACTTCGCCAACCTGATCGTCGGGTACAAGGCGTTCGCGGACGGATTCGCCAAGGTGGCCAAGACGCCGGCCGCGATCCAGGAGTACATCGACAAGACGCCGCTGCCCGGGGTGGTCGCGAAGGACCAGACCACGGTCGAGTTCCACCTGACCCAGCCGGCCACCTACTTCGTCGACATGCTGACGCTGCCGGCCTTCTCGCCGGCCCCGGTCGAGGTGCTCAAGTACCTGCCGGCCAGCACCGAGCTGGGCAACAACTTCCCGTCCGACGGCCCGTACAAGGTCGACTCGTGGGTGCCGACCAAGTCCATCTCGTACTCGCGGAACCCGGCCTGGAACGCCTCCACCGACACGGTCCGCAAGGCGTACGTCGACAAGATCCTCGTCAACGAGACCGTCAGTCAGGACTCGATCCAGCAGCAACTGCAGACCGGGACACCGAGTGCGGACCTCGAGTTCGACGTCGGCCCGCCACCGTCGCAGCTGCCGGCCCTGATCGCCAAGAAGGACCCGAACCTGAACCTGGGCATGACCGCGTCCAGCAACCCGTACGTCATCTACAACACCGTCTCGCCGAACAACAACAAGGCGCTGGCGAACGTGAAGGTACGGCAAGCGATCAGCTACGCGATCAACCGCGCCAACATCCTGCAGGTGCTCGGCGGCCCGACGGTCAACCCGCCGCTCACCCACGTGCTGCCGGACAACATCACCGGCTCCAAGCAGATCGACCCGTATCCGTACAACGTGGACAAGGCCAAGCAGCTGCTGGCCGAGGCCGGCTACCCGCACCTGACCCTGAAGTTCCTTTACCGGAACGCATCCGAGGGCAGTAGCAAGGCATTCCAGACCATCCAGCAGGATCTGTCCAAGGCCGGTATCACCGTGGAAGGCGTACCGTCGCCGAATGCGGACTTCTACGTGAAGTACCTGCAGGTGCCGACTGTCGCGCAGCGCGGGGTCTGGGACCTGTCGCTGGCCGGCTGGGGTGCTGACTGGTACGGCAACGCGGCCCTGTCGTTCTTCAACCCGCTGTTCTCCGGCGAGCCGTCGTACCCGCCGATCGGTAGCAACTTCGGTCTCTACAACAGCCCGACGACCAACGCACTGATCGAGCAGGCCGCCAAGGCGACCAGCGCGGACCAGGCGGCGGACCTCTGGGCGAAGGCTGACGCGCAGGTGATGGCGGATGCGCCGTTCTACCCGCTCACCAACCCGAAGAACGCCAACTACCACGCACCGCAGGTGCACAACGCGGTCTATGTGCCGGCGATGCAGATGTTCGACCCGACGAATGTCTGGCTCGACAAGGACAAGCAGGGCTAGACCTCATGGCCCTGCTTGAAGTAAGGGATCTTCGGGTCTCCTTCGACACCCCGGACGGCGCCGTCCGCGCCGTCCGGGGCCTGTCGTTCGACGTGGAAGCCGGCCAGACGCTGGCGGTGGTGGGCGAATCCGGCTCCGGCAAAAGCGTCGCCACCCAGACCATCACCGGCCTGACCCGCGGCGCACAAGTCTCCGGTACGGCGTTCTTCGACGGCACCGACCTGATCAGCGCGGATCAGGCCACCCTGCGAAGGCTGCGCGGGGCCCAGATCGGGATGATCTTCCAGGACCCGCTGTCCAGCCTGCACCCGCACTACCGGATCGGCTGGCAGATCGTCGAGATGATCCGGGCGCACGACAGGGAGATCAGCAAGCAGGCGGCCCGGCGCCGGGCCGCGGAACTGCTCACGCTGGTCGGCATCCCGCGCGCGGCCGAGCGGATCGACGACTACCCGCATCAGTTCTCCGGCGGGATGCGGCAACGGGTGATGATCGCGATGGCGATGGCTCTCGACCCGGCGCTGCTGATCGCGGACGAGCCGACCACCGCGCTCGACGTGACCGTGCAGGCACAGGTGCTGAACGTGATGCGCCGGCTGCAGGACCAGTTCGGTACGGCGATCATTCTCATCACCCACGACCTCGGCGTAGTGGCGGAGATGGCCGACGAGGTGGTCGTGATGTACGCCGGCTCGGCGATGGAACGGGCGCCACGGCGCGACATCTTCTACCGCAACCATCATCCTTATACACAAGGGCTTCTGGCCTCACTGCCGGCTCGCAGCAGCGAGCGGCTGACCCCGATCCCCGGGAGCCCGCCGAGCCTGATCAGCTTGCCGCCCGGATGCCCGTTCGCTACGAGGTGCCCACACGTGTTCGACAAATGCCGGGCTGAAGCGCCGCCGTTGATCGACGTCGGCGGCGACCCGCGCCACCAATCGGCGTGCTGGCTTCCCCACGACCTGAGTGAGGCGATCGCGTCATGAACGAGGTGTTGCTGAAGGTGGAGGACGTCCGGAAGGAGTTCCCCACGCATTCGCGGGAAGTGGTCCGGGCGGTCGATGGGGTCTCCCTCGAGGTTCGCAAGGGCGAGACGCTCGGCCTGGTCGGCGAGACCGGCTGCGGCAAGTCGACCCTGGCCCGCTGCATGGCTCACTTGTACGACGTGACGTCGGGCTCGGTCTGGTTCGACGGGGCCGAGATCAGCAGTCTGTCGCGGCGGGCGATGCGGCCGGTCCGCCGAGAGGTGCAGGTGATCTTCCAGGATCCGTACGGCTCCCTGAACCCGCGGCGACGGGTCGGCTCGATCATCGGCGACCCGTTCGCGATCCACGGCATCGCGTCGGGGGCGCAGCGGAAGAAGAAGGTGCAGGAGCTGATGGAGCTGGTCGGGCTGAATCCCGAGCACTACAACAGGTTTCCTGCCGAGTTCTCCGGTGGCCAACGGCAACGAATCGGCGTGGCTCGGGCGCTCGCGCTGCGGCCGAAGCTAGTGATCTGCGACGAACCGGTGTCGGCGCTGGACGTATCGATCCAGGCGCAGATCATCAACCTGCTGGCGGATCTGCAGCGGGAGTTCGACCTGACCTATGTGTTCATCTCGCACGACCTCTCGGTGGTCCGGCATGTGAGTGACCGGATCGCGGTCATGTACCTCGGCAAGATCGTCGAGCTCGCTCCGACCAGCGAGCTGTTCGGTCAGACCAGGCACCCGTACACGCGGGCGCTGCTGTCGGCGTTGCCGGTGGCGGATCCGGATACGGCGGACAGTCGCGAGCAGATCATCCTCGGCGGCGACATCCCGGCCGCGACGAACCCGCCGGCGGGGTGCAGGTTCCACACTCGCTGTCCCAAGGCGCGGGCTGACTGCGCCGCCGGTGAGCCGCCGCTGGTCGCCGTACTCGATGACGCGGACAACCATCGGACCGCCTGCATCCATCCGTTGACCCTCGGCGAGGACCTGTCCACCGCCGTACCCGACTTGAAGGCGTCATGACTACCGCGCTCGACCTGGTGGAGGTCGGAACCGAGGCGCCGGCGATCGAGGGGCGGAGCCCGTTCGTCCTGGCGTTGCGGCGGTTGCGGCGGGACAAGGTGGCGATGATCTCGCTGGCGGTGATCGTGCTGATCGTGCTGATGGCGATCTTCGCGCCGGTCTTCGCGGCGATCACCGGGCACCCGCCGAACGAGCAGTACCGCCAGATCGGCCTGACGCCGGACGGTTTGCCCCGCGGACCGAACAGCACGTTCTGGCTGGGCACGGACGACCTCGGTCGCGACGTCCTGGTCCGGATCGCCTACGGCGCCCGCGTCTCGCTGCTGGTGGGCGTCATCGCGACCGCCATCACTGTTGCCATCGGCGTCGTACTCGGTCTGGCCGCGGGGTTCCTCGGTGGGATCGTCGACACGGTGCTGGCGCGGCTGATCGACGTCGTACTGTCGGTGCCCTTCCTGCTGGTGGCGATCGCGTTGGTGTCGGTCACGGGGCCGAGCCTGACGGTGACAGTGCTGGTGATCGGGTTCTTCAGCTGGGCGTCGGTCGCCAGGATCGTCCGCGGTCAGGTGCTGTCGTTGCGGGAGCGGGAGTTCGTCGAGGCGGCGCGGTCCCTGGGGGCCGGCGACACGCGGATCATGTTCGTGGACGTGCTGCCGAACGTGCTCGCGCCGGTGATCGTCTACACCACGCTGCTGATCCCGGTGGTGATCGTGACGCAGGCGACGTTGTCGTTCCTCGGGCTCGGCCTCCCGCCGCCGACCGCGGACTGGGGCGGGATGATCAGCGAGTCGCAGAACTACTACACGACCGCCTGGTGGTTCATCATGTTCCCCGGTCTGGCGCTGCTGATCACGACGCTCGCGTTCAACCTGTTCGGTGACGGCGTCCGGGACGCCTTCGATCCACGCGCGGATCGGAGCTAGTCATGGCGCTGTTCGGGTGGGGCAACTACTGGATCGACTCTTCCAACGGCACGAGCAGGAGACTGCGATGGCTCTTTTTCTGATCCGCCGGATCGGGCACGGCATCCTGGTCCTCTGGCTGATCACCGTCGCGGTGTTCGCACTGTTCTTCGTTGCTCCGAGCAACGTGGCGCAGACGCTGGCCGGGCGGCAGGCGACGCCGGAGACGATTGCCCTGATCAAGCATCGGCTCGGGTTGGATCTGCCGGTCTGGAAGCAGTACCTGCACTTCGTGGAGAACGCCGTACGGGGGAACCTCGGGTACGACTACTACCACCAGGTGCCGGTGACGAAGATCATCGGGCAGGCGTTGCCGATCACGGTCTCGCTGGCGCTGGGAGCCGCCGTACTGTGGTTGCTGCTCGGAGTGTTCAATGGGGTGATCTCGGCGGTGCATCCGCGGTCGCTGGCGGATCGCGGGCTGACGCTGTTCTCGTTGTTCTTCTACTCGTTCCCGTCGTTCCTCCTCGGGTTGCTGCTGCTGTACTTCCTGTATTTCCGGCTCACGCTGGCTGGGTATCGCTGGTTCCCGGCGGGTGGGTACTCGGCGTTCGGGGCCGGAGCCGGCGCGTGGTTCCAGCACCTGCTGCTCCCGTGGGTCGCGCTGGCTTTGTTGCTGGCGGCAACCTATACGCGGTTGACCCGCGGGTCGATGCTCGACGTATTGGGTGAGGACTACATCCGGACGGCCCGCTCGAAAGGCATCCGGGAGAGCCGCGTGATCGTGCGGCACGGACTGCGCAGCGCACTGACGCCGGTGGTCACGCAGTTCGGCATCGACCTCGGCCAGCTGATCGGCGGCGTCGTCGTCACCGAAACCGTCTTCAGCCTCCCCGGCCTCGGCCAAACCGCCGTCGTCGCCATCAACCAGCAAGACCTCCCCGTCATCATCGGCATAGTCCTCTTCGCCTCCGCCGCCGTAGTCGTCTGCAACATCCTGGTAGACATCGCCTACGCCTTCCTGGACCCGCGGGTGCGCCTCCACTAGTTCGGTACCGTGTTGCCATGGCGATCGTGGTGTACGGCGCGGGTGGGATTGGGTGTTATGTCGGGGGGCGGTTGGCGGCGGGTGGGGCAGCGGTGGTGTTTGTGGGGCGGCAGCGGGTGGCGGATGAGTTGGGGGCGCATGGGCTGCGGCTGACGGATTATCTGGGGGCGGATCTGCGCGTCGCGGCGGAGGACGTGCGGTACGAGACGTCGCCTGCGGCGGCCGCGGAGGCGGATCTGGTGTTGGTGACGGTGAAGTCTGCCGCGACCGAAAGTGCGGCCGCCGAACTGGCCGAGGTGCTGAAGCCGGGTGCGATCGTGGTCAGCTTCCAAAACGGCGTACGCAACGGCGAGCTGCTGCGGGAGCGGCTGAAGGATCAGGTCGTGCTGACGGGGATGGTCCCGTTCAACGTGCTGAATCGCGGCGGCGGGGTCTTCCATCAGGGCACGGAGGGTGCGCTCGACGTGCAGCGGCATCCAGGGTTGGCGCCGTACGTCGATGCGTTCGCGCGGGCCGGGCTGCCGTTGAAGCAGCACGACGACATCCTGCCCGTGCAATGGGCGAAGCTGCTGCTGAACCTCAACAACCCGATCAACGCGCTGTCGGATCTCCCGTTGCGGGACGAGTTGTCGCAGCGCGCCTTCCGTCGTTGCCTCGCCGCCGCCCAGGCCGAAACCCTGGCGCTCCTCGATGCCAAAGGCATCAAACCGGCCCAGCTCCTGCCGATCCCGATGAACCGCTTCCCGATGATCCTCCGGCTGCCCGACTTCCTCTTCCGCCGCCTCGCCGGCAAGATGCTCGCGATCGACCCGCTGGCCCGGACGTCCATGTGGGAGGACCTCGAGGCCGATCGCCGTACCGAAGTCGACTACCTGAACGGCGAAGTCGTCCGCCTCGCCGAGTCCCTCGGCCGCACCGCTCCCGTGAACAGCAAGCTCACCCAGCTAATCCACGAAGCCGAATCCACCCGCCGCTCGTGGTCCGGGCCGGACCTCCTACGGGAACTCCAGCGGTAGCGTCGCCAGGACCCGGATGCTGACAGTTCCGTAGCTGAAGCCGAGGTGCTCGTTGAGCCGGCGCATGTTCTCGTTGCCCTGCTGGGTCCAGGTGTAGATCTCGGTGATGCCGTGCTCCGCGGCCCAGGCCATGCTGGTCCGTTTGAGCGTTGACGCGACCGCCTTGCCACGCCATTCCCGTCGTACGGCGGTATACGCGACCTCGGCCCGCTCCGGACGGTCGGTGTCGAGCATCAGACCCGCCACCCCGATCACATCCTCGCCCACGACGGCCATGAACATCGCCGATGGGTCGTTGATCCACTCGGTCGCCCACTCCTGCGGCGATACGTCCAGCGCGCTGGGCACGTCCATGTCAGGGAGGGTCGGCAGCGCCACCTGCTCGTAGGCCTTGGCCCACAGCTCCGGCCGCTCCGCGACGGTCACCACCTGATAGTCCGATGGTGTCGTTGGCCACGGTTCGTCGCCGATCCGGCGTACTTGCTCGACTTGTCTGCCGATCTCGGCGAAACCGAAGCGGTGCGCGAACGCCAGCGAGCCTTCCTCCTCCACACCGGAGGTCGCGCGTTCGTAGCCCTGGGCAACGGCATGGTCCGACAGCGCCCGCAGTAGTTGAGTGCCGACACCTTGCCGACGCGAATCCGGACGTACGCGCGGTACGACGAAGGCCCGACCGCTTTCGCTGGAACGATCCGACAGCCCGCTTCCGACTACCTCGCCGTCAAGTTCGGCAAGCAGCAGGAGGCGTTGCGGCGTCTCCAGCTCTTGAAGCTCGGCCACAGTCAGCGCCCGCTCATCCGGCTGCACCGCGATCCGGACGTCACGCCACGCGCCATAGTCCGCGTCCGATTGAACCGGCCGTATCTCCACCCCACCCATCTCCTCAGCATGCCGCAGCGGCGGCCAAAGCGCTCGGCGGGCTCAGTTCATAGCCGTGCGGCCGGCGGAAGGAGGGCCGGGTCGGCGATCCTCCAGTCGCGCGGAGCCGAGCCGAGCTGGTCCAGTTGGAGGATGCACCAGGGCGAGAGGTCGGGGACGTCGCGGATCTCCGCCCAGCTGATCCAGCGGTACGACGCCACCTCTGCAGGGTCGGGGACGACTTCGCCGGACCAGTGGACACGGTAGACCGGGCAGAGCTCGTTCTCGACTACGCCGGTCGGCATCTCGGCGCGGTAGCGGAACTCCGGGAGGATCAGATCAACCTCGGCGGCGACGATCCCGAGCTCGTCGACGAGCCTTCGCCGTACGGCGTCCTGCACCGGCTCACCCGGCAATGGGTGCCCGCAGCAACTGTTCGTCCAGACGCCCGGCCAGGTCCGTTTGCCGAAGGCCCGCTGCGTGAGCAGCACCCGGTCCTCGTCGTCGATGACGTAGCTGGAGAACGCCAGGTGCAGCGGCGTCGCGGCGTGATGGACCGTCGCCTTCGCCTCGGTTCCGATCGCCCGTCCGGCCTCGTCCAGCAGTATTACTCGCTCCTCCGTCACACCGTCGATGCTATGGTGTTGTACGTGAACATGCGTGCTGTGGTGTATCGACCGGCTCTGGGAGGGGCCGGCGTTCGGTAGTACCCACAACTCGCTCCACCCAGAGCCTCCGAGGCAGGAACCATCCGGGTTCCTGCCTCTTTCCGTTGCCGGAGGCGCTGGCTGGGTGCCTCCATGCTGAGAGGAAACCCATGAGCGAACCAAGCGCGGTGGTCGACCGGTTACGTCGTACCACTGACTCCATCGTCGGCGAGGCGGATCTGCTCGAACGGCTGGGATCGGGACGGCCGCTGCGGATCAAGTACGGCGTCGACTGCACCGCACCGGACCTCCACCTCGGCCACGCCGCCAACCTGTGGATGATGCGGCAACTGCAGGACCTCGGCCATCGGGTCGTGTTCCTGCTCGGCGACCTCACCACGCGCGTCGGCGACCCAACCGGCCGGTCCGAGACTCGTCCGGTGCTGACGCCTGAGGAGATCGAGGTCAACGCGCAGTCGTTCCTCGACCAGATCTCGCTGGTGCTGCGCACTGATCCCGAGGTGTTCGAGGTACGGCGGAATTCCGAGTGGTACGACGGGATGAACGTGGCCGAGCTGTTGAGTCTGTTCGGGCAGGTCACGCATGCGCAGTTGATGGCGCGGGACATGTTCCGGGAGCGGGTCGCGGCTGGGCGGGAGATCGCCGTACATGAGCTGATCTACCCGGTGCTGCAGGGCTACGACAGCTTCGCGATGCGTTCGGATCTCACGATTGTGGGGTCGGATCAGCTGTTCAACGAGCAGCTGGGGCGGCATTTCCAGCAGCGATTGGGCGCGCCGCCGCAGGTGGTGATCACGACGACGATCACGCCGGGGATCGACGGACGGGCGAAGCAGTCGAAGTCGCTGAAGAACTACATCGCGCTGACGGACTCCCCCGGCGACAAGTTCGGCAAGCTGATGAGCATCCCGGACGACCTGGTCGAGTCGTACGCGCGGGTGTACACCGAGCTCTCACTCGGCGTCGTCGCCGCGCTCGGATCCGCTGCTGCTACGGGCGGTCCGGAGGCTCGCGATGCCAAGCTCCGCCTGGCCGCGGCTGTGGTGACCCGCTACCACGGCGCCGGTGCGGCGCGCTCCGAACTCGAGGCCTTCAAGCGGACGTTCTCCGACCGGGAGCGACCGAGCGAGATGCCTGAGATCGTGGTCGCCGGTCCGGTCGCGACGGCACTTGAACTGTTGCAGGCTGCCCGCCCAGCCGACAGCAAGTCCGAACTCCGCCGCCGCATCCGCCAAGGCGCCGTCACCATCGACGGCACCCGGGCGGACGACCCAGCCACGACCATCGACCTCTCCACCGACGTGATCCTCAAGTCCGGCTCCCGAACCTGGCACCGCATCAAACCGCGGTAAACCAGCGGCCGCGGGTCAGGTTGGTTTGTGAGCGGTGACGAGCCAGGCTGCGGAGGGGAAGGTGACGCCTTCGGGGCCGAGGTGGGCGGCCAGGGTGGCGCATAGGCGGTTCAGGGCCTGGGCGCGGCCGACCTCGTCCAGGTCGTTGAGGAGCCAGCCCAGGATGCCGATGACGAAGTGTTCGGCGGTGGCGACGTCCGGGCCCCAGTACGTCGGCTCCTTGAAGGATTCGCATTCCGGGGTGTCGAAGCCCGCGCTGGTGAGGATGTCGGCGACGCGGCTCGGATCGGCGAGGGCGAACGGGCTGGGGGCCTCCGGTGGTGGGGCCGGCAGTTCGCGCCCGGCGAGGGCTGTCGTCAACTCGGTGAACCAGGGGTTCTGGCTCGGATGCTGCCAGACCAGGAGCGCGACGCGGCCGCCGGGTTTCAGCGCCGCGGCGAGGTTGGCGAAGGCGGCGTACTGGTCGGCGAAGAACATGCAGCCCGTGCGGCTGACGAGTACGTCGTACGTCTCCGGCTCGAACCGGTACACCTGCGCGTCCGCCTGCAGGAATCTCGCGTTGCGGGCACCGGTGTCGCGGGCCGACCTGGTGGCGACCGAGAGCATCGGCGACGACAGATCGACGCCGAGCGCCGTGCCGGATCCGGCGAGCCAGGCCGCGGCGCGCGTCGTACTGCCGGTTCCGCAGCCGATGTCGAGGACTCGATCGCCGTCCCGGATCCCGGCCGCGCGGAGCAGCCAGTCGTCGTACCGGTGCAGGCTGTGTTCGAACAGCGCGGCCCGCTCAGCCCAGAAGACGCCCTCGCGGGTCTCCCACGCCTTCAGCTGGTCCTCGTTCGCCGGGTCGATCCACGTGGTGTCGGTGCCGATCATGCTGATCCCCTTCCGTTGCCCACATGTACGCACGGTCCGGCGATCCGGTTCATGTGGCAGGCTTCGGGGGTCGGTCGACGAGGAGGGGACGGTATGACGGTCTTGGTGACAGGCGCGACGGGTAATGCGGGCGGCGCGGTCGTGCAATCGCTGGCGGCTGCGGGTCTGCCGGGCCGCGCGCTGATCCGCAAATCGGTCGAGTTGCCTGCCGGCATCGAGCCTGTGTACGGCGACCTGAACGACCCCGACTCGTTCGCTCTGGACGGTGTGTCGGGCATTTTCCTGCTCAGTGGCTACGACCGGGTCGAGGAGCTGCTGGCCAACGCCGTACGCGCGGGGGTCGAGAAGGTCGTGCTGTTGTCGAGCAGCTCGCTGGACAGCGCCGACACCTCGAACGCGATCGCCGCGTATCACCAGGCCGCCGAGGAAGCGGTGAAGGCTTCGGGCCTGTCGTGGACGTTCCTGCGGCCGAATTCGTTCATGTCCAACACGCTGCGCTGGCTCGACCAGCTGCGCGCGGGTGACGTCGTACGGGTGCAGTTCCCGGAGGTGCCGATCTCGACGATCCATCCGCGCGACATCGCGGACGTTGCGGTACGCGCGTTCACCGGGGAGCACGGCGGGTCGACGTACCGGCTGACCGGGCCGGTCGCGCTGACGCCGACGCAGCAGGTCTCGATTGTCGGAGAGGCGATCGGTCGGCCGTTGACGGCGTACGAGATGACGCGCGCCGAGACCCACGAGCAGCTCTACGCGACCATGCCGCCGCAATACGCCGCTGCGATCGAATCCTTCTTCGGCGACGGGACCGTCGACGAGACCACGGTCACCTCCGCGGTGGAACAGATCACCGGACACGCACCGCGCACGCTGCAGGAATGGGCCCGCGAGAACGCCGCCCTGTTCGCCTAGGTCCTCCTCCAGAAGCCCATCCGGGGTGTGGTGTGGTCGAAGGTCGTGGGTAGGCGGCCGGTGGTGAGCAGTTCGCGGGTGTGCGGGTCCAGGTCGAGGTCGTAGTGCTGGAGGATGTGGCTGGTCGCCGCACTGGTCGTGAGCAGGACGACGTTCCGCCCGGGGCAGACGGCAGGGCCCGCGCTGAACGGGATCAGCGGCCAGTCGCGATCCGACCGGCCGTCCAGCCAGATCTCCGGGACGAAGTCGTTCGCGAAATCCAGTGCCTCGTCATCGCGATGGAACACCGAGCTCACGATCGCGAACTCGGTCCCAGCCGGCGCAGTCCCGGTGTCCCACTCCGTCTGCGTCCGAGCCTCCCGCAGTACGACGAGCGTGGTCGGCCACAACCGCACTGATTCCTGTACGGCGGCGCCCGCATACGGCAGCAACGGGTCGTGATGCTTCGCTTCTTGCCGGATCGTGTCGACGGCATCCGGCCTGGTCGCGAGTACGGCGAGCAGCCGCCAGAGCGCGATCCCGGCTGCGTCGAAGGCGAACAGCCAGTGCGGCACCTGACCAGCCGGATCCACCCCAGGCGCGTTGGTCGTGATCGCGCCGAGCATGAGGCTTTCGACGAGACTGCCGGGTGCCGCGTTCTCGACGTACTCCTCGAGTTTTCGCTCGAAACGGGCGCGAGCCCTTTGGTTGCGTGGGTGGATGCCGGCCCAGTTGGCGTTCGAGCGCAGGGTGTCGAGGAGCGCGGTCAGCTCCTTGTCTTCGCGGGCTTTGTCGCCGAGCACGATCCGGCGGACGATCCGCGACCAGATCTCGCGGAAGTCGTTCCAGCCGAGGGTAGCGTGCAGAACGTCGAGCTCCTCGGTGACGGCGGCGACCATCGTCGCGCCGTGGCGATGGACGGGGCTGTGGGCGTCGAGTGCTTCTTCGTTCAGGTGACGGCGGGGTGCTCGGAGTGGCGGGTCGGTGGCGAGTGCGGCGTGCGGCTGGAAGTGCTGAAGCGCGGCCACCTTGTCGGTGGTGGCGGCTGAGAACGGCTCGGGCGTCTCATTGAGGATGCGACGGACGTGGTGGGGGTCGAGGACCAGGCCGATGGTTCGGTTCGGGAATTGCAGGAGGAGGGGGCCTTCGCCGTACTGCTCGCGCAAGGTGCGGACTCGCCGGAGGATGCGGTCGTCGGCGTGCGTACGCTCGGCAGCCCTGGAAACCAGCGATCTGCGTACGATCGCTCCCTGCGCCACGACGGGTAGCAGAACGTCCCTTGTCACCCGCACGGTGTCGGCGAGCGAGGCAGTCGGAAGCATGTACTTCTGGTGCCCGGTCAAATCCCGGACAAACGCCTGCCTCAGAGGCGGGCGTTCTCCTCGAGCGGCTGGAGCTCGGCACGGCCGCGCACGACTTCGACGGTGGTGGCCGTGACGGTGACGTCTTCCCAGGGGACGTACCAGACATCACCCAGGCGACGGTGGACGAGCCAGCGGAGCAGCGCGGGACCGACGTGACGCTCGTACCCGAACAGGTGGGTGGCATGGTGTTCGATCACGATCAGCCCGGTCACCCGGAACGCCGCCTGCATCGACGGCAGGACCGGACCGTCCTGCACCAGCCGCACATCGGCGACCCACCCGATGTCATCTCCGGCACCGTCCAGCACCCGTCGTCCCAGCAACTCGCCCAACCGCATCTCAGTCCGCCTTGTCTCCTGCGCCCGGGATCTTGTCGATGATGTGGCGCTCGAACCAGTCGTCCCAGTGGTCGAGATCCAGGCCTTCGTTGCTGATCTTGACCGCGGTGTCGATCTCGGCGATCAGCCGCGCCGGGATCCGCTGCTCACCGGTGATCAGCGCCGTCACCACCGGCGGATCCGCCTCCAGGTCGAGCTCGACGTCGTCGACCTTTCCGAGCAACCGCCCGTTCCGCTGGTCGATCAGCTGCCGGTCCCGCAGATGCAGCTGTGCGTGCAGCACCCGTCCGCTCATCTCACTGCCCGCCCTTCGTGATGATCATCAACGGGATCGCCGCAATCGATGCCACCAGCAACAACCCGAGATACACCAGCCCCAGCACATTCGTGACCGGACCGTTCCGGTTCTCGCCCATGTAATCGGGGTCGTTGGCAACGATCAGGATCGGCAGATAGGTCAACGGCAACGCCATCGCCGCGAACACCACCGAGTACTCCGTCACCTTCACCGGATCCACCGCCGTCAGCAGTACCAGGATCGACAACGCGAGGCAGATGATCATCACCAGATGGAACCGCGACGCCTGCCGCGGCCGGACGAACTTGCCCCACTGCCAGCCGTAGTACTGCCCGATCGTGTACCCGCACGACAACGCGGTCTCCAGCGCGGCCCCGAATGTTGCCGCGAACACCCCGATCAGCACGATCGCCAGCCCGAGCTTGCCCAGGGCAACCGCCGCCGGCAACGTCACCTGGGCGAGCGTGTCCACCTGAATGCCGACCGGCAGATAGAGCACCGCCGCGCAGCCCATGATTGCCAGCGACAGCAGCCCACCGAGCGGGAACCCGACGAACACGTTCGCCCGGGCGGTGATCAAATCCTCGCGACCCCACTTCTCCTCGACCCCACCCGACGAGAAGAAGAACACCTCGTACGGCGTCATCGCCGCGCCGAACAACGCGATCGCGTAATACCCGTAGGTCGCCCAGGTCTCGTGCCCGATCGGCCGCGGATTCGTTGCCTGGTGCATCAACTGGCCCCAGTCCGGCCCGAGCTTCCACAGCGCGACCGCGAACACGATCAGCAGCAGCCCCATCAGTCCGAACACTGTCTCCAGCCGGGAGAACTTCACCCGCCAGATCACCAGCCAGACCGCGAAGGCCGCCAGCGGGACCCAGAGTAGGTACTGAACGCCGCTGGCCAGCTCCAGCGCGAGCGCGACACCGCCGATCTCCGCGATGAGCGTGAGGAGAGTGACGAGAAACGAGGCGATCAAGGTGAGCAGCCCGGTCCGGCGGCCGAGCCGTTCCCGGATCAGGTCGAAGACCGGCCGTCCGGCGACCGCGACGACGCGCCCGCACATCTCGGCGTACAGGCAGATGCCGATCACCCCGACCAGCACGACCAGGCCGAGCCGCATCCCGAACCGGGCCCCGACCAGCGCGTTCGTGACCAGGTCGCCGATGTCGACGAAGCCGCCGATCGCGGTCAGGATGCCGAGCGTGACGGCCAGCAGCTTCTTCACTTGGCCGACTCCCCCAGCTCGTCCAGCTGCTCGCCGACCTTCTGTAGTTCCCCGACCTGCTGCTGAACCTTGGCGAGATTGCCGTTCACCAGCGCGATCCGGGTCTCGACCACGGCATCGCTTGCGGCGTCGAGGGCGTCGGAGTACCGGTCGTACGTCTGCCGGACGGTATCGGAACCGGGCTGCCGGGTGGCGAAGCTGCTGACGACCTTGTCGAGGGTCTGCTCGGAATCCTTGACCATGCTCGTTGCCGAAGGCACCCACAACTTGTGGTCGAGCAATTGCTGACTGATGAGCCGAACGGTGTTCACTTCGGACGCCGCTTCCCGCGCGGATCGTGCCCCCTCGGTCAGCATCTTCTGCTCCGAGTCGGCGCCACAGCCGGACAGTACGGTGAGCAAACAGGCCAGTACGGCGATCGCTCGCATCCACTCCTCCGAGTCCGATAGTCGGTCACCTGGCCAGTACCCGGGGATATGCGTTGACTAAGGCTGGACTTGCTAGGAACGGGACACCGCCAGCGGGTAGCGTCGTTGCTGAGGAGGTCGTGCAGTGAACCAGTTGCTGGACCGGATGCGGCAGTTGTGGCTGTCCCTCCATCCGCGGACGCGGGCGCTGGCGGTGCTCGCGCCATTCATCGCGCAGTACCACGCCATGACCGGCCAGGATCTGACCAACCGAGTGCTCGGCGACAGCGTCATGCTCGGCCTCGCGGCGATGTACGGCGCTTTGCCCCGGGCGGCCGAGCAGAGCGCTGAGAAGTGGCTCAGCGAATGCTCGGCGGCGGTCGACCGCGCGTCGAACCCGAACTGGCAGCTGAACCAGCACGCCAATGACCTGCTACCAGAGGTCTCAGAGGCAATCTGGCGCCGGCTCCACTACCTGGATTCCGGCGGGAGAAGTTAGCTGTCTTGGCTTAGGGCTGCGACGTACTCGGTGCCGCTGCAGGTGGTGCCCAGCCAGGGGAAGACGTACGAGACGGCGAACTCGTGGGCGTGTGCGTGCAGCCCCGTCATCGCGTCGGTGATGTAGACGGTCCGGTAGCCGAGGTCGTCCGCGGCCCGGCCGGTGGACTCGATCCCGAAGTTGGTCGCGATCCCGGCGAGCGCGACGGTGTCGATCCCGCGGGACCGCAGGATCTCGTCCAGACCGGTTCCCTGGAACGCCCCGACCGTCCGCTTCACGATCTCCACATCGCCCGGCTGCGGATCCAGCTCCGGCGCGAACCCACTCCCCTCCGGCTGCGTCTCCACCCCCGGCCGCTCGACCCGAACGTTCACGACCAACCCACCAGCCGCCCGAGTCGCCTTCGCCAGCGCCGCACACCGCTCCAGCACATCGACCCCAGCCAACGGCGCCGTCTCCAAGGCCACGATCCGCGACATCAGATCCACCAACACCAACGCCGTCTGCCGCGCCTCCAACCTCAACTCACCCATACCCCGACCCTATTTCAGCACCAGGCCCAGCCGTACGGCGGAATGGAGCGCGACGTCCACGGGTTGGCACCCGGTGGGCCGAGGGGTTGCCGCTGGCAGCAGACTGGGCTCTGGCAAAAGACCTCACCACTCACCCGCAGGAGATTCGATGAGTTCTGCTCCAGCCCAGATCGCTGTCACCGGCCTCGCGGTGATGGGCCGCAACCTGGCCCGGAACCTGGCGCGCAACGGGTTCCGCGTCGCCGTCCACAACCGGTCGAAGAGCCGGACGGACGCTCTGATCGAGGAGTTCGGTCACGAGGGTGAGTTCACCCCCGCCGACGACCTGCCCGCTCTGGTCGCGTCGCTGGAGCAACCGCGGAAGATCATCATCATGGTCAAGGCCGGCGAGCCGACCGACGCGGTGATCGACGAACTGGTCCCGCTGCTGGACGAGGGCGACATCGTCGTCGACGCCGGCAACGCGCACTTCGCCGACACCCGCCGCCGCGAGAACGCCCTGCGTGAGAAGGGCCTGCACTTCGTCGGCAGCGGCGTGTCCGGCGGTGAGGAGGGCGCGCTGAACGGCCCGAGCATCATGCCGGGCGGTTCGCCCGAGTCGTACGCCGCACTCGGCCCGATTCTGACCAAGATCTCCGCGCACGTGAACGGCGAGCCGTGCTGCGTGCACGTCGGACCGGACGGCGCCGGGCACTTCGTCAAGATGCTGCACAACGGTATCGAGTACGCCGATATGCAACTGATTGCAGAGGCGTACGACCTGCTCCGCCAAGTCCTCGGACTGTCCCCGGCCGAGCTGGCCGACGTGTTCCGGGACTGGAACAGTGGCGACCTCGAGTCGTTCCTGATCGAGATCACCGCGGAGGTGCTCAGCCAGGTCGACCCGACCACCGGCGGTCCGTTCGTGGACGTCGTACTGGACCAGGCGGAGCAGAAGGGCACCGGCCGGTGGACCGTGCAGGTCGCGCTCGACCTGGGCATCCCGGTGAGCGGCATGGCCGAGGCCGTCTTCGGCCGCTCGCTGTCGGGTGACGTCGTACGGCGGTCTGCGGCGGCCGGGGTGCTGCCGGGGCCGGCGGAGGCCAAGGCGGATGTGGATCGGGATGCGTTCATCGAGGACGTGCGGCACGCGCTGTACGCGTCGAAGCTGGTCGCCTACGCGCAGGGCTTCGACGCGATCAGGGCAGCGAGTGAGCAGTACGACTGGGACATCGACCTCGGTGCGATGGCGACGATCTGGCGTGGCGGCTGCATCATCCGGGCCCGCTTCCTGGACCGGATCAAGGAAGCGTACGACCGGAACCCGGCGCTGCCGTCGCTGCTCGTGGACGACTACTTCAAGGAAGCGGTCGCCAATGGGCAGGAGGCGTGGCGCCGAGTGGTCGCGACTGCAGCCTCAGTCGGCGTACCGGCACCAGGCTTCTCTGCCGCACTGTCGTACTACGACGGTCTGCGCGCAGAGCGGTTGCCGGCAGCACTGATCCAGGGCCTGCGCGACCTGTTCGGCGCACACACCTACCGCCGTGTCGACCGGGACGGCGCCTTCCACCTCGACTGGTCCGGCGACCGCACCGAGTCCCCGGCCTAGTCCCGCCCTGCGACTGCGTAGACCAGTAGCGCAGCCACGCACAGGAACCCTGCCGCGCCGAGGCTCGCCACGTTGAACCCGTGCACCGGGTCAGAGTGAGCCGCCACGGTCCCGGCCACTGTGCTGAGTAGCGCCGTACCGAGTGACGCACCAACCTGCTGCGACGTCATCACCATGGCGCCGGCCACCGCACTGTCGGGGCCGGCGCCCA
Source organism: Kribbella antiqua (assembly GCF_004345665.1). GTDB lineage: Bacteria > Actinomycetota > Actinomycetes > Propionibacteriales > Kribbellaceae > Kribbella > Kribbella antiqua. Next base: position 159,301 of record NZ_SLWR01000017.1, read on the forward strand.
GGGTGGCTGTGCTGTTCGCCGTGACCAGCACCCAGCCGGTGCCGAGTCCAACCAGCAGGAACACCGGGAGCACGTGGAGCCAGTAGCTGCTGTCTGACTTGAGAAGGCCGAGCAGTGCGAGTCCTGCAGCGATCGTCAGCAGCCCTGGACAGATGAGTGATCGCACCGAGGCTCTGGCTAGCAGCGGGCTTACCGCGCGTACACCTGCCATCAGCCCCACCGTCAGCGGCAAGAAGGCCAGACCCGCCTTGACCGGTGTGTAGTGCTGGATGTTCTGCAGGTAGAAGGTCAGGAAGAACAACGCGGCGAACATGCCTACGGCGAGGCTGAACACCGCGAGGTATGAGCCACCGCGTCGACGGTCCAGCACGACTCTCAGTGGGAGCAGGGGTGTTGCGACCTTCGCCTGGACTGCGACGAACGCTGTGAGCAACAGGACGCCGGCCGCCAACGGCAGGAATGTCGTTGGCGCTTCCCAGCCGTCTGGCTCAGCGCTTGCGAATCCGAACACCAGGGCCATCAGGCCGGCGGTAGCCAAGACCGCTCCGGCGACGTCGACTTTTACGGTGCTGGGGCGCTCCTCCGGGCATACGGCGTACATGACTCCTGCTGCGGCAAGTGCGGCGATCGGGAGGTTGACGTACATGCACCAGCGCCAGTCGGCGTAGTCGGTGAGCACTCCGCCGACCAGGACGCCCAGGCCTGACGAGCTGCCCATGGCTGTGCCGTAGATGCCGAACGCCTTTCCACGCTCAGCGGGTAGCGGAAAGGCGGTGGCCAGGGTCGCCAGCACGGCCGGCGTGAGCAGCGCGCCGAAGACGCCTTGCAGGGCTCGGCCGGTGAGCAGCATCGCCGGGCCGGTGGCTGCGCCACCCACTGCGGAGGCGGCGGCGAAGCCGGTCAGCGCGATCAGCAGGATGCGTCTGCGGCCGATGAGGACGGTGATGCGACCGCCGAGCAGCAGGAGGCCGCCGTACCCGAGGGCGAAGAGGGTGATCACCCACTGGCGCGTGGGGTCGGAGAGGCCGAGTGAGCGCTGCACGGACGGCAGCGCGATGTTCATGATCGTAAGGTCGATCCCGATCATCAGCTGCGCCGTCGCAACCGCGGCAAGCGCCCACCAGCGTCGTACGTCAGGTGTCGGCCCGGCCTCTGCCGATTGTGTGCTTGTGTCCATGCGTTTTCCTTAGGTGGACAGTTGTAGTGCTACGACTGTAAGGCAACGAGTGTTGCACTACAATCGGTTTCCATGGACGCGACTTCCTCTTCGCCGGCGCGGGGCCGCAATCGGCGCGGGCAGGGCGAACTGCTGCGCCGCGAGATCATCGACGCGACCTTGCGGATGCTGAACGAACTGGGTGATGACGAGGCGCTGTCTCTGCGCGCAGTCGCACGGGAGGTGGGAATCGCGGCGACGTCCGTCTACATCCACTTCGCCGACCGGGACGAACTCGTCTCGGCGGCCCTGGAGCAGTGCGCAGCCGACCTGCTGCGCGATCAGGCTCAGCCCGTGGACGGTGATCCGGTGGCGCAACTACGGGCGCGACTGGTGTTTCTGGGCGCGTGGGTTCGCGACAACGGGGGTCTGTACAAGGTGCTGCACGAGAGCAGCATCAACCAGCGGATGCATCTGGCATTCAAGGACGAGCTGAACTCCGCGACCGTCGTAGCTGTGCAGCGATGCATGGATGCTGGACTCGCCCCCGCTGACGACGCTGCCGCGGTTGCGCTCGATCTTCGCGCCGCGGTGCACGGCGCGGTCTCGCTGCGGGTGAACGAACCAGGTACGGCGTTTCCGCCGCTCGAGGAGCAGGTCGACCGATTCCTGATCAAGCTGGTCGGAGTGCGTCTGTAGCCGGGCGGTTGTCATGACAGGGGAATTGGCGCTAGGGATCGAACGTATGTTCTAATAGACTCTCAGCGCCAGCCCGCTCACGGCGGGCGATGTTCATGAAGGAGATCGCCGCAACATGACTGTAGACACTCTGGCAGCAGAACCGCGGACCGACGTCGCCGACACTCCCGACGACCTGGCCGGAACTTCGCCTGCCTCCCCCGAGGTCGCGTCACCCGACGACGTGACCCCAGTTGCCGAAGCTGTGGACGCCAAGCCGAAGAAGGCTCCGGCGAAGAAGGCCGCGGCCAAGAAGACCAAGACCCTCGAACTGACGCTCACCGTGACCGGCACGGCCGACGGCGAGTGGCATGCCGAGCTCAAGCAGGGCAGCACCTACCTGGCCCGCGGCCTCGCCGTCGCGGCGGCGGCGGTGTCCCGCGCCGCCAAGGAACTCCACGAGGACCTCTCCACCCCCATCGACGAGGTCATCGAAGCCGCTCGCGAACAGCAAGCCGCCAAGGTAGCCGCCCTCGAAGCCGAGCTGGAAGCAGCCCGCAAAGCCCTCGCCGACCTCGAGGACTAATCACCCAGGCGGCCGTTGCCTGGCAGCTGGCGACCGCCTCACCAAAGCCAGTTCGTGCTGCTGTAGCCATCCCTCCGGCTACAGCAGCACCAACTGCCCCCAACCACCAGATCCGGCGGTGGGTTCTGGCGGGTGTGGGATGGGGAGTTGTGATGTAGTCGGCGCGCCGGATTGGTGGGCGGGAGGGGGAGGGAGGCCTTACCGTGATTGCCTGGGCCGATCCTGGTGGGCCCTGGCCGCTCCGGATGAAGGGGTCAGATGAGCGCTTTTCAGGACATGGGATCGTTGTTGCTGGTTCGGGGGGCGGATGAGCTCGAGCATGCCGGTGGGAGTCTGTACGTCCACCTGCACCGGGTCGCCAAGCGGCTCACCACGCTCGGTGCCTCCGACACCCTGATCCTGGCCGGGCTCGCGCACGCGGCGTACGGGACCGATGGTTTCCCGACCCACCTCTTCGACTGGCAGACCGAGCGTTCGGTCCTTGAAGCCGTCATCGGAACCGAGGCGGAGCTGATCGTCTACCGGTACGGCGCCTGCGACCGCGAAACCACCTGGCGCGACCTCGCCGAGCACCACACCGTCACCGACCGCTTCACCGGCACCTCGGAAGAGCTGTCGGTCGCCGACCTGCGCGACCACATCGACCTCACCATCGTCAACGAGCTCGACGTCCTCGACCACGCGCCGGCGCTGGCGCCCAAACTCCGCCCCTTCCTCCAGGAACAAATCCCCCGCTGGCAGTCGCTCGCCTCCCCCGCCGTCCTGGCCGAGTCCCACCGCGTCCTCCAACTCTGATCCGCGCACTCCGGGGGTGGGTTTGCTGGAAAAGTGGTGCGGCGCGACGGATGATCGGGGTATGGCCCGGTATGAAGTGGTTGCTCGCACGAAGACCGATCGACGACTGTCCGACACCGAGTACATCGAGCTCGCGCTCAGGTCCTCCTCGCTGGACAAGGGGATGACGTTCCAGCGCGTCTCCGACCTGCCGGACGGGACGGTTGCCATCGTCCTCCAGCAGAAGATGAGCCCTCGCAAGCACGACGCCGCACACTGCATGGCGACTCGCAGCCTGGCTCAGCTCGGCTTCCCCGCCACCCAGATCCAGCAGATCGACCTGCACCGCCTCTCCCGCAAGGGCCGCACCCTGGTCAGGTCCTGGTACACACCCCAGGAGCCGCCCGGCGACCCATCCGGCGACCGCGAGCCCCGCCGCCCGGCGCCCAACCCGCCGTACTTGAAAGCAGCCCTCGAACTTCCAGGCGAGTAGCCAAGGAAGGGCCGCACACAGCCCGGCAAACACCGGGTCGCCAACTCGGCCCGCGGCCTCGATGCCCCCGGGCGGTTTCCGGAAATTGGTTTGCGCTGGGTGGCAGCGATCTTCCGGAAAGCGCAGCACACCAGGCACCGGCGGTGGTCTGCGGGTCGCGGGGTTCGGTGGGGCGCATTGTTTATGGGGTGAAGACTTCGAAGCGGGTGGCGTAGGTGGTGCCTAGGCGGGTGCCCGTGGCTCGGGCTGCGGACTCGAGGAACTCGGCGGGGTCGAAGTCGGGGTTGTTGAGGCCGTCGAGGTAGGCCTTGTGGGCCTTGAGGGATTGGACGCCCAGGTCGAAGGTGTCGGTGATGTCGGCGGCGTGGCGGGACTGGGGTGAGCCGCCGGCCCAGACCTGGCGTACGCCGGTCCACTGGTCTCCGGCGTCGGGGAAGATCCAGCGGTTCGCCGCGTCGCGGGCGGCGTCGAGGGTGGCGCGGCCGGTGCTGATGTGGTCGGCCTGGTTGAGCGCTACGTCGCCGTCCCAGGTGTCGCGGAAGTTGTTGGTGATGACGATCTCCGGCTGGTACCGCCGGATCACCGCGGTGATGACGCGGCGGAGCGCGACGCCGTACTCGATGGTGCCGTCGGGCTGGCCGAGGAACTCCACCGACGAGACGCCGACGATGCGTGCGGATTCGATCTGCTCGGCTTCGCGGACCGCGCCGCACTCGGCCGGGTCGACGCCGTCGATGCCGGCCTCGCCGGAGGTGAGCAGGCAGTACACGACTTCCTTGCCCTGCGCGGTCCATCGCGCGATCGCCGCGGCGGACCCGAACTCCAGGTCATCCGGGTGCGCGACCACCGCCAGAGCTTTCTGCCAGTTCTCGTCCACCGGTTCCAAGGGCTGTACACCAGTCATTACCGCAGGCTAGTCCCCAATCCGCTGACGCCGAAACCTTCTCTGCCCGAAGATGCACTCCTGGTAGTCCACGACATCCACAGCCGCGGGACTAGCCGAAGACCTGGCGGGTGTAGGGGTTTTCGAAGGTTCGCGTGGGGTCCAGGCGGTCCCGGACGGCCAGGAAGTCTTTGAAGTGGGGGTAGCGGGCGGCCAGGTCGGCAGCGGTGAGGGTGTGGAGTTTGCCCCAGTGCGGGCGGGCCTTGTAGTCGGCGACAATGCGTTCGAAGGCTTGGAAGTACCGGTCGTGGGAGAGGCGGTGGTACTGGTGGATGGCGATGTAGGCGGTATCGCGGCCGTTGGCGGTGGAGAGCCAGATGTCGTCCGCCGCGGCGACCCGCACCTCGATCGGGAACGGGATCCGCTCGCCTGAACTGTCGATCCAGTCGCGCAGGCGGCGGATCACCTCGACCACGTTTTCGCGCGGTACGGCGTACTCCGACTCGCGGAACACCACGTTGCGCTCCGAGCAGAACACCTTGTACGACGCGTCGACGTACTCGCGGGCCGACAACGCGCGGGACGCGATCCGGTTGATCCGCGGAACCAGAGAAGGCTGCCGGACCGACAACCGGTTGGTCAGCTCGAACACCTTGTTCGACAGCAGTTCGTCGTCGACCCAGCCGCGGACACGGCCGACCGGAGACGCGCCGACGCCGGCCTCGACGCGGTTGTTCCGCTTGGTCAGCGCGAGGTCGGTGTGCGGGAACCAGTAGAACTCGAAGTGATCGTTGCCATCGGCAAGTTCATCGAAGCCGTGCAGTACGTCGCCCAACGGCATCGGCATCTCCTGCGCGCGGAGCAGGAACGCCGGCACGCACTGCAGCGTGAGCGAGCTGATCACGCCGAGCGCACCGATCGAGACGCGGGCCGCCGCGAAGACGTCCGGGTTCTCCTCGGCGGAGCAGTGCAGCACGGAGCCGTCCGCGGTGACCAGGTCGAGCGCGACGATCTGCGTGGCGAGGCCGCCGAGCCGCGCGCCAGTGCCGTGCGTACCGGTGGAGATCGCGCCGGAGATGGTCTGTTTGTCGATGTCGCCGAGGTTCGCCATCGCGAGGTCGAAGGCGGCAAGCCCTGCGTTGAGCTTGCGCAGCCCGGTGCCCGCGCCGACGGTGACTCGACCGGAGCTCTGATCGGCGTGCGTGATGGACGCAAGGCCGTCGAGCCGGACCATCACCTGCTCTGGCACTGAGCAGCCGGTGAACGAGTGCCCGGCGCCGACCGCCTTCAGCTTCTTGCCCTGCTCAGCCGCGGCCTTCACGGCCGAAGCGAGCTCGTCGACCGAGCCTGGGCGCAGGATCTCCACGCCGGTCGCCGACTCGGTGCCGGCCCAGTTGCGCCAGGTGCTCATCCGAAGTTCTTCCCTTCGCCCCGATAGGTGGCGAGCTCGGTCAGCTCGTCGCCGTCGATCGCGTACAGGATGTCGAAACGCTCCAGCATCTCGCCCGCCTTCGCGTACCGCATCCAGACCCGGTCTCCAAGCTGCAGCCCTTCGGCGGAACTACCAAGGACCGGAGTCTGCACTTCTCCAGCACCTTCTGTGCCCAACAGCTTCAGCCCGGCCGGCCAAGCCGGCAGCGGCAGGCGGGACTTCTTGGCCGGCCCGGAGGCGACGTAACCGCCGCCGAAGAGCGTGGCGATCCGAGGAGCAGGACGCCGTACGACGTCCAGCGCATAGGCGACCGCATGCGATGGCTGGAAGACGTCGTACTTGTCGAAGAGGGTCGGGCCGTAGAGACCGGAGCCGGCGGTGACCTCGGTGACGCCCGGGTCGGCGCTGCTGATCTCGAGGCTGCCGGTGCCGCCGCTGTTGACGAGGCGCACCGGCGCCAACTGCTTGACCGCGTCCACCACGGCGCCCCGCCGGTCGGCGAGCTCGTGGGCCGAGCGGCGCTTCACCCAGCGGACCGCGGGCGACGTGTCGGGGAGACCGGCGATCTGGGCCTCGTAGAACATCACGCCGGCAAGCTCGAACGCCTCATCGGCGACGACTTGCCGAGCGAGTGCGACGACGTCGTCCGGAGTGCGCAGAGGCGAGCGTCGTACGCCGAGATGCTGGCCCAGCACACGCAGAGACGCGTCCACGTCAAGGCAGACCTGCAGACGCATGCCGTCGCCAGCCACTGACTTGATCAGCGCGAGGTGCTCGGCAGAGTCGACCATCAAGGTGATGCGCGCGGCCGCTTCCGGGTCGGCGGCCAACGAGCGGAGAGCGGAACGATGGACGGTCGGGTAGCCGAGCAGGATGTCGTCGACGCCGTTCCGGGCGAGCCACAGCGCTTCGGGCAGCGCGTAGCTCATCACCCCGTGGAAGCCGGGCCGCTCGAGGGCCGCCGCGAGCAGCGCGCGGCAGCGGACCGACTTGGACGCGACCCGGATCGGCGTCCCCGCCGCGCGGCGGACCAGATCGTCCGCGTTCCGCCGGAACGCGGCCAGGTCGACGACCGCGTACGGCGCGTCGAGGCCCGCGGTCAGGCGGGTGTAACGGTCGAAGTCACCCATAGGGGGAGTGTAGGACAACAAATACTGAAAGGTAATACAACTTCTCAAGGAGAGTCGACGACCGCCTCGAGCGCCGGTACGACGCTGTGCGCCCAGGCAGCCGGCTTGTCGATGGAGGCCGCCGCGAGTAGCGCCACCGTGGAGCCCTGCAGGACCGAGACGTCGGCGTAAGCCTCGGCCCCCGCGTATCGCCGTACTGAGGCCGCTGCACTGTCCTCCGACCACAGCGGCGTCACGCTGAGGTCGCCACCTGAGCCGCACGCCGTCATGCGGGCCTGGTAGCCGGTGCGGTAGGCGGCAGCCTTGGCTGGGTCGGCGAAGCGGAGAAGCAATGCGGTGGCGGGTTGGGCGTCTGCTGTTCGATAGGCGCCTTGCAGTGCGTACTGCGGCACCGGCAGCGAGCCGGTGGGCAGCTTGCCTGCACAGCCCAGTGGCAGCGCCTCGAAGGCCGCCTGATGCGCGGCACGCTTCCGAGTCCAGGTCTTGTTACCCAGAAAGCCCTCCTCGACTCCGCCCGGGTCCACATAGGTCTTCCAGCCGGTGCCAAGCTTCTCTGGCGTCGGCAGGTTGCGCGCAGTCAGTGGACCAGCAGTAGCAGGTGGCGGCGCGGTCGCCTCCTCGGGCAGCTCGGGCGGCACTGCGGCATCCGTTGGCGGCGCGCTGCTGAGCGTCACTGTCGGAACAGGCACCGTCCCACCGACAGTGGTGGGGATAGGAGTCGAGACGGCGGCCTGCGGCTCCGAGCCAGCACCGCTACACCCAACCAGCAGCAACATCGCCACTCCAAAGACGATCGCTCTCATTTCGGCTGGAAGTGCTGGTAGTCGGGCTTGCTCCACCGAGCACCCCAGAAGTAGCCCTGCGATGCCAACGCCTTGGTTGGGGTGCTGGTGTAGTACAGCATGCCCGGGCGGGAGTTGGAGCGGTCGCGGTACGAGAGGCCGTTGGAGGGATACCAGACGTTGTTGGCCGCCAGGTACGGGTTCTCGACGGTGTTGATGTCGATGGCCCAGCCGTACGAGTGCGGCGACAGCGCATACGGGTTGCCCGTCACGCGACGGCAGTTGAAGACGGAGGTGTTGTCGGCCTCCATCGACTTGATGTCGCTGCCGCCGTACGCGTCGACCCGTCGCATCTGACGGATCGGGAACCTGGCCGCGAGCCCGGCAGACCAGACCGCGATCATCTTCGACACCGCGGCGTCCCGGACGATCAGCTCACCCCGATGGACCTTGTGGTCGAAACCCCAGTAATTCAAGACGAGTAGCCGCAACGACGACGGCCCGACCGGACAGCCCGAGCGGTAGGTGTACGGCACCATCGCGGCTGAGACGGCGTACACCTTCGGGTTGACGACGATCTTGACCACGATCTTGACTGTGGCGGAGTACTCCATGGCCGCCTGCGTGACTCCACGGGTCAGCACCCGGACCGTGCGGGTCGCCGGAACGTTGTCCGGCACCGGCAGCCGGAACTTGCCATAGGCATCCATCTTCGCGACGGAGAGCAGCCCCCACTTGCCACTGCCGAGGTACTGCTGCAGCCCGAGCTCCTTGCCCGGCTCGGCCGGGTTCATCCGGCCGGTGACCGCGACGCCGGTGAGCGTCCCGTACGCCGAGGCCGGCGTGTTCAGCAGGATCTTCCGGTCCCCGATCGTGACAGTTCTGGTCGGCGAGATCGCCAGCGCGGTCTCGGCGCTCCCTCCGATCATCGTCTGGAAGGCCCAGGTTCCAGCCGCGGGGGCAACGTAGCTGAGCTTGTAGACGCCGCCGGTTGTGGTCCGGGTATAGGCGCGCAGCACCCAGGTCGGACCTGGAAGCCGTTGCCAGAGGGAGATGAACAAGCCGGTCATCGCGTTGCTGGTCTTTCCGGTAAACACCGTCGGGCGGTCCTCCCAGGACGCGGCCGGCTGATCCAACGTGACCGACCACGCCGCCTCAGCCGCGGGCGCGGGCGTGGGGGTGGGGGTCGGCGTGACCACCTCGTCGGCCGGCGGTGCAGGCGTCGAAGGCGGCGGTGTCTCGGGTGCAGGCGTCGACGGCGTCTCGCTCGACGGCGGCGGCGTCTCGTCCGCTTGCTTCGACGTCGAAGATTCCGACGTCGAAGGGTTCGACGTCGAAGGGTTCGACGTCGAAGGGTTCGATGGTTCGGACGTCGAAGTTTCCGATGGTGAAGGTTTCGACGTCGAAACAGTCGGCGACGCCGGATCGTCCACCGCCTCCGCACCCGGCGGAATCAACCCCAGCGTCAGTACCGCCCCGGCCAGCGCCACCCCAATGGCACGCAACGTCATGCGTCCGCCCCCTCCCTCACCGGGACCGGACGAGGTCCCGCAGCCGCTACTTACCCAGATAAGAAGCGCTCGAAGAGGGGGACGTCACAGAAACCGCAAAAGTTTGCGTTACTCCTGCAGTCGCTTCACGGCGGCGTCGATGCGCTCGTCCGTCCCGGTCAGAGCCACCCGGACGTGGCGCTCCCCCGCCGTACCGTAGAAGGCTCCTGGTGCGACCAGGATGCCGCGGTCCGCGAGTGCGCCGACTGAGCCGTAGGCGTCGTACGACGGGTGCTCAGCCCACAGGTACAGCCCGCCGTTGGACAGCGTGATCACCCAGCCCGCGTCGGTCAGCGCATCACGCAGCACCGACCGCCGGCGCAGGTACCGAGCGCGCTGCTCGTCGACATGCGTGTCGTCGGCGAACGCGGCAGCCATCGCGGCCTGGATCGGCGACGGCACCATCAGACCCGCGTGCTTGCGGACCGACAGCAACTCGGCAACCACCGCCGGGTCACCGGCAACGAAGCCACCGCGGTAGCCGGCCAGGTTTGACCGCTTCGACAGTGAGTGCACCGCCAGCAAGCCGTCGAAACTCCCGCCACACACGGAAGGGTGCAGCACAGACACCGGCCGCGAGTCCCAGCCGAACTCGGCGTAGCACTCGTCACTGACCAGCAGCACGTCGTTGGCTCGCGCCCACTCGACCGCACGCCGCAGGTCATCCGCTGACGTGATCTCACCCGACGGATTGCGCGGCGAGTTCAGGTAAGCGACCCGCACCGGCCCCGCGTCGTACGTCGTCGGATCCACGACCGGCACACTCGCGGCCCGGGCAAGCGCCGCACCGGCCTCGTACGTCGGGTAGGCCAGGTCCGGGATGAGCACAGTGTCGCCGGCGCCGATGCCGAGCAGCGTCGGCAGCATCATGATCAGCTCCTTGGTGCCGATCACCGGCAGTACGCCGGTCTGCGGGTCGACCCCGGCCACGTCGAGACGCCGCGCCATCCAGTCCACCGCCGACTGCCGCGCGGTCGCCGTACCGATGGTGGTCGGGTACGCCGGCGCGTCGGCCGCGTCGGCGAGTGCCTTCTTGATCAGGTCCGGCACTGGGTCCACCGGGCTGCCGATGGACAGGTCGACGATGCCGTCGGGATGCGCCGCCGCCTTCTGCTTGTACGGGGCGAGCTTGTCCCACGGGAAGTCGGGCAACCGGCTGGAGGTCTCGAAGATCACTCCCGCATTCTCTCCTGCCCGCCCGCACGCCCGTCAGCAGGCGCTCGCTCCGCGAGAAGACCGCCTCAGCGTCGGTCGGCAGGCGCCCGCTCGGCGAGGAACACGACCGCCTTCTTCACCAGGTCGGCGTCCCGCAGTACTCGTCGATGCCCGAGCCCCTCACTTGTCTCGAGCCGCGCCTCCGGCCACCAAGCGGCAAGCTCGACGCTGCCCTGGTACGACGTCTCAGGATCCGCGCGATCGTGGATCACCAGGAGCGGCGGCAGCTCGGCTCGGCCTGCGAGCACCGACTCCATCCGGAAGCCATCCATCGGACCGAACCGCGCTTCGAAACGACGCAGGAAGCCGGCCCGGATCCGCGGACCGAAGCCGAGGAACGACTGCATATAGTCGAGCCACTCGGTGAAGTCGGTCGCGGTCGCCACGAACACGACCCGATCGACAACCAGGCCGTCGCGAAGAGCAAGCGCAGTCGCCGGTGCGCCCAATGAATGCGCGATGACGCCGTACGCCGGGCCTTGCGCGGCAACCACCGCCGTCAGCGCATCGGCGAGTTCCAGCAGCGTCGATCGTCCTTTGCCCTCGATGCCCGGCTCGGAGTCGCCGTGGCTTGGGGCGTCGTACGTGATCACGCGGAAGCCCAGGTCGACCAGCGGCCGGATGTACGCCGCGAGTTGCAGACCCCAGCCACCCCAGCCATGGACGAGATAGACGGCCGGACCCTCGCCGTACGACTGACCACGGATCCCGGCGACCGAGAACGACGTTGCCGCCGGCAACTCACCCCGCGGCCGCCGCTTCTCGGCCGGTACGACGGGGACGCCGAACCAGAGCCGGTCGAGCCAGCGGGTGCCGAGCGCCGGCGCGACCCGCTCCAGCAGGTCAAAAGTCCGAACGATCGTGCTTTTCTGTAGCGACACGTTGATCACTCCACGACAGACACGGCCTGGAGCAGCGCTTCGAAAGCCGTGCGCGCCTTGTCCTCGGCCTTGGGATCGGCCAGCAGACGGCCGGAGTGGTGGTACGACAGCAGGATGCCCTTGACGTCGAAGGCGTACTGCTCAGGATCAGCGTCGGGCCGGAAGTGACCCTCGCTCAAACCGGTCCGGAAGACGTTGGCGACCAGGTCCGCGTGATCGCGCTCGGCGCCGACCACCCGGTCGCGAACCGGACCTGGTGGCGCGTCATCGAGTTCAGCCGCAACGCTGGCGAAGAAACAGCCGCCTGGAAGGGCGAGGTCGCCAGTAGCCCAACGGAGCTGGCGGTCGAAAAGGTCGCGTGCGCGCGGCTCACCCCGCGGCGCTTTGAGGGCCGGCCGGACCACCCGCTCGGTGTAGAGATCCGCCGCCCGCTCGACCACCGCGAGCTGGAGCTGCTCCTTGGACTTGAAATGCGCGAACAGGCCGCTCTTGGACAGCTGCATCCGATCGGCCAGCAGCCCGATCGTGAGCCCACCCAGCCCGGTCGCACTCACGATCCGCGCTGCTTCATCCAGCACCGCGGCCCGAGTTTCCTCCCCCTTACTCACACCCCGATAAAAGCACGACCGTTCGCATCCTGGCAAGAGCGCGGCAAGGGGTCAGCAGGACTTGTCCGGGTCGATCTTGGCGAGGATCTGGTCGGCGATGACCTTCAGCTGCGCGATCTGCTCCGGGGTGAGCGCGTCGACGACGTACTCGCGGACGGTCGCGACATGACCGGGCGCGGCGGCGACGAGGATCTCGTAGCCGCTGTCGGTGATGGTGGCGACGGTGATCCGGCCATCGTCCTCGGCCGGGCGGCGTTCGACGAAGCCGCGCTGCTCGAGGCGTTTGACTACATGCGAGAGCCGCGACAGCGAGCCGTTCGCGAAGCCCGCCAGGTCACTCATCCGGCGCGACCGCCCAGGCGACTCGGACAGGCCGGCGAGCACGAGGTACTCGAAGTGGGTCAGGCCGGAGTCCCGCTGCAGCTGGTAGTCGAGCACGCCGGGCAGCTTGAAGGTCAGGGCGGCCAGCGACATCCATGCTGCCAGCTCGTCCTTTTCGAGCCACCGAGGCTCCCCACTTCCCGCCATGACGGCATTCTACCCAGTTAGTTGACGCTTCAAGTCAACTAGGCCTACGGTTTGAGTTGAAGCGTCAACCAAATGACCGAGAGTGTGGACATGAACATCTTTCTGTGGATCGTCGCCGGGCTGCTGGCCGCGGCCTTCCTGGCTGCCGGACTGACCAAACTGACCCAGGATCGGCGCAAGCTGATCGCCAACCCGAACATGGCCTGGACCCAGGACTTCTCCGCCAGGACGATCAAACTGATCGGGACCGCGGAGACCCTCGGCGCGCTCGGCCTGATCCTGCCCGGCGCGTTCGACATCGCCCCGATCCTGGTCCCGCTCGCCGCCACCGGGCTCGCCGTCATCATGATCGGCGCGATCATCACCCACGCCCGCCGCAAGGAGCCGCAGGCGATCGCCATCAACGCCGTACTCCTGATCCTTGCCGTCCCGGTCGCCATCTTCCGCTTCGGCCCCAACAGCTTCTGACCGGCCGACGTTTGGTGGGTTCACCAATCATCGTGTGGGTTCGCCGTCGGAATACGGGCAGGGAACCCAGGCGGGCTCAAGGAGTGATTGCAACACCTTTCGGTTGAAGGGGTGTTGTGATGGGTGCTCGTGGTGGTCGTCCTCGGTTGCCGGTG
>NZ_SLWR01000018.1 GCF_004345665.1 Kribbella antiqua
CATGAGTACGTCGGCAGCCTCGGCGACCTGCTGAACCCCTTCGCCCTCTTCGGTGCCGTTGCCTTCACCGCGGTCTTCGTCACCCACGGCGCGATATTCTTGGCACTGCGCACCACCGACGACCTTCGCCGCCGGGCCAACCGGCTGGCCACCCGCGCGGGTGTGGTTGCCGCTGTCCTGGTCGTCCCCTTCCTTTGGTGGGCTCAGGCGATCCGCGGAGACACGGCGTCGGTGATCGTTGCCGCCGCCGCGGTGGTTGCCTTCTCCGGCGGCCTGCTCGCAAACCTGGTACGCCGCGAGGGCTGGGCCTTCGTGGGTACGACGCTCGCCGTCGGACTGGCCGTGGCGTCGCTGTTCGCTGCGATGTTCCCGGCCGTGATGCCGTCAACCCTTGATCCTGGATCAACATTGACAACAGTTGACGCGGCGTCAACGCCGTACACGTTGAAGATCTTGACGATCATTGCCGCGATCTTCACGCCGCTGGTGCTGCTGTACCAGGGCTGGACGTACTGGGTGTTCCGCAAGCGCGTCACGGTCGAACCGGTAGCTGTGTCATGAAGCCGGTCGACCCGCGGCTGCTGCGTCGCGCCCGGGCTGCTCGGAGCTTTCTGGTCGCGTCCGTGGTGATCGGTGTGGCCAGTGGACTGCTGATCGTCGTTCAGGCTGTGCTGCTGGCGCATGGGATTGCTGGTGTCGTGCTGCATGGTGCTGGCGTCGCAGGGGTTGCTCTGGGGCTGACTGGGGTTGTGGCGACCAGGGGGTTGCTGGTGTGGGCGCAGGAGGTGGTGGCGCAGCGGGCCGCGGCTGCGGTGAAGTCGTCGTTGCGGAAGCAGGTGCTGGAGCACTCGCTGAAGCTGGGGCCGGTGTGGTTGAGCGGTGAGCGCAGTAGTGCGCTGACCACCTTGCTGACCAAAGGACTCGACGACCTGGACCCGTACTTCGCCCGCTACCTCCCGCAGCTCGTGCTGGCCGCGACCGTACCGGCCGGCGTGATCGGGTGGATGGGGACCGGTGACCTGATCGCTGCTGGGACTGTGGTCGTCACACTGCCGCTGATCCCGATCTTCATGGCGTTGATCGGCTGGGCGACACAGGCGCACAGTCGACGCCGTCAGCACGCGTTGGCCGTTCTTGCTCACCACTTCGCCGACGTCGTCGCCGGACTGCCCACACTCAAGCTCTTCGGTCGGGCGAAGGCCCAGGAGTCCGCCGTACGGCGGGTGACCGACAAGCACCGGGTGGCGTCGATGGGGAGCCTGCGGCTGGCGTTTCTGTCGTCGCTGGTGCTGGAGCTGCTGGCCAGCATCTCGGTGGCGCTGGTCGCGGTCGGCGTAGGCCTGCAGTTGGTCGACGGCAAGCTGGGGCTGGAGACCGCGCTGATGGTCCTGATCCTGGCGCCCGAGGCGTACCTGCCGTTGCGTCAGGTCGGCATGCAGTTCCACGCCAGCGCTGACGGGGTCGCCGCGAGCGAAGAGGTCTTCCGGGTCCTGGAGACACCCCTGCCCGCGCGCGGCGAGCGGACCGACGTACCAGATCTGCGGGTGAACTCACTGCACCTGTACGACGTGACCGTGCGCTACCCGGGTCGAGACGAGCCTGCGCTGGACGGGTTCGACCTTGAGGTTCGGCCTGGTGAAGTGGTGGCTCTCACGGGGCCCAGTGGGGCTGGGAAGTCGACTGTGCTGTCTGTGCTGCTGGGGTTCGTGGAGCCTGAGCGCGGGGTGGTGGTTGCCGGTGGCAGTGCGGCGGACGAGTTCGAGCCGACGGTGTGGAGGCGGCAGTTCGGGTGGGTGCCGCAGCGGCCGGGGCTGCGGATGGGCACGGTCGCCGACAACGTGCGGCTCGGTCGTCCTGAAGCGCGTGACGAGGAGGTGCTCGTCGCACTCGCTACGGCTGGGGCTGGCGAGCTGGCGCTGGACAAGCCGGTGGGAGAGCAGGGGCAGTTGCTGTCAGGCGGTCAGCAACGCCGGGTCGCACTCGCCCGGGCGTTGCTCACTGATGCACCAGTGCTGCTGCTCGACGAGCCAACCGCCGGGCTGGACGCCGATGCAGAGGCTGCTGTGATCGCTGGGCTGCGTGGGACCGGCCGAACGGTCTTGATGGTCGCTCACCGGCCGGCACTGATCGCCGCAGCGGACCGGGTAGTGACCGTAGGCGCAAGAGAGCTGGTGAACGCATGAGGCTCGTGTTGCCCGAAGGCCGCGTGTGGTGGCGGCTCGGGCTGGCCTTGTTGGCTGGTGTCGCGGCTGCTGGATCCGCTGTCGCCTTGCTGGCCACATCAGCGTGGCTGATCACCACAGCGGCGGCCCAACCTCCTGTGCTGACCCTGATGGTGGCAATCGTCGCCGTACGAGCGTTCGGGGTCGGGCGAGGGGTGTTCCGGTACGTCGAGCGGCTGGTCGGCCACGACGCGGCGTACCGGGTGCTCGGGGAGACCCGCGCACGGATCACCGGGCGTCTGGAGAAGTTGGCACCCGGCGGACTGAGCTCACAACGCAAGGGCGACCTGCTGGCGCGTCTGGTGCTCGACGTGGACGCAGTGCTGGACCTGTGGCTGCGCGTGGTCCTTCCCGTCGCAGTCGCAGCAGTCACCGCTACGGCGACCATTGGCCTGCTGGCATTGCTGCTGCCTGCAGCGGGCGCAGCTGTGGCGCTGGCAGTCCTCGTCGCGTGCACAGTGGTGCCGCTGCTGACCGCGCAGACCGCGGCGAGGGCTGAGCGCAACGTCTCCAGCGCACGCGGAGAAGTCGCAGCGAACGCCACCGAGACGTTGCTGACCGCAGCCGACGTGGTCGCGTTCAACGCAGTCGACGACGTACTCAAGTCCTTCAGCGCGAGCGATGCCAAGCTCGCCGCGGCCGAGCGCCGCTCAGCCTGGAGCGCGGGACTTGGCAACGCGCTGCTGGTGCTGTGCGTCGGCGGCGCGAGTGTGGCCGGACTGGTGCTCGGCAATACGGCGAACATCACCGGCGCCGTATTCGCCGTACTCGTGCTGACGCCACTCGCGCTGGCCGACGTACTCGGAGGCGTTCCGGCAGCCGCACAACTCGCCATCCGGGTACGGGCGTCACTCGGCCGGGTGCAGGAGCTCCTGGACAGCCCTGAGCCCGTGCACGAGCCTGCAAACGCGTTGCCGCTGCCGGCAGGGCGTGACCTGAAGGTGAAGCACCTGCGGGTCGGGTACGGCGATGACGACGTACTGGACGGGTTGAGCCTGGACATGCCGGCTGGGAGCCGCGTGGTGATCACTGGGCCGAGTGGTTCGGGAAAGAGCACGCTGGCGGCAGTGCTGATGCGATTCCTCGAGCCGCGGGCCGGTCAGGTCCTGCTGGATGGTGTGGACCTGGCACAGCTCGAAGGCGACCAAGTGCGGTCTGTGGTCGGGCTGCTGACGCAGGAGAGCCACGTGTTCGACACGAGCATCCGCGAGAACCTGCTGCTCGCCAAGCCTGGTGTGAGCGATCTCCAGCTGTGGAAGGCGCTGTACCGGGCTCGGCTCGGGGTGTTCGTCGAGAAGCTGCCGGACGGCCTCAACACGATGGTGGGCGAGCACGGTGCCCGTCTGTCGGGCGGTGAGCGCCAGCGGCTCGCGTTTGCCCGGCTGCTGCTGGCCGACCGCGACGTACTAGTGCTCGACGAGCCGACCGAGCACCTGGACGAAGAGACCGGCCGGGCGCTGCTCGAGGACCTGTTCGCCGCCGCTGGTCGCCGTACTGTGGTCCTCCTCACCCACCGACCGGAGTTGGTTCCTGCTCACGTACCGCGACAGCTGGTTTGCCTGACGTGACGAATGCGGGCGGCGGGCTGGGTGTCTGTCAAGATGGGGAACCGTGACTCCTCTGCTCTCCGACCAGGTCCTGATCCTCATCATCGTGGCCGCCGTCGTACTCGTCGGCGGTGCCGCCGGACTCGTCGTGACCCGGCGCCGCAAGGCCGAGCTGCCGTCGTCCGCGCAGCCGGCGCCGCTGGAGACGGCGGAGCCGAAGGTCGGTGAGGACGCCGAGGAACCCCGGGATACGCCCACCCGGACGCTGGAGGACACCGAGCTCCCGGAGCCGGCGACAGCGACGATCGAGAAGCCGGAGTCGGCGCAGGGCCGGCTGGTCCGGCTGCGGGCCCGGCTGGCGCGTTCGCAGGGTTCGCTGGGCAAGGGGCTGCTCGCGCTGCTGTCCCGGGACAAGCTGGACGAGGAAGCGTGGGAGGACATCGAGACCACGCTGATCACCGCGGACGTCGGTGTGGCGCCCACGCAGGAGCTGGTGGAGCGGCTGCGGACCCGGGTGCGGGTCGAGGGCGTCGGCGGCGACCAGGCCCGGGAGATCCTCCGCGAGGAGCTCATCGCGCTGCTCGACCCGTCACTGGACCGGTCGCTCAAGATCAGCCGCAAGGAGACGCAGCCCGCTGTTGTGATGGTCGTCGGGGTCAACGGCACCGGCAAGACCACCACAGTCGGCAAGCTGGCGCGCGTACTGGTCGCTGAGGACAAGCACGTCGTACTCGGTGCTGCGGACACGTTCCGCGCAGCGGCTGCGGACCAGCTGCAGACCTGGGGTGAGCGGGTTGGCGTGCGGACAGTGCGCGGGCCGGAGGGCGGCGACCCGGCCAGCGTCGCGTTCGACTCGGTCAAGCAGGGCATCGAGGAGGAGGCGGACGTCGTCCTCGTGGACACCGCCGGGCGACTGCACACCAAGACCGGGCTGATGGACGAGCTCGGCAAGGTGAAGCGGGTGATCGAGAAGTCCGCCGAGGTCGACGAGGTGCTGCTCGTCATCGACGCCACCACCGGCCAGAACGGCCTCACCCAGGCGCGGGTCTTCGCCGAGGTCATCAACGTCACCGGCCTGGTCCTCACCAAGCTGGACGGCACCGCGAAGGGCGGCATCGTCATCGCCGTCCAGCGCGAGCTCGGAGTCCCGGTCAAGCTCGTCGGCCTCGGCGAAGGCGCGGACGACCTGGCCCCCTTCGACGCCGAGCAGTTCGTCGACGCGCTCCTCGACTGACCCTGGTTTGGCCACGGCGGTTTCTGGTACTCAGGGGGGATGAAGCGACCGAGGATCGTCATCGTCGGGGCCGGGTTCGCCGGATTCCACGCAGCCAAAACCCTGTGCCGGCTGGCCCGCGGCCGAGCCGACATCGTCGTGGTCAACTCGACGGACTACTTCCTGTACGTGCCGCTGCTGCCGGAGGTCGCGACCGGGATCCTCGAGCCGCGGCGGCTGACCGTGTCGATCGCGGACACGCTGCCGGAGGTCCGGCTGGTGCTCGGCGAGGTGGACGGACTCGACCTGGACCACCGCAAGGTCCGGTACGCCGATCCGGTCGGCAGGCGGGACGAAATCCGCTACGACCGGCTCATCATCGCCGCGGGCAGCGTGAACAAGCTGCTGCCCATCCCCGGCGTCACGGAGTACGCACACGGCTTCCGCGGCATCCCCGAGGCAGTCTTCCTGCGAGACCACCTGACCCAGCAGATCGAGCTGGCCGACGCCAGCGACGACCCGGCCGAGCGGAACGCGCTCTGCACCTTCGTGGTCGTCGGAGCCGGCTACACCGGGACTGAGGTGGCCGCACACGGCGTGCTGTACACGGAGCTGCTCAAGAAGCGCCGGCCACGGCTCAAGCACCAGCGGATGCGCTGGATGCTGCTGGACATCGCCGACCGGGTCCTGCCCGAGCTGGACGAGCGGCTGTCACGTACGGCGGACAAAGTCCTGCGTGAGCGTGGAGTCGACGTACAGATGGGGACGTCGGTCGAGGAGGCGAAGCACGACGGCGTACGGCTCACCGACAAGTCCTTCGTGCCGACACACTCACTCATCTGGTGCGTCGGCGTAC
Source organism: Kribbella antiqua (assembly GCF_004345665.1). Taxonomy (GTDB): domain Bacteria; phylum Actinomycetota; class Actinomycetes; order Propionibacteriales; family Kribbellaceae; genus Kribbella; species Kribbella antiqua. The sequence goes on from NZ_SLWR01000018.1 coordinate 5,839, forward strand.
GGCCGGACCCGATGGTCGACGGACTGGGGTTGAAGACCGAGAAGGGCCGCCTGGTCGTCGATGAGTACCTGAACGTGCCGGACCACCCTGACGTCTTCGCCTGTGGCGACGCGGCCGCCGTGCCGGACCTGACGCGTCTGGGCGAGGTCACACCGATGACTGCCCAGCATGCAGAGCGCCAGGGCAAGCGGGCTGCCAAGAATGTCGCTGCAAGCTTCGGAACGGGTGAGCGGAAGCCGTACGTGCACAAGGATCTCGGCTTCGTCGTGGACCTAGGCGGAACGCAAGCGGCGGCCAACCCGCTGCAGGTGCCGCTGGCGGGGCTGCCCGCTAAGGCGGTGACTCGCGGCTACCACCTGCTCTCCATGCCGGGTAACCGCATCCGCACCGCCACCGAGTGGGCCTTCGACGCCGTACTGCGCCGTCAGACCACACAACTCGGTGTCATCCCGGGTGAGGACGTACCGCTGGAGACGGCCAGCCCGGAACGGACGAGAAAGCACTAGCTCACTGGTACTGCGCGAAGGCCGCGCTGATGTCGTCATCCGTTGCCAGCAGCAACCGAAGCAGCACGCGCGCCTTGTAGGGATCGAGAAACCCACCGTCGATCAGTCCACGCTGCAGCAGATCGGACTCCGAGCCGACGGACTTGTACGTGTGCCGCAGCACCGAGCCGCCACCGGTCCGCGACGTCAGCACCACAGGCATCACCGCAGCGAGCTCACCGAGGACAGGAGCGAGCGCAGCCGGCACATGCCCGACGCCGAACGCCGCCACGACCAGACCCTGGTGTGTCTCCGCCAACCCCTGCAGCAGTACGCCGTCGTCGTCCAGCGTGACGGTGTAGAGCGCCACCCGGTTGGCATCGAGGTCAGCCCGTACGTGTACGCCGTCCAGACGCAACGGGCGCGTGAGCACGCGGACCCGGTCCTCGACGACATGGCCGATCGGACCGGCGTTGGGTGATGCGAAGGTCGCCGTACTGGTGCTGTGGGTCTTGCGTACCCATCTGGCGGCGTGGATCTCTTCCTTGAACACCACGAGCGCACCGAGGTCACGTGCCGCAGGGGAGCAGGCGACGCGTGCAGCGGCCAGCAGGTTCGCTGGGCCGTCAGGACCAGCCAGCGTGGGGTTGCGCATCGCACCGGTGAGCACGAACGGCTGTGAGTGCGGCCAGACCTGGTCGACGAGGAAGGCGGTCTCCTCCAGGGTGTCAGTGCCCTGCGTGACCACCACGCCGCTAGCGCCGTCGGCTACAGCCTTGGAGGCCGCGTCGACGACGTCGAGCACCTTCGCCATCGACAGGTTGCCACTGGGCACCGACTCGATGTCCTGGATCTCCACAGCGTGGCCGAGCTCGGACAGGCCCGGTACGGCGCCAGTGAGGTCCGCACCGGTCAGCCGGCGACCGCCGGCCACCGAGATAGTGCCGCCGAGGGTGAACAAAGCGACGCTCACAACAGCTCCTCCACAGTCATGGACCGCCGCAGCCTACTGCTTACCGGGTGCGCGCCCGGACATGCATGCGTTCCCCTTGCGGGCCGTACAGGCACAGCACCTCGGCTGCGCCCGGACCGGGGTTGCCGAACCAGTGCGGCACCCTGGTGTCGAACTCCGCCACCTCACCTTCCTTCAGCATGAAGTCCTGGTCGCCGAGCACCAGCCGGAGCTGTCCGGACAGCACATACATCCAGTCGTAGCCCTCGTGGGTCTTCTGGTTCACGTCACCGCCCGGGTAGCCCTCCGGCAGGATCTGCTTGAACGCCTGCAACCCGCCGGGCCGCCGGGACAGCGGGATGTGCACCACACCGTGGTGCTTGATCGGCTTCGCGTGGATCCGCGGATCACCCGTCGGCGGCGCGTCGACCAGCTCGTCCAGCTGGACCTGGTGCGCGCGCGCCAGCGGCAGCAACAGCTCCAGCGTCGGCCGGCGCTGACCGGACTCCAGCCGGGACAGCGTGCTCACCGAGATCCCGGTGGACTCGGACAGCTGGGCCAGTGTCGTCTTCCGCTCGGTCCGCAGCCTGCGCAGCCGCGGCCCGACCGCATCGAGTACTTCATCGAACGAATCCATGTTTGCCAGTATGGCAACAAATGTTGTCGAAAACGAAAACCAGGACGGATCCTCGGCATACCGAACGAAGGAGCCGAGAGATGAAGAAATACGACGTGATCGTGGTAGGCGGGGGAGCCGCCGGGCTGAGTGGTGCGATGGCGCTGGCGCGGTCCCGCCGGTCAGTGCTGGTGATCGACGACGGCACTCCGCGCAACAGGCCCGCTGAGGCAGTGCACAACTACCTGACCCGCGATGGCGTCCCGCCGGCCGAGCTGTACGCACTGGGCCGCAAGGAGGTCGCCGGGTACGGCGGTGAGTTCGCCACCGGCACCGTGACCGCAGTCGGCCGGGACGAACTGTTCACAGTCGAGCTTGCCGACGGTACGACGTACGAGGGCAGGCGGCTGCTGGTGACGACCGGCCTGACGGACGTGCTGCCCGACGTGCGAGGTCTGGCCGAGCGGTGGGGGCGTGACGTGCTGCACTGCCCGTACTGCCACGGATGGGAGGTGCGCGACCAGGCGATCGGCGTACTGGCGACCAGCGCGATGGCGACGTTCCAGGCGTTGCTCTTCAGGCAGCTGAGCGATGACGTGACGCTGTTCCTGCACACGGCGCCCGAGCCGACGGATGAGCAGTGGGAGCAGCTGGCAGCACGCGGAATCGCCGTAGTACAAGGGAAAATCGAGCAGCTTGAAGTAGCGAACGACAAGCTCACTGGCGTCCGCCTGGAGGGCGGCAAAGTCATCGCGCGGCAGGCACTGGCGGTCCAGACGACCATGCGTGCGCGCGCGGACTTCCTGGTCGACCTTGGCCTGGAACCGAACGAACAGGACGTGATCGCCGCTGACGCCACCGGGGCCACAGCCGTTCCTGGCGTCTTTGTCGCGGGCAACGTGACCGACCCTCGCGCCACGGTCATCCCGGCCGCCGCCGCGGGTCTTGCGGCGGCCGGCGGCATCAACGCCGACCTGATCATGGAAGAGACGCGTCTGGCGGTGGCCGCCCGCAGTAGTTGAGGAGTTGAATAGAGGCAGGAGGGTGGATGCACGACACGGTCGACCCAGACTTCGCCTCGTATGTCGACGCACGACAGGGCAGATGGCTCCGTACGGCGTACCTCGTGTACGGCGAGCTGGAACGCGCAGAGGAGCAACTCCTGCACGCCTTCAGTCGGCTCTCGCTGCGCTGGAACAAGGTGGACGACCCGGACGTCTTCGTCCAGCGGCTGCTCTACCAACCGGCGCTGGCGCGGTGGAGCCGGGTGCGGGCCTTCCCGGACGAGGACGACCCGGTCAAGCTCGCGCTGGCGGAGCTGACGCCCGCACAGCGGGCTGTGTTCGTGCTGCTTCACTTGGAAGAGCTCACCGAGTTCGAAGTGGCCGACCTGCTGGGCATCTCCCACTCCACCGTGCATGGTCACGCCCTCGCCGCCCTCACCCGTTTCCGCACAGCACTCGGCGCCGGAGACCGACTTTGAGGCGGGAGGACGTGCAGCCGCTGCTCTACCAGGCTTCGGACCTCTTACCCGAGCCGGACCTGGCGGACGCAGCCTGGGCGTCTGGACTGGACACTCGCCGTCGCCGGCGGCGCAGTGTCCTGGCCGGCGTGGTGATTGCACTACTCATCGCTGTCATAGCGGCGATCGGAGCCGGAGTCCGCGGCAGCAACAACGCCGAGCTCGTCCCGCCGACCACACCACCCAGCAATCCGCCTGGCTACCTTCCGCCGTCAGGGCAGATCGCCGGGATCGACTTCTGGGTTGCTCCGCCGCCAGGCAGCGAGCGGTTCCTGGACAGGATCGAAACGCCGCTCGGAGACCTGCTGCGGTTGCCGGACACCGTGGTAGCGCTCAAGGAGAACCCACTCGAGCGGACCGCAGCAGTAGTCCTCGAGGAACAAGGCGCGGCGTACGTGCCGCTCATCCTCGGTGCCGACTCGTCCTGGGCGGTTGCCGACGTACAACTGCGTGCGACCCGCTCGGGCTCACCGCTGAGCTCGGGAACGGTGTCACCGGACGGACGGCTCGCAGCCTTCCCGCAGCCGGGTCAAGTGGTAGTCATCGACGTGACCACCGCAGAGATCCGTCGCTTCAACCTGCCGGCACAGGACCTGCGCAGCGTGGCATGGCTGATGGACAGCAACCGCGTGCTGGTCAGTGGTCCCGGCGTGGCCTACCGAGTGCTGGTAGGCGCAGGTGGCTACGGTGAGCCGACTGTGACCGCCGTCAACGGGAGCCGCGATCCCGATGCCATCACAGCGCCGTACAGGTTGGACACCGGAGCAGTGATGCGCTACCTGTCGACCGGTGGGTGGATGCTGGACAGCAGTCTGGACCTCCCGGTACGGGCGTGGGTGGGTCAGACCTTCTCGACGAGCAGTACGGCGGCCCGCCTCTTCATCGCGAACAACCTCCCACAAGTGCCCACCAGGGCCTCTCAGCCGCAGGTGTTGGCGGCCATCGACACGCTGCGTGCCCTCCCCAGCCGTCTGCTCGTGCTGGGCGAGCCACAGCCGTCCACAGCGGGCAGAGCAGACCCAGCCGACGTCCGCGAGCCGGGGTGTTGCGCCGTACTCGGCTGGTACGACGACAACACCCCGCTGTTCGAGGTCCGCGGCTGGGTGCTGGCGTGGGACCTGCGCACCGGCAGAGTCCACCGGGTCACCGAGCTGGCCGTGAACGGCGTCGCGCTCGGGCCTGGTATCCGCTCCTAGTCCTCCATGATCGACCGCATGGTGAACTCGACCAGGTGGTCGGTGTCCTCCGGCGCCGGCATCGGCTCACCGGTCAGTGCGCGGACGATGAACACACCCGTCAGCCACTGCACCATCAGCACCGGATCCACGCTGCTGCGGATCGGCTCGCCGCGGGCCCGGGCGCGGTCCAGCGCCTTCTTGGTGAGTGCGACCCGCCGATCCAGGAAGGCGCGGTAGATCGCCGCGGATCGCTCGTCCCGGTTGGCCTCGGACACCGCCAGCCGGATCAGTGCCTGTCCTCTCTTGCTGTTCACGAACACCAGCGCGTCGTGGTAGACGTGCCGCAGATCCTCGGCGATCGAACCGGTGTCGGCGTCTGGTATCTCGATGTCGAAGAGCTCCGCCAGCGCGTCGTTGGCCAGCAGTTCCTTGCTGGCCCAGCGACGGTAGATGGTCGCCTTGCCGACACCCGCGGCCTCGGCGACGTCGTCCACCGTCATCCCGTCGAATCCCCGTTCCAGCAGCAGCTCCACGGCGTACCGGCGGATCCTCGGCTCCGCGTCCGGGTCCCGTGGTCTGCCGCGGCGCGGCCTCACCCCGTGCTTCGTCCCCATTTCGTGTCCCCAGCATCAGACGGGTGCAGTGGCGCGGCTGCGAGCCCGTGTGGTCCAGGCCAGAGTGCCACAACTTCTCAGATGTCATCCCGATGTCACCTGGTGCGGCGTTTTGTCACATGCCTGAAACATAGGGACCGATCGGCTGAAACGGCGCGCCGACACCGTTTGCGGTGTGGCTGAGCGCGGGCTCCCCGGCGTTGTGGAGTTCTCCCGACTGAGGACGCCGGCCACCCCCCAGATCGATTGAAGGGATGACGTTGATGGAGATCAACGCCGGCGATACCGCCTGGGTCTTGGCAAGCGCCGCCCTGGTGATGCTGATGACACCGGGCCTGGCTTTCTTCTACGGCGGTATGGTGCGCATGAAGAGCGTGCTGAACATGATGATGATGAGTTTCATCACCATCGCCGTCGTCACTGTGTTGTGGGTGGTGGTCGGCTACTCGCTGACGTTCGCCGGTGACACCGGGCACGTGATCGGCGACTTCTCCGAAGTCGGCCTGAAGGGCCTGCTCGCGCCCGAGGCGGTGGCCGGAACGACGCCGACGCTGGCCTTCGTCGCCTTCCAGCTGATGTTCGCGATCATCACCCCGGCGCTGATCTCCGGTGCCATCGCCGACCGCGCCACGTTCCGTGGCTGGATCGCGTTTGTCGTGGGCTGGACGCTCCTGGTGTACTTCCCGGTCGCGCACTCGGTCTGGTTCCTGGACGACGGCAACGGCGGCTGGATCGGCGACAAGCTGAAGGCGATCGACTTCGCCGGTGGTACCGCGGTCCATCTGAACGCCGGTGCCGCCGCGCTGGCGCTGGCGATCGTGCTCGGCAAGCGGATCGGCTGGAAGAAGGACCCGATGCGGCCGCACAGCCTGCCGCTGGTCATCCTCGGCGCCGGACTGCTGTGGTTCGGCTGGTTCGGCTTCAACGCCGGTTCCGCGCTGAGCGCCGGCACTACCGCCGCGGTCACCTTCGTGAACACCCAGGCCGCCACCGCCGCCGCCGTGATCGGCTGGCTGATCGTCGAGCGGATCCGGCACGGCAAGGCGACCACGCTGGGCATGGCCTCCGGCGCGGTCGCGGGTCTGGTCGCGATCACGCCGTCGTGTGGTGCGGTCACCCCGGTCGGTGCGCTTATCCTCGGCGTCGTGGCCGGTGCGGTCTGCTGCTTCGCGGTCTCGCTGAAGTACAAGCTCGGCTTCGACGACTCCCTCGACGTGGTCGGCGTGCACCTGGTCGGCGGTCTGTTCGGCTCGCTGGCGATCGGCTTCCTCGGTACGGCGGCGGCCCCGTCCGCCGTGGACGGCCTGTTCTACGGTGGCGGCGTCACTCAGCTGGGTAAGCAGGCGCTGGCCAACGTGGTCGTCGGTCTGTACTCCTTCACGGTCGCCTTCATCCTGGGCAAGGTCATCGACCTGACCATCGGCTTCCGGGTCAAGGAAGAGGACGAGATCGCCGGTGTCGACCAGGTCGAGCACGCTGAGACGGCGTACGACTTCCTCGGTGCCTCGGGTCTGCGTGGGCACAGCCCGCTGGCTCGCCCCACTGAGACCGAGAATGGGACCACCGAGGCTTCCGAGAAGGAAGGTGTCAAGGCATGAAGCTGATCACCGCGGTGGTCAAGCCGCACAAGCTGGAGGACGTCCGGGCCGCGCTCGAGACGTTCGGCGTCACCGGTATGACGGTGACCGAGGCGAGCGGCTATGGCCGGCAGAAGGGTCACACCGAGGTCTACCGCGGCGCGGAGTACGAGGTGGACCTGGTCCCGAAGGTCCGGGTCGAGGTCGTCGTCGAGGACGGTGACAGCGCGGATGTGGTGGACGTGATCGTCAAGGCCGCGCAGACCGGCAAGATCGGCGACGGCAAGGTCTGGGTCACGCCGGTGGAGTCCATCGTCCGGGTCCGTACCGGTGAGACCGACGGAGACGCGCTGTAGATGGTCGATCGAGCAGAGCAGCGGCGCGCTCGTGCCGAAGAGGCCGACGCGCTGCTGTACCTGCTCCTCTCCAAGGCTTGCGACGCCCTCGGTGTTCCCACCGAGGGCGTCGCGCTGGTCGCGGTCGGCGGCTATGGCCGGGAGGAGCTGTCGCCTTACAGCGACCTCGACGTGATGCTCGTACACGCCGAGGGGTACCCACGGGTGGACGAGCTGGCCGCACAGATCTGGTACCCGCTGTGGGACTCCAGGACCAAGCTGGACCACAGCGTCCGTACGGTCGAGGAGGCCCGGCAGGCGGCTGCCGACGACATCCGGGTCGCCCTGGGCCTGCTGGACGCACGGCACGTCGCGGGCGACTCACACCTCACCCTGCAGCTGCGATCGACGCTGATGGCGGACTGGCGCCGTACGGCTCGCTCCAGGCTGCCTGCGCTGGCCCAGGCGTGCCGGGACCGCGCGTCGAGCGTCGGAGAGCTCGCACACCTCGCCGAGCCCGACCTCAAGGAGGCGTATGGCGGTCTGCGGGATGCGGTCGTACTGCGGGGGCTGGTGGCGTCGTGGCTGGTTGACGTACCGCATCCGGTGGTGGAGCGGGCGCGGCTGGATCTGCTGGAGGTCAGGGACGAGCTGCACACGGTTGCGGGTCGCTCCACTGACAGGCTGGTCGCTGACCTGTCCGGTGAAGTCGCCGCCGGTCTGGGGATGGCCGGCCGGGACGAGCTGTTGCGGCACGTGTATTCGACCGGCCGGACGCTTGCGCATGTGTGTGATGTGTCGTGGCGGCGGATCGAGAGCTTGATGGCCCGGCCGCCGCGGTCCAGGCGTCGGCAGCGGACCGGGGGACCGTTGCTGCTGGCGCTGGACGAGGGTGTCGGTCAGCACGAGGGCGAAGTCGTACTGATGCCCGACGCGCGGCCTGAGCGGGACGCAGTACTGGGGCTGCGGGCTGCTGCTGTCGCTGCGGATCGTGAGCTTGTGCTGTCGCCTGCGGTGTGTGCTCGGCTGGCTGGGAGCGGAGCCGCATTGCCTGAGCCCTGGCCGGGTGAGGCTCGGCGGTTGCTGTGCGCGCTGCTGGGTGCTGGCAGCGGACTGCTCGAGGTGTGGGAGGCGTTGGACCAGGCCGGCTATATCTCGCGGATCCTGCCCGAGTGGGACACAGTGCGGTTCCGGCCGCCGCAGTCCGCGATCCACCGGTTCACCGTCGACCGGCATCTGCTGGAGACGTGTGTCGAGGCTTCGAAGATGGTTCGCGACGTACGGCGACCTGACCTGCTGCTGATCGCGGCATTGCTGCATGACCTGGGCAAGGCCGTCGAAGGCGACCACAGTGTCACGGGTGCGGTCATCGCTCGCGCTGTGGCGCAACGGCTTGGCTTCACGGACGCCGATGCGGACACGATCGCGCTGCTCGTGCGGCAGCACCTGATGCTCGCGCAGGTCGCCACCCGGCGAGACCTGGACGACCCGATGACTGTGGACCTCGTCGCGGGGATCGTTCGTGACACCGACACCCTGGACCTGCTGGAAGCCCTTACGTACGCCGACGCGCGTGCTGCGGGTCCGGCGGCGTCGTCACCGTGGCGGATGCGGCTGGTTGGTGAGCTGTGCCGCCGGGTGCGCGGCGAGCTGTCCGGCGGAGGCGAGGGCATGTGGACCGAGGCTCCGCCGGTGCCTGTGCCCACACTGCAGCCGGTGGTCGGAGTGGGCCGGCTGGGCGTCACGGTGTCCGAGTATCACGGTGACGTTCGGATCAATGTCGCCGTACCGGATCAGGTGGGCACTCTGTCGACCGTGGCGGCTGTGCTGGCTGTGGAGCGGCTCGCTGTGCGGTCTGCGGTCATCACGTCCGTTGAGGGGTTGGGCATCTCGCAGTGGACCGTGGCTGGCTCGCCGCCAGACCCAGTCCGGTTGCGTGACCGGCTCGCCGTGGCCCTGCGCGACGACACAGACCTCGTACGACGCTTGGCCGCGCGCGACTCGTCTGCGCTGAAGCAGCGCGTCGCCAGCCGGGTGGATCTGTTGCCTGATGCGTCAGAGACGGCCACTGTGCTGCAGGTGCGAGCACATGACCGCCCAGGACTCCTGTACGACGTCACGTCGGCCATAGCTTCCACTGGTGCAGACATCCGTTCCGCACACGTCAGCACGCTGGGCGCTGAGTGTGTGGACGTCTTCTACCTCACCGACAGCCATGGCTCGCCACTGGACGACGAGGACGCGCGGACGACGGCAAAGACGGTTCTGGATCGCCTGACCTTCTAGTGTCAGGGCTGTGGATGTCGTAGCGGCTTTCCAGCGTCAAGCCATCGTCTGCGAGGACCTCGGCTCGCCGATGTACGCCGAGCTCATCAGGCTGATCGTGGACGACTACGAGGTCGGGGGAGTGGCGGCCGCTGTGCTGGCCGGCTATGAGGACCGTCCGTTCGGGGATGCGATCGCACTGCGGCTGCTCGGCTCTGTGCACCGGCTCGTGCTGGCGGGAGAGGCGCCGGAGTTGGCTGCGTTCTATCCGAGCGTTGGCGGGTCGTGGGACCCGGTGCTGGGCTGGGAGGCGTTCGAGCAGGTCCTGCAGTCCCGGTCGGCCGAGCTGCGGTCGTTGCTGACCCAGCCGCCGCAGACGAACGAGGTGGGGCGCGCGGCCGCGTTGTACGGCGGCCTGCTGCAGCTGGTCGAGACAGTGCCGTTGCCGGTGCGGCTGTTCGAGATCGGCGCGAGTGGTGGGCTCAACCTGCGTGCTGACCACTTCCGGTACAACGTAGCGGACGGGACCAGCTTCGGCGTTGTGGACAGCCCGGTGGTGTTCGACAACGCCTGGTCGGGCCAGTCTCTGAAGCCGGTGCCGTTGCGGATCGCGGAGCGGGTTGGGAGCGACATCGCGCCGGTGAACCCGTTGACCGACGAGGGCGCTCGTACGTTGACGTCGTACGTATGGCCGGACATGCCTGAGCGGCTGGCGCGGTTGCGTGGTGCGCTTTCGGTCGCGCGGGAAGTGCCCGCCGACGTACGACGGGAGGACGCCGTCTCGTTCGTTCGCGGTCTGGAGCTGTCGCCGGGACACGTGACGGTCGTCTGGCACTCGATCATGTGGCAGTACCTGACTCGCGAGGACCGGGCCGCTGTGGATGCGCGGTTGGCGGAGCTGGGTGCGCGGGCTGTGGCGTCGTCCCCGCTGGCTCGTCTCCGGCTCGAACCGCTTCCGCGGACGGCTGGCGCGTCGTACGAGTTCCTGGTCGAGCTGCAGCTCTGGCCGGGCGGCGTACGGCGGGTACTGGGCCGCGCCGAACCCCACGGCCAGGGTCTGGTCTGGGAACTTCCCTCCGAGATCAGGTGAGCGCCGCCACCAACGTGTCCGTCAGCTCGGCCGCGTAGACGCCGTCGGGATCGAGGTCCGGGTCGAAGATGCCGACGTCGATTCCCACGCACTTAGGTGCCGCTAGCAACGGTCGCAGGAGTGCTCTGAGCTGGGCGTGGTTGATCCCGCCGGGGTCGGGACTGTCGACCGCCGGCATCACCTCGGCGTCGAGGATGTCGACGTCCAGATGCACCCAGAACCCGTCGAGCTCGTCCCGCTCCAGATGTTCGAGTGCTTCGGTCGCCGCCTCGGTGGGGTTTTGGGCGATCTTGAGTGCGGGCCAGACCGGGATGCCGGCGGCCTCGACATCCCCGACGTACTCGTCGTCCGCCCTGATCCCCAGCAACACCGCGTCCGTGTCCCGCGTGTACGGCGTGCGTCCTTCAAGGTCGGTGAGATCCTTTTGCCCGCGGCCTGTGACCAGCGCGAGTGCCTCACCGCCCGCGGCTCCGACGTACGGCGAGTTGTCCACCGTCCGGAAGTCCGAGTGCCCGTCGAGATACACCACGCCGTACCGCCCACGCCGCTTCAGCGCCAACGCCGGCCCGAGCAGGTTGCTGCACTCACCCCCCAGCAGCACGACAAACCGCCCGTCATCGAACAACTTCCCCAACCGATCTGCCAACCTCACCGTGTACGCCGCCATCGCCCCCGCGTTGAACACCCCGTCCCCCGGCTTCCACCCGCCCACGTCATACCGGGGCGCCGTCACACACCCCCCATCCACAGCCCCGATCCGCCCCAAAAACCCCTGATCCCTCACTGCCCCCGCCAACTTGTAACACCCCGGCACCACCCCCACCCCCGGCGCCCGCAACCCCAAATTAGAAGGCCCATCCACCACCACCCGCCCCATCCCCACCCCAATCATCCCTAACCGTTAATCTCTGCTGGATCGGTTAGATCCTCACGTGTGAATCCACCGCTGTCAATCAAACCCCGGCGGTCCTCCACAACTCCTGCTCGTTTCGCTCCTGGACCGTCGGCTGGTAGCGCTCCGCGATCTCCTCGCTCCACGGGGCACCGCCGTACTCCAGTTCTCTTTCCTCGCAGTCCAGGCTCCGGGTCATCGCACGAATGGAGACCTCTTCGTCCCCGGCCTCGTCAGCGAGTTGCCAAATCGTCGCCCTCGCCTGCGCAAGCGCCGCCAGCTTCTCGTCCCGGCCGCGGGCTCCCTCGCACCACTTCTGCAACGCCTGCTCCGCAAGCCGTCGCGCTCGGCTCCTACCTTCCAGGAAAGGAGGAAGCACATCCGCCATCTCCTCAACCATCACGGTGGCCGCGCGCTTGTCATTCTGGTCCGCGAGCTCGGAGATCAGCCCGTACACGTCCTCCTGTGCCTCGACCAGTACATCGACGACCTGATCGATCAACAGCCACCGCCTAGCCTGGAACTGCTTTCTGAATGTCTCGAGATCCATCGTTTCTCCACTCCTTTCATCAAATGCCCGGAGCGACGTGACCCGTCACCTGCTACGGGTTTGCGCCGAGTGGCGTCGGCCGCCGGTGCGACGCCGGCAAGAAATCTGAGTTCGGGTGGCAGGTGGTTGCTGTCGGGCGGGTCGGTGGTTGGTTGTGGTGCGCGGTCGGCATCTGCGTTGGGTGGGGCAGTCGGCCACGGAGCTCTTGGCGCTGATCGGTAGTGGCGGCGGAGCTCGTCGAGCTTTGAGTTGAGTGCTTGGCCGATCTCGTTCGCGACGGATCTGCCGGAGTCAGCTGGTCGGTGGATGAGGGTTGCCCATTGCGGATGGAGCATGGTTTCGATCAAGGCCGCGCGTACGGCGGTCCGATCCGTGGTGCGGAAGGGAACGACCTCTGCCAGACGGTTCTGAAGGACGGCCTCGGCGATCTGATCGAAATGCATGACGCCCGGGCCCTGCGCGAGCCGATCGATCAACTGCTCCGAGTCCACGCGAAGGCCGGACGCCTGCTTCAGCAGGCTCTCCGTTGCGATGAAGGCTCCCTCGTACTGCGGTTCGGTGAAGACCAACCCTGGGTACCCGGCGAGCTCGGCGAAGATTTGGAAGTCCTGCGCTGCTCGAAGCTCGGCGAGGCCCTCGGTGAGGCCAAGTGAATGGTTCGTTCGCACTGCATTGGGCTCGGCCGGTGCGTCCAGCGTCATGCCCGCATGCGTTGCTTCGTGCAGGACCGTCGAAAGGGCCTGGGCCTGACGACGGCGATTCGGAGCCGGTCGGCCGGTGAGGTACCGAAATACCAGCGGACCGTTGACCTTGATCGATCCGGTCCGATGGTCGAAGCCGCCGAGGGTGTCGCCGTTCATCGCGTACAGCTGTCCGTTCCAGCGGTCGATCGGCGTCGGGCGAATGCTTCGCGCCAAGCGATACAGCCGGGTGAACTCGCGGTACGACGGCGAGTCGGGTGAAATCAGCTCCGGACGGTCAGGCATCGCGCTGCGGAGGTGATGACCCGTCCTGGTCCGGCCAGGACGGGTCCCGGAGCTCGTTCTCGATGTGCTCGAGCGCTCGTGTCATCGCGCGGATGTCGGCTTCCTCGTCGTCCGGCGCGCGATCGGCGATCTCCCAGATCCTGCGGCGAGCTTCCTGCAGCGCGGCGATCTGCTCCTCGACGGTGCCTTCGACGGGATATGCGGCGGTGTGGATCCGGCCGGCCTCGTGGTAGAGCTCGCTCCACTCCCGCGCTGGTGGTGGCGGCTCGGCGAGGCTGGCGATGACCCGGGCCGTCCAGGCACGGTCGTGCTCCGATGCGTCTGCAGGCACCAGCGCTCGCAGCCGTTCCTGCTCAGCCGCGAGGTTCACCGGATGTCCGCCGTGGACGCGGTCGCGCGCACGGTTGAACTCCTTGGTGAATGTCGGAATGTCGAGTGGCATCCGGGGCTCTCCTGACGTGTGCTCGAGGGTGCGATCACGGTAGCGAGATCCGGCGCCGGGCCGCGGAAGTTATCCACAGGCTTTGGGAGGCTGGGGGCACCGGTAGACTCGGGGAGTTGTTCGGGTGTCTCTAGGAACGGACTCTGCCTCGTGTTCGACACGCTTTCTGATCGGTTGTCTGCTGCGTTCAAGAATTTGCGCGGTAAGGGCAAGTTGACCGATGCCGATATTGATGCGACCACGCGGGAGATCCGGATCGCGCTGCTGGAGGCGGATGTCGCGCTGCCGGTGGTGAAGGAGTTCATCGCGGCGGTCCGGGAGCGGGCCAGTGGGGCCGAGGTGCGCGGCGGGCTGAACCCGGCGCAGCAGGTGATCAAGATCGTCAACGAGGAACTGGTCAACATCCTCGGTGGCGAGACCCGTGAGCTGCGGATGGCGAAGCGGCCGCCGACGGTGATCATGCTGGCCGGTCTGCAGGGTGCCGGTAAGACGACCCTGGCCGGGAAGCTGGCCAAGTGGCTGAAGGAGACCCGGCACCAGACGCCGATGCTGGTCGCGGCCGACCTGCAGCGGCCGAACGCGGTGACCCAGCTGCAGGTGGTCGGCGAGCGGGCCGGTGTGGCGGTGTTCGCGCCGGAGCCGGGTAACGGCGTCGGCGACCCGGTGGATGTCGCCCGCAAGGCGATGGACGAGGCGCGTGCCAAGCAGCACAGCGTGGTCATCGTCGACACGGCCGGCCGGCTGGGTGTCGACGAGGAACTGATGAAGCAGGCCGCCGACATCCGCGACGCGGTCTCGCCGGACGAGATCCTGTTCGTCGTCGACGCGATGATCGGTCAGGACGCGGTCACCACGGCCCAGGCGTTCCTGGACGGGGTCGGCTTCGACGGCGTCGTACTGTCGAAGCTGGATGGTGACGCCCGCGGTGGTGCCGCGCTGTCGATCGCGCAGGTGACCGGCCGCCAGGTGATGTTCGCCTCGAACGGCGAGAAGCTCGAGGACTTCGACGTCTTCCACCCCGACCGGATGGCGTCGCGCATCCTCGGCATGGGCGACGTGATGAGCCTGATCGAGCAGGCCGAGCGCACCTTCGACGCCGAGGAGGCCGCCAAGACCGCGGCCAAGCTGCAGAAGAAGGGCGGCAAGGACTTCACTCTGGACGACTTCCTCGCCCAGATGCAGTCGGTCCGCAAGATGGGTCCGCTGACCAAGATCTTCGGCATGCTGCCCGGCGCGTCCCAGTTCAAGGACCAGCTGGAGAACTTCGACGAGCGCGAGATCGACCGGATCGAGGCGGTCATCCACTCGATGACGCCGGCCGAGCGGGCCGATCCGAACATCATCAACGGCTCCCGCCGGGCCCGGATCGCGAAGGGTTCCGGTACCGAGGTGGCGACCGTGAGCGGGCTGGTCGAGCGGTTCTTCGAGGCCCGCAAGATGATGAACGCGATGGCGACCGGCAAGGGCCTGCCCGGGATGCCGGGGATGCCGGGGATGGGAATGCCCGGGGGTGGTGCGCGGAAGGCGAAGCAGCAGGCACAACAGAAGAAGAGCAAGCGTGGCTCGGGCAACCCGGCCAAGCGGGCGAAGCAGGGCAAGCCGGCGGCGCCGCAGCCGGGTGAGCTGCCGGCCGCGTTCGGGGGTGCCGGCCAGACCGACGGCGACTTCGAGCTTCCGGACGACCTGAAGAAGATGCTCGGCGGCGGCCAGTAGGTGAATCTTGTCCGCCGTTCGCCTGACGTGGCGGTGGAGCAAGGTTGTCTACGGTGGGTTACGCGCGGGCGGATTGCCCGATCGGTACTCGGTCACTGCATGAAGTGGCACACCGTTACCGGTTGTCCGTCACCCTGTGACG
Source organism: Kribbella antiqua (assembly GCF_004345665.1). GTDB lineage: Bacteria > Actinomycetota > Actinomycetes > Propionibacteriales > Kribbellaceae > Kribbella > Kribbella antiqua. Next base: position 21,198 of record NZ_SLWR01000018.1, read on the forward strand.
GCTAAGATCGTGCCTGCGCCCAAGAGACCCTGGTACTGCGGAATACGTCGAAGGACGGTTCGGATGAGGCAGCAGTTCAAGAACCTGGATACGTGGCGGGGGAAGTTGACCGCCACCTGGGTCATCTTGGCTCCGCCCACCGCCATGGTCGCCGTGTTTGTCGCCGGCGGCGTCACTTCGAACACCTTCATCGTCGACGCCCACGCGCTGGCGCAGCCGCGACAGGACTCGGTTTTCGACGAATTGGCCAACCAGGTTCCGCCGCGGCCGGGTGCCGATGGCAGCCTGCCCACGCAGGAGAAGTCGACCGTCCAGGTCCCGGTGACCGGTGCCGTCGACGGTCCGGTGCAGCCGATCCCGGGTATCACTGGCGATGCGTCGGGCATCCCGGGGACCGTCCTGGCGGCGTACCAGAAAGCGGCCCACGATCTCGCCCTGGCGATGCCGGGCTGCCACCTGACCTGGCCGCTGCTCGCCGGTATCGGCAAGGTCGAGTCCGCGCACGCGAGCGGCGGCAAGGTCGAGGCGAACGGGAACACCCGCGGCAAGATCCTCGGTCCCGTCCTCGACGGCGGCCCAGGGATGGCCGCGATCGCGGACACCGATCAGGGCCTGTACGACGGCAACTCGAGCTGGGACCGGGCGGTCGGCCCGATGCAGTTCATCCCCGGCACCTGGAAGTCGTACGGCGCCGACGGCAACGGCGACGGGGTCAAGGACCCGCACAACGTGTACGACGCGGCTCGCGCGGCCGGCGACTACCTGTGCTCGGGCGGGGCGAACCTGTCCGACCCACAAGGCCTGGTGCAGGCGGTGCTGCGCTACAACCACTCGATGGACTACGTGTCCACAGTGCTGCGCTGGATGCAGTCGTACGCCAAGCAGACGGTGACGATCCCGGACACCCAGGGCGTGATCACCCCGCCGTCGAACGACGACGGCAACGTCGACAAGTCGAACGACCCGACGCGGTCCTCCACGACGACGCCGCCGCCGACCAGCCCGACGCCGTCGGTCACCCCGACGACGCCGAGCCCGAGCTCGCAGACCACCACCAAGCCGACTTCGCCGAGCAGTTCGCCGACCAAGCCGGCCACGCCATCGACGATCCCGACCACGACGCCGACGGTGACGCCGACGACGACGCCGACGACGCCCAAGCCGCCGTACTCGCCGACGCCGTCGCCGACCAACACCCCAGGCACGCCCAGTACGCCGACCACGACGCCGACCACTCCGTCGGAGTCGCCGACCACTCCGTCGGAGTCGCCGACCACGACCCCGTCGGAGTCGCCGACCGCCACGCCGTCGGAGTCGCCCAGCACAACGCCCTCGGAGTCGCCGACCACGACGCCGACCCAGTCGCCGGATGCGACCTGCACGCCGGAGCCGACCACCACTCCGACCGTGACGCCGGAGCCGACGGCGACGTCGACGCCCTGCGGTAGCACCGCATCGACGTCGGACGAGGCATCCCAACCGGCCGGCTGAACCCGGGCCAGACACCGCGCATCGACCGCTGAAAAACCCTCAGTGGTCCCCGTTTTCGGGGTGTTGGCGGGTCAGGTAACTTTGCGTCGACTTGATGTAACTTTCTGGCGTATGGATCGTTGAGGGGACTATGCGCCTAACCCGTAGTGGTAACCGTCGGGTCAAAATAATCATCGCCACACTGTGCACGGCCCCTCTCCTGGTCGGGGCCATCGTGACAGTCGCCTCGGGTGGAGCCGGTGCCTCCGGTCAGCTCGCGGCGGACAGCCCGGTCGCACCATCGCCTGGAGCCGGGCTGAACAGCGGTGAATTCGACGAACTGACCATGATCGTTCCGCAGCGTCCCGGAGTGGACGGCCGGCTCGGATCTGACAAACCCGCCCGTGCGGACGTGCCTGTGCAAGGTGCGACCGACGGCAAGTCCGTAGTCCGGCCCGGCCGGCCCGATGCCGTCAACGGCATCCCGCGCGGCGTGTTCCCGGCCTACCGCCGGGCCACCGCGAACCTGGCCGTCGTCCGGCCGAACTGCGGGCTCACCTGGCCGTTGCTGGCCGGCATCGGCAAGGTCGAGTCCGACCACGCCAGCGGTGGCCGGGTCGACGTGGTCGGCACCACCCGGGGCAAGATCCTCGGCCCGGTGCTCAACGGCCGCGCCGGCAACGGCCGGATCACCGACACCGACAAGGGCCGGTACGACGGTGACCTGACCTGGGACCGCGCGGTCGGGCCGATGCAGATCATCCCGCAGGTGTGGGACGAGTTCGGCGCCGACGGCAACGGCGACGGTTTCCGCAACCCGAACAACGTGTACGACGCGGTCACCACGGTCGCGGTCTACCTGTGCTCCGAGGGCGATGACCTGAAGCGCCCCCGCGACCTGGTCGCCTCCCTGCTGCGGTACCAGCACTCCAGTGACTTCGTCGCCACCGTGCTGAAGTGGATGCGGGTCTACAGCAAGAACGCGGTGCTGATCCCGAACGAGAAGGGGATGCTGTCGGCGGCGAAGCCGGCCGGCAACGCCGAGCGCAAGGTCGACCCGCGCGAGGTGCCCGACGTCAACGACGACAAGCCGATCACCGCAACCACCCCGACGCCGAAGCCGACCACTCCGGGCACCAGCGAGCCGACGCTGCCGGACCCGGCGGACACGCCGACGAAGACGCCGACCAAGACCCCCACCAAGACGCCGACCAAGACCCCGAGCCCGACGCCGACGCGTACGCCGACGCCGACTCCGACCCCCACTCCCACGCCGACACCCACCGAGACGCCGACGACGACCCCGACGGACACGCCGACCGGGACGCCGTGCAGCACTGACGACCCGACCACCCCGACCTGTACGCCCGGTGGCGGCTCGCACGGCTGAGTCGGCGCCGGATAACGTCGCGGTATGACGGAAACCGGCGTACTCAGGCTGGTCGGCACGGTGTTGCCGGGCGGCGAGCGGCAGGAGATCCACCTCAGCGGTGGGCTGGTCGTCGACCGGCCCACCGCTGCTGATGTCAGCACCCTGCACACCGGCGGCTGGATCGTGCCCGGCCTGGTCGACGCGCACTGCCACATCGGCCTCGACCAGCACGGCGCCGTCGACCGCGAGACCCAGGAACAGCAGGCGATCACCGATCGGGCCGCCGGTGCGCTGCTGGTCCGCGACGCCGGTTCGGCCGCGGACACCCGCTGGATCGACGACCGGGAGGATCTGCCGAAGATCATCCGGGCCGGCCGGCACATCGCCCGGTCCAAGCGCTACATCCGCAACTACGGCTGGGAGATCGAGCCGGACGAACTGGTCGCGTACGTCGATCAGGAGGCCCGCCGCGGCGACGGGTGGGTCAAGCTGGTCGGCGACTGGATCGACCGCGACGCCGGCGACCTCACCCCCTGCTGGCCCGCCGAGGCTCTCAACGCGGCGATCGCTCGCGCTCACGAGCTCGGCGCCCGCGTCACCGCGCACGTCTTCGGTGAGCACTCCCTCCCGGATCTGCTTGCCGCCGGCATCGACTGCATCGAGCACGGCACCGGACTGCTGCCGGACATGCTCGACCAGATGGCCGAGCACGGCGTCGCCGTGGTCCCGACGCTGATCCAGCTGGAGAACTTCCCGCAGTACGCCGATCAGGCCGAGGCCAAGTTCCCGGTCTACTCGGCGCACATGCGCGACCTGTACGACCGTCGCCTCGAGCGGCTGCGGGCGGCGTACGAGGCCGGCGTACCGGTGTATGCGGGGACCGACGCGGGTGGTGTGCTCGGGCACGGTCTCGTGGCGCAGGAGATCCAGGCGCTGACCTCCATCGGCATGTCCGGCCAGGAGGCTCTCAGCGCCGGATCGTGGGGCGCCCGCGAGTGGCTCGGCGCGCCCAGCACGCTGCAGCCCGGCGATCCGGCGGACTTGGTGGTGTACGACGAGGACCCGCGCACGAATCCCGCCGTACTGACGCACCCGCGCCTGATCGTGCTGCGCGGCCGGATAGTGAGCTAGTCCGGTGGCTTTAATGCACCTGAAAGCAGTAACGTCCGAAGAACCGAGCGCTATAGGCCTCAGTTCTTCGGACGTTGCGGGTGTGGGTCAGGCGGGTTCGTTCGGGACCGGCTCGAGGGTGGGCTTGTCGCCGTTCTTCGGAGTAGCCAGCGAGTCGATCAGCTGCTTGGCCAGGGCGAAGCCGGAGCCGCCCATGGTGATGGTCTTGACCAGGGTGTCCTCGATGCCCTGGGCACCGTTCAGGACGACCATGTTGCCGACCTTCTCGAACGAGCTCGCCGCCGCGGCGACGATCTCCGGGTAGGCCTCGGCCAGCTGCTGCGCGACGACCGCGTCGGTGTTGGTCGCCAGCGCCTCGGCGCGGGCCTTGATACCGGCGGCCTCAGCCATCGCCTTCGCCTGGACCGCGGCCGCCTCGGCCTTACCGGTCAGCTCGGTCGCCTTCGCCTGCGCCTCACCGCGCAGCTGGACCTCCCGGGCCTGCGCCTCGGCGGCCGCGATCTGGGCGTCCCGGGCGGCCTGGGCGAGCGTGCGCTGTTTGTACGCCTCGGCGTCGGCCGGCTTCAGCACCGTCGACTCCAGTTGCTTCTCGGCCAGCGACGCGTTCAGCTTCGCGGTCTCCGTCTCGGCGACGACGACTTCCTGCCGGGCCAGCGCCTCGGCCAGTGGGCCGGACTGCGACGCCTTCGACTTCGCCTGGTCGACCTCGGCCTGGTAACCGGCCTGCGCGATCGAGCTCTCCCGTACGGCGGCCGCCTTCTGCGCCGCGGCGGCCTGCTCGCGCTCGGTCGCCTCCCGGTCCCGCTCGGCCTGCGCGATCCGGGCCGCGGCCTCGACCGCGGCGGCCTGCGGGCGGCCCAGGTTCTTGATGTAGCCGGACTCGTCGTCGATCTCCTGGATCTGCAGCGAGTCGACCACCAGGCCGAGCTTCTCCATGTCGCCGGCCAGCGAGCCGCGGATGTTCGTGGTCAGCGTCTCCCGGTCGTGCAGCATCTCCTCGACCGTGGTGGAGCCGACGATCGCCCGCAGGTGACCGGCGAACAGCTCGTGGATGGTGCTCATCACCTGCTCGTCGCTCTGCTCCAGGAACCGCCGGGCCGCGTTCGCGATCGAGCCGTAGTCGTCACCGACCTTGTACGCCGTGACGCCCTTGATGTGCAGCGGGATGCCCTGGCTCGACACACACGTCACCGTCAGCGGTGTGGCCCGGATGTCGAGCGGCAACCGCCGTACGGTCTGGAATCCCGGCAGTACGGCGGTACCGCGGCCGACCACGATCTTGAAGCCGAGCGTCTCGTTGACCTGCTCCTGGCTCGAATGCGCGCCGAGACCGGAGATGATCAGCGCCTCGTTCGGCTCGGCCACCCGCCAGACCATCCGGAACAGGATGAGCAGGACCACCAGCGCCGCGGCACCGATGATCAGGTACGTCCAGAGCATTTCCCCTCCAGGGAACAAAAGTTCCGCCGCCCTCGGCGTCGGGTGGTGTTGGTCAGATGGCGCGAGCGACGTAGACGGTCCGCGGTGGGTCGAACTCGACGACCACCACCTGGGTGCCCACCTCGATCACCTCGTCAGTCGCTGGGTAAGCGTAGAAGGCCTCGGTGGCACCCCTCACCGGCAGCATCACTTCGCCGACGGTCCCCGGTGCGATCCGGCCGATCACACGCCCCCTTTTGCCAACCATGAACACCCCTCCGACGCAACCTCGCCCACTGCAGTTCCCCGAAGCCTACGGGGTAATGGCTTGTGGCCGGCGCAGCACAGGAGGATCGTTTGAGATGCGGCCTGGGGGTGGGGAAGGGGCGCATGGGCGCGGAGGTGCGGCTCGGGGTCGTGGAAGCCGGGGCTGACGACGGGCGGCTCGAGGAACTGGCGCTGCTGCTGCGGCAGGAGTTGCTGGAGCTCGACGACGTGCCCGCGGTCGAGCACTATCACGAAGGCGAGGCGCCGGAGGGAGCGCGGTCGGGTCTGGCCGCGATCGCCGGCGTGCTCAGCGTGTCGCTGGTGCCCGGCCTGCAGGCGATTGGTGTGGTGGTCGCAGTGGTGCGGGACTGGCTGCGCCGCTCCGGCAGCGCGCGGCAGGTGAAGATGACGATCGACGGCGACACGATCGAGCTCAGCGGCGCCAACGACGAGGCGCAGCGGCAACTGGTGGATGCCTTCGTCCGGAAGCACTCGTGACATGGACGGTTCGCGGATCGCACTCGTCGTGGCGAATGACCAGTACGACGACCCCGGCCTGCGCCGGCTGATCGCTCCGGCGCAGGACGCGGCCGTGCTGGCCGACGTACTCGCGGATCCGTCGGTCGGCGGATTCGAGGTCCAGGTCCTGCACAACGAGTCGGCTCAGCAGATCCGGTTTGCCGTCGAGGACTTCTTCGCTGACCGGGCGCCGGAAGACCTGCTGTTGCTGCATTTCTCCTGCCACGGCCTGAAGAACGCGGCCGGCGAGCTGTTCCTCGCGGTCGCGGACACCAAGCCGAACCGGCTTGCGTCGACCGCGGTCGCCGCCGACTTCGTCAACCGTCAAATGGCCGACAGCCGGGCCCAGCGGATCGCACTGTTCCTCGACTGCTGCTACGGCGGTGCGTTCCCGCGGGGCATGGTCGTACGCGCGGCCGGCGAAGCGCAGGTCCGGGATGCGTTCGCGGGTCAGGAAGAGGTCGGCGGTGGGCGCGGCCGGGTGGTGGTGACGGCGTCCAGCGCGATGGAGTACGCCTTCGAAGGCGACCAGCTCGCCACCGATGCGACGAAGCCCTCGCCGTCGGTCTTCACCAGCGCGGTCGTGGACGGGCTGAGCACCGGCGAGGCGGACCGGGACGGCGACGGCTGGGTCGGCCTCACCGAACTGGTCGGGTACGTCACCGACCGGGTCCATCGGGTCACCCCGAACCAGAACCCGCAGATGTGGACCTTTGGATCCCAGGGCGAGCTGCTGATCGCCCGCAGCCGGGTCCGGCGCATCACCCCGGCGCCGCTCGCGCCAGAGCTCGTCGAGGCGATGGAGAGTCCGTTGCCGCCGGCAAGGTTCGGCGTGGTCGACTACCTGCGCGGGAAGTTGTACGACGCCGACCTCGGCCAGGCGTACGGCGCTTGGCAGGCACTGCACCGGCTGGTCGACGACGACAGCCGCAAGGTGTCGGAGGCCGCCGTACGGGCGATATCGGAAGCCGTACCGCGGGTGACTCCGGCGTCGCTGGAGCTCGGCCCTGGCGCCGTGGCGGCCGAGCTGCGGTTGGAGGGGCCGCCGATCGCGTTGACCGCGGTGGCGTCGTCGGAGGCTGATTGGGTCCGGGTGGAGCAGGACGGCGCGACCGTGCGGGTGAGCAGCGAGCTGCGTGATCTGGGTGAGCACGAGGCCTCGGTGGTCATCGCGGGGCCGACGGGGGAGTGCGTGGTCCCGGTCCAGCTGACGGTCCCGGACACCGACTCCGAACCGCCGCCGCCACCGCCCGAACCCGAACCACAACCAAAGCCAGCCCCACCCCTGCCTGTCCCCGAACCCGAACCCAAGTCCCAGACCGAGCCGGTCGCACAGCCCGCGGCCCAGCCCATCCCGGAGCCCGCAGCTCAGCCGCAGCCGGTGGCGCAGCCCAGAGCTCAGCCAGTGCCGGAGCCCTCGGCTCAGCCCCAGCCTGCGCCGAAGCACGAGCCGGCGCAGCCCGCGAGGACATCCGTGCCTACCCCGGTAGGCCAGGTGCCGGCGAAGACCCCCGTCCCGTGGTGGGCGGTCGGCGTACTGGCGCTTGGTGCGCTGGTTCTCATCTACCTGAACTGGCCGGGGGAGGCGTACAGCCACAAGCTTTGGTACGACCCCAACACCGACTGGCGTGTGTACCGCAGTGCGACCGATCCGATGATCCTGTCCTCGATCGGCGCACTGCTCGCAAGCCTGCTCGCGCGCTGGGCGGGACCCATCGCACTCGGCGTCGTCGCCGGATGTGCCGCGTCCGTGCTGGAGGACGCCGTACTCGTCCTCGGCGCCCGCATCGTCGAGGGCGGGAGCGGCACCTGGCTCATGACCCTCGTGGTCGCAGCGGTGATGGTCGCCGTACTGCTGATTGTGCTGTGGCCCGAGAACTGGCGACTCTGGCCGGTGTCGCCACCGGCCGTGGTCCTGGTTGTTGCCGGCGGCATCCTGTTGCTCATCAGTGCGTTCATCAAGCACCCCGACGACTTCGCGTTCATAGACGTCACCAAGCTGGCCGTCCTCGAGCCGCTGGTGATCGTCGCGATGGCGTGGCTTGCCCTGGCCGCGGCCGAGTCCCGATCCATCGCTTGGCTCAGCGCGACCGTGGCGACATACGCCGTGCTCAGCACCATTGCCGCCGTACCCGCACTGACCGACGGCGACTCACCGGCCACCTTCCTCACCGCATTGCTCGCCAACGCGCTGGTGGCGGCCGGTGTCCTTACCCGCGTACTGCGCCCTCAGTCGCACCCTTGATGAACTGGCGCGCGAAGATCGCGAACACGACCACCAGCGGCACCATCGCCATCAGCGCCCCGGTCATCAGCATGCTGTAATCGACGCCGTGCGAGCGGTTCAGCTGCGACAGCGCGACCTGCAAGGTCAGATGGTCGGGGTTGGTGAGCACGATCAGCGGCCACATGTAGTCGTTCCAGGACCCGACGAACGTGAAGACGCCCAGGAACGCCAGCGCCGGCCGGGCCGACGGCAGCGCGACATGCCAGTAGGTGCCCATGAAGCCGCAGCCGTCCAGCGTCGCCGCCTCGACCAGTTCGTCGTGGATCGAGTTCTGGAAGTACTGCCGCATCCAGAAGATCCCGAACGCGTTCGCCGCGCCGGGGACGATCAGCGCCTTGAGCGAACCGACCCAGCCGAGAATCGCCATCGTCTGGAACTGCGGTACGGCGGCCAGTTGCGCCGGCAGCAGCATCGTCGCCAGCAGCAGGACGAACAACGCGTTCCGGCCCGGGAACCGGAACTTGGCGAAGGTGAACGCGGCCAGCGAGTCGAAGAACAGCACCAGCAGCGTCGTCGAGACCGCCACGATCACGGTGTTGCCCATCGACTGGAAGAACGCGATGTTCGCCAGCACGTGCCGGACGTTGTCGTCGAACTGCGACCCGAAGGTGAACTTCGGCGGGAACCGGTAGATGTCGGCGGTGCTGTTCGTCGCCATGATGATGGTCCAGGCGAACGGGAACATGAACAGCAGCAGCGCGAACACGAGCACCGCGTGCAGCGCGATCCCGCGCCAGCGATAGCGCATCACGAGGCATCTCCTCTCACCCGGAAGATCCGCCAGTTGATTGCCGTGAACAACAACACGAGCGCGAAGATGCTCAGTGCGATCGCGGCGGCGAAGCCGTAGTCGTTGTCCAGGAACGCGGCGCGGTAGAAGTACAGGACGATGGTCATACCGCTCTGGCCGGTGCCGCCGCTGTTGCCGACCATCACCTGCGGCTCGGTGAACGTCTGCAGGCCGCCGATGGTCGAGATGACCACGGTGAACAACACGATCGGCCGCAACTGCGGCAGCGTGATCGAGAAGAACGTCCGTACCGGACCGGCGCCGTCGACCTTGGCTGCCTCGTACTGCTCCTTGGGGATCGCCTGCAGGCCGGCCAGGTAGATCAGCGTGTTGTAGCCGACCCAGCCCCACACGATCATCGTCGAGATCGCGATCTTGATCCCCCACGGCTCCCCGAGCCAGTCCTGCTCAGGGATGCCGAGCGAGCGCAGCGCGGCGTTGACCAAGCCGAAGTTGGTGCTGAACACGGAGCTGAAGAAGATCGCCATCGCGACCAGCGAGGTGACGTTCGGGATGAAGTAGGCGATCCGGTAGACGTTCGTGAACCGTACGGCGGACTGCAGCATCACCGCGAGTACCAACGCGATGCTCAACGTCGGGATCGTCGACATGAAGAACAGCACGAGCGTGTTCTTCAGCGCCAGCCAGAACGTCGGGTCCTCGACCAGGAAACGGAAGTTGTCCAGGCCGGTGAACCGCCGGGGGCTCAGACCGTCCCAGCGCTGAAACGCCAGCACGATCGTGGACAGCATCGGATACAGCCCGAACACCGCGAACAGGATGTAGAACGGCGATAGAGCCAGGTAGAACCGCCAGTACGACCAGACGCGCCGGCCGCGCCGCTGACCGGCAGAGGATCCGGTCAGTGGCTCGGCCGACGTAGCCGGCATCGTCGTACCGGTCACTGCACTCCCTGGCGCTTGGCGATCGCCTTCGCCTTCGAGACCGCGGAGGCCCAGGCGGCGTCGGACGACTTGGACCCGGTCTGCACCGTCTTCAGTTCGTCCTTGAACGGCGCGCCGACGGCGTCGTCGGCCGGGGCCTGGTAGGCGACCGGGACGGCCTTGGCGGCCGGGCCGAACACGTCGATCGGCACCTGGCCGCCGAAGAACGCGTCCTTGGCCTTGAGTTCGGGCTTGTCGTACGCGGCCGGCGCGGCCGGGAAGATCTGGGCGTCGACGTACGCCTTGGCCTGGTTGTCCGGGCTGAGCATGTACTTGATCACCTCGAACGCCTTCGCCGGGTCGGCCGCGTTCTTGGTGATGGTCAGGAACGAACCACCGAAGTTCGCCGGACCGCTCGGAGTCGGGGCCAGCCGCCACTTGCCGACGGTCTTCTTGACCGCGGACTTGATGTCGAGCGCCGCCCACGCGGCGCCGATGTGCGCCGGGACCGTGCCCTGGTCGAGCCCGGCGTTCCAGTCCGGCCCACCGCTCGGCGTCTTGCCGTCGATCTTCAGCGTCATCGCCTTGACCACGGTGTCCCAGGCCTTCTTGATGTGGTCCTGGTCGCCGATGAACGTGTTGTCCTTGGAGACGTACCGCTCGGTGCCCTGGCCGACGACGATGTCGTACAGATCGGTGGCGTCCCAGACCATCAGCGCTTTCGGGTTCGCCTTCTTCAGTTCGACCCCGGCGGCGAAGAAGTCGTCCCAGGTTTTCAGCTGTGCGGCGATCGTGGCCGGGTCGCCGGGCAGGCCGCCCTTGGTGAAGACGTCCTCGCGGTAGAACAGCGCGGTGGGGCCGATGTCGATCGGCAGGCCGAGGACCTTGCCGTCCAGCGTGGTGGCCTGCTTGACCTTCCAGTCGACGTACTCACCGAGGATCGAGTCGGCACCGAGTGTCTTCAGGTCCACGAACCGCTCGGCCTGCGGCAGCATCGAGGCGATGTCCTCGCCCTTGATTCCGGTGATGTCGGGGACACCGGTGCCACCGTTGAAGGTGGTGATCAGCTTCTGCTTGAAGTCGCCGCCGATCTCGGAGTACTTGATCTTCGGGTCGGGGAAGTGCGCGATGGTGTCGTCGACCACCGACTTGCCCAGACCACCAGGCCAGCACCACAGCGTGAGCGTGGTGGCTGTGTTCTTCTTGGGCGCCGATCCGCCGGAGTCCATTCCGGATGAACAGGCGACGACGGTCCCGCCGAGCACGGCTGCGAAGCCCCCAGCGAGCAGCGTCCGACGTGAGAGCTCCATGGTGTTATTACCTTCCTGAGTGGGCGCTGATCAGCGCTTGGAGATGCTGGTCTTCGGGGTGGGCCGCCTGCCATCCGGCCAGGTCCGCCCAGCGGGGCGCGGCGTCGGCGCCGCCGAGCCGGGTGACCGACAGCGCCGCGGTCAGCGCGGCGAACCGCACCCGCTGCTCGAGTGGCAGCTGCCACAGCGTGGCCGCGATGAAGCCGGCGGCGAACACATCACCCGCCCCGGTGGTGTCCGCCGCCTGCACTGGATACGCGGGTACGACGACGCGCTCGCCGGTGGTGGAGTCGATGGCTTCGGCGCCCGCCGCGCCGTTCGACACCACGACCACCGGGACCTTGGCCGCGAGTTGCTCGAGCGCTGCCGTCGGGGACGTCGTACGGGTGTAGCTCATGGCCTCGTCGGCGTTCGGGAGGAAGACGTCGCAGTGCTCGAGCTGGTCGAGGACTGCGGGGTCCCACTGCTCCGAGGGGTCCCAGCCGACGTCGGCGAACACCACGCTGCCGGCCGCCTTCGCTTTCGCCAGCCACTCATTCGGCCACGGTCCGATGTGGGCGGCGACTGCTCGGGCAGCCGGCGGCGCGGTGATCAGCTCGTCAGCCGACAACAGGGGAGGGGTGCCCCTGGTGACCAGTGCCCGGTCGTTGTCATAGGCAAGGGCCACCGTGAGAGGGGTCTGCCAGCCGGCGAGCTTGCGGGAGAGAGTCAGATCGATGCCTTCGTGCTCGAGGCTTTGCCAGACCCGGTCGCCAATGTCGTCCGCGCCGAAGGCGGCGGCCAGGCCGGTGCTGAGGCCGAGGCGGGCGAGGGCGACGGCGAAGTTGGCGATGCCGCCGGGGCTCTCCGCGGAGTCGGTGGCCCAGACCTCGGTGCCGGGACGCGGCGCGGTGGGCAGGCCGAGCACCAGGTCCTGGAAGACCAGACCGGACACGACCACGTCCAGCTCACCCATCCGTCAGCACTCTCCTGCACTGTCGATCAAACTCGTTCATGGATTCTGGATCTCTCGCGCAGTATCCGCAATAGCTGATCAAGATTTTGAGTGAAAATGACGGAGTTTGCATGATACGGTCTCTCCGTGTTGCCAAAGCAGCGGCAGGATCAGATCGTCCGCGCGCTCCGGGCCGACGGCGCCGGCGGCGTGAAAGTGCTGGCCTCCCGGCTGGGCGTGAGCGAGGCGACGATCCGCCGCGATCTCGAGCAGCTGCACGAGGAGGGCCGGTTGACCCGCGTGTACGGCGGTGCGCTCGCGGTCGACGGCGGTGACGAGCCGTTCGCCGACGTCAACGCCGTACACACCGAGGAGAAGGACCGGATCGCGCGGCGGGCGGCCGAGCTGGTGAACGACGGCGAGTCGGTGCTGCTCGACATCGGTACGACGGCTCTGCGGGTCGCGCAGCATCTGCACGGCCGGTCGCTGACGGTGGTGACGAGCAACCTCGCCGTACTGGAGGAGCTGCAGAACGACGAGCAGATCGAGCTGATCATCCTCGGCGGCTTCGTCCGGCGTAGTTACCGCTCACTGGTCGGATATCTGACCGAGGAGAGCCTGCGGCAGATCCACGTCGACTGGCTGTTCCTCGGGACCAGCGGAGTCCGGCCGGACGGGCGGGTGATGGACAGCACGATGATCGAGGTGCCGGTGAAGCGCGCCATGATCAACGCCGCCGACCGGGTCGTGCTGCTCGCGGACGCGACGAAGTTCCCGGGGCATGGGGTCGCGCGGGTCTGCGAGCCCAGTGAGCTCTCCATGGTGGTGACCGAACCCGACGCCGACAAGGCAACCCGGGTGCAACTGACTGAAGCAGGCGTAGAGGTGGTGTTGGCGTGAGGCTCACGATCCTCGGCGGCGGTGGGTTCCGGGTGCCGCTCGTGTACCAGGCGTTGCTGGGCGATCGCGGCGAAGGTCGCATCACGTCGGTGGTTTTGTACGACGCCGACCGGGCGCGGCTGGCGTCGATCGGGGCGGTGCTCCGGCAGCAGGCGGCTGGCGTCACGGATGCGCCTGTGGTGACCGAGACGACGGACTTGGATGAGGCGCTGCGAGGCGCCGACTTCGTGTTCTCCGCGATCCGGGTGGGTGGTCTGGAAGGCCGGACCGTCGATGAGCGGGTCGCGCTGGATCTCGGCGTACTCGGGCAGGAGACGGTCGGGGCGGGTGGGATCGCTTACGGGCTGCGGACGCTGCCGGTTGCGGTGGGGATCGCGCAGCGGGTGGCTGCGGTGGCGCCGGAGGCTTGGGTCATCAACTTCACCAACCCGGCTGGGATGGTGACCGAGGCGATGATCCCGTACCTGGGCGACCGGGTGATCGGCATCTGCGACTCGCCGTCGGGGCTGGGCCGCCGCGCTGCGCTGGCGATTGGTGTGGACCCTTCGACTGCGTTTTACGACTACGCGGGGCTCAACCACCTCGGGTGGCTGCGAGGGCTGCGGTCTGGTGGCGTGGATCGGCTGCCCTCGTTGCTGGCTTCTGCTGAAGGGCTGGCTTCCTTTGAGGAGGGGCGGCTGTTCGGGGTCGAGTGGCTGCGTTCTCTGGGGGCGATCCCGAACGAGTACCTGCATTACTACTACTTCGCTCGCGAGACGCTGGCCGCCGTACAGGGGGTTCGGCAGACGCGGGGGACGTTCCTGCTGGAGCAGCAGTCGGCCTTCTACGCGGAGACCGCGCGGCGGCCGGAGCAAGCGCTGGAGTTGTGGCAGAAGACCCGGGCCGAGCGCGAGTCGACGTACATGGTGGAGAGCCGTGAGGTCGCGGACGCGGGGGAGCGGGACGAGCGGGATATGGCGGCCGGCGGGTACGAACAGGTCGCGCTGTCGCTGATGCGGGCGATCGCCCACAACGAGCGGGCGTCCCTGATCCTGAACGTGCGGAATCGCGGCGTACTGCGGCACCTGGATGACGATGCTGTGGTCGAGATTCCGTGCACGGTCGACGCCAACGGCGCGCTGCCGGTGAGCGTGTCCCAGCTGACCGACCACCAGGCCGGGCTGGTCTGCTCGGTGAAGGCCGTCGAACGCTCCACCATCGAGGCAGCCGCGGGCGGCTCCCGCGCAGCCGCCCTCCGAGCCTTCGCCTGGCACCCCCTGATCGACTCCGTCACCGCCGCCGGCAAACTCCTCGACGCCTACGCCACCCAACTCCCCGCCCTAGCCCCCTTCCGCCCCTAACCCCCTCCGCCCTCCCCGCCCCCGCGCCTCGCCTAAGGCCTCGGGTTGGTTGCTTGGGATGGGATCTGGCACAATGGCCTGCTGAGTCCGTCCAGGTTCTGTGCAGCCCTCTAACTCCACTGCCTGGCCGGCCCATTCGAGTGGTCACCCGTTGTCCCCACGACGCTGTGCTGCTCACCCAGACATGTATCCAAGGGAGTTCCCACAAACGTGGCAGTCAAGATCCGTTTGAAGCGCATCGGCAAGAAGCGTGCGCCGCACTACCGCATCGTCGTGATGGACGCCCGGACCAAGCGGGACGGCCGGGCCATCGAGGAGATCGGCAAGTACAATCCGAAGGCCGAGCCGTCGTTCATCCACGTCGAGTCGGACCGGGCGCAGTACTGGCTCGGCGTCGGCGCGCAGCCGACCGAGGCCGTCGAGGCGATCTTCAAGGCTTCCGGCGACTGGCAGAAGTTCAAGGGTGAGGCCGCTCCGGCGCCGCTGCGGGTCAAGGAGCCGAAGCGGGACAAGCAGGAGATCTTCAACGAGGCCCTCGCCGAGGCGCACGGCACGCTGAAGACCGAGGCCGTCACCGCCAAGAAGACCGCGGCCAAGAAGACGGCTCCGAAGTCCGACGACACCGTGAAGGACGACGCGCCGAAGGCCGACGAGCCGAAGGCTGAGGCTGCCGAGGCCGCGCCGGCCGACGACGCCAAGGCCTGACCATGATGGAGACCGAGGCGCTCGAGCACCTGGTCCGAGGCATCGTGGACAACCCTGACGACGTCAGCGTCCGGGCGCGCAACCTGCGCCGCGGCCGCACCCTGGAGGTGCACGTGCACCCCGACGACATCGGCAAGGTGATCGGCCGCAACGGCCGGACCGCCACCGCCATCCGTACCGTCGTCGGCGCACTCAGCTCCGAGTCGTCGCTCCGGATCGACTTCGTCGACGAGTTCAACCGCCGCGGCGGCCGCCGCTGACGCAGGCAGTCCACGAAGGGCCGTACCCCATTCCGGGTGCGGCCCTTCGCCGTACTCCTGCAGCGTTGCTTGACAGAATGTCCATGACGGTGGGCAGAGATCAGAGAGGTTTGTGCGGTGTTGGTGACTGTCGGGCGGATCGGCCGGGCGCATGGGATCAAGGGCGAGGTCGGGGTGGACGTCCGGACGGACGAGCCGGATCGCCGGTTCGCTGACGGCGCGACCCTGGTCACGGACTCCAAGGTGCCGCGCACCCTCACTGTCGCCGCGAGCCGGTGGCACAGCGGGCGGCTGCTGGTGAAGTTCGCCGGCGTGCCGGACCGGACGGCGGCCGAGCAGCTCCGCAACCTGGTCGTCCAGGCCGAGGTCGACGAGAACGAGCGCCCGGAGGACCAGGAGGAGTACTACGACCGCGAGCTGATCGGCCTCGCGGTCCGGACCTCCGACGGCGCCGAGGCGGGTGAGGTGATCGACGTCGTACACCTGCCCTCGCAGGACCTCCTGGAGATCCGTCGCCCGGCCGGCAACGCCGTACTGGTGCCACTGGTCGAGGAGCTCGTTCCGGAGATCAACGTGGACAAGCAGTACGTCGTAGTCGCCGACCGGCCGGGTCTGCTGGACCCGGAGGGCGCTGAGGTGGTTCCGACCGAGCCGGACGCGGACTGATGAGGCTGGACGTCGTCACGATCTTCCCGGAGTACTTGGCCGCGCTGGACGTCTCTCTGGTCGGCAAGGCGGCGAAGAGCGGGCTCCTGGACGTCCACCTGCACGACCTACGCGACTGGACCCACGACCGGCACCGGACCGTCGACGACACCCCGTACGGCGGAGGCGCGGGCATGGTGATGAAGCCAGAGCCGTGGGGCGAGGCTCTCGACGCCATAGCGCCCCCTGATGGCCCCACCCAGCCGCGGCTGATCGTGCCGACGCCTGCGGGCCGCCCGTTCACCCAGGAGCTGGCTTACGAGCTTGCCGCCGAGCCCTGGCTAGCCTTCGCCTGCGGCCGCTACGAGGGCATCGACGCGCGCGTTGCGTCGTACGCGGGGGAGCGGATGCGGGTCGACGAAGTGTCCATCGGCGACTACGTGCTCAACGGCGGCGAGGTCGCCGTACTGGTGATGGTCGAGGCAGTGGCACGCCTCCTGCCCGGTGTGATCGGCAACCCGGAATCCCTGTCCGAGGAGTCCCACTCCGGCGACGGCCTGCTCGAGTACCCGGTCTACACCAAGCCCCCGAGCTGGCGCGGCCACGACGTACCAGAGGTGCTCCTGTCGGGTAACCACGGCCTGATCGCCGCCTGGCGTCATGAAGAGTCAGTACGACGCACTGCGGAGCGCCGGCCGGATCTGCTCGCAGCCTGGGGCGATGCGGTCTCCGGGAAGGACGATGCAGCGTCGCAGGTCCGCGTGCTGCCAGCCACTGAGGCTGACGCCGGTGAGATCCACACGCTGCAGCTGGCGGCCTTCCTGTCGGAGGGACGGGCGTACGAGGACCTGACCATCCCGCCACTGGCCGAGGACCCGGAGGCGAGTGTCCAGCGGCTCAAGCAGGGCGGCGTTCTGAAGGCTGTGGCGGGCGGCCGGATCGTCGGCTCAGTCCAACTGACCGTCGACGGCTCAGTCGGCCGTGTCGGTCGGCTGATCGTCGCGCCCGACTGGCAGGGCCGTGGCCTGGGCGCGCGCCTGCTGCGGGTGGCGGAACAACTCGCGCCCGCCGGCGTCACGTCGTACGAGCTGTCCACGGGTGCGCAGAGTGAGCGCAACCTCGAGCTGTACCGGAAAGCCGGTTACCGTGAGGTACGGCGTGAACAACAGACCGCGAAGGTTGAACTGGTGCTGCTGGCCAAGCGCCGGCGGCGCTGAACACGCGGCGCTGATTTCGTTGTCGCTGGCCCGGTGTGGCAAGATTGTTCGCTGCTGCCCTTCGGTGCTCCTGCCACAGGGGGTGACCACCGCACGGCAGCATCTTGATGACTTTCACCATCGACCTTTCGTGGGTGACCTGTGGCACGCGCGAGGAAGAGACACCTGATGAGCAACGTCCTGAACGAGCTCGACAACGCGAGCAAGCGCGACGACATCCCCGCCTTCCGTCCCGGTGACACCGTCAAGGTGCACGTCAAGGTCGTCGAGGGCAACCGGTCCCGCGTCCAGGTGTTCCAGGGTGTCGTGATCCGCCGCCAGGGTGGTGGCCTGCAGGAGACCTTCACGGTCCGCAAGGTCAGCTTCGGTGTCGGCGTGGAGCGGACCTTCCCGCTGCACACCCCGATCGTCGAGAAGGTCGAGGTCGTCACCCGCGGTGACGTCCGCCGGGCCAAGCTCTACTACCTGCGCGAACTGCGCGGTAAGGCAGCCAAGATCAAGGAGAAGCGGGACGTCCCGGCCTCCTGAGTCTCTGACGACGACGGTCACCTATGGCGCCGAGCACTGCGACTCGCGCTCGCCCTCGCCCGGTTGCCAGGAGGGCACGTCGCAGCAAGGGACGACACCGCAGGCTGAAGCAGCGGAATCCGCTGCTCAGCCTGCTCGTCGAGATGAGCACGGTCACCGTGCTCGCGCTCGTCATCACGGTCGTACTGCGGCTGTTCGTCGCGGAAGCGTTCTACGTACCGTCGGAGTCGATGTACGACACGCTGACCACGAACGACCGGATCCTGGCCGAGAAGATCAGCTACATGCACCGGGACGTGGACCGCGGCGACATCATCGTCTTCAAGGACCCCGGCAACTGGCTGAACGAGGAGCAGGCCGAGCCCGGACCGTTCCGCCGGCTCGGTGAGTTCGTCGGCATCCTGCCGCGCAGCGGCGAGGGCCATCTGGTCAAGCGGGTGATCGGCGTCGGCGGCGACCGGGTCATCTGCTGCGACAAGGCCGGCCGGATCACCGTGAACGGCATCCCGCTGGACGAGCGGGAGTACCTGCTCAAGGACGCCAAACCGTCGCTGCAGCCCTTCAACGTGCTGGTGCCGGCGGGTCATCTGTGGGTGATGGGGGACAACCGTGCCGAATCCGCCGACTCCCGCGCCCATATGGGCGGCCCCGGTGGCGGATTCGTGCCGGTCGAGAACGTGGTTGGCCGGGCCTGTTGCGTAATCTGGCCGTCTGACCGGATGACGATGCTGCGTCTTCCGGAAACCTTCAAGAACCCGGGGCTGAAGAAGTGACAGACACACCGACCACGACGTCCGAGAAACCCGAGAAACCCGCCCACCGCTCGGGCTTCGCGGCCGCCGCCCGAGAGTTCGTTCTCATCGTGGTCGGAGCGCTGATCGTCTCGTCGATCCTGCGCGCCTTCGTCGGGCAGATGTTCATCATCCCGAGCGAGTCGATGGAGAACACCCTGCTGGTCGGCGACCGGGTGGTGGTGGAGAAGCTCACCGACGTCAAGCGCGGCGACGTGGTCGTGTTCGAGGATCCGGGCGGCTGGCTCGGACCGGAGGAGAGCGGCCAGAAGCGCGGCTCGATCGGCCGGTTCTTCGAGGTGGTCGGCCTGCTGCCGGACTCCAGCCACGGGCACCTGATCAAGCGGCTGATCGGCATGCCTGGCGACAAGGTCGCCTGCTGCGACTCCCAGGGCCGGATCCTGGTGAACGGCCAGCCGCTCGCCGAGACCGGTTACCTGTATCCGGGTGACGCGCCGTCGCAGATCGAGTTCCAGGTCACCGTGCCGGCCGGGAAGGTCTTCGTGATGGGCGACCACCGGTCCGCCTCCGGCGACTCCCGGGTTCACTTGAGCGACACCAGTCCGTCCGGCGGCAGTCCTGGCGACGCTGCCTTCGTCCCGATGGACAAGATCACGGGCCGCGCCATCTTCGTCGTCTGGCCGGCCGGCCGCTGGGCCAAACTCGGCGTCCCCGACACGTTCAAAGCAGTCCCAGCCCCGGGCCCCGCCCCCAGCAAACCTTCCATCTCCCTCACCGCCCCCGCAAAAAAGTAAGCGAGACCCCTAGGGTGGATTGTGTGGAGTGGGGTGTAGTGCGGAGGCTCGGATGAGTGTGATGCCGCGCGGGAGCACGGTGCGGCGGGATGCCGGGTTGTACGGGTACGAGCGAGCGCTTCGGCGTGTCGGCCTGGACCCGATCGCCGGGGTGGACGAGGCAGGCCGCGGCCCGTGCGCCGGCCCACTCGTCGCGGCCGCGGTGATCCTGCCGGACGGTAAGCGCGGCCAGATCCCCGAGCTCGCCGACTCCAAGCTCCTCACCGCCAAGGCCCGGGAACGCTGCTACGACGAGATCCGCAAACGCGCCCTGGCCTGGTCGGTCGTCTCCATCGAAGCCACTGAGTGCGACCGCCTCGGCATGCATGTGGCCAACGTCGAAGCCCTTCGCCGCGCCTTGTTCCGGCTCGACGTACGCCCGTCGTACGTGCTGACGGATGGGTTCGGCGTCGACGGACTCGGCGTACCGGGGCTGGCGATTTGGAAGGGTGACCGCGTGGCGGCTTGCATCGCCGCGGCGTCTGTGATTGCGAAAGTGACCCGCGACCGGGTGATGGAGCACTGGGACCAGGTGTATCCCCAGTACGGTTTCGGGATTCACAAGGGGTATTGCACGCCGGAGCACCAGGCGGCACTGGACGAATACGGCCCGTGTCCGCAACACAGACGGCGGTTCGAGAATGTCCGCCGCAGTCTGCGGCCCGATATGGGACAGAATGTGACCAGTCCCACCGGAGTGGAGAGCCGATGAGTGCTGACGACCTCGAGAAGTACGAGACCGATATGGAGCTGCAGCTCTATCGGGAGTACAAGGACGTCGTCGGGATCTTCAAGTACGTCGTGGAGACCGAACGGCGCTTCTACCTGTGCAACGCCGTCGACCTGAAGGTCCGTACCGAGGGCGGCGACGTGTACTTCGAAGTGACGATGGCCGACGCGTGGGTCTGGGACGTCTACCGCTCCGCCCGCTTCGTCAAGAACGCGAAGGTCGTCACCTTCCGCGACGTCAACATCGAAGAACTCGCCAAGTCCGACCTGGAAGTCCCCAAAGACTCCGACTTCGGCCGCTGACCCTCCCACCACCCACCCACCCGCTGACGGCGACGGTGGCGCCTCGTCACGCAGTTGGGGGGTCGGCTGGTGGGGTGGTTGGGGTCAGGCGCCAGCCTTGGTCGTTGTACTCGATGAGGGCTAGGTCGGCGAGGGTTTCGAGGCATTCCTGGGTGGTGTCGAGGTCGAGGCCTGCTGTGGTGGCTATGCGGGTGGCGGGGACTGGGGTGACGATCGGGACGGCGTCCAGGGTGCGGCGGACGTCGTGGGAGAGGCGGTCGATCGGGTTCGGCTCGGCTTGGGGGTATGGGGTCAGGCGGGTGCCGAAGGGGGAGATCGCCTCGACGATGTCTGCGACGTTGGTGACGAGTACGGCGTCGCGTTCGCGGATCAGGACGTGCGCGCCCTCGGACATGCGCGACGTGATCGGGCCCGGGACGGCGAGGACGGCACGACCGCATTGGTCTGCCCAACCTGCGCTGTTCAGCGCTCCGCTGCGAACTGCGGCCTCGATCACGACCGTGCCCAGGGTGGCCGCGGCGATCAGGCGGTTGCGCGAGAGGAACCGCAGCCTGGTCGGCGAACACCCTGGCGGCAGTTCGCTCATCACCAGCCCTTCGGCCACGATCCGGTTGAACAGTGCCGAGTTGGTCTTCGGGTAGCTGACATCGACTCCACACGCCAGCACAGCCACTGTCACTCCGGAGCCCGCCAGCGCCCCGCGATGAGCGGCCGCGTCGATCCCGAAGGCACCCCCGGACACGATCGTGTACCCGGTCTCCGCCAGTCCGGCTGACAGCTCGGCGGCGACATGCTCGCCGTACGTCGAGCACGCGCGGGCACCCACCATCGCCACAGATCGCTCAAGCACCTGTCGCAGGTTCGCCGGGCCGCGGACCCACAACCCGAACGGCACCCCGCCTCGTCGGCTCAGCTGGCCGGCGTCCGCGAGTACCTCGACCTGCTCCGGCCATTCGTCGTCCCCGGGAATCACGAACCGCGCGCCGCTGGCCGCCGCTCGCTCCAGATCTCGCTCGGGCTCGACCTCAGCCAGCCGTGTGCTCCACCGCTCCATCCCTGGAACCTTCCGCCGCAGCGCCTCCCAGATCTCCGCCGCGCCCAACCCCGCAAACGCCTTCAGCGCCGCGGGATCGCCCGGCTCCACCACTCGGGACAAACCCGCCCGGGCTAGCCGCTCGTCGTCGGCCCCGGCAATCGAGGCGTCGGCCGGCCCGCCGCTGCCGCCCACTCCGGCCGCGTCCGGGGCTGCAGGAGGCGTCGGCGGTGTGCCCGCTTCGGTGGCTGAAGCGGGCGATGGCGAAGCTGGAGCGTCGCCTGAAGATGCCGTCGGCAAGTAGTTCTGGGGCTTGGTTGAGAGCGTCATGCTGCGGTTCCTTTGAGGGGGCGGGCGTCGGCGAGGGCGGTGAGGGGTTCGCCGGAGCGGAGTTGGAAGGCTTGGTGGGTGAGCTCGCGGGTGGGCGTGTCGATGCCTTGGAGATCGGCCAATGTCCACGCCACGCGGACGACACGGTCGAAACCGCGGGCGGTGATCCGACCAGCGGCGTACAGATCCTCGAGCAGCCGTTGGCTGGCGCCGTCGAGTGGGAACTCGCGGCGCAGCACTGGGCCTGGGACCTCGCTGTTGAGGATCCATCCGGTGTCGCGGTAGCGGAACGCCTGCCGATCGCGGGCAGCTCTGACCCGCTCGGCCACGACGGCTGTCGACTCGGCTGTCTCGCCGTCGGTGATGGTGCGCGCGGCCGGGAGGATCTGGCGCTGGATGTCGAGGCGGTCCTTGATCGGACCGCTGATCCGTTGCCGGTAGCGCGCCAGCACGTGAGGCGTGCAGTTGCAGATTCCCTGATTCGTGCCGGACAACCCGCACGGACACGGATTGGCCGCGAGCACGAGCATGAACCGAGCCGGGAACTTCGCGACGGCCGCCGACCGGTGCACCTCGACGAACCCGGACTCCAGTGGCTGCCGCAGCGTGTCGAGGGTCAGCGGGTGCATCTCGGGCGCTTCGTCGATGAACAAGATCCCCCGATGCGCGCAGCTGATCGCGCCCGGCCGCGGCATCCCCGAGCCGCCGCCGACCAGGCTCGACAGCGACGCCGTGTGGTGTGGAGCGATGAACGGCGGGCGGACGACGAGTTCGGCGTCGTTGGTCAGCAACCCGGCAAGCGAGTGCACCGCCGAAACTTCCAGAGAGTCGTCCGTGCTGAGGTCCGGCATCAGCCCGGCGAGTCGCTCGGCCAGCATCGTCTTGCCCGATCCTGGCGGTCCGTGCAGGAACAGGTGATGACCGCCGGCCGCGGCCGCTTCGATCGCCCGCCGGCCCTCGTGTTGACCGATGACGTCGTCCAGGTCGACCTCTGGAACCCGCGTCAGCGACTCGGACAGCAACCGCGGCTCGGCCCGCGGCGGCGCCTCGTCCGGGATCTCGTCCCCGCGCAGGATCGCCAGCACCTGCCGCAGCGACCGTACGCCGTACACGTCGATACCGGGCACCAGTCGCGCCTCGCCCGCATTCAGCTCGGGTACGACGATGCGGTCGAAGCCGGACCGGGAAGCGGCCAGCGTCATCGCCAGCGCGCCACGGACCTCGCGCACCCGTCCGTCGAGCCCGAGTTCGCCGATCATCGCCGAGCGCCGCAGCGAGCTGATGTCGAGCACTCCGGCGGCTGCGAGCAGGGCGCAGGCGATCGCGACGTCGTAGTGCGAGCCGGTCTTGGGCAGCGTGGCTGGCGAGAGCCCGATGGTGACCTTGCGGTCGGGGAATCGCTCGCCGCTGTTCACCACCGCGGCCCGGACCCGGTCGCGAGCCTCGGACAGCGACGCGTCCGGTAGCCCGATCAAGGTCGTCTTCGGCAGGCCTTGGGCGATGTCTGCCTCGACCTCGACCAGGTGACCTTCGAGACCGACCAACGCGACCGACCACGTCTGTGCGAGAGGCATCAGGCCGCCCCCCGCACATGGTCGACCCTGGGCGGCGTGTTGTGCTCGAAGAACACCGCGAGGATGTCGATCCGGACCGCGGCCGGCGTGAGGTCGTGCGTCTGCAGCCAGCGGCCGGCCAGCTTGCGGAGCGTCGCGAGCTTCCGATAGGTGATCGACTCCAGCGGACTGCCGTAGTTGAGCCCGCGGCGGGTCTTCACCTCACAGACGACCAGCGTGTCGCCGTCACGCGCGACGATGTCGATCTCGCCGAGCTCGCAGCGCCAGTTGCGCTCGAGGATGGCGAAACCTTCGGTCGTGAGATACCTCGCGGCGAGATCTTCGCCGTACTGCCCGACTGCCTTCTTGGTCCGCATCGATGACCACCTCCGGCTAAGAACATGCCGGGATCAGCCACCGATTTCAGACCCGATTTCAAGCCTGTGGAAAACGCGAAGAGGCAGGGCGTCAGCTGCGCATGTGTTTGCCGCGGGTGGGCTTCTGCGGCGGCGTACGCACTGCGCGGAGTTCGTCGCTTGTCCGGTCCGTCTCGGTGCGGACCGTCTGCATGCCGCCGGTGCCGGGATCGGTGTCACCGATGTCGAAGTCCCAGCTGTCCTCGTTGGCCAGCCGGCTGTGCCACCGTCCGTACAGGCCGTAGATGGCCAGCCCGAGCAGCATCCAGATGACGAACTTCGTCCAGGTGCTGGTGTTCAGGTTGAGCATCAGCCACAGCGTCGCCGCCAGCGACAGCAACGGGATCAGCGGCACCATCGGGACCCGGAAGCCGCGCTCGAGGTTCGGCTCGGTCCGGCGCAGCCTGAGGACACCGACCGCACAGAACGCGAAGCAGAACAGCGCACCCATCACCAGCAGCTCTTCCAGCTCGAGCACCTTCGGGTACAGCGTGAGCGCCAGCGCGGCGAAGCCGGCCGCGGTCGCCGCCCGGGCCGGGGAGGAGTACACCCGGCTGACCCGGCCGAGGCTCTTCGGCAGCAGGCCGTCACGTCCCATGTTGAACAGCACTCGGCTCTGTGCGATCAGCACAACCATGATCACCGTCATCAGCGCGAGCAACGCCCCGAGGTTGACCACCTTCGCGGCCCAGCCGACGCCGACGGCGGCAAGCGCCTCAGACACTGGCGCACTTCCGCCGAGCTGCTTGTACGGCCGCATCCCGACCAGTACGACGGCCATCGCCAGGTAGAGGATCGTGACGGCGCCGACGCCGAGCAGCATGCCCTGCGGCACGGTCTTGCGCGGGCTGCGGGCGTCCTCGGACGCGGTCGCGATCAGGTCGAAACCGATGTAGGCGAACACGATCGTGCTGGCCGCGGTGAAGATGCCCATCACACCGAACCCGCCGAACGAGGAGTCGAGGATCCAGCCGAGCAACGTCGGGCTGGCCTCGGCCGGTGCGGCCATCGCGGGCGGCACGAACGGGTGGTAGTTGTCCATGTTGATGTGCCGGGCACCGACCACGACCACCAGCAGGATCACGGCGACCTTGGCGATCACGACCACGGTC
Organism: Kribbella antiqua; assembly: GCF_004345665.1. Lineage (GTDB taxonomy): Bacteria > Actinomycetota > Actinomycetes > Propionibacteriales > Kribbellaceae > Kribbella > Kribbella antiqua. The sequence goes on from NZ_SLWR01000018.1 coordinate 46,237, forward strand.
AGCACCCGGGCGGACAGCTTCGTCCCGGTCACGATCATCGCGGTCAGGATCAGCAGCAGCAGGGGCGCGACCAGGTTGACCTTCGCATCAGGCCCGAAGAAGCGGGCAAGGTTCTCGGGCAGGGTGACGCCGAAACCTTGGAGTGTTGCCAGGAAGTACGCCGACCAGGCGCGGGCGACGATCGCGGCCGCGGTCACCAGCTCCAGCACGAGCGCCCAGCCGACCAGCCAGGCCCACATCTCGCCGAAGGTCACGTAGCTGAAGGTGTAGGCGCTTCCCGAGACGGGAATGGTGGACGACAGCTCGGCATAGCAGGCGGCGGCCAGCAGGCACACGATGGCAGCGATGACGAAGGACAGGATCACGGCCGGACCGGCGCCGGTGGCCGCCTGGTTGCCGCTGATCCTGAAGATGCCGGACCCGATCATCACGCCCAGGCCGAGTACAACCAGGTCGCGACGACCGAACAGGCGCGGCAGACGGTGCCGCGCGTCCTCGACTCGAGTGAACGCCGACTCGACCGGCAGGCGCCGGCCTACGGTCTGTCCGTTCGCTGAGGGGGCCATGGTCAGGGGTGCCTCCGTTGCTACTAGGGCAATCGGGCCGAACAGTAGTCGACCGTCGGGCTATCGACCAGACCTCCCTTCGTCGGCCACCGCGCGGTGGCTTGCGATGCCAGGTCCGCTCCCGCATGGTCGAACCATGGCGCCGGACGATGTCAGCGAACCAGCAACTCTGCCCGAAGGATTCGCTGCGTTACTGGCTGACTACGAACGGCATCTGACGGCGGAAAGAGACCTCAGCAGGCACTCGGTCAGAGCGTACATCGGCGACGTCGAGGATTTACTCGAACATTTGATTCGGCTTGGTCACAAAGAGCTGGAGGCCCTCGACATCCGCGGTCTGCGGTCCTGGCTGGCCAAGCAGCAGAGCCTCGGCAAGGCACGCAGCACGATGTCACGACGGGCGACTGCCGCACGTGTCTTCACCGCCTGGGCACACCGGACCGGCCGGATCAGCACGGACCCAGGAGCACTCCTGGCAAGTCCCCGCCCGCACAAGAGCCTGCCGGGCGTGCTCGGTCAGGCTGACACGCGTGCCGTGCTCGACGCGGCGGCCGTCGCGGCGGACGACGGCAGCCCGGTCGGGCTCCGCGATCTGGCGATCATGGAACTCCTCTACGCGACCGGCATCCGCGTCGGCGAGCTCTGCGCACTCGACATCGACGACATCGACCAGTCCCGGCGGGTCGTCCGCGTCTTCGGCAAGGGCCGGAAAGAACGCTCCGTCCCGTACGGCGTACCCGCCGCCGACGCGCTGCGTCGATGGCTCGAGGAAGCCCGCCCACAGCTGGTCCGGGCCGGCAGTGGTCCCGCGGTGTTCCTTGGCGCGCGCGGCGGCCGCATCGACCAGCGCGCCGTACGACGTCTTGTGCACGAACGCATCGGTGTCGTCGACGCCCCCGATCTGTCGCCGCACGGGCTTCGCCACACGGCCGCGACGCATTTGCTGGAAGGCGGTGCGGATCTCCGAAGCGTTCAGGAACTCCTCGGTCATGCCTCGCTGGCGACCACGCAGATCTATACCCACATCTCCACCGACCGACTCCGCCGGGCCTACGAACAGGCTCACCCCCGCGCCTGATTCGTCGTGTGTCAGCGGGTGGGTGCGGCGGGGCAGGCGGAGAATGGGGCAGACTGCGGGGCATGCGGGTTTCGGCGAAGTCTGACTATGCGTTGCGGGCGCTGATCGAAATCACCCAGCGATGGGTGGCCAACGACCCCTCGGTGGTGTCCGCCGAGGAGCTCAGTCGTGCGCAGGGGATTCCGCACGGGTTCCTGCAGGGCATCCTGGCCGACCTTCGGCGCGCGGGCGTGCTGACCAGTCAGCGCGGGCAGTCCGGCGGGTGGAAGCTGGCGGTGGATCCGAACGAGATCTCCGTCGCCGACGTGATGCGCGCGGTGGACGGGCCGATCGTGAGTATCTCAGGCGTCCGGCCCGAGAGCGTCGCGTACAACGAGCGGGCCGTGGTGCTGCAGCGCGTCTGGATCGCCGCTCGAGCGAGCCTGCGGGACGTGCTCGAGCACACCACGCTCACCGACCTCGCCAAGAACAAGCTCCCGGCCGGCGTCGAACGCCGCTCCCGCGACGAAGACGCCTGGCAAGCCCGCGTCCCCGGTAGCTGAGCCGACCGGAGCCAAGCCTGCCCGGCTAGTGGCGCCTGATCATGAGGCCGCCGGCGATGGTGAGGACTGCGGCGGCGCCGACGACGGCCGCAGCTGTCCGTTCGCCCCGGGGAGACGGTGGACTGCCGCTGAGCTCGCTGCGCACCTCGGGCTGCGGTGGGTCCGAGCCTGCAGGGGCCTCAGGTTGAGCCCAAGCTGGGACCGCGCTGAGCGGCGGTTGGGGTGAAGCCGCACTGAGCGGTAGGAGCCGCACCGGCCGGTCTGGGAGCAAGGTCAGTGGGTTGAGGTACTGCTTGCCCTGCAGAAGGCCCCAATGGAGACAGGTTGCAGGTGCGCAGTGGGAGCCGGCGGCGGACAGGCGTCCGATGACCGTGCCGGGCGTGACCGCGGCGCCGACCGCAACGGCAGGCACGATCGGTTCGTAGGTTGTGCGGCGTGCGCCGGTGGTCACCACGACGACACCTCGGCCGGCGAGTTGACCGGCGTACGTGATCGTGCCGGCGGTCGCGGCGCGGACCGGTTGGCCGGGGGAGCCGGCCAGGTCGACACCGCGGTGGCCGGGCAGCCACGGTTTGGCCGGCAGTTCGAAGCCATGGACTACCCGGGGGCGTGGTTCAAGCGGCCAGACGGTCTCGGTGCTGGGTTGAGGGGTCAGGAAGGCGAGGGTCAGCAGGATGAGGTTCATGCCTGAAACATGCCGTGAAACCAGCTGATCACGGACGGTGAATTCGCCGCCTGTGGACAACCGGTGCCGAGTTCGCATCCGCCCGCGCGGTCCCGTACACTTCCGGTGGCGTCCCATGCGAGTGGGGCGACTTCGCACGCCCGAATACCAGCGCGTTCTCCTCGGTCCCGGCCAGTCCGGGATGGGTCCGCGCCGCGGGCGTCAGGCGCGGGGGACCAGCCGGTTCACCGCGGGACAACCGAGACAGCGCCCGATCGAGTGACCGGGCGCGACAGGAGGAAACACCCTCATGGCCGTAGTGACCATGAAGCAGCTCCTTGAGAGCGGCGTGCACTTCGGGCACCAGACCCGGCGCTGGAACCCGAAGATGAAGCGCTACATCCTCACCGAGCGCAACGGCATCTACATCATCGACCTGCAGCAGTCGCTGTCGTACATCGACCGCGCCTACGAGTTTGTCCGGAGCACTGTCGCCTCCGGCGGCGCGATCCTGTTCGTCGGCACCAAGAAGCAGGCCCAGGAAGCGATCGCCGAGCAGGCGACCCGGGTCGGCATGCCGTACGTGAACCAGCGCTGGCTGGGCGGCATGCTCACCAACTTCCAGACCGTCAACAAGCGGCTCCAGCGGCTCAAGGAGCTGGAGCTGATCGACTTCGACGACGTGGCCGGCTCCGGTGTCACCAAGAAGGAGCTGCTGCAGAAGCGGCGCGAGCACGACAAGCTGCTGAAGACCCTCGGCGGTATCCGCGACATGGCCCGGGTTCCGGCCGCCGTGTGGATCGTGGACACCAAGAAGGAGCACCTCGCGGTCGACGAAGCGCGCAAGCTGAAGCTGCCGATCATCGGCATCCTGGACACGAACTGCGACCCGGACGAGGTCGACTTCCCGATCCCGGGTAACGACGACGCGATCCGCTCGGTCGGCCTGCTCACCCGCGTGGTCGCCGACGCCGTCGCCGACGGCCTGATGGCCCGCTCGGGCCAGGGCGCCGCCGCGGCCGGTGAGGAGCTGGGCCAGGAGGAGCCGCTGGCCGCCTGGGAGCGCGAGCTGCTGGAGAGCCAGAACGGCACCGCCGAGGCCAAGCCCGCCGACGCGCCGGCCGCCGAGGTCAAGGCCGAGGCCGCCGAGGTCAAGGCCGAGGAGACCCCGGCTCCGGAGGCCCCCGCTGCCGAGGCTCCGGCCGCCGAGGCCGACAGCCCGAAGACCGACGAGGCCTGATCACCTGAGCCGCCCGGACTTCGTCGTACGACGATCCGGGCGGCCAGCCCGGCCGGACGGCCGGAGCAGGCACCCGGGGCACCGAACCCGGACCAGCCCCGACCCGGCCGACCATCAGCTGACGCACCCACAAGACGAGAGAACGAGGAATGGCGAACTACACCGCCGCTGACGTGAAGAAGCTCCGCGACGCCACCGGCGCGGGCATGATGGACGCCAAGAAGGCGCTCGAGGCGACCGACGGCGACTTCGAGAAGGCGATCGAGGAGCTGCGCATCAAGGGCGCGGCCAAGGCCGCCAAGCGCGGCGCCGAGCGCTCCGCCACCAACGGCCTGGTGGCCGCGGCGGAGAACGCGCTGGTCCAGCTCAACTGCGAGACCGACTTCGTCGCCAAGAACGAGCAGTTCCAGCAGCTGGCCGCCGACATCGTCGCGCACGCCGCCGCCAGCAAGGTCGGCGACATCGAGGGCCTGCTGGGCGAGAAGCTGGCCGACGGCAAGAGCGTCGCCGAGAACATCGAGGCGCTCGCCTCGGTCATCGGCGAGAAGCTCGAGCTCGGCAAGGTGGCCGTGTTCGACGGCCAGGTGACGGCGTACATGCACAAGCGCGCCGCGGACCTGCCGGCCCAGGTCGGCGTGCTCGTCGAGTTCGAGGGCGACAACGTCGACGCCGCCCGTGGCGCCGCCATGCAGGCCGCCGCGATGCGCCCGCTCTACACCACCCGCGACGAGGTCCCGGCCGAGACGGTCGAGAACGAGAAGCGGATCGCCGAGGCGACCGCCCGCGAGGAGGGCAAGCCGGAGCAGGCCCTGCCGAAGATCGTCGAGGGCCGGGTGAACGGCTTCTTCAAGGAGGTCGTGCTGCTCGAGCAGCCGTCGGTCCAGGAGAGCAAGAAGACCGTGAAGGCCGTGCTGGACGAGGCCGGCGTGACCGTGAAGCGGTTCGCCCGCTTCGAGGTCGGCGCCTGAGCCGCTGAAGGACCAGCAAGCAACGATCGAGGAGGCCGGAGTCGTGACGGAAACCCTGGGTACCGAGACGAGTCCGGCCTTTTCGCCGGCCTATCACCGGGTGCTGCTGAAGCTGTCGGGTGAGGTGTTCGGCGGCGGCAAGCTCGGCGTCGACCCCGACGTGGTGAACTCGATCGCCAAGCAGATCGCCGAGGTGGCCCGGGCCGGTGTCCAGGTCGCCGTGGTCGTCGGCGGCGGCAACTTCTTCCGCGGCGCCGAGCTGCAGCAGCGCGGGATGGAACGCAACCGCGCCGACTACATGGGCATGCTCGGCACCGTGATGAACTGCCTGGCACTGCAGGACTTCCTGGAGAAGCTCGGCATCGAGACGCGGGTGCAGACCGCGATCACGATGGGCCAGGTGGCCGAGCCCTACATCCCGCGCAAGGCCGAGCGGCACCTGGAGAAGGGCCGCGTGGTCATCTTCGGCGCCGGTTCCGGGATGCCGTACTTCTCCACCGACACCGTCGCCGCCCAGCGCGCGCTGGAGATCGGCGCGGAGGCGCTGCTGATGGGCAAGCAGGGCGTGGACGGGGTCTACGACTCCGACCCGAAGAAGAACCCGGACGCGGTCAAGTTCGACCAGCTCTCGTACGACGACTTCCTCGCCCGCGGCCTGCGGGTCGCCGACGCCACCGCGATCAGCCTGGCCCGGGACAACGCGCTGCCGATCGTCATCTTCGGCCTGGAGGAGGGCAACATCGCCCGGGTCGTGCACGGCGAGAAGATCGGTACGGTCGTTTCCCCAGGTCAGTAGCCCCTGGTACGGCGTACCCGCCTGTACTACTAGGATCATTCGACACGGGTTGATGTCCGTTATCTGGTAGACCTGCGTTCGTAGGGTTGGAGTGGCCGCGCTCAGGGCGGCCCTGAGGAAGCGAGGAATGTCGTGATCGACGAAGCTCTCCGCGAAGCCGAGCAGAAGATGGCGAAGGCCGTGGAGGTCGCGAAGGACGACTTCGCCGCGATCCGCACCGGCCGGGCGCACCCGCAGATGTTCGCCAGCATCCTGGCCGACTACTACGGCACGCCGACGCCGCTGCAGCAGCTGGCCGGCTTCCAGGTGCCGGAACCGCGCACGGTGCTGATCTCGCCGTACGACAAGGGCGCGATGAACGCCATCGAGAAGGCGATCCGCGACTCCGACCTGGGCGTGAACCCGGGCAACGACGGCGCCGTGATCCGGGTGGTCATGCCGCAGCTGACCGAGGAGCGGCGCAAGGAGTACATCAAGGTCGCCAAGACCAAGGCCGAGGAGGCCAAGGTCTCGGTGCGCAACATCCGCCGGCACGCCATGGACCAGGTGCACAAGACCGTCAAGGACGGCGACGCGGGTGAGGACGAGGGCAAGAGTGCTGAGAAGCGGCTCGACGGGTTGACGAAGAAGTACGTCGACTCGATCGACGAGCTGCTCAAGCACAAGGAAGCCGAACTGCTCGAGGTGTGATGGGCGTCGACAGTACGCCTGCGCCGAGTCCCAGCCCGAGCCGCGCCGGGCGGAACTTGCCCGCGGCGATCGCGGTCGGTGTCGGCCTCGGCGCGCTGATCCTCGGATCGCTGTTCTGGCAGAAGGTCCTGTTCACCGTCCTGGTGCTGGCCGTCGTGCTGGTGGCCGTCGACGAGATGATCAAGGCGCTGCGCACCGGCGGCGCGGTCATCCCGCGGATCCCGCTGTTCGCCGGTACGACGGCGATGCTGGCGGCGGCGTACTTCGGTGGGCCGATGGCATTGCTGGTCGCGCTGGCGATCACGGTGCTGGCGACGATCTTCTGGCGGATGCCAGGTGGTTCGGTCGGGTTCGTCCGCGACGCCAGCGCCGGAGTGTTCCTGATCGGCTATGTCCCGCTGCTGGCCGGGTTCGCGATCCTGCTGGTCCAGCCGGAGGCGGACGGCCCGGAGCGGGTGGTGACGTTCTTCCTGGTCGTCGTCGCCAGCGACGTCGGCGGCTATGCGGCCGGTGTCCTGTTCGGGAAGCATCCGATGGCTCCGACGATCAGCCCGAAGAAGTCCTGGGAGGGCTTCACCGGCTCGACTCTGGCCTGCATCGGCGCGGGTATCGCCGGCGTCGTTTGGCTGCTGGACGGGCACTGGTGGGTCGGTGTCATCATCGGCGCGGTCGCCGTCTGCACCGCGACAGTGGGCGATCTCGGCGAGTCGATGATCAAGCGTGACCTCGGCATCAAGGACATGTCGAACCTGCTGCCCGGTCACGGCGGTGTGATGGACCGCCTGGATTCGCTGCTGGCAACGGCGCCCGCGGTGTGGCTACTGCTCCATCTACTCGTCAAGTGAGGACCGCATGACTATCGCCCCCGACGGCCGCACGCTGAGCAACGACGTCGTACGCCTCGACCGGCTCGAAGCCCGCGACATCGAACCCCTGTACGACGCGATCGCCAGCGAGCAGGTGTATGCCAGCGGCTTCGGCGGCGGCGTCGCCGGACTGCCTGCGAGTGCGGACGAAATGGCCGAGCAGTGGATCGAGTCGTCTGCGCAGCGGGTCGCTTACGTGGTGCGGCTGGTTGCCGACGGCACTGTTGTCGGTACGACGAGTCTCGGCGACGTCGACCTCACCAACGAATCGGTCCACCTCGGCTGGACCGGGTACGCGCCGTCGGTGTGGGGGACCGCGGTGAACCCGGCCTGCAAGCTCCTACTGCTGCGTCACGCCTTCGAGGACTGCGGCTTCGGCCGAGTCAAGATCCAGACCGGTACGGCGAACACCCGGTCGCAGGCCGCGATCGCCAAACTCGGCGCGACCCGTGAGGGCGTCCTGCGCCGGCACAAGAAGCTGGCGGACGGCTCCTTCCGCGACACAGTCGTCTTCTCGATCCTGGCCGACGAGTGGCCAGAGGTCCGCAAGCGGCTGGAAGACCGGATCAGCTGAGCTCCGCCAAGAACGCGTACGACTTCAGCAGGTCTGCTCGGTCATAGGTGTTGGTCGTGATCAGCACTTCGTCAGCCGCCGTACGACGTACCAGACCGCCCAGAGCGGCATCCACCTCGGCTGGAGTGCCGTAGATCTGCCCGCGCAGCGACTGCTCGAAGAACTCTCGCTCCTCGAGCTCATGTCCCGCTCCTGCACCGGCTCCAGTGGCGGGAAGACCCCACGCGTGCGTGAGTAGGCACTCGACCACGCCTCAGGCAGCAGGATCTGTCTGGCCTCTTCCGTCGTTGCCGCAACTGCCACAGTCACCGCGAGTACGACGTACGGCTGCGGAGCCCAGGTGGATGGCTTAAAGGCTGCCCGGTAGCGGTCCACAAGCAGCTCTGCCCCAGGTCGCCCCGCAATGACCAGCGGGAGCCCTAGTGATGCGGCAAGGAGCGCGCCTTCGCCGATGGCCAGGATGAAGGGCGGGACGCGCAGCCCTTCGCCCGGGCGAGCGTGGACCTGGTTCTGCTGTGTGCCTTCGAAGTACCCGAGGAGTTCTTGGACCTGCGCGGCGAAGTCGTCAGCCGAATCGACGCCCAGCGCGCGGCGGACGCCGTTGGTGAAGCCAACTGAGCGACCGAGGCCCATGTCGATCCGGCCGGGGTAGAGCGACTCGAGCACGCCGAACTGCTCTGCAACCACCAGGGGCTGGTGGTTCGGCAGCATCACGCCGCCTGTGCCGACGCGGATCCGGCTGGTGTTGGCAGCAACCGCTGCCGCGAGCACTGTCGGCGCTGAGCCGACCACTCCAGGGACGCTGTGGTGCTCAGACACCCAGAAGCGCTTGTAGCCGAGCTCCTCCACCTGCCGCGCGAGCTCGAGAGTCCCACGCAGTGTCTCGGCTTCCGACTCGCCGACCCGAGTGCGGGACCGATCCAGCACCGATAGCGGAACACCAAGCACGTGTGGTCCAACTGCTCAAAGCGAGCGGTCATTCCCCGAGCAGAAGCCGCAAGTCCTCCCGGAACCGGTCGCGGTCGGGCAAGGGAGCCAGGAACTCGCGTTCCACCTCCAGCCGGACCTGCTCTGCGTCGGCGAAGACGTCCTCGCCAGTGTTCGTCAGTACGACGACATTGCGACGCCTGTCCTCCGGACTGCGCCGACGCTCGACCAGTCCGCGTTCCTCCAAGCTGTCGAGCAGATCACCGATCGATGTCCGGTCGACGCGAAGCCGCCCCGCGACCTCGAGCTGCGACAGCGGCTCCCCGGAAGCCACTGCGGCCAGTACGGCGAGATCGCGGCCGTTGATACCGAATGGCTGCAATGCCTTTGCCTGTTCCTCGGTCAGTCGCGCCTGGACGTGTTTGAGCAGATACCCCAGCCGGTCGGACATGGATCGAATCTACCGCCAAGCTGATCGTCAGGAGTGCTGATCATCAGATACGCTGACGATTATGGAACTGACCTTCGGACTCAAGACCACCCCGATGCACCTCGACTACGCCGACATTCAGCGCGTCTGGCTGGAGGCGGACGAGCTGCCCGAGTTCCGCGACGCCTGGCTGTGGGACCACTTCCTCCCGCTCGCCGGACCGAAGGACGGCCAGATCCTCGAGGGCTGGACGCTGCTCGCGGCACTCGCGGCCCAGACCCGGCGGCTCCGCTTCGGTCTCCTGGTGACCAGCAACCGGATCCGCCCGCCGGCGGTCCTCGGCAAGATCGCCAGTACGCTCGACGTGATCTCCGGCGGCCGCCTGGTCATGGGCCTCGGGGCCGGCGGTACTCATCAACCCGGTGACAACCCGGCCGTCGCCGAATACGCGGCGTACGGGCTGGACCTGGTCCCGCCGGGGGAAGGCGTCGAGCGGCTGCGCGAGACCATCGCGATCCTGCGCGGGATGTGGACGCAGGACGTCTTCGACTTCCACGGCCGCTACTACACCCTCGAGCAGAACCGGAACGAGCCGAAGCCGATCCAGCGCCCCGGCCCGCCGCTGCTGATCGGCGGTTTCGGCGACCGGATGCTGCGCCTGATCGCCGAACACGCCGACATCTGGAACGTGCCCGGCCCGCCGCACAACGACTTCGGCTTCCTCGCCGAACGCTCCCGCCGCCTCGACGCGGAATGCGCCCGCATCGACCGCGACCCGCACGACCTGACCCGCTCGCTGCAGTTGATCGTCCAGTACGACGACCCAGCCGCCAGCCGATCCGTCGTACGCCGCTCGATCGATCTGGGGTTCAACCACATCGTCCTGGCGCTGCCACGTCCGTACCCCGACCACCCCGCCCGCTGGCTCCGCGACGAGATCGTCAAACCGGTCCTCGAAGTGAACCCCAGCACGTCCGGGCACGTGAATTTGTGAAGCGTCGGGGCTCCAGGCGACAATGGGCAGGCTATGACTACCTCCCTCCCGCTTGTTTTCGATGAGCCGCGCCGTGCCAAGAAGCCGCCGCGGCATTTGGCCGATCTCACTGGGGAGGAGCGCCGGACGGCGATCGCGGCGCTGGGTGAGCCCGCGTTCCGGGCCAAGCAGCTGTCGAATCACTACTTCTCCCGGCTGGTGTCCGACCCGGCCGAGATGACCGATCTGCCGGCCGCCACCCGCGACAAGCTGGTAGCGGAGCTGATGCCGCCGCTGCTGACGCGCGTACGCGACCTGGAGTGCGACAACGGCCAGACCCGCAAGACGCTGTGGAAGCTGCTTGACGGCTCGCTGGTCGAGTCGGTCCTGATGCGGTATCCGGACCGCGTCACCATGTGTGTGTCGTCCCAGGCGGGCTGCGGGATGGCGTGCCCGTTCTGCGCGACCGGTCAGGCCGGGCTGACCCGCAATATGAGTACGGCGGAGATCGTCGAGCAGGTCGTCGACGGTGCGCGTGCGTTGTCGCGCGGTGAGATCGCGGGCGGTCCCGGCCGGGTCAGCAACATCGTCTTCATGGGCATGGGCGAGCCGATGGCCAACTACAAGGCCGTGATCGGCGCGGTCCGGCGGTTCACCGACCCGTCGCCGGAGGGGCTTGGGATCTCGGCCCGTGGAGTGACCGTGTCGACGGTCGGCCTGGTGCCGCGGATCAACCAGCTGGCGACCGAGGGCATCCCGGTCACGCTCGCGCTGTCGCTGCACGCGCCGGACGACGAGCTGCGCGACGAGCTGGTCCCGATCAACAACCGCTGGAAGGTCGACGAGGTGCTCGACGCGGCCTGGGCGTACGCGCGCCAGACCAAGCGCCGGGTGTCGATCGAGTACGCGATGATCCGCGACATCAACGACCACGCCTGGCGCGCGGACCTGCTGGCGGAGAAGCTCGCGGCCCGCGGCGACTGGAGCTGGGTGCACGTCAACCTGATCCCGCTGAACCCGACCCCCGGCTCCAAGTGGACCGCGTCGGACCCAGCCGACGAGCGTGAGTTCGTACGGCGGTTGCAGGCCGGCGGCATCCCCACCACGGTCCGCGACACCCGCGGCCAGGAAATCGACGGCGCCTGCGGCCAGCTCGCCGCCGCGAACCGGTGATCCGGCCGGAGTTCACCGTCCGCCGTACCGGTGACAGGTATGAATGTGCGGATGTCGACGAGTTCGTCGACCGCATCATCGCCACGGTGAGCCGGCTGGCCACGCGGCCGGTGACCGTGGCTGAGCTCCGCGGGGTGGAGTTCCGGACGCCGCTGTTCAGCGCCGGCTACCCGGTGCACGAGGTGGACGAATTCCTCGCCGAAGCCGAGCAGTGGATGCCCGACCGCGCGTCCGCAGCCTCGAGGCAGCGGCGGGAAGCGCCGACGTTCAGCACGGTCCGGATGCGGGGCTACGACCCGCGCGAGGTCGACGAGTTCGTCGGCCGGGTGATGGCGACCGTCAACGGCGAGCCGGTCGAGCGTCCGGTGACGCCTCGCGACGTCCGCCGGGTGCAGTTCAATCCGGTCCGGCTGCACGAGGGCTACGACATCGTCGAGGTGGACCAGTTCCTGGACGAGGCCGAGGACTGGCTCCGCCGCGGCTGACCGTCAGGCCAGGCCGGCGAGGATCTTCGTGAGCTCGGCCGGCCGGGAGAACATCGGCCAGTGGCCGGTGTTCAGCTCGACCAGGCTCCACTGCGGGGACTCGAGCTGCTTGCGGACGACCGGCATGGGTTCGGCGCCGTCCATCAGGCACTTGATGTAGGTGGTGGGTAGGTCTGCGATCGGGCGGACCAGCTGGGCCGGCTCGGAGATCGCGCGGCCGGGGTGCGGCGTACTGCGGGCGACGATCAAGGCGATCGCGTCGTCGCTCAGGTCCTGATCGGCGTAGTCCTCGGCGGTGAGTGGTGGCCAGAGGCCGCCTGACTCGGCCAGCTGGCCTTCGACCCAGGCGCGGCCTTCGTCGGACCAGCCGTCGATGAACGACTGCCCGTCTGTGGGGATGTTCGAATCGACGTACACGACCCGACGTAGCCGGTCGCCGATCCGCGCGGCAGCCTGGCCTGCTGGGATCCCGGAGTAGCTGTGGCCGGCGACGACGACGTCGTACAGGTCGTTGGTCTCGATGACGGAGACGATGTCGTCGACATGCTGCGCCTGGCTGACCTGAGCGGCGTCCGGGCCGTGCCGCTCGGCGACACCGGACAGCGTCACCGGATACACCTCATGCCCCTCGGCCCGCAGCAGCGCGGCCACCTCATCCCACGCCCAGCCACCAAGCCACGCCCCCGGCACCAACACGAAGTTCGTCATGCCGGGGACCGTAGACCACGCCACCGACAAAACGTCAGCGGACCAGAGTTGCGGCCTCGGTGATGGTGTCCACCAGGTGGATGTGGGGCGCCATGGGCCGGTCTGCGGCCAAGGACTCGAGGAGGGGCCAGACGGGCAGTTCGGTGGTCCAGTGGTGGATGCCGACGAGGATCAGGGGGACCTGGGTGGCCGGGTCGCCGTAGTAGTTGGGTGTGACGGCCTGGAAGATCTCCTGGACCGTGCTGGCCGCGCCGGGGAGGTAGATGATGCCGCCTCGCGCCCGGCGGAGCAGGACGTCCTCGCGCTGGGCGTTGGAGAAGTACTTCGCGATCGACGACGCGAACACATTCGGCGGCTCGTGCCCGTAGAACCACGTCGGGATCGACACTCCGCCGTCACCGGGGTATTCCCCCCGTACGGCGAGACCGGTCGCGGCCCAAGCGGCGACGGACGGACGAAACGACGGTACGACGGCCAGCGCGGTCAGTGCGGCGTCGACTGCGGCCTCGTCGTACGTCGAGAGCGACGCACCGAGGTTGGCCGCCTCCATCGCGCCGGGACCACCACCGGTGACGACGGTGTGGCTGGCTTGAGCCAGCGTGCGACCCAGTTGGACGGCCGAGCGGTACGACGTACTGCCGCGAGCTACACCGTGTCCGCCCATGACGCCGATCCACGGCCGGTCGTCGGGGAGCTCAGTGAGCGCGTCTGCGATGGCGTGGTCGTGAAGGGCGGCGGCGAGGGTCCGGCTGGTGTCGCCCTTCTCGTCGTGCTGGCGGGACCAGGCGTAGATGCGTGCGTCCGGGGTGGCGTCGTACCCCTGGTCGAGATCGGCGTAGAGCTCGTCGGCGTCGTACAGGCGGCTGCGGTAGGAGTCGAAGGGGAGCGAGGGGATCGCGGGGAAGATCAGGCCGCCGCCCTCGCGGATCCACTCCTCGGCCTTCTCCTCCAGGACACACCCGAGGAAGAGGGAGCCCATCGGGTTCAGGCCGAGCAGTTCCGCGGTACGGGCGGACAGGTCGACGGACTGGACCCGCCACCCCTCCATCGAGGTGGCCCCGGCGGCCACGACCTGGTCGAAATGCGCCAGCGACTCGATGTCGACGTGCGGAATGCTCGGCAGTGTCACGAGCAGCACACTAACCGCCATCCACGGGCACAGAAGTCAACTCGGAACTGAACCGGAACCGAGTCGGCAACCTTCCGGCACTCTGCCTGCCCTCCCTAGGACTGGAGCCTGCGATGGGGTAATCCTTAGGACATGACACATGCGGAGCTCTGGGAGCGTCACAAGGCCGTCATGCCGGACTGGCTCGCGTTGTACTACGAGGAGCCGATCGAGATCGTGAGCGGCTCGGGTCGCCGGGTCACCGACGGCGAGGGCAACACCTACCTCGACTTCTTCGCCGGCATCCTGACCAACGCGATCGGCTACGACATCGCCGAGATCTCCGACGCCGTCCGCGAGCAGCTGGCGACCGGTATCGCACACACCTCGACGGTGTACCTGATCCGTCAGCAGATCGAGCTCGCCGAGAAGATCGCCGAGCTCTCCGGCATCCCGGACGCCAAGGTGTTCTTCGCCAACTCCGGCACCGAGGCGAACGAGGCGGCCCTGCTGCTCGCCACGCAGAACCGCCGCTCCAACCAGGTGCTGGCGATGCGCAACTCGTACCACGGCCGCGGCTTCGGCACGGTCGCCGTCACCGGCAACCGGGGCTGGTCCGCGAGCAGCCTGTCGCCGGTGAACGTGCAATACGTGCAGGGCGCCTATCGCTACCGCAGCCCGTTCCGCGACCTGCCCGACGCCGAGTACATCAAGGTCTGCGTCGACGACCTGCGCAACGTCATCGACACCACCACCGCAGGCGACGTGGCGTGTCTGATCGTCGAGTCGATCCAGGGCGTCGGCGGGTTCTCCTCACCACCCGACGGCCTGTACGCCGCGTTCAAGGAGGTGCTGGACGAGTTCGGGATCCTGCTCATCTCCGACGAGGTGCAGACCGGCTGGGGCCGGACCGGCGAGCACTTCTGGGGCATCCAGGCGCACGGCGTCGTACCGGACGCGATGACGTTCGCCAAGGGACTGGGGAACGGGTTCGCGATCGGCGGTGTGGTCGCCAAGGCGAGCCTGATGGACAGCCTGAGCGCCAACTCGCTGTCCACCTTCGGAGGCAACCCGATCTCCACCAGCGCAGCCAAGGCAACGATCGACTACCTGCTCGACCACGACCTGCAGGCGAATGCGGCCAAGCGCGGGGCGCAGCTGGCCGACGGGTTGCGCGGGATCTCCGAGGAGTTCCCAGAGCTGGGCGACGTCCGCGGCAAGGGCCTGATGCTCGCGGCCGAGATCGTCAAGCCGGACGACAACAGCCCGGACCCGAAGACCACCGCCAAACTCCAGCAGGAGACCAAGGACCGCGGCCTGCTGATCGGCAAGGGCGGCCTGTACGGCAACGTCCTCCGGATGGCGCCACCGATGACCCTCACCGAGGAGGAGACGAGCGAAGCCATCGAGATCATCCGCGACTCGTTCAACACCCTGCGCTGACCCGCCACCTAACAGTGCCCCCGGCACGAGGCCGGGGGCACTGGTCGATCAGAGCGGGGCTTCCACCGAGGTGGCTGCCTCGGCGGCGCTTGGTGGCGGGGCGCCGGTGACCTTGCGCCGGCGGCGGGAGCGGCCCTCGAGCCAGCGGGCAAGCACCGAGAGCAGCGAGCAGAGTCCGATGTAGATCACCGCAACGACGATATACGTCGGGATGTACGGGAAGCCGTACTGCAGGCGGCCGCCCATCTGCTTGGCCACGTAGAGCAGCTCGGCGTAGGTGATGATGAAGCCCAGCGCGGTGTCCTTCAGCAGGACGACGAGCTGGCTGACGATGGCCGGCAGCATCGACGTGATCGCCTGCGGCAACAGGATCAGCCGGACCACCTGGTTCTTCCGCATGCCGGTGGCGTACGCGGCCTCACGTTGACCCTTCGGTACGGCGGCGATACCGGCCCGGAAGATCTCCGCCAGCACCGAGCCGTTGTAGAGGGTCAGACCGAACACGACCGCCCAGAACGGCCCGATGCCGAGATCGAACTGCAGGTTGCCGTAGTAGAAGAAGAACATCAGGATCAGCAGCGGGATCGCCCGGAACAGTTCGACGACGAGCGTCGCCGGCGCCCGGAACCACCAGTGATCGCTGATCCGGGCCGCCGCGAACACCGCACCGAACAGGAGGGCGAGGACAGCGGCCAGACCGGCCGCCTTCAGCGTGTTCAGCAATCCGTCGAGCAGTTGCTGCTGGATCGACGAATACTGGAACTGCGCCCAGCGGCGGCTCTCGAACTGACCGCTCTCGTTCAGCCGGTACAGCACCCAGCCGATGACGGCCAGCAGCGCGACCATGACGACCGCGTTGAGGATCCGGTTCCGGGCCTTCGCCCGCGGGCCGGGTACGTCGTACAGGACCACACTCATCAGGCCACCGCCGTCCGTCGCTCGGCCCACCGTTGCAGGAAGACCAGGGGAATGATGAGGATCAGGAAGCCGACCGTGATCCAGACGAGCGTGGCCACCTGGTTCTCACCGCGTTCGGCCATCACGGCCGGAATCGCACCGGCCTCCGCGACGGAGAAACCCGCCGCGATCGTCGTGTTCTTCAGCAACGCGATCATCACGCTGGTCAACGGCGGCACGATCGCCCGGAAGGCCTGCGGGAGTACGACGATGCCCAGCACCTGCATGAACGTCATGCCGACCGAGCGCGCGGCCTCCGCCTGACCGGGCGGAACGGTGTTGACGCCGGACCGGACGATCTCGCAGACGAACGCCGACGTGTAGACGGTCAGCGCGACCACCGCGGACCAGAAGAACGTCGGCAGGGAGATCTCCATCTTCGGCGCGCCGAAGACGAGGAATGCGAACACCAGGGTCAGCGGGGTGTTCCGCAGCGTGTTCACGTACCCGGTGCCGATGGCGCGCAGTGCCGGTACCGGGGAGACCCGGAACGCGGCCAGCACGGTTCCGAGCGCCAGGCTCAGCACTCCAGCGATCAGGAACAGCCTGAGCGTGGTCCAGAAACCGTCGACGAACAGTTCCCAGTTGTCGGTGAGGACCGAGAGCATCGCGACCTTCCAGGGGACTCAAGACGAGGCCGCGGCGCCCGTGGGACGCCGCGGCCGGATGTGCGTCAGTACTTCTCGAGCGGAGGCGGCGTCGAGTCCGAACCCGACTTGCCGAGCGTCGCGTCGTACAGCTCCTTCCAGGTGCCGTCGGACGCGGAGGTCTCCAGGATGGAGTTCACCTTGTCCCGCAGCGCCTTGTCGGCCAGCGGCAGGCCGATGCCGTACTTCTCCTCGCTGAACGGCTTGCCGACCACCCGGAGCTCGTCCGGCGCGGTCGCCGCGTAGCCCTTCAGGATCGCGTCGTCGGTGGTGACCGCGTCGACCTTCTTGTCCAGCAGCTGCGAGACGCACTCGGAGTAGGTCTTGAACTCGGAGATGTTGCTCGCCTCGGTCAGGTTCTCGTCCTTGACCCGCTGGATCGGCGTCGAGCCGGTGGCCGAGCAGACCTTCTTGCCCTTCAGCGCGGTCTTGCCGGCATCCATCGAGGTGTCGGACTTGCGCACCAGCAGGTCCTGGCCGGCGATGAAGTACGGGCCGGCGAAGGACACCAGCTTCTTGCGCTTGTCGGTGATCGAGTAGGTGCCGACGTAGTAGTCGATCTCGCCACCGGCGATCGCGGTCTCCCGGTTCGCCGACGGGATCTCCTTGTACTCGATCTTGTCTGGGTCGAAGCCCAGGTTGGCCGCGACCATCCGGGCCACCTCGATGTCGAAGCCGCAGCGCTTGCCGTCGGCATCCTTGTAGCCGAGGTTCGGCTGGTCGGCCTTGACCCCGACAACCGGAGTGCCACGCGACTTGATCTTGGTGAAGGTCGCGCTGCCGGCGACGTCCACGCCGGACGCGGTGGTGAACTTGTGCAGGTCGCCGCAGGTGTCGGACGCGGCACTGTCGCCGGTGCCGCCGCCGCCGGCGGGCTCGTCCTTGCCGCAGGCGACTGCGGTCAGCGCGAGCGCCGCGACGCCGAGGCTGGCGACGAGGTTGCGCATTCTCATGGTCTGGTTCCCCTTCGTGTGATTGCTGGTACGGCCGCGGGCGGACGTCAGTGCTTCAGGATCTTCCCGAGGAAGTCCTGGGCACGTCGTGAGGTGGGGTTGGTGAAGAACTCCTCCGGACTGGCCTGCTCGACGATCTCGCCGTCGGCCATGAACACCACCCGGTTGGCCGCGGTCCGGGCGAATCCCATCTCGTGCGTGACCACGACCATCGTCATGCCCTGCTTGGCGAGGTCGATCATCACCTCGAGAACCTCCTGGATCATCTCCGGGTCGAGCGCCGAGGTGGGCTCGTCGAA
The DNA here is from genome assembly GCF_004345665.1 of Kribbella antiqua. GTDB lineage: Bacteria > Actinomycetota > Actinomycetes > Propionibacteriales > Kribbellaceae > Kribbella > Kribbella antiqua. Next base: position 64,324 of record NZ_SLWR01000018.1, read on the forward strand.
GAGGATGACCTTCGGGTCCATGGCCAGTGCCCGCGCGATCGCGACCCGCTGTTGCTGGCCGCCGGACAGCTGAGCCGGGAACTTCGCGGCCTGGTTGGCCACCCCCACCCGCTCCAGGAGTTCCATCGCCCGCTGTTCGGCCACCTTGGGGTCCGTCTTGCGGACCTTGCACGGCCCGAGCGTGACGTTCTGCAGGATCGTCTTGTGCGCGAACAGATTGAACGACTGGAACACCATGCCGACATCGGCCCGCAGCTTCGCCAGGGCCTTACCCTCGCTCGGCAGCGGCTGCCCGTCCAGCGTGATGGTGCCCTCGTCGATCGGTTCGAGCCGGTTGATCGCGCGGCAGAGCGTCGACTTGCCGGACCCGGACGGGCCGATCACCACGACGACCTCGCCCTTGGCGATGGACAGGTTGATGTCCTTCAGGACGTGCAGTTCGCCGAAATGTTTGTTGACACCGGTCAGTGCGACCAGATCCGTCTTCGTCAACGTACCGGAATCGCTCATGGCCAGAACCTAGCGGAGCCGGGGGTGAGGTCGCAGCGCTGGTCGGTTCCACGGTGGTAACGATCTGCAATATAGCGAGACAGACTGTGATCACCCGGTCACAGCCTGCTTGCTGCGGCTGTACTTCGCGGTCACCGGGCCGGGGCACGTACTCTAGGTGGCTGTCATGCGTACTTATGAGGTTCGCACCTACGGGTGCCAGATGAACGTCCACGACTCCGAGCGGCTGCGCGGGCTGCTGGAGGACGCGGGCTATGTCCGCGCGCCCGAGGGCGACCAGGCCGACGTGGTCGTCTTCAACACCTGCGCGGTCCGCGAGAACGCCGACAACAAGCTGTACGGCAACCTCGGCCACCTGGCGCCGGTGAAGGCCAAGAAGCCCGGCATGCAGATCGCCGTCGGCGGCTGCCTGGCGCAGAAGGACAAGGCCAGCATCACCAAGAAGGCGCCCTGGGTGGACGTCGTCTTCGGCACCCACAACATCGGCTCGCTGCCGGTGCTGCTGGAGCGGGCCCGGGTCCAGCAGGAGTCGCAGGTCGAGATCCTCGAGTCGCTCGAGGTGTTCCCGTCCACGCTGCCGACCCGGCGCGAGTCGCCGTACTCGGCCTGGGTGTCGGTCAGCGTCGGCTGCAACAACACCTGCACGTTCTGCATCGTCCCGTCGCTGCGCGGCCGGGAGAAGGACCGCCGGCCGGGCGACGTCCTCGCCGAGGTCGAGGCGCTGGTCGCCGAAGGGGTGCTCGAGGTGACCCTGCTCGGCCAGAACGTGAACTCGTACGGCGTCGAGTTCGGCGACCGCTACGCCTTCGGCAAGCTGCTGCGCGCCTGCGGCACGATCGACGGGCTGGAGCGGGTTCGCTTCACCTCGCCGCACCCGCGCGACTTCACCGCGGACGTGATCGAGGCGATGGCCGAGACGCCGAACGTGATGCCCTCGCTGCACATGCCGCTGCAGTCCGGCTCGGACCGGGTGCTGAAGGCGATGCGCCGCTCGTACCGCCGCGACCGCTACCTCAAGATCATCGAGGACGTGCGTACGGCGATGCCGGACGCCGCCATCACCACCGACATCATCGTCGGCTTCCCGGGCGAGACCGAGGAGGACTTCCAGGGCACGCTCGACGTGGTCCGGCAGGCGCGGTTCTCGGGTGCCTTCACCTTCCAGTACTCCAAGCGCCCCGGGACCCCGGCGGAGTCGATGGAGGATCAGGTCCCGCGCGACGTCGTACAGGATCGGTACGAGCGGTTGGTCGCGCTGCAGGACGAGATGGCGTGGGCCGAGAACAAAAGGATCGTCGGCCGGTCGCTCGAGGTGCTCGTGGCCGAGGGGGAGGGGCGTAAGGACGCCGCCACCCACCGGCTGAGCGGGCGCGCGCGGGACAATCGGCTCGTCCACTTCGCCCTGCCCGAGGGTGTCGAGGCGCCGCGGCCAGGTGACATGGCAACGGTCGAGGTCACCTACGCCGCGCCCCACCACTTGGTCGCCGACGTCTTCGGTTCAGTACGACGTACTCGCGCCGGCGACGCCTGGGAAGCGGCACAAGGCCAAGCGGCCCCGGCGCCCGGCGTGATGCTCGGCATGCCGACAATCGGCGCGAAGCCGCTGGAGCCCGCGACTGGCGGTTGCCAGGTCGGGTGACCGACCAGCTGGGATCGTCAGCCGACCGGGCGCCGCTCCTTCCTCCCGATGCTCAGCCGTTCGCGGCTGGGCGGGACGCTGACGTCTACGCCCTCGACAACTCCTGGGTGTTGCGGCGCTATCGCAACGGGCACCCGGTGCGGGACGAGGCGGACTTCATGCGTCACGTCGCTTCATACGACTATCCGGTGCCGGCGGTCCGCGAGGTCGACGGTGCGGACATGGTGATCCAGCGACTCGACGGACCGACTCTCGGGGACGCCGCCCTGGCTGGCGGCCTGAGCGCGGCCGAGGTCGGCGAGATCCACGCCGACCTGCACCGACGCCTGCAGGCGATCCCGGCGCCGAGTGGCACGCCGGGTCGTGTCGTGGTGCACGGCGATCTGCACCCGCTCAACGTCATCGCGACCGCGGACGGCCCGGTCGTCATCGACTGGCGCAACGCCGTCGAAGGCACAGCGGCCTTCGACGTCGCGATGACCGCGATCATCTTCGCCCAGGTCGCACTCGACCCGTCGTTTGAAGACCTGACCCCGCTTCTGCGCGAAGCGTTGGCGAGTTACCTCGCCAACTCCATCGACCCCAGGCCGGGCTTGGCCGACGCCCTCGCCGTACGCGGCCGCAACGTCACGCTCACACCCGAGGAGTTGGCTCTCCTGCCTGCGCAGGAAGCACTGATCCGCTCGTATCTCTAGGCGCTCAGGAACTGCGACGGCTTGAGTGCGTGGGTGACGATGCGGAGCTCGCCGATGTGGCCGGCGAAGGTCTGCTCGATCACGTTGTTGTAGTGGTTCGCGCCGAGGAGCCACGGCTTGCCGGCGGTCGCGAGTCCGTTCGACGGAGTTGACGGGTTGCGCAGCAGCGGCGACGAGTCGACGTACAAGGTGCTGTGCTGCCCGTCGTTGACGACCGCGAGGTGGAACCATCGGCCGGCGACCTGCTCATGGCCCCAGTTGGTGAAGGTGTCGTTGCGGTCGAGCGGGTAGACCGCCCACTGCAGTTGGCGTCCGCCGGAGAAGGCCAGGTTGACGACCGGCTCGGACGGGTCGCTGCCGGTCTTGCCCGCGTCCGCTCCGGTACCCATCCGGCTCAGCAGACCCTCCCAAGCGTGGTCGGCGCCGTCGTCGGCCAGCTTCACGAACGCCTCGATCGTGTAGCCGCTCTTGAACGTCATGCCGTTGAGTGGCGCGTTGTCCGCCGTACGGAGGTAGCCGCCGCGGGCCGGGTTCTTGCCGCCGGCAAACAACCAGCTGGCGTGGCCGGGCTGGTCCGGGTGGTACTCCGTCGATGCTTGCGGACCTTCCCCGGCCAGCTGCACGCGAGTGAGGTGGTTGCCTTGACCGGAGTGGTCGATGACCGTGTTGCCGACCGGGCCGTCGAAGCGCCAGTACGCCGCTGTGCCGGGGATGACCAGCTGTGTCGCCGGACGGGCGGGGCGGACCGGGATGGGGTCGAATCCCTTGAACCGTGTGGCGAAGTCGATCGGGATGCTGAACCGGTTGGTGTCGTCGGTCAGCTCGATCTCGCCTTCGGCGAGCAGACTGCGCCGGGCCGGGGACTGGCCGAGGATCCACGGCGAGACGGTCTCGACGTCGATGGTGTTGCGGGCCAGGTCGAAGTGGTAGAGCCGGATCATCGCGGAGCCGCCGTAGTAGCGGTCCTGGTAGTTGGCGAGGTGCAGGTGCACATCGTTGCCGGCGGCATTCTTCCGGGTGGTGCGGCCGGGCGGCCAGAAGTGACCGTTCAGAGCGAGGAAGATCTGGTCGTTGCCGTTGACAAGCTGATCCCAGACGCGGGTGCCGTGATCGGTGAAGTACGCCTCCGGGTTGCCGGCATCGGCGTTCACGAGCTCGTGCGTGGCGAGAATGACCGGCAGCTTCGGATGCGCCGAGATCACCGCGCGGGCCCACGCGAAGCTGGCGTCCGACGGCCGCCAGTCCATTGCCAGCAGCAACCATTGCCGGCCGGCCGCGCGGAACACGTGGTACGAGTTGTACCCGTTCGGCGTCGATCCGCCGTACGTCGGCATCCGCCGGAACCGCTGCGGTCCGAACGTGCGCAGGTACGGCGAATCGCCGCGGGTGTCGTCCTTGGACGCGTCGATGTCGTGGTTGCCGGCCAGCACGCTGTACGGCATCCTGGCCCGGTCGAGGATCGTGAAGACCGGATCGGCCTGGGCGAACTCGGACGCCTGCGCGTTCTCCACCACGTCGCCGAGGTGCGCGGTGAACACGATGTTCTCCGCCGCCCGCTGCTCGATCAGCCACTCGAAACTCGCGACCAGCGGAGCCGAGTCCCCCCGATCCAGATCGAACAAGTACTGCGTGTCCGGTACGACGGCCAGCGTGAACCGCGGGTGCTCGGTGTCGACCCTGCCCGCCGTCGTGGTGGCCGCTGCCTGATCAGGTCGGGTGAGCTCTGGCGCGAGTACTGCACCCGCACTCAGCACACCTGCCTGCAACAGCCGCCGCCGGGTCGTCCCGTCGTACCGCTCGTCCATTCCGCCTCCAGAGCTCTCTGACACAGCAGGGAACTCTAAAGCGGTTCAGCCCCTTGGGCGGTGAACACCAGAAGAACCCTCCGCAAGGCGCGGGAGGCGCGGTGATGCGGCGGCGGGTCAGAAGCCGTGGGCGATCACCGCGGGAAGCCCACCGGCACGCAAGCCCGCCAGCACTCGGGCCTCGTGCGGGACCACCGGATCGGGAAGCTTGTCCAGCGAGAACCAGTCCAGCCCGTCGGCCTTCTCCGGCTCCATCAGCCGCGGTTCGCCGGTCCACTTCGACGCCGTGAAGAAGAAGTCGACACGTTCGTCGATCGGATCGCCGTTGCCGCCGGTGCGGTGCATCGCGGTGATCGGCACCAGATCAGCCGGATCGATCTCCACCCCAGCCTCCTCCCGCGCCTCCCTCACTGCTGCCTCAACCACCGACTCCCCCCGCTCCACATGCCCCGCCGGCACCGCCCAGTACCCATCCATATAACCGGTGTTGGCCCGCAGCAACATCAACACCTCATCCCCCCGCCGAAGTACGACGTACGCCGCCGGAACCACCCGAAACCGATCCATGCCTCAAACCCTAGACGGGGCCCGAACGACAGGAGGTAGGCGCCGGGGTGACGGCCGGGTAGGCGTGGCCGGTCCGGCGCCGGCGCCCTTCAGCCCGGTATCTCCTGTCGTTCGGGCCCAGCCACCTGTTCATGATTTTCGGAACGATTCAGTCCGATTCGCGGTTTCAGCCCGGCGGCCCGCGGGTAGGTCGGGAGGGACGGCGACTGAACAGACTCGGGGACTGATCTGGGAGGGAACCCTTGTCAACGCAGTACCCGCCGGCTCACGCTGCCGACGATCGGCAGTTCATCGTGCCCGCTGATGGGCCGTCCGTTTCGTTCGAGGAGCTGCCCTTCCGAGACGGATAGCCAAGCCCGATGGATGCATATGCCCTGCAGCGCAGCTGGGACCAGGTGACGAAGCACGGCGATCAGGTGGCGCTGTACTTCTACTCGCACATCTTCGTGTCTCATCCCGAGGTACGGTCGATGTTCCCGCTCAACATGTCGAACCAGCGGGACAAGTTCGTCAGTGCACTCGGCCGGATCGTCAGCCATGCCGATCAGATCGAGAACGATGCGGCCTTCCTGCAACACCTCGGCCGCGATCATCGCAAGTACGCGGTCGTCGCGGAGCACTACAACGCGGTCGGTGCCTCGCTCTGCGCCACCCTGATGCATTTCCTGGGGGACGAGTGGGACGAGGAGCTGGCCGCGCACTGGACGGCGGCCTACCAGGTGGTCGCGAGGATCATGGTCGAGGCGGCGGAGACGTCCTCGGAGTCCACTCCTGACTGGTGGGACGCCGATGTGGTCTCAGCCGAACGGCGGACCATGGACCTCACTCTGCTGACGGTCCGGCCCAGGCGCGCGTACCAGTTCGTCCCCGGCCAGTCGGTGTCCATGGAGATCCCGCAACGCCCTCGGCTGTGGCGGTACTTCAGCCCGGCCAACGCGCCGCGCTCGGACGGCTCGATCGATCTGCACGTACAGCAGATCGACGGTGGCCAGGTGAGCCCGACCGTGGTGCGGTCCCTGAAGGCCGGCGACACCGTGAAGCTGGGAGCGCCGGTCGGCGAGCGGCTGACGCGGCGGGAAGGCGACACGAAGGACTTGCTGATGGTCGCCGGTGGAACCGGTCTCGCTCCGCTCCTCGCCGTACTCGAGCAGATCGACCACGAGTGGCAGCGGTCGGGCACTGGGCCTCTGGTCCATCTGCTTCACGGGGTCCGGATGCCCTGGCACCTCTACGACCGCCCTCGGCTGCGAGAGCTGGCGCAGAAGCGGCCCTGGTTCGAATACACGGAGGTCGTGTCGGACGACCCGTCGTACCCCGGAAAGCGCGGCAAGGTCGGCACGGTCGCCGCACGTCAGCTGCTGTACGGGCGTACGGCGATGGTGTGCGGCGGCCCGCAGATGGTCGCGCACACGCTGGAGCAGCTGGCCGCCGCCGGCATGGCTCCCGAGCACATCAAGTACGAGCACTTCTACTACGCGGCCGCTGGCGACCACACCGCCTTGCCGGCGCTACCAGGTCAGGAGACAACAAGTGACGAACAACAGCCGCCACGCCTCTCCGCACTATCAGACACCGCAGTCGATCCGGGACGAGACGTTCCAGCGCCGGATGCGGGGTCTCGACGCGGCCAAGGTCTATGGATACCTCGATCTGCTGGCTGACCAGGTACAGGCCACCGAGCGAGAGCTCAGCGAGAGCCGGGCCAGGAACGAGCGTCTCCAGGCCGAGCTGCAGCGCGGGCGGGCGGAACTGCAGCGCGTGCAGGCGGAGCTGGACCAGTACGAGCAGGCCGGCGACCGTGTGAACGAACAGGTCGTCCAGCTGTTCAGCCAAGCACAGCTCGTGGTCGAGGAGATGGTCTCCGACGTCAGCCGGGACGCCCGCGAGCGCATCGGCCAGGCGCGCGCACACGAGCGCAAAATCGTCGCGGAGGCCATGGACACGGCTGGGCAGCAGGTTCGGTCGTACGCGCGGACGGCGCAGGAGCAGATGCAGTCGATCGTGAACTCCTTCGCCACCGAGGTCGACCGGCTCGGGAGCACAAATCAGCCTGGCGAGTTGGGTACGGCGGCGCCACACCAGAGCGACCCTCTGCACGACAACTTGGGCGACTGGCCGCGTCCAGGCACCGCATGAGCGATTCGCAACCGACCTGTCCTGTCCACACCGCCCCGGCCGCCCAACATCGCAGGCTTGTGGTTGTTCCGTTCGCACTCGTCGGACTGGTCGTGCCCAGTGCCACCGTTGGCGCGGTCGAAGTTGGCTGGAATGTGCCGACCAGCCGTCCGGCTGTCGTCGTACTGAGTCTGGCAATCCTCTTGCTGGGCATTCGGATCTGCAGCCTCGTTGCGGTCCACGCCGGAGAACAGCTGCTCCAGGTCGGCGACAGGCCGTGGCGCAAGGCCCCACGGACCGGCCGGCGGGCGTCGGCAGGTCCCGGGCGGGTCCGGGCGAGGATCGGCCACCCGATAAGCCAGTTCGGTCCCGAGCACAGCCCCGGGAGCGCTGACGTCGAGCTGGTTCGGGCCGCGGCCACGGAGTTCCTCGAGCAGTTTCATGCCGAGAACTCCCAGACGGGGCCGTTGGGACCGCGGATCGCCGCGGTGATGCGCGAGATCGACATGACCGGGACCTATTGGCACACCCCTGAGGAACTGGCCTTCGGCGCCCGCGTTGCCTGGCGCAACAACGCACGGTGCATCGGCCGGCTTTACTGGCGCAGTCTGCACGTGCGTGACCTGCGGACTGTCTCGGACGCCGCCGGCGTCGCCGAGCACTGCTTCGACCATCTGCGTGCCGCTCACAACAGCGGGAAGATCCGGCCGATGATCAGCGTGTTCGCACCCGAGACGCCGTACCGGCCTGCTCCCAGGATCTGGAACGAGCAGCTCATCCGGTACGCCGGCTACGAGCAAGCAGACGGGCATGTCCTCGGAGACCCCCGCTACCGAACGTTCACCAGCGAACTGATCAAGCGCGGCTGGCGGCCGCCCGAACGCCCGGGTGCCTTCGACATACTCCCGCTCGTCGTGGAGACCGTCGAGGAGGGGCCACGGATGTTCGAGCTCCCCGGACAAGCGGTTCACGAGGTCCCGCTCGAGCACCCGGAGTTGGCGTGGTTCGCCGACTTGGGCATGCGGTGGCACGCGGTCCCGGTGATCAGCAACAACCGGCTGGTCATCGGCGGTGTCTCCTACCCGGCCGCACCCTTCAACGGGTGGTACATGGGCACGGAGATCGGGGCGCGCAACCTGGGCGACAGCGACCGGTACGCCCTGGTTCCGGAGGTTGCGGAACGGATGGGGCTGGACACGTCGGACGAGGCGACCCTCTGGCGAGATCAGGCCTTGGTCGAGATCAACCGCGCGGTCCTGCACTCGTTCCGCGCGAACGGCGTGACCATCACCGACCATCACACCGAGTCCCGCCGGTTCCTCATCCACCTGGAGCGCGAGGAACGAGCCGGCCGCCGCTGCCCCGCCGACTGGACCTGGATCGTGCCACCCATGTCCGGCTCGCAAACCCCGGTCTTCCACCGCTACTACGACACCGAGACCCGACTCCCCAACTTCTTCACCGACGACGACGCCGCACACCGCTCCCTCCACGGCACCCCACCCGCCTTCCTCTAAACAAACCGAGGGGAGGAGCAGGGAGGCCTCAAAGGACACCGTCTCCGGCGGCGACACTTCTTTTGCCGCCTCCGGCGGGGCGCGTACTCGCAACGCCGATCGGTGTGATCGGCGGGGACGGACTGTCTCATCAGGCCTACCGAGACGCCCTTACCCTCCGCCACCACGTCGCTGACCGACTCCGCGCCACTTTGTGCACGGCTTGACCATCCTGAAGCGCTTCAACATGGTCGAACCATGCACAAAGTCACCTGAAAGTCTGCCGGGGTTCGTCGCCGCTGGGGGCGGTGTCCGTAGACGGGACGAAGGGCCGCGAGGGGTTCCTCGCGGCCCTTCGAAGGTGGTGCTCAGGCGGGGTTCTGGTTGTTGGGGATGTCGTCGTCTTGGCCGTCGAGGTTGTCCAGACCCTCTTTGGCTTTGTCGACTCCCTGGTCGATCTTGTCGCCGTACTTGCCGCCGGTCTTCTCGTCGACGAAGTCACCGGCCTTGTCCAGGCCCTCGCCGACCTTGTCGCCGTGCTGGTCGACCAGGTCGCCGGCCTTGTCCTTCAGGTCCTCGGCCTTGCCCTTGAACTTGTCGAAGATGCCCATCCGCGGGGCTCCATTTCCTGCGTAGTGAACTGATTACGGACAGCTAGCGCGCATCCTCGCACCAACTACGCACGAACTGTGGGATCTACTCGACGTCGCCGCCCGAGTCGGTGGTCTCCCCACCGCCACCCTCGACGTCGCCGCCGCTCTCGGTGCCGGGGTCGCCGGCCTCGACATCCCCACCGCTGAACTCGACATCGCCGCCGCTCTTCTTCAAAGCCGCGGCTTGTTCGTCACCCTCCAGGTCCAGCGCTTCCTTGGCCGCGTCGGACTCTTCTTCGAACGGATTCGTCACAGCTCGTTCCTCCCGTATCAGGTGTTGCGATCTGCAGTGTTCCTACCGAACATGCAGGGTCATCCACAAGACCAGCGGCACCCTCTTGGCCGAGTCTTCATCAGGGGGCGACCGGGGCGGTGGGGCGGGAATCGAGGCAACGCTGTCACACTGGACCGATGGCCGAACCACTCGTCGTCGCGGTCGTCGGCCCCACCGCGGCCGGCAAGTCCGACCTGTCCGTTGCCCTGTGCAAGCGACTGCACGGCGAGGTGGTCAACGCCGACGCGATGCAGGTCTACCGTGGCATGGACGTCGGTACGGCGAAGATCGGTCCGGCGGAGCGCGACGGCGTACCGCATCACCTGCTCGACATCCTCGACGTCACCGAGACGGCGACCGTGGCCGAGTTCCAGGAGCTGGCGAGACAGGCGATCGACGACTGCATCGATCGCCACACAGTCCCGGTCCTGGCCGGCGGCTCGGCCTTGTACGTCCGGGCGATCCTTGACGACTTCGCCTTCCCTGGCACGGATCCCGCCGTACGGGAACGCCTCGAAGCCGAGCTTGGTCAAAAAGGGTCCGGGGCGATGCACGACAAGCTCAAGGACGTCGACCCGAAAGCGGCCGAGCAGATCCTGCCGAGCAACGGGCGGCGGATCGTGCGGGCGCTGGAGGTCATCGAGATCACCGGCGGGCCGTACGTCGCGACCTTGCCCGAGCACAAGTACGTCTATCCCGGGGCCGTCCAGCTCGGACTCGACGTACCGAGGCCGGTGCTGGACGAGCGGATCGGCCGGCGGGTGGACCGGATGTTCGAGAACGGTTTCGTCGACGAGGTGCGCGAGCTGCTCGGCAAAGGCCTCCAAGAAGGCAAGACCGCGAATCGGGCGCTCGGCTACTCGCAGGTGATCGCGTTGCTGAACGGCGAGATCAGCGAGGCCGAGGCACGGGAGCGGACCGCCCAGGCGACCCGCAGGTTCGCGCGCCGGCAGGACTCGTGGTTCCGTAAGGACCGACGCATCACTTGGCTGCGGTACGACGACCCGGACCTGACAGCCAAGGCACTCGAAGTGATAGCCGAAGGCAACCGAAGGGGGATCGCCGGCGTAGTCGAGGTGGAAGAAGGCCCAAGGTTCAACACAGGGGCCGTTGATGCGAGGGGGTGACCGTGAGGCCGAGTTCCGCGAGTACCTGCTCGCGGATCGAACCCGATTGATGAGGACGGCACTGCTGCTCACCGCGGGTGACGTGCACACCGCGGAGGACCTGGTGCAGACCGCGTGTACGCGCGTCTACGTGCACTGGCATCGGATCCGGCACGAAGGCGCCGGGCCGTATGCGCATCGCATCCTGGTCAACGCGTTCCTGGACGAGCGCCGCCGAGCTGGTCGCCACCCCGAGGTGGTGACCGCGGAGACGTTCGAGCCGAGGCTGAGCGACGAGGTGGATCCGGTCGACACCCTCGCCGTACGGCGTGCCCTGCTGGAGCTCGCGCCGCGGCAACGGGCCGTGCTCGTACTGCGGTACTTCGAGGATCTCGACGTCGCCAGCTGCGCGCGGATCCTGGAGTGCACCGAGGGGACCGTGAAGAGCCAGACCGCCAAGGCTTTGAAGAGACTCAAGGATCTGATGAGCGAGGAAGATCCTGCGACGGGGAGTGCCTAAGCCCGACCAGGGCGGTGGGGCGGGGAAGAGAGAACTAGTGGACGAGGACATCAAGAAACTGTTGGAGGGGTTCGCCGACCGTACGGCGGACGGGCTTCCACCGGCCGACATCGACGCGGATGTCGCCCGCGGCCGCCGTGCCCTGCGCCGGATCAAGCGGCGCCGCCGGGTGACCGGCGTACTGTGCGTCGCCGCGGTCTCGGCCGCCGTACTCGCGATCGGCAACCAGGTGAAGTGGTGGAACAACGGCACCAGTGAAGTCGCGACCGGCGAAGCCGAGAAGACCGCCGGCCCGACACCGTCACCGACGGCCAACGGCGAGACGATGTCGATGTTCGCGACCGGCGCGGCGGTGGAGCTGGTGGCGAACAAGCAGACCTGGAACACCATCGGCTGCTCCCTCGCCCCGAAGAACTGGACCCCCGAGACCCCGATCGCCGCGAACCGTGTCGTCCTCACCCCGCCGACCGTGCGTACGGCGGACACGACCGCCAAGCTGGTGATCGAAGCGGCCCCGCAGGCGCGCAGCCTGATGTCGGTGCGAGTCACCGACTCGGGTGGCAAGGCCTACCACTTCGGCACCCTCGACGGCCGGACCGCCGCTCAGGTGAAACTCGCCGACCGGTGGCTCCTGGTCGAGGTCCCGGCCCACAGCCAGGACTGGAACGACGACCTGCTCCGCCGCTTCCTCGCTTCCTGCACCGTCAACTAGGCGCGCCACAACTGGCGTCGGCGCCGACTTCGGGATAGGTAAGGCTTGTCCCTGTACGCCGACGTTCGGAGACGCTGGTGAAGAAGCTGGTCGCATCCCTGTCCGCTGGTGCGCTTGTCCTGTCCGCCCTGACGGCGAGCGGCGCCGTCGCGAGCACACCTGAGCCGCCGGTCAAGAACCCCACCTCGATCGGGTTCGGTGGTGCCGTCTCGTCGGTCGATCCGGAGGCGACCAACATCGGGCTCGGCGTCCTGCGCCTCGGCGGCAACGCGGTCGACGCCGCGGTGGCCACGGCGGCCGCGCTCGGCGTGACCGAGCCGTACTCCGCCGGCATCGGCGGTGGCGGGTACTTCGTCTACTACAACGCCAAGCAGCGCAAGGTGTTCACGATCGACGGCCGCGAGACCGCGCCGGCGTCGATGTCGGACACTGCGTTCATCAACCCCGCGACCGGCACGGCGTACCCCTTCGCGCAGCTGGTCACGTCCGGCAAGTCGATCGGCGTACCGGGAACGCTGGCGACCTGGGATTCCGCGCTGCGGCAGTGGGGTTCGCTGTCACTCGGCAAGGCGCTCAAGCCGGCCGCCGACCTCGCCGATCGCGGCTTCGTGGTGGACCAGACGTTCCGCGGCCAGACGCTCGACAACAAGACCCGGTTCGCGCAGATCCCACCGACCGCGAAGCTGTTCCTGCCGAACGGTGACGCGCCGCTGGTCGGCTCGGTGTTCAAGAACCCGGAGCTCGCCGACACGTACAAGCTGATCGGCAAGCAGGGTCCGTCCGCGTTCTACGGCGGACCGCTGGCGGCGGAGATGGCGGCGACGGCGCAGAACCCACCGAAGACAGCGGACGCCGTGCTGCCGGTGTTCCCCGGATACCTCACCACCGGCGACCTGGCGTCGTACAAGGTGATCGACCGCGCGCCGACGAAGGTCCGGTACGACGGTCTGGACGTCTACGGCATGGCGCCGTCGTCGTCCGGCGGCACCACGGTCGGCGAGGCCCTGAACATCCTCACGCCGCAGCACCTCAGCCAGCTGACGACACCGCAGGCGCTGCACACCTACCTGGAGGCGTCGGCGCTGGCGTTCGCGGATCGGGCGAAGTACGTCGGTGATCCGGCGTACGTGAACGTGCCGACGCAGGAGCTGCTGTCGCCCGGCTTCGGCGCCGAGCGCTCCTGCCTGATCGACCCTGACCACGCAGCGACCAAGCCGACCGCGGCGGGCTCACCCGATGGGTCCTACTCGCCCTGCACCGCAGGTACGACGACCGTCGAGCGGCCGGACACCGAGGGGCTGTCGACGACGCACCTGGTCGCCGCGGACCAGTGGGGCAATGTCGTCTCCTACACGCTGACGATCGAGCAGACCGGTGGTAGCGGCATCACCGTCCCCGGTCGCGGCTTCCTGCTGAACAACGAGCTGACCGACTTCTCCGCCGTACCGGTCGCGGGAGATCCCAACCGGATCGAGGCGGGCAAGCGGCCGCGGTCCTCGATGTCGCCGACGATCGTGCTGCGCGGCGGCAAGCCGTTCATCGCGCTGGGTTCGCCGGGTGGTTCGACCATCATCACGACGGTCCTGCAGACGTTGACCAACCGGCTCGACCGCGGCATGACCCTGCCGCAGGCGATCGCCGCTCCGCGCGCCTCGCAGCGGAACACCGCGGCCGTGACGGCCGAGCCGCCGTTCATCGACGCCTATGGCCCCGATCTCACGGCGCTCGGCCACACGCTCGTCCCCTCCGGCGACGCCTTCACGTCTGCGGCCGAGATCGGTGCGGTCGCGGCGCTGGAGTTCCTGCCTGGCGGAGCGATCCTGGCAGCGGCCGAACCAACCCGTCGCGGTGGCGGCGACGCGGGCACGGTCTGGCCTATAGCGAAGTGATGATCGCGGCGACCAAGGCCGCGCGTTCGGCAAGGCTCGCCGCGATCACCTGCTCATGGACGGCGTGGGCTCCCTTACCCCGGGGGCCCAGGCCGTCCAGGGTTGGCACTCCCAACCCGCCGGTCAGATTGGTGTCGGCTGCGCCCGCTGCAGCCGCGCCGCCGATCGTCTGACCCACCGACCGCGCCGCCTCGGCCACCGCCGCGAGCAATTCAGCACTCGCTTCCGACGGCTGCCACGCCGGCCGGTTCGACATCACGGACACCTCGAGCCGCGCCTTGGGCCGCACGGGCTCGAGCGCCGTCACCGCATCGAGTACGGCGCGCTCGGTCTCGGGATCCACGAACCGGAACCCGAGCTCGGCCGACGCCTTTCCAGGTACGACGTTCGTCCGGCCGCCGCCGCTGATCGTGCCGACGTTGCAGAGCACATCGTCGTACCCGGCGACGAGTGAGCGGACCACGAGCAGTTGGTCGACGAGTTCGTCGATCGCGGAGGCGCCGGTGCCGGGATCGAGCGCGGCGTGGGCTTCGCGGCCGGTGACCTCGATCCGGACCCGGCTGCTGCCGCGTCGAGACGTCTTCAGATCGCCGTTGGGATGCGGCGACTCGAAGCCGAACGCCGCGTATGCGTCGGCCGACTCGGACTTGACCAGCTCGCGTGCGGTCGGGGATCCGATCTCCTCGTCGGCGATCACGACCACCCGCACCGGTCGATGGTCGCGCCCGTCGACCAGCTCGAGCGCGGCCTCCAGGACGACGAGGCCGCCCTTCATGTCGAACACTCCCGGACCGCGGACGACGCCGTCTCGCTCGCGCCAGGGCATCGACTCGAGCTGCCCGAACGGCCAGACCGTGTCGTGATGCCCGAGGAACAGCAGCGGCGCCTCCTCGGCGCGCGGACCCTCGCCGGGGAAGTCCGCGACGACGTGATCACCCGTCGCCGCGTGCTCTCGTCTCGCCGTACCGCCGAGGTCGGCGTACCGTGCGAGGAGCCGGTCGGCGAAAGAGTTCAGCGCCTCGGCCGCGCCGGTTGGCGTCTCGTGTTCGACGTATGCGCGAAGCCGGTCGAGCAGGCGGTCGAGGTCCATGGATAGTCAACGTATCACGATCCGGATGTCGATTGACTCGCTGTGCGGGAGCGGGATGTACTGCAGGGGCAGCAATGATCCGTTACGTATCTTTGGAGGCGTCCGAGTGATCCAGCCCAGGGTGATCCAGGAAGACGGGGTCCGGACCGTCACGCTGACGACTCCGGCTCGGTATGCGGAGGCCGCAGCGCTGTACCGGGAGGTTTTCGGCTACCAGGACCCCGAGTACGGCCTGAATCCGCGGTTGCTCGCCGCGCTCACCTCCAACGGCGGCTCGGTCGTCGGCCTGCTCGACGAGGCCGACAAGCTCGTCGCCTTCGCGTACGGCTTCTGCGGCACTGACCGCCGCGGTTTCTACCACTACTCGCAGACGGCTCTCGTCGCCGCGGACCACCAAGGCCACGGTCTCGGCCGCCGGCTCAAGTACGCGCAGCGCGAGGTCGCGCTCAGCCACGGCCTGAACCGGATGCGCTGGACCTACGATCCGTTCCAGATCCGCAACGGGCACTTCAACCTCGACGTCCTCGGCGCGCGCGGCCGCTGGTTCACCCCGGACGCCTACGGCCCCGGCATCGACCGGGTGACCGTCGAATGGGACTTGCGGATCGAGGAGCCCGCGCCTTCACCAGCCGCGCCCGAGCTGGGTGAGGCCGACTGGGGTGTGGTCGGCGGCGACGGCGAGCGGTCGTGGCTGGCGTTGCCGGTCGACCCCGCCAAGCAGGAAGCATTCCGCGATCAACTCCGCGCTGCCTTCACCGACTTCCTCGGCAAAGGCCTCGTGGCCGGATCGTGTCAGGTGGTCGGCGGCACCGGCGTCTACCTCTTCGGAAAGGACGCCGGATGAGCGAGGCCGACAAGGCGCGGAACCGGGAGCTGACCAGCCCGCACGAGCGGTACGACGCCCGGCTGCAACGGCGATCGTCGACACTGTTGCAGCGGCGCGTGGTCGAGCAGGAACGCGCCTCGATCGAGGAAGCTCTGGACGAGATCCTCGCCGACGACTCGATCGCGCAGGCGGCGGCCCGGATTGTCGCCGCCCGCCGGCGCTTCATCGTCGGCTCCGCCAAGTCGTTCTCCTACGCGTCACTGCTCGCCTTCGATCTCAGCGTCGGCCTGTCTCAGGTGACGCTGATCGACGGCACAGTCGTCCGCGGTGTCGACGTACTGTCCGATGTGCGGTCGAGCGACCTGATGGTGGCGTTTTCGCTGCGCCGGTACCGTCGCGACACCGTCGAGCTCGCGCAGCGCTTCGCTGAGGCGGGCGGTGAGCTGATCGCCATCACCGACTTCGAGGACGCGCCGCTGGCGAAGATCGCGGACCAATCCATCTACGTCGCCACCGGTAGCGCGTCGTACGTCGACTCGCCGACCGTGGTAGCCGCCGTACTGCATGTGCTGGCGACATTGACCACGGCGAGTGCGAAGGGTGCCCGGAGACGGCTCGGCGAACGCGATCGGCTCAACACGGAGCTGGGGCTGTATGTCAACTGAGCTGAAGGTCATCGCGGCCCGGCTGCATCGGGTTCGGTTGCCGCTCGTGCACGAGTTCCGCACCAGCTCGCATCGCAAGACTCTGCTGGATCACATCCTGGTCGAGCTCGAGGACGCCTCGGGCGCGGTCGGGTGGGGCGAGATCGCGTCGCCGTCGGATCCCTACTATGCACCGGAGACGGTTGAGACGTGCTGGCATGTTGCCGAGCGCTACCTGCTGCCGGCGGTGCTGGGGCAGTCGTGGGAGCGGCCTGAGCAGGTGTCGCAGTTCTGGGCCAAGGTGCGCGGCAACCAGTTCGCCAAGGCTGGTGTCGACGTCGCCGCGTGGGTGCTGTGGTCTGAGCTGCAGGGCGTCTCGCTGGCTCAGGCTCTCGGCGGTACTCGCGCCGAGGTCGTCGCCGGGGTGTCGCTGGGGATCGAGCCGACCATCGACGACCTGCTGGCCGAAGTGCGTCGTCAGGTGGCGGCCGGCTATCCCCGCGTGAAGCTGAAGATCGCGCCTGGCTGGGATGTCGAACCGGTACGCGCGGTCCGGGCCGAACACCCGGAGCTCGATCTCCATGTCGATGCCAACGGCATCTACACCGATGACGAGCCATTGCTGGCGTTGGATGAGTTCGGTCTCACGATGATCGAGCAACCCTTCGCCCCGCGGAATCTGCTGGCGCACTCCCGGCTGCAACAGAGCATGCAGACCCCGATCTGCCTGGACGAGAGCATCGAGACCCTCGACGACCTGGAGACGGCGCTCTCGATCGAGGCGCTGCGCGTGCTGAACATCAAGGTGTCACGGATGGGCGGTCTGACCGCCGCTCGCGCTGCTCACGACCGCGCGAAGCAGGCCGGCATCCCGGTCTGGTGCGGCGGCATGCACGAGTTCGGCATCGGCCGTGCCGCCAACGTCGCCATCTCCAGCCTGCCCGGGTTCACCCTCCCATCGGACGTGTCCGCCTCGGAGAAGTACTACGCCCGGGACGTCATCACCCCACCGGTCGTCGCCGAGCACGGCGTCGTACAGGTGCCCAAGGCAACCGGTCTCGGTCACGCGGTCGATACTGACCTGATCGCGGCCCACACTGTCGCCACGCTGTCGCTCTGACCACAACAGGAGCGGCTCCATGCGCAGGGCACTGACCGGTGGACTCGTTGTCGACGGCACCGGCGCGGAGCCGGTCGCCGCGACCGTGCTGGTGGACGGCGGGCGGATCACCGCCGTACTGCCACCCGGCGAGGAGCCCTCCGGCGCTGAGCTGATCGATGCCACGGGCAACATTGTGGCGCCTGGCTTCATCGACCTCCACTCGCACGCCGATTTCACCGCCGAGTCGTCGCCGCAGGCTTCCACTCAGCTCTACCAAGGTGTAACGACACTCGTCACCGGGAACTGCGGCTGGTCGCCGTTCCCCATCACCGATCTCGACCAGATGAAGGCCGGTACGGCGTTCCTCGGCACCGATCTCAGCTGGTCGTGGCACGACGTCGCCGGGTTCACCAACGCCCTGGGCAATCTCGCCATCAACCTCGGCCTGCAGGTCGGGCACTCGGCGCTCCGGCTCGCGGTGATGGGCAGCGCCGAGCGCGCGCCATCGCCGGCCGAACTGCAGCAGATGCAAAACCTACTGCGTGAGGCAGCAGATCAAGGAGCTGTTGGCTTCTCGACCGGGCTGATCTACGCGCCCGGAGCCTTCGCCGATTCGGCCGAGGTCGCGGCGCTGGTGGCGACGGCGGGGGAGTGCGGTCTGCTCTACTCGACCCACATCCGCAACGAGGCCGCTCAGCTGCTCGACGCCCTGGACGAAGCTGTAGAAGCCGCCCGAGCTGCTGGCGCCCGGCTGGAAGTCTCGCACCTGAAGGCAAGCGGCAAAGCCAACCACGGCTTGGTCGGAGCCGCGCTCGAACGCCTCGATCAAGCCCGAGCCGACGGCGTGGACGTTGGCTGGGACGTCTACCCGTACGACGCCTCCAGCACCACGCTCACCACCTGGCTTCCCACCTGGGCGATGGACGGCGGGACGGCCGGCCTCCTCGCCCGCCTCGCCGACCGGGCGGAACGTCAACGGATCGCAGCCGAGATGGAGCTCGATGCTCCCGCCATCGTGATCGCCTCCCTGCCACCCGGGAAGTACGACGACTGCCGCGGCCTCAGCGTCGCCGACATCGCCCAGCGAGACGAGGTCGATCCGGCCGAGGCCATCCTCCGCATCCTCGAGCACCACCAGGCCGCGGTCAGCATCATCAACCACACGATGAGCGAAGCCGACGTCGTCACCGTCCTCCGCCATCCCATGACCAGCATCGCGAGCGACGGCTGGATCCTCAGCGCCACCGGATCCGCTCACCCGCATCCGCGTAACTTCGGCACCTTCCCCCGCGTCCTCGGCCGCTACACCCGAGACCTCGGCGTGCTCACGCTCCCCGAAGCCATCCGTCGGATGACCTCGCTCCCGGCCTCACGACTCGGTCTGTCCGACCGGGGTGTGGTCAAACCCGGCGCCGTCGCGGACCTCGTCGTACTGGATCCGGCGCGGGTCGCCGACAAATCGACGTACGACGATCCGTGGCAGCTGTCGGTTGGCGTCGAACACGTCCTCGTCTCGGGCGAATCGGTCCTCACCAACGGCACACCCACGGGCGCTCGTCCCGGTCGCGTGCTCAGGTCTTCTTGAAGCGCTTGGGACCGGTCGGCAGCGGGGGAGGAGCAGCCGCTGGCTCGTCCTCTGCTGGCTCCAGCCATCCGTCGTACTCGTTGAGGAGGTATTCCAGCCCGGCAGGGTGCACATTCCGGGCTACGACCACCCATGGATGGTCCTGGTCGTCGTCCTCGCCGTGGAAGCGCCCGCTTCGCACCTCACCACGCAGCAGCCCGGCCACCGCCTCGGCGTCGTCCTCTTCCCAGAAGTACGCAACCACCTCATCACCCACGAACCAACGATACGGCTACCTGGCCAAGATGGTGGAGATGGGCTTCTTCGCACCAGACTCCGCTGCCCGAATCAGGCTGGTGTCCATCTTTAATTTGCCGCGGGCAACCTTTCCCCTCACCGCCGGGGGGTCCAAGGTGTAATGCCCGACTTTGTGCACGGTTCGACCACGACACGCCGCGGCGCCATGGTCGAGCGGTGCACAACGTCGCCAGTAGCCAGTCGTTCACCGCGACAGCGCCGTACCGCACGGAACCGGGGACGACTGGGGAGTCCGGCCTGCCGATTCAGGTGGGTAGCGCTCCCCAGTCCCGCTCGACGATCACCCAGGCCGTGGCCTCGGCAGGGATTCTGGCCTGCCCGTAGGATTCGGGTATGAGCACTTTCCCCTGGGCGAAGGGGCATGGCACGGAGAACGACTTCGTGTTGTTGCCCGACCCCGACGGATCGATTCACGGGGACCTCGACGCCGGGCTGGTGCGGTTCTTGTGTGATCGGCACGCGGGGATCGGGGCGGACGGTGTGCTGCGGGTGATCGAGGGGAGCAAGCAGTCGTACGTCGAGGACGGCGGCGACTGGTTCATGGACTACCGGAACGCGGACGGGTCGATCGCGGAGATGTGCGGCAACGGCGTCCGGGTGTTCGTCCGGTACCTCGCGGACGAAGGACTGACCGACGGCAAGCCGGTCCGTGTCGGGACTCGCGCGGGAGTCAAGGAGGTCGTGCTCAACGACGACGGCACGCTGACCGTTGACATGGGCGAGCCGACGCTGCCAGATCCGGCGGGCGTCGTCGTGGAGGCGAACGGCCATCAGTGGCCGGCGTTGCATGTCGACATGGGGAATCCGCACGCTGTTGCCTTCGTGGACGATCTGCGCGAACCCGGGCACCTCGTCGATCAACCGGTGTGGTCGCCGGAAGAGGCTTTCCCAGCGGGTGTGAACGTCGAGTTCGTCGTACGCAGAGGCCCGAACGAGGTCGCCATGCGGGTCCACGAGCGTGGGTCGGGGGAGACGCGGTCCTGCGGGACGGGTACGTGCGCGGTGACGGTGGCGTCGGCGCGGCAGGCGCGGCAGGAGTTGCCGGTTACTTACCGTGTCGGCGTACTGGGTGGTTCGGTCACCGTGACGTGGCGGGAGGACAACCACCTGGAGCTGACCGGGCCGGCCGTCGTACACGCTCGGGGGGAGTTCGATCGCGCGTGGTTGCCGGCCTGAACGGGAATTCAGGTAACGCCTAGGGCGTTGACGTGGGAAATCGGGTCGCTTGTACTGGTGGCCCGTGCCACGATGGAAGGTATATGACGACCCATTCGAACTTTTACGACGAGACCTCCGACGTCGAACTTGACCTCATTGAGGGCGATGACTCCGGCGATTCGTTGACGGGTCACGACTCAGAGCTGACCACCGAGGGCCTCGATCTCGAGGAACGCCAGGCGCTACGGCGCGTGGTCGGTATGTCGACCGAGCTGACCGACATCAGCGAGGTCGAGTACCGCAAGCTCCTGCTCGAGCGCGTGCTCCTGGTCGGTGTCTGGACCGAGGGCAGCGCCGAGGACGCGGAGAACTCGCTGGCCGAGCTGAAGCTGCTCGCCGAGACGGCCGGTTCCGAGGTGCTGGACGGCGTGATCCAGCGGCGGAAGAAGCCCGACCCAGCGACCTTCATCGGTTCCGGCAAGGTCGCCGACCTGCGCGACCTGGTCGCGTCGCTCGGCGCCGACACCGTGATCGCCGACGGCGAGCTGGCCCCCGCGC
This sequence comes from Kribbella antiqua, assembly GCF_004345665.1. Taxonomy (GTDB): domain Bacteria; phylum Actinomycetota; class Actinomycetes; order Propionibacteriales; family Kribbellaceae; genus Kribbella; species Kribbella antiqua. Next base: position 85,565 of record NZ_SLWR01000018.1, read on the forward strand.
AGCTGCGCAACCTGGAGGACAAGCTCAAGGTCAAGGTGGTCGACCGGACCGCGCTGATCCTGGACATCTTCGCCCAGCATGCGAAGAGCAAGGAAGGCAAGGCCCAGGTCGAGCTGGCCCAGCTGCAGTACATGAAGCAGCGGCTGCGTGGTTGGGGTGGCAACCTGTCCCGCCAGGCCGGTGGACGCGTCGGTGCGGCCGGTGGCGGTATCGGTGGCCGTGGTCCCGGTGAGACGAAGATCGAGACCGACCGGCGCCGGATCAACACCAAGATCTCGAAGCTCCGGCGTGAGCTGAAGGACATGAAGGGCACCCGCTCGACGATGCGCCAGGAGCGCCGCCGGCACTCGATCCCTTCGGTGGCGATCGCGGGTTACACCAACGCCGGCAAGTCCTCGCTGCTGAACAAGATCACCGGCGCCGGCGTGCTGGTCGAGAACGCGCTGTTCGCGACCCTCGACCCGACGACCCGGCGTACGACGACCTCCGACGGCCGGGTGTACACGTTCACCGACACCGTCGGGTTCGTCCGGCACCTGCCGCACGACATCGTCGAGGCGTTCCGGTCCACGCTGGAGGAGGTCGCGGACGCGGACCTGCTGCTGCACGTGGTGGACGGCTCGCACCCGGATCCGCTGGCGCAGATCCAGGCGGTTCGCGAGGTGCTGAGTGAGATCGGCGCCGCGGACGTCCAGGAGATCATCGTGATCAACAAGGGCGACATCGCGGATCCGATGGCGCTGGCGCCGATCCTGCACCGCGAATCGCGTGCGCTGGTCGTGTCGGCGCACACCGGCGAGGGCATCGACAAGCTGCGCTCGCTGGTCGAGGCGTCGCTGCCGCAGCCGGACATCGCGGTCGATCTGCTGCTGCCGTACGACCGCGGCGACCTGGTCTCCCGGATCCACTCCGAGGGCTCGGTCGACCAACTCGAACACACCGCCGACGGCACCAGACTCACCGCCCGGGTCCATCCAGACCTGGCCGGCGACCTCACGCCGTACCAAGTAGCAACAGCCCTGTAACGCAGAAACGGCCCCGGGAAAACCCCGGGGCCGTTTGCTGTGGTGCGGTTAGGGCTAGCTGCGCTTGGACACCAGGACCTTGATGGTGGTGTTGTTGCGGGACAGGACCTTGATGTTGACGCCGTTGTTCGGCACCTTCACACCGGCGGTCGGCTGCTCGGCGTACCAGTAGGTCTTGCTGTCGTTGAAGGTGGATACGCCGTTCTGGCCGCGGATGTAGCTGGCCTGGCCGTTGATGTGGAGGCTGAACGAATCAGCCGTCTCCAGTCCGAACGGAGCGTCGTACCCGCCGACTCGCGGCCGCCAGAGCGCGCCGTCGAGACGGTTGATCGGCACCGGGTGCGAGTCGATCGGCAGGATCTTGCCTTCGCCCGGGTGCTGGTTGGTGTTGTTGTTGGACTGCGAGGTGTCCCAGTACCAGAGCAGCAGGCCGTCCTGGTACGGGAAGTGCTCGACCTTGTCGGGCAGCGTGCTGGCCCAGCCGAAGTTGTACGGGCCGGTCTTCAGGTACTGGTCGTGCGACACGTAGTTGATGTGCGACGCCAGGTAATAGTTGTCGAACAGCGTGGTGATGGACGCACCGGCCGGGGCGAACCCGTTGAGCGTCCAGCCCTCCGGCGTCGCCTCCGCACCCGAGTCGACCAGCGTGGTCGAACCGGCGATCACCTTGATGTCGTCGGCGAAGAACCCCTTGCCGCCGTCGGCCGGGTCGGTGGTGTAGCGGAACTGCAGTCCGATCGTCTTGCCGGCGTACGGCGTCAGGTCGAACGTCGCCGCGACCCAGCCGGCGCTGGTGCCGTCGATGCCGTTGCCCTCGGTGGCCTTGGTGATGCTTCCGGCGATCGGCTTGTAGCCGGTGCCGTCGTTCACCTCGACGTACGCGTAGTCACACGCGGTCGAGCCGCAGTCCTCGATGTCCCAGTTGGCCTGGAAGCTGAGGGTCGACGTACCGGCCGGCAGCGTGACCTGACGGTTCATCGTGTGGGTGAAGTTGTTGCCCTTGCCACTCCACCAGGACTTGGTGCCGGTCTTCGGCGCGACCAGGTCGGTGACAACCTGCTTCTTCGGCAGCGTCACGACCAGGCCCTGGGCCTTCTTCGAGTTGTACTCGTGCGGGCCGAGCTCGACGGTCCGGTTCTGGCCGGCCGCGACGATCTCGTAGTCCAGCCAGCCGAGCTGCAGCTTGTCCCAGGCGCTGAAGTCGGCCGCCTGCTCGCCGATGCCGCCGTCGCTCGGCTTGCTGACCCGGCTCTGCGCCATGATCGACCACCAGTTGACGCCGTTCTCCACTGCGGCGCCGGAGGTGTCGTAGTGGTCCGGCAGGCCGAGGTCGTGGCCGTACTCGTGCGCGAAGACGCTGATGCCGCCGTTCTCCGGCTGGATCGTGTAGTCGCCGACCCAGAGGCCGGTGTCGCCGATCTGCGCGCCGCGGGCCGGGTTGTTCGCCGGGCCGCCGGGGAAGCCGACGTACCAGCGGTGCGACCAGATCGCGTCCTCACCCTGCCACGGGTCGCCGTCGGCCTGGTCGCCGCCGGCGTGCACGATCTGGAAGTGGTCGATGTAGCCGTCCGGCTCGTTGAAGTTGCCGTCGCCGTCGAAGTCGTAGCGGTCCCACTGGTCGAACGACTTGAGGTCCGCGGAGATCTGCTCGCTGGTCCGGCCGGCTGCCTTCTGGTCGGCGACCCACTGGTTGACCGCGTCGCGGATCAGGTCCCAGGTGTTGTTGCAGACGTTGCCGGTGCACGGGAAGCCGTTCGACCGGCCGTACCGGGCCTCGTTGTACTTGACCTTGACCCAGTCGGTCACGGTGCCGTCGACGCTGTAGCGGCCGGAGGACTGCTTCTCGTAGTAGTTCTTCACCGAGTTGCCGGTGCCGAAGTACAGGTCCTGGAAGTGCTGGCGGTCGTAGTTCGAGCTCCAGACGGTGGAGTTGTCCACCGTGCGGTCCGGCTCCGGGATCGCGTTGTTCAGCGGTCCTTCGAAGGTCGCCGGGCCCGGGAAGGCCGCCGAGGTGTCCTTGTCGGGGTAATCGGGGTGCCGCTCGTTGCCGAACTCGGCCAGCACCACGAAGATCTTGTCGGTCTTCTCCCGGGCGAGCTCGACGTACTGGTCGACCCGGCCGGTGGTGGCGTTCACTACGCCCTTGGCACCGACGGGCTTGCTGCCGAGCTTGACGACCGTACTGCCGCCACGCTGCTCGGTCTTGGCGGTGCCGTTGAGCACCTTGGTGAGCGCCTCCTGGCGCAGTTCGCGGCGCTTCTCCTCCAGTGGGCTGGACAACTCGTCCGGCGCCGACGCCTCGCTGGCGACTGGCGCGGTACCCACCTCCTGGGGCGTTGCGGCGTTGCCGGCTTGGGCAATGCCCACCCCGGCAGTCGCCGCCAGAGCCAGGCTGAAGAGCCCGGCGGGTAGCTTGCGCACGTCTTCCCCTCCATGTTCTGCCGCGTGGTGACGCGGAGTGTCCATAGCTTCCCCGAGCGTGTTTTGCGCGAGAGTACGGGGAAAACCGGCGTTCCTGAAGCGGACGGCGGAAAATCCCGGAAACGGGCGGGGAAACCTGCGCCATCGGTGGAACTACTCACGCACGAGAGCCGTCCGGATTGGCAGACTGTCCGCGTGGAGCGTGATTCGGTCGACCTGCTGCAGCCGCTGTGGCGCGCGCTGGTGGTCTTCCGGCTGATCACCTGGGTCTTCGCCGTCTTCGGAGTCTGGAGCCGGTGGGACGGGATCGTCCGGCCGTACGGCGCGGTGCTCCAGTTGGCGATCATGGCCGTCTGGACGGTGATCTCCTCGATCGGCTACAGCCGCCGCTGGGGGCGCCGCAACACCCGGCTCGCCTTCGCCGACCTGATCATCACCGTCGGCTGCATGTACGCGACCTTGCTCGCGCAGCCGCTGATCGATATCCGCGGCGGCGCTTCCGTGCTGACCTCAGTCTGGGCGGCCGGGCCGGTGATCGCGCTGGCCATCTCGCGTGGTCGCGACGGCGGCCTGCTCGGCGCCGCGACGGTCAGCCTCGCGTTGCTGTCGTTGCGGGGTGTCGAGAACGCCTCGAAGATCCTCGCCAACGTGCAGCTGCTGCTGGTCGCCGGCCTCGTCGTCGGGTACGCCGCCACGACGATGCGCCGGGCGGGAGCACGGTTGCGGGAGGCAATCGCCGCCGAGAGCGCCACTGCCGAGCGGCTCAGGCTCAGCCGGTCGATCCACGACGGCGTCCTGCAGGTGCTGGCCCAGGTGCAGCGGCGCGGTCACGCGATCGGCGGTGAAGCGGTCGAGCTGGCCAAGCTGGCCGCGGAACAGGAAGTTGCCCTCCGCATCTTGATGTCGTCCCGGCCGACTGTTGCCGAGGGCGACCGGGTCGACCTCTGCGGATTGTTGTTGCCGTTGGCCACCACACGGGTCGATGTCGTCGTACCGGCTGCTGCTGTCTTGCTGCCGGCAACGACCGTTGGTGAGGTCGTTGCCGCGGTCAAGGAGGCGCTTAGCAACGTGGACAAGCACGCCGGCCCGGAGGCCCGGTCCTGGGTGGCGGTCGAGGACCTCGGCGAAGAGGTGCTGGTGTCCATCCGGGACGATGGAGACGGTACGACGCCCGACCGGCTGGAGCAGGCCCGGTCCGACGGGCACCTGGGGGTCAGCCAGTCGATCCGCGGCCGGATCACCGATCTGGGCGGCACAGTCGAGGTCCGGACCGCCCCTGGAGAGGGAACCGAGTGGGAGCTGAAGGTAAGGACATCGTGACGCGCGTAATGATCGTCGACGACCATCCGATGTGGCGCGAGGGCGTCGCCCGGGATCTGGGCAGCCGGGGGTACGACGTGTGTGCGACGGCGGCGGATGTGTCCAGTGCGGTCAAGATCGCGCTGGCGACCCGCCCTGACGTGGTGGTGATGGACCTGCAGCTTGGTGATGGCTCTGGCGTCGACGCGACCCGGGAGATCACCGCCGCGCTTCCTGACACCCGGGTGCTCGTGTTGTCGGCCAGCGCCGAGCATGTCGACGTACTGGATGCTGTGAAGAACGGTGCGTCCGGCTATCTGGTGAAGTCCGCGTCGTTGGACGAGTTCGACGACGCAGTACGGCGTACTGCGGAAGGGGATGCCGTTTTCAGCGCTGGGCTGGCTGGACTGTTGCTGGGGGAGTACCGACGGCTTGGAGCCGGGCCGGAGGTGCCACAGCTGACCGAGCGGGAGACTGAGGTGCTCCGGCTGGTGGCACGCGGGCTGACGGCTCGGCAGATCGCCACTCGACTGGTCCTGTCGCACCGGACTGTGGAGAACCACGTGCAGAACACCCTGCGGAAGCTGCAGCTGCACAACCGGGCCGAGCTGGTCCGCTACGCCATAGAACACGGGATAGACGCCCCCGAGTAGTCCCCCGGGTGTCGAGGACGTTCTGCACGTAGACGTCCTGGGAGATGGCGACCATGTTCCAGCCGCGACCCGGTCGCTTGTGCGATTGTCCGGCGTACGGCTTGAATGCCTCCATACACTGTGCGTTCCACGCCTGAGTGGTCTGCTCTCTGTCACGACACCCGTACGGCGGGTGCCCAGCTCCGGAGGCTGTTGTGAACCGGTCGTCCCTGGTCCGTGCGCTGCTCGCGTTCTTCGTCCTGGCGGCGTCGACGTACGTCGTACTCACGGCCAAGCCACAGCTCGGTCTCGACCTGCGCGGCGGGACGCAGATCGTGCTGGAGGCGAAGGACTCGCCGACGGTCAAGGCGACCAAGGAGACCACCGACCAGGCGACCACGGTGCTGCACCGCCGGATCGACGCCCTCGGGGTCAGCGAGCCGAACGTGACCCGCCAGGGCGACAACCGGATCATCGTCGAGCTGCCCGGCGTACAGGATCCACGCGAGGCCGCTCGGGTGATCGGGAAGACCGCACAGCTGACCTTCCATGAGGTGCTCGACCAGGTCGCCTCCAAGCCGGCCAAGCCTGCCGCCGGGGAGGTGTACCTGCCCAGCGACACCGGCCAGGGATTCCTCCGGCTGGCGAAACCGGCGATGACGGGGGAGATGATCAGCAGCGCCGACGGCCGGCTCGACCCGCAGCAGGTCGCCCAGGGCTGGTTCGTCGAGCTGAACTTCAAGGGCGACGGCGGCAAGATCTGGGCGAACATCACCGGCAAGGCCGCTTGCCAGCCGGTCAACACTCCGCCGCGGATGATCGCGATCGTGCTCGACGACGAGGTGATCAGCGCCCCGCAGGTCGACCCGAACGGCGGCAACCAGCTCTGCAACACCGGCCTCACCGGTGGCACCAGCACGATCAGCGGCACCTTCACCGAGGAGGAGGCCAAGGACCTGGCCGCGCTGATCGAGGGCGGTTCGCTGCCGGTGCCGGTCGAGGTCATCGACCAGCGCACGGTCGGCCCGTCGCTCGGCAAGGACGCGATCCAGGCGAGCGCGCTGGCCGCGATCATCGGCCTGGCGCTGACCGCGCTGTTCATCATCGTGGTCTACCGCCTGGTCGGCCTGATGGCCGTCCTCGGCCTGATCACCTACTCCGGGATGTCGTACGCGGCTCTCACCGCGCTCGGGGCGACACTCACGCTGCCCGGCTTGGCCGGGTTCGTCCTCGCCATCGGTATGGCGGTCGATGCGAACGTGCTGGTCTTCGAACGTGCTCGTGAGGACTACATCGCGGGCCGCACCGACGGACTGCGCCGATCGCTGCGCAGCGGCTTCCAGAACGCGCTGTCTGCAATCGCCGACTCGAACATCACCACCCTGCTCGCCGCCGGTCTGCTGTTCTTCCTGGCCGCCGGTCCCGTCCGCGGCTTCGGTGTCACGCTGAGCATCGGTGTGGTCGCGTCCATGCTGTCCGCTCTGGTGGTGACGCGCGTACTCGCGGAACTCCTGGTGTCCCGCGGTTTCGTACTGCGGCGTCCGGGGCTGAGCGGGATCGCCGGGCACGGCCGGGTCCGGACCTGGCTCGAGGCGCGGCGTCCGTCGCTGATGAAGCACAGCCGGCGCTGGCTGCTGATCACGGTCGTCGCGATCGTCGTCGCGGTCGCGGGTGTACTGGTGCGCGGGCTGAACCTCGGTATCGAGTTCACCGGCGGGCGACTGCTCGAGGTCAGTACGGCGCAGCGGATCACGCCGGATCAGGCGCGCGCCGCGGTCGCCGAAGCCGGGTACCCGAACGCCGTTGTACAGGCATCAGGCACCGACGACATCACCGTTCGGACGCAGACGATCAGCGACGACGAGGCGGAGAAGATCCGCGAGTCGATCTCCCGCATCGGCGGCGGGACCGAGCTGATCCGCAACGAGAGCATCGGCCCGTCGCTCGGTGAGGAACTCAGGAACAAGGGGTTGATCGCGCTCGGGATCGCCTTGCTCGCGCAGTTGCTGTATCTGGCCGCGCGATTCCGATGGACGTTCGGCGCGGGTGCGGTGCTGGCGCTGCTGCAGAACGTCGCGGTCGTGGTCGGTGTGTTCGCCTGGACCGGCAAGCCGATCGACGGCATCTTCCTGGCCGCGATCCTGACCATCATCGGCTACACCGTGAACGACTCCGTCGTCGTCTTCGACCGCATCCGCGAAACCCGCAACGCCCGGTCCACCGACAACCTGGGCACGGTCATCGACACCGCGATCGTGAACGTGCTGCCGAGAACCATCAACACCGGTATCTCGACGTTGTTCATCCTGAGCGCGTTGCTGTTTCTGGGCGGCGACTCCCTGGCCGACTTCTCCCTCGCGCTGCTGCTCGGCATTCTGGTCGGCACATACTCGTCCAACCTGACCGCAGCCCCGCTGCTGCTGGAGCTCGAGCGTCGGTATCCGGCTCCGCCGCCGCGCCCCAAGCGCCCCCAGGTAGACCGGGACGCCCAACCAGACCGCGGCGCCGTCGTCTAGTTATCCACAACCGGCGGCGTCGGCGAGGAAATCTGTCCGTCTTGGGGGCTAGGGTGTGGCGGTGGGTGTCGATGTGCGTGAACTGCTCGAAGCCGCTGTCTCCGGGATCAACGGGCAGACCCGGCCTGGTCAGGTGGAGATGGCCGAGGCCGTCAACAACTCCATGCACGACGGTTCCCACCTCCTGGTCCAAGCAGGCACCGGCACCGGCAAGTCCCTCGGCTACCTCGTGCCGGCCTTGGTGCACGCGATCGAGGACCGCCGCGTCGTCGTCTCCACCGCGACCCTCGCGCTCCAGTCCCAGCTCGTCGACCGCGACGTCCCCGCGCTCCTCGACGCGACCGAAAAGCTGCTGCCGCGCAGACCGTCGTACGCGATCCAGAAGGGACGCAACAACTACGCCTGCCTGCACCGCATCCGCGAAGGCGCGCCCGACGACGACGGCATGCTCATCGACGTCCCGCCGCCCGGCGCGATCGGCCAGCAGGTGCTCGAGCTCCGCGACTGGGCCGAGCAGCAACTCAAAGACGGCGAGGCAGGCGACCGCGACCACGCGCCCTCGCATCAGTACCAGGCCTGGCAGCAGGTCTCCATCGCCGCCCGCGAGTGCCTGGGCGCCGAGAAATGCCCGTACGGCGAGGAGTGCTTCGCGGAGAAGGCCAAGGACCAGGCCCGCAAGGCCGACATCGTCATCACGAACCACGCGCTGCTGTCAATCGACGCCTTCGAGAACCGCATCGTCCTGCCCGAGCACGACGTCGTCATCGTCGACGAGGCCCACGAACTGCCTGCCCGCGTCACCAATGCCGCGGGCGACGAGCTCTCACCGCAGATGGTCGAGCGCGCCGCCAAACGCTCCCGCCGGTTCGTCGACGACGACAAGGCCGACGACCTGATCGACGCCTCCGACGCGCTCCGAGCCGCCCTCGACGGTTCGCGCGAAGGCCGGATCGAAGCCTCGAACGGCCCGGTTCTGGAAGCAGCCGCGCTGGTTCGCGACGCCGCCCGCGCGCTGTACTCCGACCTCAACAAGAAGTCCGACGACAAGGACGACGACCCGGACGGCGCCAAGCGGCAGTCGAAGGGCGCGGTCAAGGAGATCTTCGACGTCTCCGAGCGCGTCGCGGCCCTGAGCGATGCCGATGTGGTGTGGATGGTCGACCGTGATCGCTTCGGTCGTGAGCTCCGGATCGCTCCGTTGACCGTCGCCGGTCTCCTGCGGGCCTTGGTGCTGAAGGACCGGACCGTCGTACTCACGTCCGCGACGCTGACCCTTGGCGGTGACTTCGACGCGATCGCGCGGCAGGTCGGTCTGCGTCCGGCGGACAAGCTCTCTTCAGATGACGAGATGCCGGAGCTGGAGGACCCGTCCTCCGACACCGGCCCGTTGCCGTGGCGGGGGCTCGATGTCGGCTCGCCGTTCGAGTACGAGAAGCAGGCGATCCTGTACGTCGCCAAGCATCTGCCGCCACCGCATCGCGACGGACTCGGCCAGAAGCAGTTCGACGAGATCATCGACCTGGTCACAGCCGCTGGTGGTCGGACTCTCGGCCTGTTCTCATCCCGCCGTGCGGCCGAGGCGGCGACCGCAGCCGTCCGGGAAGCGACGGATCTCAAGGTGCTCTGCCAGGGTGACGCCCAGCTGGGGGAGTTGGCTCGCGAGTTCGTCGACGATCCGGAGACGTCGCTGTTCGGCACACTCTCGCTGTGGCAGGGCATCGACGTACCGGGCTCGACCTGCAATCTGGTCATCATCGACCGGGTCCCGTTCCCGCGCCCGGACGAACCGCTGATGGCTGCCCGCCAGCGCGCCGTCGACGAGGCCGGCGGCAACGGCTTCATGTCGGTCGCCGCGACCCATGCCGCGCTGCTCCTCGCGCAGGGGACCGGCCGGCTGATCCGCCGCAGCAGCGACCGCGGCGTGGTCGCCATCCTCGACCCGCGCATCGTCACCCAGCGGTACGGCGCCTTCCTGCGCGCCTCCTTGCCCCCGATGTGGCCGACCGCCGATCGTGAGAAGGTGCTTGGCGCGTTGAAGAGACTGCAGTCGTCATGAGTCCTGTGACCAGTCCACCGGTGCTGCCGATGATGGCGGCGGCGGGGGAGATGCCGTCGGGCTCGGGCTGGTCGTACGAGATGAAGTGGGACGGCATCCGGATCATCGCCGAGGTCGACGAAGGTGTCTGCCGGCTGTGGTCGCGCAACAGCCGTGACGTCTCCGGCGGCTACCCCGAGCTGGTCGGTCTGGCGGAGGCGCCGGGGCTGCGGCTGCCCGCCGTACTGGATGGTGAAATCGTCACCCTGGATGAGAACGGCGCGCCGTCGTTCGGCTTGCTGCAACGGCGGATGCATGTGCGTGATCCTCGCCAGCTGCGGCACTTGATCCGCGACGTCCCGGTCTCCGTCCGGCTCTTCGACGTACTCCGCTTCGACGGCAAGTGGTTGCTAGAGGCAACGTACGACGACCGCCGCGGCCTGCTCGACTCGCTCGAGATCGGCGACCCGTTCTGGGAAACCCCACCCGCGTACGACGACGGCGACGCGGCGCTGGAGTTGTCCGCATCCACCGGGCTCGAAGGTGTGGTCGCGAAACGGCGCAAGTCCCGCTACCTGGCCGGCCGACGCAGCTCCGACTGGGTGAAGGTCAAGCCGGTGCAGACGCGCGACGTGATCCTGTGCGGCTGGCATCCGGGTGAGGGCAACCGCGCCGGCAAGATCGGCTCCTTCTACTGTGGCGCGTACGACGAACCGGGCGGCGACCTGATCCTGATCGGCAAGGTCGGCTCGGGCCTCGACTTCGCCACCCTCGACCTGTTGAGCGCCGAACTGGCCGGCCTCGAGATCGACCGCCCACCCTTCGATCCCGCCACCATCCCCGGCCCCGACCGCCGCAGAGCCCACTGGCTCGACCCGGTCCTGGTCGCCGAAGTCACCTACTCCGGCTGGGCCGCCGACGCCCGCCTCCGCCACCCCGTCTGGCGAGGCCTCCGCCTAGACATCAACCCAGACTCAGTCCTGGTTTAAGACGGCTCGCACGGCGGCTTCATCCCCTTCGACCTCGACGTGCTCGTCGAGGATGAGCCCGCCCGCTGCCAGCCCGAGAATGATCGAGGCGTCAGCGCGTACAACGGCATCGAGGGCGCGACCATCATGCAGGCTGACTTCAATGCCCGAGCGCGTCGCCCGTACCTGGAGCAGTTGGCCGTCGACCGCGATCCCGATCGTCGATGAGCGGCGTACGTGTGGTCTGCCGGCGAGCAGAGCTCGGAGGGCGACGACGAGCCATTCAGCGCGGAAGCGGTCGCCGCCGGGCCCGCGCATCATGAGTGGCGTAGACCAGCGGATCAGGGCCTCGATGGGCTCCCGCAACTCGGCGCCCCACGGGGTGAGCGCGTACACGATGGCGTTGCTCTCCTCGGCTAACCGTCGCTCGATCACTCCCGCGGTTTCGAGGTCGCGGAGACGGTCGGTGAGCAGGTTCGTGGCCACGCCGGGAAGTCCATCGAGCAGTTCGCGGTAGCGGGCCGGGGCGATCAGGAGCTCGCGGACGATGAGCAGATTCCACCGGTCGCCGACGACATCCAGCGTCCGGGCGAGGCCGCAGTACTGGCCGTAGCTTCGACTCATACGATCACTTTATAATCTCAAGCTCATCTGACAATATCTAGCAAGCCGGCGAGAGGGGTGTAGTTGTGGGAAGGCCTGCGTGGGTTGACGACGAGCTGTTTCCGTTCGAGAGCCGCTTCGTCACCATCGATGGACACACCGTCCACTACGTCGACGAAGGATCGGGGCCGACACTGCTCCTGCTGCACGGCAACCCGACCTGGTCGTTCGTGTATCGCGACGTGATCCGTGCCCTGCGGGACGACTTCCGCTGCGTGGCCCTGGACTACCCCGGTTTCGGGCTGTCGACGCCCCGCCCGGGCTACCGGTATCTACCCGAGGAGCACGCCGACGTCGTCACCGCGTTCGTTGACGCCGTGGGCTTGAGCGGCGTCACCTTGGTCGCCCATGACTGGGGCGGCCCCATCGGTCTGGCCGCGGTCGAGCAGCGGCCTGCTGCCTTCGAGGGCCTGGTACTGACGAACACGTGGGGCTGGCCGATCACCGGCGACGTCCAGCTCGAGGTCGCTTCCTTCGTCATGGGCGGAGTGCTTGGGCGCTTACTGGTCAGGCAGTTCAACCTGTTCGTCAACGCGATGATCCCGGCCGGCCACCGGCTGCGAAAGCCGACCGCCGCCGAAATGGCCCACTACCGAGAGCCTCGCGCCACCCGCGACGCGTCGGCCGTGCTTCCCGGGCGAATCACCGCCAGCCGCGCCTTCCTCGCCGATGTCGAGGCCAGGCTCCCCGACCTCCCGACGCTCATCATCTGGGGCGACGCGGACTTCGCTTTCCGGGCCAAGGAACGACAGCGATGGGAGCGGGCCTTCGCCGACCACCAGACCGTCATCGTCGAAGGCGCCGGCCACTTCGTACAGTCCGACGCTCCCGCCCGCTTCGCCGCGGCGATCCGCGCCTGGCGGTTATCGCGCGGCCGACGGCGTGGAACTCCGGCTCGCGGGAACGTTCGGCGGAAAGCGCCAAAGGAACCGTAGTGGCCTACGACGTGACGCACAGCGGCGCACCCGACACCATGGCCCAGGCTCGAACGGCGTTGCGGGAGGTTGTGCCCAGCCTCGTCTCGCTGGTGCGGGGTATCCCTGACGCCCGCTCCATCTCCGTCGGAGCTTGGACGGTGGGCGATGTGGCGGCTCACCTGTCTCATGTTTTCCGATTCGACAGCGACGCCATCGCCGGAAGAGCGGTTCCGGAAGCCACAGTGACGAGGGCGGGGATGGCCGAGGTCAACGCGAATATGCTGGCCGAGGACGGCGAACGGGATCCAGCCGTGCTCGCGGACCGCATCGGATCACTCGCCAAGAAGTTCGACGACCTCGCGTCGCGTTCGCGAGCAGCAACCGTCGATTGGCTACAGGGTGTCCGCCTGCCGCCGTCGGTGGTGGCGTGTCACCTGCTCGAGGAATGCCTGATGCACGGCCATGACATCGCCAGAGCAACTGGGCGCCCGTGGCCGATAGAACGCGACCATGCTCTGCTCGCGGTCGAGGGCGGCGTGCTTCCGCTGATCGCGGCCCTGCCACCGACTGCCTTCCTGAACCAGGAGAAGGCCGGCCCCTTCCGGGCTCACGTCGAAGTGCGCCTGCGTGGAGGTGGACCCATCTCGCTTGTCTTCGACCGCGGTTCGTTGACGCTCGAGGCGGGGAGCGCACCCGACATCGACGCCTATCTGTCAGCCGACCCCGCTGCACTCATGCTGGTGTTCATCGGCCGGCAAGGAATCTGGAAACCGCTTCTTGGCGGGAAGCTCGCCGCGTGGGGCAGTCGGCCATGGAAGCTCGCCCGCATGCTCACCGTCATAAGCCCCCCGTAGCTCGCACTCCACCACCCACACCCTCACGCCGCCCGGCACCCCCGCGCCTTCCGCACGCCCGGCACCCCGCGCCGTCCGCACGCCCGGCGGCCCCGCGCCTTCCGCGGGCCCGGCACCCCGCGCCGTCCGCGCGCCGGCACCCCGCGCCGTCCGCGCGGTCGGCCGCCCCCTGCTTCGTGCAGCCGGCGAACCTTCGTGCAGCCGTCCCGGCGGCCGGGTCGGTGAATGTGACTCAACGGCATTCGTGTCGCACTGCGACAAATGGTGTTCAGGTGTCGCGGAAATGCTGAAGAATTCGGCAACGACGAGGAGAACTCAGGTACTCGTCACGCAACTCCTGTCACCCGCGGAATCGATTCCACCGATCCCGCGCGTTTTCAGTCAGTCGTTCGCTTCCCGGGAAGGCGCCGGAATCGCCAGTGCCGCCTCGATCTTGTCGGTCAGTTTCTCCGGCGATTGCGTCGGGGCGTACCGGGCGATGACATTGCCGTCGCGGCCGATCAGGAACTTGGTGAAGTTCCATTTGATCCGCCCACCGAGCAACCCTCCGGCCTCACGCTTCAGCCAGTTGTACAGCGGAAGCGCCTTCGACCCGTTCACATCGATCTTGGCGAACATGGGGAACGTGACGTGATAGATCGTCGAGCAGAAGTTCGCGATCTCGTTCTCGTCACCAGGCTCCTGGTGGCCGAACTGGTCGCAGGGAAAGCCAAGCACCGAGAAGCCCTGCCGGCGATACGCCTTGTAGAGCTTCTGTAGTCCGGTGTACTGCGGGGTCTGGCCGCACTGCGACGCCGTGTTCACCACCAGGAGCACCTGGTCGCGGAAATCGGCAAGAGACTGTTCATTGCCTTCGATCCGCCGGGCGCTGAAGTCATAGACAGTCGTCATGACTCAATGCTGACACGACACGCCCGACTTCGCTCGCCGTCTCTGATGTCAGACTCGGCGCAGAACTGTTACGACCTTTCCGAGAATCGTCGCGTCCTTGCCGTCGATCGGTTCGAACGCCTGATTGTGTGGTAGCAGCCAGATCTCGTTCTTGGTCTTCTTGAACGTCTTCACCGTCGCCTCGCCGTCGATCATCGCGGCCACGATGTCACCGTTCTCCGCGTTCGGCTGCTGGCGCACCACGACCCAGTCGCCGTCGCAGATCGCCGCGTCGATCATCGACTCACCCTTGACCCGCAGCATGAACAGTGTGCCCTCGCCGACCATTGCCTTGGGCAACGGGAAGACCTCCTCGATCTCCTGCTCGGCGAGGATCGGCCCACCAGCGGCGATCCGGCCGACCACCGGCACATAGGCCGCGTCCGCGTGCACATCGCCCGCACCGGTCTCGTCGTACGTCGTCTGCCGCACCGATCCCAGCGCCGTACGACGCGCCGCGGCGTCGACTTCGCCCGGATAACGGACCTCGATCGCGCGTGGGCGGTTCGGGTCGCGGCGGAGCAGGCCCTTCTGCTCCAGCACGCGGAGCTGATGCGACACCGAGGAGGAGCTGGTCAGACCGACCCGCTCGCCGATCTCGCGCATCGAGGGTGGGTAGCCGCGGCGGTCCACCGAGTCGCGGATGACATCCAGGACGCGGCGCTGACGTGGCGTCAGGCCGGTCGCGTCGGCCGGGCCGTCGGGCAGCTCGGTCACGGTGTCGTCCGCTGCCTCGTCCTTGCTGGAACCGCTCGGCGTCCTGGCCATCGGTGCTTGCTCCTCTGGTCGGGCCGGCGGTCACGCACCGGCCACACTTGCTCGACGGACACGACGTTAGACCGAATCCTGAGATTCTTCAAACATCTGTTCGAAGGCGTGTCGGTTCGCACGCTTGTTCGTGTGTCGGGTTATAAGCGCGTCCGCGGCCCGGGAATTTCCCGGGCGTGTCGTGGTTGGAAGAGGTTGCGCTCCGGGTGCCGGTCGGTTAATCATTCGTACAGGCGTTCGATCGAACAGGTGTTCGGAGCCGGGCCGAGATCGGCAGGGTTCGGGCCACCGGGCAAAAACTGTCGGAGGCGCCCGGTAGACAGAGATCGACACCGCAGAACGTGGTCTGAACGAGGTCTGGAGGATCCGATGAGCACAGCGGCGACAACCGCGGCGGCGCTGGCAACGGACGGCGCGACAGCCCTGACGCTGGACGCCCCGATCCGGCGCTGGTCGGCCCCACCGCCCGAGACCAAGCCTCGCCGCCGCACGATCCCCGGCGCCACGACCGAGCCCCGCCCGGTTCGGGCTTGCTCCGGCGAAGACCTCGGCCGTCACGTCGAGCCGCCGGCGCTGCGCTTGACCCGGCGCGGACGGATGCTGGTGACCGCCCTCTCGGTGCTCGTCTTCGGCTCGGCCATCGTGGTGCTAGGCCTCCGTATCACCGGCGTACTCCAGCCCGGCCCCGACTTCACCCACACTGTCCCGGTCCAGGTCGCTCCTGGTCAGAGCCTTTGGTCGATCGCGAAGGACACCAACCCCGGCCAGGACCCAGCGATCGTCGTCGAGAAGATCGCCAACCTCAACAACCTCGGCACCCCAGCCGACGTCATCCCAGGTCAAACCCTCCAGATCCCCATCGCCCGCTAACCCCGGCCACACGGCCTCAGTGCACCGGGTTCAGGTGGTGAGGGTCTTGGTGGCGTAGCCCATGTAGGAGACGGTGGTGCGTCTGATCTCGCCGACGTTCATCAGCCGGCTCAGCTGCCCGTAGCTCATCCGGCCTTGGCGCGCTTGCAGGTAGCTGCGCATCAAGGTCGCCTTGCCCGCCCTGGGGCCAAGGCCAGTGATCTCGTGGAGATGCATTCCGTGCCGGCGTAGCGTCGTGGCGAGCTCCGCGGGCTTGATGAACATCGACCAGCAGTGCAACCGCGCATCGGTGATCCGCGTCAGCCGCCACTCTTGCATCACCTTGATAGCGAGCACCTTCGACGCGACCGTCCGGTTGATCGTGTCGAACAGGTAGACGCCGCCGGGTTTGAGCACCCGCGCGGTCTCCGCGATGACGAGGTCGAGATCCGGCACGTGTTCGAGCACGTCACAGCAATACGCAACGTCGAAGCTCTCGTCAGCCAATGGCAGCCGCTCACCGGCGGCAACGGCGTACTCGATCTGAAGGCTGGAGATGTCCGCGTGCCGCCGCGCGGTCCGGATCGACACTGCCGACGGATCGACGCCGACCACCTCACAGCCGAGCCGCGTGAATTCCTCAGCCAGAAACCCGCCGCCGCAGCCGATGTCCACCGCGCGCAACCCGATCGCCTCCTTCCCGAGCCGATCGAGCACCGCCCGGAAGTAGCCGAATCGCCCCGGCGTAAAGCTCCCCTGCAGCACGTTCAGCGGACAGTCCTCATCCCACCAGGACTCCCCAAGCCGCTCGTAAATCCCGTTGTCGATCGCCACCACAGCCGCCCCTCGCCCAACCACCCAGTCAAGCAGCACAATCCCACTCTGCCCATCCGCCGAGCCATTCCACCCCCGCTGGGGGTCCTGGGTTGGTGGTTGTGGAGGTGGTGGGTCAGTGGCTGGTGGTTGCGCGCCACTCGTCTTCGAGGAGGGCGTAGATGTATTCATTGGTCCATTCGCCCTTGAAGAAGACGCAGTGGATCAGGTGGGCTTCGCGGCGCATGCCGAGGCGTTCGAGGAGTTGGGCGGACGGTTTGTTGCGGTCGTCGAGTACGGCGCAGATGCGGTGCAGGCCGAGTTCTTCGAAGCCCAGGCGCAGTACCTCCCGAGCGGCTTGGGCGGCGAGTCCCTTGCCCTGGTAGTCGGTGTGCAGTGCGAACCCGATCTCCCCTTGGCGATCCGTGTCGCTGGCCCACTTGAGCAGCACCTCGCCGATCACCGTGCCGGTCTCGCGGAGCTCGATCGCCAGCACGAGCCATTGACCGGGCTCGGTCAGCGCATCCTGGGTGAGCTTGGCCTCGAGCGCAACACGGGTCTGCTCGCGGTCCCGCACCGGCC
Organism: Kribbella antiqua; assembly: GCF_004345665.1. Taxonomy (GTDB): domain Bacteria; phylum Actinomycetota; class Actinomycetes; order Propionibacteriales; family Kribbellaceae; genus Kribbella; species Kribbella antiqua. Next base: position 102,837 of record NZ_SLWR01000018.1, read on the forward strand.
AGGGCGTGTAGCGCACCACCTCCGGCCGCGAGTGGAACGCATACAGGTCGTCCAGATCATCCATCCGATGCGGCCGCAGATCGAGTCGCTCGGTACGCAGCGGGTAGGCAGGTCGCAGTCCAGGCACAGGGGATCCTCTACTCTGTCTAATACTGTTAGACAGCAACCTAGCCGCCCGCTTCCCCGCCGACAACGAGGTTTCCGTGCCCACGAGCCCCAGTACGCCGCCGGCCACCCGTCGCGATCGGCAAGCCGCCCGGCGGGATCCGTCGTCGCATGTGGCGGCGGGGATTTCGGTAGGGGTGATTGTTGATGCGGCGCTGGCGGTCATTCGGGAGCGGGGGCTCGACGGGCTGACCATGCGGTTGGTTGCTGAGCGGCTCGACGTTCGGGCTCCGTCGCTCTATCACCATGTGCACAACAAGGGTGAGCTGCTCGAGCTTGTTGCTCGCAACGCGTTCGATCAGTTCGCCGCCGACGCCGCGGCGTACGAGAGCGTCCGTACGGTCGACGACTGGATCGCGGTCACGATCGCCGGCGCCCACAAGCTGAAGGAGTTCTATGCCGAACACCCCGGACTCGCCGGTCTGATCCAGGCGAAGGCGACAGCCGACCGCGACCAGGGCGAGGGATCGCGCGCGGAGCTCGTACGCGCGCAGATCCGCGCCCTCGTGGACCTCGGCGTACCCGAGCCGCAAGCCCGCCGCATCTTCGAGACCAGCGCCCGCTGGACCCTAGCCGCCGTCGTCGCCGAGCCCCCGCCAGGCCCCGACAACGCAGAGCCCGACAGCTCTGACTCCGACAGCTCTGACTCCGACAGCCCTGACTCCGACAGCTCTGACTCCGACAGCTCTGACCCCGACGGCTCCAGCCCCGACCACTTCGCCGAAGGCCTCAACCTCTTCATGCACGGCGTCCACGCCCGCCTACAGGAGCTCGTACTACTTGACGGCCGATAGCCAGAGGTCGGCGTAGCGTTTGCCGTCTACCGCGGTGGCTACTTGTACGACGGCCGGCGACGGACCATGGGGATCGTTGGTGAGGTCGGAGGACCAGTCGCGGGTGTCGACGATGGTGCGGCCGCGTGACCAAGTGCCGGACAGCTCGACCCGGAGGGGGAACGGCTGAGTCGTCAGACCGGCCGGGTCGATCACCGCGCACACCGCGCCGCCGTCGCCGATGCTTGCGCCGTCCGACTGGTACAGCTCGCTGCGCTTCTCGATCAGCCGCCGCGCCAGCTCAGCTGAAGGGGAATCACCCAACGAACGCGCCTGGTCCAGCGTGATCACCACGTCGTAGAACACGTCCAGCCCGTACATCGTCACCGGTACGCCGAGCTCCGCGGCCGCGGCCAGCACGATCGCAGCCGCCTCCGGGTCGGTCCAGATGTTGAACTCCGCCGAGGCAGTCGCGTTCCCGATCCCGGCGGCACCGCCCATGAACACGATCTCGCGTAGCCCTGCAGCCGCGTCCGGGTACGTCCGCAGCAGCAGCGCGATGTTCGTCATCGGCGCCAGCGGGATGAGCGTGACCAACTCGCCCGTAGCGGCCGCATCACGCAGTACGTCGCGGAGGAGTTCAACAGCGTGGCCTGGTCCCGGCGTACGGCTGGAGCGCGGCCAGTCGAGGTTGCCGAGGCCGTCGACGCCGTGGACGTGCGGAGCCGCCCGCACCGGCTGCAGCAGCGGCAGGGCGGCGCCACGAGCCACTGGGACGTCAGTGCGTCCGGCAGCTTCCAGCACGGTCAGCGTGTTCACCACGACGTCGTCGAGGCCGACGTTGCCGCCTACACACGTCACTGCCTTCAGGTCGAGCTCTGGGTGGCGGGCGGCGAGCAGTAGCGCACAGGCGTCGTCCAGCCCGGTGTCGACATCGAGAATCACCGGCTTCATGCCGCCCATCCTCACGCATGCGGGCACGCGCCAACCAGGCGGCCTCAAGTCTTGACTTCCACAGGTCCAGACGATTGTTTATCGATACAACGAAAGGCCTACATGACCCAGAACGCCTCTGCCAGCCACGCGCAGCACCTCCCGTACACACCCTCCGACCCAGCTGCCACCCCGATCCGCGCCGCGCGCGTGACCGTCGACGCCGGCCAGGATCTCGGCGTCCTCGACCGCCCCTGGGCGAGCTTGGGGTACGACGAGATCAACTGGACCTACACACCTCAGGGCCGTCGCACATTGCAGACAATCGGCGGATTCGCCGAGACGCCGTACCACGTCCGGCCGCACAACATCTTCACCAGCGGCACCGGCCTCGGCCTCCCACACTGGGGGAGCGGCAACGTCTACCACGAGGACGCCGACGGCAAGCCGTACTACGACTTCACCATCGCCGACCTCACGTACGATGCGATCGTCGGCGCCGGCCACCATCCGCTGGTCGAACTCGCCTTCACCCCATTGGCGCTGGTACCGGAGGAGGCGAAGGCCGAGTTCCCGTTCGAGGGCAGTCCAAGCCAGTACAGCGCGTACGAGGCTGGCTGGTGGTCATACCCGCCGAAGGACTACGCAAAGTGGGCCGGCCTGGTCGCCGCCCTGGTCGAACACTGCCTCGAGCGGTACGGCGCCAACGAGGTCCAGCACTGGCTTTGGGAACTGTGGAACGAGCCCGACATCTCGTACTGGCGCGGCACACCGGAGCAGTTCCACGACCTGTACGACGTAACGGTCAAGGCGATCCGGGACATCGACCCCACGGCCAAGGTCGGTGGTCCAGCGGTCACCGGCGGCGGTGCGGACTTCCTCCGCGGCTTCCTCCAAGCCTGCGCCGACCGCGACCTGCCGGTGGACTTCGTCTCGTTCCACACCAAGGGCTCGCACTTCACTCCGTGGCGAACCTACGGCCCGATCGGCGCACCAGCGCCGGAGAAGCAGTCGCCCTCGACCCCGAAGATGCTCCGCGAGATCGACCGCGCGCTGCGTGTCATCGAGGAGTTCCCGCAGTACGTCGACGCACCGGTGATCGTCGACGAATGCGACGCCTCGGTCCCCGCGCACTGGGGGATCTACGACAACGCGAACTTTGCCTACCGCAACAACGAGTACTACCCGGTGTTCCAGGCCAAGCTGATGAAAAAGGTGCTCGATCTCAACGAGCAGCACACCGCAAAGGTGCATGAGGCAACTACCTGGAGCTTCTCGATGGAGGGCGAGCGCTACTTCGAGGGAACGCGGAGCTTCGTCACCGCGTCGGGTATCGAAAAGCCGTTGATGAACGCCTATCGAGCCTTCGCACGACTCGGAGACCGCCGGCTCGCCGCGACCTCGGACCAATCCGTGGGCATCACGGATGCTCTAGGCAACGGACTGCCGGAGGAGGTCGACGTGATCGCCAGCCGCAGCACGACGGACGGCAGCGTCACGATCCTGTTCTGGCGCCACACCGACGATCAGTACGCCGAGGACGCCGCGCAGACCGAGGTGGAGCTCCAAGTCAACGGCCTCGACCACGGCGACTGGACCATGCAGCATTTTCGGATCGACCACAATCACAGCAACAGTCACACGGTGTGGCAGGACCTCGGTGCGCCGCAGGATCCGACGCCCGAACAGCTCGCCACGATCACTGCCCGGCAAGGCCTCGAGCGATTCACCGATGACACTCAGCAAGAGGTCGACGGCGATCTCACGCTGCGGATCGACCTGCCGTTGCCCTCCCTCAGCCTCGTCGTCCTGACTAGGGTGGTTCAAACGGACCGGTGAGAGGAGCTCCATGACATTGGATCCCGGAGTGTGGGGCGTACTGGCGACGCCGCTCACGGCGGACGGCTCGGCCGTCGACACCGAGTCGCTCGCACGGCAGGTCAGGCACTACGAGCACATCGGCGCGACCGGGCTGACAGTGCTTGGCGTCTTCGGAGAAGCGGCTCGCCTGACACCGACGGAGCGACGCACTGTCGTGGAGACAGTGGTTGCCTCCTCGACCGATCTGCCACTGGTGATCGGCCTGAGTGCGTTCGAGCTCGACGAAGTCTGCGCGGAGGCAACGAACATCCTGCCAGCCGTGGGATCCAGGCTTGCCGGACTTATGGTTCAAGTGAACTCCAGCGATCCCGATGCCCTGAGCAAGTACCTGAACGAGGTTGCCGACCGCACCGATCGACCCCTTGTCGTCCAGGACTATCCAGTGATCAGCGGTATCCCGATCACCACCGCTGACCTGATCGCCGCCGTCCGCAACGTCCCCGCTGCCGTGGCCGTGAAGTCCGAGTCGTCCCCAAGCCCGCCGGCTGTCGCGGAGCTCGCGGCCGGACTCGACATACCGATCTTCGGTGGGCTCGGCGGCACCTGCCTGCTCGATGAACTGGCCGTCGGCGCCGCCGGTGCAATGACCGGCTTCTCCGTCCCCGAAGGCCTGCTCGCCTGCGTGGCAGCTTACAAAGGCGGCGGGTTCGAGAAGGCTCGCGAGGTCTGGCGCGACTACCTCCCGCTGGTGAATTTCGAGTTCCAGGCCGTTATCGCCCTCGGCCTGCGCAAACGCAGCCTGGTCCTCCGCGGCCTGATCTCGTACGACGCCGTCCGCGCGCCCGGCGCCGTACCGCCGGAAAGCATGCTGCGACTCCTGGCCGAGCACCTCCGCCGGACGCCTGGAGCCCTGTGAGCGGTATCTATCGCGGCCTGGTCAGCTACGGTGACCCTGAGTTCTCGCGCTTTCTGCGGCGGGCGTTCCTGCATGCGAGCGGCCGGTCGCCGGAGTCGCTGGATCGGCCGGTGATCGGTATCGCCACCTCCAGCAGCGATTTCAACCCTTGCCATCGACAACAACCGGAGCTGGTGAAGTCCGTTGCCCGCGGCATCATCGCGGCCGGCGGGCTGCCGATGGAGTTCCCGACCATCTCGCTGGGGGAGAGCTTCCTCGAACCGACCGCGATGGTCTACCGCAACCTGATGGCGATGGACGTCGAGGAGCTCGTCCGGGCCCAGCCGATGGACGGCGTCGTACTGGTGGGTGGGTGTGACAAGACCGTTCCGGCCCAGCTGATGGGTGCTTTCTCCGCCGGCCGTCCGGCGATCCAGCTAGTCACCGGCCCGATGTCGACAGGTCGTTACGAAGGCGAACGGCTGGGTGCGTGCACCGACTGCCGCCGCTTCTGGGCGCGCTACCGAGCCGGCGAGATCGGCGAGGACGAGATCGGCCGGATCGAGCGCAACCTCGCGACCACCGCTGGCACCTGCGCGGTGATGGGGACAGCCAGCACGATGGCCTGCCTCGTCGAGGCGCTCGGCATGGCGCTGCCCGACAGTGCGACCGCACCCGCCGTACATGCTGACCGGTTGCGGATCGGCGAGGCAACAGGTGCCGCGGCGGTCGAGATCGCGGTCGCCGATCGTACGCCGGACCAGGTCGTGACAGCTGCGTCGATCCGCAACGCACTGCGGGTGCTGCTGGCCATCGGCGGGTCTACAAACGCCCTGATTCACCTGACCGCGATGGCCGGCCGGCTTGGGCTCACCGTCGATCCGGACGAGCTCAACGAGCTGAGCGACACGACACCTGTGCTGGTGGAGCTCAAGCCGACCGGGTCGCACTACATGGAGGATCTGCATGCGTCTGGCGGCCTCCCCGCCGTGCTGCATGATCTACGGGACCTCCTCGACCTATCTGCCCTCACGGTGACCGGGGAGACGCTGGGGGAGCGGCTGGGTGACGGGCCCGCGTGGGTCGACCGTGACGTCGTACGGCCGCTGAGTGAGCCCAGCCGGGACAAAGGCGGGCTGGTGTGGCTCAAAGGCTCGCTGGCGCCGGCAGGTGCACTGATCAAGCGGTCCGCGGCTGACCCGGCGCTGTTCGAGACCACTGGGCGGGCTGTCGTGTTCAGCTCGCTGGAGGACCTGGCGGCGCGGATTGACGACCCTGCGCTGGAGGTGGAGGCGTCCGACGTACTCGTGCTGCAGAACGCCGGACCGCTGGGTGCGGGGATGCCGGAGGCCGGATACCTGCCGATCCCGGCCAAGCTGGCCCGGGCCGGGGTGCGGGACATGGTCCGGATCTCCGATGCGCGGATGAGCGGTACGGCGTACGGGACGATCGTGCTGCATGTCACTCCGGAAGCGGCGCTCGGCGGGCCGCTCGCCCTCGTCCGCACCGGCGACCTCATCCGCCTCTCGGTCGCGACGGCCCGCCTCGATCTGCTGGTCTCTCCGAAGGAGCTCGCGACACGCCGGGTCGAGCTGCCGGCCGCGAGTAACGAACCTCTCACCGGCTACCGACGGTTGTTCCGCGACCACGTTCTGGGTGCGGACCAGGGCTGCGATTTCGGCTTCTGCCGACCGCCCTCCTGACCTGTCGGCGGGCCATAGTCTGCGCCTCCCGGAGGCCGTTTCGGTGGCGCCACGCGGGACTACACGAGGACGCGTGAGCGTTGGAACCAGTGAGACGCGCGCGAGATCCGGCCGTTCTTGCAAACTGTCGGAGCAGCGATCTAGGATCCCTAGATGTAGTGGTTACACGGGTGTAATTTTCCACAGGTAGTGGTCAGTTGCACACAACTTCTACACAGGTTGTCCCCAGGCTGGTCCACATGCTGCCCCCTCGGCAGCCCACGGGAGGAGTGATTCGTCGTGCACTGTCCGTATTGCCGGCACGTCGATTCCCGCGTGGTGGACAGCCGGGTGGCCGAGGACGGCGGAGCGATCCGCCGCCGGCGGCAGTGCCCGGTCTGCGAGAAGCGGTTCACGACCGTGGAGCAGATGCAGCTGACGGTGGTGAAGCGCTCCGGCGCGACCGAGCCGTTCAGCCGGGAGAAGGTCATCAACGGGGTCGGCAAGGCCTGCAAGGGCCGGCCGGTGAACGCGGACCAGCTCGCCCGCCTCGGCCAGCAGGTCGAGGACGCGCTCAAGGGGAGCGGCTCGCCGGAGGTGCCCGCGCACGAGGTCGGACTGGCGATCCTCGGGCCGCTGCGGGAGCTCGACGAGGTCGCCTACCTGCGGTTCGCGAGCGTGTACCGGCAGTTCGAGTCCGCCGACGACTTCGAGACGGAGATCGCGCTGCTGCGGGCGGAGAAGGAGCCGGAAGGCACCGAGCCGCGCCCGCTGAAGCCGACCCAGCAGACGTAAATCGGGGAACAGCAACACCAGGCGTTACCAACGGGGCGGTCCCGACAGACCGCGGCAGTACCAGACACAGGGCGAGGAGCAACCATGACAGAGACGGTGACCGGCCACTCGGGGTCGACCAAGAGGTCGGCGGCCGGGTTCCGCGGGCGGAAGAACGCGCCCACGGGACTCACCATCGAGCGCATCTTCACGACCGAGGGAGTACATCCGTACGACGAGGTGACGTGGGAGCGCCGCGACGTCGTCCAGCAGAACTGGAAGACCGGTGAGACCGTCTTCGAGCAGCGCGGGGTCGAGTTCCCCGACTACTGGAGCGTGAACGCGTCCACCATCGTCACCACTAAGTACTTCCGTGGCGCGGTCGGGCACGACAACCGCGAGTGGAGCCTGCGGCAGCTGCTCGACCGGGTGGTCAAGACCTACCGCAAGGCGGGCGAGGAGCATGGCTACTTCGCCACCCCGGCCGACGCCGAGGTGTTCGAGCACGAGCTCACCTGGATGCTCCTGCACCAGTACTTCAGCTTCAACTCGCCGGTCTGGTTCAACGTCGGGACGTCCTCGCCGCAGCAGGTGTCGGCCTGCTTCATCCTCGCCGTCGACGACTCGATGGACTCGATCCTGAACTGGTATAAGGAGGAGGGCCTGATCTTCAAGGGCGGCTCCGGCGCCGGGCTGAACCTGTCCCGGATCCGGTCGTCCAAGGAGCTGCTGCAGTCCTCCGGCGGGACGGCGTCCGGCCCGGTCTCCTTCATGCGCGGCGCGGACGCGAGCGCCGGCACGATCAAGTCCGGCGGTGCCACCCGGCGGGCAGCCAAGATGGTTGTGCTCGACGTCGACCACCCCGACATCGAGGAGTTCGTCGAGACGAAGATGCGCGAGGAGGAGAAGATCCGCGTGCTGCGCGACGCGGGCTTCGACATGGACCTCGGCGGCCGCGACATCACCTCCGTGCAGTACCAGAACGCCAACAACTCGGTCCGGGTCACCGACGAGTTCATGCGTGCGGTCGAGGAGAAGGGCGAGTTCGGGCTGCGGGCGCGGCTGGACAACTCGGTCATCGAGACCGTCGACGCGCGCGAGCTGTTCGACAAGATCTCCCAGGCGGCGTGGGCCTGCGCCGACCCGGGTCTGCAGTACGACGACACCATCAACGACTGGCACACCACGCCGGAGACGGGCCGGATCACCGCATCCAACCCGTGCTCGGAGTACATGCACCTGGACAACTCGTCCTGCAACCTGGCCTCGCTGAACCTGATGAAGTTCCTCCGCGACGACGACATGTTCGACTCGGAGAAGTTCGTCAAGGCGGTCGAGCTGATCATCACCGCGATGGACATCTCGATCTGCTTCGCCGACTTCCCGACCGAGGCGATCGGCGAGACCACCCGCGCGTACCGGCAGCTCGGCATCGGCTACGCGAACCTGGGCGCCCTGCTGATGGCGACCGGCCACGCGTACGACTCCGACGGTGGTCGCGCACTGGCGGGCGCTATCACCTCGCTGATGACCGGTACGTCGTACCGGCGCTCGGCCGAGCTGGCCGGAGTGGTCGGCCCGTACGACGGGTTCGAGCGCAACAAGGACGCCCACACCCGGGTGATGCGCAAGCACGCGGCGGCCAACGACGCGATCCGGACCCTGCACGAGATCGACAAGGACGTCCAGAAGCACGCCACCGCGGCGTGGGACGGCGTGCTGAAGATCGGTGCGAAGAACGGCTGGCGGAACGCGCAGGCCTCGGTGCTGGCGCCGACCGGCACCATCGGCTTCATGATGGACTGCGACACCACCGGCATCGAGCCGGACTTCTCGCTCGTCAAGTTCAAGAAGCTGGTCGGCGGCGGCTCGATGCAGATCGTCAACCAGACGGTGCCGCGGGCGCTGCGTCAGTACAGCTACACCGAGGAGACGATCGAGGCGATCGTCGAGTACATCGCCGAGCACGGTCACGTGGTGGACGCGCCGGGCCTGAAGCCGGAGCACTACGAGATCTTCGACACCGCGATGGGCGAGCGGGCGATCAAGCCGATGGGCCACGTCCGGATGATGGCGGCCTGCCAGCCCTTCTTGAGTGGTGCCATCTCGAAGACCTGCAACGTCCCCGAGACCGCAACAGTCGAGGAGATCCAAGACATTTACTTCCAGGGCTGGAAGCTGGGACTCAAGGCTCTCGCGATCTACCGGGACAACTGCAAGGTTGGTCAGCCGCTGAGCGACGCCAAGGCAAAGAAGGCCGTCGACCCCGCCGTCGCCGAGAAGATCGTCGAGAAGGTGATCGAGTACCGGCCGACCCGCAAGCGCCTGCCGAAGTCGCGGCCGTCGCGGACCACGTCGTTCAGCGTGGGCGGCGCCGAGGGCTACATGACCGCCGGCTCGTACCCGGACGACGGTCTCGGTGAGGTCTTCCTGAAGATGGGCAAGCAGGGCTCGACCCTGGCCGGGGTGATGGACGCCTTCTCGATCGCGATCTCGATCGCCCTGCAGCACGGCGTACCGCTGGAGACCTACGTACAGAAGTTCACCAACCTGAAGTTCGAGCCGGCCGGTCTGACCGACGACCCGGACGTCCGGATGGCGCAGTCGATCATGGACTACATCTTCCGCCGGCTGGCCCTGGACTACCTGCCGTTCGACGAGCGGGCCGCCCTGGGCATCTACTCCGCGGAGGAGCGGTCCCGGCAGCTCGACACCGGCTCCTACGAGCCGGCCCCGGCCGAGATCTCCGAGGCCGAGTCGCTGAAGTCCGTCGAGCCGGAGCCTGTCGCCGAAGCAGCTGCCGCCAAGCCGGTGAAGGGTGAGGCGCACACGACGGCGGAGATGTTCGAGCTCATCACCGGTACGTCGGTCGACGCGCCACTCTGCTTCACCTGCGGCACCAAGATGCGCCCGAGCGGCTCCTGCTACGTCTGCGAAGGCTGCGGCAGCACCTCCGGCTGCAGCTGATCAGTAGCTGATCGCGCCACGGCCCCCGGGAACTTCCCACTTTCCCCGGGGGCCGCAGCGCGTCTACCGTCGAGCTGTGGAGGAGATCGACGGTCTCCTCAGGGCCGGGGAGAAGGCGCTCGGCGACGGGGACTGGGTGGCGGCACGCGCCGCGTTCGGCTCTGCTGGGGTCAAGGAGACCGCCGAGGGCCTCTCCGGTCTGGGCGACGCGCAGTGGTGGCTCGGCGACGTCCGGGCCGCGTTTTCCTCCTGGGAACGTGCCTACGCTCTGTTGAGACGCTCCAACCCCGCTCAGGCCGTCTTCACAGCGCTCGGCCTGAGCCTCCTGTACGACGCCAACTTCGGCGACCGCGCAGCCGCACAGGGCTGGGCCGCACGCGCAGTCCGGGTGGCTTCGGAAGTCGGTGACCCTCTGGTCTCCGCCTGGGCTTCGCTGGCCCGGGCTGGTGCCGCAGACGACCCCAGTGACGTTGCCGCCTGGTGTGAGGCGGCGTACGACGTTGCCGTCGAAGCAGGCGACACGGACCTCGAGCTGTGTGCGCTGAGCCTGTGGGGCTCGGCCCTGGTCAATCTGGGGCAGGCCATCGAGGGCACTGCCTTGCTGGACGAGGCGCTGGCTGGTGCGCTCGGTGGTGAGGGCGCTCGGCCCGACACCGTCGTCTTCACCAGTTGTGTGCTGATGCGTTCCTGTGTGCGCGGCGCCGACTTCCCGCGGGTAGTGCAGTGGACGCGGTCGCTGGACGACTTCATCGAGCGCTACGGCTGTCCGTACCTCCACGCGACGTGCAGAGCGTCGTACGGCGCAGTGCTGGTCTCTATCGGCGACTGGCTCCGGGCGGAGAACGAGCTGACCGCTGCAGCGGAGCTGGCCCGTGATGCGCTGCCGGCTGTCCAGGCAGAGGCGGCGGCCTTCCTTGCAGAGCTCCGACTCGGGCAGGGCCGGGTTGCTGAGGCCAGGCGACTTCTGACCGGCTTTGAGGACCGCACCGTCGTACGGCCGGTCCTGGCCGCTGCCTACCTCGCCGCCGGGGAGGTGGCGATGGCTGTCTCGCTGGTACGACGTCAGCTCGGCGACTCACCTCCTGCGCTGGAGGAGGCGCGGCTGATCGAGCTACTCGGTGAGGCGTCGCTTGCGGCTGGGGACTCAGCTTCAGAACAGGCGGACCGCCTTACTGCGCTCTGTACGACGACAGACAGCGGACTGATCTCCGCACGCGCCGCACGGCTGTGTGGACGGGTTCTTCTGGCACAGGGGAAGCGTGACGAGGCTGTAGCTCGTCTGTCGGCAGCGCTGAACTGGTTCGGCCTGCTGGAGATGCCGCTCGAGGTTGCGCGCACTCGGATGCTGCTGGCGTCGGCGCTGGACCCTGAGTCGGCTGTCGCTGAGGCTCGGATCGCTTTGACGGTCTTCAAGGACCTGGGTGCGTCACGTGATGCCGATGCGGCTGCTGCCTGGTTGCGGGCAGTTGGTGCCAGAGCGGCCCGCGTGGGGCCTCGCGGGCTGCAGTTGCTGACCCAGCGGGAGCGGGACGTGCTCGCCGTACTGGCTGAGGGTCTGCCCAATCCGGAGATCGCCGCCCGGCTGTACATCAGTCGCCGTACGGTCGAACACCACGTCGCCAGCATCCTGTCCAAGCTCGGCGTACGGAACCGCACGGAGGCTGCCGCCTACCTCACCAGGGTCGGCGAATAGGCGAGTTCACCGATGCTCCGGGCGACCTCCCGGAGTGATGCTGATCGCCATGACCGAGACATTGCTGGACACGACGCGGATAGAAGCCTTCGGGCAGCAGATGGGTGATGTCCTCAACCACGCGACCCTTGCGTTGCTGATGAGCATCGGCCACCAGGTCGGCCTGTTCGACACACTCGCCGAACTGCCACCGGCCAGCAGCCACGAGATCGCCGGAGCCACCGGCCTGCAGGAACGGTACGTGCGTGAGTGGCTGGGCGGTCTGACCGTCGGCCGGGTGGTCGAGTACGACGCTCGTGAGCGCACCTACTGGTTGCCGCGGGAGCACGCCGCGTTCCTGACCCGGGCGGCGGGACCGGACAACCTCGCTGGGGCCACGCAGTTCATCTCGCTGCTCGCCGGTGTCGAGTCCTCGGTGGTGGAGTCCTTCCGGCACGGCGGCGGGGTTCCCTACTCGGAGTACACCGAGTTCCATCGCCTGATGGCCGAGGACAGCGGCGCGGTCTTCGATGCTGCGCTCATCGACGCCATCCTTCCGCTCGTGCCCGGGCTGCCGTCGCGTCTCTCGGCAGGCATTGATGTGGCCGACATCGGTTGCGGTAGCGGGCATGCGATCAACCTGATCGCCGCCACGTACCCGCGCAGCCGGTGTGTGGGGTACGACTTCTCCGCGGAAGGCATCGCCGCTGCCCGCGCCGAGGCCGCTTCGTTGGGGAACGCGGAGTTCTTCGTCAGGGATGCCGCCGAGTTGGAGGAGTACGAGCGGTTCGATCTCGTCACGGCCTTCGACGCTATCCACGACCAGGCGCATCCAGCCCAGGTCCTGGCCGGAATCGCGGCGTCGCTGCGGCCGGGTGGCGTCTTCCTGATGGTCGACATCCAGGCGTCGAGCAACCTCGAGGACAACCTGGACAATCCCTTCGCGACCTTCCTGTACGGCGTCTCGACCATGCACTGCATGACGGTCTCCCTGTCACTCGGCGGGGACGGGCTCGGAACGGTCTGGGGCGAGCAGAAGGCCCGGCAGATGCTGGCGGATGCCGGGTTCTCGTCGGTGGAGGTCACGCACGTTGAAGCAGACGCCTTCAACGCCTATTACATTGCTCGGAAGTAGGCAGCTGGAAGCGCTCCCAGCGGACGTATGATCGGCCCCCGACCTACTCCCTGGGAGCCGCCCCATGCTCAGACGTCTCGCCGCTGCGCTCGGCGCCGGTGTACTGGCCGCGTCACTGCTGACCGTCGCCCCGGCGTACGCCAATTCGGCCGAGAACTGCTACCACCATCCGTCCAAAGAACTCGCCAACTCGCGGCTCAGTGCGGCTGTCTACTGCACCGACGGCGAATGGCTCGGCGTCCACGACGACCAGGCCGACGGCTACAGCGCCCGGGCCGCGATCCAGTTCTGGCAGAACAACGTCGGCTTCTGGTACGACGCCCACGAGTGCTTCGACGACACCACCGTCGCCGACTACCAGGGCTGGTCGTTCTGCAACTTCTCCGTCCCCGACGGGACGTTGGTCCGCATTCGGCTGTGGTCCTCGCGCAACGGTGTCGAGTCGTACTCCGTCGTCACCGGGTCCTTCACCACCTGAGGAATGCCGTTCGGCGCAAGGGACGCGGCGACTTCTTGACCTCGGCTGTCGATGGCCCGAGTGTGGCGAAGAGAGCGCTCTACCTCCTCCTCGCCCAAGGAGAACGTCATGCGTTTGATCACCTCACCCCGTCGCTTTTTCGCTGCGATTGTCCCTCTCGCCTTGGTGCTCGCCGTCGGCTCCACTCCATCCGCTGTGGTCGCCACTGACGGTCCGCCACCTTCCGTCGACGAGTTGGGCCGCCCGCTGATCCGCAACAGTGGGCAGGCCTATCTCAACGCTGGTTTGCCGGTCGCGGCCCGCGTCGCGGACCTGCTGCGCCGGATGACGCTGGAGGAAAAGGTCGGCCAGATGACCCAGGCCGAGCGCGGCGCGGTCACGAACGACGCGACGCTCGTCACCACCTGGCGCCTCGGGTCGGTCCTGTCTGGCGGCGGCTCGGTCCCGACTCCGAACACGCCGACGGCGTGGGCCGACATGGTCGACAGATTCCAGGCTGCCGCGTTGCAGACCCGCCTGCAGATCCCGCTCCTGTACGGCGTCGACTCGGTACACGGCCACGGAAACTTGCTGGGGGCAACGGTCTTCCCGCACAACATCGGCCTCGGCTCGACCTGGGATCCCGCACTGGTACGACGGATCGAGCATGTTGTGTCCGAGGAGACCCGGGCCACCGGACCGCAATGGGCGTTCGCGCCATGCATCTGCGTCGCCCGCGACACCCGCTGGGGCCGCACTTACGAAAGCTTCTCGGAGAGCCCTTGGCTGGTGAGTCAATTCGCCTCCGCGATCGAAGGCTTCCAGGGCTCGAACCTGGCTGCCACGGATCGGGTGCTGGCGTCGGCCAAGCACTTCGCGGGTGACGGCGACACCGAGTTCGGATCGGCCGCCGGCGACTACACGATCGATCAGGGCATCACGGTGACGAACCGCCAGGACTTCGCCCGGATCGACCTCGCGCCGTATGTTCCCGCCGTACGCACGTACAACACCGGCACAGTGATGCCGTCGTTCTCCAGTGTCGACTGGACCGAGGATGGTGTCGGCAACCCGATCAAGATGCACGCGAACCGTGAGCTGATCACCTCTGTTTTGAAGGGAAAGCTCGGGTTCGCCGGGTTCGTCATCTCCGACTGGGAGGGGATTCACCAGCTCCCGGGCGACTGGGCCACGCAGGTCCGGACCGGGGTGAACGCCGGCATCGACATGTTCATGGAACCGAACTCGTACCAGTCCTTCGAGACGACGCTGCTCGACGAGGTGCGCGCGGGCCGAGTTTCGCAGGCGCGGATCGACGACGCCGTACGGCGGATCTTGACGAAGAAGTTCGAGCTTGGTTTGTTCGAGAAGCCTTATACGGATCGGACTCATCTTGGTGAAGTCGGCTCGGCGCAGCATCGGGCGCTCGCGCGCGAAGCCGTCGCCAAGTCGCAGGTGCTGCTGAAGAACGCCGGCGGCCTGCTGCCGTTGAAGAAGAACGCCAAAATTTACGTCGCGGGCCGCAACGCCGACAACATGGGAAACCAGGCCGGCGGCTGGACGCTCAGCTGGCAAGGCGCTTCGGGACGGGACCGGATCCCGGGCAACACCATCCTCGAAGGCATCCAGCAGGTGGCTGGGTCGGTCACCTACAGCGAGGACGGCTCGGCACCAACGGCCGGGAGTGACGTCGCCATTGTCGCGGTCGGCGAGACGCCGTACGCCGAGGGCTTCGGTGACGTCGGCGGTCCTCTATGGGCCTACGACCCGGAGGACGCCGGCGTACCCCGCGAACCAAAGAGCCTCGACCTGCAGCCTGCCGATCAAGCCGTCGTCGACAAGGTCTGCGGCGCGGTAGCGAAGTGCGTCGTCCTGGTCGTGTCGGGCCGCCCGCAGGTCATCCCTCCCGCCCAGTTGCAGAAGATCGACGCCCTGGTGGCCTCCTGGCTCCCCGGCTCCCAAGGCGAAGGCGTCGCCGACGTCCTCTTCGGCGCCAAACCCTTCACCGGCAAGCTCTCCCACACCTGGCCCCGCACCGCCGCCCAGGAACCAATCAACACCGGCGACCCCACCTACAACCCCCTCTACCCCTTCGCCTGGGGCCTACGCACCAGCCCCTAACAACCCCACCCCCCACAAACCACCATTCGGCACACCGGTCCCCGCTACCCCCCACCGCAGTCGGGTGTGCTCAACGCTCGCCGCTGGCGCTGATCGGTGTGCTGGCTGCTGCGTCGCACCTCACTGGTGCGTCAACCGCCCACCGCAGTCCGGTGTGCTCAACACTCACTGCTCACCCCCGTGTGTTGGCGCTGGCTGCTGCGCTGACCGCGCTCACAGCTGCACCAGCGCCGACCGTCCGCCGCTGCGCCGACCGTCTACCGCTGCGCTCACCCTACCGCTGCGCTCACCGCCTTCGCAGCACTGACCTACTGCGCTCATGGGTGGCTGCTCTCTCACCGCCCGGCACTGCGGCCACCGCCCGCTGCTGCGCACCCGGTCTGCTGACCGCCGACCGGTGCGCTCACCACTGCGCGTCAGTGACCGAAGCGGTCCGAGTCGGCGGCGGGTCGGGCGGTGCCGTCCAGAGCTGACAGTGCTGCCAGGTCGGCGTCGGTCAGGTCGAAGTCGAAGATGTTGAGGTTCTGCTCGAGGCGTGCGCGGTTGGCGGACTTCGGGATCGGTACGACGTCCTGCTGCGTCTCCCACCGGAGCACAACCTGCCCCGGCGTTCGCCCATGCACCTTGGCGATCTCCTGAACCGCCGGGTGTTCCAGCAGGTCAGTGCCTTTACCCAGCGGACTCCACGCCTCGGTGACGATCCCGTGCCGTGCGTGGAACTTCCGCTCAGCCGCCTTGGCCCACACAGGGCTCAGCTGAACCTGATTGACTTCCGGCGCCACGCCCGTCTCGTCGATCAGCCGCTGCAGGTGCGCCGGCTTGAAGTTCGACGTACCGATCGCCCGCACCAGCCCAGAGTCGCGCAACTCGATCAGCCCTTGCCAGGCATCGACGTACTGGTCCTGGTCAGGATTCGGCCAATGGATGAGCAGCAGGTCGAGGTACTCAACCTGCAGCTTCTCCGCACTCGCCTCGAACGCGGTCCGCACTCCGTCGACGCTGTGCCACCGTTTGTTGAACTTCGAGGTCACGAACACCTCGTCCCGCGGCGCCGTCCGGATCGCCCGTCCGACCCCGACCTCGTTCCGGTAGTTCTCCGCCGTGTCGATCAGCCGGTATCCGACCTCGAGCGCCTGAGCCACCGCCCGCTCGGCCTCCTCGTCATTCATCGGCGAGGTCCCGAGCCCCACCCCGCGGCATCACGGCGCCGTGACTCAACGTGACGGTTGGTAGCGGGCTCATCGGCTCCTCCTTCGTCTGGTCCTTCGTCCGACGCTGCCGGCCACGCTACCCGTCTCATCCGCCGCGGATTGGGGGAGCCAACTGTCGGCGGCGTAGTTCATCATGGTGCGGCGGGCTCGGAACTGCGGGAGGGGTGGGCGAATGAAGAACCGGCTGATCACTCTGGTGGATCTGGGCCTGGACAGCTCGTTCGACGCGTCGATGACGTTCGTCCAGGGCATCACCGGGAACATCAACGCAGGCTGGGACCAGCCGGTGATCGACGTGAACTTCGTCCGCACCCGCGACCACGAGACCGCCTTCTCCGCGCTCACCACCCCCTCGACCGTGCTGCACGTGATGGCGCACGGTGACCACAGCGAGGAGCCGTCCTTCCTGTCCACCGACGGCCAGACCCAGGTCTCCCTGAAGTCGCTGGCCGACTGGTTCCTGGACCGCCAGTGGGGGATCGCGAGCGGCGTCGTCATCGCCGACGGCTGCAAAACCGGCATCGGCAAGTGGCAACGCGCGATCCGCGACTGCCTCCAGGACGACATCACCTACATCGGCACGAGCACCGTCATCGGCTGGTACGAGGCCACAGTCTTCTGCTCCGCCTTCTACGGCGCCCTGGTCCGAAACCGCGGCCTCGGCCGCACCCCCGCCGAACAAGGCTGGGACGCCGCCAACCGCGCCATCCGCGCCTACGAAACCCTCACCGACGCCCGCTGCCCCTACAAACCAGTCCTCCTAACCCCCTCCCGCCGAGCCCTCCGCTCCCTAACCGGCTAACCGCCTCGGCCAACCCGCCCCGAGTCAATCAATCCGCTGCCGCCAGACCCCACTCCCACAAGCCCGCCTCGACCGGCAATATCACCGGTTGTCGCCGCGTTGACCGATCCGTCCACGCAGGTCGGTCGCTGACCCTGCCCCGGCTGTACGCGGCCTCGGCAGGACCACGGAGGTCCGTCGGGGCTGCGCCAGGCACTCGGAGTCGGCATTGGCCCGCGCCGACACGCGTGGGGCGGCTACTTTGGATTAGGCGTGTGAAACTTTCTGGTGGGCTCGTCGTGTGGCGAGTCCGTGCTCTGGGTTGCCGGTGACCCGGGTGGCGCGAGGACGGGGAAGCCGTCCGGTACGCATTGGCCGATCTGCTGACGTCCGCCTGACGCCGTGGAGGACCGCCGCCATGAAGCTCCACCGGAATACCCTCCTCACGGCCGCTGCGATTGTTCTCGTCCTGTACGTCGTCACACTCATCGTCGGTCTGCCGGCCTGGGCCGCCATCGTGCTCATTGTGGTCCTGCTCGTGCTCCTCGCCGTGGTCTGGAAACAGCCCGAGGAGCGTCGCCCGGTGGTGGCACCGGCGCCCCCCGTCGGGCAGTCGGTCGTACTGCCGGATCGTGAGCCGGTGTTCTCCGGACCGCCGTCCCGGACGGTTGCCGACGTACGACTGCCGTCGGCGTCGCCGGACTTCCAGTTCAGCTTCTCTGCGGTTGTTCAGTGGTCAACGGTGCTGTCGGGTGCGCGTCATGCCGATCTCGGGGCGGTCGCGGTCGACGCGTTGCTCGAGCGCGCCCGGGCGTTGACCGCGACGCAGCAGGTGACGGAAGAGTCGCTCAACCAGCACCGCCTTGCCGCCGTCCTCGGCGAGCCTGCGCTCGACGAGAAGGGGCAGGTGCGCAGCTGGGCGACCGAGGTACGTCTGCGCCTGCCGGACGCGGACCAGAAGCATCTCCATCACCTCGCCACTCTGCACCGGCGTGAGCAGACCACGCTGCTGGAACGCCGGATGGAGCAGGACAAGCGCGCGTACTTGAAGAACGACGTCTTCGCCACGCCCGGCTCGGCTGCCGTTTGGTGGCTCGTCAACCACCCCGGAGAAGTCGAGACGGCCCTCGGACTGCTCGACACCCTCGCCGAACTGTCCGCCGCCGCCAACGACCTGCCCGTCCGGCATCAGGCCGCGGACACGACCAAGCGCGGCAAGCCGACCCGTCCAGAACTCGACTTCGACACCGCTGTCGACCACCTCCTCGAAGGACCCGGCACGGATCCGCAATCCGATGGACACAAGGACAAGCAGGTACGCAAGGCACCCACGGATGACCCGCAGCCAGGCAGTTACCGGGAACAGTTCTTCTCCGATTGAGGCGGTGGGACCGGCCGGCTGCAGGGTGGGCCGGCCCCACCGGGTTCAGGTATCCAGCCAGCGAATCGTGGTCCTCCCGTTGTGACCGTGGATGGTGAGCAGGGCGTCGATGCCGTCGGGCCAGATGGTGGTGGTCGGATAGCGCCCGCCCCAGTGCAGAGCCACCGTCCCGTCGGTCCACTCGACTCCTTCGGCGACGACGCCCGTACCGCTGATGCCGGAGACGTCGACATGGCGGACCAGCTGGAAGCAGCGTGGCCCGGAATCGTTCGCGACTTTCAGATGACGCCGTCGCGAGATCGTCCGCAACAGCGTCGTGGAACTTCGGCTGGTCTCGTCCATGCCCCAAGTCAACGCCCGGCGCGCTGCCGTCACCAGGAACTCAACCGGTATCCACAGGGAAGAAATTGTGCCCTCCGGGGGTCACTCGATCACCGTAAATTGATTGCAAGGAGTGACCGACGCGCAAGGGAGCGATACCGATGACTGTCATCGATGAATGGACCGGCCGGCACGCGCATGCCTTGCGCACGGCACTGCGACTGACCAACGAGGCCTTCGCAGAACGCCTCGGCATCTCGCCACGAACCTCGACCAAATGGCGCGAGCGCCCGGAGATGGTGCTCACCCCACACATACAGGCAGCCCTGGATACGTTGCTGAGTGAAGCGCCTCCTGACGCCGGGGTCAGATTCGCGGCGAACCTCGGTCTGGAGCAACGGCGAATACCGCTGGACCACACGGTGCTGACCCAGCTCAACGCCGCCCTCGGCGATCTGGCCCGCGCCCTGGCGCGCCTGGAATCCAGCGAGACGGAGCGATCACCGGCACACTGACCAACGCGGGGTACGACGACGTACGCCGTACGGAAGGGAGTGCGGGATGAGGCGGCGGCCGGTGAACTCGTCGAGCGTGCGATCGGTGGGCTGGTCCGAGGGAACGTTGGAGCTGGAGTACGTCAATGGTTCGACGTACCAGTACTACGACGTCCCGCAGCCGACGTACGCCGCTCTGCTCGCCGCGCCCAGCATCGGTGCGTACGTGAACGCCCACATCAAGCCGTACTACGACTACCGCGAGCTCTGAGCACAGGGGTTTCTGACGACGTCGCCGCGGGCACCGGAAAGGAGTTCCACACGGGGGTACGCCCAGCCCAGGAGGTGGACATGCGCACTCATAGAGCGTCTACGACAGGCACCCGCGTCGTCACGATCATCGTCTTTGTCTGGCTGCTCATCGGCCTGGCGGCCGCGGCTCAGCGAAACTACTTCGCCGGTTCCGACGCGACGTGCGCCAAGGTGGGCACGACGCTGGTCACCATCGTCGCCGGCCCGCTGAACTATCTCGGCGCGAACCCGAAGATCGACTGCTCAGCGCCACAACCGTCCAGATAGCTCCGAGCGCTCCGGGAATAGGTGCGGGGAGCCGTCGGTTACGTCCAACGCCGTCCGGTTCATGACCCCGGGCCTCAACCTAAGCCGCTCCGAGCGGCCACTCGCCGAGAGGCGTCTGCTGGGCGGTGCGGTACGTGGCAGGTGGGAGTCGGCTGACCGGCTCCCGCTTGCCGTCTCCGGTACGTCGCCGGCCGGTGAAATCCCGTGGAGCCGCGCTTGTGTGGTGGGGCATCATGGAAACGTCGCTGGCGGAGACGTGAGTGACGGGTGTGACCAGAGGGACGACCACTGGTTCGCGGCGGCACCGAATAGACCCAGCGTCGAGGTGCTGCGCGAGGCTCCGGACAGGCTCCGGGACCCCGATTTGCATCTGCGCCGCGAATGTCAGTAATGTTCTTCTTGTTGGAGCGGGTGCGGGACGCGAAAGCGGCCGGTTGCTCCGACAAACTCCCTGAAGGTCTTGGTAGCCGAAACACGCCCCGGTGGGTTTCGGTCACTGGGTCGCGCAGGGGGACTGGGACGAAAGAGGCCGATTTGACCGGCCCCGGACGAAACAGTAAAGTTGGGCGAGTTGCCCCGGAGCTTCAAACGAAAGTCTGAAGCGCGGTGTGCGTCCGATTCTTGAGAACTCAACAGCGTGCCGAAAGTCAATGCCGAAATTTAAGTAGTATCCCCGTTCACAGGCATTGGACAGCTTTCACGGCCCGGGTCTTTGACTTTGGGTTGGTGGTTGTTTGTTGTCTGTGGCGGATTCCTTTGAAATATTTTTGATTCAAGTCAGTTTGATTGTTTCTGATTCAAAGGATCACTCGATGTGTCGACTCACCAGTTTTCTGGTTTGTCATATTTTTCAACGGAGAGTTTGATCCTGGCTCAGGACG
>NZ_SLWR01000019.1 GCF_004345665.1 Kribbella antiqua
GGACGACGCCCCGGCCCCTTCTTCACACGACGAGATGAAGACAACACAACCTCCCAATTCAGGACGAAGTGTTGCAACCGTCAGTAGAAACCACCCCGCCGCCAGGGGGTCAGTTTTCAGCTGCCGTTGACAAACTGGAGTCAATTCGGGATGTCGGAGTTGTCCATAAGGGCCGAGAGAGACGCACCTGACGCCTAGAGATGGCAGAGTTGACCCCATCGCGCAGCCTTTTAAACTGCAGGTGCAGCGATCGACCGGACCGAAGGTACGCCTTGAACAGCGCAGAGCGGGCCAACTCCGGTGGTGTTGCCTTCCCTGGCGCGGCGGTGTACGTCATGCTTCAGGCTCCGGGACGCTTGGGTTTCCTGGGATTGACTGGCGGGGGGCTTGCCATGGGGGTTTGTGTTCATGCGCGTGGTGCGATCGGCCGCGTGGCGCTGATGGGTGCGTTGCTGGCGTGTTTGGCGTCGTGTGGGGGGCAGAGCGGGTCGGCGCAGCCGACGGTGACGCAGACGATGGTGTATGTGCCGACGGTGCAGCCGTCGTCGCCGGCCCCGTCGGTGTCGGGTGGGGATGCGAGCACGATCGAGGGTCGGCTGGCGACCTGTCGCGAGCTGAGGTATTTCGATCTGGCGCCGGTGACGACAGGGAACTCGACGGTCGCCGGCGGCGTGCTGGGGCAGTGGTTCCGCGCGAACGAAAGCAATGACGATCCGCGTTGGGTGGGGTGCGTCGTGGAGGATCCGTCGAACGAGCTGGGTAT
Source organism: Kribbella antiqua (assembly GCF_004345665.1). Taxonomy (GTDB): domain Bacteria; phylum Actinomycetota; class Actinomycetes; order Propionibacteriales; family Kribbellaceae; genus Kribbella; species Kribbella antiqua. The sequence goes on from NZ_SLWR01000019.1 coordinate 764, forward strand.
GTACATCGCGTCGACGCATCTGCTCACTGGCATGGTCGAGGGCGGGGTGCGGCCCGCTGACGGTAGCGGGCCGGAGCGCACCATAGAGGTTCGGGCCACGGACCCCCAGCAGGTGGAAGGCAACTGGGTGAACGTTACGGAGACGATGAACCTGCACGTGGTGTTCCACGCGTTGGCGCCTTACAAGACGGGGTTCGTTTTCTTGAAGGGCCTGCAGATCACCGCGCGGAAGGTGGTCATCCATGGCACAGATCTGGGGCCGGGCGGCACGTACGGGACGATGTGACCGGGCTCTATGGGGTGGCCTGGGCAACTAAACCCAGCATGTACCCGGTCGCGCTCGAGCGCGGGCTGCCGGGCCAGGGGACGATACCTGGCCGGATGGCGTGCCGAGCCGGTGAGGCGGTGTGTTCCTGGGGGCGGGTGCCTACCGAGCAGTCGACCAGTGAAGTGCATCTTGTGCCACGCGAGCGTTGCGGTCCCGGGGCGCTCGCCTTAGGCGTGGTGCGGGTCGTGGTGGGAGGTGGTGTCAACTCATGCGGGATGTGGCCGTGGTGCGAAGAGAGTGATGGCAAAGTTGCTGGTAGAGGCCAGATGCGGCGGCGTCGTTCTTCTCGTAATAAGGTCGTCCGTACTCCCCAACTCGCCAGCGGACTGGCGCGAGCGTGTCGAGATCTCGCCGCAGCGCCGTGCAGCAGTGCCGAGCGGGCATTGAACTCGGTTCGCCGTCATGCTTGAGGTCGTTATAACCTGACTTGGGCCACGATTCGGGCCTGAGCGACGCGGCAGTGCGCTGACCTGCGAGTTTGCATGAGCTGCGGCGAGAATCTGCGCACCAATTCGGGTCATCAGCACCCGCCCGGCGCCGTCATTGCGATCATGCGGCCAGTACTCTGCATGCAATCTCGTTGCCTCGAGCAATGTCTTTTGCCCGGCAGCAGCCGCAGGCTGGCCGGTTCAGGCCTGAGGTGAGCCGACGCCCATGAAGGGGCACTTCCCATGTCAAATCGCCACGCGGACCGGTGCGGCACAACCGCCCCCGATGGACTACCCAAGCCAGATATCAACCCGAACGTCGCGTTGGAACTACCCGCGGCCGGCCCTCCGACATGCGCACTAACGTGGCCCAGGTCGGGTTCCACTGTGGTGGTCCGGTCGTGCCGGGGTTAGCGTGTTGGTCAAGATGTGTCGGTGGAAACGACGAGTCATGCTCCACTGCAGCCCACGAGCGCGTGAGTGCAGGCACGGTGCGACTCCGGCGAATGGTTCAGCGGCGCGAAAGGGGGAATAGGTTATGGATAAGAAAGTCACGATTTTCCGTCGGAGGGGCTCAGACATCCCCCGGAAGTCGAAGCGGTGCTTGTAGCGTCCGTAAGCACCGGGGCAGCCGTAGCTGTCCAAGCTGTGTTCGTCGATGACCCCGCGGGGGACTCGCCAGCGACCTCTAATGCCCATAGCTACGTTGACGAGCCATATTTTGATATTGTACGGGCGGAAATTGCCAAGCGATCTCAAGAATTCATACTTACCATCCGGCTCGAGGCTCCTATACCGGCGACTCTTCCCAATCCCCCTGGCGAAGATGGAACGTTTCTTTGGATGTTTGGCTTAGATACGCAGTCAGGTGATATCGCAGGCTTTCCCTTCCCTCCGGGAATTGGGGAAGCTCGGCGCTTTGAGTTCTTTGGTGTTCTGTCTTGGGACGGCGATGAATTCCAAGCTCGCCTAATCGATCGGACGCCGCTTGCGACGGGAGGAGAAGCCCTCACCCCACCGATTCCATACTCGATTAACGCAGCGAGGAATGAAGTGGCACTGAAAGTTGGGGCCGCCATGATCGGTGATCCAGCATCATTTAAGTGGCTCGCGATAACCGCGGTCCGTAGCGCGCACGAGGGGACAGATGGTGTTCACCCTGCTGACTTCGCCCCCGACGGACAACCGCAAATTGGCCCTAGTGCTGCTCCGCGGAAGTTCGTGGAGGGGTGTTGATCAGACCTGACTTGTGCCACGTTCGGGGGTCTCGGCTGAGCTCGGGCCGTTGACCTGCCGGTTTGTGCCGGTTGATGCCTCGATGTGTGCACTACGCGGGTGTCTTTGGGCTGTCGGTCGTGGCTCCGTGTGTGCGCACAGTGAAGACGGCCTCGGGTGCGACCGCGGTCCAGATCGTGTATTCCTCGCGGCGTGGCTCTCGGGACATTGAGCACATCGGGTCGGCGCACGACGACGTGGAGCTCGAGCTGTTGAAGGCTGCCGCGCGGCAGCGCATGGCGGCAGAGCAGGGTGAACTCGACCTCGGTCTCGAGGCCGAGCCCGCTGAGGGTGTGGGTTGTGGCGGACCGTTGGCGATCACCTCGTCGCGGATGGGGCACTTGTGGGACGTGTTGGTCCGCAGTCCTAATGGGGCAGCGCCTCGCCGACCGTGATGCCGCTCGTGGTGCGCGATTGCTGGCACCAACGAGGAAATTCGCGTGTGGTGCGGCAGAAGCCTCATGCAAACCGCTGGTAGAGGCCCTATCCGATGATGTCGTTCTTCCTCGTAATCAGAAGGTCGTCGGTTTGGCTTTGCGCTCCGTTCGTTGACCCCCCCGACCTGTTGACCGCCTCGCCCAGGTCGCCGCTATGACGGTGCTGCCGGCTTAAGTTCGGTGACGGAGGCCAAAGGCGGATCGTCGCCGGTAGCAACCGTCGCGCGCTTCCCGCGGGACGCGGTGACGAGACCTGCCGCCACCAGCAGTGCCACCGCGCGGTGGGCCGTACTGGCGGCGACGCCGTACCGGGCGGCTAGGTTCTTCTCTGATGGCAACGGATCGCCGTGAGCCAGAATGCCGGCGTCAATAGCGCCACGGAGATCGGCTGCGATGCGCTCGTATGGCTTCAGGTCTTCGTTCGTGACATCAGGCACGGCGGGCTTCGAGGCCTTGGCGTCACGCGCCGCCGGCCTGGTGGGAAGGCGCACGGGGGTCGCTCCTGCCGCGCGCTGATCTGCTTCGGACCACCAGGCCGTGTAGACCCGCAGTGTTGTGGTGCCACCGCCCGAGTGACCCAAGCGGCCAGCGGCGGAGCGCACGTTGTAGCCCGCCATGATCAGCTCGGTTGCGTTGTAGTGGCGGTGGTTCTTGAGCTCGGTATCGATCCCGAGTCGCTTCGCGAGCCTCGCATAGCGTTTGCTGACGGAGTCCGGATGCAGCGGCCGAATTCCGTCCGGCGCTGAAGAGAAGATGTACCCGTTCGGGTCGAATTGGATACCGAGCTCGCTGGCGCGCTGGCGGCAGCGTGCTTCGTGTTCGTCGAGGACTGCGTCGGGCTCAGTGTCCATGACGATCCGCCGCTGTTGATGCGTCATAGTGTCCTTCTCCTCGAGGTGGCCGGCGTCGTTCACGAAGATCGAGCGGCGGACGCTGAGGACCGATGTGGCACCTTCGCGGCGCGTGCGATCGCTCCAACGCAGCGCGCACATCTCGCCGCGGCGATTGCCGGTCGTTGTCTTCGTTGACAGGAAGGCGCCCCAGTCCTCGTCCTCTTTCCAGGCCTCTGTGAGCAGGCGGCCGACCTCGTCAACGGTCGGCGGGTGCGGGTCGGGCGTGGGCAGTCCTGGCTTGCTCGCATGCTCGGCGGGATTCACGGCGATCCACCCCCACACCACCGCGCGGTCGAGGGCGCCGCTCAGAATCCAGTGGATCTGACGAATGGTTGAGTCGCCGAGGCCTTTGCACACGTGCGGTTTGCACATGCGGCGGCACCGCCAGCATCCCTGTGGGTTGTCGCGACGGCAGCGATTTCCCTCGTGCTCGTCGCACTGATGAGGACGCGCCGTACGGTGCTGGATGAACTTCTTGCCGTCGCAGTGAAGACGGCAGCGGCGCAGCTCGGCATAGAACGAATCGAGAATCTCGACGCCGGTTCCAATCTGGCCGAGCTTGGACAGCGGTGTTGTACCCAGCAACGGCTTGATGTGGTTGTTGTATTTCGATCGGTATCCCCGCAGCGTCAAGACGTCGACGTCGACGACGTCGAGGTACTTGACCAAGAGTTGATCGACATTCGCGCGGGTCTTTGGGTTCCGCCCTTCGTCGACCTGGTTGAGGAAGCGGGTCTTGATCTTCTCTGCCTCCTGTGCCTGCTTCGGGCCAGGTGGCACGGTCTTGGTTAGGTAGAAGGGCTTCTTCGTTACAGGGTCTTGGCCGGCGTACACCCGGACTCGCAGTGCGCCGGAAGGTAGTGGCGTGATGTTGCCGCGCTGCCGTTCCCGCGGCTTCCCCGATGCAGCCATACCGCGACGTTAACATGAGTTCATGTCATGGGGCATGTCACGGACGGGGCTGGATCCGTCGCAGGTCACGGCCGAATGTGACCGTGACCTGCGGTGATGCGGAGTAGGGCGGGCGGGACTCGAACCCGCGGCCCAGGGATTATGAGTCCCCTGCTCTAACCAGCTGAGCTACCGCCCCTTGTGTCTGGCAGATCGTATCTGGTGGCGGGCGGAAACCAGGGGGCGGTCAGGGGTTTGACGGAGGGGCGGGTACGGCGGACCGGGCATGATGGAGGCAGACGAACGAAGGGGAGTCTGATGGGCTGGTTCATATTTCTCGTGCTCGTAGTGGGTGCGATCGCGGCGTACAAGTACCGGGTGCCGTTGCTGGCGAAGTTGCTCGGTCAGCCGGAGCACCGGATTCAGCGGGCCATCGAGCGGCGGAAGGGCAACAAGGGCTGAGCGGGGCATGAAAGAAGCCGGTTCCAGAGTGGAACCGGCTTGTTGTATTGCTCCCGCGACTGGACTCGAACCAGTAACCTGCCGGTTAACAGCCGGCTGCTCTGCCAATTGAGCTACGCGGGATCGTGGTGTTCCCTGCCCTCGATCCCCGAGGACCTGAGTAGGTTAGCAGGCCCGCGCCGTTCCACAAAAACGGGATTCGGGCCCGGCGGGGTTGGTTTCTGGGTCAGATTCCGAACTCGTCCCGGACCGACTTGAGTGCCGCCTCGGCCGCGTCGAGGACACCGGGCTGATCGGGCTCCAATCCCTTGTCCAGAACGAAGTTCCAGACCACCTCGGCGTTCGGGTCGGCCGGGTTCCGGCGGCCGACGACGCGAACGCCGCGTTTGCCGGCGAGCGGGACGTGGCGCTGGACCAGGACGCTGGCGTCGATGCGTTCGCGCAGCAGCTGGCCGAAGCGGCCGGGGTCGTCGACCGAGAGGTCGGTCGCGCGCAGTGGCGTGCCGAACGCGGTCGTCTCGTAAATGTGCAGGACGGAGGTCTCGGCGTCCCAGCCGGCGCGCTCGATCGTCTCCCAGCCGACGCGGCGGACGGCGGCCGGAGCGCCGGTAGCGTCGGTCGGGAGGTAGACGGCGGCGCGCGTACCTGCGACCCAGCGGCCATTCGCCAGCTCGACGGCGGCCAGGATGTGCTCCTTGCCGCCGGTAGAGGCGACGGACACCGCCTCAGTCAGCTCGCGCGGCCAGGACGTACGCCTCAGTCTCACTGCTTCATCATTGCAGTCGATCCAAACTCCTCAGTGGTCAGGCCGCGTAGTCGCGGAGGTGGTGGGTGGCCCGGCGGCGCAAGTTTCGAAGCGCCTCGCGTTCGAGCGCTCGGACCTCGTCTGCGGACAGCTGGAGGTGGTCGGCGGTCTCGTCGACTGTCGCCGGGGCGTGGCCGTGGAGGCCGTAGCGGTGACGCAAGACTTGCTGATGCAGGTCGTCCAGGAACTCCAGTTGGTAAGCCAGGTCCCGGCGCAGAGCCGCTCGCAGGACGATCGTGTCGTCGTCGACCAGCGGCTCGGTGTCGTCGAGGTCCAGCGCCTCTGGGTGGATCCGCCAGGCCTGGGCACGCTCGACGCGAGCGACGGTCAAGCCGGACGCAGCCGCGAGCTCGTTGGTGGTTGGTTCCCGGCCGAGGCGCTGCGTGAGGTCGTGACGCGTCGATCCCAGCCGGCACGCGTCCGTGTACGCCTGCGCCGGCATCCGCACCAGCCGCGACCGGTCCGAGATCGCGCGGCCGATCGACTGCCGGATCCACCAGATCGCGTACGTCGAGAAGCGGTGGCCGCGCCGGTGGTCGAACCGCTCGACCGCCCGCATCAGCCCGATGTTGCCCTCCTGAATCAGGTCGAGCAGCGAGATCCCCTTGCCGGTGTACCGCTTGGCCAGCGACACGACCAGCCGCAGGTTGCCCTCGATCATCCGCCGCCACGAATGCTTCCCGAGCGCGACCACCTGCCGCAGGTCCGCGGGATCATGCCGGCCAGGGTCGCCAGCCAGTCGCTCCGCCGCCAGCAGCCCGGCCTCGATCCAGTATGAGTGCTCGTGCACCTCCTCCAGTGTCAGTAGTTCGTGGTTCCCGATGTCGCGCAGATAGGCCACCAGCGCGGTGACATCGGCCGGTTCGCAGTCCAGCTCGGCCATCCTGTCCCCTCTCCTTGCCAAAGAGAGTGCCGTGTTTTGGGCACCCGGAGATCACCAATTCCGTAGTGGTGGATAACTCCGGGTAGCTGTGGATGAACCACAGTGCGCCGTACCAAAACTGCCTATCCTCAGGACCAGGACGGGTACGACGAGGCGAGCTCGGCGTACCGCTCGGACCAGTTGGGCAGGTGGGTGCCGGCCAGGTGAGCGTCGAGGCGGTCGAAGAAGGCGTGCGTACCGGGGATGAAGCCGCGGGCGTTGGCGACGGACAGGCCGGTGTGGGTGAAGGTCAGTAGCGTGCCGTCGCCAGACGAGCGGAGTTCGTAGCGGACGACGCTGTCCTCGACGATGCGCTGACGCCATTCGTGTTCGAGCACGTACGGCGGATCCCAGACCAGGATCCGGCCGGTCAGACGCTTGCTGTCGACGGCCGCTGGTGGTTCGTCGGGCACCATCTCGATAGTGCCCCCGTCGATGACCGTCTCCCCGAACCAGGCCTTGCGTTCCGAGGGTTCGGTGAGGGCCGCCCATACCCGCTCGATCGGGTGTGGGAGATAGCGCTCGAAGGTCATCGTGGCGCGGTCGCCGTCGATGGTCAGGGTGCCTAAGCGGTTCATTCGGGGGACTCCTCCTGAGTTCGGGAAAGGTGCTGCTCGAGGGCGTCCAGATGGCGCGGCCAGTACTTCCGGTAGCGGCTGATCCAGTTCTCGATCTCGATCAGCCGGTCGGCGCGCAGCGCGTAGATCCGCCGCTGCCCGTCCGGCCGGACCTCAACCAGCCCGACCTCGCGCAGGATCCGCAGATGCCGCGAGACCGCCGGCTGGGTGAGCCGGTCCAACCGCGCGACCAGCTCACCGGCCGGCCGCTCGCGCTCCGCCAGCAGGTCCAGCAATTCCCGTCGGCTCGGCTCCGCGATCGCCTCGAACACGTCCATGCCAGGAAGTATTACAGGAGGCGTATATACAGTTCAAGTGATATGTCTGAGCGGCGGTGAAATGGTCCCCGCTCAGGACTACCGTGGGCGGGTGCGAGTTGCGACCTGGAATGTGAACTCGGTCAAGCAGCGGCTGCCGCGGCTGCTGGGCTGGCTGGATGAGCGGCAGCCGGATGTCGTGTGCCTGCAGGAAACCAAGCTGGCGAACGACGCCTTCACCGAGTTGCTCGACGAAGAGCTGACCAGCCGCGGCTACCAGACCGCGCTGCATGGAGAAGTCCAGTGGAACGGCGTCGCCCTGCTCTCCAAGGTCGGGCTGGAGGATGTCGTCACCGGGCTCGCCGAGGCGCCCGGTTTCCCGCATCCCGAGGCGCGTGCGATCGCGGCGACCTGCGGCGGGATCCGGATCCACTCGCTCTACGTGCCGAACGGCCGGGTGCCTGATTCGGATCACTACCACTACAAGCTCGCCTGGCTCGCGGCCTTGCGCGCGGTGGTGGCGGCCGGGCCGGCCGATCAGATCGTCTGCGGTGACATGAACATCGCTCCGACCGACGCCGACGTTTTCGACCCAGCGGCGTACGTCGGTCAGACGCATGTGACGGCGCCGGAGCGGCAGGCTCTGGCTGACCTGATGGCGGCCGCCGACCTGCACGACGTCGTACGGGAGCGGTGGCCGGATGAACGGGTTTTCAGCTACTGGGACTACCGCGCCGGCATGTTCCACCAGGACCTCGGCATGCGCGTCGACCTGATGCTCGCGAGCGATCCGGTCGCGGATCGGGTCAAGGCCGCGTGGATCGATCGCAAGGCGCGCAAGGGGACCGGCCCGAGCGACCACGCGCCGGTCATCCTCGACCTCGACGTCGCGCCGGACGGCGACATCGGGCCGGTCGTCCCACCGCCGTCCGCGCCGCGGGTCGGTAAGAAGACCAAACTTCCGCAGAGCCGCTGATGCGTCGACTCGCCGCGGCCGCCGCCCTGACCGCTGCGGCTCTGATCCTCACCGCCTGCAATGACAGCAAGGGATCCACACCGTCGCCCGTCGCCTGGACCAAGGTCGACGTGGGGGCGGAGCCCGTCGTACTCACGGAACACGGTGGCCAGCTCTTGGTAGGGCTGCGCGATCGTGGCGCCAAAGTGGTGCCGCAACTCGTCGTACTGGACGGTGATCAGCGCAAGAAGGTCACCGTCACGCCGTCACCGCAGAGCCCGTACGCCTTCGAGGCGATCTGGTATTCGATCGCGTACGACGGCAAGCGCCTGCTCGCGCTTGGAGGAGCGGCCGGTGGGGCGCATTCCAATACGCGGTGGACGGTATGGACCGGCACGCTCGACAAAGGTTTGGTCGAGCATCCGCAGACGTTCGAGACGTTCGGCGGGCAGACCGCAGGCCAGCTGTTCTCGGCCGTGATCACGCCGTCGGGTGGCGCGCTGCTCGGATCGTGGGGCGGTGTGGAGACCGGCAACGATGCCTCCGTCTGGTTGCCACAGGGTGAGACGAAGTGGGTCCGGCAGAATCCTGCGAAGACGGCTCTGCAAAGCACACCGTCGCTGCTGGTCGGTGGGAGCTACGGTACGACGCTCGGCGAGGGCATCCTGCTGGTCGGTTCGCAAGTGCGGCTCGCGCCGAACGTGGTCGCCCAGGAGGCCGCCATCTGGCGATCCACCAAGCTCAACCAGGGCTGGAGCCGGATGGCCCTGCCGGAACCGGGTGACCGCAGTCAGGCGCTCACGGCGACCTGTACGACGTCGTGCGTCATCTCCGGGTACGTCGACGGACAGCTCGCGCTCTGGCAACTCGACGAGAAGGGCAGCGCGAAGCGCCTGACCAGTGTGCCCTCGATCCCGGTGGGGGACAAGGACAAGCTGCCGCCGCCGATCGTCGACGGCGACCGCATCGTCCAGATCGTTGCCCAGGACAACAAGGTAAAGGTGCTTACCTACCGGGACGGCGGCTGGACCGTGCAGGAGTCGACCGGCGCGGAAGGAGCCGTCGCCGACGCCGTACTGACGGAAGGCAAGGTCTACCTGATCGCCGGCAACGCGCTCTGGACGACAACCCTCAGCTGAGCAGGCCCTTCACGTACGCCGCCTGGCCCGCGTGCTCGAGGTCGTCGCCGATCACGCTGACCAGCCGGACACCCAGCGTGACTGGTGGATTCCAGCGCCGGTCGACGATCCGGTCGAGCTCGTCGTCGGTGATCGTCTTCAGGTACTCCAGCGTGCGCGCGTGGACGGCGTCGTAGTACCCGAGCAGCAACTCACCCGACACCTGCACCTGCGCGACCTGGTCTGAAGTGTGCCCATAGCCGGTGTCCGCGGCGTCGAACGGCAGCCCAAGCCGCTCATGCCACCCGTCGGCGGTCAGGACCTGCTCGTAGCCGCCCGCGTCGGCCAGGTGGTCGTCCTGGATCCGGGTCAGATGCCAGATCAGCCACGCGATCGAGTTCGCCGTCCCGCTGGGCCGGGTCGCGAGTTCCTTGTCGTCCAGTCCTTCGACGACGCCGTGCACCTCCTCCTGGATCCGGCTGTACGCGTCGATCAGCAGTTCACTCGTGTTCATGAACAGCCACGCTAGCGCGCGCCGCCGACAGTTCTAAGGTGGAGCAAACGACAAGAGGGAGCAATTGTGGAATACCGCACTCTGGGCGCGAGCGGCGCCGTCGTCTCCACCTATGCGCTCGGCACGATGACGTTCGGCAACGAGACCGACGAGGCCGGGTCGCACACGCAGCTGGACCGGTACGTCGAGGCCGGCGGCAACTTCATCGACACCGCGGACGTATACACCTCGGGCGTGTCGGAGGAGATCATCGGCCGCTGGCTGGCGAAGAGCTCCGCCCGCGACGACGTCGTACTGGCGACCAAGGGCCGGTTCCCGATGGGGGAGACGCCCAACGATGTCGGCACCTCCCGGCGACACCTGCGGCGGGCTCTGGACGCGTCCCTGAGCCGCCTCGGCGTCGAGCACGTCGACCTCTACCAGCTGCACGCGTGGGACCCGATCACCCCGCTCGAGGAGACGCTCAGCTTCCTCGAGGACGCCGTACGCGCGGGCAAGATCTCGTACGGCGGTCTGTCCAACTTCACCGGGTGGCAGCTGCAGAAGGCCTGCGACCTGATCGATCGGCGCGGGTGGTCGCGCCTCGTCACGCTGCAGCCGCAGTACAACCTGCTGGTGCGTGAGATCGAGTGGGAGATCGTGCCGGCCGCGCAGGAGAACGGTCTCGGCCTGCTGCCGTGGTCGCCGCTCGGCGGTGGGTGGCTGACCGGGAAGTACTCGTTCGACGAGGAGCCGACCGGCGCGACCCGCCTCGGCGAGAACCCCGACCGCGGCGTCGAATCCTGGCACCGCCGCAGCCGGAACCAACGCGTCCGGGATGTCGTAGAGGCGGTCCGGGAGATCGCCGAGGCGCGCGGAATCTCGATGGCGCAGATCGCCCTCGCCTGGCTCGTCGATCGCCCGGCCGTCACGTCGGTCATCCTCGGCGCCCGCACCCTGGATCAGCTCAACGACAACCTCTCCGCCGCCGACCTCCACCTCACCGACGAGGAGACCGAAAAGCTCAACCAGGCCAGCGATCCAGGCGCAGCCGACTACCCGTACGGCGGCCCAGGCATCGCCCAGCGAGACCGCCCGATCGCGGGTGGGCGCGGCTAGTCCGTTCGCTCCACAGCCGCGCGGAGGGCGGCGTACGACGCGACGAGGGCGCGGCGCTCCGCAGCCAGCAGCGGGTCGTCGCGATGGCTTCTGGCTCTGACCCATCGGTCGGAGAGGTCCATCGCCTCGACCCGCTTGCGCGCTGCCGGACGGACGTCGTCCGGCTCAGCGCCGTACACAAACGAATAAAGCTCCACGAGTGCCGCTTCAAGCTGTTCCGTGGTGACGGACTCGTCGTGCTGGTGCTCGCGATGGATCCGCCACCACTCGACCTCCAGCGCCGCCGCTTGCGCTGCGTCCAGATCCAGTGCGACGAGCTGATAGAAGCGGCGCATGTACTCGCGGGCCGCGTCCGGCTGGTTGTCGGGGTACGGTGCCCATAGCTGGTTGGCGCGCAGCACGTACCAGGCTCCGGCCAGGGTGCGATGGGGTGGCATGCCGAACGCGGCACCGACCATCCCGACGGACGCGACGAGGAAGCTGCGCCACTCGTGGCGGTAGTAGGCGGCCCAGGCGTCGGTCTCGCGGTTGCCGACGACAACGGGGTCGAACGACCGCGGTCCAGGTTTGGTGGCAGGCATGATCCCTCCCGCTGAGGAGATCCGATGAACGATGGTATTCCCGGCGTTGTCGCCAGGATGCAGCAACGGCTCGACGACCTGCCGGCCGAGTTGTCTCACCGGCGGATCTTCCTCAGCACGTACCTGCGCACCACGCAGGCCGTCGGCGCCGCGATCGAGCAAGCCCATTTCGAGGATCCGGAGTGGGTCGACGACTGGGACGTGAAGTTCGCCGAGCTCTATCTGGACGCCCACGACGCGGACCTCGCCGGCCAAAAGGTGCCACGACCGTGGCGACTTGCCTTCGAGGCGGATCCGGAGCTGCCCGCGCTGCGGCACGTGCTGCTCGGCATCAACGCCCACGTGAACTACGACCTGCCGCAGGCGCTGCTAGCCGTGATCAGCGACGACGACTTCACCGACCCGTTCCTGCTGGACCGACGCAGGCGTGACCACGAGCGGATCGACAGCGTCCTCGCCGGGCGTGTCAAAGCCGAAGACGATGAGCTTGGCGCCAAGGAGCTGCTCGACCGCGTGCTCACGCCGCTCAACCGGCGTGCGTCGCGGCGCTTCCTGCGGGAGTCCCGCCAGAAGGTCTGGCACAACGCCGCTGAGCTGCAACGCGCCCGCCTTGAGGGGGAGTACGCCAGCCGGCTGGCCGAGCTGGAGCTGCTCAGCGCGGCGAAGATCGCGGATCTACTCCGCCCTGGGCAGGTGCTACTCCGACTCGGGGTCACCGGCTTCGGCGTCACCCTGCCGCCACCCGCCTAGCTTCTCCGGGTTGAGGACGGCCCAGATGTGCTTGATGCGGTCGTCGGCGATGTCGAACGCCATCACCATCACGATCGCACCGTCGTGCTCCGCGACCAGGCCGGGGCGACCGTTGACGGTGCGCTCCAGCAGCGTGTAGCCGACGCCTCTGGCGGCGAGATCGGCGAAGTAGCGCGCGACCTCCGCGCCGCCTTCGACCGGGTGCGGTGCCGCATTGGCGACGCCGCCGCCGTCTCCGGTTGCGACGACACCGGGATCGAGCAGGCTGATGAGCGCCTGGATGTCGCCAGCTTGCCAAGCCTCCTTGAAGTTCCTGACGATGCCGGCGGTCGACGGTGCCGGAGTCGCGGGTACGTCGGCGTCGCGCAGCCGGCGCCGGGCCGACGAAGCCAGCTGCCGGCAGGCCGCCGGCGTACGGCCGACGATCTCGGCGACTTCGCCGAAGGGGTATCGGAACACGTCGTGCAGGATGAACGCGACGCGCTCGGCCGGCGTCATCGCTTCGAGTACGACGAGGAAGGCCATGTTGATCGACTCGTCGAGCGTGACCCGGTCGGCCGGATCCACCGGGCTGCTCCACTCCGTCCCGTCAGGCACCGGCTCCGGGATCCACTCGCCGACGTAGCGCTCCCGCCTCGCCCGCGCCGAGCCGAGCAGGTCCAGGCAGATCCGGCTCGCGACCGTCGTCAGCCAGCCGCCGGGGGACTCGATCGCGTCCTGTTCCCGCCGCGACATTGCGTACCACCGCGTGTACGTCTCCTGTACGACGTCCTCGGCCTCGGCGACCGAGCCGAGCATCCGGTAGGCCAGATTGATCAGCCGCCGGCGCTCACTCACGATGGCGCTCAGGCTCGGATCCATGTCGGTCACAGTGCACACCTTCCCTTCCTCACCAGTACGACGAAACACCCCGCCGAACTGTCAGGCCTGACACCCGTCCGGCCTGCGTCGTCGTACTCGTGACCGAACCATCCTGCCGGGAGAACGCCCATGAACATCGCACTGTGGATCATCGCGAGCCTGCTCGCCGTCGCCTCCCTGGCCGGAGGCGCCGTGAAACTGGCCCAGCCCAGGGAGAAGCTGGCCGCGGTCGGCTGGGGCTGGGTCAACGACTTCGGCGACGGCACTGTCAAAACCATCGGCACCCTCGAGATCCTGGCCTCGGTGGGTCTGGTGCTGCCAGCGCTCCTCGACATCGCCCCGGTGCTGGTTCCGCTGACCGCTGTCTGTCTGGTGTTGCTGATGCTCGGCGCGATGATCACGCACGTACGTCGGCACGAGGCCCAGCTGATCGTGGTGAACCTGGTCATCGTCGCCCTGGCCGGTTTTGTGGCGTGGGGGCGGTTCTAGTCGGGCAGTACGCCTGACCAGATGACGCCGACCGCCAAGCACCCGAGTGTGACCAGACCGAACAGTCCGACCCACAGCAGCGCCGGTACGCCGGTCAGCCGCCGTAGCTGGTCCGCGTCGGAACTGCGGCCGCCACCGCCTCTCCGCGAGTACTGGAGCTCTAGTACGGCGCGGGGCGCTGCGAGCAGCAGGAACCACGTCAGAAGATGGGCGAAGGCGGACTGGACAGCTGAGGAGCCCCACCACGAGACGCCGAAGACGACTGCGCCGAAGACCAGAACCGACCAGAGCCCGTACAGGTTGCGGATCTGGAGCAGGAGGATCGCCAGCGCGAGTAGCAGTCCCCAGAGCAGCGCGACGGCGTACCCGCGGCTGAGAACGAACGCGGCGGCCAGCCCGAACAGCGCGGGGCCGGGATAGCCGGCCAGCAGTACGGCGATCATGCCCACGCCGGTCGGTTTGCCACGCGACACGGTCACGCCGGAGGTGTCGGAATGCAACCGGATGCCGGCGAGCTTCCGCCCGACCAGTGCGGCGATCAGCCCGTGTGCGCCCTCGTGCGCGATCGTCACGATCTGCCGCGTGTTCCGCCACAACGGCCGCCAGCCGATCAGCACCAGCGCAGCGACCGCAGTACCGACCACCACTTGCCACGACGGCTGCGGCTGCACGGACGTCAAGCTGTCCCAGACCTCATTCATCAGCACATCCTTACAGGAGGGTGGTCAACGTTCGGCCGTTGACATCGGTGAAAGCGCGGACGACGGTGGAGGGATCGCCCGGGGAGGGGCCGCCGCGTTGGGGGAGACATGTCACAGCCACGCAGTATGAAAGCCACGTCGCAACAGAGCACCGCCAGGAAAGCCAGTACGGCCAAGAAGACCACGACCGCCAAGAAGGCACCGGCGAGGACGACAACAGCCGGCAAACGCGCCGCGAAGCAGACGCTCGCCCGGAGCGGGCAGGCAGCGGCCGTTGTTTCACTGGGAGAGTTCCTCGGTACGGCGGGGACGTTGACGATCGGGCAGCGGAAGCTGCTGGTCGAGCAGGCGTTGCTGATGCTCGAGCAGAACTACGTGCACCTGCCACTCAAGGCCGCGATGCACGCCGTGAACCCGCTGCAGCGCCTGCGGGTGATGCGGTCCCGGATGGAACGCCAGACCGGCGAGACGATGGAGCCGGAGTGGATCTTCCACCGGCAGATGTCGAGCATCTTCCACTCGGTCCGCGACCTGCACACCAACTACTTGCTGCCCGTTCCGTTCGCGGGCAAGATCGCGTTCCTGCCGTTCATGATCGAGAAGTGCTACGACGCGGCCGGTGCGGAGCATTACCTGATGACTCGCACGGTGACCGGCTACTCGGCTCCGCAGTTCGGCGCCGGTGCTGAGGTGACGCACTGGAACGGTACGCCGATCGCTCGCGCGGTCGCGCTGAACGGCGCGCAGTTCGCCGGCAGCAACGACGCCGCCAACCTCGCTCGCGGCTTGGAGTCGCTCACCCTGCGCCCGCTGGTGATCCAGTCGCCGCCGGACGAGGACTGGGTGACGCTGACCTACATCGGCCTCGACGGTTCCACGCAGGAGCTGCGCGAGCAGTGGAAGGTCACCACCAACCTGCCGCCGATGACGGACCTGGACGCGATCAGCGAGACCTCGGCCTCGATGGGCCTGGACCTCGACTCCGACGAGAAGGCCCGCGCGAAGAAGGTTCTCTACATCCGCGATGTCATCGAGTTGGAAGGCGGCCAGAGCTCGGCCGAGCTGAGCGCTCCGGCCGCTGTAAGCGGTGCGGACCTGCCGACCACGATGCCTGGCGTGTTCCGCGCGCGTGAGGTCGTCACGCCGTACGGGACGTTCGGGCACTTGCGGATCTTCACGTTCAGCGTGCAGAACCCGGTCGCGTTCCGGGACGAGTTCGCCCGGCTGGCTGCAGCGCTGCCGCAGAACGGTCTGATTGTCGACGTTCGCGACAACGGCGGCGGGCACATCTACGCCAGCGAGTTCACCCTGCAGACGCTGACGCCGCGGCACATCTCGCCGGAGCCGGTGCAGTTCATCAGTACGCCGCTCAACCTGCGGATCTGCCGCCGGCACAAGGACAACCCGTCGGGGATCGACCTGGGTCCGTGGTTCGACTCGCTCGACCTGGCGACCGAGACGGGTGCGGCGTACTCGGCGGCGAAGCCGATCACGCCGGAGGACGGCGCGAACGACATCGGGCAGACCTACCACGGCCCGGTGGTGCTGATCACCGATGCACGGGTGTACTCGGCGACGGACATCTTCGCCGCCGGATTCGCCGACCACGAGATCGGCACCATCCTCGGTGTCGACGACAACACCGGCGCGGGTGGCGCGAACGTGTGGACGCACGGCTTGCTCGCCGCGCTGCTCAACGAACCGCCGCCACCGGATCCGACCTCGCCGTACGAGGCACTGCCGAACGGCGCGAATCTGCGGGTCGCGATCCGCCGGACGCTGCGGGTCGGGGAGCTGTCCGGCACGCCGGTGGAGGATGTCGGCGTACAGCCGCACGCGACGCACAGGATGACCCGGGCCGACCTGCTGGACGGCAACGTGGACCTGCTGAACAAGGCCGGATCGTTGCTTGCGGCAATGCCGCACCGGCGTCTCGGTGTGTCGACCTCGCTCAGCGGTACGACGCTCACGGTCACGCTGGACGTGGACGGGATCGACCGGGTCGACATCTACCTGGACGATCGCCCGATCAGCTCCGAGGACCTGGCGGATGCGCCGCTGAACATCGACATCCTGGAGGTCGCGCCCGGCCAGCTCTTGAGAGCCGACGGCTACCAGGAGGGGGCGCTCGTCGCCTCTCGTCGCAACCGGGTCTGAGATCGTCCAACTGTCCGAGGAGGTAACTTTCGGATTGTGGACAATCTGCGCCTGACCGCCGAGGAAGAAGGGATGCTCGGCGGTCGGGACGGTGCCGGGGTCGCGCTGGCGATGCGGGTGATCGTGGGGCTGGCGCGGATCGCGGAAGCGCCGCGGCTGGTCGAGATCACCTCGGCGCATGTCGATTCGTGCCTGTACCACGGCCAGGTCAGCCTCGACTTCGCCCACCGGCTGGTCGACCTCGGTGCTATGGTGCGCGTCCCGACCACGCTGAACGTCGGCTCGATGGATCTCCTCCATCCCGGCCTGATCCGCAGTAGCACCTCGGCCGAGCGCCGGATCGCGACCGGCGGACGCGAGCTGATGTCGGCGTACGTCGCCCTCGGTTGCACCCCGACGTGGACCTGCGCGCCATACCAGCTTCCGGACCGGCCCAGGTTTGGCGAGCATGTCGCGTGGGCGGAGTCGAACGCGATCGTGTTCGCCAATTCGGTGCTCGGGGCAAGGACCGACCGGTACGGCGACTTCGTCGACATCTGCGCTGCGATCACCGGGCGAGCGCCGTACGCCGGATTGCACACAACCGAGGCGCGGCGCGGGACGGTGGTGTTCGACTGCCGGCCGTTGGGTGATCGGTTCCTGCGGTCGGAGTTGGCGTATCCGCTGCTCGGGCATCATGTCGGGTCCCTGGCCGGGAGCGAGATCCCTGTGCTGGTTGGGATTCCGGGCGATGTCGGCGAGGACAGGCTGAAGGCATTCGGCGCTGCTGCCGCCTCGGCCGGGGGAGTGGCGATGTTCCATGCGGTCGGGGTGACGCCCGAGGCGCCTGCCGCGGTTGATCAGCTGCCGCGCTACGACGTCGACCTTTCGACGATGCGGAGTACTCGCCAGAGATTGTCGACAATCTCATCCGGCGGGCTCGACGCGATCAGCGTCGGCACACCGCACGCGTCGTACGACGAATGTGTGCAGCTCGCGGAACTCCTGCGCGACGGACCGCGGATCGTCATGCCCCTCTATCTGTCGACTGGTCGGGCGACGCGTGCGCAGGCTGCGGAGTCCGGCGTACTGGGGAGCCTGGAAGCCGCGGGGGTGACGGTGGTCGTCGACACGTGTACCTACGTGACGTCGATCCTCGCGCCGGGCGTGAAGAACGTGATGACGAACTCGGGCAAGTGGGCGCACTACGCGCCCGGCAACATCAACGTCGACGTCGTCCTCGGCTCCCTGGAGGAATGCGTGGCATCGGCTCGGGCCGGTCGCGTCGTACTTGACGATGGATTGTTCGAGTCATGATCCAGGCGCGCACGCTCACACCAGGCACCGCTGTTGGCGAGGCGATCCGCCTGACCGCACCGCTGTCCTTCTGGGGCGGCACAGACGACGAGGGCCGCATCATCGACGCGCATCATCCGCAGTGCGGCGAGGTGCTGGCCGGCCGCGTGCTGGTGATGGAGTCCGGCCGGGGTTCGAGCTCAGCCTCCAGCGTCCTCGCCGAACAGATCCGCGCAAGCACCGCCCCCGCCGCCATCATCCTCGCCCGCCCCGACACGATCATCGCGCTAGGCGCTCTTGTCGCGCAGGAGCTGTACGGCCTCACCACCCCGGTCGTCGTCACCGCGTCGTACACCGAAATCCCGGACGGCCGACGGGTGCAGGTACATGCCAATCCCGATCGTGCGATTGTCAGCTGGTCTACATTCGGCCAATGAAGCTACGGGGTGCGGCCGCGCTGTGGGCCGCTGTTGTCTTGCTGCTCGCCGGTTGCGCGAGAACCGCCGAGCCTGATGCGAACGCCGCGGCCGCCTCCGAGGCAGCCAAGCTGAGGTCGGCTCTCCCGACCACCACGACTCCCGAGCCGACGGCGGACTCGACCGCGCCCGTCTCAGCGCCGCCGCAGCCGGCAGCGCTGGCGAAGAACCCGATCTACCACGTCGGCAAGCTCACCACGCCGAAGTGCGCTGAGCCTCAGATCGAGCCGACATCGCTGAAGAACGTCCGCGCGTACTACACGCAGTACGTTGCCTGCCTCGACAAGGCCTGGGCGCCCGCGATCCGCAAGGCAGGCTTCAGATTCACTCCGCCGAAGCTGGTCGTCGTCATGGGTCAGTCTCCGTCGTCGCCGTGCGATGTCGACGACGGAACCGACTACTACTGCGGCGACACGATCTACAAAGACGCCGAGCCCAACCTCGCCGCGTACAAGGAAGATCCGGACTGGGCGCTGGCGTGGATGGCGTTGATCATCGGCCACGAGTACGGGCATCACGTCCAGGCACTGACCGGCATTCTGGACGCGGAGTACCAGCGCAGTCTCACGTTGAACGGCGTCGACGCTCACCTCGAGGACGACCGACGGGTCGAGCTGCAGGCGTCCTGCTTCAGCGGCGTCTACGTCGGAGCGGACCGGGAATCCTTTCCAGTCACGCCGGAGTGGCTGAACACCTGGAATCTGTCATCCGGGAGACGATCGACTCCGAGCATGACCACGGCAAGAGCGAGAACCACGGCTACTGGACCACCGCAGGATTCGACGCGGCCTCCCCGGCTGCCTGCAACACCTACACGGCCGGCTCACCACTGGTCAGCTGAGCCCGGCGGCGGGACATGAGTGCGGCGGTGGTGGCGAAGAGGAGGGCGGAGGTGGTGAGGGTGAGGGGGAGGTTGGTCAGGTTGGCGAAGGCGGCGGTTGCGGCGCCGCAGGTGATGACGCCGAGGTACTCGGTTTGGGCCAGGAACGAGTGGGTGGTGGCGCGGATGTCCGCGGTCGTCCTGGCGTTCACCCAGATGGTGCTGATCACTCGGGTGAGCGGGATGACAATGCCTGAAACCAGTACGACGGCGATCGAGCCGGCGACTGGATCGCGGGCGAACGCGAGCAAGAGCGTGCCGATCGCACCGGCGACGGCGGTCAGGGCGTAGTAGCTGCGGGTGCGATCGCCGGCGATCCGCTGACCCAGCAGACGCAAGGTTGCGGCGCCGAGGATCAGCCCGATGACGCCGAGGATGGTGAACCAGAAGACTGGATCGGGTTCGCTGGGCAGGCCGAGGTCGAGGAGCTGCTTTTGTTGCAGGCGACCGACCGCGACCGAAGCGCCGTTGATCAGGAAGGTCGCGGCGAAGATCAGCAGGATTTCGCGACTTCGCCGTACGAGCGTCCACCCCCGGCGGAAGGTGTTCCAGGACGCCGACCAGCGGGCGGTGCGCACCGGGATGAACCGCTGCTCGGAGAAGCGGAGCACGACGTACAACGCCAGCGACATCATCGCGGCACCGGCGACGACGATCGTGACGTCCCGGCGGGTGGCCCAGGCCAGCAGGCCGAGGGCGATGAGGCCGGTCGCGGCGCCGGTCAGTTGGGCGCGGGCGGCGCGGGCGAGGACTGCGGGGATGTGGTCCGGCTGGTCGAGCTCATCGGTGATCCAGGCGATGTCGGAGCCGCTCGCGAAGGTCCACGAGATGCCCCACAGCGCCTGCGTCGCGAGGAGTGCCGGGAACGACTGCACCAGACCGGTGGTGAGCATCGCCGCACCCATCAGGACCTGGGAGATGACCAGCGACCACTTGCGGCTGACGGTGTCGGCGAACACGCCGGCCGGCACCTCGCAGACCAGCGCGACGGCACCCTGCACCGAGCCGATCAGGACGAGTTCGGCGGGGGAGAGTCCTGCATCGACAACCAGATAGACGCTCGTGACGAGCCACCATCCCCGGTGCAACACCGCCCGCAGCCACGTCCACCGGACGAACACAGTCACCAACCCACTCCGCACCTCCCTCCGCTCTGCCTCCACCCTCCACCGGCCGTGCTGCCGGCGCTAACGGATTTCTCACGGTGATGTGAGGTTCTTCATATTGTTCGTAACTATAAGCAGCTTGCGATAGTTTGGAATCGTGGCTGGGATCACAGCGGAAAACGAATGACCGTTCTTGATTTCCGCCCGGCCGCGGGAGCAGGGTTGAACCTCAGAGAACGAGCGTTCGGTTTGGGTTGGGGGTCGGCGTGGCGCAGATGACTCTGGAGCGGCCAGCGCTTCCGGTGGAGGTCAAGCCGCATGCCGGCGTACGGCGGATCGTGCGGGAAGTGCTGCTGCTCGCCGCGCTGTTCGGGGCCTACAACCTCGGCCGTTTCCTGTCCGCGGACCACGCGGGATCGGCGTACCGGCATGCCGACGAGCTCATCCGGTGGGAGGTCTGGCTCGGGCTGCCCAGTGAGGCGACCGTGCAGGAGCACGCGCTGCAGATCCCGGGGCTGGCCGACGCCGCCAATGTCGTCTACGCGAGCGTGCACTTCCCGCTGACGGCGATCGTGCTGCTCTGGTTGATGATCCGGCGTCCGGCCGAGTACGGCAAAGCGCGAACCGCGATGGCCATCCTGACAGGGCTGGCGCTGATCGGGCACATGTTCTTCCCGCTGGCGCCGCCGCGGATGATGCCGGGCTGGGTCGATACCGGCGTACTGCTTGGGCAATCGGTCTATGGTCCGACGACGGACTCAGGTGTGGCGAACCAGTTCGCGGCTATGCCGAGTCTGCATGTCGGCTGGGCGTTCATGGTCGCGGTGTTCATGATCCGGGCGACTCGATCGCGGTGGCGGTGGTTGTGGATCGCGCATCCGGTGATCACCTTCGCCGTCGTCGTGGTGACGGCCAACCATTACTTCCTCGACGGAGTAGTCGCGATCACCCTGGCGCTGCCGTTGCTGCTCATCTTCGACCCGCGGCGGGTGCGTCCAAAGAACGCACCCGCCGTCGTACCGATCGGTCAGCGCTTGGACGACTTGCCGGCCGCGGCCAGCTCCTCGTCGGCGCGGACCAGGTAGGGCTCGCGGTCCAGGACCAGCCGGGCCGCCGCCGCGCCGATGTCGAACCACAGGCCGATCAGCTCGAGTCGCCCTTCGTTCTCGGCCTTGCGTACGCAGGCGAAACTCCGCAGATTCGCCAGCTGTACGCCGACATTCGCGACCGACAGCTTGTCGGCCGGAGACAGCTTCGCGTCGGTGGCCGGGTCGACGATGTCTGGCATCCCGACAGCACGACGTACTGATGGCTCCAGGTGGCGGAGCCAGTTCTGCAGCCCTGAGCCGGCTGGAGCATTCGCCTCCAGCGCCGCCGCCGCGGCACCGCAGTGCGAGTGTCCGCAGACGACGATCGAACGAACGCCGAGTACGTCGACGGCATACTCGATCGCGGCGTCCACGGAGTTGCTGTTCGAGCCCTTCGGCGGGACGAGATTGCCGATGTTCCGCACGCAGAACTGCTCGCCGGGGCCGCTGGTGGTGATCATGTTCGGCACGATCCGCGAGTCCGCGCAGGTGATGAACAACTGCGCCGGCCGTTGCCCGTCGGCGGCGAGTTTGGCCAGCATCGGCCGGATCAGATCGGCCGACGCCTCGAACTCACGGATGCCGTCCAGCATCGAGGCGCGCTGGTCGGGCTCGGGAATCACCTGGGGTTGCCAGGGCAGCCGCCGGGCCGAGTCGGTGCTCATCGCGGCCCGGAACGCGGCCCGGTTGAGCTCGACCGAACCACCGCGGGCGAGGTGCCCGCGCCGCCAGTCCTCGATCGCCTCGTACGCCGCATGGTCGAGATGGTCGACCTCGAGTTCCACCCGGACCGGCGCGCCGACGGGAATCGTCCGCAGCGTCCGGACCAGCGACGCGACACCGAGGAAGACGAGCGTGCCCTGGATCCGCACGGTCCACAGCCCGTTCTCCTCGCTCGCGGTGACGGTCGCGCGGGCCAGCCGGTAGAGCACTCTGGCAATCGCCAATACGAGTCCGATCAGGACCCCCTCGGCCAGTCCGAGTAGGGCGACGCCGGCCGCGGTAACGACGTACACGAGCAACTCGTCATGCCGCTTGAGCGTCCGGATGTGGGCGAGCTGGACCAGGCGCAACCCGGTGACGAGCAGTACGCCGGCCAGCGCGGCCATCGGGATCAACTCGAGCATCGCCCCCGCCGCGAGTACGAACGCGGCGATCCAGAGGCCGTGCATGATCGCGGAGGCGCGGGTCCGCGCGCCGGCCGCGACGTTGGTGGAGCTGCGCACGATCACGCCGGTCACCGGCATGCCACCGAGTGCGCCGGACACCGCGTTCGCGGCGCCCTGACCGATCAGCTCGCGGTCGAGGTTGCTCCGCTTGCCGCGATGAAGCTTGTCCACGGCAACGGCCGAGAGCAACGACTCCACACTGGCAACCAAGGCAACGGTCAGCACCGCGGTGAAGATCTCCAACGGTGGGCCGCCGGGCATCGTGGGCAGGATGAGCTCTTGTAACGGCTGGTCCGGGAGGTCGACGCGGGTGACGTCGACCATGAAGACCGCGGCGAGTGCGGTTGCGGTGACGACGGCAACCAACGGCGCCGGAATCACCTTCGCTCTGGGGAGCCGAGGCCAGGCGAGCAGGATGACGATGGTCAATACGCCGACCAGCACCGAATGACCGTGATGCGCCATCAACTGGCCGGGAAGCGCCGCCAGGTTGGCGATGAGTGAGCTCTGCGCCTTTCCGCCGAGCACCACGTGCAGCTGCTGGACGGCGATGGTGACGCCGATCCCCGCGAGCATGCCGTGCACCACGGCGGGAGACAGGGAGAGAGCGAGCCGCCCGATCCGGGTGACGCCCAGCAGGATCTGTAACAGGCCGGCGGCGCAGGTGATGCCGGCGGTCGCGGCCCAGCCGTACTGACCGACGAGGCCGGCGACGACAACGGTGAGGCCGGCGGCGGGACCGCTGACCTGCAACGGGGATCCGCCGAGCGCGCCGGCGACGACGCCGCCGACCACCGCGGCCACCAGGCCGGCGATCAGCGGGGCGCCGGACGCGGCGGCGATCCCCAGGGAGAGTGGTATCGCGATCAGGAAGACCACCAGCGAAGCCGGTAGGTCATGGTGAAGGATTGACTTCCAGGTACTGCGTTCAGGCGCAGGACTGGAGGCAGGCGGGGAATGGGAAGTTGACATGGTCGGCACGGGTCCTCCGGCGTCGGTGCTCTGGGCAAGGAGCTCTGGGCATCAGGCGTCGAAACAAAGAGTGTCGATCTGGTTACCCATCGTACTGGCCCGTTCAAGCCCAGAACAGCGACAATTCCAATTCGTTGCCTAGGGCCCCGCTCACGCCGACAGCTGACGATTGCTCAGGGCATCTACCCGAACAGCACCCGCCGGGTGTGGTCGGTGTCCGTGTACTCCCGGACCGCGACGATCCGGTCGCCGGACACAGTGAAGACCGCCGCACATTTGTTGTCATAGGCACCACCGGCTCGCGCCGTCGCCTGAGAGGTCCACTCGGCGAACACCTGCTCCCCGTCGGCGAGGACGTTGGTCAGCGTGATCGTCACCCGCGTGCCCGGTGCGAACAGGTTGCCCGCGGCACCGAGAAAGTCGTCGAGGACCGCATCCCGTCCCTTCCATTCGCCGGACAACGGGAGTTCGCCCGGGTACGTCCACACCACATCCGGCGCGAAGCTGTCCCGCATCGTCTGCCGATCGCCGGCAGCCGCCGCCTCGACGTACCTGGTCACAACTGTCTTTGGATCCATCGGTGGTGTCTCCTCCTGCAGAGTCAGTACGGCGTTGCCGCGAATGCGACGGTTGCGTAGGTCGTCGAGTACGGCAGCCGTCTGCGACCAGTCCTCGACGCGGCCGATCTCGGGGTGCAGCCGGCCGGATGCGACCAGGCGGACCAGCGTCGCCAGGTCCTGGTCGTCGCGGCCGTCGGTGTAGTGGAAGTGCTTGATGATCGCGTTCTCCGGGCCGTCGAAGAGGCTGAAGAAGTCCAGCTCGACCGGCTGCCTGCTCGCTTCGCCGAACCAGATCAGTTGGCCGCCGGCAACGAGTTTCGACAGTGCAATCGGCAGGCTCGCGCCGCCGACGGATTCGAGTACGAGGTCGAAGGGGCCGCGCGCGTCCGAGACGTCGTACACGAGGGTCTCGGCGCCGAGTTCGAGCAGCCGGTCGCCGCGGGCGGGGGAGGAGACCACGGCGGTGACGGATGCGCCGGCTGCTGCCGCGAGCTCGGTGAAGTAGTGGCCGACTCCGCCGGAGGCGCCGGTCAGCAGGATCCGCCGTCCGATCACGCTGCCCGCCGTACGCAGCAATCGCAACGCGGTCAGCCCGGCCAGCGGAAGCGCGGCGGCCTGGGTGAACGAGATGTTGTCCGGCAGTACGGCGACCTGCGTGGCGGGCGCGGTGACACGCTCGGCCCAGCCGGAGTGCGGCAGATGCGCGACTATCCGGGATCCGATCGGCAGGTCGTCGTCGGTCGACTCGATCACGCGGCCGGCGATGTCCTTGCCTGGGCGCCAGCCTTCGCGTGGCTGCTCCAGCTGGAAGGTCTCGCCGCGGTTGATCGAGAAGGCCGCGACCTCGATGAGTAGGTCGCCGGCCGGCTCTTTGACTTCTGCCAGCGCGACCTTGCCGCTGTCCACCGGAACGATTGCTCTCATTGCCTTCTTGCTCCTTCACCTAGACTCGGCAACGACGCTACGAACCAGTCGTGGCGCTGCGGAAGACAGCACTAATTACTGCGCTAGGCACCGAATGGATACCGACCAGGTCAGAGGCAGGTGGGACGCCACCAAGGGCGCCTGCCCGACGCGTCAGGTGCTCGGCCGGATCGGCGACACCTGGACGATGCTCGTGATCAGCACGCTCGAGAAGCATGGGACCCTGCGCCACGGCCGGCTGACGTCGATCATCGAGGGCATCACGCAGAAGATGCTCACCCAGACCCTGCGGCACCTGGAACGCGACGGGATTGTCCAGCGTGATGTTGTTCCTACTGTGCCGGTGACGGTCAGCTATACCCTGACACCGCTCGGCCTGAGCCTGGCTGCGGCGGTCGCGACGATGCGTACCTGGGCATACGACCACATGGACGAGATCGCCACCGCGCGCGACGAGTACGACGCCAAACTCTGAGGAGTCACGTGGATCTGCAACTGTCCGGGAAGACCGCGGTGGTCACCGGTGCGAGCAAGGGAATCGGTCTCGCCTGTGCGGAGGCGCTGGCGTGGGAGGGCGCGAAGGTGACCGGAATCTCCCGTGATCCCGGCAATCTCGCGAAGGCGCAGGAGGAGCTGGCGGCCAAGGGGCTGAGCTACGACGTCGAGGCGGTCGACCTGACCGACGCTGACGCGACCAAGGCGGCGTTCGAGCGGATCGGCGTACCGGACATCCTGATCAACTGCGCGGGCGCGGCCCGTCGTACGCCGGTGGACGAGCTGGACAGCAAGGCGCTGCACGCGGCGATGGAGGCGAAGTACTTCACCTACATGCACGCGACCGAGTCGGTCATCCGCGGCATGGCCGAGCGTGGCAGCGGCGCGGTGGTGAACGTGGTCGGCCAGGGCGGACGCGCGGCGAACCCGCTGCACATCGGCGGCGGCGCAGCCAACGCGGCGCTGATGCTGGCGTCGGTCGGCTACGCCAAGGCATACGCCGGTCAGGGTGTGCGGGTCAACGTGATCAACCCCGGCATGACCCGGACCGCGCGCGTCAACGAAGGCCTCGAGGCAGCAGTCCGCGCCAGCGGCCGGCCGAAGGAAGAGCTGCTGCAGGAGATGGTCGCCGAGATCCCACTCGGCCGCGCAGGCGAACCCGACGAGGTCGCCAACGTCGCCGTCTTCCTCGCCTCCCCGCTAGCCAGCTACGTCACCGGCGCCATCATCACCATGGACGGCGGCGTCACCTCAGCCATCTAGGAGAACGGGGTGACTGGGCGGTCTTGGGGTACGCCGTCGAGGGTGATGTCGACGCGTTCGTCGAAGAAGCCGACCAGGCCGGCGACCGGTAGGAGGGCTGCGGTCGGGAAGTCGTAGGACCAGCCGACGTCGCGGCCATCGACGGACCAGTAGGCCGTGGTGCGGCCCTTGTACGGGCAGGATGTGCGGGTGTCGCTCGGCGTGAGGTTGTCGAAGTTCACCTCGGTGCGCGGGAAGTAGTAGCGCGGCGGCAGGCCAGTTTCGAAGACGATGACGGTGGAGCTGGATTCGGCCAGGACCTTGCCGTTCACCTCGACCTTGACGTGCCGGCCGGAGCGGACTGCGTCGCAGCGGGCGTAGGGGCTGCGCGGGTGGACGAACACCTCCTCGTCCTCCTCGAACCAGCTGTCGAGCGCGTCCCACTGGAACCGCACCAACCCGGCCGCGACCCCGTCGTCGTACACCCAGGCCCGGCCCGAGCCCGCGGTGTGCACCCGCGCGACACCGTGCTCGAACTCCTTGGTCTCACCCGTGTCCGTGAGTACGCCGTCCGCCACGTCACCGAGCGGAACGTAGTACTGCGGATACGGCGGGAACTCCCACAGATAGATCGCGTCCTGCGTGTCCAGTACGACGCGGCCGTCGAGCGTCGCGCGGATCCGGCGCGGGACCGGAGCAGTGCCGCCGGGCGGGACGAGGGGAGCCGGGTAATCGTTCATGGATCCAGTAAAGGCACGGGGCCGGCCCTGGGGAAAGGCCGGCCCCGCAGTCAGTTACACCGTGATCCAGTCGATGTCGGCGATGTAGCCGGTGGGGTTGTGGACCTTGATCGAGTTGGCTCCGGCGGAGAGCTTCATCGGGAGGTAGGTCACCTGCGGCGTACCCCAGTCGTTGTCGCCGAGCCCGTGATAGTTGACCCAGTAGGTGTCGGTGCCGTTGACCGTGAGCATGCTCTGCCGGCTGGTGTCGCCGTCGGTGTAGGCGATTTTCACCAGGTAGGTGCCAGTCGCCGGCACAGTGATGTTGTTCAGCGTCACAGTCGCGTCACCGCCGATGTTGCCGATCTTCGCGCCGCCCGAGCAGAAGGTGCAGCCGGAGATGCTCGCGTTCCCGGTCAGCGTGCTGCTCGACGCCTCCGCCTCGTACCGCACTGGTCCGCCAGATTTCGAGGTGAACATGGTGACCGGCGCGCTCGCCTCGGACGTTCTGTTTGCAACACCCTTCACGGTGAACGTGTACTGCGTCTGCGGCAACAGCCCGGTCACCACGGCACTTGCGCTCGAGGTGGCCGCCACTTGCTTGCCATTGGCAAAGACCTGGTACGACGATGCGCCCGTGCTCGGCTGCCATTGCAGGCTGACCGTCGTACGGCTGACGTCGGTCGCGGTCAGGTCGGCCGGCTTGGTCGGAGTGCTGAGCTTGTCCGGCGTGATCTTGTAGAGCTTCGATCCGTGCGCCGGCAGCTCCGCACTGACCTGGCCGGAGACGTCGCGAGTGTTCTGATCCGCCCAGATGTCGCGGACCGTTGCCTTGCCGGTGATGCCGAGCTGGTCGAAGTTCCCGGTCACGGTGGCAGGGGTCTCGGCCAGGTTGAAGAGGCCGACCGTGACGCTGCCGTCGGCGTTCTTGGCGTACCAGACCTGCTGCAGCTGGTCCTGGTTCAGCGGGCGGGCGGGATTGCCGGACTGGTTGATGGCGATGACCTCGCGGTTGGTCAGCAGCTTGAGGCCGTACGCGTCCAGCTTGGTCAGGTCGTCACCAGCGAACAGCGGTGCGGCGTTGATCGCCCAGAACGTCATGTAGCTCTGCCGCTCGGCCTCGTTCAGGCCGTCCATCTCGCCGACGCCGACGTTGATCGCGTCCAGGTTGTTCCAGTGGCCCGGGCCGGCGTCGTCGATCCACTGCGGCAGGTCCCACCAGCGCTGCTTCACCGAGCTGTCCCAGCGGACGATGGTGTCGCAGTAGCACTCCACGTCGGTGTCGATCCGCCAGCCGTTCGAGTTCTGCTTCCACACGTCGGCGTACCGGTGGCTGAGCGACCACGACAGCGTGTACATCATCGGGCGGCCCGAGTTCTGGACGGCGCGCCACCACGCCTCGATGTCCTCGGTGTTGTTGTGGTTCGGGTCGTCCGGCGCGCCCTTCCACGAGCCGGGGCCGACGCCGTCCATCTTGACGAAGTCGACACCCCAGTCCGCAAAAACCCGGGCGATCGAGTCGGCGTACTTCTGCGCGCACGGACTCGCGTAGTTGATCTTGTAGGCCTGATCCCAGCCGTTCGTCGTCCGGAGATCCGGGTAGACGATGTCGCGGGTGAAGCAGCCGGGCGCGTCGTAGATCGGGGTGTTGCCGTCCCGGTAGACGTCGAAGCCGAGGCCGACCACGGTGTAGATGCCGAACTTCAGGCCGAGCTTGTGGATGTCGTCGCCGACTGCCTTCATCCCGCGCGGGAACCGCGTGGCGTTCGCGACCGGGCGGCCGTACTCGTCACCGCCGAGCTGCCAGCCGGCGTCGATGTTGACGTACTCGTAGCCGTACGGCTTGAGCTTCGCCGCCATCGCCTGCGCCTGGGTGAGGACGTTCTTCTCGCTGATGAAGCTGCCGGGGCCGTCGGGATTCACGCCCGGGTAGTTGGTTGACTGCAGGCTCCAGCTGCTCCAGCCCATGTACGGCTTGGCGGCAACCTGCGGATACTTCGCCGGTACGGGCGCTTTCCGGGTCACGGCGGTCTGAGTCGATGTGAGCTGCGCTGCGTCGGCCGGCGCGATCGCGGCTGCTGTCGACACCAGAGCGACAGCGGCCAGGACGGCTGGGGTACGGCGTTTGATGCTGAACACGATGTTTTCCTCCGGGGGCGACCGGGGAGAGAGCGGACCCGGCCGAGCCTAGAGCGGGTTAATTTACATCGTCAAGTATCCAGGCGCTCGACTCGCTGTGACAGGACTGCGACAGAACCGAGATCAACTTCGGTTCGCAGGCGCGGCGTCGTACTCCACAGAAGGACCGGCCCGTGAGGACAGCCGGCCTTGTTGAGGGAGGGGATCATCATCGCTACGTCACGAAAGGTCGTTCGCTCGGCGATCGCCGTCGCGGGCGCGGCCGGGCTCGTCACGCTGGCCGGCTTGGGCGCGTCCGCGGCATCGTCGGGTACGACGTCATCGGCGCTGAAGTTAGTTTCCGGAAGCAATGACGTGACACTGGAGAGTATCGAGGACTACGGCGTCGACCTGGATCTCGGTACGCACCTGGTGGCCGGGAAGTCACCGATCGAGGTGCGGGCGACGCGGGCGTCGTACAAGGATCCGGTGGTTGCGACGCGGTATGTCAACGGGAAGCCGAAGGGCACGTTGCCGGCGACCGACTTCTCCGGAATGAAGAAGTTCCTGCACGTCACGATCACCGATGCCAAGGGCAAGAAGGTCGTCGACCGGGATCAGACCGTGTGCCTGAACGGGGAGGGCTCGAGGACTCGGCCGGACGCGCCGGACACTTCGCCGTACCCGGAAGGTTGCCCGGTCAACCCGTTCATGGTCGGCGCGGTCTGGGGGTTGCAGGCCGGCTGGTCGGTGAACACGTTCGACTGGGACAACTCCCAGCCGGCCAAGCTTGCTGTCGGCAAGTACAAGGCGAAAGTCACGGTGAACAAGGCGTATCGGGACTACTTCAAGATCGGCGCCTACGACTCGAGCGTCACGCTGAACCTGACAGTCAAGAAGGGGGACTCGTGCGGCGGCGGGCACGACGACGGGTGCATCGCAGGCAAGACCGCCAAGGCCGCTGCTGCCCCGAAGCCCAACGCGAAGCGCCCGACCGGGAAGCCGAGTGTGCCGAATGGGCCGAAGCCGGACCTGCGGCCGCTGCCCGCGTGGCAGATCTCGGTCGCGCCAGGTGACGAAGGTACGCCGAACGCGCAGCGGGACTTCCTGCAGTTCTCGGCGAACGTATGGAACGCGGGCCCGTCGCCGCTGGTGCTGGATGGATTCCGGCAGCACGGCAAGGACCTGATGGATGCGTACCAGTACTTCTACGATGCCAAGGGCAAGCAGGTCGGGTACCAGAAGACCGGCACGATGGAGTGGGATCCGCGCGAGGGTCACACGCACTGGCACTTCACCGACTTCGCGCGCTACAGCCTGCTGAACGCGAAGCAGTCCGAGGTCGTCCGCAGCCAGAAGGAGGCGTTCTGCCTGGCCGCGACGGACGCGATCGACTACACAGTGAAGAACGCCAACTGGCACCCGTCCAACACCGACCTGCACACGGCCTGCGGCAACCACAGCTCGCTGTCCGTTCGTGAGGTGCTCGACGTGGGCTCCGGTGACACGTACGTCCAGTCGTTGCCCGGCCAGTCGTTCGACGTGACGGACCTGCCGAACGGCACGTACTACATCCAGGTTGTGGCCAACCCGGAGAAGCGGCTCTACGAGGCCAGCACGAAGAACAACGTGTCGCTGCGCAAGGTGGTCCTCGGCGGCACCACGCACCACCGGACCGTCAAGGTCCCGCCGGTCGGCGCCATCAATGCCCCGTAGGTACTGCAACGCCCCGTGAGGGATTTGAGCTGAGATGCCCCGAAGGTGGCTGGCCACCTTCGGGGCACCGGACTCAGTGGTGTTGGGGGCGGCGGCGAGGGCGGAGGGGGCGGGTGTGAGGGGCGGTGCGTTGGTGCTGGCGGCGGCCCAGGACGAAGGGCCGGTTCGGGCGTGACGCCGGGCGGGCCGTTGGCGCCGACAGCTGGATGGGGGCTTGCTCGAGGTTGAGGCGTACGGGCGGCTGGTGCCAGGGGGAGCGGGTGCGGACGACGACGACGCGGAAGCGACCGTCGCGGCGGAGGCGGAGGCCGATCGCGACGGTTGCGACGGCGGGGATCAGGCCGGCGAGGAGCAGGCTGTTGCGGGCGCCCCAGTGCTGGGCGATGAAGCCGACCAGCGGTCCGCCGATCGCGCCACCCCCGATGAAGACCAGGTTGTAGATCCCCGACACCCGCCCGCGGAGCCCGTCCGGCGTGGTCAGCTGGACCATCGACTGTGCCGCGGTGAGGAACATCAGCGTTGCCATGCCCATCGCGGACAGCAGTGGGATGAAGGTCCACAGCGACGGCTGGATCGCGGCCACGATCTCGGTCACCGCCAGGATCGACGCGATGCCGACCAGGTTCCGCAACCGCGGCGTCCGGACCCGGCGCGCGGACAGCAGCGCGCCGGCCAGCGCACCCACCGCCACCACCGAGTTCAGTACGCCGTACCCCGAAGCGCCGGTGTGGAAGACCCGGTCGGCGAACGCGGTCAGCGCCACCGGCAGGCTGATCGTGAACATGCCGTAGATCCCGACCAGCGCGATCGCCCAGCGCACGGCCGGCTCGTGGAACGCGTATCGCACGCCGTCGCGCAGCCCGTCGCGGATCCGCATCCCGGCGCTCGCCCGCCGCGCCGCATGCAGACCCGGCATCTCGGACTCACGCATCATCAGCAGCGCCGAGATGGAGACGAAGAAGGTCGCCGAGTTGAGCGCGAACGCCCAGGCGGTGCCGATCGTGCCCAGCAGCGCACCGCCGAGCGCGGGGCCGATCATGCTGCCCAGCTGGAACGTCGACGAGACCATGCTGATCGCGTTGCGGACCCGCTCCTTGCCGACCAGTTCGGGCACGAACGACTGCCGGGTCGGATTGTCGACAGCGGTCGCCAGACCGAGGAACAGCGCGAGTGTGTACACCTGCCAGACCTGGACCTGACCGGTGAACGCGAGTACGGCGAGGATGCCGGCCGCGGTGCCCATCGTCGACTGGGTGACCAGGAGGACCTTCCGCTTCGGGAACCGGTCGGCGATCACACCGCCGTACAGACCGAGCAGGAGGGTGGGGAGGAACTGCAGGGCGGTGGTGATGCCTACCGCGGTGGCGCTGCCGGTCAGGGTGAGGACCAGCCAGTCCTGGGCGATGCGCTGGACCCAGCCGCCGGTCGAACTGACCAGCAGTCCGCTGACCAGGAGGCGGAAGTTGCGGACCTGCAGAGCGCTGAAGGTGTCCCGGAAGCCGGGCCTGCGGTCGGTGGGCGGGGTCGTCGTACTGCGGTGGGTGTGGAAGTCGGGGACGGATGGGACAGTACCGGTGGCCCGGGTGGTCAAGAGTGATCCCTACACGAGTGGACTGATCAGGGGAGGACACCTCCATCCTCACTGTTCGGTACTGAATTCCGACAGCGAATTACTCCTATTAGTCTTATTGCGTCGCGTAATGGGAGGTGCATCGATGTACGACCCGGACCAGCTGCGCACGTTCCTGGCGGTGGCCCAGTCACTCAGCTTTACCCAGGCGGCGGAACGCCTGGGCATCCGGCAGCCGACGGTGAGCCAGCATGTCCGCAAACTCGAGGCGGCTGTCGGGCGGCCGCTGTTCCTGCGCGACACGCGGACGGTGACGCTGACCGCGGACGGCGAGGCGATGGCCGGGTTCGCCCGGACCATCCTGGCCGCGCACGAGGAAGCGGTCGGCTACTTCACCGGATCCCAGCTGCGGGGGCGGTTGCGGTTCGGCGTCACCGACGATCTCGCGCTCACGCCGCTGCCGCGGATCCTGCGCGACTTCCGGCAGCTCTACCCGCGGATCGATCTCGAGCTGACGGTTGCCCAGAGCCCCAACCTGCTCCGCCGGGTGGAGTCCGGTCACCTGGATCTCGCCTACGTGAAGCACAGCGCCGGCGGCGGCTACGAGCCGAATGGACGGCTGGTACGGCGGGATCCGCTCGTCTGGGCCGGGATCGCCGGCACCCGGATCGCGCCGGACGGCCCGGTGCCGCTGATCGCGTACCAAGCTCCGAGTCTGAGCCGGTCGCTCGGCGTCCAGACGCTGGAGCAGGCGGGCCGGTCGAGCCGGATCACCTGCATCGTCCGCGGCGTGAACGGCGTACTCGCGGCGGTCCGGGCCGGGCTGGGCGTCGCCATCTTCACCCGGTCGCTGATGCCCGTCGACCTGGTCGAGCTTCCGCCGAGTGCCGGTCTGCCGGAGCTCCCGGCGATCGATCTCGTCCTGATCACCAACCCTCGCGCCGCGAAGGAGCCCGCCGAGGCGCTGACGGCGGCCATCCTCGGCAGCGACCGGGGCGGTGGGGTGGGAGACGTTTAGACACAGCCCCACTCAAGCCTGACGCCGCATAAACCCCGATCGAGCGGGCACCCGAGAGGTATCCCACCCTCGGAGGTTGATCATGGCGACGACGGTCGGCGACTACCTGTTGCAGCGGTTGCGGGACTGGCAGGTGGACACCGTCTTCGGTTACCCGGGCGACGGCATCAACGGGATACTCGCCGCCTGGACCCGGGCCAAGGAAGGCCCGCGCTTCGTCCAGGCCCGGCACGAGGAGATGGCCGCGTTCCAGGCGGTCGGCTACGCGAAGTTCACCGGTCGCGTCGGCGTCTGTACGGCGACCTCCGGCCCGGGCGCGATCCACCTGCTGAACGGTTTGTACGACGCCAAGCTCGACCACGTCCCGGTGGTCGCCATCGTGGGCCAGACGAGCCGATCCGCGATGGGCGGCTCGTACCAGCAGGAGGTCGACCTGCACTCGCTGTTCAAGGACGTTGCGAGCGAGTACGTCGAGACCGTCAACGTGCCCGAGCAGTTGCCGAACGTGCTCGACCGGGCAATCCGTACGGCGCTGTCCCGGTCGGCGCCGACAGCGGTCATCGTGCCGGCCGACGTACAGGAGTTGCACTACGAGGCGCCGTCGCACGCGTTCAAGATGGTCCCGTCGAGCCTGGGGTTCTCGGCCTCGATGGGCGCGCCGGACCAAGAGTCGCTGCAGCGGGCGGCCGACGTACTGAACAGCGGTCAGAAGGTCGCGATGCTGGTCGGCCAGGGAGCGCGCGGTGCGCGGCGTGAGCTCGAGATCGTCGCGGAGCTGCTCAACGCGGGCGTCGCGAAGGCGCTGCTGGGCAAGGACGTGCTGAGTGACCACCTGCCGTACGTGACCGGATCGATCGGGCTCCTCGGGACTCGGCCGAGCTGGGAGCTGATGCAGGGCTGCGACACGCTGCTGACTGTCGGCTCGAGCTTCCCGTATTCGCAGTTCCTGCCGGAGTTCGGGAAGGCGCGGGCGGTGCAGATCGATGCGGATCCGACCATGATCGGGATGCGGTACCCGTACGAGGTGAACCTCGTCGGCGACGCCGCGACCACGTTGCGCGCGCTCACGCCGTACCTGGATCACAAGGAGGACCGGTCCTTCCGATCCGGGATCGAGGAGAGCGTGCGGCACTGGTGGGACGTGATGGCGGGCGCCGCGAAGGTGGACGCGGATCCGGTGAACCCGCAGCGGCTGTTCTACGACTTCTCCATTCGGCTGCCCGACAACTGCATCGTGGTCGCGGACTCCGGCTCGGCGGCCGATTGGTACGCGCGGCAGCTGAAGTTCAACGACACCACTCGCGGCTCGCTGTCCGGGACGCTGGCGACGATGGGGTCCGCGGTGCCGTACGCGATCGGCGCCAAGATCGGGAACCCGGGCAAACCGGTTGTCGGCTTCTCCGGTGACGGCGCGATGCAGATGAATGGGCTGGCCGAGCTGATCACGATCAAGCGGTACTGGCAGGAGTGGGACGACCCGCGGCTGGTGATCGCCGTACTGCACAACAACGATCTCAACCAGGTGACCTGGGAGATGCGATCGTTGCAGGGCGCACCGAAGTTCCCGGACTCGCAGACGCTGCCTGATGTCGACTACGCCGCGTTCGCGCAGTCGGTCGGGCTGGCGGCTGTCGTCGTACGGGACGGTGATGAGTTGGGTGCGGCGTGGGACGCGGCGCTCACGGCGGATCGGCCGACGGTGCTCGATGTGTACTGCGATCCCGACGTACCGCCGATTCCGCCGCACGCGAGCTGGGACCAGATCCAGAAGACGGCCAAGTCGTTGTGGCACGGCGACGAGGACCGCTGGGGAGTCCTGAAGGAAGGCGTGAAGACCAAGCTGCAAGAGCTACGGCACTAGCGCGTCACCGCGGATGATCAAGGCGACGACGCTGACCACAGCGACCGCGATGGTGACCAGGAAGGGCGCGTTCTTCCAGGTCACGATGATTCCCAGCAATACGGCGACTACGCCGAGCGCCAGCCAGCCGATCAACCCAGCCGGTCCAGGCGGCGCGATGACGAGCAGGGTCGTTGCTGTCGCAAGTGGCACTGGCGCCAGGAGTCGGGCGGCGGCGCCGAGTCGTTGCGGCCAGCCCCTGACGCCGGTGGCCAGATCGTCGGCGAGGTCCGGTACGACGTTCGCCAGGTGGGCGCCGACACCGAGTAGTGCGGTCGCGCCGGTGGCCCACCAAGGCGCCCAGGTGTGGGTGGTGCCGAGCGTGACGAACGACGGGAGCGCACCGAACGCGACGGCGTACGGGAGCCAGGAGATGGCGGTCGACTTCAGGCCGAGGTTGTACGCCCAGGCGCAGGCGACGAAGAGCAGATGCATCAGTCCGGCGGCTGTTCCGTTGGCCAACGAGACGGGGATCGTCGCGACGAGCATGATCGCCGCGCCGATCGCGAGAGTGCGGCGACTCACCAGTCCACGTACCACCGGCTTGTCCTGGCGGTTAACAATGGTGTCGCGAGCGGCATCAATCGCGTCGTTGCTCCAGCCGATCGAGAGGTGGCCGGTGAGGATCGTTGCTGCGACGAGGAGACACCCGGCCGGACTTCGGCCGGCCGACCAGGCCACGGCCGTCACGAGCGCGGTGACGGCAACGGTGGGGCCGGGGTGGCAGGCGAGAGCCAGACCTTTGACGGTCTTCACCGACGTAACGATGCCACGATGACGCGGATCGCAGCGGTCCGGCCCGCGTTGCCCCCGTACCGCTATCCGCAATCCGAGTTGACGGAGGCCTTTGCCTCGATCTGTTTGCCCGATGGCAGAGGTACGGCGTTGCTCCGTCGGCTGCACGCGAATGCGGGAGTGTCGTACCGGCATCTCGCCTTGCCATTGGAGCAGTACGCCGTACTGAAGGACTTCGGGGAAGCGAACGACGCGTGGATCGCGGCGGCGGTCGAGCTGGGCGCCGAAGCGGTTGCCGGGGCGGTGAAGGACGCCGGGTTGACGCTGGACGATGTCGATTTGCTGATGTTCACCACCGTGACTGGGGTGGCGGCGCCGTCGATCGATGCGCGGTTGGCGTTGCGGCTGGGGTTGCGGGAGGACGTCAAGCGGGTGCCGCTCTTCGGGCTCGGGTGCGTGGGTGGGGCGGCGGGGATCGCTCGGGTGCACGACTATTTGCTTGCTTGGCCGAAGCAGGTCGCCGTACTTCTGTCGGTCGAGTTGTGCTCGTTGACGTTGCAGCGGGACGACTCGTCGTTGCCGAACCTCGTCGGTGGGGCGTTGTTCGGGGACGGCGCGGCGGCGGTGGTTCTCGTCGGCTCGGAGCATCCGTCGGCGTCGGGGCCTTCGGTGGTGGCGACGCGGAGCCGGTTGTATCCGGACTCCGAGCGGGTGATGGGTTGGGACGTCGGGTCGGGTGGGTTCCGGATCGTGCTCGGGGCGGATGTGCCGGAGGTGGTGCGGAAGTATCTCGGGTCGGATGTGCGCGGGTTCCTGTCGGACTTCGGGCTGACCGTGCCGGAGATCGGGACGTGGGTGAGTCATCCGGGTGGGCCGAAGGTGCTCGAGGCGGTGGCGGAGACGCTGTCGTTGCGGCCTGGCGCGCTGGACCTGACCTGGAAGTCACTCGATGCGGTGGGCAACTTGTCGTCGTCGTCCGTCTTGCATGTGCTGGGTGAAACGCTGCGCCTGGACCCCTCGGGGATGGGAGTGTTGCTCGCGATGGGTCCAGGGTTCTGTTCCGAGCTTGTGCTGCTGGAGTGGTGATGTACGTCGTACTCATAGTGCTGGTGGGGCTGGAACGGGTCGCCGAGCTGGTCGTGTCGCTGCGGAACGCGTCGTGGAGTTTCGCTCGGGGTGGAGTGGAGTCTGGCCGCGGGCATTACCCGTTCATGGTGGTGTTGCACACGGGGTTGCTGGCTGGGTGTCTGGTGGAGGCGGCTCATCGGCCGTTCGTGCCGGCGCTGGGGTGGTCGATGTTCGTGGTGGTGTTGCTGTCGCAGGGCTTGCGGTGGTGGTGCATCGCGGTGCTGGGTCATCAGTGGAACACGCGGGTGATCGTCGTACCAGGGCTGCGACTGGTTGCGCGTGGCCCCTATCGGTGGTTGCGGCATCCGAACTATGTCGCGGTGGTTGCCGAGGGCATCGCGTTGCCGTTGGTTCATACGGCGTGGATCACCGCGGTGGTGTTCACAGTGCTCAACATTCCGTTGCTGGCGGTCCGGATCCGGGCCGAGGAGGCGGCGTTGAAGGCCGCGCTGGTCGAGTGATCGACCTTCTCGTTGCCGGTGCGGGTCCCGCGGGCGCGGCGACGGCGATCCGGGCGGCCCTGTGCGGGCTGTCCGTTGTGGTCGTCGAGCCTCGCTCCGCTCCCATCGACAAGGCGTGTGGGGAGGGCATCGCGCACAGTGCTTGCGGTTATCTGGATCGCCTCGGCGTTCGGCTGTCGGGCCGTCCGTTCTACGGCATCAGATACCTCGACGCTCAACACCAGGTAGACGCCCGCTTCGACGCCGGACCTGGTCTTGGAGTACGCCGTACTGCGCTCCACGCATCGCTGATCGATCGCCTGGCCGAACTGGAGGTGCCGGTCCTGGACCGCCGCGTCGGCGCCATCACCCAAAACACGTCATCAGTCACCGCCGCCGGCATCACCGCCCGCTACCTAGCCGCCGCCGACGGCCTCCACTCCGGCATCCGCCGCCAACTCGGGCTCAACGCTGGCGCCGGCAACCGCAGCACTGGCGGCTCAGCCGCACCGCGGCTCGCCGCTCCAGCCACCTCCGGCGCCGCAGGCGCCGTCCGGCGCGGCCTGCGGCAGCACTTTTCGGTTGCGCCGTGGTCGGACCTGGTCGAGGTCTACTGGTCATCTCTCGGAGAGGCCTACTTGACGCCTGTGGCTGACGACCTTGTGGGCGTCGCCATCCTCACGTCGGAGCGCGGGACCTTTGACTCCCACCTCGAGGCGTTTCCGGCGTTGAGGCAACGGCTGCGTGGAGCGCCGGCTGCTTCTTCTGTCATGGGAGCCGGGCCGCTCCGGCAGCGGGTCAGTGGCAGGGTCGCCGGGCGGGTGATGCTGGTGGGGGATGCGGCCGGATACGTCGACGCGTTGACCGGGGAGGGGATCGCGGTGGCGTTGCGGACGTCGGCCGAGTTGGTGCGGTGTGTGCAGGAGGATCGGCCAGAGGCCTACGAAGCGGCCTGGCGGCGGGTGTCCTGGGAGTGCCGGCTGCTGACCGGATCCTTGCTGTGGGCCCGCAACAGCTCGTTGCTCGCACCCCGTATCGTGCCGGCGGCGGCCCTGCTGCCCGGTCTCTACGGCCGGATCGTCAACCGCCTATCGTGATTTCTCTTGGGGCCCGGCGATCGCTCAGACAACCGCCGGGCCCACGAGAAGCCCGAGCTTCCTGGTGAAAAGCTCGGACCGGCCGGTCCAGCCTCCTGGTGAAAGGCTGGAACGGTGCCCCAGCTTCCTGGTGAAAAGCTGGGACAGTCCTTGGGGTGTTGCTCGGTGTTTCTGAGGAAGACTTAATCAGGCGGATGTTGCCCATCCGTTGCCGGAATATGAAGCCTTGTTACGTAGCGCTGTGGTGAAGATCTCAGTGCTCGGTTCTCACCGCAGCAATCTGTAAGAGCAGAGCGAGGCGCTCGCGCGGATCCGACAGATCCAGCTCCGCTATTTCGCCGATCCGCTTCATCCGGTGCCGCAACGTGTTGGTGTGCAGATGCAGCTCCCGCGCCGCGCGCTGCGGCTGCCCGGGGTACTCGAGCCACGCTTGCAACGTTTCCACGAACCCGGTGTCGTGCTCGATGTCGTGCCGCAGCAGCGTTGCCAACGGCCCGTCCATCTTGGTGGTGTCCAGCGACGTGACCGCTCGGTGAACCGTCAGCACATGCCAGGCCTGCTCGACGCGCAGCGCCGGGCCCTGGGCGACTCCCCGTCGTACCAGGCCTAGAAGCTCGACTGCTTCGGCGCGTGAGCTCGGCAGGTCGGCTGGACCGCGTGCGGGACCACCTGCCGCGGCGATGGTGCCTGGAGTGGTCTTGGCCTGCTCGGTGACCAGCTTGCGCAACCAGTTCCACGAGCCTGGGCCGTCAGCGTCCGTGACGACCGCCAGCACGTTCCCGTCGAGGTCTGCGAGCTGCGGCTCGCTCCAGCCGTACCGACGACCAGTCGACTCCCACAGGTCGAGTTGCTGCGGTACGTCGTACCCGTCGGGCGAGCCAAGCGCGACAACACGCCATGGCTGCGGTGGGAGTCGTACGTCGACCGGGTTGTCGGGGGAGAACTGCCGCAGGATCGTTCGCAGCCTGTCGATCGCACTCCGCCGGGCCACGTCCGCCTGAGCCCGCAGCCGCAGCAGGTGCAGCGCCAGCACCGACGCGGCGTTGCTCAGCTCAGCGGTCACCTCGTCGCTGACCGGACCGTCCACCACAGCCCAGATAGACCCCAGCCACTCACCACCCGCCCGCACCGGTACCACGAGACGCGGCCGGATGCCGTTCGGGCCGTCAGGCACCAGGAAGGGCTCACTGGACTTGGCCAGCCGCCGGAAGATGCCCCGGGCCCGAAAGTGCGCAATCACCTCGGCAGGGACTCGACGACCGACGATGGTGGACACACGGGTGGGGTCGGTGAAGTCCTGCCCGGAGGAGTAGGCGAGTACGCGCGACTGGTTGTCTTCGATGGTCACCGGTGCGTCCACGATCGCTGCAGCGGCATCTGCCAGTGCGAACAGCTCCTGGTGGACTCCGGCGTCTCCGGCAGCGGGGGAGTCCGGTGCGGCGGCTCTGTCGATCACGCCGCGGAGCAGCCAGACCACATGTGCCCAGGTGACGCTCGGCTGCAGCGCCACGAGGGTGAGCAACCACCGCTCGGCTGCTGCGACCACCGTGGAGTCGTGCGCGAGCGTCGTACGCAGAACGACGCCTGACGCGTTGCCGGCGGCACAGCGCTCCACCAGCTCAACGGCGTCCTCGGCGTCGCGTAGACCGAGGCCGAGCACGAGGTCACCGGGCTGACCGGTGGCCGGCTCTTGCGGGTCGGCCAGGAAGACGTCGCGGACCTCTCCGTCGCCCTTGCCGGGCACCACCACCTCGAACAGGGCAGGGCCGACGGCGACGATCAGGTCAGGCGCGGTGATCATGGGGTTATTGTGCTCCGAGCACAGTCATTTGTCCCGTCAGTGGTGTGATCGCACCATGACAGCTGCTCGCCGGGGACGCACCATCGATACATGGTCGCTGCTGGTTCTGCTCACATCGTTCCCGATCGCGTCGCTGTCGTCGGCGCGGGCATGGTCGGACTCGCCACCGCCTGGTTCCTCCAGGAGGCCGGCGTCGAGGTCACCGTGCTCGATCGCGAAGGCGTCGCCGCGGGCGCGTCCTGGGGTAACGCGGGCTGGCTCACGCCGGGCCTCGCCACCCCGCTGCCGGAACCGGCCGTCCTCAAGTACGGCGTCCGTGCGGTGCTGAGCCCCTCCTCACCGGTGTACGTTCCACCGACCGCGAGCCCGCGGCTCCTCAAATTCCTCACCCGCTTCGCTCGCAACAGCACCGCCGGACGCTGGCAGACCGCGATGGAGGCGCTGGTCCCGATCAACCGCCAGGCGCTGACCGCCTTCGACTTCCTGGCCAAGGCCGGTGTCGAGGCGACGACGTACGAGGCGAAGTCGTTCCTGGCCGCGTACCGGACCGAGGCCGAGCGGAGCGTGCTGCTCGAGGAGATCGAGCACATCCACGCGGCCGGCCAGGGCATCGAGTTCGAGGCGATCAGCGGTGACGACGCCCGCGAGATCGAGCCCTCGCTGTCCGACGAGATCGGCGCCGCGATCCGGCTGCACGGGCAGCGTTTCATCAACCCCGGCGAGTACGTCCAGCTGCTGGCCGACTCGGTGATCGCCCGCGGTGGGCAGATCATCAGCGGCGTGCACGTCAAGGACATCGTGGACGAGATCCGCGGCGTCCGGCTTGTCACCGGTGACGGCGAGACCGACCCGTTCGACGCCGTGGTGATGGCGACCGGCGCCTGGCTGGGCGACCTGGCCCGCCAGTACGGCGTCAAGACCGTCGTACAGGCCGGGCGCGGTTACAGCTTCAGCGTGCCGATCGCGCACGTGCCGGCCGGACCGGTGTACTTCCCGGCGCAGCGGGTCGCCTGCACGCCGCTGGGTGACCGCCTGCGGGTCGCCGGGATGATGGAGTTCCGCAAGCCCGACGCGAAGCTCGACCCGCGCCGGATCGACGCGATCGTCGAGGCGGCCCGGCCGCTGCTGCGGGACGCCGACCTGGACGCTCGCACGTTCGAGTGGGTCGGCCCGCGGCCGTGCACGCCGGACGGCCTGCCGCTGATCGGCGCCACCGCATCGCCGCGCGTCTTCGCGGCCGGCGGCCACGGCATGTGGGGCATCACGCTCGGCCCGATCACCGGTCAGCTCCTGGCCGAGACGATCACCACCGGTCGCGCTCCGGCCGAGCTGGCCCCCTTCAACCCGCTCCGCTGACCACCGCGCCGGTCAGCTTCCGGTGAGCGGGCCCTGGCTCAGTCCCCTGCCCAGGGCCCGCTCCCATCACGCGAGGTACTTGCGGATGACTTCCAGGTCCGCGGTGATCGCCTTCTGACGCTCGGGCGCGTCGGCCTTGTACGTCGCCAGTTCAGCGGCGGCCTCGGCGGTCTTCTCGCGGAGTCCGGCGAGCTGTGCTGCCGCGTCCGCCTGGTCGGTCGTTATCCGTGTGCGCGTCAGCCAGGCGCGGTGGGCACCGACAGCGACGATCACCACTCCGACGACGATCCAGAACGGGTGCACGATGCCGAGACCGATCGCGACCCCGAGGCCGATCGCGGTGATCACCGTGGCGCCGGCGAGTGCGCGCGGCGTCAGCGGTGGCGCCGCGGCGTTGATCTTCGCGACGGCCTCGGCCATCGACGCCGGCTCCGGCCCCTCCGGCAGGAGCTTGACCCGGTGCCGGTTCACTTCGTAGGCAACCTCGGTCGGGCTGAGCCCAGCCGCCGTCTTCGCGAGCTCCTCGGCGTCTTTGAGTACGTCGTCCGCCACGACTCGGAGCGCGGTCGCGGCCAGGTGCGGCTCGTTGGTCTGGCGGAGGTCCGCGGCCAGCAGCTCCTCGACTTTTCCGGCATCGTCGGTGATCGCGGCGGCCTCTGAGTTGTTGGTGATCCGGGTCCGCAGTTCGGCGACCCGTGCCAAGGACCCCCGCTCA
Organism: Kribbella antiqua; assembly: GCF_004345665.1. GTDB lineage: Bacteria > Actinomycetota > Actinomycetes > Propionibacteriales > Kribbellaceae > Kribbella > Kribbella antiqua. The sequence continues at coordinate 43,302 of NZ_SLWR01000019.1, forward strand.
GGCTCGCTGCCCTCCGAGATCAGCAGGCGCAGCACGGCCGAGGCACTGTCCGGGGTGGGCTCTCCGGCGGCGTAGGCCAGGTCGCGGTCGGGCTCCCGCACGGTGGTGTCGCCGGCGATCGTCTCGACGGCGGTTTTGAGCTGGCTCAGGCGTGCCCGGGCGGTTGTCTGGGCGGCGACCTCGGTGAAGCTCGGTCCGGTTCGTCGTACCGAAGCTGCACGGCCCTCGACGACTTCCACCCAGTTCTTGGTCGAGGCCGTGAGCGGCTCCTGGATACGACCCAGCAACAGCTTCTGCCCGTCCAGGCCGAAGCCGCCGCGAGCGCCGGTGGTCCATAGTGCGCGCTGCAAGCGCGTGAGCGTTCCGTCGGCGGCCACCGTGCCGAAGGCTGTCTCCAGCCATTCCGTGCGGACCAAGTCCCGTCGGCCGAGTGCGGCGAGCGCGAGGCTGAGGAAGATCGACGTACGACGCTCGTCGAGTGCCATCGCCTCGGCGAGTGGGCCCTCCGACAGCCCGTCTGCAGACAGAGCATCGACTGCGGGTTGAAGCCAGTAACCGGCTACCTCACGCACGGGTCCTGGTGGTTGCTCGCCTGACGCCAGCGCGGTCAGCACCTGCCCGGCGTGGCGTCGTACCTCGGCCGCGGGCGCGAAGCCGATCAGGTCGTAGCGGATGTCGGAGAGCTCGACGAAGGCGTCGAACGCGTCCGCGAGCTGCGAGAGCCTGGACTCGAGTCCGCCTTGCACCTGGGAGAGCTTGGAGCGCAGGTTCGACGCCTCGCGCATGGCGTGCGACATCTCGTCGCGCAGCTCCTCGAGCTCGCGGTTCTGCCGGTTCTCGATATACCAATCGCTCATGCGGTCCCCTCGACGGATCGTGGTCGGGGAAAGCATCCCAATCCGGGAGGGTCAGCGGATGCGAAAGCCCCCGCGTGGTGCGGGGGCTTTCGGTTGGTGCTCAGTGAGTGTGCGGCTCGGTGCCGTGCTCGGCCTCGTGGGCGGCGATCTGCGCGCGTACCTCGTCCATGTCGACGGCGCGGAGCTGGCCGATCAGGTCCTCGAGGGCCGCGGCCGGCAGCGCACCGGGCTGGGAGTACAGGACCACGCCGTCACGCACCGCCATCAAAGTCGGGATGGAGCGGATCTGGAACGCCTGCGCCAGCTCCACCTGCTCCTCGGTGTCGACCTTGCCGAAAGTGATGTCCGTGTGCTGCTCGGACGACTTCTCGAACACCGGTCCGAACATCTTGCACGGGCCACACCACTCCGCCCAGAAGTCCACCAGGACGAGACCGTCGCCGCCGACCACCTCGTCGAAGTTCTGCTGGGACAGCTCGACCGTTGCCACTACAACCTCCGAAGTTAGATGAGTTCAGGGTTTTCAACATCGAGCCATCCGCCGATGTTCCCGCTGGCACGGCGTCGGTCGGACAAGCGTTTGACCGGTGGGATTTGGACAAGCGCTTGACCGGCGGCACGTCGTACCGGCGGGTGACCGGAATGCGGAAAAGCAGGTGTGACCTGGGCCACGTTCGCTCAGATCGGCATGTCCACGAAGGGTGACTGGTAGTCCTTGACCTCTTCGAGAATCGACGCGGCATCCGCTGGCGTCAGGTCGGCTCGCTCGCGCTCCGCGATCACCATCTGCTGCAGCAGCCGGGTCTCGCCGGCCGTCGCCAGGCCAGTGATCTCCGGGTGCCCGTTCAGCAGCCAGGCGGTCGCCGCGGTGACGTAGCGCTGCTCGTCGAACGGGCGGTACCAGGTGTCGTACGTCTTCTCCTCGCCGTCCTGCCAGTTGCGCCGGGCAATCATCTTGATCGTCATCAGCGCGGCGTCGGAGGCCTTGATCGCCTCGACCAGTGCGGCGTAGTCGGCGGCGTACTGCGGATCTGTGGACAACCGGTAGTTGAGCGGCGTGAGCACGCTGTCGAAGTCGAAGCGGCGCAGACCCTCGAGGTGGACCGCGGGAGCTTGCGCGGTGTGACCGGTGATGCCGATGGCCCGGACCAGACCTTCTTCCTTGGCCCGAATCGCTGCTTCCAGCGAGCCTTTGGTGCCAGTGACCAGGTCGAGATTCTCCAGATCGCACACCGCGTGCATCTGGATCAGGTCGACGTAGTCGGTCTGGAGACGCTCCAACGATCGGTTGATCTCGGCCCAGGCTTCGTCGTACGTGCGCCGCCCGGTCTTGGTGGCGAGGAAGATGCGGTCCCGGATCTCCGGCATCCGCGGACCGAGCCGGAGCTCGGCGTCGCCGTAGTCGGCGGCCACGTCGAAATGATTGATGCCCGCATCGAGGGCTTCCTGGATCGAGGCGTCGGCGCGATCCTGGTCGACCGCGCCGAGCGAGGCCGCGCCGTAGATCAGCACCGAGCTGTCGTGTCCGAGTCTGCCCAGTCGGCGAGTTTCCATCCTGGTCCTCCAGGGGCTAGCAGGGATGCTCCGACCCTATGCCCCGGTTAAGCGGTTTTGACCCCTCGGCACGGGAGAGTTTTCCACAGGTTCAGCCCACGATTCGGTTACTATGCGTGATCAGTTGATGCGTTCTTTACCATGTTGTTCGCACGGATATTCGAAACAGTCCGCGGCGTGTGGCATGGTGTGCGCTGCCCGATCGCGCGGGTCGGGCATGAGAGAGGAGCTATGGCGACGGTACCGAAGGTGTCACGCTTGCCCGGCGAGGGTGACACTGTGCGCGAGGCGGGTAACAGTATGGCTGCGGGGAGCGATGGTGTATCCGGATCCTGGTCCAAGGACTCCCGGAGGGCAGTTGCTTGCCGTATTGTCCCGGCTACTGTCCGCGTAACTGCTGTCTGAGGGGCGGGTAGCGATGAGTTGGTGGCGAACTGTGCTGAATCTGCCGCCAAAAGGTGAGCACTGGTCGGATCAACGCCGTACCAAGAAGCCGGGCAAGGGACGCCCGCAGAGCACCGCGCCGGAGTGGTGGGCCCACCCCGATGGACCGGTGTCACCCACCCCTCGCCAGGCACAGGGTGTAGCAGCCCAATACTCGGCTCCGCACACTCCTCCGCCGGCCGGCGGAGTGATGGCTCCGCCTCGTCGTCCGTCCGGTCGTACGCCGGAACCGTCCGGCCAGGCGCACCGGTCACCTGAACGTCTGAAGCAGCGCCCGTCGCATGGTACGCGCGCGGCCCCCGGACAGGGTCGTGAGGTGCTCGAGCCTGGGCAGACGCCGTGGTCGACCGAGCCGGAGTCCTCGTTCTCCACCTGGGCCCGGCGGTTCTTCCGCGGCCTGGTGGTCGTCGTACTGCTGCTGGCCGCGATCAGCGGGGTCCGCTCGTGGATCTGGCCGAACAACACCCCGGCGAACGTCGTCACCGGGCAATCCAACTTCCCGTCCGACGAGGCCCGCGCGGTCGCGACGAGGTACGCCGTTTCGTATCTCAGCTGGGACGAGGACAACCCCACCGCCCGGGCGAAGGCGATCGGCCTCGACCTGGCGTCGGGGATGGACACCACCGCGGGCTGGAACGGCAAGGGCAGGCAGGCGGCCAGCCAGGCGTACCCGGGTGAGGTGAAGGTCGACTCCAGCGGCGTGGCCGCCGTGGTCGACGTACGCGTGTTGACCCGCTCCTACGTGAAGCGTGGTGCGGCGTGGGCCGCCTCGTCGGACTCGTGGGTGCGGCTGTCGGTCCCGGTGGCCCGGGCCGCGTCGCGCGTGGTGGTCAGCGGACCGCCGATGTACGTGCCGGACAGCCCGGACGCGCTGCCGGACAACATGCCCGAGGCCGGCGCCCTGGACGCCGATCTGACCAAGGCGACCGAGGAGGACGCGAAGGCGTTCTTCACGGCGTACGCCGGTGACAACCCGTCCGCGGTGACCGCGCCGGGTTCCACGATTCGCGGCCTGGGGGGCCAGGTGAAGTTCGGCGAGCTGAAGGACTGGCAGGTCTTCACCGGCAACGACGACGAACGGCAGGCGACTGCCGTCGTCACCTGGGACGGGGCGGGGGACACCACCCTGGACCAGAACTACACGCTCACGTTGAGGCGGACGGTCGCCACCGACGGAGCACAGCGATGGCAAGTGGCTGCCGTCGGATGACACCAGCAACGAGCCGTCGGATGACCGAGGCAACAAGGGAGACACCGCAATGATGACGCACGAACTGGCTGCGAGCGTGGTTCAGCTCGCCGTGCCCATGGCCGACAGCAACGTTCCGACGGGCGCGGATTTCAAGGACTGGGTCCTGGTCATCGCGGGGAACATCTTCATCGCCATTCTCGTCCTGCGTGCCATCGGGCACTACTTCAAGCGCGAGTGGGGCGAGCTGTTCGGCCACATCGCGGCCGGGGTGCTGGTGGGCGGGCTGATCTACGCCAACAACCAGACCATCAATGTACTCAAGGGCTTCTGGGGATTGCTGTCCGGAGGTAATTGATGCGCGTCGGCCGTACCCTGACCCACCACTTCGAGATCGAGACCCGGCAGTACGACCTGCTCGGCATCGACCTCGGAGAAGGCGCCCGGCGCCGGATGATCATCTTCGGTGCGGTGATCATCGTGCTCTGGGTCGCTCTGCTCATCCCGTTCCTCGGGGTGCCCAAGAAGCCCACCGTCAGCCTGTACATCGTCCCGCCGTTCGTGATCACCGCGTTCGGCTGGCGACCCGGTAAGTTCCACGAACGCCGCCGCCGCGTGACCGAATGGGCGCTCGCCGTCCGCTACGCGTTGCGCGCCCACCGCCCGATCATCGGACTCGGCGCGCGGGCCGCCGACAAGACGGAGTACTTGCCATGGCGTGAGCGCGTCGCGACCCAGAAGGTGGCCAACCTGGCCAAGGCCAGAGTGACACCGGAGTGGGATCGCGAGGTCGTGGTGGAGCTGGATCCGAGGGTCCGCGCCGGCGCGGACATCACCGTGAACCAGCGTGCCCGCCTGCTCGGGGCGGACCACGTACAGCGGGTCAGTCGCAGGACGTCGTCTTCTGGGCTCGGTCGATCGGAGAGGAAGGGGCACGGATGAAGATCGCTGACAAGCTCCTGAACCTGGTGGGCGTCGGCCGCGAGCGCGGCCTGCCGCCCCCGCGTCTTGTTGCCATCGCCGATGGCCTGCTCGTCACCGAACGCAGCGCCGAGGCGTGGTTCCTGATCTCGGTGGCGAACACCGACCTGGCGACCGAGGCCGAGCAGGACGCCGCCCTGGACGCCGCGGTGAGCGCCGCCGCGACCATCCTCGGCGACCGGCTCAGCCACCTGAAGGTGGTCTGGGGCCGCTCGACCGGTCAGGACTACATCGACTCCGTGGCCGGCCACTACCGGCTCGGCGACCACGACGCCTGGGCCCAGACCCGGGCCGACCGGATCGACGAGATGCGGATGCCCGAGCGGTACGTCGCTCTCGGCGTACATCTGTCGGACCGCGACCCACGCGCCACGGCCCAGGTCCGCGGTTCCATCAGTGACGCCCTGGGTACGACGTCCTGGCGGGTGAGCGCTCGTGAGCTCGCCCACCTCGACGAGCGGGTCCGCAAGCTGGCCCGGCAGCTCGGGTCCACCGTCTGGCGGGCGCACACCGCGCCGGCCGAGGTGATCTCCTGGCTGATCAGCCGCGAGATGCACCGCGGTGCTGTCGCGGCTCCACGCCGAGGCCTGATCACCGGTGCGTCCCTGGCCCGGCTCACGTCCGGCCGGGTGGTTCCGTACACCGACCACCTGCGCATCTACGACACGCGTGGGCAGATCGCGGCGTACACGACTGTGCTCGCGATGACCGACTTCCCCGAAGAGCTCGAGACGCCGGGCGCGGGGGAGTGGCTGCGCACGCTGTCCGAGATCAAGGCGATCGACGACGACGGCGACGAGATCGACGTCACCGTCGAGGCGTCCGTCCGGTTCCGGGTGCTGACCAAGAAGACGGCCCGGCACCTGGTCGACGAGACCCGCAAGAGCGCCAAGGAACAACGAAGGTCCGCCGCCAAGGGCACCGCGGAGGAGACCGCCGACGAGATCGTCGAGACCGAACGCATCATGCGTGAGGTCAAGCGCGACATCAACCGGAGCGGTCTGACCCTGGTCGAGGACCACCCACGCCTGCTGGTCAGCGCGGACACCCGCGAGGACCTGGAGACGTACATCGACGCCGTCATCGCGCACTACGCCGACCGCGGCATCACCGTCGCCGTCGGCGCCGACGAGCAGCGCGACCTCTGGCTGGAATCCTTGCCAGGCGACCAGTTGCGGGTTCCCGACCTCGGGCATGTGCGGGAGTCGACCGCTTTCTTCGGGTCCTGGTTCTGGGGCGGCGCGTCCATCGGTGACGCGACCGGTCCTGCGATCGGGTATCTGACCGGGTCCACGCCTGGTCTGGTGCGCTTCGACGCTGCAGCCGGTTCTGCTCTTGGCGACGCGACTACGACGTTGTTCTTGGGTCGGTCCGGTCGAGGCAAGACGACTGCCGCGATGCTCGGTGGTTTGGATAGTGCCTTTGCCGGTGCCTGGGTTCCTTTGCTTGACCTGAAGGGCGACGCTGCCGGCGTATCCGCGGTTGCTGCGGAGTACGGCGTACCGACTGCTGTCATCGAGATCACGGCTCAGTTCTCTGGTGCTGCAGACCTCTTGCGTGTTCTGCCTGTCGATGATGCTTTGCTGCAGGCGCCTTCGCAGCTGATGTTGCTGCTGCCTCCGCATCTGCGTGGTGCGGCTGAGGCTCCTGTCGTCGCCGCGACGCGAGCTGAGATCCAGTCACCTGATCCCTCGTCGTGGGGTGTCATCCAGCGGCTGTGTGCGTCTGACTCGGAGACGGTGCGGACCGTTGGATTCGCGCTGCGGGACCTGGTCGAGACTGGTCTTGGTTCGGTCGTTGCAGGTCCTCCTTCAGGCTTGTCGTCGTTGACCACGAACCCGGGGTTGTGGGTCGTGCAGATGCCGGGCCTGACCTTGCCGTCGCCCGAGTCGGCGCCGGAGTCCTGGTCGCCGATCGAACGTGTCGGAATGGCCTGCCTGCGCGGCTGCCTCGCCTGGATGGTCCGTACGACGGGCCGCCGCGAGTTCCGCGGGCGCTCCAAGGTCGTCATCGTGCCTGAGGTCCATTTGCTGACGAAGACGCCCGACGGCGCGTCCTTCCTCGACTACATCGCCCGTGTCGGCCGTGCCCTCGGCGCCTCGCTGGTGCTGGACACGCAGGACCCGGCTTCGATCCTGAAGCTCCCGGGTCTGGTCGAGCAGATCACCACTCTGTTCGCCTTCAGCCTCCGCTCGCGCGAGCAGGTCGACTCGTTGCTCGAGCTGCTTGGGCGGCCGCAGACTCCGCCGTACCAGACCCTGGTCCGCGGCATCAACACCGCCGCCAACGGCAAGAGCATCCGCCACGGCCACTGCATCATGCGCGACCGCTGGGACGAAGTAGCCACCGTCCAGATCGACATCCCCAGCGAGCGCGTCGCCGAACTCCTCCGCACCACCCCGGAATCCGAGCACGCCGCCACCGAACCCACCCAACCCATCCTCCCGGCGTACGAAGAAGACCCCTTCGCCGACGACGACTACGAAGACCTCCCCACCCCCGCCGCCACCGCCACAGCCCAAGCCGAAGCCCACACCGCCGAACCGTCCCCCGTCGCCGCCCATGAGGCGGAGACCTACGAGGCAAGGGCGGCCTACGAGCCTGGGGCGGCTCACGAGGCAAGGGCGGCCCACGAGCCTGGGGCGGCTTACGAGGGCGGCGCGGCCTACGAAGCAGGGGCGGCATACGAGGCGAGGTCGGCCTACGAGCCTGGGCCGCCTTCCGAGGCCCACCCGGCTCCCCAGGCACCACCGGCGCCGGCCCAGACACCTGCCCCGACCCAGGCAGCACACGCGCCCACTCAGACGCCACCGGCGCCCCCTCGGGCACCATCCGCATCCGAGCCAGTATCCCAGCACAACGGCTACGCGGACTATGCCACCGGAGCCGAGCGAAGCGAAGGCGCCCACCGCGAAAACGGCCAGGACCACCACCACCCCCTCCGCTACGAATCCCCGATCGGCCCCGACGAGGTCTACGACCAAGAAGCCGACGAAGCCGCCTACAACGAAGCCATGTACAACGGCTACGAAGACCCCCAACCACCCCCAGCCCCCAACGGCTCCCCCAACAAGGAGCACGTCGCATGACCTGGTCCCGCCGTCTCCGCACGGCGACCACCGTCCTCTGCGTCTCCTTCATCCTCACCGCCCAACTAGCCCTCGCCGCCGACCCCAACCAAGGCCCAACCAACCCAACGGGCTTCGGCGACCTCCTCCCAACCCCAGACCTGACCCACGGCGACACCAGAACCCTCTTCGAGCAGTACAGCCCGATGGTCTACGGTCTGGACTTCGAGAGAAGCATTCGCGATCCGATGGAAGCCGTGTTCAACGGCTACGCACATATCGTGATGATGTACATCGTCGCCATCACGCGCGGTGCCATATCAGTGGGCTGGTGGCTCTTCTCGTTCACAGACGTTAAGCCGCTCACCGACGCGACCTCGGCATCTATCGGTGCAACTAGCACGCAGTTGGTTGGCTGGCTGCTGCCGTCAGCGCTGGCCTTTGGCGCGGTCGCGGCGTACACGCAACGCAAGACCACCGGCAGCGCATTGGGACAGCTCGCTTGGGTTTTCGTTGCCGGCGTCCTCAGCATCAGCTTCGCTGTTGCCCCGGCTACTTGGTTGCGTGGAGTCGACGGTGCCCGTCAGATGGGCGCGGGTGCAATCATGACGGCGTCAGCCGACGCTATGGGGCCAACGATGCAGAGTCCCATTGCGTGGCCGGAGCCCGGCTTCACTGGGACCGCGAGGGATACCTTGCTGAGGAAGTCCGCCGATGCAAGTTGGCGAGGATTCGCCGTTACGCCGTGGTGCATTGCTGAGTTCGGGTCACTCCAAGCGTGCGGGCGGTACGGCAAGGGAATGCTCGACGCCGGGACGGACGCGGACGCGAGGCAAAAGTACATTGACTCCGTCGTTGCTCCGGCAGAGGGCGGCGGTGACGCCCCCACGGTCAAGTGGGCGAAGGGTGACAATGCATTCGGCCGCATCGCCGTGGTTATGTTGGCCGCCATCGCGGCAACATTGTTTGCGTTTCTCAACATCTCGCTGGCCTTCACCGCTTTGATGGCCTTTGTGGGCTGCTTGTTGCTCCTTGTTGTTGGGGTGTTCTTTGCCTGTCTGTGGATCATCCCGGGGCGGACGAGGCAGTGGGGACTCAACTGGTTCGAGGCTTTGGTCGGTCTAGTGCTGCAGTCGTTCCTTGCGATGCTGGTATTTGGTACCGCCCTCACCCTCGTCACTGCCGTTTTCAGCCTGACCGGAGTTCTTGGTTGGCTTCCGGTGTCCGGACTCGCTATTGCCGTATTGATCGCCGGCTTCAGACTGCGCAGGCTGCTGGACAATCTGACCTCGATGATGCGACCTGGTTCCGGCAGCATTTTGCTAGGCGGCTTGGCTCGTCGAGGTGCTCTCGGGGTAGCCAGGCGAATGATCGGCGCACTCGGCAGCCGAAGCGCCGCGCCGGCACTTACCGAACGCAAGAAGGGGAGCCTGGTTCCGGACTCCAGTCCGCAGCACGTCTCGTCGGTGCGGGTGTATCGGCAGGCGCCTGCAGTTGGGTCCTTGGGCAGGGCGTCTGCGGGATCCACGCCGTACGAGCTGACCACTGGCGCCGAGCGGCGGCGGGCTGAGGGAGCCGGATCGCCAACTGGAGCGGGGCCCGGTGGGCAGCATGCTGCTGGTGAGGGGGTTCGGGCGGCTGGTGTCGGTGGGCCTCGTAGTACCTCTGCGGTCAACCTCGCACGTGCTCGCGCCCAGTCGAAGGCTGAGGGACGCCGGACGATCTCTGTCACAGCCGCCAATGTCGCGCCTGGCGGAGGCTCGGGAGGTTCGCGAAGTGCCTCGGTGGAGAGGCAGAAGGCCCGGCATTCCCGGCGCCCGGCGCCGGCACCGTCGTCGGTGAACGAGGTGCGGTACGAGCCGAGGGTGGTGCATACGCATTCGGCCAGCCTTCGCGAGGGTCCGCCGAAGGGTCAGCGCGCGCGGCGCAAGTCGCCTGCGCCGCAGGCGCGACGGTTCCGCGAGTACTCCGCGTTCACGAAGGACGGCGTGACCGTACACGTGCCGACGCGCAGGTGATAGCGGATGGCACGAAGGCACCGAGCGACTGAGAACCGCCGGGAGGGCGCCCGCGCAGCGCGTCATCGCGGTCCCGACAGCGAGCGGGTCGACTCCGCATACGACGGCACCGATGGACGACCGCGTCCCGGTGCTCCGGACGGCTGGCGTTCGCTGATGAGCGCGGATTACGACTATCCGGAGGAAATCGACAACCTCAGCGGTCGCGAGCGGCGTCGGGCAAAGAAGAGCTGGCGGCGCGATGACCATGCGCAGCGCATGGCCTGGTTGCGTAGCCAGCGGCAGGCCGAGCCGACCAGCCCGGCGGTCATCGTTGCCCTGGTCGTCGTGCTGGCGATCATCATCCTTGGTTTGGGCGGCGGTCTGCCACGGTTGCTCGGTGGTAAGAACTCGGACGACGGTGCCCCGATCGGCCTTCTCACTCCCGGCCGATCGGTCGTGCTGCCGACCGCGCCCTCGAACAGTCAGCCGGCAGGTGAGACGACGCCCGTCGCCACTCCTACCTTGACGCCTCCTCCGCCCGTGACCGAGAGGCCGTCTGCCGAGTCGACCGCGCTGGCAACTGACGTTGTCGGTGCCTGGGCACGCGCTTTCTACACTCGTGACCCAGCCGCCGAGACCTATGCGACGCTCGTGGCGAAGTGTGCGAAGTACATGACGCCGGAAGTCGCATCGAGCTTCAGTTCAGCGGGCGATCCGACGTACGACGCACTCAAGAAGGATGGCGGCAAGTCCACGGTCATCGCGGCGCCGGTCAGTACTCCACCCGTCAATGCCGACGCCCCGGTCGACACCCCGGAGCGGATCACGAGGTTCGTCAAGGTGACGATCGACGTGACCGGCAAGCACGCCCAGCGATTCGACGTACCCCTGCTCGTCACGCTGGTGAATCAGGACAACCAATGGGTCATCAGTGAGGTGTCCGGCGGTACCGGACCATGACCAGTTCAGTGGGGGATCGCGATGTTCGACGAGCGTGATCTCGGTCGGGGCGTCCTGTCGGTCGCGAGCCGGGGCGTGTTCTTCAAGGCCGCGGCCGCCTTGGCAGTGGTCGGCGTCGCCAGTTTGCTGATGCTGGCTCCTTTTGGAGGTACCAGCCAGCCTCAAGCGGCCTGCCTTCCGCTGGGGCCAGGTCAAGCCGACAACCCCAATCCCTCGGGAGCGCTGCGGGCCACCCAGCTCTACTTCGCCAAGCTGATCGACCAGGTCGCCATCGAACGGGGCCTGCCTGGTCGAGCGACGCTCATCGCACTGATGACCGCGCTGGTGGAGTCCGATCTGCAGAACCTGACCTACGGCGACGCCGACTCGGTCGGGCTCTTCCAACAGCGGCCCACGGCGGGATGGGCCGAAACAGCTGACCAGATCACGAAGGAGCCCGACGGGCCGGTGTACGCGACCAAGGCCTTCTTCGGCGGAGCCGATGGGCCGAGCCCGCCCGGTCTGGTCGACATCGACGGTTGGCCGTCCATGGCGCTCGGTGACGCCGCGCAGGCCGTTCAGGTGTCCGCATTCCCCGAGCGCTACGCACTGCGTGAACAAGAGGCGAGGCGGATCGCCGCTGAGGCCGGTATCGACCTGAACCGACCCGGCAACCCGTACGCCGGTCGCGCGAACCCGCCGTCGACCGGAACCGTCACCGAAGGCGTCGACCAGGACGACGACTGCGGCGGCCAGGGACTGATCTCCGGCCAACCGGTGAACGGTGTATGGCCCGAGCAGCAGCAAACCGTCACGGACCCGACCGGAACGGGCGGCCTGGTCACCCCACGTACGGCGGCCTGGGTCGCCGAGGCCCGCAAGAACCTGGGAACCCTGAGTATGACCTGCTGGGACGCCCACCTCTGGAACCCGACCAGCGACCACCCCCGGGGCAAGGCCTGCGACGTAATGGTCGGCACCGATGCCCGCCGATCATCCGCAGCCCGCGCCCGGGGCGACCAGATCGCCAATTGGGCCATCAAGACAGCAGGCCAGACCGGCGTACATTACGTCATCTGGTACGGCAAAATCTGGTCCGCCCGCCGAGGCACCTGGATCCCCTACAACGGCGGCGGCGTCTACAACCCCACCGACGCCACCGGCGGCCACTACGACCACGTCCACGTGTCCCTGTACTGATGATCGATGTCTCCGTAGTGTGCCGCGTGTGGCTGAGGTAACGCAGGAAGTGAGTGCTCAATGACCAGCCCAGGTAATCCGAACGACCAAAACGGTGCCTGGACAAACGGACCATGGCATCCAACCGATCCACCAAATCCCGATCCCCATCGAAAGATGCCGCCGTCTCCACAGTGGGGCCAGTTGCCACCGGGCGCGTCCGGCATATCGGATGGACGGGGCGGTCCCAGGACGACCGGCGGTCGTGTGGAGGTCTCGGCAGCCACAACTCTCCTCACTGCGATCCCGTGGTTCTTCTGGAGCTTCGTCACCGTCTCCTGGATAGCCGGAATCATCGGCTTCGGTTACGGGTGGATCCTCGTACTGGTCTGGATTTTGTCCGGAGCAGTTGTCTTCATCCATCCGGTCGAGGATTGGATTGCTCGTTACCTGTTCCGTCTCCGGAAGCCGACTCTGGTCGAAGATCAACGCATAGCTTCGGTCTGGCCGCAGTTGTCGAGCCGTGCTGGGGTGGAGGCCGGCAAATATTCCGTGTGGATTCAGGAGTCGGAAGATGCCAACGCGACGCCGACCCCCGGTCACGTCGTCGCCGTGACGACATGGTCGTTGTACAACCTGCCGGCGGCGCATTTGGAGGGCGTGCTGGCACACGACCTCAGTCATCACCTGGGCGGACGTACGTGGCTCAGTCTGCTGAGCTTCTGGTACTCGATTCCTGCTCGGTGCGCGCTCATCGGCGTACGTGCACTTGTGCGCTTGATGAAGGCTGTCCCTGCGGTCGGATGTCTGGTCGTTGGCTTCCTGACGCTCGGATATCTGGGGATACTGCTCGCGGTACTGACATTCGACGACAGTCTGACGTTGCCGCTCCTGTTCCTCACCCCGTTTGTCGCGCCGCCGATTCTCGCGTGGCTCGGTCGTCGAGAGGTCATGCAGGCCGATCGTCGGGCCGCGGCAATGGGCTATGGACCCACCATCGTGCAGGTTCTCTACGGGTGGCAGGTCCAGCATCAGAACATGCTCGGCCGAGAGGCCAACCGACGCTCCCAGTTGATGTCGAGCACTCCGTCTCTCGGCGACCGGGTCCGCGCGCTCGAGGGACTAGCGCCGCTGGCATAGTGCGTTGAGCAACATGGGGAATACCGGCTCCGGAATTCGTCCCGTTAAGTGCCGGCGGTCCTTGTCAGTAGCGCCGATGTTGGCTCGCCCCTGCTGAGCGGAGGCACATTCGATCTGGCTCAGTCCGCGATGCGCTTAATGTCGTGGGTTGCTTCTGGGGCGGTGAAGGTCAGCAGGTTGTGGGCTTCGGATTCGATGGATTGCCAGGTTTGGGATGTGAGCTTGGTGATCGGCTCGATTTCCAGGCTGGCGGTTTGTTTGTTGGGGCGGGTTAGTTTCCAGAGGGCGGCTGCGCGGCCGTTGTGGAGGGTGCTGCCTCGGGTCAGGACCTCTTGAAGGGTTAGTTGCCGGCGGGTGGCGGTGTCGATCCAGCGGGATCGGTCGGCGTGGGAGAGGAGGAGGTTGTCGTATTCCGGGAGGAAGCGAGTAGGGACCTCGGTGTCTTCGTCGGGGAGGGTGATGCCGGGCAGGTCGTAGAGGGTGCGGCCTGAGTCGGCGTCGGTGTAGGTGCGGAGGTCGAGGCGGTCAAAGACTTCGGCGAGCCGGGTGAGGCCGGACCAGGTTTGGGCGTCGGCTACCGAGGCCGGTCCGTACGCGGCCAGGTAGCGCCGTACGAGATCGTCGACGGACGGCGCGGGATCGACGGCGGATCCGAGCCAGAGGTCGGCGGTCGACATCGCCGGGTTGCCGCCCTTGCCCCAGATGCCGCGCGGTGGGGTCTGGATGGTGGGTAGCAGGCAGCGTACGGCGTGGGCCAGCGCGGCCGGATCGCGGTCGGGCCACAGCGGGGCGAGGTGCTCACGCAGGTGTACGGCGGTCGCCGGGCCGGCGGTCATGCGTTCGATGCCGGCCTTCAGTACGGCGTCGATGTCGATGCCTTCGAGGCGATGCCGCCCGTACGTCTGGTTCTGGAAGACCTCACGCTCGAGCATCGGCTGGATCAGCGGACGGAACGCGAGGAAATCGCGGCTCGACATCAGGTGGATCGTTGCCCGCATCATCGAACCGCGCACCGCCTTGCGATCCTCGATGAGGCCCGCGAGCTCGCCCGGTTCGAAGTTGTTGAGGCGTGTCCACAGGCCGACGTACGGCGCGAGCGGGGACTGGGCTTGCATGCCGACGAGATGTTCGATCGTCTCCAGCGCGGTCGCGTCATGGCGCTCGATCAGCCACTGCCGCTGGAGCGTGGCGCGGTTCTGGGCCTGCAGACTCAACTTCGACATGGCTGATCCTCTCGTGCTCATGAGTTCAACGCTAGGCAGGGAAGCGGCCAACTTCGGTCCTCTATTCGTACGACGTGCAGCCGGCGACGGGTCGCACGTCGTACGAGCGGAAGCCGCCACTCCTGTGGATAACTTCGGACCCGGTGGGCCGGAAACCAATAGATTCAAGGCATGACCGGATTGCCTTCCGTAGACGATGTCCGTGCCGACCTGCCTGCCATCCTGGAGCGGTTCCGCGCGAGGCGCACGCGTGCGTTCAGCTTCGGCGCTGGTGTGCCTGAAGCGGTGGTGCTGACGTACGACGAGTTCGAAGACCTCGGCGGCGAAGCCAAGTTCGCCGTCGGCGACGACGTCCTCGAGCCAGCCCAACTGGCGAGACGATTGGCCGCCGTGGTGGGCGCCGCCCGAACAGGTGAGGGCGACCCAGTGGTCTGGGGCGAAGCCGGCGAACCAGAGGCAGTCGTCATGTCGACCGCCCAATACCGCTCCCTCCGAGGCGACGACGAACCACCGGCTGGTGTGATCGACGACCCAACCGCCCGCACCTACGCAACAGAACCACTCCCAGACAGCCGACCCTTCGATCTGGATGAGATCGCCGCGCTGATGGGACCAGAGGCTGTCCAGGAGTTGGAGGAGATTCGCCGTGAAGGCGACAACCCGTGAGCGGCCATCGGGGCTACGAGCTGTTGCTCACGAGCCAGTTCGTCGACGATCTTCGTCGTTTGGCGGCAGATGCCCGCGCCGCGACCCCACTAAGGCGTTCCTCCGACGGCAGCTCCTGCGGCAGCTCGAGCAGCTCAGCGAGGGAACTACCGACGGGCACCATGCGCTCGGATACGAACCAGGGAAAGGGGACCTGCGGGACTGCGTGACGGACTATGTGCAGTCGCATCCGGAACGGAAGGCGGACTATCGGCTGGTGTTCCGGGAGATCGGTCCGGCAGCGCCGGGGGAGCGGCCGCGACGGGAGTTGCTCGCGATCAAGCCTCGGCGCGGCTCGAACAACATCTACGCGCATGTGTGCGCCCGCCTGAAGCGCCATCCAGCTGACCGCCAACCGGGCTTGAACCGTTTCGGCGATCGACCAGCGGATTCCGGCGGGAACCAGGCGACCCGGCAGGCAGAGTTGGATGCGAAGAGGGCGATCGCACACGCTTGGGCCGGGCAGCAACCGTTGGCGTCCTCCCGCCCACTCGACCTGGCCGGCCTGACCGTCGCACGCACCACCTCGTCTCGTCGCAGTGCCAGGCACCGCTTGAGCCCGACGCACCACAGCCCCACTCATCCCCGCAACCGCGCCGCCGGCCTCTAAAGAGGTCGGCCGCCCGCCCGCACCGTCGTACTCGGTGGGCGTTGCAGGCTGCTGCAGCCTGTGGAAACACCCGTCGGCGAACACCCTCCGTATGACACCCTTACACCGACCGCACTCACGATCGGAGCCGTACCGCATGATCCGCCGACCGCTCACCCTGACCGTTGCCACGCTCTGCGGCGCCCTAGCGCTAACCGCCTGCAACGGCTCCCCCGAAGCCGGCCGGCCCGACCCGACGCCAACCTCTGCATCGCCAACCCCCACCCCAACCGCTCCATCCACTCCTGCCTGGACCCCAGAGGAACAGGCTTCCGTTACCGCTGCGACAGCGCAGTACAAGATCGCTCGTGCCGCCATCGACGCGGCGCTGCACAGCCCGTCCACGGCAACTCGCGCCAAGCTTGCGCAGGCTGGAAACGGCGGTGCCTGGATCATTGACGTCCTGGGTGATGTGAAGTTCAACCAGGACCATGGGTGGTACCAGGAGGGCAGGGTGGTCATAGAGTCCGTGTCCGTTGCCTCGGTGAAGCTGCAGGCGCCACAACCCGAGGTTCGTCTGAACGTGTGTCTCGATACGTCCAAGACCTCCATCCGCTACCAGGCGAATCGGAAGCCCGTGCCCGTGGGCCCGGACAACGGAGATCGACACAAGGCTCAAGCCGCTCTGGTCTACGCGCCGCCGGCTGGTCAGACCAAGAAGATGTGGTTCCTCGTCGCGGAGGAAGGTTCAGGCACATGTTGATGGCTGGCGCACGTGCCCTGGCGACGATTCTGATCACAATGGCTGCAGCGTTTGCGCAGGTTGGATCGGCGGCAGCGGATGACAAGGTGCCGCCGAAGCCCGAGGGAGACTACGTCCTGGTCTGCTACAGCAACCACAAATGTCTATGGGTTCTCCGCTCAGTCGTCGAGAACGGCCAGCCATCAACGACGTCTCCCGGCAAGAAGCCCGTCAAGAAGGTCACGCCGGCATGTCAGTTCGGTGGTGCTGCGCAGGCGTGTACCTCGGCATTGGGTAACTGGTCGAACAGCCAGCAGTGCTATCTGCAGAGCCTGAGTCCACAACCTCCTTACAGCGACCCCCGGTGGCAGGGTCACACGGATGGGGCTGTCTGGGCTTGTGTGCGGGAGCAGGGGTATGACGAGGGGGAGCATTTGGTGACGAGGTGGGTGTGGTTGCCTGGGGCGCCTGACACCGTCGTCGTCGATCCAGTGACGTTGGCTTATCAGGCGATTGCGGCGATGGAGTTGGCGCCGCCGATGGTTCGGACAGCGCCGGGGGTTGGGCAGGTTGGGCTCGTCAATATGCCTGTGTGGTTGTGGGTTGAGAAGACGGAGAACACTTGGGGGCCGATTACTCGGAGTGCGAGTGTGCCGGGGTTGGGTGTGACGGCTACTGGGCGGGTGGTGGCTGTTGATTGGGCTATGGGGGATGGGAGGACGGTGCGGTGTGCGGGGGCTGGGACGCCGTACGAGAAGTCCATGGGGGTGAAGGATTCGCCTGATTGTGGGCATCGGTACAAGGAGACGTCTCGCGAGTTGCCGAAGTGCGCGTACCCGGTGACGGCTACTGCTCAGTGGGACATCACGTGGCAGAGCACCCTCGGCGAAACTGGGCAGATCTCGATGACGCAGCAGGCCACGATCCAGCTGAGGATCGCCGAGGCGATTCCGGTACTGGTCGATCCCAACGCCCCCGAGGCTGCCGCTCCAGCCAAAGCCAGCTGCTGACATTCCTGTTCGCAGCCGAGCAATCCGCGGCTGCGCGAGAGCGGGCAGCTGCGTTCGCGTGGCCATTAGTGGCCGGATGAACTCCACCCGAGACACTCCGCGATGGTGCAGCGCGGTGCGACTGTCTGTGGCGTGCTTCGGCGCGTTGCAACCGGCCGTAACCAGGAGCGGATCTTCCTGGGCCATCGACGCGATGTTGAGTACGTGGCTGTTGTCGGGCCGGGCAAGTGCCAGGGGCGCTCCGTCGATGACCGCCGTCAGTTCCAGGCGCTGCAGGTTCCTGCAGGCTGTGGAAAACGGCCGTCGGTGAACACCCTCCGTATGACACCCTTACACCGACCGCACTCACGATCGGAGCCGTACCGCATGATCCGCCGACCGCTCACCCTGACCGTTGCCACGCTCTGCGCCGCCCTAGCGCTAACCGCCTGCAACGGCTCCCCAGAAGCCGGCCGGCCAAATTCCACCGTTACCGCCTCCAGTCGAACTCCGACTCCCACGCTCAGCACCCCCGCCGCTACTCCCACCTGGACACCCGAGGAACAGGCAGCGATCACGGCCGCCAAGGCGCAATACGCGGCGGCGCGTACCGCCGCTGGCGTCGCGCTCCACGATCCGCGTACCGCAAGTCGCGACCAGTTGGAAGCGGCCGGGAATGGCGGCGCCTGGCTGACATCAATCGTCGAGCGCATCGTCTTCCTGCGTGACCGGGGGCTTTATCAGAGCGGAAACGCCAAGATCGTCTCCGCGTCCACAACCTCTGTGGACCTCGCGGCGGAGCAGCCCTTGGTGGTTCTCAAGAGTTGCATCGACGGCGCCGGAGTGATGATGCGCTATCGCGCGACTGGTAAACCGGTGCCAGTCGTCACCACCAAAGACGGTGCTCGGCACACGATGAGCGTTCGCCTCGTCTATGCGACTGCGAAGACCGGATCCAAGAGGTGGTTCCTGGTCGAGGAGAAGGCGACCGGAACATGCTGAGGCCGGTCCGGCGCCACCTTCTGACCTTGATCCTCGCCTTCTCTGCCGCTGGCCTTTTCCCTGCCCTGTCGTTGGCGCTGCCGACACCACCACCTGGCTACGAATGGGTCTGGGACCCGATCTCGAGCACCTACACCTTGGCGCTCAGTGCTGGTATCCCGGTCGAGGAAGATCCTGCGTCAGAAGGCCAGGATCCGAAATCCAAGAAGAAGCGCACATGCCAGTTCAAAGGTGCGGCACAGGCCTGTACGGACGCAGCTCTGGGTAACTGGTCCAACAGCCATCAGTGTTACATGAGGCGCGAGGAGCCCCAGCCGCCTTTCAGCGATCCACGGTGGGAAGGCCACACCGATGGGAGTATCTGGGCATGTGTCCGTCAGCAGGGATACGACGAGGGCGAGCATCTGGTGACCCAATGGGTCTGGTTGCCTGGGGAACCGGACACCGTGGTGATCGACCCCGTGACCCTGGCCTACCGAGCTTTAGCGCAGATGCAGTTGGCACCGCCGGTGGTGAAGAGCGCTCCGGGGGTTGGGCAGGTTGGGCTTGTCAATATGCCTGTGTGGTTGTGGGTTGAGAAGACGGAGAACACTTGGGGGCCGATTACTCGGAGTGCGAGTGTGCCGGGGTTGGGTGTGACGGCTACTGGGCGGGTGGTGGCTGTTGATTGGGCTATGGGGGATGGGAGGACGGTGCGGTGTGCGGGGGCCGGTACGCCGTACGAGAAGTCCATGGGGGTGAAGGATTCGCCTGATTGTGGGCATCGGTACAAGGAGACGTCTCGCGAGTTGCCGAAGTGCGCGTACCCGGTGACGGCTACTGCTCAGTGGGAGATCACGTGGCAGAGCACCCTTGGTGAAACCGGGCAGATCTCGATGACTCAGGAGGGTGCCACGCAGTTGCGGATTAGGGAGGCTGTGCCTGTGCTTGTGGATCCCGATGGGGGTGAGGTGGCCGCGCCGGCTAAAGGTGGATGTTGAGGGATTGGCCGGCTAGGAAGGCGGTTAGGAGGGATTGGCCTAGGGGCCAGGTGTTTAGGTTGCTGGCGGAGTTGATGTGGCCCTGGGGGCCGGTGGTGATTAGGGGGATGGACCAGGCGGTTGCGAGTCGCGCTGCTGCGTTCACTGTGCAGTAGGGGTCGTTGTCGCTGGCAATCAATACGGCGGGGAGGTTGATGGGGGCCGTGGGCAATGATGTAAAGGTGGGGAGGCGGTCGGCTGGGAAGGTGGGGGCAGTTGGGTCCGGTGGGGCGACCAGGAAGGCGCCGCGGACCGAGGTGGGGCGAGGGGCGGTTGTGGTGAGCCAGTGGGCCAGGGCGTGGCAGCCGAGGCTGTGGGTGATGAAAGTGACGGGGGAGGTGGCCTTGGCTACGGCTGTGGTGATGGCTTGACACCAGTCGTCGAGGTCGGGGGCAGTCCAGGAGGTTGGTTCGAAGCGGATCGCGTCGGGGAGCCAGGCGGTTTGCCAGATGGATTGCCAGTGGTGTTCGTCCGAGCCGTCGAGGCCGGGCACGATCACGAAGGTCATTTGGTCTCTCCTGGGGATCATTTGTCAGTACGGGCGCAGATCGCTGCGCTCCCTGCCATGATGGAGCAGACCATCGTGGCTAGATGCTGACAGCTGATGAATCGAAGGCAGATGACCGAGGCAACGACTAGTTCATTGGATCCGATCGACCGGGAGATCCTTGCGATCCTGCAGGTCGATGGGCGGCTGAGTGGGGCGGACATCGGGCGAAAGGTCAATCTGTCGCAGCCTGCGGTGTCGGCGCGCATCCAGCGGCTGGAGCGGTCTGGGGTGATCACCGGGTACCGGGCCGTGGTCGATCCGGCGCGTATCGGGCTCAACATTCATGCGGTGGTGCGGGTGAGGACGACTCACGCGCGGATCCCGGAAGCGCTCGAGCTCTTCGCGACGCTGCCTGAGGTGACATCGACCTATCGATTGACCGGCGAGGACTGCTTCGTGCTCGATGTGCACACGGTCGATGCGGGTCGGCTCGAGCAGGTTGTCGACACCGTGGGCCGGCTTGGCCCGATCACCACGTCTCTGGTTCTGCGCGAGTACCCGGCCAAACCGCTGCAGCCCTGACCAGAGCTGCAGGCCCTGACCAGAGCTGCAGGCCCTGACCAGAGCTGCAGGCCCTGACCAGAGCTGCAGGCCCTGACCAGATCCGGGCAAACGCAGAGGACAACCCTTGCACGGGGGAAACAAGGCAACGCACTGCTTCCCAGCAGGCCATCCGGAGAACTAGGGTTCGACGGATCGTAGTTGTTGCGTTACGCAACACGCCTACCTTGGGAGGGAAGATGGCGAAACGCGTGATCGCGCTCGTCACCGCCGGACTGGCCGCCGCCTCGTTCGGGCTGTCTGTTACCAGTGCTGCGGGGGCAACGCCGGAGGCGAAGCCGGCGGATGGCCTGAAGCTCATCAAGACGAAGACTTCGCTGCTCGGCAAGCACTACTGGTACCAGCAGACGTTCAAGGGCCTGCCGGTGGTCAACGGGTACTACGCCAAGCACGTCACCAAGTCCGGCGCGGTACAGATCGCTGACGGGCGGGACGCCGTACCGGCTGATCTGGATGTGAGTGCGAAGGTGCCGTCGGCAACGGCGGCCAAGTCGGCCAACGCAGTGGTCGGGGCGCGAGCCCGCAGCGCGGAGCCGAACAAGAACCTCAACAGCACGCCAGCTGCCACGTCCACAACCCAGCAGCTCGCCGTTATCGGCGGACCGAACGCCAGGCTGGTCTGGAATGTCACCAGCAGGTCGACCGAAGGCGTCAGCCGTTCGCTGGTCGACGCCAAGACCGGCACCGTGGTCGAGTCGAAGGTGATCAGCGACAACGCCGATGGCCGCGGCATCGTGTTCGACCCGAACCCGGTGGTGAGCGAGCGGGACGAGTCGCTGACCGATCAGGACGACGCGAACACCGACGAGCTGTTCCCGGCGCACAAGAGCGTGATCCTGCGCAACCTGGCCGGCAACGGGAAGCTCGAGGGGAGCTACGTCAACATCGCGAAGGCGAAGGGCGGGCTCGCGCAGAGTGCCGACAACCGGTTCCTGTACTACCGCGACGACGACCGGTTCGAGCAGGTGATGGCGTATTACCAGGTCAACCAGACCCAGGAGTACATCCACAGCCTCGGGTTCAGCGACGTCAACAACGAGTCGCAGGACTTCGAGATCAACACCTACAACGGCGACAACTCGTTCTACGACCCGTCGAAGGACACCATCACGATGGGCGAGGGCGGCGTCGACGACGCCGAGGACGCCGAGGTGATCTGGCACGAGTACGGTCACGCGATCCAGGACGACATCGTTCCCGGGTACGGCGAATCGCTGGAAGCCGGCTCGATCGGTGAGGGCTTCGGCGACTACTGGGCCGTCACGATGTCGGTCCCGGTTAGCCGGAACTTCGATCTGCCGTGCGTCATGGACTGGGACGCGACGTCGTACACGAGCACTGAGCCGCACTGCCTGCGCCGGACGGACACCGGCAAGACGACGGACGACGTCGTGGGTGAGGTGCACGACGACGGTGAGATCTGGTCGAACGCGCTGTGGGACATCCACAAGGCGCTCGGCCGGACGAAGGCCAACAAGGTGATCCTGGAAGGCACGTTCTTCTACGCGCCGGACACCTCGTTCGCCGACGCCGCCCGCGTCACCGTCCAGGCGGCCCGCCTGCTCTACGGAAAGGCCACGGCCGCGAAGGTCACCGAGGCCTTCCAGGCCCGCAAGATCCTCTGACCGACACCAGGGTGTGCGCCCACGGCTACTGTGGGCGCATGACCTGGAGTACGGCGGACATCCCCGACCTGACCGGACGTCGCGCACTCGTCACCGGCGCCACCAGCGGACTCGGCTACGAGACGGCGCTCGAGTTGCTCAGACACGGCGCCGACGTGCTGATCGCGGCGCGCAATCCGGCAAAGGCGGCCGAAGCAGCGGCCAGCCTGAGCACGTCCTCCGGTCGCACGCCCACGGTCGTCGAGCTCGATCTCGCGGATCTGACGAGTGTCGAGAAGGCCGCAGATCAGGTGGTCAAGAGCTACGACAAGCTCGATCTGCTGGTGAACAACGCCGGCGTGATGGCGACGCCGTACCGGCAGACCGCGGATGGGTTCGAGCTGCAGCTCGGGACCAACCATCTCGGGCATTTCGCGCTCACCGGGCGGTTGCTGCCATTGTTGCTCAAGGCACCGGCTCCGCGCGTCGTGACCGTCAGTTCCTTTATGCACAAGACCGTTCGGGGGCTTCAGGCAACGGACTTCCGGCGGCCGGCGCAGGGGTACTCGAAGTGGGTCGCGTACGGGAAGTCCAAGCTCGCCAACGTCCTCTTCATGCTCGAGCTCGACCGCCGAGCGCGGACCGCGGGCGCCAACCTGCTCAGCGTCGGCGCACATCCTGGGTACGCCGCCACTCATCTGCAGGCGGCCGGTCTGGAGCTTGCCGGCCGAAACCGGCAGGCCAGGCTATGGGCGGGCGCCACCAAGCTTGTCGCGCAGTCTGCGGCGGCGGGGGCGTGGCCGAGCCTGTACGCCGCGACCTACCCGGACCTCCGGCCGGGTTCGTACGTCGGTCCAGGATTCTTCGAGTACCGCGGGGCGCCGGCGATCGTACTGCCGACCCGCACCGCCCAGGGCCCCGAGCTCGCCAAGCAGCTCTGGGACTGGTCCGTCGAGGCCACCGGAGTGAATCCAGCACTCACCGTGCCGAGATAGTGACACAGCGGTAGATTTGTGGTTACCCTCCGGTAATTCCGAGCTGGAGGTCGCCCCAGTGCGCAAAATCGCCGCCGCCCTTGCTGTTGCTTTGACCCTTATCACGCTGGGCTCGCGGGCCGACGCGGATCAGGCCGGTTTCAGTACGTCGTACCAGCGGATCCCCGGCGCTGGCGGGATCGAGATCGGCGCGGTCGTGCTGACGCCGACCGGGCAGGGCGACGGGCCGTTCCCGCTGGTGGTGATGCCGTCGAGCTGGGGCTTGCCGAACGCCGAGTACGTCGGTCAGGGCGCGAAGCTGGCCACGGCCGGGTTCCAGGTCATCTCGTACTCGAGCCGCGGCTTCTGGGACTCCGGCGGCGGGATCGACATCGCCGGCCCGCCGACCGTTGCCGATGTCACCAAAGTGATCGACTGGGCCGATCAGCACACGCCGGCAGATACCAGAAAGGTCGCCGCGGTCGGGATCTCGTACGGCGCCGGCACTTCGCTGCTCGCGAGTGCGCAAGACCCACGGATCAAGGCGGTCGGGGCACTCAGCGGCTGGGCGGATTTGATTGCCTCGCTCAACCCGAACGAGACGGTGGTACTCCAGTCCGTCGCCGGTTTGCTTGCTCTCGGCAACGTCACTGGGCGGCCCGGTCCGGAGCTGGCGTCGTTGCAGACGAAGTTCCTCACCGGCGACTACGACGGTGCGATCGCGCAGGCGAAGGAGTTGTCGCCGGTGCGCTCGGCGGCGACTGTGGTCGACAAGATCAATGTCAACAATCCGGCGGTCTTCCTGGCCAATGCTTTTGAGGACTCGATCTTTCCGCCGTCGCAGTACACGGACTTCTTCACCAAGCTGACTGGCCCGAAGCGGCTGCTGCTGGCGCATGGCGACCATTCGACGCCGGAGGCTTCTGGTGCGATCGGGCTGCCGAATGAGACTTGGGAGGAGCTCGCGGGGTGGCTGCGTCACTACCTGACCGGCGTAGACAACGGCGCTGACCGCGAAGCCCCGGTCCAGTTGAAGTCCCAACGCGGTGTCTGGCGCGGGTATCCGAGCTGGTCTGCCGTCGGTCAACCGCGTACGTCGTACCTGAGCAAGCCGAGCGGGTTGTCGCGCACGGGCGGCATGCAGGGCACCCAACAGACCGGGTGGACCAGTGGGATCGGCGCCGGTGTCCCGACAATTGCCGACAGTGGCGTGGCGCTTGTTTCCGGTGCGCTGCAAGGGCTTCTGTCGATCGCGACCGGGGTGGCGACACCGTTGGTGGACAGGTCGTTCGCGGGTGTGTGGTCTGGCCCGGTCTACACCAGTGGAGCACTCGTCAACGGCGCCCCGAAGCTCCATCTGACGGTCACCCCATCGGGTCAGGACACCTCGCTGTTCGCTTACCTGTACGACGTCGACGCGCTCGGGGTCGGCTCGTTGATCTCGCACAAGCCGTTGACGTTGCGAGGCGCGACCCCGGGCAAGGCCGTGCCGGTCGACGCAAGGCTGGAGGCGACGAGCTGGGAGGTGCCGGCCGGGCATCACCTCGTCCTGGTGGTCGATACCGTCGCCCCGCGCTACCTCGGCCGCAGCGCCATCGGCACCACCCTGACCTTCAGCTCGCCGGCGGGCGATCCGTCCTCGATCAGCGTCCCGGTCGCCCCACAGAGCGTGAGGACGCTGGAGGAATCGGGTACCTGAGAAGAGGTAGGAAACCTCCGGTCCGGGATGCGAACCGCCCGATCACCCCTGATCCTGGATACAACCACCGACCAGGGAGGTGAGCAGATGGCCGCTCCCAGTCATGCGCTCTCGCCTCAGCTGGTGCGGAAGTCCCGGCCGCCCCGCTTCGGGCTGGGTGGTTCGCGACTTGGCGAAACACCCGGCCCGGACGGCGACGCGACCGCGCTCGCCACCGTCGATGCGGCGTACCAGGCGGGAATCCGGTTCTTCGACACCTCGCCGGCGTACGGGGTGTCGGAGCAACGACTTGGTACGGCGTTGCAGCGGCGGCCGCGCGGCGAGTTCCTGGTGTCCACGAAGGCGCAGGAGGACCCCAAGCAGTCCGTGCAAGAAAGCATGGAACGTCTAGGCCTCGCGGTCGACCTGGTGTTCATGGACGACGAGACCGCCTACCCGGTGCTGGACGAGTTGCGCCGCGACGGTGTGATCAAGGCGATCGGCGCGACGTCGCAGGATTGGCGGCAACTTGATCAGATCGTTCGCGACCGAGAGGTCGACACGGTCCTCCTCACAAGCGAGTACTCACTGCTCGACCAGACCGCGACCCCGCTGCTCGATCGTTGCCTCGCCCGCGGAGTCGCGGTGATCGTGTCAGGCATCCTCACCCCCGAGGTGCTGCAACCCGACGAGGCGACCATCCAGGCGCGACGCATCTCGGCAGTGTGTGAGCGGTACGGCGTCTCGCTGCCGCAGGCGGCCCTCGCGTTCCCCACCAGGCATGCCGCGGTCAGCTCGATCCTCATCACCGCCGCCAGCCCGGCCGAGATTCGCGCCGACGCAGCACTCGTCCGGCAACCGGTCCCGGCCAACCTCTGGAGGGATCCAGAGCTACTGCGGTTGGTGCATTAGAACTTGTCGCCCGGGTCCGGCGAGCCGGTGCTCGACGGGTTCGGCGAACCAGACGGAAGACCCGTCGGCGGCGTCAGCGTCGGGCTGTTGGACGGCGACGGCCCAGTAGTCGACGACGGCGTACCCGGCGGTGGCGTGGTCGGCGTGACGGTGACCGTCGCGGTGTTGGTCGGCGTCGGGATCACTGGCTCCGGCTCCAGCGGCTCGGCATTCCGGAACAGCAGCCAGGCCAGGAACACCGCCAGCAGCATGATCAACGCCATCGCGGCGAGCGCCAGCATGAGCGCCACCCGCGAGGCAGGCCGGAGCACGCTCGGCCAGGGCAGCGGCCAGATCCGGAACAGACCTGGCCGGCGCCGGCCCTCCCAGTAGTGCCGGAAATCCGGCCCCCGGAACAGCCCGACATGCGGAATCCGATCCATCAGTACGGCGGACAGCACATCCTCACCCCGGCGCTCGGCGAGCAGGCGCTCGTCCGATGCTGCACTCGACCCGTCGTCGGACCGGATCGGCCCGAGCGCGACCCACAGCGCCAGATCGTCGTCGTCCGCATCGTTGTGCGCCAGTACGGCGTCGCCCGGCAGCTCGTCGACGGCGGTGACGAAGCGGTCCCGCGCCGCGGCGTCGTCGGCGGAACCCTCGGTCATCATCGCGACCACCGCGTTGCGGCCGTTTTCGTCGCTGGCGGCGTACAGGTAGCCGGCCGCGTTCGCGCCGAGGCGGCCGCGCAGCCAGAACTCGCCGACCCGGGGCGGATCCTCCGGCTCCAGCGGCAGCGCCTCCGGAATCACCCGCGCAGGCGCGTCCTCCAGCGTGTCCGCCGGCCGCGCCTCAGTCTGTGATTCCGTCGCTGTCATCCCCCCAATCCCACCACATGCCTGGTAGCACTGTCGCCACAGCCCGGCGCCCACTTTGTGCCTGAGATCCGTACGGCGGAGGTCGCGGCGTACGGATCTCACGCACAAAGTCGGCCTGAGGGGTGCGGGCTTGTCCGGGTGGGGAGGATAGATGGCGGACCTGGTGGGCCGTGCGCCCGGGGGACCCGGGGATCTGATGGAATGGCCGGTGTTCTGGACGCAGAAAGTGACGCAGGAAGACAAGGTCCGCCCGCGGACCCCGGAAGGACAGGCATGACCGAAACCACTGTGCCGGCAGGATCGGTGGCCCAGCAGTCCCGACTGATCGGCGAGGCCGTCAGCGAGATCAAGCGGGTGATCGTCGGCCAGGAGCACATGGTCGAGACCTTGATGGTCTCGTTGCTCGCCAAGGGTCACTGCCTGCTCGAAGGCGTCCCGGGCGTCGCGAAGACGCTCGCGGTGCGCACGTTCGCCGCCGTGGTCGGCGGCACCTTCGCCCGGATCCAGTTCACGCCGGACCTGGTCCCCTCCGACATCGTGGGGACCCGGATCTACCGGCAGACCCGGGAGGCTTTCGACATCGAGCTCGGCCCGACGTTCGTGAACTTCGTCCTCGCCGACGAGGTGAACCGGGCCCCGGCCAAGGTGCAGTCGGCGATGCTGGAGTTGATGGCCGAGCGGCAGGTGTCGATCGGCGGCCAGACCTTCCCGATGCCGAAGCCGTTCATCGTGATCGCGACCCAGAACCCGATCGAGTCCGAGGGCGTCTACCCGCTGCCGGAGGCGCAGCGGGACCGGTTCCTGGTCAAGATCGACGTGCCGCACCCGCGGGGGCACGAGGAGTTCGAGATCCTGCGCCGGATGAGTGTGGACCCGCCGGAGCCGCGGCAGGTGCTCAAGCCGGAGACGATCCTGGAGCTGCAGCGGTCGGCCGAGCAGGTCTTCGTCCACAACCTGGTCGCGGAGTACGCCGTACGCCTGGTGATGGCGACGCGGACGCCGTCCGACTTCCACCTGCCGGACCTGGAGCCGATCATCGAGCTGGGCGTCAGCCCGCGCGCCACCCTCGGCCTGATCAGTGCCGGTCGCGCGCTCGCGCTGATCCACGGCCGGGACTACCTGCTGCCCAGCGACATCCAGACCGTCGCACTGGACGTGATGGGCCACCGGCTCGGGCTGACCTTCGACGCGGTCGCCGACAACATCGACCCGCGCGCCGTGATCGAGCGGATCCTCGCCACCGTCCCGCCGCCGCAGCCGGTTTGGCGTGACGGCACCGACGGCTCCGGCCGCCCGGAGTTCGTGTAGTGCCCAACCGACCAGACCCGCGGGCTGCGATGACGATCTCGCAGCTCGCTCCCGAACGTGCACTCCGCCGGCTGGAGCTGACCGTCGTACGGCGCCTCGAGGGCTACCTGCACGGCGAACACCTGGGCCTGCTGCCCGGGCCTGGCACCGAGTTGGCCGAGGCGCGGGAGTACCAGGTCGGTGACGACGTACGGCGGATGGACTGGGCGGTGACCGCGCGTACGACCGTTCCGCACGTGCGGGACCTGATCGCGGACCGTGAGCTGGAGACGTGGGCGCTGGTCGACCTGTCCGGCTCGATGGACTTCGGTACGTCGCAGCTGGAAAAGCGGGAGTTGGCGGTCGCTGCGGTCGCCACGGTCGGATTCCTGACTCACCGGCTGGGCGACCGGTTCGGCGGCCTCATGCTGCGTGACTCGGCTCTACGCCGGTGGCCGGCCCGCTCTGGCCGGCTCGCGCTGTACGGCCTGCTCCGGGCGCTGCTGGCCGAGCAAGTCAACGGCGACGACGAGGCGCACCGCAGCGACCTGGCCGCGGCGCTGGAGTCGATGGCCCGGACGCAGCGCAAGCGCGGGCTGCGGGTGATCGTGTCCGACTTCCTCACCCCTGAGGACGGCGAGGTCGACGCCCGGATGGAGCCGTCCTGGGAGCGGGCGATGCGCAAGCTCACCGCGCAGCACCAGGTACTCGCGGTGGAAATCGTCGACCCGCGCGAGCTGGAACTGCCGAACATCGGCGTGGTCACCATCGGCGACCCCGAGACCGGCCAGGTGCGGGAGATCGACACCCGCCGGCGCAAGGTCCGGGAGGCGTTCGCGCTGGCCGCACTCGCACAACGGGAACGAACCAGGGCCGCTCTGCGTAGGGTAGGTGCGGGCCACCTCGTGCTGCGTACGGACCGCGACTGGGTCGCCGACACCGTGCGGTTCGTCCTCGCCTACCGGCGAGTGGCGCCGCGCCTGCACCAACCGCCGAAGGGAGTGGCTCGCTGATGGAGTTCCTGTCTCCCGGGCGGCTGTGGTTCCTGCTGATCATCCCGGTCGTCGTCGCCGGGTACGTCTTCCTGCAGCACCGCAGATCGCAGTACGCGCTGCGCTTCACCAACATCGCGCTGCTCGACCGGGTCGCTCCGCGTCGTCCGCAGTGGCGGCGGCACCTCGCCGTCACGCTGGCGCTGCTGGCCGCGCTGTCCTGCATCGTCGCGTTCGCGCAGCCGAAGGACGAGGTCAAGGTGCCGCGCGAGCGGGCCACCATCGTGGTCGCGATCGACGTGTCGCTGTCGATGATGGCCACCGACATCGAGCCGAACCGGCTGGAGGCGGCGAAGGACTCGGCGAAGGAGTTCATCAACCAGCTGCCGGCCAAGTTCAACGTCGCGCTGGTCAACTTCGCCGGTACGGCGTCCATCATCGTGCCGCCGACGACGGACCGGGCAACGGTACTGCGTTCGGTCGACGGACTGGAGCTGGCCGAGTCCACCGCCACCGGTGAGGGCATCTTCACCTCACTGCAGGCGCTCACCCAGGTCCCGCCGGACCCGGAGCACCCGAACGACCCGGCCCCGGCCCGCATCGTGCTGCTGTCCGACGGCAAGCGCACCGTCGGCCGTACGGCGCAGGAGGGCGCGCAGGCGGCGAAGGCGAAGAACACGCCCGTCTACACGATCTGCTTCGGCACCGACTCCGGCTTCATCGAGATGGACGGCATCCGCCAGCGGGTCCCACCGGACCGCGCCGAGCTGCGCAGCATCGCCGAGATCACCGGTGGCGAGGCGTACACGGCCGAGTCCGCGGGCGAGCTGAAGGACGTCTACAAGGACATCGGCTCCTCGGTCGGCTACGACAAGGTCGACAAAGAGGTCACCGCCCGCTTCGCCGGGATCGCGATGCTCTTCACGCTGGCCGCGGCCGGTGCCTGCATCGCGCTCGCGACACGTTTCCCCTAACACACCTCCGCTTGCGCGGCGCGCCCACGGTGCTGCTGCCGTCGTCCGGCCGGGGGATTAGGGTGCCGACTCGACGGTAATACGGCAGGACTGAAAGCCTGTGCCCGCGACCCCTAGCCAAAAGAAGGCAACACAGTCTGGGGCGCCGCGCGTACAGGGTGAGATCTCGGAGGCGGGTCGATGTTCAGGCGTATCGCAGTGGTGAACCGGGGCGAGGCCGCGATGCGGCTGATCAACGCGGTCCGTGAGCAGAACGCTACCGGCGGTGAGCAGATCCAGGTGATCGCGCTCTACACCGAGGGCGAGCGTACAGCGACCTTCGTCCGGGAGGCCGACCTCGCGTACCCGCTCGGGCCGGCGTCGGCGCGGCCGTACATCGACCTCGCCGTACTGGAGCGTGCCCTGCGGGAGACCGAGGCGGACGCTGCCTGGGTCGGCTGGGGCTTCGTCGCCGAGGACCCGGCCTTCGCTGAGCTGTGCGAGCGGCTGGGCGTGACGTTCATCGGGCCGTCGCCGGAGGCGATGCGCAAGCTCGGCGACAAGATCGGGTCGAAGCTGATTGCCGAGGAGGTCGGCGTACCGGTCGCGCCCTGGAGCCGCGGTCCGGTCGAGTCGCTGGAGGCGGCACTGACGGCGGCCGAGGGGATCGGCTACCCGTTGATGCTCAAGGCAACGGCTGGTGGCGGTGGCCGGGGGATCCGGGTGATCCGGTCGGCCGAAGAGCTCACCGAGGCGTACGCGCGTACTAGTGACGAGGCGGCCCGTGCGTTCGGCAGTGGTGTCATCTTCCTCGAGCGGCTGGTCACCGGCGCTCGCCACGTCGAGGTGCAGGTCATCGCCGACGGTCAGGGCGCCGCGTGGGCGCTCGGTGTCCGGGACTGCTCTGTCCAGCGCAGGAACCAGAAGGTGATCGAGGAGTCCGCCTCGCCGCTGCTGACAGCGGCGCAGGTCGACGACCTCAAGGCGTCGGCCGAGCGGCTGGCGCTCGCGGTCGATTACCGCGGCGCGGCCACCGTCGAGTTCCTGTACCACCCGGGCGACAAGACCTTCGCGTTCCTCGAGGTGAACACCCGGCTGCAGGTGGAGCACCCGATCACCGAGATGACCACCGGTGTCGACCTGGTGAAGGCCCAGCTGCATGTCGCGAGCGGCGGCCGGCTCGAGGGCACCCGGCCGACCGAGATCGGGCATGCCATCGAGGCCCGGCTGAACGCCGAGGACCCGGACCGCGACTTCGCGCCGGCGCCCGGGCGGATCGCCGTACTCGATCTGCCGGCCGGTCCCGGCGTCCGGGTGGACACCGGAGTGAGCGCGGGCGACAGCATCCCGGCCGACTTCGACTCGATGATCGCGAAGATCATCGCGTACGGGCGCAATCGGGACGAGGCGCTCGCCCGGCTGCGGCGGGCGGTCGCCGCGACCACGGTGATCATCGAGGGCGGCGTCACCAACAAGAGCTTCATCCTCGACCTGCTGGACCAGCCCGAGGTGATCGACGGCAGCGCCGACACCGGCTGGATCGACCGGGTCCGCGGCGAGGGCAGGCTGATCGCGCACCGGCACTCTGGCATCGCGCTGGTCGCGGCGGCGATCGAGGGATACGAGGACGCCGAGGAGGTCGAGCGGACCCGGCTGCTGGAGACCGCGCACGGCGGGCGGCCGCAGGTGCAGCACGAGGTGGGCCGCGCGATCGACCTCAAGCTCCGCGGCGTCGGGTACCGCGTGACGGTCGCGCGCATCGGTCCGGACCGGTTCCGGGTCGGCGTCGGTAGTGGCGACGTCATGAAGGTCGTGGACGCCGAGCTCGAGCGACTGGATGCGTACACGGGCCGGCTCGTCGTCGGCGGGCAGCGGTTCCGGCTGGTCACCGCGACGCACGGCCCGGTGCACCTGGTCGAGGTCGACGGCGTGACGCATCGCGTGAGCCGGGACGAGGGCGGCGTACTGCGTTCTCCCGCTCCGGCTCTGGTGGTCGCGACCCCGGTCCCGAACGGTGCCGAGGTCGAGGCTGGTGCGCCTGTACTCGTGCTGGAAAGCATGAAGATGGAGACGGTGCTGTACGCGCCGTTCAAGGCCACGGTGAAGGAGTTGCTCGTCGCCACCGGCAGCCAGGTGGAGACCGGTGCGCCGCTGGTCCGGCTGGAGCCGGTCGCGGAGGACGCCGCCCAGGCTGAGGCCGCGCCGGTGGACAACGGCGTACAGCTTGATCTGCCGAATGGGTCGGGGGAGAAGTCCGCGGCGGAGCGCGTCGAGCGCGGGCTGGATGACCTGCGGAGCATGCTGCTCGGGTTCGACATCGACCCGCGGGACGAAGGCGGCATGCTGACGGACTACCTCGCCGCTCGTGCTGAGCTTGCCGAGCCGCCGGTGCTCGCCGAGATCGCGCTGCTGCAGGTGTTCGCGGACTTCGCCGAGCTCAGCCGCAACCGGCCGGTCGGCGAGGACATCAGCACCGAGAACCGGGTGCACAGCCCGCGCGAGCACTTCCACACCTACCTGCAGAGCCTGGACCCGGATCGCGGCGGTCTGCCGGGCGAGTTCCGGGCCCGGCTGACCCGGGTGCTGAGCCACTACGGCGTGACGGATCTGGAACGCAGCACCGAGCTGGAAGAGGCCGTGTTCCGGATCTTCCTGGCCCAGCAGCGCTCGACCCCGGACGTGCTGCTCGTGACGTCGGTGCTGCAGCGCTGGATCGCCGAGCCGAAGCCGGCCGCGCCGGTCGAAGAGGACGTGCACGAGCTGCTGGACCGGTTGGTGCTGGCGACTCAGCTGCGCTTCGCGGTAATCGGTGACCTGGCCCGTAGTGTCCGGTTCCGCTGGTTCGACCAGCCGCTGGTGGATGCGGATCGCGCGTCGGTGCTGGCCGGCGTCGGCGACGAGATCGCGGCGCTCGCGGCGAACCCGGAGGCTCCTGACCGCAAGGAGCGCATCGACGCACTGGCGGCGATTCCGGAGCAGATCGTCCGATTCCTCGCGCAGCGGCTGGAGCGCGGCTGGGTCGAACGGGAGCCGATGCTGGAGGTGCTGATCCGTCGGCACTACCGCGAGTACGAGCTGCACGACCTGCGTGAGTTCGCCGTCGACGGGCGGCCGTTCGCGACGGCCGATTACTCGATCGACGACCGGCCGACCCACCTAGTCAGCACGGTCGGCACGGTCGCCGAGCTGGCTGACCCGGAGAGCGGGTTGGTCCGGGCGCTGACCGCTGAGGTCGAGGCAACCCCTGCCGGGCGGGAGTCCGTTGCCGAGCTCTACCTGTACGGCCCGGACCTGCCGGAGGGACAGCAGGAGGCTTCGGATCAGCTCCGCGACCTGATCGCCGTACTGCCGGTTGCTCAGCAGGTACGGCGGATCACGCTGGCTATCGCACCGGGTCAGGACCGGCCGGTCTGGTACTTCACCTATCGTCCGTCCGCCGGGTCGGTGGTAGAGGATGACAACGTCCGCGGCGTGCACGCGATGGTCGGCCGGCGGCTGAGCCTCTGGCGGCTGCGCGACTTCCGGATCAACCGGCTGGACGCGCCGGAGGACGTGCTGCTCTATCACTGCGTGGCGCGGGAGAACGAGGCCGATCAGCGGCTCGTCGCGCTGGCGCAGGTCCGTCAGTTCGCCGTGGTCCGGGACGAGGACGGTCAGGTCACCTCGCTGCCGCACGCCGAGCGTGCGATCGCGAACTGCCTGGAGGCGATTCGCCGGGCCCGCACCGCGGCCGGTGCGGCCGGCGCGAAGCTCGACATGAACCATGTCTGGGTGAAGATCTGGCCGGAGGTCCACGCCCAGGTCGACGAACTCACGGCGCTGCGGCGCAACATCGCACCGATGACCGCCGGCGCCGGGATCGAGGAGGTGCTCGTCCAGGGCAAGGTGGCGACGCCCGACGGCGGTCACAACGAGCTGGCGGCGCGGTTCTACTACCAGCACGGCGCCGGCGTGGTCACCTCGGTGGAGCAGCCGCCGACCGAGCGGCTGATGCCGCTCGACGACTACGCGCAGAAGGTGCAGCGGTCCCGTCGGCGCAACACCGTCTACCCGTACGAGGTCGCCGGCATGGTGGCCGGGACGGGCGGGACCTGGAGTGAGTACGACCTGGACGACACCGGCGCGCTGGTGCCGGTCGAGCGCCCGCGCGGTCTGAACAAGGCCGGCCTGATCGCCGGGGTGGTCAACACGCCGACCTCTCGCCACCCCGAGGGCATCACCCGGGTGGTGCTCAGCGGCGACCCGACCAAGGCGCTCGGAGCGGTGGCGGAGGCGGAGTGCTCGCGGATCATCGCCGCGCTCGACCTGGCCGAGCGGATGCGCGTCCCGGTCGAGTGGTACTCGCTGTCCGCCGGCGCTCGGATCTCGATGGACTCCGGCACCGAGAACATGGACTGGGTCGCCAAGGCGCTGAAGCGGATCGTCGAGTTCACCCAGGCCGGCGGCGAGATCAACATCGTTGTCGCAGGCATCAATGTCGGCGCGCAGCCGTACTGGAACGCCGAAGCGACGATGCTGATGCACACCAAGGGCATCCTGGTGATGACGCCGGACAGCGCGATGGTGCTCACCGGCAAGCAGTCGCTGGACTTCTCCGGCGGTGTCTCCGCGGAGGACAACTTCGGCATCGGCGGCTACGACCGGGTGATGGGCCCGAACGGCCAGGCGCAGTACTGGGCGCCCGACCTCAAGGGCGCTCGCGACGTCCTGATGTCGCACTACGACCACACGTACGTCGTACCCGGCGAGCCCGGGCCGCGGCGGGCCGAGACGAGCGACCCGGTGGATCGCGACGTGACGTCGTACCCGCACACGATGGCGGACAGCGACTTCCGCACGGTCGGCGACATCTTCTCGTCGGTGACCAACCCGGATCGCAAGAAAGCCTTCGACATCCGGACGCTGATGCGAGCCGTCACCGACCAGGACCACCCGGTGCTGGAGCGCTGGGCCGGGATGGCCGACGCGGACACCGCCGTCGTACAGGACGCGCGCCTCGGTGGGTACCCCATCTGCCTGCTCGGGATCGAGTCCAGGTCGGTGCCGCGCCGCGGTTTCCCGCCCACCGACGGACCGGACACCTACACGGCGGGCACGCTGTTCCCGCGCTCGTCGAAGAAGGCAGCCAGGGCGATCAACGCGGCCAGCGGGAACCGCCCGCTGGTGGTGCTGGCGAACCTGTCCGGCTTCGACGGCTCGCCGGACTCGATGCGGAACCTGCAGTTGGAGTACGGCGCTGAGATCGGTCGCGCGATCGTCAATTTCGAGGGCCCAATCGTGTTCTGCGTGGTGTCGCGCTATCACGGCGGTGCGTTCGTCGTCTTCTCCAAGGCGCTGAACCCGTCGATGACGGTGCTCGCGGTGGAAGGCTCGTTCGCGTCGGTGATCGGCGGCGCGCCGGCGGCCGCGGTGGTGTTCGCCGGTGAGGTGGATGCGCGGACGGCCGCGGACCCGCGGGTGGCGACGTTGGCTGAGCGGGTCAGTGAGGCGACTGGAGCCGAGCGAGCCGCGCTGGCGACTGAGCTCGCGGAGGTGCGTACCGCCGTACGGGCAGAGAAGCTGGGGGAGGTCGCGGCGGGGTTCGACCGAGTACACAGTATCCAGCGTGCAGTGGAGGTGGGGTCGGTCGACGCGGTCATCAGTGCGCAGGAGTTGCGGCCACGGTTGATCGAGGCAATCGAGCGTGGAGTGGCCCGAGGCTGAAGCCGCGCTTAACCTGGAGGTATGCGTACCGAAAGGGGCGGTCGCAGCAAAACTCGATCCTTGATCGAGTTCATCGCCGTGAGCGTGCTGGCCGGCGCGCTAGCGGCAGGACTGGTGATTCCGTTCGCCGGCTTCGCAGGGCAGGGGTCCGAGAAGGCCTCAGAGGCCGTCCAGAGCCTGCCGCAGGAGCTGGACATCGAGCCGGTGGGCATCCGGAGCAGGATCCTCGCGGCCGACGGCAGTCTGATCGCCACCCTGTACGAGCAGAACCGGGTCCCGGTGTCGCTGACCCAGGTCAGCCCGATCATGCGCAAGGCGATCATCGCGATCGAGGACTCGCGCTTCTACGAGCACGGCGCGCTCGACCTCAAGGGCACGCTGCGCGCGATGGTCCGCAACCAGACCGAGGGCGGGGTCCAGCAGGGCGGGTCGAGTATCACCCAGCAGTACGTGAAGCTGAGCCTGGTCGAGAAGGCCCGGAACGCCGAGGAACGCCGGCGGGCCACCGCGGTCACCTACCAGCGCAAGCTGGCCGAGTTGCGGTACGCGATCGCGGTCGAGAGCGAGCTCTCCAAGGACCAGATCCTCGAGCGCTACCTGAACCTGGTGAACTTCGGTGACGGCGCGTACGGCGTCCAGGCCGCGGCCCAGCACTACTTCCGGACCACGGCCAAGAACCTCACCCTCCCGCAGGCCGCGATGCTGGCCGGACTGGTGAAGAACCCGACCGGCTACGACCCGACCAACAACATGACCCGGGCCAGGGCCCGCCGCGACCTGGTGATTCGCCGGATGCTCGAACTGCACGTCATCACGGCGGCGGAGGCGAACAAGGCGCTGAAGGCGCCCGTGATCAACCGGGCGCAGATCCAGAAGGTCCCGAACGGCTGCGCCAGTTCGCGGTACCCGTTCTACTGCGAGTACGTCGTATCGAAGCTGCTCGACAACCCCGCACTCGGCCGGACCTCCAAGGAGCGGGACCACTACCTGAAGACCGGCGGCCTCACCGTGCGGACGTCGCTCGACCCGCGCATGCAGGCGGCCGCGCAGGCGTCGATCAACGAGCACACCAAGCGCAAGGACACCGCGATCGCGGCCATCACGATCGTCGAGCCGGGCACCGGCCTGGTGAAGGCGATGGTGCAGAGCAAACCGTACGGCCGGGGCAAGAACCAGACGGCGTACAACTACAACGTGGAGAAGTCGTATCCCGGCGGGTTCGGCGGGTTCCAGAACGGCTCCACGATGAAGGCGTTCACAATCGCCGCCGCGATCCAGAAGGGCCTGCCGCTGACCTACCGGATCAACTCGCCGCAGCAGATCAACCTCAGCAACAAGAAGTTCCGCACCTGCCACGGCTGGACCCGGGACCCCGACTACACGCCGCAGAACTCGACCCGCGGCGGAAACCTCACGATGGTCGAGGCCGCGCGGTACTCGACCAACACCTACTTCCTCCAGTTGTCCCAGCGGGTCGGCCTGTGTTCGATCGCCACCATCGCCGGGAAGCTCGGGATGTACAACGCGCAGACGCTCGAGCCGCTCGACCAGGTGGTCTCGATGACGCTGGGCGTCGGCTATGTGACGCCACTGATGCTGTCCAACGCGTACGCGACCTTCGCCGCCCGCGGCAAGTACTGCCGGCCGCTGGTCGTGACCTCCATCAGCGACAAGGCGCGCCGGCCGATCGAGACCCCGGGCATCGACTGCAACCAGGCCATCGCCCCGGAGGTCGCCGACGGCGTGAACCAGGTGCTCAGCGCGGTGATGGACCCCGGCGGTACCGGTGGACGGCTGCGGTTCGGCACCCGGGACATGGCCGGCAAGACCGGCACGATCCAGCAGAACCTGGCCGTCTGGTACTCCGGCTACACCCCCAACCTCGCCGCGGCGGCCGTCGTGGCCGACGCCAACCTGCCGTACACGAACCTGATGTACGGGCACACCCTCGACGGTCGCGACATCCGGGACCCCACCGGCTCCGGCACCGCCGGCCCGCTCTGGCAGACCGCGATGGAGAAGGCCCTGAAGGGCCTGCCGGTGGAGCGCTTCGTCGCGCCGAAGGCGATCACGGTCAAGGGCGACAAGAAGGACATCCCGCCGGTGTGGGGGATGTCGCCGGAGGAGGCCGCCGACGTACTGCGACAGGCCGGCTTCGAGGTGACGGTCGCTGAAGAGCGCGTCGATTCCGAGGAAAGCGAAGGCACGGTCGCCTACACCGACCCCAGAACCCGCGAAGGCGCACCCGAGGGCGCTGTCATCACCCTGTACCTCTCCAACGGCCGCAACGGTTGACCGGGGACTGCCTGGCGGCGATCCTCGTGTGAGAGGTGGGGGAGCCATGGGGCATCGCAGTCCGCTGGTCACACTCGCTGCCACAGCCGTCGGGGTGGTGGCGCTGCTCGTCGTGAACAGCACCCAAACCAACACCAGCGCTCCGGCTGGATCCGCGACCACCGCGCCGCCGGCCACCACGCCGCCAGCCACCACGCCGCCTCCTGCCACGACCCCGCCGACCACTCCGCCGTCTTCAGCCGCTACGACGACCACGCCACCACAGCAGCAACTGACGGCGGTCTATGCAGGCCGGACGAACGGTCGTGAGGCGACTCTGGCCGTGGCAGTGAAGGCAGGCCGCGCGGCGGCGTACCTCTGCGACGGTCGCCGAGTCGAAGCCTGGCTGACCGGCACACACGTAGGCCACGCGATCACACTGCGGTCCAAGGCCGGCGACCGGCTGGTCGCGACAATCGCCGGAAACACGGTCGCCGGCACGGTCACCGTGCGCGGGCGGACGCTGCGCTTCACGATCGCGAAGGCGGGTCCACCGGCCGGCCTCTACCGCGCGCGGACCTCGAGCTCCACGATCGGCTGGATCGTGCTGCCCGACGGCAGCCAAGTCGGCATCGACAACGACGGCACCCCGGCTCCCGCGCCCCAGCTCAATCCAGACAGCGGTACGGCGACAGTCGACGGAACCGCGGTGACGGCCACGTCGGTGACCGGCGACGAGACGTTCTGAGGAGGGAAATGGCGACGACAGTTCCGGTCCGGGCGGCCGGCAGGGTCGTGCTCCCACTGTCCGTCGGCGCAGCGGTCGCCGTCGTACTCGGTCTGTACGGCAGGTTGCATGATCCGACTGGGGTCGCGGTGAACGTCGCCGGCTTCTCCAGTCCACAGTCGGTCAAGGCGTGGCTGGCAACGCTCGCGCTTCTGCTGGCCCTTGTGCAGCTTGTCTCTGCGATGGCCTTGTTCGGGCACTTTCGAGCGCTGGCCGGCCGGAAGTGGATCGGACCGCTGCACCGCTGGTCGGGTCGCGCCGCCGTCGCAGTCACCCTGCCGGTGGTCGCGCATTGCCTGTACGCATTCGGATTCCAGTACGACGAGCCGCGGGTGCTGCTCCACTCCTTGCTCGGCTGCTTCTTCTACGGCGCCTTCGCCGCCAAGATGCTCACACTGAGCCGTGACGGCCTGCCGCGCTGGCTGCTGCCGGTGGTCGGTGGGGCTGTCTTCACCGGCTTGGTCGGGCTGTGGCTGACGTCGTCACTGTGGTTCTTCACCACGTTCGGCATCACTCGTTAGGAGTATCTGCAGTGGATGAGCCCAGTCGCCGTACTGTCCTTGCTGCGGGTGCACAGCCGTCGCCGCCGTCGCAGGCTGTAGTACCTATGGCGAGCCCAAGAACGACGCCCCGGCCAGTTCCGCCCCGGCCGGCACGGCAATCGCCAGTACCAGCGACGTCCCGGTCGGGGGCGGGGTCATCATCGCCGCCAGCGAGGTCGTCGTCACTCAGCCGACGGCCGGCACCTTCAAGGCGTTCACCTCGGTGTGCACCCACCAGCAGTGCCAGGTGGCGAGTGTTGCCAACGGCACCATCAATTGCGACTGCCACGGCAGCAAGTTCAGCATCACCGATGGCTCGGTTGTCCACGACCCAGCGCCGCAGCCGCTCGCCCCGAAGCAGATCACCGTCTCCGGCACCTCGATCAGTCTGGCCTAGAATCCGTCGACCGGTTCGCGCTCGAGGGGCAGCTGGACTTCGAGGCGGGTACCGCTGCCGGAAGGGCTATGGACGGTCAGCCCGCCGCCGGCGGCCTCGACGCGGTCCTTGAGACCGATCAGGCCGGAGCCTCGGGCCGGATCGGCGCCGCCTACGCCGTCGTCGCTGATCGACAGCCGCATCGCCCCGTCGATGGCGTCGACCGAGACGTGCACCACCGAGGCGCCCGAGTGCTTGGCCGCGTTCGTCAGCGCTTCTGACAGGACGTAGTACGCCGTCACCTCGACGCGCTCGGCCAGGCGATCCTCAGTCAGGATGCGGAGCTCGACCGGGACGGACGATCGGCGGGCCAGCGCCTTCAGGGCAGGAGCGAGGCCGCCCTCGGCGAGGATCGTCGGGTGGATGCCGCGCGCCATCTCCCGCAGTTCGTCGAGCGCCTGCGTCAGTTCGGCGGCCACGCTGTCCAGGATCCCGGCGAGTTCATCGAGCTCCGGCGGTACGGCGGCCTGCGCCGCCTGCAGCCGCAGTGCTAGCGAGACCAGGCGCTGCTGTGCGCCGTCGTGGAGATCACGCTCGATCCGGCGTCTGGTCTCGTCGGCGCTCGCGACGATCCGCGAGCGGGACGCCTTCAACTCGGTCTGTGCTCCGGCGTTCGCGATCGCGGTCGCGACGAGTTCGGTGAAGTCGGCGAGCCGCGACTCGGTGTCGGCAGGGGTCGGCTTGTCGCCTGCCGAGCCGACCGCGATCACGCCCCACAGGCGGCCTTCGACGACGATCGGGACTCCGACCGACGAGCGGATCCGCAGCGGCGGTGCCGTGGCGACCAGCGGGCTGTCGTCTTCGCCGTACTCCATCCGTTCCGGCCGTTGGGTCTGGTGGATGAGGCTGGTCAGCTTCCAGGCGCCGAGAGCTGTGGGCGCGTCCATGGGGACGAGCTCGCCGACCGCACTCCAGGCGGCAACCACGGTCGCTGCCTCGCCGGGGAGAAAGCGGGTCAGCTCGGTGAAGTCGGCACCGAGAAGCTGTCCGACTTGGGCCGTGACTGTGGCGAAGACTTCCTTTGGTGCCGCCCTGGTGGCGACCAGTGTCGCGACGTGACGCAACGCCGCCTGCTCGCGGGCGAGTCGCTCGATCTCCTCGCGTACGGCGCGCTCGTCGTCCAGGACGCGGAGCATCCGCATCGTGATCGCCGCGACCCGGGCCATGCCGCCCATCAAGCCCGTTTCCTCCGGGCTTAG
Source organism: Kribbella antiqua (assembly GCF_004345665.1). GTDB lineage: Bacteria > Actinomycetota > Actinomycetes > Propionibacteriales > Kribbellaceae > Kribbella > Kribbella antiqua. Next base: position 84,231 of record NZ_SLWR01000019.1, read on the forward strand.
CTCGTGCTGCCGCGCGACCACGAGCGTGGCCCCCGGTGGGTGCTCGAGCTGGGCCGAGGTCGCGACGCACCGGCCGGCACCCGGTACGTCGAGCCATCGCGAGGACGCGACACCGGGGTGGACCGCCTCGAGTTCCCCGACCGGCGTGGCGCCTTCCGGGAAGCCGACGGCCGCGATCAGACTGCCGTCGCAGACGATCGCGGCCACGTCGGCGTCCAGCGCCTCGGCCGCCCGCTCGACCGCCACCCGCGCGGCCTCGAGTTCGGTAGGCGCGGTCGACACGACGGCGACGAATTCGGCGAGTTGCTGTGTCGACCAGGCGGAGGCGTCCATCTCAGCCGACCGAGAGCACAACCAGGGTCTGGTTGTGGAAGCCGCGCAGGCCGCGCGTACGCGCGATCTCGCCGTACGTGTAGAAACCCGCGACCGGGGCGCCGGACGTGACCGCGGCGAGCCGGTCGATCTCACGGCGGATCCCTTCGTCGCCGAGGACTCCACGCCGGGCGATGCAGTCGAATGCGAGTACGCCCAGCGGTGCGTTCCCGTCCAGCGCGGCGAGCGAGTCCGCGCACGCGGCATCGGTTGCCTCGAGCACCGACAGCGCGTCGCCCTCCATGATCCAGACCAGGGCGCCTTGCGGAATCTCGGCGATACAGGACAGCGACCGTTCCACGAAGTCGCCGCCGCTGATGAACCGCACCTGGTCCTCGCCGTTCGGCCGGGCCAGGCCGAGCGGGTGGGTGAGCGCCAGCCGCGCCAGCCATTCCTGATCCCGGTCGGCCGGCTCGTCGACGCGCAGTTGCTTCAGGTAAACGTCCAGCGCCGGCCGGTCGTCGAGCGTGTAGACGCGGTTGGCGGCACTCGCCGTGACCAACATCGGCTCGCCGACCCGGCGCCACCCATGCCGTACGCCGATCCCGAACGGCGCGTCCGAGGCGATCCCGGCCGCGACAACCGCATCCGTGAGTACGTCGTCGTCGTACAGCTGATGGGTGCGGATCATCCGCAGGTCGTCGCCGGCACAGCCGCCCACCAACGGCACGGTCGCGCCGAGCACGCTGTAGGCGCCGCGGACGATCTCCTGCTGATCGCCGGCCAGACCGTCACTGAGCAGGATGAGGACCTTGTGCGGCAGGTCCTCCCGCACCGGCAGGCAGCGGGCTACCCGCGCTCCCGCCAGCCGCAAGTCCTGCGATGCCTCGGTGGCGGCAGCGGTTTCGACCGCGAAGCCTTCGCCTCCGAGTGCGGTGACGACCACGCTGGCCTCGCTCGGGCCGGCCGTCGCGATCTCGCCGGCCGTCGTACAGCCGATCAGTGGTACGCCGGGCGCCTGCTGCCGGAGCTCCGCCAGCAGCGCGGGCAGGTCGTGCGACTGGGAGCAGAAGACGATCAGCAGCTTCGCGTCGCCGTGTTCGAGGGCGTCGTCCGCCGCCCGCGCCCCGGCTCGCGTATCGAGGCCGTGGGCGGATCCGACCGCCAACCACCGAGCAGGCTGCACGACTTCCTATCCAGTTACCGATGCGCGCCTAACGTATCGACGCTACATTGCGTCGTCACTGCCCCAAAAGGTCCCGTTACCTGCAATGCGCGGGGGAGTGCCGAGCGGCATCCTGGTGTCATGGCTTTGCGCTGCTTCATTGTCGACGACAGCCCCCATTTCCTGGCGGCTGCCCAAACCCTGCTCGAACGCGACGGGTTCGCCGTGGTCGGGGTGGCCGGCAGCTCCGAGGAGGCGCTGCGGCGAGTGGAGGACGCTGAGCCGGACGTCGTACTCGTGGACGTCGATCTCGGCGGTGAAAGCGGCTTCGACCTGGTCCGCCGGTTCGAGCGCGAAACCAGTCTGGACCAGTCCAGGGTGATCCTGATCTCGACGTACACCGAGGAAGATCTCGGAGATCTGGTCCAGTCCGCTCCGGCGGCCGCATTCCTGTCCAAATCGAGCCTGTCGGCCGGGGCGATCCGCGGCATCCTCGATCGCAATCCGTGAATTCCTGCTAGCAGGTACGGCGAATGGCCGGTGACCTGGACGACGTGAGCCGCTCTGTTGAGCGATGCTCATGGGGTGCGATCCCCCCGCCACCCCTCGGAGTTGCGGGACCGCTTCGAAACAGAAGCGGTCCCGCTTCTTCCACGGCTGAACGCCGCGGCGTACCGGCTGACGGGGAACCACGCGGACGCGGAGGATCTGCTGCAGGAGACGTACCTGCGCGCCTACCGCGGCTTCCCGGGCTTCGAGCCGGGCACGAATCTGACCGCCTGGCTGTACCGGATCCTGAAGAACACCTTCATCAACAGTCACCGCAAGCGGCAACGCGAACCGATCACGGTTCCCACTGACTGGCATGAGCCCAAGGCTGGGCTCGAGCCGTCCGCCGAAGCCGCCGTGCTCGACTCGCTCACGGACGACCGCCTGGTACAGGCTCTCTCGTCGCTGCCCGAGATCTACCGCCGCGTGGTCCTCCTGTACGCCGAAGGGTTCAGCTACCAGGAGATCGCCGCAATCGTCGGGGTCGCCCGCGGCACCGTGATGTCCCGGCTGCACCGGGGCCGGAAAGGACTCAAGCTCCAGCTCGCCGCCTGAAAGTGCTGAGGGTGGACGATACTCAGTGGCATGACGAGCATCGTGCTGGCGGAGGACGACGTACTGCTCCGCGAGGGGCTGGCCAGCCTGCTCGAGCGGTCGGGCTTCGAGGTCGCCGGGCAGACCGGTGACAGCGCGTGGATTCTTCCGCTGGTCCGGGAGCTGACGCCTGACCTGGTCGTGCTGGACATCCGGATGCCGCCGACCAACACGACCGAAGGCTTGGATGCCGCCCGGGAGATTCGCACCGAGTTCCCGGCGATCGGCATCCTGGTGCTGTCCGCGCACGCCGAAGTCGAGCACGCGATGGAGCTACTGGCGACGGGCCAGCGGATCGGCTACCTGCTGAAGAGCCGTGTCACAGACGTGGGGGAGTTCATCGAGACGCTCGAGCGGATCGTCAAGGGCGGCTCGGTGATGGACCCGGCGCTGGTTCAGGAGCTGGTGAGTGCCCGCCGGCACAACGACCCGCTCGCCGCTCTCAGCACGCGGGAACGCGAGGTACTCGCGCTGATGGCGGAAGGCCGGTCGAACGCCGGCATCGCCCGGCGGCTGTGGGTGACGGAGGGCACCGTCGAGAAACACGTCCGGCACATCCTCAACAAGCTGAGCCTGCCGGAGACCGAGGACGACCATCGCCGGGTCCTTGCCGTCGTCACCTATCTCGAGACGCGCTGATTCCGGCTAGCAGGTAGCCGAAGTGGGCGCTGGCGGTGCAGACCCGGCACGCCTCGAAGCGGATCGTTGTCAGTACGAGCGGGGGCTGCCGAGAGGATTGATGGAGATGACCGCGTCAGGCTGGTGGCGGAACGCCGTCATCTACCAGGTCTATGTGCGTAGCTTCCAGGACTCCGACGGTGACGGTGTCGGCGACCTGGCCGGTGTCCGCGCCCGGCTCCCATACCTGCGCAGCCTCGGTGTCGACGGCATCTGGCTGAACCCGTTCTACCCCTCACCGCAGCACGATCACGGGTACGACGTCGCCGACTACCTGGCGGTGGACCCGGACTACGGCACCCTCGACTCCTTCGACCACCTGATCCGTGACGCGCACCGGCTCGGCCTCAAGGTCCTCATCGACCTCGTCCCGAACCACTGCTCGACTTCCCATCCGTGGTTTGCCGAAGCGTTGGCTGCCGGGCCGGGGAGTCCGGAACGCTCGCGGTTTCATTTTGCCCAAGGCAACGGTTCGGAGCCGCCGAACAACTGGCGTTCGATCTTCGGCGGTTCCGCGTGGCAGCAGGTCGACGACGGCGAGTGGTACCTGCACAGCTTCGCGCCGGAGCAGGCCGACTTCAACTGGCGGCACCCCGACGTCACGTCGTACTTCGAGCAAGTACTGCGGTTCTGGCTCGAGCGGGGCGTGGACGGTGTCCGGATCGACGTGGCCCACGGGCTGCACAAGGCCGACGGCCTGCCGGACCACGAGAACGCGATGGACGACGAGCTCACCGGCGACCCGCTCAACTCCCACGCCTGGAACCAGCCCGAGGTGCACGAGGTCTGGCGCCAATGGCGCAGCATCGCCGAGGAGTACACCGCGTTGACCGGTCGCGAGCGCGTGCTGATCGGCGAAGTCGGTGTCCTGGACGCCGAGCAACTCGCGCAGTACCAGCGCCCGGACGAACTGCACCAGACCTTCTACTTCGAGTTCCTCCGCGCCCAGTGGAACGACCAGACCTTGTACGACGTTGTCGACCGCGGCCTGGGTACGGTCGCCGGCCCGGCGTCGTCGGTTGCCTGGGTGCTGAACAACCACGACATGCCTCGGTCCGTGACCCGGTACGCCGGTGGTGCTCCGGGCATCGACACCGGTGACGTCGACCTCGGCACGATCCGGGCGCGGGCGGCTGCGCTGCTGATGCTGGCGCTGCCGGGTGCGGCGTACGTCTACCAGGGCGAGGAGCTCGGTCTGCCTGAGGTCACCGATCTCCCTGTCTCAGTGCTGGTCGACCCGATGTACCACCGCACTGGCGGCGTACGACGTGGTCGGGACGGCTGCCGGGTTCCGCTGCCTTGGACGGCTGCTGCGGATGGGCTGGGCTTCACGTCCGCTACGCCCTGGCTCCCTCAGCCTGACTGGTTCGCCGACCACGCGGTTGACCAGCAATTGAGCTCCGGCGAGTCGATGCTGCACCTCTACCGCGAGGCACTCGAGCTGCGGCGGCGGGTGCCGGCGCTGGCCTCGAGCGAATTCCACTGGCTGCAGACCGAGCCCGGCGTACTGGCGTTCACCCGGGGCGACGGCTTCTACTGCGTCGTCAACTGCTCCTCACGCGTCGTCGCCGCCCCGGTCGACGGTGAACTACTCCTCGCCAGCAACGACGAGGTCGGCGACAAGCTCCCTCCGAACAGCGCCGCCTGGTACCTGTCGGAGCTCCCCGCGGAAGCGTTCGGTGAAGCAGCATGAGCCCCCGTCCGCGCTGCACCACACCCCCACAGACCGGCGGACCTGGCGTCTTGAGGCCCCCCTGTAACTCGGCGCCAGGTCTGCCGTTCCACCCGTCACCGAAACGAGGAGGCGCACGATGCGCCAGCTCCAGGTCACCAAGGTAAGCCGGACCGCAACCCAACGCCGCCGCGCCGCCCTCCTCACCGAGCAACCCCTGGATCCGCGAGACCCCGACATCCTCCGCGCCAAGCAACTCGCCCGCGAATCCGACCAGGCCACGACTCGCGACGATCCGAGCCTATGAGGTGGCGCCGGTGTAGCGGCGCAGGCCTAGGTGCCAGAGGAGCAGGGTTGCTGCGGTGAAGGCGGTGCCGAGGAGGACGGCAGCGAGCAGAGTGGTGAGGTCGGGGCCCTGGGTGAGGGTTTGGGCCGGCCAGGTGGTGATCGCGGCGACGGGGAAGGCGAACGTGAGCAGGCGCTGGAGCCAGCGGCCGTAGATGTCGACCGGATAGCGGCCGAGTTCCCAGGCGGCGCCGTACAACACTCCGAGGTTGAGGCGGGGAGCCCAGAAGGCCAGGGATGCGAGTCCGACCGAGGTCGCCCAGCCGATCAGCAGTCCAATGAGGGTGAGCAAGGCCCAGCCGGCCACGGCGAGCGGTGACGGGACGATGCCAAGCTCGTGGAGTCCGAGGATGACCACGCCGATGCCGAGGACGCTCTGCACGAGGGCGAGAGGTGCGTGCCGGGTGCTCGTGGCGAGCAGCACGCTGGTCGCCGGCTGGAGCAGGTAGGTGTCGAGCCGGCCGTCGCGGATCTGCTGGGAGAGGTCGGCGAGGCTGGGGTCGAGGAAGGTCGCTCGAAGGCCGGTGATGAATGCGAAGGTGCCGATGAGGGCCAGCATCTGTCCCGCGGACCAGCCGGCGAGCAGGCCGGTCTGGGCGAAGATGATGCCGATGGCACCGATCGACGCGGCCAGCTCCACGACGGCGAGCAGCGCGTCGAAGAACAGATTGACGCGGTAGGCCAGGGACCGCCGCAGCGATAGCGAGAACGCCGTACAGAGCAGTCTCATCACGCCCCCACTGTGGTGTAGCGGCGTACGCCGAGACGCCACGCACCGACGGCGCAACAGCCCAGCGCGGCTGTCCACAACACCGAGATCGCATAACCCGCTGCTGCGTCGGCCGGTGTCAGGGCGCCGGTTGCCAGTTCGGCGGGGAAGCCGAGCATCGACCGGAAGGGCAGGAGCTGGGCGATGGTCCGAAGAGGATCGGGAAGCAGCGCGTTTGGTGCTGCGGAACCACCGAGCAGGAAGATCAGGGCACCGCCGAAGGCGACAACGGCATGGACTCGCTCGGTCCAGAACGCAGCCATCGCCAGCGTCCAGACGAACAGGAAGCGCAAGACGGCTGCGAGAGCGAGGGCCGGCAAGGCGGCCAGCAGCGCCAGAGGTGCGAAGTGTACGCCGACGGTCAGTCCGACCAGCGTGATCAGCGGTAACCCGAGCACGAGCATCCAGAGGCGAATCGCCAGGTTCTCCCCAAGCGGGCCGATGACAGGCGGTTGCGGTCGCAGGAGCGCGGCGGCGACGTCACCGCTGTAGATCGCCTGCGCGAACGTGTGGTTTTCGAAGGACGCCGTCACCAGCGCCACGCAGATCACGGCGAGGTAGTAGCTGCCGACCTGCGCGCCTGCGCTAGGGACATGGAGCCAGACGAACAGCCCTAGCAGCGGGGCCACAGCTTGTCCGATCACCAGGGTGACAAGGAACCACCAGGCACCCGACCAACCGATGATCTGACGCCAGATCTCAAGGCGTATCAGTCGGAGGAGCCGGCTCATGAAGACCGCAGGTGCTGGTAGGCCTGGTTCATCACGTGCTCCAGCGATGGCTCCTCGACGGACAGGTCGGCGACGGCGTAGCGGGAGAGGATCCGGGCCGTGGCTGCCGGGACCTCATCCCGGAGGACGCGCAGGAGCCACTGATTCCCGTCGCGTTGCAGCACGTCGCCGTACTGCGCCAAATCGGGGCTGTCGTCGGTCACGGTCACCCGGATCAGCTTGGCCGGGGCGAAGAGCGCGCTGAGTTCGTCGCGACGGCCGTCGAAGGCGATCGCGCCGTCGTCGACCAGGATCAGTCGCGGACACAGCGATTCGACGTCGGCCATCGAATGGCTGGTCAGCAGCACGGTGGCACCGGTTTGGGCGGAGTACTCGGCGATGAAGGTTCTGATCACCTTGGCCGCGGAGATGTCCAGGCCGATCGTCGGCTCGTCGAGGAAGAGGATCTCCGGGCGGTAGACGAGCGCGAGTGCGAGCCCGGCCCGCATCCGTTCGCCGAGGCTGAGCGCGCGTACCTGCCGCTGGAGGATGCTGTCGAGGTCGAGGAGTGCGCTCAGTTCGGCCAGGTTGCGCCGGAATTGGGGCTCGGCGATGTCGTAGAGGACCTGTTGGTAGCGGAAGGAGTCCAGCACGGTGAGCTCCGGCGCGTCCCCGATCGGCTGACTTCCCCGGATGAGCGCGATCTTGCGGAGGTAGTGGTTGTGCCGTCGCCAGGGGACTTCTCCCAGCACGCGAACCCGGCCGCTGGTCGGGTGCAGGATGCCGGCCAGGATCTTCATCGTGGTCGTCTTCCCGGCGCCGTTGCGGCCGAGGAATCCGACGACTTGGCCGGCCGCGATCTGGAAGCTGATGTCGTGGACGGCGTGGACATCGCGGTATTGCCGTCGTACGAGCGCTCGAGCGGCCGCGACGAGTCCGGTGTCGCGCACCGGGACGCGGTAGGTCATCGACAGTTCGGCCACGGTCACAGCCATCATATTTAAAGTCTATCGTTGATGTACGATTTGAGTGTTTGCTGCGGGACGGCGAGGAGGCGCAGTGCGGAAACCCTCAAGTGGCACGTCAAGGGCGATCAGAGGGGTCGCGCTCGCCCGGGAAGCCGGGATCTCGGTCCAGCAGGTGCGCAACTACGAGCAGGCGGGGTTGTTGCCGGCGGCAACCCGCTCCGCAGCGGGCTATCGGGAGTTCGACGAGTCACATCGGCAGGCCTTGGCAGCTGCTCGTGCGCTGGTCCGCGCGTACGGCTGGGACGATGCCGTGACGATCATGGCAGCGGTGCATCGCGGTGACCTGAAGACTGCGGTGGCCCGCATCGACCATGCTCATGCCCAGCTCGACCGTGAGCGCGAACGCATTCAGCAGGCTCTGCACGCCTTCGAGGTCGTCGTCACGCATCCACTCGACGCCGACCCTCGAATGGCGGCCGCGCTCGCCCAGATGACGCGGCAGGGCACCCCGCTGCGGATCGGACAGCTCGCGGACCTGTTGGGCGTTCGTACGTCGACATTGCGCTTCTGGGAGCAGGCCGGGCTAATCCGCCCGTCCCGCGAACGAACCACCAGTTACCGCGCGTACGACGTACCGGCCGCAAGGGACGCCCACCTCGTACGGCTCCTGCGCGAAGGTAACTTCCCGATGGCGATCATCCGCGCGGCGCTGGACGAGATGCACTCCTCACCCGATGGTCGCCCCGAACGAGTCGGTGCCGAACTCAACCGTCGCGATGCCGAGTTGCACGCACGCAGCCTGGCCCGATTGCGCGCCGACGCCACCCTCATCGCGTACGTGGACTGGATCGCGACACGACGGTGATGTAGTTGACACGGCGAGGTTGCTGGTGTTGGTGGGGGTGGTGGTGCAAGATGTACGCAGTGTTCCTCAGAGCATGCTCTGGGGAGGACTGGTTCCGCCGGGATCGACGAGCGGGTGTTCGAGAACGCTGGGGAAGGCGCCCCTCGAGCACAGGAGGTCCCGGTGGCGACGACTCGTGGCGTTCTGTACGTCCACACGGTGCCGTCAGCGTTGTGCCCGCATGTCGAGTGGGCCGCGGGCGGCGTACTCGGCGTGCCCGTGAAACTGGACTGGACGCCGCAGCCCGCAGCTCAGGGCACCTACCGCGCTGAGCTGTCCTGGCAGGCCGAGGCAGGTACGGCGGCCAAGCTGGCATCAGCCCTGCGGGGATGGCAGAAGCTCCGGTTCGAGGTGACCGAGGAGCCGAGTAACGGCGTGGAAGGTGAGCGGTACTCGTTCACCCCGGCCCTCGGCGTCTTCCACGCGACCACCGGCGTGCACGGCGACATCATGGTGCCGGAGGAGCGCCTGAAGGCAGCAATGCTGAAGGCCGCCAGCGGCGAAGCCGACCTCACCGAGGAGGTCGAGCGCCTGCTCGGCCGCCCCTGGGACGACGAACTCGAGCCCTTCCGGTACGCCGGCGACGGCGCGCCCGTCCGCTGGCTCCACCAGGTGGTCTGAAGGGCCAACCTGAGAAGTTCAGAAGAAAGCCATGAAAGGTGCGGACTTCGCCGAACTTTTCGATGAGACTGAGCATCAGACTCTCCACCAGGGTGGGAGGAGCCGTGGCCGCTGGGCCACCGGGTGTCGGGACACCCCCGGTTGTCGCAAAACAGCGGCCGCACCACGTAGGGCGCGGACCTCAGGGTCCGCGCCCTTCCCACGTCTTACGTCGAGGCGCGTTGGATCAGGCGGGTGGGGAGGATGAGGGGGCTGGGGGTTTCACCGGACATCAGGGACTGGAGCATCCGGGCCATTTCGCGGCCCAGAGCCTGGATGGGCTGGTTGACGGTGGTGAGGGGAGGGGCCGTGTGCCGGGCGCTGGGGATGTCGTTGAAGCCGACGATGGCCACGTCGCCGGGGACGGATCGGCCGGCATCCGTGAGTACTCGCAAAGCGCCGATCGCCATCTGGTCGGAGGCGATGAAGACCGCGTCCAGGTCGGGGTGCTCGGACAGGAGCTCTGCCATCGCGCGACTGCCGCCGTCCTCGCTGAAGTCGCCGTGGGCGACGCGGCCGGCATCGAGGCCAGCGACCGCGAGCGCCTCCTGGTAGCCCTTGAACCGCGCGGTGCCGGCGCCTTCGTCCATCCGGCCGGTGATGGTGGCGATCCTGGTCCGGCCTTTGTCGACCAGGTGTTCGGTCGCCAGTCGGGCACCGCCGCGGTTGTCGGCGTCAACGTAGAAGCGCGGCTCGAAGTTGACCGGGCGTCCCCCGAACACGACCGGTACGTCGGCCTTGTCGGCCAGCTCCGCGAGGGTGTCGCCATGGGTCGACATCATCATGACGCCATCGGCCTGCCGAGTCCGCAGCAGTTGCTCGAGCCGGGTCTGGCCGCGGGTCGAGGTCGCGAGCAGCAGCATCAGCTCGAGCTCGGTCTCCTCCAGCACCGAGTTGACCCCGACCACGACCTCGGCGAAGAACGGGTCGGCGAAGACCTGCGGGTTGTCGCTCGAGATCGCCAGTACGACGGCGCCCGCCTGCTGAGTCGCGAGTGCGCGAGCCGTTGCGTTCGGCACGTATCCGAGATCGACGACGGCTCGCTGGACGGCTTCGCGCTTGGCCTTGCTGACGTGCGGGGCGTTGTTGATCACCCGGGACGCCGCCGACCGGGACACGCCGGCACGCTCGGCGACTTCGTCGAGCGTCACTTGCCGTCTGGAAATGTCTGTCACCGGCGCGTCCTTAGAGCTTGAGTGAATAGAGCGTAAATCACGACCGAACGGCTCCGTCCATGATGCCGCTGATCAGCTGGCGGCCGAACAGCACGAACACCAGCAGCAACGGCACGATCGCGATCAGCGTGCCGGTGAACATCAGCGTGTAGTCGGTGTAGTACTGCGTGGCGAGCTGACTGAGCGAGAACTGCACCGTCGGGTTGTCCGCGTCCAGCACGGCCAGCGGCCAGAGGAACTCGTTCCAGGTGCCCATGAAGGTGAACAGTCCCAGTACGGCGGCGCCCGGCCGGAGCGCCGGCGACACCACCCGGAGGAACAGGCCGAACGTCGTACAGCCGTCCAGGCGGGCGGCTTCGATCAGCTCATCCGGTACGGCGCGTTCGGCGTACTGGCGCATCAGGAAGACGCCGAACGCCGAGACCAGGAACGGGACGATAACGGCTTGCAGCTGGTTCTGCCAGCCGAGTTTCACCATCACCATGTAGAGCGGCACGATGCCCATCTGCACCGGCACCATCATCGTCGCCAGCACCGCGAGGAGCAGCGCGCTGCGGCCGCGGAACCGCAACTTGGCGAAGGCGAATCCGGCCAGCGACGAGAAGAACACCACCGAGACTGTGACGGCGATCGATGCGATCGCTGAGTTCAGCATGCCGCGGGCGAAGTGTGCTTCCTCGGCCTCGGGGCCGAACAATCGCTGGATGTTCTCGCCGAGGTTCCCGCCGGGGAGCAGCGGCGGTGGCATGTCGCCGATGACGTCGTTGGAGCGGGTGGCGACGACGAACAGCCAGTACAGCGGGAACACCGACAGGATCAGGCTGACGAGCAGCGTGAGGTAGACCAATGGTTGCCGTCTCACTGGGTGCCTCCGCGGAGACGGCGGCCGATCAGCGCGTTGGCGACGCCGACGATGACGGTGAGCAGGAAGATCATCCAGGCGATCGCGGAGCCGTAGCCGTAGTCGAAGTTCTGGAAGCTCTGCTCGAACATGTACATCGCGATGGTCTGGAACTGCCGGAGGCTTCCGCCGGACACGTCGCCCTGGCCGAACAGCAGCGGCTCGGTGAACAACTGCATCCCGCCGATTGTCGACATTACTACGGTGAAGATCAGCGCGGGCCGGATCAGCGGCACGGTGATACTGCGGAACTGCCGGATCGCGCCGGCTCCGTCGATTTGCGCAGCCTCGTAGAGGTCCCGCGGGATGGCTTGGATCGCGGCCAGGTAGATGAGCGCGTTGTACCCGGTCCAGCGCCAGTTGACCATGCTCGCCACGGCGATCCAGGACGACGTCCTACTCGCCTGCCAGTCGATCGGGTCGATGCCGATCAGGCCGAGTATGCCGTTGACCAGGCCGGTGTCACGGCCGTAGAGCTGCCCGAACACGATCGCGACCGCAGCAACCGAGGTGACGATCGGAGCCAGCACGCCGAGGCGGAACAACAGCAGGGCCCGGATCGGCCGGTTCAGCAGCGCCGCGACGATCAATGCCAAAAGCAACTGCGGAACCGTCGCCAGCACGAACAACCCCAGCGTGTTCACCAACGCGTTCCAGAAGTCCGGATCCGCGAGCAGCCGCGAGTAGTTGTCCAGCCCGACAAAACCCGCATCCCCAGTCAAATCCCAAGCCCGCAACGAAACCCACGCCGTATAGACGAGCGGAAACAGCCCAAAGGCGGTGAACAACACAAAGAACGGAGCAATGAAAAGGTATGGCGACCCGTACAGGTCCAGTCGGCTCCAGAGCCCCCGCCGTCCGGCGGATAAGCCGCCTCCGGAACCTACCGTGCCAGTTCCGGCAGCGGCTCGCAGCCGCCCTCTGCCTCCTTGCCCTTCACCTCCCACAGCGTCGAGGCGGCTTGCCGCTCCGACGCTGCGGGTGCCGGGGGAGTCCGGCACCGGCTGGGTGTGCGCCCCGGACTGCTCGCCGGTCGCCTGCCCCGGGGCGCTCACTTGTCGACGGCTCGCTTGGAGTCGGTGAGTGCTTTGGTCCAGGCCTCTTCCGGCTTCAGCTTGCCTTGTTCGATGGCCGTCAGCGCGTCGCCTACCGCGTCGCCGACCAGCTGGTTTTCGGGGCCCAGGTAGACGGGTTTGAGGCTCTTGGCGGACTGGCCGAAGATCTTGCCGACCGGGGCATTGTTGAAGTAGGCGTTGACCGCGCCCGACACCGCCGGGTCGTCGATCGCCTGTGGGGACGACGGGAAGTTGTTCTTCGCCTTGAACGCCGCGGTCTGCCCCTCCGGGCTGGTCAGGAACTTCGCCAGCTCGGCGGCCTCCTTCGGATGCTTGCTCTGTGCCGGTACGGCGAGGAACGAACCGCCGCGGACCGCGCCCTCACCAGGAACCCGGGCGACGTCCCACTTGCCGGCGTTCTCCGCTCCGGCCTGCTCCTTGATGATGCCGAGCATCCAGGCCGGGCACGGGATGGTGGCGAACGTGCCCTTCTTGAAGCCCGCGTTCCAGGCCGGTCCCCACATCTGCAGCTTGCCGGAGAGTCCGGCGTCGATCATCGACACGGTTTGGTCCCAGGCTTTCCGGACACCCGGGTTGGTGTCGACGATCAGCTTGTTGTCCCGGTCGAAGTACGTCGTATCGCCCTGCTGCATCAAGATGTTCTGGTAGATCCCGCCGGCCGTGTCGAAGAACGAAGCACCGGTGCCAGCGGCAACGAACCGTTTGCCGGTGGCAAGATACGCGTCCCACGTCGGCCACAGCTCGCCGACCTTGGCGCGATCCGTCGGCAAGCCCGCCTTGGCAAACAGGTCGGTCCGGTAACACATGCCCTGGGCACCGACATCGGTGCCGAGGCCAACGAGCTTGGTGCCGTCGGCGGTCAGCGCCTGCTTCCACTTCCAGTCCAGGAAGTTGCCCTTCAGCTCACCGGCGCCGTAGTCGAGCAGGTTGGCGAACTGGTCCGGCTTGGCCATCAGCTTGACCAGGATGCCCTCCTCCAGCGCGACGATGTCGCCGGCGCCGCTGCCCGCGGTCAGCCACTGCTGCAGCTTGGGCGTGTAGTCGTCGAGTTGGGCGATGCTGTCCTGCTTGATCTTGATGCCCGGGTGCGAGGACTCGTACTGCTTGATCAGGTCCTCGTAGCCGAACTGGCCGAAGGTCTTCACGGTGAGCGTGACGGTGCCGTCGCTCGCACCGCCCGCTTCGTCCGAGCCGCCGCACCCGGCGGCGACGAGCAAGGCGACGGCGGCACCGGCCGCGACCACCGATCTCGCGCGGAAGCCCGAACCGAGCCGGGCTGACCATCCTGACCATCGCGCTGACGACATGGAGACCCTCCTCGCAGGTCTTAGACGGAACTGGGGGAGGCGCTCCCAGTTGTCCGGACGCAAATGGCCACGGTGACGCCGCTGAGCCGGCGCCCGGCTGAACCCGGTGATGCTTGAGGGGCGAGTCGGGCCAGAAACTGGGAGCGCTTCCAGGCGACCATAGGGCACCGCCGCTCCCTTGGGAAGTGTTCATTTCAGTCTTGACAGGACCGCAAGGCGTGGGCAGCATGCTCACCGACGCCGGTCAACGGATGGCCGGTGTTGCAAGCGCTCCCAGCGCTCTTCCGGTGCCCGCCCAGGCGCCACGGACCTCCGGAGGCATGCTCATGCCCAGAATCGGTCGGCGATCAACTGCGGTCGTCCTGGTCGTCACGCTCGCGGCTGCTCTCACCAGCGCAGCTGCTCTCAGCAGCCCGGTGGCTGCGGCCGAACCGTCGTACGAGCGGGTGCTCAACGGTACCTTCGACGGCGGTAAGGAACCGTGGTGGAGCAGTGGGAACACGCCGGCGACGGTCACCGACGGGCGGTTGTGTGCGCAGGTCCCGGCCGGCACGGTCAATCCGTGGGCCTCGATGATCGGGCAGGACGATCTGCCGCTGGAGGAGGGACAGCCGTACACGCTGCGGTTCGAGGCGTCGGCCAGCCGCCCGGTCCAATTCCGTACGGCGCTCCAGCAGGCGGCCGCGCCGTACTCGACCGTGCTCAACAAGACAGTCGACGCGACGACCACGCCGCAGACCTTCGAGTTCACTGGGACTTCTCCGCTGACGGACACGCACGGTCAGGTGTCGTTCCAGCTGGGTGGCGCGACCGAGCCGTACACGCTGTGCCTCGACAACATCTCGGTCATCGGCGGGATCGTGCCGCCGGGTGGGGTGCCGGACTACGGCTCGCCGGTGCGGGTCAACCAGCTCGGATACCTGACCAAGGGGCCGAAGCGGGCTACTTACGTGACTGCGGCAACCACCGAGCTCGACTGGCGACTGCTTGACAGCGGCAACAAGGTCGTTGCGACCGGCAAGAGTAAGCCGTACGGCGTCGACGCGATGTCTCAGGACGCCGTCCAACTGATTGACTTCGGCAACTTCCGCGGGACCGGCACCGGCTTCCGCCTGGCCGTTGGCAACGACATCAGCGAGCCGTTCGACATCGGTGACCAGGTGTACGCCGGTCTGCGGCAGGACGCGCTCGCCTACTTCTACAACAACCGCAGCGGTATCCCGATCGAGGCGACGTACGTCGGGCCGCAGTACGCACGGGCGGCCGGCCACCTCGGCATCGCACCGAACCAAGGCGACACCAACGTGCCGTGTTTCCCCGGCACGTGCGACTACAGCCTCGACGTGCGGGGAGGTTGGTACGACGCCGGCGACCATGGCAAGTACGTCGTCAACGGCGCGCTGGCGGCCTGGCAATTGCTGGATCTCTACGAGGCCTCGCAGGGAGCCGATGGGACCCTGCGGATTCCGGAGGCGGGCAACGGCGATCCCGACGTACTCGACGAGGCGCGGTGGGAGCTCGACTTCATTCTCCGCATGCAGGTGCCTGCCGGCCAGGCGCTCGCCGGGATGGTGCATCACAAGATCCACGACGAGAAGTGGACCGGCTTGCCGTTGGCACCGGCCGCCGACCCGCAGCCGCGGTACTTGTACCCGCCGTCGACTGCAGCGACGCTGAACCTGGCCGCGGTCGGAGCTCGGTGCGCGCGGGTCTACGCCCGGTGGGATCGGGCTTTCGCGACGCGCTGCCTGGCCGCCGCCGAGAAGGCGTGGAACGCGGCGCGGCAGCATCCCGCCCTGTATGCGCCCGCCGGTGGTGAAGGTGGTGGAGCGTACGACGACACCAAGGTGACGGACGAGTTCTCGTGGGCCGCGGCGGAGTTGTTCGCGGCGACCGGGAGGGCGTCGTACAAGAAGTTCGTCACGACGTCGCTGAAGGCGGCGGACGGGTTCTCCTGGCAGGAGACCGGTGGGCTGGCAGATCTCGCGCTGGCGCGAGTGCCCTGGCGGTTGCCGGTCGTCGAGCAGTGGAAGCTGCGGCAGCGGATCGCCGCGGTCGCGGATGTCTATCTCGCCGATCTGCGCTCCCAGGGCTACGCGACCCCGTACAAGCCGGCTGACGGGAAGTACGTCTGGGGGTCGAACAGCGGCGTTGCCAACAATGCGATGATCCTGGCGATCGCGGCCGGCCTCACCGGGCGAGCGGCGTACCGGACGGCTGCGTTGGAGTCGCTCGACTACCTGCTCGGGCGGAACGCGGTCGGTCTGTCGTACGTGACGGGGTACGGCGAGCGGTCCAGCCACAACCAGCACCACCGGTTCTGGGCTCACTCGCTCAACCCGTCGCTCCCGTCGCCGTACCCGGGTTCCCTTGCCGGCGGCCCCAACTCCGGCCTCCAGGACCCCGTTGCCCAACGCAACCTCCAGGGCTGCGCACCCGCCAAGTGCTACATCGACGAGATCGGCTCGTACTCCACCAACGAAGTGGCCGTGAACTGGAACTCGGCGCTGGCCTGGATCACCGCTTATGCCGACTTCCAGGGCTGAGCGCGCTCGGCGCCCGCGCCGATCGGATTGTCCGGCCAGAAGACGGGATGGGTCGCGGTCGTGGCCCGGCCTGGCAGCCGCCGGGCCGACTCGACGGCGGCAAGGAGAGCGGTCCGTGTCGCGTGCCGGTCGTACCGCTCCTTGATCCAGCGCCGGGCGGCGGCGCGGACTGGATCGTCGCCGGCCGTGTTGACGAGTTCGAGCGCGCGGTCCGCGAGCAGGTGCGGCCGGGCGTCCTCCACCCGCCACGTCCCGGGCGCCTCGAACAACTCCGTGCCGCCTCCGGCCGGGTAGCCGACGACCAGACAACCGGATGCGAGCGCCTCGGCGACCGGGAGGCCGAAGCCCTCCGAGATGCCGAGGGCAACGAAGACCGACGTACGGCCGAGCGCCTCGGCGACCTCGGGCTCGGTGAGCTCGGACAGCACGAGGAACTCGACTCCACGAGAGCGCGGATCGTTGCGCAGCAGCCGATCGAGTACGGCGGCCTCGAGCGGACGCCGCCGTGGCATCCAGGCGATCGTCGGCCGCGTCTTCACACCCGGACGGAACAGCTCGGTGTCGATCGGATTCGGGACCAAGCGGATCGGCAATTCAGGGTGCAACCGGGCCAGCACGTCCCGGCTCTCGTGCGACACCGCCCAGACCTCCGGCGACGGCGTCCAGCCCGGGTAGTCAGTGGTGTCCCGCCAGGACCAATAGGTCAGGAAGTGGTTCTGATTGAAGATGACCTTCCGCGCACCGGGCGCGGGGTCGATCCCGGGCAGCAGATAGAGCTCCGGTACGACGAGAACGTCGTACGAGCTGAGCTCGAGACGATCGCCGCCGAGGATGGGTGCGGTCGTCTCGAACCACGGCAATCGGTAGCCCTCGGTGCGGAACCAGAGCCAGGCGTCCACACCCGCGGCGCGCAGCAACTCCACGTGATGCGCATGAATCCGGATACCGCCACCGGGTGAATCAGGCTCCTTGACCGCATAGATGACCCGTCCCGACACGGACCTAGGAGATCAGACCGAAGGGTCAGAGCGGGATGTTGCCGTGGGCACCTCGGCGGTGTGGAGCTGCGGCGATCGCTGCGGCCAGGGAGGAGCGGGTCTTGGAGGGCTCGATGATTTCGTCGACGACGCCGATTTCGCGGGCTCGTTCGATGCCGCCGGCAATCTTTTCGTGTTCGGCGGCGAGCTCGGCCTCGACCTTCGGGCGCAGTGAAGGGTCGACCTCGGCGAGCTTGCGCCGGTGCAGGATGCGGACGGCGGCGACAGCGCCCATCACGGCGACCTCCGCGCGCGGCCAGGCAAACACCCGGGTGGCGCCGAGCGATCGCGCGTTCATCGCGATGTAGGCGCCGCCGTACGTCTTCCGCGTCACCAGAGTCACCCGCGGTACGACGGACTCGGCGAAAGCGTGCAGCAGCTTCGCACCACGCCGTACGACGCCGTCCCACTCCTGACCGACACCTGGCAGATAGCCCGGTACGTCGACAACCACGACCATCGGCACGCCGAACGCGTCGCACATCCGGACGAACCGGGCCGCCTTCTCAGCCGATAGCGCGTCCAGGCAGCCGCCCAGCCGCAGCGGGTTGTTCGCAATCACGCCGACCGTCCGCCCGCCGAGCCGGCCGAGCGTGGTGACGATGTTCGGCGCCCACCGCTGGTGCAGTTCGACGGCGGAGCCCTCGTCGAGCACCCCTCCGACCAGCGGATGGACGTCGTACGCACGCTTGGCCGACTCCGGCAGGAACCCGGACAGATCCGTGTCCGGTACGTCGCCCGACACGGACCCCTGGTTCGCGAACAGATCCGCGAGCCGCCGGGCCTGCTCGAGGGCCGCGGCCTCGGAGTCGGTGGTGATGTGGACTACGCCGGATCGCCGGCCGTGCGGCTCGGGACCGCCGAGACGCAGCATGTCGACGTCCTCACCGGTGACCGAGCGGACCACGTCCGGTCCGGTGACGAAGATGCGGCCTTCCGGCCCGAGGATGACGACATCGGTCAGCGCCGGCCCGTACGCCGCACCGCCCGCGGCCGGGCCGAGCACGACCGAGATCTGCGGGATCTTGCCCGACGCCTGCGTCATCTCGTAGAAGATCCGGCCGACCGCGTGCAGGCTCAGCACACCCTCGGCCAGCCGGGCGCCGCCGGAGTGCAGCAGCCCGATGATCGGCACTTCTTCTCGGCGTGCGACCTGGTACGCCCTGACCACCACATCGCAGCCTTCATGGCCCATCGCACCGCCCATGACGGTGGCGTCCGAGCAGTAAGCGACCACTGCCGCGCCCTCGATGGTGCCGCGCGCCGCGACCATGCCGGACAGGTTGTCGGGCGTGATCAGCTCCAGCGAGCCCGGGTCGAGCAGGTTCGTCAGCCGGGTGACCGGATTGCGCGGGTCGAGCTCTCGGGAGAGCTTGGCCGGCTTCGGTGCTGCGGGAGCGGTCGTCATCGGGGTCCTCCGGGAGAGCCTTGAGGGCCGGCCTTGTGAGCCGGCCCCAAAGCAACTAGACCGTCTTGAAGGCGATGGCGGCGTTGTGGCCGCCGAAGCCGAAGGAGTTGTTCAGCGCCGCGATGTCCCCGTCCGGCAGCTTGCGCTGCTCGGTCGCGACGTCCAGCTCGATCTGGTCGTCGAGCTTGTCCACGTTGATGGTCGGCGGCGACACGCGGTTCTGCAGCGCCAGTACGGTCGCGATCGACTCGACCGCACCGGCCGCGCCGAGCAGGTGACCGATCATCGACTTCGGTGCGGTCGCGATCGCGTGGTCCGCTTCCTTGCCGAGCGCCTGCCGGATCGCCAGCGACTCGGCGATGTCGCCCTGCGGCGTCGAGGTGGCGTGCGCGTTGATGTGAAAGATGTCGGCCGGCGTCAGGTCGCCCTCGGCCAGCGCCCGCTCCATCGCCCGGCGCGCGCCGGAACCGGTCGGGTCGGGCTGCGCGATGTCGTGACCGTCGGCGGAGATGCCCGCGCCGGCGAGTTCGGCGTAGATCTTCGCGCCGCGCGCCTTCGCGTGCTCGTACGACTCCAGCACCAGGATCCCGGCGCCCTCACCGAGCAGGAAGCCGTCCCGGTCCACGTCCCACGGCCGCGACGCCTTTTCCGGCTCGTCGTTGCGTTTGCTCAGCGCCTGCATCATGCCGAACGCCGCCAGCGGCAGCGCCATGATCGCGCCCTCGGTCCCACCGGCCAGTACGACGTCCGCGCGGCCGAGCCGGATCTGGTCCAGACCCAGCGCGATCGCCTCGTTGCCGGAGGCGCAGGCGGAGACAGGCGTGTGCACACCGGCCTTGGCGCCGAACTCCAGGCTCACGTACGCCGCGGACGAGTTCGGCATCAGCATCGGGATCGCCAGCGGCGACACGCGGCGCGGGTTCTGCAGCAGTGCGTCGTAGTTGGCCAGCGTGGTGTGCAGGCCGCCGATGCCGGAGGCGACAGCCACACCGAGCCGCTCCTTGTCCAGCCCGGAGTCCTCCAGGCCGGAATCGGCCCAGGCCTCGCGGGCGGCGACGACGGCGAACTGCGCGTTCCGGTCCAGCCGGCGGGCCTTCACCCGCTCGATCACCTCGGTCGGCTCGACCGCGGCCGGTGCGGCGATCTGGACCGCGAGGTTCTGCACCCACTCGTCGGTCAGCCGCTGTGCGCCGGAACGGCCGGCCAGCAGTCCTTCCCAGGTGCTGGACACGTCGCCCCCGAGCGGGGTGGTGGCTCCGAGCCCGGTGATCACCACTCGGGTCTTCGACATCGTTACCTCAGCTTTCGAGACAGGTGGGTGGGTGAAGGTGGTGCTCATCCGGCAGCGGCCGGATGAGCACCGGCCAGCGAAGGACTGTGGGTCAGCCGTTCTGGGCGCGCTCGATGAACGCCACCGCGTCGCCGACGGTCTTCAGGTTCTTCACCTCGTCGTCGGGGATCTTCACGTCGAACTTCTCCTCGGCGGCCACCACGACCTCCACCATGGAGAGCGAGTCGACGTCGAGGTCGTCGGTGAAGGACTTGTCCAGCTGGACGTCCTCGACCGGGATGCCGGCGATCTCGTTCACGATCTCGGCGAGGCTGGAACGGATCTCTTCGGTGCTGGCCATCTCTTGGTTTCCCTTTCGGAGTTCACTGGCTTGTTCAGCCGGGCCGGCCACCTGAGCCGCCCCGGACAACTATGGGCTACGGAATGCGGATCACCTGTGCGGCGTACACCAATCCGGCGCCGAAGCCGATGATCAGCGCGAGATCGCCGCTCTTGGCTTCGCCGGACTCGCGCATCGCGGTGATGGCGAGCGGGATCGACGCGGCCGACGTGTTGCCCTGCCGCTCGATGTCGCGCGCCACCTTCACGTGCTCGGGCAGCTTCAGCGCCCGCCGCATCGCGTCGGTGATCCGCATGTTCGCCTGGTGCGGCACGAACAGGTCGAGGTCTTCGGCCTTGACGCCGGCCACATCGAGCGCCTGCTGCGCGGTCTTCGCCATCTCGAACGACGCCCACCGGAACACCGGGTTGCCGTCCATCCGCAGGTGCGGCCAGTTGTAGCTGCCGGCCGCCTCCTGCCAGGACTCCTTCTGGCTGATCACCTGGTACTGCGTGCCGTCCGAGCCCCACACGACCGGGCCGATCCCCGGCTCCTCGGTCGGGCCGACGATTGCGGCACCGGCTCCGTCGGCGAAGATGAACGCCGTACTGCGGTCGGTCCGGTCGGTGAGGTCGCTCAGCCGCTCGACGCCGATCGCCAGCACGTACTTCGCGCTGCCGCCGCGGACCATGTCGTTGGCCATCGCGACGCCGTAGCAGAACCCGGCACAGGCGGCCGAGATGTCGAAGGCGGCCGCGGTCGGCGCACCCACCTCGACGGCGATCCGGGTCGCGATCGCCGGGGTCTGGTAGAGGTGCGTCACGGTCGCGACGATGACGCAGCCGATCTGGGCCGGTTCGATTCCGGCGTCCTTCAGCGCGTCCTTGGCGGCGTTGACCGACATCATCAGGACGGTCTCGTCGTCGTCGGCCCAGCGCCGTTCCTTGATCCCGGACCGGGTCTGGATCCACTCGTCACTGGAGTCGATCTGCTCCAGGATCTCGGAGTTCGGTACCACGCGACGCGGCCGGTACGACCCGATGCCGAGCACTCCGGCGTACGCCGTACCGGTGGATGCGGTGATCGCGCTCATGCGTTGCCTCCCTTGGGATGCAGACGGACCAGCGGCTGGCCCGGCGCGACCGGGTCGCCTTCCTCGACCAGCCACTCGACCACGATGCCGCCGTGCGGGGCCTTGACTTCCAGCTCGTCGCGCAGGCTCTTCACCTTCGCGACCACCTCTCCGGATTCGACCGTGTCACCGGACTCCCGGGAGATCTGGCCGGCGCGGGTGAAGGTGCCCTTCATCGGCGCGACCAGCAGCCGCCAGGTCGGCGAGGCGTCGATCTCGGAGGGGCTGCCGTGCTTGTCGACGAACGCGCGGGCGTCGTCGAGCTGCTCCGGCGTCTTCAGCGCGAACGTCTCGACGCCCTTCAGTGCCCTCTTGGCGATGCCGGTCAACGTGCCGGCCGGCGGCAGCTCCAGGATCCCGGTGACCTGCAGGTCGGCCATCGTCTCCATGCACAGGTCCCAGCGGACGGGGGAGTTGACCTGGTTGACGAGCCGGTTGAGCACCTCGCGCCCGTCGTGGACCACGTGGCCGTCGCGGTTGGAGATCAGTCGCGTCCGCGGGTCGTGGGTGCTGATCGCGGTCGCGTACTTCGCCAGCGTCTGGACCGCGGGCTCCATGTGCTTGGTGTGGAACGCACCGGCGACCGACAGCGGGATCAGGCGGGTCTTGGCCGGCGGGTCGGCGGCCAGCGCGGCCAGCTCCTCGACCGTGCCGGCCGCGACGATCTGGCCGGGGCCGTTGTCGTTCGCGGCGGTCAGGCCGTGTTCGGCGAGCTTGGCCAGGATCTCGTCCCGGTCGCCGCCGAGCACCGCGGTCATCGAGGTGGCGGTGGCCGCCGCGGCGGCCGCCATCGCCTTGCCGCGTTCTCGGACCAGCACCATCGCCTGCTCGGCGCTCAGCACGCCGGTGCCGGCCGCGGCCGCGATCTCACCGACGCTGTGCCCGGCGACCGCGCCGACCTTGGTGAACGCGTCCGACGGTTGCGGGAACACCGCCAGTGCGGCCAGCATGCTGGACGCGACCAGCAGCGGCTGCGCGATCGCGGTGTCCCGGATCGTGTCCGCGTCGGCCTTGGTGCCGTAGTGGGTGAGGTCGAGACCGGCCACCGCGGAGAGCCAGTTCAGCCGGCTCTCGAACGCGGGATCTGCCAGCCAGGGCTCGAGGAAACCTGGGGTCTGGGCACCCTGACCGGGCGCGACGATGACGAGCACGTGACCAACTCTCCCTGAGCCAGGCCCCCGATGGGCCGAGAAGCCGCACGAATTCTACCGGTGCGACTTTGTGGGAATCCTACAAAACGAGGCTGCCGGGCTCCGGGTTGAGCAGGCGGCCCAAGGTCAGTGCGACACGTAACGTGAAAGCGTCTCGCGGATTGACGGGCGAGTAGCCAGTGAGATCGCCCACACGCTTCAGCCGATACCGGACGGTATTGGGGTGGATGAACAGGGCCCGGGCCGTCGCCTCGATCGAGCCACCCGAGTCCAGGTACGACGAGACCGTTTCGAGCAGGACACCGTCGCCCAAGGTAAGCGGGCCGTAGACTTCGGTCGCCAGTTGTCGCCGGGCGTGACCGTCTCCGGAGAGTGACCGTTCGGGGAGCAGTTCATCGGCGTGGACGGGTCGCGGCGCCGTCGGCCAGCCGGGTGCGGCGCGCAGCCCGGCGACGGCCGCGCGGGCCGACGTCACGGCTGCCATCAGGTCTTTCACCACCGGCCCGACGACGATTGGGCCGGGTCCGAACCAGGTGGTCAGTTTTTGTACGATCTCGACAGGTTTACTCGTACCACCGAGTACTATTACCAGCCGGTCGCCCTGCATCGCGCACAGAGCGTCAGCGCCCGCCTCGCGCGCCGCGTGCCGGACGGCGTCGGCCACGTTGGCGTTCCCGGGCTCGTCCGGCGCCCGGCCGACGACCACCGCGACTTCCGCCGACCCCGTCGTACCGGAGCCGGTCCAGCCGAGGGCGGAGGCGCGGGAGCGGACTGATTCGTCGGTTTCGCCGCGGATCACCGAGTCGACCACGAGGGCTTCGAGCCGGGCGTCCCAGGCGCCGCGCATCTCGGCGGCCTTGGCGTAGACGGTGGCGGCGGCGAAGGCGACCTCGCGGGCGTAGCGCTGCATTGCCTCGCGGACGACCGGCACGTCCTCGGGCGGGAGCAGGTCGCCGATGGTGTTCTCGATCATCTCGATCGTGGTCCGGAGCAGGTCGACGGTCTGGTGCAGCGAGATGACCCGGGTGAACTCGCGCGGCGCGGAGCCGAACATCCGGGTCGGCATCGCGGAGTGCGCCTCCGGATCGCGGAACCAGTCGACGAACGCGGTGATCCCGGACTGCGCGACCAGCCCGATCCAGGACCGGTCCTGTGCGGACAGCTTCCGGAACCACGGCAGCTTCTCGTCCATCGCGGCCATCGCGGCGGTGGCCAGCGCGCCGGTCGCGTTCTGCAGCCGCTCCGCCCGCGCCAGATGCGCCTTGCTCCCCTTGACCACGCCCCGACCCTAACCCCCGCCCCACCGCCGCATCTGGTGGGTTACCCCACCACCTTGTGGGTTCGCCGCCCGTATTCGGGCCGGGAACCCGGGCGGATTCACGCGGTGGTTGCAACACCGGGTGGTTTTGACTGGTCGGATAGTAGCT
>NZ_SLWR01000020.1 GCF_004345665.1 Kribbella antiqua
CCACTGGCGCACCCCCGCCGAAGCCCTCGACAAGCTACTATCCGACCAGTCAAAACCACCCGGTGTTGCAACCACCGCGTGAATCCGCCCCACAAGCTGGTAGGTGAACCCATCAAACGCGGAGGAGCTAGGCCATCGCGACGGCGTCTATTTCGAGGAGCCAGTTTTCTGCGTAGATGTCGCAGATGATGATGGTGAGCGCGGGCGTGTGGTCGCCGAGGATTTCCTCGCGGAGCTTCGAGTTGAGGGCGCGGTACTTCCGGTCGGACAGGTACGTCGTCACCTTCACCAGGTTCCGTACTCCCATGCCCGCTTCACCGAGCACCGCGAGGACGTTCCGCCACACCATCCGGCACTGCGCCTCGAAACTCTCCGGCACCCGCCCCTGCTCGTTCCCCCACGGCACCTGCCCGCTGACGAACACCATCCGCTCGGCCCCGTCCACCACCAGCCCGTGCGTGTAGTTCCCCGTCGCCGGCGGCAACACCGCCGGATTCAACCGCCCAATCGCAAGCTCAGCCACACTTCCCCCTCCAACTCGGCATACCTTCCCCGCCCACCGCTCATGTCTACCCTGCGATCGATGAACCGCCTAGCCCACCCAGCCCTATCGATGGTGTTCCGTTCATCGACCGACAGGAAAGTGACATGTCGCTTCGCTCGAAGGGCCATCCACTCGCCGTCGCAACCCGTGGGGTCTCGCGTTCGCACCCGCCGCTTGGGGTGAGCCGGCCGGTACCCTCCTCGTCGGCAACTTCGGCGACGGCCGCATCAACATCCTCAAGCCCACGTCGCATGGCCACTACCGGTTCGCCGGCCAGGTCCGCGACACCTCCGGCAAGACCCTGGTGATCGACGGCCTGTGGGCCCCAGGCACGTCAGCCACCGCGCGGGTTTCCCGCGTTCAATGACAGTACGGCGTCGATCGGGTCCTGACGCCGATAGGCCTGCCAGCGGGTCTGATACGGATGCACCAGCCAGCGGATGCGGCCGGCGGAGTCCAGCCGGGTGCCCGGCGCCGGCACCCAGTGCCGATGCAGTACGCCGCCGGCTGCCAGCACCTGCTCCGGAACGACAGACCCAGGCTCCAGGAAGAACCACCAGCGTCGATGCGTGGGAGCGATTGCTGTGGGGCAGGTCGTCTTCAGTTGGTGGTTGAGCAGAGCGCCGTACTCGGGTGGGAGCTCCATCACCTCGAAGCGTTCGGCGATGAGGGCGATGTCCCACGGGTACTCGCGCCAGACCACGGCGGCCTCCGCGCCCGTGCGGACCACCTCAGCGGCCAGGTAAGGGTCCACACTCGGTACGGCGAGCGGAGCGACCGGCCAGCCGTTGTCGGCGTACCGGATCGCCCGCTCCCGCAACCGCTTCACCTGCGCCCGGCGGAGCCGACCGTCAAGCACGCTGCCCGACCGCGAACAACAGCGAGCTCGCCTGCACCATCTCCGGGTAGCTGTCGGCCAGCCGCGAGCACTCCAGCGCCGTACGCAGCGGATCCGGCTCCTTCAAGCTGTCCGGCAGCGGCAGGCCGTTGTAGTGCGCGTCGATCAGCACTGTCAGCCAACCGCCCGGTCCGGTCAGGCCGTGGATCGTCACGCCGCGCAGCCCGACGTTGGTTAGCTCGGACCGCAGCTGCGCGACAGTGTGGTACGTCGTATGCGCCATCCGCTCGTTGCGCGGACTGAAGCCGTCGCGGAGGATCTCCGTCACCACGCCCTGCCGTTCGATCAGCGTATTGGCCAGCGTCGAGCCGATCAGGTTGGCCGCCCGGTTGATCGCGATCACCGCGATGAACCCGCCGAGCTTGGTCACCCGGATCGCCTCGCGCAGCGCCAGCCGCCGCTCGGACGGCTCCGGCAGGTGATACATCGGCCCGGCCAGGAACGCCGCGTCGAACTCCTCGTTGTCCCACGGCAGTCGCCGCGCATCCCCTTGTACGGCGGAGATCCCGGCGGCCGCCGCCTGGTCGACGTGCCGCTCGACCGGGTCGAGCAGCTCGACGTCGTACCCACGGTCCTTCAGCCAGCTCGCGTGAATACCCGGGCCGCCGCCGATGTCCGCGACCGCCGCGGGCGGTGGGGGCAGGTACCGGCTGAGCAGGTCCTGGACCCGGGCGAGCTCCAGCCGTCCCTTGATGGTCGAGCCCAGTCGTTTCGCTTCGTCATATCGCTCGGTGTAGTGCTTCTCGAGCTCCACGTGCGTCGTCATGACAAGCGAGTCTGGACACGATTCGCCCTCCGGAGCAGGGCAGATCGCGGGGCAGATCGGGGCAGATTGAAAAGGCCCGGCGTCGGAACCGGTGGGTTCCGGACGCCGGACCGTTGGGCCGGGCCTGCCTGGTGATCAGGCTCGACCAGTCTTCGTGATCAGTCCAGGGGGCGGAGTTCGTCGGCGTACGAGACGGAGACGCGGCGGAGTACGCCGTCCTTGACTGAGTACTGGCCCATCCGCCACAGCGGCGGGCTGTAGGCGTGCACGGTGACGCTGCCCTTGTCCAGGCCGGTCAGGCGGTGGATGTGGTCCGGGCCGAACCCGTAGACGTCACCGGCGTTGACCTCGGTCTCGATCGACTCGGTGCCGATCGCCAGGTTGTGCTCCACCAGCTTCCCGCGAGCCACGGCGACCGCGCCCGACGAGACGTCGTGGTCGTGCCAGCCGGTGTCGTTGACCGGCGTCCAGCAGATCAGCCAGACGTCGACGTTCGCGTCCCGGTGCAACGAGGCGAAGACGCGCTCCTCGTCGCTGTAGGCGACCTTGTCCTCCCACAGGTGCGGCTGGGCGGCGATCGACGCGGCGAGCTCGGCCAGCTCGGAGGGCTCGAGGTCCCGGCCCGGAAGGTTGTCCAGCGACAAACAGTCGTTGAGCTCCACGAGCCGGCTGGCCTGGCGCGCTGGTACGACTGGGACGTCGGTGATGGGCTGAGCAGTCACTGCACTCCCCTCTCAGGAGATGGTGTCCCGGCCCCGAAGAAGAGCCGGTGTGGATTGTCGTGGCGGATCACCGCGGTCGCGGCGGCGCCTTGGCGGTGGTCGGTGATCCCGGCGTACGGCCGGTCGGTGCCGTGCACGACCTGGTCGATGCCGAGGACCCGCGCGACCGCGTCGATCCCCTGCGGACCGTAGCTCGAGGTGTCGACGTACAGGTTGGGGTCGATGGTGCCGAGCCGGCCGCCGCGCGCGGCCAGCCGTTCGTGATGTACGGGCGCCAGCCCGGCCGCAGCGGCGAAGCAGAGGCGGAGGCTCGGGAACTCCCGGCGGCCGCCGTACCCATGCCAGGCCCACCAAGCGGCCTGCAGCTGGGTGGTGTAGTCGACGACCGGCGCCCACCAGCCGGGGGCGTCGTCGACCGCGGCGGCCACGCCTGGGTGGACGAAGATCGGCTTGTTCAACCGGTCGGCGAGCGCGAGGAGGTCTGCGTGCGCGGCCCAGCCGGCCGGCGTCCCGAGGACGTGCGCGGGGAGCTGGAGGCCGAGGAATCCCTTGTTCAGAAGGGATTCGATCCCTTCGAGGTCGGGCTCGAGCAGGTTGACCGAGGCCCACGCCTTGAACGGCTCCGGCAGTACGGCGGCCCCGGCGTGCCAGGCGTCGAGGAGCGCGGAGTCGCCGAGCTGCTCGATCCCGAGCGGACTCGACAGGGAGACCGCGGCGAGCGTCGTACCGGCGTCTTGCTCGAGGGCGACGCGTTTGCCGAGCTCGTGCGCGGCCGGGTCGACGTCGTACGGCGCTTCGCTCGTCGTGTGCAGGGTCCAGCCGTCGAGGTACGGCGCGGTCGTGCGGGCGCGCAGCCGGTCGACGAACTCGGCCGGCCAGAGGTGCTGGTGGACGTCGATCACGGCTTCACCTCCCGGACTTGATCAGATTGAAGCGCTTCAAGATAGTGTGAGTGAAGCGCTTCAAAGGGTCCGTTGTCAAGTAATTGTCCGAACCTCGGTTTAGGGTGCTGACCATGTCCGGATCCGGCCGCAGGCCAACCCTCAAGGACATCGCCGCGGAGACCGGCCTCTCGATGGCGGCCGTGTCCTACGCGCTCCGCGGCCTGCACGGGACGCCGGAGACCCGGCAGCGGGTCCAGGACGCCGCCGACCGGCTCGGCTACCAGGCCGACCCGGTCGCCCGGGCGCTCGCGTCCGGGCGGAGCGGCTCGATCGGCGTACTGTGCGCGTCGCTCGAAGACCTGTGGCAGCAGCGCCTCGCGGCCGCGCTCGGCCGGGAGCTGCTCGCGCCGGACCGGAACGCGTGGATCATCGACTCCGCCGGCGACGCCGACCGCCAGCTCGAACTCGCCCAGCACCTGGTCGACCACCGCGCCGACGCGATCGTGGTGATCCCGATCAACCCGGCCGCGAAGGGCTGGGCCGCGATCGCCCAGCAGACGCCGGTGATCGCGATCGGCGACGCACTGCCCGGCGCGAAAGCGAAATCCGAGGTCGTCTTCGACAACGAGAGCGGCATCAGCACGGCGTTGCAGCGGCTGGCGGAGGCGGGCCATCGGAGCGTGGCGGTGCTCAGCCCGTCGCGCCGGTTCGAGACCGAGCGACCGGCCGAGGAGATCGCGCAGCGGATCGCCTTCGGGCTGAAGCTGAAGGTGCGCATCATCTCCTGCCCACACGACCTGGCCGGCGCGACCGAGGTCGCCCGCGACCTGCTCGGCAGCCGCCCGCGACCGACGGGGATCCTCGCGCTCGCCGACTCGATGGCCTTCGGCGTGTACGCCGCCAGCCGCGAGCTCGGGCTCCGCGTCCCGGACGACATCTCCCTGCTCGGGTACGACGATCAGCCGATGTCCCAGCTGCTCACGCCGCCACTGTCGACGTTCCACTGGCCCCTCGAGGAGCTGGTCGCCGATGTCGTCGCCCGCGTCACTTCCGCCGTCGACACCAACCGCCGAGTTCGTCGTACGACGGTGGTCCCGGAGCTGATCGAGCGTGGCTCGGTCGCCGGCCCGCCCACCTGAGCGGGACGGCGACTTCTGAACCCCAACATCCACGGATCGAAACTAAACCAATCCAGTGCACTTACTGCGCGTTGCCCACTATGTGGGACTGTTGTTCACGTTGAACTCCGGCCGGAGCATCTCGGTCGCCGTCCAGACGCGGCGCGCCAGTTCCTCGTCGTACGAGATCGTCGACGAGCGGACCTGGGTGAAGCGGTCGTAGTAGCCGGTCGGCCGGTCAGGGCCGACAGCCAGCCGGACCACCGGCTCGGCGCCGCGGCGGGCCGAGAGCGCGAACGCATGGATGGCCGCGACCTGAATCCGCGGGAACTGCCGGCCGAGGTCGGTGCGGACGACACCGGGATGTATGGCGACGACGCCGAGGTCCGGCCGCCGGCGCTGGAGCTCGTAACTGAAGAGGAGGTTCGCCAGCTTGGTCCGGCTGTAGGTGAGGAACGGATCGAACTCGGCCGGGCCATCCTCCAGCCGATCCGGATCGATCCGGACCACGCCACCGCGCATCGGCGAACGGTGCCCCTCGGAGTTCACGTTGACGATCCGGCCGCCGGACGGGATGAGCGGCAGCAGGAGCGCGGTCGCCGACCACGGCGCGAGGTGATGGACGGCGAAGTTGAGCTCGATCCCTTCCGCGCTGACCTGCCGGGTCGGGGTCATGACGCCGGCATTGTTCACCAGTACGTCGATCCGATCGGTGGCGGCCGAGATCTCCTTCGCGACCTTTTCCACCCCGGACCGCACCGACACGTCCGCGGCAATGACTGTTGCCTGCGGCAACTCGCCGGCAAGAGCGGCGGCCCGGGCGGAATCCCGGCCGATGAGGAAGAGCCGATGCCCGTCCGCCGCAAGTCGCAGCGCGGCGTGCCGCCCGATCCCAGAGGTGGCACCCACCAGCACCACCGTCTTCCCCGCGGGCGCACTCACGCCTTGATGCCGTTCAGGCCGAGGGTGTTGCTCAGCGCTTTGTCCCTGAGCCCAGCCGGCAGCCTGGTGAGGACGGCGCCCAGGGTGCGCGCGTCGCCGACCGTGTAGCGGCGCTTCGGCCGCGGCGACTCGACGGCCCGGACGATGACCTCGGCAACCTTCTCGACCGGCCCGGGCTTGAAGCGGGCGCCGGCCTTGGCGTAGGCATCGAGGTGAGCGCGGTAGAGCGCCACCCGATCGCGACTGGACTCTTGCTGCGCTTCCTGCTCGGCTGCGCCCGCCTTGGCGAAGATCTCCGTCGCGGTCGACCCCGGCTCCACGATCACGACCGGGATCTGCCACGCGGCAAGCTCCAGCCGCAGCGCGTTGGACAGAGCTTCGAGCCCGGCCTTGCTCGCGGACAGCGCACCCAGCAGCGGGAACGCGACCCGGCCGGTCGGCGCACTGATGTTGACAATCCGGCCGTGGCCGGCGCGGACCAGTGGCAGGAACTCCCGTACGACGGACGCCGGGCCGAGCGTGTTCACCTCGAACTGCCGCCGCCACTCCTCGGCCGGGACGAGTTCGATCGGCCCCTGCACGATCACACCCGCGTTGTTGATCACCGCCTGCAGCCCGTCCACCTCGCCCGCGAGCTGCTTGGCCGCTGCCGCAACACTCTCGGGATCCGCGACGTCGAGCACGACCTCCCGCACGTTCGCCTCCGCCGCGATCCGGCCGGTTTGGCGCGCTCCGGCGTACACGGTGAAACCGCGACGACTGAGCGCCTGGACGGTCGCTGTACCGATGCCACCGGTCGATCCGGTGATCAGGACGGCTCCACGATCAGACATATCGGCTCCTCATGGGATGTTCTTTAGGACATGTACCTTGGGACATATCTGAGCATGCACATGTCCGCCGGGACATGTCAAGATGCTTCCGACGGTTCGAACAAGAGGAGGCAGCATGTCGTTGCGGCACGGGCTGCTGGGGCTGCTCGCCGAGGGGCCGGCCAGTGGGTACGACCTGGCCCGGCGGTTCACCGAGGTGCTCGGGTCGATCTGGCCGGCGCAGCACCCGAAGATCTACGCCGAGCTCGGCAAACTCGCCGGCGAAGGCTTGGTCGAGGTGGAGAGCGAGGGGCCGCGGCGGCGAAAGGCGTACCGGATCACCGAGTCCGGGCTGGCGGAGGTCAAGCGCTGGCTGACGGAGGTGGACGTCGACCACACGATGCGGTTGCAGCCACTGCTCAGGTCGCTGTTCTTCTGGCTGATGGACGCCGAGGACCTGCAGAAACACCTCGCCGCGGAGGCCGGGTTCTATTCGAAACTGGCCGAGCAATACCGCCAGTACGCGGCAGCCAAAGACCGCGGCGACTACGGCTACAGCCCCCAGACCCAGTCCCTCCGAGTCACCGTAGAAGCCGGCATCCGCCTCTACACAGCCCTAGCCGACTGGGCCGAATGGGCCCAAACAGTCCCCCCAGCCAAACCCTCCACGGACTGAACCAACCCTTGCCCACCGCATTTGGTGGGTTCACCCATGAGCTTGTGGGTCTCCCCACTGAATACGGGCGGGGAACCCACAACTTCGTGGGTGAACCAGCCAAGTGCGGGCGCCGGGGCGGGGCGAGGTGCGGGAGCGGCAGGGGCGGGTAGTGCTGGAAAGCCGGAAGGCCGGCCGAGCGGGTTGCTCGGCCGGCCTTCGCGGAAGGGTTACTTGGTGCCGAAGACCTGGAGTTCGGTCATGTCGGTGAAGGTGCAGCCGCCGAAGGCGCCGGCGGGGCAGTTGTTGGCGAAGTCGGGGACCTGCGGGCTGAGCATCCAGAACCGCACGTACTGGACCCCGGTGGCGTTGCCGGTCGGGGCGACCAGGTTGTACTTGCCCCGGTTGGCCGCGGTGAACTCGCCCTCCGCCGCCGTCGCCCAGGTGGTGCCGTCGGCCGACGTCTCGATCCGGTACTTGCCGGTCGAGGCGCTGCCCGGGTCACCACAGGTGTTCGACGGGTCGACGTTGAACGCGCTGATGGTCACCGTCGCCGGCAGCTTGACGTCCACGTGCTTCGGGACCATCACGTTGGTCGGCGTACCCGCGTTGTCGCCGGTCGTGCTTCCCCAGCCCGTGCCCTGGGCGTTGTCGATCGCACCGCCCGGCCCACAGCCGAAGTCGCTGTAGTCCGGCCCGTTGAAGTCGACCACCGAACCACCGCCGGAGGCGGAGGCCCAGTTCCGGCGCGGGGCGAAGTTCGCCTTGACGCCGGAGCTGACCTTGACCGACTGGACGATCAGCTCGTAGCCCGGAGCGGCCACGACGACCTTCGGGTAGGTGCCCGGGGCAACACCGGTGATGGTGTACTTGCCGGTCGCATCGGTGGCGTCGGAGTAGTCACCCGCATAGCCGGAGGCGTGACCACCGATGTAGACCAGCGCGCCGGCCACCGGAGCACCGGTGTCCTTGTCCGTCACGGTCCCGGACAGCGTGGTGGTCGCACCCGTCGGCGGCTTGTGGAAGTCCTCCGCCGGGTAGGCGTCGCCGCCGTCGACGACACCGGCGTACCAGCCCATGCCGCGGTTGGCGAAGACGGTCCAGATGATGCCGGCGTTCTTGCCGCCGCTGGCGACCAGGTCGGCCTGCACGATCGCGTTGCGCATGTCGAGCATGGTCGGGTCGTTCGGCGACAGCTCCATCGCGCGGGTGATCAGGCTCAGCGCGTAGCTCCGGCCGAACCGCTCGCGCAGGTCCCACAGGGTCTGCGCCCAGACCTCACCGGAGGCGTGCACCTCCGGCGTACCGCCGATGGTCGGGAAGTCGCCGTAGGTGTAGCCGCCCTTCGAACCGTCCGGCTGGATGCAGTTCGGGCTGACGGCCTTGACCCGGCAGTCGATCGCCTGGGTACGGAACAGCTCACCGTGGCTGACGTACTTGCCCTCGAGGACCTCGCCCGGAGCGGTGGTGTCCGTCTCCAGGTTGTGCGAGACCAGGTAGTCCATCGCGTAGAAGTCGCTCCACGCCTCGCCCATCGAGCCGGCCTGGATGCTGTTCAGCGTCGAGTTGCCGGTGGCGTCGACGACCAGGCGGTTGGACAGACCGTGGGTGTACTCGTGGTAGAGGATGCTCGCGTCGTTCGCGGAGCTGCTCGGCACGTACGGGTCCTGCTCGTCGG
Source organism: Kribbella antiqua (assembly GCF_004345665.1). Taxonomy (GTDB): domain Bacteria; phylum Actinomycetota; class Actinomycetes; order Propionibacteriales; family Kribbellaceae; genus Kribbella; species Kribbella antiqua. Next base: position 9,020 of record NZ_SLWR01000020.1, read on the forward strand.
TCGCGCCCGGCTGGTGGAACAGGTACATCTGCATGGTCGGCGGGGTGCCGTCCGGCGGGGTGGACATGTTCGCGTTGTCCACGTGGTTGGCGTCCGGACCGCCGTCGGCGCCGGTGGCCGCGCCGTCCAGCGCGTTGAGCAGCACCGGGTCGCCGCCCGCGGCGTCGAACGAGCCGGCCGCCGGGGTGAAGCTGATCGGCGGCTTGGCCAGCCAGTCGTGGAAGTTGCTGGCCAGGTAGAACGCGTTGGTGACGTCCTGGTTCATGTTCGTCTTCCAGGAGTCCGGCTTCGCCGGGTCCCAGGTGCAGATGAACGACGTCGAGCAGAACTTCGACGCGCTCTGGAACGGCACCAGCTTGTACTCCGCGCCGATCTTGGTGCCCGGCACCTTGACCGTCTCACCGGCGTTCGGCTGGTTGTCGTCGTTGATGTCCGCCCAGGCGGCGACCGAGGTGCCATCGAGCAGGGTCTTCGCGTTCTTCGGCAGCCACTTGTTGTAGATCAGGTTCTCCACCCGCTGGGTGCCACCCTTGGCCGCACCCGGGTAGTTGTCCTGTACGAGCGCGTCGCCGTTGCCCTCGCTGGACAGGTCCTTGCGGTAGAGCAGGCCGCCGGTCTGGGCGTCGATGACGTGCGTGTAGATCTTCATGCCGCCGGCGTTGACGTACGTCATCCAGCCCTTGCGCAGGCCGTCGGCGGTGTGGAACCAGACCTGCTTGGCGGTGTCGCCGTTGCTCCACTTCACGCTGGTGCCGGCGGTCTTCGCGGTCGCGGACTTCGCCGTACCGCCGATATCCTCGGCGGCCGTGGTCCGGGCCTTGTCGGCGCTGACCGCGGGAGCGGCGGAGCGAGCCTGAGCCTGGGAGGTGAGGCCGGCCACCGGAGCGCCCATGACCGAGATCAGCTGGCCGTTCTTGGTGACGTTGGCCTTCAGTCCGTTGCCGAACACCTCGATCCCGTCGACCTCCTGGGACCAGAAGATGTGGTGGGTGCCGAGATCGTCGACGTAGTCCTTGCGCAGCTTCAGAGTGCCGAGGTCGGCGTCGGACAGCTTGAAGACCTCGGGGTGCGCCTTGACGTAGGCCAGGGCGATGTCCTTGGCCTTCTTGGCGCTCTTGCCGGTCAGGAAACCGTCCAGCTTGGTCACCTGGGCCGGAGTACCGGTGTTCGGGTCGAGTTCGACGACGCCCTGGGTACCGAGCGAGTTGCGGAACTTCTCCGAGGCGGCGGACTCCTTGCCGGCCACCTTGGCGGCGCGGTTGTAGGTGGTCCGGGCGCTCGGCGTCCGGGCGTCGAAGTTGCCCTTCCGTTCCTTGCTCGCGGCCTTCTCGGCCTGGGCGGCCTTACCCTGAGGCTTCGGGTCGGCAGTCTGCGCGGCCGTGGCACCGCCGGCGGCGGTCACGACCAGAACAGTCGCAGCGGAGACGGCAGTGACTGCCAGGAGCCCCCGCCCTCTGCGTGATGTGGTCACAGCAACGCTCCATGGAGTTGTGTGCGCGGGTCGCCCTCCACGACCCGTCCGGGGCTGACCTTAAGGCCCGGAGCAGGTCTGCGGAAGGAAAATCACCGGAATGACGTGGAGACGAGGGTTGTCCTTCGTGCCCGGAAGAGTACTAGCAGTGACACCAGAATGGTGACACCCAGCCACCAAGTGGCCGCTCTGAGTGTCGCCGAAATGGCAGCGGGCAGGAGTGCCAACCCCACGAAGGGGGGCGGGGTTGGCACTACCTGCCCCTGAACGGACGGACCCCTATCGCGGCGGGGTCCGCCCGTTCGCTCAGAAGGCGCCTGTGGCTAGAAGGCGCCGGCGCCGTTCGGCGTACCGAGACCGGTCGGGCCGTCCCAGCCGGTACGGGCGTTGCACCACTGGGTGGTCGGGCAGCTCCCGTTGCTGCCGCTCGTCACGTCGAACAGCGAGCCCGGGTGCGCGTAGGGCAGCGCGTTCGCGTAACCGCTGGTGTTGCCGGACAGCGCGTACACCGAGGCGATGATCGGGGCAGCCTCACTCGTGCCGCCGAACTGCGCCCAGGTCGACGCCGTCTTGCTGGTCGGGTAGTAGATCGCCATGCCGCCCTTGCCCGGGTCGGCAGCAGCGGACACGTCCGCCATCGCCCGCTTCGCACAGCCGGTGTCGAAGCTCGCGGCCGCACTCAGCGCGGTGTTGTACGTCGAGCAGCCCGAGCCGGCGCCGTCCCAGACGGACTCGCTCCAGCCCCGAGAGTTGCTGGCGGCAACAAGCGACGTACCGCCGACAGCCGTCGTGTACGACGAGGAGGCCGGGTAGCTGCCGCCCTGGTAGCCGTTGTCACCGGTGGATGCGGTGACGGCGATGCCCGGGTGGTTGTAGTAGGTGCCGTACGTCGAGTCCGCGGCGTCGCCACCGCCGTAGCTGTTGGAGATCGCGACCACGCCGGCCTGCTTGGACGCCGTCACGACAGCCGTACCGAGGTCGGCGAAGCTGGCGGAGTTGGCCTGAACGACCACGATCTTGGCGTCCGGAGCCGCGGCTGATACCGCGTCGACGTCGAGTGCCTGCTCACCGGCCCAGCCGGCGTTGAAGCGTGGCAGCGACGTACCGCCGGTCTGGTTGATGATCCGCAGGCAGCCGTTGGCGACCGTGCACGCCGACAGGCCAAACTGGGACCGGTAGACGCCCAGGTCGCGCTCCAGGTTCGGGTAGCCGTAGGCGTCGACGATCGCGACCGTACGGCCGTTCGCGCTGAGCCCGTTCAGTTTGTAGGCGTCCCGCAGGCCGGACGGGGTGAGGCCGGTGGAGGGCGGGGTGGTGGAGGCCGGCACGACACCCTTGTCGTTCACCAGCTTGTACGCGTAGCAGCTTGCGGTGTGCGGCGCTGTCGAGGTCGAGCAGACCTTGACTGCGTGCTTGCCGGCCGCGTACGGCGTCGGGGCCGCGGCGGCCCCTTGGGCTGTCAGTCCTGCGACGGCTAGTGCGCCGACGCCCAGGGCGGACACGAGAATCCGTTGCTTCAACAGAACTCCTCGAGCTGGGCAGGCCCGTCCCCGAAACGTCTCGGTCGGGATCTTCACGGTCGGGGGCGGAACCGGCGTGAGTTGGTGCAAGGATCGTCCGCCCGGCGCGACGTTCGAAGCCAGCGATCGGGACCCTGACAAATGTCATGGCTCAGGCTGTGACAACCGAACCGGCAGGGCCTGGTTTTCCGCGTCCTGACGGCAAATTCGGGCGCCGTGACAACGGTGAAGGATTCCCCGTGACTTCCGGCGTCAGGCGTCTCGGACCTGGGCGGCGGCTTCCTGATAGGCGTCCGCAGCGCGGTTGAAGTAGTCGAAGAGCACGGCGCGTTCCTTGTCCGAGTAGCCCGCGAGGAGTTCACCGAGCTTCCTGCGCGCGGGCGCCATCACCCGGTCGAGTTGGGCGGGCCGCCCGGTGGGTTCGACGAGGATCTTGCGACGGTCACCGGGCGCGGGCGTACGTCGTACGTACTCGTGCTCCTCGAGACGGTCGATGAGGCGGGTCGTCGGGCCGGTGGTCAGGCCTGTGCGGGAGCCCAGTTCACCAGGGGTCATCGGGCCGGTCAGCTCGAGGATGTTCAGCGCGTAGAGGTCCGACGCGTTGAGATCGCAGGCCTTCGCGCTCGTCTGCGCGTGCATCAGCACCGGCGCCCACCAGGCCCTCTTCGACAGCTTCCTCAAGGGCACTCGGCTCTTCGTCGAGATCGACGACGTCAGGATGCTGACTGCCGATACCGCGGTCGTCGTAACCCGCGGCGAGGTCGCCAAGAAGACGCCACGCAAGCTCGGCAAAGTCGCCACCTACACGCTGGTCCGCCAAGACGGCCAATGGCTGATCGCGGCCGTCCAGAAGACCAAGCACAAGCCGCTCATGGAAGCCGTCTCCTTCAAGTTCCAGCCCGCCACCGTCCCGGCCTAGAGTCGAAGGCATGTCGCTGGCCGAACGTGCACAAGCTCTGCAGGACGAAGCCCGGCGGTTGGCGGAACGGCTTGAACTACAGAGCGCCTTTCCCTGGCGGGCGCAGGTGATCGGGAGTGCGCTGTCGGGGCTGATGGTGGAGCGGGATCTTGACGTCATGTTCGACGCGCCCGATGCCACCGCTACCGCGGTCCTCGAGGGTCTGGCTGCGCTGGCCCACCGGGTCGAACTGCGCAGTGTCGACTTTCGGGATGAGCGTGGTGATCGTCGGCCGACTCCGGCGATCACCGACGAACGGTTCTACGCCGTCCTGCACACGGACCCCTGGAAGATCGACCTCACGTTCTGGCTGCATGTCGTTGAGCGGCCGCATGTCGGGCAGGCCGAGCGGCTGCGCGATGCGCCGGAGAATCAACGGCTCACGATCCTGCGGTTGAAGGACCAGTGTCCCGAGGTCGAGAGCTCCGACATCTACGCCGCCGTACTCGAAGACGGCGTACGCACGGTTGAGGAGTTGAAGAGTGCCGGCCGCCCGGCAACGCCACCGGACGGTCGGCACTCGCTTTAGAGGAGGCCGAGCGCGGCGGACTCCTGGTCGGTGAAGACGCGGGAACGGATCAGGAAGCGGACGCCTTCGGGGGCTTCGACCGAGAAGCCACTGCCGCGGCCTTTGACCACATCGACGGTGAGCTGCGTGTGCTTCCAGTACTCGTACTGCGCCGCCGACATCCAGAACGGGATCGGCCGGACCAAACCGGCGACCACCAGGTCGCCGAGACGTACGTCCGCCGATCCAGTCTTGAACTCACCATCCGGGTAGCACATCGGCGAACTGCCGTCGCAGCAGCCGCCGGACTGGTGGAACATCAGCGGACCGTGCGTCGCGGTGAGGCGGCGAAGCAACTCCGCCGCCGCCTCGGTCAACCCAACTCGTTCGACGACCACCATGCTCAGAAGAACCCCAGCTTCGAGGGGCTGTAGCTCACCAGCAGGTTCTTGGTCTGCTGGTAGTGGTCGAGCATCATCTTGTGGTTCTCCCGGCCGATGCCGGAGCTCTTGTACCCGCCGAACGCCGCGTGCGCGGGATACGCGTGGTAGCAGTTCGTCCAGACCCGCCCGGCCTGGATCTCACGCCCGGCCCGGTACGCCGTGTTGATGTCGCGGGACCAGACCCCGGCGCCGAGCCCGTAGAGGGTGTCGTTGGCGATCTTCATCGCGTCGGCGTAGTCGTCGAACTTCGTCACCCCGACGACCGGGCCGAAGATCTCCTCCTGGAAGATCCGCATCTTGTTGTCGCCCTCGAAGATGGTCGGCTGGATGTAGTAGCCGCCGGCCAGTTCGCCGTCGAGTTCGGCCCGTGCCCCGCCGGTGAGCACCCGGGCGCCTTCGGCCTTGCCGATGTCGATGTAGGCGAGGATCTTCTCGTACTGGTCGTTGCTCGCCTGCGCGCCCATCATCGTGTCGGTGTCGAGCGGGTGACCCTGCTTGATCGCCTGCGTCCGGGCCACCGCGTCACCGAGGAAGTCGTCGTAGATCGACGACTGGATCAGCGCCCGGGACGGGCAGGTGCAGACCTCGCCCTGGTTCAGCGCGAACAGCGTGAAGCCCTCCAGCGCCTTGTCGTAGAACTCGTCCCGCACCGACGCCACGTCCTCGAAGAAGATGTTCGGGCTCTTGCCGCCGAGCTCGAGGGTGACGGGGATGATGTTCTCCGACGCGTACTGCATGATCAGCCGCCCCGTCGTGGTCTCACCAGTGAACGCGACCTTGGCAACTCTGTTGCTGGAGGCAAGCGGTTTGCCGGCCTCGACGCCGAACCCGTTGACCACGTTCAGCACACCCGGCGGCAGCAGGTCGTGGATCAGTTCGAGCAGTACGTGGATCGACGCCGGTGTCTGCTCGGCCGGCTTCAGTACGACGGCATTACCGGCCGCCAGCGCGGGAGCCAGCTTCCAGGTCGCCATCAGGATCGGGAAGTTCCACGGGATGATCTGCCCGACCACGCCGAGCGGTTCGTGGAAGTGATACGCGATGGTGTCGTCGTCGATGACCGAGACCGACCCCTCCTGGGCCCGGAGCGCGCCGGCGAAGTACCGGAAGTGGTCGATCGCCAGCGGCAGGTCCGCGGCCAGCGTCTCGCGCACCGCCTTGCCGTTGTCCCAGGTCTCGGCGACCGCCAGCGCCTCGAGGTTGGCTTCGATCCGGTCGGCGATCTGGTTCAGGAGGTTCGCCCGTTCGGCCGGTGACGTCCGTCCCCAGCCCGGCGCGGCACCGTGGGCGGCGTCGAGGGCGCGCTCGACGTCATCCGCCGTACCGCGAGCGATTTCGGTGAAGGTCTCGCCGGTGACCGGGGACGGATTCTCGAAGTATCCGCCTTTGACCGGCGGCACCCATTCGCCGCCGATGTAGTGCTCGTACCGTGATTTGTACGCGACCGGGCTGCCATCGCGCCCCGGAGCTGCGAAGATCGTCATAGGTCCTCCTTCGGAAACCTGACGGTGGACCGACGATAGGAGGCACGACGTTGCACGGACGTTGCAACGCGGGACCGAGTGAGGCAGATGGACGCACCGGAGCGGGCGCGCCGGTTGAGCGAGCTGTACGACGAGGTGCTCGGCGGCGGCCGGGTGCCGAGGGTGCCACGCCCGCTGGTCGCTGCCTCGTGGGAGCGCTCACTGGCGGCCGCCGTCGATCCTGAGCTGGACGCACCGCCCGTGGTGGTCGGTACCGACCAGGTCGAGGAGATCCGCGAGAGCCATCCGCTGCGCGCCGTACTGCCCGTGCTGCGGCAGACGTTGACGACGATCGCCGACGAGGCGTCGCACATCATGATCATCACCGACGCCCAGGGGATGATCCTCTGGCGTGAAGGCGCTGCCGACGTACGACGGCAGGCCGACCGGATCGCATTGTCCGAAGGAGCGGTGTGGTCGGAGGACCAGATCGGCACCAACGGTATGGGTACGGCGCTCGCGGTCGGGGAGCCGGTGCAAATCCACTCAGCCGAACACCTGGTCCGGCGGATCCACGAATGGACCTGTGCCGCGGCGCCGGTGCACGACCCTGACACGGGCAAGCTGATCGGCGCCGTCGACGTCTCGGGTCCGCTGCGAACCGTCCACCCGGCGATGGTCGCGTTGGTGACCGCAGCCGCCCAACTGGCAGAGGGACAGCTACGGGTCCGGATGGCCGCGGCCGACGAACTGCTGCGGGTCCGCAACATGCGGCACCTTGTAGCCCTAGGCAACGAACCGGGCGCGCTGCTGACCCCCACCGGCCGGGTGCTCGCCGTTCAGCCACTGGAATGGTTGCCCGATCGCCTCGACGTGTCGGACGGCGCATCCCGCATCGACCTCGGCGACGGCCGCGAAGGCGTCGTCGAACAACTCGACGAAGGCTTCCTGCTGCGTCTCCCCGGTACGCGGGTCCGCCGGTCCTCGTTGCGACTGAAGCTGTTCGGGCAACCGGTCGCGATCGTCGGTGGTCGCGAGATCGCCCTCACTCTGCGCCGGGCCGAAGTACTCGCACTGCTTCTCCTCCACCCGTCCGGCCTCACCGCCGAGCAACTGATGCTTCAGCTGTACGGCGACGAAGGCAACCCGACGACCGTACGCGCGGAGATGCATCGACTGCGCAATTTGGTCGGCAGTGGAGTGCTCGACACGAAGCCGTACCGGATCATCGCCGAGGTCTCCGGCGACATCACCGACGTACGAAAGGCTCTGCGGGACGGCGACCTCGCCACGGCCCTCGAGCTCTACACCGGTCCGCTGCTCGAACGCTCCGACGCTCCCGCCCTGCGCACCGAACGGGACGAACTCGATGCGACCTTGCGCCGCGCCGTACTCGACTCGACCGACGCGGACCTGCTCTGGCAATTCGCCCAGACCCCGACAGGAGCAGAGGATCTGGAGATCTTCGAAGCTCTCGTCGCCGTACTCCCACCGGCCGACCACCGCCGCGCCGCTGTCACTGCCCGCCTCCATCGCCTGTCCGACTAGCCACCGTGGGCCGGCCGGCAACCTGATCCGGCCGGCTCGCGGTTTCGTCGTACGGCGGTGTCCCCGTGGCAATCGCCGTACGAAGATCACTCCCGGCCGACGAGGATCCACATGTAGTCGCGGTTCTTGGTCGGGAAGGTGGCGACCTTCGCGCTCAGTTCCTTGGTCTTCTTGCAGTCGCTGGTGGTGTAGCGCCAGCGGACCACCGTGACGCGCCAGGACTGCTTCAGCTGGTGCAGCCGGCGGATCTTCCCGGCCGGCACCTCGGCGGTGTAGGACCAGGCCTGGGACACCGAGTAGGACTTGCCGACGGTCTTGGAGTACTTGTTCTGGATCTCCGCGATCACCAGCGGAATGCTCACGCCGAGGTCGCCGGACCAGGACGAGTTCGACTCCGAGGTCGCCGTCTCGGAGTAGGTGACCCGGCCGGGCCCCTCGAGCCAGTTGCTGTAGAGATTCGTCCCGACGTACACCTCGTGCCCATAACGCGTGTACCAGTAGACCTGCTTGGTGTCGCACTTCTTCGCGACGCCGACGGTCTCCGGACTTCCGGCCCGCATGGCCGGCGCCGCCGTCGCCGTACTCGCTCCTTGCGCCAGCAAACCGCTTGCCAGCAACGCACCCGCTACCACTGCCCTCTGAAGACGCATGGCCCCGCTCCCGCCAGTTCGGTGAAATGTTCCCGTTCCTGCATTCGCAGTGGTTAGAAACTTACGGAGCGGTCTAGTGAAGAGGCAAGAGATCTCCACTAACGCTCTGTGTCGATTCGTTCACAGCCGGATCACAGCGGCTGGAGTGAGACGGAACACGCGGGGCGTGATGAGGGCCGCATCGACATGACTGACCAGTAACCAACCAATAACATCGCTGGTATGCAGATCCTCGCCATCGTCGTCTCGCTCGCGATCGCCGCTGTCGGTGTCGCGTTGTTCGGCAAGACGATCGGGCACATCGTGTCCGTCATCAAGCTCGGTCAGCCGGTCTCCCGGACCGACCGGCCGGGGCAGCGCACCGCCGTACTGGTCAAGGAGACGCTCGGCCACACGAGGATGCTGCAGTGGAGCCATATCGGCGTACTGCACTGGTTCGTCGCGTTCGGCTTCATCGGGCTGTTCCTCACCCTGGTGACGGCGTTCGGGCAGCTGTTCGACGCGCACTTCGCGTTGCCGATCATTGGCCATTGGTTCGTCTTCGAGTGGGCGAGCGAGGCGCTGACCTGCACCGGGCTGGTGTCGATCGCCGCGCTGATCCTGATCCGGTTGCGGCATCTGCCCCGCGGCTCCGAGGGTCGCTACAGCCGGTTCTTCGGCTCGACCGCCTGGCAGGCGTACTACGTCGAGTACACGATTCTCGGCGTACTCGCGTGCATCCTGCTGCTGCGCGGGCTCGAGTACGAACTCAGCGGGGTGTCGAAGTTCCACTTCCCCACGACGTACTTCATCGGCGACGCCTTCTTCGGCGGGCTGTCGGAGCACGGCCTGGAGAACGGGATCTACCTGGTCTCGATGGTGAAGATCATCATCTCGTTCGCCTGGATGATCACCATCTCGCTGAACGCGACCATGGGTGTGGCCTGGCACCGGTTCACCGCCTGGCCGAACATCTGGTTCAAGCGCAAGGCCGACGGCGGTACGGCGCTCGGCGGGCTGCAGCCGATCATGGTCAACGGCGCCCCGATCGACTTCGAGAACATCGAAGAGCTGGACGAGGACGCGGCCCTCGGCGTCGGCAAGGTCGAGGACTTCACCTGGAAGGGCCTGCTCGACTTCACCACCTGCACCGAGTGCGGCCGCTGCCAGTCGCAGTGCCCGGCCTGGAACACCGACAAGCCGCTGTCACCCAAGCTGGTGATGATGAACCTGCGCGAGCACGCGTACGCCAAGGCGCCGTACCTGCTGGCCTCCTCCGACGACGACCGCAAGTCGCTGCCCGAGCTGGTGCTGGCCGAGCAGGACAAGCCGCTGGTCGGTCCGGCCGACGTCGCCGTGATCGACGAGGAAGCGCTGTGGGCCTGTACGTCGTGCGGCGCCTGCGTGCAGCAGTGCCCGGTCGACATCGAGCACGTCGACGCCATCATGGACATGCGCCGCTACCAGGTGCTGATCGAGTCGTCCTTCCCGTCCGAGCTGAACGGGCTCTTCAAAGGCCTGGAGAACAAGGGCAATCCGTGGAACATGAACCCGTCCGGCCGGATGGACTGGGCCAAGGACCTGCCCTTCGAGGTCAAGCAGGTCGGTACCGATGTCGAGACGCTGGCCGAGGTCGAATACCTGTTCTGGGTCGGCTGCGCCGGCGCCTTCGAGGACCGCGCGAAGAAGACCACCCAGGCCGTCGCCGAACTGCTCAACATCGCCGGCGTCAGCTTCGCCGTACTGGGTGATGGCGAGACCTGCACCGGCGACCCGGCGCGACGGGCCGGCAACGAGTTCGTCTTCCAGCAGCTGGCGATGCAGAACGCCGAGGTGTTCAAGGAGACCGGCGCCAAGAAGGTCGTCTCCACCTGCGCGCACTGCTTCAACACCCTGAAGAACGAGTACTCCCAGCTCGGCGTCGAGCTCGATGTCATCCATCACACCCAGCTGCTGAACCGGCTGGTCCGCGAGGGCAAGCTGACCCCGGTCGCCCCGACCGACAGTTCACTCAACGGCCAGAAGATCACCTACCACGACCCGTGCTACCTCGGCCGCCACAACCAGGTGTACGACGCCCCGCGCGAACTGCTCGACATCATCCCCGGCGCCGAGTACGCCGAGATGCCGCGGAACAAGACCAAGTCGTTCTGCTGCGGCGCCGGCGGCGCGCGGATGTGGATGGAAGAGAAGATCGGCACCCGGATCAACCTCAACCGCACCACCGAAGCCGTCGACACCGGCGCCGACAAGATCGCCACCGGCTGCCCGTTCTGCCGCGTGATGCTGTCCGACGGCCTCACCGCCAAGCAGGCCGACGGCTCGGCCCGCGAGTCCGTCGAGGTCCAGGACGTCGCCCAACTCCTCCTCGCTTCGGTGAAGCGTGGGGAAAGCTAACTGCAAGAAGCTGCAAATGGTCTTCCTCTCCAGCTGGTCTAGCCCATAAGATCCATCGGCTCGCACCACCTGGGGAGGAAATCCGCTCATGAAGCTCCGCGCCGCCATGGCCACCGTCGCCGCGCTGCCACTGGCCCTCGGCCTGGCCGCCTGCGGCAACGACAATCCTGAAGCCACCGGCTACAAGCCGTCCGCGCCCGCCGCGACGACCGCCGCGCCTCTCAAGGCGGCGCCGGTGGTCCGTCTCAACCGGGTCACCTTCGTCCCGGCGATGAACACCGCGCTGACGAAGCAGAAGTCCTGGCACATCACCGGCACGATGACGGCCAACGGCGCCACCGTTCTGACGATGGACGGTGTACAGACCGCCAAGCCGGCGGCGATGACGATGGAAGCTGCCGGCCAGGCGTTCGGTGGCAAGAAGATGAAGGTCATCCTCGTCAACAAGACGCTCTACGTCTCGATGCCGGGCGTGACTCCGGCCGGCAAGTACGCGAAGGCTACCGGCGCCGAGGCCGAGGAGGTCCGTTCACTGGTCGACAACGGCGACCCGACCAAGCTCTTTTCCTCGTTGAGCGCGCTGACCACGGTGAAGTTCGTCCGCTCGGAGACCATCGGCGGCCAGAAGCTCGACCGGTACGACGTCACGGTCGACACCAAGAAGGCCCTCGCCGCCCAGGGACAGAAGGTGCCGGCGGGTGTGCCGAAGACCCTGACCTACTCCCTGTGGATGGACAAGGCGCACCTGGTCCGCCGGCTCTCGTTCGACCTGAGCGGGGTGTCCATGGTCATGACGATGTCCGACTACAACAAGCCGGTCAGCATCTCGGCGCCGCCGGCCAGCAAGGTCGTCAGTCGCTGAGCGGCCGGATCCGGTCATTTCACAGGCGCTCGTGAGAAGTTCTCGTAACGTGACGTTAGTCAGGTAGCAACTTACCTGTCGGAGAAGTGATCAGCTCGGATGATCGAGTGGGCGGGTGCCGATGAACGTGCGCGTTGGTAGTACTCGACGAAGCTTCCTGACCGTGACCGGAGCGGCGGCCGCCATGGCGCTGACCGGCAGTCTCCCCGAGGTCGAACCGGCGAAAGCCGGCGCCACCGGCCCGGTCGACCGACGGGATCCGTACACCCTCGGCATCGCGTCGGGCGACCCGCTGCCGGACGCGGTGGTGATCTGGACCCGGCTCGCGCCCGAGCCGCTCGCACCGTTCGGCGGCATGGACCGTCGCCCGGTCGAGGTCCAGTGGCAGGTCGCCGAGGACGAGCAGTTCCGCCGGATCGTCAGCCAGGGCACGACCCTCGCGCGACCCGAGTCGAGCCACTCGGTCCACGTCGACGTACGAGGGCTCCGTCCGTGGCGGCACTACTGGTACCGCTTCCGCGTGAACGGGAAGCTCAGCCCGGTCGGCCGGACCCGGACCGCGCCGCCGCCCAACGCGGTCGTCCCGGAGATGTCGCTGGCGTTCGCGTCCTGCCAGGCGTGGTGGGAGGGCTGGTACACGGCGTACGCCGACATGGCCAAGCGCGACCACGATGTCGTGTTCTTCCTCGGCGACTACATCTACGAGTTCGGGATCGACCGCGGCATCCGGCCGCATTCGAACGAGCCCTACATCACCCAGCAGACCGTGACGCTGGACGAGTACCGAGTGCGATACGCGTCGTACAAGATGGATCCCGATCTGCAGGCAGCGCATGCGGCCGCGCCCTGGGTGGTCACGCTCGACGATCACGAGGTGGTCGACAACTGGGCCGACGAGGCGCATCCGAGCGCACCGCCCGCGCAGTTCCTGGTGCGGCGAGCCAACGCGTTCCGCGCGTACTGGGAACACATGCCGCTGCGGTTCGCTCAGTTGCCGAACGGTCCGGACATGCAGCTCTACCGGCGGATCCGGTACGGCCGCCTCGCCGAGTTCAGCGTGCTCGACACCCGCCAATACCGCTCCGACCAGGCGTACGGCGATGGCACGAAGGCGCCCGGCCCGGAGACCAAGGACCCGGCGCGCACGATCACCGGCGACGCCCAGGAGAAGTGGCTGCTCGACGGCTGGTCGGCCTCGCAGTCGCGCTGGAACGTCCTCGCACACCAGACCGCGATCGCCCGCCTCGACACCAAGGACGGACCGGAGGTGCTGGTCCCGATGGACACCTGGGACGGCTACGAGGCGTCCCGCGACCGCGTCCTCGGCGGCGCCGTTCAGCGCAACGTCCGCAACCTGGTCTCGATCGCCGGCGACCTGCACCGCAGCGTCGCCTCGGACCTCAAGCTGGACTTCACCAACCCGGACTCCCCGACCGTCGGCAGCGAGTTCGTCGGTACGTCGATCTCGTCCGGCATCGACGGGATGGACCTCGACCCGGGCGGACTGACCCTGCTCAAGGAGAACCCGCACATCAAGTTCGGCAACTTCCAGCGCGGTTACGTCAGTTGCAACATCACTCCGCAGCGCTGGATCTCCGACTATCGCGTGGTCGACAAGGTCAGCGTCCCGAACGGCACCGTCAGCACCCGCGCCAAGCTCCTCGTCGAGGACGGGCGCCCGGGAATCCAGAGCGTCTGAGGAGACAGCGATGAGCACTCGCCGTTCGGCTTTCATCCTGGTCGCCTCGGTCGCCGCGACCGTGGTCGCCTCCACCACCATTTCGATGCTCGGGGCAACAACTGGCAGTACGGCGCCCGCCGCGGAGCCGGCCGAGCTCGAGCGACCGAGCGACGTACAGATCGCTGTTCAGCCGGAGCAACTGAGCGTCGTCGGCCTGCCCTGCTTCCCGGGCAACCTCAACCTGACGATGACCAACACCGGCAGCGAGGCGCGGTACGCCGACCTGACGCTCGACCCGAGTGGCCCGTTGCAACTGTCCCGCCGGCTCTTCTCCTCCTGGCTCCCCGCGGTCGACCCCGACCAGCCGGTGTCGGCTCCGGTCGAGGTGCGGGTCCCCCGCGACACTCAGCCCGGCAGCTATGCCATCGACCTCGAGGTCGACAAGACCGAGCTGACCGTTCCGGTGACGGTGAATCCCCTGCCACCCAAGGGCCCTGGCGACAACCTCGCGCTCGGCGAGCAGGCGGCCGCTTCGTCGACGCACGGCAACTTCTTTCTCTGCGGCGCGGTCGACGGCGACAAGGACCCCGAGCACTGGGACACCCTGACCGGCTGGAACGACGGCACCCGCGCGGCCTTCCCGGACACCTACGACGTCGCGCTGTTCCAGCCAGCCACGATCAGCCGGGTCGAGCTCTACACGCTGGACTCGGCCAAGTACCCGGCGAAGAGCGTCGGCCTGCGCGACTGGGACGTCCAGGTCCGCAACGGGCGTACGTGGACGACGGTCGCGCAGGTCCGCGGCAACACGGTCGGGCACGTCACGTCGACCTTCGCTCCGGCCCAGGCGGACGCCGTACGCATCCTCTGCCTCGACGGCAACGACCACACCTACTCCCGCATCGTCGAGCTCGAGGTCTTCGCCAGCTGACCCATTTGGTGGGTCCACCCATGAGCTTGTGGGTTCCCCAGCAGTATTCGGAGGGCGAACCCGACATTTGGCTGGGTGACCAGTCAAATGTCGACCCGATCAGTGGAGGTAGGAGGCGCCGTTGAAGTCGAGGACGGCGCCGCTCGACCAGCCTGCTGCTGGGGAGGCCAGCCAGTAGATCGCCTGGGCGACCTCCTCGGCGGTGGCGGCGCGGTTGAACGGGCTCTGGGCGCGGATCGAGTCTCCCTCGGGCCCGGCCAGCCACGCCTCGGTCATGTCGGTGGCGATGAATCCGGGCGCGATTGACGTCACGGTGATGTCATGTGGCGCCAGCGATACCGCCAAGGACTGCCCCAGAGCGTGCAAACCAGCCTTCGACGCACCGTAGGCCGGCACGTCGGGCTCGCCACGAAACGCCCCGCGCGACCCCACGTTGACCACCGCACCACGCCGTACGCCCTCGGCCGGGTCCTTGTCGAGCATCTGCCGGGCCACGCACCAGGTCAGGTGAGCCGCTCCCTCCAGGTTCACCGCGAGCGTACGACGCCACGTCGACACCCACTCGTCGTACGACGTCTCGGCCAGCGGATGCCCGATCCGGCGGGACCCGGAAACCGGCTCGTCGACGAACAGCGCGGCGTTGTTCACCAGTACGTCGATCCGTCCGAGCGCGACGGCCGATTCCTCAACCAGGGCAGGGATTGCGGCCGAATCGCCAAGGTCGGCGGAGACCACCGCATGCCCGTCGCCGGGAAGCCCGGAGCGCACCTCCTCGGCTCGATCGACCGCGCCGCGGCAATGCAGCACAACCCGGTCGCCGGCCTGCGCGAACACCTTCGCGACCGCCGCCCCGACACCTCTCGAGGCGCCGGTGACAAGTACCCCTCTGGACACGCTCTCTCCCTCTCGTCGACTGCGCCCCATTCTGCCTCGGCGGCAGGATGACATCAGAAGGGGTTGACAGTGACGTCACGATGACGTCATAGTTGCAGTCATGGAACTTGATCACTATCTCGAGTCGGTACGGCGGAGCGTGGAGAACGCGACCGCCCTGGCCGACGACCAAACTCGCTCCGTGGCCCAGCGCCTCGGAGCCACGCTGGATGACGCGGGCCGGCTGGCCCTCATCTCAGCCCTGTCCGACGCCGCCGGGGAGATCAGCCGTGAGCTGTCCCCCGGTTCGGTCGAGCTCCGGATGGCTGGCGGCCGTCCCGAGTTCGTGGTCACGCCGGCCCCGAGCCAGCTGACCGGCCCCGACGACACGGACGACGAACTGAACGACGACGAGACCGATGCCGAGGCCACCGAGGCGCTCGCACCGGAGGCCGACGAGCCGACCGCGCGGATCACGCTGCGGCTGCCGATGTCGGTGAAGAACAAGGTGGACGAGGCCGCCGCGGCCGAGGGCATCTCCTCGAACGCGTGGCTGATGCGCACCGTGATGACCGAGCTGAGCGACCGCGGCCGCCGCGGCCCGCGCCCACCCCGGCCCCCGCGCTCACCGCGCGGCGGAGTGTTCGGCCCCGACGGACCGCTTGGCCCGAACGGTCCCCTCGGCCCCGATGGCGTGTTCGGACCGGACGGCGTGTTCGGCCCGGGCGGACCTTTCGGCGAGGAGGGCGTCTTCGGACCCGAGCGCGGCCGGCGTGGCCGGGACCGCGACCGCGGCCGGGATCGTGACCGCGGCCGGGATCGCGGCCGGGGACACGGTGGACACGGCCCGGGTCAGCGGATGACGGGGTGGGTCCAGTGAGCTCGAGCAGCCAAATGACCGCCGAGCCCGGCGAGATCGAGCGGGTCCGGATCGAGATCGGCTCCGGCCGGGTCGAGATCGTCCCGACCGATGGCGAGCAGACCGAGGTCTCCCTGGAGGTCGACGGCGGTTCCGAGGAGGACGTCGTCTTCAAGGTGCACGACGGCGAGCTGATCGTCGAGGGTCCACGCAACGTCCGGCGCGGCCCGGACATCCAGGTCCGGATCGCTACTCCGGAGACCCTGGACGCACGCATCAAGACCGGATCGGGTGACATCTTTGCCCACACGTCGCTGGGCACGGCCCGGCTGTCGACCGGCTCCGGTGACGTACGACTCGAGCGAGTCGAAGGCGACCTCGGAGTCAGCACCGGCAGCGGTGACGTCAAAGTGGACTTCGTCGCCGGCGCGCTCCGGGCCGGCACCGGCTCCGGCTCGATCGACATCAACGAGGCCGCCGACGCGATCGGGCTGAGCACCGGCTCCGGTGACGTCCGGATCGGCGACGCGGCCGGACCGACCACGGTCAAGGTCGGCTCGGGTGACATCACCATCGAGCGGATCCGCGACCACTCGGTCGCCACCTCCGGGTCCGGTGACGTCACGGTCGAGAGCGCCGAAGGGCCGAGCGTTCAGGCCGAGACGGCCCGCGGCGACGTCCGGATCGGCGTACCCGATGGACTGCCGGCCTATCTGGACCTGAAGACCGTCACCGGGCGGATCCGGTGCGAGCTGGAGCCCGGCGAGAAGCCGGCCGAGGGCGACCGCGCACTGATGCTGCGGGCCCGCACGGTCTCCGGCGACATCAGCGTCGTCAAGGCCTGAAGCACGAAGCGCCAGAAGGTTCCGCCGGCCGCACGCTCGGCGGGACCTGGGCGAAGCATTGCCAAAACCACTCTGAGGGGAGCAAGGACGATGATCACCGAACACCAGGAAATCGCACGCTACAAGGTCGCCGAGCAGTTGCGGGCCGCCGACGCCCGGGCACTGCGCAAGGGACCGAGGGCCGACCGCGTCGGTGGGCCGCGGCACGAACTGGCCGTCGTGCTGCGGAAAATGGCCGACCGGCTGGAGCCGCAGCCGCGCCACCGCCGGACCGGATTGTCGGTCGTCCGATGACCGGCCCAGCGGCCGCGCTGTGCAACTTGCTGCAACGACTGGGTCTGGTGACCATGGGGACCCGCAGCCACTGCTAGCGTTCGAGCCGATCATTTACCGGGTCGACTAGGGGAGTAATCAACGATGCAGCGCCCGATGGCCGTCGTCACCGCAGCCACCGCCGCCGTCGTCCTGCTGGCCGGTTGCGGCGGCAAGGACGACAAGTCCAGTACGACGCCCGAGGGAGGTGGCGCGAGTACCGCCACCACCCCGTCGGCGCCGCCAGTCGCCTCCTTCGACCCACCCAAGGCTTTCGCTGCGGCGTCCGCGTTCGGCATCCCGCGCACCCCCAACGACAACGAGTACTCGCTGAAGGCCGGCATGGTCGGCCAGACCTCGCTGATCGCCGGGAAGACCGGCGTCACGGGCCGCAACATTGCCGCGCAAGGCGACCCGTGGACGGCCCAGGCCAATCCCGCGGCCACGACCAAGACGCTTGACCTGACCGCACCGATGGGCGTCCAGCTGGACGGCAAGGACGTCGTAGCGATGGCCTACGTCCAGAAGGACGAAGGAAACGGCACCCAGAAGGCCAAGGGCCAGGTGGTGTTCCAGTGGCTGGACGCGACCGACGGCAAGAAGGTTGCCGAGGTCACCGCGGACCTCACGCCGGTGCTCGGCCCCGGCCAAGGCGGCGACGACGTAGTGAGCCAGTCGTACGACGCCGCCACCGGACAGATCGTGGTCGGTGTCGGAGCCGACGGCCAGGAGGCCGCCAAGAAGGGCGGCGAGGTCTTCACGGTCTACGCCGACCCGAAGACGAAGAAGTCGAGCGTCATCCCGTTGGTCACCCCGGCCGGCGTACTGAACGGCGTCGTGGCCGGTGCGAAGGGCAAGAACCAGGAAGGTGCGGCCGACGGCACCGTCGTGCTCGCCGACGGCGCGACCGGCAAGATCACCAAGCAGGTCCCGACCAAGCAGGACTACCTGAACCCGACCGGCAGCGGCTCCCAGCGCGCGTACCTCTCCTCGAACATGTACGTCGGCAACGACAAGTACAGCAGCGCCATCTACTCGGTCGACCTCGCCACCGGCGCCGTCGTCCAGACCAAGTGGTCCCTCACTACCGACCGCGTGAACGCCAAGTGCTGGGGCGACCAGGCCAAGGCGGTGGTCTGCACAGGCGGCGGGAACGGCGGCAGCGAGATCCTCGGCTTCGACGACACCACCGGTAAGAAGGCTTGGGGATACACCGACAAGTCGGCGAACCGGGTGGTGCCCACAGTCACCGCGGCGTTCCACGGCATCGTCTACGCGCAGACCGAGGCACAGCCCGTGCTGATGGACGCGGCGACCGGTAACGACGTACCGACCACCACGCCGACTCCGACCACCGGCGCCACTCCGACCACCGGCGCGACGCCGACCGAGGGCGCGACTCCTACCGGCACGCCGTCGCAGGGCAGCGACCCGGGCAGCGCGAACGGTTCGGACATGTCGCTGTACGACGGCAAGACGCAGTCGCCGGATGCCGTCACGCAGTACGGCGGTGTCTACCTGCAGCCGGCGGGCGGCAACAGCTACGACCTCCAGACCATCCTGATCGCACTGGCGCCGACCGCCTGATCAGCCGAGCTTGCCAAAGGCCCCGGATTCGTCCGGGGCCTTTGTCGTGCCGAACTGCCTGATCTGACGGCCCGGTCTCGAACCGGGCTGTGCTCAGACGTCCGTACGATGGAAGTTCTTGTACGAGCGCGATGGCGTCGGACCCCGCTGGCCTTGGTACCGGGAGCCGTACTTCGCCGAGCCGTACGGGTGCTCGGCCGGCGACGACAGCCGGAAGAAGCACAGTTGGCCGATCTTCATCCCCGGCCAGAGCTTGATCGGCAGCGTCGCCACGTTCGACAGCTCGAGCGTGACGTGCCCGGAGAAGCCGGGGTCGATGAACCCCGCGGTCGAGTGGGTGAGCAGCCCGAGCCGGCCGAGCGAGGACTTCCCCTCCAGCCGCGCCGCCACGTCGTCGGGCAGCGTGACCTGCTCGTATGTCGATCCCAGCACGAACTCACCGGGATGCAGGATGAACGGCTCGTCCCCCTCCGGCTCGACCATCCGGGTCAGGTCGGGCTGTTCCTCGGCCGGGTCGATATGCGGGTATTTGTGGTTCTCGAACACCCGGAAGAACCGGTCCAGCCGTACGTCGACACTCGACGGCTGCACCATCGCAGCATCGAACGGATCCAGCTGGACCCGCTTCGCGTCGAGCTCGGCCAAAATGTCACGGTCGGAGAGCAGCACGAACGCAACTTAGCAGCGTGCTGCTTCCCCGCCCAGTTTGAACCTCGTATCCGCCTCACCCCTGTACCGGCTCCCCGGTACCCGGCGACCAGTCATCCGGAGCCCTCAGCTCTCCGGCGGGACCACGCCTCCGGGCTTCCCGAGCACCTCCGGCCCCTCCAGCTCCGGCACCGTTGCGGCGCACCGGAGACCCAACGGGGGCCTGAGGCAACGAACTAGCCGGCCAGCTTGTTGAACCGCGACACCTGGCTGGCGAAGGTCTTCACCTGCGCCGGCGACCAGTCCTTGAGCAGATCCTCGATCACCTTGTGCCGCTTCTTCCGGGCCGCCGCCAGCTTGCGCTTGCCCGCCGCGGTCAGGGTCAGCAAGGTCGCCCGCGCGTCCGACTTGTCGGCCGCCCGCTTCAGCAGACCCTCCTCCTCCAGCCGCGCGCATGCCCGGCTGACCGGCCCCTTGTCCACCTCGAGCGCGGCGACCAGGTCGGCCATCCGCACTGGTGCCAGTTCCTCGACGTGGTTCAGCAACGCGTACTGCGCCGGCTCCAGGTCCGGATGCGCCTCGTCCGACAAGGTCCGCTGCAGACTGCGCAGCCGCCGGCCGAACGTGACGAGCTCCTTCTCCAGGTTGTCCAGCGCGTCACTCGTGTCTGTTGCCACCATTCACCCCTTCATCCAGTTGCCCCGCAACCATCTTGTCCGGTCCTGGTGAGGACCGCATCCTCACGTGTTGCGTCGAATGTTGCCCCCGGCAACGCGTTCTAATCTGCCAGAAGATGACGAAACTGCCCAGTCCTGAGCGTGCCCTTTGTGGAAAACTCCCCCGGAACCCCCACGCCAAACCGCCGTACCGACCTTTTCCCCTACCACCTTCCCGACTTTGTGCACCACATCCGCGTCGCGCGGACTCCGCCGTACGGACGCCATGCACAAAGTCGACAGACGTCGACGCCGCCGCGCGGACCCGGCGTGGCTCCGGCTCGGCCGATCGGCTATGCTCTTCTCCGCCTGCCGGGTCCGCCCGGCTTGCGGGTGTAGTTCAATGGCAGAACATCAGCTTCCCAAGCTGACAGTGCGGGTTCGATTCCCGTCACCCGCTCCACAGCAAAGCCCCGGGTCAGAGGCAAGTTTCTGACCCGGGGCTTCGTCATATTGGTGACCTGATACCGGCCGTGTGCCCGTTACGTGCCGATGTTGCCTGATCGGTCATCTCTCAAACGCCTGACCTACGAATCGTTGCCGCAGACACCTTTTCGGATTCGGTCAGGAGGCGCGCGGTCCTCAGGTGGGTGACCACCACACCCAAGAACAACGTCACTGCCGAACGAGGTACGGCGAAATCATCAAGTCGAGTTGCTCGGTGAGGAACTCGGTGAGGGAGCCCCAGCCATTCACGGCCCAGACCTGCAGGGCACCGTTGAAACAGACCAAGGTGTGCCGGGCGAGCGCCGGTACGTCGGTGTCCGGACGCAGCTCGCCGGCCTCTTGCGCGGCTCGATAGAGCCGGGTGCAGCTGTCCACGATCGCGGCCGACTGCGCCAGCGCGTGCTGCCGGAACTCGGGATCGGCGACGTCGAGCTGGACGAACCCGAGCCCGTTGCCGAGCTCCTCGCGGTGCTTGATGTGGGCAACGGCCGTCAGGGCGAAGTCCCGCAGGGTCGCCAGCGGCGAGGTGTTGCGACCGTCAGCCTCCTCGACTCCGTGCAGGACCATCAGCGGCGAACGGGCGGCCGACGCGAGCAACAGACCGCGCTTCGAGCCGAACCGCTGCATCAGGGTCGGCGGCGCCAGCCCAACCCGGGCACCGACCGCCGCCAGAGTGAGCTTCGTCGGCCCCAGCTCGGCCAGGACCTGGCGGGTCGCGTCCAGGATCGCGTCGTCGCTGACCAGCCGCGGACGAGCCACCGCGTCGCCTCCCCGTTTATGAATGGCCGTTCGTTAATTCATGAAACAGTAACAGATCTTTGTTCGATCAGTTATTCACGGCAACGGGTGAACGACGGGACCCCGAAAACGGGCCCAGCGGGCGCTCGTTGCCCGGTCCCACCCGTCCGCGGGCCGGGCTCGTCGTACCAACGGGAGCCTTCAATGCGTTTCGCCCGCACCGCCTTGGGCCTGGTGCTGACGCTGGCCGGTCTGGTGGTCACGTTCGCCGGCGCCGCAGCCGCTTTCTGGCTGGTCGGACCGGACAACACCGTCACCACCGACAACCAGCAGCTGACCAGCAAGGGCCTGGCCGTCATCACCGCCCCCGACCTGCTGGACCGGCACGGCCCGATCCTGCACGTCACCGCGACCGGCGACAGACCGGTGTTCGTGGGCGTCGGGCAGGACTTGGATGTCTCCGACTACCTGGCCGGCTCCGCGCACACGCGGCTGATCCGCTTCGACATGCCGGCCCGGTTCGACACGCAGGACATGCGCGGCGGCGACGCCAAGCTGACCCCGCCCGGCGACCTCGACTGGTGGGTCGCCCAATCCGTTGGCTCGGGCAAGCAATCCGTCGCCTGGCCGATCCAGGACGGCCGGTACGACGTCGTCGTGATGAACGCGGACGGCACGCCGGCCGTGGACGCGCAGGTGCGGTTCGGAGTCGAGGTCCACCGGCTGTTCGGGATCTGCCTCCTGGTGTTCGGCGCCGGAATCCTGCTCCTTACTATTGGCCTAATGCTGACCTTCCGCCGCCGCCCCGCTGTCGCTCCAGCACCGGTTCGGACCCCTGTGGTCCACCGTCCGCCCGCGCCTCAGCCGGCCCGGCCGGCCGTGATCGCCCCGCCGGCCCAGCCCGCGCCGATCCCAGTGGTCCAGGCCGCCCCAGCGATTCAGCCGGTGGCAGCGCGCGAGGCAGAGGTCCCGAAGCTCGCCTCGCCGATCAACGAGGCGCCGATGCTGATGAAGCCGGCCGACGTGGCGAAGGCCAAGGCGAAGTCCCCCGCGTTCCTGGTAGCGGTCGGCGTGGCCGACGACGAGCCCGAGTACGACGACCGCCCGGCGTACGACGGCCAATCGTCGTACGACGACATCCCGGTGCAGGAAGGCCGAGCGTCGTACGACGAGACGCCAGGCGACGACGAGACGTCCGAGAAGGACGATGCAGAGCCGGAGACGGTGGCGCTGGAGGAGTCGCCGGAGTTCCAGAAGAGCGACGAGGCGGTGAAGAAGACCGCCGCGCTGCTGGCCAGCGGCGCCTTGTTGCTCACGACAACGAGCTGCGGCCTGCTCCCGGCCAAGAACACGGTCAGCGCCGCGACCCCTGAGACCAAGCCGGCCGTCACGGTCGCCGACGCGAAGGCCGTCGTCCAGCGGTACAACCAGATCAACAACCAGGCGAACAAGGCCCGCAACCCCAAGCTGACCGAAACGATCGAGGGGAACCCGACGCTGGCGCAGAGTCGGGCCGGTTTCGTGATCAGCAAAGCGACGGATGCTGCCGGCAAGGACCTGATCAAGCCGTTCACCTATACCAATCCGCAGATCGGCGCGCCGGCGTTCAGCTCGTATCCGATGCGGTTCGTGGTCACCGCCGGTGTCTCGACCGCGCCGGAGAACATCGAGCTCGGCGTCTGGCAGCGGCAGAGCGCGGGTGCGCCCTGGCTGCTGACCAACTCCGTTTACCCGCTGAAGACGATGAACGTGCCCTCGATGGAGGGACTGCGGACGCCGGAGCAGGCCGACCTGGACAAGCTGTACAGCACGCCCGCCTCGGCCGGCGCCAACCTCGCCACCTACCTCTCCGGCGGCGCGACGTCCCCGAAGGCGACGCTGTTCACCCCTTCCCCCGGTACGACGAAGCTCCTGCAGCAGCGGGCCACCTCGAAGGTCAGGGACGTCAAGGAGTCGTACATCGCCAGCGTCGTCGACACGTTCAAGATGTCCGGCGAGCCGCTGACGTTCATCACCTCGAGCGGCGAGGCGCTGGTCTTTCTGTCTCTCACCGAGCAGTACCTGCAGCGGGTCGAGCCGGGGTCGAACGCCTATTGGACCAGCGGTGACGTCACCGCATTCAGCAAGATGGTCAAGTACACCCAGAGCCTGTACCAGGACTACCTGCACCAGGTCGCGCTGGTCATCCCCACCAAGGCAGCGGGCGGCAAGATCCGCGTCCTCTCCATCGACGGCCAGCTAGTCGGCGGCGGCGGCGCCTGAGCGCCCCCACCCTCGGTCGAGCAGCCAGCGCCACCGCGGCTGCTCGGCCACCACACACGCGACCGCAAGCACGCTGACCACGACAGCAACCGCAGTCGGCCAAGCAACCCACGACGACACGACCGCCGCGACCAGCTGCAACAACACCAGCAGGACCGTGACGAACCCAGGCACCGCGACGACAACGCGGGCCTTGTCGCCTGACGTCTGAAATACGCTCGGCAGACCAATCAGTACGACGACCGACGCGACGGCGAGCACGATCGAGTACGGCGCCAGCGCCCACGGCGTCGCCACCCAGGCAATCAACTCGGTGCTGAACCGGAGCACCGACGCGACGCGGCTGTCAGGCGAGGTCTGTGTAGTCACGGCGGAACGATGTCACGGCGGTCTCCGCCCGTCCACGCCGTTCCGGAAATGAACGGCAAACGGTTGTCGAAGGATAGTTCCGGCTGATTGACTCCCGGGGTGAGGTTTTTCCCATCCGCCTGGGAGTATCAGTGGACATCACCCGCCGCCGCTTGCTGTCGTTCGTCCCCGCCACCGCTCTGTTGACCGCAGTCAACCCCGCACCGACCGCCCGCGCCACCACCTCAGCCACGACGATGGCGAGCCAACTGCTGACCAACGCGGTCGCGATCTACGCCGGGACGGCGGACTCGAACGCCCGTCCGGAAGTCGCCGCCAAGCTCGCCGCCCTCGACTCGACGGCCCGGACCTGGCTCAGCGCGATGGATCGCGCAGGCACCGGTGAGCTGTTCGCGGGGCTCCCCCTCGGGACCAGCGATCCGAACCTGAGTGCGTCGTACCAACACCTCTACGAGATCGCCCTCGCGACCAAACGCCCGGGCCCGGCCTCCGACCTGCAAGGCAACGAGCAGGTCCGGCAACGGATCGCCGAGAAGCTCGTCTGGTTGCACGAGAACTACTACGGCGACCAGTCGAAGGGGTACTACGGCAACTGGTTCACCTGGGAGATCGGCATCTCCACCTTCGTGTCGAAGACGCTGGCGCTCCTCGATGCTCCGGCCGCACTCGTCACGCAGTACGTGCCCTCGATGGACGCCTATCTGCGCAACGGCAAGGACGGCGACGTCGACCTCGACTCGCGTTTCCACACCGGCGCGAACCTCGTCGACATCACCGCCAACCGCGTCCTGCAGGGTGCATTGATGGGCGACGACGCGCGGATCCGCAAGGCGCTGCAGGACCAGTTCACCGTCTTCGCCACCGTCGACCCGTACAACCTCCAGCACGGCGTCACCGATGGGTACTACGCCGACGGCTCCTTCATCCAGCACTCGTCCGTCGCCTACACCGGCTCGTACGGGAAGGCCCTGCTCAGCCGGGTCGTGCAGACGATCAAGGTGCTCGCCGGGACGGAGTACGCGCAAAGTGACGACCTGGTCGGCGTGGTCCAGGGCTGGGTCGAGCACGGGTTCGCGCCGCTGATCTTCGAGGGCTGGATGATGGAGATCGTCAAGGGCCGCGCGGTGTCCCGGACCGCGACCGGGTACGACGACGTGGCGGTCGTCGTCGAGGCGATCGTCGACCTGGCCGACTACGCGACCGGCGACGACGCGGCCCGGTTGAAGTCGTTCGCGAAGTACACCGCGCGCCCGACGATCAACCCGGCCAACTTCGTCTCCCCGGTGAGTGTCGCGCGGTTCGCCGACCTCAAGGCCGACCCCGCGATCGTGCCGGCCGACCTCAACCCGGCCTCGAGCAGTACGGCGTTCAACGCGATGGAACGCAACGTCCACCGCCGGCCCGGTTACGCCTTCGCGCTGGCCCGCAATTCGGAGCGGATCAGCAAGTACGAGTACATGAGCGGCGAGAACCTGCTGCCGTGGTTCCAGGGCGACGGCGCGCACTATCTCTATCTGGCCGGTCAGGACCAGACCCAGTCGTACGGCGTCGACTACTTCACCACCGTTTCGCCGTACGCGCTCGGCGGTGTCACCGCTCCGGTCGAGGTGCGCAAGACGATCCCGGAGCTGTACGGGACGCCGTACTACAGCAACCCCTCGCATCCACTGAACTTCACGTCGTCGTCGGAGTCGCAGAACGCCTACGTGTACTTCCCCGTCGGCACGAACACCTACTCGGGTGGCGCGACGCTAGATGCCTATGGCACGGCCGGCTGGATCCAGTCGAGCGACTTCGCCTATGCGTCGCGCGACATCCTGCCGGACGATTTCGTTGTCTACCGCAACGCTTCGGCGACCAAGTCCTGGTTCATGCTCGACGACGAGATCGTCGTACTGGCCGCTGGCGTCGGCGACGACAGCCGGCCGGTGACGACCACGCTCGACACGCGGATCGCCGCGACTGGTGACGCCGTCGCGATTACCGGCGTACGACGGGATGGCGGTGCGTGGAGCGGGACGGGTACGACGGATCCGCGGTGGCTGCGGTACTCGAACGGCGGGGTGGCGCTCGGGTATTACTTCCTGCAGGCGAGTCAGGTGTCGGTCGAACTGCGGCAGGTGACGCGGAGCCGGCGGGTGGTTCGGACGTCGAATCCGGACACGGCTGTCAGCAAGCAGGTGTTCGGGTTGACCGTCGCACAGCCGGCCGGGTCGAAGCGGTCTCTCGCTTACGCGTTGGTGCCTAACGCAACGGAATCCGCGCTTCGTTCCTACCAGCATGGACGGGTCGTGGTGCTCTCGAACACCCCGCGGCTGCAGGCGATCCAGCATCTCGGCTTGCGCCTGACCGGCGCCAACACCTTCGCCCCGGGGCAACACAACCTGCCCGGTCTGAGCATCGACGGGCCCGCATCCGTCCTGCTCCAACGCCAATCCAGCGCCGTCACCGTTGCCGTCTCCGACCCCACCACTGCCCGCGACACCATCACCGTCAACCTCTGGGGCCAGTACCTCAGGGGCGCGGCGCCCGGCGTACAGGTTGTGCGTACGGCGACGGGGACGCGGCTGACCTTCGACACTCACCACACGTATGGAAGGAGCTTGACGGTCAGCCTTCTTCCAGCTTGGTGATCAGCGTCTGCATGGTGGCGAGCGTCGTACGCAGCTCATCCAGGTCGACGCTCTTGCTGAGCTGCGTGGTCCAGGGGTGCTGCGCGACAGAGATCTTCCGGATGGCCAAGTAGCCGGCCTCGGTGCAGGCGAGCAGTTTGGCGCGGCGGTGGGCTGGGTTCGGCCTGTACTCCGCCAGGCCGCGCTCGACCAGCAGGTCGGCGATGCGCTGCACGCCCTGTCGGCTCACGCCCATGGTCCGGCCGACCTCGGCCACCGTGTGCGGCTGGTCCAGTACGCCGCCGAGGACCTGCCACCACGCGGCGGTCAGTCCGCCGTGAGCGGCCAGGTCCTGGGCGGCTTCCATCAGCCGCGCGTTCAGCCGGAAGGTGGCGATGATGACGTCGGTCAACAGCGCACCACCTTCCGACGCCGACTCCGGAGTCGGCCACTCGTCGCGAGGGGGAACCGTCATCAGCCGACGAGCACCGGGTAAGCGGCCGGGTCGGCGCGGTGGAACACACCTTCGTACGCGTCCAGCTTGGCCTCCGACGCGAGGCCCAGCCGCTGTAGCACCGCCCGCGCGAACTGCACCGGCGAATCCGGCCCAGCCGTGATCAGATCACCATCAACCACAGCCCGCTCGTCGACGTACTTGTCGCCGCCCTTGTAACCGCTGAACTCCAGATACTCCCGGGCCGCGCTCGTGTGCCTGCGATCGTCAAGAATCCCCGCCCGCGCCAGCCCGCTCGTCGCACCACAAATCGCCGCAACGGGCACGCCTGCATGCAGGAATCGCCGCGCCAGCTCCGCAAACGCCGCGTGACCGCCTTCATCCCACTGAGCCGACCCAGCCAGCACCAGCAGATCCCCACCCTCAGGCTCGACCTCAGCCAGCACCACGTCCGGAACGATCCGCACCCCACCCATACTCACCACCGGCTCCGCCGACTCCCCCACCGTCACCACTCGCCACTGCTCCCCGGTGAACCGCCCCGTCCGCAGCTCAACCAGCAGATGCCCAACTTCCCAGTCCGCCCACGTCTCATAAACCGCCACATAAACTGTCCTCATAGACAACATGCTGTCACTACGACAACATGTTGTCAATAGCTCAATGAGTTCATCTCCTGTAACGCTTGCGGCTGTGAGCGTGCGACGAGTGACACCGGACGACTGGGACGAACTGTGGCCGTTGCTGCAGGGGTTTGGGACCGAACTCGGCGAGGCGGAGGCGCGTTCGGTCTTCGCGGAGCTGATGGGGGATCCGCGGTGGGCGATCTTCGGGTACGACGACGGCGGCCGTCTGCTCGGCTACGCCGCGGTACAGAACTACGGCCCCCACCTACGAGCCGGCCGCCGTCACCAGGGCCGCCTCCACGACCTGTACGTCGACCCAACCCAACGCCGTACCGGCATCGGCCGAGCCCTCGTCGCCGCGGTAGTCGAGTGGGCAGCCACCCAAGTCCGCTGGCTCGAATGGCAAGCACACCACGAACGAGCCGCCCCCTTCTACGAACACCTGGGCTACAAGGGCCTCCCCTGCCCCCAACCCGACTACCCAACCTTCGAGATCGAGTTCGCACCCGCCGCGGCGCGCCGAGCCGTGTTGCAGGAGCCGCTCGGCGAACCGGATGGCATCGACGTCGCCGCGGAGCTGATCCGCGGGCGCGAGGACGAACGCTGAGCCGCGCCAGGCGGCATCGGCCTCCGATGGAGGCTGCTTTCCGGAACATAGTTTGCGCTCAGCGCAATTTATGTTCCGGAAACCGCAGTGGGGTTGGTTGGAGGTGGAGGAGGGCTAGGGCGGCGAGGGTCGTTGTGGTGGCGCTGAGGGTTAGGGCGTGGTGGGGGTTGAGGGCGGCCAGGAGGTTGGTGGAGGGGATCAGGGGAATGGTTTGGGCTAGCGACAGTAGGGACTGGAGGCGGGTGAGGTGGGAGCGGGGAGTGCTTTGGACGAAGAGTGGGGCTAGGTGTGAGGTGAAGATGCCGACGCCGATTCCCTGGACGAGCCCGGCAGTCGCGGCGGTCCAGACGGTTGGGGACAACGCGAGGACGGCGATCCCGGCCGACGCCAGCAGACAGCCGAGGCCGGCGACGAAACCAGGGCGCTGCCAGGTGCCGAGCCGGGCGACGGTCAACGTCACGAGCAACCCGCCGGCAACGGATGCGCCGACGACGAGGCCGGTCTGCATCGCCGT
Organism: Kribbella antiqua; assembly: GCF_004345665.1. Taxonomy (GTDB): domain Bacteria; phylum Actinomycetota; class Actinomycetes; order Propionibacteriales; family Kribbellaceae; genus Kribbella; species Kribbella antiqua. The sequence goes on from NZ_SLWR01000020.1 coordinate 37,900, forward strand.
CCATCCGTGCGTACGCGCGAGCAATGGCACGCACAGCGACGTCACCGGCAGGACGAAGGCGGCGACCAGCGCGACCACGAGCAGGACAACCCGAAGCACCGGATCGGCCCAGGCGACGCGCATCCCGTCCGCGGCCTCCCGCAGTACCGATGTCCGCTCGAGCTGAGGCCTCACGTCGTACGGCGGTCTGATCGCGAGCAGGACGACGAACTCGACCACGAAGCTCAACCCGTCGACCACCAGCGCCCCGACCAAGCCGACCGCGGCGACGAGCAGTCCGCTCACCGGTCCACCGACAAGCCTGACGAGTTGGTTGAGTGAGGTGTTGAGCGCCATCGGCTTCGCCAGTTCGTCGTCGCGGAAGAACAGGCGGGGCAAGGAGCCTGCTGCGGGGTAGGGCGAACGCGTCGACCGTCCCGATGACCGCCGCGGTCACCAGCAGCAGGCCGGCCGTCGTGCCGGAAAGCTGGACGGCAAAAGACAACAGGAAGCAGCACGTGCCGACGACGGCAGAGCAGACGAGCAGGACGCGGCGAGGACCCCAGCGGTCGCCGAGCACGCCGCCGAGCAGGAGGAGTACGGCGCGCGGCAGGGTGAAGGCGGTCAGCACCAGCCCGGCGACGTGTGGCGCGATGCCTGTCGCCGCCCAGCCGAGGGCGAAGAACAGCGCGGTGTCGCCGAATGCCGAGAGTGCCGAACCTGCCAGCCAGCCGTAGTAGGACCGGTTCACCCGTCGAGGCGGACAGGCATCACCAGCGTGGTGAACGTGCCCTGATCGGCGGAGCGTACGACGACAGGCCGGTCGGGCGCGCAGATCTCCAGCAGTACGTCGGGCCCGACACTCGCATCCAGAGCCGCCGCGAGCAGCGATGCGGTGAACCCGATCCGCACCGCACCCGACCCGATCACCTCGAGCTTGACCTCACCGTCGATCCGCAACTCCGCCGAATCGATGTCGAAGGCAACAACTTCCCGCCCCTCGAGCACAGCCAGCAATGCCGGCCGATCCACCACCACCCGGCACACCGGCGGCGTCAGCCCGTCGAGAATCTGCTGGTACGCCGGATACTCCGCCGAAACGACGGCAAGCTCTCGCACCTCGCCGTCCCGCACGAACGCCGCACCCTCCGACCCAACCTCGATCCGCACAACCTCTGCCGCAGCCACCCACCTGCTCAACGCGACCAACTCCGACGCCTGCACCAGCAACCGAGCCGAAGGACCACTGAAGTCCACTGGCTGGACCGTGCGAACCGAAAGCCGGTAGCGGTCAGTCGCAACAAGACTCACCTCGTCCGGCGCCAGCTCGATCAACACACACTCAAGCGCCACCAACAACTCCTCCGACACACCATCGGCGGAGGCGGAGGCCGGAGCGGGGTTGGGGGCGTAGGCGGAGGCCGGAGCGGGGTTGGGGGCGGAGGCGGAGGCCGGAGCGGGGTTGGGGGCGTAGGCGGAGGCCGGAGCGGGGTTGGGGGCGGAGGCGGAGGCCGGAGCGGGGTTGGGGGCGGAGGCGGAGGCCGGAGCGGGGTTGGGGGCGGAGGCGGACGCGGAGGCGGGGGTCGAGGCGGAGGCGGGGGTCGAGGCGGAGGCGGGGGTCGAGGCGGAGGTGGGGGCGGGTGGGAGGGCGGCTGCGGGGGTTACCTGGCGGAAGGCGCTCGCGAGCTCCGGACCGCCGAGAGTGACCGTGGTCCGATCGGCGAGCAGTTGAGTCAAGAGGTGTTCAGCCGCGGCACGAGCGGCAGCCGTCTTCGCCTCGACGGTGCGGAGATGCGCCCGTACGAGGGACGCCAGCTCGGACGGAGTCGCGTCCAGCGCGACCCGGACCTCGGCCAGTGGAAGGTCGATCTCGCGGAGGTCGCGGAGTAGGCGAGCTCGGGGCTCCTGCGACGGTGAGTAATAGCGGTAGCCGTTGCTGTCGTCGACTTGAGCCGGCGGTAGTAGGCCGCAGTCGTCGTAGAAACGGAGCGCGCTGGGCGCCAAACCCACCAGCCGGGCGAACTCACTGATCGTCAACATGCGGTCGACCCTCAGCCCTCAAGCAACCCGAAGGTCAAGGCCGGAGCCGTCCCAGCAGGCTGAGGGTGCGGCCGAGCTTCTCGCCGCGGACCCACTCCAGGATCTTCTTGGCGGACCGCTCCGGCGCGACGTCGCCGCGCACCGACCGCGGCACGTGCTTACGGATCTCGGCGGCATCAGCAAGCGCCTCCTCGATCTCCGCGTCCCGCCAACCGCGCACCGCCAGACGTTTCCGCCGTACGTCGTCCGGACAGTCCAGATGGAGCCAGCGACCCTCCGGCAACTCGGCCGGCAGCCCCGGCGTCAGCAGCAGTACGGCGATCCCGGACCGGCGGATCAGCTCGGTGATCCGCAACCAGAGCGCGTTGTACGCCGGCCAGATCGGCGCGGCCGTCGGACTGGCGATGTCGATCCCGAGCAACCGCCCGTGATCGTCCAGCAACTCGTCCATGTCCATCACGACCAGGCCGCCCGGATTCAGCCGCACCAGCTCCGGCACAACCGTCGTCTTCCCGGCGCCCGGCGCTCCCGTCACCACGAACAACCTCGTCACAGACATAGTGTCCCGCGTGCGGGGTAGCTTGAGCGATGGTGGCGTCCAGGTGCGTGCATCGGGGCCGTTGAGAAGCGTCCTCGATGCGGGGTTCATCGTGGACGCTTCTCAACGGTCGCGAGGTGCGTGCATGGGCGTCAGCAGCGCCAAGCTACCCCGCACGCGGGACACTGGGTGTGGGTCACTCGATCGAAAGACTCACCGGAGATCCCACATCTCGCGGCAAAACCAACGGCCCACGGACGCCCGGAGTGATCGAGCCGAGCACCCGAGCATGCCGCGCACCGGTGCACGAAGGCACCGTCCCCGCCAGCCCATGCACGGTCAGAAACCCGAGTACGGCGAACGCCAGCGCCTCCTTCGCCGCCGACGGCAACCCCAGCTCGTCCGTCGATCGCAACGGCAACGACCCGAGCTCCGCCGCCAGCTGACGCATCAGCACCGGATTGCGGATCCCGCCGCCCGCCGCGATCACCTCAGTCCCGCCATACCGCCGTACGGCGTCCGCCACCGTCCGAGCGGTCAGCGCAGTCACCGTCGCCACGAGGTCCTCAGCCGGGATCTCAGGCAACCCCTCCATGAAACGGGCCAGATAAGCGAGGTTGAACAGTTCCTTGCCCGTGCTCTTCGGCGCGGGCCGACCGTAGTACGGCTCCGCCAGCAACCGCTCGAACAACGCAGCGTGCACCTGCCCGCGCGCAGCCATCACACCGTCCGCGTCGAATGCCCGGCCGGTCAGCTCCGCGACCACAGCATCGATCAGCGCGTTCGCCGGCCCCGTGTCGAACGCAACAGGCTCGTCTCGAGCCACCGTGATGTTCGCGATTCCGCCGAGATTGAGCGCAACCGGTACGCCGGACCGTCCGCGCAGCCACAGTACGTCGATGATGCTCACCAGCGGTGCACCTTGCCCACCGGCGGCGACGTCGCGCGCCCGCAGATCAGACACCACCGTCGCCCCGGTCGCCTCCGCGATCCACGCCGGCTGCCCGAGCTGCAGCGTCCCGCGGACTGTCGAGCCCTCGACCCAGTGGAACAACGTCTGCCCGTGCGACACGATCAGATCGGCCTGCCCGCCACACAACTGCTCGACCGCCTGCCGCGCGACCTCGGCGAACGCCTGCCCGATCCCGGTGTCCAGCCGGCACACGTCCTCCATCGACGTACTTGCCGGTGGCAACGATCCGGCGATGGCCGCCCGCAACCCGTCGTCGTACGGCCGGCTGAGCATCCCCAGCGGACTCAGCACCAGCCGGTCCCCGTCCAGCCGCAGTTCCGCCGCCGCGGCGTCGATGGCGTCGTACGACGTCCCGGACATCAGGCCGATCACTCGCATTTCAGTCCCGCAACTCCCGTCGATGGTCGTCTCCGCGCAGCGTGAGCAGTGCGACCACACTCACCGCGCAGGTCACCACAACGTAGTACGCCGGGATGTCCACGTTCTTGGTCCGCTTGATCAACTCGGTGATGATCAGTCCGGCCGACCCCGAGAACACCGCGTTCGACAGCGAATACGCCAGCCCGAGCCCGGTGTAGCGAGCCCGCGTCGGGAACATCTCCGCCAGCATCGCCGGACCCGGCCCAGCCATCAGCCCGACGACCAGCCCGGCCACGAACACGGCGATTCCCTTGGCCGCGTTCCCGGACTCCTTGTCCTGCAGCAGATTCATCAACGGAAACGCCAGTACGACGACCAGCGCCGCCCCGGCCACCATCACCGGCCGCCGCCCGCTCCGGTCACTCAGCCAGCCGGCCGGCATGATCGACGCCGCAAACCCGGCATTCGCCAGCACCGTCGCCACCAGCGCCTGCTCGAACGTCGCGTTCAACGTGGCCTGCAAGTACGACGGCATCACCACGAGGAAGGTGTATCCGGCCGCCGACCAGCCCATCAGCCGACCGATCCCCAGGGCGATGGCCCTCGCCACCTCAGCCTTCGAAGCCGGTTGCCGGTCAGAAGACACCCGGGAGAAGCTCGGCGTCTCGTCGAGCCGGAGCCGCAACCACAGCGCGACCAGACCGAGCGGCAACGCCAGCAGGAACGGCACCCGCCAGCCCCAGTCGTTCAGCGCGCCCTTGCTCAGCGCGGTCGCGAGGATCGCCGCCAGCCCGGCCCCCGTGAGCAGCCCGAGCGCCACGGTGAACGACTGCCAAGCGCCGTACAGTCCTCGCTTCGTCTTCGGGGCGAACTCGGTCATGATCGACACCGCGCCACCGAACTCGCCACCCGCCGACAACCCCTGCAGCGCCCGCACCGCGGTCAGCAACCAGGGCGCCGCCGCACCGACCGTCGCGTACGTCGGCAGTACGCCGATGAGCGTGGTCGACCCGGTCATCAGCAGCAACACCAGGATCAGCGTCGGACGCCGGCCGATCCGGTCGCCGATCCGGCCGAACACGGCGGCACCGATCGGCCGGAAGAAGAAGGCCAGCGCGAACGAGGCGTAGGTCTTGATCAGGCTCTCGGCGTCGCTGGTCGACGTACTGCTGAAGAAGTTCGCGGCGATCACGGTCGCGAAGAAGCCGTAGGCGCCGAACTCGTACCACTCGACGAAGTTCCCGACCGTCCCGGCGACCAGAGACCTCCTGGTCCGGGGGTTCGAGGTGATCTGACCAACTGAGCTCATCGGATTCCCATCGACCGAAACTTTTTCCCCTCCCGTCAGCCATCTTCGTCTATTAATTCCCAGTGCGCGACCCCCGCTTGACAGCGTGTCCCCGGCCGTCGAAGATCGGGGCTGCTATACCGGTTTAGTTGTTTGCCCCGCCCAGCAGACCAGGAGCTGACCGATGAGCCCGATCCGCAGAAGAACCCTGTTGTCAGCGATCGCCGCGACTTCCGCCGGCGTCGTCCTGCCAACCCAGGCACAAGCGAAGCCGCGCCCGCGCGCGAAGACCGGCCCGATCTCGGTGGTGTACGTCGAGGTCAACAACGAGAGCATGACGAACGCCGCGAAGTACACGCTCGCCAAGGGCGGCGCGCAGGTCTTCGACCTCGCCGTCATCTTCGCGGCCAACATCAACTACGACGGCACCAAGGCATACCTGTACTTCAACGAGAACGTGCAGAACGTCCTGGACAACGTGGCCACCCAGGTCCGCCCCCTGCAGCAGAAGGGCATCAAGGTCCTGCTGTCCATCCTCGGCAACCACCAGGGCGCCGGCTTCGCGAACTTCCCGACCCAGCAGGCCGCCGACGACTTCGCCCAGGAGCTCGCCGACGCGGTCAACCGGTACGGGCTGGACGGCATCGACTTCGATGACGAGTACGCCGAGTACGGCAACAACGGCACCGGCCAGCCGAACAACTTCTCGTTCGTCTACCTGGTCCAGGCCCTCCGCCAGAAGCTGCCGAACAAGCTGATCACGCTCTACGACATCGGCCCGGCCTCGGATCGGCTGAGCTACAACGGCGTAAGCGTCGCGGAGACCTTCGACTACGCCTGGAACCCGTACTACGGCACGTGGTCCGTGCCGAGCGGACCGAGCGAGAAGTCCCGGCTGTCCCCCGCCGCCGTGTCGTACACCGGCACCAGCCAGTCGACCGCCGCGAGCCTGGCCCAACGGACAGTGGACGAGGGGTACGGCGTCTTCCTCACCTACAACCTAACTGCGGCGGACACGCACACCTACATCTCCGCGTTCACCACCAAGCTCTACGGCAGCACGGCCGTCTACACGCCCTAGACGTCGTACTCCCAGCCGGGTTGCCAATCGAAGGGTGCTGCGACCAGCTCCTCCAGCGATGCACCGCTGCCGAGGAGGTGGTCCAGCGACCAGCGGTTGGCGGAATGCGCGACCACCAGGACCGTCCGACCGTCGTACCAGCGCTTGAGGTCGGCGAGGAACGAGCGGGTCAGCTCGAGTACGTCGCGGTAGCTCTGTCCACCCGGGAACGGATCATCCACCCGGTCGGCCCGGGGCTCGAGGGCAGCTCGAGGCGCGCCGTTCAGTTCGCCGTAGTTGCACTCGCGCAGTCGCCAGTCCTGGAAGTGCGGCACGGTCAATCCGGAGAGCTCAACAGTCTGGACGGCTCGCCGTAGGTCCGAGCTGAACACGACATCCACAGCTCGCCGGCGCGCACCCAGCTCGTTCGCGCCCCTTCGGCCCTCCGCAGAGAGCTCCCCTGGCAGCCAGCCGGTCGCGATGCCGTGCTCGTTGTCGACGGTGATCGAGTGCGTCTCGTAAATCAGCTTCATAACCTCACACCCAATCTCACTTTGCCTTCGTTACCGGCCGGTATATACTGAAGTTACTCGTGAGTAATGCCGTGCGAAGAGGTAGGGGAAGCCCTGTGAGCCACTACAAGTCGAATCTGCGGGACATCGAGTTCAACCTGCTCGAAGTTCTGGGCCGTGACGAGGTGCTCGGGCAGGGCCCGTACGCCGAGATGGACGTCGACACCGCCCGTGAGGTGCTGGCCGAGGTCGACCGGCTGGCCAAGCACGAGCTGGCCGAGTCCTTCACCGAGGCGGACCGGAACCCGCCGGTCTTCGACGCGGACGCGCACGAGGTCCGGATGCCCGAGGCGTTCAAGAAGAGCTACCACGCCTACATGGACGCCGAGTGGTTCAAGCTGGAGCTGCCGCCGGAGCTGGGTGGCCAGCCGACTCCGCCGTCGCTGCGCTGGGCCGCCGCCGAGCTGGTGCTAGGCGCCAACCCGCCGGTGCACATGTACGCCGCCGGCCCCAACTTCGCGCACGTGCTCTGGCGCAACGGCGTAGAGCGGGACAAGAAGATCGCGCACCACATCATCGAGCGCGGCTGGGGCGCCACCATGGTGCTGACCGAGCCGGACGCCGGTTCCGACGTGGGCGCCGGGCGCACCAAGGCCACGCTGCAGGAAGACGGCAGCTGGAACATCGAGGGCGTCAAGCGGTTCATCACCTCGGGCGAGCACGACCTGACCGAGAACATCGTCCACCTGGTCCTGGCCCGGCCGCAGGGCATCGAGGGCGTCGGCGGTCCCGGTACCAAAGGCCTGAGCCTGTTCGTGGTACCGAAGCACCACTTCGACCTCGAGACCGGTGAGCTGACGGGTGAGCGCAACGGCGCCTTCGTCACGAACGTCGAGAAGAAGATGGGCATCAAGGTCTCCACCACGTGCGAGATCACCTTCGGCGACGGCGTGCCGGCCAAGGGCTGGCTGCTCGGCGAGGTGCACGACGGCATCGCGCAGATGTTCCAGGTGATCGAGTACGCGCGGATGATGGTCGGAACCAAGGCGATCGCGACCCTGTCGACCGGCTACCTGAACGCGCTCGAGTACGCCAAGGAGCGGGTACAGGGCGCGGACCTGACCCAGCCGGCCAAGGACGCGCCGCGAGTCACCATCACCCACCACCCCGACGTGCGGCGCTCGCTGCTGACGCAGAAGGCGTACGCCGAAGCCCTTCGGGCGCTGGTGTTGTTCACGGCGACGTACCAGGACCGCGCGGAGCAGGCCCGGTACGCCGGTGAGCACGACGTGGTGGCCGAGGGTGTGAACGACCTGCTGCTCCCGCTGGTCAAGGGCTACGGCTCGGAGAAGTCGTGGACCCTGCTCGGGACCGAGTCGCTGCAGACCTTCGGCGGCTCCGGCTTCCTGCAGGACTACCCGATCGAGCAGTACGTCCGGGACGCCAAGATCGACACGCTCTACGAAGGCACCACGGCGATCCAGGGCCAGGACCTGTTCTTCCGCAAGATCATCAAGGACCAGGGCAAGGCGCTGGGCCACCTGGCCGAGCAGATCCAGGGCTTCGTCGCCTCCGAGGCCGGCAACGGCCGGCTGAAGGAGGAGCGGGCGCTGCTGGCGAAGGGCCTGGAGGACACCCAGAAGATCCTCGGGGTGATGGGCCAGGCGCTGATGGCGAGCAACCCGCAGGCGGAGAACGGCGACCCGCGCAACATCTACAAGGTCGGCCTGAACACCTCGCGGCTGCTCTACGTCCTCGGCGACGTGGTCTGCTCCTGGCTGATGCTGCGACAGGCCGAGGTCGCCCTGAACAAGCTCGGGGGCGAGCTCTCCGCGTCCGAGCAGGACTTCTACACCGGCAAGGTCGCCGCGGCCCAGTGGTTCGTCCGGACGACGATGCCGTCGGTCCGCGCCGAGCGGGTCAAGGCCGAGCTCACCGACCTCGACGTGATGGACCTCCCCGAGTCCGCCTTCTGAGCTGTCTCCTCCGGCTCGGCCGCTTGCGCGGGCCGAGCCGGAGGCGCTTTCCGGAACATAAGGTGCGCCAGTCGCAGAGTTTGTTCCGGAAAGGCCGGGGCAGATGGATCTGCCCCGGGTTGCCCCGCGATTTGGCCTGGTAGCGACCAACTGAATGTAGGAACGTTTCTGCCCGTGGCATCACCCGCGACCCTGGCTTGGCTTCCCCTGTCCGAGCCAGGGCCGTGCCATTTCGTAGGCTGAGCCCGATGCCCGCCCGTCTCGTCGCCACCGTGCTCGCCGCTGGGTTCGCCGTACTGGCGTTCCTCCCCGCCCTCCCCGCGCGGGCGGCGACTCCGGAGTTGCCGGACCGGATCGCGGCCGCGTGGCAGAGCGACAAGATCTACGTCGACGCGCGACTGCGCTCTCCCGGCGAGCTGGACCGGATCCGCACCGCGGCCCGCGGCGTCGATTTCCCCGTGTACGTCGCGCTCGTGCCACAGACGCCGTACACGCGGGAGAACATCTCCGAGCTGCCCACGCTGCTGCATGCCCGGGTCGGACGGCCCGGGCTGTACGTCGTCCAGGTGGTCTCGGACGCGTACTGGTCCGGCCAAGCCGAGCTGTTCCGTCCGGCCGGGCTGAAGGGACGGACCCTCACCAGCGTTCAGCTCGACGACAAGCAGGACCTCGACATTGTCGACGACCAGCCCGTCCCGCAGGTCGTGCGCACGATCCAGCAGGCCGCGACGGCGTACGACGGCCGACCGCTGCCCGCGATCCCGGCCGGAGACCTGGAGCCGGACTCCAGCGAGCACGGGATGTCCGTGACGGATCGGGAGGATCTGTCCGCCTACATCGGCCTGGGGATCGGCGCGCTCGCCGGGTTCGCGCTGACTCTGGCACGGGGCCTGCGCCGGCGGTCGCGACGGGCGAAGAGCGAACCCGACGACGAACCACCCGTCGACGAGTGGGCGCGGCACAGCGAGGCGGACGAGTGGATCGAGCGAGCCGAGCAGGCGCTCGCCAAGCTGGACACGCGGAGCGGCAAGTCGGCGCGACAGCTCGACCAGCGTGACGACGCCTACCGTCGCCTCGACGCCGCCCGCACCCTCCGCGCCGATCAGCCCGAGGATCTGCTCGCGCTCACCGGCGCTCTCGTCCTGGCCCGGCAGGCCGCTCGGGTCGCCGGCGGCGGGCCCGTCCAGCCACCGTGCTTCTTCGATCCAGCTCATGGACCGGGGACGATCCAGGTCGACTGGTCGGACGACGTCGAGGTGCCTGCCTGCCGGCGGTGTGCGCAGCTCGTCCGCAGCGGCCGCACGCCATCCGGCCTGCAGGTGTGGACCAAGTCCGGTGTGCTCGGACTCAATCGCGAACAGGTCCCCTACTGGACCTTGGATCCGGACGACAACCCGATGGTCGCGACCGGCTTCGGGGCTCTCTCCGACGAGCTGCCCGACCGCATCGCCGGCCGGAAGGACGAGGTCCGGTGAGGCGGCTCTTCCTGTTGCTCGTAGCAACGTTTCTCACTGTGACCGTTCCAGCGGCGGCGGCGATCCCGGTGGATCCGCGCATCACCGCCGCGACGAAAGCCTGGCCGACGCGGCCGCTGTACGTCGATCCGGACTTCGCAGCCGTTGCGGATGGCAACCAGCTGCTCCGGGTGATCGAGGCGGCCCCGGTGCCTGTCTACGTGGCCGTCGTACCGACCGGCCAGTGGTTCCAGGAGAAGGGCGACACGACCTTGCTCGTCGGCTGGCTCGCCGCCTCGAACGGAAAGCCGGGTGTGTACGTCGTGATGGACGGCGACGAGACGTACGGCGTCGCGCACGAGGTCGCGGCGTACGCACCCGACAGCAGCCTGGGCGACCCTGATCAGGCGATGAGCGGCCAGCTCGCGGACTACCTCGGCGAGCTGAAGGTGAGCGACCAGTACGACGCCAAGCCGGCTCGGACCGAACCAGATCCGCCGATACCGGCGTCGTCGTACCCGGAGGATCGGTTCACCGTGGGGAAGGCGATCAGCAGCGGTGCCGGTGCCGGCGTGCTCGGCCTGCTGGGCGGTGCGCTGCTCGCGGGCATTGTGCTGGGAGTGGCGGCGCTCGCCGCCCGACGACGTGGAGGACAAGCGTGAGAGCCCGGTATTGCCTGACCCTCCTGGTGGCTTTGCTGATCGCACTGACAGCGGTGCCGGCGCGGGCCGGCACCACGCGGACCCCCGCCGAGCGTGCTCAGGAGATCGCTGCCGCTCTGGCCAAGGACCCGCTGTACGTCGATCCGGCGTACAAGTCGGCGTTGCCGGAGAAGCTGCGGGCCGACGTCCGTACCAAGGCCAAGGCCCTCGGCTACCCGGTCTACTCGATCGTGCTGCCGCTCACGCCCAGCGACGAGTTCCAAGGCGAGGAGAGCAACGTCCTCACCTTGGTGATAGACGCCATGCGCAAACCCGGGCTGTACGTCGTGGTCGACGGGGGCAGCTCGTTCCCCTGGTACGACGCGCACAATCTGCCGCAGCTGAGCGAGGACAAGCTCCGGGCGGCTCGGGAACGCGCGCTCGACGACACCGGGTACGACGCGGGTCCGACCGAGGTGCTGGCGCGGATGTACGAGCTGCTCGCTGCTCCGGGCACGCCGCAGCCCACCCCGACCGCTAGCACCGGCCCCGACTCGAGCTCCGCCCCGGAGGCTGAGGATAGTGACTCGACCGGACGGACCGTTGTGTTGTCGATCGGCGCTGGGCTCGTCGTACTGATCGGGCTGGGCCTGGTCATCGGTCTGCGCCGGCGCGGCAGCGGCTGGGGGATGCCGCGGCGGGAGAAGGCGTTCCGGATTCCGCCGCATGTCGCGGCGACTGTCGCGGCCGAGCGGCGCCGGCGCCTGATCCGCGAGACGACCGACGAGCTCACCACTCTCGGCTCCCAACTGGCCGCACTGCCCACCACCGAGGGCCCCGGCCTGCGCCATCAGCAGACCGCTCTCGACGACCACGCCGCGGCGGGCAAGGTGCTCGATACCTCGACCGATCTGGTCGACCTGGTCGGTGCGATGGTGCTGCTGGACAAGGCACGGCGCGAGTACGACGTCGCCCGGGCGATCGTGGCTCGTCGTACGGCGGACGTCGTACCGGAGCTGTGTGCGTTCAACCCGTTGCACGGCCGGTCGTCCGGGAAACCCAGGCCCGTCGAGGCCGATGGGACGACGCTGACGTTGCCGTTGTGCGCCGATTGCCAGCGGGCGTTGAAGCGGGGCAAGGCGCCGGCGTCGCTGCCGGGGGACGACGGGCCGTACTGGTACGACGACACGCTCTGGGCCCGGACCTTCTACGGCACGACCGGCGAGGATCTCGCCTCGGCCATCTCCCAGGGCGAGCTCCACCGCTGACCTCAGGCATCCCTGAGGATGCGCTCAGGGGAGCCTCGGGGGATCTGCCGGATTCGGCACCACCGCCCCACGGCCTACGGTCGAGCAGACAACGTGGGCGGGGTACGAGAAGAGGCGGACGATGGCGGAGAGCAAGCAACTCGGGGCGGTGCTCCTGGTGGCGGCGGCAGGGCTGGCGTTCTGGTCCTTCGGGGATCGGGACTCCGACGACAGCCACCAGATCAACGACCACATCACCACGGTCGAGCTCGCCGCCAAGAGTGCCGACATCACCATCAAGGTGTCCGACGACGACAAGACGACCGTGCAGGAGAAGCGCAAGTACTGGCTGTGGAAGCACGGCGACACCTATTCGGTCGACGACGGCGTACTGAAGCTCGACGGCGACTGCGGCTGGCAGTGCAGCGCCGACCTCGTCGTCACCGTCCCGCGCGGAACTAAGGTCACCGGCCACAACAGCAGCGGCGACGTCACGATAACGGGCGTCAGCGGAGTCGACGCGGAATCGACGTCCGGCCAGTGGGAACTGCATGCCGTCGAGGGCGATGTGAAACTGAACCTCACGTCCGGCGACGTCTCCGTCAACGGGCTCAACGGCAAGCTCGACGTCAAAGGGACCTCCGGTGACATCGAAGCCCGGGGGCTCCGGGGCGGTGCGGTGAACGCCGAGACCACCTCAGGCGACATCGAGCTCGGGTTGGCCGAGGCGAACGACGTACGAGCGAAGGGCACCAGCAGCGACATCGACGTGCAGGCGCCGGCCGGGAGCTACAACGTCAACACCGAGACCCGCAGCGGCGAAGTCGAGAACGGCCTCGGCGACGACCCCAGCGGCAGCCACACCATCGAGGCGAAGACAACCAGCGGCGACATCGAGCTTGTATCCAACTAGTACGAGGTTTGCCGTGGGGTACCGAGAAGGCGTCCGGGTGGTGTACCAGACATGCGGATTGATGGATTACGCCGCGTGAGCGGAGTAGCGTCGAGGGTGTAAGACGAACTTCACGAGGAGGCTCGACATGAGCGAGCGGAGCGAGCTCATCATCAAGGGCAGCGCATCTCGTGTCTCATGCGCGCCCGGAGCGAAGCGAGGACGCGCATGAGCATCGGTGTGGGGATCTTTCTGATGGTCGTGGGCGGGATTCTCGCCTTCGCCGTCCAAGACTCGTGGGACGCCGTCAACCTGACTGTCGTCGGCTACATCCTGATGCTCGCCGGTCTGGCCGGGATCGTGCTGTCCTTCTACATCACCAACCGGCGCCGCCGGGTGGAGACCGACGCGATCGACCCCGCCGTCGAGGAGGAGTACCGCGTCGTCGAGGAGCACCATCACAACCGCGACGTCATCGAGTAGCTCCCGATAGCACCAGCTCGAGGCGGGCGGCGCCGTCAGGCGTGACGCGGACCGGCACGCCCCAGTCCTGCCTGTGCATGTGACAGGCCGGGAACTCCACTTCTGCTGAGTCGTCACAGGAAGCCGCCTGTACGGCGACGTGCAGCACGCCGTCGCCGACTCGTTCGTCGATCACCAGCCGGCGGGTCAGATCGGTCGAGTCGCCGTCGCCTTCCCGCAGCAGGCTCTCCGGGGTCGACGACACGAGCAACCGCGTCGACGGGCCGTAGCGATCGTCCAGCTTCTGCCCCGGCGGCGGCGTGAACACCACCTCCAGCGTGACCTCGCCGCCCGCGATGTCCATCGGCGGCCGCTGCGTCCGGGTGCTGAACTCGTCCGCCGTCGCCGAAGCGCCCAGCGGGATCCGGGTCAGCCGATGCGCCGCCGACTCGACCACCAGCAGCTCGTTGCCCACGACAACGGCTCCGCTGGGCTCGGCCAGGCCGGTCGCCATCGTGTCGACCACCTCGGTGCGCGGGTCATACCGCCGTACGGCGCCGTTGTAGGTGTCGGCGATCGCGATCGAACCATCGGGCAGGACGGTCACGCCGAGCGGATGCTGCAGCAGCGCCTCGCCGGCCTTGCCGTCGCGCAAGCCGAAGTCGAACAGGCCGGTGCCGACGGCGGTGTGCACCTCGGTGTCGATCCAGCGCAGCGCCGAGATCTCCGAGTCGGCCAGCCAGAGACGATCGCCGTCGACCGCGAGACCGCTCGTCTGCGCGAACCAGGCCTCTTGCAGTGGCCCATCCTTCAAGCCTTCGTTGGTGGTGCCTGCGGCAACTTCCGTGACCTGGCTGAAGGGATCGTACGTCCACAACTGGTGTACGCCGGCCATCGCGATCCACACCTTGTCCTGCCACCACGCCACATCCCACGGCGAGCTCAGTACGTCCGTGCTGTCGCCGTCCATCCATTGCTTGCCGATGCCAACCAAGGTCGTCACCAGGCCGGTCGTCAGGTTGATCCCGCGCAGCGCGTGGTTGACCGTGTCGGCGACGACGACGTCGTACCCGAGCTTGCTCGCGACCGCAGCCGGTAGGAGGGTGAGGCCGTTCGGCTCGGAGAAGCTCGCCTGGTCCGCGGGTCCGTCGGCGAGGCCGCGCAGGCCGGTGCCGAACCGTCGTACGACCGTCGTCGCGTCCTCGGCGAGCTCGACGATGCTGTGGTTGCCCGCGTCGGCCACCAGGAAGCCGTTGTCGGTGGCAACCACCTTGGCGGGGAACCGGAGATCTGTCGGCTCTGGCTCCGGAGCGACGTACGGCGACTTGCCACGCGTCAGGGTGCCGGCTTTCTCGTGCTCGGCGATCAGCTCGGCCAGTTGCGCGTCGAGCGCGTGCGCGTGGCCCTCGCCCGAGTACTGCGCGACGATGTACCCGTTCGGGTCCACGAGCACCAGCGTCGGCCAGGCCCGGGCGGTGTAGTTCTGCCATGTCACCAGCTCCGGGTCGTCCAGCACCGGATGGCCGACCTCATACCGCTCCACGGCAGCCCGCACCGCCGCTTCCTCCCCCTCATGCGCGAACTTCGGCGAATGCACCCCCACGATCACCAGCGCATCGCCGTACTTCTCCTCCAACGGCCGCAACTCATCCAGCACATGCAGACAGTTGATGCAGCAGAAGGCCCAAAAATCCAAAAGCAAAAAGCGTCCCCGGAAGTCGGCGAGCTTCAACTCCTGCCCACCTGTGTTCAACCACCCACGACCCCTGAGCTCCGGCGCACGCACATGCATACCGCCCATTCTCCGCCGCCACTCAACCCGGCAAGCGGCAGGGATCAGCAGCTGGGATTCAGCGGGGAAGGATCAGGGTGTCGGTGAGGAGTTTGGCGGTTTTGCGGAGGGTGGCGGGGGAAGAGGAGAGGTCGGTGGCCAGGGCGTAGGGAGTCAGGGGTTCGCCGGGGCCTACCAGGCGGTGGCGGTGGGCCAGGAGCCAGACGATGGCTCGGGGCCAGGTGGAGAGGCGGGCCTTGGCGAGCAGGTCGGGAGCGTCGCGGACCAGGCGTTCGGCGATGTCGAAGGCGTCGGGAGCGTACGCGTTGCCCAGGGTTTCGCCGGCCATCAGCCAGGCGTGCGGAGCCAGCACCGACAGCGTGGCGGCTTGGGACTTGTCCAGGCCGTGCAGGTCGGGTTGTGGCGGTGAACCCAACCCGGAGAGAGCTCGGTAGGCATCTTCGAGGTCGTTGCTGGTCTCGTCGAGGAAGACGCGTTCGCCGGGTCGCGAGCCGATCGGGTCGATCATCGCGGACGCTTCCAGCGCCGGCGTCCACACATCCACGGCGTCGACCGCCTCGTCGATCGCGTCGAGGGCGAGCTGCGTCCGCTCCCCCGCGAACTCCAGCCACGACTTCACCACCACCGGCACCGCCGCGAAATAGGTGCTGTCAGCAAGCACCTTGCGCGGCAACCAGTGTGCCAGGAACAGCTCCACCAGTACGGCGCTCACCCGGAGCGGACCACCGACAGTGTGGTCGACGGCATGGTCGATCCACAGCCGCACGATGTCCGCCGCGTCGTCGGACAGGCCAACGGCGTAGGTCGACTCGAGGAACTCGTCGACCAGTTGCTCGCGCTGCTTCGGCGACAGCAACGGCCGGATCGGCGGCCGGATCGGGCGTTCCGGCAGCTGCGTCAGCCGGTTCACCAGCAGCGCGGAGAAGAACTCGAAGTCCTCGGTCACCGGCGGATCGTCGTAGTCGTTGGTCTCGCCGAGCGCCTGCAGGATGATGCCCGCCGCGGTCGGCGGCCGGACCGTCCGGATCGTCACCCGCCCACCGCGCTGGTACGCCTCGAGCACCCGGTCCACCGGCGGTCCGACGAACACGTCCTTGACGATCGCGCCGAGGTTGTTGTCGATGAAGACGACCACCGTGTGCGGATGCTGCTCGTCGTCGTAATCCAGTACGACGCTCAGCCCGTCGCCGGTGATGTCCTCCGACACGATGGCGCTGGTGAGGCGGAATCCGGCGATCCGGGTCACCCACTCCGGCACGTCGGCCTCGGTTCGCAGCCGGGACAGATGAGCGCGCTGCAACGGCAGCCGCCCGGCCGGGCCGACCGTACGGGCCAGACTGGTCAGCAGGACAAAGGATTCCGGGTCGCGGCGCTCGCCGAGCACGCGGGCGGCGTCGGCCCAGAAGAACCGCTCCACCTCACCGATCTCGTCCGGGCGCCCGGCCGGCCAGAGCTGGTCCGCGAGCATCGCGGCCGACCGCGCGACCGAGGCCTCCGCGATCACCGGGTACAGCGCCCGGGGCGCGGCGGCCAGGTCCATGGCCAGCGTTTCCTGCAAGGTTTCCAGCACAGCGCCACTCGGCGTGGTGTCGACATCGACACCCGCCGTGGGTCCGTGGTTCGGTGCTGGGGTCGAATCGACCAGCCGGAGATGGCTGCGTCGTCCGTCCCGCCCTCGTGGTGACTTGGTCACCTTGGCGAGATTACCGTCCGGCCGCACTCCCCCGCAGGGCCCTGCGCGCGTCCTGTGGACAAGTTATGAGACACGCCGTCACCAATTGACCGCGGCCCGTGCAATCAAGGCACGGGCCGCAGTCGGCAAACATCAGCCCTTCAGTGCTCCGGCCATCAGACCGCCGATGAACCAGCGGCCCAGCAGGATGTAGACGATCAGGGTCGGGAACGAGGTGATCAGCGCGCCGGCCATGCTGGCCGCGTAGTCGACCTTCTGACCGCCGGACAGCGCGGCCAGGCCCAGGGTCACCGGGCCGTTGTTCTGCTGGGTCAGGAACAGCGCGAACAGGAAATCGTTCCAGACCGAGGTGAACTGCCAGATCAGCGTCACCACGAACCCGGAGATCGAGATCGGCAGGATGATCCGGGCGTAGGTCTGGACCAGCCCGGCTCCGTCCACCCTGGCCGACTCGATGATCTCCTCCGGCACAATGGTGGCGTAGTAGTTGCGGAAGATCAGCGTGCAAATCGGGATGCCGTAGATGCAGTGCGCGACGATCAGCGTCGGCACGCCCCGGGTGACGTCGAGCTCCTGGAACGTCGTCCGCAGCGGCAGCATCACCGCTTGGTAGGGGATGAACATCCCGAACAGGATGAACGCGAAGACGAGGTTCGCGCCCGGGAACCGCCAGCGGGCCAGCACGAACCCGTTCACGGACCCGATCATCGAGGAGATGATCGCGGCCGGGATCGCCAGCGACAGCGAGCGGATCATGTACGGCTGCAGCACGTCCCAGGCCTTGCGCCACGGCTCCAGCGTCCAGGTCTGCGGCAACGACCACTGCGCGGCGGCGGTGGTGTCGCTGGAGGTCTTGAAGCTGGTGATCAGGACGACATATACCGGCGTGAGCACGAACAGCAGGAAGAGCAGCAGCAGGATGTACCGGATGGTCCGGCTCCGCCGGGTCGTCCCTTCGCTGAGCCTGCTGCGCGGCTGCTTCTGGCTGATCGCCGCAGCGGCCTTGCCGGTCGCGGCCGGTGCCTCGACGGCGGTCATCGCTTCTCCTCCTGCCGGACGGTCAGCGCGAGGTACGGGATGACCAGTACGGCGACGACCGCGAGCATCACGATCGCTATCGCGGCCGCCTTGGCCTGATCACTGCGCAACAGGGTGTTCCACATCAGGATGGCCGGCACCTCGGTGCGGAACTGGTTCGGCCCGGTGATCGCGTAGATCAGGTCGAACAGCTTCAGCGAGATGTGGCCGAGGATGATCAGGGCCGACAAGGCGATCGGCGACAGCTGCGGGAACAGGACGTGCCGATAGAGCTTGAACTCCGACGCGCCGTCCACCCGGGCCGCCTCCCGCAGCTCCGGCGGGATGCCGCGGAAGCCGGCCAGGAACAGCGCCATGATGTACCCGGACATCTGCCAGACCGCCGGTAACGCGATGGACATCATCGTCGTCCACCGGCTGCCCGCGGTCCACCACGGATTCTCCAGGAAGTTCAGGTGCAGGATCGCGAACAGCCGGTTCAGGCCGCGCGCGTCGTCGCCGGTGGACGGATTCAGCAACCAGCCCCAGACCACACCGGAGGCGATCATCGAGATCGCCATCGGAAACAGGAACACGGACCGGAAGATCGACTCCCCGGGCACGCCCTTCTCCAGCAGCAGTGCCCAGATCAAGCCGAAGATCAGCGTGCCCACGATGAACGCCACCGTGAGCACGCCGAGGTTCTTCAGCGAGTTGAGGAACCGGTCTTCACTGAACAGATGCCCGTAGTTCTCGAACCCGACGTAGTCGGCCGGGCCCGAGCGGGCCGTGTGCCGGTTCGTCAGCGAGGTGTTGAACGACCAGGCGATCAGCCCATAGACGAAGTACCCGAGCAGGAGCACGGTCGGCAGCAACACCAGTGCGCCCGGGCCCCAGGTGCGAATTCTTCCGTGCATGCTCAAACCTCCGACTCGAGGCCGGCCCTCAACTCGATGCGCATCAGCTCGTCTTCATCGCGGTGCCGAGCGCGGACTGCAGCTTCGCGACGTCCTGGCTACCGCTGAACTGGCTGATCGCGGACAGGATGTCGTTGTTCTGACCGACCGAGCAGGCCGCACCGTGCGCGCAGGACGGCACGATCTTGTCCTTCTTCCAGTCCGCCATCGCCGACTGCTGGTACTTCGGGTAGTCGGCCGGGTTCGCGTCCGAGCGGGCCGGGATCGAGCCCTTCTTGGTGTTGAACGCCTTCTGGCCCTCGGCCGAGCCGGTGACCTTCAGCCAGCACTTCGCACCCTCGGGGTCCTTCCCGCCGGTCGGCAGCGTGAACGAGTCGGCCAGGAACTGGAAGTTGCCCGCCGTACCAGGGGACGGCCAGTAGGTGTACGACGACTCCGGCACCTTGTCCGCCAACTGCTGCGCGGCGACCCAGTCACCCATCAGCGTGTAACCGGCCTGGCCCTTGTTCACGTACCCCAGCGCGTCCGGCCAGTCGATCGCCTCGCGGTCGGCGTTGGTGTACGACAGCATCTTCTTGTACTTCTCCAACGCCGCGGTGACGTCGGCGCCGGCCCAGTCGGTCTTGCCGTTCCACAGTCCGGTGAACTTGTCCGCCCCGAGCTCGGCCAGCAGCACGGCCTCGACCAGCATCTCCTGGGCGAAGCCCTTGGAGATCGCCAGCGGTGCCTTCACCCCGGCGGCCTTGAGCTTGTCCATGTCCGCGATCCACGCGTCCACGGTTGCCGGCGCCTTCGCGGCGTCGATGTTCGCCTTCTTGAGCACGGTCGGGTTGGCCCAGACCACGTTGGCCCGGTGGACGTTGGCCGGGATCGAGTAGATCTTGCCCTCGACGGTCAGGTTGTCGATCAGGTTCTGCGGGAAGGCCTTGTCCAGGCCGAACTCCTTGTACAGCCCGCTGACGTCGTCGACCTGGCCGGCGTTGATGTAGTCGCGCAACTCGGCGCCGGCGTGCGCCTGGAAGGTCGACGGGGGGTTCTTCGAGGCAAGATCGTTCGCCAGCACCTGCTTCGCGTTCGAGCCGGCGCCACCGGCGACGGCCGCGTTGACGAACTTGTAGTCCTTGCACTCGGTGTTGAACACCGACACCAGACCGTCCAGACCGGCCTTTTCACCACCATCTGCCCACCAGGTGAAGACGGTGACGTCCTTGCTCGCGGCCGAGTCCCCACTGCCGCCATTGTCGTCACTGTTCCCGCAGGCGCTGACCGCGAGAAGACCCGCCGCACCCAGCACCGCGAGGGTCTTGCTCAGACCACCACGCATGTTCACTCTCCGATCAAATCGTGGAGCCGCCTGTGACAACGATGCCCCCTTGACGGCCCAACTCTGGGCACGTCGCCGGGCGAGTGTCAACGATCCGCGCAGGAGGGATGCGCAGACGTGACCACCGGCTCACGGCTGGTGTGAGAGCGCGCACATCGGGCACCCGATCGGGCACCTCGCGCAGCCGGGTTGCGCGTTACGGCCTGAGCAGCACCTTGATGGCGCGGCGCTCGTGCATGGCTTTGTAGCCTTCGGCCACTTCCGCCAGCGGCAGTTGGCTGTCGAAGACCAGGCCGGGGTTGATCTCTCCCGCGAGTACGTCGGCCATCAGCTCCGGAATGTACGCCCGGGTCGGGGCCATTCCACCGGCCAGCGCGACGTTGCGCGAGAACATGGTCCGGATCGGTACGTCGACCCCGTGCGGCACCCCGACGAAGCCGACCGTCGCTCCGGCCCGGGCGACGTCGAACGCGGTCGTCATCGCCTGCCCGGTCCCCACACACTCCAGTACGGCGTCCGCACCCACCCCACCGGTCAGTTCCAGTACGGCGTCCCGCCCGGCATCGCCACGCTCGGAAATGATGTCCGTGGCACCGAATTCCAGCGCAAGCTTTTGCCGGGGCTCATGCCGCGACATCGCCACGACCCGCGCGGCGCCCATCCGCGAGGCCGCGAGTACGCCGCACAGGCCGACAGCTCCGTCGCCGACCACGACGACCGTGTCGCCCTGCTTCACCCGGGCCGCGCGCGCAGCGTGCCACCCGGTGCCCATCACGTCGGACAGCGTCAGCAGCGACGGTACGAGCGAATCGTCCGGCAGCTCCGGTGTGGCGACGAGCGTGCCATCGGCGTACGGGAGCTTCACGTACTCACCTTGGCCGCCGTCGGCCCGGCTGCTGCCGAGGCCGACCAGGTTCTGGCAGGCGGACTGGTAGCCGGCCAGGCAGTGCGGGCAGGTCCCGTCGCTCACCACGAACGGGCAGATCACGAAGTCGCCCGGCTTCACCGTACGAACGTCGGCGCCGACCGCCTCGACGATGCCCACGAACTCGTGCCCGATCCGGCTGCCCGGCGTGATCTTGTTCTCGCCCCGGTACGGCCAGAGATCGGAACCACAGATGCACGAGGCAACAACTCTGACCACCGCATCCGTCGGCCCGTCGATCTTCGGATCCGGAACCTCGCTCAGCCGAACGTCGTACGGCCCATGAATCGTGGTGGCTCGCATGCCCCCCACCTTAAACACCCGTTACAGAGTCGTGTACCGGCCGCGGCGGTGGACCAGCGGCGGAATCTCGTCGGCGGTGAGTTCGACGTGTTCGATTTCGAGTTGGACCTGCAGCGCCCAGCCGACTTCAGGTGGGTTGTCCGCGGTGAGCCGGCAGCCGGCCCAGGTGCTGACGGTTGCCGGGGCCGGGCCCCACGCAGTGTCGGTCCAGTCGATCATCTTGAACGGGCCGCCGGGCGCGGGCGCCACGTAGCCGAAGGCGTCGGCGAGTTGCTGGTGCGGACCGCCGAGGAGTGACACCACCGCGGTCCTTGCCTGCCGCAACGTTTCCCAGAGGTCCGAGTCCGGGTCGATCAACCCGATCACGTAGCCGGGTTCCCCGTCGGCCACCAGCATCGACGACACCGTCAGCCCGGCCCGCTTCCCGTCGTACGACGTCGTCCACAACCCGACCGGCGACGGCAACCGTCCCCGCAACCGCCGCACGGGACTCCGCTCCGACTCAGGCGGCAAGAACGGATGATCACCGTGGATCGTCATACCTGCACGGTACCTACCGCGGCGACCTGCCCCGGGATCCACCACGACCGGAACCTGTGGAGCGCCGCAGGTGGTCGGGCCGCGCGCCGGCGGTTGCCGATCGGGCGGGCGCGGACTGCGCCGACCGCGCGGGCGCCGTCACTCGCTCCGGAAGCGTGAATCGGTCGAACGGGAGGGTCAGCAGTCCGCCCGCGTCCCGGTAGCTCTCGACCTTGCCATCGGCGTCGAAGGTGAACCGGTGATACTCGCCGTACGCGCCGAGGCCGGGTCCTTCGACGACCTTCAGCGTGTCGCCGTCGGGCTCGAGCCGGGTGATGCCGGCCGACGGATCGGCGCTCGTCGGGACGATTCCGTACAGCCGTCCGCCGAGTTGGACGATGTCGCGGACACCCCAGAGGTTCGCGTACCGCCCAGTGAAGCGGCTCAGCTCAGCAGTCGGCTCCGGCCGCTCCTTCGACTGAGCCAGGTCGCGGAGTTTGTAGAAGCCTCCGGCCAGTTGGTGCGACGGTCCGTCGCTCGCGTTGGTCAGCACCGCGACCACGATCCCGGCATCGGCGTCGGCCCACGTGCTGGTCACGTGCCCGGGGTAGCCGCCGCCGTGCCCGAGCAACTGCCGCTCGCCGACCTTGTCCACCTGCATGCCGATTCCGTACCTCGGCCACTCGTCCTGACCGAGCTGCCAGAGCGGATGCCGCATCTCGCGTTTCGACTTGTCCGTGAGCAGCCGCTCGTCCCCCGGCAGATGCGCGGAGAAGTACGTGACGAGGTCACGGGCGTTCCCGCAGAAGCCGGCCGCGGACGCGAGCGCCCCGGTATCGGCCAGGTCGATCGGCACCCGCCGGGGCGCGTACCACAGCCCGGTGTAGCCGGTCACGTAGTCCGCTCTCCGGCCTGGGTCCAGTTCCGGCGCGAGGTTCGAGAGACCGAGCTTCTCGACGATCGCCGTCCGGACATGGTCGTGGTACGACGTGCCCGTCGCGCTCTCGATGACCAGACCGACTGCTCCGTAGGCGATGTTGGAGTACTTGAACTGCTCGTTCTCCGGCATCACCGCCGACGCGTCCTGCCGCAGTACCTCGAGCAGGCTGTCGCGATCCGGGAAGGGCCTGGTCAGTTGCCAGAAATCGCCGTCCGGGCCGTCCCGCGTGACACCGCCGGCGTGCGCCAGCACGTCCCGCAGGGTCCGCTTACCCACCGGCGTACCGGCGATCTCCGTGACATGCTGCCCGACCTCGTCGTCAAGCCGCAGCCGACCCTGCTCGACCAACTGCATCACGGCGGTCGCGGTGAACGTCTTCGAGTGCGACGCGAGCTGGAACAGGTGCTGCTCTGTCAGCGGTACGTCGTTCTCCACGTCGGCCGACCCATACGCCGCCGAGAACGCGATCGCCCCTTCGGCGTACACGGCGACCTGGATGCCCGGGACTCGCAGGAAGTCCCGGTTGAACTCCAGCCAGCTGCTGTAGTACTCGAGGACTTCGTGCAGTGATTCCGCGTCGGACATGCCGCCTAGATTGACTGACGCAGAGGCCACCGGCAAAAGTCAGCTGACGGTCACTCGGTCCGGGAGGGTGAAGCGGTCGATGGGGTGGGCGAGGAGGCCGCCGGCACTGCGGACGGACTCGACCTGGCCGTCGGCGTCGAAGGTGAACTGGTAGCGCTCGCCGTACGCGCCGTACCCGGATCCCTCGACGACCCGGAGCGTGTCACCGTCGACCTCGAGCTGGGTTGGTTCCTCCGCGGGGTTCGGCCCGGTCGGGTCGACGCCGTACAGCCGACCAGCCAGCTGGACGATGTCGGAGACACCCCAGAGGTTGGCGTAGCGGCCGGTGAAGCGGCTCAGGTCGGCGGTGTGCTCCGGGCGCTCCTGCGAGTTCGCCAGGTCGAGGAGCCTGAAGACGCCTTCGTTCAGTTGCTGCGCGGGCCCGTCGATCGAGTTCGTCAGCACCGACACCGCGATCCCGGCCTTGCCGTCGACCAGCGAGCGGGTGATGTGCCCGGGGTAACCGCCGCCGTGCCCAAACACCTCCCGGTCGCCCACCTGCGCGATCTGCAGGCCGAGCCCGTACTTCGGCCAGTCGTCCTTGCCGGTCTTCCAGAGCGGATGCTGCATCTGCCGCTTCGACGCGTCGGTCAGCAGCCGCTCGTCGCCGGGCAGGTGCGCGGAGAAGTAGGTGACCAGGTCCCGCGCGTTCCCGTAGAACCCGGTCGCCGACGCCAGTGCCCGGGTGTCGACGTGATCGATCGGCACCCGTTCGTCGGCGTACGAGAGCGCGCTGTAGCCCGCGGCGTACTCCGCACTCCGCGACGGGTCCAGCTCAGGCCCGAGATGCGACAGTCCGAGCTTCTCGACGATCTCGGTGCGGACATGGTCGTTGTACGACGTACCGGTCGAGGCTTCGATCACCAGACCGAGCAGCCCGTAGCCGATGTTGGTGTACTTGAAGCGCTCGTTCTCCGCGAGTACGACGGACCCCGGTGCGCGCAGCACGTCGAGCAACTGGTCGCGATCCGGGAAGGGCTGCGCGAGCTGCCAGAAGTCCGCGTCCGTACTGTCCCGGGTGACGCCGCCGGCGTGGCTGAGCAGGTCCCGCAGGGTGCGCTCGCCCAGCGGCGTGCCGGCCAGCTCGGTGACATGCATCGACGCCTTGTCGTCCAGCCGCAGCCGGCCGCGCTCGGCCAGTTGCAGTACGGCGGTCGCGGTGAACGTCTTCGAGTGCGACGCGATCCGGAACAGATGGTCCTCGGTCAGCGGTACGGCGTTCTCGACGTCAGCCGACCCGTACGCCGCCGAGAACGCGATCGCCCCCTCGGCGAACACCGCCGCCTGGACGCCCGGGACCCGCAGATGGCGCTGTTTGAACGCGAGCCAGCTGCCGTAGTAGGTCAGTACTTCTTGCAGTGACTCATGATCAGACATGACGCCTAGATTGAATGACGCGGAAGCGACTCGCAACGTAAGCGCCGTCGGTGTATGTCGCGTTGGCGGCCGGATTGGCGCCAGTACCGTGGAAATCGCTGAAAGCAGCCGATTGATTCACGAACACCTGGCCGGTCAGGTTCTCCGACAGTGCGACGCCGACATCGAGGGCCGCATCCCGGGCCTGGTCGAGCACCTTCGGGTCGGTCGAGTAGACGCCGGACGTCATCGCGCCGCCCTCGGCGACGGTCTTGCGGAACAGGTCGATCGACTCGCCGGTGTCCGCAGTCCGGACGAGGAACGACACCGGGCCGAAGCACTCCCGCCCGTACACCTCCTCGTCCTTGGCGTCGATCGCGACCAGCAGCGGCGTCCGGACCAGCGCGTCCGGGAAGGCCGGGTGCTGGATCGCCCGTGATTCCAGGACCACGTCGCCGTACTCGGGAGCGAGCTCGAGGCGGCTGATCACCGCCTGGTTGACGATGCCGCCGAGGATCTCGACCGCGCGGGCGTCGTCGCCGAGCAGCTTGCTCATCGCGGTCGCGATACCGGCGCCGACCTCGTCGAAGGACTTGTGACCCTCGTCGGTCTCGATACCGCCGGCCGGGACGAAGATGTTCTGGGTGGTCGTGCACATCTGGCCCGAGTACAGCGACAGAGTGAAGGCCAGGTTCCCGGTCAATGCCTTGAAGGAGTCGGTGGAGTCGATGATCACCGCGTTGACGCCAGCCTTCTCGGTGAAGACCGTCGCCTGGGTCGCGTTCTGCTCGAGCCACTCGCCGAACTCGCTGCTGCCGGTGTAGTCGATCAGCTTCACCTCGGGCCGGGTCGCCAGCGGCTTCGCCAGGCCATCACCGGCGCGCTCGACGGCCAGGGTCACCAGGTTCGGGTCGAAGCCGGCCTCGGTGAGCACCTCGCGGCACACGTCGACCGTGATCGCGAGCGGCAGTACGGCGAGCGGGTGCGGCTTCACCACCACGGCGTTGCCGGTGACGAGCGAGGCGAACAGGCCGGGCCAGGAGTTCCAGGTCGGGAAGGTGTTGCAGCCGATCACCAGCGCGACCCCGCGCCCGGACACGGTGAAGGTCTTCTCCATCCGGATCGGTTCACCCTTGGCCGGCTTCTCCCAGGTCGCCTCGGCCGGGTAGCGATTCATCTCCTCGTAGGCGTACGCGACCGCCTCGAGCGCCCGGTCCAGCGCGTGCGCGCCACCGGCCTGGAAGGCCATCACAAACGCTTGACCGCTGGTGTGCTGGACCGCGTTGGCCAGCTCGAAGACCCGCTTGTGCAGCCGGTCGAGGATCTCCAGCGTGACCCCGGTCCGGGCGTCGATCCCGGCCTTGCGCCAGTCGGCGATACCGCTCTGAGCGGCGCTGAGCAGCTCGTCCAGCCCGTCCTCGACGGTCCGTGCGTAGGCGACGTCCAGCTTGATGCCGTACGGCGAATGTTCGGTGATGACGGTTCCGCGTGACCCCGGCGTCTCGACCGGGTACGTAGTACCGAGGTGGGCCTCGAAGGCGGTCTTGCCGTCGGCTGCCGCCGTCTCGCCGTACACCCGCGGGCTCGGCGACTCCGGGAAAGCCGAGTGGTAGCCGCGGCCGCGGATCGCCTTGAGTGCGTCGTCGAGGCGCTCGCGGTGGGTCGCCAGCCAGTCGGTCATGGGTCCTCCAAGCTCGGGGTCTGCGTCTGTGATGTTACAGTCGTTGGCGGATGCGGGGGTAGGGTGTCACAAGCCTTCTTCTCGATTGGGCAAATCCTTGAACGACTTGGCGGGCCGCGTAGCGGCGGCGATGTGGGCGGAGGACACCGCCAGCGCAGGCCTGGGGATGCGGCTGGTCGACGTCGGTGAAGGCACCGCCCGGATCGAGATGCCGGTTCGCGAAGACATGGTGAACGGGCACGGTATCGCGCATGGCGGATTCGTGTTCTGTCTCGCCGACTCCGCGTTCGCCTTCGCGTGCAACTCGCGCAACCAGGTGACCGTCGCGCAGGCCTGCGACATCGTCTTCGTTGCCCCGGCCCGGCGCGGCGACCTGCTCGTCGCCGAGGCCACCGAGCGGACGTCGTACGGGCGGAACGCGATCTACGACGTGACCGTACGCCGCGACGAGGACGTCATCGCCGAGTTCCGCGGCCGCGCCCGCCAACTGTCCGGCACGATCATCCCTTCTTCGGAGGACGCGACATGACAACCCGTGAGGCCTTCCTGGTGGACGGCGTGCGTACGCCGATCGGGCGGTACGGCGGTTCGCTCGCCGCGGTGCGGCCGGACGACCTGGCGGCGCACGTCATCTCCTCGCTGCTCGCCCGGCACCCGTCGCTCGACCCACGGCTGGTCGACGACGTGATCCTCGGCTGCGCCAACCAGGCCGGTGAGGACAACCGGAACCTGGCCCGGATGGCGGCTCTGCTGGCCGGCCTGCCCACCTCTGTGCCGGGATCGACGATCAACCGGTTGTGTGGGTCCGGCCTGGACGCGGTTGCCTCGGCGGCCCGGTCGATCATTGCCGGGGACAACGAGATCGTCGTGGCCGGCGGGGTGGAGTCGATGTCACGGGCACCCTTTGTGATGCCCAAGGCAACGACGGCGTACGCGCGATCGGCGGAGATCTTCGACACCACGATCGGGTGGCGGTTCGTGAACCCGGTGCTGCAGCAGCAATACGGGATCGACTCGATGCCGGAGACCGCGGAGAACGTTGCCGCCGACTACGGCATCTCCCGCGAGGATCAGGACCAGTTCGCGCTGCGGAGTCAGCAGCGCGCGGCCAAGGCTCAGGCGAACGGCCGGCTCGCGGAGGAGATCGTGCCGGTGAAGGTCCCCGGGAAGCGCGGCGCTGTGACGGTGGTCGAGGTTGATGAGCATCCCCGGGAAACCTCACTCGAGGCATTGGCCGGGCTGAAGACTCCATTCCGGACTCCTGGCACCGTGACCGCCGGGAACGCGTCCGGAGTCAACGACCGCGCGGCGGCCCTGCTGGTCATGAGCGGCGAGGCGGTCAGGCATCTCGGCGTCCAGCCGCTCGCCCGGATCGTCGGTACGGCGGCCGCCGGAGTGCCGCCGCGGATCATGGGCATCGGCCCGGCGCCGGCGACCTTCAAGTTGCTGGATCGCACCGGGGTCGCGTTGTCCGACATCGGCGTGATCGAGCTGAACGAGGCGTTCGCGTCGCAGTCGCTCGCCGTACTGCGTGAGCTCGGCCTGCCGGACGACGCCGAGCACGTGAACCCTAACGGCGGCGCGATCGCCCTCGGTCACCCGCTCGGGATGTCCGGCGCCCGTCTCGCCCTGACCGCCGCCCTCGAGCTTCGGCACCGCGACGCCGGGTTCGCGTTGGCGACGATGTGCATCGGCGTCGGCCAGGGCATCGCGACCCTGCTCGCCCGCGCCTGATCGGGAGGGCTTTTATGCTTGGCGAACCATGTCCCGAGGAGCTGCGCGACGACGGTGAGCGGTTGTCCGTCGACGAGCTCCGGTCCCGGCAGTTGTCGTTGCTGCAGTCAACGATCAATTCGGCGTACGAGAACGTCCCGCACTATCGGGCCGCGCTGGAGGCGGTCGGCTTCGCGCCCGGCGAGCTGAAGTCGCTGGAGGAACTGAGCCGGTTGCCGTTCACCTCGAAGAAGGAGTTGCGGGACAACTATCCGTTCGGGATGTTCGCCGTACCGCGGTCCGAGGTCGTGCGGGTGCATGCCTCCTCGGGTACGACGGGCCGGCCGACGGTGGTGGGGTACACCCGGCAGGACCTCGACACCTGGGCGGATCTGATGGCTCGATCGATCCGTGCGGCTGGTGGACGTGCGGGCGATGTGTGTCATGTTGCCTACGGCTACGGATTGTTCACCGGCGGGCTCGGTGCGCATTACGGCGCCGAGCGGCTGGGGTGCACCGTCGTACCGGTGTCGGGCGGGATGACGGAGCGGCAGGTCGACCTGATCCGCGACTTCGGCGCCCGGATCATCATGGTCACGCCGTCGTACTTCCTGGCGATTTTGGACGAGATGGAGGAGCGCGGGCTGGATCCGCGCGACACGTCGTTGCAAATCGGGATCTTCGGCGCGGAGCCGTGGACCGAACAGATGCGGGCCGAAGTGGAGAGCCGGACGGGGATGCATGCGGTCGACATCTATGGGCTCTCGGAGGTGATGGGTCCCGGGGTCGCGCAGGAGTGCGTCGAGACCAAGGACGGGTTGCACATCTGGGAGGACCACTTCTACCCGGAGATCATCGACCCGGTCACCGGTGAGGTGCTGCCGGACGGTTCAGTGGGCGAACTGGTCTTCACCACTCTGACCAAAGAGGCGTTCCCGGTCCTGCGGTATCGCACCCGCGACCTGACCCGGCTGCTCCCCGGCACCGCGCGACCCGGGATGCGCCGGATGGAGAAGATCACCGGCCGCACCGACGACATGATGATCGTCCGCGGCGTCAACGTCTTCCCCAGCCAGATCGAGGAACAGATCCTCCTGGTCGACGGCCTCACCCCGCACTACCTCTGCGTCCTCACCCGCCCCGGCCGCCTGGACGAACTCACCGTCCAGGTCGAAGCCACCCCCGACCTCACCGACCACCCCACCGCCGCCGCAGCCCTCACCCGCCGCATCAAAGACCGCATCGGCGTCACCGCCACCGTCGAAGTACTAGCCCCCCACGCCCTAGAACGCTCCCTAGGCAAAGCCAAACGCATCAAGGACAACCGCAACCTGTAGTTGCCTACGGCATCGGTAGCTGCAGCGGGGTTGAGGGTGCGAACACCTTCTCGGGACCTTGGACATCTGGGTGGTTCGGAGCGCGGTGGGTGGTGCTCGTTGCTGGTCCGCCGGGGTCTTGTGAGCCGCGGCGGAGGACGCCGGGGAAGCCGCCTTGGCTGTCGCGGATGCGCTCCCACCCCTGCTCGCGACCTTCGGCGGCGATCTCGATCAGCAGGTCGCGGCCGTCGTGCGCGAGGCCGGACCAGGCGAGCGGATACCGCCGGCCGGCCCGGGATCGCAGCGCGACCGCCGCCTCGCCGATCGCCTGCAGCGAGAGACCGGTCCGCCGGAGTTGCCGGAGCATGTGGGTGTCGACCAGCCCGGCGAACGTGATCGTCGGCTCACCACGCCCACCCTGGCGCGCCTCGAGCGCCCTCGAACGCAGCCAGTCGCCCAGCGTGGTCGCGGGCAGTCCGAGATGGAGTGCCACCTCGGCGCGCGTGTACACCGGCAGGTCGAACCGAGGATCCACGTCTCACCTCTTCGCGCGGTGCGGGCGCTGTCGTGCCGTCCGAGCATGCCATGCCCCGGGTCTCACCTTGTGCACCCACCGACCATTTCGTAGCGGGAAAAGTGATTGGTGGGTGCGCAAGGTCGCGGTGTACGGTGCGACTGCTGGAGGGATCGACACCCCGGCTGCGGAGAGGAGGTGAGCGCGTTGTCGAGTCAGACTGTCGTGCCACCCGTCCGCGACCCTCGCGGCTAGAGGTGGCTCCATCACCAAGGAGCTTTTGAATGACTCATCGAAACCTGGGCGGTGGCGTATGAGACCGCCGCTCACCGGAGACGAGCGCACCCAGCTGGTCGGGTGGCTTGACCACCTGCGTTCGCTGGTGCGGATCAAGTGCGACGGGCTCGGCGAGACCGATGCCCACCGCAAGGTTCTGCCGACCTCGCCACTGATGACGGTGGCCGGGCTGGTCGCCCATCTGCGCTGGGTCGAGTACTCGTGGTTCAGCCAGAATCTGCTCGGCACACCGGATCACGGCGAGACGCCCTGGACCGAGGGCGGCCATCCGGACGCCGAGATGTTCGTGGACGGCGTGCCGCTCGCCAAGCTGCTGGACGAGTACGACGCCGAGTGCGCCCGCTCCAACGAGATCGTCGCCGGGTTCGCGCTCGACGACGTGGAGCGCGCCAAAAGCATCCGCGACAGCGGAGATTCGGCGTCGCTGCGGTACATCCTCTGTCACATGATCGAGGAGACCGCGCGGCACCTCGGGCATCTCGACATCATCCGGGAACTGCTCGACGGCGCGACCGGGTACGAGCAGCTGGACTGATCCGCCCTCATTGACCGGATAGTCTTCGCGGAGATAATCTCTGCGAAGACTATCCGATCCCGGGGAGGCACATCATGTGGGTTCACGAGCACGCCGCGGAGACCGCCGTACCGCGGCAGAAGATCTGGGCGGCGCTGGCGGACATCGACAGCTGGACGGCGTGGGACACGTCGATGGCCGAGATCAAGCTGGACGGTCCGTTCGCGGTCGGCAGCACGGTGTCGATGACGCCGATCGGGCAGGACCCGATCCGGTCGACGATCGTGGCGATCGACGAGGGGACGACGTACGCCGACGAGACGGTGTTCGGAGGCACCGTGCTGCGGTTCAGCCACACCCTCAGCTCGCTGCCTGGTGGTCTGACCCGGATCGTGCACCGGCTCGAGATCAGCGACGACGAAACGGGCGCGGAGCTCGGCCCGATGATCACGGCGGACTTCCCCGAAGCGATGGAAGCTCTGATCGCGTACGCCGACAACGCATGACCGGCACCCGTTTCGCGGGCGGTCCGGCCGAGAGCCCCGGCTTCCTGCTCTGGCATGTGACGCTGCGCTGGCAGCGAGCCGTCACCGCCGCGCTGGCCCCGCTCGACCTCACCCACGTCCAGTTCGTGCTACTCGCCTGCGCGTGGTGGCTGGCCGAAGAGGGCAAGACACCGACCCAGGTCGAGCTCGCCGGCCAGGCCGGTACCGATATCAAGATGACGTCGCAGGTCCTGAAAACCCTGGAAAACAAGGGCCTGCTGGAACGTCGCCCGTCCACCACCGACACCCGCGCCAAGACCGTCCACCCGACCCACGCCGGCCGCGCACTCGCGCGCCGCGCCGTCGCCGAGGTCGAATCCGTCGACGCGGAGTTCTTCACGCCCGTCAACAGCACAACTCTGACCAGGACCCTCACCCGCTTGATCGACTAACCCGCAGACAGCGCTGCCAAGGGGTGGATAAGATGTCCGGGATCTGGCACGGGGTAGCGACAAGAGGTGTGATGAGGGAACCCTCCGTACGCCGTTACTCCGGGCGATCAGTCGAGGAGTGGAAGGCCGCGCGCCGGGAGCGATTGCTCGCCGCCGCACTGGAGTTGTTCGGGACCGAGGGCTATCCCGCGACTTCGGTGGAACGCCTGTGCAGCAAGGCGAAAGTGTCCACCCGGCACTTCTACCACGAATTCCAGAACAAGGAAGCCGTGCTGCTCGCGGTGCACGCGCAGGTGATCGAGCTGACCGTCCGCACCACCGGCGACGCATTACGTCGTACGGCGGACAAACCGGTGCGGGAGCGGATCGTGGCGGCCGTCGACGGCTATCTGCGGACGATCATGACGGACCTGCGCCGGGCCCGGATCTCGTTCGTCGAAGTGGTCGGCACCAGCCCGGCGGTCGAGGAGCAGCGGATCGCGTTCCGGGAGCTGCTGATCGCCAGCGTGAAGGATCTCGGCGACACCGCGGTCGCGCGCGGCGAGATCAAGCGCAAAGACTTCCGGTTCCTCGGCCTGGCCTTCTTCGGCGCGGTGAACACGGTCGTCTACGACTGGATGCTGACCGACCCGCGTCCGCCAGAGCAGAAGGTACAGAAGGCGTTGCGCGAGCTGGCCGTGCAGCTCATGACGAGCTGACGTACCGCTTCCGCAGCTCGGCGACGGCGTCGTCCCGGGTCAGCGAGGCGCCGTCGTTGTACACCGTCTCGAACGCCTCGGCGCCGAGGATCTCGCGGAGTCGGTCGAAGCTGCCCTGGACGTCCCCGTCGGCGACAGTCCGCATTCCGCGCATCGCTGCCGCGAGGCCGAGCGTTCGCGCGGCCAGCTCGGACTCCCCGGCCAGCAGCTCCACATCCGCCGCGGCCTCGACGATGACGGACGCGAGCGGCATGTCTTCGGTGCTCAGGGCAAGTTCCACCGACTGCCGGCCGTGGTCGCGGGCCTCGTCAAGCTCGCCTCGGGCCGTGGCAACCCGGCTGAGGTTGGACAGCATCATGGCCAGACCGTGCGGTGCCATCCGCTCGGCCTTCAGGTCGAGCATCGAGTACGCCCGCTCGGCCAGCTCCTTCGCCTCGTCGAGCTTGCCGGTACGGCGGGCGATCCGCGACATGCCCATGAACGCCATCCCCTGAGCGGGGCGCGAACCACTCTCCTCGCCCTGCTGGAGCGTGCGCTGCAGATCGGCCCGCGCACCGTCGAGATCGCCGAGCTCGATCTTGTACGCCGCCGCCGAGCCGAGCAGCTGCGTCAGCCCATCGGTGGTGCCGAGCTCGGCGAGCAGATCCAGCGCCTCGGCCAGCGACGCCAGTGCGCCGGCGTGATCGCCTCGGGCACCCTGATAGCTGGACAGCCCGCGCAGGGCCATCGACGTCCCCCACCGGTCGCCGAGCGTCCGGAAGCCGTCGAGGGCGATCGCCAGATCCGCGGCCATCTCGTCGGTCCGGCCTTCGTTCTCCTTGAACATCGCGGACATCATCACGCCCATGTTCCGGGTCCACGGATCGGGGTGCTGGCGGGCCTCGTCGAGCTCGCGGAACGCGGCCGCCTTGTCGCGGCGGAGCATCGCCCACACGGTGTTGGTGAAGCGGCCGGTGGCGGAATCGGCGACGTCCGGGTGGCGCCGGCTCAGCCAGCGAACCTGGGCCAGCCCGCGGAGCACCCGGTCGACGCTGGCGATCGGATCCTCACCACTCGACAACGTCCCGAGTGAGTGCAGCATCAAGGCCGTCGCCCGGTCGATCGGGTCGCTCGGCCCGCGGACGGCGAGGGCGGCCTCCATCCAGGTGACCGCCTCGGCCGGCCTGCCGCTCATGTTCCAGTACTCACCGAGCGCCGAGACGAACTCGACCGCGACGTGGGCCGAACCGGTGTCGATCGCGAACCGCAGCGCGTCGAGCAGGTTCTCGTTGTCGGCGTTCAGCCGGGCGATCCACTGGATCTGCTCCCGCGACCGCAGGTTCGGCCGTGCCTGTCGCAGCAGCCTGCTGAAGTACGTCGTGTGCGCCTGCCGGAAGCGCTCGTACTCGCCGTGGGCGTCGAGTTGTTCGGCGCCGTACGCGCGTACTGTTTCGAGCATCCGGTAGCGCACCGACCGGTCGTCCGCGGCGGCTTCGACCAGCGATTTGTCGACAAGAGACGCCAGTACGCCGAGCACGGACTCGGACGGAAGGTTGTCGTCGCTGCACACCTGCTCGGCGGCCTCCAGCGTGGCGCCGCCGGAGAACAGCGAGAGCCGACGGGCGACCGCCTGCTCGTCGGGATCGAGTAGGTCCCAGCTCCACTCCACCACCGCACGCAGCGTCTGGTGTCGCGGCAGGGCGGTCCGTGAGCCACTGGTCAGCAGCCGGAACCTGTCGGTCAGCCGGTCGACTATCTGCGTCGGCGTGAGTGCGCGCAGGCGGGCCGCGGCCAGCTCGATCGCCAGCGGCATGCCGTCCAGGCGCCGGCAGATCTCGGCGACCGCCGCCCGGTTGGCGTCGATCAGGGCGAAGTCCGGCCGGACAGCGCGGGCGCGGTCGACGAAGAGCTGCATCGCCGGGTAATCGCCGTCCACGCTGTCGTCCGGCGGCAAGGCGAGCGGGCCGACCGGATGCAAGTGCTCACCGGAGATGCTCAACGGCTCGCGGCTGGTCGTCAGCACTCGGAGCCGCGGACAGGCCGCGAGCAACGAGTCGACCAGACCGGCCACCTCCTGCACCAAATGCTCACAGTTGTCGAGGACCAAGAGGACCCGGCGGTCCGCGATCACTTCGACCAATCGCGCGGTCGCGGCGCGGCTGGTCGGGAAGTGCTTGGAGATCGTCGTCGGCGGCAGGTCGACGTACTCACTCGCTCCGAGCGCCGAGAGCACCGCTGGCGCCACGTCAGCCGCGTTGCCGAGTGGTGCGAGTTCCACGAACCAGATGCCGTCGCCACTCTGCTCTACCAGCGACCGCCCGGTCTCGGTCGCCAGTCTGGTCTTGCCTGCACCGCCCGGACCCACCATGGTTACCAGGCGCGTGCCGTCGCTCAGTAGGCGCGCCAGCTCGGACACGTCCTCCCGCCGGCCGACGAAGCTGTTCAGGGGTGCCCGGAGGTTGCTTCGCCGCTGTGGCGCAGTTGGCGCCGGTACGGCGGTCGCCGTCGGATCGAGGGAGTCACCGCGCAGTACGGCGACGTGTAGCTCGCGCAGGCGGGTTCCGGGGTCTACACCGAGCTCATCCGCCAGAGTGGTCCGCACCCGCTCGTACGCCGCCAGTGCCTCGGCTTGGCGGCCGTCGGCGTACAGGGCTCTGATCAGGAGCTCGTGGAGTCGCTCGCGGAGTGGGTGCGCGGCGGTGAGGCGCTCGAGCTCGGAGATGAGCTCACGGGCGTGGCCGCAGCGGACTGCGGCTTCGGCGAGGTCCTCGGTGGTGGCGAGCCTGAGCTCAGCCAGGCGGTCCGCTTCGACCGCGGCGAACGGCAGGTCGCGGAGGTCCGTCAGGGCGTCACCGCGCCAAAGCTTCTCCGCTTGAGTCAGCAGCGTCTGCGCCTTCGCCGGGTCGGAGCCGAGCAACCCGCGACCTCGTCGTACCAGGTCCTCGAACTGGAGGGCATCGACGCAGTCGGGGCCGATGGTCAGCGTGTAGCCGGCCGGGCCGGACTGGACCGAGATGCTCGACTCGGTCGCCGGGAGGCTGGCGCGCAGGCGGGAGACGAGGGACTGCAGTGCGTTCGCGCTCGGGGCTTCGCTGCCCCACAGGCCGTCCACGAGGGTCTCGACACCGACTGGGCGACCCGCGCTCAGGGCCAGTCTGGCGAGCAATCCGCGCAGCCGGACTCCGCGGACGTCCAGCGGAGTCCCGTCGGCCGCCCACATCGCGAGAGGCCCAAGCACCGCTATGCGCACCGGTCCAGCCTCGCACATACCCCGACCAAATCCCCTGCCTTTTGTCATCTCGTACGTCTAGGCTCGGCAGTCGTGACCGATATCGCCGCGCAGACGCAGACCGCTCTCACCCGCATCGTCGCCGAACGTCAGGCCAAAGGCCGAGTGCCCGGAGTGGTTGGCGCCGTCGCCCGCGCCGGGTCGCTGGCCTGGTCGCACGGCGCCGGCTCGGCCGACCTGGACCAGCCGGGCGTGCCGCCGTCGGCCGACTCGCAGTTCCTGATCGCGTCGCAGAGCAAGACGCTCACCGCGGTCGCCGTCATGGCGCTGCGCGACGAGGGCAAGCTCAAGCTCGACGACACGGTCGAGCAGCTGATCCCGGAGAGCAAGCACGAAGGCATCACCGTGCGCCAGCTGCTCAGCCACGCCAGCGGGATGCAGCGCGAGCCGGTCGGCGACGTCTGGGACGTGATGCGCTTCCCGGACCGGACCGAGCTGGTCTCCGGCTGGAACGACGCCGAGCGGATCGGCAAGCCGCACCACCGGTTCCACTACTCGAACCTGGCTTTCTCGATCCTCGGCGAGATCGTCGCCAGGGTCGACGGCCGGCCCTGGTACGACGCGATCAAGGCGCGGATCCTGGACCCGCTGGAGATGCGCCGTACGACGGTCGGCATGGACGGCGGACCCGCCGCCACCGGGTACTACGTGCCGCCGTTCTCCGACGTACCGGTGCGGGAGCAGCTGCTCGACATCGGCGCGATGGACGCGTGTGGCGGTCTGGCGAGTACGGCGGACGACCTCGCCAAGTGGGCGATGTTCGTCGCGAACCCGATCGACGAGGTGCTGTCGAAGGACACCGTGGACGAGATGTGCCAGGTGCAGATCATGGCGGACATGGACCGCTGGCAGCTCGCGTTCGGCCTCGGCTTCATGCTGCTGCGCCGCGGTGACCGCGTCTTCGTCGGCCACGACGGCGGGATGCCGGGTCACATCACCTCCACCTTCGTGCACCGCGCTTCGGGCACGGCCGGCATCGCCCTGCAGAACTCGACCTCCGCCCCGTCGCCCGGCCTCCTGGCCACCGACCTGCTGATCAAGGTTCTCGAAGACGACCCGCTGCCGGAGCAGCCCTGGGTCCCCGGTACGACGATCCCGCCGGAGCTGTCGGGCGTCCTCGGCACCTGGTTCTCCGAAGGTGTCCCGTTCGTCTTCTCCGTCAAGGCAGGCACCCTCCAGGCCAAATCCCCACAAGCCGCTGAACACTTGGCCCCGGCCGTCTTCGAACGCATCTCCGACGACCTCTACCGCACCATCTCCGGCCGCGAAGCCGGCGAACTCCTCCGCATCACCCGCACCCCCGACGGCACCCCCGAAAAGTTGCACTGGGCAACCTACCTCTGCACCCGCCACCCCTTGGCCTTCGGCGAACACCTCCAATGAGTCATTTGCCCAGGACCGGATCGTCGGTTAGCCTTTGAGCATCCCCCCAGTTGCTTCGGTGACTGGGTGCGAGGTCCCACTTCGGTGGGGCTTCTGCTTTTCACCAGCCCGGCGGCTTGTGGATGGTCGAGCCCGCGCTGTCCACGACCCGCGGCGGAAACTGACTGGCACCAAGCACCCCCGGCCGGATCTGCTTCGCAAACGTCGGCCGACAGCGCAGCAACCGCTGACTCGCCACCGGCTGAGGGTTGAGCAGGCCCACCACCTTCCCGAGCTCATGGCAGACGATCCGGATCGGCTCGGTCAGGTCCGAGTCGTTGCTCACGACGGCGAACGCCTCGGCATCGTCCCGGAAAGCGTCCACCAGCAGGTACGTCGCCAGGTTGACATCGGAACCCTTCTCCTCGGTCTTGATGACCTCCACGGTCCGTGGCCCGGTGGTGGGAGGGTTTGCCAGCAGCATTCGAGTCGGCTTGGTGAGAAAACTGCCGTAGTGGACGTCGACCTTGGGCAGTGTGCCGAGCGCGCGGAGGTACGCCTGTTGCCGAACGGGCGCCTGCAGATTCCCGGCGCGTTCCTTGACGCGTGCTGTGAAGTACCGGATGCGCTGGACCTCGAACCGGCGCAGCAGGAGCTCACACATCGTCTCGAGGTTCAGCCATTTGTGCGGCTGGCCCTTGAGGCAGCCGTAGTACAGGTTGAAACCGTCGATGTACACGTTGATCCGCACCGCACAAGGCTAGCGACGAGATCCGCGGTTTCTGGTGCTCACAAACGGCTTGTGGATAAGGCTTTTGATCTGCCCCGGGATGGCCGGGGCACGCCGTCGTCAAGTGAGTTCGGTCAGACGCCTGCGGGTGAAATAGATGGTGAGGACGGCGGCGGTGGTTGTGGTTAGGAGGGTGGTGGCGAAGAGGGTGGTGGCGGTGGGGAGGGTCAGGGCGTTGGCCAGGTAGCCGGTGGTTACGGGGAGGAGGGCGGCGGGAAGGTAGCCGCCGATGTTGAGGGCGGCGTTGGCTTCGGCTAGGCGGCTGGGCGGGACGGAGGAGTTGAGGAGGGAGAGTCCTCCTAGCTGGCCTAGGCCTTGGCCTGCTCCGGCTAGTACGGCGGAGGTGATGAGCGCCGGGACGGACGCCAGGCGTACGGCTGTGACCAGCGCGAGCATGCTGAGGATCGTGCTGATCGCGCCGGCGGTGAGGATCGCGTGCCGGGGCAACCGCTGGACGGCGAACTGGACGCCGGTGGCAGCGAAGAACATGACGAACGCCATCCCGCCGGCGACGATCCGGCTGGTGGTGCCGAGCAGACCGGACAGCAGCGACGGCCCAAGCGACAGCACGAACGACGTCGCGGTGATCCCGGGCGCGAACACCACGACGCCGAGCACAAGCTGCAGCCTGTGCTCACGTGGCACACCGGGCACCCGGACCCACGCCCCGCGCGTGTACGGCGGACGTCGTACCGGCATCCGCAGTACGACGAACATCGCGGTGAGCAGGAGCACAGCTTCGACAACGAAGACCGTCACAGTGGGACCGGGGAGTGTCTCGGACAAAACGCCCGCCAGCAAAGGGCCGAGGCCCGCACCGAGCACCATCGCGCACGAGGCGAGCAGCGCGGCGAGACGCTTGCCATCCGGCCCGCCGACGTCGGTGACCGCCGCCATGCCGGCGGAGACGACTGCCCCGACGGCGATCCCGGTGAAGAGCCGGGCAACGATGAGCGTGGCGACACTGCCGGCGGTCGCGAAGATGACGCAGGCTGCCAGCGCGAGACCGAGTGCCGGCAGCAGAACGGGTTTCCGTCCCACGCGATCGGAGACGACGCCGGAGACGAGCAGTGATCCGAGCAGACCGACGATGTAGAACGCGAAGATGACCGTCAGCGTGCCCTTCGAGAAGCCGAGCTCGTGCTGCCACAGCACATACAGCGGAGTGGCCGCGTTGGACAGGATGAAGACGGCCGTCACCGGCCACGCGGCCAGCCAGACCCAGCCGGTCCCGTCGACTCGCTCGGCGGCAGGCGCCGCGACCTCAACCATGACTCTCCTCCTCGTAGTACGACTTTTTTCGAACCTAACACGTAGTACGATAAAAGTCGTACATAGGGAGAATCGATGGACCTACCTGAACCGCTGCCCGAGCCGGCCGTGGACGAGATCCGGCTGGAGCACGTCTTCGCCGCCCTGAGCGATCCGCTGCGCCTGGAGATCGTGCGAAAGCTGTTGCTGGAGTCGGAGGCGTTCGACCACTCGTGCGGATGGTTCGGGTTCGACCGGCCGAAGTCGACGCTCACCCATCACTTCAAGGTGCTGCGCGAGGCGGGCGTGACCCGTCAGCGCCAGTACGGCCTCGAGCGGCGCAGCCACGTCCGCACCGACGACCTCAACGCCCGCTTCCCCGGCCTCCTCGACCTGGTCACCACGGACAAACGGCGGTGAGGCCAGAGCCTCACCGCCGTTTGCCGGGGGTTTCAGGTACGGCGGCGGTACGCGCGGATCGCGAGAGGTGCGAAGACCGCGATCAGGCCGACCATCCAGGCGAGGGTGATCAGTAGCGGCTTCTGGATGTCGCCGCCGAGCATCAGGCCGCGCATTGTGTCGACCAAATATTTAACCGGGTTAACGTTGACGAAGGCGCGCAGGAAGCCCGGCAGAGTGTTGGTCTGGACGAAGACGTTGCTGCCGAAGGTGAGCGGAAACATCACCAGGAAGGCGACGCCCTGGACCCCCTGGGCGGTGCGCAGCTTCAGCCCGAGCCAGACCCAGATCCAGCACATCGACAGCGCGAACAGCAGCACGATCACTAGCGCGAGTACGCCGTTGCCGACGCCGTTCTGGAATCGGAACCCGAGCGCGAACCCGGTGCCCATCAGGATCACGATCGACAGCGTGTAGCGGACCGCGTCGCCGAGGACCGCGCCGACCAGCGGCGCCACCCGGGCGATCGGCAGACTGCGGAAGCGATCGAAGACGCCTTTGGCGAAGTCGTCGTTCAGCCCGACGCCGGTGCCCATCGTGGAGAAGACCACGGTCTGCACGAGCAGGCCCGGCAGCAGGAACGGCAGGTAGTCGTGCCAGCTGCCACCCTGCGCGATCGCGCCGCCGAACACGAACAGGAACAGCACCAGGAAGATGATCGGCTGGAACGTCACGTCCGCCAGCGCTTCCGGGTTCTGCCGGATCCGGACAATGTTGCGCCAGGCAAGCGTCAGGCTCTGCTCGACCCAGGCGAACGGCCGGCTCCGGCGGGCCGCGTGGGCCGGTGCTTCAATCGTGGCCGCGCTCATCGGCCCGCTCCTTCCAGGACTGCGTCTTGCGGACGCGATTCGGCGGTGTGCCCGGTCAGCGCGAGGAAGACCTCGTCCAGACTCGGCAGCCGCAGGGCCAGTTCGGTGACGGCGATGCCTTCCTCGTCGAGGCGCCGTACGACGACCGGCATCGGCGTACCGTCGCTGACGGGAGCACTGACGAGGGTGTTCACCACGTCGACGTGCGGCCGTACGCCGACCGATTCGGCGACGATCGCGGCGACGCGTTCGAGATGCGCGGGCTCGGCCGGGCGGACGTCCAGCGACTGCTTGCCGGCCTGCGCCTTGAGCTCGGCCGGCCGCCCGGAGGCGACCACCTTGCCGTGGTCGAACACCATGATCGAGTCGGCCAGTGCGTCGGCCTCCTCCAGGTACTGCGTGGTGAGCAGCACCGTGGTCCCGTCGAGCACCAGGTTCCGGACCGTCTCCCAGACGCCGTTGCGGGCGTGCGGGTCGAGGCCGGTGGTGGGCTCGTCGAGGTAGAGGACGCTTGGGTCGCCGACCAGGCTGGCGGCCAGGTCGAGGCGCCGGCGCATACCGCCGGAGTACGTCTTGGCGATCCGCTCACCGGCGTCGGTGAGCTCGAATCGCTCCAGCAGGTCGTCCGCCTTGGCCCGGGCCTGGGCCCGCGAGTACCCGAGCAGCCGGCCGATCATGATCAGGTTCCGGCGGCCGGACATGTCCTCGTCGACCGAGGCGTACTGCCCGGTCAGGCCGATGATCTCGCGCACCTTGCCGGCGTCGCGGACGACGTCGTACCCGCCGACCGTCGCCTGTCCGGCGTCCGGGCGGAGCAGCGTGCCGAGGATGCGGACCGCCGTGGTCTTGCCGGCGCCGTTCGGGCCGAGGACCCCGAGCACGGTGCCGGTCGGCACGCTCAGGTCGACGCCGGCCAGGGCGGTCGTGTTGCCATATCTCTTGACCAAGCCGGTTGCCTCGATGGCGACCTGGTTCGTTGTGGTCATCGGTTCCTCCCAGTGGACTCACTTCACTGGGACTACCGTCGCGGACCGCCCTGGCACGGCCCTGGCGTTCGGCTGACAGCCCGTGCCAGCCCGCTGAGATCAGCCTTTCAGCGGGACGATCTGGTTGGCCAGGAGGGCTTCGTACGCCTCGGGGTTGTAGCGGGCCAGGTGGCCGCGGGCCTTGCGGCGGTACTTGAGGATCTGCCGGGTGCCGATCGCCCACAGGACGTACTGGAACGCCAGCGCCCACTTGAAGTCGGTGATGGTCTGAGGCGCTCCACCGGACGACGCGTCCAGCAGGACGCCGACCATGCCGATGCAGATCAGCGTGGCGATGAACCCACCGGTGTTGACCATCCCGTTGGCAGCACCGAACCGCGTCGCCGGGTTGAACGTACGCGCGTAGTCCAGCCCAAGCATCGACCCAGGCCCACCAGCCGCCTGTACGACGATCAGCAGCAGGAGCACCGGCATCGGCGCCTGACCAGGCCAGAGCAGTACGACGGTCCACATCACCACTGAGCCCGCGATCACGGCCAGCACGATCCAGGACCGGTAGAACGGGAAGCGTGCGGCGTACCGGCCCACCACAGGCCCGTAGCAGAGGCCTGCCAGCACCGGCAGGATCAGCAACGCGGCAGCGGTCGTCGGCGCCAGCCCTTCACCGCGGACGAGGAACGGGTAACCCCACAGCAGGCCGAACGTACTGCCGGAGAAGTTGGTGGTGAAGTGCGTCCACAGCCCGAGCCGAGTGCCCGGCTCCTTCCACGCCCGCCGCAGGTTGTTCCGCACCTCGGTGAGTGACTGCTTGGTCCGGTGCAGCGGCTCGTCGTACGGCGTGTCCTTGATCAGGAACAGTACGGCGATACCAGTCACCAGACTGAGCACACTGGCACCGGCGAACGTGCTGGTCCAGCCGAAGGAGTGGAAGGCGGCAGCCATCGGCACGGTCGAGACGATCGCACCGACACCACCGAGCATTCCGGTGGCCTGAGACATCACCGGCTGCCGCAGCGCGGGGAACCACGACATCACGACGCGCAGCACGCTGATGAAGACCAGTGCGTCACCCACACCCAGTACGGCGCGTGCAGCAAGCGCAGCCGGGTACGAGTCGACCAGGCTGAAGGCAGATTGCGCTACGAACAGCAGGCCGGACGCAGCGATCAGCAGCCGCTTGGAGCCGTACCGATCCAGCAGTACGCCGACAGGCACCTGCATGGCGGCGTACACAGTCAGCTGTACGACGGTGAAGCTGGCCAGCGCGGAGGCGGAGATGTGGAAGCGCTCAGCGGCCTGCAGACCGGCCACACTCATAGAGCCGCGGTGTAGGACCGTCACGAGGTAGGTGAAGACGGCTGCGGCCCACACCGCCCAGGCGCGACGTCCGCCCAGGGGGAAGAGGAGTTCGGTCAACGCGAGCTCCGCAGGTCCGTCGCGGCCTCGTTGATGTGGGTGACGACCAGTTCGCGGAAGCGCTTCACGCTGTTGCCGCCGAGCGCGTCGATCATCTCCTGGTGCGCGGCGATGGACTTGTCCATCCGGGCCGGCTGCACCTCGATGCCGGGCACGCCCATCCGGACCTGCCGGTCGCGCAGGCTGTTGTAGAGCTTGGCCAGGATTTCGTTGCCAGCGGCACCGACAATCGCCTCGTGGAAGGCGCGGTCCGCCTCCAGGAAGCTCTTCGCGTCACCGGCCTTGCGGTGCGCGCGCATCTCGTCGACGTGCTGAGTGAGGGTCTCGATCAGCTGCTTGCGGCGCGGCCAGACCTTGGCGGCCGCGTGCGTCTCGATCAGCTCCCGGGCTTCGAGGACGTCGTCGATCTCCTGCGGCAGCACCGGGAGGACGAGGGCGCCGCGCTTCGGGTACAGCTTCACCAGGCCGGACTCCTCCAGCCGCAGGAGCGCCTCACGCACCGGAGTCCGGGACACCCCGACCGCCGTGGCCAGCTCGCCCTCGGTGACCAACTCGCCGCCCGGGTACGCCCGGTCCAGGATGGCGGCCTTCACGTAGGCGTAAACCCGCTCGGCCGCGGGGATCTTCTCCACCCCCGGCCCCGCCTCGGCGACCACCCGCGCGATCTCCGCGGTCTCGTCCCCCAACTGGAAGTCGGACACTTCCGCCCCGCCACTCACCGCGAACCCCTTCACCCATGCATCTCGTATCTCTGTTGTATCTATGCTAAATGCACAGGCAATCCACCGCTCGAGCGATCTCGTCCCCACCTTGTCCACGAGTTATCCACAGGCGTATCCACAAGTGTGGGTAACTGAGCGTGAACTGATGAGCATTCGGTAGTGACAGATGCAGGGTTTCCCCTGCGTTGTGGATGAAGAAGTCCGCAGCGCCAGAAGTCGCTCTAAAGTCTCGGGTTACTGTCCCGTACCGCCCCGAGGAGACCCGCGTGATCCGCTCCCGTTCCCGCCGGTTGACCGCCGGCCTCGCCGTCGCCGCGCTCGCCGCGACGTCACTCGGCTCCGCGACGGCTCACGCCGTACCGGCTGAAGACGCTGTGCCTGGGCCGCTGATGAACTACGTGGTGAACACGAAGGCGTCGCCTGGGCATGTGCGCAAGGTCGAGCAGGCGGTGAAGGCGGCCGGTGGCACGGTCGTGCAGTCGTACGCCCAGCTCGGCGTCGTGATCGCGCAGTCGACCAACGCCGACTTCCGCGCCGACATCCGCTCCAGCCACTACGGCCGCGAGGTCGAATCCGTCGGCGCCACCCGCACCGCTGCCGTCAGCGAAGGCCCAGCCGGTACGACGTCGATCGACGACACCGAGGCAACCCCGGCGGCGGATCCGCGCGAGGGTGAGCAGTGGGACATGGTCCAGATCAAAGCGGACCAGGCACACCAGATCACCGACGGCTCCCGCCGGGTCCTGGTCGGCATCAACGACAGCGGTGTCGACGACAGCCACCCCGACCTCGCGCCGAACTTCGATGCGCGCCGATTCGGTGAGCTGCGTCGACAACGGCGTACCGGACACGACCGAGGGCGCGTGGCGGCCGACCACCAGCTCGCACGGCACGCACGTCGCCGGCACGGTCGCGGCCGCGCGCAACGGCGTCGGCATCGTCGGCGTCGCGCCCGGTGTGCGGATCGCGTCGGTGAAGGTCGTCAACGACGATGGCTACATCTACCCGGAGTACTCGATCTGCGGGTTCGTGTGGGCGGCCGAGCACCACATGGACGTGACGAACCACAGCTACTTCATCGACCCGTACCAGTTCTGGTGCAAGGACAACGGCGACCAGGGTGCGGTCCAGGAAGCGGTCCGACGAGCCGTCGACTACGCGACCAACCACGGCGT
This sequence comes from Kribbella antiqua, assembly GCF_004345665.1. Lineage (GTDB taxonomy): Bacteria > Actinomycetota > Actinomycetes > Propionibacteriales > Kribbellaceae > Kribbella > Kribbella antiqua. Next base: position 82,640 of record NZ_SLWR01000020.1, read on the forward strand.
CCTGTCCGTCGCGGCGGCCGGCAACTCGAACTACGACCTGTCCAACAAGACCACCGACAGCAGCAGCCCGAACGACTCGACCGCAGTCACGCGGACCATCGACAACAACTGCCTCGACATGCCGACCGAGCTGCCGGGCGTGATCACCGTCGCGAGTACGACGTCGGCGCGGGCGAAGAGCGGGTTCTCCAACTTCGGGCTGAACACGATCGACGTCGCGGCGCCGGGCAGCGCGATCCTGTCGACGCTGCCAGGCGGCCGCTACGGCACCATGAGCGGTACGTCGATGGCGTCGCCACACGTGACCGGTGTCGCCGCGCTGATGAAGTCGGCCCACCCGTGGTGGGGCCCGCGCGAGCTCGAAGCGGCGCTGCGCCGGCAGGCCGACGACACCGCCTGCCCGACCACCCCGGACGCCCGCTGCACCGGGACGACCGCCAACAACGCCTTCTTCGGCGAAGGCATCGCCGACTCCCTGGACGCCGTCCAGCGAGGCTGGTAACCCCAGACCGAGAGGGGGTCCACCGCCCGGGATCCCCTCTCCTCAGTGCCTCGTCGAGGAACGTTGGTGCCTCTAGCGGTGGTCCAGGCGTTCGCTGGCAAGGCGGAGGAGGAGAGCAATGCGGAGCATTGCGCGACGACGACAACGCCGCCAGCGGGCGTCTGGGGCGCCGATAGAGGTGCCGAACGTTTCTCGACGAGGCACTAGCTCACACTGATCAGAACGATGCCGCCGACCACCACGGCGGCGGCGATCGCGCGGCGCGGGCCGAAGCGCTCGCCGAAGAAGATGGCGCCGATGATCGCGCCGAAGATGATGCTGGTCTCCCGCAGCGCCGCGATCGCCGCCAGCGTCCCGCGCGTCTGCGCCCACAACACCAGCCCGTACGCCGCCATCGACACGACTCCACCGCCGAGCCCGGACAGCACAGCCGACTGCGGCTGCTTGAAAACAGCGGGCCCACGCCAGCACAGCGCCACAATCGGCACGATGAACCCCTGGATCATGAAGACCCAGCCCATGTACGTCGCTACCGGCATCTTGTGCACAGCGAGACCGTCGACCACCGTGTAGGCGGCGATCGACAGACCGGTCCCGAAGGCGGCAAGCAGCGCCGCGGTCTGCGCCCGACCAGCGCTCCGTCCGATGAACACCAGCCCGATCAGCCCCGCCGAAATGAGCAGCACCCCGGCGAGCTCGGCCGGCGCAAGACTCTGGTGCAGTACGACGATCGAGACCACGGCAACCACCCAGGGCGACGTACCGCGGGCCAGCGGGTACATCTGGCTGAACTGACCAAGCTGGTACGACGCGAGCAGACCGCCGTAGTACACGAGATGCAGCACGATCGAGGCGATGATGTACGGCCAGGTTCCGGACGGCGGCGGCCCGGTCACGATGATCGCGATCAGCCCGGCGACCCCCGACGCCAGCCCAAGCAACGCAAAGCCGGCCAGCCGATCCGGCACCCCATGCGCCATCGCATTCCACGTCGCATGCAACACCGCCGCCCCAAGCACCGCCATCAGCACCAGCACGCCCCCCCACCCTCTCATCGCGGAAGATCCGGGGCAGGCAGGTTTACGCAGGGCAGACGAAGGCCCGGGTGGACGGATCCACCCGGGCCTTCGTGGAGTGCGTCGTACTAGAACATCAACGCACGAGCTGGGTCCTCGAGGATGCCGGCGACGTCGGCGAGGAAGGTGGAGCCCTTTTCGCCGTCGATCAGGCGGTGGTCGAAGGAGAGCGCGAGCGTGGTGATCCAGCGGGGGACGATCTGGTCGTCGACCACCCACGGCTGCTTGCGGACCGCGCCGAAGGCGAGGATTGCGGCCTCGCCGGGGTTGATGATCGGCGTACCGGCGTCGACGCCGAAGACGCCGACGTTGGTGATCGTGAACGAGCCGCCGGCCTGGTCGGCCGGTTGGGTCTTGCCCTCGCGGGCGACGGCGACCAGGTCGTTCAGCGCCCGGCACAGGTCGGGCAGGGTGAGCGAGTCGGCGTTCTTGATGTTCGGCACGATCAGGCCGCGCGGGGTGGCCGCGGCGATGCCGAGGTTCATCGCACCGCGGTAGACGATCTCCTGGGCCGGCTCGTCCCAGGCCGCGTTCACGATCGGCGTACGGCGAGCTGCCAGGGTGACGGCCTTGGCGACGATCAGCAACGGCGAGACCTTGAGGTCGCGGAACGCCTTGTCCGTCTTCAGCCGCTCGACCAGTTCCATGGTCTCGCTGACATCGACGGTGATCCACTCGGTCACATGCGGTGCGGTGAACGCGCTGGCCACCATCGCCTGCGCCATCACCTTCTGCACCCCCTTCACCGGCACCCGAGTGTCCTCCCGCCCACTCACCACCGGCTGACCTTCCACCACGGCAGGAGCCACGGCCGGCGCCTCAGCCGGCGCCGCCGCGTACGCCTCGACGTCCTGCCGGGTGATGATCCCACCCGCCCCGGACGGCGTCACCGCGGTCAGATCCACCCCAAGATCCTTGGCCAGCTTCCGCACCGGCGGCTTCGCCAGCACATGCACGGAACCCGGTTCATTGCTCTTGGCAACAACTGGCTCAGGCTCGGGAATCTGTGCGGCGCCTACTCCACTGGTGGCCATCGCACCCGGCGCCGTACTCGGCTGTGCTCCGACCGGAGCCGGCTCAGCTGGGGCAGCACCCTTGCGGGGGCGGCGTTTGGCTTCTGTGGTTCGAGGGCCGTAGCCGACGAGGACCGCCGTACGGCCGCCGCCCGGCGCGTCACTCTTACCCGCTTCGGGCTCGGGGATGGCCGGAACAAGGTCCTCGGTGAGTGCGTCGTCGTCGGCCGACTCGGTCTGTACGGCGATGATCGGCGTGCCGACCGGGACTGTTTCGCCCTCGGGGACGAGGAGTTCGGTGATCGTGCCGGCGAACGGGACCGGGAGTTCGACCAGCGACTTCGCTGTCTCGATCTCCACAACGGTGTCGTTGAGCTTGACCGTGTCGCCCGGCTTGACCTTCCAGCTGACGATCTCGGCCTCGACCAGGCCCTCACCCACGTCGGGGAGGCGGAACTGCTGGATGCCCATCAGTACTCCATCACCCGGTCGACCCCGTCGAGTACCCGGTCCAGGTCGGGCAGGTACTCCTCCTCCATCCGCGACGGCGGATACGGGGTGTCGTACCCGGTGACGCGCAGCACCGGCGCCTCCAGGTGGTAGAAGCACTCCTCGGTGACCCGGGCCGCGATCTCCGACCCCGGCCCGAGCGTGTACGGCGCCTCGTGCACCACGACGGCTCGGCGGGTCTTACGAACCGACGCGAAGATCGTCGCGAGGTCCAGCGGCGAAATTGTCCGCAGGTCGACGACCTCGAGCTGCCGTCCGTCCTCGGCCGCGGCCTCGGCCGCCTGTACGCACGTCTTCACCATCGGCCCGTAGCAGAACAACGTCGCATCGGTGCCTGAACGGACCACCTTCGCCTGGTGCAGCGGCAGCGCCGGCGGCACCGACTCGTCCAGCTCCGCCTTCTCGTGGTAGCGCCGCTTCGGCTCGAAGAAGATGACCGGGTCGTCGGAGGCGATCGCCTGCTGGATCATCCAGTACGCGTCCACCGGGTCGCCGCAGGACACCACCTTCAGGCCGGGCACGTGCGCGAACAGCGTCTCCGGCGACTCCGAGTGGTGCTCGACCGCGCCGATGCCGCCGCCGTACGGGATCCGGATGACGACCGGCATCTTGATCCGGCCCATCGACCGGTAGTGCATCTTCGCGACCTGGCTGATGATCTGGTCGTACGCCGGGAAGACGAACCCGTCGAACTGGATCTCGCAGACTGGCCGGTACCCGCGCAGCGCCAGGCCGACCGCGGTGCCGATGATGCCGGACTCGGCCAGCGGGGTGTCGATCACCCGGTCCTCGCCGAAGTCCTTCTGCAGACCTTCGGTGACCCGGAAAACCCCGCCGAGCTTGCCGATGTCCTCGCCCATCACGACGACCTTGGGGTCGGCCTCCATCGCGGCCCGCAGGCCGGCGTTGATGCCCTTGCCGAGAGTGATCTTCGTCATCGCTCAGCCCTCGCCTTCGAACGAAGCGGCGTACGCGGCGAACTGCTCCCGCTGCTCCGCCAGCTGCGGCGTCTCCTCGACGTACACGTGCTGGAAGAAGTCGGTCAGCTCCGGGTTCGGCAGCGACAGGCAGCCGGCCCGCAGTTCGGCGGCGATCTTGTCCGCCTCGGCGTCGACCTCGCCGAAGAAGTCCTGGTCGACCCCGGCGGAGCGGGTCAGGTACGCCCGGACGCGCTGGATCGGGTCCTTGAGCTTCCAGTGCTCGAGGTCCTCGCTCAGCCGGTACTTGGTCGGGTCGTCGGAGGTGGTGTGCGCGCCCATCCGGTACGTGTATGCCTCGACCAGCGTCGGGCCGCTGCCCTCGCGGGCCCGCTTCGTCGCCTGCTGGGTGACGGCGTACGTCGCGAGTACGTCGTTGCCGTCGACGCGGATACCGGGGAAGCCGAAGCCGGCCGCGCGCTGGTACAGCGGGATCCGGGTCTGCCGGTCGATCGGCTCGGAGATGGCCCACTGGTTGTTCTGGCAGAAGAACACGACCGGCGCGTTGAAGACCGAGGCCCAGATGAACGCCTCGTTCACGTCGCCCTGGCTGCTGGCGCCGTCACCGAAGTACGCGATCGTGCACTCGCCGTTCTCGGCGTCGCCGATGGCGTGGTCGCGCTGCTGGCCCATCGCGTACCCGGTCGCGTGCAGCGTCTGGGCGCCGATCACGATCGTGTACAGGTGGAAGTTGTTGTCCTTCGGGTCCCAGCCGCCCTGGTCGACGCCGCGGAACAGACCGAGCAGCCGCAGCGGGTCGACGCCCTGGCACCAGGCGACGCCATGCTCGCGGTACGTCGGGAAGACCATGTCCTTGCTGTTGAGGGACCGGGCGGAGCCGACCTGGGCGGCCTCCTGGCCGAGCAGCGACGCCCACAGCCCGAGCTCACCCTGCCGCTGCAGCGCGGTCGCCTCGGTGTCGATCCGGCGGACCAGGGTCATGTCCCGGTAGAAGCCCTTGATCGCCTCGTCGTCGAGGTCGAACGAGTAGTCCGGGTGCTCGACGCGCTCGCCTTCGGGCGTCAGCAGCTGGACGAACTCGACCTCCTCGGAGGCCTGGGGTGGACTGACCGGCGCCTCGTGGGGCGCGAACACTTCCGGGGCACTCCCCGGCATCGACTCACTCACAAGCACTCCTCGGGTTCGAGCGCGGGATCGCCGCGACCGCAACGTTGCACGGGGCCGGCCCCTTCAGCCGGGTGAGGCTTCGCAGGCAGGACCGCGTGGATCCAGGGGGTTGAGCACTGTCTTGCAGTGGACCTCCTCACTGGTCTCACTGCCCATCTTGCCGGACACCGTAACCGTCAGGTCGCTGATCCGCTAACTGTCTGGACGCTTGCGGGTACGGCGGTACCGAAACGGGTCCAGGGCTGAGACACCAGTCCATCAATTGGTCCTATTGTCGCGCTTGTGACAGGCGCTGCGCACCCGGTGCGAGATGTGTCACAGATGCGTACCGATTACGGCAGTTTCTCGAGCCGGATCAGCTTGAAGTTGGTGCCTTCGCGGTCGCCGTCACCAGGCGTGTTCTCCCCGTCATGCACCGCGAACAAGCCGTGCGGGAACAGCGGCCCGAGCGCCTGAGTCGTTACCGCCGCGCCATCACTGTGCTGTACGCCGTCCGCCGCCGGACCGTCGACCACCCGGAACCCGGCCCGGTAGGTCAGCTTGCGCCCGTCGATCCGGTAGACCGCGAAGGTCGAGTCGCCCTGGCTCGACGCGTACAGCGTCCGTACACCATTCCGGTAGGCGATCGTGAGGCCCTCGGCGGCGGCGCTGAGGTGCTTCCCGGCGTCAGCGCTGACCGGACCGGTCGGCTCGCACTCCTCGGTCTCCTCGTTGTACGTCGCCGGCTGGCCGAACTCACGGACCTTCTCGACCAGCTCGGGCTTCCCGTTCCGAGGGATGCGCCAGATGCCGACGTCCTCCTGAGCGGCGTACAGGTCATTGGTGGTGGTGTCGAAGACCATGCCCTCGAGCTGCGGCCGGTCGCCGGGCTCCTCGCACGGGCTCCAGGTGCTGCCATCGGTCAACTTGAAGCTGCTCGGGAGGTCGACCCTGCCGAGGCGGCGGTAGGTGACCTTGCCCTTGCCGTCCGGAACCAGCCGGAAGAGCCGACCCGAGTCTCGCTGCGCCGGGTCACCGCGACGATCGGCTGCCCCTGAACCGTGGTCGCGGCCAGACCGTAAGCCGTCCGCTGCTCCTGGACCTCCTCGGTGTCCTTGCTGAACACGAGCGGAGCGTCGGCACTGGTGACATCGGTCAGCCTGCCCGCCTTGACGGCGTACGTGCGGAGCTGGTCACGGCCGCGGTCCGTCACGACTGCGAGGTTCCGACCAGGTCGACATTGTTGAACCGGCCCGGCTCCTGGTCCGGCGCGGGCGCCGGCCGCGTGGCGAACCGCTGTACTTCCTTGCCGGTGAGGTCGAAGACGGTCAGCCCGCCGTTCTTGAGCGTTCCGAGTACGACGCTGCGCTCGGGGTGCTGCTGGTCGACCCAGATGGCCGGGTCGTCGGCTCAGTACCGGGCACCCTTCCCGGTCCGCATGGCGTGGCGGGAAACAGCGGATTGCTGACCGGAAACCGCCTTGCGCCGGTCCCGCCGTGGGCTTAGCGTAATTACTGTTCTTGCATTACACCCATGACAGTGAGGACGCTGATGGCCGCCGCTTCGCCCGCCGTACTGCCCGAGACCGGTGCCCGTCAGGCGTCGGCGGCGATGATCTGGTCGGCTCTCGCGGTGGTGTACGTGGTCTGGGGTTCGACGTACCTCGGCATCCGGGTGGTCGTCGATGCGCAGATCCCGCCGATGCTCGGGATGGCGTCCCGGTTCCTGACGGCGGCCGTGGTGCTGGCCGCGATCCTGAGCCTGAAGTCGGGCTGGCGTCGGCTCCGCATCACCCGCCGCGAGGCGCTCGGAGCGGCCGTCGTCGGCGTACTGCTACTTGCCTTTGGCAACGGTGGGGTCGCGATCGCGGAGCAGACGGTGCCCTCCGGACTGGCCGCGCTGCTGGTCGCCGCGATCCCGCTCTGGGTGATGCTGCTGCGCGTCGGTGGCGGCGAGCGACCACGGTGGCTGACCTGGCTCGGCGTCCTGATCGGATTCGCCGGCGTGGCAGTGCTCGCGGTGTCCGGTGGCGACACCAGCGCGAAGCCACTGTCGGTGGGGATCCTGGTGGTCGGCACGATCAGCTGGGCGACCGGCTCCCGCTTCTCCCCCAGGCTCGGACTGCCGCGCGACCCGCTGGTCGCGGCACTGTACGAGATGGCGTTCGGCGGTACGGCGATGATCCTGCTCGGCGTGATCCGAGGCGAACCCGGGCGACTCGACCTCGGCGCGATCGACGGCTCCGGCTGGATCGCGCTCGGCTATCTGATCGTCTTCGGCTCGCTGCTCGCGTACAGCGCCTACAGTTACCTGCTCGCGAACGCGCCCATCTCGCTGATCAGCACCTACGCGTACGTGAACCCGGCGGTCGCCGTACTGCTGGGCTGGCTGATCCTCTCCGAGCACATCACGGCGAAGATCCTGATCGGCGGCGCCGTCATCATCGTCGGTGTCGCGCTCGTGGTGTCGGCCGAGAGGCGACCACGGGCGACTGCCGGGCGGTGACAAGGAAGGACCCGGGCCCCTAGGGGACCCGGGTCTCCCACCGCTGCCGATGCGCGCGGCAGCGGGCCATGGTGCCGGCCGGCGCCCTGCCCCGAAAAAACACGGCGCGAAACTCCGGCAATGGTTCCAACGACATTCCGATTCTTCGTGGTATCGCCAATTCGGCGGCCACCGAGCCCACCGAAAACAATCTTCCGAATCACCGGGTTCATCCGTCACCCGCGCTCACTCAACGACGCACGACAGCATCGGTTACGCCCGGTCCGCGAAAAGCTGAGGATCGTTCCAACGGGGCGAGTTACCGGCAAGTTGCCTGGTCAGGGCGGGTTTGCTGCGCCGTCAGGAAAGTCATCACGTGGCGGCTATGGGTTTCCGCCTGGGCGCAATTGCTGACAAAAAAATTAGTAACCGGCCCCATCAGGTGTCGTTACCACTAAGACGAACCCGTCAAACCCGAAAGGAAACCTGGCATAATGCAGGTAACTCGCAAGATCGCCGCCGCCGCGGCCGTGGCGACCGTCGCCACGCTGGGCCTGGCCACCGTCGTGAGCGCGAACGTTCTCGACGACACCCAGAAGAAGGCTGCGGACACCGGCCTGGCCGACGCGGCGTCGCTGGCCAGCAAGGGCTACGGCGGCCACGGTGGCAAGCAGTGGTACTGGGTCAAGGGCAACGGGTCGCTCGTGTCCGTTGACCAGAACAACGTCGGTCCGTTCCAGGCCTGCCACAACTTCGTTCCGGTCAACGGCGTGGGCGGCCAGGTGCCGGTCACCGACATCGTCGGCGTCGTCGGCCTGTGGAACGACGGCAACAGCGCCACCGCCGTCAAGACCTGCGAGCAGGACTCGAAGCAGAACAACGGCAAGTGGTACCGGATGGGCGACGACGGCCTGGTCTCCGTCTCCCGCAACAACGTGGGCCCGTTCCAGGTCTGCCACAACGAGGTTCCGGTGAACGGCGTTGGCGGGCAGGTCCCGATCAGCGACCTGACCGGCATCCTGGGCCTGGGCAACGACGGCAACTCCGTCGACTCGCTGAAGACCTGCGAGCAGGGCTCCAGCCAGAACAACTGACCTCCCTCCCTGGTCAGTGACGCAGGACCCGAAAGAGCCACCTCGGTGGGGTGACTGATTCGGTAGCACCACAAGCGGCGCCGGGAGAAAGCCTCACTCCTCCCGGCGCCGTTTCACGCCCGGCCCTCGTCCCACTGCGGGCCGGGCGTTTTCATGCCCGCAGATCCCGCAGGTCCACGCACGAACCGTTCGGCAGGTCTCGCTCCAGCAGCGACCAGATGCCGGCAGCCGCAGCAGCCGGCGTACTGAGAGCTCCGGTGCGCTTGAGTTCATGAAAGCGACCGACAGCAGGGAAGGCTTCCTCGGCCGTCGCCCGGACCTCGGTCTGCATCGCGGTATCGACCACTCCCGGTGCGACGGCGATCACCCGGCATCCGTCCTGCTCCTGCCCCACCGTCCGAACCCACTGCTCGACCGCGGCTTTCCCCGCGTTGTACGACGACCATCCGGCGTACGCCGTCTTGGCAGCGCCTGACGACAGCATCACCAGGTGCCGCTCGCAGCTGAGCCCAGCCGTGGCCCGGAGGAAGGCCCGGCCGAGGACCTGCGGCGCGGCCGAGTTCAGCAGCACCGCCCGCGTGTAGTCCGCGGCGTCGACATCATGCGCGGGCCCGATCGGCGTGATCGTGCCGGCGTTGTGGATGAAGACGACCCGCTCACCGTCGTACCCGCTCAGCTCCTGCGCGAAGTGCTGCTCGACCCGCACCCAGTCGGCCGGCTCGGACAGGTCGGCTTGGAAGTGTTCCGCCGTACCGCCGCGCCGGGACAGATCGATCACGCGCGCGTCCGGGTATGGCACGGCCGCCGCGAGCGCCGCGCCGATCCCGGCCGATGCCCCGGAGATCCAGACCAGCGAGCTCACGTGCGCCAGGCGCGGGCGACGGACAGGAAGAGGTCGTTCGCCTCGCGTTCGCCGATGGTGATCCGCGCGCCCTCACCGGGGAACGGGCGGATCGAGACGCCCTCGGCCTGGACCGCCTCGGCGAACGCGACAGTGTCGTCGCCGAGGCTCAGCCAGACGAAGTTCGTCTGCGTCTCCGGCACCTCCCACCCGGCGGCGCGCAGCTCGTCGACCACGCGGGTGCGCTCCTCGACCAGCGCGTCGACCCGTTTCAGCAGCTCGTCCTCGACGCCCAGCGACGCGATCGCGGCCGCCTGAGCGATGTGGCTGACCCCGAACGGCAACGCACACTTGCGAATCGCGGCCACCACCGTCGGGTGCGCGATCGCGTACCCGACCCGGAAGCCGGCCAGGCCGTACGCCTTGGAGAAGGTCCGGAGTACGGCGACGTTCGGCCGGTCCCGGTACACGTCCACACCGTCGACGACGTCAGGCTCCCGGACGAACTCGCGGTACGCCTCGTCCAGCACGACCAGCACATTCGGCGGTACGACGTCCAGGAACGCGAGCAGCTCGTCACGCCTTACCACCGGCCCGGTCGGGTTGTTCGGCGTACAGACGATGACGACCTTGGTCCGGTCGGTGAGCGCAGCTTCCATCGCCTTGAAGTCGTGCCGGGCGTCGTCGGTCAGCGGCACCCGGACCGACGTCGCGCCGGTCAGCTGGACGGCGATCGGGTACGCCTCGAAGGAGCGCCACGCGTAGACCACCTCGTCGCCCTCGGCGACCGTCGCCTGCAGCAGGTGGTAGAGCAGCGCGACGGAGCCGGTCGCGACGGCGAGGTCGCTGGTCGGCACGCCGAACCGCGCCGACAGCGCCTCGAGCAGGTCGACCGCACCCATGTCCGGGTAGCGGTTCATCTGCGCGGCGGCCTCGGTGGCGGCGGCCAGGACACCCGGCAGCGGCGGGTACGGGTTCTCGTTGCTGGACAACTTGTACGTCGGCCGGCCGTCGGTACGCGCGGGCGGACGACCGGGCTTGTACGCCGCGACATCGTCCAGGCAGGCGCGAAACCGAACCTCGTTGTCAGGGGTCATGCCCGCAGGTTAGTCCTTACCGCACCCCCGAACCACCCTCCACCAAGTGTCCTGGGCCACCCTCGCCAGAACCGTTTGACTCCGGCCAGAGCGGGCTGCAAACTGACTGATTGTCGGACAATCAGGAGATCTGACAGGGCGCCTCGCTGCGCTCGGCGGAGGCGAGATCAGGTTTCAACAGTCAGGTAAGGGGTTCACATGGGTCAGTCGCTGGAGTGGGGTCGCCGTTATCTGATGGTCCGCCCGGACCACTTCCGGATCGACTACGTGATCAACCCGTACATGTCGACCCAGGACCAGCCCGACCCCGAACTCGCGCTCAAGCAATGGGACTCGCTGCGTCAGGCGATCGTCGACGCGGGCGGCGAGGTCGACGTACTCGCGCAGCGGCCGGACTCTCCCGACATGGTCTACGCGATGAACCTCGGGCTCGCGACGGCGGACGGCCGGGCGATGCTCTCGCACATGCGGTTCGAGCCGCGGCGGAAGGAGTCGCTGACCGCGGCCGACTGGTTCATCGGGCACGGGTTCACGCTCGGCCGGACCGGTTCTGATGATGTCGGACCGCACTTCGAGTCCGGCGACGCGTTCGTGTTCGGCGACAGCCTGGTGGTCGGGTACGGGCCGCGCACGGAGGCGGAGGCGCTCAAGCACCTGGCGACCGAGTGGAACATCCGGGTCCGCGGGCTACGCATCGCGCACGAGGGGATGTACCACCTCGACCTGCCGTTCTGCCCGGTCGACAGTACGCACGCGATGGTCTATCCGCCGGCCTTCGACGAGGCGAGCCAGGCGGAGCTGTCCGGCATCGTGCCGGACCCGATCGTGCTCACCGACGAGGAGGCGTTCGCGTTCTGCGGCAACTCGATCGTGGTGAACGAGACGATCATCATGCCGGCCTGCTCCCCGCGCCTGCACGACATTCTCACCGGCCTCGGCCTCCGCGTCGTCGTCCTCGACCTGGGCGAGTTCCACAAGGCCGGCGGCTCCGCCCGCTGCCTGACCAACCCGCTGGACTTCCCGATGGCCGCCATCACGACCCCCGGCGGCCAGCTCACGCTGCCCGCCTGACGGCGACTACTTGGTCCAGATGAGCTCAAGGGCGGCGGGATCGTACCCGTGGCCCTTGAGCCATTCGAGCGCGTTCTTGCGACCGTCCCTGCCGTACACCTTGATGTAGAAGGCAAGCACCTCGGGATCACCCTTGTGCGCCTGCGAGCTGCCCTGGTCGATGGTGAAGCCGGCGCCGAGATGTGGCAGTTCCTGCAGGATCGGGTACTTCGCCTCGAGCCGGCGGTTGAGCTCGTCGAACCGGCGCCCCGACTCGGCCTCGGCCTGGAGCGTCTCGCCCGGATGGTTCTTCTCCCACTCGCGGCCTTCGGCGTTGTTCGAGAACAGGTACATCTTGTAGCTGGAGTCCTGCTCGATCTTCACCGTCTGGCTGTAGGTCTCGAAGCCGCGCCGCTCACCGGTGAAGGTGTGCTCGCCCTCCTTGAGCTTGAGCGCACCGTTGGCCGCGACCTGCTTGCCGTCGACGGTCAGGGTCAGATCGTTCGGGATCGAGACCACAGTGACGGTGTGTTCGGAGCCGCCGCGGAACACCAGGTACCCACCGAGCAGGATCACCGCGATCACGACCACGGTGCCGCTCAGCACGAACAGCCGGCGGTCCTCAGTCATTCTTACTCGCTCCGCCCTTGAACCGGGCCACGGTGTAGTGGCCACGGTAGTCGTCGAAATACACGTGCGAGGCCTCCGGTGTGTGCCCGTGCAAGGACGCCGACGCCGCGTTGTAGGTCTTTCCGTCGCCGCCCTTGTAGTTCCCGGTGTAGATGTAGGTGTGCCCGTCGATGATGAAGATGTCGCCCTTTTGGAGCTGACCCTCGTTGGTCAGATTGTCGTAGATCTCGTACTTCCCCGAGTTGCGCAGGTAGTCCATCTGAGCGTCCGTGTTACGCCGGGCATAGTCCTTGTCCACTCCGCTCATCACCATCACGGTGGCGACGAACACCCCACAGTCGGTCAGCGGATCATCCGTGGTCGCTCCGTTGTACTTCTTCACCGCGTCGGCATACCCGTCCTTCGGCGTGAACCCGTGACCGGGGGTGTCCCAGGCGAGCCCGAGCGCGGTCTTGACGATGTCGCCGTTCCCACCGGTGACGCAGCCGCCCGCGCCGCCGCTGCCCGGCGCCGGCGCCTCGCCGCTGTACCGCTTGAAGACCTCGTTCGCGGTCTTCTGCCGTTCGGCGAATTCCGGATCGTTCGGGTTGGTGCTGAAGATCTCGAAGTACCGGGCGAACTGGAAGGCGGCGTCGTCGACCGTCTTCGCGGCGCGGAGCCGGTCGCCCGCGTCCTTTGTCGGCACCGGACCCTTGCCTTCGAGCTGCTTGCGGAGGAAGTCGAGCTGGTAGGCCAGCGACTCGATGGTGGCGTCGTCGACGCCGGCGTCCCGCGAATTCTGGATGATCTTCTTGGCCGGATACCACTGGACGATCCCCCACGCCTTGTCCAGCCCGACCGCCGCCGACGGGTGCGTCTTCACCCCCGGAGCGGTCCCGTTCAGCCGGGCCGGCTCGACGCTCGACTCGTGGATCATGTTGCCGATCACACCGGCGGCCTGCTCCTTGGAGTAGCCCGCCGAGACCATGAAGTTGTAGGCCTTCTGCTGGTTGTCCGAGCCGACCAGGTCGCCGCCACCCGTGCCGCAGCCGCAGCCGCTGTCGCCGCCGGTGTCCTCGTCACCGAAGGCGTTGTCCTCGGGCTTGGTGTTCTCCAGGCCGTCGCCCTTGTTGACCCACAGCTCGAAGTGCAGGTGCGCACCGCTGAGGCCGAGCGTGCCGGCCTCGCTGCCGGAGCCGGAGGTGCCGATCTGCTCGCCGCGCTTGACCTCCTGGCCGACCTTGACCTCGATGTCCTTGAGGTACTTGTACCGGGTCTCGACCTGGTTCTTCTCGTGCTCGATCCGGATCTCGTCGCCGGAGGCCTTGGACACCTTGCCGTCCGCCGCGGCGTAGACCTTGCTGCCCTCGTCGACCTTGAAGTCGACCCCGGAGTGGCTGTTGCCCTCGGTGTCGGGCTCGTAGAAGTCCAGGTCGATCTCGTGCCGGTCGGTCGGCCAGCCGAACGCCGCGGTGGACGTGTCGTCGGGCGTACAGGACGCGGCCGAGGACATCCCCGACAGGGCGCCCATCATCATCGCGAGCACGATGAAGATCGGCAGGACAAGGACGATGAAGGCGCCGCCGGCGTACTTCGGCATGTTGCTGTCAGCCAACGGTCAGCTCCTCACTCGCTCGGTGGCTCAGCCCGGCGACCCGGGGAGAGTGGCGGCCACTGGGGAAATGTTGCCTGAAAACCAGGTCATGATGTCGGGAGTTATCCACAGGACGGGCAGCGGAAGCTACCCGGTCAGGGTGCCGCGCGCGACAACGGAGCTTGACTGGACGAGAATCGCCCCATGTACGAACGGCTGCGGGTGGATCGATCGACCACGGTGGACCGGGTGGTCGACGCGCTGCGCGCTGCCCTGTTCGCTGGCGACCTCGAACCGGGTACGCCGTTGCGCGAGCAACCACTGGCCGAGGCGCTGGGGGTTGCCCGCAGCACCGTTCGCGAGGCAATGACGATGCTCGTCACCGAGGGTCTCGCGGTCCGGGAGCCGAACAAGGGCGTCAGCGTCGCGATCCTGCACCCGGACTCGGTGGCGGACATCTGCCGTGCCCGGTTCGTGCTCGAGTCGGCCGGGATCCGGGCCTGGTACGACGCGGACGAGGCGGCACGGGAGCGGGTCCGCGAGGCGATGCGCACGTTCGCCGCGATCGCCAAGGACGGCGCGGACCCGGAGGCGATGACGGAGGCGCACCTGGCCATCCACCGGAGCCTGGTCGCGCTGACCGGTAGCGAACGCCTCATCGCGATGGCCGACTCGGTCACTGGCGAGGCCAGGCTGGCGCTGGCCCGGGTGGACGCCCTGCGGCAGGACGCCAAGCAGCAGGTCGCGTCGCACCGCAAGCTGATCCGCCTGCTCGAGCGCGGCGAGCTCGACGAGTGCGTCGAAGAACTCCGCCACCACCTGGCCGGCGCCCAGGAGTCCCTCCTCGAAGCAATCGCCATGCCCCACCGCTGATCCTTATTTGGTGGGTTGACCCACCAAATAAGGGGGCGGGCTCAAGGAGTGATTGCAACACCTTTCGGTTGAAGGGGTGTTGTGATGGGTGCTCGTGGTGGTCGTCCTCGGTTGCCGGTGGAGTTGG
>NZ_SLWR01000021.1 GCF_004345665.1 Kribbella antiqua
AAGTTAAGCCCGACAGCGCCGATGGTACTGCGACCGGGAGGTCGTGGGAGAGTAGGACGCCGCCGGACATTCACACTGTTAAGGGCCACCCCCACCGGGGGTGGCCCTTAACATTTGTACCGCTACACGGTCACGGATGAAGATGGGTACGCCGTCGTGGTGGTCGCCGTTCCAGCCGTCGGTTGCTTCGAAGGTGCCGCGGTCGGCCACGATCGCGCCCGTCTTGAGGAAGTCGGCGGTGATCTAGCCTTCGGCGCCGTCCAGCTGGTCGAGGGGTATGCCGAGGTTCCATTCGTGCAGGCGCACTCCGCCGTCTCCCAGGCCGTTCTGCAGTGTCTCGTTGGGGCCGGCGACGCAGCCGTCGAGGGACATCGACATGTAAAGCACGGTTGCGGACATTGCTGTTCTCCTCGTCAGGTGAGCTGTTCTCACCCAGGCGTCGAGGCTCCCAGCGAGATTCGACAGTCGGCCAGAGAGGGAGTCGGCCAGAGAATTGGGGAGCTGGATCCGGGCGCGGCTCGTAGGGTGCTGGGATGGAGCGTGCGGTGATGATGTTGATCGTCGGGTTGCCCGGGGCGGGGAAGACGACGTTGGCGCGGCGGCTGGAGGAGGAGCGGGCGGCGCTCCGGTTCACGCCGGACGAGTGGATGGAGCCGTTGTTCGGGGTGAGTGAGGACGGCGGGCGCCGGTGGGTGCTCGAGTCGCAGCTGTTCTGGGGCATGGCGGCGAGAGCTCTGACGCTCGGCGTCGACGTCGTCCTGGACTACGGCTGCTGGTCAGAGACCGAGCGCGACCTGTTCCGGAACCGGGCGCACGAGGTCGGTGCGCGCGCGGACATCGTCGTACTCGATCCGCCGTTGGAGGTGTTGTGGCAGCGGCTCGAGGCGCGGAATGCGGCGCTGCCGGCGGGGACGTTTCACATCACCCGGGAGGAGCTCCACGAGTACAACTCGAAGTTCCACGCGCCGGACGCGGCTGAGTTGGCCCGTTGGGACCGCTCAGTCGTATTGACCGACGTGCAGACCTAGATCTCTGGGGCGATGCCGACGAGGGCGGCTGCGGCGCAGATGTGGACCGGGGTGAGGTCGGCGGGCGCGACCGGGGCTTGGAGCAGGGTGCCGCGCTCGAACGGGGTGAGGCCGATGTCGATGCCGTGGGCACCGGCGACGAGGCCGCGGACGTAGGTCAGCCAGCCCATCATCGGGATGCCGCGCCGGAAGACGCCGGCTGCGGCGGCGAGCTCGGTGTCGGCGATGCTGGCCCACTCGGGTTCCCAGATGGTCACGACGGCACGCAGGACTTGGGCGAAGCGTTCGGACTGGATGAGCGCGTCCTCGTCGCTCCAGTGCAGGGTGAGCTGGTCGGAGACGGTGGTCAGCGTGTCGCCCATGGACAGGTCGAACAGCCACGGAAGGTCGCCGGTGCTCTGCAGGTGGAGACGGGTCGTGCTCGTGCCGTTGGAGAGGACCTTGGTGGTCGCCTCGACCATCTCCTGGAGCGGTGTGGACCCGTCGGCCTCGAGCACGTGGTAGCCCCAGCGTTCGTCCTGGGTCCAGGCGTGTACGTCGGGAAACGCTACGGCGACGGCGGTCAGTGTGCGGCCTACGCGGAGGGCGCGGTGTTCGACGGACTCGTCACGATGACTCCACTGGGCGCGGAGGAGCCAGGATGCCATTCACGCCCTCCGATCGTCACACGGCCGGACCCGTGCGGCAGACGGTACGCCGGTGGTCGGGCGATTGGCCAGAGTTCCGCCTACTCGGCGTAAGCGGTTCTCCGGATGTTCCACCGCTCCAGTTTGAGCCATCGGCAGGTCGAGGGTCAGCACCGGGGTCCGGTTTTGGTAAATACACACCCGAAGTCGGTGAGAGCGCTACCGCGGCGGCGGGGGCCCGCGGCCGCGGTAGCGGTGCGATCAGGCGGCAGGTGCGGTCGGCGGCAGGTGTGGTCAGGCGGCGGCGCGGTCGTCGGCGGGTCGGCGGCGCAGGTGGGCTTGCTGGATGGCGGGTGGGTTGTAGGCCATGTCGAGTCGGCCGATGTCGGTGCCGGGCGGGACGATCTCGTCGATCTGGTCGAGGATCTCGTCGGTGAGCGTGACGTCGACGCCGGCGAGGAGGTCGTCGAGCTGCTCCATGGTGCGCGGGCCGATGATCGCCGAGGTCACGCCTGGGTGGGCGATCGCGAAGGCGATGGCTAGATGGGTCAGCGGCATTCCGGCGTACTCGGCGAGCTTGATGAGCTCCTCGACGGCATCCAGTCGGCGCTCGTCGCTCAGGTGCCTGAAGCCGAACCGGGATCGGTGCGTGGAGTTCTCCTGGCCTTTCCGATAGCGGCCGGTGAGCAGGCCGCCAGCGAGCGGGCTCCAGACCAGGGCTCCCATGCCGTACTCCTGGACCACAGGCAGGACCTCGCGCTCGATGCCGCGGTTGAGGATCGAGTACGGCGGTTGCTCGGTGCGCAGCCGGGTCAGTCCACGCCGTTCGGCGACCCAATGTGACTGGACGAGGTTCGACGCGGGCAGAGAGGAGGTACCGATGGCCCGGACCTTGCCGGCCCGCACCAGGTCGGTGAGCGCCGAGAGGGTCTCCTCGATGTCGGTGTCCGGGTCGGGTTGGTGAATCTGGAACAGGTCGACGTAGTCGGTGCCGAGGCGGCGCAGGGAGTCGTCGAGAGCCTGGATCAGCCAGCGGCGTGAGGCGCCCGATCGGTTCGGTACGACCGGGGTGGCGCCGGTGGGGTCGAAGTTCACCGGGAATCGGGCCTTGGTGGCGAGGACGACGTCGTCGCGACGTCCCTTGAGCGCCTTTCCGACGATCTCTTCCGACTCGCCCTGGGAGTACATGTCGGCGGTGTCGATGAAGTTGATGCCGGCATCCAGCGCCCGGTGGATGATGCGGATCGAGTCGTCGTGGTCGGGGTTGCCGACGGCCCCGAACATCATCGCGCCGAGTGCGTAGGGGCTGACCTTGACTCCGGTCCGGCCGAGAGTGCGGTATCGCATCTGTGTCATGCCGCCAGTCTGCTGTGGGTTTCTCGGACTCTGAATAGTTGTCAGTTCGTATTTCTTGCGCGAGAGTACGGGGATGGATCAGTTGTCCGAGGTGTTCGACCTCGTTGAGGTTCGCGGGCTCATGTCGGGTGGATTCGCGGTGCGGGGCCCGTGGGTGTCGCGGACCGCGCTCGGCGACGAGCTGAAGTTCATCGCGATGGTGGGCGGCCGGGCCCGGCTGACCACCGACGGGATCGACGGGCCGATCGAGCTCGAACCGGGCGACGTCGCCATCCTGAACCATCGGTCCTGGCTGGAGCTCGAAGGCGGCACCGGCGATGGGCCGCGCCGCGAGGTCGCGCCCGAGCAGGGTTTTCCGTTCACTCATCTGAGAGGTGCCGACACCGAACTGGATGACATCGTCATGGGCGGCCGCATCGATCTCAACCCGGCCGGCCAGGCGCTGCTGCTGCAGGCGCTTCCACCGATAGGGCATGTCCAGGCGTCGGCCGCTGCGGGGTACAACCTTCGTGGGAGTTTGCACCGCCTGTTCGACGAGGTGACCGCGAACAGATTGGGGTCCGCGTTCGCGATCCGGCAGCACACCCAGCTCGTGTTGCTCGAGATTCTGCGCGCGTACCTCGACCAGTCCGAGTTGCCGCCGGGCTGGCTTCGACTGCTGACCGACGTACGGCTGCGTCCGGCGCTCAGCCTCATGCACGGAGAGCCGGGGAAGTCGTGGGGTTTGGCAGAGTTGGCGCGTGCCGCGGCGATGTCGCGGACGTCGTTCGCTGAGCGGTTCCGTGCCGTGGCCGGCGTACCGCCGCTGACCTACCTCAACCGCTGGCGGATGCTGCTGGCGCAGCGTGCTCTCCGGGACGACGACGTTCGCGTCGGGTCGCTGGCGTTCGACCTGGGATACGCGTCGGAGAGTGCGTTCAGTACGGCGTTCAAACGCGAGGTCGGCGAGTCACCACTGCGCTACCGGCACCGGGTACGCGAAGCACTATGAGGTCAGGGTCGGTGCCGGTACGTCGAGGGTGGGTGTGGCGCCACGGTAGGACTCCAGCCAGGTGCGGAGGAGTTCGACGCGGGCGGCGTACTCCTCGTTGCCTTTGACGACCGGTGCCTGGTTGTACGGCATGGTGTCGGAGCTGCGGCGGAGTTTGACGTACAGCCGAGACGAGGCCAGGGCGTAGCGTTCCATGTCGTCCTGCAGCGCCCCGATGACGGTGATGTTGCGGTCGCGGCCGATCTGCTCGAACAAGGCGACGGCTTCGCGGCGATGCTGCGAACCGAGGTTGCGGCCGAGTTCATCCAGGATCAGCAGCAGTGGACGGTCGGAGCCACCCGCGAGCGCCGCGGCGCAGACGAGCTTGACCGCCTTCTCGTCCATCTGGGCGGTGTTGCCCTTCACGTTGAACGCGGAGAACGGGCCGCCCTCGGAGCGCCGCCACTTGGGCGTGACCATCCAGCGCCACGGCTTGTCCGGCTCGGCCGGCGGGTCGGGTTCGGGGAACTCCAGCTTGGCGCCATATCCGCCGTACTGCTGATCCAGCCGGTCGAACTCCTGCGAGACCAGGCGGAGTCGCGCTTTGATGCCGTCGGCAAGGGATGCGCGGTGGGCGCGGGCCGTGCTCTCGGCTTCGGCGAGTCCTTCCCGGGCGCGTTCGAGGGCGGCGTTGCGTTCGGCGCGCTGGCTGGCGATCTGCCGTTGCTGCAGGCTGTCGAACGTCTCGTGCTGCGCGAGGTGGCTGCTGAGCGTCCGGTGCAGCGCCGGGACCAGGCCGACGCGGGACCCGAGGGTACCGTTCGTCCAGCCGTCCGGGCCGTTGAGGATCTCCCACAGCTCGGTCGGGATCTCCTCACGCGAGCGTGCGTTCGGGAAGCAGCGGCGGATCACATCGTCGAGTTGCGTACACGCCTGGTGGTTCCAGTCGGCCGTCGTACGGCGTTGTGCGTCGTCGGGCAGACCGAGGATGAACTCCTCGGCCTCAGCCGGGGTCGAACCCCAGGCCGTCGTACGGGTGACCAGGTCGAGTGAGGTCTGTTCTTCGAGCAGAGTCAGCCGGCGGCCGGTCAGGTCGTCCAGCATTCGCAGGTGGTCGCGGCGGGTCGCCTCCAGGTTCTTGAGGCGTTCGTCGCGGACGAGCTGCTGGCCGGCTGCGGCCTCGGCGGACTCCTTGGCCGCCTGCAGCTGTGGCGCCAGCGAATCCCGGTCGTTCTCGTGCCGGTCGATCGTCTCGCGGAGCGCGAGGATCTGCTCCTGCACCGACTCCGCGTCGGCGAGTGCGCGGGCGGCCGCCGTACGACGCTCTGCCTGCTCGACCCGGGCACGCGCCTGCTCGAGCGCTGCCGATGCGACGGCGCGCGCTTCGGCTGCGGCCTCGACTCGGCGCCGGGCCGCGTTGATCCGTGCGGTCCGGCCGGTCAGTGGCTCGTCGAACTGGCCGACCGCGACGACCCCGGCGACGTCGTCGATGCTCTCCTTGGTCCCTCGCTCCCCAAGTGCCGTGAAGAAGCCGTCGAGGTTGAACCGCTGGTCGGCCGACTTCGGTCCACGCTTGCTCGTGCGAGCGCCGGGCCGATTCGCCAGCACCAGCAGGAATCCGGCGTACCCGGCGTCAGCCAGCGCGGCCGACGCTACCGCGGCGTCGCCGAAGTCGATGACGACGGCTTCCCGGTACGGCGCCAGCCGCGGCTCCCACTCGGTACGGTCGGACGACGGCAGCT
The DNA here is from genome assembly GCF_004345665.1 of Kribbella antiqua. Lineage (GTDB taxonomy): Bacteria > Actinomycetota > Actinomycetes > Propionibacteriales > Kribbellaceae > Kribbella > Kribbella antiqua. The sequence continues at coordinate 5,723 of NZ_SLWR01000021.1, forward strand.
CGGTGATGTCGGTAAGCGCGCCACACTCGATGCCGGCGTTCTCCAGCACCTGCTGCTGCGGGGCCGACACGGTCTGACCGCTCTCGGCCTCGCGCAACTCGGCACTCGCTAAGTCGACCGCAGACCGGGCGGCATGGTCGCGCCCGATGTGTTCCTCGAGTACGGCGCGAGCCTCGTCCTGCTCCTCGGCGGCTGCTGCCAGGTCACGGCCGTCCGCCGAGCGCCCTGCGTCCAGCAAGCGGCGGTGTTCCTGCCCGAGTCGCTCGAGCTGCTCACGCACCGAACGCTGCGCGAGGTCGAGCTCGCGGTCGCGCGCGTCCAGCTTGTCCCGTTCCTGCCGGGTCAGCTGGACGTCCCGCAGCAACCCCTCTTCGTTGCCGAAGGCATCGATCTCGGTGTCGACCGCCTCGCGCCGCGCCTCCTGCTCGGCAACGCGTTCGTCGAGTACGGCGAGCTCCTGCAGGATCTCGCTGTTCCGGGCCTCGCCGTCGATGAGGTGTCGTGCACACCGCGCCTGCCAGGACTCCTTCGCCGCGGCGAGCGCATCCCGGGCCGCGCCACGCTGCAGGATGCCGGCTTCGACCGCCGCCATCTCCTGCTCCCAGCGTTGCAGGTCAGCGGTCGCCTGCTTGGTCGCCTCGCGCTGGGTGTGCTCGGCGGAACGATGCGCCTGCTCCTGCTCGAGTTCGTGATCGAGGCCGGTGAGTGTCGCGATCGCGTTGAAGATGCGGGCCGGGCCGAGTTCGTTCAGCGGCTCGGCGAGCAGGTTCGCGGTCGGGCTCGACCGGACCGAGGTCGACAGGAACGAGACGCACCGGACTTGGCCGCCGTACAAGACTGTGGACAGCTTGTTCGCGTGGAAGTCGGTGCGGCCGTTCGAGTGTGGCAGCGCGGCCCAGAGCGCGTCGGCGCCGGCTGCGCGCTCGGCCTCGGTCGCGCCGTACGGGACGTGCAGACCGTTCTTCCAGCGCAGGTCGATGTACGACGCCTTGCGGTTGATCCGGATCCACACGGTGATCGCGGCCGCCTCGATCTCGGCGAGGTCGGTGAGGTCGGGGTCGGAGAAGACGCCGACGATGTAGCCGCGGTCGACGTTGGACCAGTTGCCTTCCTGGCCGGCGGCCTCGGCGGTGAACAGCAGCTCAGCCGCGCCCGGAGCGCCGCTGGTCAGTCGCCATTGGTCGTCGGCGTGCAGCAGGCTCAGCGCGGCGATCCAGGACGACTTGCCGGCGCCGTTCGAGTCGGTCGGACCCTGGCCGGCGACCGTGACGAGGCCCTGGCCGACCATCGGGATCGGGTGCGTCGACAGGCGTGATAGATCGACAACCTGTACGCCGAGCAGCACCTTGGACCCGAGGATGTCGAACGGGCCGTCCTCTGCGGGACTGCTCATGCGTCTTCCTCTCGTACTTCGGCGGTGTCCGGGATGCCGTTGCGGGCGCGGATGGCTTCGGCGATGGGGCTGGCTGGGGCGGCGGCGAGGATCAGCTGGTCCTGGAGGCGGCGTCGTGCTGCCGGGGTGAGCCGTTGCAGCTGTGGACCGGGGATGTAGCTCGGGCCGCCGGAGTGGTCGCCGGACAGCTGGATGAGTCCGGCCGCGCGGAGTCGCTGCAGGGCGAGGCGTCGTTCCTCGCCGCTGATCTTCGTCGTACGCAGCTCGTCGACGGTCGTCGGGCGGGCCGACTTCCAGCTGTCGCCGGTCAGGATTCCCTCGCTGCGGGGGATCGCGACCGAGTGGATCAGCACGAGCACGAGCACCGCGCGATCGACCACCGACAACGGCTGCCAGCCTTGCGCGGTCAGCGTCGCCGCGACGTCGTCCGCGTAGCCGGCGGTCCAGTGCGTCCCGTCGACGTGTACGAGCGTACGGCCGATCAGCTTCAGCATCTTCTGGACATGTCGACGAAGCGTCACGTCGCGCAGCCCGGCCAACTGCACCTCGGCCACCGGATGCGCCGCGTACTGCACCGCGCTGAAGGCGGCCAGCACCTCATCCCGCGCCCGATCACTCAAGTCCTGCAACAGAGGATCGAACAACGCATGCTGCTCACTCATCCGCCACCGCCGGCGCGGGTGGCGTGGTGAGCGCGGTGTCCGGCGAGGGAGGTCGCTCGCTCGGGCCAGGGAGGGGGTCCGGATCCTGCGTCGCGGGAGGCGGACTGGTGAGAACGGCTGGGGGTGGGTCGGGGAGGTGGCGGCAGAGGTCTCGGAGGGTGGAGAGGTCGGTGGGGGTCCAGGTGATGGTGCGGGGGCCGAGGCGGACTTCGCCGGCCTTCTCGTTCCAGAGGAGCCAGTGGGTGGCGTGCAGGCGGCGGAGGCTGCCGATGATCAGGGTGAGATCGCTCGACTGCTCCGGCCGTCCGCGCATTCCGGCGTACACGGATCGCACCTGCGCGAGCGTCCCGATGGCGCCCGGCCACGCGGGTCCGCTGCGGTCGGTCCAGCAGCAGGTGACGCAGATCGCCAGTACGCGCGCGGTCTCGTTCGGCTGCTCGACGGCGACCGGGGGAGTACCCAACTCCTCCAGCACCGTGTGCCCGGCGCCAGAAGGCAACGTCGGAACCAGCCACACACTCGAGCCGTCCGGCGAAACAGCACGCGTCAACCCCGCGACAGCGGGCGTATCCGGATCAACCTCGAGCGGCCCCGCGGACTGAACCTTCGCCCACCACAACGCGTTGTCAAGCCGCCGCTCAACAGCCTCCGTACTCATCGGGTCACCCGCCGGAAGACACCCTCGGTCGCCCACGGCGTCCCGGCGGAAGCATCGATCCGCATCCCGTCCGACCACACCAGCTCGTAATCGAGCTCGTCATGCAGGTGCGCCGCCGTCAGCTCGGCCAGCACCCGCCGCGCGGTGATCCAGTCCCCGGCCTCGTCGACCACCTCGACGACGTCCACCGACTTCCGCCCGGCCAGCACCCGCTCGGCCTCGGCCCGCAACTCCTCCCGATCCGTCGCGGCCGCGGACTCCGGAGCGTCAACGTCACCCGTCGGCCGCGGTGGCGCCATCCGTGCGGTCCCGGTACGACATCCCGTCTCGACAGCCTCCACCAAGGTCTGCGGCGAGAAATCCGGCGCCGCCGCGTCGAACAGCAACCCGTCGAGCACTCCAGCCAGTACCTCAGGCTCACTGCTTCGCGTGAACGTCACCCACGTCTCGATCGGCAGCAGTCCGAGCGCGCGCGTCGTACCGGCTCTCTCGACCAGGCGACTCGCCGCGAGCTGTACGGCGTCGGCGTACGCCGCCAGCGCCATCCGCAGCGACGTACACGCGCGATGCAGCGTCGGCCAGCGGTCCAGCACGATCCGGTGGACCTTCTCGGCCTGCTCGATCAGCCGCTCGTTACCCCACGCGAGCTGGGCGTTCTCCCGCAGCTGCGCGGTGGTGCTGGTTGACACGAGAATCGCGAGTTCGTTGCCGAGCAGCCGGAACACCTTCGTCAGCCGCTCGATCGACGCCAGCCCGTCGCCCTCGGTCGCGCCTGGATCGCTGACGCTGTGCGCCTCCAGGGTGAGCAGCTGATGCAGCTCGGCTTGACCACCCTGCACAGACATCCGCCGCAGGAACATCAGCATCACGTACGGCGCGAACGCGGCCCGGTGGCGCAGCTCGTTCGGACGGTCGACGAGCTTGGTGATCGCGCCGTACTGACGTAGTACGTCGAAACGCCGCACGATCAGGTCGTGGGGATACGCCCGGCAGGCCAGCGTCGCCTGCTCGACGGTGAGCCCGTCGCTGCCGGCCTCGGCGAACGCGTCCAGGATCGCCTGGTCGACGTCGAGCAGGTCCGGATCGACGATCATCGCGCCGGCCTCGCGGGCGAGCACGGCGAAGACCTGACGATAGACGCGCAGCACGGCCGCCTCGGCCTCGGCGTCCAGCAGCGTCGCGTCCATCGTCTCTCCCTCCCGTGCGGCGCCGCCGTCACAGCGGCAATCGGAGAAATGGACTCTAACCACCCACACCGACAGACCAAAACCGGCCCACGCGGCACCTGTGGACAAGTGCAAAAGACGGGGTGGGTGCGGTGCGCACCGACAGACCAAAACCGGCCCATGTGGCATCTGTGGACAAGTGCAAAGACGAAGTGCGGGGTGGTGTGCACCGGCAGAGCAAACCGGCCCAGGCGGCGCCTGTGGACAAGTGCGAAGGCGAGGCGGGCTGTGGGGCTGTGGAAAAGCGGGTGACGGGTGGGCGGGGCGTGTCTACCATCCGAAGCGTGAAGAGAATCCTTGGCTGACGCGGTCCAGGTAGACCGCGTCCAGACCACGGCGCCTTCGGGCGTTCGCCACGCCGGCGTGGACCCACCACAGGGTCCCCGGCGCGCTTGCTGATTCTCTCCTTCCGGAGCTTTGCACATGACCGTGCATGACGTGCGCCCGATCGGTGCGCAACACCCCCGTCTCCGCGACCTGCTCACCGTCCGCAAGGACGGCTCACCCGGCCGGATCATGATCGAGGGCCATTGGGAACACGACCGCCTGCTCGACACCTTGACCCCGATCGAGACCTTCTTCTGGTGCCCTGAGGCCGGTACGACGTACGCCGCCGACCGGATCGCCGAACGCGCCGCCGAGGTCTACCGCATCTCGGAGAAGCTGCTCACCCGCCTGTCCCGCAAGAGCCGCTCCGACGGCCTGATCTCGGTCGTCCGGCTGCCAGTCTGGCGGCCGCGGACGTTCCGGTTCACCAACTCGTCGCTGGTCCTGGTCGCCGACGGAGTCGAGTACGCCGGCAACCTCGGCACCCTGATCCGTACCGTCGACGCGGCCAACGCCGACTGCCTCATCCTGACCAGCCGGCGAGCGCGACCAAGCCACCCGGCCGTGTACTCCGCGAGCCGGGGGACAGTGCTGACGACACCGGTCCTGGAGTTCGACGACGTTGGTCGAGCGGCCGAGTGGTTGCGCGATCATGGCTTCCGCCTGCATCTCGCCGACCCCGCGGCCACCGGCAGTTACCGCGAGGGCGCCTACGACGGACCCACCGCGTTCGTGGTCGGCTCGGAGGGCTCCGGCTTGTCGAAGGCTTGGCATCAGCAGGGGTGCGAAGCGGTGTCGATCCCGATGCTCGGTCAGGCGGACTCGCTCAACGTCGCGCTCTCGGCCGGCATCCTGCTGTTCGAAGCGCGGGCTCGAAAGGACGGCTGGTGATCGGCCAGGCAGAATTGCCTGCGACCCGACGATGTGGAGTGATACGTGCCGTTCGAGCCAGGTGAGGTCGTTGCCCCGACAGATCCGCGCATCGTCCTGGAAGGTCAGTGGGGACACCAGCCAGGTGTCGCGATCACCGTCAACTCGGGCTCCCGGATCTCGTTCTCGTACGCCGGCGAGCGCGTCCAGCTGCTCTTCGACACGACCGGGCTGACGGTCGCGCCGCACCTGTGGATCACGATCGACGACGGCGAGCCGTCGCTGCACCTCATCGAGGATCCGGTGATCGAACTGTCCGCGCCGGATGGCCGCCACCAGGTGGAGGTGGCGATCAAGGACGTCAACGAGCACGTCAACCGCTGGATCCCGCCGTTCGAGTGCGCGGTGGTGTTCGCCGGTCTGGTCCTCGACGTCAAGACCCGGCTGCGGCTGAGCGGGCGACCGGCCGGTCCGCGGCTCGAGTTCTACGGCGACTCGATCACGCAGGGCGTCCGCTCGCTCAGCGCCGCGTCGGAGTCGGACGGCGCCGACGGTACGACGTCGTACGCCTATCTGACCGCCCGCGCGTTCGGCGCCACGTCGTACCAGGTGGGCTTCGGGCGGCAGGGCATCATCCGGCCCGGGAACGGCGAGGTGCCGCCGGGGGTGGAGTCGTTCGGCTGGAACTTCGCCGGCTCACCGGCTGAGCGCGTGGAGGCGCCTGACGTCGTCGTCATCAACCTGGGCGTGAACGACGAGACGCTGACCGTGGAGGAGTACGCCGGGTATCTGACGCGCGTACGGTCGGCCTACCCGAGTACGACGATCGTGTCGCTGACGCCGTTCAAGGGAAAGCACGCCGACACGATCCAGGCGGCGAGCAAGTCCCTGGACGACCCGAACCTGGTCTGCATCGACTCCACCGGCTGGATCACCGCAGCCGACACCACCGACGAGACCCACCCGTCCGTCGCCGGCCACGCCAAGATCGCCGACCACCTCGTCGCGGCCCTGGAGACCCACACGACGCTCCGCCGCCGGACCTGAACCCGCAGGGTTGCCCAGTACGACGGTGCTGGTCAGCATGGCGGTATGGCGGAGAACAAGTTCGCGAGCGTGGACGAGTACATCGGCTCGTTCCCGCCCGACGTCCAGGAGGTGCTGCAGGAGGTACGCCGTACGATCCGCGCCGTCGTGCCGGACGCGGGGGAGAAGATCAGCTACCAAATCCCCACCGTCACCCTCGACGGCAAGGCCCTCCTGTACTTCAGCGGCTGGAAAGAGCACATCGCGCTCTACCCGATCCCGCCTGTCGACGATGCCCTCGCGCAGGAGATCGAGCCGTACCGCTCAGGCAAGGGCACGCTCAAGTTCCCGCTCAAGAAGCCCATCCCGTACGACGTGATCACCCGCCTGACCCAAGCCTTCGTCGCTGGCCGTTGAGTAGGTCTCGTGGGTCGGGCGACGGCGGGCCGGTCAAGGTCCAGTCGTTGAAGTGCTGGTCGAACCGGTACCAAAGGCCGTCGGGGCCGAGACGTAGTTGGGTTCGGCCGGCGGTGACTCGGTTGCCGTCTACCGAACCACCCAGCGCCTCCACGCCCTCAGCCAGCGCGACCTCATCGACATCAACACGCCCGACGGCGACCGCCAGGCCGCCGGGTCCGCCTTCGCGCCAGGCCACGGCCCAGCTGGTGAGGTGGCGCGCTGATACGCCCGCTCGATGAGCCAGGTCGGCGAGATCCGGCGTACCGAGCACCAACGCCGCGCGCCGAACCAGATCCTGGTCGAAGGTCAGCCCCAGACCGCCGTCGCCATCACCGGAAGCGAGTTCCCACGCACGCCGGGTGGCGTCAGTCGCCAGCGCGACGAGATCCCGTACGTCGACGCCCGAGGACCGCGGTGGATCCAACACCCGCACCGCCGCCGGCACACCCGGCGTGCCCAATGGCCGGGGTGGGACGGGCACAACGGCACTCGAGGTGCGCGCGAAGGCTGTCTTTGCGGGGATGCCGGGTGGTGGGGAAGGACGGGTGGAGGTCTTGGACTCCGCGGCGGATCGGCGCGAGCGGAGGGCGGACAGTAGCTCGTCCTTACGGCGGCCGCGGAGGAGCAGGAGCGCGAAGGGGTCGTCGTCGAGGGCGTCGGCGATGAGATAGCAGACGGCGGCGGAGTGTTTGCACGGTACGGCGAAGTCCGGACAACTGCAGTTGGTGCGGACCTCGCCGGCCGTCGGCAGGACATCGAGCCCCGCGGCGTGAACGTCGTCGACGACCTCGGGCGGCAGCTCACCGTCGAGGAGCGCTGCCACCCGGCCGATCTGCGCGGAGACCACGTCAAGTACGGCGTCCCACTGGGCGGATGAGAACGCGCGGATCTTCACCGTCACCTGGTACGGGTTGACCCGGCTGCCCTGCACGACCGCCTCAACCGAACCCGGCGTGACCGTGAGCTCGAGCACGCTACCGCGACGCGCGTACGAGCGTCCTCGCGAGAGCCGATTGGGATCCAGCCGAGCCCGCTGCTCCAGCGCTTCCAGCCAAGCTCTACCCCACCACGTCGCCCCGAACGGCCGCCGACTCCCCGGGCCCCTCGCCGCAGGCAGCCCCGCATCCTCACCTTTCTTCCGCCACCCCTGCCAAGGCACCCGCTCATTCATCGTCCTCACCTCCATCCGAGGTCGAACGGCCTATGGATGAAGGGTTGTAGGCACTCGCCGAGCCAGACTTCACCGGACCGGTCGACAGCTCCACGAGCTCGGTCAGCTCCGCATCCGACAGCTCACTCAACCAAGCCTCACCCGAACCGATCACCGCATCGGCGAGATCGCGCTTCCCAGCGATCACCGTCGAGATCCGGTCCTCCAACGTGTTCTCGGTGACCAGGCGATGCACCTGCACCGGCCTGTCCTGTCCGATTCGATACGCGCGGTCCGTCGCCTGATCCTCCACCGCCGGGTTCCACCAGCGGTCGTAGTGCACAACGTGCGTAGCCCGAGTCAGCGTCAGCCCAACCCCACCGGCCTTCAGCGACAGCAGGAACACCTGAGCCTCACCATCCTGGAACTGCGAGACCAACTGCTCGCGTTTCCGAACCCCGATCCCGCCGTGCAGGAACAACGACCGGACCCGCCGTGACTCCAGATGCGCTTCGATCAGCCGGCACATTTCGACGTACTGACTGAAGATCAGCACCGATTCGCCCTCGGCCAGGATCACGTCGAGCAGTTCGTCCAGGGCCGCGAGCTTGCCCGACCGGCGCTCGAGCGGACCAGGCTCATGCAGGAACTGCGCCGGATGGTTGCACACCTGCTTCAACTGGGTGAGCAGACTGAGCACCAGCCCGCGCCGCGCGATCCCCTCGGCGGACTCGATCTTCGCCAGCGTCTCCTTCGCCACCGCCTGGTACAGCGTCGCCTGCTCCACCGTCAGCGGTACGACGACATCGTGCTCCGACTTCTGTGGCAACTCCGGCGCGATCCCGGGATCGCTCTTCCGCCGCCGCAGCAAGAACGGCCGCGTCACCCGAGTAAGGCGCGCGGTCGCCTCCTCGTCGTGATACCGCTCCACCGGTACGGCGACATCGTGCCGGAACCGATCCAGCGTCCCCAGCAAGCCGGGCGCCGCCCAATCCAGGATCGACCACAGCTCGGACAACCGGTTCTCCACCGGCGTCCCGGTCAGCGCGATCCTGGTTGCCGATGGCAACGTCCTCAGCGAACGAGCAGTCCGGGACAACGGGTTCTTCGCATGCTGCGCCTCATCGGCGACCGCCAGCCCCCAGAACACCTCGCCGAGCACGCGATGATCCTGCCGCACCACGCCGTACGTCGTCAGGACGACCTCGTCCGGCGAGAGATCGCTCAGCGATCGTCCGGCACCGTGATATCGCCGCGTCGGAACGTCTGGCGCGAAGCGCGCGAACTCCCGCTCCCACGTCCCGAGCAGTGTCGAGGGGCAGACGACCAGTGTCGGCCCGCGACCGCGTCCCAACAGGTGAAGGTGCAAGGCGATGACCTGGATCGTCTTGCCCAGACCCATGTCGTCGGCCAGACATCCACCAAGACCGAGGTCGGCGAGCTGCGCCATCCACGCGACGCCTCGCCGCTGATAGTCGCGCAACGTCGCCTGCAGCCCGGCGGGCTCCACGAAAGGCGACGGTTCGACGCGCAGTCGCGACAGCATCGACGCGAGCGACCCATCCGCGTCAAAGGCGACCAGCTCGCCGTCGACCTCCACGGTCCCGGTCAGCGCTGCACCAAGCGCCTCGGCGCCAGTCAGCTTCCGCGTCCCACCACGGCGGAGCTTCCGAACCAGATCATGGTCGACCCGCACCCATCGCCCGCGCATCCGGATCATGGGCCGCTTTGCCTCCGCCAGCGCCGCGACCTCCTGCTCGGTCAACTCCTGCCCGTCCAGCGTGGGTTTCCAACGGAAGGCGACCAGTTCGGTCAGGCTGAAGTCCGGCCCGGTCACCGCACCAGGCGTCGGCGTCGCAACCGTCCCGCGCACCGCCAACTCGCCGGCGAACAGCTCGGTCGGCCAAAGCACCTCGATCCCAGCGCCCTCCAACGCCGTACTGCCCTCGGCAAGCTCCTCCAACGCCGTGTCATCGATGCCGACCTCCGAAGGCGCCGCATCCCGCAGTGCGGCACCCAGCGGTGGCCAGACCCGAGCCCCGCGACGCAACGCCAGCAGCAGATCCGTCTCGGCACGCTCCCCAAGAGCAGCCAGTACGGCGGCCGGCGCACTCCACACGTCCGCCACATCGACCAGCAGACTGCGATCCACCCCACTCCGCAGCTGCAGCACCGCCCGAAAATCCTCGCGACTCTCGAACGGCGGCTCGATCCGCAACACCAATCGCGCCCCGGCCTCTTCGCTCAGCGCAGTCTCATCCAGCCAAGCAGTAGGCCCGCTCAACGACACCGGCTCCGCCGAGGCAAACGCAGCCGCGCCCTCCCGTACGGCGACTCGCGCGGCAGGCGTGCGCACAAGTGTGTCCGCGATCGAGTCCCAGAACGCGCGGACCAACTGCTCCGGATCGACCAGTCGCAGCGGCCGCGTCCCCTCGACCGGCACGGCATGCCCGTGCGGCGGCATCGCGGCAGCCAGGTTCTTCAACCAGCCCCGGTCCAAGGGATCCAGCGGGGCCACCCGCCAAGCGCCGTACCCGCTCTCGCTCCGATCCGGGACCAGCCGTCCGCGCGCGATCAGCCCGATCCCGGCCAGCGCCGCGGTCCGCCACGCCTCCCAGCTCGGCGAGGAATCGTCGGGTCCGTTGAGCCGCGCGAGAACTTCCTCGATCGTCAGCAACCGCGCGGGCACGACAGTTCGCCGTACTTGCGAACCCCTGGGCAGCACCAGTTCGGCCGCGCCGTCGGCGATCTCGCCCGCCGCCGCGAGGTCGCCGTACAACGCCAATCGGCCCGCGCGCGGCGGGTCGGCTGGGATGAAGACGGCCTCGAACATGCCCTGCACAGTACGCCGTACCACCGACAGATTCCCGCCGGTCGCGAGCAGCCTGTGGACAACCACTGGATTTGACCTGAACTCAAGTTGAGGTTGCAGTCTCGAAGCACCTCAGCAAACAGATGAAGGAGCAGCTATGCGGGCAGCAGTGGTGACCGAGTTCGGAGCGGCCGACGTGATCAAGACGCAGGACTGGCCGGACCCCGAGCCGGCCGCGGGCGAGGTCCTGATCGAGGTGGCGGTGGCGGACATGATCTTCGTCGACACGGCGATCCGGCAGGGCCACCACAGCGAGTTCTTCGACGTGGAACCGCCTTATGTGCCAGGCAGTTCGCTGGCAGGCACGGTTCGCGTCGTAGGCCCGGAGGCGTCGACGGACTGGATCGGCAAGACCGTCGTCGGCCGCTCGGTCGGCTTCGGTGCACATGCTGAGCTGGTCCGAGCCCAGGCTGCCGGCCTGGTCGAGGTCCCGGCCGGCCTCAACGTCGAGACGGCGGTCGCGGTCGCGGGCGACGGCCTCACCGCGCTCATGCTCGAGGACCTCGCCCCGCCCATGCAGGGCAAGGAGGTGCTGATCACGGCCTCCGCCGGCGGTATGGGGCTGCTGCTGATCCAGCTCGCACACAAGGCCAGCGCACACGTCATCGCCGCCGCACGCGGCCAGGCGAAGCTCGACCTCAGCAAGGCGCAGGGCGCGGACGTGGTGATCGACTACTCGCTCCCCGGCTGGGAGAAATCGGTGCTCGAGGCAACGAACGGACGCGGCGCCGACATCGTGTTCGAGGGCGCCGGCGGCGAGCTCGGCGCAACGGCCTTCAGCGTGGTCAGGGACGGCGGCTGGTTCTCCGCCCATGGCGCCCCGAGCGGCGGATTCGCGGCGTACGACGTAGCCGACGCAGAGCGCCGGGGGATCACGGTGAAGGGCATCCACGACCTCCGCGCCGACACCACGACCACGACGATCACCGGCGCCGACGTCATCGCCAGGGCGCTCGCCGGCGACCTCTCACCGGTCGTCGACAAGGTCTTCGACCTCGACCACGTCGCGGACGCGCACGCCGCCCTGGAGCAACGCACTCTGCTGGGCAAGGCCCTGATCCGCGTCAAGTGACGCAGCGAGCCTCACTCAGCCGGTTGGTCTGAGTGATCCGTGACCGCAGGCGGGTTCGGCCGGGCCGCGACGATCCGGTTGCGGCCGTCCCGCTTGGCGCTGAGCAGCGCGTTGTCGGCGGCCAGCACCAACTGGTCCATGGTGTCCGCGACGTCCGGGTACACCGCCGCGCCGAACGACGCCGGCACACCAGTGATCACCGCACTGGCCGTGGTCGCGGTGTCCACTGACACGCTCAGAGCGCTGAGCCGGTCCCGGATCCGCTCGGCGATCTCCAGCACCTCAGTCTCGGACGCACCGGGCAGCAGGACAGCCAGCTCGTCGCCACCGACCCGTGCGACCAGGTCACCCTGCCGGACCTCCGCCCGTACGCTCTCACCGACCGCACGCAGCGCCTGGTCCCCGGCGGGGTGGCCGTAGGTGTCGTTGATCTCCTTGAACTTGTCCAGGTCCAGCATCAGCAGACCGACCGAACTGCGCAGCGTCTCCGCACGAGCAAGCTCAGCCGGCACGGCGCTCGCCCAGTACGCTGGAGTCGCCAGACCGGTCTTGACGTCCGTACCCGCGGCCCGCTGGAACTGCGGCAGCAGCAGATCGCGATGCAGCGTCAGCACCGTCACCATCAGGATCGGCACCACCCACGGGTACGACGCCTGGAGCGCACCCACCGCGACACCGAGACCCAGGCCCGCTACCACCACGAGCTGGTCGGACAGGTCTCCCAGCGCGCCACGGGCGGTGGCGTCGGGGGAGGACAGCAGGATCGCACCGATCACCAGAGCGAAGTTCACCAGCCACCAGGTCGTCGCCGCACCCAGCACGACCAGCAGCGACCACGGCCCGGTCGGCACGCGCGGCTCGGACAGCAGGCCACCAGCCCGCAGTACGGCGGCCGCCGCGGCGCTGGCCAGGATGAACGTGCTGGCCGAGAACACCTTGCGGTGCGCGATGGTCCGGCCGTAGACCCGGATCCAGGAGTAGCCGTACGAGACCACGACCAGTGCGACGACCAGGCTCAGCGGGAGCAGCAGCAGGCCCGCGAACACCCAGAGGCTCTTCAGGTTCGTGTATGGCGAAGTGTTGGCCGCCATCTCGCGTCGGCGCTCGATTCCGCGGGCAGACTCCAGGTGGAGTACCGAGGCGGCCGCCAGTACGGCGAAGGCGACCCACTCGGACGGCCTGACGCCGGCTCGGGCGCCGGAGATCGTCGAGGCCACAGCCAAGGCGGTGATCGTGACTGCGACTGCGTCCACGCCGAGCACATAGCTGACGGCAGGACGGGGCAACGACCAGAGCTTCCACCGGCGGGGTGGCACCCAATTGCTCCGACCGATCAGAATCATGGTGGCCTCACACGGTTAGACCTGAGCGGTTATTCCTGAATAGTAACGGCCTGTTCACGCGAGGTCATCCCCGGCTCGCGTTAATTCCATCCACTGGATGGCGACGGAAGGATCCAGCACCATGTCCAAGATCAGCACCGGCAACGAGTGGTTCCACGGCGGCAACGAGTGGTTCACCGGCAGCGGCAACGAGTGGTTCCACGGTGGGAACGAGTGGTTCCAGGGCGGGAACGAATGGTTCACGCAGAGTGGCAACGAGTGGCTGCGCCGTCCGGGTGGATCCGGTAACGAGTGGTTCACCACCGGTAACGAGTGGTGATTCGCCGCTGACCACCGAAATTTCTTTACCGACTTTTTACGGAGCTGGTTCGGAGATATTTGCGCGGATCTCCGGCGGCTCACCCGGCACCCATTTCGGCGGTGCCGGACCCGGTACGGCGGGTACGTGCCCAGGCAGTGCCCGCCGCCAGGGCCGCACAGGCGCCTGCGACACCCATCAGGCCCAGTGCGACCGACGGCGACCACTCGTCCGCCAATAGGCCGGCGAGCAGGATGCCGATGCCCTGACTGCTCTTCAGGGCTGTGCTCGCCACTCCGAACGCCTGGCCACGCTGTGAGTCCGGCACGGCCTGAACGAAGGCCGCGCTGGTCGGCAAATGGTAGGCAGAGGCGAGGCCCGACACGGCCCACAACGCCACAGTGGGCAGCAGGCCTGGCGCGAAGAGGCAGAAGATCAATGGTGCGCACGCCAGCACAGCCAGAGGCGCCAGCAACCCCAGACGTCGCTCTGGCGGCCACAGCGTGATGAGCCACATGCCTGCAACAGCTCCGGCCGGGCTGGCAGCCAGGAGCAGTCCGGCGGCTTCAGCGCCCTGGCCTATCTCATGGGCGTACGGGACTGCGAGGCCCTCTACTGTGACGTAGAAGCCGGCAATGGTCGCTAGCACGACCAGCGCCCGGAGTTTCGGCGTACGGGCGACGAGTCTGAAGCCAGAGGATAGGTCGCTGAAGTAGCTGCCTTGTGGCTCATCTGTGCCACGCGCAGGCACCGGACGGCGTCGTACTCCGATGGCTATGAGGACTGCGGAGAGCAGGAAAGTCGCGGAGTCCAGCAGCAGGCCGCCTGACGTGCCTACGGCGACTACGACGACCCCACCGGTGCCGAAGCCGAGGACCTGGCTGAACTGGACGACCATGTCGTTGGCCGCCTTGCCCAGGACGTAGTGGTCACCTGGCAGTACGGCGGGGAGCGTTGCGGCACGCGCTGCGTTGAAAGGTGAGCCGAAAGCCTGCAAAGCAAGCAGGAGCAGGATCACTACCACCAGCGGTAGCGCCTGGATCGCCATGGCCGCGACCAACACTGCACGGGCCAGGTCGGTGACGATCATTACTGCGCGGCGGGGATAGCGGTCTGCGAAACCGGCCAGCAATGGACCGAAGAGCAGGTCTGGCACATAGGTCAGTGCATAGGTCAGTGCGGTGAGGCCGGCGGACTCGGTGCGGTCGAAGACCAGCACTGACAACGCGACCCGCGCCAGCTGGTCGCCCGCGACGGACAGCACGCCGGCCAGGAACAACGCCCTGAACTCCGAATGCCCGAACACGTCCCGCCAGCGGGCACGCTCGATGACCCCACCCTCCATGCCTTAGACCATAACCACAATCCGTGGTGCGACACCTCCCGCCTGTGACTGAAAGGGTTTCCCTGCGCGTGGGGAGGGTTGGTTCAAGGGTTTGATCACGGCAAATCAGTGCCAGATGGGGTGCCCGGTGGCGACCGGTTTGGATGAACGTTCTACTCTGGAGATCTCTGGTACCGGGGTCTGGGCGGGGCGGCCCCGACCCTGGTACCAGAGTTCTTCTTTGTCCGGACCTGTATCCGCCGGTCCAAGGCGCACAGGACCGACCGGGGCGGTGGGGTGGGGGACGCAGCCAAAACTGTCCGTGGCGGCCGGTAGCGTTCTTCTTGCCAGGGGCGGCTCCTGGACGTGCTTCCTTCTGCTTCACCAGGCCAAGTAGCGCGTCCGCTCTCCGCCCCTGGCTCCTTCATCCACGAAGACGTGGCGGGAAGACCTGCTGGGGAGGAGCGCGCATGCCGGATCAGCCGCGCCACGATCACGCCGCCGTCCTGTTGCGACGCCGGCGACTCGTCGACGCGACCGCGCTGACCCCGCCAGTACGGCGATCCGCCTGGCAGTGGCTGCGTCGTCCGCTCACCATCCAGGCAGGTCTGTCCGCGTTGCAGGCCGACCTGATCGAGCGCGGCTTCCTCCTGTCCGTCGGCCTCTACCGGTACTGCACCGGCCTGTCGGCCCCGGCGCTCGCGGGATTCGGTCATTCGCTGCTCGACCTCCTCGATGCCGAGTCTGGGTACGACGCGTCGCAGGTGCCACTGTTCCGCGGCTTCCCCGAGAGCGTGCCGGGCAACACCGAGACGCTCTACATCAACCGGACCTTCGCGCGGTTGCTGCAGGAGCCCGAGCAGCCGTGTGTCATGTGCGGTGACGCGAAGTCGGTGCACGCCGTCTCGCCCTGCGCACACCTGATCTGCCGGACCTGCTGGGACGGCACCGACTTCAGCGCCTGCCCGGTCTGCCAGCGCCGGATCAACCCCAACGACCCGTTCCTGAAGCCCTCCCCGCACGAGGAGCAGCCCGCCCACGTCCGCTCGGATCGACTTCAGCTCCTGACCCTCGCGCCACACGACGCCGTACGGTCGACAGTCGACGCTCTACTCGTACGGCGCTCGCCGCTGTCCGCAGGTGATCGCGCCGACCTGAAGGTGCTGCTGGCCGGAGCGGATCTATCGTGGTTGCCGGACGAGATCCCGGTGCGGGAGACCCGCGCGCTGGTGCTCGCGCAATTCCTCGACGACCATCCACACCTGATCGATCGCGCCGGTACGGCAACCGACGTACTGCGGCTGGTCTACGCCCTGATGGATGCGGATCCAGGTCTGCGGACCGCGCCGGCCCGGCGGAAGTCGTTGCCTCGGGCAACTCGGCGGGCGGTGCTGGCCCGGCTCGACCGGCTGCCGGCCGATGCTTTGGTCGAGGACATGCTCAGGCATGAACGAGCCTGGAAGCGGGTCGCGGAGAACCTTCATCCTTTCGAGTTCGCGACCCGGTATCCGCTGGCGGCGCTGGCGTTCGCGGTGGTGCGCCGTACCGAGCTGGATTCGGGGAGCGCGGCCGGCCGCGCGGTGTTGGGCGAGGCGGCGCGGCGTCCCTTCGTGCGGTTGGAGGGGCGGCGGCTGACGACGAACACGTTCGCCGCGCGCGTCGAGGGCGCGTTCGCGGACGGTCGTCCGGGGCATGCGCTCGATCTGTTGCGGGATCGGCCGGGGGAGCTGGTGCGGCGGCTAATGCAGCTCGCGCGGGAGTTGCCCGCGGATCAGCACGGTGCGCTGGTGGATGCGCTGACGACTGCTGTCTCGGATGTGTCGCCGGTGGTGATCACGGCGGCGCTGGGGCAGGTGCGGACGCCGCCGGGTGATCTGCGGCTGTTCTTTCCGCGCGGCGGGACCACCCGGATCTGGACGACGGTGGATGAGCGGGAGCCGTTGCCGGCCGAGCTGGCTGCCGCGTTGTCCGGCGTACTGGTCGGGGAAATGTTGCGTCGGGCAACGGATTTGCCACGGCTGCGGCGGGTGTTCCTGGACGAGGAGCTGGCGCGGCTGGCGGCGCCGGGCTCGGAGCGGAGCGGGTCGTCGACACTGCTGCGGATGACGCGGGGGAGTGCGGTGCCGATTCCGCAGGACGAGCTGCTGCGGTTGTTCCTGCACTGGGTCGAGCCGCGGGACCGGCGGGTGGATCTGAATCTGTCCGTAGCGGTGTTCGGGGAGGAGTGGGACTTCGTCGGGCTGTGTGACTACAGCCGGCTGCGGTTCGATCAGGATGCGCTGGTCCACTCCGGCAATCTGATGTCCGCGCCGGGTCCGGCCGGGTCGACCGAGTTCGTGGATCTGGACCTGCGCGCCGTACGACGGGTTGGCGGGCGATACCTGCTGCCGGTCGTGTTCAGCTACAACAACGTGCCGTTCGACCAACTCGAGCGTGGGTTTGTCGGGGTGATGCGGCAGCCGAACGGGCTGTTCGATCCGGCGGCGGTCGAGGAGCGGTTCGACCTGGCCGGGCCGGCGACGATCCTGCTGCCGTTCGGCCTCGACCTTCAGACGAAGGAACTCCGCTGGTACGACGTCAACCTCGGCGCCGCGGGTTACCGGAACAACATCGCGCGGTACGGCGGTCACCTCGCACTGATGGCGGCGACACTCGAGGAGGTGCACGGCTCCGGCGACCGCGTCAGCCTGTGGGAGATCTGCTGCTGGCACGCCGCGGCCCGCACCGACGAGGTCGTCGTACGCTGCGCCGACGGCTCGGTCGTCGGCTACCTCCGCGACCCGTCCGAAGACCTCGTCACCTTCGCCCGCCGCTTGACCGCTCACCTCGAGCCCGACCGCCCCTGGGACACGGACGCCGCGATCCAGGCCGATCTGGCCGCCGTACTCACCGCCGACATCACGCCGCGCCGCGGCGCCCAGATCTACGCCCTCCACCCCCATCTTCTGGACCCGGCCGCACACCTCCTCATAGACGCCCCCCACCTCCTCACCACGCTCACCCCCGACACCCGAGCCCACACCCCGCTCCACACCTGACCCCGGCCTGCCCCGATCCCGTAAATGGTTTCTGTGGGTTGGCTGAGAAGAGTTTGACAATTCCGTGACGGCGGCGGGTTTGGTGCTTTGGCTGGCTGGGGTGCGGGGGTACAACGGAAGTGACTGCGAAGGGAGCCACGAATGACGTACGACGTGGTGGTGCTCATCGAGCGGGAGATGAGCGAGGGCGACGCGCGCCGTGTTGCCGCCCTGCACGCAAGGTATGAGGACCCCGTTGACTATCACCTGCTCGTCTCCAGCCATCCAGAGGCCGGATTCGGTGGCCCGATGGCGTTGCTGGGTTCGAGTTTCGCGGACGTGGCCGGAATGCCCGGCTCCGGGGCAGGGCTCGGACCGTCGATGATCCCGTCCGCCAGAGTCAGTCCACCCGCGGAACGAAAACCCATCAGTACGATGGCACTCGCCGACCCCGACGTCGACCTGGCCTCGGTGATCGAACACAGTTCGCGCCGCCTCCGCGCCGCGAGCGGTTACCCGGTCAACGTCTCCATCACCCACGGTGAGGTCCTGCTCGCCCTGATGACGCTGTGCAAGCAGACCAACAGCCACGAGGTAGTCGTGGTCGCCTGGCCCGAAACCGCCGCCAGCTTCCTCTGCTCCGACTGGACCACCCGAGCCCGCAAAGCCCTCAAGGTCCCCCGAGTCCGAATCCTCGAACACGACACCTGACCGATAGCGCCGCCACCACCCAGGACCGGGTCAGGTTGCCGGGATGGGGTGGTGGGGGAGGCGGATTTGGAGGGTGGTTTGGCCGGGGTGGCTGGTGATGGTGATGGTGCCGCCGTGGTGTTCGGTGATGATGCGTTGGGCGATGTCGAGGCCCAGGCCGGTGCCTTTGCCGACGTCCTTGGTGGTGTAGAAGGGTTCGAAGGCGCGGGCGGCGACCTCGGGCGGCATGCCGGGGCCGGTGTCGGTGAACTCGACGACGATGCGGTCGCCGTCGGTGCGGGTGGTGATCCGCAGGGTGCCGGTGCCGTCCATCGCGTCGACGGCGTTGTCGATGAGGTTGGTCCAGACCTGGTTCAGTTCGCCGGGATAGGCTTCGATCCGGGGCAGGTCGCCGTACGCGCGGATGATCTCGATGCCGCCGCGGAGTTTGTGGCCGAGCATCACCAGGGTGGACTCGATGCCCTCGGTGATGTCGATGGTCTGGATCGATCCGCGGTCCATCTGCGAGTACGAGCGTACGGCGGCGACGAGCTCGGTGATGCGCCGAGTCGACTCCTTGACCTCGCCGAGCAGGGTCGCGGTCGACAGCGTGCTGGCCACCCACAACAGACCGGGCTCGGTGGCGTCGCCAAGTACCGAAGCCGCCCGCGAGAGCCACTCGACCGTGGCTCCGGCAGCGGCGAGCGGTGGCGCGATCAGCCAGTCCTCAGCGATGCCCTGCCGATCGAGCCAGTCGGAGATCACGTTCTCCTGATCGGCGAGATCGACCGGATCAACCGCCGCGGCCCCACCGAGTTCCAGCCGCAGCGAGTCGAGTTCGCTGAACTGCGCCGCCGAAATCTCACCAACAGCGAGTCGCTGCAAAGCCGACAGCAACGTCGCGCAGGCCGATTCGAGCGCACTGACCGAGCGGGAGGCCGCCGCGGCGGGGTTGTTGATCTCGTGCGCCAGCCCAGCCGCCAGCGTTCCCAACGTGATCAGCGCGTCCCGCTGACGGGCCGTCGACTCGATCGCACGCGCGGTCCCGTACACACCCTTGATCAGATGCCCGCCGAGCGGGAACCAGTCGTCGACCCGCTCCCGCAGTACGGCGGCCGGCACCCGCAGTACGCGACCTTCTTCAACGCCACGCCCGCTGGCGAGATAGACGCCGTGCTCGTCCCACGCCCGGAACCCGCCGGCCCAGCGACCCGGGACGTCCATCTTCCCCATCACGGTGTCCTCGCGACCGATCCGGCGGTGCAGCGCGATGGCGCCGTCGACAAGCACCCACCAGAAATCGGCCGGCTCACCTTCATGGAACAGGTCGACGCCAGGCTCGATCCGCAGCTCGAACCCGCCCTCGATCAGCTCGCCCAGCTGGATATCGGTCAGCCCGACGAAGAGGCCGATCCCGCGCAGGTCGTCGACGGTGATCATCAGAACGTCGCCAGGTAGCGGTGGACGAGGTAGACCGACATCGCGCCCTCGCCGACGGCGGACGCGACGCGTTTCATCGAGTCGAGCCGGACGTCGCCGGCCGCGAACACGCCAGGCAGGCTCGTCTCCAGCGCGAACGGCGGCCGCGCCAGCGGCCAAACTCCGGAAAGAACCAGATCAGGCCCGGTGACGATGAAGCCCCGCTCATCCCGTACGACGGAGTCGCCGAGCCACTCGGTCCGCGGCGACGCACCGGCGAAGACGAACAACCAACTCGCCGGCACCTCCTCAGACTGCTCAAACGTGCGAAGCGTCAGTGCCTCCAGATGCCCGTCGCCCCGGCAGCCGACCACTTGGGTCCGGCACCGCACCTCGATGTTCCGCGCCGCGCTGATCTTGTCGACGAGGTACCGCGACATCGAGGTCACCAGCGTGTCGCCGCGGACCAGGAGCACCACTCGTTTGGCATACCGCGCTAGGTTCAGCGCGGCCTGACCAGCTGAGTTCGCCGCACCGACGACGTACACCTCCTCGCCCTGACACTGACTGGCCTCGCTCGCCGTCGCTCCGTAGTACACGCCGCGGCCGGTGAGGTCGGCGAGGCCTTCGACGTCCAGCGTCCGGTAGGAGACGCCCGTAGAGACGATCAACGAGCGGGCCTCGATCTCTCCGGATCCCTCCAGCAGTACGGCGTGCACAGGTCCGCGGGACTCGAGGCCGACGACGGACCGCGCGAGCACCATCTCGGCACCGAAGCGCGAGGCCTGGGCCACGGCACGCGCAGCCAGGTCGGAGCCCGTCAGACCGCGAGGGAAGCCGAGGTAGTTCTCGATCGCCGCACTCATACCAGCCTGGCCGCCCGGCGCTTCGCGCTCCACGATGACTGTGCTCAGACCTTCGGATGCCGCGTAGACAGCTGCTGCCAGCCCGGCCGGTCCGCCGCCGACGATGCAGACGTCGTACAGCGGCTGCTCGGCGCGGGTTCGCAGGCCGAGCGCGGAGGCGAGGTCGACCGTGGACGGCGAGCGGAGGGCATCGCCTTCCGGTACCAAGACCAGCGGCAGGTCGACGTCAGAAGCCGAGGCGAGTTCGCGCAGGCGTTGCCCCTCGGCGTCGCGCTCGACGTCGTACCAGCGATAGGGCACGTGGTTGCGGGCGAGGAAGGTCTTGATGTCGTGGGCGCGGTCGGACCAGCGGTTGCCGATCACTCGGACGTCGGAGGTGTGCTCCGGGTTGGCCTGCCGCCAGTCGCCGAGCAGATCGTCGACGACCGGGAACAGCTGATCCTCGGGCGGATCCCAGGGCTTGAGCAGGTAGTAGTCCAGGCCGATGTCGTTGATCGCCTTGATCGCGACGTCGGTGTCGGCGTACGCGGTGAGCAACAGGTACTTCGCGGTCGGCGCCTGATCTCGCGCACGCTCGAGCAATTCGATGCCGGTCATCCCGGGCATCCGCTGGTCGGTCGCGATCAGGGCGATCGGCTGGTTACGCAATGCGAGTTTCGTCAGTACGGCGAGCGCCTGGTCACCCGAGGTCGCCTTCACGACGAAGTAGTCGTCGCCGTAGCGCCTGCGCAGGTCACGGGAGATCGCCGCCGAGACCATCGGGTCGTCGTCGACGGTGAGAATCGCCGGTTTGCTCACGCTGTGCCCCCCACGGCAAGGAACCGATCACGTCAGCATGCCACGACAAAACCTAGTCGTCGATGAGTGCGCGCAGCGTCTCCTGCTCTGGTGCGGGGACGTAGCTGGCGTAGTAGTCGTACATGTTCTGCCGGGCGATCCGCGCGGCCGCGTGACCGTTGCCGGCGCGGATCGCGTCGACGACCTCGGTGTGGTGCTCGAGGGATTCGAGCATCAGGGCGCGGCTGTTCGGGGCGTGCGCGACCTTGTCCGAGATCAGCGTGAGGACGACGCCGCGGACGACGTCGTTGCAGGTCTGGATCAGCGAGTTGCGGCTGACCCGGGCGATCACGTCGTGGAAGGCCAGATCCGCTTCGCTGAACGCCTCGAAGTCGACATCGATCGCGGCCCGCATCGCGACCAGCGTCTCCTCCATCTCGGCCAGGTGCTCCGGCGTCCGGAGCCGGGTCGCCACCTGGATCGCGGCACCGTCCATGATCATCCGGAACCCGATCAGCTCACTCAGCGTGAGCTCGTCCACCCGGGCGAGCCGGACCATCTGCTTGCGCAGCGCCGATTGGGAGAACGGCAGAATCTCCGGTCCGTTCGGGTCACCGGGTCGCGACCGTACGACGCCGTTGCTCTCCAGCACCCGCAACGCCTCGCGCACCGTCGACCGGCTGACCTCGAACTGCGCCACCAGTTCCCGCTCACTCGGCAGCCGCTGGCCCGGCGCCAGATCACCGCGGGCGAGCGCGTCCTCGACCTGCTCGACGATCCGCTGGTACGCGCGGACAGGCTGCACCGGCTGGAACTGCGGATTCTTTGCCATCCGGAGGACCCCAATCGCTTGACAGACCCGTGTGTAGAGGACAAACCTAGTGGCCCACTGACACCTAGTCCACTGGTCGGACCAGTCACAGTCGTACGGCGAACCCCGCCGGCCCGGCGTGGCCCCGCTCACCGGACCGGGCCCAGCTCGTCAAAATGGCGCACTAGCCGGCGGCAACTGGAGGAGTTCGCGTGAAGTCGTTTCGGATTCGAGCGGTCGCATTCGTCGCCTCCGCGGCGCTCCTGGCGCTGACCGCCTGCTCAGCCGGTTCCGGTACGTCGCCCGGCAGTACGACGGGCGCCAGTCAGTCGCTGGCCATCGGCCTGGTCGCTGAGCCGGCCAGCCTCGACTTCACCACCACCGACGGCGCCGCGATCCCGCAGGCGCTGCTCGGCAACGTCTACGAGACGCTGGTCAAGCTGGACGAGTCCGGCAAGATCGTGCCGTCGCTGGCGAAGTCGTGGACGACGTCGCCGGATCGCAAGACCTACACCTTCGACCTCGTCGACAACGCGAAGTTCACCAACGACAAGCCGTTCACCGCGGCCGACGCGGTGTTCAGCATCAACCGGGTGAAAACGGCCTGGACGACGCAGCTGAAGGCGGCGATGGACGTCGTACAGAATGTGAAGGCGCTGTCGGCCACGCAGTTGCAGGTGACGCTGTCGCGGCCGAGCAACGACTGGCTGTTCCGGATGACGACGCGGATCGGCGCGATGTTCTCCGAGACCGGCGTCAGCGCACTGGCGACCGCGCCGATCGGCACCGGGCCGTTCAAGTTCTCCAAGTGGAACCGCGGCGACTCGATCGTGCTGCAGCGCAACGACGGCTACTGGGGCAGCAAGCCGTACTTCAACGAGATCACACTGAAGTACTTCAAGGACCCGACCGCGCTGAACAACGCGCTGCTCACCGGCACGATCAACGTGATCGGCACCGTCCAGGCGCCGGAGGCGTTGAGCCAGTTCACCAGCAACGACAAGTACCAGGTGATCGAAGGTACGACGAACGGCGAGGTGCTGCTGTCGTTCAACAACTCCGAGCCGATCTTCAAGGACATCCGGACCCGGCAGGGGATCCGGCAGGCGATCGACCACAAGGCCTTGCTGGACACGTGTTTCGCCGGTCGCGGCAAGCTGATCGGCAGCATGGTCCCGCCGACGGACCCGTGGTACGAGGACCTCACCAGCATCGACCCGTACGACCTGGCCAAGGCGAAGTCGTTGCTGCAGGCATCTGGTGCCGCCGGCAAGACACTTCGGCTCCGGCTGCCGACGTTGCCCTACGCGATCTCCTGCGGCCAGGTGGTGAAGAGCCAGCTGGAGCAGGCCGGGCTGAAGGTGCAGATCGATCAGCTCGAGTTCCCGGCGGCCTGGCTGACCACGGTGCTCAAGAACGCGGACTACGACATGTCGATCATCGCGCACGTCGAGCCGCGCGACCTCGGCACCGTCTTCGGCAGCACGAAGTACTACACCAAGTACGACGACCCGACGCTGCGGCAGCTGCTCGCGGCGGCGGACACCGGGAACGAGGCGGCGCAGATCGACAACATGAAGAAGGCAGCCCGACGGCTGTCCGAGCAGGCCGCCGCCGACTGGCTCTTCCTGCTGCCGAACCTGATCGTCGCGGACAAGAACCTCACCGGCCTGCCGCAGAACGCGATCACCGAGAACTTCGATCTCTCGCGCCTGGCGCGTTCATAAGGCCATGGTTCTCCGCCTGATCGAGCGCACCGCGGTGCTCCTCGCGAGCCTCGCGGTGAGCTCGGTGCTGGTCTTCGCCTTCATGGCGATCCTGCCCGGCGACCCGGCCCGGGTCGCACTCGGCGTCAACGCGTCCGACGAGGCCGTCGCCGAGCTGCGCCGCCAGTTCGGCCTCGACCGCCCGTTGACCACGCAGTACTTCGAGTGGCTCGGCGGACTGGTCCGCGGCGACTTCGGTACGTCGTACGTCTCCAAGGCGGCGATCGGGCCGCAGATCTTCGACCGGTTCCAGGTGACGCTGTGGCTGGTTGTCGCCGGCATGGTCGTCGCGCTGGTGGTCGCGGCGCCGGCGGGCACGGTGATGGCGGCGCGCCACCGGAAGGTGTCGGGGCTGGCGCTCTCGGCCGTCTCCCAACTGGGCGTCGCCGTACCGGCGTTCCTGGCGGGCATCTTGCTGATCATGGTGTTCGCGGTGAAGCTCGGCTGGCTGCCCGCGAACGGCTGGACGCCGCCGGCGCAGGACCCGGCGATGTTCCTGAAACAGCTCGTCATGCCCGCGTTGTCGCTCGGCCTGGTGCAGGGCGCCGTACTGACCAGGTACGTGCGCAGTGCGGTGCTGGAGGTACTGCGCGAGGACTACCTGCGTACGGCGCGAGCCAAAGGACTCCGGCCGTTCCCCGCGTTGTGGCGGCACGGCGTTCGCAACGCGGCCGTCCCGGTTGTCACTGTGCTCGGTCTGCAGCTCGCGACGCTGCTGATCGGTGCGGTCGTCGTCGAGCGCGTCTTCGTCATCCCTGGGTTGGGCAGCTTGCTGCTCGACGGTGTGTCTAACCGCGATCTCCTCCTCGTTCAGGACGTGGTGATGGTCCTCGTCATCGCCGTACTTCTGGTCAACTTCCTGGTCGATCTCCTGTACGTCGCTCTGGACCCGCGGCTCCGGGTGGGGTCGCGATGAGGCGCCTCAACCCGAGCCTGATCGCCGGCGGCGTGATCGTCGGGCTCATCGTCGTGATGGCCCTGGTGTCGTTCGTCTGGACGCCGTACGACGCGACGCTGGTCAACCCGGCGGTGCGCCTGGCGAAGCCGTCGTGGGAGCACTGGTTCGGGACGGACAAGTTCGGCCGGGACGTGCTGAGCCAGATCATGGTCGGGTCGCGGACCACGTTGTTCGTCGGGGTGGTCGCGGTCGGCGTGGCGGCGGTGATCGGCGTACCGCTGGGGATTCTGGCGGCGATGTCGCGGCGGTGGGCGCACGAGTTGATCATGCGGACCAACGATCTGCTGCTCGCGTTTCCTGCGTTGCTGCTGGCAATCATGTTCGGCGCGGTGTTCGGGGCCAGCACGCTGACGGCGATGATTGCCATCGGCATCGCGTCGGTGCCGAGCTTCGCGCGGGTGATCCGGAGTGGGGCGTTGCAGGTGATGCGGACCGAGTATGTGCTCGCGGCTCGTGCGGCGGGGCGGCAGCCGTTCCCGATCGCCGTACGGCACGTGCTGCCGAACGTGACGAGCCTGATCACGGTGCAGGCGTCGGTGTCGTTCGCGATCGCGGTGCTGGCTGAGGCGGCGCTGTCGTTCCTCGGGTACGGGACGCCGCCGCCGACGCCGTCGTGGGGGCGGATGTTGCAGGAGAGCCAGGAGTTCCTGTTCAGCGCGCCGCGGCTGGCGATCTTCCCGGGCGTGGCGATCGCGATCGCCGTACTGGGATTCAACCTGCTCGGTGACGGGCTGCGTGACCGGTTCGACCCGAAGCTGGAGGACCGGCGATGAGCGATGTTTTGAGCGTGCGCGGGCTGACCGTGACGGTGCGGGACAAGACGCTGGTGTCCGATGTCGACCTGACGGTCGGGCCGGGGGAGCGGGTTGGGCTGATCGGGGAGTCGGGGTCGGGGAAGTCGTTGACCGCCCTTAGTGTGCTGGGGTTGTTGCCTGAGGATGTTGTTGCCGCGGGCTCCGTTCAGTTGACCGGGGTGGATCACGAGCTGATCGGGGCGGACGAACGCCGGATGTCGCGGGTGCGCGGCCGGCACCTCGCGATGGTGTTCCAGGAGCCGATGACCGCGCTCAACCCGACCATGCGGGTCGGCGACCAGATCGCGGAGGCCATGCTCATCCACCGCACTGTTCCTGGTCGTCGGGCAGCTCGGGCGGCCGCCGTCGAGCTGCTCGGGCGAGTTCAGTTGCCGAGGGAAACGATGCGTGCGTACCCGCATCAGCTCTCCGGTGGCCAACGGCAACGAATTGTCCTGGCGCTTGCCCTCGCCAACGATCCCGCCCTGCTCATCTGCGACGAGCCGACGACCGCTCTCGACGTCACCGTGCAAGCGCTGGTGCTGGACCTCATCGTCAAGGGCGTCGTCGCCCGATCGTCGGCGCTGTTGTTCATCACCCACGACCTGGCCGTCGTCGCGACCGTCTGCGAGCGAGTCCTGGTGATGTACGGCGGTCGCGTCGTTGAATCCGGCCCGGTCGAGGAAGTGTTCACCCGCCCGCGCCACCGCTACACCGAGGGCCTGCTCGCCGCGTCCGACCTCGAAACCAACGAGCGGCGCCTGACCACGATCCCGGGCAACGTCCCGCCGGCGGGCCAGTTCCCGTCGGGCTGCGTGTTCCGCAACCGCTGCCGCCACGCCACCGACGTCTGCTCGACCGCCCCTTCGTGGACCGGCACCGCGAGTACCGGATTCGCATGCCACCATCCCGCGGAAGTCACCACTCATGCCTGAGATCCGAGAGCACATCCCCGCGGCCCACCAGCCGGACGCCGAGCCGGCCATCAAGCTGATCGATGTCGTACGCAACTACACCCGACCTCGTACGTCGTTGTTGCGCTCGGCACCGGCTGTGCATGCCTTGCGTGGCGTCAATCTGGAGGTCAAGCAGGGCGAGCGGTTCGGAATCGTCGGCGAATCGGGTTGCGGCAAGTCCACGCTGCTGCGCATCATCGCGGCCCTCGATCGCGCCAGTTCTGGTCATGTGATTGTCGAAGGCACCGACATCACGCATCTTCCCGAACGCCGGCTGCGGTTCCTGCGGGAGAACCTTCAGCTCGTCTTCCAGGACCCGATGAGCTCGCTCGACCCGCGCATGCGCGTCCGTGACATCATCGCCGAACCTCTTGTCGTGCAAGGTCATCCGGCCTCCGGACAGCGCGTCCGCGAGCTCCTCGAAGCAGTCGGTCTCTCCGCCGACGCAGGCGACCGCTACCCGCACCAGTTCTCCGGCGGGCAGCGGCAGCGCATCTCCATCGCCCGCGCTCTGGCGCCACGTCCACGGATCCTCGTGGCGGACGAGCCGGTCAGCGCTCTCGACGTCTCCGTCCGTGCTCAGGTGCTGAACCTGATCTCGGACCTGGTCGACGAGCTGAACCTCACCCTGGTGTTCGTCTCCCACGATCTGTCCGTGGTCAAGCACGTCTGCGACCGCGTCGCCGTCATGAACGCCGGCCAGATCGTCGAGACCGGCTACACCGGCGACGTCTACGCCGCCCCCCAACACCCCTACACCCAGCGATTGGTCTCCGCCATCCCCACCCTCCACCGAGCGTTGTCCGGAGCAACCACCACCGATCTCCTCGCGACGAAGGGAGAGCCCGCATGAAGTTCCCAGCTGGTCTGCCGATCGGCGAGTCCTGGATCTCGTCACCGTCCACCGCGCCGGTGATCTTCCCGTACGACGGGTCGACCGTGGCCGACGCGCCGGTCGGTGACGTGGCTTTGGCTGGGCAGGCGCTCGACCACGCCCTGGCCGTCAGCGATGCGGTCGGGCGGCTTCCGTCGTACGTGCGCCGGAAGGTCTTGCAGAGCGTGCATTCCGCGATGTTGGCAGCGCGTGACTCGTTCGTCGATCTGCTTGTGTTGGAGACTGGGAAGCCGCTGGTCGACTGCCGGGTCGAGGTGGATCGGACGCTGCTGACGTTGGAGACCTCGGCCGAGGAGGTCGCGCGGCTGCACGGTGAGACTGTGCCGCTGGACCTGTTGCCGAGTGGTGAGGGTCTGCTCGGATTCTGGGTGCGGAAGCCGATCGGGGTCGTTGTCGGCATCACCGGGTTCAACTATCCGTTGCTGTTGGCATCGCACAAGATCGCGCCCGCGTTCGCTGCCGGGTGTCCGGTGATCGTGAAGCCCGCTCCGCAGACTCCGCTTGCGACGCTGTGGCTCGTCCACCTGATGCGGACGGCGCTGGGGGAGGCCGGCGCACCGGAGGCCGCTGTACAGCTGGTGACCGGGGGAGTGGAGGTCGGAGTCACGCTGACCACGGATCGGCGGATCGGGGCTGTCTCGTTCACTGGTTCGGCCGCGGTTGGGCATCAGATCGCGCGGGACGCGGCGCCGACAAAAGTGCTGCTCGAGCTTGGCTCGAACTCGGCGCTGATTGTTGCCGAGGACGCCGATCTCGACGCGGCGGCCGATGCGATCGTCCGTGGCGGGTACTACGCGTCCGGGCAGGCCTGTATCTCAGTGCAGCGTGTCATTGCCGTCGAGTCTGTTCGGGCCGCGCTGCTGGAGAAGCTCGACGAACGGTTGCCGTCGGTGGTGGTCGGCGATCCGCGCGATCCGGCGACGCGGGTGTCGGCGTTGATCGATCCCAAGTCCACCTCGAGGGTTCGGGCCTGGGTCGACCAGTCGGTCGGCGCCGGGGCCAAGGTGGCCTTCGCGGCTTCGTCCGATCTGCTCGGGCCAACTGTGTTGACCGATGTGCCGGACGGGCAGTTGGCCTGGGACGAGGAGATCTTCGGTCCGGTCATCGCGGTCCGGTCGGTGCCTGATCTGGAGACCGCGTTCCGGACTGTGAACGAGTCGCGGTACGGGTTGCACGCGAGTGTCTTCACGTCCTCGCTCGACACCGCGTTCGCCGCGATCGACCGGCTCGACGTCGGTGGCGTGGTGATCAACGAGGTCCCGGGGTTCCGGTCCGACGTGATGCCGTACGGCGGGGTGAAGGACTCCGGCATCGGTCGCGAGGGACCGCGGTTCGCGATCGAGGAACTGACCACGACCCGGATGGCGATCATCCGTCCACGGCCCTGAGGACATCGTGACTGACTACACCAAACTGTTCCGTTTGGACGGCAAGCACGCCCTCGTCATCGGCGCCGGCAGTGGCATCGGCCGCGAGAGCGCCCTTGCGCTGGCGGCCCACGGCGCCCGCGTCACCTGCGCCGACCGCGACTTCGGCGCTGTCGTGGAGACCGTGGCTTTGGGCAACGACCCGGTCGACTCCAGCTGGGCCGGCGGACTCACGTCGTACGAGCTGGACATCTTGGACGATGCGGCGATCGATCAGGCAGCTGTGGACCTCAGTGACGTGGACGTGCTGGTGTTCACCGCGGCGACCAATGTGCGCAAGCGGATCCTCGACTACACCGGCGAGGAGTTCGACCGGGTGGTGGCGCTGAACCTGCGGGCGTCGTTCCAGCTGATCCGCGCCTTCGGCAAGCAGATGGCGGAGCGGGGTGGTGGCAACATCATCGGCTTCAGCTCCATCCGCGGCACCACCGTCGAGCCTGGTCAATCGGTGTACGCGGCAACCAAAGCCGGCCTCGTCCAGCTTCTCCGTACGGCGGCCGCCGAACTCGGGCCGAACGGCGTACGCGCGAACGCGATCGCCCCCGGCGTCGTCGAAACCCCACTCACCGCGCAGATCAAGGCGAACCCGGCCTGGTACGACGCCTACGCGCAGAAGGGCGCGCTCGGTCGCTGGGCCCGGCCGTCGGAACTCGCCGGCGCCGTCGTCTACCTCGCCTCCGATGCCGCGTCCTTCGTCACCGGCAGCGTAGTCGCGGTCGACGGAGGCTGGACCGCCGTCGACGGCCGCTTCGACCCCCCGAACTGAGGAGCTTTCGCATGAGACTTGCCGACCTGACCGCGATGGAGTTGGTGGCACGGTTTGGTGACGGTTCGCTCTCGCCGGTCGAGGTGATCGAGGATGTGCTGGCCCGGGTGGAGGAGCTCGAGCCGCGGGTCTGTGCGACGTACGCTCTCGATCCTGATGGCGCTCGCGCCGCCGCTCGTGAGTCGGAGCGGCGCTGGCGTGACGGTTCGGCTGGTGCGCTCGACGGCGTACCGGCGACGGTGAAGGAGAACATCGCAACCCGTGGGACGCCTGTCCCACAAGGCACGGCGGCCACCGCGTTGGTGCCTGCGGCCGAGGACGCCCCTGCGGCGGCGCGGCTGCGCGAGGCCGGGGCGGTGATCTTCTGCAAGACGACGATGCCGGAATACGGCATGCTGTCGTCCGGGGTCTCCACGTTCCACCACCTGACGCGCAACCCGTGGGACCTGTCGAAGACGGCCGGCGGTTCGAGCGCTGGTGCCGCGGCGGCTGCGGCTGCCGGATACGGCCCGCTGCACCTCGGCACCGACATTGGCGGCTCGATTCGTCTGCCTGCTGGCTGGTGCGGCGTCGTCGGCATCAAGCCCACGCACGGCCGCGTCGCGGTCGGAAACCCCTACCCAGGAAGGGTGATCGGCCCGCTCACCCGTACGGCGGCCGACGCCGCGCTCGCCTTGTCGGTGATCTCCGGCTACGACCCGCGCGACCACACGTCATTGCCCGCGGCCGACGACAGCTTCGCCGTGTCAGTCGAGGGTCTTCGCGTCGCACTGCTCTTGGATGCCGGCGTCGGGTTGCCCGTCGACCCCGAGGTGGAAGCCGCAGTCTCGTCCGCGGCCGCCGTACTGGAGAAGGCCGGGGCTGTGGTGGAGCCGATCCCGCCGATCATCACTCGGGAGATGCTGGACGGGCTCGACAGCTTCTGGCGCGTCCGCTCCGCCGCCGACATCGCCGCGCTCCCCGACGACCGCCGCGCCAAGGTCCTCCCCGAGATCCGCCAATGGGTTTCCACGGCCGGTGAACTCTCCGGCTTCGACGTCTTCCACGGCTACAGCCAGATGCACGCCATGGCCGCAGCCGTCACCGCCGTCTTCACGTCGTACGACGTGATCCTCTCGCCGGTCGCACCGATCACCGCGTTCCCGGCCGAGCTCGCCTACCCGACCGACGACCCGTCGAAGCCCTTCGAACACATCGCCTTCACCGTCCCCTACAACATGTCCGCCCACCCCGCCACCACCGTCAACGTCGGCTGGTCCTCCACCAACCTCCCAATCGGCGCCCAACTAGCCGTCCCCCACCACCAAGACCTAACCGCCCTAGCCCTAGCCGACTTCCTAGACACCGCGGGACGGGACTGGCCGACCCCCTGACAGTCACGGCGCTCAGGTGTAATTTGAGGGCCGATGGCCGGTCGCGTTGACGAGGTTGCGGCCCACGCAGGGGAGCGCGGGCGGGTCGCGCACTGCTACCGAATGCTCGGCTCAATCACCGAGGCTGAACACGTCGCCGCGCGGACAACCAGCCTGGCCACGGCCACCCTGGAGTGTCTGGCCCGGGCCGCCGAGCGCCCGTTGCCGACGGATCTGGGTGAACCGAGCGACCACCCTGAGGGTGAGCTGCACCAGCGGCCGGAGGTGACCTGGCTCGAACCCATTCCGGATGAGTTCGGCGACGGTCGTCCGATTGGCCTGGATCTCATCGCCGCTCTCCAACGGCTGCCGGCCCGCCACCGCGCCGCCCTCGTCCTCACCGACATCGAGGGCTGGTCGCCTTCTCAGGTGTCAGCCGCGATCGGGAGCATCGACATTGAGGAAGCCAGGTCGCTGTTCAAACCGCTTCCCGGGCATGCGGCGGATCAGGGTGAGCTTCTCGACCGGTATCGCGAGGCGTTCGAGCAGTACGACGTACCGTCGATCGTCCAGTTCTTCACCGACGACGCGATCTGGGAGATGCCGCCGTTCACGTCGTGGTTCCGCGGCGCCCGCAACATCGGCCGGCTGATCTCCACGCACTGCCCCGCGGAGAAGCCCGGCGACCAGGTTCTCATCCCGATCAAAGCCAACGGCCAACCCGGCTTCGCCGTCTACATGCGCGACCCTGCCGACAACGTCCACCGAGCCTTCCAACTCCAGGTCCTCACCCTCACCGCCGCCGGCATCATCCACGCCGTCGCCTTCTTCGACACCACCCTCTTCGACGCCTTCAACCTCCCCGACCTCCTAGCCGGCCTTCCGCCGCACCTGTATGACGGCAGCCCTCGCCCGCACGTCGAGCGGCTCCACAGGCCCTGAGCGCGGACCGCCAGGCCATCACAACGACGCGCAACCGATCACTCCCCGCGGCCCGCCGCCCCATCGCCATGATTGTGATGGCCTGCGCGTCCGCGGACTTCCGCCACTCACCAACTACCTCGCTGGCCGTCCCCAACCGCTCGGCCAAGCGTGCCGCGGCACGACCGGCGCTGCTTGCTGAGTGCCGGAGGTCCGCCTCCCGCCGACTGCCACGGCTCAGTAGTCGCCGTAGACCTGGACTTTGGTGCCGATCGGGGTTTCTCTGAAGATTTGGTGGATTTCGGGGCGGGTTACGCGGACGCAGCGGTGGCTGGCGGGGTAGGGCTTGACGAGGGAGTTGACGCGGGAGCCGTGCAGGGCGATGCCGGGGCGGTCGCGGAGGAAGTAGAGGGAGTCGTACATGTACGCGTCGGGGTAGAGGCTGCTCTCGTGTGCGCCGGCCCACTTGCGCCAGACCTTGCCGGTGCGGTTCGGGGTTTCGTAGCCGGGTGCGCCGGTGGAGATCCAGACGATCCGCTTGTAGGTCTTGCCGACGATCTGGTACGCGACCTGGCAGGTCTTGTTGACGTAGATCCCGGGCTCGCGTGTCGGTGTCGGGCGCGTCGTTGCGTTGAGCACCGAGTTGACGTCGGTCAGCGTCAGTCCCTTGCGGCTGATCGGCATCCCGTGCGTCTCCCGCCACGCACACAGGGCTTGCTTCGCGCGCCGGGTGATGTCGCCGTCGACGTCGCCGACCGGGTACCCGAGTTTGTCCAGTTGCCGCTCCACCTGCAGCGCGTAGTACTGCGGCTTGTGCGTCACCTTCGGCTTGGGAGGAGTCGGCTTGGGAGTCGGTGTGGCGCTGGGCGTCGTACTCGAGGCTGACGGAGAACTCGAAGCTGACGGAGAACTCGAAGCTGACGGGGTGCTCGAAGCCGACGGTGTGTTCGACGGACTGGATTCGCTCGCCGCCACGTCGGAACACCCGACGAGAACGAACGACAGTACGACGGCACCGGCAACGAGACCACGTCGACGAGACACGATTCCCCTCTCCCTCAGCACTTTTCAGAGTCGCAGAACCACGCCGTTGATTCCCGCAACGAAACGCCGTGTTCAAGCGCGCCAAAGCTAGTACGCCGAGGGGCCGCCAGGCTCACCATCGACCGGACCCGTCACCGAACCGTTGCCGACGATGGGACCCGGATCGTCCCGCAACCTGCTGTACAGGTACCCATCCCGGTAGTTTCCAGCCCGGAACTCACACGCCCGGATCACTCCTTCGAGCCGGAAACCCGCCTTCTCCAACGACTTCTGCTCGGCCACGTTCTCCGGATGCGTCGCGGCCTGGATCCGTACGACGGGCGTGTGCTCGAAGAGGTAGTCCGTCAGCATCGCCTGCGCCCGCCACCCGATTCCACGCCCGCGGTACTCCGGCAGCAAGGCGATGCCGATCTCCCAGTACTTCGTTTTCCCGTCGAACGACCCCGATCGATAGCTCACGAACCCGGCGGTCTCGTCCTCGACGACGACCATCAGCCGCCCGTCCTCCGCGCCGAGATACCCGTCGTCGGGAGTGCGCATAACTGGCAGCGTAGTTGCCTTCCGCTCCTAGATGCAGCCGCAGGACTCGCGTCGTACGAGTTCGTGGGGGAGGGTGATGGTGACTGGGCCGTCGCCGGGGGAGGCGTCGAGGAGGAGTTCGATGGAGCGGGTGGCGAGTTGCGGCACCGGGCGTTGGATGGCGCTCAACGGGGGGATGGTTACCGCGCATTCGGCGGTGCCGTCGCCGCCGAGGACCGCGAGGTCGTCCGGCACTGACAGACCGGCGCGCCACGCGGCGAACAGCACCCCAAACGCCTGCTCGTCGGTTGCGCAATAGATGGCTCGCGGCCGTTCGTTGGCTAGCCAGGAGCTGGTCACCTCGGTGGCGTGATACCGGGAGATCTCACTGGTCCTGTGCTCGACCTTGACCCGCTGGCCGCGCGTCGCCTCGGCGACACCGATCAGATGCTCCTCGGTGCCAGGGGAGTCGATCGGGCCAGTCAGGACGCCGATACTGCGATAGCCGTGCGACACCAGGTGGCCCGCAGCAGTCGCGGCCGCGGCGACGGAATCGATCGCCAGGCTCGAGGCACGCGACCCACCGGGCATGCGGTGAAGCGCCACAACGGGGATGCCCGCAGTGTCGAGACCGACGAGCTCAGGCTGACTCCGCACCGACACCAGGACGATGCCGTCGACCTGCCGCTCGATGAAGGAAGTGAGGTGGCTCTGCTCCTGCGCCGAATCACCGCCGGAGTCGCCGATGAGGAGCAGGTGGTTGCGAGCCCTCGTACCAGCCTCGAGTTGCTCGGCGAGCGCCGCGAAGTACGGATTGCGAATGTGCGGTACGACGATCCCGATCGAGAACGTGCGCCCGGCACTGAGCGCCCGGGCCAACGCATTGGGCCGGTACTGCAGCTCCGCCGCCGCGTCCAGCACGCGCTGCCTAGTCTTCGGCGCAACCGGCCGGGGCCCGTTGTTGAAGACGTAGCTGACCACCGCTGTCGACGTACCGGCGCGCTCAGCGACGTCGCGAGCGGTGACCATCACCGACCCCCCGGTTCTCTGCTCCAGCTTGCTGAATTGCCTCGATGATAGCCGCGGCGGCGCGCGGACCGTCGACAGTGAGCGCGAGCCGGATCGTGCCCGCTTCGTCGGGTGCGAACTTGCTGATGCCCTCGTCGTCGATCTCGACCACACCCGGCTCGGAGAACGTGAACAACTCCGGCCGGGTGAGGGTCAGCACCGCGACGGGATCGTGCGGCACGTTCCATTCCTGCTGCCAGAACTCCCACCACTGCTGGATGTCCGCGCGAAGCGCCGCGCCGAGCGGTCCCGCGGCTCCGATGAGCTCGAGCCCGGCCTGATCGATGCCAAGCTGCCGGGTCACGTCGAGTCCGGTCACGGTGGTCGGGACGCCGGCCGACATCACGGTGCGAGCGGCGACCACATCGCTCCGAAAGTTGTGTTCGGCCTCGCTGCCGTGGGCGAACGACCCGCCCATGATCCACAGATGGCGCATCCAGGTCGCCACACGTGGTTCTTGGTCGAGTGCCGCGGCGATGTTCGTCAGAGGCCCGATGGCCACAACGTCAATCTCACCCGGACGTCGCTGCAGAGTGGCGATCAGGTGCTCAACCGCAGGCTCGGCCGCGATGACCTCGTCAGCCAGTCCGTCATGCAGGCTGCCCTCGTGCCCGGGCCACCACACCTCACGCCCCGACAGGGTCGTGCTCTCTCCTGCGTGTACGGCGAGCTCGTGGCCCGCGAGTACGCCGTACCGACGGGCGATGCGGGCACGGAGGTCAGTGTCCCCGTAGACAGTCGTCACGGAGTCCAGGCGCAATTCCGGGGATCCCAGGATCTGGGCGAGCGCCATCGCGTCGTCCACGTCCGAGCCGATGTCGGTGTCGAGGACGAGCGTACGAGTGTTCTGCATCTGAGTTGATTGATCCTCTACTTGAGCCCGCTGCTGGAGACGGACTGGATGAAGTACCGCTGGAAGCCGAGGATGACGGCGAGCGGGATGAGCGTGAGCAGCACAGCGCCGGCGAACACGACGCCGTAGTCGACGAAGTTCTGTCCCTGCAGGTTGGCCAGCGCAACGGGACCGAGGATGTGGCCGCGATCGGTGCCCATTAGCAGAGGCCATACGTACGAGTGCCACTGGAACAGGAACAGAGTCAGCCCCGCGCCGATGAGGGCCGGACGCGACAGCGGTAGGTAGATGCGGATGAACACGCCGAACCAGCCCAACCCGTCGAGCCGGCCGGCTTCGACGAGCTCTGTCGGAATGGCCAGGAAGAACTGGCGCAGCAGGAAGATCGCCATGCCGTTACCGATTCCCGGCAGGACCAGGCCGGTGAAGGTGTTGGTCAGATTCCAGTCGCGGAACATGTCCGACAGCGGAATCGCGATGGCGTCGAAGGGGATGAGGAAGCTCAGTACGACGATCGCGAAGACCGCGGTCTGGCCCCGGAACCTCAAGGCCGACAACGCGAAAGCGGCGCTCGAGCAGATCGCGAGGCCGGCCAAGACGGTTGAGACGCTGACGAGTAGCGAGTTGGCGGTCGCCCGGCCGATGTCGCCGGTGAAGAGCTTGCTGTAGTTCTCCAGCGTCGGATGCACCGTGATGAACGAGTCCCACGACAGCGGGCTGAGCCGCGCGAAGGTCTCACTGCCCGGCCGCAGGGAACCGGTCAGCACCCACAGCAACGGGATGAAGAAGAGGAGGCCGATGACGGCTGCGCCGGCTGACAGGAGTGTGCGTTTCATCGGTCGTCTCCCCTCAGCAGGCGGAACTGGAGGGCGACGATGATCAGCGTGACGGCGACCAGCAGGATGACCTCGGCCTGTGCGGTGTGCAGGTCTCCAATGGCGTACGCCCGGTTGTAGACGTCGTACATCATCAAGTTCGTCGTGCCGTTCGGACCGCCCTTGGTCAGGATCTGCACGGGGGCGAACACCAGCAGGTTGGACACTGTGTCGGCCACGAGGACGAACGCGAGGGGGCGCCGTACGAGGGGGAGGGTGATCGACCACAGCCGCCGCCAGGGGCTGACGCCGTCGAGGCTTGCCGCTTCGTGGATGTCGTCGGGGATGTCGTTGATCCCGGCGATCAGGAAGAGCATCCAGTACCCGACGCCGATCCACGACAGCAAGACGATGATCGACGGCAACGCTTGCTCGGTTGAAGTGAGGAAGGGTTGTGCTGGGATCTTGAGGAGGTCGAGGAAGCTGTTGCCCAGGCCGTCGGGTCGGTAGATGACGCTCCAGATCACCGCGGAGACCGCCGGCGGGACTGCGATGGGCAGGATGACCAGTGAGCGCCAGAACTTCGAGCCTGTAGCGCGTTGGGTGTAGAGGACGGCGAGCAGGAAGGCTACGGCGATCTGGAGCGGGTTGACGATCACGGTGAACAACAGCGTGACGCCGACCGACTTGCGGAAGTCGGCGTTGCCGAGCAGGTCGGAATAGTTGCCGAGGCCAACGAAGACCCGGCCGCCCCGCAACAGACTCTCGGTGAAGAAGCTGTCGACGAGCGCGACTCCGGCGGGGATGAGCCGTAGCAGGGCGAGGCTGATCAACGCCGGCAACAAGAAGAGCAGCGCAACCCGCCCTTGCCCCGGCTGACCAGCCCTATCGGCCTTTGTCGCCCTACCCGCCTTTGTCGCCTTCCCCAGCCGTCGCGGTTGCCTCGTCCGCATCGGATTTCCCACTCGGCTCACCTCGCCTGTGCTGTCCATCTCGTCGTACTCACTTGATGGACTTCCACGCCTCGTTGAGTTGGGAGGTGGCGGTTTCGAGGCGTGACGCGGCGTCGGTGCCGTTGCGGATGTCGGCGAACGCCTTGCCCATCACCTCTTCGAACTGGATGTACCCGACCGAGACGGGCCGTCCAACAGCAGTCTTGGACGCTTCGTAAGACACGATCTCAGCTGCCCCAGTGCTCTTGGACCCGGCGAGCTTCTCGAGCCTCGGCAGGTACTGCGCCTCAGACTTGGTGTTCGCGGGGATGATCGTCGTCGCCTCGGTCGTGGCCAGGTTGCCCGCGGTGTCCAGCGTGGCGAACTCGATGAACTTCCGCGCCATGCCCTGCTGCTTGGAAGCCGGGTTGATCCCCAGCGACCACGAGCCCGTCGGCGTCACCGGCTTGCCGCCTTCGAAGTACGGCATCGGCGCGATACCCCAATCCACCTTCGCGGACGAGAAGACCCCGATGTCCCACGGCCCGCCGACGAAGAACGCGACGTTGCCGTTGGAGAACACCGGCCCGGTCTGGAACCCACCGATTCCCCGTGGTGACAGCCCGCTGGCGAACGTTCCGCCGTACCAGCTCATCGCCTTCTTCCACCCGTCGGTGGTGACGGCTGGGGTGAGTGCATCCGGACCGGTGATGCCGCTGCCACCGCCGAGCGACTCGGCCAGCGGCTGCAGTTGGTAGTAGGCCTCGGCCTGCTCGAGCAGCAGCCCGTACTTGGTGCCGCCCGCCTGCTGCGCCTTCTTGCCGGCCGTGGCGACCTGCTCCCAGGTCCAGCGCTGCTCGGGATCCGTCGTCGGTGGGGTGACGCCGGCCTTCTTCAGCGCGCTCTTGTTGTAGAAGAGGAACTGCGTGGAGTTCCACATCGGCAGCGACCACAGCTTGTCGCGGAAGTGATTCGCGTCGTACGACGCCTGCGACGTCGCAGCCTTCGTTTTCGCATCGAGGTCAGTCAGGTCGACCAGGAACCCCT
Organism: Kribbella antiqua; assembly: GCF_004345665.1. Classification (GTDB taxonomy): domain Bacteria; phylum Actinomycetota; class Actinomycetes; order Propionibacteriales; family Kribbellaceae; genus Kribbella; species Kribbella antiqua. Next base: position 44,096 of record NZ_SLWR01000021.1, read on the forward strand.
TCGCCGCCAGTTGCGACACCCGCGGCTGATCGACTGTGTAGACGTCGATCGTCGAGTCCTTGGCACCCAGCCGCTGCTGAAGCGTGGAGTTGAACTGATCGAACGGGACCTGGCTGTAGTTCACCTTGATCCCGGCGTTGGCACTCTCGAACGCCTTGATCACCGGCGCATACGTCTCGGCGTTGTCCGACCCGAGGACGTTGATGGTCCCTGTCTGCGGCCCTTGATCAGCCGCCGGCGCAGTGTTCGACGACGAGGACCCGCCACCACACCCCGCCAACAACAGAACAGGTACGACGAAAACACCGGCAATCAGCCGGCCAGCACGTGGAGCCATGACCTTCTCCTGCTACCTCGATGCCCGAGTCTAAGCGGTTAGTCTAACCGAATAGACCCGACCGTAGCAGCCGAGCGCCCGAAGCGGAAGCGATCTCCAAAATCCGTCGCCGGCGTTACGCTCGTACGTGGGTGGGGGTGCCATGGACGGACAGACGAGCACTGTGACCACGCCGGACGGCCGGAGGTTGGGCGTCTGCGTGTGGGGAGATCCGGACGGCGCCCCACTGTTCTGGCTGCATGGCACTCCGGGAAGCCGCTTCCTCCGCGAACCCGACGACAGTTACGTGCGCCACCACCTGCGGGTCTACACCTATGACAGACCCGGCTACGGGCTTTCCACCCGGCTGCCGGGTCGACGGGCTGCGGGCACGGCGGCCGACGTACGCGCGATCGCAGACGCGTTCGGCCTGGATGAGTTCGGCGTCGCTGGGGTCTCCGGCGGTGGCCCGTCGGCGTTGGCCGCCGCAGCGCTGCTGCCAGAGCGGGTGAGGCGATGTGCGGTGGTAGCCGGGCTTGCGCCCTTCTCCAGCGAAGGGCTCGACTTCTTCGCGGGTATGGACGAGGAGGGCCAGCAGGGCTGGCAACTGAACCTCCAGGGTGCCTCAGCGCTGGAGTCTGATTGGCAGGAAGTGCTGGCGTGGGTCAAGGCGGGCCTACCCGACCTGAACCTCTCGGACGCGGAGCACGCGATGCTCATCGAAACCATGATCGAAGCGACGCGGCAGGGCTCGGGCGGCTACATCGACGACAGTTTGAGCTTTGTCGACGACTGGGGTTTCGCGCTCGAGGAGGTCCGAGTGCCCACGCGCATCATGGTGGCGCGGGACGACACCTCGGTGCCCGCCGCGCACGGCGAGTGGCTCGTCGGCCACCTGCCCGCCGCCGAACTGATCACCGTTGACGGCGGACACTTCGGTCCCCGCCACGACCCGGAGATGGAGCTACTGACCTGGGTCGGGCATGGCGACGCGTCCTACAGCCCGAGGTCGCGGAGGAATTCCGGCTTGTAGGCCTGGATGACGACGTAGCGGGGGTCGGGGACCTCCATGTCGGCGTTCTTGGCGGCGTCGCTGGTGGCGTCGTGCTCGCCCACCGGGACGCTGGGGTCGGTCCACTCCTGCTCAGCTGGATTCCAGCGGGTCACTGTGTACTCGGCCCGCAAGTTGTCGTCGGCAACGAGCTCCTTGACGGTCCGCTCCGCCTCCTGGGAGTCGGCCAGCGTGTGCGTGTACAGCAGCATCCGATTCCCGTCCCGGGTGACGGTCACCTGGCTCCCGAGCCGCTTCCGCGCGTCGTCGTCCAGATCCAACGCCCGCAACCGCTCCCAGAGCGACAGCCCATGCTGGTCGCTCCCCAACTCAACCTCAACCCGAAACTCCTCATCCGCCATGCCTCACACCCTACCGACAGCAAGCTGCGCCCCGGCCCGCAGACCCTCGGGACCCCACGCCTGCCGGGATCCGGCCGGGTCACCCAAGCCGCAGCATCTCTCGTACTTCCTGCCGGACCCACACCAGCACGGCTGATTACGCTCTGGCGGCCAGGGGACACCAGGGTTGTCGTCCGGAGCCGGCGGTGCCGCGGTGGGGTGTGGTTCGCTCAGTCGCCGTTCGAGCTCGTCCACGCGGTCCAGAAAGAACTTGAACGTTCGGTGAAAGATGGTGACCCGCTCGTCGTACTCGCGCAGTACACCCTCGACTTCTCGGTAATACGTGTCGATGCTGTCGGTGCTGATCCGCCAAGGCCAACGCCTACGGGCCTCAGCGAACTCCTCCCGGCTCCAGACCTGGACCGCGCCGCGCAGTACGCTCGGCTTGCGGAACAGGTCGAGCAGATCGAAGTACTTGTCTGAGGCTTCGACCTCGCCGACCTCACCCAGCTCATCGATGCTGTCGAGTTCCATTCCCAGCGCAGACTTGACTCGGCGACGGCTTGTGACCATCACTTTGCGCCACAGCGAGTTGCTCACCTCGTCCGCAGTCAATCCGTCGGTCGCCAGCGAATACCAAATCAGCGCATCAACAAGGTGACCGTGCCGTTCGAGAAGCAGTGCCGCCTGCAGCCAGGCCACCGAGTTCGTCCGGCCATTGGTCATCACCTTGTGCAGTACGGCGCGCGCCCCGTCGCCACGCGAGTGCCTGAACAAATGGCCTGCGTACTCAACGCGCGCGTCGTCGGCGTACTCGCCGCCTTCGTTGATCAACCGCTGCCAGAGCGCCACGGCTCGCTCGGGTTGGTGATGCAGCAGATGTTGCTCGGCAGCGTCGAGGAGAGCGCGGCCTCGATCTCGGTCGTCCGCGGTGTCGTCGTCATCGGTGTCACAGTCGCGGACCTCGTCCGCCAGTAGATCGTCCATGCCATGGAAAGTATTCGGATCGGCCCCGCAATCCGTGGTCTTCTTCAAACCTGTGGATATCCGGCTCTCCTGCCGCATGTGTGACTTCACCGTGCTGCCGCAAGATGCACCGCAGACGTTGGAGGGTTTGCAGGAGAACCGGATATCCGCTCTTCTGTTGCCCGGTGGCTGCGGCGCCGCTCGATGCTGCCGATGACTGTGTGCACCAGTTCCGTACGGCGGTGCGCTCGACGTACGGAACTCATGCACAAAGTGCGCATCGCATCGTTGGTGCCCGCCGGGGGCCGCATCCGGGCCAGGCTGACCTTGAGCATTTACCGACCATCGCTCGAGTCCGGAATTGGTCGAACGGTTCTCAATGTCGACGCCTGCGGGCTGATCAGGATCCGGGTCACTCGACGATGATTTCGACGGGGATGTTGCCTTGGGTGGCGGTGGAGTAGGGGCAGGAGCGGTGGGTTGCTTCCAGCAGCTTCTCGCCGTCGGGGCCGCGGAGGTGGTCGGGCATTTCCACCCGGAGTACGGCGGCCAGGGCGAGGCCCGGGCCGTTCGGGACGAGACTGACTTCGGCGGTCACGGCGACGTCCTTGGCGTCCAGGCCTCTGCCCTCGGCGATGAGATCCATCACGGTGGAGAAGCAAGCCGCCCAGCCCGCGGCGAGCAGCTGCTCGGGGTTGGTGCCGTCGCCTGTCCCGCCCATCTCCTTGGGCATCGCGAGCCGGAGATCCAGCCGGCCATCGGAGCTGACGGCACGTGCGTCGCGACCGGACGAGGTGGCGCTGGCTGTGTAGACGGGATTCATGGCATTGCCCTCCAGATCGTGTGATTGCGAACGCCATCCACGATCACCACTCGAGGGAATGGCCTCAATTACCTCTTAGGTGCAGCGATTTGCGTTACCTGACCGGTAATGGCTGGCCGACGCACGGCCGCCGTACGCTGGAGCGACCATGACTGCAGAACTTCTGGAAGAGCCGCAGACCGCTGGCGAGCTGATTCGCTTCTGGCGGTTGCGTAGGCGCCTGAGTCAACTCGACCTGGCTCTGGACGCTGAGATGTCGACGAAGCATCTCAGCTTCGTGGAGACGGGTCGGGCGCAGCCCAGCCGTCAGCTTCTGCTGCACCTGTCGAACCAGTTGGACTTGCCGATCGCCGAGCGCAACCGGCTGCTGCTGGCAGGCGGGTTCGCTCCGGTATACCTCGACCAGCCTTACCAGGCGGACTCGATGAGGCCGTTGCGGGAGTCCCTGCATCAACTGCTCGACGCGCACATGCCGAACCCGGCGCTCATCGTCGACGGTCTGTGGAACCTGATCGACGCCAACGACGCGGCTTCCTTGTTATGGACCGGAGTGGATCCCGAACTCCTCAAACCACCGGTCAACATGCTGCGGCTGGCCGTACACCCCGACGGCCTCCCGAGCGTCTCGTCGATGACCGCAGCCTGCAACCTTCCGCTGATTCGCCAATTGAAGCGCAAGAGCCGGGACAACGCCGACAAAGCACTCGCCGAACTGGTCGATGAAGTCGAGTCCTACCTGCCTGACAAACCCCCGTCGGCGAGCGCTCAGCAGCCGATGGTCACCCTCGACCTTCGCACCACGCTGGGCGATGTCCGGCTGTTCACCTTGATCGCCACGATCGGAGCTCCGCTCGAGGTGACCGCGGCGAGTCTTGCGATCGAGACCTTCCTTCCTGCTGACGCCACCAGCGCTGACCGCCTCCGGGAACTGGCAGCCAGCGCGATGAATGGGGTTGCTTCGATCGACTAAGGTTCTTAGTCATGGAGCTGAGGCACTTGGAACACTTCGTGGCGGTGGCCGAGCAGAAGCACTTCACTCGCGCGGCCGAGGCGATGTCGATCTCTCAGTCCGGCCTGTCCGCGTCGATCCGGGCGCTCGAGCGTGAGCTCCGCGCCTCCCTCTTCGTCCGCAACACCCGCAGCGTCGAGCTCACCGAGGCCGGCCGCGCCCTGCTCTGCGAAGGCCGTCGCGCTCTCGCCGCTGCTGAGGCCGCGAAAGACGCCGTAGCCGCAGTGCAAGGTTTACTGCGCGGCCACCTCTCTGTCGGACTTGAGCAGTGCCTGGGCGTAGTCGACGTACCTGCTCTGCTGGCCAAGTTCCGCTCGGCGTATCCCGGCGTAGAGATAGAGGTACGGCAGGGTGGCTCCACTCCCATGCTGGATGAGCTGGCGTCCGGCCGCCTCGACGTGGCGTTCGTAGCCACCGCAGGCGACCCAGTCGACGGTCTGGACCTCCGGCCGCTCTCCACTGAGTCGATGGTGCTGGTCTGCGCTCCTGACCACCGCCTGGCCTCTGCCGCCGCAGTGTCCTTGCAGGACCTCGTGGGGGAGTCCTTCGTGGACTTCGACCCCACCTGGGGCGCTCGCGCCATCTCCGACCGCGCCTTCGCCTCCGCTGGCGTCGCTCACCCGGTCACCATCGAGGTGAACGACGTACACACGCTCCTGCACCTTGTCTCCTACAACCTGGGCGTCGCACTGGTCCCAGAGCGCATAGCCGCCAAGCGCGGCGATCACGTCACCGTCCCACTCACTCCCGGCTCAGCCACCGACTGGCAGGTCTCGGTAGCAGTCCCGACCACCCCCGCAGCCTCCCTCGCCGCCAACGCCCTCATCGGCCTACTCCCAACGACCGCCGGCCACAGCTGAAGCCCGACTCCCGCCTGGCTGGGCGACCGCAACATCTACGAGCGCACGGGCTGGATGCCCTAGTACGACGGGCCGGGTTTCGTAAGGGATCCGAAAGCCGGGCAAGGCCGTTGTGCGAGCACTATGGAGCCATGGCGAGCGACGAAGTAGAGGACTATGTGGCCGCGGGGGTGGTCCGGACCTACTACGAGGCGCACGGATCAGGGGATCCGCTGGTGCTCCTCCACGGCGGACTGTGCACGATCGAGACATTCAGCGGCTTGACGCCTCAGCTGGCGGAGCGATTTCGCGTCTACCTGCCGGAGCGGCGAGGGCACGGGCGCACACCGGACGTCGACGGGCCCATCACCTACGAGATCATGGCGCAGGACACGATCGCCTTCCTGGACGCGCTGAGCCTTTCGCGGGTGCATCTCGTGGGGTGGAGCGACGGAGCCGTTGTCGGGCTGCTCGTCGCGCTGCGCCGGCCAGCTCTGGTGCGCCGGCTGGTGATGATCGGGCAGAACGTGAACCCTGACGGCCTGGTGCCCGAGGCGGCGGAGATGATCAAGCTGGAAAGGATGCCGGACGTGCTGCCGCCGATGCTCCGGGACCTGTACGCCGCAGTGTCCCCGGACGGACCCGATCACTGGGATGTGGTGGTCGACAAGGTGTGGCAGATGATCAGGACCGAACCGGACATCGCACTGGCCGAACTCGAGAAGGTGTCGGCGCCCACGCTCGTCGTCGTGGCCGAACACGACATGGTGACCGAGGCACACGCCCGCGCGATGCAACGCGCCCTGCCGGAATCGCGGCTGGAGGTAGTGCCGGACGCCACCCACGGACTACCGATGGAGAAGCCCGATGTGGTGGCCCGGCTGGTCCTCGACTTCCTGGCTGAAGATTCGTGATCACGCGTACTGGAGGTTGGCGACGGTGATGCGGTCGTCGCGGGTGGTGAAGTCGTAGTGGGCGGGGAAGCCGTCTGAACCGGCGGGGGCCCAGTGCACGAGGAGCTTTTGGCCGTCGGGGCGTTGTTCGACGATCTCCAGCACTCGGAGAGTGCCGCCGATTACCTCGTTGCGGGCCCAGGTGCGGATCGCGTCGTGGCCGGCGATGGTTCGCGACACGTCGATGACCTTGCCGTCGGAGTGGAACGCGTTGACCAGCCCCTCCAGATCCTTCCGTCCGACTGCGTCGACGTACGCCTGGGCAGCCTGCATCACGTCAGCCGGCGGCGTCGTACCAGAGTTCGTCACCGCGGAGCCTCCTGTCGTTGACTTTTGACCGCAGCGGCGACGAGCAGCGCCGTCAGTAATAGTGCGAGGAGCTTCATCGCGCGTCCTGCAGCAGCGTGGCGCCGACTGGTTTGATCCGTGCGAGTACGGCGTCGATCCGCGCCAGCGTGTCCGGATGCAGGGTGATGTCGGCTGCTGCCAGGTTCTCGACGATGTGCGCCGGCGTACGGCTGCCCGGAATCGGCACCACCGCCGGATCCTGATGCAGCAACCACGCCAGCGCCAACTGACTCCGGGTAAGTCCCAGATCCGCCGCGAGCGCCTGGAGTGCGCCGTACGACGCGTTGTTCGCAGCCAGGCTCTCCGAGTCGAACCGCGGCGCATTGTTCCTGAAGTCATCCGCACCCAACTGCTGCACCGTCCCCGTCAGGAACCCCGCACCAAGCGGGCTCCAAGGTACGACGCCAACGCCCAGCTCACGCGCGGTTTCCAACAGCTGGGGGTCCACCGGCCGCCACATCGACCACTCGGTCTGCACCGCGGCGATCGGATGAACCGAGTACGCGCGCCGCAGCTCAGAAGGCGTCACATTCGACACCCCAAGGTGACGAACTTTGCCCTCAGCAACAAGCTTGGCCATCGCACCGACGGAATCCTCGATCGGCACCTGCGGATCCGGGAAATGCAAGTAATACAAGTCGATCGCGTCGATCCCGAGATTGCGCAGGCTGTTCTCGGCATAACCGCGGATGTACTGCGGTTCGGCGTTCACCAGCAGCTCTTCGAACGCGAATCCGACCTTCAACGGATGGGGCTCTGCGTCCTCGGCCAGCTTGAGCCCGAACTTGGTCGCGACCGTGATCTCGTCGTTCCCACGGATCGCCCGGCCGACCACACGCTCGTTGTGGCCGTCGTCGCCGTACGCGTCACTCGTGTCGATAAAGGTGCCTCCGGCATCGATTGAGGCTTTGAGCGCATCGACTGCTCGCTCGTCGTCGATCTCGCCGTACATGCCCGGCGAAAGCACCATCGCGCCGAACCCGATCGCCGGTACGTCGAGCTCGCCGAGACTGCGGATAGGAAGGGTCATGGCTTCACCCTGCGGCCGGAGCTGGTGCCGCGTCCAAGACCTGCTGGTATAACCATCGGTTATGGATGCGCATCTGCGGGAACTGCGCTACTTCGTCGCCACGGCCGAGGAGCTGACCGTGACCGCGGCGGCCGCGCGCCTGTTCGTCTCCCAGCCCGCTCTCTCCAAACAGCTCCGGGCGCTCGAACGCCGCCTCGGCTTCTCGTTGTTCGAGCGGCTGCCCCGAGGCTTGGCCCTGACGGACCAGGGGAGTGCGCTGCTGCCCGTCGTACGGTCGATGCTCGAGACCTGGGACCGGGCGTACGTCGAAGCTCGCGCCTTGAGCCACCCTCGTCAGTTGATCGTGGGAATGCAGACCGCCGTCGGCCGCGACCTCCAACGCCCGGCCGTCCAAGGATTCCGCGAACGCGCTCCGGGCTGGACGGTCTCGCTGCGACTCGTCGGCTGGGACGACCCCACCGCCGGCCTCGCCGACGCGACCAGCGACGTCGCCTTCGTCTGGCTCCCCATCCCCGCCGACAACCTCGCCACCCGAGTCCTGGTCCGCGAAAACCGCTGGGTCGCGCTACCCGCTGAACACCCCTTAGCCGATCGCCCCGAGATCCCCTTCGCCGACCTGCTCGATGAACCCTTCATTGCCCTTCCCGCCGCGGCCGGTCCCCTCCGCGACTTCTGGCTAGGAATGGACGCGCGATCCGGGGCGCCGGTGATCGCAGCCGAAGCAACCGCCGCCGAAGAGGTCCTGGAACTGGTCACCGCCGGTGTGGGCGTCGTGCTGATTGCCGAAGGCAACGCCCGCCTCTACAAACGCCCCGGCCTCGTCTTCCGCCTCGTCCCCGACCTCCCACCCGCCGAACTAGCCATAGCCTGGCGCACCGACGACCCCCGCGAAGCCGTCCACGTCTTCCTCAACTCAATCGACTGAGCAGCGGCTGCAAGCCACGCTCCCGTACCGAAGAACGGGTGGTAGTCCGTCTGAGCCGTGACGGTCCCGCGTGACTGCCGCGATCAACTCCGGCTCTCGGCCGACTACCACCCGTTCGTCGGTACGCCTCAGGCGCAGGTGAAGGTGTCCTTCGATACCACGACGACACCGTTGGCATTCATCGTGAACTTGCCTGACAGCAGGAGGTCGATAGTCGAACCGTCGGTGCCCCGGAGAGTGCTGCGCAGTCGGTACTGCGACACGCGTGAGGTGTCGCCCTCTTCGGTAAAGGAGGTCACGACCCCGTTCACTTTCTCGCGATACGTGCCCGAGTACGTCGGTAGCGCGGCGTTGTCAGGGATCAGCTCGACCAGGCCGTCGATGACGCCGTTGACATGGAACTCTCCGTCGACTTGGCCACCGGGCGCGGTGACAAATCGGTACCCGCCAGAACGGACCTCATGGAATGTGCCCGGCCAGGAGACGCACGGCCCGTCGCCAGGCGCGAAGTGTTCGTAGGCGTTGTAGTCCTCGACGAGGAACGCGTGCTCGGCCCCGCCCGCCGCGGACGCCGGGCCGGCAGTGACCCCGGCGAGGGTGAAGGCGCCGAGCAGGATGGCCAGCTTGTGCTTCATGATCTGAACTCCTCAGCCGAGCAGGCAAGTGACAGTGGACGCGATGAAGGCGATCGCACCAAGGACTAATGCGATCAGCGTGGCGGCCGAGAACGAACCGACCCGGCGTCGGTGCTCGACCGCGAGTACGACGGCGACCGCGCCGAAGACGTGAGGCCACCCCGACCAGAAGCCGACGTACGTGGCAGCCGATGCGACGGCGAGACCGAGCGTTGTGGCGGACAGCCGGCTGGGCGAACCTGCTCGGGCATGGAGGCCGAGCCAGACGGCAATAGCCATCGCGGCGACGACCAATCCGACGTACAAGGCGATTTCCAGCATGCTGGTTGCAGCGCTTCCGGCCGAGTCGGAGTTGAGGCCGAACACCTCGCCGGCCGTCATCGTGAGGCCGAAGGTGACTGCGCCGATCGCCGCGGCGATCAGCGGGTGAAGCACGTCGATTCGGTGCGACGCGGTGGTGGCGGTGCTCATGGGAGCTCCTCTGGGTTGGAAATGAGGCTTCGAGCGCACCACGGATTGCCACTAGGACGGATCTGTCACGGGACAAGGTTCGGCCGGGAGCTCCTCCCGGGCGCTCTGGGACTTCTGTCCCGGGACAGCCAGTTCGATCGGGCGCACACTGTGTGCATGGGAGCGGTGCGTGACGACGACCGAGTACGCCGGATCGGCGGCTGGTCGCTCGCTGCGCTCACCCTCGTCCTGTTCGCGACGGTTCCGTTGTCGCTCGAGGGTGGTGTCATGTCCCGTCCCGAGGTCATCGCCCCGGGCCCCGACCTGTGGATGGGTCTGATCATCGCCGGCTTCGCTCTCTCGGGCGCCGCACTGATTCAACTGCGGCCACGAAACTGGATCGGCTGGCTCCTGGTCGTCTCTGGGTTGCTCCAGGTGACCAACGTGGCCGCCGACGCGTACGCCACGCGTGCGCTCACCGATCCCGACCACTCCCTGCCGCTGGGCCTTGCGGCTGCATGGCTCGCGTCGTGGACCTGGTTCCCCTCACTGCTCCTGCCGGCAATCGTGCTCCCGCCGCTCTACCCCACCGGTCGACCGACTTCCGCGTTCTGGTTGTGGCACGTGCGCGTAGCACTCGTCGGAATCGGGCTTGGTGTACTGGCGGTCGCGTCCGGTCCCGGTGCTGTTGATGACACCGTGCGCGGGACACGTCTGCCGTGGGACGCCCCGACATGGTGGTCATGGGTGGTCGGGTTGCCGGCGATTGTCCTCCTGATTTCCACGGCGACCGTCACCGTCATTGGGACCCTTGTCCGCGCGATCCGCGCCAGGACCCCGGAGCGGCAGCAGTTGCTGTGGTTGCTCGGCGTGGTCGCGGCGATGGCGGCCACGATCTTCACCGAGTACCGCGTGCTGTTTGCGATCGCCTACGGTCTGGTTCCCGTGGCCGTGACGATCGGCGTACTGCGCTATCGGCTGCTCGGCATCGAGGTAGTGCTCAGGCGCACTCTGCTGTACCTCCCGATGACGTTGATGGTCGCCCTCATCTTTGGTGGGTTGACCACGGCATTCGCCCGGCTCGTCCCCGAAGGGCCGTTGCCGCTGCTAGCCGCGTCCGCTGTGGTGGCCGTCTTGGTGCTGCCCGTCGCTGGACGGTTGCGGGTTCTGGTCGATCGGCTGGTGCTCGGGGAGCGTGCCGATCCGCTCACACTTGTGGACCGGGTCAGCGCGGGGCTCGAGGTCGAGCACGATGATCCGGTCGCCTCGATGCTTGAAGCGGTCGCCTCGGCCGCTGGTACGTCGTACGCCGTCGTCCGCGACATCCACGGTGGACTGGTCGCCAGAGTGGGTGAGGCTGCAGGCGCGACACTCAACCTTCCGCTGCGGCACAGGGGAGTCCAGCTCGGCACCTTGACGATCGGGCCACGCCGCGGAGCAACTGGGGTCACTGAGCAGGACGCGCGGCTGGTGACAGCGCTGGCACCACACCTGGCTGTTGTCGTTGGGGCGGCACGGCTCGCCGATGAGCTCGCCCGCGAACGCACGCGCGTCACCACAGCCACCCTCGCGGAACGGGACCGTCTGCGCAGGGACCTGCACGACGGCCTAGGTCCTTCGCTCGCTGGTATCGCGCTGGGTCTTGAGGCCGCGAGTACAGCACAACCTTCTGCGATGCCGGCGTTGCTCGAGCGGACACGTGCCGAGGCCGATGTGGCGGTTCGCGAGATTCGCCGAGTGCTTGATGGGCTTCGGCCGACGTCGCTCGACTTGCATGGGCTCGAAGGCGCCGTACGGGAAACCGCGTCGTCGCTCGGCATGGGTCGTCCCGGCGGTCCGGCCTTCGAGCTGCGTGCAGATGCGTTGCCCCTGTTGCCGCCTCAGGTCGAAGAGGCGGCGTTCCGGATCGTCGCGGAGTCGCTGACCAACGTCGCGCGACACTCGGCCGCCGTCCACTGCGCCGTACGGCTGAATCAGGCGAATGGGGATCTTCGCGTACGGGTGTACGACGACGGCAGGGGACTCGCTCTTGGAGCTGGATCCGGGCATGGACTGGACTCGATGCGGCGGCGTGCTGCCGATGTGGGCGGCAGCCTGCTCGTCGAGGGTGCCAGCCCACACGGGACGCTGGTGACCGCCGTACTCCCGCTGGAGGCGTCATGACGATCCGCGTGGTGCTGGCCGACGACCATCCGATGTACCGGTACGGGCTGACCGCGATCCTCGAGCAGGCCGAAGCCATCGACGTCGTCGCCAGCGTGGGGGATGGGGAATCGCTGATAAGCGCCGTGGGTGACCTCTCGCCCGACGTCGTACTCACAGATCTCTCGATGCCTCGCTTCGACGGTATCGCCGCGATCACGCAGCTGCTACGCGCACAGCCTTCGTTGCCGATCCTCGTGCTGACGATGCACGAGGACGACGCGCACGTCTTCGCCGCGCTCCGTGCGGGGGCCAGCGGCTACCTCGTCAAGGGCTCCGACGGCGAGGAGATCGTCCGCGCGGTCCGCTCCGTCGCGTCGGGTGACGCGGTCTACGGCGGCGCCGTCGCCCGGCGCATCGTCGCCTTCTACTCCGGCAGCCAGGTCGAGTCGCCGACGGCCCGCGCCTTCCCGGACCTGACCCCTCGCGAACGCGAGGTGCTGGAGCTGCTCGCCGCCGGCTGCCGCAACCACGAAATCGCCCGCCGCCTAGGTATGTCCGAAAAAACCGTCCGCAACCACGTGTCCCAAGTCCTCACCAAACTCCAAGTCCCCGACCGAACCGCCGCCGCCCTCAAGGCCAAGGAATCCGGCATCAGCCCCCCAGCCGACCTCCGCTGATGCGCATCACCCGCGGACGGGAGGTACTCCGCCTCACCGGCGGCCATCCCGCCTGAACGTCAAGTCGGCTCCGGCTTTGGGCGACTACTTCCTGTTCTTCGGTACCCCTCGATGCTCCAGTCTCGACGGTGATGTCCCGTGGTGGGCAGTAGCGTTGGCTGTATGGCGGACAACCACGAGCGTCAGGCTCCTTCGCTCGACAAGGCTGAGCTGCTGGAGCAGTTCAAGGCGCTCATTTCCGGCATGGGCTCGGATGAGTTGCACGGGCTGCTTCCGCAGATGATGGCCGCGGGGATGGACAGGGATCCATTCGAGCAGGCTCCGCCTCCGTCGCGGCGGCGAGCACGTCGTGATGACGTGGTCACCTACCGGGTCCGCGTCGACCTCACGGGAACCAAGCCTCCACTGTGGCGACGGCTGGAGCTCGCCTCCGACCTGTTCTTGAACGAGGTCCACGAGGTCATCCAGGCCGCGTTCGGCTGGACCGACAGCCACCTGCACGAATTTGCCTCGGGCAAGGATTACTACCACGCCCTGACCGAGCATTACCTGTGCCCGTTCGAGGTCGAAGAGGGCAGGACGGGCGTGCCGGAAGAGGACGTCCGCCTCGACGAGGTACTCGCGGAGCAGGGCGACGCGCTGCTTTATCTGTACGACTTCGGCGACGATTGGATGCACGTGATCAAGCTCGAGAACGCGCGCCCTCGCGATGAATCCGCTCCCAGAGCCGTCTGCATCGGCGGTCGCCGTCCCGGCCCGAGCGAGGACTGTGGCGGCGTACACGGCTACGAGCGGATCACCGCCGCCCTCGATCCTGCTCATCCCGAGCACGCCGCAGCGGTCGCCGACTATGCCCAGAGGTATGGCGACGACGCCAACCCCGGCGGTTACGCCCCAAGCCCGTTCGACCCCGAGGAGATCAATGAGGCGTTGACCTGGCTCACCGTCGCTGGAACAGATCTTCCGGGACCACTCGACCAGCTCGTGGGGGCGATCCGCTCCGCGACTCACAGACACCTGTTCCAGCAGCTGATCGCAGACGCGGACTTGGACGCGCCGATTGAGATCGACGCCAATGCCGCGGCGCGGATGGTTTCGCCGTACAGCTGGTTGCTCGACCGCGTCGGGACCAGCGGCATCAAGCTGACCAGCGCTGGCTACCTGCCGCCCAGCGAAGTGGAAGCCGCCATGGCCGAGCTCGGGTTGCACGAAGAATGGATCGGCAAGGGCAATCGCGAGGTCCAGACGCTGCCTGTCCTACATCTGCGGGAGTCAGCACAGGCGATGGGCCTGCTGCGCAAGTACCGCGGAGCTCTGCTGCTCACGCCGCGCGGACGAGCCCTCCGCAGCGATCCGCTCGCCCTGTGGTGGCACTTGGCCGAGCAGATGCCACCTGCCTCCAGAGAGGCCAACGAAACCCAGGCCGGCGTCGTCTTCCTGACCACTGTCGCCGCGGGATCCGTTGACGATGCGAACGCGACGATTGCGGAGCTGCTCACCGCGATCGGTTGGGCGAGCAGCGATGGAACTCCCGTGACGCCATGGATGGCCGGCGAGGCGGCCTGGGACACCAAGGCGGTCCTGCGCCGCCTCGGCGCCCTCGTCGGCGAGCCGGGCCGTAGCTGGTCCGACACCACGACGCCGGAGGGTGTGACGTTCGCCAGGGCGGCGCTGCGCAGCTGGCCCAGCTGATCTTGGAGCCTGTACGGCGACAGGCCGTCGTACGGGCTCATCGCCTGTACGACGGCCTTGGGTCCACTACCAGGCGTAGTCCTCGGGAGCGGTCTTGTAGCCGGGGAAGATCTCGTCCAGCCGGGCGAGCGCCTTCTCGTCGAGCTTGATGTCGACGGCGCGCACGGCAGACTCCAGCTGCTCCATCGTCCGCGGTCCCACGATCGGGCCGGTCACCGTCGGCTGGTGGAGCAGCCAAGCCAACGCGAGCTCTCCAGGCTCATGCCCGAGCTCGTCCGCGAACGCCTCGTACTGCTCGAGCTGGGGCCGCAGCTTCTCGAGCGTCTCCCTGGCCCGGCCCTCCAGCCGCCGTACGCCCTCGTTCTCTTTCCGGATCACGCCACCCAGCAGCCCGCCCTGCAGGGGCGACCACGGGATCACGCCGAGCCCGTAGTGCTCAGCCGCCGGCAGGACCTCGCGCTCGAGGTCTCGCACAATCAGGTTGTAGAGCGACTGCTCACTCACCAGCCCGGTGAAGTTCCGCTTCTCCGCGGCGGCCTGAGCCTGCGCAATGTGCCACCCGGCGAAGTTGCTCGAACCGGCGTACAGAATCTTGCCCTGCTGTACGGCGACCTCGATCGCCTGCCAGATCTCCTCCCAGGGAGTGTCCCGGTCGATGTGGTGGAACTGGTACAGATCCACGTAGTCGGTCTGGAGGCGCTTCAGACTCGCGTCGAGTGCTCGGCGGATGTTGAGCGCGGACAGTTTGCTGGTGTTCGGCCAGTCGGCACCCATGTCGCCGTACACCTTGGTGGCGAGCACCGTCTTCTCACGGTTCTTGGGATCCTTGGCGAACCACTCGCCGATGATCTCCTCGGTTCGCCCGGGGTAGATCGACCGCCCATAGCCGTTCGCGGTATCGAAGAAGTTGATGCCGTTGGCATGCGCCGCGTCCATGATCGCGTGCGCATCCTTGACCTCCGTATGAGGCCCGAAGTTCATCGTCCCCAACACGATCCGACTGACATTCAGTCCCGTACGCCCAAGATAAGTGAAGTCCATGCTTCCAACCTCCCTCGCGACCCCCGACATGTCCAACAGAAGAATCAGCTGGGTCCGATCCACTCAGCTTCTGAGTCGTCGTCATCCCACAGCGGCACGGTCGGTCCACCCGGACGGCACGGGTGCCACAGGGGCAGCATGGCGGGCTCGCGTGGGTACAGCCGCTGATCATCGATCAGGAACCGTCGTTCGACGTCACCTTGGAACGGAGGGTTGTCGTAGTCGTAGACCGCGTCCAGCCGGGCGAACTTATCGAGCGTCAGGTGGGCGTTGTACCAACTGCCTTTGCCTGGTTGATGCATCGCTGTGCGCAGCAGACTGGCGGCGAGATGAAGGTCAGCGTCGTGCCTGACCGCCCGGTCGAGCGTTCCACTGGCCCGGGTCGCGATCAGGCCGGTCTGCGTCATGTCACCCGCGCACGAGATCCGCAGTGTCAACACGCGCCAGTCCTCAGGAGCAGACCGAGCCAGCGCCTGAGCAATCCTGGCCAGCAGATCCTTCACTTCATCGTCCATTTCGCCTCCAAGTACTCCAGGCGACGTTAGCCACCCCCACCGACATTTAGCTGACGTCGTAGTCTCGCCGCCACGCCAACAAACCAAAGGTCGATGCCAGCGGCATGCTCGTACGACGTAGCCCGGTGCATCGTGTATGGCGTCGTGCAAGTGATCGAGGCGGCTGGATAGCCAGCGGTCAGCTGGGTCGAAACGCCAGCACGTGGAGAAGGCCGACGAGAGACGCCGCACCGACGATCTCTCCAGCGTCAATGCGCCCGCGCACCGAGTCGAGCCGAACCCACTCGACACGTTCTGTTTCATTGAAATCCGCCGGCTCACCGATGTAGTCAGCCCCGTCCGACACGAACAGCAGATTCTCGGCATCCGTCGTACCAACCGAAGGCTGCAACGCCACCATCGGCCGCACACCCCGCGGCCGCCACCCCGTCTCCTCCTCAACCTCCCGAGCGGCAGTCACAGCCGGATCCTCGTCCGGGTCGACATAGCCACCAGGCAACTCGAACGCCCAACGATCGATGACGAACCGATGCCGCCAAATCATCAGAACGCTCTCGCACCTGTCATCAAGTACAACCACCATCGCGGCCTTCGGCATCCGCAACACGTACTGCTCAAACCGAACCCCATCAGGCAATTCAACAGACGCAATACTGAGCGGTAACCGCCGCGTGTCATCAACCACCCGCTCGCCATGAATCTTCCATAGCGTCATCTGCTTCTCTTGGTCAGCTGTCACAAGGCTCTCCAGTCAGACATCGCGATCAAACGACGCCGCCTACGCGCGCTGAGGTAGGCCGGGGCACCGCTCACTCCGAGTCCGCCGCCCGAGGGATGCCAGCGAGGGAGAGATCCGGCGTCGCGGGGGAACAGCCGCTGGTCCTCGATCAAGAGCTGCCGATCTGCATCACCGTCGAACGGCGGATTGTCGTAGTCGAAGTCGGCGTCCAGTTCCCCGGACCTTTTGAGCGTCAGCCGTGCGTTGTACCAAGTTCCTGTACCGTCCTGGTACATCGATTCGCGGAGCTCGGCAGCCGCATCATCATTGCCGGCATCGTCAAGCTCGCACTCCTGATCGAGGCTGCCATCGGCGCAGGTCGCGATCACGACTGTGTGAGTCATCCCGCCGGTTCCGGAGATACGCAGCTCGAGCTCAGGCCAGTCCTCAGCTGCGGAGCTCGCGAGCGACTGCCCGACTGCATTGAGCAGCTCCTGCGCTTCACCAAGCATGTCAGGCGTACCCTCGCCTCGGTTTGTTGTTGATGGCAACCCGCACAATCCCACCCGCATGTTCGTAGCGAACTCGAATCGTATCCGGCCGTGGACCTTGGTCGGCGTACCTGAAACCGACCGACACGTCGACCGACTCACCTTGTGGCAGACATCGGCGATCGCGATGCGACGACTGGGAGCTGACCGCTGAGATCAGCGAGTCGGCACGTTTGGTACGGCGAGGCGGCGCCGACGCAGGGGTCAGGACGCCGCCTCGCCGGGTCGGTAGGACAACAACTCCGTCGCGGCGAGTACGTGCGTACGAGTGATGTACTCGAAGTGCTGTTTGATGTTTGAAGGAGGCCCGAGTACGGCGAAATGCAGCATGCTGGGGACGAGGACAACGCTCAGCTGATCCGAGAGTGCTGCTTCGACTAGGGCTTCGAATGCGGCGGGCCACGTTTCGACGTCCTCCACAAACACTTCGTCGAGCCGAAGACTCTTGATACGTGCGAAGTAGGCGAGGCGCTCCTTGGCATCGCACACCTCGATCTCAGTCATCAGCAGATGCTGGCGCAAGTAGCCCAGTGCCCGAGGGAGCTCAGCGCCTTGAACCGTCATCTCGCCGGCGGCTACGTCGATCGCGGCATCTCTTCCAGGCCGCGAACTGTCACCCGTAGAGGCGGCCGCCCACATCAGTTGGCCCGCGTGATGTGGGGTCGCAATGGTCATGGTTGGAACCGTAGGTTCATCGAGGTAAGTCCCTCGATGAACTTGCGCGAACTTGCGATGCCCCGTCGGTAGGCAGCCTTCTAATCAGGCAGCTCGGCCAGCGCCGCTGTTATCAACCTGCGGGCACGAGATCCGTAGACTGCGAGCTTGGAGAGCGCCGCAAAGCTCTCGGCGTACATGGCGATCTCGCGCGGGTGGGTGATCGTGAGGAATCCCGACACCAGTTCTACGTTGGCCTGCTTGTTGTCGAAGATGTAGAAGTCTTCCACAGGCCAGCGCGGCGTCCTGTCAACTGAGGTCGGGATGATGCCGAGGCTGACCGACGCCAGCTGCATCACGTCGAGCAAGTGACGGAGCTGACCGGTCAGTACTTCTGGACCGCCGACCTGGTAGCGCAGAGCGGCCAATTCAAGGACAAAGGCGAACCTGTGGTCGCCTTCGTAGAGAACGTGCTGGCGGTCCATGCGCTCGGCGACGGCGCTGGCCACGTCGTCGACCTGCACCTGCCGACGTTCACGCAACGAGGCGAGCACGGCTGTCGTGTATTCGGGAGTCTGTAACAGGCCCGGAATCATGCTCTGGCAATACGAGCGGAACTGCCTTGTCCGTTCGTAGATATCACGAACCGACACGTTAAGGTGCTTCAGACCGTTTCGCTCGGCTCGCCGCCAGTCCAGCCACATCGAGTTGACAGCGCGAAGCTCAGCGATGAGTTCGGGTATGAGTTTTTCTGCCGAGCAGACGCAGCACCAAGCCCGCAGGTCAGCCTCCGAGGGCTGTTGTTTGGCGTGCTCGATCCGCGACGTCTTCGCCTCATGCCAACCGGCGGCAGTAGAGAGTGCTCGTGCGGACAAGCCGGCGTCGAGTCTGATCTCCTGCAGCCGGCCGGCAAGAGCCTGACGTGCGCTCTGGGCACTAGAGAATTGCGAATCGGGCATCGTTGACAACGCAGTGGGACTACGCGCTGACGCTGTACTGATCGTGGTCGATGCCACGCTCCCAGGCAGCCTCGAACGCCGTGACGCACAACTTCACCAGGTCCGGGTCGGTGTTCACCTCGTTCGCCACGAATCGCCCGTCGCCACCAAACAAGCAGAATTGCAGAACGCTGTCATCAAAGATCCAGACGTCATTGCCCGGCAGTGCGAGATCTGATACCCGCTGCCGGGGAACCCACCGGATCTGCTCACCGGCCGCCACATTGACCCGCGCCGTGACCGCGTGCTCAAACGTGATGTACTCCGAGACCGGCTCACTGACGACGCGGGCCCGCTTCATCTGAACCCCACGCTCGATCGCACCGCGAGCGGTTGCGGTCCAGCCTGCGTACTCCTCGACGGCTCGGTCGAGATCGCCGGCCTCCCAGGCGACGTAGCCGGGGTCACCGCTCATGTACTGGTCGCGGAACTCCAGCTTGAGAGCAGTCCTACTGCACTTGGCAAGCAGTTCATCGAACGACTCCGGCACGGCACGCCTCCATAATGATCTCGACCATCCGGGCCGGCAGCTTTACGACAGACTCTGAATCCAGCAGCGGACTGTCTGCCGAGAACCTCGCCAGCATGTCGGGGTCGACTACCGTCTCACCTTGAAAGTAGAAGTCGCCCGTCTCTTCATCCCTGAAGACTGCCGGGCAGTTGTTAGTGGGGCTGTCGGGGTCCTTGCCGTGGAAGTGCAGTGCCATCGTGACCTCCCGTATTGGATGCATGCGCCTGGGCCACATCCTGAGCCCGCTCCCAGCCTCAAGCCAAGCGCACCAGCGT
This sequence comes from Kribbella antiqua, assembly GCF_004345665.1. Taxonomy (GTDB): domain Bacteria; phylum Actinomycetota; class Actinomycetes; order Propionibacteriales; family Kribbellaceae; genus Kribbella; species Kribbella antiqua. The sequence continues at coordinate 63,559 of NZ_SLWR01000021.1, forward strand.
TGTCGTCGCAAGTTCCCGCAAGTCCGTTGCGCCCCAACCACTTCATCGATTCAACGTGCGCCATGACCGTACGGCGCGCCCGTTTGTGTACGCCCTCGTTGAGTTGAATAGCCTCGTGCACGCTTGCCAACCACTGAGAGAAAGGCGACAGCCGTGAGCGATGACACCACAGACTGGGATGCAATCGGAGTTGTCGCATTCGCCTACGAGATGGGCGTCCTCAAGCGACTCCGTCGAGCAGGTTGGTGGCATGTCGGCGTACGCGATCCGGAGTCCGTCGCAGAGCACAGCCTCCGGGTCGCCCAGCTCGCTGCCTTAATTGCCAGCGAGGAGGGCGGGGACCCAGCCCGCGCCGCCTATCTAGGCCTCTGGCACGACTCCCAAGAGACCCGCATCGGCGACATCCCGCACAGCGCGAAACCGTACGTCGACGTGGCCAGCAACGAGCGGATCACCGAAGACCAAACCGCGGCCCTACCCGACCACGCAGCCAAGAGCATCCGCGAAGCCGTCCACGAATACGAAACAGCCGAAACCATCGAGGCCCGCTGCGCCAAAGACGCCGACCGCCTCGAATGCCTCATGCAGGCCGTCGAGTACCGCGAGGCCGGCTACCAACGCGTCGACGGCTGGATCGAGTCCTCCCTCGCCCGCCTCCAAACCCCCTTCGCCCAGCGCCTAGCCAAGGCAGCCCTCCACACCTCCCCACTAACCTGGCGCAACCGCTGAGACAAGCCTGGAGGCATGGCGCCAGCCCTCGTTCGCGATGCGAGCCCGGTCGTGCTCCTGCCGCTCCCGCAATTCGGTCAGCCGCCGATCCAGTACTCCAAGCATCGGGCGGCCTTATGCGACGACGGAGGCGGCTTGGAAGAGGTCGGTGGGCATGGGGTGGGTTAGGCGCCAGGTGATGGCTATGGGGCGGTCCCCGGTGTGGGTGGTGTGGGTGGCTGGGCCTAGGAAGACGTAGGGGGAGGTGCCTAGGTCGGTGAGTTTGTGTTGGCGGGCGAAGATGAGGATGTTGGTACCTAGCTCGCGGTGGTTGAGGTAGCGCTGGCCGGTTCGGGAGCCGACGGAAGTGTTGCTCTGCGACTCCCAGTGGAAGAGCGTGGGGCTGATGGCGTAGTCGCGGTACATCGTGGTGGGGGAGTAGTCCGCCTCTGACTTGGTCAAGGTCACGAGGAAGGCGTCGGTGTTCTTCTCCTCTGAGTACAAGACGCCCGATTGGAACGTGCTGGGCCGGCGTCGCAGGTTGGCGTAGTTGAGGGCGGCAAGGATCTCCTCGCGCTGGTATCGAGCGTGGACGCGGAGAGGTACGTCGCCGAGTTGGCCGGCCAGGTGAAGTGCGCGGTGGCGGGCGTTGTCCATGGCGAAGTCGATGACTTCGAGGAGTTCATCGCGCAGTGCGTGTTCCCTGCGGAGTGCTTTGAAGCCTTCGCCGTACGAGGCGAAGCCGCCGCCGTCTGGCCAGAGTGAGAAGAAGAGCATGTTGGCGAAGGAGCGTTCGGTCGGGCTCAGTTCGTCGTACGACGGGCCGTCATCTTGTAGGAGGCGACGGTACGTGTGGACACGCTCAGGATCGTCAACGTGAGCGAGAGCTCGCACGCGACGTAAGAGGGCTGCCTCGTGCACTGAGCCCTCGCGTGTGTGGAGTCCAGCCTCGCGGCGAAGGGCAGTCCAGCTGCGGCCGGTACGCAGCACGTCGCTGAGCTCGATACCCGATTCCTGCAGGAAATGGGGCAGACTCTGGTCGCCATGTGCTCTGAGCTCGCTGACCATGTCTCGCCAGCGGCCGGCGACTTGGCTTCGTAGGTTGGTGAGGACTACCTCTTGTGCGACCTTGTCGAGGACGATTTGGCAACCCGATGGGAGGAACGGGAAGCCCTGCTCGACCTGGCGCTCGAGGCCCTTGCGGGTATCGCCGGTCAGCGCACGAAAGCGTTTGTCGAACCGGAACTCTTTGCGCTGGTGGCCGACAAAGTCGAGGGCTGTGAGAACTGGCTTGCCTTCCGCTTGGCGGAGACCGCGGCCGAGTTGCTGAAGGAAGACGGTTGGGCTCTCGGTTGGGCGTAGGAAGAGGACGGTGTTGACCTCAGGGAGATCGAGTCCCTCATTGAAGAGGTCGGCGGCGAAGAGGACGTTGACTCGACGGTCCCTCAGGTCGCGGAGGGACTGGTCTCGTTCAGCGGTCAAAGTTTGGCCTGACACAGCGCGAGCCGGGATGCCTGCCTTGTTGAAGACATCGGCCATGTACTCGGCGTGGGCGATCGAGACGCAGAAACCGAGTGCTCTCATCGAGCGAACGTCGGTGAGCTTGTCTTGGACCTCGCGCAGGACGATTGCTGCACGGTTGTCGTTGCCGGTGTACAGCGCGTCGAGCTGCTGTTCGTCGTACCGGCCGCGCTTCCACACCATGTCCGTTAGGTGAGTGCCGTCCGCAATTCCGAAGTAGTGGAAGGGACAGAGCAGATCAGCCGAGAGGGCGTCCCAGAGTCGGAGCTCGACGGCCGTTCTGCCGCCGAAGTAGCTCTGCAAGTCGAAGCCGTCGGTGCGCTCTGGGGTGGCGGTGAGGCCCAACAATTCTCGAGGGTGCAGGTGATTGAGCAGCTTGCGGTAAGTCGGCGCTGCAGCATGGTGGAACTCGTCGACGACCACGACGTCGAAGGCGTCTGCCTGAATCGTCGTTACGTCGTACGCGGTCAGGGCTTGCACAGAAGCGAAGACGTGCCTCCAACGCTCGGGTCGCGCTCCGGAGTAGTACTCCTCCCCAAAGCTGGCATCAGCGAGAACCTCTCGGTAGGTGCGAATCGATTGCTGAAGAATCTCGCGACGATGGGCGACGAAGAGAAGTGAAGGCGCCGGTTCGCCGCGCTGCAGGGCGGCATCGCGCAGGCGCCGATAGTCCAGCGCGGCGATAACGGTCTTGCCGGTGCCGGTCGCTGCGACGACGAGGTTGCGATGCCGATCGTGGACTTCGCGCTCAACCTCGAGTTCCTCGAGCATCTCGGCTTGATACGGCCGCGGGCGTACTTCGAGGCCGGCAAGGGAGATGGTGACTCGATCTGACTTCTTGGGGTCGCCTGCACCTGCCAGCGCGTCGTCAAGTCGATCGCGGTCGCGTTGTGGATCGTAAGTCTCGAATGTTGAGTCGTTCCAGTAGGTGTCGAAGGTGGCGCCGAACTTGTTGAGCACGCTCGGCGTGGCGATCCGCGACAGGCGGACATTCCACTCAACGCCGTCCAAGAGCGCGGCCTGCGAGAGGTTTGAGGACCCCACGTAGGCAGTGTCGAAGAGGGTGTTGCGTCGGAAGAGCCAGGCCTTTGCATGGAGCCGCGTGCGGAGTACGTCGTACTGGATCTTCACCTGGGCGCCGAAGTCGTTGACGAGGCGGTCGAGCGCCGGTCGATCGGTCGCACCGAGGTAGGTGGTCGTGATTACTCGGAATGGAGCACCGCGGAGGCGGAGGCGCCGGAGCTCGGGCTCAAGCAGGCGGAGGCCGTACCACTTCACGAACGCGCAGATCAGATCGACCTCGTCGGACGTGTCGATCTCCGCCCGGAGTTCTGGGCCGAGGGACGGTTCGCCATGTGCGTTCGTGAGCAAGGCGACGTCGGAGAGCGGAGTACTTGGCCGGGCCTCGCTATACGTGGTGAGGCCCGGTCGCGCTGGCGGGCGCAGGGAGTGCAGTTGCCGCGGCTGGCTGTTGGGGAGCGAATCGTCGTGTGCTTCCAGACGCTGGAGCAGGTCGTTGACCAGCGCAATACGTTGCCCTTGATCGCGGGTGCTGCCAAGGGCGCGTAGTACGGCGTCTCGCACATGCCGAGCGAGCACCTCAGGCTGATCGGCTTCATCCACGTCATGCAGTACGGCGACCTGTCCCTCCGCCTGGCCGATCGCCTCAAGCAGCCCATTCGTGACCAGAGCGTCGTAGATTCCTGGCTCCATCCAGCTATCACCCCTCGCAGAGGAGCTTGCCAGACGACACCGACAGCCGCCGATCTTGGCGGTCGCATGAGCGTGTCACGAGGCCACGTGCTGTGGTCCAGGTAAGGTGCATAGCGATCGCATTGATGGCGTTCCAGATGCTCCGACGTTCTCTGATTTGAGTGCCAAGTCGGCTGGCGTGACCCGGCGATCTCAATCAGCCCGCTGATGGGCTCGCGGCTTGTGGTGTCGCCACCTCTTTCATCTTTCGCTCGTTGCCCCGGGTGCCGCACGAATGCAGGCCCGGGCGCGACCGACTGTTCAAGCCAATTCACTACGAGGTTTGGAGTGCAACATGATCGATCCGACGCGTGTCCGCACGAGATGGGGAAGCGATCCGCGTTACGTGAACGTGGATGTCGACGGCAGAGAAGTTGGCTCCCTGGTGGTGTCTAGCCAGGGTGAGGTCAAGGCATTCATTCATGAGGGTTTCGACGAGTATCAGCAGCTCATTCACGAGATTCGCGATCTGGCAGCGCCGATAGCGAGCGCTGCTTCGACCTGTGCTGGGCCAAGGGAGTAAGCGGCAATCGCATGATCGGGTTCCGGTAGGCGCGCGGCGTCAGGAGTGTCTACCGCAGCCAGCCTCAGTTGGTCGACGTACATGTCGACGTTGCCTGAGTGGCCGTCGTACTGCAAATGGATCTAGCCCAGGACGTTGGCGTTGATCTGTTTGACCTGGTCGGCTAGGTCGGGGAGTTCGAGGACCTCGACGCCAGCGGCTTCTAAGAGTTCTGCGCCTTCGCAGTCTACGAAGATGGTTGGTTCTCGCCAGGCTAGGACTACTCGGGGGATGCCGGCCGCCAGGATTAGTTGGGTGCAGGTTTGGGGGCGGGAGGCTCGTTTGCTGCAGGGCTCGAGGCTTGTGTAGATGGTGGCGGTCGCGAGGCAGGGGTCGTTGGGCGTGAGTTTGGCTAGGGCGACTTCTTCGGCGTGGTCGTGAGGGTGGGTTTCGCGGGAGTAGCCCGTAGAGAGGATCTCGGCGGTGGGGCTGACGATGATGGCGCCTACGCAGAAGGCTGTGGTGGTGGGTGGGCAGTGGCGGGAGAGGTCGATGGCTTGTTGGAGCCAGTGGCGGTCGTCTAGGTCAGGCATGGGAAGGGGCCTTCGGTAGGTAGCGGAGGAGGACGACGTCTCCTAGTTGCCTGACCTCGGTGAGGTGCATTCGGTGTGCGGGACTTTGGGGAAAGGTCGCGTTGCCGACGAATCTGGGTGCGTTGGTGTCGCCGTTGAGGAAGGGTGCGACGACCAGGTGGAGTTCGTCCGCTAAGTCGGCCGCGAGGAATTGGGTGTGGGTGGTGCCGCCGCCTTCGACCATGAGGCGTCGTACGCCTCGCTCAGACAGGTCGTCCAGTACGGCGGTCAGGTTGAGCGGATCGCCGGCGTCGACTACCTCGCAAACACCCGCCAGAGAGTCCATGGTCTTCACCACTGAGTCGGATGGGGCGTAGACGAGCTTGGACACCTCGCCGGCGGTGAAGAAGCTGGCGGTTGGGTCGAGGTCGCCGGTGGATGTCATGGTGACTTTGATCGGGGATTCCGGTAGACCGGCGGCGAGTCGCTGGTCGCGGCGGGCCTGGCTTCTGACGAGGAGGCGTGGATTGTCTCGGCGGATGGTGTTTGCGCCGACGAGGATCGCGTCGACGCTTGACCGTACTTCGTCGACGCGATCGAAGTCCTCGTCGTTGGAGAGGAGGAGACGCTGGTCGGTGTTGTCGTCGATGTAGCCGTCCACCGACGCCGCAACCGACAGCAGGACGTACGGACGATCACTCAACCGGCTCACATATGAACGCTATCGGACCTGGCGGAAGAAGGCTCGTAGGTCCTCGACTAGTAGGTCCGGGGCTTCCATGGCGGCGAAGTGGCCGCCTTCTTGGTGGTCGGACCAGAAGGGGACCTCCAGCTTCGGGTCCATGAAGCGGCGGAGGGTGGGGGTGGTGTTGTAGACGGACCAGCCTGACGGGACGTTGCTGGGAGCTAGCCAGTTGAGGTTGGCGTGCGCGGCTTCGTAGAGGAAGCGGGCTGCCGTGGCGCCGGTGCGGGTTAGCCAGTAGAGGGTGATGTTGGTGAGCAAGTGGTCGCGGTTTACGGCGTCTTCGGGCAACGAGGCGTTTGGGTTGGTCCAGGTGGCGAACTTTTCGGTGATCCAGGCTAGTTGGGCGATGGGGGAGTCGGTGAGGGCGGCGGCGATGGTTTCGGGGCGGTGGGACTGGAGGTCGAGGTAGCCGCGTTCGGATTTCCAGGACTCGCGGAGTTCGTTGACCTCGGCAAGTTCTGACTCGGTGAGGTGGTCCGGGATGGGGAACTGTTCGCCGGCCAACGCCAACACACCTCGATCGCTGTTGACGAGCGCGCCGATGACCGAGGAGGGGTGGAGGGCGGCGAGCCGGCCGGTGATTCCGGCGCCGACGTCGCCGCCGTGGGCGCCGTACCGGGGGTAGCCGAGGCGGTTCATGAGTTCGGCGTACGCGGACGTCGTACGCCCCACCTCCCAGCCGGCGGCGGAGACCGGGGTCGAGAAGCCGAAACCGGGGATCGACGGGATGACGACGTGGAACGCATCGGCGGCCGATCCGCCGTACGCGACGGGGTTCGTCAGCGGGTCGATCATCTCGAGGAACTCGACGAACGAGCCCGGGTAGCCGTGCGTCATCAGCAGCGGCGTCGCGTCGGGCTCGGTGGAGCGGACGTGGAGGAAGTGGATGGTTTGGCCGTCGATCTCGGTGACGTACTGCGGATAGGCGTTGATGCGGACCTCCTGCGCACGCCAGTCGAAGCCGGTCGCCCAGTAGTTCGCGAGGTCCTTCAGGTAGTCGAGCGGTACGCCGCGGCTGAAGTCGCTCGGGGCGCCCGGCGCGGGGTCGGCCCAGCGGGTGTTAGTGAGGCGGGTGCGAAGGTCGTCGAGGTCGGCCTGGGGGATGTCGATGCGGAACTCTCGGATGCTGTTCATGAGTACGACGCTATGGCCTATTGCGGCGGGCTTTCTTCCGCAATTGGTGCAACGATGATGGGATGTTGGAGACGTCGGCGCGGTTGCTGCGGTTGTTGTCGTTGTTGCAGGTACGGCGGGACTGGCCCGGAGCGGAGCTGGCGTCGCGGCTGGGGGTGTCGACGCGGACGCTTCGGACTGATGTGGAGCGGCTGAGAGTGCTGGGATATCCGGTCGAGGCTCGGCCCGGTGTGGCTGGTGGGTATCGGCTGGGGGCGGGCGGGGAGTTGCCGCCGTTGTTGCTGGATGACGACGAGGCGGTCGCGGTCGCGGTGGGGCTGCGAACCGCGGCGGGTGGGGGCGTGGCGGGGATCGAGGAGACGTCGGTCCGGGCGCTGGTGAAGCTGGAGCAGGTGCTGCCGTCGCGGTTGCGGCATCGAGTACGCGCGTTGTCCGGGGCAACAATCGCGGTGAGTGGGACCGGACCGCGGGTGGATGCAGAGGTCCTGACGGCGATCGCGGGGGCGATTCGGGATCGGCAGCGGCTGCGGTTCAACTACTCGTCTCGCTCAGACAGCCGGCGGATGGTGGAGCCGCATCGGTTGGTGACGTGGGGGCGCCGGTGGTACTTGGTTGCTTGGGACAACGATCGGGAGGACTGGCGGACGTTCCGCGTGGATCGGATGGAGTTGCGGACGCAGAATGGGCCGCGGTTCACGCCGCGGGAGTTGCCCGAGGACGTTGGTGATTTCGTACGGCGCTCTGTCGGCGAGGCGACCTGGCAGTACCGGGCGCGGGTCGAGGTGCAGGCATCGGGGGAGTACGTGAAGGGCCGAATGCCAGTGCCGATCGAGCCTGAGGTCGTTGACGACAACACCTGCGTGATCGAGGTCGGCTCAGACGACCCGCACCAGCTGGCGTTGTGGCTCGGCTTGCTCGACGCGGAGTTCGTCGTACTGGACGCCCCAGAGCTGGCGGCCGCCGTACGAGAGGTCGGCGATCGCTTCCACCGAGCGGCGCGGAGATTCGACTAGAGTTCGCGGCCGGGTGGGCCGCCGGTTCGGCCTGAGGGCGGTCGTTGGGTAGATCGTGGGGCGGTGACGGCGCCGCGGGCGTCGGCGATGTTCGAGGCGGCGGCTAGGGCTTTGCGTAGATCTGGTGGGAGAGGGAGGCGCGGTGGGCCGGTGGGTTCGGCTCCGCCGCGTTGAAAGCTGGGTCGGTGGTTTGGAAGGTGGGCGAGGGCGGGTTCGGGGCGGCCGACCTCGCGACGGAGGCGGGCGCCGGCGACTTCAAAGGGGCGGTCGTTTCCGCGAGGCTCAAAGCAGATGGCCTCCCGGTACGGCAGGCCGCCGTCTTCGGCTTCGTACTCCCGGTAGATCAGCCGATGCGACGGGCCGAGGTCGTGGCCGAAGCGGGATTCCGGGATGACTGGGACCTTGAGCTCGGCGCAGTCGCGGAGGTCGTGGTGGTTGTGGGAGTAGCCGAGGCGCTTGCTCTCGAAGTCAATTTCGCGTCCTTCTATCAGCGCTTGGAGGCCGAGCTTGAGGGCGCGGAGCTCACGGTCGCGAAGACTGCCCGGCCGTGCTGCGGCTGCCTGTTCCAGCATGGCGAGCTGCCGACGGATCTTCGGCGTTACCAAGAGCCGGAACTGAGCCGTCATTTCTTCGGCAGGTCTGAGTCGTCGATCGGCTCGTTGAGGTGCCAGCCGATCTCAGCCGCTACGTCTTCGATCGGAATGGATGGCTCGTTGCTGGCGAGGCGTTCACTGGCAATGCCGTAGACGTGCTCGAAGTCGTCGGTTTCGGCCGCGAGGACGGCGAGGCGACGGAAGGCATTCCAGGGGATGACGACCGCCTCGGGCTGACCGGCGTCTCCGACGATGAAGGGGCCTGGCTCGCCGTCGCGAAGTCGCTCGATCATCTGCGGCAGGTGCTCTGCCGCGGCGGCCGTGTCGATCACCCAGATCTTCTCGCCACCGGGCAGGACGTACGGCGTTTCGGGGTCCATGACGGTTCCTTTCAGTTGCTCAACAGCTTAGGAAAGAACCATCTGGGTCGGCTGGAGTTATCCACAGGAGGGCGGTAGTTGCGGGATGATCGGGGTATGGGTGAACCGGCTTGGGTTGTGGTGAAGGTTGTGGAAGGTGGGGAGAAAGGGGGAAAAGCGGTCAAGCAACTGCGGAGGGAGCTCACGGAGCAGGAGTTGATGACGCAGGTGGTGGAGGCGTCGTCGGCGGCTGAGTGTGTGGGGGTTGCGGTTGCGGTGCCGGGTGGGTCGGTGCCGGCGGTGATGGCGGTACTGCGGGATTGGGTGTGCCGGAGGAATTCACCGGGGAAGGTAAAGCTGATCTTCGGGGAGGAGTCGATGGAGATCGACAAGCCCAGCTTTCCGCAGCGTGAGCAGCAGCTCCAGGACTTTCTGACGAAGCAGCACTAGCCCGCGGCTCAGTTGCTGATGCAGCGCCGCTGGCTGGGGACAGGTGCTCGACCCGACGCGCCGCCAGCCGGGACCGGTGCTCGGTCGGTTTCTGATGCGGCGCCGTTAGCCGGGGACTGGTGCTCGATCAGTTTCTGATGAAGCATCGTGAGCCGGTGAACGGCGGTGTTGTTTGCGTTGGTTTAGGCGTGCGAGGGCGCGGCCGGCCGCTGCGCAACCCTCGTCCACGGCTTCTGCCAGGCGGGCGACGGGGCGCGACAGGCTGAAGTTGAGTTGGCGGCTGTAGGACTTTGCCTTGCTGTCGAAGGCGCCGTGTGCGCCGTGGTCGCCGGGGACCGGGTCGTAGAGGTTGTCCGGTGCATCCGGAGGACGCAGCGAAGAAAGTTGCTGGCTGTCGTAGCCGGTGCGTCCCAGGAAGGCATCGAGCAAAGGGCCGGCCAGGCGGTCGCCGAGGATGGTGTAGACGGTGGGGAAGCCGACCCAGACCTGGCGCCGGCGGTGATGCGCAGCGTGCCAGACAGCCTCGGCGGCGAGTTCGGGCTGATAGATCGGCGGAACCGGCTGCGTCTGCCGGCGAAGCTTCGACCGCTGGATCAAAAACTGCGGCGTGTTGACCGCCGGCATCTGTACCTCGACCAGCCGTACGGCGCTCTCCTCGTGCAACAGCTCGCACCGCAACGAGTCCGTGAAGCCCTGGATCGCATGCTTAGCGCCGCAGTACGCCGACTGCAGCGGGATCCCGCGATAAGCCAGCGCCGACCCAACCTGCACGATCACGCCACGATCCCGCGGCATCATCCGATGCAGCGCCGCGCGCGTACCGTTCACGAAGCCGAGATACGTCACCTCGGTCACCCGCCGGTACTCATCCGCCGAGATGTCGAGGAACGGCCCGTACACCGTCGCCATCGCGTTGTTCACCCACACATCGATCGGCCCGAGCTCCTCCTCGACAGCCGACGCGGCCTTCTCCAGAGCTGACGAGTCACTCACATCCACCTGTACGGCGACCGCACGCGAGCCGAAGCTTTCGACATCGGCAGTAGCTCCGGCCAGGCCGTCAGAGCCCCGAGCCAGCAGCCCTACGTCGTACCCATGAGAAGCGAACATCGAAGCGCACGCGCGCCCGATCCCAGCGCTGGCACCAGTAATCACCACAACACTCATGCCCGGGCCGGTGCCCATCCGGCCGCGGCTTGACACACCACGTGCCGTCATCGGCCGGGTCGCGGCAGTAAGTGGTGGATCAGACCGTTGTACGGCGAACGATCCCGGCGTAGCGTCAGGAACGGCCGGGGGGCGTGTGCGGGGGGATGGACACACAGGTGGCCGTGGGGGAGGGAGTGCGTGAGCGCGTCGCCGTCGCGAGACGGCGGTACGGCGTCGACGATCGTCTGCTCCAGGTCCCGCGGGACCGCGGCGAGTGGCAGGCACGCTGACGGCGCGGCTTCCACACGCGAGCTGTCAACCTGCGCGATCCTGATCGACCCGTAGGAGGAAGCTCTGCTCGTACGTCCCTCCAGACGGGTGGAGCCCAAAGGAGCCCGGGGTGCCCGTGCACTCCGGGCTCCCTCACACCCACGCCGCCCGCTCGGGCCGCACCCTCACGCCCACGCCGCCTCGCGCCGCCCGCACCCTCGCAGGTCCGGCGCCGCCCTGGGCTCCCTTCACGCGCTCACTGCCCGACCGAACTCCGGTGTTCCTCAAGCGCTTGCCGTCCGCCCCGCGGCCGCGCCCCGGTCCCACCCTCGCCGCTGGTTCCCTCCTCGCGCTGAGCGCCCGGCCGGACTTGGGCTCCGATACGCGGTCGCCGTGCGGCCCGCCGCCGACCTTCGTCGTCCGGCCCGCGCCGACCTTCGTCGTCCGGCCCGCGCCGACCTTCGTCGTACGGCGCCGCCCGGATTTCTCCTTTATGCGCTCACTGCCCGGCCGCGATCCGGTTCTCTTACGCGCCTGCCGTCCGGCCGCACATCCGCGTGGCCGCGTCGCGGGGTGCCCCGTTGTACAGCGGGTGGCGGACTTACTGGGAGTAACCTCGAAGGGTTAGCCGGGATGGTTCAAGGCTGTCGATGCGGGCAGCGTCCTCCAGGACGAGTTGCGCGAGATCGCCCTGCCGCGGTTGAGAGAGGTGGTCGACTCATGATCAGCACGCACGTTCTCGACACCATGGTCGGGCGGCCGGCGGCGGGCGTGACCGTCGTACTGGAGGCGATCGATCCGTTCACCGTGCTCGGCTCCGGGATCACCGACGACGACGGCCGGGTCGGCGAGCTCGGCCCCGCGATAGGGCGACCTGGCAACTATCGGCTGATCTTCGAGACCTCGGCCTACTTCGCCAACAACGGGCAGACCTGCTTCTTCCCGCAGGTGATCGTGCCGTTCACGGTGACCGATCCGTCCGCGACTTTGCACATCCCGTTGCTGCTCAGCCCGTTCGCGTACTCGACGTACCGGGGGAGCTGACCCGGATGGCGATCGTGCTCGGCCCGAACCAGTACGGCAAGGCGGAGACCCGGCTGGTGCGTGTCTACCGGGATACGCCGCGGCACCAGATCCGCGATCTCAACGTCAGTACGGCGTTGCGCGGTGACTTCGAGGCGGCGCATACGACCGGCGACCAGGCGGCTGTGCTGCCGACGGACTCGCAGAAGAACACGGTGTTCTCGCTCGCGAAGGAGCGCGGCGTCGGGGCGATCGAGGCCTTCGGGCTTGATCTCGCGCGGCATTTCGTCGCCGAGACGCCGGCCGTCTCGGGAGCCAGGGTCGAGATCGACGAGTACACCTGGGATCGGATCCACGGGCACGACCATTCGTTCGTACGGCGCGGGCAGGAGACTCGGACGACGGTCGTCACCGTGGACAAGGCCGGCATCTGGGTGGTGTCCGGGCTGAAGGATCTGATTGTTGCCAAGACCACCGGGTCGGAGTTTCACGGGTTCTACAAGGACCGCTACACGACGTTGCCGGAGACAACTGATCGGGTCCTGGCGACGTCGCTGATCGCACGCTGGCGGTACGCACGGACGGACGTTGACTGGAACAACAGTTATGTCGGGATCAGGGCGTTGCTGCTGGCAACATTCTCGGATGTGCACAGTTTGGCGTTGCAGCACACGCTGTACGCGATGGGGGAGATCGTGCTGCAGAAGCACTCCGAGGTCGCGGAGATTAGATTCTCAGCACCCAACAAACATCATTTCCTCGTTGACCTGAGCCCGTTCGGCGTGGACAACCCCGGCGAGGTCTTCCACGCCGCCGACCGCCCCTACGGCCTGATCGAGGCGACCGTCCTCCGTGACGACGCCCCGAACCCGGGCACCGCCTGGCTCCCCTGACATCAGCCGGGCGCGGTGACAGTCGGGCGTGGCAATAGCCCGTCAACCCGAGCCGCGGCGGTCCTGCTGCTCGTCCACTTGATGGGTTGGCCGGCTCTCCTGCTTGATGTGAACGCCCTTCCCGATCGGGGCCCGTTGAGGAGTAGCGACTGGCTGGCCTGGAGAACGGCGTGCATGTGGACTGTGGAGGTTTTTGCTGTCGGCGGTGGAGGGTTTTCGTGAAATGGAGCCTGTTGCGATTTGGGGTGTGGCGGTCGGCCGGTTGGTGTTGCTGGCTTGGAATGCTTGGTGGATGGCTCGTGGGTATCGTCCGGTTGATCGTGATCAGCAGTTCTTGATGCCTGTGGATATGTCGGAATGGTTGCCGCAGGGCCATCTGGCCTGGTTCCTGCTCGATGTGGTCGGGCAGGTGGATACCTCGGTGTTTCATCGTCGCCATCCTCGGTCGGGTCCGGGGCGTCGGGCCTATGACCCGGACATGATGCTGGCGTTGCTGCTGTACTCCTATGCGGTGGGGCAGCGTTCGTCGCGCCGGATCGAGGCGCT
>NZ_SLWR01000022.1 GCF_004345665.1 Kribbella antiqua
CTCCACCGGCAACCGAGGACGACCACCACGAGCACCCATCACAACACCCCTTCAACCGAAAGGTGTTGCAATCACTCCTTGAGCCCGCCCCACCAGTTGGTGGGTGAACCCACCAAACGCGGCGGGGGGCAAGTGTCCGCTAGGCGAGCGTCCTATCGGCTAGGAGTTGCGGTTGGGGAGCGGAAGTTGCCGAAGGTTCCGCCCTGGCGGACTGCTGTGGCGGTGATGGAGCCGTCGGTGGACTGGCCGGTGACGACGACCTGTTGGCCGGTCTTCAGGTCGGACGCGGTGCCTTGTTTGGTGATTTCGTACGTCGTGTTGCCGGTGAGCTTGACGGTGACGTCGCCGTTCTGGGTCTTCACCACCAGCGATGAACTCGTCGCCGAGACCACCGTGCCGATCGTGGCGTTGCCGCCCTGACCGCCTGGCCCTTGACCCTGTCCCTGGCCGTAGCCGCCGCGGAAACCGCCGTACCCCGCGCCTCCGGGACCACGCCCGGCCTGCTGCGGAGTCGACGTACTGTCCGAGGCGAAGGCTGCGTGCAGCCCAGCACCACCGGCGAGACCGACAGCCAGCACGACGATGCCGGCCAGGACTGCGGTCGCCGCGGGCAGGTTCAGGGTCTTGCGAGGCTTGAGCGCCTCGTCGACCTCCTCGTCGGACCCGATCTGGGCGAACTCCTCGGGCGGTTGGTTGCTCATCAGATGCCTTTCACTCGTGACGTAGTGCGTCGATGGGACGGAGACCGGCGGCTCGGTGCGCCGGCATGCTGCCGAAGAACAGGCCGACGGCTGCGGACACCCCGAGGGCGAGCGCGATCGACGACGGCACCAGCACCGGCTGCACACCGGCCAGTTGGAAGCGGCTGACGATCAGCGCCGCGCCGACCCCGACGGCCCCGCCGATCAGGCTCAGCAGCGTCGCCTCGATCAGGAACTGACCGAGGATCGTCCGTCGCCGCGCACCGAGCGCCTTGCGGATGCCGATCTCCCGGGTCCGTTCGGTGACGGTGACGAGCATGATGTTGGTGACCCCGATCCCGCCGACGACGAGGCTGATCGCGGCCACCGTCGCGAGCAGCGCGGTGAAGGTCTTGGCGGTGTCCTGGCTGGTCTGCAGGATCTGCGCCGAGTTGGTGATCCGGAACGGCGACGTCTCATCGGCCGGCACCTGATGCCGCGCGGTCAGCAACTCCGTCACCTCGGCCTCCGCGACGTCCACCCGGTCCTTGTCGGCCGCCTGTACGACGATCTGGTTCAGCGAGCCGTACCCGGCCTGTGTCGCCCGCAGCGTGCTGATCGGCACGATCGCGGTCGCGTTCGGATCCGAGAACCCGGTGCTGTCCTTGCTCGCCAGGACCCCCAGTACGACGAAGTCGACCGCGCCGAGCTTGATCGTCTGACCGACTGCCGCCGCCGGCCGCGTGAACAGCTCGGTCGCGGCCGTCTGCCCGAGCAGGATGACCCGCTGCGAGCTGTCGACGTCCTGCTGGGTGAAGGATTGCCCGATCTCGACCGGCGTGTTCGTGGCCGGAAGGTACGACGGCGTCGTACCGATGACCTGGTTGACGGTGTAGCTGACGTCGCCGTTGGTCGCCGTACCGGAGCTCGTCATGACCGGAGCGGCGGACGCCACGTCCGGAGCGAGCCGTTTGTCGGCGAGAGCGGACGCGTCCTCGAGCGTGAGGCTGTACTGCTGGGCCGACGGGCCGGCCTGGCCGCGCTGGAAGCCGCCGCCACCGCCGGTCGTCGACACCGAGAGCAGGTTGGTGCCCATCGCCTCCAGCCGGTCCTGCACGGCCTTGCCCGATCCGTTGCCGACAGCAACGAGGACGATGACTGCGCCGACGCCGATCGAGACGCCCAGGACGGTCAGCAGTGAGCGCAGCTTGTTCGCGCCGAGGCCGCGCAGGGCCGCCCCGAACAGATCGCGGGGTGACATCAGCGGGTCACCTCGTCGGCGACGATCCGGCCGTCGGAGACCTGGATGAGCCGCCGGGCGCGCGCCGCCACCTCGTTCTCGTGCGTGATCACCACGACCGTCCGGCCGTCGGCGTTCAGCTCGTCGAACATACCCAGCACTTCCTCGGTCGAATGCTGGTCGAGGTTGCCGGTCGGCTCGTCGGCGAGCAGGATCCGCGGCCCGGTCGCGAGCGCGCGGGCGATCGCCACCCGTTGCTGCTGACCGCCGGACAGCTGGTTGGGGCGGTGATCCGCACGATCCGACAGGCCGACGAGCTCCAGTGCGCGAGCGGCTCGCTTGTGGCGCTCGGCTCGGCGGAGATGCGCGTAGGTGAGCGGAAGCTCGACGTTCGCGATCGCCGTGGTCCGCGGGATCAGGTTGAACGACTGGAAGATGAACCCGATCTTGCGGCCGCGGACGAGCGCCTGCTGGTCCTCGGTCAGCCGGGCCACGTTGCTGCCGTCGAGCCAGTACTCGCCCCGGCTCGGTATGTCGAGACAGCCGAGGATGTTCATCAGCGTCGACTTGCCGGATCCGGACGAGCCCATCACGGCGACGTACTCACCGGCCTCGACCCGCAGGGACACACCGCGCAGAGCGTGTACGGCGGTCTCGCCGGCGCCGTACGTCTTGGTGACGTCCCGGATATCGATCAGGGCGTCAGCGGCCACGGTTCGTCCCGCCTCCCCCGAACCCGCCCGTACCGCCGCCCGCACCGGCGCCGGGGAACTGCCCGCCGCCAGGGAACTGGCCGGTCCGGTTCTGGCCGTTCTGGCCGGCGCTGCTGATCGAGCCCTGGAGCAACTCGATCAGGTCGCCTTCGTTCAGGCCGGAGGTGATCTGGGTGTAGCTGTCGCCCTTGACGCCGATCTTCACCTCGCGGGTGCCGCCGCCGTCGGCCATCGTGACCGTGTACGTCGTACCGCTGGTGGCGATCGCCGTACTCGGGACGTAGAGGGCATTGGTCGCCTTCGCCGTCTGGACGGTGACGTTCGCCGTCTGGCCCATCCGGGCGTTCGCCGGGACCTTGGCGAGCGAGAACGTGCCCGAGTACGACACGACGCCGTTCGTGGTCGTCGGTGTCGGCGAGACCGAGGCGAGGGTCGCGGTCAGGGTGGTGCCGGGCTCGGCGTTGAGGGTGACGGTGGCGGACTGGCCGGCCTTGATCTTGATCGCGTCGGCCTCGGGGAACGCCGCGACCACCTGGAGCTTCTTCAGGTCGGAGATGTCGACGAAGCCGGAGCCGGAGGTCGACGTTGTCGTCGTACTGGTGGAGGCTGAACCTTGACCTGAGGTCGAGCCTGAACCGCTACCTGAGCCTGAACTCGAGCTGCCGGCGACCGAGCCGACCGTGCCATTGATCGCCGTGATCGTGCCGGCGATGGGCGCCTTCAGGGTGGTCGCGTCGACGGCCGCCTGGGCCGCCTCGACGTTCTGGTCCGCCTGTTCCTTGTCCGCCTTGGCGCGGGCCAGGCTGGCCTCGGCGTTGCTGACGGCAACCTCCGGATTCTGGGTCTGGCCCTGGCTCTGAGTCTGCTGCTGGCCGGTCGTAGGCGTCGGACTGGCCGAAGCCTCCTCCGCCTCCTCGGCGGCGTCCTTGGCGTCGCTCAGGGTCTCCTCGGCCGCGGTGACCGAGTTCGCCGCGGCGATCTGGTTCTGATCGGCGATCCGCAGATCCCGCTCGGCGGCCGACGGGTCGACCTTGGCGATCGCGGCGCCCTTGGCCACGACTTGCCCGACCTTGACCATGATTTGCGTCACGGTCCCGGAGGTCTCGAACTGCGGCGAGGCGGTCTGCGAGCTGGCCAGGGTGCCGCTGGAGCTGACACTCGCGGTGACCTCGCCGCGGGCCACCGCCACGGTCGGGCGGGTCGCGCTGGCGGCCGGTGCGTCCTTGCGGAAGAAGAGAAAATAGGCGGTGATCGCGATGGCGAGGACGATGGCCACCAGGGCCACGTTCACGAAGCTGAGGCCACGGAGCTTGTGGCGGGGTAGCACCATGGATGCAGACGCTAGGGGCGTTTGCTGAGGAACTGATCCCGCATTCCTGGCAACTCCCTGTGAAGTTGGCGCGTCGGATACCAGGCGGATCGCGACACACCGTGATGTGTGAACGCTCGATGACAGGGCGTCACGACGGCGCTGTCAGGTGCGTACATGTGGCTCGGGCATGCCAAAATGGGAATGATCCGGGCCGGCCGACCGTTGGCACGGATGACGATCTCGGAGGTTTGACATGTCTAATCGCGTACTGCGTGGTTCGGGGCTGGGTGGGGTCAGCTTCGAGGATGACCGCGGTGTCGAGTTCGCGCCGCGCCAGATGATCACGTACGACTGCCCCCGCGGTCACGTGGTCGAGGTCACCATGGCTCACGATGCCGAGGTGCCCGCGGTCTGGGAATGCCCGCACTGCGGCAGCGAGGCCGCCCGGTCGACCGGTGAGAAGCCGGAGCCGAAGCAGGAGAAGCCGGCCCGCACGCACTGGGACATGCTGCGCGAGCGCCGCAGCATTTCCGAACTCGAGGAACTCCTCGCCGAGCGAGTAGAACTCCTCCGCAAGGGCGAAATCGGCCCGGCCCACCTCCACCGCACCAAGCGCACCGCCTGACCCAAACCTCGAACGGGCCTCCCCGCAGCGTCGCGGCGAGGCCCGTTTTCCATGCCCGCTACCGTGTCCGCATGCAGATCACCGCAGACCTGTTGCATGGCGCCGTCGAACTGGAGACGACTGAGCGCGGGGTGTTGCCGCATCGGGTGCCGGCGTGGGCTCGGGAGCAGGCGAACGATCCGCAGCTGGCGATGGTCGAGTCGCAGCCGTCGGGCGTGCGGCTGGTCTTCCGAAGCCGGGCGACGGCTGTCGAGTTGGATGTGCTGCCGACCAAGCGCCTGTATCTCGGTGTTCCGCCACAGCCGGACGGGCTGTACGACGTACTCGTTGATGGGCGGCTGGTGGAGCAGGCCAGCGTGCCGGGTGGGGATGTGCTGGAGATCGACCTGGCGACTGGCAGTGCGGAGCGGCGGGCTGGGGAGGTTGGGACGCTGCGGGTCGGTGGGCTGTCCAGTGAGCTGAAGACCGTCAAGATCTGGCTGCCACATACCGAGACGACCGAACTTGTTGCCTTGCGCACCGATGCGCCGGTC
This sequence comes from Kribbella antiqua, assembly GCF_004345665.1. Lineage (GTDB taxonomy): Bacteria > Actinomycetota > Actinomycetes > Propionibacteriales > Kribbellaceae > Kribbella > Kribbella antiqua. The sequence goes on from NZ_SLWR01000022.1 coordinate 5,104, forward strand.
GAGCCCGTCGTGGACGACGGCCGGCGAGTGTGGCTGCATCACGGGAGTTCGATCAGTCATGGGTCGAATGCGACCAGCCCTACCGGGATCTGGCCGGCGCTGGCTGCCTCGCTCGGTGGGGTGGAGCTGATCAATCTCGGGTACGGCGGAAGCGCGCTGCTGCAGCCGTTCGTCGCGCGGACAATCCGGGACACGCCGGCGGATCTGATCAGCGTCAAGCTCGGCATCAACGTGGTCAACACCGACGCGTACCGGCTGCGCACCTTCACCGCCGCCGTCCACGGCTTCCTCGACACCATCCGCGACGGCCACCCCACGGCCCCGCTGCTGGTCGTCTCCCCCGTCCTCTGCCCGATGCACGAAGACACCCCCGGCCCGACGCTGTGGGACCTCAGCGCCCTCAGCCGCGGCGAGCTCCGCTTCCAGGCGACCGGCGACCCGGCCGACGTAGCCACCGGCAAGCTCACCCTCAACGTCATCCGGGACGAGCTCGCCCGCATCACCGCCGTACGGACCGACCCGAATCTTCACTACCTCGACGGCCGAGACCTGTACGGCGAAGCCGACAACGCCGAGCTCCCCCTACCCGACGACCTCCACCCAGACGGTCCCAGCCACCGCCGGATCGCCGAACGCTTCGCCAAACACGCCTTCAACGGCCCGTTCGCGGACTAACCCACCCACCCCCGCCCGAGCGAAGCGAAGGCGGGTCTCAGCCCCACCCCCGCCCGAGCGAAGCGAAGGCGGGTCTCAGCCCCACCCCCGCCCGAGCGAAGCGAAGGCGCGTCTCAACCCCACTCCCGCCCGAGCGAGGCGAGGGCGGGTCTCACTACTTGTCTTGTGGACGGTCTGGGTCGATGACCTCGCCCTGGATCACGTCGTCTGAGGAAGAGCGCGGACCTGGACCACCGGGGGTAAAGCCGGTGCTGCCAGGACCGGAGGCTGGGCCGAAGCCGCCGGGCATGAAGCCAGTGAGGTTGGCTCCGCCGAGCTGCGTGGCGAACCGGCGGCCAAGGAAGGCTGACATCCCGCGGCGAGCCAGCGGTCGGGTGAATGGCAGGACGAAGAAGAACCCGAAGATGTCGGTGATGAACCCAGGCGTGAGCAGCAGCGTCCCGCCGACCAGCACAAGCCCTGCGTCAGCCAGCTCGCGCCCCGGCATCTTCCCGGTCTGCAGCGCGGTTCGCAGCGCGTTCCAGGCACGCCGGCCCTCACGCTTGATCAGCCAGGCACCGAGCGCGCTCTCCACGATCAGCAGGGCGACCGTCGGCCAGCCGCCGATCACCTGCCCGATCTGGATGATCACGTAAATCTCGGCGATCGGCACGATGAGCAGCGCGAGCGCCACGAACCACGGCATGTCCTACCCCTTCCTGGAGACGAGTCCGCGCAACTGCCGGCCCCGGTGTGCCAGTCCCCAACGCCCGACCCGCGCCATCGCCTCGATCACGATCGCCTGCGACATCTTCGACTGACCACGTTCCCGCTCCACGAACGTGATCGGTACCTCGACCACCCGGAAGCCGGCCTTGACCGCCCGCCACGCCAAATCGACCTGGAAGCAGTAGCCCGCGGAGGCGACCTCGTCCAGCCCGATCCCCTCCAGTGTTGCTCGCCGGAACGCCCGATACCCGCCGGTGGCGTCCGCGAGCGGTACGCCGAGAGCGATCCGGGTGTAGATGTTGCCGCCGCGGCTCAGGATCTCCCGCGACTTGGGCCAGTTCTGCACCTCGCCGCCCTTCACGTACCGCGACCCGAGGACGAGGTCGGCATCGCGCAACGCGGTCAGCAACCGCGGCAGCTGCTCGGGCTGGTGCGACCCGTCCGCGTCGTGTTCGACGAGTACGCCGTATCCGCGCTCGAGGCCCCAGCGGAAACCGGCGATGTACGCCGCCCCGAGGCCCTCCTTGCCTTTGCGGTGCAGGACGTGGACGTGGTCGTCGTTCGCGGCCAGCTTGTCGGCCAGCTCGCCGGTGCCGTCGGGTGAGTTGTCGTCGGCGACGAGCACATCCGCTTCCGGTACGGCATCCCGCAGGCGAGTCACGATCGGCTCGATGTTCTCGGCCTCGTTGTACGTCGGGATGATGACCAGGATCCGGCCGAGATCGCCGAAGGGGCTGCTCACGCTGCTACTCCTTGTGCCGAGCCGGCCTGTCTCAGACCGGGACCTTTTCGCGGCTGTGGGTGGGCGCCGGCGGGGTCCCGGAGCCGGTGTCGGCGCGCCTGCGACGGGCGAACAGTGCCAGCACCACTCCGAGGATCCCCAGGCCGGTCAGGATCCACTGCGGCCAGCCGCCGAGTGTGGTGGCCAGCGTATGGGCATCGCGGACCGGAACGGTGGCGACATACACATCCGGCACGAACTGTGCCGACTTGTGCTCGACCTTCCCGTCGGGCCGGACCACGCCGGAGATCCCGCTGGTGGACGCGATCAGCACGGTCCGGCCGGTCTCGATCGCCCGCATCCGGGTGATCGCGAACTGCTGCTCCGGCTGCCCGGTCCCGCCGTACGTCGCGTTGTTGGTCTGGACGACGAGGATCTGGGCCCCGCCCTTCATCACGTCCTCGACCACGTCGTCGTACGCGACCTCGAAGCAGATCACGTCGCCGTACGTGACCCCACCGATCGGGAGCACGCCGGGCACCTTGCCGGGCGCCGTCTGCCGGCCGACCATCTCGAGTCGCTTGATGTACGGCAGCAACTGGTCGCGGAACGGGATGTACTCACCGAAAGGCACCGGATGCCGCTTGGCGTAGATCTGACCAGGCCCGGTCTTCGGGTCCCAGACCACGCCGGTCGTCTGCCGCTCGTTCGGCCCAGGGCCTTCCAGTACGGCGCCGACGAGGATCGGCACATCGACCGCCTTCACGGCCTCTTCGATGTCGGCCCGGGTCTCGTCGTCCTTGAACGGGTCGATGTCGGTCGAGTTCTCCGGCCAGATCACGATGTCGGGCTGCAATTCGGTGCCAGCCTCGACCTTCTTCTCGAGGTCCAGCGTGGCGTTCAGGTGGTTGCGGGTGACCGTCCGGGCGCGGCCGAGGAACTCCAGCCCTTTGCCCGGCACGTTCCCCTGCACCATCGCGGCCTTCACGACCTTGCCGTTGCCCTCGCTCGACAGGTTGATCAGCGTGCTGCCACCGACGATCGCCACCCCGGCGACCAGCGCGACCACTCGTAGCTTCAGCGCGCTCTTCGGCCGCAGTACGGCGTACGCCAGGACGCCGAGCAGCGCAATCGCGAAGCTCAGCCCCGGGATGCCCACCAGCGAGGCCAGCTTGCCCAGCGGCGAGTCGGAGAACGCCCAAGCCAGCCGGCCCCACGGAAACCCGCCGAACGGCACCGAAGCCGTCGCGTACTCGGTCGCCACCCACAGGCACGGGATCCACAGCATCCACAGCTTCAGCTTGAGCACCTGCGTCGCGAACATCCCGAAGACCGCGTAGAACAGCCCCTCGAGGATCGCCAGCGCGATCGCGGCGTCGCCACCGATGACAGTGAGCCACGGCACCAGGACGGCGTAATAGGTGATGCCGAAGCCGGCGCCGATCAGGAAGCCCGCCTTGGCCGAGGCGCCGTTGAGGGCGGCCAGGAACAGCGGTACGGCGATGACGATGAGCCACGGGTGGTCGTGCGGTTCGAAGGCGTAGCCGAGCAGGCCACCCGCGACCACAGCCACGGCGACCCGCGGCAGGACGCGCCCCAGAGCCTTCAACCGTTCCACGCGCCGACCCCTTGTCCTCACCGTCCCCGGCGGATGCCGGATGCATGACGGTACAACGTCCGGGGCGCGCAAATGTATCCGGTCAGTAGCCAACCGGTGTCGACTGCGAAAAGTGAGCAGTTGCCGACGCACCGCGAGGAAGTGAGAAGCACTCAGAAAACGGTCTCGCAATAGGAAAGAGGCTCGGCGCTCCTTCGGACCAACCGCCGATCCGCTGGCTGCGAACCGGGCGGCTGTTGTCTACTGGCCGCCGAGCCTCTTCCACCTCTGCCCCGCGGGGGGCTAACCACCGGCGATCTCAGCCCCCGTCGACTCAAGCCTGGCACTGGCCTGGTCAGCGTCGCGGGATCATCCGGTGGCCGAACTCCGTGTGACCGTTGATCAAACGGGATATGACGACTCCCAAAACGATCCTCGCTAGGAGGCTTTGGTGTCAACCTCCCGGCCGGCTCCTTGAGGCCGTTGTAACACTTTCGCGTGCCCTACAAGGAAAAACGAGGAACGCTCAGCTAAGTCACGTTACAGAGCCATGTCGGCACGCCACGTAATCGTTACCCAGGGCAACTAATCGTCACTCAACCGGTACGACGACGGTGCCCTTTGCGCGCGTGATCACAAGCGGTTCGGCCAGCACCTCGGCCGCCGACTCGGACTTGTCCGGTCGGCCCCGGCAGACGACGTACGCACTGAACTCCAGCTCGCGGCTGCGGTTCCCGACCCGGGTGATCGTTGCCTTCACCTCCACAACGTCACCGGCCCGCAACGGCGCCAGGAACTGCACGTCCGAGTACGACGCGAACAGGCCTTCGTCGCCGTCGGCCCGGATGCACACCTCGGTCGCGACATCACCGAACAACGCCAGGACATAAGCGCCGTCGACCAGGTTGCCCGCGTAGTGCGCATGGCTGTACGGCACGTACCGCCGATGGCTGACGGTCAAGCCGATAGTTGCCTTTGACACCTTTACGCGCTCCTCTTGTGTGACGTACGTTTGGTCACCAGTGCATCGACCAGATAGCTGGCCACCTCGCCCGGCGTCGTACCTCGGCCGAACACCCGATCCACCCCGAGCTCATCGGCCATCTGCTCGGTGAAACGGGGGCCGCCAGCAACTAAAACAGGACGGGCGTCCTCAGAGTATGCCTCGCGGAACGCGGCCGACATCTCCTTGGTGTTCAGGACATGCGCCTCCCGCTGCGTGACCACCTGCGACACCAGGATCGCGTCCGCCTTCTCCGCCCTGGCCCGGCGTACCAGTTCCGGTACGGCGACCTGGGCGCCGAGGTTGACCACCTTCAGCTCGCGGTAGTACTCCAGGCCCTTCTCCCCCGCGAAGCCCTTGATGTTCATGATCGCGTCGATGCCGACCGTGTGCGCGTCGGTGCCGATACACGCACCGACGATGGTCAGCCGGCGGCGCAGGCTCTTGCGGATCGCGAGGTTCACTTCCTTCGGCGACAGCAGCGGATAGTCTCGCTCCACCACCTCGACCTTGGAGGTGTCGACCAGGTGATTCACCGGTCCGTAGACGACGAAGAACGTGAAGTCCGGACCCATCGGCTTGGCGTGCACGACCAGCGCGGGATCTATCCCCATCTTGTTCGCCAGCTGTACGGCGGCACCCTCGGCCCGCTTGTCATGCGGAATCGGCAAGGTGAACGACATCTGCACCATGCCGTCACCCGTCGTATCGCCGTACGGTCGGATGATGCTCACTGCGCCTCCTCGAGCAGCTCGGTCGCCGGGTTGTAGTACTCCGACGAGCGCCGCGCGACGCCGTCGAGGCCGCGGCCGGCATCCGAAGGACGCTTCATCAGGCCGAAGGTGCCGTCGCCGATGGCGTTCAGCAGGCCGTCGTCGACGATCTCCTCCAGCAGCTCGACCGACTCGGCCAGCACCTGCCGGGCCCGTTGCGCGATGAACCCGTCCGGCGAAGGCTGGAAGTCCTCGTGGAGGTTGCCGGCGGCACCTAAGACGTACCGGACGTTCTGCAGCGCCAGGTCACGGTCGGAGATCCACGGCGTCACCACCGCCTCCGTCATCATGCCGACCAGCAGGATGCCCTGGCCGGTCATCGCGCCGACCAGGTTGAAGAACCCGTCCAGCAGGTAACCGCGGAACACGTCGCCGGTCATGTGCCGGGTCGGCGGCATCCACTTCAGCGGCGCCTCCGGGAACAGCTGCCGGGCCAGCATCGCGTGCGCGAGCTCGAGCCGGAACGAGTCCGGCAGATCCGGGTTGATCTCGAACGCGTGCCCGAGCCCGAGCTGCCAGTCCTCGAGCCCGGCCTCTTTGGCGAAGTACTCGTTCAGCAGCTGGGACACGGTGACCGTGTGCGCCGCCTCGACCGCGTCGGCGGTGGTCAGGTAGTTGTCCTCGCCGGTGTTGATGATGATCCCGGCGCGCGCGTGGATCTGCCGGCTGAACCGCTGGTCGACGAAGGTGCGGATCGGGTTGATGTCGCGGAACAGGATCCCGTACATCGAGTCGTTCAGCATCATGTCCAGCCGCTCGAGCCCGGCCAGTGTCGCGATTTCGGGCATGCACAGCCCAGACGCGTAGTTCGTCAGCCGGACGTAACGACCCAATTCGCGCGACGACTCGTCCAGCGCGGCCCGCATCAGGCGGAAGTTCTCCTGCGTCGCGTAGGTCCCGGCGAATCCTTCCCGGGTCGCGCCCTCCGGCACGTAGTCCAGCAGCGACTGCCCGGTCGACCGGATCACCGCGATGATGTCCGCGCCTTCACGCGCTGCCGCCTGCGCCTGCGGGATGTCCTCGTAGATGTCGCCGGTGGCAACGATCAGGTAGATCCACGGTCGCTGCTCGGGATCGCCGTGCCGCTTGATCAGCCGGTCCCGCTCCCGCCGCCGCGCATCGATCCGCTTCAGTCCGGCCGCGGCCGCCTTCCGTGATGCTGCCCGCGCGCGTACTGCGTCCCGTCCCTCCGGCAAGCGGAACGTCACCGACCCCGAGGCGGCCTTCTGCGCAAGGACAGCAAGGTCCTCCGCCTCGCCACGGACCAGTGCGTCCCACACCGGCAAGGCAAGCCCGTGCTCCAGCCCGACATCAGCCCGTACGGTGTCCGCGAGCCGGTTCACCCACGGAATGCCTTCGGTATCGGCACCGGGCAGCCCCGCAAGTCGCAGTACCGCACGCTCGACCGACACCGTCGTGTGCTGCCGCGCCAGGTTGACGATCGGACGCCCGGCCTTGCGCGCCAGGCTGCGCGCCTTCCGGACGGTGACCGGATCGAGGTCGAGCTTCTTCTTCACGACGGCCATCCTTCGGATTCATGAACAACGCGACCGCCGACAACGGTCCGCAAACAGGTAGGCGTTCCCTCGCTGAGGTCGGGCAGCACAGGTACGCCGGCCCGCGGATCGGTCGACCAGGCCGCAACTCGGTCGTCCGGCGTCTGTACGACGAGGTCGGCGTCGCTCTGCCAGATCGCGTACGTCGCCGCGGTACTGGGCGCGAGCACACCAGCGTCATCGATCCCCGCCGCCCGCCAACCGCCGCGCGTGTGGGCCTGGAACGCCGCCCGCACGGTGATTCGCTCAGCCTTGTCGTGATGGAACGCGGCCGCACGCACGGCCTCCCAGCCACCCAGCTCCGTCACCGGCGAGTCAGACCCGAACGCCAGTACGACGCCTGCGCGGGCAAGCGAGCCGAATGGGTTCATCCCCTGCCACCGGTCGCCGACGCGCTCGGCGTACATGCCGTCCGGGCCGCCCCAGAGCGCGTCGAACATCGGCTGGACGCTGGCCACCACGCCGCACTGGGCAAGCGTCGCAATCGCGGCCTCATCGACCATCTCGACATGCTCGAGCCGGTGCCGGGCCGCTACCAACGCCTGCGCACCGACCTTCGACGCCGCGAGCTCGAAGCCGCGCGCGATGTTGTCGAGTGCGGCGTCGCCGATGCAGTGGAAGCCGGCCTGGACGTTCCGCTCGGTGCACGCGATCACGTGCTCAGCGATCTGCTCGGGCGTGAGATACGCGTGGCCGCGGTGATCCGCGCGATCGGCGTACGCCTCCCGCAGAGCCGCCGTACGCGAGCCAAGTGCGCCATCCGCGTTGAGGTCGCCGGCCAGACCAGCCAAGTCGTACTTGCCGATGTGCTCGAAGACGCCGGGTTCACCCCAATACAGCGTCGCGGCCAAGCCGACCTGCTCGGCTACTTCGCGGACGATCGGCAGCTCCCACAGCGGCCCGATGTGCGGAGCCGCCATCTCGTGGAACGCGCCGATCCCCTTCGACGCCATTACCTTCAGCGCGGCCTCGATGTCCTTGCGGCGCTGGTCCGGCCCGATGAGTTCGCTCAGGGCGTCGCGGACAGCGTGGTGCGCATCGCGCTCGACTCGACCGCTTGCGTCGTAGCCGTCGCCCGTTGCCGCGGGCACCAGTGCGGACGAGATCACGCCGGAGTGACCGTCGATTCGGGACAGGTACACGCGCCGGCCACCAGCCGCGCGGTCCAGCTCCTCAGCGGTCGGCGGGCGACCCTCGGGCCACTTCGTCTCGTCCCAGCCGGCGCCGTCGATCAGCGCGTCCGGTGCGAGCTGCGCCGCGAAGGCTGCGAGTTTGTCGAGCGCTTCCGTGAGGGACGTCGTACCGGCGAGGTCGAGACCGGTCAGCAGCGCGCCGGTCTGCGCGGTGTGGACATGGGCGTCGACGAAGGCAGGCGTGACCAGCTTCCCGTCGAGGTCGATCACCTCGTCCGCGCCGTCGGCGTACGACGAGGCGCCGGTGTCGTCACCGAGCCAGGTGACCACGCCGTCGTCGAACGCGATCGCGGTCGCGTGGGGGTCGGCGGGAGAGTAGACGGAACCGTTCGTCAGAAGTGTGCGCACGGACTAATCCTCCGCCAGCCTGCTCTCGAAGAGACCGCGGACACCCGGCTCCGACCGCAACAGCTCCAGCGCGTACTCCGCATGACCAGGCACGTACCCATTGCCGACCAGCATCGTCACGTCCGCGGCGAGCCCTTCCGCACCGAGCGCCGCGGCCGAGAACGACGTCGCCATCGAGAAGAAGATCACCGTCCCACCAGCGGCCGTCGCCAGTACGGCGCCATGCTCGCAACCCGGCACGTCCACGCACACGACCGTGATGTCCGCCGGTCCCCCGGCCTGCACGACCGCCTCGGCCAGAGCGACCGGATCCCGCGCGTCGGCGAGCGTGACAACATCCGCCAGCGCCGCATCGTTCAAGCGCGAAGCCTCGGCCTCGAACGGTACGACGCCAATCGTCCGAGCCGCACCGGCGTGCCGTGCCGCGGCCAACGAGAGCGAGCCACTTTTACCTGCCGCGCCAATTACTGACACGACAGGTTTTGTGCCTTTGTCGACATACTGGCGGACCACTCGAGCGGTCAGAGCGGGTGCGCCACACACGTCCATGACCGCCAAAGACAGCTCCGGCTTCAGGTCGTCAGGCAGCTTCGCCACGATCGAGCGCGCGAACAGGATCGCGTGCCCGGCGGCCGGGACCTGCTCGCTGCGGCCGTCCCAGTCCTTCAGTCCGTCGGTGATCTGAAGCGGAGTCAGCGTGAGGGAGACCAGAGTCGCCACTCGGTCGCCAGGTGCTACGCCGAGGGGCGACTCCGGCCCGACCTCGTCGACCACGCCGACGAGCATGCCGCCGGAGCCCGTGACCGGGTTCTGCATCTTGCCGCGGGCTTCGACGATCTCGAGCACGGCCTGGCGGACCGCCGTACCGTCGCCGCCGTACGCCTCGGCGAGCTGACGGTAGGAAGCGGCGTCCAGGTTCAGCCGCTCGACCGCGATCCGGACCTCGTCCGGCCAGATTCCGGGACGGGCATCCAGCTTTTGCGCTGCCTGCGGCAACACGCCGGCCGGCTCGATCACTCGGTGCAGTCCCACCGGGCTAGACGACACGTGCTCTCCTTCGTGGTCAGGCAAAATACTACTCAGACTGTGCTACGACGATAATTCTTACGGCGTACTGTTGGCTTCAGAGGAAGTTCTATCGCTATCCTCACATAAGACCGCATCGCCCCTGAAGCCCCGGAGGACTTGTGACCGACCTGATCAGCCCGGAGCAGGCCGCCGCTGACGAGCGGGCCGGCCAGCCCTACGCGTACCAGCGGGTCGAGCTGGTGGAGCCGGACTGGACGCGGATTCCCGGTTGGAAGGACGTCACGGCCGAGGAGTGGCGGTCGGCGCAGTGGCAGCGGGCGCACTGCGTGAAGAACGTGAAGCAGCTGCGCGATGTCATGGGTGACCTGCTCGACGAGCGGTTCTACGAGGACCTCACCCGGGACCAGGCCGAGCGGGCGACGATGTCGATGCTGCTGCCGCCGCAGATGCTGAACACGATCGTGCCGGCTGGTGCGACCGACTACACCGCGGCGTTCTACGCGGACCCCGTTCGCCGCTACATGCTTCCGGTCTTCTCCGACCGTCGTACGGACTGGCCGTCGCACCCGCACGCGACTCGGGACTCGCTGCACGAGCACGAGATGTGGGCCACGGAGGGGTTGACCCACCGCTACCCGACGAAGGTGCTGGCCGAGATCCTGCCGACCTGTCCGCAGTACTGCGGTCACTGCACCCGGATGGACCTGGTCGGCAACTCGACGCCGGTGATCGACAAGCTGAAGTTCGTGGCGAAGCCGCAGACGCGACTCGACGACATGCTCGACTACCTGCGCCGTACACCGGGAGTCCGGGACGTCGTGGTGTCGGGTGGCGACGTGGCGAACATGCCGTGGCCTCGGCTGGAATCGTTCCTCACCAGCCTGCTGGAGATCGAGAACATCCGCGACATCCGGCTGGCCACCAAGGCGCTGATGGGTCTCCCCCAGCACTGGCTGTCGGACGACATCCGGGCCGGCGTCGAGCGGGTCGCTCAGCTGGGTCGGAAGCGCGGCGTGATGATCGCGATGCACACCCATGTGAACGCGGCGCAGTCGGTGACGCCGTTGGTGGCCGAGGCGACGAAGGCGATGTTCGACGCCGGGCTGCGCGACGTACGCAACCAGGGTGTGCTGATGCGAGGCGTGAACGACTCGGTGCCGCAGCTGCTGGACCTGTGTTTCGCGTTGCTCGACGGCGCGACCATCACGCCGTACTACTTCTACATGTGCGACATGATCCCGTTCTCCGAGCACTGGCGGGTCTCGGTGCGGGACGCGCAACACCTGCAGCACGGCATCCTCGGCTACCTGCCCGGCTTCGCGACGCCGCGCATCGTGTGTGACGTTCCGTACGTCGGCAAGCGGTGGGTGCACCAGTTGTCGGAGTACGACGAGGTGCGCGGCATCTCGTACTGGAAGAAGAACTACCGCACCGGCATCGAGCAGCAGGACCCGGAAGCGCTGAACCGGACGTACGAGTACTACGACCCGATCGACACCCTCCCGGCCGAGGGCCAGGACTGGTGGAAGCAGCACGCGGGCGACCATCTGGCCGAAGCGGAGAAGCGCGCGGCCGCTTCCCGCACCGCCGCCGAGTCGCAGAAGCTACTGCAGATCAACTAGACCCGTCTTCGGTGCCGCCAATGCAGGGGGCGGCACCGGAGGCGTTGCAACTTGACGCAGGTCACAGCCGCCACTGGCGATCGTGGACTTTGTTGCCGCTAGCATCTGGGCTCGTCAATCGTCCGGCATGCCGTCTGGCATGCAGCGATCTCGGGAGTCCGTGTGCGGGTCGTCCGCTCTGTTCTTGGTGTTCTGCTTGCCCTGATTGGTCTGATCGTCGGTGCTGCCGGTGCCGTGGCGGCGTTCTGGATCGTAGGTCCGGACAATACGGCCTATGCCGGTGAACAGCACCTGAGCAGCAAAGGCATGGCGATCGCGACCAGACCGGATCTGCTGGACCAGCACGGGCCGACGCTGCACGTGGATGCCCGTTCCTCGAATGGTAAGCCGGTTTTCGTCGGCGTGGCGCGCGACTTCGACGTCGCGAGCTATCTGAAAGGCACCGCGCACACCTCGCTGGTGCAGGTCGAGTACCCCATCGCGCTGACCACGCAGGACCAGAAGGGATCCTCCAGCCCGCTCGCGGCGCCGGACGGTCTCGACTGGTGGGTGACCAAGGCTGCCGGCGCCGGTACGCAATCCATCGCCTGGCCGATTGCCGACGGCCCCTACGACGTCGTGATCATGAGCGCCGACGGCAAGACCGCTCCGGACGTACAGGTCAAGTTGGGTATCGAGATCCCGAACGCTTTTCTTGCCAGTCTCGCGGTCTTGGTGCTCGGTCTCCTGTTGATTGCCGGAGGCATCTTCCTGATCCTCGGCCGCCGGCGTCGCCCGGTTGCGCCCGCTCCAGTTGTTGCCGAGGGCTACGCTCCCCCGCAGCACCAGACGCCGGTCGGGCCGCTTCGCCGAGTCGTGGCGGTGACCGCCGTACTGGCGCTGGTCAGCGGCTGCTCGGCGATCCCGAAGTCTGACACCGTCGATGCTCTCACTCGGCCGGCGGTCACAGACGATGCCGCTGTTGCCCTGATCAAGCACTACAACGAGATCAACAACAAGGCCAACAGCACCCGTAGCAACACCCTCATCGCCACCGTCGAAGGCGGCGCCCTGCTCCGGCAGGACCTCGCCGACTACACGATCGACCGAGCCGGCAAGGCGGAGCCGATCCGGGCCTTCACCTACACCAGCCCCGTCATCGGCGCCCCGACCTTCGGCAGCTACCCGATGCGCTTCGTCAGCTCGGCCGGCATCACCGGCAACAAGGAGTACCGCCATCTCGGCCTGTGGGAGCGCGAGACCGCCGGCAGTCCCTGGCTGATGACCTTCTCCGCCGGCCCCAAGGCCACGGCTAAATTGCCGGATCTGGCCGGCCTGCGCTCGGTCAGCAAGGCCGACGGCGCGACTCTCGCCGCCGCACCACAGGTGGCCGCGAACAACCTGGCGGCGTACCTGACCGGCGGGGCCAAGTCTTCGCACGCCGCAGCGTTCACGCCGAACGCCGACCTCTCCCAGCTCCTGGCGGGGATCGCCAAGGCGAAAGCAGAGATGGCCAAGCAGCCGGCGGTCTTCGGCAAGGTCACCAACGCCTTCACCGCGGAACCGTCTTCGGCGTTCATGACCAAGTCCGGCTCGGCACTTGCCTTCGTGACGCTGACCGATAGGTACTCCGTCCTGGCCGGCGCCGGCTACCAGCTCGGGTGGGGCCAGGCGCCGGAGACGGCGTTCAGTCCGAGCGCGGTCAAGTACCAGGGCGCCCTCACCAAGACGACCCTCCACGACGCCGTCCTCGTGATCCCTCCGAAGGGCAAGGGCAAGATCCAGATCCTCACCTTCGAAAGCCAAATCGTCGACGCCGGCGGCTACTGACCTGCCGCTGGAGGCGGTCCAGGGTGGGGCGCCGATCAGGGCGGGGAGGTCGGTGAAGGACGCGACTGTTGGGCCGGTCCAGGTCGGGTCGCTGTCGGCGTGCTCGGTCGTGCGGATGGCGTACATCCCGAGTGCGGCGGCGCCGGGCAGCTCGTTGTCGCAGCCGTCTCCTACGTAGACACAGTCCGACGGTGAGACGCCCAACGCGTTGCACGCCGCGAGGTAGATCTCGGGCTCCGGCTTGGCCGCGCCGACCTCTGCAGAGAACGCGGTCGTCTCGAAGTACGGCGGTAGGGGACTGGCCTGCCATTGCAGCTGGGTCTCCGACGTGATGTTGCTGACGAGGCCGATGCGCCAGCCGGCAGACTGGAGCTCGGACAGGGTCTGCAGCGTCCCGGTCGGGCGGCTCCGAGCAGTTGCCGGGCGAGGTTGCGGCGGAGGACCGTTGCCTGATGCACCTGGTCGTCGCTCGGGTCTCCCCCGCTCCGCCGCGCGATCACCCGGAGCGTGTTCGGCAGATCGCCGTACGCCCCGGTGAAACGCTCGTACGACGTCGCGCCGAACTCCCGCGCAAACGCGTCCGCGTCCACCCCCAGCACCTGAGCCATCTCCCGATGCACCACGTCACGCTCGGCGTCGCCACCGGGCACAAGGGTGCTGAACAGGTCCAGGATGAGAGCTCGGCGCATGTCAGAGCGCCGGCGGGCGGCGTTCGTACGGCGTGCTGAGGACGATTGTGGTGGTGGTGGAGACGTTGGCCCGGGCTCGGATGACGGCCAGGAGGTTTTCGAGGGCGGCCGGGGAGGCTACGCGGACGACCAGGATGTAGCTGGAGTCGCCGGCGACCGAGTAGCAGGACTCGATTTCGCGGACCTCGCGGAGGCGTTCCGGGGAGTCGTCCGGTTGCGAGGGGTCGATCGGGCGGATCGAGATCAAGGCGGTGAGCGGGAGGTCCAGCGCGGTGTGGTCGACGGTTGCCGCGTACCCCTGGATGATGCCGCGCTGCTCCAGCCGCTTGACGCGCTGATGCACCGCCGAAGTGGACAGGCCGGTCGCCTTGCCCAGGTCGGTGAAGCTCATCCTGCCGTCGGACGCGAGCAGGCCGACGATCTTGCGGTCCAGTTCCTCCACGTTGGAGACATTACTGGAGCGTGATGCCGGACGGCACGCGTTCTCACCGTCACCGGCTCAGTGTCAGCACCACGCCCGCACTGTCGGACGGCTGTGAAAGCATCACCCCATGGCTGAGACACCCCAGCGTCTGATGCTGCTCGATACCGCGTCGCTGTACTTCCGTGCGTTCTTCGGTGTGCCGGACACGATGAAGGCTGCCGACGGGACGCCGACCAACGCCATCCGCGGCTTGCTCGACTTCATCGCGCGGCTGGTCGAGAACCACCGGCCGACCCATCTGGTCGCCTGCTGGGACGACAACTGGCGGCCGTCCTGGCGGGTCGCGCTGATCCCGTCGTACAAGGCGCAGCGGGTCGAGTTCGTCACGCCGAAGGGCGAGCAGGTCGAGGACGTGCCGGACCGGCTGGAGGTCCAGGTGCCGTACATCCGCGCCTGCCTGGAGGCCCTCGGCATCGCCGTCGTCGGCGCGCCCGACCACGAGGCGGACGACGTCATCGGCACGCTGTCGCACCAGGCGACGATGCCGGTCGATGTCGTCACCGGCGACCGCGACCTCTTCCAGCTCATCGACGACAGCCGCGGCATCCGCGTCGTCTACACCGCCGCGCGCGGCGTCGGCCGGGCCGATGTGTACGACGAAAAGGCGCTGCTCGCCAAGTACGAGATCCCCGCGAACCGGTACGCCGACTTCGCCACGCTCCGCGGTGACGCGTCCGACGGCCTGCCCGGTGTGAAGGGCGTCGGCGAGAAGACCGCCGCCTCCCTCGTCCTCGCGTACGGCGACCTGGACGGCATCCGCACGGCCGCCGCCGACCCGAGTACGCCGATGTCGCCGTCGGTGAAGCGGAAGATCCTGGACTCCGCCGACTACCTCGACGTGGCGCCGAAGGTAGTCGCGGTCGCGAAGGACGCCCCTGTCACCAAGGTCGACGCGACCATCCCGCACGAAGTGAAGGACCCCGAGCGCTGGCTGGACCTGGTCGAGCTCCTCGAGCTCGGCGGCAGCGCGCAGCGGGTCATGGCCGCCCTCAACCTAGGACCGAAGGCATGAGCACGACACGAGAGCTGGCCGAGCAGTACCGCGACGAGATCGTCACCCTTCGCCGCAAGCTCCACCAGGTCCCGGAGTTCGATCTCGAGCTGCCCAAGACCCAGCAGCTCATCCTGGATGCGCTCGAAGGCCTGCCGCTGGAGATCACCCTCGGCAAGAACCTGTCCTCAGTGACCGCGGTACTGCGTGGCGGTCGCGGGCCGGGTCCCGTCGTACTGCTGCGGGGCGACATGGACGCGCTCCCGGTCACCGAGCGGGTCGACGTCCCGTACGTCTCGCAGCATCCCGGGATGATGCATGCCTGCGGCCACGACCTGCACGTCGCCGGCCTCGTCGGCGCGGCGAAGATCCTGTCGGCGCTGCGGGACGAGCTGGCGGGCGACGTCGTCTTCATGTTCCAGCCGGGCGAGGAGACCACCGGCGGCGCGCCGATCATGATCCGCGAGGGCGTCCTCGACGCGGCCGGGCGCCGGGCGGATGCCGCCTACGGTCTGCACGTCGGTTCCGCCAGCCAGCCGTTGGGGATGTGGAGCAGCAGACCTGGCTCGTTCATGGCGGCCGCCGACCAGTTGAACGTGCGCGTTGTCGGGGCCGGTACGCACGGCTCGACGCCGTACCGCGGCAAGGACCCGATTCCGGCGGCCTGCGAGATGGTGGGTGCGCTCCAGACGATGATCACGCGGCAGTTCGACGTGTTCGACCCGGTCGTCCTCACCGTCGGCCGGATCGCGGGTGGCACGAAGGAGAACATCATCCCGGACGACGCGTTCTTCGATGCGACTGTACGGACGTTCTCGGAGGAGACCCGTGCGAAGGTCCAGCAGGCGTCGACCCGGTTGGTCGAAGGCATGGCCGCGGCGTACGGACTCACCGTCGAGGTGAACTATCACATCGGCTACCCGGTGACGGTCAACAACGCCGCGGAGTTCGAGTTCGCCCGAGAGACGATCGTCGACCTCTTCGGCGCAGACCGGTTCCGCGAACGGCCGAATCCCCGGTGCGGCGCCGAGGACTTTTCCTACATCCTCAACGAGGTCCCCGGCGTCTACCTCAACCTCAGCGCCTGCCGTTCCGCCGACCCCGAGGCCGCGGCCGACAACCACTCCCCCTTGGCCGACTTCGACGACTCCATCCTCCCCGACGCCGCCGCCCTCCTCGCCGAACTCGCCGTACGCCGCCTCGTTCGCGGAGTCAGCTGACTAGCCGCCGAGGCCGGCGTTGCGGGCTCGGATGATGGCTTCGGCTCGGTCGGCGACGTGGAGTTTGGCGAAGATGTTGGAGACGTTGTTGCGGACTGTCTTCGGCGACAGGTAGAGCTCGGTGGCGATCTGTGCGTTGGAGCGGCCGGCCGCGACGAGAGCGAGGATCTCGTGTTCGCGTGCGGTGAGCTGCGGGAACGGGCTGCCCGGAGCGGCGACCGGCACGGCGGAGAAGAACTCGGCGACCCGGCGCGCGATCGCCGGACCGAAGATCGCCTCGCCCTGCGCGACGGCCGTGATCGCGCGGACGATCTCGGCCTGGTTCGCGCCCTTCAGCAGATAGCCGCGCGCGCCGGCCCGCATCGCGGCGAACAGCGTCTGGTCCTCCTCGGCCATCGTCAGTACGACGACCCCGATATGCGGGCTGTCCGCGGTGATCGCCCGCGTCGCCTCGATCCCGTCCAGCCGCGGCATCTGCACATCCATCACCACGACATCGGGCTGCAACTCCCGCGCCCCATCCACTGCCTCGACCCCGTCGGCCGCCGTACCGACGACTTCGACGCCCTCCAGCGAACCGAGCAGAGCCGCGAGCCCGTCGCGGTAGACAGGGTGGTCGTCCGCCAGCAGAACCCGCACGACCTCACCCATGAACGACCTCCGGTACGGCGTCCAGCGGCAACCTCACGCGTACGACGGTCCCGCCCTCGGCCGGGCAAGTCACGCTGCAGACTCCCCCGAGCTCGGCCGCTCGATCTCGCACCGACAACATCCCCACGCCCGCCACGACCTCCTCGCCGATCCCGATCCCGTCGTCCGTCACCGACAACTCCAACGTCGATCCCTCCAGCTTCAACGCGATATCGCAGCGGCTCGCCGCGGCATGCCGGGCGACGTTCGTGAGCGCCTCCGAGGCAATCCGGTACGCCGCGACCTCGACCCCGGCCGGCAACGCTCCCAGCGCATCCGCGTCGACCGACACCGCCAGCCCGCCGAGCCGGAACCGCTCAGCCTGCTGCTCAATCGCCCGTACCAACCCGAGCTCGTCCAGCGCCGGCGGCCGCAGATCGTGTACCAACCGTCGTACGTCGGCCAGCGCGGCCGCGACCTCGGTCGTCGCCTGCTCGAGCATGCGGTCGGCCTGATCGGGCGCGGACTTCGACAGGTTGCGGGCGGTCTCGATCCGCAGCGCCACCGCTCCGAGGCTCGGGCCGAGGCTGTCGTGCAGGTCCCGCCGGATCCGCCGCCGTTCCTCCTCGCGGGCAGCAACCAGTCGGCTCCGTCCTTGCTGCAGCTCGGCGCTCAGCTCACTGGCCCGAGCGGCGGCCGCCGCTTGCCGCACGAGATCGCCCAGCAGCCGCTGGTCGCGCTCAGACAACGTCGTGCCACCTCCCGGACTGAACACCAGCCGCCCAACCGGCTCGCCGCGATAGCCGACCGGCAACGCGTGCGTCGGTTCCGATTCGCGCCCGTGCTCGACGATCGCCAGTCGGCCGTCGGATCGCTCGATCTCCACCCGCACATAAGGCAGCCGGAACGCCTCAGCCAGCGTGCGCGCGACCGCGCGCAGTTGGTCGTCCGGGTCGGCGGCCGATTCCAGTCGCTCGGCCAGGGTCGACATGGTCGCGTAGGGATCGTCGCGCGAGCCGCGGACGAGACGTCGTACCCAACGCCAGAGCCGACTGCGCAGCGGGGCGTAGAGCACGGCGACGACCGCGATGGCGACCAGCGCGGCATCACGTTCGCCGAGCACGCCGCCGGCGAGGGCGAACACGGCCAGGTCGACGCCGACGACCAGGACCGCGAGTACGCCGTACAGGAAAGTGGCCGAGAGCAACCGGTCGACGTCGTACAGGCGATGCTTGGTGACGGCGACGACGATCGCGGCCGAGGTGAGGGCGATCGCCAGGCCGAAGGTGAGAGCGGAGACAACCGGCGGATTCCTGAACGGCACGATCAGCACGAGCATGTCCACGAGTGCCGCCCACATCAGCCAGCGGATCTGGGCTCGCCGCTCCCGTGACGCGGCCCGATAGCGGTGCACGGTGACAGCGAACGGTACGACGAGGCTCACGATCACACCGGCGTACGCGACCTGCAGCAGCGGCTTCCACACGTCGTACGAGAGATTGAGGCTGAACGGATCCAGCGACAGCCGAGTGATCTCAGGTGGCAGCGTGGCCGCGTGGTAGCGCTCCATGACCGCCATGGGCGCCACGATCAGCAAGAGGGGCAGCAGCAAGGTCAGAGCCAGGCTGGCGATGGACAGCCAGCGCCACAGCTTAGCGGTGACCAGCTTGCCGTCCGGAAACAGCAGGATGAGGAGCGGCAGCCCAAGCAGCAGAAACGAGCCGGTGCGGGAGTAGAACCAGTACGTCGCCGACGCACCGGGCAGACCGGGCGACGTGTAGATCGCGTACGCCGCCCAGCTCGACGCGAAGCCGTCGACGACCCACAGCACACCGGAGCCGGTCAGGACCCCCGCGATCGGGTGCCGAGGCAGGCGATGCAGGAGCAGCAGGCCGGGGATCAGCTGGGCGAGTCCGGAGAGCGCCGCGGTCCAGCCTGCGTCCAGCTCGGCAGCGTCCGGGATGCGGGAGCCGTTGCGGATGTCCAGCACGACGGTCAGGGCGAACAGCAGCAGGCCGGCAGCGCCCGCTGCGGCCGTTTCCCATCCCCTGCGCGTGGTCTCCCCCATCGGTGCATTGTCACCCAGAGTGTGTCCCGCCGTCGCGGGTCAGTTGTCCCTTCCGGACTCGGGACACAGCAGAGGACCGCAGTACCTGCCGCCCGGGTCGCCCGAACCCGGAGAGTTCTGGCCAGGAGGTACGCCAGGTACCGCCAAGGGGAGGAAGGAAAGACCATGACGGAGACACCAGCCCGGGTCCGCACCGACGTTCAGTACGGCGGTACAACGACCACCGCACGACAGGCCGGGATCGACCCTCAGACCGTACGTCGGCTGGGCATCGGGCTGACCACGGGCACGCTGGCCTGGGCGGCGAGCATCTTCGTGTTCACTACCGTCGCCGACGGCTGGCCCGGCCGGATCGGTGACCTCACCGGTCTCGCGTTCCAGCTCGGCGTGTTCTGCCTGCTGACGGTGCAGTTCAAGACGCAGGCGATCGGCGTCAGCCGGGCGGCCCGGGTGGCGCTGAGGGTGGAAGCGGTGATCCTGGGCATCGCGAGCATCTGGTCGCTGCTGCACGGCGTACTCCCGTCCAACCTGCAGGACGCGGCCTGGCTCGTGCCGCTGGACATCTGCTGGCCGCTGTCGATGCTCGGCATGGCGGTCATCGCCGTCAAGCTGGCCTTCACCGGACGCTGGCGGGGTGCGCTGCGGTGGTGGCCGCTGATCGCGGAGAGCTGGGCGGTCGTCACCGTGCCGTCCTTCATCCTCCTCGGCGACCAGGCCGCCCGCTGGGTCGGCGGCTTCCACCTCCTGATCGGCTACGCCACCCTAGGCCTCTTGCTCGCCCGCCGGCCGCAGCTCGTAGTACCGCAGGACTAACCAGCCGGGGTGCATCAGGGGACACCACCGGCCACACAGAAGAGGCGCCACCCACCACGGGTGGCGCCTCTTCCGCTGTGACGGCCGTGCGACTGACCGCCGTACTGGCTAAGGCCGGGCTGCTGGTGCGGCGGCCGGGGTTGGGAGTGCGGCGGCTTCCTCGTCGATGTCTACTACGGCGCCGGCGAACTGGGCGTTGTAGAGGCGGGCGTAGGCGCCGTTCGCGGTGAGGAGTTGCTGGTGGTTGCCTTGTTCGACGATGGAGCCGTTCTCCATGACGAGGATCAGGTCCGCGTCGCGGATGGTGGAGAGGCGGTGGGCGATGACGAAGCTGGTGCGGTCGGAGCGCAGCGCCGCCATGGCGCGTTGGACCAGGACCTCGGTGCGGGTGTCGACCGAGCTGGTTGCCTCGTCCAGGATCAGGAGCTGCGGATCCGCCAGGAACGCGCGGGCGATGGTGAGCAACTGCTTCTCACCGGCGCTGACGTTGCTGCCCTCCTCGTCGATCACCGTGTCGTACCCGTCCGGCAGGCTGTGCACGAACCGATCGACGTACGTCGCCTTGGCCGCGGCGAGCATGTCCTCCTCGGTCGCGTTCAGGTTGCCGTACATGATGTTGTCCCGGATCGTGCCGCCGAACAGCCAGGTGTCCTGCAGCACCATGCCGATCCGCGAGCGCAGGTCGTGCCGGGTCAGCTCGGTGATGTCGACGCCGTCCAGGGTGATCCGGCCGGCGTTCAGCTCGTAGAACCGCATGATCAGGTTGACCAGCGTCGTCTTGCCGGCGCCGGTCGGCCCGACGATCGCGACCGTCTGACCGGGCTCGGCGACCAGGCTGAGGTCGGTGATCAGCGGCTTCTCCGGGTCGTACGAGAACGCCACGTGCTCGAACTCGACCCGGCCGCGGGCCTCGGTGACCTCGGCCGGCGTCGCGTCGTCCGGCACCTGCTCCTTGGCGTCCAGGACCTCGAACACCCGCTCGGCCGAGGCGACCCCGGACTGCAGCAGGTTCGCCATCGAGGCGACCTGGGTCAGCGGCTGGGTGAACTGCCGCGAGTACTGGATGAACGCTTGTACGTCGCCCAGCGACATCGTGCCGGACGCCACCCGCAGGCCGCCGACGACCGCGATCACCACATAGTTCAGGTTCCCGATGAACATCATCAGCGGCATGATCAGGCCGGAGATGAACTGCGCCCCGAACGCGGCCTGGTAGAGCTCGTCGTTCTTCTCGGCGAAGCTCGCCTCGATCTCCTTCTGCCGGCCGAAGACCTTGACCAGCTCGTGTCCGGTGAACGCCTCTTCGATCTGGCCGTTCAGGGCACCGGTGTGCCGCCACTGCGCGACGAACCGGGCCTGCGAGCGCTTCGCGATCGCCGCCGTGATCACCATCGAGATGGGGATCGTGACCAGCGCGATGAGGGCGAGCAGCGGCGAGACCACGAACATCATCGTCACCACGCCGATCACCGTCAGCAGGGACGTGAGCAGCTGGCTCAGCGTCTGCTGCAGGCTGGTCGAGATGTTGTCGATGTCGTTGGTCACCCGGCTGAGCAGCTCACCGCGCGGCGCGCCGTCGAAGTAGCTCAGCGGCAGCCGGTTCAGCTTGTCCTCCACCTCGGAGCGCAGCTCAAAGACCGTCCGCTGGACCACGCCGTTCAGGATGTAGCCCTGCATCCAGGAGAGGAAGAACGCGCCGGCGTACAGGCCGAGCACCAGCAGCAGGACGTTGCGCAGGGCATCGAAATCGATCCCCACGCCCGGGATCAGGTCGATCCCCTGCAGCAGGTCCGCGAACCGGCCGTTGCCGGACGCCCGGGCCTGCTCGATCACCTGCTCCTTGCTGAGGTTCGCCGGCAGTCCCTTGCCGATCGCGCCGGCGAAGATGATGTCGGTCGCCTTGCCGAGGATCTTCGGGCCGAGCACCGACAGGCCGACGCTGGCGACGGCCAGCAGGATCACCCCGAGCACCTGTGTCCGGTGCGGCCGCAGCCGCCGGAGCAGCCGCTTCGCCGACGGGCCGAAGTTCATCGACTTGTCGCCGGGGATACCCCCGGGTGGGCCGAACGCACGACCGGTCGTCGGCCGCTCGGTCGCCTTCACCGTCGCCGGAGCCTGCCCGTTGGATGCAGCTGTGGGCGTTTGCTTGTCGTCGCTCATGCCGCCTCCTCCGCGGACCGCTGGGACTCGACGATCTCGACGTACGTCGGGCAACTCTCGAGCAACTCGTCATGGGTGCCCTTGCCGACGATCGCGCCGTCCTCGATCACGATGATCTGGTCGGCCTCGACGATGGTGGACACGCGCTGCGCCACGATCACCACGCACGCGTCCGCCGTCACCGGCCGCAGCGCCGCCCGCAGCCGGGCGTCGGTGGACAGGTCGAGTGCGGAGAACGAGTCGTCGAACAGGTAGATCTCCGGTTTGCGGACCAGCGCCCGCGCGATCGCCAGCCGTTGCCGCTGACCGCCGGACACGTTCGTACCGCCCTGCGCGATCGGCGACTCCAGGCCTTCCGGCATCGCCTCGACGAAGTCCTTGCCCTGGGCAATCTCCAGCGCCTGCCAGAGCTCCTCGTCGGTCGCGTCCGGGTTGCCGTAGCGCAGGTTGCTGGCGACCGTCCCGGAGAACAGGTACGGACGCTGCGGAACCAGCCCGATCCGCTCCCACAACGCCTCGGGCTCGATGTCCCGTACGTCGATCCCGTCGACGAGCACACGTCCACCGGTGGCATCGAACAACCGTGGCACCAGCGACAGCAGCGTGGTCTTGCCTGCGCCAGTACTTCCGATGATCGCGGTCGTCTGCCCGGGCGACGCGCTGAAGCTGATGTCCCGCAGGACCGGCTCGGCGGCGCCCGGGTACTGGAACTCGGCGTTCTCGAACACCAGCTCGCCGCGGCCGGTGAAGGTCCGGATCGGGGTGACGGGCGGCCGGACCGAGGACTCGGTGCCCAGCACCTCGGTGATCCGGTCCGCGCAGACCGAGGCCCGCGGCACCATGATCATCACGAACACGCCCATCATCACCGAGAACAGGATCTGGATCAGGTAGCTGAGGAAGGCGGTCAGCGCGCCGACCTCCATCGTCTGGTTCTCCACCCGGGAGGCGCCGAACCACAGCACCGCGACGCTGGACAGGTTCAGGATCAGCATCACCACGGGGAAGACGAGCGCCATCAGCCGGCCGGCCCGGACGGCGGTGTCGGTCAGGTTCTCGTTCGCCTCGCCGAACCGCTCGACCTCGTGCGGTTCGCGGACGAACGCCCGTACCACCCGGATGCCGGTGATCTGCTCGCGCAGCACCCGGTTCACGCCGTCGACGTTCACCTGCATCCGGCGGAACTGCGGCACCATCCGGCTGGCGATCAGCCCGATCGATGCCGCCAGCAACGGTACGGCGACGGCCACCAGCCAGGACAGCCCGACGTCCTCGCGGACGGCCATGATGACGCCGCCTACCATCGTGATCGGCGCGGCCACCAGCATCGTGCAGGTCGTCACCACCAGCATCTGGACCTGGGTGACGTCGTTGGTGCTGCGCGAGATCAGCGTCGGCGCGCCGAACTGGTTCACCTCCCGGGCGGAGAACTCCCCGACCCGGTGGAAGACCGCGGCCCGCACGTCCCGGCCGAACAGGGCGGCCGTCTTGGCGCCGAAGTAGACGGCGGCGATCGTACAGATGATCTGCACCAGGCTGACGCTCAGCATCCAGCCGCCGGTGCGCATGATGTAGCCGGTGTCGCCCTTGGCCACGCCGTTGTCGATGATCTCGGCGTTCAGGCTGGGCAGGTAGAGGGAGGCGATCGTCCCGATCAGCTGCAGGACGACCACCATGGTCAGGTTTCCCGCGTACGGACGCAGGTGCGTACGCAAGAGTCGAACTAACATCAGACATCCCCAGAGTCGTGGTGGTGGACACCGTCGAGCGCGAACTCGGCGATCTCCTCGGCGGTCGGGCGCGGACCTGAGTCGCGGTTGCGGACACCGTCGAGCACGAAGTCGACGATCTCCTCGGCGGTCAGCACCTGGCCCCCGGAAATCATTGGGTGGGTCGCCGAGAAGGTGATCAGCCCGATTCGGCGGACCACTTCCTCGGGTGTGAAGCGCAGCTGATCGGCATCCGGCCGGAGCAGCGCCGCGAAGGCCTCGTTGGCGAGGTCCGACTGCCGCTTGCGACGGGCCTCGTCCATCGCCGTCCCCTTGAGGTCGGGCGGCCGCCGCAGCCGGAGCGAGAACAGCAGTTTGAACACGGACCGCAGCCGCTTCTGGCCGGCCTCCGTGGCGGCGACCATCCGCTCCCGCAGCGGCAGGGACCGATCGATCCGTTCCAAAGCGTTGATCAGCTCGGTGGTGTCGAATGCCGTCCCCAGTGCGGCGTCGACCAGGGCATCCTTGCTGCCGAAGGCCCGGAAGATCGTCCCCTCGGCGATCCCGGCCGCTTCGGCGATCTGCTTGGTGCTCACCTCGGCGCCGAACTCCTCCAGCAGCGGCAGCGCGGCCTGGACGATGGCGGCGCGTCGCTCCTCCGGCGGCAACGGAGTGGCTCGTGGTGACATGCGTCGAGATTAACTGAGTGAGTACTCACTCACAACCCTATTTACCGTTCCGGGCCTGACCGCTTCTCGATCAGCGCGGAAACGCCGTCCAGCAGCCTGGCCAGCCCGTATTCGAACGCCTGCTCGGAGTCGTAGGGAGCGTCGTACTCATTCCCGACCGCGGTCCCGACCCGGTTGGCAAGCGGGAACTTCTCGAGGTCGGAGATCTTGTCCAGGTGCGGCACGTGCGCCAGCCACCACTCCTTGTCGGTCATCCCCGACCGCTGGATCACCTGGCGCGCCTCGACCGCCGTGCGTACGGCACCGTGGACGTACCCGTTGACGAGCGCGACGGTCGCGTCCATCTCGAGGTCGGTCAGGCCGATCCCCTCGATCGCGGCCAGTTCCCATTCGTACTTCGCCATCAGCTGCGGACCGAGCGGCGGCCGGCTAACCGCGACCTGCAGCAACCACGGGTGCCGTAGGTACACATCGCGATTCTCTCGCGCGACCTCGTCCAGCCGCGCCCGCCAGTCTCCGTCCACCTCGCGTCGCGCCAGCTCGCCGTACACGGTGTCGAGCATGACGTCGAGCAACTCGGCCTTGCCGGGGAAATACCGGTACAGCGTCATCGCGCCGGCGCCGAGCTCGTCGGCCACCCGGCGCATCGACATCGCGGCGATCCCCTCGGCATCGGCGATCCGCAGCGCCGCCTCGACGATGCGCTCCACCGTGAGCGCCGGCTTGGGCCCACGAGTCGGCTGCGGCCGCCGTCGCCAGAGCAGCTCCAGGCTCTTCGCCGGGTCACCACTGCCGGTGTACTCGGTATTCATGTGCGCGATTCTCCCGGAGTGGCTACGCTACTTCGTACAGTGTACTCAGTTAGCCGTGCGTTGACCTCAAGGACTGTTGAGGTCCTACGGTCGGAAACTGTCGGTGGCCTCCGGGATCATCGGCACGACCTGCACAACCGAGCCGGGGGAATCTCACCGTGAGTATGGAAATGACCGCGTGGACGTCGATGTACCACGCGATGCACCGACAAGATGAGAAGCGCCCGTTCTCGAAGGCCACGCTCAAACGGATCCTCGCGTTCGCGCGACCACACAAGCAGGCGCTGATCGCATTCCTGCTGCTCAGCATCGGCGCCGCGGTGCTGGCGGTCGCCACGCCGGTACTGGCCGGGCGGGTGGTCGACGCGATCGTCGGCGGCAAGGAGTTCAGCGTGGTCCTGCAACTCTCGCTGCTGATCGCGGTCATCGCGGTGGCGGAGGCCGGGCTGGGTCTGCTCACCCGATGGCTGTCCGCACAGATCGGCGAGGGACTGATCCTCGATCTGCGTACGGCGGTTTTCGACCACATCCAGCGGATGCCGATCGCCTTCTTCACCCGGACCCGGACCGGCGCGCTGGTCTCCCGGCTGAACAACGACGTCATCGGCGCGCAGCGAGCCTTCAGCGACACGCTGTCCGGCGTCGTCAGCAACCTGGTGATGCTCGTACTGACGCTCGTCGTGATGCTGCGGGTGTCGTGGCAGATCACCCTGCTCGCGCTGGTGATCCTGCCGATCTTCGTCATACCGGCGCGGCGGATCGGCAACCGGCTGGCCTCGCTCGAGCGGGAGGCGGCGAACTACAACGCGACCATGAGCACGCAGATGACCGAGCGGTTCTCGGCGCCCGGCGCGACGCTGGTGAAGCTGTTCGGCCGGCCGTCGCGCGAGTCCCTCGAGTTCGCGATCCGGGCCCGGCGGGTGCGTGACATCGGCGTACGGACGGCGATGGTGCAGTGGGTGTTCGTCACTTCGCTGACGCTAGTCTCGGCGCTGGCGCTCGCGGTGGTCTACGGGCTCGGCGGGTTCTACGCGCTGCGCGACCAGCTCGACGCGGGTGCCGTGGTCTCGATGGCGTTGCTGCTGACCCGGCTGTACTCGCCGCTGACCGCGCTCGCGAGTGCGCGGCTCGAGGTGATGACGGCGCTGGTCAGCTTCGAGCGGGTCTTCGAAGTGCTGGATCTGGAGCCGCTGATCAAGGACAAGCCAGACGCCGGGACGGTGCCGGAGGGACCGGTGTCGGTCGAGTTCTCACACGTGATGTTCGCCTACCCGTCCGCGGACAAGGTCTCGCTGGCGTCCCTCGAAGAGGTCGCCAAGCTCGACACCCGCGGTGGCGTCGAGGTGCTGCACGACCTCTCGTTCCGCGCCGAGCCAGGGCAGATGATCGCGCTGGTCGGCTCGTCCGGCGCAGGCAAGTCGACGATCGCGCAACTCATTCCACGCCTGTACGACGTGGACTCGGGCTCGGTGAAGCTCGCCGGCGTCGACGTCCGGGACGTGTCGGCGGAGTCACTGCGGGACACCCTCGGCATGGTGACGCAGGACGGGCACCTCTTCCACGACTCCATCCGGGAGAACCTGCTGCTCGCTCGACCTGAGGCGACCGACGACGACTTGTGGGACGCGCTGACACGGGCGCGCCTCGGTGATCTGATCCGCTCACTTCCCGACCAACTGGAGACGGTCGTCGGCGAGCGCGGGTACAGGCTGTCCGGTGGCGAACGTCAGCGGCTCACGATCGCTCGCCTCCTGCTGGCTCAGCCCCGGGTGGTCATCCTCGACGAGGCCACCGCCGCGTTGGACTCCACCAACGAGGCGGCGGTCCAGGCAGCTCTCACCGAGGCGCTGGCCGGCCGGACCGCGGTGGTCATCGCCCACCGCCTCTCGACCATCCGGGCCGCCGACCAGATCCTCGTCATCGAGGACGGCCGCATCGTCGAGCAAGGCACTCACACCACCCTGCTCGCCGCGTCCGGCCGTTACGAACAGCTCTACCGGACCCAATTCGACCAACCCGGCACCGAACCAGAGGTCGTGCCGGCTTAGCCCCGGCGTACTTCGAACGAGCGACGTGCTTCGAACGAGAAAGGTAGGAGCTTGGTAGGAGCGGGGCAGCTTGCCGGTTGTGCGGTGGTATTCAGGCCCGCGGATCCGCCGCGGGAAGGGCGGGTGAGTTTCTGGGATCCGGAGGGCGGCGAGCTGCCGCTCGGCGTCGGTGAGCTGACTGAGCTCGACCTGGTCATCGAGTCCGTGCCGCAGTCGGTCCGCGCGGTCGAGCTGTCGGTCGCGGAGGCAGTGCCGGTGCTGGGCCGGGCGCGACAAGCATCCGGCGCGCATCCTTCGGCGGCATTCTGGGGTACGGCGGCACTCGCGGCGCTGCAGCTGGTTGCCCGAGGCAAGCTACTGCCCGGCGTCTCCGCCGACGGCCACGACGCCTGGCGCGTCGGCCCCCTGGATGCGGACGACGTCACCCGCCTGCTCACCCTGGCCGAAGCTATGCCGCCGACGGCTCGTGCGTTGCCGCTCTCAGAGCATCCAACGGAGGTGAAGCTGCCTGCCGCGGAGGATCTGCTGCGGGGGTTCCTGGATGCGGTTGCTGACGGGATGCCTCGCTCCCCCGCCGCGACCAAGGCGCACGGGACCACTCTGTTCACCAGCCCGGCACCTCAGCGCGCCGACCGGCTGCGTTCGTGGGCTGATGAGGTCTCGGTAGGACTCGACAGCGGCGTTCGTATCTCGTTGCGCATCGAGTTGCTCGACTCACTCGGCTTCCGCGCGGTGGTCCAGTTGCACAGCATCAAGGATCCGACACTCGTCCGGGACGCCGGTGACGTCTGGGCCGAGGAGATTGCCGGATTCGGGGCCCGGGCGCGGATCGACGCGACTCTTGCGATCCGCCGGGCTTCGCGGGCGTGGGCTCCACTGTCCCGGCTGCTCGACTCCGCCGTACCGGATCAACTGGAATTGGCCGACGAAGAGGTCGGGGGGCTGCTCGCCGGGGCGGCGCAGCGGTTGTCGGCGGCCGGTGTCGACCTGCATTGGCCCCGCAGCCTCGGGCGTTCGCTCACGGCACGCGCCGCGATCACGTCGTCCGACGGACCACCCAGCGATCTGCCCAGCTTCTTCGGCGGCGACGCCACCCTCGACTTCAGCTGGCAGGTTGCTCTCGGCAACGATCCGCTGACCGAGGCGGAGATGGACCAACTGGCCGAGGCAACCCGACCGGTGGTCCGGCTCCGCGACCAATGGATGCTGATCGACCCGGACCTCGCCCGTAAGGCCCGCGAGCGGATTCTCAAACCAGTCACGCCGATTGATGCCCTCAGCGCCGCCCTTACCGGTACGACGGAGATCAACGGCCGCCAGATCAGCGTCAAGCCAACCCAGTGGCTCGACGACCTCCGCGCACGCATCGCCGACCCGGACCACGCCGACGAACCGATCGACGCGCCCGCCGGGCTCCAGGCGACCCTGCGCGACTACCAGCTCCGCGGTCTCCGCTGGCTTGCGCGGATGACCTCGCTCGGCCTCGGCGGCTGCCTCGCCGACGACATGGGCCTCGGCAAGACCATCACGCTCATCGCTCTCCACCTCCACCGCCAGACCTCACCTGACACCGCCGGCCCGACCCTCGTCGTCTGCCCTGCGTCGCTTCTCGGCAACTGGGAGCGGGAGATCCAGCGGTTCGCGCCGGGCACGCCAGTACGGCGCTTCCACGGCACCGCCCGCTCACTCGACGGCGCCGAGGACGGCTTCGTGTTGACGACGTACGGCACGTTGCGGCGCGACGCCGTACGCCTGGCTGATCATCAGTGGGCGCTCTTGGTCGCGGACGAGGCTCAGCATGTGAAGAATCCGTCGTCCGGTACGGCGAAAGCGCTGCGGACGGTGCCGTCACGCGCCCGGGTTGCGCTGACCGGCACGCCGGTGGAGAACAACCTGTCCGAGCTCTGGGCGATTCTCGACTGGACCACGCCTGGGCTGCTCGGGCGGCTCGGCACCTTCCGAAACCAGTGGGCAGCGCCAATCGAAGCCGACAAGGACGAAGAGGTCGCGCAGCGGCTGGCGAAACTCGTCCGTCCGTTCCTGCTGCGCCGCCGCAAGTCCGATCCCGGCATCGCGCCGGAGCTGCCGCCGAAGACCGAGACCGATCAGCCGGTGTCGCTGACCCGCGAGCAGGCCGTCCTCTACGAGGCGACGGTCCGCGAGCTGATGACCGCGGTCCAGGCCAGCGACCGGATGGCACGCCGCGGCCTGATCGTGAAGCTGCTGACCGGGTTGAAGCAGATCTGCAACCACCCTGCGCAGTACCTGAAGGAAGGCGAGGACGCGCGACTCTCCGGTCGCTCCGGCAAGCTCGAGTTGCTCGACGAACTGCTGTCGACCATCGTCGCCGAAGACGGCGCAGTCCTCGTCTTCACGCAGTACGTCGCCATGGCACGACTGCTCGAGCGTCACCTGGCGGAGCGGGGGCTGGCCACCCAGTTGCTGCACGGTGGGACGCCAGTACCGAAGCGGGAGGAGATGGTCGATCGGTTCCAGGCCGGCGAGGTGGCGGTGTTCCTGTTGTCGCTCAAGGCGGCCGGGACAGGGCTCAATCTGACCCGAGCCGATCATGTCGTGCACTACGACCGGTGGTGGAACCCGGCGGTCGAGGATCAGGCGACCGACCGCGCGTACCGGATCGGGCAGACGCGGCCAGTGCAGGTCCACCGATTGATTGCCGAGGGCACCATCGAGGACCGGATCGCGACCATGCTCAGCAGCAAACGCCAACTCGCCGAAGCCGTCCTGACCGGCGGCGAAGCCGCCCTCACCGAACTCTCCGACGCCGAACTTGCCGACCTGGTCGAACTGCGAGGCGGTCTGCGATGACCGAGGCACAGGGCTTTCCGGCGTTTCCGGCGCAGCGGCGAAGCACGCAAGGCCGGTCGTGGTGGGCGCGGGCGTGGGTGCAGGCGCTGGAAGACACGTCACTGGATTCGGATCAGCTGAAGAAGGGACGGCGCTACGCGAACTCCGGCCAGGTCGGAACGATCACCGTCAGCCCAGGGCGCATCGCGGCGACGGTGTACTCCCCCGACGACACCTATGAGGCTGCCGTCCAGATCGATGAGCTGAGCGACGACGAGTGGAGCCGGTTCCTCGACCAGGTCGCCGCTCGCGCCGGACACATCGCGGCATTGCTCGACGGTGAGATGCCGCACGACCTCGTGGAGGCGGCCGCCGAAGCCGGCGTGCCACTGCTGCCTGGCATCGGGGACCTCGACCCCACCTGCACGTGCGACGGGTGGGAGCTTCCGTGCCAGCACGCGGCTGGTCTCTGCTACCAGGTCGGGTGGTTGCTCGACTCGGATCCGTTCGTCTTGTTGCTGATGCGCGGGCGGTCGCGGGAGTACTTGCTCGATCAGCTCCAGGGCAGGAGTCAGGTTGGCACCGAGGTCGGCGTGTCGCCGGAGGATGTTGACGCGGGTCCCGTTGGCGAGCTTCCCGCCGTACCGGAGCTGCCGGCCAAGGTGACTGCGGACGAGCTGACGGTCAGTGGGATCGAACCACCTGCGGGTTTCGCTCCGGCAACGCTGCAGTTGCTGGTGCTCGATGCGGCCCGGCGTGCGCGTGCGCTCCTCAGCGCGCTGCTGCACGGCACGCCTGAGCCTGTGGCGCTCGACGAGTGGCAGGATGCCGTCCGCCTCGCCAGCGACTTTCCCGAGCTGGCGGGTCCGCTCACCGAAGCGACCGGCCGCTCTTTGGCCGAAGGCGTCCAGGCTTGGCAGTACGGCGGCGCCGCCGGGCTCGACGTACTCGAACACACCTGGACTCCCGACGCCGCCGACCTGGCCCGCGCGCGTGCCGAGCTGTTGGCCGCGGCCGACGAGGACATCAGCATCGATGTCTCCGGCAACCACCTCACCTGGGAAGATACCCAACTCCGCCTCGACCACCAGGGTCGCTGGCACCCCTATCGGTTGGTCAACGGCACCTGGATCCCGACATCGCCCCCGACCGCCGACCCGCTGACGGCGCTGGCCACAGATTGGTAAACCGGGTGCGCGTTGGTCGGCCGTCTGGATAAGGTGAGCGCGACTTCGGACGAAGGAGGAGGTGGGTTGATGACCGCGCGAGCGGGCGCTGTCGCGTACGCGGCAGCCACTTCGGTCATTCAGCCCATCCTTGGTTCCGCGTGACCTGACGGCCGCGGAACCCCTGGCCCGAAAGGGATTTCTCCGTTGTCCATCACTTGGCAAACACGCCTCGAGACCACCGAAGACATCACCACCATCCGTGAGCTGACCCGGCAGGCCTTCGGCCGGCAGTTCGAGGTCGACTTCCTCGACGCCCACCGTGCGGAGCCGGCCGCTTGGCTGCCCGGGCTGTCTCTCGTCGCGACCACAGCCGATGGTGAGGTCGTTGCCCATGCCCTGATCACCCGGTGTCACATCGGCGAAACGCCGGTCGCGTCGCTGGGTCCGGTCGCCGTACTGCCGCCGTACCAGAATCAAGGTGCCGGCAGCGCCGTGGTGTTCGCGGCGCTGGATGCCGCGCGTGATCGTGGTGAGCAGACCGTGGTGGTGCTCGGGCATGAGAACTACTACCCGCGATTCGGGTTCCGGCAGGCCACCGCCTTCGGCGTCCACCACCCTCAATTCGACGGGCCGAACCTGATGGCGCTGTCGCTGAACGGCACCCCGATCCCGACCGGCACCCTCCGGTATCCGGTCAACCTCGAGGAGTAAGCCGACCCCCGCCACCTGACCGCATTTGGTGGGTTCACCCACCACGTTGTGGGTTCCCCGCCTGTATTCCGGCCGGGAACCCACCATTTCATGGGGCCACCCATCAAATGGGTGCAGCCGGGGCCGTCGGAGGCGTGCGACAGCCTCCGGCGGCCCGGACACCGTCGGCACTTGAACGTTCACTACGCGATACGTGCCGGACTCGTAAAAGGTTCACGCAAACTCGCCGAATCACTTGCGCGCCGCCCTTGTATACATGAAACAGTCGACGAGACCGCCTACTCGGGAGCTGTGATGACTCGTCGTACTCCGCCTCTACTGAACCGCTCTAGTTCGATCCGCCCGGCTCTCGGAGCAGCCGTTGGGGTGATCGCGCTGGCGCTGATCGGGACCGCCTGCTCGCCGGTCGAACCGGCCGGCAGCAGCTCGGGCAGCACCCAGGCGGCCGCCGGCCAGGACGTGTTCGGCGACCCGGCGGACCCGGCGCAGGTGAAGGCCGGCGGCACGCTCACGGTCGCCCTCTCGGCGGACCCGGACAAGCTCGACCCGACGCTGTCGCGGAGCCTGTACTCGCGGTATGTCTTCCACACGATGTGCGAGAAGCTGTACGACCTCGGCCCGGACGCGAAGATCGTGCCGCAGCTCGCGACCGCGCTGCCCACCGTCTCCGCGGACGGCCTGAGCCTGACGATCCCGCTGCGCCAGGGCGTGAAGTTCGCCGACGGTACGACGCTCGACTCGAACGCGGTGAGGATCTCGATCAACCGCGGCCTCACGCTGGCCGGCTCCGCCCGCAAGAGCGAGCTCGGCCCGATCAGCTCGGTCGAGACGCCGAACCCGCAGACCGTCGTGATCAAGCTGTCGAAGCCGTTCGCGCCGTTGACCGCCGCGCTGGCCGACCGGGCCGGCATGGTGCTCAGCCCGGCCGCGGTCGCCAAGCTCGGCGCGAACTTCTCCAGCGCGCCGGTCTGCGCCGGCCCGTTCAAGTTCGCCAGCCGGGTCGCGCAGAACTCGATCAAGGTGGTCAAGGACCCGCTGTACTACGACGCCGCCAAGGTGCACCTGGACGCGATCGAGTACCGGATCATCACCGACTCGAGCATCCGCTCGGCCAACCTCAAGTCCGGTGACGCGCAGGTCGCCGACTCGCTGTCGACCCAGGACGCGCCCTCGCTGCAGAGCGACGGCAACATGACCGTGCTGCAGTCGCAGTCGCTCGGGTACCAGGGCCTCACCATCAACATCGCCAACTCGAACGGCGTCGGGAACCCGCTCAAGCCACTCGACACCCCGATCGCGAAGGACCCGCGGGTCCGCCAGGCACTGGCACTGTCGATCGACCGGGAGGCGCTGGTCAAGTCGATCTTCAACAACTTGAACACGGTCGCCTGCGGGCCGATCTCGCCGAAGAGCGAGTTCAGCTCCGAGGCCGCGCAGGTCTGCCCGCCGCACGACCCGGCGAAGGCGAAGCAACTCCTGGCCGACGCCGGCGTCAATACCCCGTACAAGGTCACCATGATCGCGTCGAACAACCCGGACAGCATCCGGCTGGCGCAGGCGCTGCAGGCGATGGTGAAGGAGGGTGGATTCGACCTCGTGATCAAGCCGGTCGAGTACGCCTCGCTGCTCGACCAGCAGGACCGCGGCGACTTCGAGCTGCTGCAGCTTGGCTGGTCCGGCCGCGTCGACCCGGACGCGAACATCTTCAACTTCGTCGGTACGACGGGCAGCCAGAACGTCGCCGGCTACAGCAGCCCCGAGGTCGACAAGCTGCTCACCGACGCGCGCCAGTCACTCGACAAGACCGAGCGGATCAAGCTGTACGGCGAAGTCGTCACCAAGCTCCAGCAGGACGACCCGCTCATCTACATCTACCGCCAGCGCAACCTCACCGGCGTCTCCAAGAAGATCCAAGGCATCCAGGTCTACCCAGACGGCGTCATCCGCACCGCCTTCGCCGGCTTCACCAAGTGAAACGGTATTTGCTCAGCCGGCTGTGGCAGTCGGTGGTGACGTTGATTCTGGCAACGATTGTGGTGTTCGCAGGCGTGCGGGCGTTGCCGGGGGATCCGGCGTTGGCGCTGGCCGGTGAGGATCGGGATCCGGAGTCGTTGCGGGCGATCCGGGAGCAGTACGGGCTGGACGATTCGCTGCTGGTGCAGTTCTGGCAGTTCGTCAGTCATGCGGCGCGCGGCGACCTCGGCCGGTCGATCCGGACCGGTGAGCCGGTCGGCTCGATGATCGCCGGCGCGTTGCCGGTGACCATCGAGCTGTCCATCCTGGCGATCCTGGTGGCCAGTGTGATCGGGGTCGGCGCCGGTGTCGTGGCCGCCGTACGACGGGGTCGTCCGGCCGAGTGGGCCGCCAACGCGCTGGCCTTGCTCGGCCTGTCCGTGCCGAACTTCTGGCTCGGACTGATGGCGATCCTCTATCTCTCGGTCGCGCTCGGCCTGTTCCCGGCCTCCGGGTTCGTGCCGTTCTTCAGCAACCCGATCGACAACCTGCACCACCTGGTCCTGCCCGCACTCATCCTCGGCACCGGCCTCGCCGCGGTCATCATGCGCCAGACCCGATCGTCGATGCTCGACGCCCTGTCGGCCGACTACATCCGTACGGCGGAAGCCAAAGGCCTCTCGCCAAGAGCTGTCATCGGAAAGCATGCCCTGCGCAACAGCCTGATCGTCGTCGTCACGATCGTCGGCCTGCAACTCGGCGCGCTCATCTCCGGCGCCGTCGTCACCGAGCGGATCTTCGCGCTCCCCGGCTTCGGCAAGCTCACCGTCGACGCCGTCTTCCAGCGCGACTACCCGGTCATCCAAGCGGTCGTCCTCGTCACGGCGACCGCGTACATTGTCATCAATCTGCTTGTCGACCTTCTGTACTCGGTCATCGACCCGCGGATCCGCGTCCGGGGTGATGCCTGATGGCCGTCGCAGACATCCCGGTCGGACTGCGGACCAACCGCAGCAAGGTCGTACGGCGGATCCTCCGCAACCCGCTCGCGATCACAGGCCTCGTCGTACTGGCGATCGCCGTCGTACTCGCGGTGTTCGCGCCCTGGCTCGCACCCCACGAGCCGACCCAGACCCACCTCGACCAGGCCTTCGCACCACCGGGGACCGTCGGCCACCTGCTCGGGACCGACGACCTCGGCCGTGATGTGCTCTCGCGGATCATGTTCGGCCTGCGCGCGTCCCTGCACGTCGGCCTGCTCGCGGTCGCCACGTCGCTCGTGATCGGCGTACCGCTGGGCCTGATGGCCGGGTATTTCCGCGCGATCGACGCGCTGATCTCGCGGTTCACCGATCTGGTGCTGGCGTTCCCGTTCCTGATCCTGGCGGTCGGGCTGGCCGCGATCCGTGGCGCCAGCCTCGGTAACGCGGCGATCGCGATCGGCATCGCGCAGATCCCGGGTGTGATCCGGATCGTCCGGTCCGAGACGCTGCGGCTGAAGTCGCTGGACTTCGTCGCGGCGGCGATCGTCGAGGGCGCCGGCGACCCGTGGGTGCTCGGCCGGCACATCCTGCCGAACGCGGCGTCGGTGATCATCGTCCAGGCGACCGTGGCGATCCCGGCCGCGATCCTCGGCGAGGCGGTGCTGTCGTTCCTCGGCCTCGGTATCCAGCCGCCCGCGCCGAGCCTCGGCACGATGCTGTCCGATGCGCAGCAGTTCGCGTCTCGCGCGCCGTGGGCGGCGGTGATGCCCGGCGTGGCGATCATGCTGCTGGCGCTGGCCTTCAACATCGTCGGCGACAGCCTGCGCGACGCGCTCGACCCGAAAGCGAGCCGACGATGAAGCCAGTTCTCGAAGTGAAAGACCTCTCCGTCACCTTCCGGACCGAGGACGGCAAACTGTCCGCGGTCGATCGGGTAAGCCTCGAGGTTGGTGATGGTGAAGTACTCGCGGTCGTCGGTGAGTCCGGCTGCGGCAAGAGCGTGACGGCTATGAGCATCGCCGGCCTGCTCCCCCGCACTGCCAACGTCGACGGCTCGGTGAAGCTTGATGGGACCGAGTTGATCGGTGCTGACAAGCGCACGCTCCGCTCGATCCGCGGCCGCGAGGTGGCCTACATCTTCCAGGAGCCGATGACGTCGCTGAATCCCGTCTTCACCGTCGGCCACCAGATCGGTGAAGTCCTGCGCACCCACGTCGGTCTCAGCCGCCAGGCAGCGCGAGCCCGCTCGATCGAACTCCTCAAGCTCGTCGGCATCCCGTCCGCCGAGCGCCGCGTCAGCGACTACCCGCACCAACTCTCCGGCGGCATGCGCCAGCGCGTGATGATCGCGATGGCCGTCGCCTGCGATCCGAAGGTCCTGATCGCCGACGAACCGACCACCGCCCTCGATGTCACCATCCAGGCCGGCATCCTCGACGTGCTGCGTGGACTCCGCGAGCGGCTCGGCACCAGCATCGTCCTCATCACCCATGACCTCGGAGTGGTGGCCGACCTCGCCGACCGGGTCGCCGTCATGTACGCCGGCCGCGTCGTCGAGACGGCCCAGGTCCACGAACTCTTCGCCAACCCTCAACATCCTTACACAGCAGGCCTTCTGGGCGCTTCACCAGCAGCGGGCCGCCACGCCGAGACCCACCGCCTCAACGAAATCCCCGGCCTGGTGCCGCTCCTGTCCGAGCAACCGGACGCCTGCACCTTCGCCGACCGCTGCCCCAGAGCAGTCGACTTCTGTACGACGTCTCAGCCGCAACTAACGACTGGTCAGCACCAAGTCGCCTGCTGGAACCCAGTCCGAGAACCAGTGGAGGTCTGATGGAGCAATTTGCTCTCGAAGTAGAAGACCTAGTCATGCACTTCGGACCCGTCCGGGCTGTCGACGGGGTGACACTGAGGGTCCGCCAAGGCTCTGTGGTCGCATTGGTCGGCGAGAGCGGTTCCGGCAAGTCCACGGTCGGCAGGTGCATCGTGCGGTTGCTGGAGCCGACCGGCGGAACCATCCGCCTCGCAGACGCCGACGTGACCCACCTCAACCGGCGGCAGCTGCGTCCACACCGTCGTGACGTGTCCATCGTGTTCCAGGACCCAGCAGGCTCACTGGACCCGCGGCTGTCGGTCGGAGACATCGTCGGCGAACCACTCCGGCTCATGCGCCGGAAAGACATCCCCGCAAAGGTCTCCGAGGCGCTACGCCGCGTGGGACTGCGCCCGGAGGTCGCGAACCGCTCTCCGCATGAGCTGTCCGGTGGCCAGCGGCAACGGGTGAGTATTGCTCGCGCGCTGATCTCCGAGCCGCGTCTACTCGTTGCTGATGAGCCGACGAGCGCGCTGGACGTGTCGGTGCAGGCGGCGGTGCTCAACCTGCTGGCAGATCTGCAGCGGGACCTCGGGTTCGCCTGCCTGTTCATCACGCACGACCTGTCTGCCGTCGAGTACCTGGCCGACGAGGTCGCGGTGATGTACCTGGGCCAGTTGGTCGAGCAGGGCCCGCGTGCCCGCATCTTCGGCGTACCAGCTCATCCCTACA
The DNA here is from genome assembly GCF_004345665.1 of Kribbella antiqua. GTDB lineage: Bacteria > Actinomycetota > Actinomycetes > Propionibacteriales > Kribbellaceae > Kribbella > Kribbella antiqua. The sequence goes on from NZ_SLWR01000022.1 coordinate 42,620, forward strand.
CGCAGGCGCTGCTGTCGGCGGCGCCCGTACCGGATCCTGCCGAGCAGCGGGCGCGGAAGCCGGTGCTGCTCGGTGATGACCTGCCGTCGGCCATCGACCCGCCCTCCGGGTGCAGGTTCCACACCAGGTGTCCGGTGGCAGTGGACAAATGCCGGACAGTGGTGCCGGAGTCGCGCGTGATCGGAGAAGGTGGACACCAGGTGGCGTGTCACTTGGTCAGCGACGACGGCACCGGCCCAGACGTACGCACAGTAGAAGGAGCTACTCCATGACCTTCACCACCCGGCCTACGCTGCGCGGCACGTTCGGGATGGTCTCGTCCACGCACTGGCTGGCGTCGCAGTCGGCCATGCGGATCCTGGAGCTGGGCGGTAACGCGTTCGACGCTGCTGCCGCTGCGGGCTTCGTGCTGCACGTGGTGGAGCCGCACCTCAACGGGCCAGGCGGGGAGGTGCCGGCGATCATTGCCACCGCCGACGACCCCACTCCACGCGTGCTGTGCGGTCAGGGCGTCGCTCCGGCCGGTGCGACCATCGAGCACTTCCGCTCGCTCGGTCTGACGCTCATCCCCGGCTCCGGACCTCTAGCAGCCACAGTGCCCGGTGCTGTCGACGCTTGGCTGCTCCTGCTGCGTGACCACGGCAGCCTGCCGCTGAGCGTCGTACTGGAGCCTGCTATCGACTACGCGCGCAACGGTCATCCGCTGGTGCCACGGGTCGGTGCCACGGTCAGCACTGTGCAGGAGCTCTTCACACAGCATTGGCCGACGTCTGCCGCGCTGTGGTTGCAGGGCGGTCAGCCGCCGCGTGGGATGTTCCGGAACGAGGCGTACGCCGCCACGCTGGAAAAGCTGGTCACCGAGGCCGAGGCGGCTGGTACAGACCGGCAGGCGCAGGTCGAGCAGGCGCGGAAAGCTTGGCGTGAAGGCTTCGTGGCTGAGGCGATCGATAAGTTCTCCCGGCTGCCGCATCGAGACTCCAGCGGCGAGGACCATGCCGGGCTGATCACCGGCGATGACCTCGCTTCCTTCGAGGCGACCTGGGAGGAGCCGGCGACGCTCGACTGGAACGGGTACACGGTCGCCAAGACCGGACCGTGGGGTCAGGGCCCGGCTCTGCTGCAGTCGCTCGCCGTACTGGCTGAGCTGGGTGATGTCGACCTGGACAGTGCCGAGGGCGTGCACACGACGGTCGAGGTGATGAAGCTGTCGTTCGCCGACCGGGAGGCCTGGTACGGCGACGGCGCCGACGTACCGCTGGAGACGCTCCTGTCGCCCGCGTACGCCGCCGAACGCGCCAAGCTGATCGGGTCCAACGCCAGGCTGGAGTTGAGTCCGGGCAGCCCAGACGGTCGCGAACCAGTGCTGCCGTCTGTTGCTGTCGGCAAGGATCTGGGAGATGCAACGACCGGCGAGCCGACTGTTTCGTCCGGAGGCGTCACGCGCGGGGACACCTGCCACGTCGACGTGATCGACCGCTGGGGCAACGTCATCTCCGCCACGCCGAGCGGTGGCTGGCTGCAGTCGTCGCCGACGATCCCAGAGCTCGGCTTCTGCCTCGGCAGCCGGCTGCAGATGTTCTGGCTGGAAGAAGGCCTGCCGTCGTCACTGAAGCCCGGACTCCGCCCGCGGACCACCCTCACGCCGACTCTGGTGCTGCAAGACGGCCAGCCGGTCCTTGCGTGCGGCTCACCCGGTGGAGACCAGCAGGACCAGTGGCAGCTCCTCTTCCTGCTGCGCCACCTGGCCGGCGGCGTGGATCTGCAAGAGGCGATCGACGCACCTGCGTGGCACACCACAGCCTTCCCGTCGTCGTTCTACCCGCGGGCGACCGAGCCGGGCGGTCTGGTGATCGAGAGCCGCGTGGGCACCGCCGTACGGGATGAGCTCGTACGGCGTGGGCACGTCGTCACTGAAGCCGACCCGTGGAGCCTGGGCCGATTGTGCGCCGTACGACGAGAGCCAAACGGCGTACTCGCGGCAGCCGCTAACCCACGTGGCATGCAGGGCTATGCGGTAGGCCGCTGAGCCAGTGCGGCCTTGGCTGCCGCCTCCACGTGGTCACGGGCCGCACTGGTTGCTTCCGCCGGGTTTGCTGCAGCAATGGCCTCCACCAGGCGGATGTGTTCTTCCCAGGAATGTGGCGCGCGCTGCGCCGCTCCGACGCGGAAGACCCAGTGGACGTGGTGGTACATCGCCGCCGAGATGGACAGCAGCCAGCGGTTGCCGCTGACCTCGATGACGGCGCGGTGGAACGCGCTGTTCAGCTCGGCCACGCGGTCGAAGTCCTTGCCCTCGGTCGCCTCGCTCGCGTCGTCGAGCAGCCGACGCAACCGCACCACGTCCTGCGGCGTCGCCCGCTCTGCCGCGAGCCCGGCAGCCAGCGTCTCCAATTGCTCGCGTACGGCGAACAGGTCGCGGACCGCAGCCTCGTCAAGCGTCGCCACGACCGCACCGCGGCGCGGCAGGATGTGCACGAAGCCCTCGGCCTCCACCACGCGGAGAGCCTCGCGGACCGGGTTCCGGGAGACGCCGAAGTCATCTGCCAGGCGCGTCTCGGTCAGCCGCTCGCCCTGCGCGTAGTCGCCGTCCACGATCCGCCGGCGCAACTCCGCCAGCACCTGCTCGCGCAACGCGACATGGTCGGCACCGATCGTCCGCATCTCACCGGTCTGCTCCACCCCATGGTCTCCTCTCCCCCGCTCGTTCTGTTCGAAGCACGCTAACCGATCCACCGAGCAGCGGCACGTGATCCGGGCACCGGGTTATCTTGACGGCTTGAACATCAGACTGACGCCGCTGACGGATCCGGACTACCGGCCGTTCAGCCGCCGCCTCGCCTGGCTGGCCGCGGACGCCGACGGCAACCCGGTCGGCTCTGCGTTCCTCCGCCTCAACAGCCGGCCTACTCAGGCCCACCTGGCCGAGCTCGAGCTCAACGTCCACCCAGCCGAGCGCCGCCGCGGCATCGGCTCACGGCTGCTCGACGCCGTGGTCGGTGCCGCCCGCGAGCACGACGTACGCACGCTGCTCGCAGACGTTCGGGTTGACTCGCCTGGTGACCACTTCCTGCACCACCACGGCTTCGCCATCGGCCTTTCCCTGGTCTTCGCGCGACACCGCCTCGCTGACGTCGTACTGGACTCGGTCGTGGGGCCAGAGGGCTATCGGCTCGAGTCGTGGGTGGGCGTCGTACCGGATGAGCTGGCGCAGACGTTCACCGACGCGCGGGCCGGGATGGACGACGCTCCGCAAGGCGACATCGCGTACGGCGAGGATGTCTGGGACGTAGAGCGGACCCGGAACGCCGCTCAGGTGATCGAGCAGCGCGGCGAGGTTTTGTGCACCGTAGCAGCCGTCCACGAAGCCTCTGGCGCGATTGCCGGCTTCACGGAGCTCGTCGTACCAGGTGACGGCAAGGGCGACGCTCAGCACTACGGCACCGCCGTACTCCCCGCACACCGCCGACGCGGGCTGGCGCTGTGGATGAAGTCCGAGCAGATCCGTCAGACCCGGCAACGCTTCCCGGATCTGGACGGTCTGCTCACCGACACCGTCGACACCAACGCGCCCATGCAACGCGTCAACGCACACCTGGGCTACCAGCCCACGCACCGCCTCAACCGGCGCACTCTCGACCTACAGCAGCCCAGCTAAGCGGACTACTGCCCGAGGATCTTCTGGACCGCGGCTGTAGTGATCGGGTGGTAGCCGGGGCGCGCCTTCGCGAACACCTCGGCGGCGAACGCCCGGTCCGTGCCGGCCAGCGCTCGATAGACCGGCAGCACCAGCTTCATCCGCCCGACCCGGGTCAGGAACCCGGCCATTTCGGCGTACGACGCCTCATAGCTGCTGGCGGCAACGATCTGGTACCAGCGCCGGGCGATCTCGCCGTTCGCCGTACCGGTCAGGCCGAAGGCCCGATCCAGCTGCTGCAGGAGCACCGCGCTCAGTACGTCGGGAGCCGCGTCCAGGAACCGCAGCCACTCCTGCGTCGTCCACTGCTCGGCGCCCTGCGGCAGCTCACCGGTGGTCAGCCACAGATCCCTGGCCTCGTCCACCACCTGGAACCGCGCCGACTGCGCCCGCCGCGCGAAGGCCGGGATCCCCGGCTCGACCAGCCACGCCGACAGCTCGGCCTCGGTCACCACATCTGGGTGCGGCGCCATCAGGTGCTCGCGCAGATGGGCGACGAAGTCGTCCGACTCGATGCTGCGGAACGCGAACCGGTCGAAGTACCCGCGCAGGAACGGATCGAACACCTCCCGCGAGAACCGCTCCTCCAGCCAGGACAGGAACCACGACCCCTTCAGCGGCCCGAGCGCGGTCGTCCCGTGATACTCGGAGCGATGGTTCAGCCCCGGCAGCTCCACAGCCAGCTCGGCGGGCGTCAGAGGATCCAGCTTCACCACCGTCGCGTGCTGCTTGATCGCTGTCTCCATCACCGCGAACTCGGTGCCGTAGAGCGCCTCGACGATCCGGTTCTCGACGTACGCCGTGAAGCCTTCGTTGAGCCAGATGTCGTCCCAGCTGTCCTGGGTGACCAGGTTGCCCGACCAGCTGTGCGCCAGCTCGTGTGCGACCACGCTGACGAGTGACTTGTCGCCGATCACCACCGTGGGGGTGGCGAAGGTCATCCGCGGGTTCTCCATCCCGCCGTACGGGAAGGACGGCGGCAACACGAGGAGGTCGTAGCGTCCCCAGCGGTACGGGCCGAAGAGCTCCTCGGTGACGCGCATCATCTCCTCGGTGTCGGCGAACTCGGTCGCGGCCCGGCGCGCCATCTCCGGCTCGGCCCACACCCCGCACCGCTCGCCGATCGGCTCGAACACCAGATCACCCGCGGCAATGGCCAGCAGGTACGACGGGATCGGCTCGGGCATCACCACGTCGTACGAGCCGGTCCGGCGGGACGTCGTGCCGTTGTCGGCGCTCATGAGGACCATCAGCTCCGGCGGAGCGGTGACGTGGGCGGAGTAGCTGAAGCGCACACCGGGTGTGTCCTGCACAGGCACCCAGCTGCGGGCGTGGATGGCCTGTGACTGGCTGAACATGAACGGCATCACGCCACCCGCGGTCATGGACGGCTCCAGCCACTGCAGGCCGGTGGCGGTCGGGGCGGTGCGGTAGCTGACCCTCACCCGCTCGTGCCGGGCAGTGCGGATCCTCAGTGCGGAGCCGAGCTCCTTGTCGGGGACAGCCAGGCTGTACTCCAGCGGCTCCCACCCGTCGGCCGTAGCGCCCTCCACGGCCAGCACGGTCAGGTCACGCGTGTCGAGCACCAGGCGGTCGCCCGAACCGGTCCACGCGAGGGTGTGCGTGGCACTACCGGTCAGCACCTTCGCGCTGAAGTCCAGCTCGAGGTCGAGCTCGAGGTGGGTCGTCCGAACCAGGGCAGGTTCGGCGTAGGAGTGGCGGTCGTGCGTCACTGGGTGCTCCCCGAGTATGAGTGCGTCCGCGGAACCTTACCCACGGAAGCTGTGAAAAAGGCGACCGATCTGAGCCATCAGCACCACCGTGCCAAAACGCTGATGTTTGATCAGACGAGTGGCTTGACCGCAGGGCGACCATGGAGACATGCGGGCTGCCGCCGCCGCTGTCATCACCCTGCTGGCCACTGCCGCGTGCACCAGCGGCACCACCGCTCGCACTCCGAGCCCGACCAAGGCTCCGCCCGTCGTCGCCTCCACACCGCCGGTTGTCTCCCCCACGCCGCCTCCGCGGCCGGCGACCCTGCCGACCAGCAATGGTCCGCCAGCCGTTTCGACGCCCGTCGCCCCCTTCGACAGTGCGGCCGCGCTGGGCACCGTGCGCCACCTGGCCGGTCTCGGCCCGCGTGAGGCGACCAGTACGACGTACCTCCGCGCACTCAGCTGGCTGGAACAGCGCTTCCGCTCAGCCGGCTACCAGACCAGACGCCAGGCGCTGCGAGTCCCAGCAGGCGTCTCCTGGGGAGTCCCAGTCCGCGCAGGCACCACCTGGAACCTGATAGCCACCAAGCCCGGCTTCAACTCCGCAGCGCCTCACCGCATCGTCGGTGCGCACCTCGACACCGTCCCGCAGGCTCCCGGTGCCGAGGACAACGCTTCGGGCATCTCTGTGCTCCTCGGCACCGCCCAGGTCCATCAGCGTCCCTCCGCCGTGTTCGTTGCCTTCGGCGCCGAAGAGCCACGCGGTGACGGCGACAACCGTCACCACTACGGCTCCCGCGCGTACGTCGCCTCGCTACCGCCCGCACAACGCAGAGCGCTCCGCGGCATGGTCTCCCTCGACCGCGTGGGCGTCGGCAGCGTCGTGCCCATCTGCTCGGCTGCCGCAGAGGACCCGGCACTGCGGAACGAGCTACGAGCGGCCGCCACCCGTGTGCGGGTCGAGAGCCGAGTGTGCGTGAACAGGTCGAGTGACCACTGGTCGTTCGTCCGCTCCGGTCTGCCGGGCGTCCGGCTGGGCAGTACGCCGTACGCCGAGTACCACAGCGCGCAGGACCTGCCCCGAGTTGTCTCCCCCGCCCAGCTCGATCGGACGGGCCGGGTGTTAACCGCCTGGCTCGACAGCTAACGCATACCGGCCAGGATCCGCTCAGCCCGGGTCCCGCTCACCACGCGGGGACTGAAGTCATTCCCGATCACGTACGGCGTCAGTCGCGCGGCCTTGAGCGTCTTACCCCAGTAGGTGAGCTCCAGCAGCACGCCTTCCTGCGTCTGCGGCGAGAAGTCCATGTCGAACACCAGATTCCCCAGTGAGTGCGCTACTACCTTCCCCGGTGGGAACTGCACGCTCTGAACCCAGTGCGGGTGCCCGCCGATCACCAGGTCCGCTCCAGCTCGTGTCAGCGCTGTCGCCACGGTGTGCTGCGCTGTAACCGGCGTGTGCGTGTACTGCTGCCCCCAGTGCGGCAGTACGACGACCACGTCGACGGTCGCCTTCAAGGTCCTTACTGCCCTCGTGACCGCTGCCAGGTCGTCGGCGTTGAGCGGGCCGGTCCGCGGCGGCATCCGCAGGCTGAGTACGCCAGCGCTGGTCGCTGTCGCCCTCGGCGTCTCACCGATCGCGTTGAATGCGAGGAAGCCGAAGCGGACTCCCCCGCGCTCGACTCTTGCTGGCCGCGCGGCCTCGGTGAGGTTGCCTCCGGCCCCTACCGGCTGGATACCGCCCGCACGGACGAGTCGGATGGTCTCGATCAGCGCCCGCTCCTGGAAGTCACCGGTGTGGTTGTTGGCCAGCGACAGTACGTCGACTCCCGCGGCGCGCAGGCCGGCGACTACACCTGGTGGTGCGGCGAAGGAGTCACCGCCCTGCTGCGGCGTACCGGCGCGGGACAGGGTGCTTTCGAGGTTGACCACGGTCAGGTCGGCGGCGGCTAGGCGCGGTGCGATCGCACGCAGGGGTCGAGCGACGTCGCCGGTCCTTGCTGCTGCGGTGGCGACGCGGCGGCCGAGCATGACGTCGCCGCCGATGGTGAGGTCGATGACCGGTGCCGTGGGTGCTGGGCCGTTGGTTCTCAGTGGATAGCGTTTCGGGTCTTTGAAGGGGTCAACGCCTGCGACGGTGAGTGGTCTGATGGATGGGCCGGCGGTGGATGCGGGGACGATCGCCAGCGCTGTCGTCGATCGTTGGACTTCGCGCGGTGAATCGACGATGCGGAAGCCGCGCCAGGTCTTGAGGGTGCCGCTTTTGATGACGGTCGCGGTCGCTAGGTCGATGTCCTGGGCCGCGCGGGTCGGGTGGATCGCGAGGACCAAGGGTTGGGTCGTGCGCTTCGCTGCGGTTGGCGTTGGGCTGGCGGCGGGCGTCGTCGTACTAGGCGAACTGCTGCTCGGTGATGCGCTGTCTGGGCCGGTTTCGGTGCAGGCGACGAGGGCCGCCGCGAGGGCAGCCAGCGAGACCCACCGCACCGCCATGTGTTTCTCCTATGTCAAGCCGCAGCCGGGAGGCTGGTTGTAGGTCGGCTGTGATGGTCGTTGGTGAGGTGGTTGAAGACGGTGCGTGCGAGGCGTC
>NZ_SLWR01000023.1 GCF_004345665.1 Kribbella antiqua
CAGCTCACTCGGTTCCTACGAACCAACTGGCGGCCGATCCTGGCCTTCGCCGGTGTGTGCGATCGCGAGTATCCCGGTCACGTTGGTCCTGCGCGGGTACCTGCTTGGCGTTGCGCATGGCGCCGTGGCGACGTTCTTCGTCGCCGCCGTGGGACATCTCTTCCTCGTCTACACCGGCTCGACGCGAGAGTTGTCCGGGGCATACGGGGAGGACAACACCCGCGACGTCCTACGGCGAGCCAAACGAAAGCGACACATCTGGAGCTCGATCGACAACCTCGAGATTCAGAGCGGGGATGTGGACCACCTCGTCATTGCACCAGCCGGCGTCTACGCCATCGACAGCAAGTGGCACGCCGCCGATCTGACCGACGCCGTTCTCGACCGCGACGTTGCGACCGCCCGCGCCGCAGCACGGCGCGCGAACCTGATCCTGCGGTCCCTGCGTCGGCAAGCCCTCGAAGCGCAGCCACTCGTCGTGGTCTGGGGCCGCGGACAAGGCGACCTACCCGAGGCCGGATGTGTTGTAGACGGAGTACTGATCCTCAGAGGATCAGGCCTGCGCAGCTGGCTGGCGCAGCGCCCCGCCGGTGCCATCAGCCAGAACACGCCACCGAAGTAGTCACAAAGCTATGACTGTTCAATGCCCGCGTAGATCCCACTCGACCCCCAGCAACGAAGAAGGCAGAGCCGACCAGGGGTGGAGGCGTCGGCGAGCTGGGTTAAGCCCGCGGGCCGCAAAAGATGCTGCTTCCGGGAGCCCTCACTAAAAGGAGATCGCAATGACGAATCGACCCCGTCCGAGCTTCCTAGACGCCTATCTGGTCGCTGAGAATTCAATGGGAGCACCCATGATTGGCGTTGTCCGTAAAGATCGGAATGTCTGGAGGATCCTGCGATTCGGCGTCGGAGCGGACCGACAGCCACGGGAGGCGTTCGCTACGCGTGAGGAGGCCGGCGCCTACTTGTTAGAGACGGAGCAGCGCCCCAACTGAGGCGTCAGTTGCTGGCCACCGGCCCGCGGATGCGTCGGCAGTGCCAAGCCTGATGACCAGGAAACCACTTCTTGGCTGGGGATTATGAGTCCGACGGCCGTTGCCACAGGAGCCGACTTCAGGCTCCGGGAGTTCGTGTCTCGACCCGATCTGACCCCTCTGCCAACGCTACTTGACTCCAGGTGGCCCCACGACTGGCCCCACGCCATCGGCACCTTGTGATGGCGCTCCCTACCGACGTGGCAGCTGAGCGGCGCCGATAGCAGTTCTTATGGCTGCATGCGCGCGCCCTGTGGGGCCAACCTGATCTGAGCCACAACGCTGGATGTCACTTCGTGCAATTTTGCTCGACCATGTCGTCAAGGAGTGCCGGATCGGTCATCGTTGGTGACCGTCAAGCTCATTCGACGCGACTTCACTGAGGACTCCACTATGCGAAGAGCTCGCTTTGTCCTGCCCATTCTGGGTTCCACCGCCCTGCTGCTCCTGGGTGCGAACGGCGTACAGGCGTCGGCGCAGCCCGATGCGAACGAGCCCCGATCGACGAGTGCGCTTCCGAAGAATCTGACACCGGTCGACGAGATCCCGGTGCAGCAGGCGGCCGAGGAGGCAACGCGGGCCACCGCGAAGTACGCGAACTCCTTCGGCGGTGCGCACTGGGATGCCGCCGCGAAGGTGCTGTACATCAACCTCGTGCAACCGAAGGCGAAGCAGGCCGATCACCGCGCCGAGCTCCAGAGCGCGATCCGCGATCGCGTGACCAGCGCGAGGCTCGGGGTGACGACGAAGTTCCGGTCCGTTCCGATGTCGATCGACCAGCAGAACGCGCTGGTGTCACGCTTCATGGACGAGAGGGCCAAGTGGGGTGGTCAGGCCGCGACCAAGAACATCGTCGGTGCCTCGGTCGACGAGGTGACCGGGCGGATCTTTGCGGGTGCGCTGACCGGTACCGATGCGCTGCAGGCCGCCGCGCGGAAGCACTTCGGCGACATCGTGGACGTCCAGCCGACCGCCGCACCGCAGATTCAAGGACGGTACAACGACTTTTCGCCGTACTCCTCCGGGAATGCGTTGTACCTAGACCAGTTCTGGCCGCGCGATGTGGGCATGGCGCAGTGCACGCAGGGATATAACTGGCTTCGCCACTCGGACGGCCTGCGGTACGCGAGCATGGCCGGCCATTGCGCGGAGCCCGGCGAGAGCGTATTTCACGTCAGTACGTCGCAGCGCATCGGGTACGTCGGCACGAAGTACCTGAACAACAACGAGTACATCGACTTCGAGTTCATTCGAATGACCGTCGGCGCGGTGAGCGGCACGGTATGGGTAGGCAGTCCCACCACGGAGGACCTGCGCAGGGTCACAAGCGTCGACACCGGAGTGTTGACCGGTGTGACGGCCTGCTCGAGCGGCGCGAACGGCGGCCTGGTCTGTGGGTTGGTTAGGAACCGTACCGCGGCGGTCACCTTCGACGGGATCACCACCAAACAACTCACCTGCGTCTCCAATCCGACCCTTACCAAGAGCGGCGACTCGGGCGGGCCGTGGCTGACGACGGCCAGTGACGGAACGGTGAGAGCGTGGGGCCAGCACCTTGGCAAATGGAACTGTGCCGGTGATCAAGCCGTCGACATGGTCTTCTCCACCGTCCAGAACATCTCTGCCCGAGCCGGCGCCACACTGATTCTTGGTTGAATCGGCTGTCGACCAGCTCTGATCAAAGACGGCAGCTGACTACAGGTACCGGTCAGCTGCCGTCTGGCGGGTTTGGGCGAAAGCAGTATGGATCGACCATCTGGTCGTGACCGCCGCAAGCATCGTTGTTATCGACAGCAAGTGGCATGCAACGGATCTGACTGAGAGCATCCTGCTTGCCGACGTAACAGCCGCTATGCGGGCGGCGCGTCGCGCTAGCCTCATTCTGGGTTCGCTGCACGTTACTGACCTCCCAGTTCGGCCGTTGCTGGTCTTGTGGGGTCGTGCACGACACGATCTCGATTACCATCCGCGCGAGGTCAGCGGTGTGGAGATCGTCGGCGGGCACGGGCTGGGCAGGTGGTTGGCGCGCAACTCACGCGGTGCCCTAACGCGTCAGCAGGGCAGACAACTGTTGGCGGGGATGCGCTACTTCAAGGTACGAGTCGATCCGTCTCGAGGTCGGCAAGACAATCACGGGTCGCCGTCAGCTGCCATCTAGAGCCGGGCCGGATGGTGTGTGAACTGGATCGTCGCGAGACCCCGCTGCAGCAGATTGATGGTCTGGTTGGAGGCTTTGGAGTTGCTCAGTGAGCAGCGTGTGGTGATGCCGTTGGTGAGAGGCCGTCGGCGCGGGAGCCGGGCCGAGCGGGTCGCTGCTGTTGACTCCGTAGCGTTCCCGGTACGCAGCGACACGTCGCAGTAGATCAACGCGTTGAGAATCTGAATTCGCGGCCAGACTCCTCAACAGAGCTTCGGACCAGGCGTAGCTGGAGGTGATCGCCTTCTCGGCGAGCCAGTTGGCGCGTTGGGTGATTTGGGCTTCGAGCTCGCGGAGTGGGGCGATGAGGGTTGGGTCGGTGATGTGGGTGACTGGGGTTACGAGGCCGGCGATCAGGGGTGGGGGTTGGGGCGTGCGGTGTTCGGCTCGGGTGATTAGGCGGTTGAGGCGGGCGTGGAGGACTGCGGCGACGTCGTGGGCGGTGTGCAGAGGGGATTGAGTTACGGCTCGATGGAGGGTTTGGGGGATGTTGAGGCCGGCGGATTCGGCGCGGCGGAGCGTGGCTATGAGGGGGCCGTAGGCGGGAGAGGCTTCGACGGCGGCTTGGTCGGTTGGGTCGAGGCCGCTGGTGGCGATGGCCTCTCGGTAGCGGTTGTGGGCGTCTAGTTGGCAGAGGTATGCGTGGATGGGGACTAGGCGGTCGAGTCGGGTTGCGTTGTCTAGTTCTTGGCGCATGACTTCGTGGGCGGATTGTTCGGTGCCTGGGTCTTGGAGTACCGCTTCGAGGACGTCTTGCATGGTTTGTTCGGGGTGGGGTTCGTGCATGTCGGATGTGGTCTGGTGGGTGGCGACGTAGGCGCGGTTGGTGTGGCGGCCGCGGGTCATACCGACGTAAATGAGGGCGCGGGTGAGTTGGTCAGAGACGAGTAGATGGGCGGTGTCGACCGTGGCGCCTTGGGCTCGGTGGGCGGTTGTTGCGTAGGCGAGTTCGACGGATTCCTGCACGTAGCCCGTGGGGAGAGTGACGGTTTCGCCGTTGGGGTTTTGGACGGTAAGGGAGCCGTCGGGCCAGCGATGGATGACGGTCCATTGGTCGCCGTTTTGGACGAAGCCCTGGTGGCCGTAGCGGAGGCGGCGGTTGTTGAGGCGGGTGACGACGTGGTCGCCGATGCCGACGTGGTTGCCATTGTGGAGTTCGATGCCGTCGGGTTCGACTTCGCCGGTGTGGATTCGGTCGAGGCGCGCGCGGGCGTTGAGGCGGGCGACGGTGGTGTTGTCGGCGGCGATGAGCAGGCTGGTCTTTCCGGCGGCGATGTCGGCTCGCCAGGCCTGGTAGGCGGCGGTTTCCATGTCGTCGCTTGCGCCGGCGGTGAGGCGGTCGTGGTCGTCGTACTGGTCGATGACGGCGAGGTCGCCGCGGCGGAGGGCGAGGCTGGCGTCGCGTTCCCAGGGGTTGGTGAAGCGCCAGACGTCGCTGAGTTCGGCGGCTTGGGTGTCGCGGGCGATGAGGCGGAATGCGCCGCCGGTGTCGGCTGCGCCGAGCTGGGCGTCGTCGCCGACGAGGAGGAGTTTGGCGCCGGCGGCGTTGGCTTCGCGGGCGAGGGTTGCGAGTTCCATGGTGCCTGCCATGGAGGCTTCGTCGACGATGACGAGTTGGTTGGCGCGGAAGCTCCAGCGGTCTTGTTCGGAGCGCAGCGTGGCGAGCAGGACGGATAGGCGTTGGTGCCGGCGTCGACGGCCGGCTTGGCTCGCGAGTTGAGCGGCGTACTCGGTCTGTTGGATCTGTTGGCGGCGTTGTTCGGCGCCTAGTCCAACGGATTCGTGGATCCATTTGGCGATGTTCTCGGTGGGGGAGCCGATGGCGTCGGACAGGACGGTCGCGGCGGCCGATGATGGCGCGAGCGCGATGATCGAACCTTCGTCGTGGACGGATTCCCAGCTGGTGGTCAGGGCGGAGAGCAGGCTGGTCTTGCCGGTGCCCGCTGGGCCGATCAGCGCCTCGAGCTTCTGTCCGCTCGCCGCGATCCTATGCAGCGCTTCGACCTTGTCCGCGCTGAGCTCCTCCGTCCGAACTGAGCTTGCCGGGATGGTGGGGCCTTCGCAGTCTCGGGCGAGATCGAGCAGCACAGACTCCGCACCGAGGACTACGGGCGAGGTGAAGATCTGGCCGTTGTGGATCGTGAAGACGCTCTCGCCCTCGAGCCTGGTCGTCGGAACGGTGACCAATTCCGGTGCGGTGAGGCTGATGGATTGCTGTTCCGCGCTCTCGACGACGGCCTGGAGTACGACGAACCGGTCGCGCGCGGAGACGAGTCGAAGCAGCCGGGTTTGGCGTGCGGCTTCGGCGAGGAGGTTCCAGCGGGTCCAGGTCGCGCGTTTGTTCTGCAGCGTCAGTACGACGGTTGCGCCGTACGCCTCGATCGTGTGCGTGCTGAGGTCAGCCGCGGCCAGCGGACGGTCGCCGGTCTGCTCGAGGGAGCGTTGGATGGTTTCGACGGCGTCGCGGCCGATGGCCTGGTTCGCGCGGGCTCGCCATTCGCTCATGAGGGCTGCCAGTGGGCGGGCGAGGTGCTTGGGTGGCCGGTTCATGAGCGTTGCCTGCTGCCGGAGCGTGTACATCTCGGCTCGGCTCGGTGGGCGGTCGTGTTCGTCCAGGAGGGCTGCGAGGTTGGAGTCGATCTGCTCGGTTCGGGCGGAGAACTCGCGGATGAGTTCGTCGGCTACGGCGTCGATTTCGAAGGCCGGGTTGCGTTGTGATCCGCGTTCGCGCAGTTCCCAGTTCACGCCTAGGCGGCGGGTGAGGTTGTCGGCGAGGAAGACGTTGTGGATCTCGGACATGGCGACGGCGGAGCGGAACAGGACGCGGCCGTCGAGGGTTCGCCAGCGTCCGTCGGGTCCTTGGACGCGGTTGGCGACGACGACGTGGGTGTGGAGCTGGGGGTCGCCGCTGCGGGTGTCCCAGTGGTCGAAGGCTGCGGCGATGAGGCCGCGGGTGTTGATTTGGGCGATGCCGCCGTGGCCGGTTCTGGTGAGGGCGGCGTGCTGTTCGATGAGGTCGAGGATGTCGTTGACGGCGTCGTGGTGCGCGGCAACGATCTGTTCCTGTACGCCGACATCGGTCGTTGCCCAGAGCGCCGAAACCGACTTGACGGGGGAGAAGGTCAGGTCGAATCCGGCGACGGCCTGTTGCGTCTTCTGCCGCATCTCGGCCTTGCGAATCTTGTCGATTGCGTCTTGCCTGGCCGCGTCGGTGAGGGCTGGATCGAGCGCCTTGATCTGGGCTCGAATGCGACGTGAGGGGCTCTCGTAAACCAGGTGTGGGCGGCCGAGTGTCCGGCCGGTCAACGGGTCTTCGGCGCGACCGAAAAGTGCGGCCATCTGGGGCTCGGTGACCTCGCTACCAGGCACCAGGTAACCATCGCCAAGGCCACTCAAACCGCTACCGATCCAACGCCCAGCTGGGTATCCGGAGGCGGCGTAGTACGACGTGAGCGCGGTAGCCATGCGTCGATCGACGTCACCGGAAGCCACATGCCTGACCAGGTACTTGTAGCCATCTCCGGCCGTGAGCCGATGGATGCTCAGCACGACCGCAGCCGCGTGAACTCTTGCTCAAGCTCGGTGAGGGCTCGTCGCAGATCGGCGACTTCGCGGTGCAGCTGATCGATCTCCGCGCGCAGGGCATCCAGGAGCTGGTGGTCGTCGCGAAGTGCTCCGCTCGCCGCCGTTCGGCGGCTACGCCAGTGTCGGAGGCGGCAGCGATCTGAACAGAACCGCCGGTCGGATCTGCGCGCGACGAAGACCGCCGCACAGTACTCACAGGCTCTGGTCCGGTCGAGGTGGATGGCCTCGGATGGAGGTTCAGGAGTCGTCATAATCGCTCAACGGAAGAGCGCGCCGACCCTCGAATCTAATCGTTTCGGCGACAGAAACGCCTTAGGTGCAAGATGTGTGACGGTGTTGATGCTGCCGAGGGCGGGCGAGTAGCGGCGGTGGAGGGCATCCGGCAGGGGTGGCGAGTGGCGCGTCTGATCGCCATACGGCCAATCCCAGTTGATGCACTGGGCGCAGGCGCTATCGCGCGCAGTCGTTGAATGGCTGCATCGCCCCCGAATTGGCGTTAGCGAATGGTCAAAGCGGGGAGAGCTGGTGCGCGTTTCTGTTGCCGCGGCTCGCGGCGATGGCCGCGGCTGTGCGGCGAGTTACCTGGTCACGTTTCGAATCGCAGCGGGCCGGACGATGTTAGCCGTTTGCAACAGAAGTCTCCACATTCGTCCTGGATCAGGTACTCCTCTCGTTCGAGCGCGTCGTACATCTCCGTGATGGCCTCCGTTGTATCCGCGGCGATGCAGTGCGCGCCGTCCGGCTCAGTCTGTATCAGGTATGCGATCGGGCACTCGCAAGCAGTCCAGAAGGCATAGAACTGTCCGCGCATCGCCTCATGGACCAGGACGGCAGGGTAGTAGACAACGTGCGCGCCGCAGATCGCTTGCAATTCGACCATGCCGCCAACTGCCTGGCTTGGCGCCAGCTCCGTTGCGGGCTTCCATGGTCGTAGCTCAACGTGCTTCTCGGTTGAACGGAACTCTGTACCGCCGCTGAACTCAAGGAATCCAGCATCGTCGAGGGGGATCCCTCTCGGCCAGGAGACAGGTCCCGCTGACGGCCAGAGCTGCGGCAGGTCTAGCCGGGTCGATACCTGGGCGTGGAGACTCGGCGTCGTGAATCGCACCCCATGGAGCACGAGCTGTCCGAGCACAACAGTCATGGCATAGCCCTGCGGCCGGTCGGGTTCAGGGATGCCGTCTATGCGCACCGCCAACGGCGTGACCCGCACGGACCAGCCGCGAACTCCGTCGTACCGCCCGATCCAGAACTGGCTGACTGGGAGAGGACACGCTTCTTCTCGCAGAGTGTAGAAGTCGCGGTACTCCGAAGTCGGCAGCCCGTAACCATGGTCCCGATCCTCTTCGGACGACACCAGCATGGCCGTGAGCGCGGTCTTCTGCGCCCACGCTGCAATCCGTCCGGTGTCCGCAACCTCGATCTCGCCGGGCTCGCCCAAGATGAACGGCGTCAGGACGCGCTGAGCCGTGACCTCGAGACGGCTCATCCAGCCGTGGTTGCAGTCGCCGCATACGTCCCGCACCTTCTGCCGGAACGGTGGGCGGACGCCGAGCTCCCGGCCGATCCGGTTGAGAGGGCCGGCGCCATGCAATACCGGCTCCAGGTCCAAGCCGATCCGTGACAACCAGTCCCCGAGCACGTGCTCACCGGTTAGCGGGCCGCTGGAGCCACAGAAAGCGCAGGCGTGGATGGACACAGGCTCCTCCGGCGTGATGGTCAGAAGTCGTTAGGTTCATATGCTCGCGGACTTCGTCCGCTTTGCGCTTGCCTTAAGCACCTCGGCAGTACCCCTCACCTGGACGCAGTGGTGTGGTTCGCGACACGCGACACGCCGGTTTGGTTGAGTTCAGCACGCCGATTACTGGTTGTGGTGTAACTTCGGCGTCGTGAGTGAACAGCAGGATGTCATTGCGGAGCTTGGCGAGGCCGGAGTCCTCGCTGGCGTGCGTTGGGCGTACCTCTCGGCTACCAGTCGGTCCCTGGAGACCTACTCGGACGACGACGGCCACGACGCGGCCTGGCTCGGCAACACTAGGTTCACCCTGTTTCGTAACCGGCTGGACCGCGTTTTTGGCTGCGAGCGCTATGCAGTCAGTTCTGGCAACGGCGACGCAGACCTCGACCAGTTGTACGCAGAGTTGTCCGATGTCGACATCGACAGTATGCCGCGGCTATATCCCATGCTGGTCCGACGCTCGAACCTCAATGGCAGCCCTGGCTGGGCTCACGGGAGGCGCCGGTTCCTGCTCGCCTCGTGCATGTTCGGCAAGCTCGACAAGCTGCCCTGGCCGCAAAAGAGCCCGACGAAGCGGCTGGTGGCGCAACAGAACGATCCCGAGCCGTCACAGCCCTCCCTGTTCGAGGGTTTCGCCGATGAGGAGATTGGCGGGCTAGAAGCAGCGCTGACGGCCGGGCGTGATCTGGACCTGGCGACCTTCGTGATCGCGCACAGCCTTGACTCGCTCAGCCAGGAAGTCGAGTTGGTGTTTGGCCGTGCGCGGCTGAACACCGGTGGCGGTCAAGCCTGGCACTGGCGTCAGGATCTTCTGAGCGCCCCGCCAGCGGATGGTGGACGTCGCACCGATGACAGGCCTCTGCCCGCCGAGCCGAACACTGTGCCCGACGCGCCGGTCCGCTTGCGCCGCCCGGCAGAGGAACAGCCTCGCGAACAAGCCAGCGGTGAGTGGTGACTCGCAGAACGCCGACTGCCGACCGAGCGGCGGACGTCGCCGCGCTCTTCGACGGGCCGCGGCTCACGCTAGCCCGCCGCCTCGCCGGACTGCGCAAGAGTGACCTCGCGAGCTTGGTCGAGAAGAGCCCGACCGCCGTTGCGGCTTGGGAGTCCGGGGCCAAGCGGCCCACGGCTGCCACGGTTGCGCAGCTGGCTCTGAGCTTGTCGGTCGACCCGGGATTCTTTGCAGTCCGTCAGGATGACGTCGCCGCCCTAAGCGCAACTCCACATTTCCGCTCACTGCGCTCCACCAGCCAACTGGCCCGTGATCAGGCATCTGCCTACGGACAACTGGCCGTAGACATCACGACCAGTCTGGAGAAGCACGTCGAGTTCCCGGAACCCGACTTGCCGACCCTGCCGGTCGCGGTCGACGACCGGGAGAGCGATGGCCCTGAGCGTGCCGCCCAGCTCGTCCGGCGGCAATGGGGGATCGACGCTGGACCAGCCGGACACCTCATCCGACTACTGGAGAACCACGGGGTGTTGGTGGTCTTCAGTCCGGAGCAGACGGCATCGGTCGATGCTTACAGTTTCGACAGTCGGCTTCGCCCTGTGGTGGTCCTCAACCCGATCAAGCGTGATTACTACCGTCAGCGCTTCGATGTTGCACATGAGTTGGGCCACTTGATCATGCATGGCGATGCTGAGCCCGGCGGCAGGCTCGTCGAGGATCAGGCCCATCGCTTCGCCGCCGAGCTGCTGATGCCGGCGGAGCAGATCTGCGATCTTCTCCCGGTCAGCATGGGCGGCAATGCTTGGCGGATCCTGGCCCGTCTGAAGGAACACTGGGGCGTGAGTATCCAGGCCTTGCTGTACCGCGCCCGCTGGCTCGGAGGACTCAGCGATGTGTCATATCGCAACGCCATGACGACCATCTCCGCGCGTGGCTGGCGACGAACCGAGCCCGGCTTGGTGAGCGCTATCGAGCAGCCCTCCCTGCTGCCGCGCGCTGTTGAGCTGCTGGTTCAGGAAGGCATTGACGAGTCGCAGCTAGTCGAGCAGTGCCGCGTCCCGGTCGATCTGTTCCGCACAGTTACGGCCCGGATGCCCGTAAGCGCAACATCCGACATTGGTCATCTGGACAGCGGTACGAGTCATCGGACCGATGGTCGGGTGGTGTCTCTGTTGCAGCGGCAGCGACGCAAACTGCCTGGACCCTAGTGTGCGAATGTGAAGTCGAGGGTCGACACTTGGCTGACGGCGGACCTTGTGATTAGCAGGGCTGAACCTCGGAGGATGGAGCGAGGCCTCGACTGAGGAGCCAGAGAGCCACCGCCCGGGTCTCTGCTGCAAACCTCTACTCGCGCCTTGGGTTCTTTTCCATGCGACAGGAAGGGGTCGGCATGGGCCGCCGCGGAGCTCGGCATCGGTCGGCAACGGCGTGGGGCGTGGGGCATCCACACTGTGGTGGCCCGGCCTGGATGTGATTGAGGGCGGCGTGGTGACATGTCGCGGTGGTCGCCTGATGCGCCCGCTGGTCGGATGTGCCAAACCACCTTGGTCCTGCTCCGTCGGTGCTCCGTGGGACGTCGCCAAGGGGCGAGCATCGTCGGCAAGTGATGAGCTTGAACCTGCAGGTGAGAGGGTTGACCGGCATGGTGGCCGAGCCCTCCTCGCCTGCTGGGTGGAGATCTACAGCAAACTCGAGGGTGCGTTGGGGCGCCAGCACCCTTGTCATGCGCGGCCGCTGATGGCGGAGGTGCGGGAAATGGTTGGTGATCCGTACGCCGCCTCCACGCGTCGCCCCGACACAGCGAGTGGTCGCCGTTGAAGGCCTCACCTCAGGGCGTCTAGGTCCCACCTCGTGGCGCGCCAAAGGGGTCATGAGGGGCCGACGCATGCGGTCACGAGGCCGCCGAACTTCGCGGCGTCTACGCATCTCTCATGTCCTGAACGCCAACGTCGCGCTCTGCGGCGGCGCGTGGTTCGACGGTTCGTTGCAGTAGGCCGCCGTCGCTAGATCGCGTCTCATCGTGTCGGCGACGGAAACGCCTTGGGTGTGAGAAGTCCGAGATTGGTGAGGTTGCCTCTGGCACCAAAAGCTGGCATCCACATCCGTTGAGCGTGCGCGACCGAGCGAGGTCAGTTGACTCGCTGGCTGCCACGAGTGACATCGACGGAAGGGTCCCTAGTGAACGACAACCTCCCCTGCAGTGACGAAAAGCGCCGCCGAGTGGTCGATCTGGTCACCCGCGCGGAGGCGATCATCGAGCGGTTGGAAGCGAGCGCGGTCGATGGGCGCTGGGCGATGACCGCGTTCAGCCGGTACCGCCTGTGCGAGCTGCTCGATATCACGCCGTACGCGCGGTACGACGGCGAGCTCGATGCCGATCCGGCGGCCCTGCTCGATGAAGCTGCGCGCGCGGTCGATGGGCTCGATGTGCCGATTGAGGAGCTGAGCTGGCGGCTTGCGTTGGGGGATGCGCTGCGGACGACGGCTTCGGACGTGCGGATGGTCCAAGATGCGCGCGACGTATGAGGACCTGCTGCGCGCGGCTCGTCGTACGGCGGTTGATCTGCATCGTGAGGTGCATTCCGATCAGGCCGAGCTGGCGGCGGGATGGCAGGCGGTTCTGGTCGCGGCGCGGCGGCACTTGCGGTGGCTACGTGGCGATCTGACGTCGTTCGATGCGTCGAAGAGGATCGTCGTGCGGAGCGGGGCTCCGATGCCTCGTCTTGCGCAAGCGATCGGTGCCGGCGCGGATCTGCTGGCCAGTCAGGACCCCAGCACGGCGGCCGCGCTCGATGATCGGGACGATCTCGCCGCGGCGCGGGCTGAGGTTGCGGCGGTCGTGCTGATCGCAGGCCGTGTCGTACTGCGCGACCTGCGGATCAGCAAGCAATCTCCCGGGTATCGGCGCGTGACCAAGGTGATGGCTGAGCTTGAGGTCCTGGCGCAGTCGGACCGGCGAAGGACTGGTCTCGGCGTACTGGGTGGATTGGCGATCGGGGCGCCGCAGGACGGGGTCGACGATGTCTCGCTGCTGGCTCGGTGTGCGGGTCGGTGGGAGCGGGGTCATCAGTCCATTCCGCCGCTGACGCTGCTGTCCCGAGATCTGCGGTCCATGACGGCACAGCTGCGGACGGTTTGTGGCTATACCTGGCATCTGGCAGACCATCTCCTTGCGATGACGGCCGCGCTTGGGCTTGGTGCGCTGCTCGAGTTGGACTTGAGGACGATGAAGGTCGCGCTGCGGACGTTCGATGACGGTGCGATGCGTGTGGCCCGGTGCTGGCAGCGGCGTGTGTCTGATGTCAGTGGCCGGAGCAACACGGCTGGCGAGGTTGCGTTCCTGGAGTTGGTGAGGATCTTCGATCGCGTCGTACGGCGTGATGGAGCGCTCCTGGCGCCGAGTGAGCTGGTGCCGACTCCGCAGGCGGCTGCGGCGCTGCTTGATGCGATGGACGAGCTTGTCTATTCGGCGGATCGTGTCGTGCGGATGCAGCAGCAGGCGGTGGCCGGGCTGATTGTCGAGGGTCGTCTGTTTGTGCCGCGGCATGAGCTGGCCAAGCGTGATCCGAGGTACTTGCGTCGTCCCGGAGCCGGTTCGAGGTCGCCGCAGGTCCGGTGGGTTCGCACTAGCCGCGCGGACTGCTTCGACGAGCTGACCGACGCACTCCAATGGAGCGTCGATCACCTGTCGGTGGCGGCGGATCTCGCCCGGCGCATGGCTGGCACCTGTCACCAGTCACGCCCGTACGGCGCAGCGCGGAACCCGGTGATGCCGCCGCCGTTCGTCGACGTACGGAAGAAGGCGGATCGATTCGTTGCTGATAGCACCGGATCTGGAAATCCAGGACAAGAACCGGTCGGGCCCGGCCGTTGAGCTGTCAGCGAGTCGATCCCAGGGAGGTAGCGATGAACAACGCACGCGTCAGCGCCGAGGATCTGCACCGGGTCCTGGAAGCCGAGGTTCGGAAGCTGCGGTCGGGGGAGGAGTGGACCCGCTGGCTCGATGCGGCTGCGCTCTTTCCGAGGTACGGCTTCGGGAACGTCGTACTGATCACGCTGCAGATGCCCGAGGCCAGTTGGGTGGCCGGCTTCAAGGCTTGGGGCAAGCTCGGTCGCCGGGTGAAGGCCGGTCGGGGAATCAAGATCCTTGCACCGATCCACGCACGCCCGAAGACCGAATCTGCGGAACAGCCCGAGCAGCCTGCCGTCGTGGAAGGAACCGACGCGCAGTTGGTTGGCTTCCGTGTCACGACGGTCTGGGACATCACGCACACCGTCGGCGCTCCGATCCCGCAACCGCCGACGCCGGCGCCGGTGGTCGGGACCGCACCCGTCGGCTTGTGGGATGCGCTCGCGCGCGAGGTCGGCGCCAGTGGGTTCACGCTCAGCAGGAGAAGTACTGGCGACGATTCAGAGGGTTTCACGGACTACGTCGAGCGGGAGATCGTGATCGGAGATCGACTGGATGACGTGACCGCCGTCGCGCGGCTCGCGCATGAGGTCGGACATCTGCGGATGCATTCGCCGGCCGAGGACGCGGGCGCGGGGAACATCATGTGCCGGGGAGTGCGCGAGGTTGAGGCCGAGTCGGTCGCCTACATCGTGCTCGCCCATCACGGACTGACTGTCGACGGCTCGTCATTCCCGTACGTCGCCGGGTGGGCGTCAACGGTTGATGAGAAGGAACCCGAGCGGGTCATCAAGGCAACCGGTGCCCGCGTGGTCAACACAGCCAGGCAGCTCATCGACTCGACAAGCACCCATATGGAGACCAATCGGCCTACTCTCTCACTTGCCCCAGCCACGGAGACCGATCTGCTGTTCGTCCCGCCCGGCCTCAACGGACCCGAGCTGTGATCCGCAATGGGTGCCAGCGAGAGAGTAGAGGCACTGAAGCGGGCACGCCAGCGACAGGCACGGATCGAAGCCGCAACCGCACGAACGATCCGCGCGTACGCCGCACTGGAGCGGGCGATCCAAGCGAGGGCGTTCGCGGTCGAACGACATGACGAACGAGTCGCGGCCGCCGAAACAGCATCGGCCGCCGAGACTGCCGAACTCGCCCGGGTGTGCGGCTCGGCCGAGGCGGCCGCGGAGATCCTCGGCTGGAGCGTTCGCGACGTACGACGTGTGGTCAAGGAGGCCAACGGACAACGCACCACCGACCGCCAGATCGGCGGGACGGGAGGTCCCGATGACAATGACACTTGACCTCGACCCGCTCTGGGATATCGACCAAGTCTCCGCCTATCTGAACATCCCGAAGGCAACCCTCTACCGCTGGCGAACGATCGGCTACGGCCCACCGGCAAGGCGAATCGGCCGTCACCTCCGCTACCGAAGAAGCGACGTCATCGACTGGTTCGCAGGACTGCAGGATGCCGACGACGAATGAAGCCGGTGACCACGAATCCGGCCCGGCTGGGTGGTCGGCAACGTGCCGTTGCTGCTGTGAGTCAGATGTTGACGATCACGCCGCTCGGCTCGAAAGGCCTGGTACTTCGTCCAGCCTCATACAAGAAATGGCGCACGACCCACCTACACCGAGTCGTGTTACCCGTCGCAATGGTTCAGTCAGCCAGTCTTCAGGAACCAGCTGGGTGGGTCTGGTGGCCTGTGCGGCAAGGGTGGCAAGGATGTTGCGATGATGACGCGGGATCCTTCCGCACGCACGGTTGCTCAACCGCAGAGTGCGGCAGCCACACGGTGGATGACCCTGGCATCGGCGGAATCGCCGGCACCGCCGGTCGGCATGTGTTCTGTGATGGCTGCTCCCACCAAGTCGTCCACGCCTGAGACCAACTCGATCAGCTGCGGCACCTGTACCCCGTTGGGCTCGGCATACCCCAGTGAACCGCGAGGTGCCGGGTGGCGTTGGCTGGGGAGGCGGCGAAGTTGGCCATCGGCTCGTACGTTGCCACCTTCTGCGGCCTGACTCGGCAGCGGTGGCTGCGGGCATGCCGACGCCGGCCCGGCATTGCGGCTGCAGGCAAATGCTCAGCCGCCGACGTGCAAACTCCTGGCGTTGACAAAACCGCCAGCGTCCGGCTGTACACGAGTCTGCTGAGGGTGTCAGAGCATGCCGGGCGACATACGGTCAAGCAGCCGCTTTGACAGCGTGTACGCCCTCGGCAGGTGGGTCGTCAAGGAAATTGCAGCTTGTGACATTTCGCGTAACGCCCTCTCGGCTAACGCGATGTAGCGGTCGCCGGTCAGCTCGGTGACCCGCCTAGTCACCGTTGCTTTGTCCTAGGCCCGGCGTGGGGTGGGGTTGTCATGTCTCCTTATCGGCGTGCCCGCGTGCGGAAGTCTCCGCGCATCGTGGCCATTCTTGTGTCGTTCGCATTACTGGTGACCGGGTTGGAAGTGCAGCAAGCTGCGGCGGCCGCCCCGGCCGCGGACCCGAGACCGGCGCCGGCGATGGTGGCGTCACGTCCAGACCTGGTCTCGGCGGTGGTGACGGCTCGTTCGCAGGGCTCGAAGGTTGAGGTCGAGTCGATGCGGTCGGAGACATCGACGACGTGGGCGAATCCGGATGGGACGATGACGACGGAGGCGCATGCGTCGCCGATCCGGTTCAAGACCGCGAAGGGTGCTTGGCAGTCAATCGACTTGACGCTTGCCATGGCCACCGACGGCACGGTCGCGTCCCGCGGCCACGGGTTGGGTCTGCAGTTCGGTAGGCAGAACTCGGCGGTTGGTGGTGTGTTCGCATCGGCTACAGCTGGCACCGGCCGCCAGGTCGAGTGGCTGGCGCCGTGGAAGCTTTCCAAACCGACACTCGCTGGGACCAAGGCAACTTACACCGACGTACAGCCAGGGGTGGATCTTCGGCTGGACGCGCGTCGCTCTGGTTTCGAGGTCGACTTCGTCGTGAAGCAGCGCCCGGCCACGGCGCCAACGTGGCGGATCCCGTTGCGCACAAAGGGCTTGACCGCGCGGCAGGCCGCGGACGGGGTGATCGAGTTCGTTGACGCCAAGGGTGTTGTTCGGTCGCGCATCCCGGTCGGCCAGATGTGGGACGCGGTCACCGACGAGCACACGAAGATGCCCGTGAACACCGCCGCGGTGAGCATGTCGCTGGAGCAGGTCTCGCCGGGGAAGGCGACGCTGGTGCTCGCACCGGACGCGGCGTGGCTGCTGGATCCGGCACGCGTGTTTCCGGTGACGGTGGACCCGACGTACGCAAACGTGGCCGTTATGTCGACTTTCGACACATTCGTGCAGTCCGGCTGGCCCAATGACCTGTCGTCGACGGTGGATCTGCGGGTTGGCAAGAACGGCACCGCGACCGAGCGGTCGTTCCTCAACTTCCCGGGTTCGTCGTTCCAGGGCAAGAAGGTGGTGTCGGCGTATTTGTCGTTGATGCAGTACGGGTCGACGACCTGCACGGCGACGCAGATGAACCTGCATGCATCGTTGCCGGCGTCAACGTCGACGCGGTGGTCGTCCATGCCGGTGACGAGCCAGCAAGTGTGGGGTTCGGTGTCTGCGGCGAAGGGCTTCTCCAGTGCCTGTGCGGCCGACCGCGTGTATGTGAACATGACCGGACTGGCGCAGTACTGGTCCGGCACCACGGACGCAACGGTCGCGGTGATGCTGAAGGCGGCGAACGAGGCCGATGCGAACGCGTGGAAGCGGTTCTACTCCACCGAAGGACCGGCCGACCCCTATATCTCGCTGACCTGGAACCGGCCGCCGAATCAGCCCGCCACAGTGGAGACGACCGAGGCTGTCCCGTACGCGGCACCGGGCGACACCCAGTCGTACATGTACTCACCGACTCTGCGGCCGTGGGTACGAACCAAGGCGACGGACCCGGATGGCAACACGGTGAAGTATGTGTTCGAGTTCTTCACTGGTAGCGGCCCGACGTTCAATCTGCTCGGCACGTGTACGTCGTCGGTGTATGCCTCCGGTACGACGGCCGGCTGCCGCCCGGCTGCGGATCTGCCGGACAACACGCTGTTGTATATCCGCGCGAAAGCGAACGACGGCAGCAGCGACGGCCCGTGGACGAGTTACCAGAGCCGGCTGCGGATCGGAGCGGCGAAGCCAGCGGCTCCGGAGGTTTCGTGCCCGGCGCCGTACGATTCGAACAACACTTGGCAGGACAACCCGCCGGCCGCCGACGTCGTGTGCACGGTCGCTGCGGCCGGCGCCGGGTACATCGCGCCGGGCTATGTTCGCCTGACTGTGGACGGCAAACCGGTGGCAACCAACTTCACCGGAGGTGCTGCGGGCCAGATCAAAATCACCCCTTCAAGCGATCCGGCGGTCGCGAAAACCACTGTGACGATCCCGAAGGGAACGCCGGGTCTTCACACGATCAATGCCTACGCCGAGACGCCGGCCGGACTGCTGTCGGCAAGCCCGGGGGCCGAGTACAGCATTGGCTGGGGCGGCACTTCCCTGTCGTCCCCGAGTGCCGACCGGCGTATCACCACGGCAGGAGGCGTGACGATCGCCGCGTCGGGTCCACCGAAGGGTTCTGGCTCTGCGCCGACTGCCAAGCTCAAATGGAGACTCTCGGGCTACGATCACACGAACAGCGAACTCGTCGGCTGGAACGACGGGCCGAACCTCACTGTGACGGATAACGGCACGGCTGGCGTCATCGTGAACGGCGTCTGGGACACCACCTCCGCGACGACAGACAGTCAATTGGATGCTGACCCCAACACGGCCGGTGTGCAGCCGACGACAGTGTCCGCGTCAAGGCCTGTTCTGCTGGATGTGCAGGTGTGCCTGACGTATACGACCGCCACCCAATGCACCTGGTCACAGCAGGCCGTCTCGGTACTTCGCGTGCCCCATGCGTTCGGCGGTGACTTCCCGACCGCGGCCGCTGGTGCTGGGCAGGTGGCTTTGTGGACGGGGGAGTTCAACCTCAACGTGACAGACGCCTCTGTCGGCACGCCCGACGGCTCGCTGGCGCTCTCACGCTCACATTCGACCTTCGATGGGCCCACAGATGCGACAACTGGGATCTTTGGGCCAGGGTGGACCGCACAGTTGGATGGCCCGACCGATCAGGAAATCGGAATACAGGTCCTCGATTCATCGCGAACCAACGGCATCATCGCCTTTCTTGACGGCGTCTCAACCCCGCTGGTCTTCAGCACCCCGGATGGCGCGCGCCGCAGCACGGCGACGTTCCCGACGGGTACGTGGCAGCCGGCCGACCAGTGGACTACTGACACCAAGGTCAAACTCACCGTCTCAGGGACCGGCCTGGCCACGAAGCTGACACTCGCCAACGAGGCGGGCGACACAACGACGTTCGTCTTAGCCGCGCCACTGTCCGCGACCACCGACGCCCAGTTCAAACCTGACGCCGTGACCGAGGCGGACAGCGGGGACACCACGCGATACCTGTACGATCCGGCGAACCCGAGTCTCGTAGCGAGGATTCTCGCTCCCGCCCCGACGGGAGTCACCTGCGTGTCTGGCGGACAGTACACCGGGGCCGTTGGTTGCCAATCGCTGCGCCTGCAGTACGGGTCAGGCGCAACCAGCGGACTCCTGACGAGCGTCTGGCTGGACGTGTACAACCCCGCGAAGACCGGCGGAGCGGGAATGGACTCGATCCAGATGGCGACATACAGCTATGACACCTCAGGCCGGCTGGCGAGCGTCACCGATCCGCGCTCAGGGCTGACCACCGGATACACCTATGATGCGGCGAACCGCCTGACGTCGGTGACTCCACCAGGCCTGAAGCCCTACGTCCTCAACTACGCCGTCGTCGGCGCAAACACCAAGCTGACCTCGGTGACTCGTGTACGGCCGTCCACCGATTCTGCTGGCGGCGTCGCGACACTCGCCTCGTTCGTTTACGACGTGCAGGCGACGGGCCCGGGGTTGCCCGACCTGTCCTCGGCATCGGTGGCCCGCTGGGGTCAGCGCGTCACACCGACGCATGGCTTTGCCGTCTTCGGACCAGACCATCCCGCGCCAGGCACCACGCCCGGCGAGGTCGCAGCCAACGACTGGCAATACGCACAGTTCCAATACACCGACGACGAAGGCGTCACGATCAACACTGCAGACTTCGGAGCCGGAGCGTGGCAATACTCGGCCAGCGAGCGCGACGAATGGTCCAACATCACTCGGTCTCTCGACCAGCGCGCGATCCGCGAGATCCTTGACAATGCCTTGCCGTCCTCGGCGGCCGACCTTCTCGGGACGACCTCGGTCTACAACGACGCGATCCAGAACACAGACGGCGTGACCATCGTCCCGGCCGACACTCGGCTCACAGACACCTACGGCCCCGTCCGTGACGCTTCCACCTCCAGCGGCACGGTCAGGCCTGTCCGACTGCACACGCACCTCGCCTACGACGAAAACGCACCGAACGGCGGCATCAGTCCCTTCACGAATACCCCCTACGGGTTGATGACGAGTACGACAAAGTCTGCGTTCGACCCCGGAGCCTCAACGGATGAGGTTGTACTGCGCACGATCCACGACTACTCAGCCGCCGTCACGGGTGGAACGGACGGCTGGGAGGCAGGCGAGGCTTCGCGCATCATCACCGATCTGGACCTCGACGGTCAGCGAAGCACCGGAGACCTTGTCAGCTTCGTGCGGCGTGACTCCGACGGCCGAGTGGTGGAGAACAGGCAGCCGAAGTCGGCCGACGCCGGCGGTGACGCAGGCACGACGCTAACCGCCTACTACACGGCTGGCACCAACAGCGATGCCGCGGAGTGCGGCAACAAGCCGGAGTGGGCCGGTCTGACATGCAAGACCTCCCCAGCTGCTGCGCCCAGCTCGGCCGCTGGACAGCCCGCGACCCCGAGCTTGCCGTCGTCGAGGATCACTCAGTACAACTACCTGCTGCAACCTACGGTGATCGAACAAACGTCGGGCAGTGTTACCCGAACAGCCACTACTGTCTACCGACTCGATGGCCAGGTCGACAACACGCGCACCACTGTGACCGGGATGACCGGGTCGGCACCCAACACGGCGAAGTACACAACCTACGACCCGGCAACCGGTGCCGCGACCACGATCACCGCACGCAACAGTGACGCAACTATCGCTGGAACCGTGACGACAACCTATGACACGTGGGGCCGCCCGATCAGCTACCAGCCGTCCGGCGAGACCGCGACCACAACCGCCTACGACATCGGCGGCGGCGTCAAGACCATCGTCGACCCGAACGGCACCACCCAGTACACCTACGACGGGACCGACGCCGCCGGTCGCGTCGAGCACCGAGGTCTGCCAACCAAGATCGAGATCACGTCCGGATCCTCAATCTGGTCCTCGACAGGCGCATACGACGCCGCCGGCACGCTGACAGTCCAGAAGCTGCCAGGCGGCATCGCACGCACCCTCAGCACCGACATCACAGGATCGCCGGTGGGCCTGGATTACACCGGCCAGCTGACCACAGTGAACCCTGACGGCTCATCGACCACAATTCCCGACGGCGGCTGGCTCAGCTGGTCCCAGGACCGCGACGTCGTGGGCCGCGTGACGCGCGAGTGGACACCGGATGGCGCCGCCTTCACCGGCCCACCCAACGGCGGCTCCGGCGACGTCGGCGACGCCATCCCATACGACCGATCGATCACCTACGACCCGGCCGGTCGGCTCACTCGGGTGAACGACCGCACCGCGGCGGGATCGGGAGTCGACGTCACCGACCCTGCCCAGGCCCCAGCATGTACCACCCGCACGTACGCATTCGACACCAACGGGAACCGCCTGTCACAAGCGGTGGCGCCGGCTGCCGGCGACGGTAGCTGCACGACTGCAGGCGGCACGACGGCCACGCATCAATTCGACACCGCTGACCGTCCCACCTCCGGCGCCTCCGGACAGGGCAGCTATGTCTACGACGCGCTGGGACGGACACTGACGATTCCCGCATCAGACGCACCAAAACCCGCCGCGGGGGACATCAGCCTGACCTACTTCGACAACGACATCGTCAAGTCGATCACCCAGGCAGGCTCGACCACCACCTTGGGCCTCGACGCCATGGATCGACGATCGACCGAAACCGTCGGCGCCACACAGACGGTGCGGCACTACACCGACACCAGCGACAACCCGACCTGGATCAGCGACGGCGCCACCAGCACCCGGTATGCCCGTCTGATAGACACGCAGCTAGGTCTCATCGTCCAAACGGGCGGGTCGGCACAGGTGCCCTTCACCAACTTCCACGGCGACATCGTGACGACCTCCACGATTCCGAACTCTCAGGCCACGGCAACGAGCATCGGCGGATGGAGCTCATTCGACGAGTATGGGCAGGCTCAGGGTGCGAGCAGTGCCGGCTACGCCTGGCTAGGTGGCGCGACCCGCTCAACAACCGACACCGGTCTAATTCTCTTGGGCGCCCGTGTCTACAACCCGGCCACAGGGCTGTTCACGAGCCAAGACCCCGTAGCAGGCGGCAGCAACACGAGCCAGGGCTACTGCAACGCCGACCCCGTGAACTGCTCCGACATCAGTGGCCTATACACCTACACCCTCATCTATGCGCTAGGCCACTACCGCAAATCGGCCTACTACTTCTTCATGTATCTCATCCGCTGCTTCACCTGCTACTTCCCAATCCCAGGTGCTCGCGCTCTGAAGTACAACACCCGGATGGACCTTCGACCAGGGGGCCTCTGGTTCCCCGTTTGGGTCCAGGCGATCTGGTGGAGTAACTCGAGCGCGGGGTGGAGGTTCAAGACGCTGCATGGCCACCCCGACTATCCTGGGTACATCCAGTTCACTTTCACCAAGTCCTCAGCCGGGTGGCTCTACCTGACCATCTACGGATGGGTGCCGTGGTGGTCCTTCGCAGGGCTCTGGATCCCGAAGCCGATCTATGTTGCAAGGGCAAGGCGGACGTGGAACCAGTTTGCCCTCAACCTCTGGTACCTCGCCTGTCGCACAGGTGGGAGCTATCTGCTGTGCTGAGCGTAACCAGATGGGCCGGCACCGCGCAGAAGGGACGGCACCGAGCACATGATGGTTCCCCCGCGGAGGCAGCGCCGCATGATTGCTGTCGCCTACGTGTCGGTCGTCATCGCACTTGCCGTCTTGGTCGCGGTGCCGGAGCAGCCGAGCTTCGCGGCCTATGCCGCCATGATGCTCCTCACTGCTCCACTCAGCCTCCTTCTCTATCTGCCCTACTACTCAATCTCGCTTGGGGTGCTGCCAGTGGACGGCCCCTCGTGGCTGTGGCTGTTCCCCGTCGCCTGGTACGCCGCGATCGCCGCTGTGCAAGCCTGGCTGGTGGTCAAGTATCTGGACCGTCGCCAGGGTGGCAAGGAAGCAGCCTGATCGGCCAACGCCCTACCAGGCAGCCAATGTGGCGACCCCGGGTTTCGGCGAGATCGAGCGCGGCTGCTGGTGAACTACCGGGTGAACCCCGAAGACTCGGCACGGGCTCTTCTGGCACCGTTTCGCCCTCAGTTGGTGAGGGTTCCGCGGTCGCCGGCATCTGCCTGATCCGGCTCGGCGCCATGCGGGTTGCCAGATTCTTCTCAAGGCCACCGCACACTCGCTCACCTCGCGCATGCAATCCGCGCGTTGCTCATCGCCAAGCTCAACCTCCGCGACCGCGTCCAAGCCGTCGTCCTCGTCGACGAATCCGGCCTCGTCGAACCCCGAACCTCCTAAGCGCAACCTAGGCCAAAGCGTCGGCCACGATGTTTGATCCGGGTCGGGTCGGTGCCGTGGGGCCGGACGGGTCGATTCGGGTAAGGACCGCATCGATGGCGTCGTGTCGCTGGTACGGGCGCCAATGAGTGACGTATGGCGGAGTGAGCCAGCGGGTTCTGCCCGTTCCTTCGGTATAGGTGCCCGGGGCAATGACCCAGCCCGATGGACTGTCGATCAGCCGACCGCCAGCGGCGGCGAGTTGGTCGCGTGGCACGGATCCCGCAGTGACGAAGAACTGCCAGCGTCGGGTTGTCGGCGCAATCGAGGTTGGGCATTGCGTCTTCAGGTGGTGATGTAGAGGCGCGCCGAGCTGTGCTGGTAGTTCCAGTACGTCGAAGTCGCGGGCGAGGATCGCGATCGCCCAGCGTGTGCTGCAGAAGGCGTTCTCGGCCATGGTGGTTGTTGAGATTGCGGGGGACTGGGTGTGGACGAGATGCGGATCGATGCACTCGCGGAGTTCGCAGGGGCAGAGGCCGTTGCGGGGTACGGCGAGGCGGGCGATTGGCCAGTCGTGGTCGACGTATTGGACAGCGAGGCGCTGGAGTCGATTGGCGTGGCGCCCCGCGGCCCAGGAGAAGAGGTCAAACACGCTTGCCTACCGCGAGGAATAGGGAGCTTGCGTGGACGAGGTCGGGTTGGTGATCTGCCAGCCTTGCGCAGGTGAGGGCGGTCTCCAGCGGATTGGGCTCGAGGAGTGAGGGTGGCATCGGTGTGCCGCGGTAGTGGGCGTCGATCAGGACGGTGAGCCAGCCGCCGGGGCCGGTGAGGCCGTGGATTCGGACCTGGGAGACGAGGCGATCCAGTTCAGAGCGGAGCTGAGCCACCGAGTGGTAGTAGGTGTTCGCCATGCGCTCGTTCGCCGGGCTGTGACCGTCGTGGAGGATCTGCTCGACGATTGGCTGTCGGCGTTCGAGTGTGTTGGCGAGGGTTGAGCCGATGAGGTTGGCGGCGCGGTTGATCGCGATGACGGCCAGCGTTCCGCCTGGTCGTAGTACTCGGACTGCTTCTCGGATGGCCAGGCGGCGATCGGCGGGCTCGGTCAAGTGGTACATAGGGCCGGCCATCAGTACGGCGTCCTTGGATTCGTTCGGCCAGGGGAGACGGCGTGCGTCGCCGACCACGGCTTGTAGTCCCGCCGCGCGGGCTTGGTCGACGTGGTGTTCGACCGGGTCCAGTAGCTCGACGTCGTATCCGCGTTCGGCCAGCCAGGATGCGTGTACGCCGGGACCGCCGCCGACATCCGCGACTCGGGCGGGTGGCGGTGATAGGTATCGCGTCAGGAGTTCGTGGACTCGCGCTTGTTCGAGCTGTCCCTTGAGAGTTGACGAGAGTCGCTGGGCCTCGTCCTGGCGGTTCGTGTAGTGGTCGTGGATCGTGGCAACGACCTGTTCCACGTCGGTGCTGGTCACCGCTTGGCATTCCTTTCAAGTGTGGAACGGCGGGCGAGCGCGGTTGGTGGTCAGCACGCTCGCCCGCCGGCTTCTGGAAGGAGTCCCGCCCGCGAGACGCGCAGGAGATATTCGGGGATCTCGCGGGCGAGGACTCCGTCAAGGCGAGCCCAGCCCATGCAGGCGTGAGGAGAGGTGCACCTGCATAGGAAGGGGATCCCGGACTCGCCCGCTCAGGGGAATCCGTCGGCGACAATGACTTCGGCGCCTGTCGCTTGACGGAGTTCGGCGTACTTCGAATCCGGGAGATCCCAGCGGCCGAGGTGCGTCTTGGACGGAACGATCACCGCAGGCGACGGCAGATCCTTCAGCTCGGTCAACAGCGCTGCGAAGGCTCGCGGCTCTGTGCGCTGCTTCTCGATGTGCACAGTGCCGAGCGTGCGGCCATGCTGACTTGCGACGTCGGCAAGTCGGCGCTGGAGGATCTCGAACTCGATCTCCTTCATCCAGGGATACCTGCGGACGTATCCGAGGGCGACCGGAGGTCGATCGCCGATGGCTGACCTGCCGTGCTCTTCGATGTCGGATGTTCTCCCCGTGCTCACTGCTGGTGCTCCTGATCGGTTTCGGCGTCGATCCGGCGGGACTGCCGGGTCGTGCTCCAAGCCTGTCCGCGGCGATGTGGACAGCAGCACCCTGTGGTCGGACATTTCCGGACATTTCGTGCTACTGTCCGATGGACATTTACCGACATCTACTCGCTAGTAAGGTTGGCGATCAGAGTGAACGACGCACTCCGGCGGGCGATGTTCGACGCGCACCTCACCGAACTGGACCTGTCGGTCGAGTTGGCCGTCGACCCGAAAACGGTGCGGAACTGGCTGTACGAAGGGCAGCTGCCCCATGCCCGGACCCGGGCTGCGCTGACCACGCTCCTCGGTATCGACGAGGGGGAGATCTGGCCTCAGCTCCGGGCGCTGCGTGCTGCCAAGGGAAGGCCGACGGAGATCGCCGCTGTCTATCCCCGGCGTACGGCGATCAGTCAACGAGGATGGATGTCGCTGTTCCAGTCGGCTGAGTCGGAGATCGGAATCCTCGCCTACAGTGCGCTCTTCCTCGCCGAGGACGCGCGTCTGGTGGGGTTGCTCGGCGAGAAATGTGACGGCGGCGTCCGGATCAAGATCGCCCTCGGTGCTCCAAACGGCGGCAACGTCGTACGGCGTGGAGTTGAGGAGGAGATCGGCGAGGCGATGGGCGCGAAGATCCGCAACTCACTCGCCTTGCTGCGGCCGCTGTTGCAGCACGACGGCGTCGAGCTACGGCTGCATGACACGGTGCTCTACAACTCGATGTATCGGTCGGACGACCAGTTGCTGGTGAACCAGCACGCCTTCGGCATCCCTGCCGCGGAAGCTCCCGTGTACCACTTCCACAAGGTCGAGAACGGTGAGATGTTCCACTCGTACCTCACCAGCTTCGAGAAGATCTGGTCGAACGGAGTGGTTGCAGAGATGGCCGGCTGAGGCCAGACATTTCAAGATGTCCAGGGATGGGTGTGGGATGTCCGCGGCGAGCGTCGTACTGTCGCTGCTGTGATGAGTGCGGAGCAGGCGAAGTCGGCAGCCAAAGGGCTACTTGAGGCGGGCTTGCCTAGGCGATGGGCGCACACCCAAGGCGTAGCTGCTCGTGCCCGAAGCATTGCACCGGCCCTGGCAGAGGACGCCGAGCTGGTCGAGGTGGCGGCGTGGCTGCACGACATCGGCTACGCGCCTGTGGTGCGGGCGACCGAGTTCCATCCGCTCGACGGCGCTCGCTATCTGCGTGACGTGCTGGAGGTCGACGAGGTGGTGTGTCGGCTAGTTGCGCACCACACGGGTGCGCTGATCGAGGCCGAAGAGCGCGGGATCATTGAGCTCGCGGATGAGTTCCCGCTGCCCGAACAACAGTTGCTTGAGGCATTGACCTACTGCGATATGACAGCGGATGTCGACGGTCGACCTGTCGATGTCGACGAGCGCCTCGGCGAGATCTTGACGCGTTACCCGAGTGACCACGTGGTTCACCGGTCGATCCTCAGGTCGAGGCCAGCGCTTCGGGCCGCGGCGGGCAATGTGCTGCGGCGCATCAGTCGATGTACGGCGACGGCCCGCGATTGCTGTAGTGATCGATCCGTCGACGCATGGACCGGTCCATCCGCAGGCCGCTGACCTCCGCTGCGGGCACCCACCGAACCTTGATGCTTTCGCTGCTGGGCGTCGGTATACCGCCCGTCGCGCGAGCCCGCAGTACGATCGAGAACTCCTGACGGGCTTCGCCATTGCTGGTGTAGAAGATGATGTGCTTCGGGTCGGTGTAGATCCCGATCACATCGAGGATTTCGCAGTCGATGCCAGTTTCTTCCTTGGTCTCGCGTACGGCGGCCTGCGACATCGACTCGCCGAGGTCTATCGCCCCGCCGGGCACCGCCCAGTTGCCGTTGTCGGAACGCTGGATCATCAGGATCTCGCCGGCGTCGTTCTCGATGACGACGTTCACCGATGGGACCATGCTGTTCGCGGACGGGGCCTCCGGGTCGTCGTAGTAGTCGATCCGTTTGGACATCAAGCCTCCGGTATCTCGAGAGCGGTGTCCCATACCCGTTCGAAGCTGTCGATGTAGTGACGTGCGAGCTCGCCGGCTGGGATCTTCCGTAGATGCCACACCGGAGCCTGGGCCGCAGGGGCGCCGTAGATGTGTGTGTTGACCATCAGTTGGCCGTCGGCGCGATAGATGGAGTTGTAGAGAACCGTTCGGTGCAGGCGGAACTCGATGCCTTTAGCCTGCCGAAGGTCGCGGTACAGAACGAGCGCGTTGCGGATCTTGGCCGCCATCGCATCGTCGACGCCTTCCTCCTCGCCACGTTCGGCGATGTGGGCGTCGTCCGGGTCACCGAGCAGTATTCGTACCCGCGCTCCGGCTTTGGCCTTCTTGCGGAGGATCCGCTGCACCGTCGTGTCCTCGGCGAGGAACAGTCCGGCGTACACGAGAACGCCGATCTCCTCGGCGCCCGACTCGAACAACCGCCGCCACTCTTCGCGCGGCACGTCGGAGCGATGTGGATACACCCTGATGATTTCGCTCTCGGACACCGTGGTGGCGCGATCTCGCGTCAAGGCGTCGGGCCAGAGGTAGGACTCTTCCCGCCCAAGGCGAGTGGCCAAGCGGTGCCGGTTGCGGGGAAAGGGCAGCTTGCCCTCGACGAGCCAGCGCTCTACCGTCTTGACGTTGACTTCCAGCTCTTCTGCAAGCTGAAGCTGGGTCAGGTCGTTCTCCACCAGCGCTGCTCGCAGTCGTTCGTTGGCCACGGACACTAACCTAAGACATTTTCGGACATTTCGAGGCGAGGCTAGACATCTCGAAGATGTCCGACCAAGCCGTGACGCTGTCCGCACCGCTCGCAGGATCCTTCCGGTATGTACCTGATGAGGGGTAGAGCGCGCTACACCTTCGACATCGCAGCCCGCGGGAGAGACGGCAGCTGGACGGTGATCGCTGCGAGGTCAGGAAGGTTCAGCAGGGGACCGAAGGCGACCGCACGCAGCATCGCTGAGCGTTGGATCTTCGAGTACGTCGGCCAGCTTGCAGGCGGACGGCTGGTCATCCGGGGCGGGCAGCGTGGTGTGCCACGGAAGTTCGTGGCAACCGTTCGGATCCGGATCCTCGAGGAATACGGCGTACGTCAGCTGGCAGTCGCGTACATCGGCACTGACCGCCCGCTGTTCAGGGACAGGTACTCGCAACCGCCGGTGTTGGTTGGTCGTGGGTAGGCGGGAGCGGCAGCCGAACGAGTTGTTGCGGCGTGCCCGCGGTGACATGCCGCAGGGGACCCTGGCCGATCTGGTCAGTGCAGCGATTCACCGCGCGACAGGCAAGGTCACGGTGGTCACTGCCAAGTCGATCTCCGACTGGGAATGCGGCTGGTACACGTGGCCATCGAAGGATGTGCGGTTGGCTCTCTGCGCGATCTTGGGTGCGCGGACTCCCGAGGAGCTCGGGTTCTACAAGCGCCGTACGCCGAGCGCTCAGCGATCGCTGTCGCTGCTGGAGTTGGCATCCGGTGATCGCCAGGCGTTCGAGGCTCTGAGCATCCCGGGAGGCCGGTCATTTACAGGCGTCGAGGTCGCCGCCCAGCGTTCCACCGCGGAGATCACTGGGCATGGCTGGCTGATGGTCGACCCTCCAGACGATCAGCTTGAAGCCTTGAACCGGCTCGATCGCCGATCGCTGCTCATCGCCACCGACCCTAACAACCAGCACTACGTCGCCGATGGCCGGCGGATTGCCAGTCGATCGGATCTACGTGCCGGTCCACAGCCGATGGCCGCGGCCAACGTCCTGGATGATCTGACGGTCGGCATCATCTGGGCGATCACCAACGCCGACACCGCCCTGCTGGCCGATGACGCGCAGTTGGAGACATCGCAGCGACGGCTGTTCCGCTACCACGGGCGCACCGCCTCCACGGTCACTCTCGACGAGGTTCCGCATCTCAACCCGGTCGCCCGGCACTGGCTCGGCTCGCGGTTCTGCGCACAACACATCGCACGCAACCTCAAGCTGCTCTGGTACCCGCCGTTCTTCTGGACCCGCGACCAGCGTGGCGAGGAAGCGACTTCGTGGCTGATCTGGTCACACAAGTTCGAGTACCTGCAGCGGACCGCGCGGAGGTTCGCCATCATGCGCCGAGGATTCTGCATCCCCGAGTCCGAGGTCAGAGCATCACCGGCGTACGAGCGCGTGATGCTGCTGCTCGCGATGTCGCTGATGGAGGCGTTCGGCATCACGGTCGAGTTGACCACGGATCCATCGTTCGGCGAGGTCGAGGGCTTCGTCTTGGCCAGCAAGGCGATCGTCGCCGACTGGTTGCGCGGGCCTGGCCTCTGGTACGTCGACTTCTGTGCGCCCAAGCCGGCGTACGGCGAGATCGACGAACACCTCGCCGCGGAATCAGTGATCGCTCAGCCAACGTCGGGTGGGAGACTGCAGGCGCTGGCCGAGTACCTGAACGTGCCGTGGGGATGGTTCCACGCGCGCTGCATGGAGTTGGCCGCGGCCGGCGTCGACGGGATCGCGCATCCACGCAGCCGCCTGCTGTCCACGAAGGGCCTGGACACCGCGATTCGCTACGTTGCCTACATCAACAACCTCGAAGGAGTACATCTTGCGCGCCGCTGAACTCACCATGGGCCGGGCCTTCGCCATCCACTTCGACCACGGCGACGACTTCTACACCGCACTGGCCGAGTTCTGCGCCCAGCACGACGTACGCCAAGGCTTCATCCCCATGTTCATCGCCGGCCTGCGCGACGTCCAACTCGTCGGCACCTGCGAAAAGCTCGAAGATCCCGACGCCCCTGTCTGGAGTGCCGTACACCTCGAAAACGTCGAAGCCCTCGGCGGAGGCACCCTCGCCTACGACGAAGCCACCGGCACCGTCCTCCCACACATCCACGTCTCCGTAGGCCTCAAAGCCCACTCCGCCACCGCCCACACCAGCCACCTCCTCGGCGCAACCATCCACTTCCTCACTGAGCTGTATCTCGTCGAAGTCAGCAGCCCACGAATGTCCCGCCCCCGCAACGCCGACCTGTACGACGTGCCCTTACTGACCTTCGAAGGATGAATCCCCACCGAGCGCATGCTCCGACGCCGCAACAGACAACGCTGACTTAGCTCGACGGATCGGCTCCCTCGCGGTCGGAGAGAAGATCTCCCGGATCGGCGGCTTCGCCCTCGCCTGACCAGGCTCGACCGCCTCGCGCCGCCCCATGCCGGGGTGCTCCGGGGGTCGGCAACGCTCACAGCCCAACCCACTGCCGTCCGGTGAGCTATAAGTGTGGAAGACGGCGGCTTTCCCAGCGGGTAGCGTGTGTGGACGAGCGTGCCGAGAGCAAACCGTTTGGGGCCGAAGATGCTTCAGTGGCACACCAGGATTGTGCAGCTAACGGGGGCGGGCTACCGCGGACCACTCGGTGCAGTGCTTGTTGGTTTGAGCGACGCCGTGCAGCATCGTGGATGGTCCCGGATTGGCCGTCGCGCCCTTGCCTTCGCCGGCCCACTCGCCGCCGTTCACCCGGCCGCCTCATTGCGTGAGTTCCCGGCTGGCCGGTCGGCGGCAAAGGGGCCGCACCCACGCTGCCGATTGCCTGGCACGCTGTTCACCTGTTTCGCCGTGCCGGAGTTGGTGCCGGTCTGGTCGGTGCAGTCGCGGCGGTCAGGGGCTGGGCGAGGGATTTCCGCTGGCTGCGCATCGGGCGGCGGCGCTGTCGCTGTCACGGTCGAGCTCGTCGGCGTCTGGCCGCGATGATCAGATCTTGGGGCCCGCGGTCCGGGCGGCGCTCAGTGCGATCGCTTCCTCGAGCGCCGTCAGGATGTAGCTGGGGACCTTCATTCCTTGGTGTTGTGCCCAGAGGAGCTCACGTTCTACGAGGCTCACCTGCTGGGTGACCTCGAGGAGGTCCCGGTCGATATCGAGGTCGTGAGCGACGTCACCGAAGTC
Source organism: Kribbella antiqua (assembly GCF_004345665.1). Lineage (GTDB taxonomy): Bacteria > Actinomycetota > Actinomycetes > Propionibacteriales > Kribbellaceae > Kribbella > Kribbella antiqua. The sequence goes on from NZ_SLWR01000023.1 coordinate 31,119, forward strand.
TGCTAGCTGCCGGCGATTGTTCACGCCGACGAGGTGGAATGACCTGCGGCGCAGGATCCGGGCGAGGTGGAGTTGCCAGGCGTTCAGCCCTTCCTCGCCGACCAGGACCTGCGCCGACAGCCGGTAGAACGCGAAGTGTCCTGGCTCCTGCCGTTTGATCGGTGAGATGACCGTTTCCGCGATCGCGAGCTCGCCCATCGTACGTAGTCCCTCGGCCAGGCGCGAGTACGCGATCACGGCGGACCGCTCGGTGGCTGCGCCGGTCAGGTAGTAAAGCAGCCGGATGACGGCGAGCATGCCAGGTAGATGCGAGAGCGCCCCGACCAGCCGGATCTTGGCGCTCACATCTAGATCCATCGTTGCTGGCGTCATCCCGAAGCCCTGTTGGACCGCATCGAGAAGGATGCCGTGCTGCAGTTCCTGCGGTGACCAGACGTCTTCGTAGAAGAGCCGGTCGGTCTCGGTGGCGTCGGGCATGAGTGCGCGTAATTCGAACACATTGCGCTCGACCTCGAGCTCGACTCGGGTCAAATAGTTGAAGACCCCGCCGTATCGGTGGCGGACTCGGGCGGGATCGTTGATCGTGAGGTCGGCCGCAGCGAGGGACAATGGCGGATTCTCCTCAGCGAACGTCTCGACGAATCGGCGGAGCCCGTCACGCGAAACCCGCTTGGGTACGGCGGTCTGTTCGGCAGAGACACTCGCTCGGGGCATGGCCTCTTCTCCTCCGTGTCGAAGAACTCACCGGAGCGACCCGGCATCGACCTTTGGTGACTAGGACCGGACGGGCGGTTGCGCTGTGACATCACGCCGGCGATGTCACAGCGCAGGCTGGTGCGCGGACTTACACAAGAGTGGGCGACTCGCGCTCGACTCCGACTCCGGCAGCAGCCGTGGCGAGGGCCGCAGCCGGAACAGCCCTTCGCACGGAACAGGACAGACTGATGAACAGTCCCCTCAAGCAAACGCTTCACGGCCGCAGACGGCTGTCGACGGTGGCGATGCTCGTCGTCGCCATCATTCTTGCGAGCCTGACCCCATCGTTGGGCGCCGTCGCCCAGGACCGCCGGGCGGCGAAACCGATCATCGTTCTCGTGCACGGGGCCTGGGCGGACGCATCGAGTTGGGAGCCGGTCGTCGAGAGGCTCCAGGAGGGCGGATACACGGTAAGGGCGCTTGCCAATCCGTTGCGATCACTGTCGGGCGACGCCGCGTACGTGAGAGCGATCCTGGAGACCGTGCCGGGCCCGATCGTGCTCGTCGGACACTCCTACGGCGGGGCCGTCGCCACCAACGCGGCCACCGGAAATCCAAACGTCAAGGCACTCGTCTATGTCAACTCGTTCGCGATCGACGCAGGCGAGACCACCCTCGGAGTATCGGGGCCGGATTCCGCACTCAACGCGCCGGACCCGACGACCGTGTTCGACTTCGTCCCGGCCACGCTTCCGCCCACAGCGGCCACCGATCTCTACCTCAAGAAGTCGGCCGTCTTCACGTCGTTCGCGACCGGTCTGAGTGCCGACGAGAAGGCGGTCGTCACCGCTTCCCAGCGACCGGCGGCGCTCGCGACGGGCATCGAGCCGTCCGGAACCCCGGCCTGGCGGACGATCCCATCCTGGTACCTGATCGGTACTGGGGACCAGATCATCCCGCCGGAGGCCCAGCGAGCGATGGCCAAGAGGGCCGGTTCCACCGTCACGGAGTTCGACGCCGGACATCTCGGTCTGATCACGGAACCCGGGACCGTCACGCGAGTCATCGAACAGGCCGCGCGGGCGACCGTCGGCTAGCAGCACCGATCGGCGTCAGGGCATCGAGTCGACACAGCTCAATGCCCTGACGCCGGCCTGCGTGGTGACGGCCGTGTCACATCCTGAGGGGCTACCTGGTCATATGTTGTAACACCGCGCCCGTCGGAGAGAACGCCGCCACCAACGGGAGCACCCGTTGAGATCCAGGCAGCGAGGAGTTCGCGTGCATAACACCGGCCCCGCCGCGAACTGCCCGATGGCCAGATCGACCGAGTGGCAGACCGCGCTCACGGTGTTGCAGGAGGTGGCGCCCGCATTTTTCCCGGCGGGAGCGCATGTGGTGACCGTCCTCGTCGAGTATCCGCCCGGCGACCTCGGTGCGCCGCCACACCGGCACCCAGGCCCCGCATTCGGCTACGTGCTGGAGGGCGAAATGCTGTTCGAACTCGAAGGTCTGCCGGAGCGGGTCATCCGCGCCGGCGAGGCGTTCTGGGAGCCTGGTGGGGACGTTATCCACTACCAGGAGGCAAACAACCGCTACGACATCCCGGTCCGCTTCACCCTCACGATGCTGTGCGGACCTGGCGCACCGATATTCGCGCAGGTGTCCGACAGTGAGATCGATGAGCGCCGGAATCGCCGCGCCCGTCGTAGTTCTTGACCACGTTGGCCGTTCGTCGTGGCACGATGAAGTCCGAGAGTTGGTCCGCGCTGTCGGCGCAGTGGTCGGCTCGCGAGACGGGGACGTGTCTGTGCTTTCGACGGCGCTCGTTCATCGCGTTGGGAATCGGATCGCCACCGCCGCGCGCCGGCGCCGATTCATGGCATCTACTGGCGTCGGGGCTTGCCGGGCCGCAGGGGGAGTGGGAATCTCGATGAGGTACTGGCCGATCGTCTGGGGGCCGTCCGGCTGCATCCTTCAAGCGTCAGGGAGGCAGTGGTGGATCGCGGGCCCCGTCCTTCGCGGTCGCTGCGCGGGCGAGCCAAGGAGTGCGAGACGCTGCTCGATCTGATCCAAGCGGCGCGCTCGGGCCGCAGCGCCGTGCTCGTCATACAGGGTGAGGCCGGGATCGGTAAGACGGCGCTGGTCGACTACCTCGCCGAGGCTGCGTCCGACTGTCGGCTCCTCCGCGCCGCCGGAATAGAGTCCGAGATGGAGCTTCCGTTCGCTGGCGTTCATCAGCTGTGCAGCCCCGTGCTCGACGGGTTGGATCGGCTGCCGGCACCGCAGGCGGAGGCCCTCGGCACCGCGTTCGGGCTGCGGGCTGGACAGCCTCCTGACCGGTTCCTGATCGGGCTGGCGGTCTTGACCCTGCTCTCGGAACACGCTGCTGAGCGGCCTGTGGTCTGCCTGATCGACGACGCGCAGTGGCTCGACCAAGCCTCTGCGCAAAACCTCACGTTCGTGGCGCGTCGACTGGCCGCCGAGCCCGTCGTCATGGTCTTCGCCGCACGGACGGGCGAAGGCGACCAGGCATGGGCGGGGTTGCCGCAGCTGACGATCCACGGCCTGAGCGCGACTGACGCCGCAGACCTACTGGAGTCGGCGGTCACGACACCGCTGGACACGCGGGTACGCGACCGAATCCTGGCCGAGACACAGGGGAATCCGCTGGCGCTGTTAGAGCTGCCCCGGTGGTACTCGGCGACCGAGCTGACATTTGGCCCGGAACGCACAGCGCCCGCGACCGTCACCCGCCGAATGGAAGATGGATTCCGGCGTCGGCTTGAGCCTCTCCCACCGCAGACTCGACGTCTTTTGTTGATCGCGGCAGCCGAACCGCTTGGTGATGTCGGTCTGCTGACGCGGGCGGGCGAGCGACTAGGTCTGGGAATGGAGGCCGCCAGTCCGGCCGAGGCCGCGGGGCTGGTCCGAGTCCGAAGCACGGTGAGGTTCCGTCACCCGCTGGTGCGCTCGGCGGTGTACCACTCCGCCGAGGTGGGGGATCTGAGAGCCGTGCACCGAGCGCTGGCAGACGTGACAGACCCCGACCGGGACCCAGATCGACGGGCGTGGCACCGCGCGCAGGCGGCTACCGGTCCGGACGAAGCGGTTGCCGCCGAACTGGAGCAATCAGCTGGTCGCGCCCTCGCACAGGGGGGACTTGCCGCCGCTGGAGCGTTCCTGGAACGAGCGGCCGCGCTGACGCCGGCCGGGGCCGACCGCGCTGACCGCGCGCTCAACGCGGCCCAGACCATGGTGCACGCAGGAGCATTCGACGACGCGCTCCGAGTTCTGACAGGGGCTGAGTTCGAGGTTCTTACTGACCTGCAACGCGCTCGAGCCGAGGTGCTCCGGGCGCAGATCGGATTCGCCTCCAACCGCGGAAGTGAAGCCCTGCCTCTGCTTCTCGCCGCTGCCCGTCGCCTGGAGCCACTCGATCTCGAGCTTGCGCTCGACACCTACGTGGGTGCGCTCGAAGCCTCTCTGTTCGCCGGCCGGTTGGCGGGCGAGCCCGGAGCGCTGGAGGTCGCGCAGGCGGCCCGTGCCGCACCTGTTCTAGCCCAACCACGTCGAAGTGATCTGCTATTACAGAGCATCGCTGCGTTGCACGAGGATGGTTTCGTCGCTGCCGCACCCCTGATGAAAGGCGCCGCTCGGGCCTTCGAGACCGATGACCTGTCCATCGACGAGGGACTCCGGTTCATGGTGCTCGCCGGCATCGCCGCCGCCAACGTATGGGACGACTCTGCATGGACCGCGTTGGCCAGTCGCCATCTCGAACTCGCCCGGGAGTCCGGCGCCTTGATCGCACTGCAGTTCGCACTGAACAGTGTGGTCTACCCGCATCTCTTCAATGGAGATCTTGTTGGCGCAGCCGCTCTGCTCGACGAAGCCGAAGCTCTGGCCGACGTGGCAGGACTTCCGCTGCATCCTTACGCCTCGATGGGTCTGGCTGCCTTCCGCGGCAACCGACAACAGGCGGCGCCGGTCATCGAGGCTGCGGCGGACAACGCAATTGTCCGGGGTGAGGGACTGGTTCTGGCAATCACTCACTGGACAAACGCACTGCTGTGCAACGGCAACCGTGATTATGCGGCAGCGCTTGCACACTGTCGCGAGATCTTCGCGAGCTCCGAGGACGGGCGGCTGTCGCTGCTTCCTGTGGAGACCCAGCCGGGCGGTTGGGCGCTGGCTGAGCTGGTCGAGGCAGCCGCGCGTGCCGATGAACCCGCGACCGCAACTGTTGCAGCTGACCTACTCTCTGAGGTGGCCCGGGTGTGCGGAACGGATTGGGCGCTGGGCATGGCGGCACGATCCGAGGCACTACTCCGCGACGGCGACCATGCTGAGGATCTCTATAGAGAGGCGATCGACCGTCTGGGCCGCACGAACATACGCGTCGAACTGGCGCGAGCCCGGCTGCTCTACGGCGAGTGGTTGCGTCGCGTGGGCCGCCGTACCGATGCGCGCGAAGTCCTTCGTCAGGCGCACGAGTCACTTGCGGCTATGGGAGTGGAGGCCTTTGCCGAACGAACTCGGCAAGAGCTTGCCGCCACCGGAGAGAGGGTGCGCAGGCGAACGGTTCAAGAGCACCGAGAACTCACGGCACAGGAGCTGCACATCGCTCGCCTCGCCGCAGATGGACGAACCAACGCCGAGATCGGAACCGAGCTCTACCTTAGCCGCCACACAGTGGAATGGCACATGAGGAAAGTGTTCGCGAAACTGAATGTGACAAGCCGCCGCCAGCTGCGAGGCGCCCTGGCCTCACCCCTCGCCTGAACAGCATCGCCTGTCGAACAGCTGGCCGTACGGATCTGCCTGGCCTCGTCAGCTAGGAGCCGGTACGTGCGCATTCAGAAGGGTGAGGATTTCGTGCCGGAGCTGGGTCATGCTCGTGCGGTCGGGTGCTTCGACGTTGAGGCGAAGCAGCGGTTCGGTGTTGGAGGGGCGCAGGTTGAACCATGCCCCGTTGGGCAGCGTGATCGTCAGGCCGTCCAAATGGTCGGCGGTTGCGCCGGCCGCCAGGTAGCTCGTTTCGACTTGGTGCAGTGCGGCAGGTATGTCGCTGAGCGCGAGGTTGAGCTCGCCGCTGGCGACGTATCTCGAGAACTGGGCCGTTAGTGTCGAGAGCGGCTGGTTGGTGTGGCCCAGGGCCGCCAGCACGTGCAGTGCGGCTAGCATGCCGCTGTCGGCATACCAAAACTGCTCGAAGTAGTAGTGGCCGGAATGTTCACCGCCGAAGACCGCGTTGTGGTCGGCCATCACTTGCTTGATGAACGAATGTCCGACGCGCGTACGTATTGGTCGGCCGCCGTGTTCGGTGATCTGCTCGGCGACCGCCTTGCTCGTGATGGCGTTGCAGACAACGGCTGAGCCAGGTTGAAGGGCCAGCTCGCGGGTCGCGATCAGGCTGATGATGTTGTTGGGAGAGACCGGTTCGCCGTGCTCGTCGACGAAGAAGCAACGATCTGCGTCGCCGTCGAAGGCGAGGCCGAGGTCGGCTCGGTGGCGGCGGACCGCGGCGCGAAGGTCAGCGAGGTTCGCCGGGTCCATCGGGTTGGCTTCGTGGTGGGGGAAGGTGCCGTCGAGTTCGAAGTACAGGGGAACGATCTCGAGCGTCGGATGCTCCAGTACGACGGGTGCCGTCCGCCCGGCCATGCCGTTGCCGGCGTCGACCACAACTTTCAGCCGTCGAGTGCCGTCGAGATCGACCAGGGCGTGGAGGTACGTCGAATACGTCGGAAGTAGGTCCTCGGAGTGCGAAAGTCCTAACCTGCCGTCGTAGCTGGGTAGACCGCCCTCGAGCAGCGCCCTGATGTCGGCGAGGCCAGTGCCTTGCCCGATCGGTGCTGCTCCGGGTCGGCATAGCTTGATGCCGTTGTAGGTCGGGGGATTGTGGCTGGCGGTGATCATCGCGCCGGGTATGTCGCGAATGCCCGACGCGAAGTAGAGCAGGTCGGTGGAGGCGAGCCCGATCGCGAGTACGTCGGACCCGCGACTGGTGACCCCGGCCGCGAAGGCTTTGGCCAGGGCGGGAGAGGAGACTCGCATGTCATGGCCGACAGCGATCAGGTCCGCGCCGATGTGATGCGCGAAGCTGGCGCCAACCTGAAAGGCCAGTTCGTCGTCGAGTTGGTCGGGGACGACGCCGCGGATGTCGTACGCCTTGATCAGCCCGCTGAGGTCATCCTTCATGGCAGGCGGTCCAATCTTGCGACCCCGATGGCGGCGTCGGCCATTCCGTAGAAGACGTACCGCACTCCCTCCACCTCCTCGATGGCGGTCGGGAACACCACGTTCCCGACGGTTCCGATCCGCTCCTGTTCGGTCTCCGGCACGAGGATCGGCTCCGGCGTACGCGCGATCACTCGCGTGACGTCCTCCGGATCCAGCAGCATCGCACCGGCCGCGTAGCAGACCTTCTGCGTCGTGGGGTCGAACCCTTCGGGCTGCTCACCGGTGACACCGTGGTGGATCACCAGCCATCCCTCCGGCACCCGCAGCGGCGCCGGGCCTGCACCGATCTTCAGCTCCTCGAACGGGTACTGCGACATCGCGACCAGCCGGTGCTTTCGCAGATGCACCAGGTTCCGCAGATCCCGCGTAACCAGATCCACCGGCACGAACGACACCCAGATCCCTGGCCGTTCGTCGGTGACGCCGGCCGGCAGATGCACTCCCTCTCCTTCGCGGAACCACCCGAGATCCCACATCGGCCGGTGCAGCATCGCGTACGACGGTTCGCCGTCCGGCCCGGGCACCGGCTCGGGGAAGAACACCGTGTCCTTGTTGGGGAACAGGTTGAGATCGGTGTCGAGGTCCGGTTGATACTCGAAATGCATCGGGCCGAGCCGCTTCCACTCCCGCAAATCGGCCGACACCGCGATCGCCGGCTTCGGGCCGAGCGGACCATAGGCGACGTACGTCATCACGTGCGTGCGCAGCGACGGGATCCAGGTCACCCGCGGATCCTCGACCCCGGCGTTGTTCTTGCCGCGCTCCCAGCCTGCATCCGGCGCCAGTACGACGCCTTCCCGTCGTACCCCGACCGGGACACCGTCCTTCACTTCGACAGCAGCCAGGCCCACTCGCGACACGTTGCCGGAAGCAACGAGTCGGGGAAGCAGGTACAGCTGCCCGTCCGGTGTGTGTCCGGTGGCCGGATTCAGCACCCCCTCGGCCTCGAGGTCGTTGCCCGGCTCGGGCGTCATCAGTACGCCGGCACGAGTCAGCGTGTAGGGAACAGTCACCACAATGCCTTTCAGAGTTAGCCTTTGACCCCGGACTCGAGGCTCGACGAGATGAAGCGGCGCTGGAAGATCAGGAACAGCGCCACCGCCGGCGCGGCCAGCACACACGCCCCCGCAAGGACGGCGCCGAACGGGTTCGCCGCCCGCGCCGAAACCGTGGTCAGATAGTTCGACAGCGACACGGCCAGCGGCTGCAGATCCTGCTGTTTGGTGATCAGGAACGGCCAGAGGAACTCGTTCCACGGCCCGATGAACGTCAGCAGTACGCCGGTCAGCAGCGCCGGCCGCACCAACGGAACCGCTATCCGCCACAGGATGTTCAGCTCCGACGCACCGTCGATCCGAGCTGCGTCGAACAACTCGACCGGCAACTGCAGGAAGTACTGGCGGAACACCAGGACCGCGGTCGAGTTGATCGCGAACGGCAGGATCATCCCCAGATACGAGTCGGCCAGCCCGTAGCTCCGCACGATCAGCACATACAAGGGAATCGTCAACAGCTGGAACGGCACGACCTGGAACAGCAGCATCAGGTTGAACACCACGCCCCGACCGCGGAACTGCAGCCGCGCCAGCGCGTAGCCCGCGAGTACGCCGAAAACCAGCGTGCCGAGGATGACACCGCCGGTGAAGATGCCCGAGTTCACCAGCGACCGGCCGAGGCTGATCGCGCTGTTGATCTCGCTGTAGTTGTGCAAGGTCAGATTGCCCGCCGGAATCGCCCCGCTCACCGACGGATCCGGCTCGGCCTGCAGACTCCCGATCAGCATGTAGTAGAAGGGAAACAGGAACACGAAGGCGCCCACCAGCAGCGCGACGAACTTCAGCTTCATCGGTCCTCCCTCCCCACGAAACGCCGTTCTATCAGGGCAAGCAACAACACACCGATCACCAGCAAGACCCCGATCGCGGAACCGATATCCGGATTTCCTTGCTCGATCCCGCGCTGGTACATGATCAGCACGGGCGACGCCGAGGCGCCGTCCGGGCCACCGCCACCGGTGAGCAGATAGGGCTCGGTGAACAGATTCGCGCCGGTGATTGTGGCAACAAGCACGACGAGCGTTGTGGCCGGCTGGACACCGGGAACCGTGACATTCCAGAACGACTTCCACTTGTCGGCGCCATCCATCGCGGCCGCCTCGTAGAGGTCCTTCGAGACGTTCTGCAGCGCGGCCAGGTACAGCAGGATGAAGAACCCGAGCTGCTTCCAGGTCACATAGATCGCCACGGTTGGCATGGCGAGCTTCGAGTTGACCAACCAGGACGGATCCGGCGCGAGCGGGCCGAGGACGGAGTTGACCAGTCCGTTCGAGTTGAACAGGAACAGCCAGACCCCGACCACCGCCACACTCGCGGTCACGTACGGCACGTAGTAGCTGACCCGGATGAACGTCCGCCACCGGATTGCTGCGTTCAGCGAAGCTGCGAGCACAAGTGAGAGGACTACAGTGAGTGGCACGTTGATCAGCAAGAAGATCCCAACATTCGCGAACGACCGCCGCACGGCGGGGTCCGACAACACGGTGACGTAGTTGTCGAACCCGACGAACGGCCGCTCCACGATCGCCCCCGGCGCCGCGAAGAAGTAGTCGTGAAACGACATGTACACCGCGAACGCCAGCGGATACGCAAACACCGCTGCCAGGAATACGACATACGGCGTGACAAGCGCGGTCCCTATCGGTTGTTGGCCGAGGATCCGGCCGACTGCGGCGCCTCCGACGGAGAGCCTGCGACCACGAGTGCCGAGGATCGATGCTCTGCCTGTCACCGTCATGACTGTGACGCCAACTGGTCGATGCGTCCCGCGGCACCGTCAAGGGCCGCATCCGGGTCCTGACGGCCGAAGATGACTGACTTGGACCAGGCGTCGCGGAAGGTCTGCCAGATCGTGATCGAGCTCGCCACGTTCGGGACCTCGACGGTCCGGGCGGCCTGGTCGGCGAACGTCTTGTAGTCGGGGTTCTTGGTGAAGTACTCGGGGTAGGCGGTGGCGACGCCTTCCCGGAGCGGCATTTGTCCGGTCAATTGCAGGAACTTGCCGTCCTGGTCCTTGCTGGTGGCGAACTTCAGCACGTCCCACGCGGTCCCGCGGTTCTTGCAGGCCGAGTACATCGCGACGTTCTTCGCGTCACTGAAGGTGTGGATCTCGTTCGCGGGCTTCCCCGAGGAGGTCGGCACCGGTACGACGCCCCAGTCGACCTTTCCCCGGTAAACCGCGATGGCCCACGGGCCGACGATCGCCATCGCAGCCTTGCCGTCGGCGAACGCGTCACCGTTGTACTTCTCCTGTCCGGCCAGCTTCTCGGCGTACAGGAGGCGCCAGAACTTGGCGACCTTCCTGCCTTCGTTGGAGTTGAACTGAGCCTTGCCATCGGCAACCAGTTGCTTGCCTCCGGTCTCTGCCGCGAACAGCGGGTAGAAGTCGAACCACGACTGGTAGAACTCATTGGTCGGGGCCGGCAGGATCGCGTACTGCGCACCCTTGCCGGTCACAACCTTCCGCGCGGTGGAGATGAACTGGTCGTACGTCGCGAGCTGTGGTTTGTCCGGCTCCAGACCTGCCTTGGCAAAGGCCTTCTTGTTGTAGAAGATCATCACCGGATTCGACTTCCAGGGCAGCTGGTTGTACTTCCCGTCACCGGACTTGTACTGTTCAGCGACCTTGCCGCTGCGACTCTCGACGTACTCCTTGCCGTCGTCGAAGCTATCGAGCGGCACCAGGCCGCCCTGCTTCTGGAACTGCGAGACCGAGGCGGGCGAGGTGTTGAAGATCAAGCACGGCGCGTTGCCGGCCGTGATCGCGGCACCGATGACCTCCTCGGAGCTCTTCCCGGTCGGGATCTCCTGGGCGGTGATCTTCTGGTCGGCGTGCTCGGCGTTCCAGGCCGCGACCATCTGCTTGGCCCATGCGACCTCTTCGAGGTTGTTGGAGTACCAGATCGTGATCGGCCCGCGGGCCTCGGCATCTGCACTCCCGGAGCCACCTCCCGCGCAGGCCGTGGCTGCTACCAGCGTGATGGCAAGAGCGGCAGCTGTGATCGTTCGCCTCATGATTCCTCCAACGGATCTGTGCTATGTCGCCGCCCTTGGAAGTCCGCGCACAGACGGTGTTTGTGACAGCGCGCCGGACGACGGCGCTGTCACAGAGGGCCAGCCTGGCCGGACGTTGTATGTGTACGCCCCAAGAAACGTCGTAGATGGCCTGGGAGGCTTGGCGCGTGGACACCCTGGATCTGGCGCGGTGGCAGTTCGCGATCACCACCGTGTACCACTTCTTCTTCGTCCCGGTGACGATCTCGCTGGTCGCGATCACGGCCGGCCTGCAGACCGCGTGGTA
>NZ_SLWR01000024.1 GCF_004345665.1 Kribbella antiqua
TGGACAACTTCGGCCACCGGTCTATGAGTCGGTCTACTGACCAATGATCCACCAGGACCCGTTGGCCGTCCCCCTCAATCGCACTCATCTGCCGCTGTTGGTGAGTGTTCCAGATGGCCGTGTCCCGGCAGCGGTGCGAGCTCCGCAATGTGATCATGGGCGCGTGGGCCAGAAGAACTCGCGACAGTTCGATGAGATCAGCGCCCGTGGCGACGGTGACCCGGAATCCCACGCCGGTTGGCTGACGTGGCCACGGCCGGTACATGACCGCGAGTGGGTCGACGTCGACGGGAGTGCCTGGCGGATGCGCGGCGGCCCGCTGGATGCCAAGCAGGCCAGACGGCTCATGAAGCGCCCAGACGTCCATGTCGTGCGGGCCTACGAGCTCGATGTGGCCGAGGTGCGCGGCGCCGAGCGCGATGCCTTACTGGCACGCGTGGAAGAGTTCTTTGCCGAGAACGCGCCTCCATATAGCGAGTTCGAACTAGGCGACTTCCGCGATCAGAACCACCGGGTGATGCTCATGGTTCAGGAGAGCTGCTGAGAGAAACCTCATCATCTGCCGCTGTCCGGTGCACTCACGATGAGTGGACTCCACCTGAGCTACCGTGTCGGCGTGCTCCTCACAAGCGACAACATCCGAGAGGAGTTCCTAAGGACCTTTCCGCAGGCAGCCGCCGCTCTTGAGGCCGACGACGGCGCAGATCCCGCGGGGCGCGTCGACTGGGTGTTCCGCCACGATGTGATGCCCCACGCCATTGGCGACCCGGCTGCCCTGCGCGATGTCTTCGCCTGGATTGAGCGATTGCTGCAGTCCAGTGACAGCATGATCGAGTACTGGACTGCAGTACGCCTCCTTGGTCGGACGTTGGACTGGCCGGAGTGGGTGCCTCTCGTTGAGGAGCACGCAGGGCCACTGCTTGCGACAGCCATGAGCAGATAAACCTACGTTTCAGCCGCACGCTCATGCCGCAGATGGTGAACTTGTGGGCGGTTGACGCGTCCCGTCGCGCGCTGGGCACTGGCGGCATGGAGATCTCACAACCGGGACCGGCCGTCTCCGGCATCGTCGTCACGACGTCTCGCATCCTACGGATAGCCGTCGCCGCCCACCTGGCTCGGTTCAAAGGCCAGTCCCGCGTCCACACCGAGTCGGACCTGCGGGGGTATCTGGTGTGGTGCGATCAGCGCGGCCTCGACCCTCTGACAGCGAGCCGGCCACACGTCGAGCTCTACATCCGCTGGCTACAAGAAGTGCGCCGGTACCGGCCATCGACGGTGTCCCGACGCATATCGGTCGTCGCGGGCTTCTACCGGACGTGCGTGATCGACAGCGTCCTTGAACGCTCCCCGGCCGAGTACGTGCGCCGCCCACATGTGCCACCTGAATCCCCGACCCTCGGGTTGACGCACCTGCAGTTCGAGGCCGTGTTGACCGCCGCACGGCAGTCACCCAACCGCTGCGACTTCGCCCTGGTCGCGATGTTGGGTCTACTCGGTCTTCGGATCTTCGAGGCCACCGGCAGCGACATCGAAGACCTCGGCGAGGAGTACGGCCACCGGGTTCTCCGCGTGCATGGCAAGGGCGACAAGATCGTGCTGGTACCGCTTCCCCCAGCCGTAGCACGGGCCATCGAGCGGGCCATCGACGACCGGACCGCCGGACCGATCCTGCTGACCTCTCGCGGCACCCGGATGGACCGGCACTGCGCGACCCGTCGGCTGCGACGCCTCGCCGAGCACGCAGGTGTCAAGCTGCCGCGGCTCCACCCGCACATGCTCAGGCACACCTTCGTCACCACCATGCTCGACGGCGGCGTCGACCTGCGCGATGTACAAATCGCCGCCCGCCACGCCGACCCACGCACCACCATCCGCGACGACCGCGCCCGCAACAACCTCGACCGCCATCCCAACTACATCCTCGCCGCGTACATGGCCTCCGCCACTTGACAGGCTTTCCGCTCGTGCCGATGAGCGGTAGTCCCCCGTACGATGCGCACCTGTGAGCGCAGCACAGGAATTTGACATCAATGCGCGGACCGAAGCGCCACTGCACGGCAGCGAAGTCGCGATCTTGCGTGGATCACTGGCGTACCAACGCGACACGCTCCGGTGGAAGTGCTCCGGCCTGACCGAGGAGCAGTTGGCGCAGCAATGCCCGCCGACCAACATGACGCTGGGGGGCCTGATGAAGCACCTCTCGCTCGTTGAGTCCCAGTGGTTCGATCACTGGTTCCGCGACGCAGGGTTCGCGCCGCCCTTTGACACCGTCGACTGGGATCTCATCGAGAACGACTGGGAATTCGAATCGGCTCGTGACGACACTCCGGAGGAGTTGCGGGCGCTCTTCGACGAGGCCGTCAGCCGTTCAGACGCGGTCATCGACGAAGCGCTCACTCGCGGTGGACTCGACGAGGAGTCAGTACTCACGAGCCCGAAAACCGGCGAGACCTTCACCTTGCGGTGGATCCTGGTCCACATGATCGAGGAGTACGCACGCCACAACGGCCACGCCGACTTGATCAGGGAGTCGATCGACGGCCAGACCGGGTGAACGGCACCGAGTGACGAGTTCGGGGCCACGATCCGAAGCCCGAGCAACGCACTCACATGCCGCAGATAGGGCTGCATAGCGCGCTGCTCGTCAGCCAGTTGGTCCACGGAACGGCACCCGCTCGCCAGCTACGCCTGCTCGTATGTCACGTCGATGGTTAGGTCTTCGAATGTCGGCTCGCCTGGGCCCGCGCTCGCGTGAAGGGTGACCGCTGCGTCGCCGCTTGGTTCGACGAGGAGACCGGCGTTCGATATCCAGGCCATCGGCGAGGCCCAGCGCTCGTGTTTCCAGATGTTCCAGATCCGAACGGAGAGCCCTTCGCGGCCGCGTAGCGGCTTCACGTCGATCTCCACGCAGTCCGGTGCTGTGGCCGTCCACAGTGCGAACCGCTTGGACCTCTCGCCGTTGACCATGAGCCAGCCACCGTCCGCGCTAACGCCGACGCCCTGCTCGAGGTCTCCGGTAGTCCGCATCCGTATCTTCAAGACGCCGGCAGGCAGCGGCGACATCACGTGGGACATGTGCACGAGCCGGCCATCCAGCTCGATCGGCTCACCACGCGACTCCACGAATCGACTGCCCAGATCGCTCACGCAGGAAGCATCCCACGATGGCGATATTGTCGCCCCGGCCCAGAAACGCACTCACATGCCGCGGACAGCGAATACGCGGAACGGCCGATATGAGAATGCGTGTTGAGGGATCATGAGCCAATAGACCCGCAGCGGCGGCACCCATGACGAGACACTCGGCGACCGGGAGGACACCCCATGACGGCTCTGGACAGCGCCCAACTCCTTGCCGAACTTGAGCCAACAGTCGCAGCGAACCTCGACCGGCATCTGGCCACCGCTAAAGAATGGATGCCCCACGAGTACGTGCCCTGGAGTCTGGGGAGAGACTTTGCCGACCTGGGCGGGGAGGCATGGTCGGTCGGACAGTCGGCATTGTCACCAATCGCGCGCACCGCGTTGGAGGTCAACCTGCTAACCGAGGACAATCTGCCCAGCTACCACCGTGAGGTCGAGCGGGCCTTCGGCAGGGATAGCGCGTGGGGCACGTGGGTGAACCGGTGGACCGCCGAGGAGGGCAGGCACGCCTTCTGCATCCGCGACTATCTGCTGGTGACCCGGGGGGTCGATCCCGACGAGCTCGAGCGGGCCCGCATGGAGACTATGGAGTCCGGTTACGCCTCTGGCGACAAGCCGCTGCTCAACGTATGCGCCTACGTGTCGTTCCAGGAACTCGCGACGCGCGTTTCACACCGAAACACCGGACGGTTCACCGAGGAGCCGATCGCCGACAAGCTGCTCACCCGGGTCGCCATGGACGAGAACCTGCACATGATCTTCTACCGGAACATCGTCGCGGCGGCCCTCGAGCTCGCGCCCAGCCAGACCATGCGCGCGATTACCGAGGAGGTAGTCGGCTTCCAAATGCCCGGCAGCATCATCCCCGGGTTCGCCCGCAAGGCGGTGCAGATGGCCAAGGCCGGAATCTACGACCTCCGCATCCACCATGACGACATCGTGACACCGTTGCTGCGTCAGTGGCGTGTGTTCGAGATCGAGGGCCTGGACGGCGACGGGGAACAGGCGCGTGAGGAGCTCGCAGCGGCGGTCGATGCTCTCGACGTACAGGCCACACGGTTCGTCGAACAACGCGCGGAGGCGGCAGCCAAGAAGGCGGCCCGACAGGCGAAATAAGTCGGCCAACGTCCTGTCATGCCGCGATCCGCGCTTTCGACTGTCGAAGATCACCTGGCGGACGAGTGTCGCGCATCACCCGCCGGAGGACAGACCCGTCCCGCTGCAATTGCCGAACTGGCCTGTCATGGAATCAAGGCGCGGCGCCGAGCCACCGTCGGCGTCCAGGGGCGGCAAGATCTTTTCGGCCGCCACCTCACCCGACCACCGGACCGTTCCACTCGCGCAAGGACTCCCGGAGCCGAAACATCTTGCCGCTGATCCCCGGACCCCGCCGCCGTCTCGACTGGTATCGGCATCTATAGGGTGAAGGCGAGGAATGGCGATCCTTTGTCGCAGCGAACAGCTCGACTTTGCTCCGGGCATGTTGCCACTCCCTCAGACACGCTGCAAAGGGATCGCGCTCAGCGCCTCGTCTGGTACCTGGTCAGGACCACGCCGCCGGGAAACGTCCGCGTCTCCACCAGGTTCAGGTTCACCCAGCTGTCCAGCGCGGTGAAGAACGGTGTGCCGCCGCCCACCAGCACCGGATGGGTGACGATCTCGTACTCGTCGACCAGCCCGGCCCGCATGGCCGCCCCGGCGAGCGTGGCGCCACCGACCCTCATCGGCTCGCCGTCGTCGGCCTTGAGTCGGGTGATCTCCGCGACAGGTTCGCCGGTGACCAGGCGGGTGTTCCAGTCGACCTTGTCGATCGTCGAGGAGAACACCACTTTCGGCGTGTCCCGCCAGTTCCGCGCGAACTCGATCTGCGCCGCGGTGGCGTCGGGCTGCTGGTCACCGGTCGGCCAGTGGGAACTCATCACCTCCCACAGCTTGCGCCCGTACATCAGCAGCCCGATCGCCAACTCCTGGTCGAGCCACCACTGAAACAGCTCGTCGCTCGGCACGCCCCAGCCGATGTCGTCGCCGGGCGCGGCGATGTAGCCGTCCAGGGACAGGTTCATGCCGTAGATCAGTTTCCGCATGGCGCCATGCCTCTCAGTCAGTCGGTCTCGGGAGTCTAGATCGGCTCGGCGCAGGAAACTGATCAATGCGCGATCTGAGTTCGGCAAGGCCACTTTCACCAGGGATCAGCGCCGGGTGTGGGATTCGAATCCACGATGACCGCCAACCGCCATACCGGCTTCAAGGCCAAGGCGCCCGAACACGCCAAATGCGGCCCTGACCTGCACAAACGCAAGATCGCGATGCTGCACCAGCTCGTACGTCTGCACGTATTTTGCACGATGGCCTGAAAACGAGCCGGTCAACATGGCTCAGCGCTGGTTGGCCCCGTCCCGCTCGACGCTCAATTGTCCGGCCACCACGACACACGTCAGGAGAGTTGGTGCTACGGGATCGGCGAGCCGACTCTTGGCTGCGCTGCGCCGGCCTAGTAGCCCAGCCGTAGTTCGTGATCCGGCGATGTGGCGGTCCCGGACGCGAGGCGACCACCGGCTGATGATCTCGGGTTGTGTGCACTCAAAACGGTCGCGGCTATCTATCGGTCGCCGGGAGTGCCATAGTGCCAGTGGAGGGGAAGGGGCGGCCCGATGAAGGGCGCTCGCTCCGATTGGCCTAGTGTCTGCCTGCTTGGCCGGATCGAGGCGACCGAAGATGGGACACGAAAGGTTATCGAAATGGCCAACGTGAAGGTCACATGCCCGCACTGCGGGCACCAGACATGGGTCCGTGAGCATTACAACGACCCTTGCCAGAAATGCGGGAAGACTGTGCCCGACCCGTATGTGAAGTAGAGACAAATTTCCTACAAGGGGGGACTGAATGTTCGGATTCCGCTCGCGGTCAAAGAAGCCGGCAGCACCCGCGCCTATCCCACGATCCAGGGCAGATGGCGCGCAAGAGACAACGTTCCGCGTCGGTGACCGCGTGGTAACCCTGGCCGAAGTCGAAGGCCATCCGATAGGCATCGAGGGGGAGGTGACCGGCGTCCATGCTGACCGCAACCTGCCCCCCTATGAGGTCACCCTGGACAACGGATCAATGCAAATCACGGCTACCGCCGAGGACCTGGAGCGGATCGACCTGCACATGTTCAAGGTTGGAACCCGCGTGAGGCTGACTCAAGACTTCGCCGGATTTCTCTGGGACCAGAATATTGCCTGGGAAAAGGATAACCCGGAGCAGCATTGCGATCCGGTGTCATACCCGGCGGGTACCACGGGCACCATTGCGTTCGACCATCCCACGATCGCGGAGAACTACCTGATAGAAATTGATGACGATCCCAACGCCCTTGCTGTCGGGAGTTCAACACTGGAGCGTATTCGTGGGCGTACGCGGGTCATCGAGGAGCCGGACGGCAATACCCAGATTTGTCAGCTGTTCGATTTCCATGATGCCGTCAGGCTCAGGAAGGACGTTACCTTCGAGGACGGCAGCACTCGCAACGCTGGCTCAGGTGGGATGATCGATGCGTTGGACCTCCACCGGCCGGCAGCCGAGGTGATGCGGGAGTGCTGGCGCACCGGCAAGTACGGTGTCACGTTTTTTGACGGCGCAGAGCAGTATCACGCCGAACTTCCTTGGCGTCTTCTCCAACTCGATTCGGACCTGTATCGACGGGCCCTGTAAAACCGCAACTGAAGCCGAGTGCCGAGGAAACTGGTGAAACGTCAGCATGACGGTACGCCAGCGAGCGCCTGTTGTCCGCCCCAGTACTACAGCAGCGGTAGTTCGTGATGTGCGGCGAGATTATCGAGCGGTGGTCGCCCTCGCGTCCGAGACCGCCACATCGCCGGACCACGAACTACGACTGCCGTACTAGAGAGGTTTGGAGCAAGGTTCTTCGGCTAATTGCGGCATCCGTCCAAAATATTTCTCAGAGCGGCTCATCCTGCGGGAGATACATGTGCAGATCGATCGGACGGTGCTCAACCTGACAAGCATAAGACACGATGCCGAGATACCAGACGAGCAATGCGTTCTCCGTTGGATATACATCCAGATAAGAGCCCGGGATCGGGATCGCGTCGATGCTTTCGGTGGGCGATCCAAACTCGACACCGGGTTTCACATTCATCAGCGCGTACCCATCGAGGCTGCATAGACTGTCGATCCGCTTGCCGAGTGGCAACTGTTCATGACGTTCCCGGAGTGCGGCCGCAATCCCGGCTGGATTTGAACACTCCAGGGCGAGCACGAAATAGCATGTCGGGGCTATCTCCTGGCGCTCGCCATATAGGTTGTACGTCGAGGAAATGCTGACCGGATGATAGGCGGACTTGTCGAGCGCCTTAACACCCTGCATGTGCGTAACGAGCGAGTCGACGTCACTAGTGCCTATGCTTGTCTTCACTTCTACGACCGCGAGCGCGCCCTCCGACGGCACGAGCTGGATGCCGTCTGGTGCGCTTGAGAAAAGGATCGGCGTACGCGCAGCGTCGTACAAGATGACATCAAGCTGGGGACTCCGCGCACCCTTCGAGTCGATCAGCTGCCCTTTGGCGATTCCAATCGAGTCGGGCAGGTGCTTGCGTAGGAACGCACGCACCGCATCTTCAAGCGCCTCCCCTTTGGACAGGTTGTGCGAGAGGGCAACCCGCGTCTCTTCCAGCGAGTTCCGCATCTGCTGTGCCGCCTGCGCCATCAGTTCCCTAAGTCCGCTCACGTAGCCAAACATAGCCGGAACCCGTGCCCGCTCCGTGCCCGTTCGGATGGACCTCCACCGGAACGACCGGTCGACAAGGGCGGTGTGTTCAAGTGCCGCTGACCCGTATATTCCCGGCATGAGTGATGTCTAGGAGCCAGGCTGGCTGACTCGATCGCGTCCGTCGGCCAGGCAACGGCCTTGCACGTAGCTGTGCGAATTCGGTGGCATGATCTGCAGCCGTGCTCGCATCGGTGAACGAACCGAGCTAGCTGGGTAAGGCATATTGGCCTGAGGACAGGGCGGGGTCACAATGCAGATAGATTGGACGCAGGTCAGGGACGTATCTGAGACGATCGCCGCGATTGTTGCGATCTATGGCTCGCTGTACGTTTTGGGCAGGCTAACGATTCGCGCCTGGAGGAGAACGGTTGGCCGCAGGAGGCAACAGTCGCAACTCCTCGATCAGCTCGCTTGCGGTGAACCGATCGAGCGCGTGAACACTTGGCTAGGGCTGCCAGTCAGCAGCAGCGGGGACGGGTACACGTACGACCTACCTGGGTGCTGGGTTTTCATAACCGAGGCGGAGGGAGTCGTTGAATCCTTTGCTATCACGATTAGAGATTCCCGGATGTATTACCGAACTCGTCTGCTCACGGCTGGAATGTATGACCTGAAGTTGGGTCGGTCGACATTCGGAGATATTGGACTCGGCAAGGAATCCGGATATACGTGGATCGGCGCTCGTCGCATGGGAGCACGAGTCTTGATTTCGGGGGCCAATCCATCTCTTTATCAAGAATTTTCCTTCGCGTTCAATGATGCGGGCATCGGTTACATTGCGGACTTGACCGACGATGAGCGCCAGGCCGGGTGGCAAGTGTCTCCGGAAACGACGATAAACACGCTCCGGGTAGTCCACCCCTTTTTGTCGAGTTCAAGGCAAGAGGCGCTGAACAGAGACGTGCAGCCTGTTGGCGTTGACCTTGATGTGATCCGGCTACGAGTGGCCAAGGACGTGATTCGGTTCAGAGAGACCTCGCTGACGTCACGCGTCCGAGCGCTCCTCAGACGTAAGAGGCGATCTGTTGGGCGTTCAGGGTCCTAACCGCCGTCGAAGTCTCCAGACCTTGCCGAGTTTGGCTCTTGCGGGATCAAGGCGCGCCTTCGGCGCGCGGCCCGGCCGTGCGCATGCGGCCTCCGGCCGTTCACCGGCCGGGCCGAACCTCGGAGTTCTGCACCACAGCCCAAGACATTGCCTCCGGCGGGGCATCACGACTCCGGGATGACGCGTCGGAATCGGCCGGCTATGTGGGTCGGGGTGCGTCTTCCCGTCTGCCGCTCAGCCCAGTCAGGATCTATAGGGAGCCACCAGAGGGGCCAAGATCGTTCGTCCGGTGAGGCGCTCCATCTTGGCCCCTCTGGCGTCTGCTGATCGCGCTACGCGTGGGCTGAACGGCAGACGGGAAGACGGAAGGGTGAGGCATGGCGGGTGGAGAGCGCCGCGCGGTCCTGCACCAGTCGGGGCCATGATCGGTAGCTACCGGCGGCGGATTGCGGGATCTGGCGTATGCGGTCGAGGTCCGGGCCCGGTGAGGAACTTGCCGTCCTTCCGGCGGTGGATGCCGCCAAGGTGGAACAGAACTTCGATGAGCCGATCGTCAAGGAGGCGCATCCGATCTCTCTCTGCCAGCAAGCGCTGTTCGCTGATGGTCTCTGGGAGTGCCTTCAGGCGGCGCTGATGACCCCACCTCGCTAGCTCCCACGGCCAGTCGCCGCCGTCGGTCACTGGCTGACCAGATGTGTGAGCCAGGTCGTTCCGCACGTGAGTTGCATACTTGAGGTCGGCCTCAAGACCTGTGTCGGCAAGCTCCTCACGCTCGACGACCGCCGCGATCAGAGCCGCACTCCTCCCTGCTGTTCGATCCGGGGGAAGCAGCGCATTCGCGATAGCGGGCGGCATCATCGCTATGTAGACCTCAGCAATGAGATCAATCGTGCCCTCGCATCGCGCGTGTGAAGCGAGGATGTCGTTGCTCAGTTCCCGTGGATCCGAGGTCTCCATGATCGAACGATGACACACCCCATTTGTCGGTGAGCACCTCGTAGAGCGTCTTGCTAACAGACTTGCTAACAGTGGCCATGGATCGGGTCGGACAACGGTGGACAGTGTCGGCGGCAGCTGAATACTGACCAGTGCACGGCAAGGCGGGTTCTAGTCAACGTTGCAACACAAGGTGTTCCGCCGAGGCTAGCAGCGCCGTGAACAACTCGGCGGGTGCGCGGTCGTCAAGGACGTGA
>NZ_SLWR01000025.1:1866-4667 GCF_004345665.1 Kribbella antiqua
TGGCCGGCGTGCGTTGCGTATATGGGGTTGTGGGAGCATTCAGACGCTAATGCCGTGGTGTCAGAGAGTTATAAATCGCTGTTGAAGTCGAATCTTCTGGAATGTTGAGCCGTAGTGGGTTATGGCCCCGTAGGCGTAAGACAGTGACTCTCGAGTGTTTTCCCAAGTAGCACGGGACTCTTGAAATCTCGTGTGAATCTGGCGGGACCACCCGCTAAGCCTAAATACTTCTTGGTGACCGATAGCGGACTAGTACCGTGAGGGAAAGATGAAAAGTACCCCGGGAGGGGAGTGAAATAGTACCTGAAACCGGTTGCCTACAATCCGTCGGAGCATCTCCTTGTGGGGTGTGACGGCGTGCCTTTTGAAGAATGAGCCTGCGAGTTAGTGGTGTGTGGCGAGGTTAACCCGTGTGGGGTAGCCGTAGCGAAAGCGAGTCTGAATAGGGCGTTTGAGTCGCATGCTCTAGACCCGAAGCGGAGTGATCTATCCATGGGCAGGTTGAAGCGTGGGTAAGACCGCGTGGAGGACCGAACCCACCAGGGTTGAAAACCTGGGGGATGACCTGTGGATAGGGGTGAAAGGCCAATCAAACTCCGTGATAGCTGGTTCTCCCCGAAATGCATATAGGTGCAGCGTCGTGTGTTTCTTACCGGAGGTAGAGCACTGGATGGTCTAGGGGGCTTACCGGCTTACCGAAATCAGCCAAACTCCGAATGCCGGTAAGTGAGAGCGCGGCAGTGAGACTGCGGGGGATAAGCTCCGTAGTCGAGAGGGAAACAGCCCAGATCACCAGCTAAGGCCCCTAAGCGATTGCTAAGTGGAAAAGGATGTGGAGTTGCCCAGACAACCAGGAGGTTGGCTTAGAAGCAGCCACCCTTGAAAGAGTGCGTAATAGCTCACTGGTCAAGTGATTCCGCGCCGACAATGTAGCGGGGCTCAAGCAATCCGCCGAAGCTGTGGCATTCACACATGAACCCGGCCAAGACTTTGGTTTTGGTCCAGGTGTGTGGATGGGTAGGGGAGCGTCGTGCAGCGTGTGAAGCAGCCTAGTGATGGAGTTGTGGATGCTGCACGAGTGAGAATGCAGGCATGAGTAGCGAATGACGGGTGAGAAACCCGTCCGCCGGATGATCAAGGGTTCCAGGGTCAAGCTAATCTGCCCTGGGTAAGTCGGGACCTAAGGCGAGGCCGACAGGCGTAGTCGATGGACAACGGGTTGATATTCCCGTACCGGCATTAACACGACCCGACCGAACCCGCTGATGCTAAGGATCTGAAACCACAATGCCTTCGGGCGGCGTGGCGGAAGCTCCGGCCCGAGGTGGTAGTAGGTGCATTGAGGAGTGACGCAGGAGGGTAGTCCAACCGCGGCGATGGTAGGCGCAAGCTGATCCGCGGGCAAGGTGGTAGGGCGAGGCATAGGCAAATCCGTGTCTCACATAGCCTGAGAGCCGAGGCGGACCCGTTTAGGGGAAGTGGATGATCCCATGCTGCCGAGAAAAACTTCGCAGTGAGTGTTAGAGCCGCCCGTACCCCAAACCGACACAGGTGATCAGGTAGAGAATACCAAGGCGATCGAGTGAACCATGGTTAAGGAACTCGGCAAAATGCCCCCGTAACTTCGGGAGAAGGGGGGCCGGATCCGTTAGGTGACTTGCTCACCGAGGCGGTGATGGCCGCAGAGACCAGGCCCAAGCGACTGTTTACTAAAAACACAGGTCCGTGCGAAGAAGTAATTCGATGTATACGGACTGACGCCTGCCCGGTGCTGGAACGTTAAGGGGACAGGTTAGCTGGCTTTAGGGCCGGCGAAGCTTTGAACTTAAGCGCCAGTAAACGGCGGTGGTAACTATAACCATCCTAAGGTAGCGAAATTCCTTGTCGGGTAAGTTCCGACCTGCACGAATGGCGTAACGACTTGGGCGCTGTCTCAACCGTGGACTCGGCGAAATTGCATTACGAGTAAAGATGCTCGTTACGCGCAGCAGGACGGAAAGACCCCGGGACCTTTACTACAACTTGGTATTGGTGGTCGGTACAACTTGTGTAGGATAGGTGGGAGACTGTGAAGCTCGGACGCCAGTTCGGGTGGAGTCATCGTTGAAATACCACTCTGGTTGTTCTGGCTGTCTAACTTTGGTCCGTTATCCGGATCAGGGACAGTGCCTGGTGGGTAGTTTGACTGGGGCGGTCGCCTCCTAAAAGGTAACGGAGGCGCTCAAAGGTTCCCTCAGCCTGGTTGGCAATCAGGTGTCGAGTGTAAGTGCACAAGGGAGCTTGACTGTGAGACAGACATGTCGAGCAGGGACGAAAGTCGGAACTAGTGATCCGGCGGTGGCATGTGGGAGCACCGTCGCTCAACGGATAAAAGGTACCCCGGGGATAACAGGCTGATCTTCCCCAAGAGTCCATATCGACGGGATGGTTTGGCACCTCGATGTCGGCTCGTCGCATCCTGGGGCTGGAGTAGGTCCCAAGGGTTGGGCTGTTCGCCCATTAAAGCGGCACGCGAGCTGGGTTTAGAACGTCGTGAGACAGTTCGGTCCCTATCCGCTGCGCGCGCAGGAGACTTGAGAAGGGCTGCCCCTAGTACGAGAGGACCGGGGTGGACGAACCTCTGGTGTGCCAGTTGTTCCGCCAGGAGCACGGCTGGTTGGCTACGTTCGGGAGTGATAACCGCTGAAAGCATCTAAGCGGGAAGCACGCTTCAAGATGAGGTCTCCCACCGGGTTAACCGGGTAAGGCCCCCAGTAGACCACTGGGTTGATAGGCCAGAAGTGGAAGCACGGCAACGTGTG
>NZ_SLWR01000026.1 GCF_004345665.1 Kribbella antiqua
GCTTCGCATAGCTGCGTCCTTCCTGGTCGGGGTGGTGGGAGTCAAGGGTCGAAGATCGCGCAGCGACGCCGACGAAGGAGGCGCCCTTGACGCCCACCACCCCGACTAGCACCATCACGCAGCGGAGCCCGCGGCCATTACCTCCATTTGAACGCGAGCCAACCCGCACCAATCGAGCTCACACAGGCTTGCGGACCAGCACGTATGCCTGAGGCTGCTTCTCGTGCTCGAGCGGAGCATGCGTCAGCATCGCAACCTGGGCAAACCCGGCTTCGGTCAGCAAGTCGGTGATGTCGGCCGGGTCGTACCAGTAGACGTCAAGGTCGACCTCGTGACCGTAGGCGTGGTCCAAGTGATGAATCCCGCTGCCGACCTTGAAGGCGTGGAGAAGGTAGCCGCCCGCTGCAATCACTCGAGAGAGCTCGGCGAAAACCGCCGGCAAGTCCTCTGGTGGCGTGTGGACAAGCGAATACCACGCAAGTGCCCCAGCCAGCTCGGTGTCCTCCAGATCAAGGTCGAAAAGCGTACCGACCTCAAACCGCAACGACGGGTACGTCGCCCGCGCCAAGCCAACCATCTCCGGCGACAGATCGATGCCAAAGGCATCCAACCCGAGCGACGCGAGGTACGCCGTGATGCGGCCAGGCCCACAGCCGAGATCACCCACCGGCCCCTCCGGGACCAGCGAGGCGAAGAGATCGAGGGCGGCGCGGTCGTACGGGTTTTCCTGCAGGTTGTCCTTCAGGAGCTCGTGGTAGTCGGCGGCAACGGTGGCGTAGGAGCCTTGGATGTCATTCACGCGAGCACTGTAGGAAGGCGCTCCGACAGTTTCTCGTAGTCCTGCAGCGAGTTGTACGCATGCGCCGACAGCCGGATGAACCCGCGGCCATCGAAGCCGGTGAGCGTGATCTCCGCCTTCAGCTCCCGCGACACGAACGCCTTCAACGCCTCCGCCGCCGTCAGGTCCACCGACGACGGCAGCTCCACCAGCCGCATCGTTGCCGCAGGCTGTCCCACCTCGGCGACCCCGGTCCCGAGCGCCTTCGCAACCAGCCGCGCACCCTCGTCCAGCAGGCCGCTGAGCTGCGACCGCCGTACCGGCCACTGCAACTCCTCCAGCACCCGCAGCGATGTTGGCGCCGCGATCCAGGGGGCGTAGTCGTACGTGCCCTGCATGTCGAAACGCTCCGGCAAGCGCTCGTCGTGCTCCGACCAAGACACGATCAACGGCAGCGTCGCCGTCCGCCACTTCTCCGCCACCACGAGACCAGCCGTCGCCCGCGGCGCCGCCGGCCACTTGTGGAAGTTGCCGGTCCAGAAGTCGGCCCCATCCGCCGCCGGCGCATCGATCAGCCCAGGCGCGTGCGCACCGTCGACGACGACCGGCACGCCGAACGAATGGCACACCTCGACCAGGGAAGCGATCGGGAACACCCGCGCCGTCGCCGAGCTGATCTGATCCACCACCAGTACGGCGGCACCGTCCAGCGCGGACGCGATCAGCGACACGATCGTCTCGTCATCAGCCTCCAGCGGTACGTCGACCACGACCACCTCGGCCTGATGAGCCCGGGCGAACCGCTGAGCGGCGTACAACACAGCGCCGTACGCATGATTCGTCAGGACGATCCGGCTGCCCGCGGCGATCGGCAGAGTTGCGAGCGCGGCGGTGACTCCGGCGCTCGCGTTCGGGACGAGCGCGAAGCCGGCAGGGTCGGCCGACAGATATGCGGCAAGCTCCAACCGCGACACAGCCAGCCGCTCCGCCACCGAGCGGAACCACAGCATCGGGTTGGCCTCCGCCTCGGCACGAAGGGCAGCCATCACCTCCTGCGTCCGGCGCGGCACGGCGCCGTACGAGCCGTGGTTCAGGTGCAGGACGTCGGGATCGAGGGTCCACAGATCGGGGCGGGGGCTGAGTACCGTCACCACTCAAACGGTACATACTTCACCTCGTGTATCCCTACCTCGACCACAACGGGCCGATCGCGATGGCACACCGGGGCGGCGCGCTGCATCCGGACAACATCGGCTACGAGAACTCGATGCACGCCTTCGAACACGCGGTGAAGCTCGGCTACCGCTACCTCGAGACCGACCTCCACGCCACCAGCGACGGCGTCGTGATCGCCTTCCACGACAGCCGCCTCGACCGTGTCACCGACCGCACCGGCGTGGTCGCGGAGCTCCCCTGGTCCGAGGTCAGCAAGGCCAAAATCAACGGCCACGAGCCGATCCCCCGGCTGGACGAACTGCTCGAGCACTTCCCGCAAACCAAGTTCAACCTCGACATCAAGGCCGAGAACGGGCTGAAGCCCGCCGCCGACGTGCTGCGCGCGGCCAACGCGATCGACCGGGTCTGCGTCTCGTCCTTCTCCCAATCGCGCGTACGACGGATCCGCCGCGAACTCGGGCCGAGTCTGTGCACCGGGTACGGCGACTGGGAGACCGCGCTGATCCGGTTCCTCCCGATCGCGCTGATGTCGAGCGGAGCCTGCCTGCAGATCCCCGAACGCTACGGCCCTCTCAAAGTACTGACGCCCGGGCTGATCCGGCGGGCGCATGCCAGAGGCAAGCAGGTGCACGTCTGGACGGTCGACGATCCGGCCGTGATGCGGCGGATGCTCGACGCCGGCGTCGACGGCCTTATCACCGACCGCACCGACCTCCTCCGCGACGTTCTGATCGAGCGCGGCCAGTGGTAGTAATCGGGCACTGAAGTGTTATCCGCGGGTACGTCGCTTCGTCCCTCTGACCTGACACACTCCTCCGCATGGGACTTCTCTCCGCCCCGGCGGCGGTCGACAAGCGGGAGTACTGGGGGTTCAGCCTCTACGACTGGGCCAACTCCGGCTATGTCACCACCGTCGGCACGGTGCTGTTCGCGCCGTACCTGACCTCGGTCGCAGAGACCGCCGCCTGCGGATACGTCGGTACGACGGACAAGCCGTGCCACACCAACCTCGACGTACTGGGCCTCGGCATCTCGCCCGGCTCCCTCGCCTTCTACGTCGTCACGGTGGCGACGCTGGTGTCGGCACTGTTCTTGCCGGTGGTCGGCGCGATCGCGGACCGGATGGCGCGGAAGAAGCTGCTGATGTGCGGCTTCGCGTGGACGGGCGCACTGGCCGCCTGCTGCATGGTGTTCGTGGGCGGCGGCCGGTGGGAGCTCGGGGCGCTGCTGCTGTTCATCGGCAACCTGTGTCTCGGGTCGTCGCTGGTGGTCTACGACTCGATCCTGATCGACATCGCGCCACCCGACGACCGGGACGACGTCTCGTCGCGCGCGTGGGCCTTCGGCTACCTGGGCGGCTTCATCCTGCTCACGGTCAACCTCGCCGTGGTCACCGCGCACGATGCGCTCGGCATGAGCCAAGGTACGGCGGTCCGGCTCAGCCTGCTGTCCGCCGGACTCTGGTGGGGTGCGTTCACGTTCATCCCGTATCTGAAGCTGCGCGACCGGCCGCCGGTGAGCGTCGTACCGGTGCGGAGCGGCAATCTGGTGCGGCAGAGCTTCGGTCAGCTGGCGGCGACGCTGAAGCACATGCGGACCTACCCGATGACGCTGCTGTTCCTGGTCGCGTACCTGTTCTTCAACGACGGGATCCAGACCGTCATCTCGGTGTCGTCGACGTACGGCGAGAAGCAGCTCGGGTTCGAGACGCAGATCCTGATCGCGACCATCTTGCTGGTGCAGTTCGTCGCGTTCTTCGGGGCACTCGCGTTCGGGCGGTTCGCGCGGCGGTTCGGGACCAAGAACACGATCATGGGCGGGCTGGTGTTCTGGATGCTGATCGTGATCGCCGGCTTCATGCTGCCGGCGGAGCAGATCGCGCCCTTCCTGGCGATGGGGGTGGCGATCGGTATCGTCCTCGGTGGTACTCAGGCGCTGTCGCGGTCTGCTTTCAGCCAGCTGATCCCGAAGGGCCGCGAGGCGGAGTACTTCAGCCTCTACCAGGCTGGTGAGCGCGGAACCTCCTGGCTCGGGACCCTCGTCTTCGGCCTGGTCCACCAAATCACCGGCTCCTACCGGCCTGCCATCGTCGCGCTCGGCCTCTTCTTCGTCATCGGCCTCGTCCTCCTCGTCCGCGTCGACATGCGCCGAGGCATCACCGAAGCCGGCAACACCCAACCGACACTCGTCTGATCCCATTGCACCGTTCGACCACGACACGCCGCCGCGCGATGGTCGAGGGGTGCGTAAGGTCACCGCGCCCGGTCGTTCACCGCGACGTATCCACCCGGACTGGGGAGTCTGGCTGGTCGAATCAGGTGGGTAGCGCTCCCCGAACCCGCTCGACGACCGGTCCGGCCGCGATCGCGCCGAGACTCCACAGCTGCCCGCGCACCCCGGCCGAGTTGAACGAACGACCACCCACACATCGAGCAGGAGAGCCACATTTGATGGGTTCACCCATCAAATTACGGGTTACCCGCCCGAATACGGCTGGTGAACCCAGGCGGATTCACGCGGTGGTTGCAACACCGGGTGGTTTTGACTGGTCGGATAGTAGTTTGTCGAGGGCTTCGGCGGGGGTGCGCCAGTGGAGGCGT
>NZ_SLWR01000027.1 GCF_004345665.1 Kribbella antiqua
AGGCGGGTTCTAGTCAACGTTGCAACACAAGGTGTTCCGCCGAGGCTAGCAGCGCCGTGAACAACTCGGCGGGTGCGCGGTCGTCAAGGACGTGACGGGGCCGGTGGTTGATCTCGTTCTCGACCGCCCGCAGGTGCTGTGGGGTGTGGACGCTCAGGTCGGTTCCCTTCGGGAAGTATTGACGCAGGAGTCCGTTGGCGTTCTCGTTCGAACCGCGTTGCCAGGGTGAGCGGGAGTCGCAGAAGTAGATCGGTGCACCGAGCGTGGCGGCGATGGCGGTGTGGCGGGCCATCTCGGTTCCCTGGTCCCAGGTGATCGACCGCAGCAGCGCAGCAGGTAAATCGCTCATGCGCTCGTTCAACGCGGCGTGCAGGGCATCGCTGTCGCGTTGCCGAAGGTGCAGCAGCCGGACGGTTCTGGTCGTCCGCTCGATCAGGGTCCCGATCGCTGAGGCCTGGTCCTTGCCGATGATGAGATCGCCTTCCCAGTGGCCGGCCTCGGACCGGTCTTCCGGTGGGAAGGGCCGGTCGTGGATCGACAGCATGGGCTGCTCGAAGCGGGGCCGGCGACGCTCGGTCTTCTGATGGGCTCGCCTATGGTCCCGGCCGGTGCGCAGCGGCGAACGATGCTGCGGTGCCACCGGTGCCGGGCGTAGCAGCGTGGTTCCGGGCTGGTAGACGGCCTGGTAGATGCTCTCGTGGCACAACCACATCTGCGGCCGCTGAGGGTGGTGGAGCCGAAGCTGCCGGCTGATCTGCTGCGGGCTCCACCGCTGCGACAACCACTCTGCCACCAGCTCACGCAGTGCAGGGTTGGTGTCGAGGCGTCGCCGATGCCGGCGGGCCCTGCGAGCGGTCGCCTGACGGTGCGCATCGAACGGACGATAACTACCGCCTGCGTGGCTGTTGCGGCGCAGTTCACGCGAGATCGTCGACGGTGCCCGGCCCAGCCGCTCCGCGATCTTTCGGATGCTCAAACCAGCCTGGTGTAGGTCCGCGATCTCGATCCGCTCCTCCTGCGACAAGAACCGCGAGCTGACTTCGCGCACCGCAAGCCGGTCGAGCGGAGCAACGAACCCGACGACCTCGCCCTTGCGGTAGGTCTTGTAGCCGCGAGACCAGTTGTTGCCGGTGGTTCTCGAGACACCGACCTCGCGGGCCGCGGCCAGGATGCTCCAGCCACGCCCACGCAACTCCATGAACCGTTGACGCTTGGCCGACAGCGGACGACGCCCCGGCCCCTTCTTCACACGACGAGATGAAGACAACACAACCTCCCAATTCAGGACGAAGTGTTGCAACCGTCAGTAGAAACCACC
>NZ_SLWR01000028.1 GCF_004345665.1 Kribbella antiqua
GTTTCTCCTATGTCAAGCCGCAGCCGGGAGGCTGGTTGTAGGTCGGCTGTGATGGTCGTTGGTGAGGTGGTTGAAGACGGTGCGTGCGAGGCGTCGTTTGAGGCAGCGGAGGGCTTCGCGGTTGGACATGCCCTGGGCCTTCTTCTTCTCGTAGTAGGTCTTGCCGAGGCTGCCTGTGAGGCGGATCTGGGTGACGGCTATGCGGTGCAGGGCGGCGTTGAGTTGGCGGTTGCCTGAGCGGGTCATCCGGACCCGGCCGGCGGTGTTGCCTGACCAGACCGGGATGGGAGCGACACCTGCGTGGCGGGCGAACTTCGCTTCGTCGGGGAAGCGGGTGATGCCGGCGGCTTCTCCGGTGAGCTTGGCCGCGGTCAGTGCGCCGCAGCCGGGCATCGCCACGAGTGTGGGTGCGACCTGGGTGGTCAGGGCCGTGATCCGCCGCTCGTAGTTCTTGGCGCGGGCGGTCAAGGCGATGATGTCGTCGAGTTCGTCCAGGGCCAGTTCGGCCACGACCCCGGTCAGAGTGACCAGCCAGTCCCGCAGGGCGTGCTGGTGCTTGGCCAGGTCCAGCGAGCGGGCCTTCGGTGCGCGGGCGGGGTCGAGCTCGTGGACCCGCCACAGAAGGCTGTTGATCGTCGCGGTCCGTTGCGCGATCAGGGTTTCTCTGCGGTCGACCAGCAGTTTCAGTTCCCGCGACGTTTCGTCGTGGGAGGCGACCGGTAGGTCCGGTTCACGCAGGAAGGCCCGCGCCACGGCCAGTGCGTCGATCGGGTCGGACTTGCCGCGGGTGCGCGCCGAGGCCCGGGTCATCGCCATCATCTTGGGTGGCACCCGCACCACCTGCTGTCCCGCGGTCAGCAGGTCCCGCTCCAGGCGGGCGGACAGGTGGCGGCAGTCCTCCACTGCCCAGACCAGGTCGCTGCCGAACTCCCGCCGGGCCCACGCCAGCGCTTTCGCATGGCCCTTCGTGGTCGCTTGAATTGTGAACTGGCCCAGCTGCCGGCCGGCCTGGTCGACCGCAACGAACGTGTGCGTCCGCTTGTGCACATCGGCGCCAACAACAACCATGGAGGTTGCCTCCTTCACCCTGATCAGTGATGGGACGGTTGGACCGGTCGGCGGACACATCTCAGTGGGGGCGATGCCACGCTCCTATCAAGTCACGCCGGCCGGTCCGTCACACCCGACACCGGCAAAACCCATGCTCGCCAATCCAAGGACGGCAGCCACGGTAAGAGCCAGGCATCAGGTGATCGGGATCCAACCACCGCACGAAGCGGCAGCACCACCCTCACACTGA